>NZ_JAQZAJ010000027.1 GCF_028737195.1 Pseudovibrio exalbescens | reverse complement strand
ACTCCTGACCTCCTGAATGCAAATCAGGCGCTCTCCCAGCTGAGCTAAGGCCCCGTTTATTTTTGGCCTCAGGCGCCGGCGCGAACATCCGTTCGCTTAGGCTATCCTCGCATCAGCTCGGCGGACCGGTCGGTCCTACTCACGCTAACGCGTTCGGAATGAGTGCCACAAATTCACTTTGATGCTTGCCTCATCACCGTCCGTGCTGTTTGCACGCCCGGTGGGTCGAGCCTTCTAAGCAGGGCTAAACCTTGTCACCGTCCGTGCTATCAGCACGCCCGGTGGGTCGAGCCCGCGTTGCGCGCAGCCTCAAAGAGGCGAGCACACGCAAA
>NZ_JAQZAJ010000026.1 GCF_028737195.1 Pseudovibrio exalbescens | reverse complement strand
CACGATTGCGTTTGAAACGCCCGGGGCAACGCCATCCGGGTTCGATACGACAGGCGCATCGTCAATGATACGCGTGGAAAGCGTCAGTTCAAGTGGGTCGCCATCCCCGTCAGTGGCAGTGGCCTTGAAGTTCAGCGACTGGCCATTGCCACGTCCGTCTGCACCCGCCTGGTGATCAATCGGGCCGTAAAGCGTGACAGTGTAGTCGGCACTGTTTTCATTAAGCTGCGCAACAAAAACGTCTTCGCCACCAGCAGAGCCCGTGAGGGTGAGCCCATCGTCAGACAAGGACACGACAACTGGAACACCTCCTGAGGTCAGTCCTGTCTCGACTGGCTCGCCGCCTTCTGTCAGCGTGCCG
>NZ_JAQZAJ010000025.1 GCF_028737195.1 Pseudovibrio exalbescens | reverse complement strand
AGTGCCAGCACCTGGGTCAAGAATGTCATCTCCAGATCCTCCATGGATGTAATCATTTTGCTCGCTGCCAATGATCACATCATCACCTTCTGTACCCTTCAGCTCTACGCGTCCATCCTCGCGCAGCTTGATTTCTCGCAGAACTGTTCCGTCAGCGAATTCGAAGCGCTCGATGTGCTGGCCCATGTCGGAGAGCCTTAGCACACCAGCCTCTTCGCCTGTGCCCCAACGTATTTGGAGAATGTCGCCCTGTGCCTCTATGGTGACCCTGTCGAAGCTCAGTTCCGAAAGCGTCAAATCTCGGAATACAACAGCATCTTCTCCTGACAGCTCTCCTCCGCGCTGGATCCAAACCTGCCCAGCA
>NZ_JAQZAJ010000024.1 GCF_028737195.1 Pseudovibrio exalbescens | reverse complement strand
CAGGCAGGGTCCCTGCAAATACAGGGACCCTGTTTAGCCCGCACTTTCTCCGTCGATTTCGGCAAAAGCCGCCTTGGCAACCGTCAGCGCATTCAAGCTGGCCGGGAAGCCCGCATAGACAGACATCTGCATCAAGATTTCGATGATTTCTTCGCGCGTCAGCTCCAGATTCAAGGCCGATTGGATGTGAACTTTAAGCTGTGTCGGGGCATTGCCAAGTGTCGCCAATGAGGCAAGCGTTGCGATCTGCCGCTCTCTCAGGCCCAATCCGGGCCGGGAATAAATGTCGCCAAGGGCAAATTCAAAGACATAACCCGGCATGTCCGGCGCGATCTCGCCAAGGCTGTCCATAACCCCTTGCCCGGCTGAGCCATGAATGCTGTCCAACAGCGCTTTGCCACGCACATAACGGTCTTCGTTGTTCTGCGCCATTTGCCATCCCTTTTGCCAATTGCTGGTCTGGCAACCGTGCAATCCAAAGCCAAAAGGGTCAACACTCCATGCAAAAAGCCCCGCGTTTTTG
>NZ_JAQZAJ010000023.1 GCF_028737195.1 Pseudovibrio exalbescens | reverse complement strand
GTTGCCAGCACCTGGGTCAAGAATGTCATCTCCAGATCCTCCATGGATGTAATCATTTTGCTCGCCGCCAATGATTACATCATCACCTTCTGTACCCTTCAGCTCTATGCGTCCATCCTCGCGCAGCTTGATTTCTCGCAGAACTGTTCCGTCAGCGAACTCGAAGCGCTCGATGTGCTGGCCCATGTCGGACAAGAACAATGAGCTGTGCTGTCCGTGATAGTCCCAGCTGAGGCGAAGGGATTCCCCGTAACCGTCATGTGAATAAACCGAGGCGGTTAAGTCACTCAGGGTGAGATCCTTGAAGACCACCGTATCCGTGCCCCAGCCGGCTTTCTCGCCATACTGTGTAATCCAGACTTGGCCGTCATCTTCACCTATAAGGTAGGTGTCGTTGCCTTGTTCTCCGCGCAGATGTTGCCAAGACCCAGTATAGCCTCCCACATCCAATGTGTCGTTGCCTGAACCTGCGTTGATGAAGTTGCTTTGCTTGCCCCCAATGAGTACATCATCGCCGGACGTACCCCACATTGTAACTCGGTCTGTCCCATCAGCCGCAATTGCAAATTTCGAGACGGAAGTTCCGTCAGCGAACTCGAAGCGCTC
>NZ_JAQZAJ010000022.1 GCF_028737195.1 Pseudovibrio exalbescens | reverse complement strand
GACCTGCTGACCGGTGGTGAAGGCAACGACACCATCAAGGGCGGTGAAGGCGTTGACACGGTTGTCTACAGCGGCTCCGTGCTGGACTACAACTTCCAGCACTACGGCAAGATGATCAAGGTCACCGACACGGTCTCTGGCCGCGATGGCGTAGACAAGCTCTACGACTTTGAACAGCTGGTCTTTGCTGAAGGCACCTTCACCTGGCTGCGCGGGCATAATGCTGGCGACACCTTGGTGGCTCAAAATGGGGTCAACACGCTTCTGGCTGGCCTGCATGGCGAAGACAAGCTTCAGGGCGGCACGGGCGATGATGTTCTGATCGGCGACAATGGCGTCAACTTCCACTATCAGGGCGGAAATGATGAGCTCGATGGCGGCGCTGGCAACGACATCCTGATCGGCGGTGCTGGCAATGATGTCATCCGGGGCGGCGAAGGTGTTGACACGGTTGTCTACAGCGGCTCCGTGCTGGACTACAACTTCCAGCACTACGGCAAGATGATCAAGGTCACCGACACGGTCTCCGGCCGCGATGGCGTAGACAATCTCTACGACTTTGAACAGCTGGTCTTCGCTGAAGGCACCTTCACCTGGCAGCGTGGGCACAACGCTGGCGACAACATGGTGGCTCAAGATGGGGTCAACACGCTTCTTGCTGGCCTGCATGGCGAAGACACGCTTCAGGGCGGTTCAGGCGATGATGTTCTGATCGGCGACAATGGCGTCAACTTCCACTATCAGGGCGGAAATGACGAGCTCGATGGCGGCGCTGGCAACGACATCCTCGTCGGCGGTGGTGGCAATGATGTCATCCAGGGCGGTGAAGGCACCGACACGGCGGTCTATTCCGGCTCTGTGCTGGATTACCGCTTCGGCGATCAGACCGGCTTCACTGAAGTGGTGGACGACGTTGCGGGCCGCGATGGATTTGACAAGGTCTCGGATGTTGAGCAGCTCACGTTTGAGGAAGGCACCTTCACTTGGATGCGTGGTCACAACGCAGGCGACACAATGGTTGCCGAAGATGGGGTGGACACCTTGCTCGTTGGCTTCCACGGCAACGACACCTTGACCGGCGGCACGGGCGACGATGTTCTCTTCGGCGATCATGGTGTGAACGTCACTTGGCAGCCGGGCAACGATGTCCTTGATGGCGGTGCAGGCAACGACATCCTCGTTGGCGGCGCAGGAAACGACACC
>NZ_JAQZAJ010000021.1 GCF_028737195.1 Pseudovibrio exalbescens | reverse complement strand
TTCCCGTATTTTTTGTGGTGTTTTGGTCCTCCATAGTTGTTGTTGTGAGATTGGACAGCAGGTGGCGGCCCAGTTTGGGAGGACCGGCCTGCCAATGAAAACTTCTTGCTGCCCCTTCTGGGCGGTATCAAACAAGAGAATGTGCAATGGATAAAATCATCATCTCTCCAAGCAAGTACGTTCAAGGTGCCGGCACCCTGGCCAAGATCGGTGACTACGTTAAGCCCCTTGGCGTGCGTCCCCTTGCGATTGCCGATGCGTTTGTGACCGGCCTTGTTGGCGACACGGTTGCCACCAGCTTTGCGCAGGCCGAAGCCACGCTGACCATGGAACAGTTCAACGGCGAGTGTTCGCGCGCCGAGATCGAGCGCGTGATTGAAGCGGCCAAGGCCGCAGAAGCGGACGTGATCGTTGGTATTGGCGGCGGCAAGACCCTTGATACGGCCAAGGCTGTTGCGTTCTACACCAAGGTGCCTGTGGTTGTTGTGCCGACAATCGCCTCCACCGACGCGCCAACTTCGGCGCTGGCTGTGATCTACACGCCGGAAGGCGAGTTCTCCGAATACCTTCTGTTCCCGTCCAACCCGAACATGGTGATCATGGACACCAAGATCATCGCTGGTGCGCCTTCGCGGCTTCTGGTGGCGGGTATTGGGGATGCGCTTTCCACGTACTTCGAAGCCCGTGCCAACGGTCTTTCCGGCAAGGCCACCATGGCAGGCGGCGCGCCAACACTGGCTGCGCAGACCCTTGCCAAGCTGTGCTATGAAACTCTGTTGCGGGACGGCCTGAAGGCGAAGATCGCCGTTGACAACAACCTGACCGACAAGGCGGTTGAGAACATCATTGAAGCCAACACGCTGCTGTCAGGTCTTGGCTTTGAAAGCTCCGGTCTTGCGGGCGCGCATGCGATCCACAACGGCTTGACCAAGCTGGAAGAGTGTCATCACCTCTACCATGGCGAAAAGGTTGCCTTTGGCACGCTGACACAGCTGCTTCTTGAAAACGCTCCGCTGGAAGAAATCCGCACCGTGATTGAGTTCTGCCGCTCTGTTGGGCTGCCGACCAACCTGTTCGACATGGGCGTAAAGGAAATCGATCTGGCCAAGCTGAGGGAAGTTGCCGAAGCGTCTTGCGCGGAAGGCGAGACCATTCACAACATGCCGTTCCCGGTGACGCCGGAAATGGTGCTGACGGCCATGCTCTCTGCTCATGAACTCGGCCAGAAGTAAGCCAGTCGCTCATCACAGCAAACACATCAAGCCCCGCG
>NZ_JAQZAJ010000020.1 GCF_028737195.1 Pseudovibrio exalbescens | reverse complement strand
GGGTTGGGCCTGAGAGGGGAACAAGTAGGCACGTCCCGCAGCCGCTTCCGTATGGAAGAAAGCCTGTCGTCCTGCGCACGGTGAGGGTGGCGTTAGGTGCAGTCCAGAGTTTGCTGTCCCCCCCCCCTTAATCTCACGAGTGCGAGTTGTTTTCCGCGTTCCTAATCCAATTTGAGGCGTGATTGGCAGAGATGCTTGTTGGTTTTGCGCTGGATACCAGATCTGCGTCTCGCTGCGCTCGCCTTGTCCGGCATGACAGTCGTGGTGTGAGTTGCTGGCCCGGCTTTCCATTGAGCCGCTTTGCCCCCACTGTCCCTTCGCTTGCGGCTCGCCGTGTTACATCGTGCGCCGACTGCTTGAATGCGGGCCATTGTTCAATCGCCCTCCGCACGCTACCCGCTGACTTGTGGCTCTCAAGCTTACAGCTCGTCCGCCCGCTTGATCGCGCATCTGCCGGACCTGATCGTACATCCGTCGTAGCTAACGGCGCGAGGGGTGCGAGACTCCAGTGTTTCAAATGACAATTTGTTCGAGTGCTGGGGGCATTCTTCGTTAGCACGTCGGGGCCTTACTCTGCTCCCTTCGCCTCACCCTCACGGCGGTCCTTCCACCTGCGCCACACTCCCTTCGCCTTACTCTCGCGGCTGTCATCCCGGGCTTGACCCGGGATCCAGATGTGCGGCTCGGCAGGTGCGGGCGGTGGTTGGTTGCAGGCAGAGCGCTTGCTGGCTGAGCGCTTGCTGATTTTACTCTTGTTCGGACCCGCGCCGACGGGGGCGTGCTTTCCTTCTGCTTGCCCGTCGTCCCTGATCGCGCGGCGGCTGTCATGTGCGGTTGTTTTAAATGACGCTCCGTTCAGATCTTGGAAGCCACTCCTCTTGGTCAGCTCTGCCTCTTCCTATTCTGCGTCCGCCTCCGCCTCGTCTCTCGTTGGTTATCCCGGCACCGCAGTTGCTTTTTTTGCGCTGGATACCGGATCTGCGTCTCGCTGCGCTCGTCTTGTCCGGCATGACGGTGGTGGGGGGGAGCGGTTCGGCTTTCTACACGGCTGTGTTGCTGTCCTCTGCCCCACTTTGCTATCGCTTGCGGCCCGCCGTATTTCATCGTGCGCCGACTGCTTGAGCGCGAGCCCGCTGCTTGGCTGACTGCAGGCTTAGTGCCCGCACACCCCACGGATTGGCATGTCGGATGTCATGTGCAGCTGTTTTAAATGACGATTTGTTCAAGTGCTGGGGCATTCTTCGTTAGCACATTGGGCCTTACTCTGCTCCTTCCGCATCACTCTTCCGTTGGTCCTCCCATCTCTGCCTCTCGCTCTCGGC
>NZ_JAQZAJ010000002.1 GCF_028737195.1 Pseudovibrio exalbescens | reverse complement strand
TGGCTCTGGCTCTGGCTCTGGCTCTGGCTCTGGCTCTGGCTCTGGCTCTGGAATTGTGTTCGTTTGCTCGGGTTCTGTCTGGTCTTCGGGCTCATTTTTCTGTTCAAGAACGGCTTCAGGCAGCATCATTTCGGCGACTTCATCGCCAAGCTGCAGCGCTGCGATCTCTTGAGCCTGCGTAACCTCAACCGGCAGCGGAGGCTCTACGACCTGCTCGACGGGCTGCTCGATCTCAACCTTCTCTGCCTTTTCCACCGGCTCTGGCTCGGGTCTGTCAAGTTCGACTGGAGCTTCCCGTTCGGCCTGCTCAACCGGATCTTGCTGAACCTCTTTTTCAACGGGTTCGGGCTTCGGATCAGGCTCCGACTGGCCATCTAAAGGGGCCACTGTCTCATCCTGGCCAGCGATCAGGTCCTCCAGCGAACCGGCAAGCGCGATGGTGATGCCGGATCCCCCGCGCATCAAGACTTCATCACTCTCAACTTTCCAGCGCGAAAGAAGGAGCGCATGCGCACCAACAGACACCATCAGACTTACGGTCAGCACACCCCAGCCGAGCCCACTCCCCTTTTTGTTCATTGGGTTGCTCTCACCGTCACCAGTTCAATCTTCTGAATGCCCGCGGCCTTTAAATCTTTGAGCATCGCTGTGAGTTCAGTGCCCTTGAGTTTTTTATCCGCAATGATCAGAAGAGATTGCTCCTCTCCCTGATCCACGACGGCTGCAAGGTCCTCCGGCGCGATCACCGCGTCCTGAAAATGAAAAATGCCCTCTTCATCAATCACCAGAGCGTTGGCCACACGGTCTCGCTCATCCTCACCAGATACCTGAGGCGGATGAATATCGCGGGCGACATCCGTATCAATGGTGCCTGCCACCATGAAGAAGATGAGCATGAGGAAGACAATATTTATAAGCGGGATGGTGCTCTCAAAGGCACTTTTCTTCTTTGTGGTTTTGAGCCTCATTTCGCCGCCTCCGACGTGCTGGAGCTTCCGACCAGCGTCGGCTTGAAGCCTGCATTTGTAACCAGCTCAAGAACGCTAACGACGTCCTGAACAACCGACTCGCTTTCCGGCAGAACGGCAATCAACTGCGTCTTGGCAAGGTCCATCTCGGCCAGATGCGCGCCAAGACCTTCGGCGGAGACTTCTATGCCATCAACAACTACGAGCTCTGCATTTTGCACCCTGATGATCACCGGTTTTTGCGCTTGTTCACTCTCGCCCGAGGCACCGGAAGACACATCCATCCGCTGATAGATGGAGAATGTTGAGGCCAACATGAAAAACATGAGGAGCAGAAAAATGACGTCAATGAGCGATGTGAGCGACGGCGCACGACTGCGGCGACGGGTGTTTCCGAGCTGCATCTAGGCGACCTCAAGCTTCGCCTTACGTTCGCGCACAGAAACAACCGCATGATCGTCTTCCGTTGCGGCTCCAGTAAACAGGTGTGTCACAACCAATTCCATTGCAGCCTGTTCCCGCTCGACCCGGCTTTCAAAAAAGGTGAGCAAGACAGAAGACGGAATTGCAACAGCCAGGCCAACCGCCGTGGTCAAAAGCGCAACCCAAATACCACTGGCAAGGTCGGCGGGGTTTACCTGCGCTCCGGCATCTGCCATGGCCTGAAATGCATTGATCATGCCGAGCACCGTACCGAACAGGCCAAGAAGAGGTGCGATTTGTGCAATCATTTCCAGCGCACGAAAGTGACTGCGCAGGCTGTTCAAATGCGTCAGGCAAATACGCTCAACATCTTCGCGGATGAGAGCCTTATCGAGCGAAGGGTTGCGGAGACCGCGCATGGTGTGAGCAGCGGCATCAGACACCGGAGACCGGTGGAGCGCTACCATACGATACGCATCATCCATGTATCCCTTGCGCCAAAGCTCTACCGCCGTCTTCGCGCGAGCGTGCCGACCGATACCGGCCCGGACGAACTGAATGAGTTTCGCCACAACGAGAGTCGAGGCGGCCAGACTGAGCACAAGCAATAATCCGACAACCGAGCCACCTTTCTCCAGCAAGGAAACCAGAGGCCCCAAAAACTCGCCGTACCCCGACGCAGCGACAGATGACAGCACGGAATATTCCTTTTCCAATCCCCAGGAAGCGGATGCTTCAACCACCCGCTGATCAACTATCCAAAATTGTCTAGCCCCTGCCAGACGCAGCTAGAGCAGCGCAAGACCTCACGTTCAACACCAAGATGCCCGCAGACAACACCCCTATCATTTATTGGGGTTTTGTGCAGGCCTCTACGGAGATGACCCCGACATTCAGAAAAGTGTAGCTGGCTTGCCGACGAGGGAGGAGCGGGTGGCTGGCTACTGAGTTCGGGCATGACTTTGCCTGCCAGTGTCAGACGCGAATGACACTCATTGGCAAACAGTCGTTGCTTTCTTACTTAAATATGAGTATGAAAGTCAAGTTATAAATATCCGGCAACAACCGGAGGATGCTAACTTGTCGAAGAAACGGGGCTGAGAAATGACTAGGATCGCTCATCAAGGAACTGATAGCGAAAGCACTCAGAAGATTGATAGTAAGGCACTTTTCAAAGGCACGCGTGAGATCAAGATCTCGCACAACGATGATGAGTACCGCCTTACCATCACCAAACTCGGCAAATTGATTCTGACCAAGTAGGCATAAAAACGCCGGCCCTGTGTATCAGGACCGGCGCGCGTTCTTCCACAGCGTAGGACTGCTTACTTCATCTCACCAATAGATTCGAAAGTGTCATTTGAAACCTTGAACATGGCGTAGGCACCGGGGACATCTCCGTTTTCGTCAAAGTCCAGGTCACCTGAGGCACCCTTGTAATCAATTGCCTTACCTTCTGCGATGAGGCCTGTTGCCTTCTTCCATTCACCCGGAAGAATCGGTTCACCTTCACCATTTGAAACTTCACGCAGAGCTGCAGCGACTGCGGCCTTGTCGCCGCCAGCTTTCTCAATAGCCAACGCCATGAGGAAGGCTGCATCATATGACGTGGTCACAAAAATTGCGTTCGGGTCTCCGCCGATACCGGCAAAAGCATCATTGAACAGATCGAGACTGCTGGATGCTGTACCTACCGGTGAGGACGCAACAAATGTCGTCAGGTTCTCGGCCCCAAGTTCGTTGATGATGGCTTCAGACTTCATGCCGTCGCCGCCAACAAAGTTTTCAAAGAAGCCATTCTCAAGCGCTTGGCGCAGAATGGTTAGACCTGTGCCGTCACCATAGTCAAAAATTACAAGGGTGTCGGCGCCATCACGTGTCAACGCTGCAAGGTTTGAGCGGTAGGACGCCTTGCCTTCCTCGTGCGCGGCATATCCAGCAAGCTCGCCACCATTGGCTTCAAACTCAGCCTTAAAAGATTCAGCCAGGCCAGTACCATAGTCGTTGTTCAAATAGGCGACAGCAACCTTCTTGGTTCCCCGCTCCAAAAGCGCCCGCGCAAGCGCCCGGCCCTGATAGTCATCAGATGGCACGGTACGCATAACGGTGTCTTTGTCCTCGATGCTGGTGATTTCCGGAGATGTGCCAGATGGCGTCAACAAAGCAATGCCAGCAGGCACGGAAACAGAGTTGGCGACCGCAATAACCGCGCCGGAGCACTGCGGACCAACCAGGCCAACAACCTGCTCTACGTTTACCAGCTTGGTTGCGCTGTCCACGCCGTTTTGCGGATTACAGCCACTATCGCCAACGACAGCCTCAATCATCTGGCCACCAGCAACGCCACCTTGTTCATTGACCTGCTGGAAGGCAAGCTGCGCGGCATCAAGCATTGGCGGAGCCATTGCTGCAATCGGCCCCGAAACACCGCCAAGCAGGCCAACTTTAACGTCTGCCAGTGCAGTGTGTGACGTAAGGGCGGTAGCTCCTGCAAGAGCTGCCGTGAATGCAAGTGAAGTAAGCTTCATGTTCACAAACCTCCGGTTGGATCTTGTTGTTTTGGCCAGAATCGGGCCACTCGATCGCTAAGTGGTGGGTGCATCGGAAGCTGGGCTTCCCCTTTGCACCTTCTCCTTGTTTGTTTCATCGGTGTATTGCGGTTCCGGCAAAATCCCCTCCGGACGGAACCGCAGCACAAGCTGCAACATCAAGCCAATGATGAACACTCGCATGTACTTGGCTTTGATGGCGTATTCCTGCGGCAGCTGATCGGTAATCATCTCCGACATGGACCAGATGATCCAGACCACTGCAACGCCGAGGATCGCACCGCGATTATTCCCCGACCCACCGAGGATCAGCATGATCCAGATAAGGAATGTGGCGACCATTGGATCAACCGCCTCGGGTGTGATGGACCGGTTGAAGTGGGCGAACAAGGCACCGCCCAGCCCCATGATGGCAGCACCGAAAATGAAGGCTTCGAGGCGACGGCGCTCGATGTTTTTACCCATGGCCGCAGCGGCGGCTTCATTGTCCCTGATAGCGCGCATCATGCGGCCCCATGGCGCATGGATCTGCCGCTCGACGAGGAAGTAAACGATGCCGAGGATTAAGAAGACCATGAGCATGTAGGCGAGCTGAGATTGAAAATACTCCAGGTCTCCAAATGGGCGCGGCACATTGTTGACGCCACGGGCACCGCCCGTCATCCAGCCTTCTGACTTCACGACCAATCGAATGATTTCGGCGATACCGATGGTGGCGATGGCCAGATAGTCCGAGCGAAAACGCAAACAAATTTTGCCAATGGGCCAGGCAATCAGGCCTGCGGCAACCATGGCGCCGATCCATCCCACAACGATGGGCAGATCAAATCCACCAATTCGGTTTGCAACATCGGCCGACGTCAGGATTGCCGAAACGTAAGCGCCGACAGCGAAGAAACCCGCGATACCCGCGTTGAACAAACCTGTGAAGCCCCACTGGATGTTCAGGCCCAGCGCAAGAATGGCGTAGATGCCAATGAAAATCGCCATGTAAACAGCATAGTTGGCAAGTCCGATAAGTTCCATGAGCGACCTCCTTACAGAACCTTGCCCTTGAGCAGCCCGGTAGGACGTACAAGCAGGATGATCAACAAAATGGCGAAGGCGAGCGCGGCCTTGTATTCTGTCGGGATGAACAGCACAGACATCTCTTCAACGATGCCGATGATCAACCCGCCAATGACAGCCCCTTCGACGCGGCCCACGCCGCCCAGAATGGCTGCAGCGAACATGGGCAACAGCATGGTCCAACCCATAAGCGCCTTGAGCTCGGTGTTGAGTCCGAGGAAGAAACCAGCGGCAGCACACAGCATGCCAACGATCATCCAGGTGAGCATGGTAACCTTGCGGTTGTCGACGCCAGAAAGCAAAGCCAGATCAGGGTTGTCAGACATCGCCCGCATGGCCTTGCCCCATTTGGTGTTCTTCAAGAAGAACCAGAGCACTGCCACAATGCCGAGCATGGCAATAACCGTATAAAGCTCTCGATCGCGAATACGGATACCCCAGTAAGTCTCCGGGCGCACAATTCCGCGGGTGTATGTTTCCGTATCAACGCCCCACACCACCTGCACTATGGCACGCAGCATCAAGGCAATGCCGAGAGAGGCCATCACGGTCAGAATCTTCGGCCGTTCTTTGAGGTAGTCGTAGAAATACTTGTCGATGCCAATCGCCGCCGCGCCGCAGATGGCCATGGCAAGTGGCAAGGCAACCCAGACATTGACGCCCCCTACGGCAACCAATGCCAACGCGGCAAACGCCCCGAAAGTCGCAAGGTCCCCGTGGGCCAGGTGCGCGAACCGCAAAATGCCGAAGACCAATGTGATGCCAACAGCGCCCAGTGCGTAAATTGAACCGAGCACAACACCCGGTATGAGATAAAAGTTTATCAGTTCCAGCAGTGTCATTGCCCTACCCGCCCAAGAACATTTCAGCGACCTCCTGATCTGCAAGCAGATCAGCGGCCCGACCCTCATGGCGGTTTTGCCCCGCAGCCAACACATAACCACGGTCCGCAAACGCCAGGGCCTGTTTGGCGTGCTGTTCAACCAGCAAAATGGATACGCCGGAATCCCGCACACCGCGGGTGATCTCGAAAATCTGCTCCATGTACTTTGGCGACAAGCCCGCAGTCGGCTCGTCCAGCAGCAACAGTTTGGGGCTCAGCATCAAGGCTCGCCCCATGGCGACCATTTGACGTTGGCCGCCGGACAGGTTCCCAGCTAGGGCACGGCGGCGCTCTCTAAGATCTGGAAACAAAGCGTAGACACGATCACACGCCTCGGTGAAGTCGCCCTTGTTTAGAAACGCCCCCATCTCAAGGTTTTCATGCACAGTCATCTCGCGAAAGACGTTGTTGACCTGCGGCACGTAACAAACTCCGTGCTGAACAATGCGGTTTGGCGTCCATCCGGCGATGTCTGTGCCATCAACCATGATGGAGCCCCCACGGACTTTCAACAGGCCAAAAATGGCTTTCATGGCCGTTGATTTGCCCGCCCCATTCGGGCCGACAATGACAACAATTTCTTTTTCGGCCACCTCAATGGAAACACCATGGAGAATGTCCGCATCTCCATAGCCTCCGCGAACTTCTTGCATGGCAAGCACGTGGCTCGTCGCCTTTTGCAGCATCAGGCTGTCTCCCCGTAGGCGACTTCGCCAAGATAAGCTTCAAGGACGCGCGGATCAGAACGTACTGTCTGGAAATCTCCCTCAATCAGAACCGAACCTTCAGCCATGCAGATGACTGGAGAACAGAGCTTCTCGATCATCTCCATGTCGTGTTCGATGAGCATGAAAGTAAATCCACGCTCCTTATTTAGGATTTCTATCTTCTCTTCCAGTTTGCGCAGCAGCGTTCTGTTTACACCGGCTGCAGGCTCATCAAGCAGCACCAGCTTGGCATCCGTCATCATGGTACGCCCGAGCTCAAGTAGCTTCTTTTGACCACCGGACAGGTTGCCCGCGCGTTCAAAGGCCACCTGAGTGAGTTCCAAGAACTCAAGCGTTTCCCATGCACGTGCGCGCACCTCTTTTTCCTGCGCTTTCACGGCACCAAATTGCAACCAGTTTGACAGCAGGGTCTCCCCTTTCTGCGCTGGCGGCACCATCATCAGGTTTTCAAGGGCGGAGAGCCGGTGAAACTCGTGAGGGATCTGGAACGTCCGCACCAGCCCCTGGTGGAACAATTGATCCGTCGAAAGCTTCGTTACATCTTTGCCTTGAAAGCGGATTTTGCCTGACGTGGGCTGAAACGCCCCGGCAATCAGGTTGAACAGAGTGGTTTTGCCCGCGCCATTGGGCCCAACAAGACCTGTTATTGTTCCAGCACCAATCGAAAACGAGCACTTGTTGACGGCAGTAAAGCCGCCGAAGTTCATTGTCAGCCCCTCGACCTGAAGCATTCTCTCTCCCCAATAGGGGGCAGGTCAGCTTATGGCGCCAACTCTGCCCCCGTTCCCCATCTGGAGTAAACGCTATGGGCCCGCTTTTTCGCGAACCAAATCGTTTTGTATGCCTGATAAAATCTCTGGTTTTGTTTTTCTTTTTAAAGATCTAGCAGCTTTTCGCAGGATGAACCAGTAAAACCACCTAACCAAACACCCGACAATTTCTCAGCAAGTAGATGACTTTTTTTCGCGCATACGTCGGATATTTAGGTTACGGCAGCTTTCACTTTAAATTCAGGCCGATCCCAACGCCGTTCCTTGAGAATTCTTTCCAAAGCCTCTGCTGCCCCAACGACGTCCTCTGGGCCGATGTAAAGAGGTGTGAAACCGAAGCGAATAATATCAGGCGCTCGAAAATCGCCGATCACGCCATCAGCAATGAGCGCCTGCATGATGGCATAACCTTCTTCAGCATGGAACGAGACCTGAGATCCTCGGTCTTCGGCGTTTCGAGGACTGGCAAGTGTCAACTCCGGGCAGCGGCGTTCCACCTCGGCAATGAACAGCTCGCACAGGTCGACAGAGCGTATGCGTACATCGTCAAGGCTCACCAAATCCCAAAGATCCAGAGCGGCCTCCATGGCCGCCATGGCCAGTACGGAAGGCGTTCCAACCCGCATTTGGTTGATGCCAGAAGCCGGACGATAGTCCAGATCAAATGAGAAAGGGGTTTCGTGTCCCCACCACCCGGCAAGAGGCGTGGTCATGGCTTCGTGATGACGCTTTGCAGCATATACGAAGGCTGGAGCCCCTGGGCCACCGTTGAGGTATTTGTACCCGCAGCCAACTGCGAAATCGGCTTCACATGCATCGAGGTGTACCGGGAATGCACCTGCAGAGTGCGCAAGATCCCAAAGCGTCAACGCGCCCGCTTCATGCGCTTTTGCTGTGAGGCTCTTCATGTTGTGACGGCGACCTGTGCGGTAGTCCACCTCGGTGAGCATCATCACCGCGATCGTCTCATCCAAAGCCGCTTCCACGTCCTCCGGCTCGACGAGCCGCAACTCATGCCCTTGCTCCAACAAGCTTGAAAGGCCTTGAGCCATGTACAAGTCCGTTGGGAAGTTGCCCGTATCAGACAATATGATGTGCCGGTCCGGCCGCATTTTCACAGCCGTGGCGAGCGCTTTAAACACGTTGATGGACGTATTGTCGCCACAAAGCACAGTCCCGTTTTCGGCCCCGATGAGTTTTCCAATGCGATCCCCAATGCTTGAGGGTTTATGAACCCAACCATGGTCATTCCAGCCTCGGATAAGACTCACGCCCCATTGTTCATCCACTGTTTTTTGAACCCGTTCGGAGACGTTTTTCGGCATTGCGCCCAAAGAATTACCGTCGAGGTATATCAAAGAACCCGGAAGCTTGAAGAGGCGTTTCGTTGCCTCAAAGTCTGTGTGTGTTTTTCGCACCATTCCCCCTGAATAACTTCTGCCAGATGCGTTACCTTACGCAATATTACCAATTAGGAACTCAATAAGTTCACCCCGAGATTTGCACTGCTAAGCAATTTCCCGGTATAAGGGAGGTGATACAAGGGATTTTTATGCGCTGATCCGAGAGAAATTTTCACCTTGCCCTTCGGCATTTTTGGATTTATGCGCCTACGAAATTAATCTTTGGCCCATATAGCCGTTGCGGCAGATAGGCCCTTGGTCGACAAAAGCAGTGTTTCACCGCACTTGAGAATTATAATAATAGAGCAAATATCTAGACAAATATCACTGAATGAAATGAAAGGATGGGCTCTTTCGAGCCCAGCACTAGGAATTCACCAGGATGAGCAAACCTATCGTCCATTCCAAACACCCATTCTTTGAGGAGGGCGTGCAATGCGCGGCTCTACCTTTCCGCTTGGGCAAAAAAGGACGTCCGGAGGTCATGCTTATCACTTCGCGCGAAACAAGGCGCTGGGTTATCCCAAAGGGCTGGCCCATGAAGGGCAAAACTGACGCCGAAGCTGCAAAACAAGAAGCTTACGAAGAAGCTGGCATAAAAGGTAACATTGGGTCCAAGAAAATTGGAAAATACCATTATGTGAAGCTGCGCGGTGACAAGGCCCCTGTGCTTTGCGAGGTAAGCGTATACCCCCTCAAGGTCAAAGATGAGATGAAGCGCTGGCCGGAAAAGGATGAAAGAAACCGCAAATGGTTCTCCTTCTCTGATGCTGCTGATCTCGTTGATGAGGACGGCCTGAAAAAGCTTCTCATAGAATGGGAAGCGGAATTGGAACATGCCTGAGGTGAAACTTCACCTCAGGCTCCTAACCACTCTATGAGTTTCCCCATTACACTGCCCTTTGTGACCGGTTTGGAGAGATAATCATCCATACCCGCTTGCAGGCACTTACGTTTGTGCTCTTCCGTTGCGTTGGCGGTCAGCGCTACGATGCAGGTACGCTCGGCACCCGTTTGCAATTCGTTGGTACGGATCATTTCGGTCGCTTCGTAGCCATCCATTTCCGGCATTGAAACATCCATGAAGATGAGGTCTGGCTTTTGTCTCTTGAACTCTTCCACTGCTGAGCGACCATCTTTGGCAAGAACGACATCAAGCGGCTCTGTTTCCAGATAGGCCTTCATCACCATCTGGTTGGTTAACGTATCTTCCACGATCAAAATGCGCATGCCCTCAGGCAGTTTCTTTTCCGGCCCTTTGCGAGCCTCATGTAAACCAGCGTCCAACACACTGTGGTCCCCCTCTGCCGCGCTCAGAGGTAGCTCGACCACAAATGTGGTGCCGACATCCTTCTGCGATGTCACGATGATCTGCCCACCTAGTAACTCAACCAATGACTTTGTGATGGTCAGGCCCAACCCGGTGCCAGCATATTTGCGGCTTGCTCCGCTTTCTACCTGCCGGAACTTTTCAAAGATCGTTGTCAGGTCTTCATTGGCAAGCCCGATACCTGTGTCTGCAACCTCCACTCGAATACCATCCGGAACGAGTTGAGCTTTATCAGAGACGGTAATGTTTACACTGCCCACTTCAGTAAATTTCACCGCGTTGCTCACCAGATTGGAGAAAATCTGACGCACCATCGCCTGATCTGAGATGAAAGTCCGAGGTAGCACGGGGGAGTAGCGGAGCTCCAATTTCAGTTTTTTCCGCATGGCGCGATGGTAGTTGATGCTGAAAACAGCCTGCAGCACGCTTTCGAGGTTGAAGTAGCCGGTGTGTACATTCATATGACCGGCTTCAATCTTGGAAAAATCTAGGATGTCATTGATAATCTCAAGCAATGCGTTGGAGGAGTCCTGAATCATACCGGCGAGCTGACCTTGCTTTTCATCGAGTTCGGTATCGAGAAGCAGTTCACTTATGCCGATGATGCCGTTAAGTGGCGTTCTGATTTCGTGGCTCATGTTGGCAAGGAACTCGGATTTTGCCCGGTTTGCCTCTTCAGCCATGCGGGTTGCTTGCCTCAACTCTTGGGTACGCAAGGAAATGCGTTCTTCAAGGTCTTCCAGCGTCTGTGAAAGGGCCTGGTTGGCCATGTACAGCTCACGCGCCTTGTTTTCCAATAGGCGCTCAGCCTCTTTGCGGGCTTTTCGCTCGCGCTCTAAACGCCTTTGCAGTCGGAAAGCATCCATCGGTCATCACGTCCGCCTGAGGGTAAATGTTGCGGCGCTGCCAGCCTTCTCCTCCGGCATGTCCATATGAACCACAATTTCCTGTCCAAAGTGATCGATACAGCCATGAATAAGGCCATGTGCCAATGGCGCAAATGGGCGTTTGGACTCGTAATGCATGATAAGAACTGCGTCGCTCGGTCGATCGCAATCGAAGCTTGGAAGCTCTGCATGCGGATACAATTTCCGCACTTCGCGGTGGATGTAGTCTTCAATTGTACCGAGGAAGGTGAATGCATCGTCCGCGCCTTGGAAGAACTCTGGGTAGAGCACGGCGAACCGGGCAAAGAGATATCGCCCAAATTTTTCGACCAAGTCCTCGACAGGCACCCCGGTGTCTGCACTGAGTTGACCGATCAACGTTAGAATTTCGCTGTGATGGTACTCCCCTACAGCCGTGTAAGCACCGCCGCTGGGCAACATGTCCTCGACTTGCTCCATGACCCTATCGGCCACGTCAGGCGAAAACTCTTCTTCCACCATTTCCATGAATTCTGAAAAAACGACACCAAGCATGTTCGCCCCTGTTCTTGTTGTTTTAAGGCGTTGCTGCAATCCAATTTCCTACCTTAGGTAAAGAATGAAAAGAAGTGATTAACACGCAAGAAACTGGCACACCCGTTTGAAGCTATAGGCGCTTGGCCGTCGTCAGATCTGCCTTGAAGATCAACAGATCATCGCGGCGCTCTATTTCGCCTTCAAGGGATATGAACAGGGCCGTGAGGTCATACAGATCCTCAGGCACTGGATTGCCCTGCGCATCGGCAAGCAAAAAGAAGCTGCTGCCATCGACGGGACTGGTGCTGACGAAGACAGGCGGAACCCCGCCGATGAGACACAGGTTGGCACAGGCCTTGTGCGCAAGCCCCACGCCGGGGCGCATGGCGCCAACATAGCATTTGCCATCGCAAACCTCACCAGAAAGACGCCACCTTCCAAGATCTTCGGCGGGCTGCGGTTCAAAGCTATTGAGAGGGGTCTCTGCCGCGCGTAACTTCACTTGGCCGCCGACCTGCAGCATTTCGATTGTGCCGCGCTTGAGCAGCACCCCGCCTGCATCGACTTGTTTTCCATCGAGGGGCCCGGCCAATCCCTGAACGCCTCGCTTGCCGACCCCGGACAAAAGAAGTGCCCGCGGTTCGCCTCCCGGTTCACTCGGCGGCAAGCGCAAGACCGGATAGGGTTTGGCTTCAACAACACCGGTCATGGTCTGATAGCCGGCACTCCACAAGAACGTGCCGTTGCCAGGATCAGGGACAGACGCGCCAATGCTGAAAGCAACACCAGCCGCCCCGCCCACGAGAACAGCGGAGACAAAGAATAAAAAGCCCTGCAATAGCTTGGGAGGCTTTTTGGCCCACCCGATAAAAAACGGGTCCGGTTTACCCTTAGGCTTTTTCTGCTGCATGAACGCCTCCCACAACAACTGGCTCAATGTAGGTTCCCGCTGGCAAGGCAATGGGGTCCAATAAAAGGAGATTGCCTTTCAGCTTCAGGCGATATGTGGGGACCTTTTCAGTAAAAGGCGGCGGCGAACAGCCGTCTTCAACCCGATACTGATAGCCATGCCAAGGGCAGGTTACGCAGCCATAGACTATCTTCCCTTCCCCAAGCGGTCCGTTCTGGTGAGCGCACACGTTGGATATGGCGGAGACTTTGTCGCCGTCGCGGAACACGGCAACCCTTTCATCTTCCTTCAGCGCAACGATTTGTGCTCGCTTGTTGGGGATCTGCATTGGATCTCCCACAACCACCCACGGTGTGTCGTCAGCTTCAAGCGGCACGTCGTTTTCCGTTGACCGTTCTTTGCGTGCGGCTAGCAAATGCAACGTGATCACAAGGGACGCTGACGCACCAACCACCAGGGGTATAACCGGACCGGCAGCGCTTTGCAGCGCCCCAAGCGCAACATGGAAGACGACAAGCGCGTAGGCAAAATAGATGCCCATATGAAGCGTCTTCCAAAGGGGAGGCCCCAGAAAATGGAGCCAGAAGTCATGGCTTGTGGTGGCCAGCACCAAGAGGATCAACAGTGCTGCAAGTCCCAACACTTCGAAGGGAAAACCAAGGAACTGAAAATAGCTGGTGTTTGAAGCCAGAACCGCCACGTACCGATCTGTCGGAGAGAAGGCGTAGTACCAATCCAGGATGTACTTTACATGCACTACCGCGAGGCACGCAGTCATCACTCCGAGGTGACGCCTGTTGTAAAGCAGAGGCAAAAAACGCGTGTCTAAGCGGGACAGCGGGCCAATGCACAAAATGACTGTGAGCAGAAAAAAAACACAGGTGCCATAAGCTTGAGCTCGATAAATGAGCGCGTCTATGGGAAGGGTCACGGTCTGAAAAAGCGGTGCTACATACAAGTAGACTCCTAGGTAAGCTGCGATGCAAGCCACCGCGACAATGTCATAGACAATCTTGGTTCGGTTCCAAATGACCGGAATGTACTTGTGGCTCACCCTTGGCCTCCCTCAACCTGTTTGGCTCGGTCATCCAGCGGCTCCGCAGGCTGCTGAGAATTGCCAGTCGGATTACTGAATACTGCGATCGCAACCACCACAGGGATAAGGATGGCTAGGAACCACCAGATGACTTGATGGGCGCGACGTTGTCTGCGTTGCATGGCTAACCCTCCTGCTCAGGTGACTGGGCCAGCTTTCGCCAGCGATAAATCACCACTGGCCACAACAACATGATGCCGGGGATCAATTGTGGCCGGAAGAAGTATGCGCCCTTGGCGGCCCGTTCCACCTTGCCGATGCCAAAGATCAGAAAGACGATGGCAACCATGAAGCCTAAGAGAGCGTAGTAGATCAATATTTCCAACAGCATCTCAGCAACGGCCATTCCACTCCCTCCCCATGTCATCAAAACTCACGCCACTGAATGAAATCCCGGAAAGTTTGGTGATTTCCTCTTTCCAAGTGCAAAGGTCGTCGATGTTGAACTCTGACAAGCGGTGATGCCCGCGCGCCTGGGCAAGTGCCGGAATGGTGGGAACGGAGATGTTATCTCGAAACAAACTTGGTGCTGCCCAAGTACCGCCGCCGCGTTCGTCCAGAATGATGTAGTCCACGCCTACCGCCAACGCCGCATCACTGTCCTTTTCGATGTGCTGAGCTGAGAGTTTGCAACCAATGGGGATCCCTTCGGTTTCCTCACGTACTTCCTCGGCGAACTCGGCAAACTGTTGCGGTTCTATCGCACCTCGGTGCAGGCACCGGCCATACATGACGGAGATCTCATCATCATATTTGACAAGGACAAGATCCACATTTGCAACAAGGGCATGGGAGGGTTTACGATCTTCCAATTCGCTGAACGCGGCTATTTTTTTCTTTTGCATTGGCGGACCTTTTGTTGACGTAACGTCATTGAAGACCGTAGGCCAGCTTTCCGGCAAGGTCAGGCTCTTATTTTTTTGGAAGATACAAATCTAAGTTACTAATTTGTGTTTTGACCAACCCACGTCGGATGCTACGCAACAGGAAAGGTTCTTTTGCAGCAGGAGGGCAGAGGCGTGAAGATTGCAGCCGTTACAATTTCAGACCGGGCGACTTCGGGAGAGTATGTAGATAAAAGCGGCCCAGCAATCATGGCCTATATGCGAGATGCACTCTCCATGCCGTGGGAGCCGGTTACACGCATCATTCCTGACGGTATTGAGAGCGTGAAGGACTGCCTGATCGAGCTTTGTGACGATGTTTGCGCCGACCTGATCCTTACAACAGGCGGCACTGGGCCAGCTCCTAGAGATCTGACGCCGGAAGCCATGGCACTCGTCATGGAAAAAGAATTGGCTGGCTTTGGAGAGCTGATGCGCAAGGTGAGCTTGGAGGAAGTGCCAACCGCCATTCTTTCACGTCAGACCGCAGGTATTCGGGGCAGAAGCTTGATCATCAATTTGCCGGGCAAGCCAGCCGCCATCAAGACATGCCTTGATGCCGTGTTCCCGGCTGTACCCTATTGCCTTGATCTTATTGGCGCTGGACGAATTGACACCAACCCTGACGTGATCAAGGTGTTTCGCCCCAAGAACAAATAGGCCGTTAGAACTCGGAGAGCAGACTTGAAGGTTCAGGTCTGCCTTTCGCTGTCCTTGGCAGCGCCACGTGGCCGAGAGAAACAAAACAGAGAAAGCGCTCGTTCTCCTGTAGCCCCAACCCTTTGTGAAACAAAGGAGATCTGGCGCCCCGCCCACTGGTGACCCGGCTGGCATATCCCATCGCAGTGGCAGCAACCAACAGGTTCTGCAGGGCTGCACCCGCTGTTACAAGCTGCTCATCCTCCGGAATACCCGTTTCCAACTCACTTCGAATACAGCCGATCAGGACGAGGAGACATGGCCCGCGGTAGGCCTTTTGCCGGGCCCGTTCCAACGTCTCCGGCGAGGCATGAAGGTTGCGTTCCTTTTGGGCAGCTTCAAAGAGATCTCCTAAACGCCGACGTCCCTCCATGCTTACCTTCATGAAGCGATAGGGCGTGAGACGTCCATGATCCGGCGCAGTAGCAGCTGCAGCAATCAGCTGCTCCACTTCCTCGTCAGATGGCCCGCTACCGTCCATTGCCTTTAAAGAAGCCGAAACACGGCTTTCCAGGAGTTCGATAAGGTTTTCAGGAGTAACCGCAGTCCGGGACATATGATGGTTTCTCAATGCGTTGCACGAACCACAAGTTACGGCTGAGCGCTTAAAAACACAACAAAAGGGCAGCAAACCGATACGGCCAGCCTGCTTTGAGAATATAGCTTTTTTTGGGGGGAAATGGCGCACCGGGGAAGATTCGAACTCCCGACCCCCAGATTCGTAGTCTGGTGCTCTATCCAGCTGAGCTACCGGTGCATATGAGGCATCGCCTGCATTGAACCATAGAGGCTATGCAATGCTTCAACAAGACGTCTTGAATACTCAAGGAAGGCTTGAAGAAATGGCGCACCGGGGAAGATTCGAACTCCCGACCCCCAGATTCGTAGTCTGGTGCTCTATCCAGCTGAGCTACCGGTGCGTGCCGTGTGTTCCGTTCGGAACGGGGCTCTATCTATCCCTGATGCTGACACTTGGCAAGCGCTTTTGTATCTTTTTTTTGTCAGTCCCTATGTTTTGGGGAAAAAGATATGCAGATGCAATTTAACGTGGACAAAAACAGTAAGCCAGCACCGTTCGTTCAGGGCTTATTCTCTGTTTTTTAAAGTGAATTACGTAACCTCTCTCAGTCGCCACCAGCCGAAATCTGCGTATCCTTCGGGAAAAGGCGAGTGATTGTGCCCCTCTTTTTCGGCTGCTCGCGGTGCGGCAGAGAAATAACGAAGCAGGCTCCTGGGCAACCGTCTTCTTTCAAGGAAAGTGTTCCCTGGTGGGCCTTTACGATTTCAGCGGCGATAGCCAGCCCCAGCCCCGTGCCTCCGGCCTTGCCCGAAGTATGGAAAGCGCGGAACAGGTTTTCGCGCATCTTTTCCGGCACACCCGGCCCCGTATCTGAGATAAGAAGCTCTATCCTGTCACCACGCACTTCGGCATCGACCGTGATGCGCTTGATGACAGATGCATCAACTGTCTTGTCTTCCTGCATGGCCTGAACCGCATTCCGACACAAGTTCATGATCACACGAAAGATCTGCTCAGGGTCTGCGTTGACTTCCAGATCCTCAGAGATATGGCTCTCAAAGCAGATGTCATCATTGCCGCTAAGGCCGAGCACCTCTTCCACATCCGACACAACGTCTGCCAAACGGATTACCCTGATGTTTGGCTCCGCCTCTTGAGCCTTCCCATAGGACATTACGGCCTTGGTGTAGCTTGTGGCGCGATCCAGTGTTGCCAGCAGCTTTGGCGCAATGCGCTGCACGGTTGGGTCCGGCAACCCTTCCAGACGCTCGATGAACAGCTGCGCAGAGGACAAGATGTTTCTCAGGTCATGGTTTATCTTGGAAACAGCAAGGCCCAGATCTGCCAGCTTGCGTTGCTGCTTCAAGGCCTGATTTAGCTTCGTTTCCATTGCCGCGAGCTGTCGCTCCGCCTCTCCAATTTCATCGGCGCGGTTGGAGGGCGATATGATTTCACCCTTGTTTTCGGGGTCGCGGGCAAATCGGTCCATAGAACTGGTGAGGCGCTGCATGGGGCGAAGAAAGAGCCAGCGCAGGGAGGAATACACCAGCGTTGCGGTTATTATCGAGATAACCAGCGACAACTGGAGAATATTCAGGGAGTAAGCCAGCAAGTCCGCACGCATCTTGGCAACCGGGATCACCATGTCCACCTGCCCCGCCCCCATGCGCACATCTCCGATCACACGGATGTTGCCAGCTTTGAGGCCGAGCAGTGTTTCAAAACTGCAGGCGATTGCAGACCATGGCGTTTCTTGTTCCATGCGTATTGTCGCGGCAAACCCATCCGGCTTTTCGCTCATGGCAATCAGGCGCCGCATACCGTCGTGGCTATATGAGATGGCCAGCGCGCCTGTTGCCTCTAGCAGCTCATGCTGCACACTCTCTGAAACGGACCCTGCATCCTCAATGAGGGATGCCGCAACACCAGCAACGGCCAAGTTGTCTTGAAGCCAGTTGTTGCGGTAGTTCGCGATTGAGGGAACAAAGATCAAGACCTCGCTGATCATCACAAAAAGAATGGTCAGAACCAACAGCTTACTGGACAGCCCAAAGCCAGTGCGCCGCCCGCTTGGGCGCTCTGCCCCCTGTTGTGCTTCACCAGTGTTTGAGTTCTTCTTTAGATCCTGCACGCTGCCAACTTTAATTGATCGCCGAAGTCACCTTAGTTTTATCAGATCACCAAGGCACTGCAACGTGCCATATCCTTGTCATTCAACCGAACTTTCGCAAGAATGCCAGAAGACGGCGTACCCATGGGTTTTCGGCCGCGCCAGCGTAGTAAGACAGCGCCGCTCGTTTCAAGACCTCAGTCAATGTCGGGTACGGAAGCATCAGGTCCAAAAGGGCCTTCACATGCATCTTTTTTGAAATCATCAACGCTAACGGGGCCAACAGCTCACCCGCCTGAGGGCCAACGATATCCGCCCCTACGAGCCTGCCGCCCTTTCCCACGATGAGCTTCACCTTGCCGACGGTTTTGCCCTCCGCAAGCGCCCGGTCATTTCCTGAGAAATCCGCCGTGAGCACCTTGAGACCATCACCGTAAACCTGGCGTGCTTCCTGCTCGGTCATGCCGATATGCGCAAGTTCCGGCTCTGTGTAGGTGACAAAGGGAATCACCAGTTTGTGATGGTTTACCGGCATTCGAAACAGCAAGGTACGCACCAGTAACGACGCATGCGCTCCGGCGAGATGGGTGAACTGCAGCCCGCCGATAACATCGCCAATTGCATAGACTTTCTTGTTGCTTGTGCGCAACCCCTTGTCGACTTCTATGCCTTTGCTGTGGGTCTTGATGCCTGCTTCATCCAAACCAAGATTGGTGATGTTGGCCGAGCGACCAGCGGCAACAAGCAGGTGCGTTCCATCAACGTAGTCAATTGTGCCATTGGCCTGCTTGAGCGTCAGTCGAACACCGCTTTCACTCTTCTCGACCTTTTCGACGTTTGCGCCCTCCCTGATCTCAACCCCTTCGGCCCTGAGACGCTCGATAACTATCGCCGCGAACTCGGGATCAGAGTTGGACAGTGCTTTTGACGCCTCAATAACCGTAACTTTGGAGCCCAAACGTTGATGCGCCTGCGCCATCTCCATGCCAATTGGACCACCGCCAATAATCAGCAGATGATCGGGGCGATTGGTTTGATCAAACAACGTCTCGTTGGTCAGATACCGGACTTCATTCAGCCCGGCAATGGGCGGCACGAAGGCTGAAGAGCCGGTCGCGACGACGAAACGGCGTGCCTTGATCAGATAGTGGCCAGCTTGAACGGTTTCAGCATCAACAAAGCGCGCCGCGGATTGGATTACGTTGACACCAAGCCCCTCAAAGCGCTCAACCGAGTCGTGCGGCTCAATTGCTGCAATTACGTTGCGTACATGCGCGTTTGCAGCGGCAAAATCAATTGAGGGTTCGTTTGCTTTCACGCCATACTTGGCAGAATTCCTGTGAGCCTGTGCAGCCTTGCCTGCGGCGATGAGCGCCTTTGAAGGAACACAGCCGTAGTTCAGGCAGTCTCCGCCCATCTTGTCTTTCTCTATGAGCACAACTTCAACACCGAATGCGGCCGCAGCTGCTGCGACAGTCAATCCAGCGGAACCCGCGCCAATCACACAAATGTCGGGCGTTAAAATTGTTTTTTGCATGGATCCCACCTTCAAACGCAGCAACGACTAAAAGCTTAAATTGATAATTGGATTTGGAACTATTTTGCACCGTTTGCGGATCTACGGCGCTTTCTCACGAGCCCAACAACCGGAGCGATCAACGCCACTGCACCGAGTGCGACAAGCGCCCAGATGAGTTCCGGTGTAATGAGCGCACTTAGCTCCACCTCGCAGGTGCCCGCAGCACCGCATCCGGGATTGAGTGCTTCCTGCGCCTCAATCACACTGCCCAAGCCAGCACCCACAAAGGCATAGGCGAAGGTGCCGGGTATGATGCCGATCAATGTCGCCCCCAGATACACTGGCAAGGAGACGTTAAACAATGCGGGCGCGATGTTCACGAGCCAGAACGGAAACACAGGCGTGAGACGCAAGAACAGCAGATAGCTGAACGCATTTTCTCTAAAACCTGACGCCATCTTGTCAACGAAAGGACCAGCCCGCTCTTTCAACGCCGCACCAACCGAAGTGCGCGCGGCCAGAAACAATATGGTGGCTCCAGTTGCTGCTCCCACAACCGCGATCAGCCCACCAGCAAGCCAGCCGAACATGAAGCCGCCGGCGATGGTGATGAAGGATGCCCCGGGAAAGGACACCGCGACAGCACCCACATAGATCACCAAAAAAGCGAGCCCTACCAAAACCGGGTTTGATGCAACCCAGCCCTGCAGCACTTGTTGATTGCGAATGATTTCGCTCAACGACAGATGCTCATGCCAGCCAAAGGACAACCCGACCAGCATGACAACGACAAGCACGAGGATCGGCGCCCAGCGTTTCAGCTTTGCTCCGATGCTGGTGCTTTTCGGCGATGCGTGTTCTTGTTCGTCTCGTGTCACCACGAACCTGCCTTTTGCCCCTGGCTCTAACATGTGCCTTCCGCGTTGCGAGAACCTCGCCAGTGAGACTCAGCGAATCCTTTGCGCCGCTCCATACCCTTCTAAGACCTACAGGTTTTCTGTGATCCGGGATAATCACAGGTTCGTGGGCTTTTGTGAAACGCCAGAGTCCTGAAGAACCTTGGAGGTGGCTTAGGTTTTCTTGAGAGTTAAAGTGCCTTGGAATGGCATTTTCCGGCCCGCCTTATATTGACTTGCCCCGCTGCGGCTAATATAAGCGCCCCCGACTAGGATGCGCATCCCTCGCCGTCATATTTCTATGACCTGACCTGAAAAGGTTCACTTGGGCAGTGCGGTCCAACTTAAAATTCCTTCAAAGCTTAAGCTTTGAACATTGGGTAGAATAAAATGAAGCGTACTTTTCAACCAAGCCGCCTCGTTCGCAAGCGGCGTCACGGGTTCCGCGCACGCATGGCCACCAAGAGCGGTCGCCAGGTGCTTTCACGTCGTCGCGCCAAGGGTCGTAAGCGTCTGAGCGCATAATTACGACGACGCTGTGCGGCGGCGAGACAGTTTTTCACATTTTGTCACAACCGCCGCAGTTAAAATTATGAAAACACTCAAAAAGCGCTCCGAGTTTCTGACCGTCGCCAAAGGCGGAAGGACATCTCGGCGTGCTTTTGTGCTTCAGGCAGCCAAAACACGCGGCTGCGGAGACCCTCGGGTCGGTTACACGGTTACCAAAAAAACCGGAAATGCTGTTGAGCGGAATCGGATCAAACGCCGATTGCGAGCTGCGATTGCCATCGCAGGGGCCCGTGCGGCAGAGGATGGGGCGGACTATGTCCTCATTGGTCGGCGTGGTGCGTTGTCACAACCATTCGATAAATTGGTTCAAGACCTCACCGGCAGCATATATAACGCATTTAAGAAACCTAAACCGCGCAAAAGTGACAGCGAACGTAAAGCCTCAGGTGGGGGCCGTTCTCAAGAACAAACGCGGGTGCAAACATTCACCAGTTCAAACACGAGTGATCTAGTCGATGAACGATAATCGGAATATGATTCTGGCGATTGTGTTGTCGCTGGGCGTGCTGCTGGCATGGCAGTTCTTTTACGCCGGGCCACAACTGGAACGCCAGCAGGCCGAACAGCAGGCTCAGCTTGCACAACAAGAGCAGCAGAGCGGCTCCAACGCGCCGGTCGTTAATCCAGATGGCTCCGCCGCACCGGAAGGCCCGGGCGCGCAGACGGCAGCTCAGACACAGGTCAGCCGCCAAACTGCGATTGCCCAGTCTCCACGCATCGAGCTCAACACCCCTCGCCTCTCTGGCTCCATCAACCTGATTGGCGCCAAGTTTGACGACCTTCACTTGAAGGACTACCGCCAAACGACAGATCCCAACAGCGACACCGTCATCCTGCTGTCGCCGAAGGGCAGCCCAAAGCCATATTATGCTGAGTATGGCTGGGTATCTGATCCGGGCGCAGACGTAAACCTTCCGGGCACAGACACTGAGTGGAGCGTCGAAGGTTCCCGAGAGCTGACCCCATCAACCCCTTTGACCCTGACCTGGGACAACGGCGAAGGCCTGACGTTCAAACGCACTGTGAGCGTTGACGAGAACTACATGTTCACCGTCACACAGTCTGTAGAGAACGCGACTGATACGCCGGTCACCCTTTACCCCTACGGTCTTGTGGTACGCACAGGTGAACCGCAAACCACAGGTTACTTCGTTCTGCATGAAGGCCTCATCGGCGTCATCGGCGAAGAAGGCCTCAAGGAAATCGACTACTCGGATCTCGTTGAAGGTGGTGCGATCCGTCCTGCAAAGGCAAATCAGGGTTGGCTGGGCTTCACCGACAAGTATTGGGCGGCAACGCTGATCCCAACACCTGGCACGAGCTACCAGTCTAGCTTCTCTTACAGTCAGGCTAGTGACAACTTCCAAGCTGACTATCTGGGAGACGCGACCGTCGTTCCTGCAGGCGGCTCCGCAGAAATGACCGGTGACCTCTATGCGGGCGCAAAAGTCTCTAGCCTGATTGACGGCTATGAAGAAACAAAGGGCATCCAGAGTTTCGATCTCATGATCGACTGGGGCTGGTTCTACTTCATCACCAAGCCTATGTTCTGGGTTATCGACGCGCTGTATTCCGTGCTTGGCAACTTCGGCGTGGCTATTCTCGTCGTGACTGTGATCGTCAAGGCCATCTTCTTCCCGCTGGCGAACAAGTCCTACGTCTCCATGAGTAAAATGAAGCTCGTACAGCCGCAGATGAACGAGATCCGCGAGAAGTACAAGGACGACAAGCAAAAGCAGCAGCAGGCGCTGATGGAGCTTTACAAGACCGAGAAGATCAATCCGCTTGCAGGCTGTTTGCCGGTATTGATCCAGATCCCTGTCTTCTTTTCCCTCTACAAGGTGTTGTTTGTTACCATCGAAATGCGTCACGCACCATTCTTTGGCTGGATTCAGGACCTTTCTGCACCGGACCCAACCACCATCTTCAATCTGTTTGGTTTGATCCCTTGGGATCCGCCAGCAATGTTGATGATTGGCATCTGGCCGCTGATCATGGGTGTAACCATGTTCCTGCAAATGAAGATGAACCCGGCACCTGCCGAACCGGCGCAACAGATGATCTTCAACTGGATGCCAGTTCTGTTCACCTTCATGCTGGCGACGTTCCCTGCAGGCTTGGTGATCTACTGGGCATGGAACAACTTCCTCTCTATCCTTCAGCAGGGCGTGATCATGCGCCGTCAAGGAGTGAAGCTGGAGCTCTTCGACAACTTGAAGGGCATGTTCGGTAAGAAGTCTTCTGAAGGTGGCGACGCAAAGTAACGCGAGCCTTTCAGGCAACCCATAGAAGCGCGGCCGCTGAGCCGCGCTTTTTTTGTGCGCCAACGACTTGCGCAAGCAGCTCAAGCGTGCGACACGTGAAGCCACCACCACAACAGGAGTAGGTTCAGTGGACAAGTAAGCTGACAATCGAGAATGATGCATCTCTGTCGAGACGCATTTCCCGCAACTGCAGCTTATTTATGGAGGCACCATGCCTGGTCCGAACCCTACGACGCGGCTTCCGCTTAATGGCGAGCCACATACTGTTTTTCTGAAGAACGTCATCAGCCGGTCAACCATCAAGGTTGGCGACTTCACCTACTACAATGATGATGACAACGCCTCTGACTTTGAGAACAGAAACGTACTCTATCATTTTGACTTTATTGGCGATGAGTTGGTGATTGGCAAGTTCTGCGCGCTGGCAACCGGAACGCAGTTCATCATGAACGGGGCGACCCATGCTCTTGGCGGCTTTTCGACTTATCCCTTCAACATTTTCGGACACGGATGGGAAGAGGGTGTCGATTTTTCAACTTTTACATCCTCCCAGAAGGGCGACACCGTTGTCGGCAATGATGTCTGGATTGGACGTAGGGCCACAATCATGCCGGGCGTTTCCATCGGAAGCGGGGCTATTATTGGCGCTTATGCCGTGGTCACGAAAGATGTACCGCCCTACTGCATTGCAGCAGGTAACCCCGCGCAGGTGATGAAGAAGCGTTTTTGTGACAAAACCATCGAGCAGCTTCTGGAGATTGCGTGGTGGGACTGGCCCATTGATAAAATTTCGCGAAACCTCGCCGCAATTCGTGGTGCAGACCTTGCGGCTTTGGAGAACGCAGTGTAACAGCACTCCAACCAACGCTTTTGCTGTAAGATGACCACGGACCGAACCGGAAGACCTCTCATGACACCTGAAGAAGAAAAACAAAAAGAACTGCTGGAAGCAGGCCGCCTTCTCTTTGCGCGTGAGTGGGATTTCTTGACTTCCGTTGCCCAACTGGAGCAATTGCCACCGCTGAACTTGCCTGAAATCGCCTTCGCAGGGCGATCAAACGTTGGCAAGTCCAGCCTTATCAACGCACTTACCGGGCGCAAGGGTTTGGCGCGCACGTCAAACACGCCCGGTCGCACACAGATGCTGAACTTCTTCACGGCTCCTGAAAGTCCAATCAATCTGGTTGATATGCCGGGCTATGGCTACGCGCAGGCTCCTAAGGGCCTCGTCGATGCTTGGACTGATCTTGTCTTCGACTATCTTCGGGGCCGGGCGACACTGCGCCGCGTGTTTACGCTTATTGATAGCCGGCATGGCCTCAAGAAGAACGACCTCGATGCAATGGAAGTGCTAGACAAGGCGGCTGTACCCTATCAAGTCATCCTGACCAAGGGCGACAAGCTGAAGCCGGGCCAGCTCAAGCGCGTTGAAGAAGAAACCTTGCAAAAGCTGTCGCGCCGCCCTGCCGCTTATCCGGAAGTTATTTCGACATCCTCCGAGAAGGGCTGGGGTCTTCCGGAAGTGCGGGCCGAGGTTTACAAACTCGCTAATCAGTAAGGCTTCCTGATCACGGGGATTTGATTGTCATCTGCTCCACGCATGCGAGCCGAGGCAACCCACTGCGCCGTATGAACCTCTATATTTGCCAATGCTAAATTAAGACCCCGCAAATCTGGCGGGCCAATCGTTACTCCTTGACGGCGAGAGACTAGGCGTGCCCTTATCCTAACGTTATTGATGATATTCCATCACCGGTGTGGCATCGGTGATTTTTTCAAACCGTTACTTTCTGGAAGGCATGGGGGATGCATCCGTATGATTTGCGTCGGAAAACTGATACACCACCTTTCATGAGAAACCATGTGACCGCGAAGAGAGCGAAACCGCGTGGTCTCCTCAGGCTTTTTCAATTCATTCGCAGCACCTGCCATAACGGTGTGCCTTATGCCTCGATTGAAAACGTATCGCCGGCTCATGAAGAACTTCAGGAAGCTTTCCAACACGAGCAGTTTGAGGTCTACTATCAGCCCATCGTGCGGCTAGCGGACAACCGGATCATTGGCGCAGAAGCTCTTACGCGCTGGAACCATCCAACACGGGGCTTGATACCACCCGCCGGTTTCGCCAACATCCTCTATCGAAGCTCACTTGGCCGAGCTGTGAGCTACTGGTGCCTTGATCGCGCCTGCGAGGCGGCTGCGCGTTGGCGGCGCGGCTTTGAGAAAGATTTCAAAATTGCCGTGAACACTTGTGCGCCCCAGCTCGCGGAATCGGAAATGCCACAGTTTGTTTCCGCCATACTGGAACGTCATGCACTGCCGGCCTCCGCACTTGAGCTGGAAATTACCGAGGATGTGGAGCTGGACCGCATCCCCTACCTCAAGTCCACTCTCGAGAATCTCAAGGCTGCCGCGATTTCCGTCGCCGTTGACGATTTTGGAACGGGATTTGCTTCCCTCAAGCACCTGCTGAACTACCCGATCTCACGCATCAAGATCGACCGCGCGTTCGTAAGCTGCTTGGACAAGCCCAGTCATCACATGAGAACATGTACCTCAATTGTTGAGATGGCTATCAAACTTGGTTTGAAAGTGACCGTTGAGGGAGTGGAAACAGAGGGGCAGCTGAAGGTACTGAAAGAACTGGGATGCAGTGAAGCTCAGGGTTTTTTGTTCTCCAAACCAGTTACGCGCACCGAGTTTGAGCGCCTGTTGCAGCATGGTTTCAACGTGATACCGGCATGATGCTCGCCCAAAGTGGTGTGCTGAACTGTTTGAGGTGCCTCAAGAAACACGCTATAAGCGCAAGCTCAGCAGTGCGCCCGTGATTTGCGACACTGCATGTGATGATGAGTGATGCTCATCTCAACAAGGTGATGTTTGCGATGAATTCTGTTGAGTCTGCGACCCGCGCACGGGTTATTGCCCAAGCCCTTCCCTACATGCAACGCTACGACAACACCCGCGTCGTTGTTAAGTACGGCGGCAATGCCATGGGAGATGACGAACTATCCCATGCCTTTGCCAGAGACATCACACTCCTGCGACAATCAGGCGTGCATCCGGTTGTCGTGCATGGTGGTGGCCCGCAGATTGGCGGCATGCTGAAGCGACTTAACATCGAAAGCGAGTTCAAGGGCGGCTTGCGCGTGACAGACCGCGCCACTGTTGAAATCGTCGAGATGGTTCTTTGCGGCTCAATCAACAAGAGCATCGTTCAGAACATCAATGCCGAGGGAGGCCGCGCTATCGGGCTGAGCGGCAAGGATGGCGATATGGTGTTGGCGCGGAAGCTACACCGCAGACACCGCGATCCTGACTCCAAGATTGAGGAAATTCTCGATCTAGGCTTCGTTGGCGAGCCGGATGTCGTCAAGCCGAAGGTTTTGGAACTGATCCTTGAAAAGGACCTCATCCCCGTGGTGGCGCCTGTAGCACCTGGCCGCGACGGTGAGACATATAACATCAACGCCGACACCTTCGCGGGGGCCGTAGCAGGCTCACTGCAGGCAAAACGTCTGCTTTTCCTGACCGATGTTCCTGGTGTTCTGGACAAGGACGGCAAGCTCATCAAGCAGCTTACTGCAGCGGGCGCCCGCGCCTTGATTGCAGATGGCACAATTTCGGGCGGCATGATCCCGAAGGTGGAAACCTGCATGGAAGCGCTGGAGCGCGGCGTGGAGGGCGTTGTGATTGTTGATGGGAAGGTGCCTCACGCAGTGCTTCTGGAGCTCTTCACAGACCACGGGGCAGGCACATTGATCGTGCCATAATTCTTCACAGCCCCAAGAACAAGGTCCTGTTTAGGGCCTTTTTCTTTTGCCACTGCTTCAAACTGTCATCCCACTCTCCTATCTTTCCAATCATGATTAAGCAAAACGGTCGATTAGACTTTTCTTCGTTTGACGAGGTCGATGCATGGATTTTCGATCTCGACAACACGCTGTATCCAGCTCATTCGGATCTGTTCCCGCAGATTATCCAGAAGATCAACACCTATGTTCAGCGGCTGACCGGCAAGCCAAGCGAAGAGGCGCACGAGCTGCAGCGCGAGTACTACAAGACATACGGAACAACCTTGCGCGGGTTGATGACCGAGCATGACATTTCTCCCGATGAGTTTTTGGAGTATGTGCACGACATCGATCATTCCTGCCTTGAGCCAGATGAGCGTCTTGGACAGGCCATACAGAGCCTTCCGGGTCGGCGGTTCATTCTGACTAATGGGACCAAGAAGCATGCTGAAGCCGTGGCAAGCAAGCTCGGCATCACCCATCATTTTGAAGATATCTTCGGGATTGTGGAAGCGGATCTGGTTCCAAAACCAGCTCATGAAACCTACAACAAGTTCATCACGCAAAATAGGATCGATCCTGCCTCTGCAGTGATGTTTGAGGACCTCGCGAGAAATCTGGAAGTACCGCATCTCCTCGGCATGCGAACCGTGTTGGTCGTTCCAGAAGGGACACGTGAAGTTTTCCGCGAGGACTGGGAGCTGGAGGGTGCCGCTGATCCTCATGTGGAATTTGTCACCGACAACCTTGGCGAGTTCCTCGCTCACATACTTTCATTGAAAAGCAGCGGAGGCTAAGTGCCTCTGCGGAAATTATTAATTTCCACCGGACATTTCCAGAATCAGGCCAGATATGCATGAGAACAAAGCAAACTTGGCTGGGTTTTGATCGATGTAGTAGACGAGAAAAAAACAATAGTTTATTGAGGTGAGTTCAATAGCTAACGAAAACTTGTCTGGGTGATAACTAATGGTTTCCTTGCGGGCGTTGCATGCCTTCTCCCTTTTGGCGAAACATGGCCGGGCTGCCCGCGCGGCTGAAGATCTGGGCGTTACGCCGTCAGCGCTAACGCACCTCCTTCGTTCTCTCGAAAGCGAACTTGGCGCTGCGCTTGTCATTCGGGACGGGCGTGGACTGGTATTGACCGAAGAAGGCCAGCGCCTTTCGTCGAACCTTGGCAACTCTTTTGACCAGATTGAACACGCCGTGGAGGCGTTCAGGCGGCGAAGCCGGACCGAGCTGCGCATCTCAACGCTATCGACTGTAGCAACTCGCTGGCTCATTCCACGGCTGCCCGACTTTCAGCAAAAGCACCCAGATATCGAACTGCTCATATCCACGAGCATGCGGGTTGTGGACCTTGACCGGGAGGCTTACGACTGCGCCATTCGCCTTGGAAAAGGCGGCTGGCCGCAGGTAGAGCACCAAAAGCTATGGCAGGAAGACCTTGTGGTCGCTTTTGCCCCACAGCTGAGCCCGGGAAATCCCAATCCGGACATTAGCCTCCTCGACGAGCTCAAGATGCTTCACACCTCCTCCCGCCGCGATGACTGGCCGCTCTGGCTGAAGGCTGCGGGCATCGACCACCTTGACCCTTCTGCAGGCGCGATGTTTGAAAGCCGTAACATGGCAATTCAGGGTGCGGTTGCGGGTATGGGCGCCATTGCCATCGACACCCACTTTGTGGATCAGGAAGTGCAAGCTGGCCATCTTATGGTTCCCGACTGGCCAACAACTTCTCTTGAGACCGGGTACTGGTTCGTCCGCAATGCAAACCGCCCTCTGACCCGTCCGGTAGCTGCGTTCCGTGACTGGCTGCTCGAACAGTCCAGTGAAACACTCAAATCGGAAGCTGCCGAATAAATTAGCAGAGCTAAAGCGCGGGGTTGGTTTGTATTGACTTGCCCTGCCCTTCTGGGTACCTCCTCTAGCGAGCGTTATAACTCGCTATTCATTCGACGAGAGGACCCTCCCGGCATGAGCCAACCAGAACTTTCCGCTCTTGAAGCAACCATCAACGCGGCCTTCGACGACCGCGATGCGATCAACACCGAAACCACTGGCGATATTCGTGAAGCAGTAGAGAAAACACTCGATCTGCTAGACAAAGGTGTTTTGCGTGTTGCTGAAAAATCATCCGGTGACTGGGTCGTCAATCAGTGGGCGAAGAAGGCCGTTCTTCTGTCATTCCGCTTGAACCCGATGGAAATCATCAAGGGTGGCCCTGACGGCGCGACATGGTGGGACAAGGTTCCCTCCAAGTTCCTTGGCTGGGGACCAGAACAGTTCACGGAAGCAGGCTTCCGCGCCGTTCCCGGCAGCATTGTTCGTCGCTCAGCTTTCATTGGCAAATCCGCAGTTCTGATGCCATCCTTTGTCAACCTTGGCGCATATGTTGATGAAGGAACCATGGTCGACACTTGGGTGACCGTTGGCTCCTGCGCGCAGATTGGCAAGAACGTTCACCTTTCAGGCGGCGTCGGCATTGGCGGTGTTCTGGAGCCACTTCAGGCTGGCCCGGTTATCATTGAAGACAACTGCTTCATTGGTGCACGTTCTGAAGTTGTTGAGGGCGTTGTGGTCCGCGAAGGCGCCGTGCTTGCAATGGGCGTGTTCATCTCAGCAACCACGAAGATCGTTGACCGAACAACTGGCGAAGTTTTCGTCGGCGAAGTGCCAGCATACTCCGTGGTTGTTCCAGGAACTCTGCCAGGCAAGCCTCTACCAGATGGCACACCGGGTCCAAACCTAGCCTGTGCCGTTATCGTAAAACGCGTGGACGCCCAGACCCGAGAAAAGACCTCTGTAAACGATCTTCTGCGCGATTGATCGATCAGATCTTACAATGAAAAGCCGGGGCTTCAACGCTCCGGCTTTCTAGTTTGCCGGATAGGTAATGCTAAAAGAACCCGGCTCGAAGTACGCACCAATATTGTCTGCCTGCGCGCTTTCCTGCTCACCAATGGGAATGGTGATGCTGGTGACGTTTTGCGGCTCGCGATCCCGAAGCCTTACGAAAACATCGTAGCTGCCTGCAGCAATGTTTGCTGTCGATCCGAAGCTTGTGATGCCAAACCTTGTCCAGATGATTGAATGACCTTCTTGCGGGGTCAGCCACACCTCTTCAATGGCGTCAGCCTGCTGTCCGTTGATGGTGCAACTCAAATTGGCCATGCGACCTCCTCTCAATACCCATCGCTTTTGCGCGGTATCATAAGGACGCTTGACGACTTGGAGGGTGAAAGTGTTTGCTTCCAAGGGGCAAACAAGCTGTTACTTTGAACCTGAAATTCTTCAGAATTTCATGCTGCGTATTGCACTGCTGTTTCTCACAGTTATAGTGCCGCCACACTAAAACACTTTGCGCCGGATCTCGCTTACCCATGAAGAACAATCATCCCATTACAAAAATGGAAATCAAGCTCAACCCAGATGACTGGCATGGGTTGGTACGAGAGACATTGTTCGTCACTGAACTGGGCAGCAACAGATATCGGCTTGAAAACACACCATTTCTGGCCAAGGGCGTCAGCAACGGGGACGAGGTTGCCGCAGTTCACAGCAAACGTGGCCTCGTTTTTTCAAAGGTGCTAAAGCATTCCGGACACTCGACCTTCCGCATTTTGGTGGAGGAGAGCGTGACGCCAACTGAGTTCCAGCAACAGTGGCTCAAACTTGAGCGTCTTGGTTGCACCTGTGAGGACGTAGAGGGCGACATTCCACTGTTCAGCGTGGATGTGCCGCCGAGCGTCATGCTGGAAAAAGTTCTTTCCATTCTGGATGAAGGCCATGAACGCGGCATCTGGACCTATGAGGAAGGCCACATTGGCCACCCACAGTCAGCCGCGAAGTAACGGAACTCGGCCTTACCACCTCAGCCCAAGCATCTTCAGGTCAGAGCGCAGCTTCTCTGCACCTTCAAAGTGGAGGGCTTGCATGCCAACGGCTTGCGCCCCCAAAACATTTTTGTAGCTATCGTCTATAAAGACGAGGCTTTCTGGCTGTAGCCCGTTCCGCTGTATCAGGGTCTGATAGATCTGCCGATCAGGCTTGATCAGCCCTTCATCTGCAGAGACAACGGTGTCCAGAAAGGATGTAGCCAGAAACGGAAACAGCTGCTTTGCAACTTCAAACTTCTCGGAAGAGAAGTTTGTTATTGCGTAAAGAGGCGCGCCGCTAGCTTTAAGCTCTTCAAGAAGCTGAACTGTCCCGTCAATTTGACCGTCCAACATCTCTTCCCATCGTTCATAGTAGGCACGAATATGCTCTTCATGGTGCGGAAAGGCGGCAATACGCTCGTCCAACGCATCCGACCACGATCGACCCCGGTCTTGCTCGATGTTCCAATCCATCGTGCAAACGGTTGAAAGGAAGTGTTCCCGTTCGGCATCCTCAGGTATCAACTTGCGATACAGATTGTTTGGATCCCAGCGAATGAGCACATTGCCAATATCAAAAACAACAGCATTGATCTGTGAAACCATGAACACGCCTACAGGAATAGCTGATTAAAGAACAATCGGAACCAGATCGGTTCCGCCATGGTACTATGCAGCCGTTTTTAGGCTCATCTTTGTTCGCGCTGAGGCTGCATTTACACAGGCTACACCGCCTCAATGGCGATAGCATGTCAAAGACCAACTACCAGCCAATTTTTTAGCGCAAAACAAAAAAGCCGCCCTCATCTGAGAGCGGCTTTTCCTAAAGTGCATTCAACTGCGGCTTAGAGAGCTTCGCAGATGTCGCGTGTCTGACGCGCAATCATGGCTTCTTCGTTCGTCGGAATTGCCATGACCTTCACGCGGGAACCCGGCTTGGAGATGGTGATTGCTTCCTTCGCACGTGCCTTGTTCGCTTCTTCGTCCAGTTCAACGCCAAGGAATTCCAGACCCTTACACACGCCGGAACGTGTCTTGCTGGAGTTCTCGCCGATGCCGCCGGTGAAGACGATCGCATCAAGGCCACCCATTACAGCAACCAGAGCGCCAAGTTCACGCTTTACGCGGTTGTCGTAGTACTCGAGGGCGCGCTGTGCGTCTGGGCTGTCAGACTGCTCAAGGTCACGCATATCCTGAGAGATCCCGGAAAGACCCTTCATGCCGGACTCTTTGTTCAGCATGTGGGCAACTTCCTGAACCGTCATTCCCTTCTGTTCAACCAGATAGAAGATGACGCCCGGATCAATCAGACCACTACGGGTACCCATCGCAAGACCATCCAGAGGGGTAAAGCCCATGGTGGTGGTCACGCACTTGCCATTTTCGATGGCGCACATGGAGGCACCATTGCCCAGATGGGCAACAACAATCTTGCCGTTAGCAACTTCTGGGGCAACGTTGTGAAGCTCCTCAGAAATGTAATGGAAAGACTGGCCATGCATGCCGTAGCGACGGATGCCTTCCTCATAGTATTTGAGAGGAATGGCGTATGCTTCGTTCTTGAATTCCTGCGTACGGTGGAATGCTGTGTCAAAGCACGCGACGTTTGGCTTGCCTGGGAAGGCTGCCTTTGCGCCGTCGATACCTGCAAGGTTGTGCGGGTTATGCAGTGGAGCGAGGTTGCTGAAGGTTTCCATTTCCTTCCCAACTTCGTCGGTAACCAGCACAGGCGCAGAGTACTTTGCAGAACCATGAACCACGCGGTGGCCAATGGCATCCACTTCCAGGTTTGCGTCAAACTCTTTCAGAAGTGCCAGAATCACCTGCAGTGCAGTGTTGTGGTTCTTGGCTTCTTCTTCAGACAGAGCGCGGTCCATCAGAACCTTGCCCTCAGCGGTCTTGCCTTTAACCCATGCGGAGGCACCCAAACCGTCGATCTGACCAGACAGGACAGACTCGTCCCCCTGGAACAGCTGGAACTTGATGGAGGAAGAACCAGCATTCAGTACGAGAATTGTTTCAATTGTCATTATTCAGCAGCCTCAGCAGATTTTTCGCCGGTAAATGCAACCTTGTTCAGGTTGTAGTAGTCGTACATGCTTGCCAGAGCACAGGAAACGAGACGTGCACGATCGTTGTCGGCACGGCTGGTCAGGATCACTGGTACGCGCGCACCCACGACGAGGCCGGCTGTTTCTGCATGAGCAACGAAGGTCAGTTCTTTCGCGATCATGTTACCTGCTTCCAGGTTCGGCACGATGAGAACTTCTGCGCGACCAGCAACGAGAGAATCGATGCCCTTGGTGCGTGCAGCTTCGAGATCGATAGCGTTATCCATCGCCAAAGGACCGTCAACGATACCACCCTTGATCTGACCGCGGTCAGCCATCTTGGACAGCACAGCTGCGTCGATGGTGGATGGGATTGCTGGGTTTACGGTTTCCAGCGCGGAGAGAATACCAACCTTTGGAGGTTCGATACCGATGGAACGCGCAACGTTGATGGCGTTTTGCGTGATGTCCACCTTGGTTGGCAGATCCGGTGCAATGTTGATTGCAGCATCGGAAATGATAACTGGTGTGGAGCGGCCTGGAACATCCATTACGAAAGCGTGAGAGATGCGGCGCTTGGTGCGCAGACCACCTTCGCGCTTCACCACATGGCGAAGCAAGTCGTCCGTGTGAAGGTGGCCCTTCATTACAGAGCGAACGCGGCCTTCGTGAACCAGCGCAACAGCGCGTGAAGCAGAAGCGTTTTCATCTTCACAGTCGATGAGTTCGTAGCTGGAGATATCAACGCCGATCTTCTCAGCAGCAGCCTGAATACGTGCAGCGGGACCGCACAGGATCGGCACGATAAGACCAGCTTCAGCTGCGAGGACAGTACCACCCAAAGAGTTTGCATCGTCAGGGCAAACAACAGAGGTTGGAATTGCTGGCAGCTGCTTTGCAAGGGCAACCAGACGGTCAAAGTGCTGATGGCGCTTCATCAGAAGGCTTGGCAGCTTTTCAGGATCGTAGCTGATGGTGTTGTCAGGCGCGATAACGACAGCCTCACCTTCAGCAACGAGTGTACCATCGTCAAGCTTTACAACAGTGGACAGACGCACGTGGCGCTCTGGCATCTTTTCCAGAACAGTCACTGTAACATCCAGAACCTGATCAACCTTGACCTTGCTGTGGAACTTCAGCGTCTGGTCGCGGTAAACGGTACCTGGGCCAGGAAGTACGTTGCCAATTACTGCAGAAATCAGCGTGCCACCCCACATGAATGGAGCGGATGGACCTTCACCGGTCTTCTCACCTTCCCACTCAGCGTTTGGCAGGTGCAGAGGGTTGATATTGCCGGAAGCATGAGCAAAGACGAAAAGGTCATTTGCTGTACAAATACGAGAACGGGTTGCAGTATCGCCAACCTGAATTTGGTCGTATGTCCGGTTAGTTGCCATTGGGGCCTCTTGGTTGTGAGGTGCTTCATTCTGAAGAGTCTCAACGCTCCGTCAGGGGAGGAATTGACGTCACGTTTTCATCTCTAGAATTCGGCACTCGAGTGTATACATATCGCCGGGCTTGGAAGTCTTATTCTACTTTTTGGGTAGCCCTGCCATTGATCCTTGTCATTTACAAACTGATTTTTGCTTTTAATTCCCGCTCTGCGGGATTATGCCACACTCGACCAATCTGCCCTACCGGAATGTTACGTATCTCAGCGCTCAAAATCGACTGTATTTGACTGCCTTGATCGGGTGAAATACAGACCGCCCAACTCCATTTTACCGGCGCTGAACGAGTCGCCTGAGCTGAGCCGATGCAGCAAGGTTCCAGTCAAAAAGCGATAGTCAAACTTGGTTTTCGTCACAATCAGGTTGCTGGAAGAACTGGCGAGCTCGTCGGGAATATCTATACCCGATGGCGCCTGCCCAACCGGCCACGGCTGTTGATCAAGATTGGTGTCTTCGCCAAGTGTTTTACCGACACTCCAGACCACTGCCGGATCGAGGTTCGTGCCCACGAACTTAACGACACCGACTTCAATTCTCATACCGTTCCCATCGAACGGTTTCATCAGCTGTTCTGCTGCTGAGAACAAGTCCTCAAGCTGCTTTGCTGTAAGGGTGCTCTCACGGGCAATAAGGTCAGCCAGAGTGATGGACACCTGGTCCACCTTTCGATCGTAGTTCAGCGATGTGGTCATTTCCGTCATAGCGACGAATAGAAACAGCAAGAATGGAAACACGATCGCAAATTCCAGTGCCGCAACTGCTGAACGATCGCGAAGGAACCTTGCGAACATGGCTGGGAGATGCGTGAGGCTCTTAAACATCGAAAGGCTCCCGAGGAATTGCTTTAAAACGGCTCATTCTTGAAAATCACCGTAGAGACCAACAGGCGATCACCATCAGCGGTGTCCTGAAAAGCATCCTTCATCCAGTTTGTCAGCATCGGCCATTCATAGATGACGCGTACCATAACCACCGATGAACTTGACCCCATCTGGAAGTTGCTCGGCGGCGTAAACGTCTTGTCATCTGGATCAATAAGAGGAGGCGTTTCCGAGATCTTTGCGAATGAGTCGTAGGTCCGAACATCAATGTGAAGCTGCTCCGGCTTGCTACACAACAGCCCAGCAGTTCCATCACAGATCATGTTCCTGAAGTCATCCGCCCCTATATTCATTGTTTGGGCTTGGCCGGTTCGGATCATGCGGGCTGCATTCATCGTGGCGTTGTTTAACGCCTGTTCTGCAAAGAACAACAAGCCCAGCTCGACAATTGCGAAAATTATCATGAACAGCGGCACCGCAATCAACGCGAACTCAACTGCTGTCACGCCATCTTTCGCACGCTTGAACCGCACGACCTGATACAGAAACCCAACCAATGCCCGCGTTACCATAAGATGCCCCTCTCAGGTACCGTTCACTTTTACTCCTGAGGAGCATCCTGTGGAAGCGAGCCACCTTTACCAAGTGTATTTCTTGCTTCAATCTGCTTGGTGTACTCATCGAAATGGTCTGTGCCATCGCCAAGTCTGACAACGGGATCACAGTCCGGTTTGCACGAGTAGCTTGAGCGAATGGCGTTTCTTTGAACGGAAACAACCTCTTCAACTGCGGCCCGAACAACAATCTGGTCATCCACGATCGGCTCGGAGTCTTCGTTGAGCACGATGATATTTGTGACCCCACTGGACTTGCCTGTGACAACAATCGTCATGCGGTCATGGAGAGTGACGTCCGCGATGGCGGGGTTCCCGAGGATTATCGTGGAGGCAGGTTCGTCAATCCGAAAAACCTTCGCCTGATCAAGATAGACGGAGACCTCTTTTGCATAGACAGCAGAGGAAACGGAAAGACTTCCCACCGCTAGCGCGGCAGGAATCACGAGCGCAGAAAACAGACGCTTTACAAACTCTTCGAGATGCATGGATCCCTCACGAACCTAAAATCCCGTGTATTCTATTAGGTATTTAGTGAAGGAACCGCTAACGTCAGGCGACGCCGCCTTCTAGGTAGCGGGGGCTTGCAAGCGCCTAACAGCAGTCAGCGCGCCAAACTCATTCTTTGCGATCCGTTCCAACGCAACGTTGAGCGGCTCATAGGCAACTGTCATCGTGTAACCATTGGCATGCAAGAGAGTTTCCGGGTCAGACATAAGTCCAACATGGCCCTTCCAAAACAGCAAGTCGCCTCGCTGCAACGCGGGCAGGCCATCTTCCAATGACAAGGCTTCTCCCGCTGTCGCCTCTTGCATATCGGCATCGCGACGCAACTGATAGCCACCGGACTGCGTGCTAAGCTGAACAAGTCCGGAGCAATCGGTGCCCATGGTTGAGCGGCCACCCCACAAGTAGGGCGTTCCCAGCATGGCCTCTGCCGTTGTTACCCAATCCTCAACACGATGTTCCAAGGGTGCAAGATGCTCGGCAACAACAAAGCTGCCATCCGCCAACTCGGCATAGGTCAGACCTCTGGTCTCCGCATGGCACACTACGTGAACCATTGCCCCCAGAGAAATCAGGCCCTTTGGAGGGCGCTTTAGCTCTGCCTCAGGATACCGATAGGTCCGAAGCACTTTCACGCGATGTGTCGGCGTGAAGTGGGCACCCAAGGTCTCCGTCGGAAGCCAACCAACATATCCATCGGTGTCGTTCTGCCCCCAAGACCAGCCGTCCCTTTCATCAAAAACGGTGAAAGTTTCGCCGTAGAGGAGCTCTGTATCGATGCCAGCAAACTCTGAAGGCTCGCCGCGAAGAGGAACAATGTCGGCTGCAATCGCCATACGGCGACCATCTACAAACCGGTCTGCACTGCATTTCCCCTCATATGCACGAGCGGCGAGATCCGGACGAACGGGATGGAGACGGCGATCAAATTGGGTCATGGCACCTATCCGAATATTGTTTCTTCATCTCGGCAAGGCTGCGGCTTTCTCGACAACCAGATCACCCAGCTTTTCAAGATAGAGCGCGCCTTCCAAGGTCCTTGTGATGATCACGTTTCTTCGATCTGCTTCATCGCGGCGCCGAGACAGTAACTTCTTTTGCCCCAAAGTATCCAGTGCACGGGTGATTGCGGGTTTGGTCACACCGAGCTTGTCCGCAAGACCTCTAACAGTATGCGGCGGCGGTTCCATGTACACGCTCAAAAGCACGGCCATTTGCCGCGCAGACAAGTCCTCGCCCTCGTTGCGCACCAGCGAAAGCGTAACGTCTTGCCACAATCTCAGCGCATGCGAAGGGCGCATCTCTACTGGCATGCTAACGATCCCTGTTTGATTCCAAAGCGAAACCTTAAGATTGACTCGTTTCGGAACCGTTATTGCAAAATGAAGCCGGTTCAACAACCGGCTTCACACCACAATGTTGTTTCTATTGGCTGAAACGGGCCTGCAGCATGTCAAAGAGCGCACGAATGCCCTGAGCTTCTCCTCCTTGGGGCTTGATGTCTTTCTCCATCGGCGTCCAGCCATAGATATCGAAATGTACCCAGGACTCGCTGTTCTCGACAAACTCCTGAAGGAACAGAGCTGCGGTCATGGATCCCGCGAACCCCGATCCAATGGTGTTCATGTTGCAAATGTCTGCCGTCTTCGACCCAATGTACTCGCGATAGGGCTTCCATAACGGCATACGCCACAGAGGGTCCTGAACCGCTTCACTATGAACCGCAATCGTCTCAGCCAGTTCTTCATCATCCGTATAATACGGAGGCAGATCTGGCCCAAGCGCAACACGGGCAGCTCCGGTCAATGTGGCCATGTCGATCAAGAGTTCAGGTTTTTCATCATCTGCATAAGTCAACGCATCGGCCAGAACCAAGCGCCCTTCTGCATCCGTGTTGCCGACCTCTACCGTGAGTCCTTTGCGACTGCGCAACACATCTGATGGTCGGAAGCTACTGCCCGAAATCGCGTTCTCTACAGCTGGGATAAGAACCCTCAGCCTGATTGGCAGTTTGGCCGCCATGATCATTGCCGCCAGCCCTAATACGTTGGCTGCTCCGCCCATGTCTTTCTTCATGAGCAACATGCCGTTGGCTGGCTTGATGTTCAGGCCTCCGCTATCAAACACGACGCCCTTGCCAACAAGCGTAACTTTTGGATGACTCTCATCGCCCCATCGAGCGTCTATGAGACGGGGAGCCCGATCACTCGCCTTGCCCACGGCGTGGATCAGCGGAAAGCCCTCTTCCAGTTGCTTGCCCTCAGTTACTTCAATACTGCCGCCGTGGTTGGTGAACAGTACCTTCGCTTCGTCCGCAAGCTCCGCTGGACCCATATCATTGGCGGGCGCGTTGATCAGGTCACGGGCGATCTGCACTCCGCTCAGAATCGGCGCAAGGGCCTCCTGAACACTACCCTCTGAAACCTTGAGCTGTGATGCGGATTTCTTGTTCTGCTGGTAGCTGGAAAAGCGATAGGACGCCAGAGCAAAGCCAAGAGCAAAGCTGACCGCGTCTTCAATCCCGCTCTCCAGCTCGTATGTTGCCACCGGGGCATTCCGAGCCACTGAGGCACCAAGGTGCATGGCATTCGGTTCCGTGTCACCCAAGCCCAGTAACAGGACGGCTTTTCTGCCCTGCGTGCTGGGAACCAAACACAACATCCCCTCTGCTGCGTTGAAGCCGTTTAGAGCAACCCAATCTTCGGCACCATCACCTAGCTGCTTTACCCGGTCTGCAAGCTGGACCGTTGAAACGGCAACGACTGCAACGGTGTCGTCATTTGCACTGGGAGGCAATATGGCGTTCTGCACTTTCTTACTCCTGAATTGAAGGATTTGACCGCATAACGGGCCATGGAATGGAGGGTTTGCCAGAACCTATCGCTCTGCGCCGACCGTAGCAAGATCGAAGCAAGGCACACCCTGTATTACCCTCATATGAGCAACGCTGCTCCGGGGTGTTAACCGCTAATTAGGGTTAATGCTTCACTAATTATCTGCAGTTCTCACAATCTTGAATTCAGGGGCGAACATGATGGCGCAGCCACTTTCGACAGCACGCACCAAGAGTGCATCTTCAAAGGTGAAGTTTGGCTGCGCGCTGGCTGTAGCCGTTGTTAGCCTTGCGCTTTTGGGTGGTTGCAATACGACACGGAGCGGGCCGGTTGCAGCCAGTCACTCGACGAAAAGCCTTGCTGCTGGGTCTCCTGAACTGGAACGTGCTTTGTCTTATTGGGGCAATAGCTACAAGCGAAACCCCAAGGACAAGCAGTCCGCTATGAACTATGCGGCGGCGCTTCGCATTAACAATCAAGGCGGGCAGGCGGAAGCGATCCTACGAAAAGCTGTTATTGATAACAGCGGGGATCCGACTGTCGCCTCTGCCTACGGAAAAGTGCTGGCGGAAAACGGAAAGCTTCAAGAAGCCTTGGGTGTTCTGGACAATGCCATTGATCCCACCAATCCTGACTGGCGCATGCTGTCCGCCAAAGGCGCGATCTATGATCAGCTGGGCCAACCACAACAAGCGCGGGAGCTCTACAAACAGGCTCTCACGATCGTCCCCAATGAGCCAAGTGTGTTGAACAATCTTGGCATGTCCTACATCCTGACGGATGAGCTGCCCGCTGCTGAGCAGGCATTGAAGCTGGCCATGAACCACCCAAATGCCACCAGTCGTGTGCGCCAAAACCTGGCTCTTGCCATGGGATTGCAGGGCAAATTCGACCAGGCACGATCAGTGGCTGAAGCAGAGCTTGATCCAAAACAGGCAGAAGCCAACATCGCCTATCTGCAATCGATGCTCCAACAGCGCATTTCGAGCCGCCAGTCCGGCTAGAAAGTATCAAGTACCTGTATCACTGCAGGCCCCATGATCACAAAAAAGAGCACTGGCAAGAAAAACACAATCATCGGAACTGTGAGCTTTGGCGGCAATGACGCGGCTTTTTTCTCGGCTGCCTGCATGCGTTGAAGCCGATTTTCATCCGCCATGACGCGCAAGGCAAAGCCAAGCGACGTACCGTATTTTTCCGCCTGATTGAGGGCCAATACCACGTTCTTCACGCCGTCCAAGCCCGTACGCTCCGCCAAGTTGTTGTAGGCGACGGACCGATCCTGAAGAAATGACAACTCCGCATTGGCGAGGGCCAGCTCTTCTGACAGCTCGATGGATTGAATGCCAATCTCTTCGGAGACACGTTTGAAGGCCGCTTCAATTGACATGCCTGATTCAACGCAGATCAGCATCAAATCCAGTGCGTCTGGCCAAGCTTTGCGGATTGATGTTTGGCGTTTTGATATTTTGTTTTGAACATAGATGTTTGGCGCATAAAAGCCGATGGCTCCGATTGCAGCGGATATGCCCAGTCCCATCATTGAGCTTAGCGAACCGCCCAAAAGAACCAACGTATACAATAGAGACGCCAAAGCGAGCACGATTGGCATAACAATGCGCATGAACAGAAATGTATAGAGTGGTCCTGTTCCTCGAAAGCCGGCCATCTTCAGCTTTGCGGAGGTTTGCTCGTTCGACAGAAGTTCTCGCAAGTTGTACTTGTCGACAAAGTCTTTGACGTTTTGCTTCGGCTTGTTTCGTATGTTTGCTCGCTGGGCTTCTTTTTCTGCCGCCAGCCGCGCACGTTCTTTCGCCCGAATGTTTTCGCGCTCGAGCGCGACGGTTTTCATGCGGGACTTCAGGTGATCGCGCTCCAATAAAGGCAATGCAATGGTGATAATCGTGCCAGCAACTGCAACCGCCACACAAAGTGCAATCAACGTTTCCTGATTGAGTAACGAATGAAGTGACACTTGCTTGCTCCTAAGCCTCGAAATTGATCATGTTGCGCATGACAAGAACACCGACAAGCATCCAGAACAAACTACCAGCGAGAATGACGTTTCCCGCGAAAGTATTGAAAAGAATTTTGATATAGTCCGGACTGAGCAGAAAGATTGCCCCACTGACAAATAACGGAAGCGAACCGATGATTGCAGCCGATGATTTGGCCTCTGCGCTCATGGTCTTGATTTTCCCTTTGAGGGCTTTTCGTTCTCTGAGCACCTTGGAGAGATTGCCCAATGCCTCAGATAAACCGCCACCGGCCTGAGACTGGATCGTGATCACGATAGCGAAGAAATTTGCTTCAGCTACTGGCACGCGCTTGGCCAAACCGTGAACCGCTTCAGAAATCGGCACTCCCAGCTGCTGGGCATCAACCATCCGCCCAAACTCCGTTTTCACCGGTTCCTGACCTTCGGCTGCAACCAATCGAATGCAATCTCCAAGAGGCAAGCCGGCTTTTACGCCGCGCACAATTACATCCACGGCATTAGGAAACTCATCTAGAAACATGCGCAAGCGGCGTTTCCGCAAAAATCCAATGTACCAGCGAGGCATACCAAACGTGCCGATAAAACCCAAAGCCAAGACCACAAGAAGGCTCTGCCCCAACATATAGGTGAATGCGGAGAGACCTAGGCCAAACACGATACTGTAGATGTAAAACTTCTTCTTGCTGAGGCTCAGCCCAGCCTGAGCCATCCAGTCGCTAAACGCTGGCTTGTTCGCGTTCTTTTTCTTCTGCTGCAGTTTCTCTTCGTGAACCTTTAGCTGATCCTGAATGGACTTGCGCCGCTGAGCTCCCTCGACCTTGGCCTGTGCCGCGACAGCAGAACGTCCATCTGTCGACATGACGCTTTTTAACCGCTGCTCTCTGCGTTTTTCGCTCCCAAACAACGGGAGCAGCACGACATAAAGCACCCCGCCGACAGCCAAAGTCACCAACAAGGCGATTGTGAAACCAAATACTGCGGGTTGAGCCAGAAGGTCAGCCATTCATTGCCTCTCCCACATCTGAGGCATCAAGACACTGGGCGAGACGCTGCTCTTCGTTGAAGTAGCGTGCACGCTCCCATAGCTGTGGTCGGCCGATGCCAGTGGAACGATGGCGTCCCGCGATCCTGCCATTGGCGTCTTCACCGAGAATGTCGTAGACAAAGATGTCTTGGGTCGTAATCACATCCCCTTCCATGCCCACGACTTCTGTGACGTGCGTAATGCGACGTGAACCATCGCGCAAACGCGCCGCCTGCACGATGACATCAACGGACCCGACGATCATCTCGCGGACAGTGCGCGCGGGGAGTGTATACCCTCCCATAGCGATCATGGATTCCATACGCTTTAAGCATTCGCGCGGCGAGTTGGAGTGGATCGTACCCATCGACCCATCGTGGCCTGTGTTCATGGCCTGCAGCAGGTCGAATACCTCTGGGCCACGGACCTCACCAACAATGATGCGTTCAGGTCGCATACGAAGACAGTTCTTTACCAGATCCGTCATCGTGATCTGCCCTTCACCTTCCAGGTTGGGAGGGCGTGTTTCCAGACGAACCACGTGAGGCTGTTGCAGCTGGAGTTCCGCACTATCTTCGCAGGTGATAATGCGCTCAGTGCTGTCGATATAGCGCGTCAAACAGTTCAGAAGCGTTGTCTTACCCGAACCGGTACCGCCGGAAATGATAACGTTACACCTGACGCGCCCAATAATCTCCAGAAGCCGGGCGCCTTCAGGCGAAATCGATCCAAACTGAACAAGCTGGTCGAGAGTAAGCTTGTCTTTTTTGAACTTACGAATTGTGAGAGATGGCCCATCAAGCGACAATGGCGGAGCGATGACATTGACGCGTGACCCATCTGGCAAGCGCGCATCGCAGATCGGGCTGGATTCATCAACACGCCGCCCAACCTGTGACACGATGCGCTGACAGATGTTCATCAACTGCTTGTTGTCGCGAAACTGAATGCCCGTTTTCTCAACCATACCATTGGTTTCGATAAAGACGGTTTCCGCGCCATTGACCATGATATCTGCAATATCATCCCGAGCCAGCAACGGTTCCAAAGGCCCGTAACCCAAGACATCATTACAAATGTCATCCAGCAAATCTTCCTGCTCGGAGATCGACATAACCACGTTTTTCAGCGCGATAATGTCGTTCACGACATCCCGGATCTCATCGCGTGCGTCTTCCGGACCAAGCCGCGACAGCTGCGAAAGGTCAATGGCCTCAACCAACGCGTTGAAGATGGAAGACTTGGTCGCGTAATACTCGGGCGATCTTCTGGAGCTGTTCTGCTTCGGCGGCTCTGGGGTTGGCTCAGGCTTCTTGACTGGCTCAACTTTTGCCGGAGAAGCTTGTGGCGCTGCATACGCAGGCTTTGGCGGCGCAACAGTCGGACTTGGGGTCACACTGGGCGCGGCCTCGGGTGCGCCCGACATCTGTGACGGTGCTTTGCGAGGCTGATCACCATTGTTACCGCGGCGTCCGAACATTTATACGCGCTCCCTACACTGCCTAGGCTTTGGATTTCTTGAGTTTCGAGAAAATTGAAGACAGGGCAGATTGTTTTTTTCTTCCAACTTCTCCCCTGCCCGTCACAACCCGTGCCATGTCTTCAAACAGGCCGCCAACTGCGTGTTTTTGATCGAACTCGCCGATCATTTGTCCGTTATTGGAAGCTGTGCCAAACAGGCCCGGATCAAACGGAATAGATGCAAGGTTTTGAACATCCAAAGCTTTGCTGAACTCGTCTGGCTTGATCTCCGGGCGTTTTGGAATAGTCACCTTGTTCAGAACCAGATACGGACGAATGTCATTTGGTCGAAGCTGCACCAGCGCATCCACCAAGTTCTTTGCATTGCGCAGATTTGCGAGATCCGGCTCAGCGACAACAATCACGATATCCACGGTTTCCAGCAGGTGCCGAACCCAAGCGTTCCAGGTGTGCGGAAGGTCCAATACCACGGTGGGCGTGCTGGATCGCATGGTCTCGACAAGCTGATCGAAATGCTCCTCTGAGAAGTCGTAGGGCTTGTCCAGTGAAGCAGGTGCAGCAAGGAAACTTAGCCGTTCATTGCACTTGGAAAGCAAGCGATCAAGAAACGTCTGGTCAAGACGTTCTGGCGCGGAAACGGCCTCCCACATTCCTTGAAGCGGGTCTTGATTGAAATCCAGACCCGCAGTCCCAAACGGCAAATCACAATCGGCAAGTGCAACATCCGTTTCGAGCCGCTTGGAAATAACCCAAGACAGATTGTGGGCGATGGTGGACGCTCCACAGCCACCTTTGGCTCCGATAACAGCAATCGTCTTACCGAGGGGCTCGGCTCCGGGCTCTGCATAAAAGCCGCTGATTGTCGCGATGAGCTGGTGGATGCCTATGGGGCCGAGCAGATATTCACTTATGCCACGGGCCATCAACGCGCGGTACAGTTCCACATCGTTGATTTGACCTATCACCATGACACGCGTGCCAGGATCACACACATCTGCAAGCGTATCCAGCTCGCGAAGCAGCGCTTGGCCGTCCAGCGTCGTTTCAATGATCAACAGGTTCGGTGTTGGTGCGTTCTCATACAACGCAACGCATTCCGACAAGGAGCCTTGATTTACACTGGTGTGCGCTTTGGACATCCGCCGATCGGAGGACGCTTTTATCAGCGTTTCATAAGCCGCCTCGGTTTCACAAAACGCGGCGATTGACACGCGAGGAACTGCGGCAGTTTCGTAGCTTTGGTTTGGCTCAAACGCCGGAGTTGAACCAACCTCTGACATATGCAGCTGATCTGATGCATTACTGTTCATTGCGTTGCCTTTTTAGAGACTTTCGCTAACTTGTGCGCCTACGCCCTCTTTGTACTGAGAGGGCGTTTGCTGTCCGGTGCGATACTTGCCGAACATGTCGCGACGCTGCTGGACATCAACTGGTGTCTCAGCCCGCGGCTGCACCAGATCGGCGGGGTTATCAATCATTGCGGCTAGGTTCGCTTGATAGGAGCAGCCGAAGTTGTCGGGTGTGGTGTTCTCCATATCTCCGACCAGGTTTTCCGGCCACTCGCCGCATTTGTGAGGAACCACTGCTTTGGTGCGCGCAAAGGACAACCGGATTGGGGCTGAAGCATAGCTGTCATCTACCGGGTAGGCCCTTGTCACAATCCGAGAGGGTTCAACCCCACCCATTTTTAAGGCGCTACGGATTTGCGGGGTGACTGCTTTTGCAGCCGCCTCATTAGCCGAACCCGAAGGCACAAGCACCTCAACGTACCCATTTCCCTCAGCCTTCGCTTGTTGGCCGAAAGCCATAATCGTGGAACTGAGTTGTCGGTTGATGTTGCGGGTATTCCCGCCCAACGGGATGTCGAAGTTCTCGGAGGCCTCTGTCAAAATTATTGGGTGCTTCTGACGATAGTCAAAATCGGCGAGTGAGACTGGCTGTTGCGGCTGCGCGCTCTGGCAGCCAACAAGCAACGCCGACACCAAGCCAACTACACTAAGTCGTGTCGCCATGGAACTCAGGTTGGAGCCATCTCGTCTCTGTTTATTGAAACTCATCTCTCCGACCCCTACTCGTAAATGTAGCCAATGTCACCGTGGTAGCTGCCTTTGAGGGGCACCTCTCGGTTGTTGTAGATGCGATTGAGTTGATTGAGGAAAATCGTCGAGCTATCATCCGGCTGCACCAGATTGTCAGTAGGACGGGAGAGCTGCGCGCTCGCCACAGGCCGGACCACATAGGGCGTTACAAACACAACAAGTTCGGTCTGCTGGTTGCGGAAGTCACGGCTCTTGAAGAGTGTCCCCAAGATCGGCAGAGCTCTGAGGCCGGGAACTCCATCAATCTCCTGCGCGTAATCCTCTTTCAGCAAGCCTGCCATGACCAGCGTGCCACCTGATGGCAGCTCCACAGTAGACTCGGCACGGCGCACCTTTAGCGCCGAGACGGCAATGCCGCCCGTAATGCTCACTGCACCTTCATTTGACAGCTCGCTCACCTCGGTCTTAACCCGGAGACGGATACGGCCTTCGGACAAAACAACCGGCGTGAAGTCCAACCCGACACCGTAGGGCTTAAACTCCAAGCTCACCTCGTTGTCGTCATAGGCCACTGGAATTGGGAACTCACCACCAGCAAGGAAGCTTGCGTTTTCGCCAGACACAGCAACAAGTGTGGGCTCCGCCAGTGTTTTGGCAACGCCGTCTTTCTGCAAGGCACGGACTTGGGCGGTGACGCTCGCATCACCGGAAATGAAAGACCCGATTGTAGTGGATTGATTTACTACAGATGGATTTACGTTAAAGCCGGGCTGCGAGTTGAAACCGGCACCAAAGTTCCCGGAGGAGACACTCGCTGTCAGGTTAACGCCCAACTGCTTGACCACACTGCGCTCTACTTCTGCAACGGTCACTTTGAGCTGAACCTGATCTCGTTCAGCAACGTTGATCGCGGAAACAAGCTTGTCGTCATCTGAGACGAATTTTGATGCGATATCTGCCGCCATCTGAGCGTCTTGAGCAGATACAGCCAAGCCGGACAGAACAACTGTCCCATTCAACATTTCGACTTCAATGTCCGAGTTGGGCAAGAGGCGATCAATCAAGCTTGCAAGGTCGGAGGCATCCTGCTCTACCCGAATCTTGAAGGACGCAATCTGCCGACCACCAGAACCGAAAAGTACCAAAGTTGCCTGTCCAACCTCGTTACCGAACACGTAGATCTTCTTGTTGGTTCGCACGACAGCGTCGGCAATGCCCGGATTGGAGACGAGGACGTCTCGAACCTCTTCGCTGGAGTTAAGGATGACGGACCGGCCCAAGCCAACAGCCAAGCGCTGTGTCTGGTGGGCCGCTGCTACATCAATGTTAACTTCCGCAGGAAACGCCGTTTGCGCAAAGCTTGCACCACCTTGGGTGCCAGTTAAAACCAGCATCGCGCAGATCAGCACCAACCCGAACTTAGCAGCGGCGACTCTGACGCGGTCGATTGCAGGAAACTTTTTAATCAAATGATTCATGTGACTACTGCCCGCTGGAAGATTGGGAGGAAACACCAAACTTCACGAAATTGATGGCACCACGTTTTTGGGGCGGTTCCTCGCCCTCGCCATAAACGTCACGTGCACTGCGCAGCGCGAGTGACAAGGTTCCAGCCTGCTGCGCCCGCGTGACAATTTCTGCCTGATAGGGCGAAAGCTCCAAGGTCGCTGTGTTATCCGGCGTCATTGCCTTATCATCACGCTCGCCTTCGGTGGTCGTGTCGATCGCCAGAACGCGAATATTCTCCAGAATGGTTTCGCTGAGATACCCATCCGCGCCTTCAGTGGAGCGCGTCAGGATGAGGTCCACCTTGTCACCGGGAAGAATGAAACCGCCCGCGGTGTTGACCGCATCCACGGAGACGGCGACAGCACGCTTTCCTTTGGGCAGGATTGCAGAGAGGAACCCGCTATCGGTATCAATGATCCGCTCTGAGCGGATAGGCTCACCGGCAAAAATCGCGGATCGCGTGATTTGCCCAACCAGCTCCGACGCCGCTTCCGGGCGCGCATCGCGGCGAATAGCGCCATCAGCAATCGCCTCTTCCGGCCATTTGACCCACTCAATGTTTTCGGAGGCTATACGTTGGCCCAGCTGCAAGTCGGCTGTCGCAACAAGTATCTCGCCAGTTTCAATTGGCTCAGCTTCTACAACGACAGGAGCCGGTGGCTCTGAAGACGTCATGCTCAAGACAAGCATGGACGCAATCAAGCCCGCTCCCAACGCGATACCAAGAACAACAACTCGCGCCATATTCATTTTGAGACCAGCCCTCTCGATCAGGGAAATTTCGCAATTGGTTAACCTTAACCTGCTGCAAAATGGTCAAGACATGGTTAATTGTGACTAGTATTTATTTGTAATTGGTGCAGCCAAGATTTCAGAAAACCATAAAACAACTCCACCAACACATGTAAGCCACATGCGTTTTGAGGAATTTACTTTCTGTTAACAAACAAAGTGGATTGGATTAGAGAGCAGACAGTGCGGCGATCTGATCAAACCACGCACTTGTGCCGTAGACCTGCAAAGCCGCAAATGCGATTGCGATTCCATATGGCACACCCGTCTTCTTGTTGTGCAACCGTGAGATCCAAGTTTGCTTTTCCATAAAAAGCGGCAGGACCGGGAAGCTTCTGAAGAGCAGAACTGCGATTGTCAGCACACCGCCGTAAATCGCCATAAGCAGCAAAAACTCAACGGACGCGACAGAAAAACCAAGCCACAAGGCAACGCAGGCCGCAAACTTCGCGTCCCCGCCTCCCATCACACCAAGCGCGAACAGACCGAAGCCCGCACCAAGCACAATGAGTGCCGTTGCGAAGTGAATACCCACGGTTTCGAATGACATGCCGGCAAGCGGAGCCAGAACAGCAAAGCCTGCTATCAAGGCAAGAGAAATGTAGTTGGGGATGGTCATCGTGAAGAGATCACTGATGGCGGCATAAATCATAATGAAAGGAAAGAAAACAAGAAGCGCTGTAGCAAGCATAGAATCCACCGGAGCCGAAAGCATCTCCAATCGCTTATTGGATAAAATTGCAAAGATCGAATTAACGTACCGCCACTTTAAACTGGTTAATCCTGCTAATAGCTCTCATTCGGTTGCCAGTGATTGGGTCGGCATCAACATGGCATCAATGCCGTCTGCCGTAGTGCTTTGAACTTGCTCATTCTCAGGTGCTGCGGGCGCATAGACCTGATTGAGGCCACAGATCGTTATCATGGCCAACGCGACGATGCCGCCTATCAATCCATATTCAACTGAGGTTGTGCCGGAATCTGCTGCAAGAAATCTGGAGAAACGTTGGCCCATACCGCACCTTTTTAGCGTGAAGCATGGGCCAGAGAATTTTCGAAGGTGTAAATCTGCCTCAGACAAAAGCAGAAACTTGCCACTTTGGCTAATAACCGGTTCTTGGATCAACCACATTTTGAAGCGGTCTTCCGGCTTCAAATGCCTTGATCTGTTCCGCAACGTAATCTGACAGAGCTTCTGGATCACTTTCAGCGGCCACATGAGGCGTGATCACGCACCCCGGCGCGTCCCAGAGGGGGCTTTCCGTTGCCAAGGGTTCGTCGGCAAACACATCCAGACTCGCGCCTTTCAATGTTCCCTCCTGCAACATCTTTGCAATGTCAGCTTCAACCTGTGTGGCACCGCGACCCGCGTTGATGTAGACCGGCCCGCCCAGCGCGCCGTCCTGCGCAAGTTTTGAGAGGAGTTCTCCGTCTACCAGCCCGGTTGTTGCCGTTGTGTGGGGCAGGAGATTCACAAGGATATCGGTGTTTGCAAGGAAGGCATCAAGACGCTCGTCACCCGCATAGGACTTTACGCCCTCAATGACTTTTGACCTTCGCGACCATCCTGAGACTTTAAATCCGAGACGGGACAAAGCACGTGCTGCATCTCCGCCCAGCTCACCAAGCCCGAGCAAGCCGACACGAACGTGCTTCGCGGCAGGTTGGCGATGCCCCTTCCAAAGCCGGTCTGCTTGCTGTGCATCATATGTCAGATGACTTCGATGGTGCAAAAGCACTTGCAACACAACCCATTCAGTCATTCGCGCTGTGAGATCAGGATCAACGATGCGCACGACTGGAGCCTCTGGAAGGTTATCGAGTTTCATCAGATGGTCGACACCAGCGCCAAGCGAGAAGATGGCTTTCGGCGCTTTGATCGTTTCAAAAACGGCTTCTTCCGGCTTCCAAGCCAGCACATACTCAACATCTTCAGGGAGGACCGCACCTTCTTGCCAGATGACGACTTCTTTACCCGGCAGACGCTTTCTCATGCGCTCTGCCCATTCTTCTGCATCAAAGTTCCGCACTGCTATGACTAAAGTCATTCACCAATCCCTGTTCCTAGTACTAAATCTGATCAGTCTTCGAATTCGGCCAGCGCTTGCCGCTTTCGATTGACATGGAGCCGTGTCACATCTGGGCGGCTGTAGTGGCCAGCTGGATCAAAATTCTGCCGCTCACCTCGAACCAGAGAGTGGTCCAGAACGGCGGTGATCAGCACCTCATCGCCCACTTGCGGCGGCACAACCCAGCTGCCATCCGGAGCGGCAATACAGGAACCCCCGTTAGCCAGATAAGGCTCGCCTTCAGAGAGGATTTCATCGCGTGCGGGCGTTTTCTCCGGACAATCTTCTGGGCGCATCAGCCCGGACGCCGAAAGGACATAGCTGCGGCTTTCCTTGGCAATGAAACGAGTCGTGTCTTCCGTGTTGTGGAGCCCTCCTGGCCACACTGCCACATGCAGGTCTTCGCCTTGCGCATAGAGCGCTGCACGGGATAACGGCATCCAGTTTTCAAAGCAGTTCAAACCACCCACCTTGAACGGTTCAAGCCCGTGGACGCGCAGACCGTGCCCGTCTCCGGGCGCCCATGCCAAGCGTTCTTCATAGGTGGGCTGGAGCTTGCGGTGAACGGACCCGAATTCACCCTGATTGTTTATGTAAACCAAAGAGCAATAAAGGCTATGTCCGCTTCGATCCGGAGCCCGCTCCATCACACCGAGATACACAGCCATGTCGCCCGCCTTGGCTGCTTCGCAAACACCATCCAGATCACCTCTCTCGATGGTGACGCTTTGATCGACATAGTGTGCATACAACGCTTTTTGCTTGGCATCATTGAACCGCGCACCATCAGTGCGCTCAAGCCAAAATGGATAACCCGGCACCATTGCTTCGCCGAACACCACCAGCTTACATGCCTGCTCAGCCGCCTGATCTATGCAGTCGATCACCTTGTCCAGCGTTTCCGCTCGGTCCAACCAGATGGGCGCAATTTGCGCTATGCCAACCTTGAGGTGTTCTTGCTTGTTGGGAGAGAGGACCGTTCCAGTTGCTTCTACGAGTTTCATAGCCAAGCCCTTCAAACTGCGAATATCTGTTCGTCGCTCTGAAAGCCTTTGAACTCAAGAGCGTTGCCAGATGGGTCGGAAATGAAGAATGTACCCTGTTCGCCCGGCTCTCCTTGGAAGCGTACCTTTGGCTCAAGGATCCAGCTCACCTCGGGAAACTGCTTCAGTCGCTCCGCAAGCGCGTGCCATTGTTCCATGGTCAAAACAACGCCAAAATGGGGAATGGGCACAGCATCTCCATCAACCGCACCAGAGCCCGCATTCAACGCGAAGGATTGAGGCCGCAGATGCGCGGACATTTGATGCCCAAAAAGGTCGAAGTCCACCCATTTTCCGGGACTTTCACGACCCACGGTGCAGCCCAGCACATCGTGGTAAAAACGCTTCGTACTGTCCAAATCGGTAACTGGAAATGCAAGATGAAATGGCCGGCGCATGAGAATCTCCTCTCAACTATGGGTAATACCCTACCCGTTAGATGGCCAAGCCGTCAGCAGCTAATTGCATTATGCGGTTAAGAAAAAACTCGTCGCACCTGAGGTTCACCGACCGGAAAAGAGCGGCGGCAGTTCGTCATCTTCAAGTGTTGTTTGGAGCGGCTCGGGCGGCCTTGTCCCCTCATGGTGCTCAGCACCCAATCCCAAATCAACGATGCGTTGCCCTCTGCGCTGTATCTTGCCGCTGGACGTCTGGATCTGTTCAAGGTCGCGGGCCGTTTGGCTGAAGTGGCTTTGCAGCTTTCCCGTTCGTTCCGTTAGCCGCGCTACATCTTCCATCAGATGCGCTACTTCTTTTTGAATGACGTGGGCCTGCTCACGCATGCGTGCATCTCGCAGGACGGATTGCACGACCTGGACCGACAGCATCAGGAGCGAGGGAGAAACAATCACCACACGGGCCCGATAGGCACGCTGGACGAGGTCTTCGAAATGCTCATAAATGTGCGCAAAAACGCTCTCGGAGGGAACAAACATGAGAGCGGTTTCCTGCGTTTCGCCATTCAGCAGATACTTACTGCTGATGTCGTCAATGTGCCGTGCAATGTCCCGGCGGAAACGCGTCGCTGCCTGTTTCTTTTCATCCGCAGTTTCTGCGGACCGCATGGCCTCAAAAGCTTCCAATGGAAACTTGGCGTCTACAACCAGTGGCGGCGCGCCTGAAGGCATATGGATCAGGCAATCAGGTCGCGAGTTATTGCTCAGCACCGCCTGAAAGGCATAGTTGGACGGAGCCAACGCATCCTCGATAATGGCTTCCATCCGCCCCTGTCCGAACGCACCTCGCGACTGCTTGTCAGAGAGTACCTGTCGCAGGTTCACCACCTCGCCAGCCAAAACTCCCATGGACTTTTGGGCCTGATCCAAAGTTGCGAGCCGCTCATGCACAGCGCGCAAGCTGTCGTGCGTATGCTTTGTGGACTGCATCATTGACGAGCTCAGCGATTTGCCGACGCCCTCAAGCCGCTCGTTCACCACGCGCAGGAGATCCGATTGCCGAGAACCGAAGATCTCTGCCATCGTCTGCATGCGACCTGTCATCTCAGACTGGCTCTTGGCCAGCTGAGACATCATGTGTTCCATCTCTTCGGCCCGGCGCTCTGCCAAAGCTCTTTGTCTTTCAGCAGTTCGCGCATTTTGGCGCATGCGAACACCAAACCAGAGCGTCACCATTCCAGCGAAAAACACAAGTATGGCAACGGCTTGCTGCAACGAGAAGCTGAGAGATCCAAGAGTAATGAGTGGTTCTTGCGACATGAAACAAACATAGAACGATTCTGACGCAAGAACCATTCACTGATCTCGGCAAGCCCTCGCTCGCGCACAGCTCAGAGCACCTTCAAGCTGGCGAGACGCCTAGCGACCGCCAGACACATCGAGAATTGCACCAACACAGTATGAGGATTGATCTGACAGGAACCACATGATGGCCTCTGCAATCTCATGGGGTTCCGCCACGCGCTTGATGGGAACATACGGCGCCAGGTTCACAATGCGCTCTGGATCACCGGTGCTTTCGTGCAGCTCTGTAGCCGTTAGGCCCGGACGCACACAGTTTACACGGATGCCATCTGCCGCCACTTCCTTGGCGAGGCCCTTGGTGAAGGAATCAATGGCGCCCTTGCTGGCTGCATAGTCCACGTTTTCTCCGGGGGCTCCGTGCTGAGAGGCAACTGAGCTGAGGTTCACGATCGCCCCACCATGGCCGCCGTTGGTACGCGACATGCGCCGCACAGCTTCCTTGGCGCACAGAATTGAACCCAGCACGTTGATGCGGAACACGCGCTCAAGCCGTGCGAAGTCCATGGTTTCCAGCCGCATGTTCGGGCTCATGATACCGGCGGAGTTTACCAGCCCGCTGAGATGGCCCAGCTCTTGCTCGCACCGATCGAACATGCGGGCAACTTCATCCTCGCGGCTCACATCCGCTTGAACCTTTATGGCCATGCCGCCATTTTCGGTTACTTTAGCAAGTACTTGGTCAGCAGCCTCTTCATTGGATGTGTAATTCACACACACACTAAATCCACGCTTTGCCGCAAGAACGGCCGTGGCGGCGCCGATTCCCCGACTTGCACCCGTAATGACGACAGATCCTAAAGACATTTGTATCTTTCCTCCTGTATTATTGATTGGGAGCCCTTCGGGCCGCGGCAGTGTGCGTCAACCATATGGTGCATGTCCATGCTTGGAGGGAAGATTTATCCGCTGAGCACCTCCAAATGTCTCGTTGACGTGGGCAAGGTAATCCCATATCTGAAAGCTATGACGACACGCGAGATTGTAATCCTGCCAGACGCAGTTCTGCGCCAAAAGTGCCTCCCGATCACGGAGGTAAACGACGAAATTCGCCAGCTTGCCGATGACATGCTGGAGACCATGTATGCAGCGCCGGGTATTGGCTTGGCAGCCAGCCAGATTGGTGTGCTAAAGCGCATCTTTGTGGTTGATGTTGCAGAGCGTGGCGAGGGTGAAGAAGACAAGAAAGAACCTCGTGTCTTTATCAATCCGGAGATCACTTGGAGCTCAGAGGAAACAGCGCCATACCAGGAAGGCTGTTTGTCTATCCCGGAGATTTACGAGGAAGTTCAGCGTCCAATAGCCATCAAAGTAAGCTACCTGAACCGGGATGGTGAAGCCTGCGAACTGGAAGCTGACGGTTTGCTTGCGACGTGCATTCAGCACGAGCTGGATCACCTCGATGGTGTGCTCTTCATTGATTACTTGTCACGTCTCAAGCGGGACCGCATCATGAAGAAGTTCCAAAAAGCCGCGAAAATGCGGGCCTAGAGAACCTATTTGAAATCCAAGCACGAGCAGTGTGGCGCCTTCGGGCGCCATTTTTGTTTGTTGCCGTTTTTGGGTACTCTTCCAAATTCATAGGTCTGGTTGGTTCCCTTGAACGGCATATGCTTATAAGAGTGCTGCAACATCCATTCAGCCGAGATCAGGATCATCATGTCACTTCGTATCGTTTTCATGGGCACCCCGGAGTTTTCAGTTCCAACCCTGATGGACATCGTCGGGCAAGGGTGGGACGTGGTCGCGTGCTACAGCCAGCCGCCACGAAAGGCTGGACGCGGCATGGAACTGCACAAGACCGCTGTACATGAAGCTGCGGAAAGCCTTGGCATTCCGGTCTACACACCCACGTCCCTCAAGAGCGCTGAAGAACAAGAGTTTTTTCGCTCGCATCAAGCGGACGTTGCAGTGGTTGTGGCCTATGGACTGATCCTTCCGAAGGCCATTCTTGAAGCACCAGAATACGGCTGCCTGAACGGCCATGCTTCCTTGCTGCCACGTTGGCGCGGCGCGGCCCCGATCAACCGCGCCATTATGGCTGGTGACACGGAAACAGGCGTACAGGTGATGAAGATGGAAGCTGGTCTTGATACTGGCCCCGTCTGCATGAGCGAGAGCATCGCCATTACCCCAGACATGACAACGGGCGAGCTCCATGATCGCTTGTCTCCATTGTGCGGTGATGTGATGGTACGCGCACTTTCTGCGTTGTCCCGCGGCGGGCTAACCGAGACCGTTCAGAGCGAGGAAGGCGTCACTTACGCCTCTAAGATCGACAAGGCAGAAACCCGCATTGACTGGAGGAAGCCAGCTGCGGAAGTTCATAATCACATTCGCGGCCTCTCACCTTTCCCAGGGGCGTGGACTGAAATGACTTTCGGCACAAAGAAAGAGCGTGTGAAGGTTCTGCGCTCCTCTGCTGCAGAAGGTTCAGGGACCTCTGGCACGATCTTAAAGGCTGAAGGAGATGAGTTTATTGTCGCCTGCGCTGAGGGTGCCGTAAAACTTGCCTTGCTTCAGCGCGCTGGCAAGAAAAGCATGAGCGCAGAGGAGTTTCTGCGTGGCGGCCATTTGGATACAGCAGTGCCTCTGGTCTGACACGGTGCTTTTTGGGAGACCAGCATGACCTTGGACAGCCCGCAGGCTTGGAGGCCCGCTCTGCAGCGCATCTTTGCGATCACCCAACGCGATCCCAAAACGCTTCAGGAACGCACGCTGAAGCTGAGCGAAGAAGTTGGAGAGGTTGCCCAAGCGGTCCTGAGTGCCACAAAGGCTCCCGGCACTGAATACAAGTCGCTGGATACCTCGGATGTGCGCGAAGAAAGCGTTGATGCGCTCATTGTCTCACTGGCGATACTCGCGCACACTTGTGAATCCGATGCCCAGTTTTTATCTGAGCTGGAACGGCTGATTGCGCTAAAGTGCGCAAAATGGGAAGCAACACTGCAGAAAGACAGGACATGACCGACGCACCTTTTAGTTCCGAGCACGTTGCAACGCTGCGCACCGTTCAGCCAGAGGATCACAGCGCTGTTCGCGCGCTCGTTGAAAAGTGCTTCAAGCGGGATCTGGAAGCAGATCTTGTCGACGACTTGCGTAACTGTGGGATGCTTGTCGTTGAGAAAGTCGCCGTTGACCCGTCTGGCGAGATCGTCGCTCACGTGGCCTATTCGCGCGTGACAGGTGCCGGTCCTGGTCATCGCCTCAACATCACCTGTCTCGCACCTGTCTGCGTGGAACCTGGCATTCAAGGTCGCGGGATCGGTGCCTATCTCATTCGCGAGAGCATTGATGACCTGCAAGGGATGGGTGAAGATCTTGTTCTCGTTCTGGGTGATCCGAACTACTACCCACGCTTCGGGTTTGATGCTGAGGTGGCCAAGAAAGTCAGCGGGCCATTCGCAGGTCCAGTGTTCATGGCGCTGCCTTTGACAGCTCAAGGGCGCGATGGCTTGCCAATTGAAGTCAGCTACGCAACACCTTTTCAAAAGCTTGGTTAGCCAAAGCTGCGCTATAGCGCCTACACCAATGGGAACTACTCGGCTTCGTCTGCACAGCGGGTTGCGCTCGCACACGATTGAGGGTAACAGGCCTCAATCAAAAACGCGCTCCTACTGAAAATACAAAAACGGTTCACCAGCACTCATGCCTCGCTACAAGATTACAGTTGAATATGACGGACGCCCTTTCGTTGGTTGGCAACGGCAGGACAATGGACCGACTGTTCAAGGTGTCATCGAGCGGGCCATCAAGTCTTTCTGTGGTGAAACGGTGACCATTGGCGGAGCGGGGCGCACAGATTCAGGTGTCCATGCTACCGGTCAGGTGGCGCATCTGGACCTTGAAAAAGATTGGCCGGCGGAAACAGTCATGAATGCGCTGAACTTTCATGCGCAGCCGGACCCTGTTGCCATACTTGCCTGCGAAAAAACCGGCGTGGGGTTTGACGCCCGCTTCTCAGCAATACGCCGTTACTACCGCTACCGCATTGTGAACCGGCCCTACCCTTTGACCTACGACAAAGGCTTGGCGTGGCATGTGAAGCCTGAGCTGGATGCAGACGCCATGCATGAGGCAGCGCAAGTGCTCGTTGGCCATCACGATTTCACCACCTTCCGCCATACGCGCTGTCAGGCCAAGAGCCCGTGGAAAACCATGGAACGGATGGCGGTGTACCGCCGAGAAGAAAACGTATTTCTTGAATGCTCGTCACGCTCGTTCTTGCACAATCAGGTGCGCTCCATGGTGGGTACGCTAAAACTGGTTGGCGAAGGGCGATGGACAAAGGAAGATGTAGCACAGGCCCTTGAGGCACGTGACCGCAAAGCCTGCGGTCCTGTCGCCGTAGCGGAAGGCCTTTACCTCACTCAAGTTGACTACCGGTCTCCAGAGGAGGACGCTGCATCGCTGGCCGAGTATCAGGCTAGCCTTGCTGCAAGCGCCACTCCTGCTTCTGAAGAAAAAGCCTAGTTCAGTTTAGGCTTGTCCTCGAACCGAACAGCCTTTCGATAAAGGTGCCAAGTGGTATGACCCAGTATTGGCAATGTCACGATCAAACCGATGAACGCTGGGGCCATTGATGCCAGCAGAATGAGAGTGATGGCCCACCCCCAACCGATCATGACAACGGGGCTTGCGAGCACCACTTTAACGCTCGTAATCATGGCGGTAATGAAATCGTAACTCCGGTCCAGCAACAGGGGAAATGACACCACTGTTAGTGAGAACAGGATCAGGGAGATCAACGCCCCCACAACATTTCCGACCACAAGGAACATGAAACCCTGGGGCGTTGTGAACATTACTTGCAAGAACTCTCCGAAGGTCGAAAAACCGCTAAATCCCAAGAAAAGCGCCAGCAAAAGCCGCACTTCAAACATCCACATGAGCAGAATGAAGATGACTACAAAGGCCATCCAGGCAAGCTCTCGGCGATGTTGGTCCCACATGATGCCCAGTACACCGCGCCATGACAGTTCTTCATTCTTCTCAAGACGCCGGGAGACTTCGTAAAGGCCGACTGCAATGAAGGGACCGATCAGCCAGAAACCAACGGCGAGCGGATAACTCAAGTGGCTTTGATTGTAAAAGAAGCTCATCAGCACGATCATGTTGCCGCCAATGGCAAAAAAGCATCCAAAAAACAAACCGTAGAGCGGTTGCCTTCTGAAGTCTTTCATACCCAACTTAAGCGCATCAACAATATCGGCTATCTCGATCTTGTTAACGACTGGTATTTGTCGCTCAGCGGCATCGTCCAGATGCGTCGCCTGGCCAATATGATCTCTGACCATGTTTAACTCCCTCTACGTTTCTCCCAAACATAGAGTGCCGTTAAACGCGGCCATTTTCCAGCTTACTTAAGGTAAATTTCTTAGTTATTTAGTCACAAGGAAAACAGTTGGTCGACAATCTGCACGATAAACAGGCTCAAGATAAAGTCTAGGACCACAAGGCCAATTGCCAAGCCCGCCCCTACCGAAAGCGCAATACGCGCCACAGTAAAATGGACCCAGAGAACCCAACCCACCACGAACAGGCTGAGTGTCAGCAGCATGTCGGCATTCAGAACACCCGCCAAATAGAGAAGGTTCAGAGCCGCATGGGGGATCACGACCACCAGGGTCGTCCAATTGCGTACAGTCACATAGGCGCCGTAGGTATTTCGAACGGCCAATAGGGAGGCCAGAAACGCGAGGATGATTGGAAAGCCGATCCAATCCAACACTAATGTGAAAAGCTTTGGCAGCGGCAACAAGCCGCCGCCGTTGGCCGATAAAGGCTCACCCAGCTCTTTTCCGAGCTGAGCCTCTGTTACGTTGCCAAGCATGTAGAAAGGCAATACGTACAGCAATACCGTGAACGAACGCCAGAAGCCATCAGCCGACAAGTCGAAATAGCTCATCCCCTCAGAGCGGCCTTTAACAAGCAGCCAGGAGCCTTGGACAGAGTGTCTGACTTCAGTCAGTGATGGCAACATGCAGCAAACCCCCTAAGGCGTTCTAAAATCAGGATGCGAAGTAGTCATTGAGGAACCGGCCATAGATCACGGCCAGCTCTTCCAGATCCTTCACGGCCACTTGCTCATCCACCTTGTGCATGGTCTTGCCTACCAAACCGAATTCGACCACAGCGCAGTAGTTTTTGATGAACCTTGCGTCAGAAGTACCGCCACCTGTCGAAAGCTCCGGACGACGCCCCGTAACCGCCTCAACCGAGGAGGACAGCTTCTCAATCAGAGCCGTATCATGTGTGAGGAAACTATCGCTATTGTCTTGCTTGAACTGCAGTTCCCAGTCCAGCCCACGCGGAGCCACTTCTTTCAGCAAGTCTTGCAGGTGGGTTTGCAGGCTCGCTACAGACCAGGTGTCATTGAAACGAACGTTAAACTTTGCTTCCACCTTGGCCGGAATAATGTTGGAAGCAGCATTGCCCACATCAACGCTTGTGATTTCGAGATTGGAAGGCTGGAAGCGCTCGTTACCACGATCCAGCTCTATGTTGGCAAGTGCGCTCAGCAACTTGAGCATGCCGGGGATCGGGTTCTCCGCAAGATGCTGGTAGGCCACATGACCTTGCACGCCGCGAACGGTGATTGCCCCTGAAAGCGAACCACGGCGGCCAACTTTTATGGCATCTCCCAGCGCGTCCGGATTGGTCGGTTCGCCCACGATACACGCATCGAACTCATACCCCTGTTCTTTGGCCCACTCCAGCAGCTTCACGGTGCCGTTGATGGCAGGGCCTTCTTCATCACCCGTTATGAGGAATGAGATTTGACCGGGAATGCCTTCCGGATGAGCCTTTACATAGGCCAGTGCAGCTGCAGCGAAGGCAGCAACGCCACCCTTCATATCTGCAGTGCCACGACCATGGAGCATGCCATCAACAATCGCCCCCTCAAACGGGCCATGGGACCAAGCAGCTTCATCCCCAACCGGCACAACATCCGTGTGACCGGCAAAAACGAAATGCGGTTTACCGCTGCCAATGGTTGCAAACAGGTTCTCGACGTCAGGAGTACCTTCCTGCGAAAATATTGGGCGGTGCACTTCGAAACCCGCAGGCTTCAGCAAGTCTTCAAGAACTTGCAATGCACCAGCTTCAGCAGGCGTTACAGAGGGACAACGGATAAGGTCGCGGCAGATTTCAACCGCTGGGGAAAGCTGTTCAGTCATACGCCTTCATGTAGACCCAGCCCTACCCGCGGTCAATCTATAGTTCACTGGTCAGAATGAACAATTCTCAACTGCCACAGTATGCTTGCCTATGTTGAGCTCTTGCGCTCCGGCACACTGTTTGGTCTCGGGCCAAATCGGTTGGCGCCGGGCTGGCTTGGTTGCAAGCCCACGAACAGCACTACGGGAATGCTGAGCAGCGGCAAAAACACCAGCAGCGCGAACAGCCCACTCCATCCACGGTCATGCAGGCGCTTTACAACCAAAGCCACCTCAAACCATTTGGAGAGCATCACCATGATCGGCAATATGCCGTTGGAGGCCATGACCATATTGATCAGATCAGCAGTTGGTGTCTGCGCGTCTGCCTGATTGAGCACTGTGCCCGCGCTGACATAAAACGCGAGAAACATAACGCACCACATGAGCGCCATCGCCAGCCAGAACGGCTCGCGAGACACGCGCCCAACCGGGCTGAAAAAAAGCCAAAGAATTCCAAGTTTCCGGCCTGCCGCCTTCGCCATTGCCACTTCACTTACTGTTGGATCACCATGGGCAGTGATGTACGCGCTCTGCCCATGGTATTCAAGAGGCATGAATTAAAGAAACGCAGCATTTTGCGGCATTTTTCAATAGGTTAGCCTAAGAAACATTCGCCCCTACCCGCGGGCATTTGCCTTTGCCTCCAACGCGTTAGCCCTGCTCGAAGCCGGTAAGCACATTCACGCAGTTGATGCCGAGGTCCTCAACCGCATATCCACCTTCCATGACAAACAAACAAGGTAGTTTCAGTTGAGCCAATCTCTCACCGATCCGATTGAACTCGTCGGTCTTCAGCTTGAACTGTGAAATTGGGTCCTTCTCATAGGTATCCATGCCGAGCGACACCACCAGCACGTCTGGCCCATAAGCCTCGATCTTGGAACATGCGGTGTTCAATGCGTCCGACCACGCGTCCCAAGGCGTTCCATGAGGCAAAGGATAGTTGTGGTTGAAGCCTTCACCCGCTCCAACGCCACTTTCATCTGCATAGCCAAGGAAATAGGGAAACTCGACCTTGGGGTCTGCGTGGATTGAAAGAAACTGCACGTCTTGGCGGTCATAAAACAGCGCTTGCGTGCCATTGCCATGGTGATAATCCACGTCGAGCACCGATACTTTTTGGGCTCCGTTGTCCCTTAAGTACTGAGCTGCGACGGCTGCGTTGTTGACGAAACAGTAACCACCGAAAAAACGATGGTGGGCGTGGTGCCCGGGCGGGCGGCACAACGCAAAAGCACTCTTTTCGCCGCCGGATATCATTTTTGCACCAGTAAGAGCCGTTTCAGCGCTTTTGCGGACAGAGGTCCAAGTGTATGGGCCGATCGGAGTACCGGCATCGAAAGAATAGAAACCTAACTTGCCATCAATCTGGTCAGGGACAATATCGGCCCGCAATTGTCGTACTGGCCAAACAAATGGAAATGCTTCTTCTTCGGTGCGGCCTTCGGCTTGCCACATGGACCAGAAGTCACTCAGGAACTCGATATAGTCCGCCGCGTGTACCTTCAAAATCGGGTCCAGGCTGAACGCGTCGGGCTCGCGGATCTCACCAAAAGATACGTCCTTCAAACGGTCCACCACCATTTGCGCGCGCGAGGGAATTTCCTTTGCGGGCTCGAGCTTACCGTCAGAAACCTCGAAGCGCGGCGCATGGAGCATTTGGTCCGGAGAAAAAATTGTCTTCAAATCGGGCTCCCACTAATGACCAGCCACCCCGGCGAGCCGGTCATCGCTCTGAAGCAGCCTTATGAAAATCTGAACTCGGTTCTTTGCTTGTATATCTCACCGGGTCTGAGAATTACATTGGAAAAATCATGCTTCTCAGTACCTTCCGGCCAACCCTGAGGTTCAATGGAAAACCCCTGACGTGTGCGTCGCGACAGAGCATTACCTTTAGATCCTTCGAAAACCTCGCGCCCTTCTTCGTAGAACAGGCCGGGCTCCGTAGACCAGACTTCCATTTTGGTTCCAGTTGTTTCCTCATGCACCACGGCGGACAGTTCCGGCACCTGCAAGCGGTTCAGACGCATGTAGTAATTGGCGTTCAACTGCGTTGCTCTGTGAGGGCGCATTTTATGGATGTCCCTCAGATCATACGGCGTGCCAGCTACATCAGCGATTTGAATGAATGGAACCCGCCCAGATGACAGGGAGGTGTACCCACAGGCCGGGATGGAGATTTCGTGAGCACTGAGTTCATTGTCAGGGTTGAGGTTGAAAACACCATGAAAGCGCGGATTAAAGACGACTTCATGCTCGCATGCCCCCTCCAACTCGATCTGAAGCGTGTTGTTGGGTGTGATCGTGTAACGGCAGGAGATTTCAAGAAAACCTGTATGAGGCACATGTTGAGAGGGGATATTCAGTGACAGTTGAACGCTGTCTGCACTTGCCTCATCAAGCGTCCAGAGGTGACGCGCAAAGCTGGTGGCCTCACTTCTTTTGCCGCTTGCCTCATTCGCTCGTTGCAGCTTTGGCCCATCAGGGCCGATGATGGCTCCAAGCTCAGGCGCATGATGAAGGTAGTCCTCAATGCTATCGAAGCCCACTGCCACGTCTCGGCCTTCAAACCTCAAACGTCGCAACACGGCCCCATAAGTGAGGATGTTTGCCGACAGCTCGCCGCGCCGGATCTTGATCTCCTGTACTTCCTGCTGATCCGCAAGTCGCCCGAAAGACCTGATTGTCATGACCCTACTCCCAGCTTTGAGACCTGCCCTCCTCTCAAGTCTGTTTCAAGTCATGAAAATGGTCGCTCGATTTCTGCACCAAGGCAAGCTGGACATAAGCATAGCCCCTAGTAGAGCAAAAAAGCCAAGGGCTTACCGAGGGTGCCTGATTACAAGACTTCCGTCTTTCAGCTCCACAGTCCCTAGGCGGCTAACAGCTGACATGCCCAGCAATACGGTCGACAGCGCATCATCCGGAACCACACCCGCTTGAACGTTGCGAATGCGCACACCAGCCACGTCCAGCCGATCGATTGTAACAGGTGCGAACTTTATTCGGCCGTTGGCCGTTTCAGCGTCTGCGGTGAAGTCATTCGGCGCCACATTGATGCCTGAGCGCCGAGCGAGCTTCATTGGCATCGCGACAAATGTGGCACCGGTGTCCACCAACGCTTCTGACGGCTTTCCGTTGATGCGAATGGACGCCACAAAATGACCCCGACCATCGGCCTTCAACACGATGGTCTTGCTCATCTGTTTTTGGGGTTTGTCCGCATCGGTTGTCGAAGCTGTTCTGTCTTCAGACCCACGCTCGTTCAGTCCGAGATGCCTCTGCAATAAATCAGGGCCAAAGACTGCGGCAACAACCGCCAACGCAAGGACAATCAGATAGCGTTGCATGTCTTCCTCCCTTAAGCCAAAAACAGCTCCGCAAGAAGTCAGAACTCAGTGGTTGCTTCCAACTGATCTGCAACACGCTTGATCTCTGACCCCGTTGGGGCGCTGGTCTGAGCGCCGGTCCGCGTGCACGCAAGCCCGCCTGCAGCGCTTGCTTCAAACAGCGCGCGCTTCAGATCAGACCCGCGGTCGAGGGCTGCCACCAGCGCGCCAACAAACGCATCTCCAGCACCGGTTGTATCGATTGGCTCTACGGGTGCAGGCGGGATGTGACCAATAAACTTTTCGCCGTCATGGGCAATCGCACCGTCGTTGCCAAGGGTCACAATGATTGCCCGGCCGGGCTGAGCCAGCGCGTTGATGAACTCCTCGGGCTCTTCCGGATAGCCGTTCAAGCGAGACAGTGCCGCTGCTTCCTTGCGGCTCGCCACGATTACGTCAGAGGCTTCCACAAGCTCGGAGACAGCCGGATTGGTCGCGGGGTCTGGGTTCAAGACTACACGCGCGCCTTTCAGCTTTGCAATTTCGATGGCCTTGGCGGTTACATGGGAAGGAACTTCCATCTGCAGAAGCAGCGTATCGCCTTCATGCAGAACATCATCAAGCCATTCAGCTTGTACACGGTTGTTCACGCCGCTTGCCACAATAATCTGGTTCTCACCGGCCGCATCAACACCGATCATGGCAAGACCTGTGGCTCCGTCCAGAACCCGCACGCCGCGCACATCCACACCAGCAGACTTGAGGTTCACCAGTGCGGGCTCGCCAAACAGATCAGACCCAACTGCTCCGACCATACGGGTTTCTGAGCCTGCCATGCGAGCGGCAAAGGCCTGATTTCCGCCCTTTCCGCCGGCAAAATATTGATGATCCGGGCCAACAACCGTTTCACTAGCCACTGGCAAGCGCTCTACAGCAACGACAAGATCAAGATTGATTGAACCCAGAACAACGATCATTCGAATACGCCTTTAAGAGCTTGCATGGCAGAAAACCGCCCCGCACTCCAAAGAGTTGGGGCAGCATTCAGTCTTATTTAAATGATGTGCCGTCCGTTGCAAGCGGCACCTTTCGAATGGGCGCTCGCAGTCAAGCGACAGAGAGGGCCTGATAGAACGCCGCCAGCTTTTCTGGATCCAGCTTGCCGTTGGTACGCACGCCCGAACACACATCGACCGCGAACGGCCCAACCGTTTTGACGGCTTCACCCACGTTCTCGGGCGTCAAACCGCCTGCCAAGAATACAGGGGCTGCTGCGCTCTCCACAATGGCTTTGCTATGGGTCCAGTCATGGATGCGACCTGTTCCGCCTAGCTCATTTTCAGAGGGGTTGCCTGAGTCCAGAAGCAGCGCATCCACATAGGGCGCATAATCTTGGGCCAGCTCCACAGCGTACTCGTCTTCCACATGCACGACCTGAACCACCTTGAGGCCACGCGGCAGCTTCTTGCGCAACCGTTCATGCTCAGAGGGATCGACATGGCTTACGATCTGCACCGTGTTCGCACCAGAATGCACCAGATGATCAGCAATAGAGTCGGCTTTTTCCTCGCTGGTGAGCAGAAACGTTGCGACTGGCGGCGAGATAATCTGCGCTATTTCGTAGATCAGGCTATCGCTGATCACGCCTGGCCCGCTAGGCATCTTTGATACCAAGCCAACAGCATCTGCACCGCAAGCCACGGCCATCTGCGCCTCTTCGAACGACGAAATACAGCAGACCTTCATGCGGGTCCGCCCGGCGTTGGAAATCATGGTTCGCCCCATAAGGTTATCGGAGAGAAGAAGGTACTGCTATGCACCAGGCATGAAAAGCCTAAAAGAAAGCCCGACACTAAGGCCGGGCTTCCATTTCATGATGTTATTTTGTGCCGTACATGCGGTCGCCAGCATCGCCAAGACCTGGAACGATGTAGCCCTTTTCGTCGAGCTTTTCGTCCACTGCAGCCGTATAGATTGGTACATCTGGATGGGCTTCGTTGAACCGCTGAACACCTTCAGGTGCGGCCAGAAGACACACAAAACACATCTTGTTCGCACCGCGCTGCTTCAAGCGCTCAACAGCAGCGATGGCAGAGTTCGCGGTTGCCAGCATCGGGTCAACAACGATCACCAGACGCTCGTCCATATCCGCCGGTGCCTTGAAGTAGTATTCGACCGCATTCAGGGTCTTGGGGTCACGGTAAAGACCAATGTGCGCAACGCGGGCAGACGGGATGAGTTCCAGCATGCCTTCAAGCAGGCCGTTACCTGCACGCAGGATTGACGCAAACACGAGCTTCTTGCCCGCCAGAACTGGCGCGCTCATTTCGGAGACTGGCGTATCGATGGATGCATTGACCAGCTCAAGGTCACGGGTCACTTCATAGCACAGCAGCAGGGAAATCTCACGCAGCAGACGGCGGAAGCCCTGCGTGGAAGTTTCCTTCATGCGCATGTGGGTGAGTTTGTGCTGAACGAGCGGGTGGTCAATTACGGTTGCGCCAGGCATCTTTACCTCATTGTTTTATTCTGCAGGGCGGCGGTGACTTATGAAAGCAGCACATGCAGACTGAATTCTCTTCATTTAGACAGGCTTGTGACTCACCATCACGCCTCTGTCCAGTGCCGTGCCATTAAAAAACGGTGGCATCACTGATTATGGTCAATGGAGGTTCCCCTCCGGGACGTTTTTCCCGAGCAATCTGCCGACCGGCAGCCCACGTGCCACCCTCAAGTACACAGGCCAGGGGCAGTTGCTCAGCGTTGACGCCAAGGTCGGTACGGATCCAGTCGGCCAACTTGTCCAGAAGCGCAACCGTGAGAGCACGCCACTCCACGATGAGCTCACTGTCCACCCCATGGCTCTTCAGAAGGTTGCTTTCATCCTTCAGCTTGAGCACACCGGTATCGATGAACAAACCGCCATTGCGGTATTCTGCAAGGCCGGTCAGTCCATCCAGATCAACCACCTCAACCCCAGCCCAAACCAGCGGCTCCACCAACGAATACGCCATCCATTGGCTCAGCTTGTGGAACGGCATGAGATTATTGGTCTTGTCTTCGGTTACAATTTTGGAATGTCGCCATGTGTCGCCCAAGCCAACTCCGTCGATCTCCTCCCGGCCCGGCCAGATAGGCCCAAGACCATCCAGCAGGACTTCAAGGATACGGGGTGCTGGCAATGGTTTGGCCTGCCCCTCATCAAACAGGACATCAAACAAACCACCCGGGCGGGGCTCGTCCATTGTCCCGAACAAGTCGGGCCTCAGGGATACCGCCTCTCCAAGGCTTTTAAGAAGGGCTGCCCGCTCCTTCAGCCCCACGATCGGGTTCGTTTCAGAGACCTGCAGACCTTCGCGCACTTCATCTTCATCAACACGGAATAACTCACCTGCATCTGCCCGCAACGGATCCAGCGGACTGCCGGAGAACATGCCGCCGGAGAACATCAACAGGGAAGCTATGGCCAAGCCTTCCGAGCGACTATAGTTTTCGTCGGTAACGGCTTCGTGGAAAGACCAATCAGGTCCGGCCCCCGCATCCATCAGAACGGACAGTATCGCCAGATCAAACGCGGCTCTGCCCATGCCCCGCACGTCGGAGAAGCGACGCGCGCCTGCCAGCATCGCCCAGCGGTCAACCCCGCCTGCCTCGAAGTGACGCCACCGAGCGTGAAACGGGATTTGCATATCGGGGTAAGCATTTTCAGTGGCTGCCATCGTGCGTCTGGCCGCTTCTGCCAAGCGGCTCATGTCCACTGTGAAATGCTCCAGCTCCCCCTTTATGCCAAGATCGAAAAGCGTGTGTGCGCGTTGACGTACTGCTCCCGCATTCAACAGGGACAGAGCATCAGACTCTTTACTATCAATAGTCATCGATTGACCGACCGTGGATCTGTTTGAGTTCATCACCAGAAGGTGCAGGCGCATTACTGAAGTAACCTGCGGCCTTCTTGGCCTCCATTTCCACCTGAGCATCGGCTGGAATCAGCTCATCTGGCAATGCGACACGCTCATCGATAGAAATACCGGATTCTATCAGAGCATTGTATTTCATGTCTGACATTGAAATGAACCGGCCAATGCGAGTTATCCCGAGCCAGTGCAACACATCGGGCATCAATTCCTGAAAGCGCGCATCCTGAACGCCTGCCACACACTCCGTGCGAGCGAAATAGGTTGCAGCGGAATCTCCGCCTTCCTGCCGCTTGCGAGCGTTGTAGACGAGGAATTTGGTCACCTCGCCCAGTGCTCTGCCTTCTTTCCGATTGTAGATGATCAGACCCGTACCACCAGCTTGGGCGGTTTGAATGGATTCAACAAGACCGTGCAGCAGATACGGGCGACAGGTGCAAATGTCAGACCCAAAAACGTCTGATCCATTGCATTCGTCATGCACTCTACAGGTGACGGAACCGTCCGTTGCGGTCAGCCCTTCGACATCGCCAATCACATAGAGTGTGGTGCCCCCGATGGGCGGAAGGAACACCTCCAGATCAGAGCGCGTGATGAGGTCGGGATACATGCCGCCTGTCTGCTCAAACAGCGTGCGGCGCAGTACATCTTCTTCAACACCAAACCGCGCTGCAATTCCCGGAAGGTGCCAGACCGGATCAATGGCCGCTTTGGTGACACTCACCTCTCCTCGAGCGTTGACGATAGCGCCATCAACCTTCAAGGCTCCCGCAGCAATCGCTGTTTTCAGCTCCGGCATATCCAGCTTTGCTTTGGTGATGGCGATGGTCGGCCGAATGTCCACACCCTTTGCAATCAGATCGCCGAACAGGTCGGCTGTCATCGCGCCAAACGGATCGAGAGACACGATCTTTCCCGGCTCCGACCATTGCGGGTATGGACCGATTTCGACCATTGGATGGGTGTTGTTGTAGTCCGGCCGACGGTCTGGATCGAGACTCCCGGAGGAAACGGCGAGCGCTTTGTAAAGGGAATACGAGCCCCCGTGAACACCAATGGTGTTTCGGTTTTCCGGCTGGTTTGGGCTGGCGATCACTGGCCCGCGCTGTTGGGGATCAACCTCACCCCACTTAAGCTTGTAGGGCGAAGGATCCTGCGCACCCGGATGGGTTGAGAGCCGAATGTGTGTTGGTCGTTTAACTCCACTTTCCATTTTTGCGCGGCGACAAACCGCTCCCTAACGTTGCGTAAGAGACCAGTTTGCGCCTTTTGCCCACAAATGAAAAGCGTTTTCTAGGTGTTAGTTCGTATCCCGTGTCGCCTCTTCAAGCTGCTGGAACAAACGTGCCTTTGTGTCGTCGTCGCAGAAGGCGGCTTTGATGGCGTTGGCTGTCAGCTCTTTCTGAATGGCGCGATCCCAGCCAAACACCCGTGAGGTCTCAGAGTACTCGTGACCCAGGGTTGTCCGGAAGAACGGCGGATCATCAGAACTCAGCGTGATCTTGACCCCTGCCTGACGCAGAATGTTGACCGGATGGAAGCGCAGGTTCGAGTACACACCAAGCGCAATGTTGGAACCGGGGCATACTTCAAGCGTTACGCCCTCTTCCACGATGCGCTGCACCAACGCCGGATCTTCGACAGAGCGCACGCCATGCCCAATGCGCGTCACATGGAGGAAGTCCAGGACTCCCTTAACGCTTTCAGGACCACCAAACTCACCAGCGTGGGCGGTCAGACCCAAGCCTGCCTCTTGAGCAATCTTGAAGGCCTTCTGGTAATTGGAAGGGTGACCTTCTCTCTCATCACCCGCCAAGCCAAAGCCGGTCAGAAGCGGATGCGGGTTGTTGACGGTCGTCAAAGCCGCCATTTCCACCGCCTTCACCCCGTAATGGCGAACGCCAGTGGAGATCATGCGGCCTTCAATGCCAGTGGCTTCATTGGCCCGCATGATGCCTTCGCCGATCGCGTCCATATAGGCTTTGTAGGTCAAACCCGATTGAACCGCGTGATCGGGAGAGATGAAGACCTCGCCGTATATGGCCCCTTCTGCTGCCAGCATGCCGAAGTATGTCTCGGCAAGAAGGGTGAAGTCTTCAGGCGAGCGAAACAAGGCGCTTGCCACATCATATGTTTTCAAGAAGGTCGTAAAATCATGCCAGCTGTAGTTGCCATTTGCGTCCAGTAGGCCGTCCAGCGCAACGCCATAGCGCTCCGCCAGTTGTATCACCAATGATGGTGGCGCCGCCCCTTCCATATGGCAGTGCAACTCGGCGCGTGGCACAACAGGTGGCTTCGGTATCATTGCTTAAAACCTCTCATCGGGTCTGCCATACGCGGAAACGAAGCCATTTCCTTCGGAATAGGGCTTCGGTTTCAAACGCGGGTAGCGGGCAGCACGGGCACACCCCGGATCAAAATGGAAATGGTGAGCAGAGGGGGTTCCGCGTTCCCCTCCACTCGCTTGTGGGCGGCCTTAAAGGAAGGAGACGCCGACCTTGCCCTGCTCAACGCCAAGGAACTTGGCAATGGTTTCACCAATATCGGCAAAAGAATTGCGCACACCGATCGCGCCGCCCTTTTGACCTTTGACCAACGCCAACAACGGCACGTGTTCACGTGTGTGATCCGTGCCGCGCCAGGTTGGGTCACAGCCATGATCCGCGGTGAGGACAAGCAGGTCGCCCTCTTTCATTGCCTCGATCATTTCCGGCAGACGTCTATCGAAGTGCTCCAGAGCAGCGGCATAACCAGGCACATCACGGCGGTGCCCGTAGAGCATGTCGAAATCAACGAAGTTGGAGAACACCAAGTCACCATCCTTGGCCAGTTCCATGGCTTCCAGTGTCTTTTCGAAGAGTTGATCGTTACCGGCGCCCTTAAGGAGCTTCGTCACACCCTGGTGGGCGAAAATGTCAGAGATCTTGCCAACGCCAATGACTTCGCGGCCAGCGTCTTTCAGACGATCCAGAACGGTTGGAGCCGGTGGCAGAACAGAATAGTCACGGCGGTTCGCGGTACGCTCAAAGCCGCTCTCAACCGAGCCAACGAATGGGCGAGCAATCACACGGCCGATGTTGTAGTCATCCAGCAGCTGACGGACGTCTTCGCACAGTTTCAGCAAACGCTCGAGGCCAAAGGTCTCTTCATGCGCTGCGATCTGGAAAACACTGTCTGCGGATGTATAGAAGATCGGCATGCCGGTCTTGATGTGTTCTTCTGCAAACTCATCAATAACAACCGTTCCGGACCCATGTGCCAAGCACAGAGCCCCCTCAAGGTTGTTGCGCTCGTAAATCTTGTCGAGCAGTTCCTGTGGGAAGCATGGCACTTCATTCGGAAAGTAGCCCCACTCGAACTCTACTGGCACACCGGCGATTTCCCAGTGGCCGGAAGGGGTATCCTTGCCCTTTGAGAGTTCCTGAGCATAGCCCCAGAGCCCCTCTGGCTCTCCGGCAAAATCAAGGCCAGCAACATCTTTGCCGGTGGAGAGCTTGGCTGCGGCTCCCAGACCCATGCGGTCCAGATTTGGCAGTGCTAGCGGCCCTTTGCGAAGGCCCTCCTTGTCGCCCTTGCCTTCCGCACATGCGTCCGCAATATGGCCTAGAGTATCAGAGCCAACATCACCAAATTTCTCTGCATCGTCTGCAGCGCCGATACCAAAGCTGTCTAGTACACACAGTATTGCGCGGGGCATGAGTTTTCCTTCAAATTTCTTATTGCTGTCTGCTGGCAGGCCCCGTTTTTGGGTGGGTGCGGACCCCGCCAGCCACAGCTATTGCCTCTATAAAGCGAACATCATCGACTACTTGGCGATGCGGTCTCGAACAGTGTCAAACTCGGCAACCTCAGAAGCCTCACCGACAGTGTAAGCACTGAGCAGCACTTCTTGCGCACGGCGCACCTGATCTTCGTTTTGCGCGTGGATGATGCCAATCGGGTTGTCGCTGTCGACGGTGGTACCAACGCCTGCGATGTGGATGATGCCAACAGCTGGATCGACTTCATCTTCAGGTGCGGTGCGGCCACCCCCAAGTTCAACAACTGCAACACCTACGGTGCGTGCATCGACCTTGGTCACGATGCCTGCTTCTGGAGCATAAACAGGCACCTCAAGAGGGGCCTTCGGCAGGTACACTTCAGGCTTGTCCATGAAGTCTGCCGGGCCACCAAGGGCGGTTACCATGCGGCCAAACACCTCTGCGGCTTCGCCACTTTCGAAGGCACGAGACATGTTCGCGCGGCCTTCTTCCGGATTGGCTGCAAGACCCGCAGTTGCCAGAGCTTCACCACCGATGGCGACAGTTACATCCCATAGACGGTTGTCGATGTGTGTGCCCTTCAGGAAGTCCACCGCGTTTTGGACTTCAACGGCGTTACCAGCTGCGGAAGCCAGAGACTCGTTCATGTCCGTCAGAAGCGCGGTTGTCTTGAGACCGGCACCGTTAGCCACCAATACGAGGCTTTCAGCCAACGCTTTGGCTTCCTCATAAGAGCCCATGAACGCACCTGTTCCCCACTTCACGTCGAGAACCAGTGTTTCAAGGCCGGCAGCCAGCTTCTTTGACAGAATGGACGCGGTGATGAGGTCAATACTCTCAACTGTCGCGGTCACATCACGGATGCCGTAGAAGCGCTTGTCTGCTGGGGCGAGATTGGCGGTCTGGCCGATGATGGCGCAGCCGACTTCCTTCACCACTTTGCGGAACAGCGTGTTGTCAGGCTTTGCGGTGTAGCCTGGAATGCTCTCCAGCTTGTCGAGGGTGCCACCGGTATGACCAAGGCCGCGGCCGGAGATCATTGGAACTGCGGCACCGCAAACAGCAAGTGCCGGAGCGAGCATCAGGGAAACGTTGTCGCCCACCCCGCCGGTGGAGTGCTTGTCAACGATTGGCGCTTCGATGTCGGACCAGTCCAGAACATCACCGCTGTCTCGCATGGCAAGGGTCAGCGCTACACGCTCGTCAATGCTCAGTCCACGAAAGAAGATGGCCATGGCCAGAGCCGCAACCTGTCCTTCAGTCACACCACCATCGGTGATGCCGTTCACGAACAGCTGAATGTGATCTGGATTGAGAGTTCCACCATCACGTTTTAGGCGGACGATTTCCTGGGGCAGCATACTAGTAGGTCTCCGTGCTCAGATTTGTACGACCTTCGATTTCCGCCAATACAGCATCCAGCAGGCCGCTGGCACCAAAGCGGAAACTTGCAGCAGACACCCAATTTTGACCCATGAGTTTATCTGCCAGATCGAGATAGTTTTTCGCGTCTTCCACGCTGCGAATGCCGCCTGCTGGCTTGAAGCCAACCGGGCGGTGGTTTTCCTTGCCCATTTCGCGGATCACGTTGAGCATGATTTCCGCAGCTTCGAGCGTCGCGTTCACTTTAACCTTGCCGGTGGACGTCTTGATGAAGTCAGCACCCTGCGCGATCGCGATTTCCGACGCGACGTGGATCAGACGGGGATCCTGCATTTCGCCGGTTTCCAGAATGACTTTCAACAAGGCTGGCTCGCCAATCACCTTGCGCACTTCGGAGATCTGGGTTTCAGCAAAACCCCGGCGACCGTCCATGAAGGCGCGATAAGGCATGACCAGATCAATTTCATCAGCGCCATCGGCCAATGCCGCTTCTGTTTCCTTAACCACCGCCAGTGTGTCTTCACCGCCATGAGGGAAGTTTACCACGGTTGCGATGCGAACCGGAGAGCCCTTCAGCAGCTCGGCAGCCTGTTTGATGAATGGCGCATAAATGCAGATTGCAGCAACATGCCCATGTGGTGTGCTCGAGCGCTCAATCAGCTTCTCGATGTCCGCTGGTGTGCAGTCATCATTCAGATTGGTCAGATCAATCAGACCAAGGGCGCGCTTGGCAGCCACTTGCAGTTCTGTCTCACTCATAGGTCCGCTTCCTTTACGCGATGGACTTCATGTAGGCGCGAAGGATCTTCTTGATCTTCGCCGCACCCAGTGGGGCCATTTCCTTGGTTTCATCATGCGACAAACCATGTGCCTGAAGCCCTGCACCCATGTTGGTGATGGTAGAGATGGCAGCAACCTTCATACCGAGGAAGCGCGCCAGAATGACTTCAGGAACAGTGGACATGCCAACGGCGTCGGCACCCAGAACCTGAGACATGCGGATTTCCGCAGGTGTTTCGAAAGAGGGGCCTGAGAACCACATGTAAACGCCCTCTTCCAGATCTTCGCCAACATCCTTGGCAGCGGCCTTCAATGCTTCGCGGATCTCTGGATCGTAGGCGGTGGACATGTCGAGGAAGCGGCTTTCGTCTTCCTCTCCAATCAGAGGGTTAAGGCCGGACCAGTTGATGTGATCGTTGATCAGCATTGGAGAACCGGGCTTGATGTGGTCCCGCAAAGACCCTGCTGCGTTCGTTGCGATGAGAGTATCGCAGCCCAGCTCCTTCAGGGTTTCCAGTGGCGTGCGCATGATGGAAGGGTTGCCACTCTCATAGTAGTGCGCACGGCCGGACAGGATCACCACCGGCACGCCTTCCAGCATACCTGCAACCAATTCACTGGCATGTGCCGTTACGGAGGAAACCGGGAATTCAGGCAACTTTGTATAAGGAATACGGGTTGCATCTTCCACTTCGCTGGCCAGAGAACCAAGGCCGGAACCCAGGATGAGGCCTACCTTATAGGTGCCAGAACGGGCTGCGCGAACAACATCCGCACATTCTTTACCAAATCCGCTCATTTCTTTTCCTTTACTCGCTGCTCACAAGCTCAAACCCGGCAGGCAAAAGCTCACTTACTTTGAACGTCTTTCGCAGGCCCTCGAGGTTGGCCACGTGCACTTGAACATCCCCATCAGCAAATTCTTTGAGTTTTTGGCGGCAGCCGCCACAGGGGGTGCAAAGAGCGGCATCAGCCAGAACAACCACTTCCTTGATGCGGGTGCTCCCGCCTCGGATCATGGCCGCAATAGCCCCAGCCTCGGCGCAGGTTCCTTCCGGGTAGGCCGCGTTTTCTACGTTGCAACCGGAAACAACCTTGCCGTCTTCGGTGAGGAGCGCGGCCCCCACCTTGAAATTTGAGTAGGGTGCATAGGCGGTCGCGTGGGCCGCCTTAGCTTCGTCGAAGAGTTTCTCAAAAGCGCTCATCAGGTCCGCTCCTTCACATAAGGAATACCAGAAGCTTTGGGCGGAATTGCGCGGCCAATGAAGCCTGCCAGCAGTACAACGGTCAGGATGTATGGCAGAGCCTGGAAGAACTGGACCGGCACTTCACCAACGCCCGGAATGGACTGGCCCTGCATCAGGTTGGCAACCGCATCAAGGAAGCCAAAGAGCAAGCATGCGAACATGGCGTTCACGGGTTTCCACTTGGCAAAGATCAGCGCAGCCAGTGCGATAAAGCCTTTACCTGCACTCATGTCCTTGATGAAGCCAGCGGACTGTGCAATCGCCAGATAGGCACCGGCAAAACCACAGAGCGCACCGCAAATGATAACCGCCCGGTAACGCAGCCATGCAACGGAGATACCTGCTGTATCAACCGCTTGAGGGCTCTCACCCACCGCGCGCAGGCGCAGGCCAAAGCGTGTGCGGAACACAACCCACCAGGTCAGAGGCACAGCCACGAAAGCGGCGTAGACCAGAATGTTGTGACCAGAAAGAAGGTCGGCATAGATTGGGCCAATGAATGGCACATTCTGAATGCTCTCCGCAAATGGCAGCGTGATTGGGCTAAAGCGCCAGTCCATATCCAGCTGCGGGGTACGGCCGCCCTGAGCAAACCAGGCCTGTCCCAAAAGAACGGTCAAGCCAGCTGCGAGGAAGTTGATGGCCACACCGGCAACAACCTGGTTGCCGCGGTTTGTGATGGAAGCAAAGCCATGGATCAGCGCCAGCAGAACGGATACGAAAATCGCAGCCAGCAGGCCGAGCCAAGGGTCTTGGGTCCAGTAAGCCACGGCACCTGCAGCGAACGCGCCGCCGAGCATCTTACCTTCCAGACCGATATCAACAATACCGGAGCGTTCGGAGAACAAGCCAGCCAGACATGCAAACAGAAGTGGCGTGGACAGGCGAAGAGTACTATCGAGTACGAGAATGATAACGTCTAACATCTTCGCCTCCTTACGCTACAGCTTTTGCACCGGCGAACCGGTCAAAAAAGGCCACCACAGCCGGACGGAACATGTGCTCCAGAGCCCCCGCAAACAGGATCACCAGAGCCTGAATGACAACGATCATGTCACGGGTGATGGTTGGGATTTCGAAGGCCAGTTCCGCGCCGCCCTGGTAGAGCATGCCGAACAGAATGGAGGCGAGGATGATCCCGATTGGGTGACCGCGCCCCATAAGCGCCACAGCAATGCCCACAAAGCCATAACCGGCGGTGAAGTCGAGCAGCAAACGTGCCTGCGCGCCCATCACTTCGTTGATACCCATGAGACCTGCCAGAGCACCGGAAATCAGCATGGTGACCACGGTGATGCGCACGGGAGAGATCCCTGCGTAAACCGCAGCATTTGGGTTGGCACCGAATGTGCGAATTTCATAGCCCAGCTTGGTGCGCCAGATCAAAACCCAGACCAGCACACAGGCAATGAGGGCAACGAACAGCGCAAGGTTTACTGGAGACTGTCCCAGATCAAAGGCCGGGAACAAGTGACGCAGCAGTGGCAGCTGTCCGCCCTCTTCAAAGCCACGGGTCGATGGCTGCATGGATCCGGTTGGGCGCAAAACGTTGGCCAACAGATACACCATCAAGGATGAGGCGATGAAGTTGAACATGATCGTTGTGATAACGATGTGGGAGCCGCGCTTAGCCTGAAGGTAGGCTGGGATGAAGGCCCAACCGGCACCAAAGGCAGCACCGCCGATAATGGCCATGGGCAGCGTGACGTACCAAGGCACGAACTGGTCCATGGCCAGACAGGCGAGCGCAACGCCGAGGCCGCCCACGTAGGCCTGACCTTCACCACCAATGTTGAAGAGACCCGCATGGAATGCGACCGCCACGGCCAGACCGGTGAAGATGAAGTTTGTTGCATAGAACAGGGTAAAGCCAACGCCTTCCCCATATCCAAGAGCGCCCCAGACAAGCCACTTAACGGCTTCAAGTGGATTCTCCCCGATGAGAATAACCACGAGACCTGAGACCAAAAACGCAGCAATCAAGTTGATCGCGGGAAGAAGACCGAAGTCTACCCAGCGAGGTAGTTGCCCCTTGCTCATTGCTTGCCCCCCTTGAATGGGGCAGGCGCCCCACTGTCACAGTCAATAATTGGCGAGTTCACTTGCTGAACGTCGTAACGAATAGCGATGGTCATGATTACTCTGCCGCCTCGTCCGTTACGCCGGCCATCAGCAGACCCAGCTCTTGTTCAGTTGCGTCTGGTCCGCGTTCGCCGACAACGTTGCCGTCGAACATCACCAGAATCCGGTCGGCCAGTGAGCGAATTTCATCCAGCTCCACGGACACCAGCAGCACGGCCTTTCCGGCGTCCCGCATCTCGATGATCCGCTTGTGAATGTATTCGATCGCGCCAATGTCCACACCGCGTGTTGGCTGGCCAATCAGCAGCACGTCCGGGTCGCATTCGATTTCGCGCGCCAGAACGATTTTCTGCTGGTTACCACCAGAGAACTTGGCGGCCTTGAGCTCAGTGTCACGCGGACGAATGTCATACTTCTCCATCCGCTCCTTGGCTTCCTCGCGGATGCCAGAGACGTTGAGCAACATGCCGTTTGAGTACTTCTGTTCGCGGTGGTAGCCGAGAATTGAGTTTTCGTACTCTGAGAAAGCGTTTACCAAGCCCATGCGGTGGCGATCTTCCGGCACGTGGCTCATGCCCAGCTCGCGAAAGTCGCTGGAGCTGTGGTTCTTGGTCAGGTCGATGGTGTTGCCAACCAACTCCATGGAGCCGGTTTCGGCGCGTGTAATACCGGAAAGCGCCTTGAGCAGCTCAGACTGACCATTGCCGGACACACCTGCAATACCGAGAATTTCCCCTGCCTTGACCTCAAGTGACACGTTCTTGACGCGCATAACGCCACGATCGTCTTTCACGTTCAGGTTTGCAACTTTGAGGAGTGCGTCCTTCGGCTGAGCAGGTTGCTTGTTCACTTCCAGAAGAACGCTGCGGCCAACCATCAGCTCTGCGAGCTCAGACATGGAGGTTTCAGCGGTCTTTCGGCTTGCCACCATTTCACCGCGACGCATGACGGAAACCTGATCGGTCACGTCCATGATTTCGCGCAGTTTATGAGTGATGAGCAGGATGGTCTTGCCCTCATCGCGCAGCACACGGAGAATACGGAACAGGTGATCCGCTTCTGCTGGTGTCAAAACGCCGGTAGGCTCATCCAGAATGAGAATGTCGGCACCGCGATACAGCGCTTTCAGGATTTCGACGCGCTGCTGCAAGCCAACTGGCAGCTCACCGACCACGGCGTCGAGATCAATCTTCATGTCATACTCGTCTGCCAGTCGGCCGAGTTCCTTTCGAACCCGCGCGATGCCTTCCGACAGCATCGCACCGCCTTCGGCGCCAAGCATGACGTTCTCAACGACGGTGAATGGATCAACCAGCATGAAGTGCTGGTGCACCATGCCGATACCCACTTCAATGGCCGTCTTGGAATCCGGAATTTTGACCGTTTTCCCATCGACGATGATGTCACCGGTATCCGCCGTATAGAAACCGTAGAGAATGGACATCAATGTTGATTTGCCAGCACCATTCTCCCCCACGATACCGTGAATGGACCCCTTGCCGACTACCAGATCAATGTCCTTGTTAGCGTGAACCGGGCCAAAGCTCTTGTTGATGCCTTTAAGCTCGATTGCCGCAACGCCATGCGTTGAAGCTTCCCTCACACTTTGATTGTCCAAGCTGATGGTCACCTGCGCAACTCCGCGTTAGTGTTCCTCGTCGAGACTCAGCCCTGCCGCGCAGGTCTGTGGCCAGTGGCCGTCTCTCCCCCTTGACCCCGCGAACCTGACTACTGCCTGGATGAACTTGGAAAAGCGCTGGGTCATGGAATAGCCTCTGCCCGCAAGAGACCCCCGCGGGCAGAGAAGCGTTCTTAGAATGGGCAGGTGTTGTCGACCATGAAGTCGTGCACTTCCACCTTACCGGAAACGATGTCCTGCTTGGCGGCTTCAACAGCTGCCTTCATCTCATCGTTGATCAGATCTGCGTTGTTGTCGTCCAGCGCCCAGGACACACCGTTTTCGGCGAGACCCATAACCTGCACACCAGTTGACCAGTTGCCTTCCTGCGCATCGGTCAGGGTTGCATCAACTGCAACGTCTACCGCCTTCACCATGGAGGTCAGGATCTGACCCGGGTGCAGGTGGTTCTGGTTTGAATCCACGCCAATGCCGAGTTTCCCTTCGTCGGCGGCAGCCTGAAGCACGCCCATGCCAGTAGCGCCAGCAGCGTGGAAGACAACATCGGAGTCACGTGCAAACTGAGAACGTGCCAGTTCGCCGCCCTTTACTGGGTCGGTCCATGCGGCACCGGTGGTGCCGGTCATGTTCTCAATGATTTCGATGTCTGGGTTAACGGCCTTTGCACCCTGCTTGTAACCACAAGAGAATTTGCGGATCAGCGGGATATCCATACCACCCACAAAGCTGATGGTATCGGTTTCAGAAGCCATCGCTGCCAGCATGCCAACGAGGTAGGAGCCCTGCTCTTCGCGGAACACGATTGAGCGCACGTTTGGCAGATCGACAACGGAATCTACAATTGCAAAGCGCGTGTCAGGGAACTCTTTCGCGACTTTCTCAAGAGCGGCTGCCTGCGCAAAGCCGATGGTGATGATTGGGTCCATGCCACGACGCGCAAAGTTACGCAGAGCCTGTTCACGCTGGGATGGGTTCTGAATCTCGAAGTCGCGGTAGTTGATACCGGTGCGCTCCTTGAACTCCTGCGCGCCATTGAACGCAGCTTCGTTGAAGGATCGGTCATTTCGGCCGCCAAAGTCGTAGACAACGGCTGGCTTGATGGTTTCAGCAAGGGCTGCAGTAGACATCAAGCCTGCTAGCAGGGTTGCACAGATCGCAGTTGTTTTCTTCACAGATCAGTCCTCCGCTTTAGGACACTCTTGGTTGGTACAGTTTACTGGCCGCTGACTACTTCGCGACTTCGGCCAGCTCTTTTGATTGGGCGAGAACAAGCAGATCACGCGCCAAGACTTCGTCCATAATCAGATCAGTAATAACGCCGGTGCGCACCGCACCTAACGTGGCTTCGGCCTTGTCTGCCCCACCCACTACGGCCACAACGCGCGAACCACGCGCTTTTTCCGGGTGCAGACCAACGGCCTTGTCGTTCAGGCTCACATCAACTTCGTCGCCATTGCGATCGTAGAAGCGCCCCATCATATCGGTGCAAGCGTCGCTCGCAGCCAGCTCATCAGCCTCTTGCTTGGTCACAAGCTTTCGCTGGAGAAGGTGCCCCTCGGCGCTAACCGAGCCAATCCCGATGACGAAAAGGTCCGCCTGTTCAGCACGGCCGATCAGATCCTGCACAGATCGCTGTGCATGGAACATCTCTTTTTCCTCAACAGTTTCGGCAAGATAGGGAACTGGCAAATAGAAACCCTCCCCCCCGGTTGCGGCCTGCAGTGGCTGTACAACATCATAAGGGTTGGCAGAGAGACGGCGCGTCAGAGAACCGGTAATGGAGACGATTGCCAAATCGGAGCGTTGCAGCTTTGGCATGGCCTCAACAGTGGCGGTCAGCGTCCGCCCCATACCAACGCCCATGCAGGAAACGGATCCATTAGACAGAAGTCCGTGGAGAAACTGGCCTGCGAAAGAAGCCGTTGCGCCAAATGCGTCGCGGTTACCTTGATAACTCAGGTCTGGCGCAATAAAGCAGTTCTTCAGACCAAGGAGTTCACAAAGCTTGCTTTCCAGCTCGATACAATCGATCGGGCGCATCTCGACGAAAAACTTGATCAGCCCTTCACGCTGAGCCTGTGCGATCAGGCGATGCACTTTTGCTGCAGAAACGCCCAGAATCTCAGCAATTTCGCCCTGCGTACGGCGGCCTATGAATGAAAGCCACGCCGCGCGGATCGCTAGAGATGTTGTCCAATCTTCTGCCGCCATTGCTCACCTCGAAGGTATATTCCAGTTTCCTCCCACCCTGCGTCAGCGAATAATTATTCAGGGCGCGTGAAATATTTCACCTTCATGCCTCAGTGGGGCCGCGCGGTCAAGATTTTTCGCGCGCTTTCATAAAATATTTTTGACCATTCCGTGACGTTGAAAACGAGTTTCTGGCGAAAACACTTGAGTCATAAGAAAAAATCGATCTTCTAGAAAAACTATAAAAAACGGCGCACAACAAGAAAAAACTAGAACCAAGAATCAAAAAACTGCGTGATTTCAGCGAATTAGAGTAGATTTACTTATGGTCAGATTGCAACCAAACCGCAACATCACTGGCAAATTCTGCAACTACTTGTAAGCTGAGTTGCTTGAGCCCTCCGGCTCGCACTCATGAAAACCTCCCCCACCAAAACAAATTCTCTACAAATAAATTCAGAGACTTGACCCCAATTACTCTAGGTTAAGTTAGCAAATAAATTGCAGGCCTCGTCTTTAATGCTCTAATATCTACACCAATGATATTGCTAGAGAGCTTATAAACCGCCCTTCAAACTCCCCCAAAAGTTAAAAACCAAGAAGGCAAAAGAGGGGAACATGGGGCGCCAATAAGAAGCAACAGGAGCACATCAACACGTGCTGCCTGCAAAAGGAGGCTCGCCCCATGCGATTTACCCGCTTGTTTAACCGTATTACGTCCCTCGCCATCGGCTCACTTTTCTTGGCCGGCGCCACTTCCTTCGGCTATGCGCAAAGCACCTCAGAGCAGCCTTTCCAACGCGCCAACGTCGATTTGGAGCTTGTGCTGGCGGTAGACATTTCCCAATCGATGGATACGGATGAACAACGGGTACAGCGCGAAGGTTATGTAGCCGCCCTCACCTCCGATGAGGTCATCGAGGCGGTAAAGTATGGCCCGAAAGGACGCATCGCCGTCGCCTATCTGGAATGGGGCGGAAAGGATGAGCATTTCATCGTTGCAGACTGGGCCATCATCTCGGACTTGAAGTCCGCACAGGTTTTTGCCTCCAAGATTGCCGAAGCGCCGTTGCGCCGCGTCCAGCGCACTTCGATCTCCTCCGCCCTTGGCCAAGCCGTCGCGATGGTCATGGAAAATCCATATCATGGCACACGCAGGGTCATTGATATTTCCGGAGACGGCCCCAACAACCAAGGCGGAGCTGTTACCCGTGCGCGCGACGCGGCCTTGTCCTCGGGCGTGACCATCAACGGTCTGCCGCTCATGCTCAAGGCCGAGAGCATTTCATGGCAGTCCATGCTGCATCTCGATCACTACTATGAGGACTGCGTTATTGGCGGCCCTGGTGCGTTTTCGATTCCGGTCCGCTCCAAAAAAACCTTTGGCGACGCTGTCCGCATGAAGCTTGTGCTAGAAATTGCCGGCCTGACTCAGGAAAAACCCCGAGTTGTTCGCGCAAAAACACGTCAACCGGTGAAGTGCTCATTATTCGACTAGCGTCTAATGGGAAGCTCCCTGTAAAGTAATGGGCATCTGGTTCGCGCCTTACCATCGCGGGCCATGCTCACGTCGAGCCGATCCGCTCGCGATCAGGCCGGCACACCGCAATGCCTCATCGGGAGCTATGTATGAGCGCGCGTAAGAAATTAGCACTGATTGCACATGACGCTAAAAAGGACGAGATGGTGGACTTTGCCTTGGCCCACCGAGAAAAGCTCGCCAACTACGACCTTTACACCACGGGCACCACAGGGGGGCGCATTCTTCAGGCCTGCCCTGAGCTCAAGATTCACCGGTTGAAAAGCGGCCCCTTGGGCGGTGATCAGCAAATCGGCGCACTCATTGCTGAGCAAGAACTTAGCGGCCTGTTTTTCTTTGTAGACCCCCTATCTCCAATGCCGCACGATGTCGACGTGAAGGCGCTTATGCGTTTGGCCTTGGTTTATGATCTCCCGATGGCCCTGAACCGCTCTACAGCGCACATCGTGCTGCGTTCATCGAGATTGCAAGGCCTTAGCACCACCTCCGAAACACCAGAATCTCTCGCCTAACTCCGCAGGTACACCTGTCACATGTCACTTTCAGATTTTGAATTTCCCGTCCTGATTGCGGATATCGGCGGCACAAACGCGCGCTTTGCCAGTGTTGCCGATGCCGCAAGCGCGCCACTGTTGCTGGGGCAAGTGGCAACCGCCGACTACCCAAGCCTTGAAGCTGCGGCTCAAGCCTGTATTGAAGCCAGCGGCACCAGCGCAGCACCGCGGTCTGCCGTCATTGCACTTGCCGGTCCTGTTGTTGGCGAAGAGATTGCTCTGACCAACGCACCATGGGTGGTCAAAGCAAAGGATATCATCACCGCGCTGAAGCTGTCTTCGGTTGCGCTGGTCAATGACTTTGAAGCGCAGGCCTTTGCCCTGCCAACCCTGACCGCTGCTCATCTTGACCGGATCGGACCAGAGCTGGCACCGGCGGATGCGGGCAAGTTCGTTCTTGGGCCGGGCACTGGCCTTGGCGCAGCAACGCTGGCCCGTGCCAACCAGACATGGATTCCGCTTCCCGGCGAAGGCGGCCACGTTGAGATTGGCCCCGTATCAGAGGAAGATTACAAAGTCTGGCCTCACATTCAACGGCAAGGTGGGCGCATCGGCGCAGAGCAAATTCTGTCGGGTACGGGCCTACCCAATCTAGGCAACGCCGTTGCAGCCGCAGAAGGCATCGATCGCACATTCAGCAAAGCCTCTGAAATCACTCAGGGCGCCGATGACGGGGATGAGATCTGCATCAAGGCCATCCGCCTATTCTGCCGCGCCCTTGGACGTGTTGCGGGCGACTATGCATTGATCACATTGGCCCGCGGGGGTGTTTATCTGGCAGGCGGCATTCCACCACGCATTGCGGGCTGGCTGAAGGAAGGCGGTTTCCGCGAGAGCTTTGAGGCCAAAGCCCCGCACACTGCCATGATGGCGACCATCCCGACTTACATTGTGACACACGAGAACCCGGCCTTCGAAGGGCTTGCAGCCTTCGCCAAAGCGCCGAAGTCGTATCTGGTCGATCTGACCGGACGCTACTGGACCGCGTAAGCCTGCTGAAGGCATGAAAACGCGATTGCAAATCAGATGGGAAGACCAGTAAACAGCTCTCATGAGCGCATCTGATCTTCCCATTGATGAAATCCTGCCTGAGCTGCTTCAGCATTTGGAGCGCACCGCCAATGCCGTCGTCGTGGCGGAACCGGGCGCGGGCAAGACCACCCGAATTCCGCTTGCTTTGCTCGATGCCCCGTGGCGTGGAGACGGGAAGATCATTGTTCTGGAACCACGCCGTCTTGCTGCTCGTGCAGCGGCTCGGCGCATGGCAGAAACCCTTGGCGAAAAGCCCGGCGAGACCGTGGGATATCGAGTGAGAATGGACTCCGCCGTCTCGAAAAAGACGCGCGTGGAGGTTGTCACAGAAGGCGTCTTTACCCGCCAAATCCTCGATGACCCGGAGCTAGATGACGTTGCTGCCGTTCTGTTTGATGAATACCACGAGCGTTCTCTCGAAGCCGATCTGGGGCTCGCGCTCGCCCTGGATTGCCAACAAGCTCTCCGCGAAGATCTGCGCCTCATCCCTATGTCTGCCACGTTGGATCATGCTGGCGTGTCCGATCTTCTGGGCGGGGCTCCAATCGTCTCCAGCAAAGGGCGGCAATATCCGGTAGAGACACGCTACCTTGGGCGGGACGGCTCCAAGCCACTGGAAGATCAGATGGCCCGCGCCATTCGTCAGGCGATTGCAGAGGAAGAGGGCTCTATCCTCGCCTTTTTGCCCGGGCAAGGCGAAATCTTGCGCACCCTATCCAAACTGGAAGGACGCCTGCCCGCAAACGTAGCACTGTGCCCGCTTTACGGCGCTCTGGGTCCCAGGGAGCAGGATGCCGCGATCAAACCGGCCAAGGACGGCATGCGGAAAGTGGTGTTGGCGACCTCCATTGCGCAGACATCTCTGACCATCGACGGAGTTCGCATCGTCATCGACAGCGGGCTTTCGCGGGTTTCGCAATTTGATCCGCAATTCGGCCTCAGCCGCCTTGTCACGGTGCGCTGTGCACGTTCCACCGCGGATCAGCGGCGGGGTCGAGCGGGGCGAACCGAGCCAGGCATCTGCTATCGGCTTTGGGAAGAAGCACAGACCAAAGCGTTGCCACAGGACGAGAAACCGCAGATCCTTGAAAGTGACCTTTCCGGTCTTGTTCTCGATGTGGCCAATTGGGGCGTCACGGATCCTGCAGAGCTGTCATTCATGACACCACCGCCAAAGGCGGCTTGGAAGGAAGCCCGCGAGCTGCTCATCTCACTTGATGCGCTCAACGCTGATGGCACCCTGACAAAGGACGGCGCGGCGCTGGCCACTCTGCCCCTGCATCCGCGCCTTGGGCACATGCTCCGGGAAGCGGCAAAAGAAGGCAAAGAGGCTTTGGCCGCTCAAATTGCCGCCATCATATCCGAGCCCGGCCTTGGCGGGCGCAGCCCGGACCTTCGTGACCGCCTCGCAGGCTTGAAGCGAGACGGCAGCCCTCGTGCCAAAGCCGCCAAGGCTCAGGCAAAGCGCTGGCGCGCCATGGTTGGCTCCGGCGAAAACATCGACATCAACACTGAAGAAGCTGGCGACATTCTCTCACTGGCCTATCCGGATCGTATTGCTCAGCAACGCGGTGCAACTGGGCGCTACCGCCTTGCCAATGGTCGGGGGGCAGAGCTTTCCAGCGAAGAAGCGCTTTCCACCAACGCCTTTCTTGTGGTTGCCGAGATGCAGGGCAGCGCCGCACGCAGTCGCATTCTATTGGCAGCCCCCTATTCCCGTAGTGAGCTTGAGGCGCGCTATGCAGCACACATCGTGGAAGCGGATCACGCCATCATAACCCCTGAAGGCGCGGTCAAGGCCACACGCCAACGGCGTTTGGACAAACTGGTGCTTGATGAAAAGAAGGTCGCCCACCCTGATCCGGAAGTGGTCACGGATGCGCTGTTGGAGCTTGTGGCTTCCCGAGGTATCGGCCGCCTGAACTGGACGAAGGATCAGATACGGCTCAGGGACCGGGTTGGCTATCTGCGCCGCACCGATGGGCCGGACTGGCCCGATCTTTCAGATGCTGCCCTTTCAGAAGATCTCAGCTGGCTGCGCCCCTTCACTCTTGGCCTCACCTCGCTGGATCAGATATCGGCCAAGGTCCTGGGAGATGCTCTTTCGACGCTGGTGCCGTGGGACAGGACGACCCAGCTTGATGAGCTTGCACCTTCGCATTTTCAAGCACCGACCGGCTCCCGCGTACCAATCGACTACAGTCGCCCAGAGCAGCCCATGCTGTCTATCCGTGTTCAAGAGCTGTTTGGCCTTGCAGAACACCCCTGTGTGTGTGGCGGCAAAATCTCATTGCTTTTGGAGCTGTTGTCGCCTGCGCAGCGCCCCATTCAGGTAACAGGGGACCTGCCCGGTTTCTGGCAAGGGTCTTGGGCGGATGTGAAGGCAGATATGCGCGGGCGCTATCCCAAGCATCATTGGCCAGACAACCCGCTCGAAGCAGAAGCCACCCGCCGGGCAAAGTCACGCCCAGCCAAATAAAAAAGCCGGCCCAAGGACCGGCTTTTCGAAAGGCTTTTTAAAACGCGCTTACTCAGCTTCGTCAGCAGAACCCGCCTGCAGCATGCCGTATTTCTCGATGCCGATCTTCTCGACCAGCTCCAGCTGGGTTTCCAGATAGTCGATGTGGCCTTCTTCGTCAGCCATCAGATCCTGGAAGAGCTGCATGGTCACGTAGTCACCATGGTCGCGGCAGATTTCACGCGCTTCTTTGTAGAGGGTGCGTGCGGAGTACTCGCCAGCGAGATCGCATTCCAGAACTTCTTTCAAAGACTGGCCGATGCGCAGTGCGTCGAGGCTCTGAAGGTTCGGGTGACCTTCAAGGAAAATGATGCGCTCGATAATCTTGTCAGCGTGCTGCATCTCTTCGATGGACTCTTCGCGCTCTTTCTTGGCGAGTTTGGTGAACCCCCAGTCGTCCAACAGGCGATAGTGAAGCCAGTATTGGTTTACGGCGGTGAGCTCATGGCGCAGCGCCTTGTTGAGATACTCAATGACTTTAGGTTCGCCCTTCATGCGGCTTACTCCTTTAGGATAATCGCGTCCTGCACTTATTTAGAACAGTTCTAATTTACTGTCCAGACTCAACGTCCTCTTTATTTTCAAGTGCATATACAACGTCGATTACACGTGGAAAGCAACCACCACAGTTAGGTCTGTGCCCCAGTTTTCGGAAAAGTGCACCGGGCGTTGGCAAGCTGCCGTTGGGTCCGCCTTGCAGTTCTTCTGCGGCTTGGCGGAGATCATCGTCATTGATAACATTGCAGTGGCATACGATCATGGGGAGGCCGCCGAGACTCTTCTTTTTAACTTGAATGATTATGTATATTCTGATGCATATAAAAACTAGACTCAAAAATTCCAGTTTCTTTTCTGACAATCACGGACATGCTTCATGACATCCCCTTCAGTTGCCACTGATGAAAGAAAGACAATTGTCCTGACAGGTGCCAGCCGCGGCATCGGCCACGCAACCGTCAAGAAGTTTTCGTCTGCTGGATATCGCGTCATCACGTGCTCCCGGCACCCGTTCTCCGTGAAGTGCCCGTGGCCATCCGGGCCCGAAGATCATATCGAGGTCGACCTTGGTAACCCGGAGAACTTAGAACAGGCTGTGCTGCAAATCAAAGACCGGTTGATTGCGAATGGGTCGCAGTTGCATGCCCTTGTTAACAACGCCGGAATCAGCCCCAAGGATGAAGAGGGCCAACGCCTTGATTCCCTGACCACTCCCATGGACACGTGGCGGTCGGTTTTTCAGGTGAATTTCTTTGCCCCCATCATGTTGGCACGCGGCTTGTTTGACGAGCTGCGCAACGCACGCGGATCGGTGGTGAATGTCACTTCCATTGCTGGGAGCCGTGTTCATCCGTTTGCAGGAACCGCTTATGCCACCTCCAAGGCCGCGCTCGCGGCCCTCACCCGCGAGATGGCAGCCGACTTTGGCCCTCACGGGATTCGCGTCAATGCGATTGCTCCGGGAGAGATTGATACCTCCATCCTGTCGCCGGGCACAGAGAAGCTGATCGAGAACATTCCGCTTCGCCGATTGGGAACCACCACAGAAGTTGCAGAAACGATCTATTTCCTCTGTTCTTCCCCTTCCACTTACGTAAGCGGCGCGGAGATCCATATTAACGGCGGCCAGCACGTATAGTTGGCTAAAGAAAAAATACCAGGGGTAGTGTTTTACATGCACTTCCCCTGAGATAATTTTAACTATTCTCGTTTTGATACGCCGTTGATGTCCCACAGAAAACCATGGAAAACAGCGGAGTTTCATGGTTTCAGGACACAATTTTAAACACCCTCTTTACGTTTGCTTATGAAAATAACCCCTAGGATCTGACCAGTTCATTTCGGGGGAATTTTAGATGGGCGCTTTAAGCTTCCTCACTAATTTAAAGCTGTCGGTCAAGATTGGCGGCGGCTTTTTCGTGGTACTGTTATTGTCCTTGGCCATCGGCGCCATGGGCATCTTCTCCATCTTCCAGCTTTCCAAGCAGACTGAGATCACAAGCGCAACGACCGGCCTTACTCAGCAGCTGCAGGCGGCATCTTCCGCCCGTGAAGCGTTTCTTCGCGATCTCGACCCGGAAAAGGGTGACATTGCAGCGGCCGCCATCGCCAAGTTGGGCGAAGATGTCGGAGCGGCCATCGCAAAGATGGAAGCTGCAGACCGCGACACCGCGGAGTTTGCAGAAACTCTGACACTGGTTCAGGATTTCTCCGCCACCTTTGATGAAGTTCGTGGCTCGATCAAGCTTCAACAGGGCGCACTGGACGACATGATCACCACGACGGCTGACCTCCTGTTTGCTGGTGATAGTGTTCAGGGCCAGGTGACGCAGATCATGCGCATCGCGGACAACATGGCCAACGAAGCCAACGCCGAGCTGGTACAGGCCGACAAGGCAGGCCGTATTGTTGCCGACCTGCAAAAGCTAGGCCTGACCCTTCAGAACGAATTCCAGATGGCCTACAACTCCTCCAATGAGCAGTTGATGGCAAACGTGCGCATCAACGCCGCAAATGCTGGCGAGCAGATCGAAAAACTCAAGTCCATCTCACTTCAACATCTCGATCGGGAAACCGTTGACAAGCTGGCAGAGGTGAACAGCAACCTCATCGCACAGCTCACCGAGATGGACGGGACGGAAGACTTTACCAAGATCTACACGCTGCGCAGCGACATTCGCACCAGCATCAAGACGCTGAATGATATGACCCGTTTCGTGACGGGCCTTGCCTATCGCTCCATCGACGATGCACGCCTTGTTCAGGAAGAGGCCAGCCAACGTCGCGCAAACCTCGAACAGTTCTCCGAGGCAGCGAACAAGCTCTCCAAGCATGCACTCAACACATCCAATCAGACGCTGGATTTCATTCGCCCTGGCAGCGAAAAGACAGCCAAGGAAGTGGATGATCAGTTCGCATGGCTGCTTGAGGAAGCACAGGCCTTCTCTTCACGCGTTGCGGATCTGGACGGCATCAATCAGGATGCAGCCGTCATGGTGGAACTGATTGCTTCTGCTCAGGCCATCTTCAACACCATGGCCAATGCGACAGACAATCTGGCGGCCCAGCTCACGACCTTGAGCGCGGAAAGCACCGCCGTTCAGAACGCCATCGGTGCCTTTGCTGCGTCTGAAGCGGCCAAGGTCACTGCGGAGAGCGAGGTTGCCATGGTGACCATCGCGACCACTCTTGGCGTCTGTGTTCTCATTGGCGCGATCCTCGCGATTGCCCTTTCCATCGCGATCACCGCACCAACCAATCGCCTTAACGGCATCATGGCACGCCTTGCCGATGGCGATCTGGACGTTGAAGTGACGGGCACCAATCGCAAAGACGAAATCGGCGAAATGAGCCGCACCGTTCAGGTGTTCCGTGACAACGCGCTCGAGCGTCTTGCCTTGCGCCGCGAACAGGAACAGGCCCAGGCCGAGAACCTTGAAAAGCAGCAGGAAGTTGAGCGCCTCATCGCGAACTTCCGTGACACGTCTCAGTCGCTTCTGAACTCTGTTAACAGCAGCATGAGCCAGATGGTGACGACGGCAAATGCCATGTCTGAGACCGCTCAGGCGACCGCAGACGAAACCACAATGGCGCGAGACTCCTCAAACGAGGCAGCCTCCAACGTCCAGATGGTGTCTTCTGCCGCTGAAGAGCTTTCCAGCTCCATTGAAGAGATTGCACGTCAGCTCAGCGCCGCTTCTGAAGTGGTCAGTAAAGCAACCCATGGCGCGCACCAGTCAAACCAGCGCATTACTGAGCTGGCCAGCGCAACCACCAAGATCGGTGAGGTTGTAGGTCTCATTCAGGCGATTGCCGAACAGACCAACCTGCTTGCCCTCAACGCCACCATTGAGGCGGCACGCGCTGGGGAGGCCGGCAAGGGCTTCGCTGTTGTTGCGGCAGAAGTTAAGGAACTGGCGAACCAAACCTCAAAGGCAACTGAAGAGATCAGCGCCCAAATTAGCGCAATTCAGTCATCTACGGACGAGGCGGTAGAAACGATCTCCGGCATCACCCAGACGATGGATGAAGTCTCTCAATACACCTCTGCCATTGCTACCGCAGTTGAGCAGCAGGGCGCGGCAACCACAGAGATCAGCCGTAACGTACAGGAAGCAGCAACTGGCTCCGCAAACGTAAATCAAAACATCTCACGGGTAGCGGATTCCGTACAACAGACGAGCGCGGCCTCCAGTCAGGTACTCAGCTCTTCTTCGGAAGTGATCCAGAAATCTGAAGAACTTCGCAACGAAGTTGATCAGTTCCTTTCAGCGGTCGCCAAGACAGGCTAAGAAAACCATAAGCAAGCTTTGAATAAAGGGCGGTCTCCGCCCTTTATTTATTTCATTAAATAATTTCACTTATCTTTACGTCAAACATATCACTAAATGAAAATCGATAATTCAAAGGACGTGAAGTAAGTTAACCTCATATTGTCATCTAAATTTCATCAATAATTTAACGATTGTTAATCATTGCGGCAGACCATCCCGCCTATCAAACGGGGTGGGTTTTAACTATGTTGCGTGGCGCTTTACAAAAGTCCAATACGCTCAAGACTCAAGTGAGTCTGGGTTTGGTATTGATCATTGTACTAACCGCCGCAATTTCAGCGATTGCCTATTATCAGTCGCAGAAGATTGCAGGCGATATTCAACACATCTCCGTCCAGGAGGACGGAGTGATGCGGGTCAATTATCTTGCAGAAGCTTATGGGCAGCTTGGCGGCGACGTGGCAGCGCTGGAAGCATCCGAGTATGCAAGTGAAGACGACAGCATCATCAACGAAGTTCTGCGAAACACCATCGATGGCACCAATTCTCTCGCCGAGTGGTTGATCGCACGCGGGAACACAGAAACCGCAGAGCAGGTTCAAGCCTTTGCTGCAGAACTTCCGGAAAAGCTTCGTACACTGCTTGCAGCGCACCGCGCCCGTGATGTGGCTCAGGGCTTTCTGGCAGAGAATTCGGCTGCGGTCGCTGGCACAACTTCCGAGCTGCGCCGCCTGCTTTCAACCATGGGACCAGAGCAGACAAAAGCCGCTCAGGAACTGACAGCCATCTCCAATACCACATTGGCAGCCTCATTGAAGTTCGCCCTGTCTCCAACAGAAGAGGCACGCGAAACCTTCCAGGCCAGCGTTAGCGAGATGGGCGCCAAGCTGGACGAGATCAAGGATCTCATGAAGGGCATGAGCCGCAATGATCGCAAAGCGCACCGTTTTGCGGCCCGCGATCGTGATCAGCTTGTACAGAACGCCAACCAGTTTTTCGGCGCACTAAACGGTGCCATTCGAGAAGAAGAGCGTTTTCAGGAAGGCCTGGGCTCTGCCCATGAGGCTGTTCTGGCGCTTCGCGGCGATATCATTACCCAGCAGGACCATCTGATTGAAACGATCCAGCATCGCAGCGCGCAGACTTCCCAATCTGCGATCTTTGCGGGTATCGCCTCACTTGTTCTGGGTAGCGTCATCGCTTTCTGGCTGTCTTGGGGCGTGGTTCGCCCACTGCGCTACGCCATCATGGCCGTGGAGGCACTGGCATCAGGCAAAGATGTTGAAGTCAAGGACTCGCGGTTTGCGACCAGTGAAGTGAAGCATCTGAATCACGCCATCGTTGTGTTCGAAGAGAACGCAGCAGAGCGCGATCGTCTGACGGAAGAACAGGCGCAGGTTCAGGCTGAACAGTCGCGCAAGCAAAAAGAGGTCGAGCAGCTGATCGCAGAGTTCCGCGGCACTGCGCAGTCTCTGTTGAACTCGGTCAACGACAGCATGCAAGACATGCGTTCCACCGCCACAACAATGGCGGAAATGGCAACGGATACGGCTACTCAGACAGATCAGGCCTCTGCGGCCTTCGATGAAGCAACCAACAACGTTCAGGAAGCCTCTGCAGCTGCCGAACAGCTGGCCAAGTCCATCGAGGAAATTGCCGTGCAGGTGGATACAACAACTCAGGTTGTTGACCGCGCTTCCGTCGATGCGACCCGTTCCAACGAGCGCATTGATGAACTCGCACAGTCCATAAGCAAGATCGGCGAAGTGGTAAGCCTTATTCAGGCAATCGCGGAGCAGACCAACCTGCTTGCCTTGAACGCCACCATTGAGGCGGCGCGCGCCGGGGAAGCGGGCAAGGGGTTTGCCGTTGTTGCCGCGGAAGTGAAAGGTCTGGCGAACCAGACCTCCAAGGCAACTGAGGAAATCAGCGCCCAGATCAGCGCAATCCAGAACTCTACCCATGACGCAGTTGAGTCCATTCAGGAAATCACCCGCACCATGGAAGAGGTCACGTCCTACGCCACCGCAATCTCCGCAGCGGTACAGGAGCAAGGCGCTGCGACAACGCAGATCAGCCGAAACGTGCATCTGGCAGCGGAAGGGTCTGCCAGCGCCAACCAGAACATGGCGCAGGTATCCAAGTCCGCACAGAACACCACGGTGGTGTCCAACAGCGTGCTGACCTCTGCCTCTGCAGTAACGGAAAAGTCAGATGCGTTGCGCCGGGAAGTCGACGGCTTCCTGCAATCCGTATCCCGTGTCGGCTAGCACAGACACTTCCAAACGCACTAAAAGGCCGCCGCGTTTGGCGGCCTTTTGTTGTTTCAGGTGCTAGCTGAGTGAGGCAACGGCGCGTTTGGCCATCACCTTCACCAGATTAGCCCGGTATTCAGCCGAACCATGGATGTCTGAAAGCATGTTGTCCGCAGGCACCTCGATACCGGCAATCGCATCGGCAGACCAATTCGCTCCTAACGCCTGCTCCATATCGCCAGCCCTGAACACGCCGTCCTGCCCAGCGCCGGTCACGGCAACGCGAACGCCGTCGTCATCTTTGGCAACAAAGACACCTGCCATGGCATAGCGTGAGGCCGGGTTTGGGAACTTGGCATAAGCCGACTTGGCACAAGCAGGGAACGTGACTGCGATCACGATTTCATCATCCTCCAGAGCAGTTTCAAACATGCCCGTGAAGAAGTCTTCCGCCGCAAGCGTCCGCTTGTTGGTCTCAATGCTGGCACCGAGCGCCATCAAGGCCGCCGGGTAGTCCGCAGCTGGATCATTGTTGGCAATTGAGCCGCCAATGGTGCCCATGTAGCGCACATGCGGATCGCCGATCATGCCTGCGAGCGCCGCAAGCCCCGGCACTGCCGCCTGCACTTCCGGACTTCCCGCCACATCGGCGTGACAGGTTCCCGCACCGATACGAATGGAGCCATCACCCTGCTTGGATATGCCCTTCAGCTCACCAAGGTGGCGCAGGTCCACAAGGTCGGTTGGGGCAGCAAGGCGTTGCTTCATGGTTGGGATCAAGGTCTGACCACCGGCGAGAAACTTTCCGTCCTCAGCCGCTGCGATCGCGCTCTCTGCTTCTGCGAGCGAGCCTGCGCGATGATAGTTGGTTTCGTACATTCAAAGCCCTCCACTTTTCTGTGCTGGGTGGCATCTATCAAACTCGTGAACCGGGAGAACGCAGGTGCGCTCCCCCAGCTTGCTCATCTCACTCGGCAGCTTGCTTCATGCCGCCCTTCTGAAGCGCCGACCAGACCTTGGCGGGTGACGCTGGCATGCTCATGCTGTTGTCGCCAATGGCATCGGTCACTGCATTGATCACCGCAGGCGGCGCGCCGATAGCACCGGCCTCACCGCACCCCTTCATGCCCAGCGGATTGCCCGGACATAGTGTTGTGGTGGTATCGACGATATACGAGGGAACGTCGTCTGCACGCGGCATGGTGTAGTCCATGTAAGACGCCGACAGCAGCTGCCCTTCATCGTCATAGACGGCATTTTCCAGCAATGCCTGACCAATGCCCTGTGTAAGTCCGCCATGCACCTGACCTTCCACGATCATCGGGTTGATGATCTGGCCAAAGTCATCGGCCGCAACGAAGTTCACAACGGTGACCTGGCCGGTTTCGGGATCCACTTCCACTTCGCAGATGTGTGTACCCGCCGGGAAGGTGAAGTTGGTAGGGTCGTAGAATGCCCCTTCCTTGAGGCCCGGTTCCATGCCCTCCGGCAGATTGTGGCCGGTGTACGCGGCCAGCGCCACTTCCGTAAAGCTTAGCTTCTTGTCAGTGCCCGCAACCTTCACTTCGCCATCCTCGATGACAATGTCGCCTTCTGCGGCTTCCATCAGGTGCGCTGCAATGCGCTTCGCCTTGGCCTCCACCTTGTCCAGTGCCTTTACAATGGCCGACATGCCCACAGCCCCTGATCGGGAGCCGTAGGTGCCCATGCCAAACTGCACCTTGTCGGTATCGCCATGTACGATGGACACATTGGCCGTTGGCAGGCCAAACCGATCGGCGATCAGCTGCGCAAAGGTCGTCTCGTGACCCTGACCGTGACTGTGGGACCCGGTCAGCACCTCAACGGTTCCAACGGGGTTTACCCGCACCTCAGCGGACTCCCAAAGCCCGACACCCGCACCCAGGGAGCCCACCGCCTTTGACGGTGCGATCCCACAGGCCTCGATGTAACAGGACATGCCAATGCCGCGCAGCTTGCCCTCTGCCTCAGACTGCGCCCGGCGCGCCGGAAAGCCGTCATAGTCAATTGCTTTCATGGCCAGCTCCAAGGAGGCCTCGTAATCACCAGCGTCGTAACACATGATCACCGGCGTCTGGTGCGGAAACTCGCACACAAAGTTCTTGCGGCGGAACTCTGCTGGCGACAATCCGCGCTCACGGGCCGCGGTCTCGATGATACGTTCAACCAGATAGGTTGCTTCCGGTCGCCCTGCGCCCCGATAGGCATCCACGGGCGTGGTGTTGGTATAAACCGCCTTCACGTTGGCATAGATCGCAGGGATGTTGTACTGCCCGGAAAGCAGCGTGGCATAGAGGTAAGTCGGAACCGAAGAAGAGAACAACGACATGTAAGCGCCAAGGTTCGCCGCCGTGCTGACACGGAACCCGATGATCTTGTCATCTGCATCCAGAGCCAGTTCCGCCGTTGAGTGGTGATCGCGGCCATGGGCGTCGGTCAAAAACGCTTCGGTGCGATCGCTGGTCCACTTCACGGGGCGCCCAACGCGCTTTGACGCCCACAGGCAGACAATCTCTTCCGGGTAGATGTAGATCTTGGAGCCAAAGCCGCCACCCACATCCGGCGCGACCACGCGCAGCTTGTGCTCCGGTGCCACGTTGTAAAACGCGGAAAGAACAAGGCGCGCCACATGCGGGTTCTGCGATGTGGTGTAGAGGGTGTAGTGCTCCTCTGCCTTGTCATAGCTGGCAAGAGCCGAGCGCGGCTCCATTGGGTTTGGCACCAGACGGTTGTTGTCGATCTCAAGACGGGTGATGTGTTTGGCCTTAGCAAAGGCGTCGTTGGTGGCTGCCTCATCTCCGATCTCCCAATCAAAGATAAGATTGCCTTCCGCCTCCGGGTGGATCTGCGGCGCGCCGTCCGCCAGCGCATCCAGACTGTCCACCACTGCTGGCAGCTCTTCGTAGTCCACCATCACCGCCTCGGCGGCGTCACGGGCTTGTTGCTGCGTATCGGCCACAACAACGGCCACGGCCTGCCCAACGTGGCGAACCACCTCGGATTCAAGTGCGCGCCATGCACCCATTTTCATGGGCGTTCCGTCTTTGGAGTGGATCATCCATCCGCAGATGATGTTGCCAATTCCATCGCCCACCAGCTGGTGGCCATCAAGTACCGCGTCCACGCCGGGCATTTCCAGCGCCGCAGAAGCATCAATGCTTTTCACTTTGGCATGCGCATGAGGTGACCGGACAAAGGCCGCATATCCCATGCGCGGCAGTGCCATATCATCGGTGTAGCGGCCGGCACCGGTAATGAACCGCTTGTCTTCCTTGCGTAAAACGCGTGCGCCAATTCCTTCACTGGACATAGGCTTTCCTCCCAGAAAGTCTGTAGCCTGCGCTCCTTGACCCTGTTCCCCTGTTTTTCTGTGTTAGGGCAAGAAACGAAAGGGCTTGTGGTGCGTTACTCGGCCGCTTGTGGCAGGGCAGCCATTTCATCTGCTGCAGCTTTGATCGCCTTCACGATGTTGTGGTAGCCGGTGCAACGACAGATGTTGCCTTCCAGCTCGTGGCGAATGGTTGCCTCATCCAGATTGGGCCCAAGGCGGTCAATCATATCGACGGCTGCCATCACCATACCAGGCGTGCAGAACCCACACTGCAATCCGTGGTGCTCGCGGAATGCCTTCTGCACAGGGTGCAGTTCATCCCCGGGAGCAAGACCCTCGATGGTTGTCAGAGTAGAACCAGAGGCCTGAACGGCCAGCGTGGTACATGACTTGATGGCCTTGCCATCCATGTGAATGACACAGACGCCGCATTGCGAAGTATCGCAGCCCACGTGCGTGCCAGTGAGTTCAAGATTTTCCCGCAAAAACTGTACGAGTAGGGTGCGGTCTTCCACCTCACCAGAGACAGTCTTACCGTTGACTGTCATGGAGACAGTTGTCATAGATTTCTTCCTCCCTCTGAAACTTTCAGCCATCGCGTCATGGCGTCAAGCAAAGGTTACAGTGCCCCATAACCGGGCTTCACCGTAACCTATAACTTAGATTACCTCTAGGTCATTTCCAGAAGGAGCCACGTGCACATTCCCAATTACTCTGCAGCGCAAGTTTAGAACATGAGATAGAGCGCAATAAGGATTAGAAGCGCGCCAAACCCCCACATCATGGGGCCTCCCAAAACGTTCTTCGCGGCTGCAACTTCGACTTTTTCTTCTACGTTCTTAACAACTTCCTCGACTTCATGGACCGCTTCCTCCACCACATGCTCGGTGGCAATGGTCTTGGCTTCTTCCATTACGCCCGCATCCAGTTCCACGTCCTGAACAGCTGGCCCGGTCGTCGGGGTGGCCGGTCCGGCCACGATCTCCGTGAACTTGGAGAAGAACTCTTCTGCCATTTTCTTTGCGGTCGAATCGACAAGTCGGCTGCCGAGCTGAGCCAGCTTGCCGCCCACCTTGGCATCCACGTTGTAAGACAGCAGCGTGCCGCCTTCGGCCTCGCTGAGGGTTACGTGCGCGCCCCCTTTGGCAAAGCCCGCGACACCGCCCTTGCCTTCCCCAACAATTTTGTAGGAGTTGGGCGGATCCAGATCCTGAAGCTTTACCTCACCGTTGAACTTGGCTTTGACAGGGCCGACCTTGGCCATAACAACGGCGCTAAGCTCGGTTTCGGATTTCTTCTCCAGCGTCTCGCAGCCCGGAATGCACTGCTTGAGAACTTCTGGATCGTTCAACGCCTCCCACACCTTCTCGCGGCTGGCAGGAATGTGCTGTTCACCCGTCATTTCCATTGTTGTTGTCCTCTCCTCGCCGTTGGGTCCATGCCTCGCCTGAGGCGTGCAAGGCCCAAACCCCATAAACAAGAGATTGTCAGAGATATCACAGAGTTGGCAAGCGGCCGTTGCGTAAAAACTGAAAATTTGCAGCAACCTGCCTGCCTTCCCCCCGCATGAGACCGTCAATTTCCGCTGCTGGCCGTTCTTTGCCGCAGAAAATGTTGACCCCAAGCCCGACCCGCCTTAATCCGGTGGCCAACAGATGCCGCAACCAGCGCAGGAGAACGCCTGCTGCAGGTGCGGCCACACAAAGAACTGCCAAAGGCGAAAAAGCGTGACACGTCCAACACCCGCAAGCCCGCGATCAGACGGGCGAACACCACACTCTATCCTGCCCACCCTGTTGGAAATGAATGGCTGGGAGGATTACGCCCTTCTGGACATGGGCAACGGCCTCAAGCTGGAACGCTACGGCCGGTTCACCATTGTCCGTCCTGAGCCACAGGCCATGGGCCAGCCACGCCTTCCTCAAGCGCAATGGGACCGCGCCGACGCCATCTTCACTGGCGACGTTGAAGAAGAGGGGCCGGGCCGCTGGCGTTTCAACAAACAACTGCCTGAGACCTGGCAGATGAAGTATGGTCCGGTCACCTTCAACGGCCGATTCATGTCCTTCCGCCATGTGGGCGTTTTCCCGGAGCAAGCCGCGCATTGGGATTGGGTTCAGGAACAAATCAAGCAGTCCAGCCGTCAGCTCAAGATCCTCAATCTTTTTGGCTACACCGGCATGGCCTCCCTTTTGCCAGCAGCTGCAGGGGCGCAGGTCACCCATGTGGATGCTTCCAAAAAGGCCATAGGCTGGGCCCGTGAGAACCAGGAGATGTCGGGCCTTGGCGACAAGCCGGTTCGCTGGATTTGCGAGGACGCGCTCAAGTTCGTCCAGCGCGAGGTTCGCCGCGGCAACACCTATGACGGCATCATCCTTGACCCGCCCAAATACGGGCGCGGCACAAAAGGCGAGGTCTGGGACTTTTTCACCAGCATGCCCGAGATGATGGCCTGTCTGCGTCAGTTGCTTACCGAGGAATCCCGCTTTCTCATCCTGACCTCTTACGCCATTCGCGCCTCTTTCCTTGCTTCCCACGAGTTGATGCAGGAGCATCTGGACGGACTGCCGGGCACCATTGAGTCTGGCGAGTTGGCAATCCGCGAGAAGGACAGCCCACGCTTCCTCTCCACATCACTATTCAGCCGTTGGTGCAATCCTGAAGGGGCTTCAAAGTAATGAGCACAGATTTCAAGCCTCAGCGTCAGGGCTCCGTCAAGCAGATCACCTCGCATTCGAACCCGATCGTCAAAGAAATCAAAGGGCTTGTCGCGCAGCGCAAACATCGCCGTGATAGCGGCCTGTTTGTGGCTGAGGGGTTGAAGCTGGCCACCGACGCCATGGAAGCGGGCTGGGGTGTGCGCTACCTTGCCATTGGCCCTGAAGGCCGTGAGAACAAGATGGCGCTGGAAGCTGCGGCCAAGGCCAAGGCACGCGGCGCTCTCATTCTGGAAGTGAACAACGCGATCCTGTCCGGCCTCACCCGCCGCGACAACCCACAGATGGTTGTTGGTGTTTACGAGCAGAAGACCTTGCCCCTGCGGGCGGTTGATCCAGACCAGTCCAAGACGTGGGTGTGCCTTGACCGGGTCCGAGATCCGGGCAACCTCGGCACCATCATCCGCACCGCCGATGCAGTTGGCGCAAGCGGCATCATCCTGATTGGCGAGACCACCGACCCGTTCGCCGTTGAAGCCGTGCGCGCCACAATGGGCTCCCTGTTTCACATGCCGCTGGTGCGCTGTTCAGAGCAGGAGTTCATCTCCTTCCGCAAGAGCTGGCCGGGGCCGGTTGTGGGCACCCACCTGCGCGGCGACAAGGATTATCGCGACGTGGACTACAAGGAACCCGTGCTCCTGATGATGGGCAACGAGCAGGCTGGCCTTTCCGACGAACTGGCGGATGCATGTTCCGATCTTGTTAAAATTCCTCAGGAAGGTCAGGCGGACAGCTTGAATCTCGCCATTGCAACCGCAGTTATGTTGTTTGAGGTGCGGCGCGCGCACCTAAAGCTCTAAACCACAAAATCAGACGGGGTTTCCATGCGGCTCTTCATCTTCGGAGTGGGTTTTTCCTCCAAAGCCTTTGTCGAGGCAGCACGCGATCAGTTCGACTGGATCGGCGGCACCACGCGCTCCGAAGAAAAGGCCGCGCAGTTGAAGGAGATGGGCGTTGAGCCGTTTCTGTTCGATGGAGAGGCCGCAACAGATGCCATTCGCGAAGCCTTGCGCACGGCAACCCATGTCCTTGTTTCCATTGCGCCCAATGACGGCGGCGACCCGGTTCTGAATGCCTTTCTGGCCGACCTAGCCAAGGCTCAGCCCCAATGGATCGCCTACCTTTCCACGGTCGGCGTCTATGGCGATCATGATGGCGCATGGGTTACTGAAGAGACCGAGTGCAAGCCTGTGTCGCTGCGCTCTCGTCAGCGTGTTGCAGCTGAAAGCCAGTGGCTTCAGTTTGCGCACGACACCGACACCCGCCTTTTGATCCTGCGCCTTTCAGGCATCTACGGCAAAGGGCGCAACGGCTTCGTCAATCTGGAACGCGGCACCGCCAAGCGCGTCATCAAGCCGGGGCAGGTATTCAACCGCATTCACGCAGAGGACATTGCGGGCGTCCTGAAGGCATCCCTTAGCACCTCTGCAGCGGGCATCTACAACGTCAGCGATGATGAACCGGCCCCGCCGCAGGACGTGGTCACCTACGCAGCAGAGCTGATGGGTGTTGCCCCGCCGCCGGAAATTCCTTTCGAAGAGGCCAACATGTCGCCCATGGGCCGATCCTTTTACGGCGAGACCAAACGCGTGGACAATGCCAAGGTCAAACGCGACATGAACTACACGTTCGCCTACCCCACCTACCGGGTGGCGCTGGATGCGCTTTGGCGCGATGGCTACAAGTAGCCACTTTCATCGTGCCTATCCGTCCTCTGGAAATTGCGTCAGATCATCGGTGATTTCGTAGTAGTCGCCGTTGTGCGCGCAAAAAATGTGTTTGGTTAGCACGGTGTTGGTAGGTTCATCCAGCGTGCCCGCTGAAACGGCAATGAACTGCGACCATTCCGGATGCCGGTCCGCCTGCCAAAACAGATTGGTCCCGCACTCCTGACAGAACCCGCGACGGGCGACATCAGAGGACAAATACCATTTGATCAGCTCTTCACCACTGGTGATGGTGAGGTTCGCGTGCTTCAGCCCCAGTGAATCGAAGGCACCACCCCACTGGCGGCACTGCTTGCAATGGCATCGGCTCAGGTCCTGCCGATCCGTATTGGCGGTGTAGCGCACTTTTCCGCAGAGGCATCCCCCTTGATAAGCCATCTCTCCTCCTCTTAAACTGCTTGCCTGTCTAACATGACCAACCCGTTCAGGTTGAGTTCATCCACTCCCCGCTAGGTTGCCGTCAACCTAACCCACCGCCGCATGTTTCAAAACTCTCGCTTCTTCTCAGGTCATTTTACCATGTCTACACTTCGCGTGCTTTCCGCCACCTTTGTGCTCTCTGTGCTTCTTGCAGGGTGCGCGTCCCTCTCCAAAGACGAATGCACGGCGGGCGACTGGAAGGGCATTGGCGTGCAGGACGGCATGGCGGGCAAGCCTGCCAGCCGCATTGAAGACCACAAGAAGGCTTGCAGCAAATACGGTGTATCGCCGGACCTTGCCTCCTATCAGGCCGGGCGTTCCATTGGCCTGAAATCCTACTGCACCATTCCCTCGGGTTTCCAACAGGGGCGCATGGGCCGCTCCTATTCCGATGCCTGCCCCAGCGCGACGGCCCCCGCATTCCAGAAGGGTTATTCCCTCGGTTTCGAGCTGCGCAACGCCCACAGTAAGCTGGATGATGTGGAAAGCCGCATTTCCTATGCCGAAAATCGCATTGATGACCTGCGCTACGAAATTGCCAGCACCAGCTGCGCCTCCGGAAAGGAGGGCAAGAACTGCCGCCGCGTTCTCAGGGACAAACGCGATGAAATCAGAGACCTGCGCTCGGACGTCACCTTCGCCCGGCTCGAAATTCTTCAGGCGCAAGCAAATTTAGAACTTGTTCGAGAACGTGTTATATCCGAAATGAGTTACATCGCACCGGGCTTTGTGATTGAAGCCCAGTACCAATAATTCAAGCGGGTATTCACCCATGGAACGACCTATGAAGACTTGGAAAATCTATCTGTCTGGTGAAATTCACACGGATTGGCGTGAACAGATCGAAGAAGGCGCAAAGGCCGCGAACCTGCCGGTACACTTTGATGCTCCGGTCACGGACCACGATGCCAGTGATGATTGCGGCGCTGTCATTCTGGGCCACGAGGACAACAAGTTCTGGTATGACCACAAGGGCGCCAAGGTCAACGCCATCCGCACCCGTACCCTGATCAGCGAAGCAGACATTGTGGTCGTGCGCTTCGGCGACAAGTACAAGCAGTGGAACGCCGCCTTTGATGCGGGCATTGCCTCCGCGTTGGGCAAGTCCCTGATCGTGCAGCATGACCCTGCGCTCAATCACCCTTTGAAGGAAATCGACGCCGCAGCGCTCGCCACCGCCGAGACGCCCGCTCAGGTCGTTGAAATCCTGCGCTATGTCATCACCGGCAACCTGAAGCGCTAAGCCTCTTGGCGAAAAGGGTGCCCACTGGACACCCTTTCCCGGAGAAAGTCATCATGGTGCGCTGTCAGCGCGCGCCGTGATAGGCTAGGCGTACAGCCCCCCAATGGCGGCCGTTCACCCAGATTGGCACCGAAATTTCCTTGATCACCACGTAGTTGCCACCGCCCATATCGCGGCGGTTGGTCTGCAGCAGGAAGTCCTTGGTGGATTTGCTTGCCTTGAGCCCCACCTTGTCGTCGAAAATCCGGCGATTGCGGCAGTGAGACGCGTTCCAGACCGGATCATGCCCTTGCGGCTTGGAGAAGGCCTCATTGTGGGTTGGCAAGTAGCCCTGCGTATCCACCGCGGCACAGGTATAAACGGCTTTGTCCTTGCGCAGTACCGGGTTCAGGATCGCCGGAAAGACGCGGTCTGTCACCTTAGTGAACTTGGCCATGTATTGCTGCGGGTTGGTGCCCGAAATGGGCGCGTAGTCATGGTCAAACAGATCCTTTTCAGAAAGGCGTCCGCCCACCATTTCCGCTTCCAGAGCTGCGCCCAGCTCGGCGGCCACCACCTTGGCCTCATTGATCATGCGCGCGGTCACATCACTGTTCAGCTTGCTGGCCATGTCTCCCAGCAGGTGATCGGCCTGACCTACCGCCCTTTCCATTTGAGAGGCGGCTTCATTCATCATGCTGGCGTTGCTGCTGACAATACCTTCCAGATCGCGGGCACTCTCCAACAGCTGCTCCGTGTCCGCATCATTGGAAGCACAGGCCGCCTTGATAGCTGACGTGTTGTGAGCAATGCTGTCGAAGGAACTTTCCAGCTGGTAAAAAACCGTGTTGATGGAGGCTGTCGCTTGCTCTGCATCGCCAACCGTCTCCAACGCATCATTGCCAAGCGTCACCAACGTATCAGCCTCTATGCCCAGTTGGGCGATGGTCTGGTCAATCTGTTCGGTGGCCTTGGTGGTCTGCGTTGCCAGTGCCTTGACTTCGTTGGCCACAACGGCAAAGCCCTTGCCTGCTTCTCCAGCACGCGCGGCCTCAATGGTGGCGTTCAGGGCAAGCAGGTTGGTCTGCCGGGCGATGGCGTCAATCGAGCTTGAGAACTGCCTCACATTGGCAAAGGACGCCTGCAGGCCTTCAAGCTGTTTGTTGATGTTGTTGATCGCGCTGGTCAGAGAGTTGATGCTCGCCACTGCAGCATTGATGGTTTCTCGCGACTGCTGAACCGAGTGCCGGGCCTCATCAGTTTGTTCTGCGGTCGCATCAACCGCCTGAGACACCTCCGCGTTGCTGGTCTCCACGCTGCGTGAAGATTGCAGCAGCATTTCGGTGGCTTGGTTGAGCTCATCCACGGTGGAGCTGACGTTGGTCACGCGGCCCGCTGCCTCGGCAATATCGAGGCCCAATGTGTCCAGATCCGTCAGCAACTCACCCTGATCGATCGCGACGGTTTCAGCATCGGCAGCCAATTCATGCACGGACGCTGTTTGTACGGCCTCCCCTGCCGCCACCGCTTGTTCAGCAGGATCAGCGGCAGGCCGTTTAAAGAGAGTTCTCATAGACTTCCTCCTGTCCAGAAGACGGTCAAACAGGAACCCTTAATAAACTTTAAGCATAACTCTTGGTTAAGTTGCTTTATCTCTACAACCCGGTCTTTTTCCTCAGAGTATTTGGCGAAGTAATTGAAAATACTTAACGCTTCGCATTGTTGCGCTTGTTGCCGCCCCCAAGAGAAGCCGCAACAAAAAAGGGCGCTCCCGAACGGGAACACCCTTTTTAAAAGTATCAGCCGTAAAGCAGCGCTACTTAAGCAACTGCAGCCTGAGCCTTGTCAACCAGAGCCTTGAAGGCTTCTGGCTGGTTGATGGCCAGGTCAGACAGAACTTTACGGTCAACTTCGATGCCAGCCTTGTTCAGACCGTCGATGAAACGACCGTAGGTCATGCCATGTTCACGGGTTGCAGCGTTGATACGCTGGATCCACAGAGCACGGAAATTACGCTTGCGAGCCTTGCGGTCGCGGTAAGCGTACTGTGCTGCCTTTTCGACAGCCTGTTTAGCGGTGCGGATCGTATTCTTGCGACGGCCGTAGTAACCTTTGGCGGCCTTAAGAACTTTCTTGTGACGAGCGTGGGCGGTAACGCCTCTTTTTACACGCGACATAGGTAACTCCTAATTCTCAGTTGCTTAGGCTTAGCCGTAAGGCAGGAACTTCTTCACGATACGTGCATCCTGATCACACAGCGTGGTTGTGCCACGTGCGTTACGGATGAACTTGTTCGTGCGCTTGATCATACCGTGGCGCTTGCCGGCCTGAGCGGTCTTTACCTTGCCAGTCGCAGTCAGCTTGAAGCGCTTCTTCGCTCCAGACTTCGTCTTCAACTTGGGCATTTTGCGTCCTTTCTTTTCATGATTGGTGACCCAATCAAAAATTACATCTGGGATGCATCATAAGCCGCCACGGCATGCCCTATGGAAAACGGGGATGCTTCACTCTTTTAAAGAGTTGGGAATCTGCCCGTTTATAGCCGGGCGACTTTGAACCGCGGTGGTATAGGCTCCACGCGCGTAAAATGCAAGTCCTGTTCGCGCCAAATCAGTGAAACAGGCGCAACCCTTACAAAAAATTACCCGACGCGGGTGCGCCGGGTAACAAAACTGGTCAAAAGCTTATCGGCTGATTGGTGCCAGTACCATCATCATCTGCCGGCCTTCGAGCTTTGGATGGGACTCCACCTTTGCGATATCGGCGGTCTCATCCTTCACTTTCATCAGCAGCTTCATGCCAAGGTCCTGGTGCGCCATTTCACGTCCGCGAAAACGGAGAGTGACCTTCACCTTGTCGCCTGCCTCGAAGAAGCGCAGCATGTTCTTCATCTTCACTTCATAATCATGAGTGTCGATGTTCGGGCGCATCTTGATCTCTTTGATCTCGACGACCTTCTGCTTCTTGCGCGCTTCTGCGGCTTTCTTTTGCGCTTGGTACTTGTAGCGACCGTAATCCAGAATCTTACAGACCGGTGGGCTGGAGTTCGGCGCGATCTCTACAAGGTCCAACCCCTGCTCTTGGGCCATGGCCAGAGCTTCTTCGGTTGGTGTGGGGCCGAGGTTTTCACCTTCGGCATCAATCAACTGGACTTCGCGAACACGAATTTCTTTGTTGGTACGCGGCCCCTCCTTTGTGGGGGGCGGTGCGCGAAATGGACGGCGAATGGTAAAAGTCTCCTCTATAGATGCCGATCATTGTGAAAGTAGCTGGCAGCTCCATGACTCACAACAAGCGCTACGTCTACCGAATAAACGTCGCGGCTGCCTTAAATCGCGGATGCTCCACTAGAAGATCTTGAAAAACACGGGATAAGTCAACATTTCTTTTGCCCTGACATCGCGGCAGAACTGCCGTTTATCAGGAAGTTTTGAGGTGTTGCTCATAAAAATCCAGCGTTGCGTCACACATTGCCTGCTTGGAGAACTTGTAGGCCACATGAGAACGAGCGCGTTCTGCCATGGACACCCGAGCTTCCTGAGGCATACATAGGGCTTCCTCCAGTCGGCTTGCAAGAGCTGACACATCTCTATTTGGAAAATGCCACCCGGTCCGCTCGTTTTCCGACACAACTGGCGGCACCAAAACCGTCTCCGGAACAGCGCCAATATCGCTTACGATCACTGGCACGCCAGCCGCTTGCGCTTCCACCGCCGCCCGCCCAAAGGCCTCCGGCTCGATGGATGCCACGACGGATACATCCGAGATCGCCAGTGCTGCACCCACATCAGCACAGTGGCCTACAAGACGAACCCGCCCTTCCAGACCTGCGTTGGCGATGTGATGCTCCAATGTCTCCTTGTATTCGTCACGGCCCTGATGATCGCCCGCCAGAATGACCACTACATCCTGCATAGCGCTATCCCGTGCCAGAGCGCGGAAGGCATCAATGAGCACAGCGTGGCCTTTCCAGGCAGTGAGCCGGGCAAGGTTCAGCACCACCCGTTCTTTGCCCGTCAGCCCCCATGCAGCGCGGAGCGCTGAGCGGCGTTCCTCAGAAACGTTTTCTGGCGCAAGGGCTTCAAGGTCAGACCCACGGTAGATCACCGTAATGCGCTGCTTCGCCGCAGGGTCTCGCTCTGCAATCAGATCGGCGGTGTACCGCGAATTAGCGATCACCCCATCTGCTCTCGTCATCACAGAGTTGTAAAAGGCTTTGAAGCGGTTACCTTGTTTGTAGATGCCGTGATATGTAGTAATGAAAGGTAAGTTGAGACGGCGCGCAGCCCACAACCCGGACCATGCCGGGGCTCTGCTGCGTCCGTGAATGAGGGAAACATTGTATTCCCGGCAAATCTTGGCGATGGCATAAGAGTTTCGCCACATTTTCCAGGGGTTCTTGGTCCCTGCAGGAAATTCGATGTGATCAGAACCTGTTGCTTTAAGCTCATCAAGGAGGCGTCCGCCTTCAGACAAAACAAGAGAGCGCCAACCGCGTTTTACGATGGCTTCAGCAACATCAACCGTTGTTCTTTCCGCGCCGCCGGTGCGCAAGTCTGGAACGAGTTGCAAAATGGTTGGATGGTCGCTATTCGATAATCGATTAATCGGGGCAACAATTGTGTTCGAGGCAGTGTGAGGCACAGGGGGTGTCGCTTTCTCTCGCCGGCAGAACCGCACATTAGGAATTTGGAGGCAGTAAATTATGAGCGCTGCAATACCGCAATTCATTAGTGTTGGCAAAGGGGATCAGGCGCGCAAAATCGCTGTGCGGCACGATCAACGGTCCGACCTTGGTGTTTTGTGGCTCTCCGGCTTTAAATCAGACATGCTTGGCACGAAGGCCGAGGTGATAGCCGACTGGGCCAAAGACAAAGGCCTTACCTGCACACGAATGGATTACTCTGGCCACGGTGAATCTGAGGGAGAGTTCACTGAGGGCACCATTTCCAAATGGCTGGAAGAGGTACTGGCGGTCTTTACGGAGTACTGCAAGGGCCCGACCATCGTTATCGGCTCTTCCATGGGCGGGTGGATGGCGCTTTTGCTGGCCAAGGCCCTGATCGAGCGCAAGACCGAGGTCTCCGGCTTCCTCGCTGGCATGGTGTTGATCGCGCCTGCGCCAGACTTTACCGAGGAACTCATGTGGAAACAGGAGTTCACGGAGGAGATCAAGCAGGAAATCATGCAGACCGGCCGCTTTGAGCGTCCTTCTGAATATGACGACAGCCCCTACATCATCACCCGTGATCTGATCGAGGATGGCCGTCGGAACCTGCTGCTTGGCGGCACTGTTGAAACCGGCTGCAAGACCATCATCTTGCAAGGCCAGAACGACGATTCCGTGCCGTGGGATCACGCACTGCGTATCGTCGAGGCCATGGCCAGTGACGATGTCATCCTGACGCTGATCAAGGATGGAGACCATCGCCTGTCCCGCCCGGAAGATTTGCAGCGTCTCATCAAAGCTCTTGAGGAGCTGGTCGAGAGCAACAGCTGACACCCATGAAAAAGCCCCGCCGAGTGCGGGGCTTTTTGCTTCTGTTTCCGATTGCAGGCGGCTGTTATCCAGCCCGGCCACGGGAAGACTTGACCGAATAGTTCTGCGCATCAAGTTTCGGAAGGACGCCGCCTTCCAGCTCATCTCGCAGGTACTCGATCAGCGGAATGGTGTAGGCAACATCGGACTCCACCAGCGCCTCAGGATTGGCAGCAATCACGTCCGCGAAGGTCTGATAGCCATCCTTGCCGGTTGCCGTGAACGAGTTTGTGGCGACCGAGTACACAGCCTCCAAGTCGATGTCCGACCACTCGCCTGAGTTTCTGTCCTTCACCTCCACATTGCGAATGCCGGTACCCGGTTCGGCGCCAAACACAACGTCATACCGAATGTGAGAGCCATAAGGGAACGCGCCCGTTGAGCCGGAAAGGCCCTGCGAGTAGTCCAGCGCCTCATTAAGCACCTTGACGACTTCCGCCCCTGTCATGTCCACCGTGACAACCGTGTTGGAGAACGGCAGAACCGTGTAGGCATCGCCAACGGTGAATGCGCCGCTGTTGATTTCCGCGCGCACGCCGCCAGCATTCTGAATGGAAATGTCTGCCTGCGGAAGGTAGGTGAGGAAGGCATCGGACACCACTTGCGCCGCATAGCTTCCGGTCGGCACTTCACCCGCTTCAAAGTCTGCAGGGAAGCGTTCAAATGGCATGGTCTGCTCAACAGAACCAATGGTCTGGCTGCGGTAGTTCTCGATCTCTTCGCGGTAAGGCTTGATGATCTCGTCAACTTTAGCGCTGGTCTCGATCTCACGAATGCTCTCAAGACCTGCGATCACCTCTTGGATTGCGGCAACTTGTGCATCCGTTGCTGGCTGATACTGGCCGTCCTGATCCTGCACTTGGTAGGGTTGACCAACAAGAAGCTCAAGCTTGCCCTTCACATCGGTCACTTTGCCATTTGCATCAAAAGCCAAGTTCAATTGGCCCAAGCCCTTGGCATACTCCCAAGCCTGCGTGATGTAGACCGGCTCACCACTTGGGTTCCGCACCATGGTTGGATTGAAGCCTGCAACATCAATGCCCATCGACGCCAGTTCATCCGAGGAATCGAGCGCTTCGTGTGTGTCTCCGCCAACGATTGCATCAATGCCGTCGACGCGCGCTGCAAGGGTCTGATCAAAATTGTAGCCCAGGTGGCTGAGAACGATGATCTTGTTGATGCCCTGAGCTTCCAGAGAACCGACAACACTGCGAACCGTCTCGATTTCGTCGCTGAACTCCACTGCATCACTGACCATTGAGGATGCCTGTGTTTTTTCGACCTTCAGCACCCCAACAACAGCAACCTTTTCGCCCTCGATCTCCTTGATGATGTAGGGCTTGATAGGGGCCCCATAGAGCGGGCTGTCCTCGGTAGGATGCACATTGCTGCTCAGGATCGGGAATTCAGCCATTTCGATCAGCGATGCAAGATGCTCGTCACCTTCGTCGAACTCATGATTTCCCAACTGATAGGCATCAAGGCCCAGCGCATTGAAAACCTTGAAATCTGCTTCGCCCTTAAAGAGGCTGAAATAGAGCGTCCCGTTCAGCTCACCGCTGTTCAACACAAGACTGTTCGGCCCGCGATATTCACCGATCGCCGTCGCGATGCGGGAGAACCCACCAAGTTGAACCCGGAGGCTTTCCGCCCCTTCACGCTCGGCATCAATATCAAGCTTAAGCGTGTAGGTGGAGCTGTCCAGATAGGAATGGTGGTCGTTCGTATGCAGCACGCTTACATTTATTGCCTTGCCAGCAGCGGGCAGATCAGCTGCCACGCTAGCGCCGACAGCAGTCGTGAATGCCAATAGGGAGCACGTGACAAATAGGGTTTTCTTTTTCATGATCGTCATGGGTTTGCCTCAATCTAAGATTGCATAATCTTAGATTGATATTATGAAGCGCGAGTTACACAGGGTAAGCGCCGCCGAAAACATGGGCAAAACGCCTTTGCCCTTTCTCCCCCCGGCGGCCGCCAGCGCAACCCCAGCGCGTTGCAAGGACCATTCGCCGCAGACATCATTCCCGCTTTTTATTAGCCTGATATTTGACAGGTATTGGACACTTACCATTTACTAATCAGGCGAAATTTTCAGTGGTTTTTCTGAGGGTTCCGCCATCTGTTGTCCTTATTTATCATTCAGAAAATAAGATAGCGCACTGAACAATTCTCTTTGATCATCTGGCCCCGGGAAGACATATGACTAAAAGAAAACGCTTGATCCTCTCTATCGATGGTGGCGGAGCGCACGGGCTCATCCCCATTCGTCTTCTTGAAGCACTGGAAAGCAGACTGAAGCAGAACGGCAAGGACAAACCGCTGCATCAGTACTTCGATCTTGTCTGCGGCACAGCCAGTGGCGGCATCATTGCGGCGGGCCTTACAGCGCCCAAGCCTGAGGGCGAGTACCGCGGCCACCACGCCATGACCATCAAGGAGCTTCGCTCGTTTTTTGAAGACGATTTGCGGGAGTACTACAACACCAACCGCATCAACCGCATCAGCCGTGCCGTCTTCTCCCCTTTCGGCCAGTACAACAAGGGTGTGCACGAGCGCCCCTTTGAAAAGATCCTGAAAGACACGTTGGGCTGGACCTCAATGGCCAGCAGCCTTACAGGCATCATGCTTTCCGCCTACGACCTGAACACCCGCAAGCTTGTGCTCATGACCGACAACATGCCCACAGCGGACCGGACGCATGACGACTATTATTTCTGGCAGGCCGTCCGCGCCACCATCTCGGCTCCCGGCTGGCTGGAGCCTGCCCGCGTTGAGAACCTGCGCACGGGCGAGGAGCAGATCATGATTGATGCCGGGGCGTTCATGACGAACCCGGTTCTCAGTGCTTATTCTGAAGGCCGCCGCCGGGGCTGGGCGCCTGAAGACATGATCATCCTTTCCATTGGCACAGGTCGTCTGTCCAAACACAAACGCAAGTTTGAAGAAGTGGCAGCCTGGGGCGCGAGCACATGGATGTCTCCCGACAAGGGCACGCCTTTGCTCACCGAGTTTTCTAATGGCCAGAGCCAAGCCACCTCTCATCAGGCAAATGCCATCTTCAAGGACATCAAGGGTCTCACCTATCTGCGACTCAATGCGGACCTCCCCCTTGGTCTGGAAGATGCGACCAATACCCGTCCAAAGACCATGACGCAGCTGAACTCGGTTGCCGATAGCATCATCACCACTCACAACGACGACTTGAATACTTTGGCGGCGTTAATAGAGGAACGCGTGGACGGACCGGGCTTCTGATCATTTTTCTATAGCGCCTTTATTCAATTCGTGTTGCGGACCGACTATCATGCGACGCAACACGAATTGACGAGGGCCCTGCATGCGCGCGCGCCGCCTTATCACTGTTTTCACAATTGGTCTGGGCGTTGCTTTGGCAGCAACCAGCGGCCATGCCATGCCATTTCCCAAGGCCAAGCCCGAGAGTTTTGAAGTCAACACCACTGCTGTGCCTTCCGTTGCGCTGACCGAGCCAGCCAAGCAGCTCTTTGGCGCCAAAGCGACCCCGGCTCAGCTCCCGCCTGCAAGCTATGGCAGCTACAGCAAGGGTTGTATTGCCGGGGCAGAAGCCATGCCCATTAATGGGCCGACCTGGCAAGTAATGCGCCTGTCTCGCAACCGCAACTGGGGCCATCCGAACCTTATCACCTACCTGAAAGATCTGGCCAAAGACGCCCCGGATCTGGGCTGGAACGGCCTGCTGGTGGGCGACCTTGCTCAGCCGCGCGGCGGCCCAATGAGGTCCGGCCATGCCTCTCACCAGATTGGGCTTGATGCAGACATCTGGCTGCGGCCAATGCCCAACAAGCGCTACAGCAATTGGGAGCGTGAGAACGTCAGCGCAATCTCCATGCTAAAGGGGAACATGGAGCTTCCCGGCGCGGACCGCTCCGTGCATCCAGACCGCTGGACAGACGCACATGCGCGCCTCATTCGCCGTGCAGCACAAGACCCACGAGTGGCCCGCATTTTCGTCAGCCCTGCCATCAAGAAAGCCTTGTGCGAGTTTGAGACGGAAGACAGAAGCTGGCTGCGTACCGTTCGTGCTTGGTGGGGTCACCATTATCACTTCCACGTTCGGCTAAAATGCCCAGAAGGCAACACCGCGTGCACGAACCAAGCCGCCCCTCCACGTGGCGACGGGTGCGGCGCAGAGCTGGCCTGGTGGCTTTCAGACGAACCTTGGGTACCGAAAAAGCCTCAGCCCGGCGAGCCGCCAAAACCGGTGAAACCGAAGCCACAACTCACGCTTCAAGACCTGCCCGCTGCCTGCCGCACGGTACTTGCACAGCCTTAACCCACTCAAGGTTTAGGCGCACATATCACCAGAAGCGACCTCAAAAACAGGCCTGACGCAGTAAGCGCGGCATTTAATGCAATAAAGCAGTATTATTTTCGTAAAATTATAATGACTTATAACTTATAATCAATGCAGCCTCAATCTGAGGTTGCATTTATATTCTTTATTTACTATTAGATTACTTGAAAGTACGTTCTCAATAAATTTCCTATGCTCTTCGGCGCTTCCGCAGCCTCGCTTAGGGACAGACTTGCACCTAATGAATGGAACACCAAAATGGATCCCTATGGCGCACGCCTCTCCTTTTCGTTCACAAACCTGGCCGGAAATTACGACCCCGCACCAATCAAGACACAGCGTGCCACTTCCGTAGCTCTGATTAATGAAGTCCTCGAAAACACCGCCAATAACGAGATCATTCGGGCTCGGGCCGCACATGAAAATGCAGGCCCCTCCACTGCGTCAAAGGAAGCAGTGAGCAAAATCTTCGACATTCTTGTTGGTGTAGAGCTTGGCAAGTCCGCACATTACGCGGGACAAATCGCCGAGGGCCTTAAAAACTTTGACATAGCGGTCGAGCGTTTCTTCAACGTCGCAGAAGACTGGACTGACCCAAACAGCGCAGCCGTCCAAGACGAGGTGGCTCGGATGCTAACTGAGGGAGCAGAGGCGGGCTCCGAGCTCTTTAAGGAGATGCTGGAAGCCCAGAAAGCTGGACTTCTGAAGATCGAAGATATGGCCGACTACGGCCTCGAAACGAAGTCCAACTACATTACATACATCGATGGGTTTGGAGGTTACGCATTCGGCCTATCCAACATTTCCTACGTTGGCGACTATTTTAACGCGCATGATTTGTTCAACGACCTTACGGTTGCCGGTGCAGACGGCAGGCGCACTGACAAGTACACAGGCCAACAGGCGACCTATCTTAGTCTCGCCAAGAACTTGAATTTTTACATCACCTGGCAACTCCCAGAAGAAGCCCCGGAGCAATAAGCACCGCGGGCTTCGGATTGTGCCTTTCCAAACTTGGTTCAGGGCTGGACGTAGTTGTGCACGGGAGGCTTTGCTGTCTCATCGAGAATGAGACTCATGATCACGAGATCGAGCCAGCGGTTGTACTTGAAGCCGACCTCTCGCACGACGCCCGACGTGTGAAAGCCAAAACGCTCGTGAAAGCGGATCGAACCGGTGTTCTCGCTGTCGATGCCAGCGATCATCACATGGTACCCATCGACCTTTGCTTTTTCGATCAGCGCGTTGAGCAAAGCTGACCCCGCGCCGCTTCCTTGCGCTTCCGCCATCACATAAACGGAATGCTCGACCGTCAGGTCATAGCCAGACTTTTCCTTGTACGGCCCGAAGGACGCGTAACCAAGGAAAGTACCGTCATCGCTTTCAGCCACATACACCGGATATCCTTTGGCCCAGCGCCCCTCTAGCCAAGCCTTGCGCTCCTCCAGTGTATCTTCCTGTACCAGCCAGATTGCGGCCGAGTTGCGAACCGCATCGTTATGGATCATCAACAGCGCTGGCAGGTCGTCATATGTTGCTGAGCGAATTTTCATTGCATCCCCTTCGTGTTTTTCTTCTCTTACCGCGAGACACAATTGGCATGCAAGCAGGGGAGGAACTTCAGCACACTCTGCGGATGCTGCTCGCTCTCGATAGATTTCGAGATCAAGGCCCCAGCAAGCAATGGTGGCTCTGCAAGCAGCATTTCGGGCAGCCCCGATCTCGAAGATCACACAGTTGGGAAGGCACTATGCGACGACTTCTGATCGCGGCTTGTGTAGACGTGACGACGGGTGGCATCCTTGCCGCCCTTTTTCGTTTGCCCGAAGACGAAGAACTCGTATACAGAGCTCTTGAAAAACTGCCAAAAAAACGCAGCTTCCTCCTATTATCCGCTTTGCCTTCCTGCCAAGCGGTGGTAATTGAGCGGCCATGACGACGAAAACCCTGTCCAATATTCGAAATTTCTCTATTGTCGCGCACATCGACCACGGTAAATCTACCTTGGCTGATCGCCTCATCCAGTCCACCGGCACTCTCACCCAGCGTGAGATGAAGGAGCAGGTGCTCGATTCCATGGATATCGAGCGTGAGCGCGGCATCACCATCAAAGCTCAGACCGTTCGCCTGATCTACAAGGCAAATGACGGCATTGAATACACGTTGAACCTGATCGACACACCAGGTCACGTGGACTTTGCCTATGAAGTTTCTCGCTCCCTCGCTGCGGTTGAAGGCTCCCTGCTCGTGGTTGATGCCTCCCAGGGCGTGGAAGCGCAGACCCTCGCTAACGTTTATCAGGCAATCGACAACGATCACGAGATCGTCACGGTGCTGAACAAGGTAGACCTTCCTGCCGCTGAACCAGAGCGCATCAAGGAACAGGTTGAGGACGTCATCGGCCTCGATACGTCCAGCGCCGTTGAGATTTCTGCGAAGACGGGCCTTGGCATTCCTGATGTTCTGGAAGCAATCGTCACCCAGCTTCCAGCACCGCAGGGTGATCCGGATGCACCGCTCAAGGCCATGCTGGTGGACAGCTGGTACGACACCTATCTCGGCGTCATGGTGCTCGTTCGCATCATTGATGGCGAGCTGAAAAAGGGCGACACCATCAAGATGATGGGCACCGGTGCCGTGTACCCGGTTGATCGGGTCGGTGTCATGACCCCGGCCTTCGTGGCAACGGACCGCCTCGGTCCGGGTGAAATCGGCGTGCTCACAGCTTCCATCAAGGAAGTGGCAGATACGCGCGTGGGTGACACCATCACCACGGACAAAAAGGGATGCACCGAAGCTCTGCCAGGTTTCAAACCTGCCCAGCCGGTGGTGTTCTGCGGCTTGTTCCCGGTGGACGCCAACGACTTTGAAGACCTGCGCGCTGCCATGGGCAAGCTGCGCCTGAACGATGCCTCGTTCTCTTTCGAAATGGAAACCTCGGCTGCGCTTGGCTTTGGTTTCCGTTGTGGCTTCCTCGGTCTCCTGCACCTTGAGATCATTCAGGAGCGCCTGTCTCGTGAGTTCAATCTGGACCTGATTGCGACCGCGCCTTCGGTGGTCTACCAGATGACGCTGACCGACGGCACGGATGTTGAGCTTCACAACCCGGCAGACATGCCTGACATTGTGAAGATCCGCGACATCAGTGAGCCCTGGATCCGCGCCAACATCATGACGCCGGACGAGTATCTCGGCCCGATCCTGAAACTTTGTCAGGAACGTCGTGGTTTGCAGATTGATCTGTCCTATGTGGGCAGCCGCGCCATGGTTGTTTACGACCTGCCGCTCAACGAAGTGGTCTTCGACTTCTATGACCGCCTCAAGTCAATCTCCAAGGGCTACGCTTCCTTTGACTACACCATCAGCGATTATCGCGAAGGTGATCTGGTCAAGATGTCCATTTTGGTCAACGAAGAGCCGGTGGATGCGCTCTCCGTTCTGGTTCACCGCTCTCAGGCAGAGCGTCGTGGCCGTGCCATGGTGGAGAAGCTGAAGGATCTGATCCCACGTCACATGTTCAAGATCCCTATTCAGGCAGCCATTGGCGGCCGGGTGATCGCCCGTGAAACCATTGCGGCTCTGCGTAAGGACGTGACGGCCAAGTGTTATGGCGGTGACGCCACCCGTAAACGCAAACTTCTGGAAAAACAGAAGGCGGGTAAAAAGAAAATGCGCCAGTTCGGCAAGGTGGAAATCCCTCAGGAAGCCTTCATTCAGGCCCTGAAGATGGATGACTGAGCAACAGCCGTTGCGCCGCTAACAGCATTAAAGAGACCGGCCTGCAAAGAGGCCGGTCTTTTCGTTTCAAGCCCAGAGAGATCGGGAAAGGTACCTAGACCATGTCATTGGAAACAGACCTGCGCGCCCGCGCCGGAGACAAGTGTGAATTGTGTGGCGCCAGCGAAAACCTGAGCGTGTTTCCGGTTGGACCGGACGCAGACGACACGGCAGACCGTGCGCTTCTTGCCTGCCAAACCTGCAGTGATCAGATGACGGGTGCAGCAGAGCTGGACGGCACTCATTGGCGTTGCCTCAACGAAAGCGCTTGGAGCACAGAGGCACCGGTTCAGGTCACCGCATGGCGCATGCTGAAAAAGCTGTCCGCAGAGACTTGGGCACAGGATCTTCTTGAGATGATCTACTTGGATGAAGAAACCCAGAGCTGGGCGGAAGCAGGTCTTGAGCCCGCAGGTGACGACGAAGACGCCATCGTTCACAAGGACACCCATGGTGCCGTTTTGAGCGCTGGTGACACCGTCACTCTCATCAAGGATCTGAAAGTAAAGGGCGCAGGTTTTACAGCCAAGCGCGGCACCGCAGTGCGCAATATTGCCCTCGTGCCAGACAACGCAAGCCACATTGAAGGCCGTGTCAACGACCAACGCATTGTCATCCTCACCGAGTTTGTGAAGAAGAACTAAGAACAGAGCTGGCGGCCCCTGCGGCCGCCGCTATATTTGGACTACAAACGTAGTTTTCGTTGCAACGCTTACCCAGCCGAGAGCGAAACACTGTGCAAGCGCAGTATGGATTTTAGAACACCTGGGGCGCGTTGGGCAGAACCTCTATGAGCAACAGCAAGAGCATTCCAGACACGCACAGCCGCTTGCTTCATGACGGGGCCACCGACACCCTCACGCTGATTTACGACGGGGCCTGCCCGTTTTGCCAGCGCTACACCACTTTGCTTGAGCTACGAGAGGAAGGGCGCACGGTCACACTGATTGATGCCCGCGCTCATCCGCAGATCGTCGCAGACCTCATGTCCAGAGGCATCGATATTGATCAAACCATGGTCGCTCACTATCAGGGCCGGGAGTATGCGGGCAGCGACGCGCTCCATCTCATCGCGCTTTTGGCCACCGGCTCTACTGGTTTCAACCGCCTGAACCGCTGGTTGTTTCGCTCGCAGCAGCGCGCACGACTGGCCTACCCGGTGCTGCGTGCACTTCGCAATGGAACCTTGAAACTGCTTGGGCACCGCAAGATCCGCAGTTAATGCTGGGTTTGTTCCCGCCTCGTTCTGAAACTGTAACAGACACAGCTTTGCTTGATGCACTTTCTTACAAGGTTTCGATAGGATCGGCCCAGCGCCTTCCTTAGGGTTTGCCTCAGGAATTGGCGGCATCACCTTTGATTTGCTCTGAACCAACGGTGGTGGCGCTTCCTTTTATCCCAAGGAGGACCCCTTATGCCCGCCCCTATTCGGCCCTTGCTACCCTACAGCCGACCGAAGCCTCGCTCGAAGCCCCGCGCATGGCTCATCAACAACCTTCTTGCCGCCAGCCTTTCGCTAACGCTGTTTCCCGTTGAAGCCGCAGAGGCCACGCAAGGCTCGCTGTCCTACCCAATCGTGGACACCGGTGCCTCACTGTGTTTCGGGACAAACGGTGAGTTGCCGTCGTGCCCTAGCGCGGGCAAAACCGCCTTTGGTCAAGATGCGCAGTATCAAGGCAACGCCCCGAGCTACGCCAAAGGCAGCGGCACGGTGACCGACAACGTGACCCAACTGATGTGGAGCCAAACAACAGACCTGAATGGCGACGGCGCGATCAACGCCTCCGACAAGCTCACTGTTGCGGAGGCCAAACGCTATGCTGATGCCGCAACGATTGGCGGTCACTCAGACTGGCGCTTGCCCACCATCAAAGAGCTATACTCTCTCATTCAGTTTGATGGTCAGGATGTGAGCGGCCCCAGCCGGTCCCGCACCCTTTCCGCAATTCCCTTCATCGACAGCCGCGTGTTCGGTTTCGGGCCCGGTGATACGAAGTCGGGAGAACGCCTCATCGACAGCCAGTTCATCACCTCCAGCCGCTATGTCTCCACCACCATGCGCGGCGACACCACCTACTTTGGTGTGAACTTCATCGACGGTCGCATCAAGGGCTATGGCACCTCATCCCCGCACGGTGAAAAGACATTCTATGTGCTGCTGGTGCGGGGTAAGACGACCTATGGCCGCAACGCCTTCAGGGATCAGAAAGATGGTACGGTACTGGATCGCGCCACCGGCCTCACGTGGCAACAGCAAGACAGCACCAAAGCCTTGAGGTGGACTGAAGCACTGGCCTACTGCGAAAGCTTGCGCCTTGGAGGTCGCAACGACTGGCGGCTTCCCAACGTCAAAGAGCTTCAATCAATCGTTGACTATTCCCGCTCTCCGGATACCAGCCGCAGTGCTGCCATCAATCCCGTTTTTGACGCAACGCCTATCCGCAATGAAGCCGGGCAGCAGGACTTTGCTCAATATTGGTCCAGCACCATTCACCGCACCACGTCACGCAAATTCGGTGGGGCGTATGTTGCCTTTGGCCGTTCCCTTGGAAACATGCGCGGCAGCTGGCTGGATGTACATGGGGCAGGTTCGCAGCGCAGCGACCCGATCACCGGAAACGCCACGGACTACGCTCAGGGCTTTGGCCCGCAAGGGGATGCCATTCGCATTGAAAACTTTGCCCGCTGCGTCGCAGGTGGCGCAATCCTTGTTGCCCAGCTCAAACAGACGCGGCGTCCTGCAGAAACCTATGAGGTCTCACAGAGCGCTCAGAGGCAACGGCCCCAGAATGCAGGTGAGGGACAACGCCCTCCACCCCCGGGCCATAAGCGGCCAGATGCGCCAAGAGGTAAGCGCCCACTTTGGCACTGACCTGCGCCGCCCATGAGGCCTGGATACCTTGAGGCCCGGTAGTCACGCCGCTTACTTGGCGGTTATCGGGCCTCTTTTCCCTGTCTCTTACTCGGCTGCTTTCCGCTTTGGCAGCACCCAGTCTTTGCGCGGATAGTGGCAGGTATACCCGTTCGGGATGCGCTCAAGATAATCCTGATGCTCCGGTTCGGCTTCCCAGAAGTCGCCCACCGGCTCCAGCTCTGTCACAACATTGCCCGGCCACAAGCCTGATGCATTCACATCCGCGATGGTGTCGAGGGCGATTTTTTTCTGCTCCTCGTCCACATAGTAGATCGCAGAGCGGTAGGACATGCCGATGTCATTACCCTGCCGGTTCAGCGTGGTCGGGTCGTGAATCTGGAAGAAGAATTCCAGCAATTGCCGGTAGCTGATTTTCTCCGGATCATAAACGATCTCAATTCCTTCAGCGTGGGTGCCGTGGTTGCGATAGGTCGCGTTTGGCACATCGCCGCCCGTATACCCCACGCGGGTCTTCTCAACGCCCGGCAGCTTGCGGATCAGGTCCTGCATTCCCCAGAAACACCCGCCTGCCAGAACTGCACGCTCACTCATTTTACGTCCTCCACTTGATCGAGATAGGCCCCGTAGCCCTCGGCCTCCATGTCATCCCGGTGGATGAACCGCAACGCGGCCGAATTGATGCAGTAGCGCAGACCGCCATGCTCTCGCGGCCCGTCTGGAAACACGTGCCCCAAGTGGCTGTCCCCATGCGTGGAGCGCACTTCAGTACGGATCATCCCGTGGCTGGTGTCGGAAAGCTCTTGAACATGGGCGGGCTCGATTGGCTTGGTAAAGCTTGGCCAGCCGCACCCACTTTCAAACTTGTGGGCAGAGGCAAACAGCGGTTCGCCAGAGACGATATCCACGTAAATGCCCGGCTCCTTATGGTCGTTATATTGGCCCGTGAACGGCCGTTCCGTGCCGTTCTGCTGGGTTACATAATGCTGCTCGGGCGTCAGATTGTTCAGTGCTTCCGGTGACTTTTTATAGGTCATCCCCTCTCATCCTCCACTCGGCGAAATCTCAAGAGTTTGGTTCCTTACCATATGGGGAAGCGTCTCGAAGAAACAATGTTGTGAGGGGGATGTGAAACCCTCCCAAACTTCTTACCCGTCAAATATGCGGTACGCATAAAATATAAATAACTATGATCAAATCGACTGTATTCATAAGAATAAATTAAATCATAATCCAACAAGCAACTATTGAATGTAAGCGTTACATATGCAACTCATCCAATGTCTCCATACGTAAGGGGATTTATATTTTAATTTTATTCAACAACCCCCTGCGTTAACTCATTACTTGAGGAGGAATTGGATGTCTCTAATTGATGCTGGATTTGATAGCGGCTTTATCAACGTAGGCCTTGCAAGCATACCGGGTGGCAACGGGCGACTGAAGACATTTGAAGACGGCTTTGACAGCCGTGATCGGGTCTGGACCGGCACCACTGGCAGCGTTGACCAGTTTTATTCAAAGGATGCCATTGATAAGGGCATAGATCAGAGCAACATCGCCTACGTTACCGTCGATTTCGACTTTTATGAGTATGGCAAAACATATGGCAACGGCCTCGACATCACGATTTTCGGCGGGCCAGCCAATTTTGAAGAGACATTTCGTCTCGGAACTTTTTCCTACACGCGCACCGATCGTGACGGCTCAGGTTCTGGAGAGAATTATTCATGGGATCGCAAACTGCTCGATTCCAACATTGATATCGACGGCAGCGGCGGCTCCGAGGTTTGGGCTGATCGCGACCAGAAGTACCATTACAGCATCAAACTCGACCGAGACTTCTTCAGCCCCGACACCATTTACACGGCGCTGGATGACCCATTCTACATGGCGCTGCGATACAACAAGGGCTCCAACAACAACGGCAAGGACGCAGCTTGGGGCCTCGACGATTTGGAGGTGAACGTCTTCACCTATGCCGACCGATCAGATCTGAACGCGGCCAACGCCGTGGGTCGGATCCAGGGCTCGAACATCACTCAAAGAGAGTTTTCAAGCTACCACGAGCTTTTTGACCAGATAGACGTTCGACTGGCAACCCTGCAAGGAAACGCAGACGCTTTTATCTCAACGCTCGACGACAAGGCGTTCAAGTACAGCAATTACAAGGCTGGCCACGACGCTCTGATCAACAACCTTAAAGTGACCTTTGACAACTGGACGAACAGCTTTGAACAGTGGCAAACGAAGGTTTGGGATCAAGCCGACGATCAACATGATGCTGGGGAAGGGAGCCCAAACGCTGCGGCCTTCCTGACACTGGTCAGCTCTTTGACATCCATCGGCACCAGCCTCATGTCGAGCGATGTCCTGTCTCTTGCAGGGGCAATCGAGAGCACAGCGGCAGCCTCGCTTCGCATGAGGAAAGAGGGCTTGGGCGATAACGGCGTCGATCCTGACACAATTCAACGCATCGAGCATCTGGAGCGCATTGAAGATGTTTTCGAAATCGGAAAACGCGTGATTGAGGACCTGGAGGGCAGCGGTGCCGATACACGCAATCTCAAGGTATCCCTCAACAAAGCCTTCGATGAATACACGGACCTTGCCAACTCCATTGCGCTTCGCGCGCACATTGAGGCGGTAGCGGACCGGAAGACCCATTTCGACCCGGGCCTTGTGGAAGACCTCGGATTTGACGTCTACAATATGACGTATTTCGAGCAAGGCTGGATCGGTAACACAGACCGCGAGTTCATCACTTGGCACGTCAGAGGGGAGCGCAACAACGATTTTAATGGAACTGACTTCAACTTCGATCGTTTCACGGTCAGAGAAGTCATTCACAGTATCGATAGTACAGATGTTGCCGAAAACCTGAACTGGCAGCGCGGCCAAGGCCTCGGTGATGTTGAAGGCTCATTCTGGAACTATAACGTCGACCAGATTGACTTTCACAACTACTCGACAGGCTTCTTGGCAGACTTTGTCTAAAGCCTCACCCATTCGGGCCGTCACACCGTGGCGGCCCTTCTTCTTTGTCCCGCAACGCCCAAACCGCGAGGGCTGTTTACCAACGCCCCGCACCAAGTTGACAGAGAAACGCCCCCTCCATCCGTTATCCCGGAGAAGCGAAGCGCGGGACAAAGCACGCGACCTATGGTGCGAGCACTCCACCTGGCGGAACCAGAACCCCGCACCACCCCCGGTGTGACCACAGAACCTCGACCACTCCCCCTGCCCGTCATCCCGGCCTCCGAGCCGGGATCCAACCGGAAGGCGCGAATTGCACAGGTTCACGCTTGTGGTCAACACTGGCGGTGAAACCCATGGCACGCTCTTCCGAACGACTCTGGATCCCGCATCAAGCGCGGGATGACGCCTGAGATAAAGGCACAGCCGTACCTCACACTAGGTTTAAGGTCCGCGCGTGCCCCACACTAGATTGATGGCCCCAGCCCTGCCTCACATCAGGTTGAAGGCCCAGCACTGCCCCACACACCCTGCGTCATCCCGGAGAAGCGAAGCGCACATCCGGGATCCAGAGCAAGGGGCTGACAGCTCAACTGCAGCACTACACAATAGGCTATCAGCACGGCACACGTCACACGGCGAGTGAGCTATGGTGCGAGCACTCCACCTGATAGAACCACGCACCAACCCCGCTGTGACCGCAGGACCTCGACCACTCCCTCTGCCCGTCATCCCGTCCACCGAGCCGGGATCCACCAGACACCCCGACCCGGACAAAGTCATGCTTGCGGCAACGACTGATGGTGAACTCCTTCGCACGCCTTCACCTGCGACTCTGGATCCCGCGTCAAGCGCGGGATGACGCCTGAGATAAAGGCACAGCCATACCTCACACTAGGTTGAAGGCTAGGACCTCGACCACTCCCCTTCCTGTCATCCCGGCCACCGAGCCGGGATCCAACCGGAAGGCGCGAATTGCACAGGTTCACGCTTCTGGCAGCGACTGATGGTGAACTCCTTCGCACGCTTTTCCGCGCGACACTGGATCCCGCGTCAAGCGCCGGATGACGCCTGAGATAAAAGCTCGACCATGCCCCACACTAGGTTTAAGGTCCGCGCGTGCCCCACACTAGATTGATGGCCCCAGCCCTGCCTCACATCAGGTTGAAGGCCCAGAACTGCCCCACACTAGGTTTAAGGCTAGAACCTCGACCACTCCCCCGCGTCATCCCGGAGAAGCGAAGCGCACATCCGGGATCCTGAGCAAGGGGCTGACAGCTCAACTGCAGCACTACACAATAGGCTATCAGCACGAAGCACGGCACGCGAGCTATGGTGCGAGCACTTCACCTAGCAGAACCACGCACCAACCCCGGTGTGACCGCAGAACCTCGACCACTCCCCTGCCCGTCATCCCGGCCCCCGAGCCGGGATCCACCAGCCGCCCCGACCCGCACAAGGTCACGCTTTTGGTCAACACTGGCGGTGAAACCCATGGCATGCTTTTCCGCGGCTCTGGATCCCGCGTCAAGCGCGGGATGACGCCTGAGATAAAAGTACAGCCGTACCACACACTAGGTTTAAGGTCCGCGCGTGCCCCACACTAGATTGATGGCCCCAGCCCTGCCCCTCACACCCTGCGTCATCCCGGAGAAGCGAAGCGCACATCCGGGATCCACAAAGACGTGCCCCTTTGCCCGCCGTCATCCCGGCCTCCGAGCCGGGATCCAGAAAACATCTTGCCCCAGCGCCCGAAGCTCTGCTAGGTTTCGCGCATCTGCAACCACTCAAGGCGCATGACATGTCCCTGCACGTGATCATCTTCAAAGATGTTCAGGCCCGGCTCAATTCTGGACCGGCATGCGGGCGATTTATGACCCGGTGTGGCTGAGGCAGCGACCGCGCCCACCACGCCGCAGGCATGCCGCCTAATACCTCTCCCTTGCCTCTCCCTGATCGCATGGCATGATCCGTATTTTGCAACGGGTTACACCGGCTATTTCGCTTTGCGGCAAAAACTGCCAAAAGCTGGGGGTGTGGCACTGGAAAGCGCTGGCATTTCTGCTAAAACACACTCCACGATTTTCATATGATGATCGCCCGCAATGGGCGAAGCTGCAAACCTTTGAGGGATTATGTCCGACCTTCAAACTCTCGAAGCCGAGATCTCCGCCGCCATTGACGCGGCCACCACCGAGGCTGCGCTGGAAGATGTGCGCGTTGCTGCCCTTGGCAAGAAGGGGTCTGTCTCTGAAAAGATGAAGACTCTTGGCAAGATGTCTCCCGAAGAGCGCAAGGAAATGGGTCCGGCCCTGAACGGGCTCAAGACCCGTGTGGGCGATGCCATTGCCGCGCGCAAGGAAGTCTTGAAAAAAGAAGCCCTTGAGGCCCGCCTTGCCAGCGAGACCATTGATGTGACCCAGCCGCTGCGCGTTGCGCCAGCGGAGAGCGGCCGCATTCACCCGGTCTCTCAGGTGACCGAAGAGCTCACCGCGATTTTTTCCGATATGGGCTTTTCCGTTGCCGAAGGCCCGGACATCGAAACCGATGAGCTGAACTTCACTGCGCTGAACTTCCCGGAGGGCCACCCGGCCCGCGAGATGCATGACACCTTCTTCTTTAATCCGAAGGAAGACGGCGAGCGCCTGTTGCTGCGCACCCACACGTCTCCGGTTCAGATTCGCACCATGCGCAATCAGGAGCCACCGCTGCGCATCATCATTCCGGGTCGGACCTATCGCTGTGACAGCGACCAGACCCACACACCCATGTTCCACCAGATGGAAGGCCTTGTGATCGACAAGACCACCCATATTGGTCACCTGAAGGGCACATTGGAAGAGTTCCTCAAGGCGTTCTTCGAGGTGGAGAATGTGGAGCTGCGCTTCCGCCCAAGTTTCTTCCCGTTCACCGAACCGTCCATGGAAGTGGACGTGAAGTGCGACCGCTCCGGCGCTGAGGTGAAGATCGGCGAAGGCGAAGACTGGATGGAAATTCTGGGCTGCGGCATGGTTCACCCGAATGTGCTGCGCAACTGCGGTCTGGATCCTGATGTTTATCAGGGCTTTGCGTGGGGAATGGGCATCGACCGTCTGGCCATGCTCAAGTACGGCATGGCGGATCTGCGTGCCTTCTTTGACGCGGATGTGCGCTGGCTGAAGCATTACGGCTTCCGTCCGCTCGACATGCCAAGCCTGATGGCTGGCCTCTCCCGATAACCCCGCGGTCCTGATCGCACGCTATTAAAGAGAAGAGACATGAAATTCACTCTTTCCTGGCTCAAGGACCATCTTGAGACCGACGCTAGCCTTGAAGAGATCCTTGAACGGTTGACCATGATTGGTCTGGAGGTTGAGGAAGTCACCAACCCGGCCGATCGTCTTGGCAGTTTCCGCATTGCCCATGTTCTGGAAGCGGTGCAGCACCCGAATGCAGACCGTCTGCGCGTTCTGAAAGTAGACACTGGCGAGGGCGAACCTGTGCAGGTGGTATGCGGCGCGCCAAACGCCCGCACCGGTCTGAAGGGCGTGTTCGCCAAGCCGGGCGATTATGTTCCCGGTCTTGATGTCACCCTGTCCGTTGGCAAGATTCGCGACGTGGAAAGCTTCGGCATGATGGCTTCCGAGCGCGAGCTGGAATTGTCTGACGAGCATGATGGCATCATCGACTTGCCAGAGGACGCACCTGTGGGTGTTCCCTATGTTCAGTATGCAGGTCTGGATGACCCTGTCATCGAGATTGGTCTGACGCCAAACCGCCCTGACTGCGCGGGTGTTCATGGCATTGCACGCGACCTTGCAGCTTCTGGCCTTGGCACGCTCAAAAATACGGAAAAAACGCAATTCAACGCAAACTTCGACGCAAACGTGAATGTGCGCATTGAGCTGGGCGAAACCACCGAGGATTGCCCGGCGTTTGGTTACCGCGTTGTGCGCGGCGTCAAGAATGGCCCGTCTCCGAAGTGGCTGCAAAAGCGCCTGGTTGCCATTGGCCTGCGTCCGATTAATGCCCTCGTGGACATCACCAACTACATCACTTTCGATCAGGGACGCCCGCTCCATGTGTTTGATGCGGATAAGGTTTCTGGCGATCTGGTAGTACGTTACGGCAAACAGGGCGAAGAACTTGTTGGCCTTGATGGCAAGACCTACCAGGTAGACGAAAGTGTTGTTGTGATTGCTGACGACAACGGCGTTGAGTCTCTTGGTGGCATCATGGGCGGCGAAGTGAGCGGCTGTGATGAGAACACCACCAACGTGATCATCGAATCGGCGCTCTGGAACCCATTGACCATCGCACGCACAGGACGCAAGCTGGGCATATCTACCGATGCGCGCTACCGCTTTGAGCGCGGCGTTGACCCAACCTACACAATGGAAGGCCTTGATCTTGCAACGAAACTCGCTGTGGAGTTTTGTGGCGGCGAGCCAAGCGCGCCAAAGCTGACCGGGGAAATCCCGCAGGAAGAGCGCATGATCGACTTCCCGTATTCGGAAGTGAAGCGCCTTTCCGGACTCGAAGTTTCCCATGCAGAAATCAAGGCCGTTCTGACCATGCTCGGCTTCTGGGTCTCCGGAACTGGCGATGTTGTGAAGGTTTCCCCGCCAAGCTGGCGTCCAGATGTTCACGGCAAAGCAGATCTGGTGGAAGAAGTTATGCGCATCGTCGGCATCGACAAGGTGCCGTCCGCTACGCTGCCACGCATGGAGCCTGTCTCCCAGAAGGTACTGACAACCAGTCAGATTCGCCGCTCAAACGCCCGCCGTGCCCTTGCTGCGCGCGGTCTGGATGAGGCGGTGACCTGGTCCTTTATCCCCGCTGCACACGCGGAAGTTTTCGGTGGTGGCCAGCCGGAACTGAAGCTGGCGAACCCGATTTCCGCAGACATGTCCGACATGCGCCCTTCCCTTCTGCCAGGTCTTTTGGCAGCAGCACAGCGCAACGCGGACCGCGGTTTCCCGGATGTTGCGCTCTTCGAAGTTGGGCAGGTTTTCCTCGGAGATTCCGAGAAAGATCAAAAGGTTATGGTCTCCGGCGTACGCCGCGGCACCGCCGTTCTGGATGGCGCAGGTCGTCACTGGTCTGGCAACTCCGAGGCGGTTCATGTGTTCGATGCCAAAGCCGATGCGGAAGCAGCCCTGAGCGCCATTGGTGTTGCAACAGACAAGCTGATGGTCTTCACCGATGCACCGTCCTATTACCATCCGGGCCGCTCCGGCGCGCTGAAGATGGGACCAAAGAACACCTTGGCGTATTTCGGTGAAATTCACCCGCAAACGCTGGAAGACCTTGATATTGAAGGTCCTTTGGTGGCCTTCGAGATCTTTGTGGACGCAGCTCCAGAGCCAAAGAAGAAGCCGACCAAGTCCAAGGGCGCGTTTGTGGCCCCTGATCTTATGCCCGTTCGCCGCGACTATGCTTTCGTGGTCGACAAGGGTGTGCCGGTTGAGAAGCTGCTGCGAGCTGCACGCGGTGCAGACAAGGCGCTGATCGTGGATGTGACGCTCTTCGATATCTACGAAGGCCAAGGCGTTCCAGAAGGCCAGCGTTCGCTCGCCATTGACGTGATGCTGCAGCCAACCAAGAAGACCCTCACCGATGAGGATATCGAGGCTGTCTCTGCAAAGATCGTACAGGCAGTTGCGAAATCCACCGGCGGCGCGCTTCGCAGTTAAAAGACTGATTTTAAAAGACTAAAAGGACGCGGCGTCATTTGATGCCGCGTTTTTTGTTGCGTTACTGAGGGCTCTCGGCAGCGCCGGATGCAAGATAGCCTTGTTGCACCAGATGCACGGTGAGACCTGCGGGGAATGGCAGAACGACGGATTGTTCATAGGAGCAGTTTTCAATGTTGCTTCCATCTGGGCAGACACGAACACCAAAACCATCGGAAGGACCATGGCTTTCGGTCACACGGGCAAGAGCGGGGATAAAGTCACCGAGGCGGGTCTTCACCGCCGCCCAGGCTGCTAAAAAGCCGTTTGCATTCCAGAGGTCTGCACGCTCATTGGCATACTCCTCCAAACTATTGAGTTCGCTTATGAATTCACCACGATATGCAGGATCGGCACTTACGTTGACGAGCTTCGTACCTTCAAGGCGCTGTATCTCCAGCGGCGCAAAACTACCAGCATAAGGGGCGAACAAGTAGAAGAAACTCTGATCGACAGTCAGGAGCTCAAGCGTCCCATCGCCGTCAAGATCAAACACCCGATAGTCAGCGCCAGCGTCAAAGGTCCCGGCGCGCACGGTCACCCAGTTGTTCTCCTCGTCCATGGTCAGAATGGACGTGTCGATACAGCAGTGTGCCCCGCCGGTGTAGCGGCGCACAATCACCTGAGGATAGGGCGTGTCTGGTAATATTCTCATCATTTCCAATGAGTTACCGAAGGACGAATACACATCCGTATCCGTTTTTAGCGCATAAAGTGGCGCCCCGTTTGCGTCATGGAGCGTGATATCGAGGAAGGTTTCAACGAAGTCTTCCCCGTCGCTCGGGTTGCCTTCCGCATCTTTTCGAACCACCTCCACCTTCAGGTTTTCAAGTTGGGCTGAGGCGCTGGCGTTGCCATCAAGCTCCACACGCACCATCTCAGGCGAGGACCAAATCAACTCACGATAATTGCTTCCTTTGGAAAGGTACGCATCTTCAGGCACAGCGTTGGCGTAGTCAGCTTTGCGAATTTGCTCCATAGTCTGCGCCTGAACAGGCCCTGAGAGAATGGCATACCAGCCGTTTTTTGCGCGCACCACAAAGGTTCTAGGCAGAAAATAGCTGCTTTCCCGTGCTTCCATGATAGCGTCTTGCCGGTCTTCCCGCGCCGCCAATACCAACCAGCGCGCATCACCGGAAAGCTGTAGCTGACTAGCGTTAGAAAAAGCTGGCCAGCCAATTGCGCAAACGAGAGTGATGAAAAACAACTTCAGAATGCGGCTCATGTTTCTACTCTGACTAATTTAAGGATACTGAGACAAGTGTATCTGCCATTTTGCATCGCCAGCACCCCGAAAACGCGCCATGGTTAAAAATGGCTGGGGACCGCCGCTTTGATGCTTCGGTTATGGTCCGCAAAGCTCCGCAGGTGAAACTGCGAGTGTTTTGCCTAGAATATGTCCAAAGGTAACTCCCAGAGGACGCACAACATGAGCCCAGCTCCCCGCATTGCAACAGTCACACTGAACCCGGCTGTTGACCAGACCGTCCTGGCCCCCGGCTTTTCACTTGATACGGTCAATCGTGCCATCAGCTCCCGAACGGATGCCGGTGGCAAAGGCGTGAACGTCGCCTCCTTTCTGGCGCACTACAAGCACAAAGTGACCGTTCTCGGCCTATTGGGAGAGGACAACGACAAGCTTTTCACGCGTCATTTTAGCGAGTTAGGCATCGTCGACGATTTCAGTCGTGTTAGCGGCGCAACGCGCACAAACATCAAAATCGTCGATCACGACACCAACCGAATTACCGACCTGAACTTCCCGGGGCCGGCGGCGACGGCAGCAGACCTTGAAGCAGTGGAACGACAACTCATTGTCTCTGCAGCAGAAGGGCTTGATTGGTTGGTGCTTGCTGGCAGCTTGCCCAAAGGCTTGCCGGAAGACAGCTATCTGCGCTTTATCAAATGGGCCAGAATGGCCGGCTGCAAAACGGTGGTAGACACAAGCGGTTTGCCTTTGCGGGTTGCCCTGTCTGCAAAACCTTACGTCGTCAAACCCAACGTGGAGGAGCTGCGTTACATCCTCGGTGGAAGGTTGGAGACATCCGTTGAGGTCGCTGCTGCTGGGCGTGAGTTGGTGCAGGAAGGCATTGGTCTTGCCGTCATTTCAATGGGCGGCGACGGTGCCGTGTTTGTAAGTGAGGAAGGGGCAGTGCATGCCATTGCTGCTGCGCCCTATGTCGCCAGTACGGTGGGGGCTGGGGATGCCATGGTAGCTGGCCTTGTGCACGCCCATGTGCGCGGCTTCGACCTGAGGGAGATGGCACGGATCTCAACGGGCTTCTCACTCGGCGCACTCGGCGAGGTAGGACCGCGCTTGCCGGAGGTGGCGCGCGTTGAGGAACTGGCGCAGACGGTGTGCCTCGCACCTGTATGATGCACTCAAAGCAAAACAGTTTAACTCAGCACCGCTGGCCATTTCAGGTGATGACAAAACCCAATGGCCCGCAGTGCAACCTCAACTGTGGCTACTGTTTTTACCTCGAGAAGAACGAGCTTTATGCGGATAGCAAGCGCTTTGCCATGAGCGACGGGGTGTTGGAGCACTATGTCTCGGGCTTCATTGCATCACAAGCTGCGCTCGGTCTCCGTGAGATCTGGTTCAACTGGCAAGGTGGCGAGCCTGCTCTTTCAGGATTGGCTTTCTATCGAAAGGTAGTGGCGTTGCAGATGCGCTACGCGCCGGACCACGTAACTATTCAGAATGCATTTCAAACCAATGGCACGCTTCTGGATGATGACTGGACTCGATTCTTTGCCGAGCACCGCTTCCTGATTGGTCTCAGCATTGATGGACCAGAGCCCATCCATGACGCCTACCGCGTTGACCGCGCCAAACGCCCCAGCTTCAAGCGCGTCATGGAAGCGGCAGAACGCCTTGCCCGCCATGAAGTGGCGGTTAACGCACTGACCGTGGTACACCAAGGCAATGTGCGACGCCCACGGGAAGTTTATCGCTTCTTGAAAGATGCAGGGTTTCGTCACTTGCAGTTCATCCCTGCCGTTGAAGAAGCGGCATCGCTTGCCCTTCCAAGCCACAGAACAGCCAAGAACCTGGCAAAATGGAGCGCCTCGCCAAAGGCTTATGGCCGCTTCCTGTGTGCCATCTTTGATGACTGGGCCACCAACGACATTGGTGAGGTTTCTGTCCAGATGTTTGACGTGCATATGGGCACAATGATTGGCATGCCTTCATGGCTTTGCACGTTTGCTCCCACCTGCGGCCAGGCACTGGCCATGGAACACAATGGCGACCTCTATTCCTGCGATCACTTCGTCTACCCGACGCACCTGTTGGGCAACATTCTTGAAACACCGCTGGACGCTCTGGCGACCAGCGCACCACAAGTCAGATTTGGGGAGAACAAGCAAACCGGGTTGCCCACTGATTGCCGAATCTGCTCTTTCGTCTCGGCGTGTAACGGGGGATGCCCCAAGCATCGTTTCATGCCTGACAGAGACGGTGGTTATGCTCTGAACTACTTTTGTCCAAGCTTCAAAATGTTTTTCAAACATGCGGGAGCAAGGCTCAGAACAATTGCGATGCTTCAGGCACAGGGTGCGTCAGCCCCGCAGATTCGTGAGCTGCTGAGGCGGCAGCCCAACAAAACCAAGGGCTAACCAAATTGGTGACCCGGCGCTACTGCCTGTGCCCGCAGGAGCGACCCCCCAGTTTGCACTGAGTGTAAATAGCCCACTCTTCTTGCAAATTAGAATTCCACAAAATTGGCATGTGGGTATACCCATACAGGATGTTGACCATTCGCGCGCACCAAGCACAATATGCAGTGTCTTTGGTCTTGCGATTCAATCGGAAGCTAAGAGGGAAGCCGGTGCAACTCCGGCACTGCCCCCGCAACTGTAAGCGGCGAGCTTTTCGCCCAATTTGCCACTGTAGTGAGTTCACTTCGGGAAGGCGGGCGGATGGCGCTTGAGCTGTGAAGTCAGGAGACCTGCCAAAAGACACCAACTGACGACCACGGGCGGAGGGTCCGGGATGCGTTTCGTGCACGAGCCGCGAGGGTGCGTTGCTCGTCCATGCGTATCTGCTCCTCCCCCAATGCTACGGGGACGAAAGCATGAGCATTACCGTATACTCCAAGCCTGCATGTGTGCAGTGCACCGCAACAACCCGCGCACTCGATAGCGCTGGTATTGCCTATGATGTGATTGACCTCACACAGGACAATGATGCTCTGGCTGAAGTGGAAGCGATGGGTTACCGACAGGTTCCTGTTGTTGTTGCAGGAGACCAGCACTGGGCTGGCTTCCGTCCAGACAAAATCGGCGGCCTCGCCTGAGTTGGTGAGCGGGCTCGTCTACTTCTCAAGCCCATCAGGAAATACCCACCGCTTTGTCGAGCGCCTCGGCTTGCCGGCCGAGCGCATTCCGCCGCGCGCGTCCGAACCAATGCTGAAGGCAACTCAGCCATTTGTTCTGATTACCCCCACCTACGCGGATGGTGAGGGGCGCGGCGCAGTCCACAAACAGGTGATCCGTTTCCTCAACGATGCGGCAAACCGAACTCTGCTTCGAGGCGTCATCGCCTCTGGCAATCGAAATTTTGGGGCCTTTTTTGCCTACGCAGGCACAATTATCGCCGCCAAATGTAACTGTCCATGCCTTTACAAGTTTGAACTTGCAGGCACCGACAGTGACATCGCGCGGGTACGTCAGGGACTAGATTTATTTTGGAAGCAACAACTCTCGATAAGTCAGTAGTCGCCCAACAAGGGCTGGACTACCACGCGCTGAACGCCATGCTGAACCTCTATGATGCGGAGGGGAAGATCCAGTTTGAAGCGGATCGTCAAGCGGCACGTCAGTATTTCCTGGAACACGTGAACCAGAACACGGTTTTCTTCCATTCTCTGGAGGAGAAACTCTCCTATCTGGTGCGCGAGAACTACTACGAAGCTGAGGTCCTGGACCAGTACGATCCGGCGTTCGTGAAGTCCATTTTTGTGGCGGCTTACGAGCGCAAGTTCCGGTTCCCGACGTTCCTTGGTGCATTTAAATTCTACACCAGCTATGCGCTGAAGACGTTCGATGGCAAACGCTATCTGGAACGCTACGAGGACCGCGTGGTGATGGTGGCCCTGGCCCTGTCGCGCGGTGATGAAGACCTCGCCATGCGCATGATGGACGAGATCATCTCCAGCCGGTTTCAGCCAGCGACGCCGACGTTCCTGAACGCGGGCAAAAAGCAGCGCGGCGAACTGATCTCTTGCTTCCTCCTTCGCCTTGAAGACAACATGGAATCCATTGGCCGCTCCATAAACTCCGCCCTGCAGCTTTCCAAGCGCGGCGGTGGCGTGGCCTTGATGCTGACCAACCTGCGCGAGGCAGGTGCGCCAATCAAAGGCGTTGAGAACCAGTCGTCCGGCGTTGTGCCAGTGATGAAGCTTCTGGAAGACAGCTTCAGCTACGCCAATCAGCTGGGGGCCCGTCAAGGTGCCGGAGCAGTGTACCTCAACGCCCACCACCCGGATATTTTGAGTTTCCTCGACACCAAGCGTGAGAATGCGGATGAGAAGGTCCGCATCAAGACCCTTTCCCTAGGCGTCGTCATTCCGGACATCACCTTCCAGCTCGCCAAGCAGAACGAGGAAATGTACCTGTTCTCACCGCACGACGTTGAGAAAGTCTATGGGGTGCCATTCTCCGAAATCTCCGTGACGGAAAAGTACCGGGAGATGGTGGACAACCCGCAGATCCGCAAGAAGAAGATGCGGGCTCGAGACTTCTTCCAGCTGCTCGCCGAAATTCAGTTCGAAAGCGGCTATCCTTACATCATGTTCGAAGACACGGTGAACGCTGCAAATCCTGTGGCAGGCCGCATCACCATGTCCAACCTTTGCTCTGAGATTCTGCAGGTGAATGAGGCCAGTACGTTCAACGACGATCTGTCCTACGACCACCTTGGTACTGACATCTCCTGCAATCTGGGTTCCTTGAACATTGCAAAGGCCATGGACGGCGGCAATCTGGGGGCAACGGTCGAAACCGCAATCCGCTCGCTGACAGCCGTTTCCGAGATGAGCGCCATCGACTCCGTGCCATCCGTTCGCCGCGGAAACGATGAAAGCCACGCCATTGGCCTTGGCCAAATGAACCTGCACGGCTTCCTTGCCCGTGAGCACATTCACTATGGCAGCCCGGAAGGCATAGACTTCACAAACATCTACTTCTGCACGGTGCTGTTCCACTGCATCCGCGCTTCCAATGAGTTGGCGAAGGAACGCGGTTCCAGCTTCAAGGGGTTTGAAGACAGCCAGTACGCGTCCGGTGTTTTCTTCGACAAATACATCGAGAAGGACTGGGTGCCAGAAACAGACCGTGCCGCAGCGCTTTTTGAGAAATTTGGCGTTCACATTCCGACCCGCGAAGAATGGGCCGCGCTTAAAGACGCCGTGATGAAGGACGGGCTATTCAACCGCAACCTTCAGGCGGTGCCCCCAACCGGCTCCATCAGCTACATCAACAACTCCACCTCGTCGATCCACCCGATCGTGTCCAAGATCGAAATCCGCAAAGAAGGCAAGATTGGCCGCGTGTACTATCCAGCACCGTTCATGAACAACGACAATCTGGAATACTATCGCGATGCCTACGAGATCGGTCCGGAAGCGCTGATCGACACCTATGCGGCGGCCACCCAGCATGTGGATCAGGGACTGTCACTGACGCTGTTTTTCCCCGACACCGCGACGACACGCGACATCAACAAGGCCCAGATCTACGCTTGGAAAAAGGGCATCAAGACAATTTATTACGTGCGCCTGCGCCAGATGGCACTGGAAGGCACTGAGGTCGAAGGCTGCGTGGCCTGTACCCTTTAACGCTTTGAGGACTAACCATGACCATTCACAGTGCCATCAAGCCAGTCGCCAAGGCGGTTAACTGGAACCGCCTTCAGGACGAAAAAGATCTTGAGATCTGGAACCGTCTGACGGCCAATTTCTGGCTGCCGGAGAAAGTGCCGCTGTCCAACGACATTCAAAGTTGGGCCTCTCTGAAGCCGGAAGAACAACAGCTGACAATCCGCGTGTTCACCGGTTTGACGCTGCTCGACACCATTCAGAACACTGTTGGTGCGCCTGCTCTCATGGCGGACGCGGTGACGCCTCACGAAGAAGCGGTTCTGACCAACATCGCCTTCATGGAGGCGGTTCATGCACGTTCCTACTCCTCCGTTTTTTCCACCCTGTGCCGTACTGCAGAGGTGGATGACGCCTTCCGCTGGTCGGAGGAAAACGAGCATCTTCAGGCCAAGTCGCGTTTGATCCTGGAAGAGTACAACGCAACAAGCAGCCCGCTGAAGAAGAAGATCGCCAGCGTGTTCCTGGAGAGCTTCCTGTTCTACTCCGGGTTCTACCTGCCCATGCATTGGTCCAGCCGTGCCAAGCTGACCAACACCGCGGATCTTATCCGTCTCATCATTCGCGATGAAGCGGTGCATGGCTACTACATCGGCTATAAGTTCCAACGCGCTCTGGAGCGACTGCCAGAAGCGGAGCGAGCCGAGATCAAGGACTTTGCCTTCTCGTTGCTGCTGGACCTTTACGGACTGGAGACCCACTACACCGAGGAACTCTATGATCCGCTGGGCCTGACTGAGGACGTGAAGCACTTTTTGCACTACAACGCCAACAAGGCGTTGCAAAATTTGGGCTTTGAAGGACTGTTCCCAGAGGCGATCTGTCAGGTAAATCCGGCAATCATGGCCTCCCTGTCTCCAAACGCGGATGAGAACCACGACTTCTTCTCTGGCTCTGGCTCATCCTATGTGATCGGCAAGGCCGTTGCGACGGAAGATGAAGACTGGGATTTCTGACAAATCCCTTCGACAAGATCCAATAGATAAAGGGCGCCACGAGCGCCCTTTATCTTAGACTGTGCCGACGGATCAGGCGATGTTGTATCCATCATCCGAAGTGAGCGCCGGACTGGTAAGAACTTCATCGATTACGTCTTCAACGTTTGTGAAGAGGATTGTGTCGACCATCTTGTTCCAACCACGGTCTTCAGAGCGCTGATCAAAGCCCCAGCCGTTGATCTGGATTGAGAAGCTGTCTTCATCCAGTCCGAGGAGCTTTACTCCCTTGATGCCATCGCCGTTGATGAGCTCATCAAGGATTTCGGCAACTTCATCGCCATCCCGGCCCGTGGTCTTGATGGAGTGCCCCACCAGTTCACGCAGTTCCCCCCAAGTGCCGCCGAGGTTCATGGACTTGGTGGACTCATAATCGAAGATCGCAAATTCGGAGTTCCAGCCCTTCACGTCAATGCGGTTCTTGAAACCAGCCTCAGCAAAGAAGTCGGCGTCTAGATTGGAGAACGTGATTGTATCAGACATGGCATTGATGCCGTTGTCCCATCCATCAATTTTGATTGTGTATCCATCGTCGGTTAGGCTTAAAAGCTCAACCCCATTGATGCCTGCGATCTTGCTGGCATCTTTGGTCGTGCGACCGGAGCCGGTGACCAACTCCTGAAACAGCTCAACAACTTCGTTGCCATCGCGTCCACCGACAGAGATGTTGTGCCCAACAACGTTTTTCAGCTCGCCCCAAGTGCCGCCCAAGTTCATTGAGTTTTCGTTCTGGTAGTCAAAAACTGCAAACTCGGAGTTCCAACCTTTTACATCGATGCGGCTGCCAGCAACATCCTCAATGATGGCCTCAACACCAGACCCCTGGAAAATCACGGTGTCTTTAGTGCCATCCCAGCCACGAATTGAGACCGTCATGCTGTCCCCATCAAGGCTGACCAACTCGACACCTTCAATACCTACTTGATCCAGTGGGTCTGTTGTCGTCCGGCCAGAACCTGTAACCAGTTCAGCCAGCAGTGGCTGCAAATCAACACGGAAATTAAAGGTGCCACCAACGACTTTGTGCAGTTCTGTATTGAAATGAAGCCCGCCAAAGCTGCCTGAGGTGAAGTCCACAATGTTCCCATCTGAATCAATTTCGTAAATAAATTCAGCAGTTTCTACGGATCTATTCCTACTGTTAATAATATGAGCCATCTCACCCTCTCCTAAAACGGCCAGTTTCAAAGATGCGTTTTGCATATTTACTAACACGCTCCAAAGGTAAAGCATTCAAAATACCTAGTTCGCGCCTTAGCGACTTCGAAACAACTTCCGAAACCTTTGTGTCAGATGATTAAAATTTTAGTGAAATTATTCGAATTTGTTAAATCAATTTTTTCGTCTAATGGCAGTTGAAAGTGTACAAGGCGCAATCACTCCTAATTAGTGCAGTCATACAATCATTTAGGCATATTTCGGATGAACTCACCTACCGCCCGTGCCCGCGCAAAACAGCGGTCATAGAGATGTCGAGAGCAAGTAGGCCAGCCCCATGCGGCCTGGCACGCAATCAGTGCCTATCAAGGCCTGAGACAAAAATGAGCTGATTTCCCAAGAGGCAACCCAACCTGCCGTCACCATATCCGGTATCTTGTGTCAAATAGTAAGTCGGAGGTGACGACTGACGATCGCGGGCGTCCTTTTCCCCGCCCTTGTCGCAGGGGAGAACCCTGCAAGTGCCGCGGCAACCACAAAAACTCCCAGTCGCCCGGCCGGGAATGATGCGGACGACCGATGACTTAAACGCTTCGCCCGGCAGGCCATCAAGCACCACGCGAGAACGACAAAACTCCAATGGTTTCGCTTGATTACGCGCCGCATCTTACCAGATGAGGGTGTACTGACGCCCGTAAACCGATAGTTTCGGGCCGTTGCCCAAGCCCCTGATGCAAGCTATCATTGTCGCGACGAGGACGGAGCAATCATCGATGGCGCGAAAGACCTTCACACCGGATGATCCGGCTTTGCCAATGAACTATCCGGGTTTCATCTTCCGAGAACTTCGGGAAGAAGGCTATGCCGCAAGCGATTTGCTTACAGGAACTTGGCTTGATGAAAGCCATTTGAGCGATCCACATTTTCGATGTGGTTTTCAGCCGCTTCGACGGCTTCTCCTAAATGCTATTGAGCGAACCGGGGAACCAGATCTTGGGATCAGGCTGGCTTTAAAGTTTCAACCTACGTATATCGGACTGCCGGCATATACAGCCATGAATGCGGCACGTTTCGAGGACGGGCTCGACGTTCTGAAGAGATTCTTCTTTTTGAACTTCCCCGCACTAGACGTCAGCATCATAAAAGCACTCTCTGGCCTGCAAGGGCCCGAAGCAGCCGTTCGCCTGAGATCCAAATTTCATTTCGAAGACTTGGAGTATTTCGGGTTCAGCAGCGCCATTGTAGCCATAAATGGTTTGCTGAAGGCGATGCTGCGTACCGACCAGGTTGCGACCCGTGCCGAAATGACAATCAGTGCGCCTGAGCGCTGGCCAGCTATCGAAGCCGAAATCGGCTTTCCTATTGTGTTTGAGGCATCTGAGAACCAGATTATCTTTCCAGAAACCCTGTTGGACCGCCCCCTCCCCGGCGCTGATCCGATCAATCATGCGCGGCTGCTGGGCCTTTGCGAACAATTCGCGCAGGAGATGGCGTTCGAGACGACCCCGGTCACTCAGGTAACGGCGTTTCTTGAAAGCGCGCCGTCTCTGGCGGTGTCGCTCTCGTATGTTGCGGCCGAGTTAGGATATTCCGAGCGCGGTCTGCGTAGGCAGTTGGATCGGTCCGGAACCTCCTATCGCAAACTGGTGGATCAGGTCCGAGAACAGCGCGCCCGCACCCTCCTATCCGGCAGTACGTTACCCATCAAGGCGATCGCGGGTGTACTCGGCTTTGAGACGTCCTCGAACTTCGCTCGAAGCTTCAAGCGATGGACCGGCTTTACCCCAAAAGCATTCCGGGATCAGCTCGCCCTAACGTTGGATAAGGCTGACCGAAAATGAATAGTCTCTGGCCGTAGGTGATCCTGACCTGCGGTCGAACGACGCACCCTTCGGAGTATATTCTGCGTAAGCATAATATTCCGAGGGACTCATGCCACGCATTTCGCCAGTTGTTATCCAGAACAGAAGCCGCATCCATCGTGCATTTATTGGGCGCATGGTCGCGGCGTTGTCCTGCGTGATGATGAGTGTGTCACCCACCTTGGCCGATGTCACCAGCTCTGACCTGATCGACACAACCGAAAATGCCAGTTTACCAAGCGAAAACGGCGATCGATCCGCCGAACTTCTCTCGGCCTTCTTCGGGCTCGACAACGGCTTGCCTATTCTTTCCCGGCTAATCTGCCGGGGCGCGCCCGGCAAGGATGGCATGCCGGTGATCTTCTCGAGTGAAATTGACCACACAACGATGCAGGCGGGAGATTTCAAGGTCACCACCGCGTCCGGTGCGACGGGCGAAACACTCTGCGTCACCCTCCTCCCTGCGACTGACCCCGGCGAGTTGCGCACGGTGTTGCTGGTGGGGGAATTCGGGGACGCAGTGTCTGATCCGCCGGTGTCGGTTGAGGTTGTCGGGCATCTTCACTCAATCGACGGCGTGTTGGATTTCCGCGGCGCACAGGTCGACGTCACGCCACTGGCGCCCGGTCCGAGCCTCGTGATGGCCGAAATCGTTGACCCTTTGGCCGCGGATCAAGGTCTCGGCCAGCGGCGCACAGATGGCACAGACTGCCCGTCAGAGGGCATTGAACAAGCTGTGCGGGTGGTCTGGGCTGGGGGCGTTACGCTTGAAAATGGCGATGAGCCAGGCGATGCGGAGCGAGATCTCTACCGTGTGACCGTACGCGCCGAAGACGGAACAGAGCGGACTGTCACGCCAACTGTACTGGCCGATCTGGGAGATGGCGACAACAATCATCTGCTGTGCCTCGATACAGCTGACATGCCCCTCTCCGTTTCGTTTCCCGAAGGGATTTTTGCCGATCCGAATGGTGATTTGAACCCTAACACCGAAATCACGGTGTCTCTCCGCCGCCAATGAGACGTAGTCGCCCCATCAATCAGCGCATCGCCGCCCCAAGCTCGGAGACATAAAGATAATGAGATCTGTCGACGTATTCTGGTCCTTCAGAAGCCCCTATTCCTACCTTGTCACGCCCGATCTGTTGAAGCTGCGCGACGACTTCGATGTGAACCTGCGTTTTCGCCCGGTGCTGCCAATTGCAGTGCGCGCGAAAGACGCGCTGTTTTCCGATGATCCGCGCCGGGTGCGCTACATCATGTTAGACATGGTACGGCGCGCCGAGTTCCTCGGACTGCCTTTTGGACGGCCCGTGCCGGATCCGGTCGTGCAGGATCTTGAAACGTTCGAAGTCGCAAGCGAGCAACCTTACATCCATCGCTTGACCGGCCTTGGCGTAGAAGCCGAACGGCGTGGCAAGGGGCTGGAATTTGCCTATCACGTCTCCGCATTGATCTGGGGCGGCACACCGGGTTGGAACGAGGGCGACAGGCTCGCCCGCGCAGCCGCCAAGGCCAACCTTGATCTTGCGGAAATGGACGCCGCAATAGCCGCGAATGACCCAACGACCGAGATCGAAGCCAACCAAGCTGCGCTGGATGCCTCCGGCCATTGGGGCGTGCCGACCATGGTGTTCGAGGGCGAGCCATTCTTTGGTCAGGACCGCATCGACACGCTGCGCTGGCGTCTTGGTAAGGCAGGATTGGCCAAACCATGACCATTACCCGCGCCAACAGGGCGCGGCTCTTTGCTGTGAACGCAATAAAACGAGAAGCTTACATGACGAACTTTACCCGCGCCGTGCTCGGTGCGCTGAGTCTTTGCCTCGCAACGGCACTCCCGGCATTTGGCCAGGATGCGCGACCGAATATCTTAGTCGTTCTGTTTGACGATGTCGGTTTTACCGGTTTCGGTGCCTATGGCAGCGATGCGCGTACCCCAAACATCGACAGGTTGGCGCAGTCGGGCACACTCTTTTCGCGCTATTACTCCTCCCCGTTCTGCGGGCCAAGCCGGGCCATGCTGATGACCGGCCAAGACAATCACCAGACGGGCATGGGCACGCTGGTTGAAACGGTGACGCCCGAGCAGCGAGAGCTGCCCGGCTATTCCATGGTTTGGGACAAAGATCAGGCGACCATTGCGACGATCTTGTCAGAAGCTGGATACCAAACTTACGTGACCGGGAAATGGGGCATCGGAGCAAAGGGCAAGAACCTGCCCAACCATTTCGGCTTTGACCGATCTTACGTGATGGACTCGACGGGCGGCAGCAATTACGACCACCGCCACTATCTGCCAGGTTACCCGGAGGTCCCTTGGTTCGAGGACGGCAAACCCGTCCGTCTGCCCGAGGATTTCTATTCCTCCCGCAATCTCGTTGACCAGATGATCCGCTACATCGACGAAGGCGATGCGGATCAACCGTTCTTCGGCTTCCTGTCTCTTCAGGCCGCTCACATCCCGATTCAGGCCCCGCTCGAGTTCATCGAACGTTATGACGGAGTGTTCGACGCCGGATGGGACGTGATGCGCAAAGAACGTCTGGAACGGGTCATCGATCTCGGCCTCGTGCCAGAAACCACGACCTTGGCCCCGGTTCATGAGGACCACCGCGCCTGGAATGACCTCTCTGCAGCAGAAAAGGCAGAGGCCGCGCGCGCCATGCAGGTCCATGCCGCCATGATCGAGTCAGCCGATTTCCATATCGGGCGCCTGCTGGATCATCTGGAGGCCAACGGACAGCTGGACAACACAATTGTCGTCATCACGTCTGACAACGGGGCTGAATCGGGGGTGACGTCCCTTGAGAACCCAGTGTTCGATCTTCTGTTGAACGGGATCCATCGTCTTGAAGGCTATGACACCTCCCCCGAAAACATGGGCCTTCCGGGCAGCCTGACCGCGATCGGGCCCGAATGGGCCTCTGTTGAGGCCTCACCGTTCAACCTGTACAAGTTCTACTCCTCAGAAGGCGGACTTCGTGTGCCGCTTGTCATTGCGGGCGCCGGTGTTGCGGCAAGCGGAATCCAGCAAGCCCCTGTGCACGTGTCCGACCTGATGCCGACCCTACTTGAAGCTGCAGGTGTGGCGTATGACCCAGGCACTCTTTACGGCAAGAGCATCCTTCCGGTGCTTTCCGGTCAGACGACCGAAACCCGCGGCGCCGATGAAAGCTTCGCAGGAGAGGTAAGCGGGAATGCCGCGCTTTATCGCGGCAACTGGAAGCTGGTGCGCACCGCGTTGCCGCGTGGCGATTTTACCTGGCGACTTTTCGATTTATCCGTCGATCCGGGTGAAACCACCGACCTGTCCGGCGAGAACCCGGAACTCTTCGCGGAGCTTAAGTCCGAATACGAAGCCTACGTGGCAGATGTTGGCGTGTTCGAGCTGGGACAAGAGGACTATGCCGAGGCGCAGCTCTTCTCGAACCTCCTGGAAAAGACCGTCAGCAAATACTGGCCGTATCTAGCCGGGCTGGTGTTGATGCTGTTGATCAGCGTTTACGCGCTCTTCCGCCTTGTCCGGATGCTTGTCCGCCGTTCAGCCCACTAATCCAACTTACAATCAGTGCGCCAGCCCAAGAGGCGCACTTTCAAACACCGCAATTCGGAGAACTGGCATGACCTTCATCGTTGTCGCCCTTGTTGTCTTGGCCCTGCTGGCCATTCTCACGTATCTCTATCTGCCCGCATTCCTGCGTCTTCTGGGCATTCATAGGCACTATACCATCCCGGATTTTGACATGCAGGGCCGCCGAGCGCTCGTGATCTGCACCAACCACAACCGCCTGGATCCAACCACAAAGCCCACCGGGGCCTTCGGATCCGAGTTCACGGTGCCATACTATGCGTTCGTCAATGCAGGCATGGAGGTCGATATGGCCTCGCCCAAAGGCGGTGAAATCCCGATCCAGCCCTGGTCCTGGACGTGGCCACTTGCCTGTCACGACGACAAGCGTTTCATGGCCGACAGCAAGGCGATGCACGACCTCAAGAACTCCAAAGCCGTCGCCGATCTGGATCCAAATGACTACGACGTAATCTTCATGGCCGGAGGCTGGGGTGCGGCCTATGACTTGATGCAAAGCGAGGAACTGGCTGATTTCATCACCCGCGCCAATGCCGCAGGCAAGATCCTTGGCTCTGTCTGCCACGGCGCCCTTGGTCTGTGCGGCGCTAAAGGTCTCGATGGCGAACCGTTGGTCAAAGGCCGCCGCGTCACCGGCGTAACGAACGGTCAGATCAATACCTTCGGCATCGCAGTCACACCCAAGCACCCCGAGGAAGAGCTGCGTAAACTTGGCGCGATCTTCGAATGCCAGCACGCATTCCGTGACCCTTTTGCCACGCACACCTCGATCGACGGCAATCTGGTGACCGGCCAAAACCAGAACAGTGGTTATGAGACTGCGCACCGTATCCTCGAAAAGATGGCTACGCAACGCAACGTCTGATCCCGAGCAGGTCTGGCACAGGAGCCAAGAAATGCGCATCGCTCACGCAGCCCATTTGGGCTGGCAGCCGTTAGAAAAAAGAGCCTTTGGCCTCATCTACGGTGCCATTTTGGTGCTTAGCCTGCTCATGGCATTGGGTGATACGCCCGAGGCTCCTTTTGAGCCAGCCTTGGTCCTGTTTGGATCTGTTCTTGCAGTCACACTCGTCCGCTCCTTCGCAGCACTTCTGTCTCATGCGATGGAGACAGGCGAACGGATGCTGACTCTGAAGGCTGTGCAATCCGCGTGGTCGAACAACCACCCGATGCTGATCGTCGCGAATGCGCCGACGGCGCTGTTCATCGCAGGAGGACTGGAGTGGCTGACAATGCAAACTGCGACAATGCTGTCCCAAGCGTTTTGCGTGGCCATCCTTATCGTACTCGGCGCACGGGTTGGCTGGGTGATAAATCATAGTTGTTGGCTTGCGTTCGGTGGGGCACTGTTCGCAGGCGGTTTGGGCTCCGGGCTGGCAGCCCTGAAATACGCCATTCAATGACGCGCGAATGTCGCGACATTCGTGTGAGTGGGATTGGAGAGGGCCGCCCCTTCGTCCCCCAAAATTGTTAGTAGATCGTTCACTTGGAGTAAATCTGAATGTCTTGGCTTCGATATTCCCTTGGCATCATCGCCCTGTTAGCTGTCGCCATCTATTTCGGCTTGCCGCCGACGCTTAAAGCGATGGGCTTTCACCCTCACCACGAAATCCCTGAGTTTGATCTGGCGGGACATCGCGCACTGATCGTCACGACCAGCCATGACACACTTGGCGAAACGGGCCGAGCCACCGGGGTGTTCGGATCGGAAATGACGGTTCCCTACTACGTCTTTCTCGAAGCCGGGCTGGATGTCGACATCGCCTCAATAAAGGGCGGGGAGATCCCGGTCGAGCCGTGGTCGATGAGTTGGCCGCTGGCAACACCCGAAGACCTGCGTTTCAAGAAGGATCCTGCGGCAATGGCGATGCTACGGGACTCTCTTCCCATCACCGAAGTCGATCCCAGTGCCTACGACGTGATCTTCCTGGCTGGTGGCTGGGGCGCGGCCTATGACCTTGCGCAAAGCGATGAGCTTGCACAAGTCATTACCAAGGCTAACGCCCAAGGTGCCGTCCTTGGGTCGGTTTGCCATGGGGCGCTCGGTCTGGTGAACGCTCAAAATACAGAGGGCTCACCCCTCATCGAAGGCCGCCGGGTGACAGGCGTCACCGACAAACAGATAAAGGAGCTGGGCATCGAAATCACGCCTTTGCACCCTGAGAGCGAAATGCGTTCCATGAACGCTGTGTTTGAGGCCGAAACCGCCTGGCGCGACTTCTTTGCGACGCACACCGTAGTCGACGGCAATCTGGTGACTGGCCAGAACCAGAACAGCGGCTATGAGACTGCTCACCGCATCCTCGAACTGCTCGCGGAGCGCTGAGTTGCCCAATAAACGTCCTCTATCGCTCGGCGCAGGTGCGTTGGCAGTGACCGTTGTCGCGGTCGCTGCCGTGGGACTTTCGCAGCATGTCATTTCATCACCTCAAACAGAACTGGCGTGTTCCCTGAACGAGGCCGACCTTGGTGAGTTCGTCGAAATCCCCGGCGGCGGATTCGTCATGGGCGTTGATCCTGTGTTTCCCGAGGAGGGCCCGCCCCGGAAGGTGCTTGTTTCGCCTTTCCGCCTGCAGGCCCACGAGGTCACGAACAGCCAGTTCGCAGCGTTTGTCGCTGAGACAGGCTATGTCACCGAGGCTGAACGCAATGGCGGTTCTGCACAGTTCAGCGAAAGTGATACGCCCGAAGTATTCCTTTCCTGGTGGTCGCTGGACGCCGACGCAACGTGGCGCACGCCAGATGGTGCAGGATCCGACCTGGTGGGTCGCGACCTGCACCCTGTCGTGCATGTCACACTGAATGACGCCAAGGCTTATGCGGCTTGGGTGGGCGGGCGTATTCCGACTGAGGTGGAATGGGAATACGCGGCCAGCATGGGTTTGTTCGATCCGATGGACCCGCATTCGGGCATCCGCGCGCCCGATGGCAGCGCCCGTGCCAATATCTGGACGGGCCTTTTTCCGGTGCTCAACTCCCGGCGGGACGGTTTCGCGGGGACAGCGCCGGTCGGTTGTTATGAGCCGGGACTGACAGGTGCCTACGACATGATTGGGAATGTCTGGGAATGGACCGACAGTCCATTCGCACCCGCCGTGCCGCGTTTCACGATCAAGGGCGGCTCGTTTCTTTGTAGCGAGGACTACTGCCAAAGATACAGGGTCGCCGCGCGCGAGAGCCTGGAGCGCGATTTCAGTACCGCGCACATTGGCTTTCGTGTCGTAAAAAGCATTGGGGACACTGATGGATAAGGCTCAGAGGCTGTTCCTGCTGGCAATGGGCATCGGCCTTGTGCCTGTGGCGCTCTCCTACGGTGCGCTGCCGGACAAGAGCCTGCCTTGGCTCTACGGCCTCAGCGACCCAGATTTAACCATGCAGCACCTCTTCCGTGCGATCATGGGACTGTACCTCGGCATGATCATCTTTTGGCTGGCCGGTGCCGTACGCGCCGACCTGCGGATGCCTGCGCTGTGGAGTGTCTTCGTGTTTGTCACTGGCATTGCATTAGGCAGAGTGTTGAGCCTTTTTCTCGACGGCTGGCCCCAGCCACTACTGATCTTCTACCTGCTCGCGGAAATCATTCTCGCGGGAACAAGCTTTTATCTCATCACCAGAGCACCCAACAGCAAGAATGCAAGAAACGCGTGATCCGTGGCGTTCGGAGCTTAACGACGTTCGCCGGGAAACAAGTGACGGAACAACACCTTGCTTATGCAAGCCCCTACTAAGAAACACACTGGAAAGATAATTTAAATGAACCTTCGTGTGACGCTTCTTCTGTGCCTGTCCCTCTCCACGCTGGCCGCTTGCGCGGGCAAGCCTAAAGATTTTGTTGCGCCGAGCGCCCAGATCGGTGCGGCTGACGTTCAGAGCATATACCTTGCCACCAACAGAACCGTTGCTTCTGACCTTTCTGGAACCACGCAGCGCGGTGACGCACTTACTTTCGCGCAGTACGACATCACGATCCCGCCAACCCATAAGCCGGGTAAAGTGGAGTTCTCTGCGGCAAATCCTGATCCCTCGATGAGTTTCACCGTTGCCAACGCGCGGGCGGTTCCGTCTCTTGCAGCCCTTGGAAAGGCCGTTCGAACCGAAGCCGGGCCCCGCGGCCGCCCTATCGACAGCGCGGTCGTCTACGTTCACGGGTTCAACACCTCGATGGAGTCGGCCGTCTACCGTCATGCGCAGATTGCCCATGATTACGGCCTTCAAGGGCCGCAAGTCACCTTCTCATGGCCGTCGATCGAACGCCCCTTAGGCTATGTGCGCGACAAGGACAGCATCCTGATCGCGCGCGACCATCTTGAGGCTCTTCTGGTGGAACTGACCCGCAACAATCAGAAAGTCTTTGTCTTTGGTCATTCCATGGGCACACAGCTTGTCGTGGAAACCTTGAGGCAATTGTCTATCACCGGGAAGAAGAAGGTCCTGAGCCGGATCGGGGGCGTAATTTTGGTCTCGCCAGATATCGATCTGGATCTCTTCGAATCCCAACATGAACGCATCGATCCTTTGCCGAACCCATTCGTCGTGATGACCTCCGAAAGCGATTATGCACTGCGCTTTTCTTCGCTCCTGACAGCGCAGCCGGAGCGGCTCGGATCAGCGCGGGACCGCGACCGTCTTGTCGCACTCGATCTGCTGGTTCTTGATCTCTCTGGGCTACCTGATGCGCGAAACCACTTTCTCGCAGCAACATCACCAGTCGTTATTGATGTTGTGACCAGTGCTCGCGAAGAGGTTCTGGCGGACAGGTTTCCAAGAAGCGGGGTGATTGATGTCGCTGCAATGCAGGAGAAGAGAATTAACTGAGCGATGCAGACAGGCACCTGGGCGATGACCTTTGCCATGAAACGATGAAGCAACGCCAGAGTTGAAGCTGCAACGGCTTGAGCTGTTAAACCGCGGGCCGCGCCAACAGCGCACTCGCCAGACAAAGACTGTTGGGCACGACTGCTCCGCAACTCGCGTAGCCGTGCCCAACAGTGGAAGCTTGCCATAGGGCAGGACCGAGAGACCTCTTTAGGGCGTGCGGCAAACGACTACTGAGCTCCTCCCACACAAGTTTTAGTCGGGGGAGCGGCAGCAACAAAATGAAGCGAGCAAGCACTTCTCCAACGCCAACTACGAGAAAGAGCTGATAAGGGGCAATAGAAACGGAACACCTAAAGGTCCCGTCACCCGCGAAAGATTAGAGAATGGGGTCACCTTAATGGCTTGGGTGGTCTTGGAGTATGGCGATGTCTACGCCCCTATCTTCTACCGCCTCAAAGCCGAACTCGAAGCTTGGAAATGTCCGAAGGAAGAAGCAGAGAAGTACCTGCAGGATCGACTTGCCGAGGGAAAGCCACCACACCTCCCGAAGCCGCCCAAACAAATTCGAAATACCAAACTGTGACCCAATTTGTGACCCAATTTGTAGCCCAAATTTGGATCGGATCGAAAAAACTCAATGATTTCAAGGGAAACTGGCGGTGTATTGAACCCCTTTGAGTTCGAATCCTCTACACTCACCATTGTGTTGCAACAAATAATCGCCCTGAAAACAATAGAAAGCAAGTTTTATGTTGCAACGCCTTGTGCGGGTTTGATTTCCGCTCTTGGCATGACTTCAATAATACTGATGAAAGTACCGTACCAACCGCGAGTTCGAATCCCTGTTTGGGATTCATTGGAAACGCTATCTTTGAGCATACTCATCCAGCCAGCAGAATGTGTTGACCAGTTTCATCTGCTCTACAGTACCGCATGGGATTTCCAGCAGCTTGGGATTGGCGACCACCACTGCCAAACATTGTGCGCGTGAGACGGCAACATTCAAACGGTTCTTGCTGTACAGAAACTCAATATTGCGCGGCAGATCTTCGGCGCTGGATGTCACCATGGAAATCAGCACGATGGGCGCTTCTTGGCCTTGGAATTTATCAACGGTGCCGACCTTGGCATTGTCCGGCAGGATGGAGCGCAGATAATTCACCTGCACATTGTAAGGCGTGACCACCAGAATATCATCTTCGGTGATCGGGCGTGTGCTGCCATCACGGTCGGTAAATTCTTGGCCGAGCAACGCATCATATTTGGCTTTGATGATCTCACCTTCCTCGACACTCTTTTGCGAGCAGCCTTCATGCTCTGCCGGGATCATAACAATCCCTTCATTAGGCAGATCAACGCCTTGCAGGCTCAGGCTGCGCTCGGCAGTGCTTTCATGGGCTGTCAGGCGGCCATCATAAAAGGCATCAGAAATAAATTGGCAGATGCTGGGACGCATGCGTCTGGTTTGACCAAGGAAGATACCACGCTCTGCCGGGATGGTGGAATGATCACCCAGCAAGAATTCCAGCACTGACAATCCAGCTTCGCCCGGATGGGTGCCTTGGATGGGTTGCCCCAGCTGCATCTGGTCACCGACCAGAATGATATTCTTGGTCGCCGTAGCCATCGCCACCACATTAGCCGTAGCAACTTGTCCGGCCTCATCAATGAAAAGATAATCCAGTTGGCCATCAAAGTGCGGGCTGGCAAAGGTCCATGCGGTGCCTGCAAAGAGATCAGCGCCAAGGCGCATATTCTCGGTCTTGATTTCTGAGCGGATGAACTGCCCATCAAAGATGGTCTCGTCATTCCCGCCGCTGGCTTTTTTGATGCCATGGAAATGCACATCTTTTTCAGCGGCAACGCTTTCCACTTTTTCAAGCAAGTTATGAATGGCTTTGTGCGAGTTTGATGTAACACCGATTTTCTTGCCGCGCTTGATTAGGTCCACAATGATATGGCTGCTGGTGTAAGTCTTACCTGCGCCCGGAGGGCCTTGGATAAAGAGATAGCTGTTGTCTAACGCAGCAATGGCTTCCAGAGCATCCCCTTGCAGATCATCGCTTGTGATGACGGCTTCACCCAGCTGCTTACCTTGGATGCGAGGAACATTTCGCGCCAGCAGTTCGGTTGCGGCATGTGTGCCTTCCGGCGCTTCCAGCACATGATCGGCATAGCGGTAAATGGCCGAGCGGATGATCTTGCTATCAATGGGTCCCGGTGGGCCAATCGATAGGCTTTCTGGCAATGGTTCTTTGCTGGCTCCGCGTTTGATTTTAACAATGCAAGCATCCTCATCAATCTCAACAATGGTGCCTGCATTTTCCATGACAGCAATATCAACCGCCTGTGCGCCAACCTTCAGCTTGTATTCTTGCGATGGGAAACGGTAGCTGTATATCAGGGAGCGCTTTTCAGGCTCGGGGCTACCAATTTGTTGTAGGCCGCCAAGGCACTCCGTATCGTCAATCAGCTCATCTTCAAACTTGTTCTGACGTTCAAAGCTGCTCCACCATTGCGGCTTAGCTTCCCGGTTATGAAACTCTAGCAGATGCGATAGCCGTTCATTGGTGGGCGGCGGGTTATCCTCTGTCACGCCAAGGCGGGTTTGATAATCCTCATATTCAATTTCCCAGTCCTTGCGCTGTAACTCTTCTTCCTCGCCATATTCAGGCAATCCCTTAAACCACGGCGCGTCTTCCGGCTTAAGTGTCAGCAGCCAATCACGCAGCAAGTGCGTGGAAACGCAATCCACCTCGTTATAATCAGAAATCTCCTGCAGCAACTCATCGGCACCTGTTTCGCGCCATTCGTTGTAAACGATAATGCTGTCGGCAGCGGTCGCCACGGCATTGGCCCGCTTATCCATATAGAAGGTTTCCATGTTTTTGATGGAATAGCCGGGTTCAGAAGTGCGGATGCTTTCACGCACCACCAGATACAGATCAATGAATTTCTGATTACGAAGCAGATTATCCAGCTGCTCTTCACACACAGCGTAACGGCAGGCCAGGCGTTTTAGGGCTGTGGTTTCATAATGGTTGTAATGATAGATATGGGCATGCGGATATTCAGCCAAGTGATCTGCCAGAAAGCCCATAAAGCGCTTGAAGGTCTCTTTTTCTTCTTCGTGATCATGCGCCCAAAACGGCAGGAAAAGCTCCTTGCCATCTTTGAAATAATAGACCCCAAACAAATACTCCAAGCCATTCGGGTAAAGCGGATCGCCCTCCATATCAAAGAACAGATCACCATTATCTGGCACTGGCATACGGGTAAAGCCCTTGCCCGGAGGAAACGCAATGATCTCGCATTTATTCTCGCCCGTGGTGGCTTTGTGATGTTGCAGAACCGCTTGTGAGCGCAGGCGTAAAAACACATCACGGCTTAGGTCAGGGACTTTGGTATCGGGTTCTGTAGCTGCAAGCTCCGCAGCGTTGCGGATGCCAGCCTTCCGCAGCTTATCCATCTGTGAGCGCTGAATGTTGGCCACGAGGCTTAAATGGTCATCTTGTTCCCACTGCGCTTTGCATCCCTCACGCCATGGGCAGAAATTACAATGACCGCAAGGTTCAGGATATGAATCCGCAGGCAGGCTTCGCAGATAGGTTTCAAAGCGGCCTTTGGCGCGGGTGTAGTAATAGAAAAAGTCAGCTACACGGAAGCTGTGTTTTTCATGGTCGCCCAGAAACAGATGCATATCAGCCGGGCGTAACCCCTGCAGATCGGTCAGCAACTCGGAATAGACACAAAGCTGCATGATATGTTTGGGCTCGGCTGTTCGTGCCAGTTTGGTATCCAGCACCTCATAGCTGAAATCACCTAAGCTGGATGGCGTATCACACTTGATCAGAAAATCAGCATCACCCCGCCAAGGCGGCGCAAAGAAAACGGCCTGATAAATGACGTCCGCACCAGACTGCATGGCTTCCAATGTCAACTGGGCGCGGTCTTGCAAATTGCGGTCTTTGGGGATTTCAACGACAGACTTACCGTCGTCTTTGAGCTGTTGGAGATATGCTGCTTCGTGCTCCAAACCTTTTTGCTGCAGCAGCTGACCTGTGGTGCTGGCCTCGGCCTTGTCCATGCTCTCGCTCAGCGCCTTCACATCAAGGAAGCTCGCATGGTGACACCCTAAAAAGGTGACCAAGTCCGATGGTGAATAGAGAATCTGATCGTTACCGTATTGCTGCATGACCCTGTCTTATAACTTGATTTCCTCGATAACTTACTTGATTATTCATCCATTTTCTACTATTTTCAATCCATATATCCCGAGAAGGACATTAAAGCTATGCCCAATGATGACATTATGACCGTGAAGGAACTCGCCGATTACCTCAAGATTGCTGAGAAGACGGCCTATCGATTTGCATCTGAGGGCAAGGTTCCGGGCTTCAAAGTGGGAAGCGCGTGGCGGTTTCGCAAAAGCGAGATAGACCGCTGGATCAGTGAGCAAGAACAAAAAGGCGAGGACAAAAACGATGGCAATTAAAAAATCAGCACTATACAGCTCACTCTGGAAAAGTTGCGACGAACTGCGTGGCGGGATGGATGCCTCACAGTACAAAGACTATGTACTGACATTGCTCTTCGTAAAATATGTGTCTGACAAATACGCAGGCAAGCCAAATTCATTGATTGAAATTCCTTCAGGCGGCGGCTTCGCTGATTTGGTTGCCCTCAAAGGCGACAAAGAGATTGGTGATAAAATCAACAAAGCCATCGGCAAGCTCGCCGAAGCCAATGGCCTAAAGGGTGTGATTGATGTTGCCGACTTCAACGATGAAGACAAGCTCGGCAAAGGTAAAGAAATGCAAGACCGGCTATCAAAGCTGGTATCGATTTTTAATGATCTGGATTTCCGAAGCAATCGCGCAGAAGGCGACGACCTCCTCGGGGATGCCTACGAATATCTTATGCGCCACTTCGCAACGGAAAGCGGTAAAAGTAAAGGGCAGTTTTATACGCCTGCCGAGGTTTCCCGTATCATGGCCAAAGTCATCGGCATCGGTAAAGAAACGCGCCAAGACCAAACAGTTTACGACCCCACATGTGGTTCTGGCTCATTGTTGCTGAAAGCAGCTGATGAATCACCAAGCGGTATGTCTATTTACGGTCAGGAAAAAGATGTTGCCACCACGGCGCTGGCAAAAATGAACATGATCTTGCATGACAACCCGACCGCTGAAATTGCAGCTGGTGGCAGCAGCACTCTATCTGCCCCAGCATTTGCACCATCTGCATCTGAGCTGAAAACATTTGATTTTGTGGTCGCCAACCCTCCATTCTCAACCAAATCATGGCAAAACGGCTTTGCCAAGGACGAGAAGAAAAAGACCATCACCGACTTATATGGCCGTTTTGATTATGGCGTGCCCCCATCGAAGAATGGTGACTATGCCTTTTTACTGCACATTGTCCGTTCTCTGAAAAGCACTGGTAAAGGTGCGGTCATTCTTCCACATGGCGTCTTATTCCGTGGAAACGCTGAGGCAACCATCCGTAAGGAAGTAGTAAAGCGTGGTTATATCAAAGGTGTGATTGGCCTGCCCGCAAACTTGTTTTACGGCACAGGTATTCCGGCCTGTATTATTGTGCTGGACAAAGAACATGCCGCATCTCGCAAAGGCATCTTTATGATTGATGCCAGCAAGGGCTTTATCAAAGACGGTAATAAGAACCGCCTTCGCTCCCAAGACATTCACAAAATTGTTGATGTTTTCAATAAGGGGTTAGAAATCGAAGGTTTCTCCCGCTTGGTACCTGTCTCAGAAATATCAGATCCGAAAAATGACTATAACCTCAACCTCCCGCGTTATATTGATAGCGGTGATGAAGCCGACATCCATGATCTAACAGCGCATTTAAAGGGTGGTATTCCAAAACGTGATGTCGATGAGCTGCAGCGTTACTGGAATGTATTTACAGCAACCCGCGAAGCGCTCTTTAAACAAAATGGCAGTCCAGATTATCTCATTGCTCGCGTACCAAGCGATCAAGTCAAATCTACTATACTGGATTCTGCTGAATATCAGGCATACGCCAAAAAAGCCGAAGCAACCCTGACGGGATGGAAGGATAAGTACGAGCCGTATCTAAAATCACTCGAACAAGGCTGCAAGCCAAAAGATGTGATCTGGGAAATTTCAGAGGACTTACTGTCTACATTCTCAAATATTCCACTGATCGATAAATACGATGTGTACCAGCATTTAATGAATTACTGGTCTGAGGTCATGCAGGATGATGTTTATCAAATTTCCGGTGAAGGCTGGAAAGACGCGGCGCAAATACGCCTGATCATTGATGAAAAAGACAAGGACAAGAAGGTCAAAGAAACACCGGATATCGTTGTCGGCACAGGCAAAAAGGCTCAAAAATTCAAAGCTGAACTGATCCCGCCTGCTTTAATCGTGCAGCGCTATTTCGCGGATGAGAAGCATGCCATTGACGAGCTGGAAGCGCAGCGTGAGGCCATTGCCCAAGAAATTGAAGAACTCACCGAAGAGCACAGTGGCGAAGAAGGTCTGCTGGAAGATGCGAAAAATGATAAAGGCAAGCTCACCAAAACCAGCCTCAAGGATCGTATGAAAGAAATTAAAGGCGATGAAGACTTTGAGGATGAAATGGTCGTCCTGAAACAAGCGCAGAAACTGCTGGATCAAGAAAGTGCGCTAGCCTCGAAGATCAAGGCGCAGCAGCTTGAACTCGATAAAAAAACCGTATCGCATTACGCCAAACTTGATGTTGATGAGATTAAGGAATTGGTCGTCATCGACAAATGGTTTGATCGCCTAAGTGCTGATGTGGCGGCAGAGGTTGAACGTGTCACGCAGGTTTTAGCGAACCGTGTGAAAGAGCTTGAAGAACGCTATGCCCACCCCATGCCGGAACTGACCAAACAGGTTTCAGATTATTCCAATCGCGTGGAAGAGCATTTGAAAAAGATGGGGCTAAGCTGGTGATGGCAGAGATGAGAGCAGGATATAAACAAACAGACATCGGCGTTATCCCAGAGGATTGGGATATTAAAAGCTATGGTGAAATTTTTGATTTCTTAAGTACCATATCTAATTCGAGAGCAGATCTCTGTTTTAAAGGTGACTTTGGATACATTCATTACGGCGATATTCACACTCGCTGGGAAAATACCCTCGATTTATCAAAGAATGAGCTGCCTGAGCTTCGTAGGGAAAAGATTAAAAAACTTCCTGCCTCTTTGAGGGATGGTGATCTTGTAATGGCGGATGCATCAGAGGACTACGAAGGCATCGCTAAAACCGTCGAAGTGAAAAATATTGGTGAAAAGAAGGTGTTTTCAGGTCTCCATACGTTTTTGATGCGCGACCGGAATGCTGTATTTTCAGATGGTATTCGCGGCTACATCCAAGAAATGCCTGTTGTGCGCCAGCAAATACAAAAAGTTGCTACAGGGCTTAAAGTATTTGGTGTTTCAAAAAATACTCTCAAGAACGTTCAAATCCCTGTTCCCAAACCAGAAGAGCAAAAGCAGATCGCGGCGGCGCTGTCGGATGTAGATGGGCTGATTGAATCGCTTTCCCATCTAATTGCCAAAAAGCGCGACATGAAAACTGCCGCCATGCAGCAGCTCCTGACGGGCAAAAAACGCCTCCCGGGCTTTGATGGTGAGTGGAAAAAAAGAACCCTTGGAGAACTTGGCGATTGCATCATCGGATTAACATACTCTCCCTCTCAAATCGATGAATCAGGGACTCTCGTATTGCGCTCATCAAATATCCAAAATGGAGTCCTAAAATTTGAGGATAATGTTAGGGTTATATCAAAAATTCCTGAAAAGCTGATGGTTAGACAGAATGACATTTTGGTATGCGTCAGGAATGGCAGCAGAGCATTAATCGGAAAATGTGCCCTTATTAACCAAAATGCGATTGGCATGACGTTCGGTGCTTTTATGTCTGTTTACCGCTCCGAATTTGGATCTTTTATTTTCTACCAGTTCCAATCTGATGTGATTCAAGAGCAAATTAATAAGAACCTCGGCGCGACAATTAATCAAATTACAAACAAAACAATGCGTTCATTTGAAATTGACTTTCCCGAAGATGAAAATGAGAGACACGCCATCGTTTCAATACTCTCTGACATGGATAGCGAAATTGATACCCTCGAACAACGTCTAGACAAAGCCCGCAGCCTTAAAACGGGCATGATGCAGGAACTTTTGACGGGTAAAACACGATTGATCAAAACCAATAAAAAGCAGGAGGCGGCATGAGCAAGGTAGGAGCCATAGAGCGCGTTACGCAAGACCGCATCGTTAAGCTGTTCAAGGATCAACTTGGGTACGATTATCTGGGGGATTGGAAAGACCGCGAAAATAAGAACATTGAGCCAAGCCTGCTAAAGCCTTTCCTGAAAAAACAAGGCTACAGCGATAAGCTAATTGAACGTGCTTTGCGTGAGTTAGATCAGGCTGCAGCACTGGGCGATGGGCGTAGCCTGTATGACGCCAATAAAGACGTTTACCGTCTGCTGCGCTACGGCATCAAGGTGAAGGAAGGTGCTGGCGAGCAAAACCAGACCGTTTGGCTTATCAACTGGGCTGAACCAGAAAACAATGATTTTGCAATTGCTGAGGAAGTCACCGTCAAAGGGAACAATACCAAACGCCCGGATGTTGTGTTGTATCTTAACGGTATAGCCGTTGGTGTGATTGAGTTAAAACGCTCCATCATTGGCCTGACGGAAGGCATTCGCCAGAATTTGCTTAATCAGCGGAAAGACTTCATCCGTCCATTCTTTACCACCATGCAATTGGTGATGGCTGGAAATGATACACAAGGTTTGCGCTACGGCACGATTGAAACCAGTGAAAAATATTACCTTGAATGGAAAGAAGAAGGTGGCATTGGCGACTATAAGCTGGATCGGCACATTTCACTTATGTGCGAAAAGCATCGTTTGCTTGAGCTGATACATGATTTCATTGTTTTTGATGCAGGCGTTAAGAAGACTTGCCGCCAGAACCAATATTTTGGAATTAAAGAAGCACAGGATTATATCCGCCGCCGTCAGGGCGGGATCATCTGGCACACGCAGGGCTCTGGCAAAAGCCTGACCATGGTGTGGCTCACTAAATGGATACGTGAGAATGTCAAAGATTCCCGTGTTCTGATCATTACCGACAGGACCGAACTGGATGAGCAAATTGAGAAGGTTTATCGCGGCGTAGATGAAGATATCTACCGCACCACCAGTGGCTCTGATCTTGTTCACACGCTAAATGGCACCGATCAGTGGCTGATGTGTTCGCTTGTCCATAAATTTGGCGGCTCTGATAATGATGAATTGTCTGATGAAGATGTCGATAAGTTCTTGGCTGAAATTCAGAAGAATATGATGTCCAACTTTGAGGCAAAGGGTGACATCTATGTGTTTGTGGACGAGTGTCACCGCACTCAATCAGGAAAACTTCACACAGCGATGAAGAAGATCTTGCCAAATGCCCTATTCATCGGTTTTACAGGCACACCTTTGCTCAAGGATGATAAGCAAACTAGCCTCGAAGTTTTCGGGCCTTATATTCATACATACAAATTTGATGAAGCGGTTAAGGACGGCGTTGTACTCGATTTGCGCTATGAGGCACGCGACATTGACCAGAACATTACCTCTCAGGACAAGATTGATCTGTGGTTTGAGGCAAAAACAAAAGGTCTCAACGATTTCGCCCGGGCGCAATTGAAAAAGAAATGGGGAACCATGCAAAAGGTTCTCAGCTCTCAATCAAGGCTAGAAAATATAGTCGCGGATATTTTGCTGGATATGGAAACACGAGATCGACTGGCAGATGGTCGCGGTAATGCGATTTTGGTTTCTGGCAGCATCTATCAAGCATGCAAATTCTTTGAGCTCTTTGATAAGACAGACCTCTCCGGCAAATGCGCGATTGTAACCTCATACAAACCATCGCCTCAAGACATCAAAAATGAAGAAAGTGGAGCTGGGTATACTGAAAGACTGCACCAGTACGATATTTATCGAAAAATGCTGGCTAACTTCTTTGACGAGCCTGCTGATCAAGCGGTCAATCGTGCAGAAGAATTTGAAAAGAAAGTGAAAGAAAAGTTTGTCGATGAGCCCGGCCAGATGCGCCTTCTAATCGTCGTTGATAAATTGCTTACAGGGTTCGATGCACCTTCGGCCACATATCTTTATATTGATAAAAAGATGCAAGATCATGGCCTTTTCCAAGCTATTTGCCGCGTAAACCGCTTGGATGGTGAGGATAAAGAATACGGCTATATCATTGACTACAAGGATTTGTTCAACAGCTTGGAAAGCTCTATTCAAGATTATACTTGCGGTGCATTTGATAAATACGACAAAGAGGATGTTGCTGGCCTGCTTGAAGATCGCCTTACTAAAGCCAGAGAGCGGTTGGATGAAACACGCGAAACGGTAAAAGCTCTTTGTGAAAATGTTGGCACACCAAAAGACACTGCTGCGTATATTCAATATTTCTGTGCACTGGATACATCTGACAAAGATGCTTTGAAGGACAACGAACCGCGTAGGCTTGCTTTATACAAAGAAAGTGGCTCATTTATTCGTGCATATGCTGCGCTAGCAAATGAAATGATTGATGCTGGCTATTCTCCAGAAGAGATTGAAGCGATTAAGGCCGAGGTTCAACACTATGAGGCTGTTCGAACTGAAGTTAAAATGGCCAGCGGTGATTATATCGACATGAAGGTCTACGAGCCTTCAATGCGTCATTTGATTGATTCATATATTCGAGCAGAAGAAAGCCAAAAGATATCAGCTTTCGATGACCTCAGCCTTATCCAGCTTATTGTTGAGCGCGGAGAAGACGCAATCCAAGAGCTACCCGAAGGAATTCGTAACAACGAGGAAGCGGTTGCAGAAACCATCGAAAATAACATTCGAAAAGTCATTATTGATGAACAGCCAGTTAACCCAAAATACTATGAGAAGATGTCCGAGCTCCTTGATGCGCTTATTCAGGAGCGTAAAGAACAGGCACTTAAGTATAAGGATTATTTGAAGAAGATAATTGACTTGTCGGGAAAGGTTTCGAAGTCAGAAACGAACAGTTCTTATCCCAAATCCTTAAACTCTGCGGCGAAAAGAGCTCTCTACGACAATTTAGGAAAAGATGAAAATCTTGCCATTGAGGTGGATAAAATTGTCAGAGCCACCAAGAAGGATGGCTTTCGTGGAAATAGGTTCAAGGAACGCGAAATAGAACTGGCTATTCGTTCTGTTCTGAGCGTTACTGACTATGACGCGAAACAAATACTTGAACTGGTGAAAAATCAAAGTGAGTACTAATGAAAGCACAATTACTGTAAATGAACTGCCTGTGAAGGTTATCCGAAAGAGAATAAAAAACCTTCACTTGGCTGTTTATCCGCCTGATGGATGGGTCAGAATTGCCGTTCCAGAAATTATTGATGATGAGGCCGTTAGATTGGCCGTTATTTCAAAACTCGGGTGGATTAAGCGCCAAATTAAATCTTTTGAAGATCAACCTCGCCAAAGTGCCAGAGAGCTCATTACTGGGGAGAGCCATTATTATCTTGGCCGCAGATATTTATTAGACATTGCTGAGACCGAAAAACGCCCCTTTATTGAAATCCGGAATAAAAAAACGTTGGTGTTAAATATTAATAGAGACACCGAACTCGAGGATCGTGAAAAACTGCTTACGGATTGGTACCGTAAAGAAATGAAAAGAATTCTGCCGGGTATTGTTCGAAAATGGGAAATTAAATCTGGCTTAGAGGTAACATCCTTCGGAATTAAAAGAATGAAAACAAAATGGGGAAGCTGCAACCCTTACCATAAAAGAATATGGCTTAACTTAGAGCTTATCAAAAAACCAATTAACTGCCTTGAGTATATTGTTGTCCATGAAATGGTCCATTTTCTAGAGCGCACACACAATGATAACTTTATAGCTCATATGGATCGCATTATGCCCCAATGGAGAACTTTCAGAGATGATTTGAACAGGTCTCCTTTAGCTCATGAAAACTGGGAATACTGATATAACTCACTTTCAGCAACCCGTCGCCGAACCAGTCCTTTGAGCTTACGGCCACCAGCCCAGACCCAGCGCATAAATTGTTCTGGAACTTCAGCGTGCTCCTCGCGGTTGATTTTACGGCGCAGTGTTGAACGCTGGAGCGCCCCGCCGCCAAGATTGTAGGTGAATGACACCAGCGCATCGAACTGACCATCTGTCAGTGGTACGTTAATCAGGCGCAAAACAGCACGTTCTGCTATCTGGGCATCTTGGCGCAATAATTCTTCGGCCTGTGATTCATCAATGCCTGCTGAAAAGTCCTCGTCGTCTTTGACAACGTGACCATAGCCGATGGTCGGATAACCAGCCGGACAAAAATATAAGGTCCGAGAGAAGCCCTCAAACCGTTTGATCAGGTCCAGTCCATTTTGCGTTATGTTCCTCATGTTTCTCCTCTTTTCTTGTAATTTCAATCGTTGCTGATAATATGTTCTGGTACGAAAACCAGAGGGATCGAAGCATGGCGCTAAACTTGGCGAATACTGTTGTTGAATTTTTACAGCAAAATCCGGAGCAAAAATTTACTGCTCGGGAGATCGCTAATTGGATATTTGAAACCTATCCAGATGAATGTCGCCAAAAACAAAAGCGCTCAACTGCTACCGTTAATCCGCTCGACAATGAAACAGCATTGCTGCAGCAAATCGTTGCTGAAATTGGTTCACAACGCCCGCGACTGCAGAAGCGTCATCCGGAAGTAAAAACCACAGAAGGTCGCCCTCGAAAGTATTATTTCACTGAATCAACTGACAGTGCTGAGATTGACCATGCTGAAAGTCATGAGCCTTCACCCGCCACAAAAGCGAACGGGGCTGTTGTAAAAGAGCATGACCTTTACCCCATCCTGTCAGAATTTCTCTGGTCAGAGCTTGAGCTGTACAGCAAACGAATTGATGAAAAGCGATCTCGTAATTCTAAAGGCGCAGGCGGTAATAAGTGGCTCTACCCTGATCTTGTTGGTATGGAAGATCTCAGCTCTGATTGGCACCGTGAAATCAAAGACTGCGTGCAGCAGTATGCTGATAAGAAAACCAAACTTTGGTCGTTTGAAGTTAAGATATTAATTAACCGATCAAATGTACGGGAAGTCTTTTTCCAAGCTGTAAGCAACTCTTCATGGGCAAACTTCGGCTATTTGGTTGCCAGCGAAATTGAAGGTGCTGATACCTTGAAAGAACTTCGCATGCTCTCCAGCCTTCATGGTATTGGATTTATACGTCTGGACGCTGAGAACCCATCTGAAAGCCAAATCATGATTCCGGCCAAGGAGCGCACTGAAATTGATTGGGATACGGCGAATAGGTTGACGGAAGAAAACAAAGACTTCTTGCAATATATAAAGTTAATCCGTCAGTTTTATCAAACAGGTGAGATACGCCAGTCTGACTGGGATATGAATGCAGAGCAGGATTAATCCTTTTCCAGTGTTCCTATAACTTTCAGGTTCTTGCTTCCACATTCAAAAACGCCATGCCATTGCTCTTGCCCGAGGACTTCTTTGCGCTCGATCATTAGCGTAAAGCGGTCAATGCCGTATTGTTTGGCAGTGGCGTAATCTTCCAGCGCGTACCAAGATTTTCGTGCCAGCGTGGTGGCCATTTTCTTGACGGTGTATTCAAAAGCATTGAGCAGTGCTTCCAGCTCTGCATCGGTGCATTTTTCGTTTTGAACATCCTCAATCATGGCTTTGTAAAATAGTTTGCTCATGGCGTTATCTCCTTGTTTTCAATTGCTTTTTACACTTACAGTAACGCTTCATTCCGGGCGCTTATCAAGTGAATAAGATCATGTTTTTCAAGGGTTTGAGCGGAACTTGGCCAAGGCGCGTTGCCCGAACCAGAAGGACATGACAGCGGCAAATAACGCCTGCGTTTCAGCGTCCCATACGGCGATCAGTCCGTCGGTAATTCCGACACCCTGATCCAATAACTTGAACAGTGCAGCAGTTTTGACCGTGGCAAACAGGATGAAGAATGCATAGGTGATAATCGGGCGCACAGAAGCTCTCAGAGCCTCCACCCATTTCACACCGCTGGGCTGGCTGGCATGAGCATAGAGCGCCTTGCTTTCAGCCACATCGGCCTGCACCTGTATTTCTTCAAGGCGCTGTGTATGGCCTTGGCGTTGCGCTTCCATCTGGCGATCCAGAATGGCCAGCTCATGTTTACGGTCGGCATGGTCACGCCAGAGTTTCAAAAAATCCGGGAATGCGGATGATAAAAAGCCCAGCAGGCTTCTAAGTAATGTCAGCATAGTTTTTCTCCTGTTTATTTGGGGGTGAAGGGTCCAAGTTTTGCAGCCACGCCTGCGACCAAGAGCGCCAGAACACCAATGGTGATCCAGCGCACAACGGTTTGCAGAAAAGTGCGTTGCATGGTTTTGATTGAGCCTGCCAGATCGCGCAGCGTGCGGATGTCGTTGGCAGCCTCTTCATCTGCCAAGCCAACTTCTTTGAGGGCTTTTCTGGCCCCTCGGCAGGCAGCTTGCTCCAGCAGAGACTCAAATTCTGTACGCGGCAGGCACACCATATCGTCCTGCCGCTGATGGTTATCAGCGGTCATGATTACTCTTCCTGTTTTTAAGGGTTATTGGTCGGCTGTATGTACGATCGGGTTTTCAGCAACGGCGCTGATTTCAACCAGCTCGCCCCGAGGCCGAACAGCCGTCACGCGGGCCAGCGTGCTCCATTTCTCACCAGCACCAAAGGCAATATGCGTGCGCTCTTGCAGCTCTCCGGTGTAGGGCGTGAAGTCCAGTTCATCCTGCAAAACCACCTGACCGGGTGTCTCACCGGGCAAAACAAGCCACGGACCAGAAACGCTGCCATCAGCTTTACGCAAACTGATGAAATGATCCCCAAGCTCCTCAGACCATTCCAATGGCTCAGACAGGCTCAGAACATTGTCATCAACCGCAATAACCTCGGCACCTTGCCCCCAGCTCGGCATATCGTGGGCAATTGCAATCAGATCACCGTAAGTGGGGATCAAGCCTTCCAACTCCGTTTGAAAGGTCACTAAACGCCTACGGTAGCGATTGGCGGCAGCCATATATTTACCTTCACGGATGGCTTGGTCTTTTTCAGTGCAGCCAAACAATCGCACCCGGGCGGGTTGATCGCTGGTGCTGTCCGGCAGGCTGACGGTTTCTTCTGCCGTTTGCCATGTCTCTTTTGAAAAATACTCCACCGTGACGCTGTCAGCCGTATCATCACTGGCTAGCAGATATTGGATTTTGAGGCTGTTCTTCACGATGTTGCGCGGGCTGAACAAGGCAACCGGGATCGAGCGTTGTTCATCTCTGACAAAGCGAACAGTACCGCTTTGCATGAAACTCACAGCGCGGCCACAACGTGCTGTTCGGCTCAACGCCTCCCAGACCGTGACTGTTTGATCAAACACGGCATCGAAATAATCACCGCGAGATTGCCAATTGACATCCAGCGCCTTAAGCTGTGTAAGATCAATCCGGCTATCATCCAGTTTTCCACCATATTGACTGCGGGCAATATCTGCGAGAGCCCATGCAATGGAGCGTGTGGTTTGTGGAGCTGACCATCCTGTGGCTTCATCCCATATAGGCAATTTGCGCGTGACAAGGCAGTTTACCATCCGTGATGAGCGTTGAGACAAATTATCTGTGGCCCGCATTTTCATGGCGATGAGCGTGACATCCCCAAAATCAGGTGTTTGATCCAAGACAGCTTTTAAACCGCCCCAACGCAATTCATGTCCGGCTCTAGCAGATGTATCTTTGGCATCGGTTCTCAAAGCCCGCACTTCATAACGCCCCACCGCCACCGCATAATCAAACGTCATGCGTTGCGGTGTATTGGTGGCTGCTGTGAGGGTTTCACTTCCCAATGTTTGCCATGCGCCAATGGCTGTGCCGTCATCATCGATCTGACGCGCTTCAAATTGCCATGTAATCGTTCGGTTGTTCAGGCCACCACTGTCATTGGCGTAATAGACCCCACGCGGCATGACAATATCGATACTGATCTGGTGGCAATTGGTTTGTGAGGGGTTGGCCACAAAAGGCCCGACCCAATCACCGCCATCACCTGTGCTGAGCAACTCCTGTCCTGCGACCTCGGGTGCAGTGACCACATCCGTATCAAATAGCGTAACGGCATCGCCGGGCTGTACAATTTCATAGTCAATTTCTTCAAAGGAGCTGATCGGCGTATCCTCAATACGGATCTGCTCCAGATCATAATCACCCTGACCAATGCAGTGCAGCTGATGCAAATATTGCTCGTTATTCTGATAGAGCGAATATGGCGTTGCGGCCAGATCGGGATAGACAATGTGCCGACCGTAAACCACTGGGATGGGTTGACTTAAGCGTGCCTGATTGCCTTGTGACTGCAATGAATAGGTTGGGCTGGCTGCGGGTGTATTACCAAAGCCACTGTTCAAACTCGTTGATGGCACAGGTGGCGGTACTAAGACATTCAACAGCGCACTTCCGGCCAGTGCTACACCAGCGGTAACCAAGGCCACTCCAACAGTACTGGTGACACCAATCGCCCCCGCAAGCGCAGCTCCGGCATAAGGAGCCGCAACCATCACAGCAATGGTCAAAACGGATCGTAAAATCTTGCCACCCCCACCGCCGCCACCTTGGGGTAGCGTGATAAAGGTGACGATGTCAGACAGACCAATGGTGATCTTGTTCCATTGATCTCGTAACACGGCTTCGCCATTGAATAGGCAGATAGTAGGACGTTCAAATTCTATGATGCCTGCCTCATTCAGCCATTCTCGAATAGTGATGGGATGATCGACCGCAAAAATATCGCGTCCGCGTACTGGCATAAAAGGATTGTGAAGCATGTGGACGCAAGCAAACATGGGAACCTCTTTATTTGTTAGTCTGGTTTAGCGGCATTCCCCTGAAACCGATAAAACCCTTCAATTTGCCAGCCTGCGAGTTTGAGACTGGCCATATTCTGAAACACCACACCATTGCCCTTCACGCAGTGAAGAACACCTTGTTCGCTAGGGCTGATGGTGATCCATATGCCCACATGGATGGGGTGGCGGGATTGGCGCATCAACACTGCATCACCTTGTTCTGGTGTATCGGTAAGTTGCCAGCGTTTGCGCTCTGGGTGATCTCGAAAGGTCAAAGCCAAGCGCTTTAAATTTCCCTCGGCAACAGGAATATCGGGCAAGTTTCGGCCAAAATGATGCTTTTGCACCCAAACCACGAGACTCCAGCAATCAAAAACATCTGGGCCTTTCGCTCCAGCCTGCCAAGGCAAGCCGATATAGCGACACGCCCAGTGCAGCCCATCTGGCTGCCGGGTCAATTCATTCATAATATGTCCTTTATTTGGGTTAGCGGGTCAGGCCGGGAAAGCGCGTGGCCGTGTAGGTTTCTGACGGAAAGCTCTTATTGCCGATATCCAGCATACGGGCGCGACCAACAACGCGGCTGACATCCGCTTCGACCTCGCTCAAGATCAACGTGATCGGCGGGTCCATCTGCGGCCCGGATAGATCATTGCTCAAATATGGGCGATAGGTGATCTCAATTTTTTCTGCGCTCTCAACGGCAGCATCCAGATGCTTGATCAGCTCGCGGCTGACATTATCGATAGTGACCGTGATTTCCGGCACTGGTGATGTGTCAACAGGTGGCAGCTCCAGATCAAATCCCATGGCAATGAAGGTGACATATTCATCCGGGTTTAAGGGCGCGGTATCTTCCAGCTTGGCTGATAAGTCTTGATGGTCACGCACCAAACGCACAGCAATGGGCTGGCCTTCATCATCCCTGAAATCAGGATGGCGAAGCTCCAGCGTGTGTAAAATCACGATGTCACTGGGCGCAGAAGCATAGGCTTCGGCAATCGCCGTATTCAAGGTGGGATCAGGCATCTTCATCCTCCCACGCAATATCGGTGATGTAATCCACCGCCACGCCATCCAAGAAAGAAGCTTCAATGGCATCGGATCGTGATCGCAACCGTGAAATTTCAGTCAATAACCCTTGCGCTTTTGTCAGCTTTTCTTGTTCATCGTCCGTCAGATCAGACCGCCCACCCAAAAGATACAAATCAGCCAGTGCATTTTGCTGTTTCCACGCAGGGGCAATATTGGTGATGCGCCGTCCGGCTTCTTCCTTGATCTGTCGAATAAGCTGACTGCTTGAAAGAACATCAGCCAGCTCATCGTCACTCACAGCTTTACCGCCTGATGGCGGAGTAACCTCCGCAGCAAAAGCGTAATAATGCCGTCCATTCAGGTCAGCTAAATGGATGGGAGCAGTTTCACTTCCAGCGAAGCTCGGCGCACGATCATGCAAATAGGATTTGAGATTCATAAAAGCCTCCTAAAAAATCACATTTGTTAGTTTTTGAATGTCATGCAGATTGCCGGGCCGTGTTCCGGTCTCACCGTAGGAGTTGTTTTCCCCACAGGCATCAACGCGGCCATCATCATATAAAACGCCAAGCCCCCATGGGCTTGTGCCGTGGCCAAAGGGGCTCCAGTCAGCAATCGTCCCGGATACACCTAGAACCTCTTTGAAGGTGTCGTTGGTCGTATTTGAGTTTCCAAAGCCGAGGTTTCCATTACCGTTATAACCTGCCGCCCACAGCGCATTCCCAGCCTGCACAATGCAGCCGATATAGCTGGAGCTACCAGCGATCTGAACGCGGGTGATATTGCCCTGAAAAGGACTGTTGGGTTTAAAAGGTGTGTTTTGCTGAGTGGTATTGCCCGTTCCCAGTTGGCCATAGCCGTTATAGCCCCAGAAATAGACCTCATTCTGATCGTTCAAAGCGCCAACGGTGCAGTAACGCCCATCCGAAGCAAAAATGTCAGTAAACACATCTGGCCTAGAGATTTGCGTAAAGCTATTGCGCTGTGTGGTATCACCCTGACCAAGCTGTCCATGACCGTTATAGCCCGTCGCCCATATTGAACCGTCAGCCCTTAAGACAAAACCACTACCCGTTGGCGTGTTACCATCTGTTTGATACCCACTCACAGGTAGCGCTTTGACGGCGTTAGAAATTGCAGCGTTCAGGATTGGCGTGCTGCGTTGGGTGGTATCACCAAGCCCCAATTGACCATAGGCATTCCAACCCCAAACCCAGAGCGAACCGTCATCCTCAACCGCATAAATGGTATATGGGAGGCCAGAAACACCGACATCGACAATGTTTTCCAACGCTCCGCAACGCACAGGTGTGTATTGGTGCGATGTGGTGCCTGCTCCCATGTTTCCATTGCCTCCATAACCACAGGCATATAAGCGCCCATCCGTGGTTAAGAAATATGCAGCACCATAATCATGGTAGTTTGGCCGCCCCGGAATAACCCGAGCGATTTGAATGTTATTATTGACGAAATAATCAATCCGCTTGGCAATGGATCGGTTGGCTGTATCTCCATGGCCAAGCTGACCATAATTGTTGTAGCCCCATGACCAAACCACGCCAGTAGCTGTTAACCCGTAGTGCTGTTGCCCGCCTGTGAAAACATCCACGAAACGCACGTCTGGGTCTTCGGTTGCCACACTGCTGGGAATATAGATATGGCTGCCTGTTGGATTACCATTGGAGTAATTACCGCCATAACCACAGGCTTTAATAATGCCGTTGGCCATAAGATATGTGCGTGTGTACCAACCGCCATGACGGTTGACTTTGCCAAGCTTCCACACACGGCGTGACGGATCGAGCGATTGATCGCGCCAAGCAGGTTGGTTGCCTACCATTTGCAAGACTTGAGCGTTATCGCCACGAGAAAGACGCGCAGGAATTGCACCGTTATGAATAAGCAAATCACCTTCTTGGTTGAGCTGATCTGTGCCCGCCGCCATCAAATCCCAATCATCACCCTGAACGGGCGTAACGGCAGATACGGTGTGCTTGGCGATGAAGCTGGAACCTTGATAGGAAACGGCATCATGGCGCACATAATTGGTGGCACTATTATAGGCTCCGCGCCAGTTAATGCGGATATTGCCCAAATCAATCTGTGTCATGTTTTCACTTCCTTCTTAAATATTGATGATGAGGTGGCCATCCTCGTTGATGTTGAAATCCACCCCCGGCAGCGTGATGAACCATGTGTCAAAATCATTGGCGTTATAGGTGCCTTGGCCTGTAATGGCTGTGAGTTTTGAACCATCGGCACGCAGGCCGTAAAACACGCCCACGGATTCAATCACCTCAAACCCGTCTTCAGCTTGCTTGACCGCCAGAAGTTTTCCCGCCTGACCATTGATATTGGTTGGTAGATTCAGGGCATTGGCTGTTTGCAAAGCTGATTGGGCAGAGGATTGCGCTTCGTCACGATAGGTTTCGGTTTGTGATACAGCGTTGTTAAGCTGATCTGCTGACGCGCCAAGATCTGTTAATCCTGCCTGTATGCCATCCTCAATATCCTTAATGGCTTTGGCGGCGCTTTTGACATTACCGCCGTCAGTTGGCACTTCTGTCTGATCATCGCCATGGACGATGGTGTGCAGGAGCTGGCTGTCCGTTTGGACACGCGCCACCGCATCCTGCAGATCGGTCTGCAAGGTCATAAGAGTTTCCTTTGTTTATGGGTTAATAAAGGCGCTGCGGCAGGGTTTGATGCATCAGCACATAAAGGCTGTTGGAGACGGTAATAATCCCTTGAGCATCTTCACTAAGCAGCAGGTTCAGCAAGCCTTCATCCAGAACAGGCCGTTCACGGATTTCCAGCTCAGAGCGGATTTCCCAAAGTGTGCCGCCAAGCAGCTGGGCCTGAAACTGCCTTGTGAAACGGGCTTCCTGCGTCAGCAACCCAAGCCCGCCCAACAACTCAATTTCAAACCATGCGCCACCTTCCTTGGCTTGCCAGCGATACCATGCTTCAAACAGGGCAAACTGATCGCGCCGCATAATCCAGCGCACTGATACGCGGCTGGGTACTTGCGTAAATCGCCTGCGTTGCCTTGCCGGACCCGCTTCCATTTCTGTGCGAAGGATGGCATCGCCGGGCTGGATGCCATATCCCTCGACCGTTGGTAACGGTAATGTTTCTGGCCATGCGATCATCGGTAACTCCCCGCTGCTGGATTAAGTCCATAACGCCGCTCCAAAGTTGGGGCCAATCCTTCCCCTCGAGCGACATTGCGGGTCATTTGGCCTTCGATCTGTTCAACAATAATATCGAGCCTGCTACCACCGCCCGGCAGGGGTGACGTCTCGGTTCTGGTTTGAACACCAGCGGCATTATTGTGAACATTGACCTCGACTTTCACGGGCTCGCGCCCAGAAAGGCCAGCGCCAAGCAGTCGCATCTGTCCTGGTGTGAACACCGTCTCACCGCGCTTGGCGATAATCGGCACTTCATTGCCAATCACACCGCCGCTATGAAATTTGTGCGCCCCGGCAAAGACGGCAGGATTAACATGGCGGCTGGCGAGAACATCACCACCGATGACACCACCTGTATGTGCCGCTCCAAACAAGGAACCAAAATCAATCGATCCCAGTGCATTGGCCAATGGCTGCGTAATGCTTTGGCGAATTTGTATCCGCACCAAATCAGCAATAATGGAATCCGCTAGGGATTTGAAATCCAGCTTGCCCGTGGTCACAAATTCAACCAGCGCATCTTCCATGCCTTTGAAAGCATTTTTAACCAGCCGCTCAGTTTGTGAAGCCATGTCTTCGGCTTCATTCAAAACATCACGAAAACCGCGTTTGAGACCATCTTCCCAATGCTTTGAGCTTTGCAGATCTTTTTCACGCGCCTCACGCAGCATGTTTTGATAAACATCTTCGACCTGAGCGCGGAATTCATCATAGCCAACACGGGTTTTATCCAGTCCTGCCAAGGCTTCTTCACGCCATTCAATGGCTTTGAGCGTGGCCTGTTCAGTTTCAGATTTCAGGGCATTAAAAGCCCGGGTGATATCTTCCACCGTATCTTCATGGCGTTCTGCAGCTTCCCGCGCACGTGTATCAGCTTCCTCCAGCTCATATTTGCGGCTGATCAGATTACGAATACGCTGCTCATATTCTTGAGCGCCAGCGCTTTGATTGTTACTGAGATCAATACCCAAACGGCGCAATGCTTGTTCCTGCTCATTCAAAACAAGTGCGTTTTCAACTGCTGTGCCTTCGCTGGAACGGGCCGCAATAACGCGCCGCAAGGCCGCTTCTTCTGCTTCCAACTCCTGAATGTAGGAGCGGATTTTCTCTTCCTCCTTATCGCCCAACTGTTGTGGTGCTGCGGGCTGGGTCGGTGCTTGCGGCGTTTGTGGATTTGCCTGCGCGGCTGCCGTTTGTGTGACGCCAGAGCGCAATCGATCCAATTGATCGCCTGCACGCTGTGCAGCCAATTCTGCAGCCTGTAAGGCCAAAACCTGTTCTTGGATTTCCTTGGCATTTTCCGTGAAGTCCGGATATTTGACCGCCAAAGCCCATAAGGCATCCTGATATTCTTCAACAGTGATCCGGCCTGTTTGAAAGGCGCGGCGAACCTGAAACAGGTCGGCTTGTAAATCACTGCCAAAGCGCGAGAACTGATCCCAAAAACCACCGATTGCACCGTATTTTAGTTGCTTGGTGACTTCGCGGATATTCTCTTGGGCAATGTTGAGTTTTTCAGTCCACCGCGCCAAGGCTTCATTGCGTGAAGCGGCATTCAACTCCTCAATATCATCCGTTGTTTTTTGAACGGTTTCGCGCAATTCCTCCATTTCGGCGGCATGATCTTTGGCAGCTTTTCCGGCTGCGTCATGACCTTGTGCCAATTTATAGAGGGCCAACCCTGCAATAATGGCAATCCCGGCGGGACCGCCCAATAGAAGCATGACATTGCGAAGCCCAACCATCGCCAAGGTGGCCAATTTAGCGGCTCCTTCGGCAATCACCATTTTGGCCGCTGCTGCAACAGAAACTTGCGCCATTAAACGAAAGCCGACAATGGCTCCGGCATTACCCAGCATAGCTGCGTTCATGGCCGTAATTGCACCACCGACCGTTCTGGCAATCAGCAATGCCGTCAAACCTTCAACCGCCAGATCGGCATTGCGAACCAAAAACCCGAGCCCATCAGCAGCAACGCGCACAACGCCGCCCAAGGTTTCACCCAAAGCCCGCGCTACCTGCTTGCCGCTATCGGTTGTTTCTTTCAAACTGATGGCAACATCACGAATGGCATCATTCAGACCGCCCGCACCAACCTCACGGGCCAGCTTGGAAAAATTATCCTGAATATTGCTGAATATCCCGCCGAGCGTGTTCATTTGCTCAGACATAGCTCCGGCAAACTGGACATTCCCAATCTGGCGAAGGTAACTCTCAATTTCAGCGGCATTTTTACCAACCGTGGTGGTCACACCCTGAAAGGTGAAGGATACTTGCTCACCTTGGGTTCTGGCTTTAATCCCAAACTCTTTCAGGCGCTCAAACTCACCCGTGGCGGCATCGGCAATGGCCTCCACAAACTGCATTAGGTTTTTACCCATCGCAGAAGCCGTATTACCGTATGACATCAGCGCTTCTTGAGAGGGATCAAGCCCCAAGGCTTTTAGCTTGATAAAGGCTTCGGTGATCTGCTCCACATTAAACGGTGTGGAAGAGGCAAAATCCTCAATCATTTTGAAGGCGCGATCTGCCCCTTGCGCCGAGCCTGTCACGGTTTTCAAGCTGGCATGTAAACGCTCAAACTCACGGTTGGTCGAAACAATAAACCCAAGCGAACGGCTAATACCTTGAATACCTGCGTATGCGCCAATCAATCCGGCAGCCTGACGCAAGACGCCATTTAATGCCCGGGCGGATGCATCAACGGCTTTTAAACCAGCACTGGCGGGAGCGGTCGCATGGCTGATTTTATGAAAGGCTTGTTGGCCTTCCTTGCCCAGTTTGCCAAACTCACGGCGCAACTGCTCTCCACCCGTCGCTGACAAGCGGATCGATAGTTTTTTAGTTGCTGCCATTATTGTCGCCCATATCTTTTATTGCCAACAGCGTTCCCATCGCGATTTCTGGCAATAGTTCAGCCATCGCTTGAGGCTCATAGCCAAGCGAGGCACTGAGCTGCAGAGCGGTCTCTAGGGGAAAGCGTTCATGTGATTGTGTGATTAATTTGCAAGCCACATCCCAAGCCTGCCAGCCTTCCAAGGTTTTTAGGCTGTGCTCGTGATAGGGGCATCGCTCGCCTGTTTCGCCTTTTTGCCCTTGGGCGCAGGCTCGGCCTTGTTCGGCGCAGTTGCCGCAATATCTTGGCCCGTCTCCGAAGTGCCACCGGATACGAGCCCGCGTGCGTTTTTTTCCGCTTCCAACAACTCCCGCATGCCTGTGTATTGTTGACGGAAAGTCTCGGCGATAACCCAGTAGGCTCCGAAAAGTTCATCGATCTTTTCATCTGTCACTGGAGCGGGCTGATCCGCATCGGCTTCGAAAATACCTTCCCACTCGATGATCCCAGCACGAGCCAGACCAACGGTGAGATATTGTTCAGCCAAGGCTTCACGCACATTGCTGTCTTCAAGGTCAGGTAATTCTGAACGCTCCACACCAACATCTTTTTCAGCGCGGTAGGCATCACCGAGTTTCTGCAGCTTTTGATTCATAAAGGCTCGCGCCTGATAAAACACAGCACTTGTGCAGGGCCGAACTTTCAGACGGACATCCAGTCCGACATCAATCCAATACGGTTCTTTGGGCAGGGATAATTTAAGCATTAGAGATAATCCTCCACATCATTGGTTAGCGTTATGGTCAGCATTTTGCCGAGGCTGGCGTCTTTTGCGCCTTGGAAGTCGTATGAGGCTTCAATCCCGCCCGGGCCATTAATACTGCGTTTTGGTTTGGGCAGATAAACTTCATGCGCGATGATCTGCAGCTTTCGATCTGCATCGATGGTGTAAGCCAGCTCAATATCAATCGGCGTTCCGGCTCTGGCTAAATCCATCAGCGTGTTATCGCCATAACGCACAGAAATAGACCCCGAAAGCGAACTCATACCGGGATCAATGCCCTCGACCTTGCCGTCATCACGGATAGTCTCAATCTTCTCCAGATTATTGCTGTAGGTCAGCGAGGCGGCCGTCACATCGGCAAGGTTTGAACCTGCACGTTTGATCGAGCCTTGGAATTGAGAAAAACGGCTATAAACCGCCTCCAATGGGCTGGCATCGCGTGTGCTGCTGGCTGGCGTTTCCCCCTGACCAATCAGGCCAATGGTCACTTGCGCTTCGCCTGATCGTTGAAAGTTAAAAGCACAGCTATTGGCGCGAACACCTGTAAAAAGCGGATAATCTGGCACATCAGGCAGACCAACTTCCAAGCTCAGGCTCGGTAAATTGACTTCGCTCGAAACAAAATCATGGGCGTAAGGGCCAGAGCCGTTGGTCGCAGGCGTACCAAAGAGTGCTTTCAGCCAATAGCCGATATTGCGAAGATCGACAGGCACAACAATATCGCCGTCCACATTGATCACGTCCTGAAAAGGAGCCGTAGGATCACGCCCTAAACCCAAAACGCTTGATTCAATCAAGCCTTGCTCAGAATCCAATGAGCTTGAGATGAACGGAACCACGTTATAATCGCCGCTTACTGGCGGCTGTCCGTATGCTGTTTCAAAGCCAAGCAAAAGCCGGGCATTCCAACCATAAGCGCGAGCCATATGTTTTCTCCTGTTTGTTTGGTTAAATGAGTGGGTTTGCCGTCACATACTCCAGCGTGACAGGCAGTGTGGCAGCCTTGATTGCAGCGGCACCTTCAATCGGTTCCGTCAGTAATTCAGGGCTTCCGGGGTTTAAAATGTCGATGACACCATCAAGCGTGCCTGCCGTTTCCAGCGCAGCGCCAATTTGTGTGATCAGTTGATCCAGATCAGTCTCACGCTGAGCGGCATCGGCGTTTTGTACAAACACCTCAATATCGGCGCGGTGCTTGTAAATGTAGCGCGGCGGTGAAAGCAGAATATCCGGCTCTCCGGGGTCACCATCACGCAGCATGACAAGCCCGGTTTCAGGAATAGCCGTGGTCAGCACTTCATTGCGAAGCACGCTGATACCGGGCAAACCTGTTTGCAGGCATAAAAAAAGGCCCTGCAGGGCCTGTTCGCGTTTCGATGTCATTTCTAATCTTTCCAATATTTGACGATCAGCTCAGGAATACGCCTGTGCCATTTTGCAGCTTCCGGCTCAAAACGGATGAGCTTTGGCATTTTGACTTGTGGCACCATCCAAAACATCACAACCGATGTGAGACCACGACCGGATTTCAGTGCTGATTGACTGGCCTTTCTAAAACCTCGCAGATCACCTGTTTTGCGGCTGTAAGAGGCTCGCATGTTTTCAGCAACAAGCAGCGATGGGCCATTTTTGCGGTAAACAAACCGCAGCCTGATCCCACGCGCCTTTTCAAGATTACCGGGCGTAACACGTTTGCCCAGAACCTTCTTTGGCGCATTCGGAGTTGGAATAGCCAGCCAAAAGCCATCTTTGCCTTTGATCACTTGGCCTTCTTCAAAACCCTCCATGATCTTGGCGGCTTTGGTATAAACCATGCCAGCGGCTTTCAGGCTTTTACCCTGCTTGGGATAAACATCACCGCGCCATGACTTTGCCAAACGTGGGCCAAGCCCTGCGGCTGTCACCTGAGCACGCATGCTGTTTTTAAGACCTGTTGTCGCTGTGCGGATGGCCCCAGTCACAGCTTGCTCGGCTTCCAGCAATTCAGCTTTTAGGTATTTGTCCAGATCACCACTTATGGCCGCACGCAACCTCATTTCAGAACCTCCATTTTCCACACCAGATGATGTGTGTCTTGGACAGGCTCGCCCTGAACACGGTAGCTTGCATCATCAAGGATGATTTCATCTCCGGCCTTTGGCTTGGCGATGTCCATTACGCGCACCTCCATCATGTTGGTGGGGGTGTGGATTTGCGCTTCCCGAAAATCAACGATCTGATCCGGTGATTTCATGATGATTTTGACAGGTATATCTTCGCCATTTACCCGGTAGAGCGCATCCAGCCCCAAGCGATCAAACAGCCGATCTACCGCCTGTTTGAAACTTGGGATCATGAGGCATTGTCCTGTTCATAGCGTTTCCAAGCCTGATCGCGTTGCTCTTGGCTGATATCACGATCCAGCACATCTTCCAGTGCTTTCACCAAGGGCTTGCCGTCCTTGCCAAAGCCGCTTTCATCCAGAACTGCGATGGCATCAATGATTGCCAAAATATCAGCATCAGGATCATCGGTTTTGGTTTCAGGGGTTTTGACCGCCGTTGATTTTCCAGCAGGCTCGGCAAAGCCACGCACAATCAGCGCTTTGGCTTCCGCATCGTCCAGCTTGATTGTCTCACCCGGCTGCACAGTGCCATCGGGCGTTTGAAGGGAGATTTTTACAATAATATTCATGTTTCTAACCTCCCTTAAGCGACTGTTGCACACAAAGATGCGTTAGGACGATACGGAACCACCAACGGCGCAGACTGCATTAGCAGCCAGCGAACCGCAGGGTCTTCTTCCAGCCAAGACTTGGAGAAATAGCGCAGAGCTTTGAAAGCCGCTTTTTCATCCATGATCATGCCGTAGCAGCGCGTTCCTTCAAGCTGACCTTGGCTGACCAGCAAGACCGTGTAATCCGGAAGCAAGTTTTGTGTTGTGCCATCATCGGCGACATAGACATCGTTATAGACATGGAAATCAAAATCCCCGATGGAGCCGACATAACGTGCTTTCTCATTGCCTTGACCACGCACGATAGGATCGGTGGAAATCGTCGCATTGGTACCGCGACGGATTTCAAGTTGGCCGACAACCTGCTTGTTCTTGCGGAAATGTCGCCATGCTTTCGGGTCCATAATCACAACACGCGCCACGGCACCGGATTTTTCCTGCACCAAACTGGCCCAGTCTTCCAGATGATCCAAAGCAGGCGCGTCCACGCTATCCCATTTGGCAGCACCTGTAAGTGCCAGTGTCAAAGCCGGGTCGCGTTTAAAATCAACGATCTTGGTCGGGTAATCTTCACCTGCAACGGTAACAGTGCCTTTAATCAAAGCTTCTGCTGCCATCACTTCTTCACGGCGTGTGAGATTTTCCAGCTGATTACGCAGCGAGCGACTGACGGCTGCTTCCAAACGCCGACTTGCGGGAAGAGAGCCACCAATCTTTTCACCAATGCTGCGTTTAAGCGGTGTATTGGCATCAAAGCGGCGCTTGTCCTTCACGTAAGCAGGCTTAAAGCTCTGGGTCGTGAAACCTTCATTGGCCACAACACGGCCCGCGACCAATGGCGAGACAAATGGTGCAAGGCGCGGCTTGGACTGATCAATGTCAAAGTGGATTTCTTCGGACTCTTCCGTCTGGATCGAGCCAAAGAAGGTGTCCAGCAAGAAGGAGGCTGGTCGCTCCAGATGCTCAACGGTGCGGTTCAGCACAAATGTAGAAAAAATATCAACCATGATTATACCTCCTGATTTTTGCGTAGAAAGATGGTGCAAGGGCCAACATTACGGAAGCTGTTCCAGACGCTCGTTGCATCATGGCCAGCACCGTAGGTCAGTGCATTGCTGTTAAATTCGCCTGAGTGATAGACAACGGCTTCGGCATCACCCGATGTGGTATCAATCGGCTCAGCCAGAATAGCGGCGGGCTTTTGTGATCCATCGGTCGCACTGGCGTCACTCAAGACATAAAGACCGGATGCCGTGATACGGCCCAAGACAGCACCGCGTGGATAGGCTGCACCACCTGTGATCGTCTCAATGCGTTGGACCGCAGGAAATTCACCTGCAACCAGATTATCCGGGGTATAGCCACCTTGATCGGTAAAGCCTCCAGCATGATTAGAATATGCGTTCATATCGATTTCTCCTTATCGTTAGTAAGTTGCCAGACGCTTGGCGACAGCTTCCTCGCTATCATCCTCTGTCTCGGGTGATGGGGTGATTTCAGGATTGGGCGTTGCTTCCATCGCTGCACTAAAGCCCGACACATCATCGCGTGTGGGCGTTTCAAGTGGAGCTTTGGATAAAACAGATACAGCAGCTTCCACTTCCATATCGGTTTCAAAAGCCAGGTGCTGTGCCAGCAATGTTCGGGCATTTGCCTCATCATGAGACAAGATGCCTTGCACACGACTGCGCTCTTTCGTGACACCTTGTTTGACCGCATCTTGTTCAAGACTGGCCGTTAAATCGGGATAAGCCTCCCGCAGGCTTTGGATATCATCCATGCTTTTCTCCTGTTGGTTTGGATTGATAGAATGCGGGGAAGGCTCTGAGACCGGATTGCCGCTGATTTCACTGAGGAGTTTCTCAAAGGAGCCGATACGGTCGGCCAGACCTTGCTTTACAGCAGCATCCCCAATGAACACATCGCCACTGCCGTAATGGTTTTGCACATGGCTGGAGGCCACGCCGCGATACTTGGCAACGGCATCCACAAAGACATCTGCCATCGCATCAATGCGCTTTTGCAAACGGGCACGACCATCATCCGTATCCGGATCAAGCCGCTTATAAGGGCTTTGTGAAGACACGACTTCCACCGCATCCTCGCCCTTATTGCCGCGATAAACGCCGACCACGCCAATGGAGCCAAGAGCACTGGTTTTTGACACCACGATCTCGTCAGCTGCGGCTGCGATCCAGTAGGCACCGGAGGCCGCATCGCCAGAAGCATAGGCAATGATGGGTTTAACCCCGCGTGCCTCATGGATCATGTCAGCAAATTCGGCGCAGCCATTCACTTCACCGCCCGGTGAATCGATGTTCAAGACAATGGCTTTCACATCCGGGTTCTCGACCGCTTGTGTGAAATCCTTGGCCAGCAATTCATATGAAGATGCGCCGCTCACCTGCGTAAACAGGTTGGCGTAACGAAAAAGCGGCCCAACCACTGGCAGGACCGCTATTCCATCTCGCATCTCAAGGCGATAACTGTTTTGCAGCTCTCGCCCCAGCTTGGCTGCAACCGCTTCAGGCGGTGCATTTTGCCTTGCGGCGATATCTAAAATTGTTGTCAGCGCCGATGATGTAATCGCCCATGGCTCATCAGCGGCTTTATTCCATACTCTCATCTTTATCATCCTGTTTTAGTGTTGCGGCCATGGCCGGGGTGCTCAGACCAAGCTCTTTCATCTTGGCTTGTTCACGCGCACGCTGTTCCAATACTTCTTCCCAGTCCAAGCCTTGTGAGGCACATTCTTCTTCCAAAGTGGAGAGGCCATTTTCCATGCGGATGCGTGAGGCTTCAGCTTCTTTGACCGGATCAATCCAGCCGCGACCGGGGCCAATCCATTTAGAGCGTGTCCATGCAGCGCGGTTTTGATAAAAGCCGGGCGCTTCGATCAGACCTTTGCCAATCGCTTCTTCCAGCCACAATTCATAGACCGGGCGTGCCCAGTAGGTTGCAAGCCATTGCCTGCGCCCCATGAAAAACCGCCATGCTTCCATAAGCGCGGCTCGCGCACTGGAATAGTTGGTTTTGGAAAAGTCCTTCATCAGCAATTCAAACGGAATGTTTAAGCCCGTTCCGATATGCCGCAGTACATTTTCAACAAACTGGCCGTATCCGCTATTGGGGCGGCTTGGCGTGAAAGGTGAGACCTTATCGCCCGGAAAGACCGGGATAATGGCACCGCCTTGCAAACGGACTTTCCATTCATTGCGGGCGGCGATGTAATCATCCACACTGCCACCAAACATTTCACCGATGGCCTCACTATCAAGCGGGGTTTCAATGAATGCCGCGATCATGGCGTTGACCACAGCTGCTTGCAGTTCGCTACGCTCATAATGATCAAGCATTTTGAACAACGGCATGATACTGGTCAGAAGCGGCTTGCCTCGGCTTTGTCCACTGCGTTCCAGATCGGCGATGTGCAGCACACGACGGCGACCGAATAGCGTTTCCACCGGGATGCGTTGCCAATCTTTTTCTGATCCCGCCGATAACAAATAATCACCGGGATGGTTTTTTCTGATCCAATAGGCTTTCGCGGCCCCATAGCTATCAATCTCAATACCACCGCGCAGCGACTTGGAATCAGGCTTGCCATCAGGATTACTGAGGCGATCTGGCTCTACCAGCTGCAGGACTGTTGAAAACCGACGCTCTTTCAACCAAAGCGGCAAGGCCAAGGCTTCACCATTGAGCATAGATGAGCGAAACACCTGAGATGTTAGTCCAGCAAAAGTCAGGGACTTTGCCGCATCACATTCCGTGGTTTCGGCCCAGCTGCGCCATAATGATTCCACATGGCGTGACCATTCATCAGCCCACGCTTTATCCTTTCCCAATGACTTATAATCTGGCTGTGCTGCCAATCGCAGCTCAGTGCCAACAACATTATCCGTCAGGGTCTGAAATGCACCGGAGGCCACGCCGTGATTGCGAACAAGGTCGCGTGAGCGTGATACCAAGGTGCCAAGTTCTGGTATTAAATCACTATCGGCAGATCCAGCAGGTGGCAGCCATGATGCCAACTCTCTGGCAGACAGGGATGCTGCCCGATGTGCTGTATCTGGCTGACCATTGCTTTTTGTCATGTTTAAAACTCCACATAAATTGCCTTGCGACCGGAACCTCCCTGTTTGCGTCTGATTTCCAGCTTCAAATGGGCAATGTATTTTTCCAGCTTGGGTGCATCTGCTGTCTGATAAGTGACCGCGCCATACCCGCCGATATTGACCGAGACTTCCTTGCCGCCTGTCATCAGCAGGTGATAGGCGTTTTCAGCTTCACCAAGACGGCTTTGTAATGTGGCCAAATCTGTCATTACGGTTCCTTACAAATACGGATCGTCAGCCATCTGAACAGGCCGCTGTTTCAAGCGCTCGTTCAAAGCCGTTGATTCCTTTTTTTCTGTTGGTTGGGTTTGACTCTGTGCCGCTGGCACAGGCTTGCCCAAGACTTCCTCCAGCTGCAGCCAATGGCGCTCGGAGAAACGATCCAATCCATAAATACTGGCGGCAGCGCGGGCATACACCCGGCAATCCAGTGCCTCATTATTGCGGGTGGGGTCTTTCTCCCACACAGCGCGGGGATAACCGCGATGCACCCGGATAATGCGTTTCTCAGCCGTCAGCTGTTTGAAATATTCTTCCGCATATTGCGGAAAGTGACAGCTTCCTGCCGGATATGGCATGCCGTCTTTCAATTCAGCCTCTGAGGGCCAGTCCAGTTTCAGCCAGCGGTAAAGTTCAACCTTGGCCACCGGTCCGGAAACATTCCACACCCGAAGACCGCGCCTGCGACCGCCAACATCGGCTTTTGAGACGCTCAAAATAAGCGCTGTATCCCGATCTTGACCTTTGATCGCCACGACAGTGCGCGGCTGGCTGGCTCTAGCACCACCAGCACCCCAAACAGCTTGGGGATGGCCTTTGGCCCATGCATAGACATCCTGCGTGGCATAACCAGAATCCACCGCCATCACGCGGATGGGCATGGTGTGTCCGGTTTCATGCGGCCAGTCGCGGCGCAAAACATCTTCGAGCTTTTGCCACACATCGCGGCGGGCGGTATCACCATCCAGCACGATGTAATCAACGGACCAGCTTTGTTTATCGCGGCCCCAAGCAACCACCTCACATTCAAGACGGTCTTTTTGCACATCCACGCCAGCGGTTAGAAACAACCCTGTCTTGGGCACAACGCCTTGCGCGTAAGTTTCCCGCCGCGCATAAAGTCGCTCCCAGTCTGGTGCTTCATGTTCTTCTTCAAACGGCTCACCCAGAACCGTGTTGACGAAACTCTTCATCAACTCCGGATGTTCCTTGGCTTGCTCAAACATCGCCGCTGCATCTGACCAGCTGAACCAGCCCACCGGGCTATAAAGGGAAGACAGGTGATAACCAACAGTCTGTCCATCACCTTTGGCTGTTGCCATCCACTGGCCTTTGGCAAGCATCTCTGTTTTGTGATGCTCTGCGATCAATTCCTCGCAAGATTCACATTCATACATGACATCTGAAGGCTTGCCTTCAGCCCAGCGGAGCTGTGAAAACCTTAAGGGCTGCTCATGACCGCAATGAGGACAAGGAACATGGAAATAACGTTGGTCTGAATTGTCAAATTCTCGGGCAATGCGCGATAATCCTTTCAATGTTGGTGTGCTCACAAGAAAAACCTTACGTCGCCCCTGAAATGTGGCGCTTCGGCGTTCTGCCAGTAAAATCGGATCGCCTTCACCCTCGACATCGCCGGGATAGCCATCCACTTCATCCATAAACAGATACCGCGCAGGCATAGACCGCAGTCCCACAGCCGAATTCGCACCTGTCATGACCAGAACACCGCCCGGAAACTCTTTCGACAACACGGTGTTGCCGGAATCTCTTGAGCGGGCGGGCTTCACCCGCGCTTTTAATTCCTTGGAATCTTCCAAAAGCGGGTCAATTCGCTGTTTGGAATTCCGTTTGGCCATTTCCACGGTTGGTGCCACAGCCATCATCGGACCGGGTGCCATGTGAATGACATAGCCAATCCAGTTATTGCCAGCTTCGGTCCCACCGATCTGGGCACCTTTCATAAACACAACCCGTTGCGCCCGTTTATGGGGCGAGAGCTGATCCATGATTTCGCGCAAATACGGTGTGCGTTCTGTGCGCCAGCGGCCGGGTTCGGCGGCGGCCTTGGGGGAAAGAAAGCGATATTCATCCGACCATTCAGAAATGGTCATAAAAGCATCTGGCTTTAATCCTTCAAACCAAGCCTGTTCAAGTGTTTGCGATCCATCGTACAAAGTGCCGTCATATCCATTATTGTTTGAAGTTTGCTTTGATCCCTCCAAGTTCTTCCAAGTGTTCACGGACATAACGCTCCAACGTCACATGTAATTGGTGGGCATCGGTCTCGAGTTCTGCTGCCATCTGGCTTGAAATCCTTGCAGGCCATGTTTGCCATGCATCGCGTTCCTGACGCGCAAGCCGAAACACATGGGCAATGGCCTCGTTGCGGTCGATAAGCTCACCTTTTAATTGCTTGAGGCGTACCCGGTTGGTTTGCGCCTTTAAAACCTCATTGGCGGTTTTGGCCTGCATGTAGGTCGTGCCGCCCGATGAAAATGGGGTGCCGCTTTCCTTCAAGGTTTCTTCAACGGCTTCCACCGCAGCCGCAGGAACTGGCTTGGTCTTTGCCGTCTGTTTTGTTTGTGGCTTCGCCGTGTTGGATGACCATTCCCGATCAGCGCGTTCTACATCAATAGTGCCATCAGGCTCAGCAGTAATGCGGCCTTGTTTCAGTGCCTTTCTGACGGCGGTATCACTGACACCGCGCTGCCTTGCATATTCTCGGATCGATACGCCCATATTCTTCGATTAATCCCTTGAATTGACTTGATAAGCCTTGGTTTCCAAGCGTTCATGAACACGTCAACAAGCAAAGGAGCAACCATGACAAACAACATAAAACACACCCAAAAAGACCAAATACTGGCGCAGATCGCCAAAGACGAACTGCACCTTGAAACCCTTGAGACCCGCAAGAGCGATAGCCTCGATTTTCACGACTGTGCTGTCTGGTCCATCAAAGCCGCATTAGAAGCCGCTTATGAAGCGGGCCAACAATCTGCCACCAAAGGAGGTAAGTAATGAGTAAGACCACCAAACAAGCCAAGATCATTGAAACGCTCAGCACCAAGGAAGGAGCCAGCATCGATGAGATGATGAAACTGACGGGCTGGCAAAAACATACGGTGCGCGGCGTTTTATCCCGAGTCATCAAAAAGCTCGAAGGATTTGAGTTGAGCTCAGAAAAACAAGACGCTGACCGCCGTTATTACCTTAAACCAACCAAGAAAAAGGAAACCCAAGCATGAGCAACCAAAATCCCATTATCAATAACGCCATCCAAGCCAACATGAACGCCATGCGTGACATGCTGGAAAAAGCGGCCACCCTCGCACAAGAGGGCTGCGGTTACATGGATGACGGCAATCGCAACGCTGCCATCGGTTCCATCATTGACCTTGATCGGCTGCTTGGCGATGCCAAAGCCTTACACGAAGCGTCACTCGCCCTCCACAGGCAGTGAGGCTTCGGCCTTGCTCCCAAGGCGGTCTTTTTCAACAGCCTTAAAGTCCTGACCGGTACCAGATAGCGTTGCTTGTAATCCGGTCATTTCCTGCCAGCGCCGCACAATCACATCCACATATTTAGGATCAAGCTCAATCAGTCGTGCCTGTCGCCCGGTATGTTCTGCAGCAATCAGTGTTGAACCAGAACCGCCAAAGGGATCGAGCACAATATCCAGCGTCTTGCTGGAATTTTTAATCCCGCGTACTACCAAATCAACAGGCTTCATGGTCGGGTGCAGATCGTTCTTCTGCGGTTTGTTATAAAACCAGACATCACCCTGATCACGTGCACCGCACCAGTAGCGGTCATTGCCATCTTTCCAGCCATATAGGATGGGCTCATATTGGCGCTGATAATCAGAACGGCCAAGGGTGAAGGTGTTTTTCGCCCAGATAATAAAGGTTGACCATTTACCGCCCGCATGGCGGAAGGCGCTTTGCAGCGTATCCAGCTCGCTGGAACTCATACAGATGTAAAGAGCACCCTTGGTATAATCCAGCATGTTTTTACAGGCTGCGGTTAAAAACGCCTCAAAGTCATCGCCCAGATTATCATTCATAATCTTGCGTCCGGCTTTAGCTCCACCTTTGGAGCGCAGCTTGTCTTTGGCTGTATCGCCGTAATTCACATTATAGGGCGGGTCGGTAAAGACCATATCGGCCAGCTCACCACCCATCAGTTTTTTCATGTCGGCTTCACTTGTGGAGTCGCCGCAGAGCAAACGGTGCTCACCCATAATCCAGATATCGCCTGTGCGGCTGACAGGATTTTCCTGTACTTCCGGAATGTTTTCATCAAGCGCGGCTGCTTCATCGTCATCCAGTGATGCCAATAAATCATCCAACTCCACATCGTCAAAGCCCAGCAGATCAAGATCGAAATCCTCATCGGCAAGATTTTGTAATTCTAATCGCAGTAATTCTTCATCCCATCCGGCATTCTCGGCGATTTTGTTATCGGCAATCACCAAGGCGCGGCGCTGATTTTCTGTCAGGTGATCCAGCTTGATGGTCGGAACGGTTTGCAGGCCGAGCTTCTTGGCTGCCATCACACGACCATGGCCTGCGATGATGATATTATCGCCGCCAACCAGAACAGGATTTACAAAGCCGAATTCAGCAATCGAGCCTGCAATCTGTGCGACCTGTGAGTCGCTGTGTGTGCGGGCGTTGCGGGCATAAGGAACCAGCTGCTCCAGCTCAATTTGCTGAACATTTAAATCCATTGTTAAACCTTTTTATATGTTAGTGACGTGCGAACCCGGGTGCGAACTGCGAACCTCTTTTACCGCCCTGACGCTAGCGAAATACTGCGCCCAGCCCGCCCGCATACGTTCCAGCCGCAGTAAGGACCCGTGGCTTGGTATGTGAGAGGAGCATCGATAAATGAGCGGTGTGAGGAAACAAAAAAGCCGCAATCAGACTGATGGCGGCTCGCTTGAATTCTTGACGGCTGCCTGTGCGTACACCGCTGCCGATTATGGTTCTTATAGTAGCCAAAAATGTTGCAAGTGTCGAATACTAAAGTGTTGCAACACTTTACTTCTGTCCTGCGTTCAAGCGAGCAGCAATTTTTGCCAGCGCAATACTCCATTTACGCCATGCTGTACTGCGATCACAGCCCAGCTCCCAGCAAATTGTTTTCCAGCGTCTGCGTGCAGCGCGATGCCAGATCAAGCGACGCTCTTCAACATCAACCCATGTGATCCAGCGCAGTGTTTGCTCCATGCGCGAGATGGCATCTGGTGTTGCCCGTAAGCGAAGCGGCATGGGTTCACCTGCCGCAATCTCTTCTGGGGTGCGGACAATCTCAGGCCATGCATTGAAATAGCCTTGCGCCCGCACAGGCGGTAGCTTTTTCAAAGTTGAAATAGATTCTTCAAATTGACCTGCCACGTCCTTTTCTGTCCAGTTATGCTCCATAAGCGCCTCCGTTGTTATTGATAATTTCGTTTAAAATTGCTGCATACCCGGCAACGTCGAGAATGCTGTCGTGATGCCCGGGGGTGCTGTTCAGTCGCGCCAGCTTCAGATCAATCAAACAAGTGATGACCTGTTCAGCACTCACATCCACGCCCAACGTCAGTGACCAGCGTTTGGCCACGTTTTCGAATAGCGGCTGGGGTGATCCGTAGCTTTCACCACGCTCTGCCAGTATTCGTGACGCTTCCTCCAAAAGTCGGTTGGCGTGTCTCATGACTGACCTCCGATCATCTGCTCACGGGCAAAATGCAGGAGAGCCAGAGCATCGGCTTCGTTGTCATCTTCGGGCAAATGGCCGAGGGCTTTGACGGCAGTGATAACAGCCTGCTTGCCAGCATTACCTTTGCCAGTGATGAACTTCTTGATCGTGCCGACCGGAACGCCTTCGTAAGGGATGCTGTGCTCCTCACACCATGCGGTGAGTGAAGCAAGAAAACCGCCATAAGCATGGGCTGCGTCGACACCAAGGTGTCTGCGGACTTCTTCAAAATAGACTGCGTTGATCGCACCAGACACATCGCGGGTCTCATTTAGCCAGCGTTCAAAGCGCAGGTAACGCATACCGCCACCCTCAAAACGACGGGGACGAAAATGCGCTGTGCCGCTCATGATGCGTCCATGTTTGTTGGAGAACGCCCATCCGGTAGCTGTACCCAGATCGAGACTGAGCAAAATGGGTTGATTAGTTTTTTCCATGGAGACCTCCTGTTTGGTTGTTGGGAAAGATGAATGAGCACCCTTGGGAACCCTCGACCGGGGAGAGTTGCGCCCATAGGGGCACTCTCTCCCGTAGGGAGAGGGAGTCTTTTTCCTAAACACTTCCAAACTGGCTAAGCCTTGAAATAAAAGGCTTTCCCGCCAGTTTGGGCAGTTTGGAACGAAACTGGATGACCAAAACTGGAATCTGGCCCGAAACTGCGCTGAAACCGTTGATATGGCTGGCGTTTTCCAGTTTTGGCAGATTTGCTGCAGTTTCAGATTCGGCCGAAACTGCTCCAGTTTGGGAGCGTGGCAGACCATTTTTCCCGGGTGGGAAAATTGGTTTTTGCGGGTGTTTTGGGGCTGGTTTTTCATGCCTGATCCTCCTCGTCATAAATCCACACACGAGGGTTCTCGACAGGCAGGACAGCGGCTGTCTGGCGGCATTTGTAATGGGTTGGATAGACCGCTTGCAGCTTGGTAGAGACTTCGCCTGTGTGCGGATCGACCATCTCTTCACCAGTGCCAAGATGCATATCTTCAACGCACAAAAAGCCGTATTTGGTGCGAGAGGGGCTGCTCAGGCCGTAATTGTCTGCATCCTTGAAAAACTTGACGTAGCCCTTGGTGGAGAGCACATCCAAGCGTCCACGAATGGTGTCTTTACCGCCAAGTCCGGCGCGGTTTTCAAACGCCTGACAAAACTGGTTCATGGTGTAGACACGACCAGCGCGAGATTCTGCATAGATGATTTCAAGGATCACATCGCGCTTGCGACGACGCTCCGCATCCAGCTTCTGGCCATAGTCACGATTGACCAAACGATCCGAACTGTATTCCATCTCTTGCCACGCACCATCGACCTTATCGATCACTTTTGAGCGCAGGCGCGGGCCATTTCGCAGCTCAAAAATCAGCTGGCGATAGGACTGATTTTCATCCGGCTGGAACATGATCAGCCCGGTGGTGTAATAACCGCGCAGGCTGCTGGCACCGGAGAGCGCCTGAAACGGGTCTTCCTCAAGCTGCTTTTTTTGGATTTTGCGTGTGTGGTGGGCAAGGATAATCCCAGCATCGGGATTAACGGCATCACGTAAGGCATCGAGCCGTTGCTGCAGGAAGAACAGCATCGCGGCGTTATCATTCTCACCGGCATCGCTATCGCCGCCGTCAAACACATTGCGCAGCGGATCAACGACGATAATATCAACCCCAAGATCGGCAAAATGGCTGCGAATGGCCTCACAGGTGGCCGCCACGCCATGCTCATTGAGCAGCATCTTGAATTGCGGTGTGACAACCAGATTTTTGCGGACCAGTGGAAGCAGGTTTTTATCAAACGCCATGTTTTGCAAGCGCTCGCGCAAATAGTGATAGCCAATCTCTGCCTGCAGATAAAATATCCGCAAAGGGCGTGGTGGCTTCATGCCAAGAAATGGAACGCCTGCCGCCATATGAGCCAGCAGCGAGAGTAGAAAATCACTCTTGCCGACCTTTGGCGCACCACCAAAGACCATAAGTCCGCCCGGCGTTAACACACGCGGTAGGATCAAATCTTCTGGCATGGGCGATGTGTCATCCAGAAAATGCCCAACCGTGAAGGCAGGCACAGCGGTGACAGCGGCTTTTTCGGTTTTAATGCACGCAGCAATAAAAGCGCGTATGTCCAAACCCTCAGACACAGCATCGGCTGCGTCCCATTTCTCAGGCTTATCACTTGGTACATCCAAAATGGTGAGCGAAGCGGTTACGCCTTGTGCGCCAAGATATGCGCTAACGGCTTCGGCATAAGCGCGACCAGCCTCATCATGATCCGGCCAGATCAGTAGGTGTTTGCCTTTGAGCGGTGACCAGTCAGTTTTTTCGGGCGGGGCTTTCGCGCCATTCATTGCAGTTGTGGCAGTGATGCCATGAGCCATCAAAGCTTCGGCAGCTTTTTCACCTTCGACCAGAACCACATGCTGGTTTTCCATGAGGCCCGGCTGATTAAAGAGAGGTCTTGGTGTGGGAGCGCGATGTTTTTTTGCCAGCACATCCCATGGCCTGAATTCCTTGCCGTCGGCTGTGTCATAGCGATAGACGCAGGCAATCAGCTTGCCATCGCCATCCAGATAGTCCCATTTGGCCGTGTAAGGGCCAAGTTCATCCTCGGGGATATGTTTGGCAGGTTTGGCTTGATTAGCAGGTATCGGCGCGGGCGAAGACAATCCCAGCCATTCACTGGCTGAACTGACCACCTGTGGGAACTGATGTTTGGTATCCAGATTGTGACAAGCAGCCCACAGATCAAAGATGTCTCCACCTTCGCCCGTGGCAAAATCATGCCACATGCCAGCCTTGCCGCTATTCAGCTCAATCTTGAGGCTATCACCTTTATTACCTTGAATATCACCGATCTCATACACGCCTCGCTTGATGCGGCCTGCAGGCAGCAAATAAGACAAGACTTGATCCAGACGTCCAATCAGTTGCTGACGGATATCATCCGTAGGGACAGCAGTGTCTTTAAATTCCGGATATTGGCTTGGCGCATCGTTGAAATCGGACCAGCTTGTCGTCATGCAGGTACCTCCCAACAACGGTTGCGGTAGGCACAGAAACGACATTCAAAATGTTCGGGATCAGCGGTATGACGCGGCAATAATTCACCAGAATCGGCTGCTTTTAAGATGGTAACCGCACGATCACTGACCTTTTGAGCAAGGCTCGCATCAAAAGCAACAAGCTCAAAATGCAGCTCTGCCGTATCTTTATTAATGGCCGTGAATAGCGCCGGGCTCTTACTAATGCCCGGCACACTGCCTTCCATATAGGCTTGGTAGGTGGCCATCTGCGCGGCATAGACAGGCTTTGATTTAGCAACGCCGCGTTTGACGGTATCTTTCCATGACTTGGCATTGAGCGACTTGCACTCCCAAAGCATCGGGAATGTCAGGCCTAGCGCCTCGGGTGCGCCATTAATAATGCCGTCAACATGACCACGGATGCGGCCATCAGCGACAGAAAATCCAAACTGATAGCCATTCGGCTTTTCAGTGAAGAGCTCAAACCCGGCAAGGCGCAGCCAGCGAATGGCCAGATCTTCAAACACATGGCCTGCGGCAAATATCCGCAATGTCTGCCCGGAAAAACCTTCGTCTTTGGGCGTGTTGGTATATTCGTACTGTAATTTGCGGCTGCAGTTTTCCCCGAGGCGGGAAGCCCCCAGATAATCGCGTTCTGGCTGGGTTTTATGTTCCGCGCACAGTGCCTGATCAATCAATTCAGACACACGCTCGGTAAAACTGGGCCTGTGATTAAAATCAAGCATCTAAAACGGAATCTCCTCCGAGCCTTTGGAAAGCTCGTCCATGTAAGCAGTCACAACGACTTCGATCAGCGTCAGGACTTGCTCACGGGTTAAATCTTGGAAGGCTTTGTCAGTGCCAATCTCGGCGACATATTCGCCAAGGGGACGCAGAGCCTTATTCATGCAGTCACGTTCGAAATCGGTGGGATCAATCATGCGGCGACCCTCCCGTTTTCAATGACCTGACGGATGGCCGTGTTGTTAAACCGCATGGTCATCAGCGCGGATGCCTTGTAACGGGTCAGGCTGTAATCATTGCGATATTCAGGAGGGAGGTGACGCAGCTGTTTTTCGGTGGCAGGCTGGTGCAACCAGTTCTTGGTTTTGTGAGCAGCGCTCTCGGTTTCAAACAGGTTGATCCAGTCATCGGCTGCGGCGAAGCACACAATACGCTCACCGGCAGCCAAGAGCTTAACCGCGTGGTTTTTGCGACCACCAACGGCGTACCATTCGCCATCACGGTAAAAGACGCCGCCCCAAGCCTCAAAGCCAGTCGCAATGAAATACTGATCATCGCCGCGCAAATCGCACCAAAGGAAGCTGGAGCGTTTGAGAATGTCGATCTCCGTCATGTGGAAATCGGCGGTCTGTGTGGTGTCAGCCTCGGGCTGGCCTTCCCAGATATAGCCACATAACAGACATTCCTTACTGGCGAGCGGCACATCAGCACCGCATTCCGGGCAGTCTTTATAGGGCGCATCGCCTTCAATAAACTGGTCGTCCAGCTGGACTTCCTGTTCCAGCGAGCCATGCATCAGTGTCGATGTGCCGAAGTCCAGCACAACGCAGTCTTTTTTGATGATGCCGGGGAACTCAGCCGGGTCGACTGTTCGCAACCCACGCCCAATCATCTGGATCATTGTGGATTTGTAGGAACTTGGTCGCAGTAAAACGATGCAGGATGTTGGCGGGTGATCCCAGCCTTCAGTCAGTACCGCGACATTCACGATGACTTGCAGATCGCCTTTGCCGTAAGCTGCCAAGGTATCAGCGCGATCTGTTTCACTCATATCACCCCAGATCATTCCTGTGGCGAAGCCCGCGCTGATAAAGCTGGCCATGACATCCCGCGCATGCTCAACGGTCGAGCAAAATACAACGGTTTGACGGTCTCCGGCTTTTTCTTTCCAGTGCTGAACCACCGCATCATTGATGGGGCGCGTGTTCATGATGTCGGCAACCGCGCCCATATCATAATCAAGAGCGGTTTTACGGACTTTACTCAGTTCTTCCTGAACACCAACATTCATGACAAAGGTGCGTGGCGGCACAAGGTGACCGGACGCGATCAGCTCTTTGACCGTGATTTGGTCCGACACATTGGAGAAGATCGGGCGCAGACCTTTTTTATCACCACGGTTCGGCGTGGCGGTCATGCCCAGCAGCTTCATGTTTGGATTGATGTTTTGAGCGTGCTCAATCACCCGCATATAGCTGTCAGCCCGGGCGTGATGTGCTTCATCAATCACCAATGCGTCAAGTGGTGGCAATGAGTGTAGATTGCTCTCCCGCGAGAGGGTTTGCACCATGGCAAAAGCCACTTGGCCATCCCAGCTTTTCTCATTCGCATTAAAAATGCTGGTGGAGAGCGATGGATTTACGCGCTTGAACTTCCCTTCATTTTGAAAGGTCAACTCATCACGGTGAGCAAGCACGCAGGCACGCTCAATATCGCGATCAAACATGCGCCCCAGCACTGCTGAGAGCATGATTGTCTTGCCTGCACCTGTTGGCGCGACTGCAAGTGTATTGCCGTGGGTATAAAGCGCATCAACGGTCTTAGAGACGAGCTCCTTTTGTCTTGGTCTGAGTAACATGCCGCCCCCTTATCATTGCGCCCATGACGGCAGGTTGCTGGCAGAACTCGCAGATGCGGGCTGATCACTATTGGACTGAGGCGCAGAAGCTGTACCGGATACAGCGCCCATTAGAGAGGCGTATTCCTTGTTGTCTGGTGTGATAGCCAGTTTGATGACGTTCTTGTCGTCACCGTTTTGGTCTTTCTCAATATCGATACGGGCAGCAAACTCGACACCATCCAGATCACCAAGGCCGTTGATACGGCGGGCATTCTGGGCAGCTGGCGAATTATCCTTGTTGGACACGCCGCGAGAGGAATTCAAAATCCCTTTGATAAAGGCGCGACCAATATTGGCCCAGTCCGGTCCCTTTGCGCTGTAAAGGCCAATCAGGCTCCAGATTTTGCGGCGGGCATATTTGCCTTCCAGCACCACAAACTCGCAGTTCAAATAGACCGCACCTGTGGTGTTGCTACGCGTGGCCCAGCCACCCGTCCAGCCTTGTGATGCATCATCATGACCACCGGGCTTAATGGTCATACGGACCTTAGCCAGTGTTCCTTTGGGGATGACATCAAATCCGCTTTGATCATCTGCACTATTAAAATCGTTCCAACTCATTCTTGGCCTCCTTGTGTTTCGTTGTTTTCTTGGGAATCCGGGGTGCTGCTGGCAGGCGCGTCTTGTTCAATTGAGAACGTGAGGCGTTCGGCAGCAGGCTTGGCTTTGCCCGCAATCTTCTGCATGAGGCGGCCAAGATGGGGTTCTTCCATCAGATCAAGACGACCGGAACGATCCTTGGCCGGATATCCGGCATCATTGATGGTGTGGCAGATAAAGGCGCGAAATGACTTGCCTTCGGGGCTTGTCATCTCGGTCATAGTGATGACCTGATCGACAATGCCGGGAAGCTCTAATGCAGTTTTGCTGCCTTCAATTTGTGGCTGGAAGAAACGGCGATTAAAGTCGTCGATCTTTTCGTCCAAGATGCCGACAAACCAGATATTCTTGCCGCGTGTGTGTTGGAGATGCGTAAGCCACGCGATCATTTCCTGACCATGCAGGCCGTATGCACCACGCGTGTCGGGTTTGCCTGTTTTGTCAGAAAATGCCTGTGGCTGGCCCTTGCACCAATTGAAACACAAGCGTCCAGCAACGGTGATGCTGTCGATGAAGATCGTGTCGTATTTATCCAGCGCTCCGGCATCACCATATTTGGCGGTGACGGCATCATAATGGGCTTGGCTGTAAGGCTGCTCATCACGCAGAGCCGGATTCGGACCGCCAATAAAGGCTGCAATATCACGGCAGTCCTGCCATGTGCGCGGACGGATGGTGTCGCCTTGCCAACCTTCGATAGCCAGATCACCAGCTTCCAGATCAAAGAACAGCGTCTTTTCAGCGGGAAGCGTCCAGAGCAGTGATGTTTTGCCAATACCGCTTTTACCGAAGATGCATCCTTTAATGCCCTTGGTTTCTTTCAAGCGTTCATCGGCTGAGATGATAGGAAGGCTCATTGGGCACCTCCTTTGCGGGAGAGTGCGTCCACAATGTTTTCAGCGCCTAATGCGCCTTTGGAACGTGCTTCCGTATAAAGCTCACGGATGGCAGACAAGCGCTTGTAAATGGCGCTTTGTTCTTTATCCAAAGCCTGCGCGGCAAAGGCCAAATCATCCAGAGTTGCCTCATGGATAGGTTTGGTGGTGTCTTCAGGAATAGCACCAAGTTCTGGAATTTGAATAAATGCCGGAACATGTTTGGCGTAGTAGCTGTCTTTAATCAGCTTTTGTAACGATGGCTTAAACATAAAACCTCCTTGATTTCGTGGGTTAAAATTTGCTCTTTGGTCATGTCGTTTCGGCTGCCGGGTTCTGACGCCGCCCAAAGAGCAAAGCGGTCGCGGTATTTCCTGATTCAGGTCTTGTATTTCCGCGAGAACCCGGCATGTTTTCTTGCCTTCAAGGAGTTACTTACCGAGAGGGCTCAAAAACTGTCGGCGGCTCAGTGCAGGTATTCCGCAAAGCCACGCTCCTTCAGCGATCCGCGTAGTTCGGACAGCGTCCCGTAAAGGGTTGATCGTGGGGTTTTGGTTTTGCGTGAGATTTCACTGATGCTGAGCGTCCGCAGATCAACGAGCAGCAACACCAGATGCGGCGGCATCTGCTGAACGGCCTGTTCAAGGTCAATTTGAAGGTCGCGGCTGGTCAGGTCTTCGGTTGCGGGATCAGGCAAGGCGTTGTCTTCGCCATCCTTATCCTCAAGCCATGCATCAAGTGAGAAATCACTGATGCCGGACCCACGTTTTTGTGCGCGGGCGGCCTCAATCAGGCTGGCGCATTTGTGGTTGAGGATGCGGTCAACAAAGGTCGACCATTTTGCTTTTTCGGGATCATAAGCCTGCTTGCGGGATAGATAATCCAGCATTAGCTCTTGCTCGAGGTCCTCGACTTCTACGCCATGAATGGCGGAGTGCCGCATCAGGCTGCGTGCGTGATAACGGACTTGGTTTACGACATAAGGATGGATTCCTTCATAGTTGTTTTTGCTCATGGTTTTCGTCTCCAGTTGCGGTTAGCCGCCACGCGGGCGGGTCAACTGGGACTGGCGAAAACTCACCGGAGGCCCGGTGAGACGCGCTACTCAAAGCGCTGCAAAAACAAAAAAAGCCCCGACATGCGGGGCTTTGGTGGGTGCGAATTTTTTTGAAAAAAATTTCAGAGTGTTCGGTGAAATTTCACCGAAGCGGGATTAAGCAAATCCAAAATGCTTTAATTGCTCATCCCAAATATCGGGAAATGGGGTTTGCATATCTTGTAGGCTTAACTGGCGCGGCTGCGTACCATCCAAGATGGCTTTTTTAATCTGGGGGGCGAGTTGATTGAGGCGCAGTATCCGCGACATATAAGAGGAATTGATCTGGCGTTGGCGCGACATGTCATCGATGGATTTATAGCGCCCTGTATCAATCAGGTTCTGCCAGTAATAGGCTTTGGCCAAGGCTCTAACGAGCGTCTCGTCGGGTTTCGAAGCTTCTTGCGGTGCAGTCATATGAGCACCTTCAGGAAGTAAAATCAGTTTTTTGCCGCCGTAGCGTTTGATTTTTATCGGAACCCGAACCGAGATCACATTGCCTTCCATCATTTTTATGCGTGCATCCATGCTTGCTCCTCCAATTGTTTGGTTGAAATTCCTTGGAGGCGCTTTTCTTGTTCGTCCAATTCTCGTGCAAGGCTAAGCATGCCATCTGCCCGGATACGGACATCGACATATTCATAATTGACGATGACTTTCTCAATCATCAGCTCAAGAATACGTTGCTGCTCTGCCGGAAAAAGCTCCTTCCAGATCGGTACAATATTGCCAAGCGCGTCCCGGACTTCCGTTTCAGTCACGCTTTCATCTTCTTTGTATGCCTCGCGCCATGTCTCAACGATCATTTCAGGTGAGGCAAAAACGGCTTGCAGCTGTGTCAGGATCAAAGCTTCCATCTCACTGGCACTGACATTACGAACTTTGCAATCAGGTTTGATACCTTTGCGATAGTGTTCGCAGGTGTAATAGCGATAAAGCCTGCCGCCTTTTTTACGGGTATGGCTTGGCACCAAAGAGCATCCACATTCACCGCATTTCAAAAGCCCCATCAAAATGGCCTTGGTTTTCTTGCGTGTGATTGCGCCTCTATTGATGGTGTTTTCTTTCATGATGGCGCGGACTTTATTCCACGTATCCATATCAATGATGGCTGGATGGCGGCCTTCGTAGATTTTGTCTTTATGCTTGATCTTGCCGATATAGATGGGGTTTTGCAGAATCTTATAGAGACCGCCTTTATCCAGTGCCTTGCCTCCAATAACCCGTCCGTTCTTGGTTGTACGCTTCTTGCTTAACACTCCCATGCGCGGCAACATTTTCGCCATTTCCGTTGGTGACTTGGTCATCAAAAACAGATCAAATATTTTGCGGATGCCCTCAGCCTCATCAGGCTCGATCACAAGCTCGCGGTTTTTGACCACATAGCCCATGGGCGTGACACCGCCCATCCACATGCCTTTGCGTTTGGAGGCGGCTAATTTATCGCGGATGCGTTCGCCAATCACCTCACGCTCAAACTGGGCGAAACTCAGCAGAATATTCAGCGTCAGTCGGCCCATTGATGTGGTGGTGTTGAATTGCTGGGTCACAGAGACAAAGGACACTTTGTGCTCATCGAACAGATCAATTAGTTTGGCAAAATCAGCCAAGGAGCGCGACAAACGGTCAACCTTGTACACGACAACCGTATCAATCAGCCCGCTTTTGATATCGTCCATCAGGCGCTTCAAAGCCGGACGATCCATATTGCCGCCTGTGAAGCCGCCATCATCATATTCATCAGGAAGCTGAAACCAGCCTTCATGTTTTTGTGAGGCAATGTAGGACTCACAAGCCTCGCGCTGAGCATCAAGGCTGTTGAATTCCATGTCCAAGCCTTCTTCAGTAGATTTGCGCGTATAAATCGCGCAGCGTTTTTTCGGTGTAGTTGCGCTCAATGTTTGCCTCCTTGTGCTTTGTTGTTTAATCCGAAGAAGGCAGGTCCTGACCAGCTGCTGCCCGTTATGGCCAGCGCAACTTTCGACAGGCTTTTGTATAAACAGCCTGCATATTCGTAGCCTTCTTCTAAAATGGTGACCTGATATTCAATGCCCTTATATTCCCGAACAAGTTTGGTGCCGGGGATGGGCCGCTGATATTGTGTCTTGCGCTTCGGCTTGGATTTCTTGCCCGATCCGAATAAATCATTGGCCTGCTGTTCGATCCGGTTCTCAATCTGCGGATCAACGCCATATGCAAGCTCCTGCAGGCGATAAGCCAGTCTGCGGACAATGTGGCTTTTATGGCCGCCGGGTGGTTCGTCCTGATACACATCCCGCCATAATGCTTTCAGGTCTGATAGCGGCATGTTTGGGAGTGCCGCCACACGCGCCAGAAGTGTTTTATCCATCTGTTTCTCCTTGGTTTTTTGGTTCTTCGTCATGGGCATGAACGCTTGGAAAAACTTGTAAGTCCAATGAATTAGAGGGATGTGTTGGCTCGAACTGACGGTTCAGACGGATCTTGCGGCGCAGAATGCCAAGTGCCAGTAAACGGGCCACTTCGGTGCGGCGATCTCGTTCATTTATTAGGTTTGGGGAAAGTGAAGACATAGGCGAACCTCCTTGAGAATTATTGCGTCGTTCAAGGAGTTACTTACTGAAATGACTTGAAAACTGTCGGCTCAGTCAATGCTGTGCATTGAATCAAATTAGGCTTGTGAAAATCAAAAGCCTAATTTATATTAGGTCATTAGCCAAAATTGAAAGGATGCTATGGAGCAACTGACAAACGCACAGAATACGCTATTACAGGCCATTGAGCGCCTGAAACGTGCCATGGGGATGTCGCCCACGGTACAAGAGCTTGCTGTGGAATTGGGTGTGAAAGCGCCCAGTGTGTTTGAAGGGCTCAAGCGGCTGGAAGATAAAGGCTATATTCGCAGGCAAGCGCGAAAAGCGCGTTCCATCGAAGTCCTCCACGCACAAACACCGGATAAAACCAATCTGACGGCTGTTCCTGTTTTAGGGATGGTTGCGGCTGGCCAACCGATTCTCGCCCTTGAGAATCAGATTGGTCAGGTCATGGTGCCGGATAATGTGCTGCGCGGGAAATGCTTTGCGCTCAAAGTGCAAGGTGACAGCATGATCAATGCTGATATTTTCGAGGGAGATTACGTTGTTGTGCGCCAGCAGCCGATTGCTGAAAACAGCGATATTGTGGTGGCCATGGTCGGCGAAGAGACCACTGTAAAGCGGCTGAGCATTGAAGGGGAGCATATTGAACTGCGCCCTGAAAATCAGAAACTAAAACCCATCATCATAGGACAACAAGATGAACTTAAAATAATTGGGAAGGTCTTACACGTCTGCTCGGGTGTTGACACCGAGGCCAACCCTGTAACGACGAAACAGGAGATTGGCGATGTCGAGATATAATCCAAAGGTATTCACAAATGTAGATGTTTTAGGCGGTCTGGATGCAGAGCTGCTTATTCAGCTATTCAGAAAGTTTCCAAAATTCTTTGAAGAGCATGAGATTCATCTCGAAAACGGCACATTGAATTTTGAAGATATTACAAAAGCGCTTATCCGCCCAAACGACAGCGTTCAAGATTCGGATGAAACGCACGAGTTGATGGAAGCTCTGCAATTAATTACAGAAATGTCCAGTCAAGAAGCGATGGACTCGCTGATATCAGCAGCCAAAGACCAAGGTATCGAGTTACACTATATACCCGGATCACATGAAGATTTAGCCCTGTTTTGCTTTTTAAATCAGCCTGATCTTTTCCATACGGAATATGCGCGATCATTAGTCCGAAACTATCGGGGCTTTAGTTTTTATTGGGGCTCTCACGCTCAAAAAAGATCTTTTCCAGAGATTTCAGATGGAACAATCACAGCACTGCAATCAGAGCTTGATGACTGGTTTGCCAGTAATAACCGATTGCGAAATTGCCGAGTTTATTTGTTCCCTCAAGGGCACCGAGTTAGCATCGTTATAAAATACGGCAAGCCATTAAAGCGTGAATTTAAAATGAAAGATGGCGAGACAGGGAGCGTATTTTACAACCCTCAATGCCACGATCTTTTGATTTACAATTGCGACAGCGATGATGTCAGCGTCAGAATATCTAGCAAGAAAAAAGGTCAGATAGAAGAATTCTTGCGCTGCGTGGGAAAACATATTTTTGGTAACGAGGAGTACTTCTCTGAGCAAAAGAAGTTTTCGTTAGAGAAATTGAGAGATGTTGATAATGCCGCCCATAATTTTGCCACTACTGATGGTGTTGAAGATGTGAAGCTGGTTGAAATTCATTATGATTGGGGCGGCGAAACTGAAATCAGAAAATCAGGCAATCTTCTCAACACGCTTATACGGAAAAACGGACAGGAATCGACAAAGCGTGCGGCCATTAATTTTGCCAAGTTCAGCGTAAAGTTTGAAGGGGTGAAAAAGGCAAGGCCAATTGATATCCGGGCTGGCAATCGTGCCACGTTCAGTCGTGACGAAGATTTTCTGGTTGTGGAAGATTGGATCACCGACCAAGGGCTAGTTGAACCTAGATCATCAAAACAGGAGGCAGCGCAATATGTGGAATATGCTCGCGAAGCTGCCTCGGCATGAACATAACCATGCATTTTTAATCAAACACTTTGGTGATGCTGAGTTAATCAAGTCTTGGTTCGATAGCACAACTGCTTTTGATGAACAGTTGCATTGTGATCATGGGCATTGCGGTGGAAGGCGTGTGTGTGAAATGCCTAATGGGAAAATGCTGGCAGTTTGTAATGATGACACCACATCCTGCCCAGACTTACATATTTCGAATAATGACAGACGGCTGCATACTCTAAGTCTAAAAAAAATTGCTGGCTTAATCGCCGACTCTACGAATGAGATTTCAGTTTCAAAGGATATACAAACCATTGATGGCACCTCAAGCTGTATAAGGGTTGGGCATTACATACCTCGCGGCACCATCCGTTATCCAGTTTTCTTTGGAATAGACATTCACGATGGAGATCTGGAAGGCATAATCAACCATGTGATTGGTCTTGATGGATCAGCCATTTTGCTGATGCCGTCTGTCGACAACATCAGCCAATCCAAGATAAATGCTATCCGAGCTAAAAGCTCTGCTTTAATTGGTCTGCAAGATTTGACTAATGCAGACATGCTCATTGATACCAAAAAAGCCTCAGAAGCATTTTCTGCCTTTCATGAGGCTCAAGAAGACCCAATGCCAGAAGTGAGCTGTGTCTTATTTCCAACCCCAGCCGATGCAGAGTGGTCGAATATTACGGTTAAGTTCACCGATGGGCATACGGTTCGTGTCACTTGCAATACTGGTAACAATAGGGTTTCCCAAGTTTACAATTTTACCCAGATGGGCATGGCTGATGGCCGAACAGCATCTCCCAACAAACAATGGAATCTGCTGGAAGGCTTTGCAGATGAGCGAGGCCAATTCACGTGGGATAACCCGAAAGCCAACCGAAACCAGAAAAAGCAAAAACAAGAACTGAAGAAGGTCTTTCAAAAGTTCTTCGGCATATATGACAGTGACCCATTTGAGGATTACAAAGATCACAAAAACCGCGTTTGCTATCGCTCCAAATTTCATATCTCACCTGATGAATAGTCAATGATAGGCATAGACTGCTGCGAACTGGTCAATTGCCAAACCATTGATTTCCCATGACTAAAAGCTCCGTACTTCGCTTTTCCAAGTACGGTGTTTTTCAGGAAAGGGGCATATATAGGAGGAAAATTAGAGAAAAACGGGGTGTTTTTATAGAGAGGAAGTCAATTGCAAATAGCGAAAAAGCCCGCAAATGCTGGGCTTTTGAGGCTATGCCATCTCGGGCATAGACAAGTTCGTTTTAGGTTAATGGCGGAGAGACAGGGATTCGAACCCTGGAGACGGTTTCCCGCCTACACGCGTTCCAGGCGTGCGCCTTCGACCGCTCGGCCACCTCTCCGCTTGCTGCGTCGGCTTGGCACCGACGGCGTGAGTGGGGGTATAGTCAAAGCACCCGGAGGGCGCAAGGACTTATTTTGAAAAAACCTTCAGCTTTCCCCAACCTGTGAACTTAGCCGGCACGAAACGCACAACAGCTTCGGATTCCACGTATTTTCAAGAGCATCACTAATCATTCACCGGATGTTGAGTTTCAATGATCATGATATGGCGTAAGGATCCCAATACGCAGACACGTCAAGGCGTCTGCACGTCCTTACAACCCAGATAAACGGGGGCACAGGTGTTCAGTTTTTTGGCGAGAGTATTCGGCCTTTGGTTTGTTGCCGTGGCATTGGTCGCGTTTGTGGTTGACTGCACACGCAGCATCGCCGCCTCGGCATGGGTGGTGACGCCGATGGGGCAAGTCTGGTTTGACTTGTCGCCGGAAAGTCTGAACGCGGCTCAGGCGGGAATCCAACGGAATGTTTCTCCATTCCTTTGGGATCCGATCCTCCAAGGCCTCCTGCAATATCCGGCGTGGGTTGTTTTTACCCCTCTGGGCCTTTTGCTGCTCTGGTACGGCGACCGCCGGAAAAGACTGCGCGCCTCGCTTTTGTAAGTCGCCAGCCTGCCTCGCCGCCCGCCAGTTGACGCCTTGATTTATCTCAGACTTACTCCAGTTTGATATCAAGTCGTTTCAGGGGAGGTTATGATGTCATTCATGAACATGCTGTCCAACAAGTTCAGCGGCAAATCCAATGAAGGAACGCTGCCGGGGCGGCATGACCCCATAAACCTTCCAGGTACCCATCATGTAAACGGGCAGCCTCTGGCGGGCCCTTACCCAGCAGGCTTCAAACGGCTCGTCATCGGCATGGGATGTTTTTGGGGGGCAGAGCGCCTGTTCTGGAACAAAGAAGGCGTCTACGTCACTGGCGTTGGCTATGCGGGCGGAGGCACGCCCAACCCCACCTATAATGAGGTATGTACGGGGCGAACTGGCCATGCCGAAGTTGTGTTTGTTGTGTTTGATCCCACCGAGGCATCCCTTGATCAGCTCTTGAAGCTCTTTTGGGAAAATCACGACCCAACTCAGGGAATGCGGCAGGGTAACGATATTGGCAGTCAATATCGGTCAGTGATATACACTTTTGATTCGAGTGACCTTTCCACCGCAAGAGAATCAAAGGAGGTTTATCAGAGAAATCTAAGAGAATCCGATTTGGGACGAAGCATAACGACAGAAATTCGAACAGCCCCTGCCTTTTATTGGGCTGAGGACTACCATCAGCAATATCTTGCCAAAAACCCCGAGGGTTATTGCGGCATTTGTGGCCTGGATGTCCGTTACACAACCTAAATTCATCAATTCAAGAATCGATTCTTTTAGACAGTCAGGTTATCCCTCACCCCATTCCACCACCCTTAATTGAATGAGTGAGTTGATTAATATAAAATTTTAAATTAATTTTATCTCACCGAACTTAAGGGCAACACTTTTCAAGAAATGTTTTCAAATGTTAGTTGATCAAGTAGCGAACAAATTGACAGCGGTCAGCACGTTGCTGGAAGATACAAGCGTCGAAGCCTATGGCGACCTTTCCTCAAGTGCTGTCGCTGCTCTTCTAACCATCCAACGCAACTCCACTGTTTCCATTGGAGGCATTGCGACAGAGGTTCGTCTTAGCCACTCTGCGACGGTCCGCCTGATCGACCGGCTGGAAAAAGACTGGCTCGTGCGCCGGCAGCGTCGCCGTGGCAGAGAAGTTATGGTTGAGCTGACAGCACGCGGTAAACGCAGGGCTTCGGACCTGGCAAAGAGCCGTTGGGACACAGCCACCGCTCTGCTCAAAGAGATCGACGAAAAAGATCTGGAGCGCCTGGATGCTGTCTTCCAAAGCATTCTTGAAAAGGCTGAGAACTCGACCTGCATGCGATACTGCTTCACGGACATGGAGCCAGTGGCTGAACCAGCCTAATCGACAGGCAGGTATCTCAGCTTTAATAGAGAATTAAGTAAAATAACTGCAGAAATGACCCCTCAAATTAATGAGGGAAATTCATGCAGTCAGATCATCAAAACGAGAGCGAAGTGGGCATGTCATTCTACATGCTTGTCTTTGCTCTCGTTTTTTTATGCATGAGCCTTGCCACACTGGTTCCCAGCAGCGCCTCAAGGGTCGCTGTACTCTCGGCCCCATGGTCCACTGCAGCAATTGACAGCGCTGTCGCTGCAGAAGGGGCGCTCCTTGGAACCATCGGCAACGGACGATATCTGGTAGTGGCAGCTTCGGATAAGCCTGACTTCATAGAACAACTCTACAACCACGGAGCACTGCTTGTGCTTTCACCCTTGATTTTTGACGCGTGCCGGTCGGGCCTGAACGCTTTTGGAGAATGAAACGATGAGTGGGCAGAGGCTTTCCTCGCAAAGCATGCACGAGATGCGTGAGGCTGTAACACGGCTGATTATCGGCCTCATGTGGATCAACGTTTTGTTGGCCATGACAGCCGCGTTTTTGAATGAGCACGCCTCGGTGGCAATCATCTCTGGCATTGCTGTCTTGCTGGCTGTGGTTCCCACAGCCGTCTGGATGCAGTTTGGCTCTGCAACTCCTACCCGGATTGTGACAGCGCTTTGCATGGCCGCCATTGTGTCCGTCATTGTGGCGGCCAGCGCCTCACCAGATGCGGCCACTTCCTATCAGATTGACATGCACATGTACTTTTTTGCGGTGCTTGCCATTCTGATAGGCTGGTTTGACATCCGCCCTCTGCTGGCCTTTGCCGCCGTTGTGGCGCTCCATCACCTGACCTTCAACTTTCTTCTTCCGGAACTTGTGTTTCCGGGCGACGGCAGCATCGGCCGTGTAGCCCTTCATGCAGCTATTCTGATTTTGGAAACGGCGGCGTTGGTCTTGACCTGCCAAAAGGTGAATGAGCTATTCAGCACGTCAGAAAAGGCCCGCGAAGACGCAGTCGCGGCAGAAGAACGGGCCCTTGCACTGCAGGCATCTGAAAGCGAGCGCCAGTCAAACGAGCATGAGCAATCCATCCGCGTCCAAGAGCATATTGCCGCGTTCAAAGCCGAAGCCGATGAACTGGTCACTGAGCTGTCAAACCGCGCCCAAACCATATTGCAAGCCACAGAGGCCCTGACCCAGCTGGCTCATGACAGCAACAGCCGCGCAGATCGTGCAGAGCACTCTTCAAACGTTGCCTCGGGCAATGTGCAAACCGTCTCAGCAGCTGCTGAAGAGCTGTCTTCCTCCATTGGCGAGATTGCACGCCAGATTGCTCAGACCAACGAGAAGATCAACGACGCCAACTCAAGTGCGCGTGCAGCTGATGAGACAATGAACGGGTTGTCCGATGCCGCCAATCGCATTGGCGAAGTGATCACCCTCATTCAAGCGATTGCGGAACAGACAAACCTTCTGGCTTTGAACGCCACAATCGAAGCCGCGCGGGCGGGTGAAGCGGGCAAAGGCTTTGCCGTTGTGGCTGCGGAAGTCAAGGATCTGGCGACCCAGACCTCCAAGGCCACAGAGGAGATCAGCGGCCAAATCTCCGAGATTCAGGGACAGACACGCCAAGCTGCCGAAGCGATCGGAAACATTTCCGCGCGAATTGACGACGTAAACAGCAACGCCAGCGCCATTTCCGCAGCTGTTAGCCAACAGGGTGAAGCTACCAACGAAATCTCCATGAACATCACCTCTGCTGCGCAAGGCACCCAGGCTGTTGCTGAGAACGTGCAGGGCCTCGGCGAGGCGGTTGAGCAAACCTCACGTGCCGCCGGTGAGGTGAACAATGACACACGCGTCATGGAGGAGCGCATTGTTCAGTTGGGCAACCGGATCACACAGTTCCTGCAGGATGTGGCCTGACGTCTTGCATCAGCACCGGACGAGATAAGAGGGCCGTCTCTTGGCGGCCTTTTCCCGTTCTTATAGCGGACTGAAACGCGGCGCATGTTGCCAGCAACTCCATCTGACTGGTATACCCGCGCGCATTGTTTTGCACGTTGAGGTGTTACGCTTGTTCACAATGAGAATTGCAGCAAATGTCGCGATTTGAGGATGGCACGGTTCTGCTGCTCGACCGCAAATCGCGGTTTGAAGCACGTCTCCTTTCCAAACCATTGGATGTGATTGAGTGCTGGTCGCTGGACGATGTGCGTGCAACACTTGCTGCACTGGAAGAAGCGCGAAAGAACGGCGCCTACCTTGCTGGCTATTTTTCGTATGAATTCGGTTTTGCCTTTGAAGAAAAGCTGATCCCGCGCTTTCGCGGCACTGGCGGGATGCCTCTCTCATGGTTCGGGATCTATGAGGCACCTGAACACCTTACTGCAACGCAGGTCCGATCATGGCTTCATCAAGCCCGGGACCCGAGCGAAACGTCCGCCAAGATTGACCTCAAAGAGTTCGATCTGAGCCGCGATGCCTATGATGCTGCTTTCCAAAAGACACAGCAGCACCTGGCGGAAGGTGACATCTATCAAATCAACCTGACCATGCGCGCTGCACTACAGTTTGAGGGCGACCCGGTTCATCTGTTTGAACGGCTGTTGTTTCAGCAACCCGTCGACTATGCAGCGTTGATGCATATGAATGGGCACCGTGTGCTTTCCATTTCACCTGAGTTATTTCTCTCTCGTCGTGGAGACCTACTCACCTGCAAGCCGATGAAAGGCACAGCCGCACGAGGGCGCACGCGAGCAGAAGATCAGCGCATCGCACGCTGGCTTGCGAGCGATACCAAATCCCGGGCCGAAAACACCATGATCCTAGACTTGATGCGCAACGACCTGTCGCGCATCGCCGAGCCGGGCAGTGTTGCGGTACCGTCCCATTGCGAGGTGGAGACCTATCGCAGCATCTTCCAGATGACCTCTACAACCACGGCAAAGCTTGAGCCGGGCGCGGAGCTTCCTGAGATCATGGAGAGGTTGTTTCCGTGTGGCTCCATCACCGGAGCCCCTAAACTGCGGGCCATGGAGATTATTGACGATCTAGAAGCCAGTCCGCGCGGCATCTACACCGGCTCCATTGGTGCAATCGAACCAAATGGTGACTTTTGCTTCAATGTGGCCATACGCACGCTTGTGCTTGATGAGGCCGGTAACGGCAGTCTTGGAACGGGCTCGGGCGTGGTCTTCGATTCCGGAGCCTCCCCTGAGTATGAAGAATGCTTGCTGAAGCTCGAAGTCTTCACTGATCCGATTGAACCGTTTGGCCTCATTGAGACCATGAAGTGGACACCTGAAGACGGCTTCTTCCTTCTTGAGCGCCATATGGCCCGCTTGCTGGAGAGCGCTTCGTATTTTGGCTTCAAGATCGATGGCGAGGCTGTGCGTGCGGCATTAGCGGCTCACGCAAATGCGTGGGACCCGAGCGCCCAACGGGTACGTTTGGAGCTGCACGAGGATGGGAGCTTCCAAATAGAAAATACGCCCCTGCCCTCAGCGTCAGACAGCGCGTGGTCTGTTTGCCTTGCACGGGAACCGCTCCTTTCAAACAACCGGTTTCTCTTTCACAAGACAACGCACCGGGCATTTTATGACGACGCCCGCAAGCGATATCAGGAACGGTTCGACTGTCAGGAAACCATCTTCACCAACGAGGACGGCTTTCTGACGGAAGGCAGTTTCACAACGCTCTTCATCAGGAACCCCGGAAAGCTGCTCACGCCTCATCTGCGCCACGGCCTGCTTCCCGGAACGCTCCGAGCGGGTCTGCTGGAACGAGGCATCGCGGAAGAAGCCGACCTGCGGCCAGAGGACTTGGTGAAGGCAGAGGCCGTTTATGTGGGAAACAGCGTTCGCGGTCTGGTGAAAGTGGAGCTGTCCAAACTATTTGCGGCTTTTGAAGGGGAGAGAGAACATCAGCCGTGAATCTGATCGGGCCAAAGACTCGAGAAATAGCGCATTTCCTGTTTGACAGCCGCCTCATCAGGATGAACCGGATTTTCAATGAACTTCATCGCAAACAGGCAGGCCAGCCCATAGGGCGCAAATATTGAGAGCCTGTTTTTTGCCTCAAGGCGCACCCCAACAGCCAACGCCTGAACGGGGCTCCGAAGTATGGCTTCATCCGTGCACGAGGGCGGAGGTTGGTTGGGGCCGCTTTCCAGAAGCGGCACGCTTTGCAGTGGCCCAACATTCTCGACCGCTATGCTGAACGGACTCTCTTCCAGCACCAGCTGAAGATTGCGCAGCAATGCCAAATCCCCGCCTGAAGACGATTTATCGCCCTCAAAATACGACAGATGCAGCGGCAGCTTACTGCCCAGTTGCTCAGGCTTGCCAAACAAAGCACTGCCAACAATCAACCCGATGGTGCGCCCGGAAATGCGCCAGTCCGCCACCCCAAGAGAACGTATGCCTTTCATGGCTGACAGCAATCCGGGATGAGTGAGCAGCAGCAATGAGAGCACACGTCGCCGCTCGTCCTCTGATGACTTCAGAGGATCTGCAAGTATCTGCTGATCGAGCAATGTCAGCTCTTGACTGACTGCGTCGGCACCTTGCTGCGGCACGGGCATGGCTGTCCTAATTTCGAGAGGTCTCGCGCCCCTTATACTGGGGAACTAGCGGAGGAACAAACCCGCATCTTGTCTTTGATGGCGCAGAAACTCGTCATCCTCCCAATCAATGATCGTAACTGGGGACCAGACGGATTGTAGACGCGCCGCCTTATCCTGATGTGTCTTTTTATTATCAAGCGCATAGTTCGGCACAACAAGCATGTCGAAGATGTTGCGCAGGCCAAACGGCGCATGAACTTTTATGTTCTCTGTTCCTGCCTCCAGTCCGACAGCGACCGCGTGGGTCTTTGAGGCATAATAGTCCAGAGAGTGGGTGGCATGCTGCAGCTTCGGATAAGCCGCCCCGAACCGGTCCGGATACCACAAATGAACGCGGGCTTGATTGCGCACTTCAACGGGAACACCAAGGTCGACCGATCGGGAATCAATACGCTTGATAATGCGGTCCTCAGCCTGCCAAGAAAGATCGGCACCATCGAAATAGACCAAATCATAGTCCTTGATCCCGTGGCCCTGAGGCAAGCCCAACATCGCGTTCCAGAGGTTTTGGTAGATGGCCCCTGAAACGATCCAGGCGTCGGGCAGCTTCTCCGCCTCCGCCAACTTCAGCAGCGACCAGATAACTGAATTGTTGCGTACCATCTCTCGAACCAGCGCTTGCAACTCTGGCTCGCTTGCCTGGTTTATCCTGTCACTACCGAAGGTTGGGAATTGGAGCCCATGTTCTTTCTTCATGCTGATTTCGCGTCCTCGTTGTCCTTGCCCAGAAAACAGGCCTAATGGCCTGTACGCTCCCTTCCGCTCTCAGAGAACGGAAACCACTCTGACCCTCACGCTCTTGATACTAACAGAAACCAGCAGCCTATCTTGTGCCGCAAGCTTTAGATCTGTTTTATTGCCTTGCCAAATGCCAGAGCGAAGAGCTGCTCGAGCTACCTGCAAGCAGCATTTAAATAAGGACGATTCATTGTTGAGCAAAATTCAACGTGGATAAGAAGTGCTTGATGCCAGCATGGCGCTTGCACACCCTTAGCAGCGAAAGTATATTGATCGCTTATTCCGATAAAAACAGCACATTTTAGCAAGGCTTTGCTTTTGTTTTCAGCCCAGCCAAGCGACGCAAAATAAGTGAATTGACGTATCTCCCGTATGGTGAGGTGAGCGAAATTAGCTCAATTCTACTCAACTATGTTGACAGGCTTCGCTGTTCGTGTAGATGTTCGTCCGTTTGAACACTTTTATCGGGGAAATCATGACGCACCTTTACAAAGTTGCTCGGGCAGCGGTTGCATGCGCAATCACTTCCGGGGCGTTTTTTGCTGCCGTATCGACTGCTTCCGCCGCTGACTTCACAGCTCAGATCGGACACCTTGAGTCAACGGCTCAGTCCCGTCACATCATGCTCGAAAAGGTTGCAGAGCTTGTAAAGGAGCGCACAGACGGTGCTGTGGAGTTCCAGATTTACCCGCAAGGTCAGCTTGGGAACCAACGCGAAATGACTGAAGGTGTTCAGCTGGGCATCATTCAGGGCACTGTTTCTCCGGCCGGTTTCCTTGGCGGCTTCAACCCGGCGGTTTCCGTTCTCGACATCCCTTACCTGATGCCAACGGATGCCGAGAAGGCTCAGAAAATCCGCGGCGGTGAGTTTGGTGAAGCGCTGCTTGCGACTTTCGACAGCCGCGGCGTGAAGGGTGTTGCCTTGTGGCCAAATGGCTGGAAGCACATGACCTCCAACAAACCGCTTGAAAGCGTTGATGACTTTGAGGGCCAAAAGTTCCGCGTGATGGACTCCAAAATCCTCATCGGTCAGTTTACCGCATTGGGCGCTTCCGCAATCGTGCTGCCATTCAATGAGGTATACACCTCTCTGCAAACGGGCATCGTAGATGGTCAGGAAAACCCGCTTGATACCATCCAGCGCATGAAGTTCTTTGAGGTGCAGGACAACCTTGTTCTGACCAACCATGGCGCTTTCGAGGATGTTGTTTTGTTCAATCAGGCTTGGTGGGCTGCTCTGCCTGCTGAGTATCAGACCGTCATTACGGAAGCTTTCGAAGAAGTGATCCCCGAGCTTGTTGCGCACAAGACTGCTGCTGCCGAAGACGCTCTCAAAGTGATCAAGGACAGCGGGACGACCGTCCGCGAACTAGACGATGCAAAACGGGCGAAGATGCGCGAAGTGATGTACCCAACCGCTCGGGATGCCTATCTCTCCGCAACGGGCGAGGAAGGCCAGAAGCTGATCGCTATCTACGAAAAAGCATTTGCGGACGTCTCCGCAAACTGATTACCAAGCAAACGAGAGGGCGCGCCTGAAGTGGCCGCGCCCTTTTCTGTTTTATATCAGCGGGCCAGCGAACTGTTTGGGGAAACCATGAGAAAAGCGCTCAATCTGTTACGCCTCGTGGAGCGGACATCGATCGTCACCATCTTCTTGGTGATGGTGTTTCTGTTCTTCTTCAACGTTCTGGTGCGCGAGCTGGCAAGCTCCTATTCCGCACAGTTTGCATGGATTGAAGAAGCGGTTCGCCTGCTCAATCTGTTTCTTGTGTTCGGCGGTCTGGGCCTTGCCCTGGAACGCGGGCGCCATGTGAGCATCGATACCATTCGAAACAAGCTGCCCGAACACCAACGCAAATGGCTGATCCGCGCGATTGACCTTAGCGGCGCTATCATTTCGTTCTATGTGGCACTGCTGGGCTACCGCCTCATGGTGTTCGTGCTGGGTACAGGCCAGAAAAGCCCGACGCTGGATCTGCCTATGGGTTGGATTTATCTGGCACCCCTTCTGGGTTTCTCGCTCTTGGGCCTGCGCTATCTCCTGAACCTTTTCGGCATAATCAATCGATTTGAAAACGCCCCACGAACCGCAGAAGAAGGCGAGAACGCATCATGATTGCCATCCCCATTCTCCTTGCCGCAGCTCTGCTGATCCTTGGCTTTGAAATGCTGCTCGTGCTTGGCCTGCCTACGCTTGCAGTCAAGGAAATGTTCTACGGCCACATTCCGGAGGCTGTGTTCGTTCAAAAGCTGGTTGGCGGCATCAACCATACCACGCTGCTCGCAATCCCGTTCTTCATCTTTGCGGCGCAGCTCATGGGCGCAGGTCAGATAGCGCGGCGGCTGACCGACTTCATTCAAACGCTGGTGGGTCATACGCGCGGTGGCATGGGCCACACCACCATTGGCGCCTCCATGATGTTTGGCTCCGTCTCCGGTTCAGCGCCGGCAACGGTGGCTGCCATGGGCCGCATGGTGTATCCGCGCCTGCGTGAAACTGGGTTTTCCGATCGCTTCAGCACGGGCCTTATCGTCTCCAGTGCCGAAACGGCCCTCCTCATTCCACCATCCATCACCATGATCATCTATGGCTGGATGACTGGCACCTCAGTTGCAAAGCTGTTCGCGGGCGGCCTTGCCATTGGTGTGATCCTTGGTCTGGCATTTGCCCTGATGGTGATGTGGGAAGCCCGCCGCTCGCCAATCAAAACCTATGAGCGCACGTCATGGAAAGAGCGCTGGGTCAGCTTCCGTCGTGCGGGCTGGGCACTTGGCATGCCGGTGATTATTCTCGGTGGCATCTATTCTGGTTTTGTAACGCCAACCGAAGCGGCCGTAACCAGCGTGGTCTACGCCATCATTGTGGAGATGGTGGTGTATCGACACCTGACGTTGAAGGATCTGTTCCGTCTTACAGAGCAGAGCGCTATACAAACATCGGTGATTTTCATCCTGTTGGCGTTCGGCGGCATTTTGGCGTTCTTCGTCACACTGGCGCAGGTCCCGGCCTTCATTACCGGCTTTTTGACTGACATTGAGGCCGGGCCAATCATGTTCCTCATGATCATCAATCTGGCATTCCTGATCGCTGGCATGTTCATTGATCCGAACTCAGCCTTGATCCTGCTAGTTCCGCCGCTGTTCCCCGTTGCAACCAGCCTGGGCATTGATCCGGTCCACTTCGGCATGATTGTCACGCTCAACATCAGCCTCGGCATGATCACACCGCCGTTCGGGCTGGATATATTCGTTGCTTCATCTACTTTGAACAAACCGGTGGCAACGATCATCAGCGGGGTCTGGCCTTTCGTTGTCATGAACCTCGTTGTCTTGGGGATCGTTACCTACGTACCGGATCTTTCCTTATTCATCCCACGCCTCATCTTCGGCTAGGACTTAACAATGATACATCAGGACATGGATCCGGCTTCAGCTCGACCTGAAGCCGGACTTAAGGCATTTGAAGCACTGTGTACGGTCAAGTCCAACACCTCGGCCAACGATGACTACCGGCTGCTGGTACTGGAAGCCCCAAAGCACATCCTGAACTGCCAACCAGGGCAGTTTTTCCATTTGTTGTGTCCAGTGACGGACCAACAGCAGCCTTATCTGCGCCGCCCCATGAGCATCTATCGCTTTGATGCCGACAAAGGTGAGCTTGCTTTTCTTTACAAGGTCGCTGGAGAGGGAACCGCGGCCATGGCGACACTCAAGCCGGGGGAGCTGTTCAATGTGCTCGGCCCGCTGGGTGTTGGCTACACCATCAAACCGGAGTGGCAGAACCTGCTGCTGGTGGCTCGCGGCGTTGGACTTGCCACTCTTGCGCCCCTTGCGCAAGAAGCTGCTCGGCTTGGACGCAAGCTGACAGCCATTTGCAGCGCACGCTCTGAGGCCGCCCTGCTTTCCACGGAGCACTTCCGCTCTCTTGGCGCGCAAGTGATCAGCGTGACAGATGAAGATGGCTCCTCCTCCGTTGAGAACCTGCAAACGCTGATTGAAGGACTCATAGGCAGCCAAGGCGTTGATGCGTTCTACACCTGTGGCTCCAATCGCCTCTTGAAGCTGCTTCAAGAGCTGGGCGCCAAGCATAACATCCCCGGCGAAATCGCACTGGAACAGCAAATGGCCTGTGGGCTCGGCATGTGCCAATGCTGCGTGCGCCCATTCTCGCAGAATGGAGAGGTTGTGCACCTGCGCGTGTGCAAAGAGGGCCCAGTGTTTGACCTTCAGGAGGCAATGGGATGGTAGATCTTTCCGTGAAACTGGGCCAACTGACCCTGAAAAACCCGATCATGCCAGCCTCAGGCACTTTTTCTGAAGACCTTTCGGAAGTGCTGGATCTGAACAAGCTTGGTGCGTTGGTTGCAAAAACAATTACGCGCGAGGTGCGGACTGGCAACCCAACACCGCGCGTATGTGAGGTGCGTGGTTCCATGCTGAACTCCATCGGGATTCCCAGCAAGGGGCTTGCTTACTTCCTTGAAAACACCCTTCCGTTCTTCAGGCACTATGACAGTCCGTTTGTGGCGTCCATTTCTGCCGGAACAGTCGATGAGTTCGCGAAGCTTTGCGAAGACATCAGTGTGCCCGGTGTTGCTGCCATTGAGGTGAACATCTCGTGCCCAAACATTGAGGAGGATGGCAAGGCATTTGCCATGCGCCCATCCTCAACGCTCGCCGTCATGGAGAAGCTGCGCTCAGCGACCGACCTGCCGCTGTGGGCGAAACTGTCGCCAAATACCGGAGAAACAGCGGAAGTCGCGCAAGCCGCTGAAGAAGGCGGCGCGGATGCACTGGTTGTTGCCAATACACTGCTCTCTATGGCTATCGATGTCCGCACCCGCAAACCGAAGCTCGGCAACCTGATGGGCGGGCTGTCCGGCCCCGCTCTGAAGCCGATTACCCTGCGCATGACCTATCAATGCGCAAAGGCGGTCTCGATTCCTGTGATCGGTTGTGGTGGCATCGCAAATCTGGAAGACATTCTGGAGTACCTCATCGCGGGCGCAACCGCCGTGCAAGTTGGTACGTCTACATTCATCAATCCGACAATCATGACCACACTCGTGGACGAACTGGCGGCCTATGCCGAAGCGGAGGGTCTTGCGGACCTGAGCAGCCTGATCGGTTCAGTGCGCGATGGTGAGGCTGCTGATCAGCAGTTTCTGGAGGCTCTCTCATGAACCGCAGTAACTCGCGCTTCACGGAAGCGGATGCAACTCTCGCGAAGAACCTTTTCGAGCACTTCAAGTTTCACACCCGCGATACGGAGGGCGTAAGCCGCCCTGCTTACTCGGAGATCGAAACAGAAAGCCTGAAGTACCTTGCAGATTTTGCACGCGGCAATGGCTTGCATGTGGAGTATGATGCGTTGGAGAACGCCATCTTCTCGCTGCCGCAAGATGCCAAGGCAACGCAATATGTCCTTATCGGCTCCCACATTGACAGCGTACCTCAAGGCGGAAACTTTGATGGCCTTGCAGGCATTCTTGCTGGACTGCTGTGCCTTCTGAAAGCCAAGCAGGTGGGCCTGCGCTTCAAGCGCCCTGTCAAAGTGATTGCATTGCGCGGCGAGGAAAGCGCCTGGTTCGGCCCTTGCTACATCAGCTCGAAAGCATTGCTTGGCCATTTGCACCTTGATGAGCTTGCTGCACGCCATAAGGAGGACGGGCGCACGCTCGCCGAACACATGCATGACATCGGCATTGATATGGAGCCCATCGAGCGCGGCGATCAATTTCTGTCTCCGTCAAGCGTGCTTGAGTATTTGGAGCTCCACATCGAGCAAGGCCCCCTGCTTGTCGAGAAGAAACTTCCAGCAGGCATTGTCACTGGCATTAGGGGCAACTTCCGCCATCGCAACATTCGCTGCATTGGTGAACCCGGTCACTCTGGAGCCGTACCACGTGCTTACCGTCATGACCCGGTGTTTGCTCTTGCAGACCTGCTGACGCGCCTTGATGAGAGCTGGCTCACGCTTCTGCAGAAAGGTAATGATCTTGTTCTTACCAGCGGCATTGTGGGCACTGACCCGAACCGCCATGCCATGACACGCATCCCCGATGAAGTAGGTTTCTCACTGGATGTCCGCAGCCAGAGCAAAGCCGTTCTAAACGGCATGCGCGAGATGCTGGCTCAGGAAATGGCAACCATCGAAGCCGACCGTGGCGTACGCTTCATTTTGGATGACGAGCACCGGGTTGAACCCGCGCTCTGTGATTCCCGGATCGTCCATGGCCTGTCCCGCGCAATGAACGAAATTGGCTATGAGCCGTTTCACATGGCCAGTGGCGCGGGCCATGACGCTGCTGTTTTCGCCAATTCCGGCATTTCCACGGGGATGGTGTTTGTACGTAACCGAAATGGATCACACAATCCTCTTGAAGCCATGGACATTTCGGACTTTATGGTCGGAACAGAGATATTCTACAGCTACTTGATGGAGACCTAGGATGACTGAGATCAGCCGACTGACCATTCGCCAACCCGATGATTGGCACCTGCATTTGCGCGATGGCAGCATGCTGAGATCTGTCCTCCCGAGCACCAGTGAAACTTTCGCCCGCGCCATCGTGATGCCAAATCTGGTGCCGCCCGTGGTGACAGCCAAGGATGCCGCCGCCTACAAGGGCCGCATTCTTGCGGCCATTCCAGAAGAGCATGGGTTCACGCCGCTGATGACCCTCTATCTGACTGAGGATACGGACGCAGACGATCTGGCGCACGCCTACACGTCTGGCCTCGTCACAGCGGTCAAGCTCTACCCGGCCGGTGCAACAACAAATTCCAACAGCGGCGTTCGCAACATCGAGAACGTCATCCCGGTGCTGGAGCGCATGGCCGAGATCGGCATGCCGCTTTTGGTCCACGGCGAGGTCACCACCCATGAGGTCGACATTTTTGACCGCGAGGCGGTGTTCATAGACACGATTCTTGATCCACTGCGCCGTCGCATCCCCTCTCTTCGTGTTGTGATGGAGCACATCACCACCAAACAAGGTGTCGACTATGCCAAATCAGGCGATGACAATCTGGCCGCCACGATCACGACCCATCACCTGATCCTGAACCGCAACCACCTTTTGGTCGGAGGCATCAGGCCCGACTATTACTGTCTTCCGATCGTGAAGAGTGAAGATCATCGTTTAGCCCTTCGTGAAGCGGCCACGTCCGGCACCCCCAAGTTCTTTCTGGGCACGGACAGCGCCCCCCACACGGAAGCCAATAAAATCTGTGCATGTGGCTGTGCGGGCATTTTTACGGCTATCAATACGATGAGTTGTCTGGCACATGTGTTCGCAGAAGAAGGTGCGCTCGACAAGCTTGAAGCGTTTACCTCCTTGAACGGACCGGCCTTCTATGGCATGGCTCCGAACGAAAACACAATTGACCTGGTCAAGAGCGATGATCCTATCAAGTTTCCGCGGCAAATCTGGAGTGAGGACGGCCCGGTAACCGTTTTTGATCCCGGGTTTGAACTTTTCTGGAAAGTCGAAAAATAAAGATAGGCACTCTGGCCAGAACTGCTGACTAGAGGGAGCCTCATGTTTTCCAATTCATTCCCAGAACCAGAGTTGATGGCGGAAATCACAGCGAACATGCTGCTGGAGATCAAAGCCGTTCATTTTCGCCCTGAGGAGCCTTACACCTTCACCTCTGGTCTGGCGAGCCCGGTTTACATCGACTGCCGCAAGCTGATCTCATATCCGCGCATCCGCAACACCCTGATGGATTTCGCAACTGCGACCATCCTGCGAAACGTCGGCTTTGAGCAGTTTGACGCTGTCGCAGGCGGCGAAACCGCTGGCATTCCGTTCGCTGCGTGGATTGCGGACAAGATGAACGCGCCAATGCAGTACGTTCGCAAGAAGCCAAAAGGGTTTGGCCGCGACGCGCAAATCGAGGGCCACGTTGAAGAAGGTAGCCGCATTCTACTGGTGGAAGACCTGACAACAGACGGCGGCTCCAAAATCAAGTTCTGCGAAGCCCTGCGTCGTGCCGGTGCCGAAGTGAGCGACACTCTGGTGGTGTTCTACTACGACATTTTTCCAGAAACCAAGGTGAAGCTGGCCGATCATGGCCTCAATCTGCATTACCTATGCACTTGGTGGGATGTGCTGCGCGTGTGCCAGAAAAACGGCTATTTCGACCCGCAGACCCTGAAGGAAGTGGAAAGCTTCCTGAACAATCCGCTCGAGTGGTCTGGCAACCACGGCGGCGTTACAGAAATTTCCATCTGAGTTCGGTTTGGAGAGAAACTTTTCAATGCGCGGGCACTGTCCCGCGCATTGGTGTTTTTGCCTCCCTTAACGGGGCATGGGGATAATGAGCAGGGATTCCATGAGGCTTTTCTGAAGGGCACCGATCTGTAGGCTGCTGATGCAGTTGGAGGGTCGCGTCTATGCTTGGAGTTCTGCGTCTAACTTTTTTATGTCTTCTTGTGAGTGCCAGCATGGCCTTTGCAACGGGACTAAAGCCACCAAGTGCACTTGAGCAACCCAGCGGCGCTCCTCTGCCCAGCCTCACCGGCTTTTGGACAGCAGTTAAACTTGAAGCACTTTATTGGCACCGAGATCAGACCAACGAAGAAACCGCCCATTTCTCTCTGGAGATTGAAGAACAAAACGGCGCTCTGCTGGAAGGCATGGTGCATTGGGACAACGACGCGACCAAGGGCCCGGGGCATGACGGGTCCAGCGAGACACGCAAGGCGCGTCAACCGTTCATAGGCGTGCTCGGTTACGATGGGCGCAGTTTGACCTTGGTACAACACCCAGACAGCGGACGGCTGGAAGGTCGTTTCCTAAATGCCGATAGTCTTGAGCTCGTCTATTCAGAGGCTGGGCGCCATGCCGTTGTGGCCCGCTATCTTCTTGTGCGACAGGCAAGCCTCAAAGGCCAGTGAACCACCGGATCATCATTGAGTTTGCGATGTCGATGAAAAAGCCGCAGGTCAGTGGCACGATCAGAAATGCCTTGTGGGACGCGCCATACCGCTGAGCAACCGAGGTCATGTTCAGGACCGCGGTTGCCGTCGAGCCCAAAGCGATGCCGCCAAACCCTGCGGAAATCACTGCTGCGTCATAGTCTCGCCCCATCGCCCAGAACACCACGTAGAGCGCGAAAACGACCGCAAAGAGGATTTGCAAGGTCATCACAAAGGCGACGTAGTTGATTGAGGACCAAAGACTGATCAAGTCCATGCTCATCAGGGTGATGCTCAGAAAAATGCCAAGGCACATATCAGAGACCAGTGCGATGCCTTTGTTGCGGCCATCCCGATCGAACTTAGGGGCAAACAGCATGCCGATGTTGTTCATCAAGATGCCAGCGACAAGCACGGGCACAAACATGGGCATGGTTACGCCCACCTCTTCCAGAAAGAGATGCATGAAGTAGCCAATAACCACGGCGACATTGATGAGAAAGATACCAGCCAGCACATCGTAGTAGCTAAGCGTCGTCTGGTTGATCTCTCCCTGAAGCTCCCCCACTTCCAGATCCGCATCCGCTGAGCCGGAAAGATTGTGTTTATGGATCAAGCGCTGCGCGATCGGACCGCCAATGACACAAGCCCCAATAATGCCAACCGTATTGCAGGCCACACCAATGGCTTCTGCATTGGTAATGCCCAGCCTTTCCGAAAAGATCGGGGCCCATGCCACTGTTGTACCAACGCCACCCACCAAAGACATGGAGCCTGAGGCAACGCCCAGCAGCGGATCGTAGCCATAAAGCGTCGCTGCGGCCATGCCGATCACATTTTGCGCGGCAAGAAAAACCGAAGAAACGGCTATCAATATGAGAAGCGGTAGTCCGCCCTGGACCAAGTCCTTGATGTTGGCCCTCAGACCAATGGCTGCGAAAAAGAGGATCAGCAGGAAGTCACGCGGCTCACTGGCGAAAGTGACGGCGAAGTCAGCAAAAGCAGCGGCAATCGCGAGCACAACGGCGCACAACAGTCCTCCCACAAGTGGATCAGGGATGGTAAAGCGCCGCAGCAATGCGAACCTGTCGGTCGCGTACTTCCCTACAAACAGAACGAGAATGGCAAAAGTGACAGTCAAAAACCCATCAAAATGCATGGGTATAGCTCCCTCAAGTGTTGTTCTGTTGTCGTGTATGGGTCGCAGTTCAGAGTTGGGTGCTGATTGTGCCCGATCGGTGTGCGAAGCGTTGGTTCCTTAAAATCCAGCTAGCCCTACCAAATATGACGCTGCGTAACAAGGCATACCATGGCTTAGGATTTACGCTGGCCAGCCACGGCAACCCGGGCCCTTGTCAGGCAGCATTTGCATTCATCATAGCCATCGCCTATAGCCGGACCACTGACCACTCAAAGAACGCTGCCCCCATCGGAGCAGAGGCAAAGGACCCCATGAGCGATATCGAGAACGATGCTCTTGCAGAAGCCTATAATCGGGCATTGGAACTGGAAAAGGCTGGCAAGCTTGATGAAGCGGCAGCGGCGTACGCCGAAGTCCTTCGCCTTGATCCCGCTGATCATGGGGGCGCAGCGGTTCGTCTTGCAAGCATGGGACGCGGTAGCACCCCGCCCAAAGCTCCAGATGCCTATGTAAGCACTCTGTTTGATCAACATGCAGAAGTGTTCGACAGCGTTTTGGTCGATCAGCTCGGCTACTCGGTTCCCCTGCAGGTTCGAGACCGCCTCGACAAGATCGCACCGGGCCCATACCAGCGCATGCTGGATCTGGGCTGCGGCACCGGCCTTACAGCCGAAGCTGTTGAGGACATTACCGAGGATCGCACGGGTGTAGATATCTCCGAAGGCATGATTGAAATTGCCGATGAAAAAGAAGTCTATGACGCGCTCTATGTCTCCGAACTCGTTGCCTTTCTTCAGGGCATTGAAGCCCCGCAGTGGCACCTGGTTGTCGCAACAGACGTTTTGCCCTACATGGGCGCGCTGGAAGAGTTCTTTGCGGGCGTGAGCGAACATTGTGCAGCACAGGGTATGTTCGCATTCTCAAGTGAAACCTTGCCCGATGAGATGTTTGAGGGTGCGGACTACAAGGTTGGCGGCTTCCAGCGTTTTGCTCATGCAGAAACCTATGTGCGCAAACTCTTGGATCAAAATGGATTCGAGACGCTTGAGAGCAACCCGATTATCGTGCGCTATGAGCAAGGGCAGCCGGTTCCGGGACATCTCTACATGGCGAAGAAACGCGGATAACCTTTAAAATTTAAAATAAATGGCGTGGCTGGTCGGATCACCTGTTTTTAACCATGGCGCTGCATGGTATAGCAGCCTGTAATTGCTGAACGATAGCACTTGCTTGATTGTTTTGGGCCAAAACGGGGATTTTAATGGCCACGCCCGAGTATACTTTAAAGCTAAACGGTAAACTTCATAGTGCCCGTGACGGCCAAACCATCCTTGAAGCCGCTCAAGAGGCGGATGTCGCGCTTCCACATGACTGCGACGATGGCATTTGCGAGGCCTGCCGCGTCAAGCTGATGAGTGGCAGCATCGATGATGCAGGAACTCTGCAAAAACATAGTGTTCTGGCATGCAAGGCGAAGATAACCGGTGACTGCGAAGTGGCATGGGATGGCCTTGCCGAGCCCGTTGAATGGCGTGGTCGCGTGTGCCATTTCCAACCTCTGGCCAACGATCTCGTGGAGCTGGATGTGCGATTTCAAGGCTCCCCAGCCTGGATGACCGGCCAGTATTTTCGTGCTCAATGGAAGTCAGGGCTAGAGGTACAGTTTTTCCCCTGTTTCTCGCTGGATCGACCCCCAGAGTTTAATACGATCACCTTTCATCTATGGCCTGAAACGCTGTTCGACGGCCTGCACCGCCCGCGCAACCCGCTCAAAGACGGAAAAGCCATAAAGCTTTTTGGCCCATTCGGCACTTCGTTCCTTCGCTTTGAAGATGAGCGGCTCATTTTGATCGCAGACGCACAAGGTTTCACGCCAATCTGGTCGATCGCCATGGCAGCTTGCCGTGGGCAACCCTTGCGCCCAAAGGTGATGCTCGTTGAACGAAGCCTTGCTTCACGAAACGAACTTCAACCCGCTTTCTCATTGCTCAACGAACGCGGAGTCCGCATTGAGGTGTTTGATGCATCCGCTTCTGATCTCACTGCGCATTTGCAGCAAATGCTGCCTGATTTGACGGAGTATGATGTCCTTCATGCCGCCGGCACCCATCCAGTCTTGAAGGCAACGAAAGCGCTGGCAAACGGCGTCCGTGCGACGCTGCACCCAATACCATTGCTAGACCCGGTACCGTGTACCTGATTGAGAAAATATGCTTTTCTGCACTTGTGCACGCAAACCGCATATGTAACCAGCGCACACGAACCTAGTATTTTCCATAAAAACAATTATAGATGCGCAGACAAGCGCCCTGCAACCGCTGCACTGCAAATATTAATATTTGCAAAAATCACACCTCATCCAAGAAATATTCCAGAACACAAATACCTTCAAATAGAATTGTTCTTTCGTATAGATCCATAAGTCCAATTGCGAACAGTTTTTCTTAATCGATAATTTCGACCCTACGTCACCTGTCGTAGCGTTCGCAATTTACCCCTGCGTTCGCCTCGACGTCGATTGGAGGAACTCGGCAGCCGTGACGTGTCGACAATAGGCATAACCAGCCTTCCTGGGAGGACTTCATGAGCGGATTTCGCGGGACCATCAGCCGCCGCAACCTACTTAAAACGACCGCAGCAAGCGGTATCGTGCTCGCCACCCCAACTATTTTTACCAGTAAAGCTTGGTCACAGGGCGCGTTCCTGAATGACCCGGCCAAGTCTGGTAAACTGATATTGGGTTTCAATGTGCCACAAACCGGACCTTATGCAGATGAGGGCGCGGATGAGCTGCGTGCCTACCGACTGGCCGTTGAACACCTGAACGGTGAAGGTGACGGCGGCATGCTCGGCACCTTTAGTTCCAAGGCACTGCAGGGCACCGGTATTCTTGGCAACAAGGTGGGATACGTTACCGGGGACACACAGACCAAGTCGGATGCTGCACGCGCCTCCGCCAAATCCATGATTGAGAAAGACGGTGCGATCATGATCACCGGCGGTTCTTCGTCTGGTGTGGCCGTGGCGGTTCAAGCGCTGTGTCAGGAAGCAGGCGTGATCTTCATGGCAGGCCTTACCCACTCAAACGATACGACGGGTAAAGACAGGCGTGCCAACGGGTTCCGTCACTTCTTCAACAGCTACATGTCTGGTGCGGCGCTCGCGCCGGTGCTCAACAACGCCTATGGCTCCGACCGTAAGGCTTATCACCTGACAGCGGACTACAACTGGGGCTACACGACTGAAGAAGCAATTACTTCAGCGACCGAAGCCATGGGTTGGGAAACGGTAGAGACCGTAAAAACGCCTCTCGCTGCTACCGACTTCTCCGCTTACATCACACCGGTTCTGCAGTCAGACGCTGACGTGTTGGTTCTGAACCACTACGGCGGTAACATGGTGAACTCACTCACCAACGCCGTGCAGTTTGGCCTGCGTGACCGTGTAGTCAACGGCAAGAACTTCGAGATCATCGTACCCCTGTACTCTCGACTGATGGCAAAGGGCGCGGGTGCCAACGTTAAGGGCATCTTCGGCTCGACCAACTGGCACTGGTCCCTGGAGGACGAAGGCTCGAAGGCATTCGTAAAGTCCTTCGGCACGAAGTACGGCTTCCCGCCTAGCCAGGCTGCTCATACCTGCTACGTCCAGACCTTGCTTTACGCAGATGCTGTGGAGCGCGCTGGCAGCTTTAACCCATGTGCCGTTGTTGAAGCTCTTGAAGACTTCGAGTTTGACGGTTTGGGCAATGGCAAGACGCTCTACCGGGGCGCTGACCACCAGTGCTTCAAGGATGTGCTGGTTGTGCGCGGTAAGGAGAACCCAAGCTCTGAGTTCGACCTTCTGGAGATCGTCGAAGTTACCCCAGTCGATCAGGTGACATACGACCCAGATCACCCGCAGTTCGCTGGTGGCGCTCTGGGGACATGTAACCCGGGTGCATAAGACCTGAAACTTGCGAGAGCAGATCCGGCTCTTCTGAAATGCCAATTGGCAGCAAGAAGAGCCGGGCCATTCAGTCGTCCCTTTGAGTGAGGGACGAAATCCAATCACGACGAATGGTCGGACACATGGACGCGATATTCCTGCAAATTCTGAATGGTCTCGACAAAGGGTCGGCATACGCGCTCATCGCGCTTGGCTTGACGCTCATTTTCGGGACACTGGGCGTGGTGAACTTTGCTCACGGTGCTCTGTTTATGCTTGGGGCGTTTTGTGCTGTAACGTTGAACGGCATCCTATCCCTCTCCTTCACCACTATTGACGACAGCCGAACGGACTTCCTCGGCAACCCTCTGCGCGTCGAAACACCCTATGTGGAGTCCTGGTTCGGCCCAGAGATCGGCGCGGCAATCATTCAATGGTCCGTTCCGCTTTCCATATTGTTCGCCATCCCGGTGATGGTGCTTGTGGGCCTGATCATGGAACGCGGGCTCATAAAACACTTTTACAGACGCCCACATGCCGACCAGATTCTGGTGACATTCGGTCTGGCGATCGTCCTTCAGGAAATCATCAAGTATTTCTTTGGCGCGAACCCGATCCCAACGCCCGCGCCGCCATCGTTTGCGGGCAGTTTTGACTTCGGGGTCTGGCTGGGCTTCTCTCCGGGCAGCATCATTTATCCCTACTGGCGTATGGTCTATTTCGCGTTTGCCATTGGGATTATCGGCGCCGTGTTTGCCTTCCTCAGATACACGACATTCGGCATGGTGGTGCGCGCCGGAATGGCCGACCGCGAAACTGTCGGCTTTCTGGGCATCAACATCGACCGCCGCTTCACCATCATGTTTGCGATCGCCGCGGTTGTCGCGGGCCTCGCTGGTGTGATGTATGCGCCAATCAATTCCCCCAATTACCACATGGGCATGGACTTTCTGGTTCTGAGTTTTGTCGTTGTTGTGGTTGGCGGAATGGGCTCGCTTGCCGGCGCGGTTTTGGCAGGCTTCCTGCTTGGCATCCTAGAGAGCTTTGCCTCTATGGCCCAAGTGGTGGCGCTGTTCCCCGGGATCAATCAGATCGTGATTTATCTGGTAGCCATCATTGTGCTGTTGACCCGGCCTCGTGGCCTGATGGGTCGCAAGGGTGTGATGGAGGATTAAGCTCATGCTTGGACTGAACAAGAAAGACACCACACTCTTGATTATCGTCGTTATCATGACGATGTTTGCCCCCTTCATTCTGAACCCATTTCCTGAAACCTCGCAGCTGGCCCAATTCAACGCCGGTTATCCGGACTTGATGCAGCGCTTTGTGATCTTCGGGATCTTCGCCATCGGCTTCAACATCCTGTTCGGCCTGACCGGCTACCTTTCATTTGGCCATGCTGCATTTCTTGGTGTGGGCTCATATGCAGGCGTATGGATGATGAAGCTCCTCACCATGAATGTGATCCCTGCGATCCTCATGTCGATGATTGTGGCAGGTCTGTTTTCAATACTGGTGGGTTACATCTCGTTGCGCCGATCCGGGATCTACTTCTCAATCCTGACACTGGCCTTCGCCCAGATGTCGTTCAGCCTTGCCTATTCCGTGCTAACACCAATCACAAATGGGGAGACCGGGCTCCAACTCGCATTGGATGACCCGCGTATTCTCGGTGTTTCACAGGTAGCTGGCTCCATTCCGCCCGCAAGTCTGTTTGGGCTTGCCATGCGCGACAGCTACGAAATGACACTCGGCGGATGGGCCTTTACGTTCAACGTGGGCTACTATCTTTGCGCGGTCGTAATGATCGTGGCCTTCTACATAGCGATCCGCATCTTTCGGTCCCCCTTCGGACTGATGCTCAAGGCGGTCAAGTCCAACCAACAGCGTTTGAACTACACCGGCGTGAACTCCAAGCCCTACACCTTCGCGGCCTTCGTGATTTCCGGCATGTACGCCGGCCTGGCCGGGGGGCTGATGGTCGCCATGGACCCTCTCGCCGGTGCAGAACGCATGCAATGGACGGCAAGTGGTGAAGTGGTCTTGATGACCATTCTTGGTGGGGCTGGGACACTCTTCGGGCCGGTCCTGGGTGCAGGTTTCATCAAGTACTTCGAGAACATCTTCTCGAAGATCAATGACACCATCTTGCATCAATGGTTCGCGGCACTGCCGGATGGCATCGAGGATACACTGGTCTTCCTCATCCACCCGTTCATCGGCAAAGGCTGGCACCTTACGCTCGGCATCGTGTTCATGCTGGTTGTCATCTTCCTGCCAGGCGGAATCATGGAAGGCATTCGCCGCATCGTTGACTTGTTCAAACGGCGCTCGCCCAAAGACGAAGTGTCCGGTGGCGCGGTCCCAAGCGCAAAAGCTGCAGAATAGGAGAGCCCCATGGAAATTTTAAAAGTTGAAGGGGTGAACAAGAGCTTCGGCGGCCTTAAAGCCCTTAATGAGGTGAACCTGTCTGTCGAGCAAGGCAATGTTCATGCGATTATCGGCCCAAATGGGGCTGGTAAATCAACTCTGCTGAACTGCTTCGTGGGAAGGCTGACACCTGACACAGGCACCGTGACCTTCATGGGCAAGAACCTGATCGGGATCAAGCCGCACGAAATCAATCAGGCTGGGGTTTCGCGCGTGTTTCAAACTCCGGAGATCTTCGGCGACCTTTCCATTCTGGACAACGTGGTCATTCCGGCCTTGGCTTCGAGCGATGGCTCTTTCACCTTCAATGCTTGGCGTGGTGTTCGCAAACGCGCCGAAATTCAGGAGAAGGCAGAGAGCATTCTGGAGGACATTGGGCTGGCCGAAAAGAAAGACGTTCTGGCTGCCTCTTTGTCACGGGGCGACAAGCGGCGACTGGAACTCGCCATGTGTCTGGTGCAAGACCCGAAACTGGTGTTGTTGGATGAGCCGACCGCAGGCATGTCCCGCGCTGACACCAACAACACCATTGATCTGTTGAAGCGCATTGGTGAGCGCGGCATCACCAAGATCGTCATCGAACACGATATGCATGTGGTGTTCTCGCTTGCGAATAAGGTGAGCGTGCTTGCTCAGGGCACCGTCATTGTCGAAGGCAAGCCGGAGGACATCAAAGGTGACCCACGGGTGCAGGAAGCCTATCTTGGAGGGGCGCACATATGACCTTGTTTGAAGACCAATTCGAGGGTCGCAAGGCCCCAGCCGTTGCACCCTCGAAAGCTCATGGCGGCGCGCATGCCTATTTCTCCGCCTGGAACCTTCATGCCTATTATGGCGAAAGCTATATTGTGCAGGGTGTAACCTTCGAGGTGCGTGAGGGCGAGATTCTCGCACTCTTGGGCCGCAACGGCGCAGGCAAGACATCCACCTTACGCGCTATTGCGCGCGCAGGCGATCCGCAGCTGCGCCGCGGGGAAATCTGGCTTGATCACCAAGCGGTTCATGAGATGGAAAGCTATCAGGCCGCACGCAGCGGTATCCAACTCGTTCCGGAAGATCGGCGCATCATTCAGGGTCTGACTGTCGAGGAGAACCTGCAGCTTTCCCAAATCGCCGAGCCTCGTGGTTGGTCGCTTGATCGCATTTACGATCATTTCCCGCGCCTTGCTGAGCGGGCCAAGCAAGATGCGGTAACCATGTCCGGCGGCGAGCAGCAAATGCTGGCGGTTGCCCGCGCGCTGGCTCGCGATGTTAAACTCTTGCTGTTGGATGAGCCTTATGAAGGTTTGGCTCCTGTGATCGTTCAGGAAATCGAACGTATCCTTGTGAACGTGAAGGAGCTTGGCATCACCACCATTATCGTGGAGCAGAATGCAGTAGCAGCTTTGCACCTTGCAGACCGTGCGGTCATTCTGGACATGGGTGAAGTTGTGTTCGACGGCACAGCACAGGAAGTGCTCGACAATGAAGAGCTCCGTCACACCTATCTAGCGATCTAGTCGAACCTGAACGTCAAAAGTCTGAAGCGCCCGGCCCTCGTCGTGATCGGGCGTCTCAGCTCTGGCTCAGAAACTCGCTGAAAGTCATCATGGGGCGAGCCAAGGGGATGCGTCCTGAGATGCGGGCACGCCAGTAGTCCAGATAGAGCGGCGAGAAGTCATACCTTTGGGACAAGATACGCCGCTTTTCTTCAGCAAGAAATGTGGGTTTGAGCTGGCGCCAGTCCTCCACGATTACGACAGGCAACCGTTTAAACATTGGCTTCAAGGGCGAAGCCGGTATGATCGGCACAGAGCCAAGCAGCAATGCCTCCCATGTGCGATGACAATCCATCCCCTCTCCAAAAGGGCTGATGGTAAAGAAGAAGTCTGCATTTTTGAGCCAGCTCTTCTTACGAGGCACGCGGTGGTGCTCCAGATAGATCGCAGAGCAGTCCAGAAGTTGCAGCACCTCGGCTCGGTCGCCATTTCCCAACGAATGATGCCAATTACAGTAGCCGAATGGCTTCTTTTCTTCCAAAGCGGCCGCCCCATTTCGAATATCCTTAAGGGACTGCTCTTGATCCAACGGCGCCTCGAAGCCGCCCCACGGGTGCTTCGCTTTGGCTGCCACCGTGTGATAGTCCATCCCGATCGGAAGGTGGTTGATCTTGGGATGGGAGAAGGCAAGGTTTTGTGCGAACCAGCGTGTCAGGTAAGGATTGTCCAGCAAGGCGCGCAGGGTATCGCGCCCGAGCCCCTCAAGAGAGACTGACAGATCGCTGTCGCCTGACACCAATGCAAAAGGCATGGAGATTTTGGGCAGCATGGTTGCCGCGAACACCGGCAGAGCGTCTGTACACACATAGATGGTGTCGCCGGGCTCTAGCGCCCGTATCAAATCCAAATCAAGCGACGTCGAAGACGACCGCACTTCTCGGTTTCGCACCGCGCAGCTCTTCAACAGACCGCGGCTCGAGACAAACTCGCAAAAGGGCTCCGCCTTGCGGCCCGGCGCAAATCTGTAAGAGGTATGTCGAAGCGCGTTTAACATGGGATCGAGTGTAATCTTGGCCTACTCTCCTGTCGTGCACTGGAAAATTGCCCTGAAATTGGTGCGGCTTGACTGCCATAAAAAGGCCCGGAGCAGTTTCCTGCGCCGGGCCCGTTTTAACTGCTGCTGGAGATCTTTCCTAGCTCTTCTCGTGTGGGTTCTCACCCATCGCAGCCAAGCCCATTTCTGGGGTCCAGCCGGCCTTCTCACGCATCCATTGGAACACGGTGTAAAGGGTTGGAATGAGGAAGATACCCACGGTGAACGAGGTCACCATCCCCGCCAAAACCGGAATACCCACAGCCACCATGGCACCTGCACCCGGACCAGAGGTCAGAGCCAGAGGCACGAGGCCTGCAGAAAACGCCAGCGAGGTCATCATTACCGGACGGAAACGCAGTCGAGCACCTTCCACCGCAGACTCGTAGATCGACATGCCATGAATACGTTTCTCCAGTGAGAACTCGTTCATGAGAATGGCGTTCTTACCCGCAAGCGCGATCAGGATCACCAAACCAATCTGAGCATACATGTCGAAGCTCAGGTTGAAGATCCAGAGGCTGGCAAGTGCGCCCACAATCGCCGGTGCCACAGACAAGAGAACCGGAATTGGCGTGTTCCAACTTTCATAAAGCGCCACCAGGAACAGGTAGGCAAACAGGAACGCAAGACCAAGCACCAAGCCGGTTTGGCCTGCAGCCTGCTTCTGCTCCAGAGCAATACCCGTCCATTCATAGGCAAAGCCGTCGGGAAGCGTGTCAGCTGAGACCTCTTCCATCGCGGCCATGGACTCACCCAGACCAAAGCCCGGTGAGGCATTGCCGTTGTAGCTGATCGCCCGATAGTTGTTGTAACGAGTGATAGACTTCGGACCGCGTGTCAGCTCCGTGTTGACCACCGCAGAAAGCTCAACCATCTCGCCTGTATTGGAGCGAACGTTGACCTTGCGAATATCGTCAATCTCGTTGCGGGCATCGGTCTCAGCCTGCAGACGAACAGACCACGTACGGCCGTAGAGGTTGAAGTCGTTCACATAGTAGCCACCAAGTGTGGCCTGCAACGCGCCATAAACGTTGGCGATGTTGAGGCCGAGCACCATGGCGCGGTCACGATCCAAGACCACCCGCACCTGCGGCGTTTCCGCGTCGAACGTTGTGAAGAAGCCCGTTATGGCCGGATGCTGGTTGGCAGCGACCTGCAACGAACGACCCACCGCGGCCATGTCCGCAGGGTCCTGACCTTCCAATGCTTCAAGCACATACTCGAAACCGCCCACGGAACCCAGACCGTCAATCGCCGGAGGGTTCACCGGGAAGAACGTTGCTTCTGGGATGCCAAGTAGTGCCGGGTACATTCGGTTTACAAAGGCGAAAGACGTCAGATCGGCACTCGGGCGATCGGCATAATCCTTCAGCTTCACGAAGATCACACCGGCGTTCGGGCTCGTGCCACCGCCGCCCAGGAAGTCAAAGCCTGAGACGAGAGTGGTCGCGAACACTGCTGGGTCCTGCTGGATGATATCATCCGCCTGTTTCATGGCCGCTTCAGTACGGTTCAACGACGCACCCGGAGGCAGGTTGACCAGAACAAGCGCGTAGCCCTTATCTTCGGCGGGCACGAAACCATCTGGTGTGTTGCTCACGATGAAATAACCCAGCCCCGCAAAGATCGCGACCGCTGGCAACGAAGCCACAGACAGGTGCACCATGCGGCGGATGAGATTTGCGTAGCCCTCCCCCATGCGGTCGATGAAGCCCGTGATTTTTGCCATGACACCAGTCAGCTCACCTGGGCGCATCATGATTGCGCAAAGGGCGGGAGACAGCGTCAACGCATTGATCGCAGACAACACCATGGCCGCGGAGATGGACACCGCAAACTCTCGGAACAGCACACCTGACGATCCGGGCAAGAAGGCCACCGGTACGAACACAGACAGCAACACGAAGGTGATTGCCAGCACCGGGCCCGCAATCTCACTCACCGCTTTGGACGTGGCTTGCGCCGGTGTCAGATGCGGATCCTCGTGCATCACGCGTTCCACATTCTCCACCACGATGATCGCGTCATCGACCACGATACCGATGGCAAGCACCATGGCCAGAAGGGAAATCGTGTTGGCCGAGAACCCGAGGATGTAGGCAACCGCAATTGCACCAATGATGGACACCGGCACTGCGATCAACGGAATAAGGGTTGCTCGGAAACGGCCAAGGAAGATGAACACCACAACAGTCACCAGCACAAAAGCTTCGATGAGGGTGTGAATCACCTTGGAGATCATCTCGTTCACGAATAGGGACGTATCGAAAACGGATAGATAGGTGAGGTCTTCAGGAAAACGTTCTGCCAAGACTTCGAGGCGTTGGTTCACCAGCTCGGACACCGCCACCGCGTTTGCACCGGGCGTCAGGTAAACACCAAGCATGGTGGACTGGCGCTGCTGGAATTCCACGTTCCAGTCATATGAGGCAGAGCTCAACTCAACGCGCGCTACATCAGACAGGCGCACGAGCGAACCATCCTGATTGGCGCGCAGTACAATCGCACCGAACTCTTCTGGAGTCTCCAGACGCCCTTTTGCGGTAACGGTCAACTGAAGTTGCTGATCTGTAGAAACAGGCGCAGCCCCCACGCGGCCAACTGCCGCCTGCTTGTTCTGAGAGCGAATGGCACCGATGACATCATCAGTCGTCAGGTTCAAGGCACGCAGTTTGTCCGGGTCGACCCAGATGCGCATGGAGTAATCCAGAGCGCCCAGAGCCTGCGCATCACCCACACCAGGAAGACGTTTCAACTCGTCCAGAATATTGATGGTGACATAGTTCGAAATGAACAGACCATCATGGGTGCCGTTTGGCGAGTAGAACGTATAGGCTTGCAGCATGTCACCGGCTTTTTTCTGCACGGTAACACCTTGGTCCCGAACTTCCTGAGGAAGCTTGGACTCAATGGCACTCACACGGTTCTGCACGTTTACCGCGGCAATGTCCGGGTCAGTTGTCAGGTCAAAGTAGACCGTCAGGCTGTAGGTGCCATCACTTGAAGAGTTGGACTTCATGTAGCGCATGCCGTCCACGCCGTTCACCGAGCTTTCGATGGGCTGGCCTACACTCTGCTCCACCGTCAAGGCATCTGCCCCGATGTATGTAGCGTTCACCTGTACGGTCGGCGGGGCAATGGTTGGATATTGAGAAACCGGAATAGCATTCATCGAGATGATACCGACCACCACAATGAGGATCGATATCACAAACGCCAGTCGAGGCCGGCGAATAAAGACGTCATAAATCATTAGGACTGACCCGCCAGACGAGCGTCAACAACCTGACCAGGACGCACCTTCTGAATACCAGAGGTGATGACCTGATCGCCTTCTTCCAAACCACTTCTTACAATCACCAAACCGCTTACCTGCTCGCCGATTGTGATGCGCTTCTGCTCAACCTCACCCTTGTCGTTGACGACCAGAACAAATGAACCTTCCTGATCCAACAGCATGGCCGCCTGAGAAATAACCAGCTGAGGCTCTGCATCTTTAGGCGATGCCACGACGTCCACTAGCTGCCGGTCAAACAGCATCCGGTCCGGGTTTGGGAACTGCGCACGGGCGGTCACAGTGTCTGTACCCGGGTTCGCGGTTGCTTCCAGAAACTCCAGTCGGCCTTCGTGTTCGTAGAACTCACCGTCACTCAAGCGGATGCGCAGAACCAGATTCTCGGTGCTCTCGTAGTTGTTCCGTTGCGAACGGATGATCAAATCTTGCGGCACAGGGAAAGTGACACGGATAGGGTCCATGCTGGTAACGGTTGCCAGCGTACCGCTCGCTGCGGTGACGTAGGCCCCTTCTTTAAAGGTTGCCGACCCGATGATGCCATCTGTAGGCGCTAGAATCTCTGTGTAGCTCAGATCCAACTTGGCAAGTTCCAGATCTGCTTCACGCAAGGAGCGCGCAGCTTCAGCCTCTTTCAGATTGGCGCGGGCAACATCCAGCTCGGAGACTGCAACGGTATCGCGGTCCACCAAGCGCTGCTTCCGATCGAAGTCCAGCTTTGCCAGATCAACTTGTGCCTGCGCGCTTTCCAGATTGGCCTGCGCCTGTTCTACCGCAAACTGATAAGGGTCCTGACGGATAACAAAGAGCACGTCGCCTTTTTTGACTGACTGCCCCTCTTTAAATTTCAGTGGTTCCAGGAAACCGCCTACACGCGCGATAAGATCCACGCGGCTGATCGCTTCTGTGCGCCCGGCAAAAATACGTTCCTCCTCCACAACCTGAGTCGTTACTGGCTCAACAACGACAGCCGGTTTGGGAGCTTCGCCTTGCTGAGCGGCGACGGGTGAGGACATAACGCCGAGGCCAATCACGGTGGCAAATGCCAGTGAAACCAAGTTCTGTCTAATGGAAAATTTTGGAGAGACTTGTTTAAGCTCTGTAGTTTTCATAGTGGCACTCGCACTTATGGTCGACGCTGAACTGTGAGCCAACAATTGGCTTTGAAGTGAATGTTTGTCAGTAAAAACAGCTGCCTGAGGAGATGGCTGCACAAAACAGCCAGCCTTATGGTTGGATCGAAGGTCTAAGGCGACGTACTACATCAACAAGAACAGCTGCCGCGTGACGAACATCACATGAGCAGTTGTCTTGTACACTATTCCTCAAAGATCGATCGATAAACCCCTTAGACGGTGTAAATATACCTAAGTACAACAACGAAAAACCTAGTAGCATTTCAGTTCGTTTACAGCTGTAACTGGTGCATTCATCGTTTGGATGACATTATGACAGCAATTATGGCGTGTGAAGCAAAAAATGAGGCTTTCGAGTGAACCGAGAACGCAACGGCACAGCAGAAGAGAAAAAGGAAAGCTCACTTGCAACGCTGCGCGCCCGATTGAGGACACTGTATTACGGAAGTGAATCCTATTCCCATTACTGGCGGATTGCTCTCATAATATTTGATGTAATCACAATCGGATACTTCATGTTCGCCGCCACAATCGGCGTTGAAATGCAGAACCATACGCTGGACTACGCTATCGGCATCGTGCTGCTGACCGACTATCTAGTCAGGCTGTTTATCGCCATGCGACCATGGCGGGAGGCCAGCAGCATTACATCGATCACAGACGTGATTGTCATTTTTTCCCTTTTTGCCTCGGCATTCATCGATAACCTCGGCTTCCTCAGAGTCATGCGCATGCTGCGATTGCTGCGCTCCTATCATGTACTGCGGGAACTGCGTGATGCTTCGAAATGGTTCAGACGCAACGAGGAGATCATCCATTCCGGGATCAATCTGATTGTGTTCGTGTTCGTGGTATCCGCAGTTGTTTATGTACTCGAAGGACACCTGAACCCGTCCATAAACAATTTCATGGATGCCCTGTACTTCACCGTTACCACACTTACGACCACAGGCTTTGGCGACATAACCATGTCAGATACCATGGGCAGGTTCCTGACGATCCTGATCATGATCTTCGGAGTGGCCCTGTTCCTGCGGTTGGTGCAGACGATTTTTCGCCCCGCGAAGGTAAAGTTCACATGCACCACGTGCGGCCTGAGCCGCCATGACCCGGACGCGGTCCACTGCAAGCACTGCGGCACCACACTGAACATCCCAACCGAGGGAACTTGGTATTAGTCATTTGAAAACGTTAGGTCAGGTATAAAGGGAAGCTGCTCCAGCGCCAGTTGGTCCCCAAGAATGCCGATTGGTCTAAAAATTTCATCCGCTAAGAAGATGAGCTGGAGCAGCACCCTATCTCGCACCTCCCGAAATTGTGATCAGAAGCGATCACATCCGCCGCGGATTTTTTGTAGCGTTGCCGCGGTGAGTGTTCTGGAGATCTTCATGCGTGTAGCCCGATTGCTGCTTGGTTTATCCGCCCTTGGACTTGTCGTGGCAAGCCCCGGCAATTTGAGGGGCGCATATGCCTCCTCAACGGAAGCTTGCGGTCAGAGTGCTCCTTGCACCGTTCCTTCCGGCGCGTATTGGTTCAAGTTACCCCAACTCTCCCCTGGTGAAGAGCCGAAGGGTACTTTGTTCTATCTTCACGGCTGGAAAGGCAAGGCTTCCAAGGCCATTGAAAACCCCGGCCTTGTTGCCATGGCAGACACGCATGGTCTCGCGCTTGTTGTTCCCCAAGGCCTTGGGGAGACTTGGTCCTACCCCAGTTCTCCTTCTCAACACCGAGACGAGTTCCAGTTCTTTGATGAGGTCCTCAGTGACTTGAAAAAAAGGCCAGAACTCAATCTTGAACGCACCTTGGTTACAGGCTTTTCCATGGGAGGCTCCATGGTCTGGTATCTGGCATGCTACCGGGGCGAGGCGTTTGATGGCTTTGCGCCTATTGCCGGGGCCTTCTGGGATCCCATGCCGCAAACCTGCCCTTCGGACCTGACGTTCCTGACCCATATCCACGGGACCAAAGACAGGACAGTGCCATTGGAAGGGCGAAGGATTGGCGGCAAGTGGCATCAATCCGATGTGTTCAAGAGCCTTGATCTATGGAAGGCCCGAGCGCAGTTGCCAAAATCTCCCATGAACGAACAGCAGGACGGGCGCTTGACCTGCAACGATTGGCAACAGCACGAGGCCTATTTGGAGCTCTGCCTTCATGACGGTGGCCACACCTTCCGCGCGGAGTGGGTGGAGCGCGCCTGGCAAAAACTTGCAGTTGCCAATGGTTGGTAGCCCCTTCCGCTCTCCTTCACTTCAGCTAGTATGTTCACCTAGAGGCTGCGCAAGACGCGCCGCCCCCTGCCAAAGACGGAACCGATCGCGTTGACTGCCACCACTGACACTCCTCAGGGCAAAGGCCCTCTTAACGGATTGATTGTTCTCGATCTCTCGCGCATCCTTGCTGGCCCAACTTGCACGCAAATACTGGGCGATCTTGGCGCAACCATTATCAAAATCGAGCGTGTTGACCGGGGAGATGACACCCGCGGCTGGGGACCTCCTTTTCTGAAGGACAAGGAGGGAAAAGAGACCCGCGAGAGCGCCTACTACTTGTCCGCCAACCGGAACAAGCATTCGGTTGCCATAGACCTTTCGCAGCCGGCAGGGGCCGCGCTTATCAAACGGCTTGCGGAAAAAGCAGATGTCCTGATTGAGAACTTCAAGGTTGGTGATCTTGACCGCAAAGGTCTTGGCTATGAAGAGCTCAGCGCCCTGAACCCCCGCCTGATCTACTGCTCCATTACCGGCTTCGGACAAACCGGTCCATATGCCCAGCGTGCAGGCTATGATTTCATTGTGCAAGGGATGGGTGGCATCATGTCTCTCACCGGTGAAACAGCTGAAAATGGCGGCATTCCAACAAAGGTTGGCGTTGGCGTGTCTGATGTCATTTGCGGCATGTACGCGGCAAATGCCATCTTGGCAGCCACCGTGGAGCGCACCAGTTCCGGCAAGGGGCAGTACATCGACATTTCGCTTCTGGACGCGCAAGTGGCTTGGCTGATCAATCAAGGCGTTGCGTATCTTGTCTCAGGTGAAGTGCCGGGCCGCCTTGGCAATGCACACCCAACCATCGTACCCTACGAGACGTTTCCGGCTTCCGATGGCCAGTTCATTCTGGCCGTGGGCAATGATGCGCAGTTTCAGCGCTTTTGTAAGGTGGCAAACGCGCCGGAATTGGCTGAGGATCCGCGCTTTGTCACAAACGCGGACAGAGTGCGTAATCGCAAAGAGCTGATCCCTCTTATTCGGCAGCAGACTGTATTCAAAAGCTGCGAAGACTGGATTACGGAGCTAGAGGCCGTCGGCGTTCCGTGTGGGCCTGTTAATGACCTCAAGCAGGTTTTCGACAATCCGCAGGTCCAACACCGCGAGATGAAAGTCACGCTGGAACACCCCACCTCCAACACCGGCACTGTGGATCTTATCGGCAGCCCAATGAAGCTGAGCCGCACTCCCGTGACCTACCGCCAGGCACCACCGATGCTTGGCGCGCATACCGGAGAAATCCTTGCCGGTTTCCTTGATCTGGACGACGACACAATCAGCAAGCTTGCAGAAGACAACATTATAGACTTGGGGGCATCCACCTGATGCGGGGCGCAGAAGTTATCGCACACAAACTGGCAGCAGCAGGCTGCAAATTCGCCTTCGGCATTCCGGGGGGCGAGGTTCTCGCCCTTATGGACGGCCTCGACAAGGCTGGCATTCAGTTCGCGCTCGTCAAGCATGAAAATGCGGGCGGCTTCATGGCAGAAGGCGCATGGCACGCCCTTGCAAACCAAGGGCACGACGCCCCGGTTGTTCTGCTCGCAACACTTGGTCCCGGCGTCGCCAACGCGGTGAACACCGTGGCCAATGCGTTTCAGGATCGCGTGCCCTTGGTGTTCCTGACTGGCCGAGTTGATGGCGCGGAGGCAGAAACCTACACCCATCAGGTGTTTGATCATCAAGCGATGCTGCGCCCCATCGTGAAAGCCAGCTTCCGCGCCGAACCCGGCGCGTTGAATGCCATGATGGACAAGGCCCTTGCCGTTGCCATGTCAGGCCAGCCCGGCCCGGTCCATATTGACGTCCCAATTTCTGTTGCCGAGAAAGAACAGGACGAAAGGCTGGAGCCAACCCGCATCCCGCTTCCAGCACCCAGTATTCCAACCCCTGCCGCCCTCGCAGAAGTGGCAGAAATCATCGCAAACGCCAGACAACCAGTTGCCATCGCTGGCGTAGATGCGGTGAACGCACACGCCGCGCCAGAAATCCAGGCTCTTTGCGCTAAGCTCCAGGTCCCGCTGATCACTTCATACAAGGGCAAGGGCTTGATTGATGAGGCCAGTGAAAACTCATGGGGCGGGGCAGGCCTATCCCCAAAAGCTGATGAGGTGTTATTGCCTGCACTGAAGGCCGCTGATGTGGTCCTTCTGCTTGGCTATGACCCCATTGAAATGCGGGTGAACTGGCGAATGCCATGGAATGACGCCGCTCACTGCATCGACATCTCGCCGGTCCTGCGCGATCACGCAATGCATCGGATCACTCACAGCTTGGTTGGTGACGTAAAGGCGACAATCGCGGCGCTGACGGATGTGTTGGAGCCGCAGCGCAAATGGTCTTCAGAAGCGCTTTTGACCGCCAAGGCAAAGCTCTCAACTCTGTTTGCCGCGGAAGCTGAAGGTTGGGGGCCGGCCTCAGTGTTTCATGGTCTTCGAAAAGCGCTACCTGCTTCTACCGTTGCCACTGCAGACAGTGGGGCCCACCGCATTTTGGTCAGCCAGATCTGGGAAAGCCCGTTGCCGCGGCGCATGCTTCAAAGCTCAGCGCTGTGCACGATGGCTTGCGCCCTTCCCCTTGGGGCGGGCTACAAGTTCGCCTCCCCAACGACACCCGTGGTCGTCTTTGTTGGTGACGCTGGGCTGGAAATGGGCCTTGGCGAACTCTCAACCTTGCGTGATCAAAAGATACCCGTGATCATCTGCGTTCTGGTCGACCGCAGCCTTGCTCTCATCGAGCTGAAACAACGCAACACACAGCGCCCAAACCTTGGCGTAGACTTTGAAGAGACCGATTTTCCAGCAATTGCCAAAGCCTATGGTGGTCATGGCGTTTGGGTGGAAGACACCCAAAGTCTGGAGCGTGAGGCAAAAGCGGCTCTCGACCGCGACACCTTCACGATCCTTGCTTGCCGGATTGATCGCCGGGCTTACGATGGCAAGATCTGATCTATAAATTACCCGTTGCACGATCCGCGATGCGCTGGAAAATGGCGTCGAGTTCCTCGGCAAGGCCGATCAGCGCATCGCCACCGTCGTCAAAGTACGGTTCAAACACAAAGCTTGGCGTCTTCCATGAGAGCGTCGCGGTCTTGTCTGTGTTTTCGGTCACATAAAACCGGATGGGCGCTTCGATGCCCGCCGGAATGGAGGCCTCCAGCATCCGCCGTGCAAAGTCATTTCGATAAACGCCAATGACCGTATTGCCCGGGATTGTGATGCCTTGGCTCTTTGCGCCTACTGTTGCGCTCGCCTGAGTGACCAACCCCATTTCTTCCTTTTTGACCGCCGCACGCAGTGCGGCTACCAGATCCGGATAGCTCTTCTCAGTCCCGATGACACGCCAGCCTTCCGGCGCCTCAAAGCCCTCTGAGGCATGAGCTACAAAAGCGCTCAGCATCAGTGCGAGCCCAAACGAAATCAGTCTTTTCATGAACATCAACTTCCTCCCTGTCGGAATCTCATCGCAAGTAACTCAACAATCGACTTCGGCTGACCACCCACGCACCAGAGAATGCGAAGACAAGCCATAGCCAACCATGAATAGAGCCGCTGGTCACTCCACCCAAAAACGCACCAATATTGCACCCGAAAGCCAGTCTGGCCCCGTAGCCAAGCAGAAGGCCGCCAATGATGGCCGAAGTGACTTCTTTGGCACTCAGCCGATAAACAGGTGCAAAAAGACCAGCAAGCCCCGAGGCAACAAGTGCCCCGAGCATGATGCTGAAGTTCATCACCGACGTAGTGTCCTGAAAGATCGAACTGTTTACCGCGCCCATTTGGTGCTGCCAATAACTCCAGGTATCAATTGGAACACCTAGGGCATAAAACAGCTTCGCGCCCCACAGCGCAAAGCCGGAGGTCACACCCCACGGCCTTCCCACTATGATGAAGGTCGCAATACACACGAACGCCAGCATTCCTGCGCCAAACGACTTGGACCAAGGCCCGCGCAGCAGCGACAAGTCTCGCGGATCGTCCTCAAGGAAACCATGGTGCCTGCGTTCTCGCAGCACGGAGACCAAGGTGAGCGCCGCAAGAAGGAGAGTGGTCAGAATGAGCGCCCAGGCTGCCCCAAGCACTTCTACCAGTGAAATTGCAGGGAGCGCGGGCAGATCGCTCCACGCGGGCAAGTGAGCGGTAGCGAGAACAGAGCCCACGATGAAGAACGTGAGAGTGATGATCATACGCGTGGATCCGCCCCCAACCGTAAACAACGTGCCAGAAGCGCACCCGCCCGCGATCTGCATGCCAACCCCGAACATGAAAGCGCCAAAGGCAGCTGCAACGCCGAACGGAAACACAAATCCTGACGTGCCCAGACCAATGTAGTTGCCATATTCAAGCAACGGGTAGCTCACAACACAGACAGAAAACAGGAGCAAGAACTGCGCCCTCAGACCAGCCCCGCGCCGCTCTTCAATGGCGCGCCGCCAGGCCCCGGTAAAACCAAAACTGGCATGGTAGAGGGACACGCCTGCGATGCCGCCAATAAGTGTCACCCAGAACAGTCGGGAGCCGCCATGCATAGCAGAAGCGAGGCCGACAAGAAGTATTCCGATGAGGCCCGCCCCAACAACAGCCCACTGGGCCTGAGGTTTCTTTTGGGAAGACTTTCCCGTTTGCGCAAGTGCCATTCAGCTTTCCGCTGCTTTATATTTCTTGAAAGCAGTTCAGCACAGTAAAAGCTTCAGTAACAGGCCAAATGAATTCTTGGTCAAAAAAGTGATCACGCCAAGTGGCAGCTTGACAAAAAGGGCACCTTGATGCGCGGGTTCACAAACAACTTTTCACTAGCAATATCAGCAATTTGCTCCAGAAGTCACCGTTCTTGTACAGGAGATTTCAGAGTTGTCAGGAACCTTGAATTAGGCTCAGATAAAACACGAAACCAACAACAATTTGTGTTTTGCTTGTCATAGGCGGTTCCGAGAAAGTTATCCTCGTACGTAATCCGTAGTCGCAGGCGTGCCCGGTTTTTGCAGGAACTGGGATGGCTGCTGCTACCCCTTTTCCTGTTTGATTGAGGGCACTCATGCGCATGACAGATCAATTCGGTTACGATGTGACCCTCTCTAATGCTGCCGCACTGGAACCGTGGAACAAGACCATTATCGCCTTCTTGGCTCACGGGGCCCATACGCCGGTTCATCTGACAGCAACCTTGAACGCCGCGCCGGATTTCGCAATGGCGCAGGCTTCCCGCGGGTTGTTCAACTTGCTTCTGGGGCGCAAGGAACTTGTATCAGTTGCACAGGACGCCCTGAGCATCGCTGAGAAAAGCAGCCTTGAAACCCCCGTCACCGCACGCGAGGCGGCCTACATCAAGGGCTTGCGGCTGTGGTGTGAGGGATGGCCCAGCCGCGCGGCTGATTTAATGGATGCCGCCTTGAAAGAGTGGCCGGAGGATGCGTTACTCCTGAAGCTGGTTCATGCCCTTCGCTTCGTGCTTGGACAGGGCGTGGAAATGCGACGGTCCATAGAGGCCGTTTTTGATGCTTACAGTGAACAGCATGTGGCCCTTGGTTACATCAAGGGGTGCTATGCTTTTTCACTTGAGGAAACCGGCGACTACAAGCTGGCGGAAACACATGGCAGGCAGGCTGTGGAGCTACGTCCTGATGATGCGTGGGGCCTTCATGCAGTCGCCCACGTCTACGATATGTGCGGTGAAAGCGATACGGGCATTCGCTGGCTCGACACCCAGCCCCAAAGCTGGTCTCACTGCAACAACTTTGGCTTTCATGTCTGGTGGCATCTGGCATTGATGCATCTGGACAAAGGCAATGTTGACCGGGTTCTTGAACTTTACGACGACAAGATCCGCAAGGAACGCTCAGATGATTACCGCGATATCTCCAATGCAGCCTCAATGCTGATGCGCCTTGAGCTTGAGGGGATAAATGTGGGTGGCCGCTGGGAGGAGCTTGCCAACCTTTCGAGTAATCGTATAGACGACGGCTGCAACGTCTTTGCAGACCTTCATTACATGATGTCCCTTTTGCAGGGGAACCGTTGGCGTGAAGCTGAAAGCATGGTCGCCCGCATGCGTGAAACCGCATCTGCACTTTCCGGAGACATCTCACTGATCACCAACAACAGCGGCGTCGCTGCTGCCGAAGGCCTTTCTGAATTCAGAAAAGGCAACTACTTCTCTGCCTTGAAGCATCTGCAACAGGCGCGACCAAACCTCAACGAGATCGGTGGCAGCCATGCTCAGCGGGATGTATTCGAGCGGCTTACAATTGAAGCAGCGCTGCGTGCCGGGATGCCTGAGGACGCCCAGCGCATGATAACGGAACGAACCACCTTACGCAGCGCACCTGATGCCTTTGCAAAGGTCCGTGCACAACAGGTGGAAAAGATGACAGCCGCTGCGACTGTCATGCAGAACGAGGCATTACGTGCAAACCTCGGTTAACCTCGGGTTTATTTAGCCGATGACTTGGCGTAGCCTGTAAGTGTATTTCCATATACCCAAATTGAAGATTTAGGCCCTTGAACAAGCACCAACCTAGCCCTGTGATCGCTGCCGGTGCGCTGCGACCACGCGATCCGCGTCTCGACTTCTTTCGTGGCATCGCCATGTTCATCATTTTCGTGTCCCATACACCGGGTAACACGTGGACACTCTGGATTCCTGCCCGATTTGGTTTTTCCGATGCTACAGAAATATTCGTTTTCTGTTCCGGCATGGCCTCTGCAATTGCCTTTGGCAAAATCTTTGAGGACCGAGGCTGGTGGATGGGAACCGCTCGCGTTTCCTTTCGGGTCTGGCAAGTCTATTGGGCCCACGTCACACTGCTTCTGTTTCTCGCGGGGTGGCTCGCCTTTTTGCAAATTCATGGCATGGTTGAACGCGACTATGTTGGCGGTCTGAATCTCTGGCACTTGTTTGAAGATCCGATCTTCAACATTCCGGGCATCTTGACGCTCACCTACGTGCCGAACTACTTCGACATTCTGCCCATGTATCTGGTCATACTGGCCCTCATGCCGGTAATGCTCTTGGCCTACAAAACTGGCGGACGCACCGCCGTTGCCGGTCTGGCAATCGCTTTATGGTTGGCTGCAAACTTCCGTTATCTGGACTTGCCAGCGGAACCTTGGTCTGACCGTCGATGGTTCTTCAATCCTTTCGGCTGGCAGCTTCTGTTTTTTACTGGATTTGCCTTGATGCGTGGCTGGATTCCTCGCCCGCCCGTAAAAAAGTCGCTTCTTGTTGTAGCGGCCATTATCGTGCTGGCGTCTGTGCCGTTCTCGTACTTCCGCGTGTTTCAGGTTGCGCCGGTGTTCCTTGAGATGGCACGGGACATCAAGGTTCTGACCGCTAAAACCGAGTTCGGCATTTTCCGCTACCTGCACTTCCTGGCTTTGGCGTATCTGGCGTGGACCGCAGTAGGTGAAGGCGGCAAATACCTGCTTTCTTCAGGCCTCTGGGGTAAGGTCGTGACTGTTATTCAGAAGGTCGGCCAGCAATCACTTGCCGTTTTCCTCGCCAGCCTCGTGATTGCGCAGACTTTGGCAATCGTTCGAAACGAAGTCCTGGGTGGAAAGACAGCCCTGACGGAACTCTTTATCAATCTAGCAGGCTTTGCAGGCCTCATTGCCGTAGCCTACACGGTGAGTTGGTACAAGAAGCATCCGTGGCGGGCGCCTGCGCACAACGCGAAGTAGGCCACACGCTATCCGACAAGCAATACAAAGGCCCTGCTTTGCTGCCTACCGTGGCAAGACAGCAGGGTCTGTTGCTGTGAGCTCGCGAGTAGCCAAAGCGCCGTCTTCCAAGAAAAGAAACTCCTTTGGCGCCTGCCTTTCTTCCGGTAGGCGCCAAAAACCATAGTGATCGGCGACCTGCCCCAGATATGGCAGTGAAGTCATCACCGTGAACGGAATAACCATCAGCGGTCCAGCGACAAGCGGCGCAAACAGCCACCACATGCTCAACGGAAATAGGCTCGCCCACCATAGCCCCAAGCACCCGAACACGAATTGCGGCCAGTATTTGCGGATCGCCATTTCCCAGCTCACACCTTTTGGCAGGCGTTCCTGACGCCGCCACCCTACCTTCGCGCCCATGAACAGCATGGCAATGAAGAGCGTGTGGGTGATTGCCATGATTGGCGCCAGCAAAACTGTGAAGAGGATCTCGCATATGGCACTGACAAAGATGCGCAGCGTTCCGCCAAATCCCGCACGCCGTTGGCTGCTAAGCAGCACATAAGCGAGCGACGACAGCTTCGGAGAAAACACCATGGTCATCACCGTCAAGAACAACGGGAAGCCGTAGTTGGCATCAAACTGAATTGCGCCTGGATCGGCCAGCAATGAGGCATAGACTGATACGCCAATGAAAGCCATCCACGCCACTGAGCCAACAAACATCAGAATTGCGAGCACCAACTGAATGCGGCTGATGAAATGCAGTCCCGGCGTTGCAAGCAGTTTCAGATACTGCAGATTGCCGTGGCACCAGCGCAAATCGCGCCTAACAAACTCGATGAGGTTAGGTGGGTTTTCCTCGTAGCTGCCATCTTCAACAGGCCAGACGCGGACTTCAAACCCTGCGCGGCGCATGAAAGCGGCCTCGACCTGATCGTGGCTCAGGATATGACCCGAAAGAGGCCCTTTTCCAGAGAGCTGGGGCAGCATGCAGTGCTCCCGAAAGGGCAGCAACCGCAGGATTGCGTTGTGTCCCCAGTAGGGGCCCGTATCTGCCTGCCACCAAGCTGCAGCCAAGGTGTAGGAGCGCATGCCCAAGCGCATGCCCCACTGAAACACGCGGGCAAACAGCGCCTTGCTGGGAAGTCCCACTGCTAGGGTCTGCAAGATGCCAAGTTGCGGGTTTGCTTCCATCTTCCGCACGAGAGCAACCAGCGTTTCGGCTGAGAGATAGCTGTCAGCATCCAGTGTGATGCCATAGGTATGGCTTGCACCCCACCGCGCGCAAAAGTCCGCAATGTTTCCGGACTTGTAACCCACATTGTTCTCGCGACGGCGGTAAATGACCTCGACTTCGTGTTGCCAACGCGCCCTCAGTGCGGAAAAGGCCTGTTCTTCCTCCTGAGCAATTTCGGCGTCGTTGGTATCGCTCAAAACATACAGCTGAAAGCCGTCTAGGGCCTTCAGGCTGGCCAACCCGGAGAGCATGGCGTCAAGTTTGCGCTCGACCTCACCAACGTTCTCATTGCGAATGCAGGAGAGCAGCGCTGTCGCTCGCTTGGGGAGCGGGTCCCTGTCGTTGTCCGGGTCGAGAGGGCACGTCAGTGCTGCTGCATCTCGCGAAAACAGCATGATGGCGAGCCCGATGATGGCGTGCCAAAACCCAACCACCAACCATGGAAGTGTGATCGAAAAGAAGATCAGCAACAGTACCTTAAGGAAGTTGAAGCCCCCAGGTGACAAAGCAAGCACCATAAGGCTCACCAGCCCAATCAAGCTGAGGATCACTAAAAGGCCAAAAGAAATACGACGATACGTCAACGCAGGCGAAGAACTGAGATGCACAGTCAAACTTCCTCGATTGAGAGCGGGAGAGAAAACTCCATCTGCTGTGTTAGGTCTTTATTCGACCGACGATTCCCTGTTTATTGGAGATGTCGATCTTATATGATGTTTCTATAGTTTGGCTTTCTTAGGTTTCTCTAGGGTATATTTTTGAAAAACCAATGGCACAGAAAGTGCGTTCATGGCAACGACAGCGCAAGCTCTTTGGTATACGGCACCGCAAACAATTGAGATTAGGGAGGAATTTCTCTCTAAACCAAAGGAACCTGAAGTGCGCGTCATGACACTTTTTAGTGGCATAAGCCGCGGCACAGAAGCTTTGGTGTTCTCTGGCGCTGTTCCACCCTCCGAATTTTTTAGGATGCGGGCACCCCATCAACACGGGGAGTTTCCGTTCCCGGTCAAGTATGGCTACAGCACCGTGGTGCGCCGCGAAACAGACGACCGGCTCTGCTTCGCGCTTCATCCGCATCAAGATGCCTTCAACATTGACCCGAAAGATCTCGTGGAGCTGCCCAATGGGCTTGATCCGCAGCGTGCCATTTTGGCTGCGAACATGGAAACCGCGTTAAATGCCATTTGGGATGGGGGCGTTTTGCCAGCCCATCGTGTTTGCGTGGTCGGCGCCGGTACCCTCGGCTGCCTGATTGGTTACCTGTGTGCGCGCATTCCTGAAGTGGACGTAACCTTGATCGACCCTCAGCCGAATCGACGTGAGATTGCAGAACAGCTTGGGTGCACGTTTTCGCAGACGCCGCCCCCTGCGACCGAATTTGATATTGTCTTTCATTGCAGCGCGACACCAGAGGGCCTCGACACAGCCTTTGCCCTTGCCCGCCATGAAGGGCGAGTGATTGAAGTTTCCTGGTACGGCAACCGCCAAGTTGGCATCGGCCTTGGCGGCGGGTTTCATTCCAAGCGGTTGCAGCTGATCAGTTCTCAAGTTGGCACCGTCGCGCCCTCGATGCGGCAAAGCCACACACACCGCCAACGTCTGGAGGCCGCTCTGCGCCTACTGCGCGATCCTGCTTTGGATTGCTTGTTGGCGCGCGCAATTCCTTTCAAACAAGCCGCAGAAGCGCTTCCCGAGATTTTTACAGGGAAGCAATCCGGCCTTTGCCAACCCCTTTCCTACTGAGCCCGCAGGAGACACACGCCATGTATTCAGTTGAAGTGAAGAACCGCATCATGATCGCGCACAGTTTGCCGCGAGAGGTCTTTGGAAAAGCGCAAGGGCTTCACGGCGCCACCTATGGTGTTTCGGTGTCCTTTTTCGCCGAAAAGCTAGATGAAAACGGGCTCGTGGTCGACATGGGGCGCGCAATGGAAGTTCTGGATAGCGTTCTGGAGCCAATCAACTACCAAAATCTTGATGACTTGCCGCAGTTTCAAGGACTTGTCACAACAACCGAATACATGTGCGGCTACATTTTCCAGCGCGTTTGTGATGCAGTCTACTTGCACAAGCTGGCGCGCGGCCCGGAAGAGCTTGACCGTATCCGTGTCACCCTAACAGAATCTGATGTGGCAAGCGCCAGCTTCGAAGCTCCGCTAACCGCTTCCGAAGTGCATAATGAGTAAAAATCGCAGGCTAAGCTTCGTCATACCCGGCAATCTGGAGCGCCCTACCGGCGGATATCGTTATGATCGACGTATCATCAGCGAGCTGAGACAGCTTGGCTGGACAGTGGACGTGGTGAGCCTTTCGGACGAGTTCCCACTGTGTGGCGGCATTGCCAGACTGGATGCCCAAGCGCAATTTCGCGCCTTTCCTGATGGCGAGCTTGTTGTTTGTGACGGGTTGGCGTTCGGCGTCCTGCCAGAAGTCGCAAAAGAGCAAAAAGACCGTCTGAAACTTGTCGCACTGGTGCATCACCCTTTGTTCAAAGAGGATGGGCTGTCTGAAGATGTTTCGGCAGCTTTCTTCCAGCGCGAACGTGAGGCGCTTCAATATGTGAGCAGGATCATTACCACCAGCCCGGCAACACTGGTGCAGCTCCGCGAAGAGTTTGACCTGCCCGCTGCGCTCATGCGGTCCATTTTGCCCGGAACCGAGCGCCTCCTCGACGTTGCGCCGACGGGCGCAGAGCAGCACGGCACTGATGTGGTTCGCATACTCAGCGTTGGCTCCATCATCCCGAGAAAGGGGCAGGATGTTCTTGTCTGCGCGCTTGCACAGCTCAAGGAGCTGAAATGGCATTTGGATTTGGTCGGCGATACGCGTTGCGATCTTGCCTACGCAGCGCAACTCAAACAGATAATCGAAAGGGAGGGGCTGGAGAAACGCGTTACATTGCATGGCGCCGTATCAGAAACTGCCCTTGCCCAGATATACGCGCATGCTGATGTGTTTGCACTTGCCAGTTACTACGAGGGATATGGCATGGCATTCGCTGAAGCGTTGATGACCGGCCTTCCTATCATCGCGAGTGGTCGCGGGGCTGTTCGAGATACAGTTCCAGAAAAAGCAGCGTTGTTTTGCAAAGAAGCTGACGTGGAAAGCTTTGGTCAAGCTCTGTCTCTTATGATAAACGACCCGTCTACGCGCAAGGTTACTGCAAAATACTCGGCGGAGGCCGGTCGCAATCTACCCACGTGGCCAACGCAGGGCGCATTGTTCTCTAACACGCTGGAGGCGCTTTTATGACAGCCTTTGCTGCCGATTGGCTGGATTTAAGACGAGAAGCTGATCGCTCCGCACGAGACACAAAGATTGAAAAGATCTTTCTGGACTACCTTGAAGGGGTGCGAGAGGGAAGCTCACCGGTTCGACTGGTCGATATAGCAACGGGTACCGGCGCTAATCTTGCGTTACTCTACGACAAGTTGGAGGGGCCTCAGCACTGGACCCTGCTGGATCACGACCAAGATCTGCTCAATGAAATTCGCCCCCCGAACACACCCAGCGAAATTACAATCGTGCCGCAGTTGGCCGATCTCAGCGCTCAGCGTTCTTTCGCGCATTTCGATGGCGCGCACGGCATTGTCACGACAGCATTTTTGGATCTGGTGAGCCGCAATTGGGTGACGCGATTTGTGAAGGCGGTAGCAGATGGGCGGCAGCCCTTTTTAGCAACGCTCACCTACAACGGCGAAGTATCCTTTTCGCATCCACATCGCCACGATGGGGTAATCATGGATGCGGTGAACATGCATCAAAAGACCGACAAGGGATTTGGTCTGGCATTGGGCCCCGCAGCTGCGCAAGTGTGTGCCCAAGTTTTCCGAGATGCTGGGTATGAGGTTCACACTGCCCCCTCTAACTGGGTTTTGGGCAACAGATACAGCAGTTTGCTGCGTGACCTCATTCGTGGCTGGGCACAGGCGGCGGTGGAGATTGGCATTCCAAAGGCGCTGGCAGACGACTGGAAACAGGAACGGCTGTCTCTCAGCCAAAATTCCTCAGCGCAAGTGACCGTTGGGCATACGGATTTTGTTGCACTGCCTTGTGACTAGTGAGGCAGCTCTTGCTTTAAATCCAAATCCAGCAGCCAATCCGTCCCCAGCTGGTGCATTGCAGCCATTGGCCGATGAGCCTCTGACAACTTGTTAAGTGGGGGCAACTGAATACCCGTTGGCCCGGCACCAATGATAAGCGGCGCGACCATCACATGAAGACGGTCCAGCAAACCGCAGTCGATAAACCTGGACACCGTGCACGCGCCCCCCTCAATCAGTATTCTCTTGAAGTCGGAAAGAGCTTCCGCAATAGCATGACAGCATAGGCGGCCATCATCTGCCTCTGGAAGGCGGCGCACTTCCACATGGGCTGGCAAGTCCAGCGTCACGCGATCGCGGGTTAGAACAATTGTTGGCGCGGCCTCATCGTGTAAAAGGCGGGCATCTTTTGGGATGCGCCCGTTTGGGTCAATAATCACACGGCTTGCGCTATCACCCGGCACCCTGCGCACCGTGAGCTGCGGGTTATCCGCAACAACGGTGCCCACGCCGACAACCACGGCATCGCACAGCGCCCGCAAGCAATGTAGATGATCGAGCGCTTCCTGACAGTTGATGTAAAAGGAGTCGCCAGTAGCTGTGGCGATCCGGCCATCTATTGACTGACCAAGCTGGCCAACGAAAGTTTGTCTCTCAGGTGCGCACAAGGGTGAGAATGCCTGCACATAGCCTTCGGCGTCGGGCGCGGCTCCGCGTTTCCAAGCATCAAGAACAGCTTGCCATTCAGCGCAGTTCATCAAGCCGGCGATTGTCTTGGGCACCGACGGTTCAATATTCATCGCTCGTTCCCTTGATAAACCTGAATACACAAGTCCAATGACGTTACGATACCGTAGTGGTATATGATCATGCAATTACTGTCGAGTTTCATAAACCCGGTAGATCAGTAGCCACTCAATATCAGGGGAGCCAAATGCAGCCACCACAGGTTTATTCTGTTACAGCACGGGCGTTTCATTGGATCACTGCTGCGGGTATGCTTACCATGGTGCCCGCGGGCATTGTGATGATCAACATTGGGCCGGGAAATCTGCAAAACACCTTGTTCGACTACCACCGTTCCATGGGTGTTGTGCTGTTTGTAATCACCGCGATGCGCCTGCTTTATCGATACAAGGTACCTCCGCCGCCGCTTCCCTCCTCCATAGCGATCTGGCAGCGTACTCTTGCCCATGCCACCCAATGGTTTTTGTATATGGTGCTTCTTGTCAGTCCGCTGCTGGGCTGGGTTGCCACGTCAGCGTTCGGTGCGCCGATATCGGTGTTCAATCTGTTTATACTGCCGCCAATTGTGGCCAAGGATCAGGCTCTGGCGGAGATCTTGTTCTCATTCCACACGGCACTAGGCATCATGGTGTCCGTTGCAATCGTCCTGCACATTGCAGGCGCGCTCTACCACAAGTATGTGTTGAAAGACGGCGTATTTGAGCGCATGACCACTGGCACTGGTGCCGTTAAGAACACACCCGCATCACCCAGTTGAACGCTTCGGAAGTGCTCGCCGCTTCCTCAACTGGTGGCAAAGTGGGCTGGTTTACAAGGTAGACCGGCAGCCCGCCGTTACGCGCCGCTTCAATCTTGGCATAAGCTGCGGAGCCCCCGCTGTTTTTGGCAAGAAGGCATTGAATGCCATAGGCCGTTAGAAGCTCGGCCTCTTGCTGAACCGAACAGCTTGGATACCCCAAAACAGTCTCCCCCGTGAACGGCATTGAGCCTTGGGTTGGTGCCTCAACCATGCGCGTGAGCAGCCAAAGGTCCGGCCGCGCTTGAAGAAGCTGAAGCTCTTTCCGGCCGATGGCCGCGAAAACGCGCGCTGCCTGCGGCAGAGCTGCAACGGCCTTTTCAAGCTGGTCAAAGCACCGCCAGTCATCACCGGGCTTCTTTTGCCAAGCAGGCCGCCTCACCCGAAGCAGCGGAACCTGCGCCAGATCGGCGGCCTTCACCGCGTTGGCGCTTATCACCCGCGCAAATGGATGCGTTGCATCAACGATGCAGGTGATCTGCTCCAGCCGTAGGAACTCTGCAAGGCCTTCCGCTCCCCCAAAGCCGCCGCGCCGAACGGGCACCGCATAAGACTTCGGTTTGCTGGTCACGCCTGCCAAGGAAGCGATCACCTCCAGACCGTCAACCTCCGCCAGTTTCTCGGCGAGCACGCGGGCATCCCGGGTGCCTGCAAGAAGGAGCAGTCTGTTTTTACCAGTCTTCATGGAGCGTCATCCCAACCGGCAAAGCCCAACCGAGTGCCGTCCCGGTCCACCACAATGACTTCCACGCTCACATGGTCACTGCGCAAAACGTGATGCACCGCCCGCTTTGCCTGACGCGCAATCACAGCGCCTAACTCAACACCATTTTGATGCGCAAAGTCGCTGACTTCCTTTACCGTGTTGGCATCCTGCGTCCGGGCCACCAGCTCCGCAGAGGCCCCAGATGCAGCGATCAGCTGCGCCAGCGCTCGAAAATCCACCTGACTGCGTGCAGAATGCAGATCAAGCGCGCCTTGGGCCAGCTTGGTCAGCTTGGCAACGCCGCCCGCAAGGCTGAGCCGTTCCACCGGATGATGGCGCAAATACTTGAGCAGCCCGCCAGCAAAGTCTCCCATGTCCAGATAAGCGCTTTCGGGCAAAGCAGGATAGATTGAACGCAGAACATTTTCTGAAGTGGCACCTGTCGCGGCTGCAACATGGGTCAGGCCTTGGGCCCGAGCGACATCCACGCCACGATGGATTGAGGCAATCCACGCTGCGCAGGAGAACGGTCGCACAATACCCGTCGTGCCAAGGACAGAGAGGCCACCAACAATCCCCAAGCGACCATTGAGCGTCTTTTCCGCCAAGAGCTCGCCGCCGGGAATGGAGATTTCCACCTCCACATCTGCCGAAACGCCAGCCGCAGCGGCCACCTCTTGAAGCGCCTCACTGATAATCTGCCTTGGCTTTGGATTAATCGCAGGTTCACCCGGAGGGAGCGGCAGGCCCGGCTTGGTGATGGTGCCCACCCCTTTGCCAGCTTTAAAACTGACGCCCGCGCCAAATGAGGCTTTGCGCACACTGGCAATCACCAGTGCCCCGTGGGTGACATCGGGATCATCCCCCGCATCCTTGACAATTCCGCAGGAGGCTTGATCGGGTTGCAATGCTTCCTCTGCCAGAGGGAAAGCGGGCGTTTCTCCCCGCGGCAGCGTGATCACCACCGGATCCAGAAACTCACCATGGAGCAAAGCATGATAGGCCGACTTAGCCGCTGCTGCCGCGCAGGCACCGGTTGTCCATCCTCGCCGCAATGTCTTGGGCCCGTGCTCTGCCATCTTCCCCTTAGAAAAACAGGTGTCTGTGCGTTTATGCTAGTTGGCTAAAAGTGACGCAAGGTCTAATCTTCCACGCATGAACAGCGAGACCCCGCTCCCCCTGCCCAGCTACGAGTTTCCAGAGTTTCAGCATGGCACTGTTTGGCTCACGGGTGCTGGACCGGGTGATCCTGGCCTGTTGTCGCTGTTGGCGCTCCATGCGCTCAGGCATGCGGACGTCATCGTATATGACGCATTGGTGGACGAGCGCATTCTCTCCTTCGCAAGACCGGGAACCATGGCGGAGTACGCTGGGAAACGCGGCGGCAAGCCCTCCCCCCAACAGCGCGACATTTCCTTGCGACTGATCGAGCTTGCCCGTGCAGGCAAACGCGTTTTGCGCCTTAAAGGCGGAGATCCATTTGTGTTTGGTCGTGGAGGTGAGGAAGCCCTAACGCTGGTAGGGGCGGGTATTCAGTTTCGGATTGTGCCTGGCATTACCGCCGGTGTTGGCGGTTTGGCCTATGCAGGCATTCCAACCACCCACCGGGATGTGAACCAAACCGTTACATTCCTGACTGGGCACGACCAGACGGGGCTCACCCCTGACGCCATTGACTGGACCTCGCTTGCAAAAAGCTCTCCGGTCATCGTGATGTACATGGCGATGAAACACTTGCAGGCTATATCTCAGAAGTTGCTAGCAGCCGGTCGACACCCGGACGAACCTGTGGCCTTGGTCAGCAATGCCACGCTGAACACACAGCAGGTTCTGGAGACGACCCTTGCTAACTGCAAGCGAGATGCCGACGCCCACGACCTCAAGCCGCCGGCACTGGTGGTGATTGGTGACGTGGTACGGCTTCGCGCTGGACTTGACTGGCTGGGTCAAGCCCATGGACGCATTCTTTGTGAAGACCCTCTGGGGCTTCGCAGCACTTTTGAGGCAAGCAAGAAGGCTTAGCATCCCATGACCATCGCTCGCGGTTTTGTTGTCGCTGCCCCCTCCTCTGGCGCAGGCAAGACGACCATCACCCTGGCTCTGTTGCGCGCATTTCGTGACCGAGGCGTTTCCGTTGTTTCCGCCAAGTCTGGCCCGGACTACATCGATCCGGCATTTCACAGCGCCGCTTCCGGTGCAGAGTGCATCAACCTGGATGCGTGGGGCATGACGCCGGTGCGCATTTCTTCGCTGGTTGCTCAACACACCCATGGCAAGGAACTGCTGATCGTTGAAGCTGCGATGGGTTTGTTTGATGGCGCGGCAGACGACACAGGTTCTGCTGCTGACCTAGCCGCGCAGCTCGGCCTGCCAGTGGTGCTGGTCGTCGACTGTGCCAAGCAGGCCCAATCAGTTGCAGCGCTCGTGCATGGCTTCTGCACCTTCCGAAAGTCTCCGAAAATTGCGGGGGTCATACTTAATCGGGTTGGCTCCCCGCGCCATGCAACACTCCTACGCCGGGCATTGCAGATCAACTCCGTGCCTGTGCTCGGTGTTGTCTACCGGGATGCAGAAATCAAACTGGAAGACCGTCACCTTGGCCTCGTTCAGGCGCAGGAACGGACTGATCTTGAGGATTTTCTCGTCGCAGCGGGGCGGGTTGCAGAGGAACAGATGGACCTTTCAGTTCTTCAACGCATTGGCCGCCCGCTTTGCATTCCAGAGCAGGAACACAAGAAGGCCAGCGTTTCAAACAAGCTTGCGCCCTTGGGGCAGCGCATTGCCGTTGCTCATGATCTCGCCTTTGCTTTCAGCTATCCGCACATGTTGCAGGACTGGCAGGATTTGGGCGCGGAAATACAGCTATTCTCCCCTTTGAACAACGAGGGCCCGGCAGCGGACGCCGATGCGGTTTTCCTGCCCGGCGGTTATCCGGAACTGCATCTGGAGACACTTTCACAAGCGGCTGAATTCAAAGCCAAAATGACTGCTGCAAAAGACCGCAATGCCCTGATTTACGGCGAGTGCGGCGGCTACATGGTTCTGGGAGACGCTGTAACAGGTGCTGATGGCATCAGCCATCCCATGCTTGGGTTCCTGCCGCTTGAAACAAGCTTTGCTGAACGCAAGCTGCATCTTGGCTATCGCAGGCTGCACCTGCTGCCTGCTGCTGATGCGCTGTTGCCATGGAAAACACATCTGTCTGCCCACGAGTTTCACTATGCCACTATTTTGCGTGAAGGAGAGGCCGCCCCTCTGTTTTCTTCTGCCGACTCTGAGCGTCATCCACTTGGAAACATCGGGCTTGTCAGAAACCGTGTTGCAGGGTCCTTCGCGCATGTGATCAGCGAGCGCGGGGCCGACTGGTAGTCGGCAAGCCACTGGCAACAAAGCCAGCTCAGCCCTCAGCGACCTTGCGCTTTGGGCGGAGCACATGCACATGCTCGGCGTCATATAGCGCGCTGTCCCTGAAGTCCTGCGCCTTGCTTAGAGCCGGGCCGACGAAGATCAGGGCCGTTCGGGTAATCTTCTGTTTGCGGACCTGGTCCCGGATGGTGGCCAGTGTACCGCGCACGAAGGTTTCGTCTGGCCAGCCCACGCGATAGGCCACGACCACCGGGCAGTCCTCACCATAAAGCGGGGACAGTGTACGCTGAATTTCCGAGATGTTCCTGATACTTAGATGGATCGCAAGCGTTGCGCCGCTTCTCCCGAGCGTCTCCAGATCCTCCCCCTCAGGCATGCCTGAGGATTTCATGGAGGTGCGCGTGACAATCACCGTCTGCGCGACCTCTGGAAGTGTGAGCTCGGTTTTCAGTGCTGCCGCTGCTGCCGCAAATGCCGGAACGCCGGGCACGACTTCATAGGGGATGTTCAACTGATCCAAACGGCGCATCTGCTCCGCCGTCGCGCCATAGATTGACGGGTCTCCCGAATGTACGCGCGCTACATCTTTTTTTTGCGCATGGGCCTCCACAATGTGCGCAATGATTTCATCCAGTGTCAGTGAAGCTGTGTCGATCACCAGCGCATCAGGCGGGGCTGCAGCCACGATTGCCGCTGGCACCAAAGACCCGGCATAGAGGTTTACTGGACATTGCTTGATGAGCCGCAGCCCCTTTACCGTGATGAGATCAGGATCACCGGGCCCTGCGCCGATAAAGTAAACCGTCACACCGCATCCTCCGAGTTCGGCAGCTTGCCCGCATCAATCTTTTTTGAATAGCCCCGTGGCGTGTAGACAAAGTCTCTGGACACACCATCTCCGCCTCTACGGGTCTGACTGCTTCCCACCAGCACCGTTGTGAGCATGTCGACGTCATCGACCTCAAGTGCTCCGAGGGTGGTCGTGATGATCTTCTCTTCCGTGCGGCCAATGTTGGCGCCCAAAACGACAGGCGTATCCGCTGGTCGATGCTTCAACAGAACATCTTTGGCATAGGCGAGCTGGGTTCGACGCCGCTTTGACACCGGATTGTAAAAACCGATTGTGAAGTCGGCGAGGGCGGCCCCTTCGATACGCTGTACGATGGTTTCCCAAGGCGTCAGCAAATCCGATAGGGAAATGGCGCAGAAATCATGGCCGAGCGGTGCACCACAGCGGTTGCTGAGTGCGACCATGGCAGATACACCGGGCGAAGATGTGACCTCAACCCGCCGCGCGGCATCACTAACTCCGCCGTTTTTCTCTTCACGATCAATAAGTTCGTAGACCAGTGCTCCCATAGCGTAGATGCCACTATCTCCGGAGCATACCAACGCGACTGTCTTTCCCGCCGCTGCCCTTTCCAAAGCAAAACGCACCCGGTCTTCTTCTGCACCAAGCGGAAATGCGTAACGCGTTTTGCTGGTGATGAGCGATGCGACCAAGTCAAGGTAGAGGCTGTAACCCACTACTTCTTCCGCTTCTTGCAGGAACCTGCTGACTTCCGGCGTGCGCCACTCCTCGCAGCCGGGGCCAATCCCTACAACCAAAAGGCGGCCTCGGGCGCGACCGAAGCTGTTTGGGTCCAATGTCTCTGGGGCTTCAGCGATGGCGACCGTGGCATTTGCAGATTTGCGCTTCGCTACAACAAGGCGGCCTTCTGTTCCAACAGCGGCCAGTGCGGCCCCTTCGCAAACACCCGGCACCCCCACTTCATCCCGCACCACGTCGGAGGGATTTTGCAAACGCCCTGCCTGAGCCAGCAGTTCCTCCTTCGAAAAGACACGGAATGGCTTGCCGTAGTGGGCGGCCAATTGGTTCATGGCCGGTTCGTCGGCCTTTAGGTCCAGACTGGTAAAGGCGGCAACGGCTCCGATAGCAATTCCTGCCTCTTTCAAAGTGTCATCAACCAGCTTTTTCAGTTCATCAAAGCTGCAACCGCGGGCACTTCCAAGCCCCACCACATGAGTTTTCCTATGATACACAAGGGTTTGAGGCGTCGCTACGCACGGTGCACTACCAACTATGATGCTGAGATCCGCATTGCTGCTGAACGCAATCGCGCTGTCCGCCAGCCAGTCAGCTTCGCCTTCAAGGCGCGTCGCCTGTCCTGCCAGAAGTTTCGCCATGAAGCCCTTGGCATGTTGTGGGTTGGCCAGCTCCCATCCCGGAGGTGGTTCATCCAGTGCAACGCCCAGCGCAGTTTCACCAGCGGTGGTGATGGCGGCATGCCCGCCCGTGAGACCCGCAATTGTGCGCGCTAACCGATTGGCACCCCTGTGGCCGCCAAGAAGCGGAACAACGCTGGCACCATCTTCGGAGACGGCAAGTACGGGCGGCTCCTCGGCTTTTTGGCCCAAAACAGGCGCAAGCAAGCGGATTAAAATGCCTGAAGCACACACACCGATAATGGGAGTGCCCGCTGCGAACAGAGTACGCAGGTGCTTGCCCACATCGCTGAACTCCATGCTCGCAATCCCCTTGGTCGGGCTGCATTTTTCAGCAAGGATATGGAGCTGTGCTCCGGTCAAACTCGCCTGAATTTTTTGGGCGCATTTGAGACCGATCGGATTGATCAGGACGATTGCCGGGGAAGCATCCACGCCTCTTCTCCCTTATAAACCAACACCATAGAGAAATAGGGTGCATTGTCTTCGTCTTGCTCAGTCAACGGCATCACCTTTTGCTCAGCAAGGCTGGCACGTTCTACATAACCGGCATGATCGACCAGATTGTTCTTTTCCAGCAACGCTTTAATTCTGCTCAGATGACGTCCTACCTTCATGATAGCGAGCGAACTGCTGTTCAGCAGGTGTTGTTCCAACTCTTCATCCGAAAGCGTTGCGGGCAAGACCGTGAGGGTGTCGTTGCGGGCAGACAGCGGGCGTCCCAAAGCGGCTGCGCATGCGGTGACCGAGGAAACGCCCGGCACCACAACAACCTGAAACTCAGCGCTAAGGCGTTCATACAAATACATGAAGGAGCCAAACAGGAATGGGTCTCCCTCACACAAAACCACCACATCTCTGCCCCCGCGAAGCACCTCGCTGATTTGCGCTGAGGCCCTGTCATAGACCTCCCTTGCTGGGACGCGATCTGCACGCATGGGCATTTCAATCGGTATTTCCATTGTGTTTTCAGCAATGTAGCCTTCAGCGATTGCGCGTGCGAAGCTAGGCGCGCCCTCCGCTTTCGGGTAGGCGATGACGCGGGCCTGCGTGATAAGGCGATGGGCTTTCAGGGTGACGAGCTCCGGGTCACCGGGCCCGAGGCCGACGCCATAAAGGGTTCCGCTCATGCCTTCACCATGCTCCATTGTGTAACTTGCATCATTGGCTTCCAGCCTGAGAAAGCACCGACCGGCGCTATTCTTGAAACTGCCATTCGGGTCAGGTCACCGCCGTACTTCTGCCAAGACGCCATAAGCACGGCCTCCCCCTCCAAGGTTACAGCATTGGCAACCAAACGCCCGCCAGACTTCAGCCTTTCATGGCAGGTTTGCACCATGCCAGGCGCTGTGAGGCCACCGCCAATAAAGATTGCGTCTGGGTCGGGAAGGTCGGAAAGTCCTTCTGGCGCAGTAACTTGACGGAGATCGAGCTGAGGAACGCCCAAGCTGGCGGCGTTTGCCATCATCATCATGGCACGTTGGTCATTCGGCTCGATGGCGATGGCCTTTGTATTGTGTGCTGCACGCAACCACTCAATGGCGACAGAGCCACAGCCCGCACCAACATCCCACAGCAATTGTCCCGGAATTACACATAGTTTTGAAAGGGTTACGGACCGGACTTCCCGCTTTGTCAGTTTGCCATCATGACGAAACGCCTCATCTGGAAGACCCGGTGTGCGCGGTCGTAGCGGTGTGTTGGCAATCGGCAAGACTTCAATTGCAACTGTGTTCAGATCGCCAACCTGCATGTTGAACTGTTCCGCCTCTCCTCCGATCACCCGCTCTCCGGGAGATCCCAAATTTTCGAGCACTATCAATCTGCTAGCGCCATACCCTTCATCAGCAAGAATGTCGGCGATCTGGTTCGGTGTGGTGCCGTCGCTGGTCAGGGCCAAGATTTTTGCGCCCGGATAAAGGAACAGTCGAAGGGTATCCAGGGGGCGGCCGTGCAAGCTGATGGTCTCCACCTTCTGCAGGGGCCAGCCCATACGGGCCGCGGCAAGTGCGAAAGCAGAAAGACCGGGCAGGAGGATAACTTCTTCGCGCGCAAACCGAGACAGCAGCGTGGACCCCGCGCCAAACCACATGGGGTCACCCGAGGCCAGCACCACAACCGAACGGCCTCGCAAGGCCTCAAGCTCTTCAAAACTCTTGGAAAATGGTGAAGGCCAAACTCGCCGCTCCCCCATGCCCGAGGGGGTCAGCACGTGATGGCGCTCTCCGCCGTAAATAACATCGGCCTGGCGCAATGCAGCCTTTGCGAGAGGGGATAACCCGTCCTCGCCGTCTTCACCAATGCCGATGATGGTGAGCCAAGGGGCGCTGAGTGCTTCAGCCATCTTCTTCCTCGCGCAGGCCTGCAGCCAAGCCATTTACAGCGGCGGCTGCCAAGGCCGAGCCCCCTTTTCGGCCTTTGAGTGTTAAAAACGGAAGGCCCATTTCCTGCTCAATCAAGGCCTGTTTGGATTCACTTGCCCCCACGAAGCCAACGGGAAACCCGAGGATTACTGCGGGTTTCGGCCATCCCTCCTCCAATAAATCCAACAAATGGAACAAGGCGGTCGGCGCATTACCAATGGCGACGACGGCTCCTTCCAGATGGTCTTTCCAAAGCTCGACTGCGGCAGCTGATCGGGTGTTGCAGATCCGCTCGGCAAGCTCTGGCACACGCGGATCAGACAAGGTGCACAACACCTTGTTTTCTTTAGGTAAATGACGACGGATAACGCCGTGAGCCACCATCTCCACATCCGTGAGAATTGGCGCACCTGCCACCAGCGCGGCTGCAGCACGCTGCGCCACATCCGGGGAGGCCTCCAGATCCTTCACAATCTCCAGCATGCCACAGGCATGAACCAACCGGATAGCCGTTTTGTGGAGGCTCTCCGGGAGGTGATCCAGTTGCGTTTCCCGACGCACGATTTTGAAAGAATCCCGGTATATTTGCGTTGGATCGCTCACATAGGTGCGCTTGCCAGACCCGGCCATGCTACCGCGGGCCCTTCAACATGGATTTCGGCCCCAATGGGTGGTCCCGATGGGGATAAGGGTGATGGTGATGCCCGTGATCGTGGCTGTGATCATGGCCGTGGTGGTGGTCGTGATCGTGTGCATGGTGATGATGATGACCGTGCCCATCTCCGTGAGGATGTCCGTGCCCTTGAGCATGATCGTGACCATGGCCATGGCCGACCTTGTCGGCGCCCTTCCTGTCACAGGCACCTGTGCAGATTTCATCACAGAGCTTGCACTCAGCCTCTTCCCCCAGACCTTCCACGTGGTGGTGATGGCTTTCCTGAGGCTGGCCGATTTCTGCCTCAAAGCCCAGTACCTGCTCACGGTACTTGCAGAGCTGGCAGTTCATGGTGTTCTTGCCTTCAAGAATCTCCATGACCCGCTCCTGCATGGTATCGATGACCAGCGGATGATCGTTCAGGTATCCGGCCTTCAGAAACTCGATCTCCGGATAGCGGTCGGCAACTTCATCTGTGTAGTTGTAGATGCGCTGCACCAAAACGCCGTTGAAAAGGAAATACGGGAACACGACGATGCGCTTGTAGCCAAGCTTGACGGCGTGCTCCAAAGCAGGCTCCACCAGCGGGAACGTAACGCCAGAATAAGCTGTTTCCGCCCAACCAAAGCCCATGCCCTCCCATAACAGACGGGTGATCTTTGCGACATTGGAGTTGGCATCCGGGTCAGAAGCTCCACGGCCAACGACGACCAAGAGGGTTTCTTCGCGCGGAACTTCGGTTTCTGCGGTTTCCAGCGCCTCGGTAACACGCGCCCCTGCGGCACGAACCATACGGGTGTCCACGGCGAGTTCACGGCCATATTCGATCGTGATTTCAGGGTGTTGCGCCTGATAGGTATTCAAGACGGAGGGAATGTCGTTCTTGGCATGACCAGCAGCAAACAACATGCCGGGCACAGCCAGAATGCGCGTGGCGCCTGCCTGACGCAGATTGTCCAGCCCGCTGTGAATGACCGGGTTGGCAAACTCCAGATAGCCATAGTCAACAGGCCAATCAGTGAAGCGTGTGCGCAAACCCTCGGCCAGCCGTGCAAACTCGCCCACAGCGGCGCGATTGCGACTGCCATGACCGCAGATCATCACACCAATTTTCGCGTCGGTCTTGGCCATCATGCCTTCTCCGCCACATCTGCGTCGGCGGCTTCAGCGTCTTGAGGCTGTTGCTGTTCCTCGGTTTTCTTCTTCTTGGTCTTCATTGCAATGGCCGCCACAAGACCGGCCAGAACAAGGGCACCAACGCCAACCCAATGACTGTGGCCCGCAAGTTCCCCCAGATGTCCGGGGTGAGCAAGGGCTGAGGAAGCAGAAAAGCATGAGGCCAGAATGGCACCACAAAGAAATCTCATAGTTTCTCCCCGAATTGGCAAGGCTGGATAGGGGCCCGCTGATCCAATGGAGACGCCAGAGTGATTGTTCGAAAAAGATCTGGGAACGCACGCCAAGGCCAGCGCACGCAGCTCAGACAGCTCTGGCGTTGGCCCCCGAGGTGGGTCGGCCGCAATCAGATTCTCTTTCAGTCCATCACGGGACGCCGTCCTTCAAAGGTTACGCTAGTGGAGATTGGTTAAGCAGGCAAGGAACAATTCTTGCCATATCCGGTGAGGATACTGCCCCCCGGATTTCTTTAAGCAGCTTACAAGAATGCTGCTATAGTCATGACAATTCAAAGCATTGCGCAGCGCTGCTGCACCAATCTGCTGGGAGGTAATTTATGACAAAGGAATTGATCCTCACCATTATCGCTGATGATCGCCCCGGCCTGGTGGGCCTGCTATCCGGCAAAATCGCAAATCATGGAGCAAGCTGGATCGACAGCTCCCTGTCGCGGCTGGGAGGGCACTTTGCCGGCATCCTGCGCGTTGCGGTGGCTGGCGACAAAGAAAAGGCGCTGATCGACGATATTGCGTCACTCGCCGACCAAGGGCTCACCATCACATTTCACGATGCGACGGCAGGAACAAAGCCTGACGGAACACATGCGGTGGTCTCGCTGATCGGGCAGGAACAGCCCGGCATGGTGAGCCGGGTTTCGGCGGTGTTTGCGGAACTTGGCGTGAACATTGAGACGCTGGAATCCATTGTGGAGCCCGGCTCCATGAGTGGAGAGCTGATGTTCAAGGCTACGGCTGAGGTCATCCTGCCGCCCCACGTCGATGCGGGACAGCTTTCCTCTGCGCTGGAGAACATTGCCGGTGATCTCATGATCGAGATTTCACTGGAGCCAACAGCCTGAGCCGAATTCAGGCCAGATTTTGCAGGATCCAGTCTCGCATAAAGTGGATGGGTCACCGGGACTCAGAAATACATGGTCTGTAAAGTGCTTATCCTAATCGTTGGCTCAGCTTCTTAAACCTGCAAACTAGTCGGCAAGCTCTAGCTGTCGATTTGGTTTTTGTGTTGTAGAAAAATCCGGAATTGCCCGCTCTAGGGCAATTCTTAGGGGTTCATATTCTTGATAGGTCTCAATATCAATCTGCGATATGGCAGTTCTATCTCCACGCCAACTGGTGTTGACGGACCTAAAGTGACAGACGTAAGCGGCATCGGCAAACTTCCAAAAGCGTGTGTATATTGGATGAAGCCAAGCGTTATACTTCGGCTCAGGACGCACGGCATGCACTTTGAATTGCAGGCCAATTGGTATTTTGGATGGCTTTGCTACCCACTTCCTGTGAGTTTTAGTTGGCGGCTTTTTCGTCCAACGAAACAAATGGTGCCTGCGTTTGGATAAATCCGTCAAACTCGTGATTGCAACGTCAGTTACCGGCTCAATCCAAATACCAGCGATTAGGCAATAACCAAGCGCGCTATCTTTCACCTTGTCGAAAATGCTGATGTCATCTTCGCAGACGATCAATTCATCAATATCGCATGATAGGTACCCTTCCGACGCATATGCATATTGCCAACGCACATACTGCCACAAAGATTGCTGTAAAAACTTGTAATCGGAAACTTTAGGAGGTCCGTATTTTAGCGGAGTGTGAACGACCTCGACCTCGAGGTCCAAATTCAAAGCAAGCAATGCGGAGTGTACGCACGCAGCGTGTTCAGGAGTGGAACTGTTCTCAAAAATGACAACTGCATTTGCACCATGATTGACAACGTGAAAGCGCACCCAGTCTTCAATCCACCGTACCGGCGTGTCTTTACACAATGTTGCAATGACACGACGTCCTCTAAAACGGTTGCATTCGTTGGATTGCACATCAAGTTTGACACGCTTTCCGTTCATCTCTACTTCGATGCGCTCTAAATCCTCTCCCTCTGGGACGGGAACCCATATCTCATAGGATCTACTTAAGTATCGATGTTTGGCCCTGATACGTTTGTCATAAAGATAGAACTTAGCTTTCTTTAGCACGCTTTCGAAGCCGTAGGGTGGTGGTCCAATAAAAACGACATGTTTTCTATCCACAGAGCGAAAAACTGCATAAAACAATGTTGTTCTATCACAGTCGTCAATGAATTCTTCATATGCTTTTTTTGGAACGTCAGGTATTACGCGCTCTAGATTAAAAGTAGACAAGGCTACCACACTATCTCTAAGCGTCTTTAACATTGGATACCGTTTTTCTATGAGAATCTCAGGGGCACGAGACCCCAGTGAATAAAATTGTATGAGAGATAAAGGCAAACTAAACTTTAATTCAAGCGCCCGTTGACAGACATAACAACTTCCGGATTTGGCAATGCCCAAATTAAATACAAGCCAGAATTTGTCGACACTGTATGTCGGCGCATTTGCGATGCGCCAAACAAGTCGAATTTTCCAACTCGCTTTAAAATCTATTCATCAGAAAGTCTAGAAGCCCCTTCAAATTGCCTGAGCCGAATTCAGGCTTGGGCGCACAAAATTTATCGTGACTGAACCTGTTTCTGCAGCAAATTGAGGCGGTTGTCTCTGGTGCTTGAATGTGCCCGTGGGCTACTGTATTGCCCACTAAGCACAATAAAACGAAGGACACCTCATGACCGGCTCCCCCAGCACGGTGCGCGCCTTGCGCGGCCATGTCTTGCAGTTCAGCGGCGATCCCTTTACCGACGCCCCCGAGGCCGCAATTACCGACTGGTCTGACGGCCTTGTGGTGATTGTTGACGGCATTATTCATAGTGTTGTCCAAGCCGAAGACATGATCTCTGCCCTGCCAGAAGGAGCAGTTATCGAAGACTATCGCGGCAAGTTCATCCTGCCCGGCTTCATCGACTGCCATGCCCATTATCCGCAGTCGGAGGTCATTTCTTCCTACGGCACACAGCTTATCGAGTGGCTGAACAAATACACCTTCCCGGCTGAATCCAAGTTTCACGACAAGGACTATGCCCTGAACGCCGCAGAGGTCTACCTCAACGAGAGCTTCAGAAACGGCATCACCAGTGCATCGGTTTACTGCACGGTGCATCCTGAATCTGCCGAAGCGCTGTTTGAACGCGCGTCCGCGTATGACATGCGGATTGTGGCGGGCAAGGTGCTGATGGACCGGCACGCCCCTGATACGCTGCGGGATACTGCACAAAAGGGCTACGACGATTCCAAAAAACTGATCGAGACCTGGCATGGCAAGGGCCGCGCCCTCTACTCGATCACGCCGCGGTTTGCACCGACCTCTACCCCCGAGCAGCTGGAAGCGGCGGGCGTACTTTGGAAAGAGCATCCGGGCACACTGGTGCAGACCCACACTTCAGAAAACCTGAAGGAAATTGCGTGGGTGAAGGAACTCTACCCAGAACATCCCGACTATGTTGGGGTTTATGAGCACTACGGCCTGCTGGGCAAAGGCAGCGTACTGGGGCACGGCATTCATTTGAATGACCGGGAGCGCGCGATCATCAGCGAGACCGGCACGGCAGTGGCCCATTGCCCAACCTCCAACACCTTCATTGGCTCAGGGCTCTTTGATGTTGAAGAAGCCCACTTTGGCAAGCTGCCGTTCCGTGTTGGCCTTGCGACGGATGTTGGCGGCGGGTCCAGCTTCTCCATGCTGTCCACCATGCGCACGGCCTATGAGATTGCCCAGTTGCGCGGCTACTCCCTGCACCCGGCGCAGGCCTACTATCTGGCAACGGTGGGTTCAGCCAAAACGCTCTATCTGGAAGACAAGATCGGCAACATTTTGCCGGGCCTTGAGGCGGACATCACCATTGTGGATCCGCAGTCCACACCACTCATCCAGCATCGCATGAGCTATGCCAACGACCTGACAGAAGCGCTGTTCATCCAGATGATTCTGGGCGATGACCGCGCGATTGAAGCAACCTACGTGGGTGGCAAAAAAGTCTACCAAAAACCGTCATGACGGTTTTTGAATGCTGACGCAGGTTGCTGCACAGCGAAAAAATCCGATTTGCGCATAAAAAAGCGTCGGGGGTGATGCAATCCCCGACGCTTTTTTCTCGTTCCAGCGCTTACTTGCCGAGCACAATGCCTTCACGGCGCGGGTCAGCGCCACCCTGCAATCCGTCCTCGGTCAACACGATGGCATGAAGACCAGAGTTCAGATCACGCAGATTGACCTTGAAGCCGAGCGCTTCCAACTGCGGCGCCAGTTCTTCGGCAGCGGTGCCTTGCTCAAAGTCATAGGTGCCAAAGCGGTTCAGCGCATGGGGCATCTCTATGGCCTGTTGCACGTTCAAGCCCCAGTCCACATGGGCGATGATGGTCTTGGCCACATAGCCGATGATGCGGCTGCCGCCTGGCGAACCGATGACCATGTATGGCTCCCCATCCTGCATGACGATGGTCGGCGACATGGAGGAGCGTGGCCGCTTGCCCGGCTCAACCCGGTTTGCAATCGGGACACCATCCTGATGAGTGCGGAAGGAGAAATCCGTCAGCTGGTTGTTGAGGATGAACCCACCGGCCATAAGCCGGGAACCAAACCCGTTCTCGACAGAAGATGTCATGGAAACAGCGTTGCCTTCGCCATCCACAATGGAAAAGTGGGTGGTGGAAGGAAGTTCAATGCTTTCATCATCTGCCAGAAGCAAGGCGTGATCCCAACTTGGCGTGCCCGGCATCACCTCGTTGTCTGGCAGAGCGCTGTCACGATCCAGCAGTTCTGCCCGCTGAGCAAGATAGGCCGGATCCACCAATCCCTTTGACGGGACAGGCACAAAATCGCTGTCGGCCATGTAACGACCACGGTCGGCGAATGCGAGACGAGACGCATCGCCAATGATGCGCCAGGCCTCTGGATCAGACGGATCAAGATTGGAAAAGTCGAAGGTGTTGACCATTCCAAGGATCTGGCCAACCGTGAGCGCGCCAGAAGACGGTGGCCCCATGCCGCACACTTCATAGGCCCGATATTCCGCGCAGACCGGGGCACGCTCCTTGACCTGATAGGTTGCAAAGTCTTCCAGCGAAAGCAGACCCGGATTGCCTTCCGCGTTCTGGACAGTCTCAACGATGGTTGCTGCAATTGGGCCGGAATAGAACGCGTCCGCCCCGCCTTCAGCTATTGCGGTGAGCGTTTGCGCATATTCCGGGTTCTTCAACAATGTGCCCACCTCAAGCGGCGCGCCACCGGGTAGAAAGTAATCTCGGGTTTCCTCAAAGCGGCTCAAGCGCTCCTGATCGCGGGTGATCAATGCATTGAGACGCGCAGAAACCTCAAAGCCTTCGGTGGCGAGCTTGATGGCTGGCGCAACAAGATCGGCCCAAGGCAGCTTGCCATATTGCTGGTGGCTGTCAAAAAGAAGGCGCACTGTGCCCGGCGTGCCAACCGAACGCCCACCTACCACGGCATCATAAAAACGAAGTGGTTCCCCTTCTTCCGTTTGGAAGAGCTGCGGGGTCGCGGCACGCGGCGCGGTTTCGCGGCCATCAAAAGTGGTCAGGCGTTTGTTTTCACCATCAAAATAGACCAGAAAACCGCCGCCGCCGATGCCGGAAGACTGAGGCTCAACCAAGCCCAGAACCAACTGAACAGCGACCATGGCGTCAATGGCGTTGCCACCGGCGGCGAGCACATCATAGCCAGCCTGAACCGCATAGGGGTTGGCAGCTGCGACCATGAACTCGTCTGCCCGAACCAAGGGCTTTTCAGTGGTGCCACTGGCGGCTTCCGGCGCAACAGCATCTGCTGCTTGCTGCGCATTGAGGCCAGATGTGGCCGTAAAACCAAGCGCCGTCGCAACGGACAAAGCTAGAATGAGTTTCTTCAAAATATTCTCCCCCTCTTGGACTTTTGGTATCAACTTAAAGCAAAATCGAGTGCGGCTTGCGCGTGAAGCACCGTGGTGTCGAACGCGCGAAGATTGAGGTGGTGCTGCGACAGCAGAAGACCAACCTCCGTACAGCCAAAAATGACAGAATCTGCGCCCTGTTGTTCGGCTTCTGCGACCACACCAAGATAAGCCTGACGCGAGGCGTCAGAGACAATGCCCCGGCACAGCTCCTCGTAGATGATGGTGTGGACCAAATCTCGCCCAGCTTGGTCGGGCACCATGGGCTGCAGATCGAAGTGGGTTTCCAAACGCCCACGATAGAACGCCTGCTCCATGGTGTAGCGGGTGGCCAACAGCAAAGGGCGCTTGCAGCCCGCCTCAGACAAAGCCGCTCCGGTTGCCTCTGCAATATGGATCAAGGGAATTGAGAGGGCGGCCTGAACATCATCGGCCATCTTGTGCATGGTGTTGGTGCAAATGACGAGGCCTTCTGCCCCGCCGTCTTCCAGCCGCTTGGCGGCATCCACCATCATTGCGGTGGCCGCGGCCCAATCACCTGAGGCCTGATGGGCCTCGATTTCGGCAAAGTCGAAGGACCAGAGCAGCAGACGGGCGGAGTGAAGGCCGCCGAGGCGCTCTCGTGTCATTCGGTTGAGCAGTTGGTAGTAGGTGACAGTGCTTTCCCAGCTCATGCCACCCAGAAGACCAAGCGTTTTCATAGGGATGCCTGTGACGTGATTTCCTGAACAGAACGGAGATCATGTCACAGGACAGGGCCGCAGAAAAGCCTGATGCAAGGTCGAAACCAACCAAAATGGGTTGCCGTAAACCGCGCTTACGGCACGAGGCACTCGCCCTCTTCGCCTTCGGCGGCCTCACAGCATTTCCACTCGGAGTACTCGCCACACGTGTCCTCGCCCACGGTGCGGCGCACACACAGCTTGTTGGTTTCAAAGGTACGGCGCTCATCAGAATCCATCTGGCCAAGGGTCTCGATGGTTCCCTCCGGCGCATTGGGGCCAACAACCACCTGAATTTCGCAGATGCTTCGCTGCAGGTTCATTACGGTGATGTTGGCGTGGCTGGCGGATGCGGCAACGATCAGGGCAGTGCAGAAAGTTGCGGATGCTAGAAGGGACTTGAGCATGGGGCCTCCGGTTTGGATGCGCTTCTGATGGCGCGAATTGGCACGCAGTCCAATCTACCCTGCTCCTGTTAACGAGTGCTGAGAGGGACCATTCGAAATGAATTGAATGATCCCAGCTCCTCTTAGGGTTACTCGCCGTCCCAGCTTTTGAGCACGGGCACCCGGTCGAGACCAAGTGTCGATACCGCGCGGGCGGCAATTTGCGTGTACATGCTCTCTAACGACTCTGGCATGGAATAGAACGGAGGTACGGGCGGGCAGATGATGCCGCCCATGCGCGTGACCTTTTCCATGGCTTCAATGTGGCCCAGGTGAAGCGGGGCTTCACGGGTGACCAGCACCAAAGGCCTGCGCTCCTTGAGGGTTACATCCGCTGCACGGGTGAGCAGACTGTCCCCCAAGCCATAAGCAACCGCCGACAAGGTGCGCATGGAACACGGCACGATGATCATGCCATTGCCCGGCGAAGAACCGCTGGCCATGGGAGCCATCATCTGGTCCGCATCATAAGAGGCTCTGGCGTGCTCTTTGAGACGCTCCACACCTTCCTCGCCAAGCTCATGCCTGATCGTCAGGTCTGCGCCTTTACTGATCACAAGGCGCGAATCCACGCCCATGCTCTCCAAGATCTTGAGCGTTTCAAGCGCTAAAACGGCGCCGGACGCGCCGGTGACCCCCACTACAATTCTACGGGCCAAGTTATTCTCTCCCTTTTTTTACGCCCGGCAGGCCGTCAGGGAACAATTCGTCCCAACGTTTCTCCACCGCCCGGGCCATTTCTTCTGGCATGATGATACGCTGTGCCCAGTCACGCGTTGTCTCAGTGCCAATCTTTTTTGTGGCATCAATGCCAAGTTTTCCGCCTAATCCTTCGAGCGGCGATGAAAAATCGAGGGTGTCTACTGCAGTGCGGTCAATAACGGTCAGATCGCGGGATGGATCCATGCGCGTTGCCACTGCCCACATGACATCGCTCCAGCTGCGGCAGTCGATGTCCTCATCTACCGTGATGATCATCTTGGTCATGGTGAACTGTGGCAGCAAGGACCACATGCCCATCATCACCCGCTTGGCCTGACCGGCGTAGCTCTTTTTGATCTTGAGCACCGCAATGCGATAGGACGCCGCTTCCGGCGGCAGCCACAGATCCACGACCTCCGGCAGCTGTTGCTTCAAAAGGGGCAGGAACACATCGTTCATGGTTTCGGATAGGACGGCGGGTTCATCTGGCGCGCGCCCTGTGAAGGTGCTCATGTAAACTGCGTCCTTTCGCGCTCGGATCTTGGTGATGGTGTAGAGCGGAAACTCTTCGGATTCATTGTAATAGCCGGTGTGATCGCCAAACGGACCTTCAGGGGCTGTCTCTGTTGCCGCTGCAAAGCCTTCGATCACAACTTCACTGCTGGCCGGAACGTGCAGCGGGATGGTGCTGCAGGGCACCAGCTCGGGGCGCTTGCCAGACAGAAGGCCTGCAATGGTGAGTTCCGTAACATCGGAAGGTGTCGGCAAGACGGCTGCAAGGATTGTTGCAGGGTCTGCGCCGATGACTGTGGCAACCGGCATGGGCTCGCCGCGTTCCGCCCACAAACGATGGTGGGCCGCGCCGCCGCGCATGGCGAGCCAGCGCAGGATGGCATTGTCTCCATCAATCACCTGAACACGGTAGATGCCGAGATTGTAGGTTGACGGATCATCCTCTCCCGGTGGACGGGTGATGACGATGCCCCACGTGATCAGCGGTCCTGCATCGTCCGGCCAGCAGGTCTGCACAGGCAGTTCTTCCAGATCCAGCGGCAGATCATGAAGCTGCCGGGACGGGCCGACCTTCTTCGGCCGTGAAGCAAGGGCAGCCTTTGCAACGGGCAGAGCATCCCACATGCCGCGCAGCCCCTTGGGCGGCTTAGGCGACCGCAGGAAAGCCATCAGCTCGCCCAGCGCCGAGAGGTCTTCCGGCATGCATCCGAGCCCGGCGGCGACGCGTTCCTTGGTGCCAAACACGTTGGTGACCAGCGGAAGCGAAGGGCGAGCACCGTTCACGGCGACCGGGCTGGTGAACTTGAGCACGGGCCCGCCCTGCTCGATTACACGGCGATGGATTTCGGTTGCCTCAACATTCAAAGAAACGTCGGGGGTGACGGTGCACACCTGACCTTGTTCTTCAAAGTGACGCAGAAAAGCTCCGAGCGTGTCGAAGGGGGGCTTGGTGCGTTTGTACATACATGATCCGGGCCGCTGTGCAACTGTGCGGCAATTTTGACTTTTATTAGTCTCAATAGATGCCAGATGACGTACCGGTCCTTGACTTCCATCAATGAAGGTAATCACAACCGCTTTTACGGATGGAGGGCTTAAGGAGGCCCTCTTCATGACACTTCAGCCTGAACGCGGCATGTTTCCGCCAATCCTGCAACGCGCGCTGCGATTTGTGCCGCCGCCTCCGTTGGGATTTGTGCTCACCCGTGCGGTGAGAAGATTGGCGCATCAGCGCCCGGATCTTTTCGACCGACTGGACGCGTACCGCCACGCCCACTTCATTATCAACCCAATTGACCTGCCCCATGTGTTTCGACTGATTCCAAATGGCGAACATGCGAGCGTGGAAATGCTGCCCCGCAAGGATATGCCTGAAGGCACGGCACGCATTTCCGGACCGCTGATCGTTCTGCTGGGACTGGTGGACGGTACCTATGACGGTGACGCTGTGTTCTTTACGCGCGATCTGGTGATCGATGGCGACACGGACGCGGTACTGGCCCTGCGCAACACCATGGAAGAAGCAGACCTGACCCCCGCAGAACTGTTGGGTTTCAAGGGCGAGGTGCGAAAGCATCTGGACGCCACGGCGGATAAGACCTTTGCCAAAATGCGCGCATACCTGAACGCACCACAGGCAAGCACCTAAGAACAGAAAACCATAACCTTTCTCGGGCCCCATCATTTAAGGACCAGATCCATGTCATTGGAAACCACGCAGGACTCTCATCTTCTGGAGCTTGTATGCCCGGCCGGGACGCCAGCGGCGTTGAAAGCGGCTGCTGAAGCGGGCGCGCACAGCATCTATTGCGGGTTCCGCAATGAGACCAATGCGCGTAATTTTCCCGGTCTCAATTTCTCCGAAAAAGAACTGAACGCGGGCGTTAAAACCGCTGCCCGCCATGGCGCCAATGTGCTGGTTGCCGTGAACACATTTGCCCGCGCAGGCGACACCGAGCTATGGACCCGCGCAGTGGACGCTGTGGCCGCCTCTGGCGCGCACGCCATGATTGTTGCGGATCTGGCAGTGCTGGACTACGCGGCAACCCACCACCCGAACCTGCGGCTGCACCTTTCTGTGCAGGCAGCTGCAGCGACGCCTGAGTCCGTCAATTTTTATGCTGAAACCTTTGGCGTTCAGCGTGTGGTCCTGCCACGGGTAATGTCCGTGGAAGAGATTGTGCGCCTCAACAAGGAAATTGACACAGAGACGGAAGTGTTCGTGTTCGGCGGCCTCTGCGTGATGACAGAGGGACGCTGCTCGCTGTCCTCCTACGCCACGGGCAAATCGCCAAACCTGACAGGTGTGTGCTCTCCTCCGGGCGACGTGGACTATCAAGAAAATGGCGGCACGCTGTCGGCACGCCTGGGCGGCTTTACCATCGACTGCTTTACACAAGGCGAGACGGCCGGTTACCCAACCTTGTGCAAGGGCCGCTTCCAAGCGGAAGGGGAAACAAGCTACCTCTTTGAAGACCCGGTGAGCCTGAATGCGGCGAGCTTGTTGCCGAAGCTGCACAAAGCCGGGGTGACTGCCATCAAGATTGAAGGCCGCCAACGGGGCAAGGCCTACATCTCTCAAGTGGTGAAGGCCTTCCGCACAGCCGTGGACGGTCTTCGGGAAGGCAAGACTTCCGAAGAAGAAGTTTCCGCAATGCTGGCCTCCATGACCGAAGGTGGCCGCGAAACAACTGGCGCATACAAGAAAATCTGGCGGTAAGACCCATGAGCACTGTTGAACTATCCCTCGGCCCCAACTTCTTCAATTGGCCCAATGAGCAACTGGTCGACTTTTATGCCCGTATTGCGGATGAAGCTCAGATTGAGCGCGTTTATGTGGGTGAAGTGATCTGCGGCAAGCGCATGCCGTTTTCTGACAAGGTGTTTCCGGAAATCATCGAGCGTTTGCAGGCTGCAGGCAAGACCGTTGTGGTTTCCACGCTGGCGCTGCCTGTCACCGTGCGTGATCGCAAGTCGATTGTGGAACTGTGTGAGTGGGACGGCCTTGTTGAAGTAAACGACTTTGCGGGCGTTGCAAAGCGCAAGGGCAAACCGTTTGCAGCGGGGCCATTCCTGAACGTTTACAATGAAGGCGCTGCACAAACACTGGTAAACATGGGCATGGAAAGCGTATGCCCGCCGGTGGAGCTGCCGATGACGTCCATAGAAACGATCGCCAAGGCTGTGCCGGATCTGGATATGGAGCTGTTTGCATTTGGTCGATTGCCACTGGCGGTTTCCGGACGTTGCTACCACGCCCGCGCCCACAAGCTGCACAAGGACAGTTGCCAGTTCATCTGCGACCGTGACCCTGACGGCATGGATGTGACCACTCTTGATGACGAGAATTTTTTGGCTGCCAACGGCATTCAGACCTTGTCAAACACCGTGCATGCCACGGCCCTGACCAAGGATGAACTGATCGAGAAGGGCGTAAAACGCCTGCGCCTGTCCCCGCATTCGCTGGACATGGTGGCCGTGATCAACATCTTCCGCGACTTGGCTGAGGGGCGGATTGACGGCGAAGAATGCGCTGCACGTCTGCGCGCATTGCCGCTGCCAGGGCAGCTGGCAAACGGCTATCTTACCGGCAAGCCGGGTCACCTGTGGCTGGTCGATTAAAGTGAGTTGAGAGCAACGCCGGGGTTATGCCTCGGCGTTTTCCTTTGGCAGCTCAATGCCTGCGATGATCTGCATGATGCGAGCGCACTCGTTTTCCAGATGCGCCTGATGACGCTCGAATGCGAGCTCACCATGCCCGAACCGGATAGCCTCGAAAATTTCGATGTGCTCGGCGGTAGACGCGGTCTTACTGGCCGGGTCGCGCAACAGGGCAATACGGGCACGATGGCTTTGGTCCCACAACTGGGTGAGAACAGCACTCATGCGGTTATGCCCGCTGAGGGAAACGATGTTTTCGTGGAATTTTCTGTCTGCTGCCGCCCAGATGTCCATCTGGTTTTGAGCTGTGGCCAGCTCCATCATTTCAAGGGCATCTTCAAGCGGCTTGATGTGGCTGGGGAAATGGTCTCCCTGCGCCAAAGCGCGGGCCGCTATGGGCTCCAGCGCTGCAATCATCTGATAAATCTCGCGAATATCTTCTCTCGAAAGATCCAGAACCTGCATGCCATGGCGCGGGCGAAGCTGAATAAGCCCGTCCTTTTCTAACAAAAGCATGGCTTCACGAACTGGCGTGCGGCTCATTTTCAAAAAGTCAGCCGCTTCTTGCTCAAGCATACGCTGATTGGGCGCGAACTTCCCTTTCAGGATCGCATCCTTCAAACGCGTATAGGCAAGAAATACATTGGAGCTTAGGGCTGGCATGATTATGCATGAACTCGGATTGGTTTTGCGTTTAAGCAATATACGACATGCATGTTTACCTGCAGATCGTCTAAACCCGTAGCGAGACGCGGCACACTATAAGTAATTCAGCCCAGACTAAAATAAGTTTCTCAGATCTATATTTTTCTCATCCCGGCCTCAGCCCCCAGTCACCTAGCGCCTTCAACAAGTTATCTGGATTTTGCGCTTTGATCAGGGTGACACCGGCGTCAACCAAGCTCTGCCAGATCACACGTGCATGCTGTAAATCCAGCACGCTGAAGTTTGCCGCGCATTTTGTCACATCAACACTGAGGCGGGCCTGTTTGGCGCGGGTTATGAAGAGCGCTTTGTTCAACTCTTCAAAACTTTTGAAGTCTACTTCGTGAGCAGGAACATGCAGTTGGCGCATATTCGGCTCGGTGGTGAGCACTTCCAGTGGCGTTTCGATGATGACTGCCACGCTGTGGAAGAACGGCTCTTTCACCAGAGCGGCGAGCGGGCAGCGAGCTGACAAGCGCACCTGAAGGATGGTTTGCTGCGCTGCGCCATGGTCATGCAGCTGCGCGGCAATGGCGGCGTAGTCCTGAAGGCCTGCGTCCTGCAACTTCAGACAAAGGAGGGTTGTCTCGCCCAGCTTGTCCAGAATGTCTTCCAGAACAAGTGCCTGGGTGCCCTGGCCCAAACGCCAGTCCAGCCCGTCATGTCGGCCAAGGCTGATTTCCAACCCATCGGCATTTGAAGCAAGAGCCGCGTCCAGATCTTCTTCGAGAGTAGGCACAGCCGGGTCCACCTGAGCAAAGACAAGCACGCCGCCGTCCTTGTAGCTTCTGAAGCGATGCCACAACCTTTCGGCACGACACGACTTTACAGCGGAAAACGCGTTCATGCGGAACCTCTCCCAAGTTACGCCAGGAACTCCCGATCAGGGCGCCGAGCCGTTGCCAGCCCCCTCTGATTCCTTGGTAACTTTAGGGGAGTTATTGCCAGTAGATCAATGCCAGATAGATAGAGAGATAGCGTGCGGCCTTACCAATGCTGACCAATACAAGGAACTGCAGCAGCGGGACACGGAGCGCGCCCGCGACAACAGTGAGCGGATCACCCACCACCGGTGCCCATGAAAACAACAGGGATGCCTTGCCGTAGGCAGCGAACCAGCCCACCGCCTTGTCGTAGTGCTGCTGCGAGACCGGAAACCAGCGCCTGCCAATGAACTGCATGAGAAAGCCGCCGCAGTACCAATTGAACAGGGAGCCCAGCACGTTGCCTGTTGTGGCCGCGATCAGCAACAGCACGGGATCGGACTTGCCGATCAGGACAAGCGCTGCCAACGCGGCTTCGGACGAGCCGGGCAACAGGGTTGCAGAGAGGAACGAGGTGGTGAACAGGCCAAAGTACAGCCCAAGGTCTGCGAGCATTCAGGTTTCCGTTCAAGGACCGAAAGCGCGATGACTAGCACAGCCCGGGCGATTGAAGGTCTGAAATCGCCGTGAACGAGGGATCTTTCACAAGAACCGTCGGTCTTGTGGCACAGCGAAAGCCCCAGCTATCGTTTCCGGGGCTTTCACTTGGAGGATCACATCTGGCGGTCCGGCTACATGGCGCCGGTGAGCCAGAGTGACAGGGATGGCACGGCAATCAACAGCAAGAGGCGCACGATATCTGAAAGCCAGAACGGCAGAACGCCCTTGAAGATGGTGGCCAGCGGCACATCCCGCAGCACATTGCGCAGAACGAACACGTTGAGCCCCACGGGCGGTGAGATGAGGCTGATCTCCGTGACGACGACCACGATGACAGCGAACCAGATGAGCACGGCCTCCGGATCGCTCAAGGCTTCAACGCCAAAGTCCAGTTCCATGATGAGCGGGTAGAACACCGGTACGGTGAGCAAGATCATAGAAAGGCTTTCCAGCACACAACCGAGCGCAATGTAGATGAGCACAATCGCGAAGATGACCATGTAGGCGTTCAGCTCAAGATCCAGCACCCATTCGGCTAGATAATCTGGCAGGCCTGCGAAGTTCACAAAGTTGGAGAAGACTTCCGCCCCGATGATGATGACGAAGATCATCGCCGTGGTGCGCGCGCTCTCCAGCCCGGCACTGAACAGACGCTCTTTCGTGAGGCCGCCCATGCCCAGCGCAATGAAGAACGCTGCGCCCGCGCCAATGCCGGCAGCTTCTGTCGGCGTGAAGAACCCGCCATAGATGCCGGTCATGATGAGGATGAAAAGCCCCAGAACCGCAAGAACGCCGTACTTTTCCTTGGTGCTGAAAGGCTCGTTGTTTTCAGCCTTGGGGGCAAGTTCAGGTTTGATGAGCGTGGCGATGTAAACGGCGGCGATGTAGAGCAGCACACCGAGAATGCCGGGAATGACGCCCGCAATGAACAGCTTGCCAATATCGGACTCTGTCAAGAGGCCGTAGATGATCATGATGACACTGGGCGGGATCAGGATGCCCAGTGTTCCCCCGGCAGCAATGGAACCCGCTGCGAGACTGTCCGCATAGCCATACTTGCGCATGGACGGCATGGCGACCTTGGACATGGTGGCCGCTGTTGCCAGCGAAGACCCGCAGACCGCGCTGAAGCCGCCACATGCCACGACCGAAGCCATGGCCAGACCGCCACGGGCACCGCCGAGCAGGTGGTTTGCCGCTGCATAAAGACCATGACTGACACCGGAAATGGTGAGCAGATTGCCCATGAGGATGAACAGGGGCACCACCGAGAGCGAGTAGGACAAGCCGGTTTCAAACCCGATGGAGCTGATCATGGCCCACGTGGCATCCCATCCGCGCATGCTGGCAAACCCGAAGGCGCCTACGGCGATCATGGCAAAGGCTATGGGCACCCGAAGAAAGATCAGGGTCAGGAGGGCGGCAAAGCCGATGAGAGATTCAAACATGGATCAGTACCCTCTGCGCAGCGCAGTAAGGAGGTGTTGCAGGGCATAAAGGCCGCTCAGCAGCGCGCAGACAGCGGCAAACCAGGCCAGCGGCGCAAAAGGAATATTGAGGGCGTTGGTGATTGTGCCGTCCTCTGCCAATTGCTCGGCGTGATGGGCCAGACGCCAAGCGAGAACGCCCAACACAATGGTCGACACGGCAGCGGATGTGAAACGCATGACACCCTGCATGACAGGCGGCACCATGCCGTAGATCAAATCCACCTCCACATGCTCCTTGGCCTGTGTTGTGAGCGGCAGCGCAGCGAAAACCAGCGCACAGAGCAGAAGCTGGGTGATTTCAAATGCACCGCGCAGCGGGGCATTGAACCAATAGCGACCAACTACATCCACGAGGGTGAGCGACGTCAAGCAGATGAGCAGGAGAACACAGCAAAGCCCCAACAGATTGAGGAGCAGTTGGGAGACAGAGCGCGCAGAAAGCGCGCTCCGACCGTTTGCTGTGGCGCGGGTCACTGAGCCACTCCGGTCATCTCACGCATCTTCGTGAGGGCGGCAGCGCCATCATAACCGTCTTCGGAAACGGCTTCCGCCCAAGCGGCCTCATAACCGGCGGCCTTTTCACGGATAGCAGTGACCATGCCCTCAGGAGCGTCGTAGATTTCAATGCCTGCTGCATTGATCTCTTCGATGGCCTTGGCGTCAGCATCGTTCCATGCCTGCCCGACCATTTCAGCAAAGGCTTCCCCGGAAATGGCTTCAATGGCAGCCTGATCTTCCGGCGACAGCTCGGCCCACTTGTCGTCGTTCATGACGAGGAACCAAGTGGTGTTGTAGATTCCGCCGGGCACCTTCATGGAGTATTTCACGTGATCCAGAAGCTTGAACGCGGTGAGCGCTTCATAGGTGAAGGTGACGCCGTCGATGATGCCGCGAGACAGCTTCTCATAGACTTCGCCGGAAGACATGAAGATGCTGTTGGAGCCCATGTCGCCCATGAGGTCTGCGATGTAGCCACCAGGGACGCGGATCTTCAGACCTTCCAGATCAGATGGCTGCTCGATCTTGCGCACGTTGTTGTGCAGAACGCCGGGGCCATGAACGAACAGGCCAAGCAGCTTGGTGCCTTCATGCTCTTTCTGAGCTTCAAGATCGCCCGCGTAGACTGTCCAGAACGCCTTGGAACCGGACACAGCATCATCCCCAATGAAGGAGAACTGGCCTATGCGCGAACGCTCAAAGCGATTGTCCTTGGTGAAGGAGTGCAGGCCATAGGTGATGTCGGCGATGCCATCGACTGCCATGTCGTAGTGGGCTGGGGGCGCGCCTGCTGGCTTGGCCAGAACGCGAACGCTCACGCGGCCATCAGTTACTTCTTTCACCTGCTTGGCCCAAGGCTTGATGGCATTGACCACGATTGGGTGCTTTGGTGGCAGCCAGGAAGACAGCACCAGACGGGTTTCTGCGGAAGCGGAGCTGGACAGGGCAAATGGTGCCAGCATGCCAGCGAGCGCAAATGCGGCGGCGGTTTTCTTGAAGAACATGTTTTCTCCTCCCATTGAACAGCGGCGCAAGCGGCCAAACTGAAGTGCCCTTTGCGGGCAGGTGAAGGACGGCGTTCCCGGCACCGCCCTTGCGTGAACGGGCTTTAGTCGCCGCTCAGTTCTTTTTTATGCATCCAGTCTGCATGCTTTGGCGCACGCTTGGTCTGGCTCCACTCTTCCAGCATGTCCCACTTCACTGCATCCAGCTTGGCGAGCATTTCTTCTTCTTTTGGATCCGGACAGGCCAGCTCAATGCGGTGACCATTGGGATCGAAGAAATAGATGCTGTGGAAGATGGAGTGGTCCGTGACGCCGAGAACTTCGATGCCGTTGTTCTCAAGGTTTTCCTTGAACTGAAGCAGGGTGTCGCGGTCTTTCACTTTGAAGGCGATGTGCTGCACCCAAATCGGGGTGTTGGGATCGCGGCCCATTTCCGGCTTGGTTGGCAGCTCGAAGAACGCCAGCACGTTGCCCTGCCCTGCATCGAGGAAGATGTGCATGTAAGGGTCCGGCTCATGTGTGGAAGGGACCTTGTCCTCCGCAATGGCCAGCATGAAATCCATGTTGAGGTTTTTGGTGTACCACTCCACGGTTTCCTTCGCGTCCTTACAGCGGTACGCAACGTGGTGGATGTGCTCGATTTTCATAGGTTCGTCTCCCTTGTCTCGTCACCCTGTCGGAACGCGGTGGTCCGATGGTTGATCAGGCATCACTGGCAAGCTTGAAAGCTTCGCGCAGGACGTCGCGGTCGCCAATGTGGTTGGCGAGTATCAGGATCAGCTTGGCGTTAAGGGCCTGGCTTTCCTCCATGGACTTCTCGGCATGCAAGGCCAGCAGCTCCTCGTAGAAGCCGTCGGGATCCTTGATGTTCGCCTTTGTATTTAGCGTAGCCATCACAAATCTCTCCCTCAGTGACCAATGGCGCGCAGCAGCGCCTGTTCGACTTCCGCCGCATTGTAGGTCTCCCAACGTGCTGCTACGTGCTGGTCCGGGCGCATAAGATAGACCGCCGTTGGCGCCTCACCCAGATAGCGGTTCGCAAGTGCAGAACCGGGCTCTGCGTTGTAGGCCAACCGCGTTATCTGGAGGCCGCCAAACTCGGCCACTTCCGGCACATCGGTATTGACAGCCAGCAGTTGGAAGCCGTTGCCGAGCTGGTCCATGAGCCAATCATTTTCTACCGGTGCATCGCTTGCCGGCGCGCCCGGACGGGACCGCTCGGGCATGTCCGGATGATCCGGGCCGTTCAATGAGGAGCCATCGTAGATGCTTGGCAGGGACAAGCGGCCTGAGTTGACCAGCGGACGGGCAAAGGCTGCGTGCTCGGAAAGGTCCAGCACCGCATCGCGGAACACGCGGCTCATATCGGACTTGGGTGTGATGAAGTCCGTTGAACGCGAGGAGTTCAGAATGTTCTCATCCGCTGCGAAGGTACGCTCCTGATCGTAGCTGTCGAGCAGGCTTTCCGGTGCCTTGCCATCAATGACCAGCTTCAGCTTCCAGCACAGATTGTCAGTGTCTTGCAGGCCGCTGTTGGCCCCGCGTGCCCCGAACGGGGAAACCTGATGGGCGCTGTCGCCCGCGAAGATGACTGAGCCGTGGCGAAACTGTTCCATGCGGCGGCACTGGAAGGTGTAGATGGACACCCACTCCAGCTCGAACTCCACCTCATCGCCGAGCATGGCCTTGAGGCGCGGAATGACGTTTTCCGGCTTCTGCTCTTCTTCCTTGTCGATGTCCCAGCCAAGCTGGAGATCGATGCGCCAAACGTTGTCGGGCTGTTTGTGAAGCAGAGCGGACTGCCCCTTGTTGAAGGGCGGGTCAAACCAGAACCAGCGTTCTGTCGGGAAGTCCGCATTCATGACCACATCGGCGATGAGAAAGTTGTCCTCAAAGACGCGGCCACGGAAGTCCAGATCCAGCATCTGACGCACTGGCGAACTTGCGCCATCACAAGCGATGACCCAATCAGCTTCAACCGTATAAGCACCCTCAGGTGTTTCCAGGGTCACCAGCGCATAGCCGTCTTTCTGCTCTACTTGCGTGACCTTGTTGTTGCCGCGAATTTCAATGGGCTTGCCTTCGGCCTTGAGCGCCTGCACGCGCTCAACCAGATACTCTTCCAGATAGTATTGCTGAAGGTTGATGAAGGCTGGCCGCTTGTGGCCATCCTCTGGCAGCAAATCGAACTGGTAGACCTGACGCTCATCAAAAAACACCTTGCCGATGTTCCACTGCACGCCCTTGTCCACGAACTTGTCACCGCACTGCATGCGGTCCAGAATCTCCAGCGGGCGCTTGGCATAGCAAACGGCGCGGGACCCCCAACTGACCTTGTCGTTGTCATCCACCACCACAACAGGCACGTCCTGCATGGCCAGATCAATGGCGGCGGCAAGACCAATTGGCCCTGCGCCGACAACAACGACCTTATGGCGTACAGGAGCAGCTGCATCCTGATCCGCAGAGCGGACATAAGGGTAAAGTGGCACTTCAAAAATCTTGGTCATGATTGCTGCCTCCCAACAGCGCTCATCGCGTTAGCCCTGAAGCTGTGCCCACATCTCGCGGTCCCGTTCTGCGGTCCAGATGCGCGGTGTGTCGATGCCGCGCGCTTCATCGAAAGCACGGGCCACATTGAACGGCAGGCAATGCTCGTAGATTGCGTAGTCCTTGAACTTGGGATCGCATTCGGCGCGGCAGGCGTCCCATGCTTCCTTCAAGGTGCCCCCACGGGCCGCAATGCGCTCGATCGGGCGGTAAGTGCTCTCAACAAAGTCACGTGTGTTCTCGATGGCTGCGTTCACCATCTTCTCACCAACCAGCGCATCACCGCGACCGGGCGCGATGGCGTCCGGGTTGAAGGACTTGATGGCGTCCAGCGTGTTGCCCCAGTCCTTGAAGTGGCCATCGCCGCAGTAGCACGCGGAGTGGTACTCAACGATATCCCCGGTAAACATGACGCCTTCGTCCGGCACCCACGCCACAATGTCGCCAGCGGTGTGCGCACGACCCAGATGCATGAGTTCCACACGGCGGCTGCCCATGTTGATGGTCATGCGATCCTTGAAGGTCATGGTGGGCCAGGTGAGGCCCGGAATGCTGTCGGCAGCGTCGAACAGGCGTGGGAAACGACCGTATTCCGAATCCCAGTCTTCCTGACCGCGCTCATAGATCATGGCCTGACACTTTTCTGAGGCAATGATTTCTGAAGCGTTGTAGGCGGACGCGCCGAGCACGCGAACAGCATGGTAATGGCTGAGCGTGACGTACTTGATCGGCTTGTCGGTGACTTCGCGGATCTTGTCGATTACCAGCTGGGCCATGACGGGGGTGGCCTGCGCGTCCATGACCATAACGCTGTCGTCGCCGATGATGACGCCGGTGTTCGGGTCACCTTCCGCAGTGAAGGCGTAAAGGTCGCGACCGATCTCCGTGAAGGAGATGGTCTTTTGTTCCATGTCGCCCGTTGATGCAAATGCTTTTGTCATTTGGTCTCCCTCCCCCTTTAGCGAGGGTCGTAATCAGGTGCTGGCTTGATGGTTCCCACGCATTCGCCAAAGCCAATGCGGTAACCGTCGCCTTGCGCCCAACCTGTTAGAGTGAGTGTGTCGCCATCCTCGATGAAGCGGCGGGATTCGCCGGTTTCCAGCTCAAGAGGCTCTTTGCCGCCCCATGTGAGCTCAAGGAGTGAACCGTATTGGGTCTTCTCAGGTCCGGAGATGGTGCCGGAACCGAGCAGATCACCCGTGTTCATCTTGCAGCCGCTGATGGCATGGTGCGCCAGCTGCTGGGCGGAGGAGTAGTACATGTTGTTGTAATTGGTCTTGGCGATGCGGGTCGCCTTTTCAGCACCTTTCGGCTGCATGAGGACCTCCAGCTCGATATCGTAGAGCATGGGGCCCGGTTCACGCAGGTAAGGCAGCAGCTCTTTTTCACGTGTCGGCGTGGATGTGCGGAACGGCTCAAGTGCGGCCTTGGTGACCACCCAAGGACTGATGGAGGTGGCGAACGCCTTGGCCTGAAACGGCCCGAGCGGCTGATATTCCCAAGCCTGAATGTCGCGCGCCGACCAGTCATTGAGCAGCACATAACCGAAGATCATATCATCGGCTTCCTGCACGGAGATAGGACGCCCCATCTCACTGGGCATGCCAACGACCGCGCCCATCTCAAGCTCAATGTCGAGACGTTCACAGGCCCCAAAGCGCGGCACCTCGTCTGTTGGCGCCTTTTTCTGGCCGAGCGGGCGGGTAATGTCTGTGCCGCTTACGATGACGGTGGATGCGCGGCCATTGTAGCCGATCGGAATGTGGAGCCAGTTCGGTGGCAGCGCGTTTTCCGGACCACGGAACATGGTGCCCACGTTGAACGCATGCTGGCGACCGGCATAAAAGTCGGTGTACTCGCCTACGGTGAACGGCATGTGCATTTGTGCATCTGCCATGGAAACAAGCGCCTTCGTCTTGAGGCCCTCATCGTCCTTGAGCGCGCTGTCGCCGTCTTCCTTCAGCAGCGCAATGAGGCGTTCACGTACCTGATCCCAGGATGTCTTGCCCAAACCCATGAACAGGTTCAAAGCAGGCTGGTCAAACACGTGCTGCGCCCCACCTGCTGAGATCAGCCCAGCCTCTTCCAACAGCGCCAGATCCAAAACAAACTCACCGATCGCAACGCCGCAACGTGGCGCAGAGCCGCCCGTTGAGAAAACGCCGTAGGGCAGGTTTTGGAGAGGAAAGTGGCAGTCACTCTGGTTGGCGCTTTCAACCCAGCTTTTCATGAAGAAACTCGCTCTTGGTTTTTAAAGGGCACCTACGAACTGGCCCTGAACGTAAATCTGCTCATCAGGATAGTTACAAATGAAACTTTGTCAATTACCAACCCGTCAGTGAGATATTAGATATTGGTCTACATTCCGCAGAAGCGGCTGATTTTGGCAAATAATATTGCCGAACGCCTCGGGCGCATCAGCGAAACGTATAAGAATCGACCAAATTGACATTTAGTTTCACTTGTTACTATTATAAGTATCAGATGCGGCGCAGTGCCGTTTGGAACAAGAGAAACGCCGCGCCAAGCGACCGGCACAACAGCTAGGCAACTGACCCCTATGCACGATTTTGACCTTCGCGATTTCTTTCCGTACCGCGTGCGCGTGTTTGCTGCCGCGGTGAGCGCAGCCGTCACCCGCGTTTACACCGAGCGGCATGGGCTTGCGGTTTCAGAGTGGCGCACAATGGCCATTTTGGGCAGCAACCGGGCGCTTTCGGCAACCGAGATTGTCGAGAAATCCAGCATGGACAAGGTGAACGTGTCCCGCGCCGTGCAATCGCTGCGCAAAAAGGGTTTGTTGAAACGCGATATCGATGGGGATGACCGCCGACGCTCTGTGCTTCGACTGACGGAAGAAGGCAACCGCATTTTTCAAGATCTGGTGCCGCTTGTGCGGGAAGTTGAGCAGGAGCTGATTGCTGATCTGACGGAGGAGGAACTCACCCTTCTGGAAGGATTGATGGACCGGGTTCGCAAACGAGCGGATGCGACCATGGCGCTGACAGAACCGAGCGTCTGAGGCATGGCATTTGGGGAGGGAACAATGTCTGAGATCAAGCTTTACGACTACTGGCGTTCGTCGGCCAGCTACCGGGTACGAATCGCGCTCAACCTAAAAGGCCTGCGGTTTGAAACCGAGGAAGTTAACCTTCTGAACAAAGAACAAAATAGTGATGCCTATAAAGCACTCAACCCGCAGGGACTGGTGCCTACTCTTGTGCTCGACGGGCAGCGCTTCACCCAGTCGCTTGCCATTATCGAGTACCTGGAGGAGCAGTATCCCGAACCAAAGCTGATGCCGGAGGATGCACTGGGACGCGCCCGCGTGCGCCAACTCTCCTATGCCATCGCAATGGACATCCATCCCATATGCAACTTAGGCGTCGTACAGAGCATTGTGCACGTAAGTGGCGGTAATGAAACAATAAAAGCTCAGTGGATGAAAGAGAAAATCCGCGGTGGCCTGGTCGCATTCGAAGGCCTGCTGGAGCAGCTGGGCACCACAGGCGCTACGTGTTACGGAGAGACTGTTTCATTAGCCGACATTTGTTTGATGCCTCAAGTTTACAACGCCGACCGTTGGGGCGCGGACCGCAGTGATCTTCCCCGGATCAACACCATTGTTTCAGCCCTTGAACACCATCCTGCCTTCGCAGCCGCCTATCCTAAAAGTAGTTAACTTGAGGAAATGCACCATGGGCGCGATGGTCCCCCTTGATCATTTGGGAACTAGTTGTAAATAGTGGCCTGTTGCGGCACAATATAAGTGCTGATCCATAATAAGAGTATGGGGCAAAAGCTCCCAAATGGTGCATCGTCAGTAGGAATATAGAACCGGGCGACAATGGATCGCCATGACTTACTGATGAGAAGGAGGACGGTGACCTTGAACGCAAGGACGCCCCCTGTGAGCGAGAACGATTTGCCCAGCGAGGGCAGGCCTGTTCGTTGGTTCTATAAGGTAAACGGTGAAAATGTCGGCCCTCTTGAGGAGCCGGAATTTCTGGAGCTCTTGACCTCCGGAAAGCTCAGCCGTTCAACGAAGGTTTGGTCACGTGAACTCGGCCCCGTCTGGCGCCGCGTTTATGAGGTAGATCGCCTCATCGATATGCTGCACGAAGCAGATGAAGAGGCTAAAGCAGAGAAAGAGGCGAACCGCCCCCCGCGGCACGTCGCGCCTTCGCTCGCCTGGATCATGGTGTTTGCCCCGGTCATTTCCGCTCTGGGTGCCTTGATGCTTGGCGGCATCATCCCGGCAGCGGCTGAGGACTTCCGGGTTTACCTGCTGCCAGCCTATTTCCTTATGGCCTACCCTGTTGTCTGCGCGTGTTTCCATCGCATTGACAGCAAGGCCCTGAAAGCGAGCTACGAAGAGAGTGTGAAGGTTGGCATTGTCTTGTTTCTGCTGATCCCACCCGCCTACTTCCTGCTGCGCAAGAACATCGCGAAAAATCAGCACTTCATTTTGCCGCTGCTGTCGTTCGCGGTGTACCCGACACCATTCCTGATCTACTGGGCTGCGTTCTAGAGGCCGCAAGGTCGTTCGGACCGCACCGCAGAACGCGCCCAGTCTCTTGCTTCCTACTCTCCACCCGTAAGATGAAAGCCGTCAGACTTAAGCGATGACGCTTTCAACGAACTGCGCCGCGTGGTCAGCAGCAAGTTGGTCTCACTGGACGCCACACCATCAATCGAGCGAATGCGCTTCAACACATCGTCCAAAATGGTCAATGTCTTGGTGTTGATCTCCAAAATGAGATCCCAATTGCCGTTGGTGGTGTGAACGGCGGAGATTTCCGGCATTGTGTTGAGACGGGCGACGATCTTGTCCATGCCCTTGCCTTCGATCTGCACCGCCATGATGCCACGAACTGGCTGATCGTAAACGTCATTCTTCAAAACGACAGTAAAGCCAAGGATCTCGCCCGATTCTTGCAGCTTTTCCATGCGGCTGCGAACGGTTGCACGCGCAAGCTTTAACTCCATAGCCAGATCGGACACGCTTGCCCGCCCATTTCTACGTAGTAACGCTATCAAGTGGCGATCTATCTCATCCATAATGCGTAAAAAGCCTTATCAATTTGGCAATATTTGCCATCACTGTGATCATTATGATCTCTTTTTACCGCCGTTGGAAGGCGCATAATTGGCGCAACGATAAAATATCCAGAGGACCCTGAATGTCTGAGAAGATCCTTTTGATAGGCGCCCCCATTCAGACCGGCACCCATTTGGGCGGCTGCCTCATGGGCCCCGATGCCTTTCGGACCGCGCAGCTGCCCAACCATTTGCAGGCGCTGGGTTTTGATGTTGAGGACCTTGGAAACCTCCGTGTTTCCGTTCAGGAACCACTCTCGCACACGAACCCGAAAGTGCACCATCTAGCAGAATATCGCGCCTGGACCCAAGTGCTTTACGAAGCAGCGTACAACGCCATGAGTGAAGGGGCCCTCCCGATTTTCTTGGGTGGGGACCACTCCATGGCCGCCGGTACGGTGTCAGGTGTGGCGCAGCACACGGCTGAACAGGGGCAGGAGCAGTTCGTGCTCTGGCTGGATGCTCACCCGGATTTTCACAGTCTGGACAGCACCGAGAGCGGCAACCTGCACGGCACGCCAGCGGCCTACTACACGGGAAGCAAGGATTTCACGCCCTATCTGCCGAAACTGGCAAACCCGGTGAAGCCTCAGAACGTGTGCATGATGGGCCTGCGCTCTGTTGACCGCGCCGAGCGCGATACCCTGCGAGAGGTTGGCGTTCTGGCCCATGACATGCGCAGCATTGACGAGAATGGCGTCATCAAGCCGCTCCGCACGTTCCTTGACCGCGTGAAAGCCAGCAACGGCAAACTGCATCTGAGCCTGGACGTGGACTTCCTCGATCCGGCGATTGCACCGGCAGTGGGCACCACTGTGCCCGGGGGAGCGACCTTCCGCGAGGCGCACCTGATCATGGAACTGCTGCATGATTACAAACTGGTCTCATCACTGGACCTTGTAGAGCTCAACCCGTTTCTCGACCATAGCGGCACCACGGCCCGCTTGATGGTTGATCTGGTGAGCAGCTTGTTCGGCAAGAGCATTCTTGACCGGCAAACGCGCGCCGCAGAAAATTTCTAATAAGAAGGGACAACCGCACATGGTGAAATTCGTAAGCGTCGACAACATTCTGGAGATTGTGCGCGGTCAGGGAATTGAAGACTTCCTGCACGGGCTGGCCGATTATGTTGAAGAAGACTTCAAGCGCTGGGAACTGTTCGACAAGATCCCGCGTGTTGCTAGCCACTCCAAGGTCGGCGTGATCGAACTGATGCCAACAAGCGATGGTGAGCTTTACACCTTCAAGTATGTGAACGGCCATCCCAAGAACACCAAGGAAGGCCTACAGACCGTTACCGCTTTCGGCTTGCTCGCCGATGTCGATACGGGCTATCCGGTGATGCTTTCCGAGATGACCGTGCTGACAGCCCTGCGGACGGCGGCAACTTCCGCGGTGGCTGCAAAACATCTGGCGCGTCCGGGCTCCAAGAGCATGGCGATGATCGGCAACGGCGCGCAGTCCGAGTTTCAGGCGATTGCATTCAAGGAGCTGCTCGGCATCACCGAACTGCGCCTTTATGACGTTGACCCGAAAGCCACCGAAAAGCTGATCCGCAACCTGAATGGACGGGGTTTCACCCTTACTGCCTGCAGCAGTCCAGAAGAAGCTGTGACAGGGGTGGACATCATCACCACTGTGACCGCAGACAAACAGAACGCAACCATCTTGACCGACAACATGGTTGGCAGCGGCCTGCACATTAACGCCATCGGCGGGGACTGCCCGGGCAAGACGGAACTGCACAAAGACGTTCTGCTGAAGTCCAAGATCTTCGTTGAATACCCACCACAGACCCGCATTGAGGGTGAAATTCAGCAGCTTGACGAGGACTACCCTGTCAACGAACTTTGGCAGGTCATTCGTGGCGAGGCACAAGGCCGCGACGATGAGCGTCAAATCACCCTGTTCGATTCCGTAGGCTTTGCAACCGAAGACTTCTCCGCACTGCGCTACCTGCATGATCGGGCGATCGCGACCGGCCTGTTCGACACACTGGACATGGTGGCCGACCCTGCCGATCCCCGTGACTTGTTTGGCCTACTGACGAAACCCGTAGGCCCAAAACTGGCCGTTGAAAACGGCGGTTGATCTCAACACTCAACGAGGCGCTTCGTTCCCTTCCGAAGCGCCTCCGTTCTTAAGGTGAGCTCACGGCTTGCCAGTAAAAATCGCAAGCGCCGGCGGCTTGCGATTTTCTTTGCCCTTCTTTACAGCTAGGCATCCTTCCTTAGGTCATCTCCAGCCGGATGCTTACCCATGAACGATTTCATTTTCACCGCCTTCAAGCTCGGCAAGGATGCCATTCGCCTGTTCATCGATATGGTGAAGGTAATGGTGCCAATCATGATCCTTGTACGCATTGCGATCGAGTTTGGCGCTGTTGAGCATCTGGCAAGCTTTCTCAGCCCCGTGATGGGCATAGCCGGTCTGCCAGCAGAAACGGGTCTTGTGTTCGCCACGGGCCTTCTGGTGAACAACTATGGTGCGCTGGCAGCCATGGTGGGCCTGCTGCCCGGAATGGAGCTGACCGTTGCGCAGGTGACAGTGCTGTTGTCCATGGTGCTGATTGCTCACGCACTTCCCCTTGAACAAGGCATCTCGCGCAAAGCAGGCGTAAGCTTTATCTTTTCTTCCGGCCTGAGACTGGTGGTGGGCATGGCCTACGGCGTGGTGCTGAACCTTATCTACGCTTGGGGCGACTGGCTGCAACAGCCCCTGGACCTGAGCTGGTTGCCAGTGGTGCCGCAGGCAGACGAGACGTGGTTGCAGTGGGCATGGTCCAGCGCTTCTTTGCTGTTCTCCCTGTTCTGGATCATTCTGGCGTTGATCATCTTCCTGAAGCTACTGGAAGTAACAGGCATCACCGGCCTATTGACCCGCTTGTTTGCACCGCTTTTGAGCTTGATGGGCATCAGCCCAAAGGCGACCAACGTCACCATGATTGGTGTATTGCTCGGCCTTTCTTACGGTGGCGGCCTGATCATTCGGGAAGCGCAAGCTGGCAATTTAAGCTCTCGGGACGTTGTGCTTTCCGTCAGCTTCATGGGGCTGTGCCACGGCCTGATTGAGGATCCGTTGGTGATGATGGCGTTTGGCGGCCACTATTCCGGTGTCTTGATCGGCCGGTTTGTGTTTACCGTGATTGCGATGATCCTCATCAGCCGCTTGATGCTGTTGCTGCCTGAGCAGCTGTTCGAGCGCTTCTTCTACCGCCCAGCACGGGCCTGAAGCGCAGCCTCTATTCGCCAATTCCAAGGGCAAAAGCTTCTTCTCGGATCAACCGGTCCGAGAGCACGAGCAGGATGAGCCCCGGCAAGGACGCCACCAGCGCGATGCCTGCCGCCGTTGCGCCCATGGCCCCGCCAGATATCTGCGAGAACAAAAGGGTTGGCAGAGTGACGATGCTGCCCTGCCCGATGAAGAATGTGAGCAAAAACAGATTCGTTGACACAAGGAAAGTAAAGAGCGCCCCGGCAAGCACCCCAGGCATAAGCATGGGCAAGGTGACACGGGTGAGCACTTGCCAATCGTTGGCGCCGAGGACGCGGGCATTGTCCTCAAAGCCTTGATCCAGCCCCTGATACACGGCGGTGAGCATGCGCACCATGTAAGGCACGGTGGGAATGAGGTGGACGATGATGACCCCCACATACGTGCCTGATAGGCCCAACCCCGTAAAGATCATCAAAAGCGCAATGCCGATGGCGGCTTCCGGCACCAGCAACGGAAGTGACAGAAAAAACTCCAGACGCTTCTTGCCGCGGAAGTTTGCTCTTGCCAGAACCCGCGCCGCGGGCAGGCAAATGAGCAGGCAGAGCAACGATACGGCAACACCGATGCCGATGGTGTTTACTGTTGCTTCAAGCACCTTTGAGGTGGGCGACAGCACATAATCCCACGCCAAGGGGAACGGCGAAATCTGCCGTTGTTCGAGCCACCAGACGGAGGGCAGCAGGTCCGGCCATGCCCAGCGGAACGCAAGGCTCTGGATGATGAGCGGTGCGAACGGGCCAATGGTAAAGGCAAGCACGGCGAGAATGAGCAGCTTCTGCCCGAACGTGAGAGAGCGAAGGCTTGCGCTGGCCATCAAAGGCGCCCCCGTTTGCGTTCAAAGCGGCGATAGGCAAACAGGTAACCTGCCAAGATGACCCCGGAAACCAGCGTGAGCGAGACAATTACCGCCATGCCCTGAAGCTGATAGACGTAGTTGGCGTCGTTGAAGTAACGCCATGCCAACACGGGAAGTGTTTCCGGATAGCCACCCCCAAGGATGAACGGGGCCTCGAACGCGCCGACATTGAAGGCAAAACAGATGAGAGAGGCGGAGACGATGCCGGGCATGAGCTGAGGGAGCGTTACTCGCCAGAATACCTGATGCGTGCGGGCCCCAAGGACCATGGCTGCTTCCCGTGTGCCCTGACCGAGCCCTAAAAGGACAGCCAGAATGGCCATGGTCATGAACGGCACCTGCTTCCAGACATAAACGGCAATGATGCCCCAGCCCCAATGACTGTGCAGGATGGCCGGGAACGCGCCGGGATCTGAAATAAGGCCCAAGCTGGCCGCAAGACGGGAAATGATGCCGCCGTTCCCCAGCATGATCAACGCAAGAGCGATCCCAACACTGTACGGAACCATAAGCGGCAAACGCGAGACGGCCAAAAGCACCTTTGAGCCGCAAAAGCGACGCTCAAACGCCAACGCCAGCGGCACAGAGATGATCAGCCCCAACAGCGTTGAAACGACGCCGTAGTAGAGCGTGAGCCCAAGGGAAAGCCAGAAATCCGGCGAAGACCATAGTGCCACGAAGTAATCGGGGTTGGGAAACTCGTTGATGCCGAACCAAGGCGCAAAACCGAAGCTTTGAAGCAGACCAAGCACAAGCGCACCGCCAAACAAACCCAGCATGACCAGAAGCAACGGGGCAAGCTGGAGCTTTTCCCGAAGGCTTAAAGGTTGGCGGTGTGAACTGGGGCGGTCGTGCTGGATCATCTCAGGGAATGAAGGGGCGAGGCCAATGCTCGCCCTCTCCTCTTGTTTACTTCAGATTGGCGACCACTTCGGCCACCACATCCTTGATTGGCTTGTCCGAACCGCGCTCGATCACCTCAAGCCATGTGCCTTCAATGACGTCCACGAGGCTGGCGTTGGTGTCTGGCGCGATGTTGGCGTCAAACTCTGCCTGCGTCACACCGTAGTGCGGCGGCGCGGCTTCATTGATGATGGCTTGATCCGCTTCTGCAAGCTTCCAGGTATCCAGCCCAGCCGGCATGCCTGCCTGTTTCATCATGGCAGCTTGAGAGGCAACGGAAGAGAAGTAGTTGATTGCAACCAAGGCCGCAGCCGAGTTCGGACTGTTAAGCGGAATGGCAAGATAGCTCTTGTTCTTGATCATGTTGCCCGCTGGGAAAATCATTTCCTCCGCTGTTTCCGGGTATGTGCCGGTAATCAAACCCGCATAGACACCATAAAGGCCGAACTTGCAGTTGAAGTGCACCTCAGAGTTCAGAAACAGATTGTCCAGCTCGGAGGGGCCCTCTGGATAGCGTGGGTTGCCCTGCGGCCCACCCAACAGGAGTGGTTCGATTTCCTTCAGGTATGCGAAGCCCGGCTCGATCAGCGCTGCAAGCTTGTCTGCACCAAGCTCCTCAAGCGAGAGCTGGAACGGCTCGGCACCCGTGCCTTCCGGATTGTGCGCATAAAGCACGGACTGCACAAATGTGTTGCCCAGATAATGCGGCGGCTTCACGTAGGCGAACTTGCCCGGGTTCTGTTCCAGATACGCCTTCAGATCTTCGAAGGTGGCTGGGGTTTCCTCTTGAGATACATGAGCGCGGTCGACCGCACAGACATACTGCTCGCCGGACCATGGCATCTCCATGCGGTCAGTGGCCGTGCCAAAATCGCTGAGGTTGAGCTGCGCGCGCGGGTCAGCGTTGTCCCATTCGAAGTTCACGGAGTTTGGAAGCTTGTCTGCAAAGCTGCCCCAAAGCGCACCTTGTTGCTTGAGCGTGAAGAAATTCTCGCCGTTGACCCAGAGCATGTCCACGGAGCCCTCTCCCTCGCCTTTGCCAGAAGCAAGCTGAGCAAGGATCACGTCAACAGTATCCTTGGTGGCGGTGATGCGCACCGGGTTGAGGGTGACGCCTTCTTCGGCCAGTGCGGGCTTGGCTACCTGATCAATCCAGAGATTGATGATATCGCTGCCACCCCAATAGTAGAAGTTTACGGTGCCTTCGTCCTGCGCCCGCTTGGTCACCTCGCTCCAGTCCATCGAGCCGGAGAGAAACTGAGACCGGAACTCGGCGTCATCCATTGCGTGCGCGGTCGTGGTGCCCAGCAGCGCGGTCAGAAGCACGGCGCTCCATCCGATTTTCTTCAAGTTCTTCATTGATACTCCCCATGATTGTTGTCTGAAGGTGTCCCAAGCACCCTTACCTAGACAAAACTCCAATGTGATCCCGATGAATTTGCAAATTGACGGGTTGCCCCACTTCCAGAACACTGGTGGAGGGCTGGTCCATGACAAGACGGTGAGCGCCAACTTGTACGGCGCAGCGTGTCACAGCCCCCAAGAATTCGACGGCCTCTACGGTGCCGGACAGCCTGTTGATCTGGCATTGCGCCGAAGAGTGGTCTGAAGGCTCCACCAGTTCAATGGCTTCATAGCGCACCATGGCTCTGCTCCGCCCGGCTGCAGCCCCATTTGTGCTGGCGTCCAGAGGGCCGAATGGCGTTTCAATCTTTTCTTCCGCGAGAACAGTGCATTCAAAGATATTCGAATGCCCCATGAAGCGCGCGACGCGCTCCGATTTCGGGTGATGGTAAACCTGTTGCGGCGTGCCGAGCTGGGCCAGCTCGCCGTCAAACATCACGGCGATCCGGTCTGCCAAATCCATGGCCTCCACTTGATCATGGGTCACCAGCACCGTGGTCATGCCCATGTCGCGCTGCAGCTGCTTTAAAAAGCTGCGCATCTCGGTGCGCAAGGACGTGTCCAAGCTGGCAAAGGGCTCATCCAAAAGGAGCACCTTGGGACAAGTGACCAAAGTACGCGCAATGGCCACACGCTGCATTTGTCCGCCCGAAAGTTGGGAGGGAAAACGGTCCGCATACTCTGAAAGCTGCACGGCCTCCAGCATGTCGTGAACTTGAGCCTTGATCTTTGAGGCGGGGATACCGCGCACCGACAAGCCAAAGGCAACATTGTCGTAAACACGCATGTGCGGGAACAAGTTGAAGCGCTGCGACACCAGCCCCACGTGGCGGTGCTGCACCGGGACGCTGGTCATGTCTTCCCCATCAAACAGGATGGCACCTGCGCTCGGCGTTTCGAGGCCGCTGATCATGCGCAAGGTGGTGGTCTTGCCACAACCAGAGGGGCCGAGGAGCACAATGAACTCTGCCGCTTCAATGGAGAGGTTCACGGCGCGAACGGCAACTTGGTCGGAAAATTCCTTGGAAAGGTCGGTGAGCCGTAGCTGCGTCACACGCACCTCCCGAGCCCTGAGCTCTGTCGTTCAAACTGGCGACACGCGAACACCTGCACCGATCCTCTTTGCACCCCGTTTCATGGCAAAACCCCTATGGGTGCCCAGACTATTTTAGAGTGCTTCAATGGGTACAGTAAAACCAGTGTGATTAAAAGGTGAAGAGCGCCAAATGGTTGACGCTCTTCACCTAATCCATACATCACTAGGTATTATCCATCAAGCCCGGGAAAGCCAACAGCCATGCGGCCTTCATTGGTCTTCAACGAAAAGTCGCTGCCGAGATACTCATCACCGCCCGGCCCCATGAGGAAGGCAATTGTCTTGGCCACCCACTCCGCTGGAATGTGGACCGAGAAGTCGAGCTTGCTCACCGGATTGATGCCGGAGGACTTGATGGCCACCTGCATTTCCGTTGCAACAGTTCCCGGCGACAGACCCACGACGCGGATGCCCTTGTCGCCCAATTCCTTGTGACCAGAGCGGGTCAGCATGAGCGCGCCTGCCTTGGTTGTGCAGTATTGGCTCCAGCCATCTAGTGGCGCATAGGCTGCCCCTGAGCTGATATTGATGATTGTGCCTCCGCCGACTTTCAGCATTTCTGGGGCCGCTGCGCGCATGCCGTAGTAAACACCCTTGATGTTGATATCGACAACCTTTGCCCACTCTTCCGGATCACTTTCAATGAGAGGTGCAATCGGCTCAATGACGCCCGCATTGTTCACCAGAACATCGACACCGCCGAAGGTGTCTACCGTATGCTTAACGAGCGCAGCAACGGCGGTGTAGGAGCTGACATCGCATGGAAATGCTGAGGCTTCGCCCCCAGCTGCCACGATCTCTTCCGCAATTTTCTTGATCGCTTCACCACCGCGCGCGGCCAGCACGACCTTTGCGCCCTGCTCCGCCAAAAGGCGGGCCGCTGCTTCACCAATTCCCCGGCTGGCGCCAGTAATGATAACGCGCTTGCCTTCAACTGCACTCATTTCACACTCCGTTGTTCATCCTGCGAGACAATGCCAACACGGCCTAGTTGTAGTACTTAGACAAACCGTGCGTCGCTTTCGAGGTTTTATTTCATGCGCAGACTGCTAAAAACCTCTAGTCATGCATTACATTCCTGCGTAGTTTGCACGAATGGACCTTGATGCTTTGAAGATCGCTGCGCTTGTCGCAACACATGGCAGTTTTGCGCGCGTTGCTCGACTGAAGAATGTAGACCCCTCCTCCATCTCTCGCAGTGTGGCGGGTATCGAGGAACAGCTTGCTTTGCGCTTGTTTCAACGTTCCACCCGTCGCCTGACACTCACGGAAGAAGGGGCGCGCTACCTGGAACGCATCGGGCCCTTGCTGGATGAAATGGAGCTGGCCCACGAGGAGGCGGCGGCATTCCGACAAAATCCGACGGGAACATTGCGTCTTACAGCGAGCATTGCGTTTGGGAGCGAATGTATTGTGCCGTTGCTACACAAGCTGCAGGCGCAACTGCCCAACCTGATCGTTGAACTGCAATTATCCGACAGCAATCTGGACTTGGTAGAGAACGGAATTGACCTTGCAATCCGTCTTACGCCTGCCCCAGAGGGGGAGCTGATCAGCACCAGACTGCGTACAACCCGTTATTATATTTGTGTTTCTCCAGATTTCCTGAAAACCAGCCCTCCCCTTGCGACCCCAGAGGATCTCAAGGAGGCCAATTGCTTGAGATATGCGTTGCCACGCGTACCGCATGTTTGGCGCTTTAGAGGTAAGGATGGCAATTTGAGGGAAATTTCCGTCGATGGAAGCTGCTCATTTCAAGCCCTCTGGCCGTACGTGAAGCAGCGCGACATGGGTTGGGGCCAGCTCTGCTCGCTGACTGGTTGGTCGACGGCGATTTGAAATCCGGAAGTCTGGTGCGTCTTTTTGAAGACCATGAAGTAACGGCGACGGAGTTCGATACAGCGGCCTACGCACTCTATCCTAGCCGCGCCTACCTGCCCGCCAAGACGCGGGCTGTTCTGGATTTCCTCAAGGCTCACCTCTGAGACAGGCCAACTGGTACTATAATTTATGTTGAATTGGATATTTTAGAGATCCACATTTTCGCTAGGCTGCCAGCATCAACCTTACTCAGCAGGATAGCAGAATGCAGCTGAACGAACATGGCCAACCCATTGGCGCGCACTTGCCTGACTGGAAAGGCACCCAAAAGCCAGAGGCCAGTACACTTGAAGGGCCCCGTGTCACCCTTAACCGCTTGGACCCCGCCCTGCACGGTGACGATCTTTTGGCCGCGCTTTGCGCAAAAGGCAGCGAGGCCAACTGGACGTACCTTGCCATCGGCCCCTTTGACGGACGGGAGGCGTTTGATCGCTGGCTCGCAGCAGCAACCCGGGATCAAAACGCGCTGTTTTATGCCATCCTTGATCGCCGTAGCGGGGCAGCCGTGGGCGTTGCAAGTTATCTGCGCATAGATCCAGCCCACGGCTCCATTGAGGTTGGGAACCTGCACTTTTCCAGCCAACTCCAGCGAACGGCACTGGCGACGGAAGCCATGTACCTGATGATGCGGCACGTTTTTGAAGATCTGAAGTACCGGCGATATGAATGGAAGTGCCACGCCCTCAACGAGAAGTCTCGCGCCGCTGCAGAACGCCTTGGCTTCACATTCGAGGGCATTTTCCGGCAAGACAGGGTGGTGAAGGGATGCAATCGCGACACGGCCTGGTTCTCTATACTGGATGGAGAATGGCCGCACATAAAAGCCGGATTGGAGATATGGCTTCGGGAGGAGAACTTTGACGCCGATGGCCGCCAGATCAATCCTTTGCGACTTGCTAGGTAAATGGAGAGCTTTGCGCCCCCTCGTACAGGCGAACGAACGAGGGAGCGCTGGCTATGAAAGGCCCTCTTAGTCGGTCAGAGCCTTTTCATCCTCATCAAGGAACTCAAAGAGCACGTCTACAATGAGTTGGTGATCTTGTTCCTGTGGTAGACCGGAAACCGTGATTGATCCAACTACCCCTACATCACGAATGATCAAAGGGAAACTGCCACCATGGGATGCAAAATCTTTTGGATCGACGCCAGAGTCGTCGTACATGCTCTTTCCCTTGGCCTTATAATAGTTGCCAAGGTACCAGGTGCTGTGATGATAACGGTCCACTGAGTGCTTCTTGCGCCGCACCCATTCAAGATTGTCACCACGCGCACCAGACATGACAAATGAGAACAGGGTCAAGCCGTTCATCGTGATATCGATTGCCACACTCGCCCCGCGTTCTTCCGCAGCGGCTTTAAGGGCACAGCCCAGATCCCAAGCCCGATCATGAGAAAACCAGGTGAACTGAAGTCGGCTTTCCTGTTCAAGCAGGGTGTGCAGAAGTTCTGACATGTCGCGCCTCGATAGACTACAGAAATACGGTTCTGTTTGCGGCGCTGCTTTCGTAGGCAGCCTCGATGATCTTGATGGTGGCTATGGCTTGTCTTGGCTCCACAGGCACCGGGGCATCGCTGCGAATTGCCGCAGCCATTTCCAGATAGAACTGTTCATAGCCGCCACGCTCCGTTGGCACGGATACTGTTTTGCCTTCAGAATCAGTGAACTCTCCCCACCGAGCTTGCGGGTCTTCGCCCCACCCGTCCGACCCCGGACCTTTAAGCTCCCGCAACAAGTCTTCTTGCGTGTCCATGCCGTATTTGATGAAGGCCCCTTTGGTGCCAAACACCTGAAAGCGCGGGCCCTCGGCGGTGCTGAGGTTATTGCCGTGGACGATTACATCACAGCCCTCATAAGCAAGGCAGATGTGAAAGTGATCAACGGCCTGAGCACCCGGACGCTGCTGGCGCAGCTTGGCCGTAACCGCTTGCGGCACGCCAAAGAGGGATACAGCCTGATCGATCAAATGAGATCCAAGATCATAAAGAATTCCAGCGCCTGGTATGTCCTGCTCGCGCCAACGTACCTTCACCTCTGGGCGAAACCGGTTGTAGCTTGAAAACAAGGTATGAACGGTGCCCAGCTGGCCCTCATTCATCAACCTCTTGATGGTGAGGTAGTCTCCATCAAAACGGCGGCTGTGATAGATGCTAAGCTTCTGGCCAAACTCCTGCGCCAGAGCCGCAATGCGTTCGCCCTCGGCACTTTCAATGGTGAACGGCTTTTCCACCACCACATGCTTGCCTGCGCGCAAGGCCTTTTCTGCAAACGGGCCATGGAGTTCATTCGGGGTTGCGATAACCACCAGCTCCTCATCACCCTTTTCAAGCAGCTCCTCAAGGGAAGCGTAGACAGCCGCATCCGGCAACTGGCCCTTTACCTTTGCCGGGTTGCTGGAGACGACGCTTGTCAGTTCAAACTCTTTCAGAGCCTCGATAATCGGTGCCTGAAATGACTGCCCGGAAATACCAAAGCCCACTAGTGCTGTCTTTATCGCGGTCATAGCGTTCCCTGCTGCTCCCAAAAAGAAAAGCGGCAACCCGGCGCGGAGGAGCCGGGCTGCCAGGGAGGAATGGTGCCCTGTGGGAGGTGCAGGGTCACCATCAGAGTGTCGCGGTCAGGAAAGTTCCAATTCTTTCTTCAAGGTTGCTTCCACGTCGGCGACAGATCCCGCGTTCATGAGCTTTTTGCGGAACTCTTCCTGCATGATCCGGCGGGCCAGCTTTGAGAAGATCTTCATGTGCTGGTCACCGGCGGCATGCTTGTTCAGCGTCAACATGATGATGAACTGAGCTTCCTCATCACCCCACTGGATTGGCTGTGCCAGACGGGAAACGCTGATCGCTGACTGTTCGATATGTTCAGACTTGGTATGCGGGATCGCGAAACCGAAGCCAAGGCCAGTTGAGAACACATCTTCGCGCGCCCACAAATCATCTGCCAGCTTGTCGCGGTATCGGCAGCGTCCAGCGAGGAAGAGGTTATCAGATAGCGTCTTGATAACCTCTTCCTTGGAGCGCAGGTCGACATCCAGCGTGATGCACTCTTGGGAGACGAGAGGCGCATCAGACTGTTCCATGCGGAACTGGGCAAGAAGATGTTCCACCTCCAGGGAGGTCCGGCATTCCATGGCCTTGTTGAGCAGGATGCGACATTCGCGACTGTCGAGCTTGGAGACACGCTCTTTGGTTGCCGGAATGCTGGGAGCACTCATGCTGATTTCATCAAGACCCATGCCGATGAGCAGAGGCAGAACAGAGCCTTTCGCACCAAGTTCACCGCAGAGGCCAACCCACTTGCCGTGGCGGTGGACGGAACTGACGATGTGATCAAGGGTACGCAAGAACGCAGGGTTCAAGCTGTTGTAGTGCTTGGTCACCTTTGCATTATCCCGGTCAACGGCCATCAGGTACTGAGTGAGGTCGTTGCTACCGATGCTGAAAAAATCCACTTCTTCGCAGCACTGATCGATGATGAAGGCCACGGATGGGACTTCGACCATGATGCCCAACGGAATTTTCTCGTCGAACGGAATGTGTTCTTTGCGAAGATCCTGACGAATTTCTGCCAGAACGTCCTTGACCCAAAGGATTTCTTCCAAGGAAGAGATCATCGGGATCATGATCTTCAAGGAACCATGAGCAGAAGCGCGGAGGATCGAGCGCAGCTGTTCCTTAAACAAGTCGCTGAACTCTTCGTAGATACGAACGGCACGGTAACCGAGGAACGGGTTGTTTTCCGCAGGGATCTTCAGATAGTCGACAGGCTTATCGCCACCGATGTCGATGGTTCGAATGATGATGGACTTGCCTTCTGCCGCTTCAATAGCCTGACAGTAGATGTTGTAGAGCTCATCTTCATCCGGGGCGGACGTGCGGTCCATATACAGCATCTCGGTTCGGAACAGACCGATGGCTTCCGCGCCGTTTTTGAAAGCCGGGAAGGCTTCGATGGAGTGGGCGATGTTTGCCGCCAATTCCACCGGCTTGCCATCTGCCGTCATACCCTTCTGATCTCTGAACGCGGCCTGACGGTCTTTTACGGCGTCTTGAACACGCTGCTCCTGCTCGTAATAGCGCGCTACCGGCTCAGTGATGTCGGTTACGACCAGGCCGAGATCACCATCGACAAGAACCTGCGCGCCGAGTTTGTCGCCGAGCTTGGCTTCATCGACGCCAACCAGAGTTGGGATCGCAAAAGAGCGCGCCAAAATGACGGTGTGTGACGTGCTGCCGCCGCGGGTCAGGATCAGCCCCTTCAGCAGGCTTTTGTCCAGCTCAAGGAATTGGCTTGGGGTCAGATCGTCCGCCACACAAACCGTTGGCCCTTTGAGCGTCAGCTGATTGGAGAACTTTTCTTCGCCATAGATTGCCTGAAGCAACTGGAAGCATACATCGCGAATATCCAACTCACGCTCGCGCATGTAAGCGCTGGCGGAGTTTTGAAGCTGCGCGCTGTAGTGCTTTGCCGTTGCAATGACTGCCTCAGCTGCGCTTGCGCCATCCGCCAGATTTCCGTCAAGAGTGGCCTTGAACTCCACATCCCGTACAATAGCCAGGTGGGCCTTGACCACATCGGCCTCGGTTGCCGCCGCACTTGCCAACTGAACTTTGAAGGTGCGCGCGAGCGTTTCAAAACCAACTTGAAGCTGGGCTTCCTCCTCCTTGGCTGACTTGGCTGCGGGCAAATCGGTCAGGCTGTCGAAGTTGACCGCACCTACGCGAACCAGCAGGCCTTGTCCGAAACCGCCACTTACAGCGCGCCCCCGAACATGTTCTGCCTGCAAGTTGGAAAAGTTGCGCGGCAACGGCAGGAACTCGCCCGCGTCTTCGCCGCCGGTCTCCAGAGGCGCGTCGCAATGCTCGAACTCGGTATCAATGAATTGCTTGACCTTTTCATAGGCCTCGCCCTCGTCAGCGCCCTCGATGGAGATGGTGCAGCTGTCTTTGTAAAGGGTGTCGGTACCAATCAAGGAGAGGACACTCTTGGCGTTGCCAGTGATACCGGTGCGTTCGTTGGTCCACTTTATTTCAGAGGTGAAGTTGTTGCACAGCGTCTCTACGTGGTTTGCCGGGCGGGCATGAACGCCATTTGGCAACTCGCAAGTAAAGGTGAAGGTTTTCATTTTGTGTCCCTCAGAATCAATAGGGTAGCTCTGGGTCAAGCTGTTGAACGAACTGTAGCGAGGAACAGCGCGCAGCTCCATTGGACAAAACTTCGTTTTACTGGACAAACGTTAGAATACCACACCTCATTCACCTTCATCAGAAATACTACATATATCAGATATGTTCCCGAGGGCAAAATCGCACATCAACAATATCCATATTATTTATAGTTATTTATCAGATACTTAAAACGACAAATGTAATATATACATTTTCACATAAGGTCTTTTTCGTATATTTCTCCGCGGCATATATCTAACATTTATCCAGTAAATAGTATTTTTGTCCTCTACTTGGATAGCACAAAATTTCTCATACTGACGACGATTTCCAAAGGCCTCATCGAGGTCGGGCCCATTGGAAGCATCCGATCGTTATTCGTTCTTATTCTCTGGGGAGGATTATCAGATGAATGATCTTATCTTGATCCTGAAAAATACAAGGCAGCACCTGATGACAGGTGTGTCATACATGATTCCATTCGTGGTAGCAGGCGGCATTTTGCTTGCAGCATCTGTCATGCTGTACGGTGAAGGTGCTGTTCCTGCTGAAGGGACATGGCTTCATGACCTGTTCTTTATTGGTGTTGCCGGCTTTCAGCTGATGGTGCCAATCTTGGCGGCTTACATCGGCTATTCAATTGCCGACCGCTCGGCCCTTGCTCCGGCCGCAATCGCTGCCTTCATTGGCGCGAACATGTACAACACCGGCTTCTTCGGCGCGATCTTCGCCGGTCTGCTCGCTGGTATCATTGTGCACTATCTCAAGAAGATCAAAGTGCCAGCGTTTGCGCGCTCCATCATGCCGATCTTCGTCATCCCAATCGTGGGCACTTTCATCACGGCTGGTGTCATGGTGTGGGGTATCGGTGAGCCCATCGGCATGGCCACGGCATCCTTGACCGAATTCCTCCGCGGCATGCAGGATTCCAGCATCGTGGTTCTTGCAATCGTGATGGGCCTGATGATCGCTTTCGACATGGGCGGACCGGTCAACAAGGTGGCCTATGCCTTCGTGATCATGTGCGTGGGTGAAGGCATCTACAACGTTGCTGGTATCAGCGCTGTGTCTGTGGCCGTTCCTTCTATTGGCATGGGCCTTGCCACGTTCATCAACAAGAAGCTTTATGAACCTACTGAGCAGGAAGCTGGCCGCGCCTCCTTCCTGATGGGCACCGTGGGCATCACCGAAGGCGCAATTCCTTTCGCCGCAGCGGACCCACTCCGCGTTCTGCCATCCATCATGATTGGTACTGCATGCGGTGCTGTAACCGCAGCTCTGCTGGGCGTTGAGTGTTTCGCAGCCTGGGGCGGCCTCATCGTGCTCCCTGTTGTTGATGGTCGCTTCGGCTTCATTGTTGCCCTGGCTGTTGGCGCTGTCGTCACCGCCCTGATGGTGAACACCCTCAAGGCAATGCGCAAGGAAGCACCGTCGAAAAAGGAAGCCGAGGACGATAGCGAACTCGACATCTCCTTCGGCTGATTTAACAGCGCACAGACCCAAACACGACATTTAAAAACAAAAGGCGAAAATCATGACCAACGTTGTAGCAGTAACTGCATGCCCATCTGGCGTAGCCCACACCTACATGGCCGCTGAAGCAATCGAACAAGCTGCAAAGGCAAAGGGCTGGGGGTGTAAAGTTGAAACCCAGGGCTCCATTGGCACCGAAAACGAGCTGACCGCTGAAGACGTATCAGCAGCAGATGTTGTCATCCTCACCAAGGACATCGACATCAAAGGTCAAGAGCGCTTTGAAGGTAAGCTGATTGTCCGCATCGGTGTAAGCGATGCAGTAAAACGCGCTGCTGCGGTGATGGACAAGATTGAAGCCCACATCAACCAGGCTGCCTGATCCCAAGACGGCCCGCAGGGAGCTAAGGCTCCCTGCTTCCCCCGAAAAATACTCAAAAAATTTCCCGAACGCGAAGCCACCACGGAGCTTTTGATGAGCACTCCAAGAATTGAACGCCTAAAGGCAGACCTCTTCAAAGACAAGCGCGAGATTTCTCTTGAACGCGCCCTGCTCTACACAGAAAGCCACAAACAGACTGAAGGCCAACACACGCTCGTGCGCCGGGCTCTCGCGACCGCACATATTCTCGACAATGTAGCAATCTCCATCCGCAGTGACGAGCTGATCGCGGGCAATCGCACCGTGAAGCCGCGCGCGGGTATCATGTCCCCCGAGATGGATCCTTACTGGCTCGACAAGGAACTGGATATCTTTGATACCCGCCCCCAAGACCAGTTCCACATCAGCGAGGAAGACAAGAAGATCTACCGTGAAGAGCTGCTGCCCTATTGGACCAAGCGCTCCATGAAGGACTTCATCAACAGCCAGTTTCCTGAAGAGATCAAGGCTGCGACTGCGCAGAAGATCTTCAGCGTGAACCAAACCGACAAAGGGCAAGGGCACATCATCATCGACTTTGAACGTCTTTTGGGCAATGGCTTGGGGGCGTTGCTAGACGAGTTGAAAGACCACAGCGTCAAGAACCCTGACAATGCCTTCTTTTCGGCAGTCGTGATCCTGCTCGAAGCCTCTATCCGTCACATTCGTCGTTATGAAACGCTGGCGCGCGAAATGGCAAAGACCTGCGGCGACGACGGGCGCGCGAAGGAGCTGTTACAAATCGCGGCGCTCTCCGCGAAGATCGCAACAGAAAAGCCTGAGGACTTTTTCGAAGCCATTCAGCTGTTCTGGTACATGAATGTGATCTTGCAATACGAATCCAACGCAAGCTCTCTGTCTCTGGGCCGCTTTGACCAATACATGCTGCCCTTCTACCGCGCATCTGTTGCAAAAGGTGAGAGCCCCGAGGCATTGAAGGAGTATCTTGAAAGCCTCTGGGTAAAGACCAACGATGTTGTGCTGCTGCGCTCAACAGGCAGTGCGAAATTCTTCGCCGGGTTCCCGACGGGTTATACCATTCTACTCGGCGGTTTGACCGCCAATGGTCGAAGCGCGGTGAACGAGCTGTCCACGCTTTGCCTCGACGCCTATCAGAGCATTCGCCTGCCCCAGCCAAACCTTGGCGTTCGGGTGAACGAGTTGATCGATCGCGAGTTCCTGCGCAAGACCGCAGAGACCGTGCGCATGGGTACGGGCATTCCGCAAATCTTCAATGACGAAGTGGTCGTTCCTGCCTTTTTGAACCGAGGCGTCTCGCTGGAAGATGCACGGGACTACTCTGTCGTCGGCTGCGTGGAGCTTTCAATCCCCGGCAAGACCTACGGTCTGCACGACATTGCCATGTTCAATCTGCTGAAGGTGATGGAACTTGTGCTGGATCGCAACAAGGACAACACCGAGGTTACTTTCGAGCAGCTGCTGAGCGAAATTCGCCAGGACATTCGCCACTATGTGAAGCTGATGGCGGAAGGCTCAAACATCTGTGACATCGGGCACCGGGACTGGGCCCCCGTGCCATTGCTGTCCTCCTTCATCAGCGACTGCATCGACAACGGCAAGGACATCACCTACGGCGGTGCACGCTACAACTTCTCGGGTGTTCAGGGCATCGGCATTGCCAACCTTTCAGACTCACTTGCATCGCTGAAGGCATTCGTGTTCGACGAAAAGCGTGCCACCTTCAAGGAGTTCATCGAAGTTCTGGAAAGCAATTTCGAGGGAGAAAAGGGCGAGCAGATCCGCGCCCGCCTGATGAACCGCTACGACAAGTACGGAAACGACATTGACGGTGTCGACACATACGGATCGGACATCCTGCGCTTCTACTGCAAGGAAGTGGAGCAATATGCGAACCCGCGCGGCGGTATTTTCACCCCCGGCTCGTACACCGTGTCAGCCCACGTACCGCTGGGCGCCGTGGTTGGCGCAACGCCAGACGGGCGCCACAGCGGTGATCAGCTGGCCGACGGCGGCTTGTCGCCAATGGTGGGCAAGGACCAAAAAGGCCCAACAGCGGTTCTGAAGTCCGTCAGCAAGCTTGACAACTACCTTCTGTCGAACGGCAGCTTGCTGAACGTGAAGTTCACGCCCTCCACACTGGAAGGCGAGCAGGGCCTGAACAAGCTTGCCGACTTCCTGCGAGCGTTCATGAAGCTGAAGCTGCAGCATATCCAGTTCAACGTACTCAATGCGGACACTCTCAGGGAAGCGCAGCAGCGCCCGGAGGACTTTGCAGGCCTTGTGGTGCGCGTGGCAGGCTACAGCGCCTTCTTCGTCGAGCTCTCCAAGGAAATCCAAGATGACATCATTCGCAGAACGGCCCATGAGCTCTAAGCCAAATGACTGTCTGGAGGGCGGCGGCGATGGTGCTGCCCCTTCCACGGGACGGGTGTTTAACATCCAGCGTTATTCGCTGAATGATGGCGAAGGCATTCGCACGGTTGTTTTCCTCAAGGGGTGCCCGCTGAGCTGCCCCTGGTGCTCCAACCCGGAATCCAGATCGTCCAAGCCGCAAGTCATACGTCGGGAGACCAAGTGCATTCATTGCGAAGTGTGTTCCTGGGATGTTGCTGAATGCCCCAGCGGCGCTTTGGAGCTGGTGGGCACCGACATGACGATGGACGAGCTGCTGAAGGAAATTGAAAAGGATGACGTGTTCTACCGCTCGTCTGGCGGCGGCGTCACCCTGTCTGGCGGCGAAGTTCTGACACAGGCCCGCTTTGCCATAGAGCTTCTCAAGCGCTTGAAGCGCCTTGGCTACAACACGGCAATTGAAACGACGGGCCATGGGAATACAGCCCTGTTGATGGAGATGGGCAAGTACTGCGATGAGGTTCTTTATGACTTAAAGATCATGGACCCGGAAACGGCAAAGAAGACGACTGGCATCAATCTCCAGCGCTCTCTCGATAACTTCCGCGGCCTGATTGCGCAGGGAACCCATGTCGTGCCCCGCATTCCGCTTATTCCGGGATACACGATGCATGCTGCAAACATTCAGGCCATTCTCGATTACCTGAGTGAATTTGATTTGAAAGAGGTCCACCTGCTGCCGTTCCACCAGTTCGGAGCCAACAAGTACGAGACCTTTGAGATGGAATACGAGCTCAAGGATGTGCCGGTTCCGACAGACAATGAAGTAGAGGCCATAAAGGCGCTGGTTGAAGCGCGTGGCTACAAAGTAAACGTTGGTGGGTGACCATGAAAAAGAAAATCTTGATTACAGGCGCAAACGGCTTTTTTGGAACCCGTTTCATCAAGAAGTATCAGGAGCAGTTCGATATCACCGCGACCGATGTTGAGCAGCTGGACATCACAAACGCAGACATGGTGGACGCCATGTTCAGCTCCGTGAAGCCTGACTACGTAATCCATGCCGCTGCAATTGCCGTGACCGACTTTTGCAACAAACATCCTGAGATCGCATGGAAGGTGAACGTTGAAGGTGCCATGAACGTTGCCAAGGCGTGTAAGGCGGTCGGCGCGAAGCTGGTTTTCATCAGCACTGAGCAGGTGTTCAACGGCAACGAAGAAGCTGGCCCTTATACAGAAGAGCACGAGCCAGTGCCGGACACTGTTTACGGCCAAAACAAGCTGGAGGCCGAAGGCAAGCTCAGGGAAATCCTCGATGAAATGTTGATCCTGCGTTTCACTTGGCTGTTTGGTCTCCCTGAGCGCCAGACCAGCATCAACCCGAATGTTCTATGGAATGCAATGCAGGCCCTGATCAACGGCACCAAGATGGCGGAGCGTCCCAACGAATTCCGCGGCCTGACCTATGCGCATGAACTGATCGACCAGTTCCCGAAAATCTTCGAGATCCCTTATGGCACCTACCATACCGGGGCTCACAACCCCGCCAGCCGCCATGAGATTGCGGAGCATATCCTGCGCGAGCTAGGGCAGGAAAAACGCCTTGCAGAGCTGCTTGAAGCAGCGCCCGCACCAAAGACCCGCGATGTGCGCCTGGACACATCCAAACTTGCAGCCCATGGCATCCGCTTCACTGAAAGCAAGGCTGCCTTGACAAAATGCCTGAGAGAATTCGGCTACTAAGAGACTAAATGAGGCTCCCATGATTTACATGCTCGACACTGCAGACATCGAAGCGATCAAGAAGGCCGTTGACCTCTACCCGCTTGCTGGTGTGACCACAAACCCTTCAATCATCGCGAAGGCCAACCGTCCATTTTCTGATATCATCCGCGATATTCGGGCGGCCATCGGCCCCGACCGCATGCTGCACGCACAAGTGATGGGCAAGACCGCTGAAGTCATGATTGAGGAAGCGCAAGCCATGCGTGAACTCGACGCGGACATTATCATCAAGGTCCCGGTAACACCGCAGGGTATCAAAGCCATGAAGGCGTTGAAGGAACGGGGCATTCGCATCACCGCAACCGCAATTTTGACCCCTCAGCAGGCGTTGATGGCGGCTGTCGCAGGTGCTGAGTTCCTGGCACCTTACGTAAATCGCCTCGACAACATTTGTGCGGATGGGACCCAAGTGGCCGCAGAGATCGCACATCTGATCGATGTTTATAAGCTGGACGCCAAGGTGCTGGCTGCATCGTTTAAAAATGTTCAGCAAGTGCACGAAATTGCCAAGGCTGGCGCGCAGTCCGTCACGATCGCTCCGGACGTTTTTGATCAGCTTCTGGTTCACCCCCTTACAGATTCCGGCGTTGCTGGCTTTGTAAGTGATTGGGAGGGCGTTTACGGGGAAGGCACAACAGTACTTGACGTCATCTAAATCAGAGTTGCGCCGGTTTGATTTAGCGCATATTACAGAGGCCCTACGAGATGATATCTCTAGGGTTTCTGTGGTGTGTGGGCGCAACTATGAGAATTGTCGGTGTTACAGCTTGTTTGAGTGGCGTAGCTCATACTTACATGGCTGCTGAACTCCTTGAAAAAAAAGCTAAAAAAGCCGGTCACTCGATCACCGTTGAGACCCAGGGTGCGCTTGGCTCAGAAAACACGCTGACAGCGGGCGTGATTGCAGACGCTGAGGCCGTTGTGATTGTCGCCGATATCAACATCGAAGGCTACGAGCGCTTCGAAAACGCGCGTGTGCTGCGCTCAACAATCAGTGCTTTTTTGAAAGACCCAAGTCATGTGCTTGATGCGCTGGAGAAGCTGCGGATCGCGCCTCCCGGCACCAAAATCAGCCTGTAGCTTCTGCCTTCATCCGGCTGCGGTACTGCGTTCTGTATTCTGAAGGTGAGCGTGCGGTTTGAGCCCGAAAGATCCGGCAGAAATAATTGCTGTCCGCGAACCCGCAGCGGTGGGCCACCTCCTTCACCTTCATGTCGTATTCTTTGAGCAAGTATTTGGCCCGCTCCAAGCGAATGTGGTTCAGATACTCATTGAACTTGACCTTGCCCTCCTTGGCGAACAGCTGGGACAGGTAGTTCGATGAAATGTAGAAGTGTTTAGCCACAGACTCCCGTGTGAGCTGCTCATGGTAGTGCTGCTCAAGATAGCCGCGAACCGCTTCAAACAGAGCCTTGCTCTTTGACGGGATTTCAGGCGCCTTGTGTGTGAGCTCACTAATGTGGCTCAGCAACGAAGCCACCAGCAACCGTGCGGTCTGCTGATCCTCAACATGCCAGCTCAGTTCTTCAAGCGCTTGCACAACAAACGTGCCGGTTCTTGGCCCTCGGCGCATGATGTTGTGCTTCAGTGCCGCATCAAAACTCTCACCATTCCACTTCAAGATGCTGAGACCGAAACTTTGTTTTCCGATCAAGATACTCAACGTTTCCACGGGCTGCGTGAGGATTGGCTTGTTCCAACTCTCCGCGGGAATGTACAGCGCGCTTCCGCGCGTCATCAAATGTTGGGTGTCGTCGCCGGTCGTGTTGCCCACCTCCATGAGCAACTGCCCGTCCAACACCATTTCAAGCCGCGGAAAGTGAACCTGATAGGCAAGCGGGGGCGGGGCAGGAAGATTGCCCGCATAAAAAACGCGTCTGATGCTGTGCGGCTCTTGCGCATAGCCCTCAAAGCGCTCAGTCAGGTTGGCATCACCAGAGGATAGCTCTGTTCGCACCATTGGTCCCCACTCACTCTAATATCTTAGAGATGTTCTACCAGAGACGCAGCCTCAGATGAAAGCGGGCTGAATGCGTATCTTCTGATTGCACCAGAAGTTAATCAGGTCGATGCCCGTCCAACATCGACCTGACTCTGATGACATGAAGTCAGCGCGGCACCGCATCTTCGGCGTATTGTGAAAGAAACGCGTCACTCGGTGGGATCGGCTTGATCACATCTAACAGAACACCATTGGGATCTTGGGTGATGAAATGGCGCTGACCGAATGCCTCATCGCGCAGGCTGCGGAGAATCGGGAGGCCTGCGGCCTGCAGCCGATCATGCACGGCATCAACATCCTCCACTTCAAAATTTAGCAGCAAGCCAGAGGCTTTGCCCGGCCCCTTTTCTGGAATGGTTTCGTGGCTGCCGTCGAGGATTGCCAAATTCACCTTGTCATCCTCTTTTGATTGCAGGTGAACATACCAATCAGCCTCAAACTTTCTTTCAAAGCCAAAATGAGCGCAATAGAACTGCGCCGTCTCTGAAACCTGGTCGGTCATGATGACCGGATAGTATTGGGTGCATCGCATGATTGCCCTCCTTCGACAAACGACATACAGTGTGTATGTATTTTTGAATTAACATACAGGCTGTATGTATGCAAGAGAAAGTTACGCTGCGTCGCAGTAACAAGGCGCGCTCGCAAGACACCACTCGCAAGCTGCTGGATGCGGCCCGCTCTCTGTTTGTCGAAAAGGGATATGCAGAGACAGGCACCCCGGAGATCGTAAAGGCGGCAGAGGTCACCCGCGGCGCGCTTTATCATCACTATACGGACAAGGCGGATCTCTTCCGGGCCGTTGTTACCCATGAGGCCGAAGCGATTGCCCACGAGATCAACGCCACCGCCCTCGAGGCAACGGACCCTATCGACGGGCTGATTTCCGGGGCGCGTGGCTATTTTACTGCGATGCAGGTACCCGGCCGGGCCCGTTTGATGCTGGTGGACGGTCCTGCTGTGCTTGGCGCCGATGGCATGAGCGAGATTGATCGCAAAGCGGGCGGTGAAAGCCTGAAGGAAGGCCTGGCCGCTGCAGCTGCAATGGCGAACAAGACAGATCTTCCGCTTGATGAGCTTTCCGTGGTGCTGTCCGCCGGATTTGATCGGGCGGCGCTGGAAATCACACAAGGGGGCGATGCCAACCGTTTTATAAGCTCCCTTGAGGTGCTGCTGCGCGGTCTGATGCGGTGAGTTGCCTCTTCCCTGCTGGTGAGGGCTTTTCCTCGGTGCAACCAAGTCCCGCCGCATCAACAATGGAACCGGGCAATGCGCTTGCCCAGGGCCAATTCGCCAGCACCAAGTCAGCACTGCCTCAATCAATAATGTTCATTTGATAATCTTCATTGTTCATATGAGTGTCACCTATTGCAGATAGGCGTAGCACTGCACAAATACCCCGTTTGGCCCCTGCTGCGCAGCCTTGCAGCCTGACCTTTGAGCCGCACATGACCAACGTCGACCAGACAAAGATTTATGCCCACCGTGGCGCGCCGTGCCTTTTGCCTGAAAACACACTGGAAGGGTTCGCCTATTCCTTGGAGCTTGGCGTTGATGGCATCGAGCTAGACGTGCTCTTGACCAAAGACAATGTGCCGGTTGTTACGCACAATCACACCTTGTTGCCGGATACGACGCGCGATGCCAACGGCAAGTGGCTGAGCGAGGAAGGCCCATTGGTGCGCGACCTCACGCTTGCGGAGCTGCGCCAGTTCGACATGGGGGCGATCCGCCCCGACACGAAGTATGCCGCCAAGTTCCCGAACCAAAAACAGCTCTCTGGCGTTCCCGTTCCAACACTAGATGAGTTTTTGGCACTGGTGCGTGACAGCGGCAAACCTGTTGAGCTTCTGGTGGAACTCAAACACCGGCCAGAAGACGACGCCATCACCAATCCGGCCGAGTTTGCCGATTTGGTTGGTAGGGCAATCAAGGCCAAGGGCCTTGAGAAGCAAAGCTTCATGCATTCCTTCCATTGGGGGCTGTTGGATGCTGCTCACAAGGCGCACCCAGAAATCCGTTGTTCCTACCTGACGGCCCTGCCGAAGAACGGCGACGCCGGAACGCTTTATGAGGGGTCACCATGGCTGCCCCCCATTGGCTTTGACGGACGAACCACCAACCTTTTGCAGCAACTTAAAGCTGTTGGCGCGGCTGTTTGGAGCCCGTATCACGCCAACCTGACGACCGAGGCGCGGCTGGCGGCTCAAGCGCTTGGGCTCGAAGTGATCACCTGGACAGCGACAACGCCGGAGGATATCTCCCGAGACCTGCAAAGCGGCGTTGACGGCATGATTACCGACGATCCGGCCACAGCTTTGGCCCTTCGCGAACGCCTGAAAAACCTTGAAAGTTAGTCATATGAAGCCGGAAACCGCGTTCGAACGTTATGAAGAAATCCGCAGCCGCCTGCCGAACGCCACTGGATCTGGAAGCGCCACGCCCATTAATGGCCTCCATGAGTTGATGGATCAAATTGATCTGTTTGTGTTTGACGCTTTTGGCGTGCTGAACGTGGGCAACACGGCGATTTCCGGGGCGCGGGAACGCATCGATCAATTGCGCCGGGCTGGCAAGCACGTCATCGTTCTCACCAATGCCGCCAGCCATCCGCTGCAAGGAGCCGTTCAGAAATTCGAGCGCCTCGGCTTTGACTTTTCAAAGGACGAGATCATCTCCAGCAGGTTGGTTTGCGAGAGCCATCTTGAACAAGCAGAAGACATCGGCCTTTGGGGCGTGATCGCACCCGACGGGTTTGCCAGCAGCGAGCTTTCCCTGCCAAACATCCACCTTAAATCCGAGTGCTCGGACTATGACCGGGTGGATGGCTTCTTGTTTTTGAGTGCAGACAACTGGGGAACAGAAGACCAACAGAGGCTGCATGAAAGCCTGCGCAAATCCACCCGCCCGCTGGTGGTGGCCAACCCCGATCTGGTGGCACCCCGCGAAACGGGCCTCAGTCTGGAGCCCGGCTTCTTTGGCCATGCCCTTCAAGATGCTTTCGACATTCCAACACGTTACTACGGCAAGCCGTTTGCCAATGTGTTTGAGGCCGTGGAAAGCCGTTTTCCGACAGTGGAGCGCAGCCGCATTGCGATGATGGGCGACACCCTGCATACCGATGTTCTTGGCGCGAAGGCCAAGGGCTGGAAGGCCGTTCTGGTAACCGGTCATGGCCTTTATGCTGGGCTGGACATCCACGCCCTCATGAAAAAAAGCGGCATCTGGCCGGACTGGATGACCCACTCCATCTGATGCCCCGCCAGAGACAGACAGCCTGATTGCCGATCGCTTGGCACAGGCTGTTTTTTGGGGGAACTACACCTAACGGCTATCTTCGGCATTCTTCTCAGCTCGTGTTAGCATCTGCAGCATAGTATTTTGCGCAGTCGCACACAAACCTACCGCGCCGCACCATACCCCATCGAAGGCGGCGATAGCTGGAGTTGAGCATGCCCGCAGTATTGACGTTGAACTCAGGTTCCAGCTCCATCAAGTTTGCCGTGTATGTGCCAGGCAGCGGCGGGCTTGATGAAATCGCCAGCGGGCAGGTTGATGCGCTCGGCCCCGCAGCAAAGCTCATTTTAGAGACCCAGAATGAAAAGACCTCCACCGAGATTGGCGAGGCAGACCATGTTGCGGGCCTGCGCGCCGTGCTGGATGCCCTGAGGCCGGTTCTGGGCGAAACGCATATTACCGGCGTCGGGCACCGGATCGTGCATGGCGGCACGAAGTATGCGGAGCCCATTCGGCTTGATGAAACCCTGCTGGAAGAGCTGGACGAGCTGTCTCACCTTGCTCCTCTGCACCAGCCGCCGAACCTCACCGGCGTGCGTGCGGCCATGACAGCGTTTCCCGATGCCATTCAAGTGGGCTGCTTTGATACGGGCTTTCACCGCGGACACCCATTTGAAAACGACACCTACGCCCTGCCCAAACGTTTTTATGAGGAAGGCATCCGGCGCTATGGCTTTCATGGTCTGAGCTACGACTATGTGAGCGGCTATGTGGAAGGGCACCACCCAGACCTGAAAGACGCGCGCATCATAATCGCGCACCTTGGCAACGGCTGCTCCATGTGCTGCGTGAAGGGCCGCGCCCCCATTGCCTCCACACTCGGGTTCTCCTCCATGGACGGCCTGCCCATGGGAACGCGCTGTGGCCAGCTCGATCCCGGCGTCGTTTTTCATCTGATGGCGCAAGGCATGACGGCCGATGAAGTCCACATGCTCTTGATCAAGGAAGCGGGGCTCAAAGGCATGTCCGGCATTTCAAACGACATGCGAGAGCTGCTTGCCTCTGACAGCCCGGATGCAGCCAACGCGCTGTCCTATTACGTTTCGCGCATCCGCCGGGAAATCGGCTCTCTGACGGCAGCCAATGGCGGGCTCGATGCGCTCGTTTTCACCGGCGGCATTGGCGAGAACGCATGGCAAATTCGCGAGCGTGTTTGCGAGGGAATGGCGTTCTTCGGCATTGCCATCGACCCGGCAGCCAACGAGGCCAACCGCGAAATCATCAGCACGAGCCGCACTAAGGTTCTTGTGGTCAACACCAACGAGCAACTCGTAATTGCACGCGCCATCATCAACCTGCTTTGAGTGAAAGGCGCACTGCTGCTGACGCCCGCAACTCGCACCACTCCTCGGGCGAGAGGCCAAATGCCGCCTAAAACCGCCGAGTCATGCTGGATGACGTCCACAAACCTTCAGGACAATGTGGCCTGTCTGCCCTGCAGGGTGAACCGCTCATACGGGCAGTTATGAAAAGCATTTCTATGGCCCAACGCACCAAGGCATCTTCATCCTGCTCGTCAAAGCGTTGCTTCCAACACTCGGTCAGTACAATCAATTTTTGACAAAGGCACGCTATAACATTCTATAGAGCTTTGATTGGTTGCTCCCCGCGCCACACCAGATGGCCTACGATTATTGGAGGCAGAAAGGCCATTCCGTACAACAATCGGCTGGATAATGGCGGAGAGTGAGGGATTCGAACCCTCGGAACGCTTGCGCGCTCAACGGTTTTCGAGACCGCCCCGTTCGACCACTCCGGCAACTCTCCGCGCGAAGGTACGGGCCTTCAGAATGGCGGGACCATATAGAAGCGCTTTTGCTTCGACAAGGCCTCGGGACCGTCTTGTCGCAGGTAAACCACAGGCTGGTGAGCGGGCTTTCCATCTGGCAGGCATTCCATGGCGGCAAAGCTTTAAACCGCTCTAAACTCACGCCTTATTCGCCAAGCGCTGCCATTGGGTTATCAAGGGCAGCTGCTCGGGTTGATGGCGGCCCCTTCCCCAGCTCATATTCCCGCCCATCAGGGTTTCGGCATCTTGCCGTGCTCTTAACAAGGGCGCATCTTTTTGACGGCTCATTTGTCGTGTGGCCGGGCGAGGCGTTTACTCCCCCTTTTTGTGCGTGGGTCACTTTTTCTGGTTTTTTCGCCAAATCCCTTCAAAAACTCAAGAAAACCCTGTTATTTCGCGTTGACTTTCAGCCTCGCATCCGTATATTGCGCCTGCTCTAAATAGGTGGGCTTGCCCACTATTCCGCGCTGTCCGAGGCCAGACGTCGCCACCGCCTTTCAGCAGATTTGCTGGAGTTTGCGGTCGATCTCCTCACGAACTGGATGGTTCCCTGAGCTGAAAAAGTGGAATCAGTCGCCAAAGTCCGCATTCGTGCGGCGCCACAGGGCGCGCTAAATTTTAAAAAGAAGGACGTGCTAGACATGTTCGCAGTCATTAAGACCGGTGGTAAACAGTACCGTGTCGCTACTGACGATCTTTTGAAGATCGAAAAAGTTTCTGCAGAAGCAGGCGAGACCGTCACTTTTGACGAAGTTCTCATTGTTGGCAACGAAACTGATACCACTATCGGTGCGCCAACTGTTGAAGGTGCTTCTGTTGTAGGTGAAGTTGTAGAACAGGGCCGTGATCGCAAGATCATCATCTTCAAGAAGCGTCGTCGTCAGAACTCTCGTCGTCGCAACGGTCACCGTCAGTCCTTCACGACCGTGAAGATCACTGATATCCTGACCGGTGGTGCAAAGCCTGCAAAGAAGGCTGCTGCTCCTAAGGCTGCTGAAGCTGCTCCTGCAGTTGAAGGCGCTGATGACCTGAAGAAGCTGAGCGGCCTTGGCCCTGCAATTGAAAAGAAGCTGAACGCTGCTGGCGTAACCACTTACGCTCAGATCGCAGCATTCACAGCTGAAGACATCGCCCGCGTTGAAGAAGAAGCAGGCCTTAAGGGTCGTTTCGAACGCGATAACTGGGTTGAACAGGCTAAGGAACTCGCAGGCAAGTAATTGCCAGTGAACCTGTCCTAAGAGATTAAACGAGGAGTACTTCGTTATGGCTCATAAAAAAGCTGGCGGTTCATCCCGCAACGGTCGCGACTCAGCTGGTCGTCGTCTTGGCATCAAGAAGTTCGGTGGTGAAACCGTAATCCCTGGCAACATCATTGCTCGTCAGCGTGGCACAACGTGGCACCCAGGCGCAGGTGTAGACATGGGCAAAGACCACACTATTTTTGCGACTGTCGAAGGCAAAGTAGCATTCGAAACAAAGCGTAATGGCCGAACATTTATTAATGTGATGCCAGTGGCGCTAGCCGCAGAGTAAAGCCGACGTGAGTTTCCAAACCGTCGGCGTCTCATCGACCCGGCGGGATGGAAATCCGGCCTCCGATCTGAAAAAGATCAGAAAAAGGGAAGATGGGACACCATCTTCCCTTTTTTATTTTGCCCTGTAGTCAGGGTTCGTGCCGGAGAAAAGAAATGGTTGTCGAATACGAGGAAAGCTTAGAGGAAAGCAGTTACAGCGCGGCCGCATTCGGGCCGCAGGACACAGCGCGTCTGGCCATCAACGCCGCGCGCAAAGACGATCTGGCTGACATCATGTTCCTGGCGAACAACCGCCGAATTGCCGAAATGCTGTCCAGCATGCCGCACCCGTTCACCCTGGACGATGCCAAGGCATTGGTGAAGCGCAGCGAAGCGACACGCATGGGACAGGCCCTCTTTGCCATACGCATGAAGAATACAGGCCGGCTGATCGGTGCCATCGGTTATGGCCCGCTGGCGGAAGACGGCGGCACCTTGCATCTGGGTTACTGGATCGGTGAACCGTTCTGGGGTCAAGGCTACGCGACAGAGGCCGCCCACGCGGTGGTGGATTTTGCGTTCTCCAATGGCGGTGTGAATGAGCTGACCGCCGCGTGCCGTGTGAACAATCCGGGCTCTCGCCGGGTGCTGGAAAAGAGCGGCTTCCAATTCCGGGAGCAGTCCAAGATGCGCATGTCCGGCAACAGCGGTCTTGTGAACGTGGACCGTTTTTCGCTGACACGCAGCACATGGAAGGCGCTCAAGGCCTGGGGCCAAGCCGCCTGATTAGAAGGCGGCGTTCTGTCCGTGCCACCAATAGAGATCCGGGTCCTGCCGCTGCGCTGAGGAAATTGACAACCACCCTTTGGCGCAGGGGCAGACCGGCTCCCTGTTTCGTGACACCGGCTTGCTGCTCTCCTTCTGCCTCTCCACTTCTTGTCTACCTTGCCACCTCTGGGCCAGTCGAGAACGACATGCGGCCTCCTGCCAAGGCATTCCCCTTACTCAAACCAATCCACTTTTGGCGAAAGACCATCGCTACCGACTATCGCGATTTTACTTTTATCATTTGATCTGAACAGGATGAGACACATGACCAAAGAGCTTGTCACACAGAGGCTCCGTCTTCGTGCACCTAGCATGGATGATGCTCCGGCTTTTGCCAAGTATCTAAAAAACTTCGAGGTTTCCGGAAATTTGGCAAGAGTTCCTCATCCCTACACCCTTGAGGATGCGCAGCTGTGGCTTTCCCTGAAGAAGCCAGAGGACAGCTTTGCCTGGTGCCTTGAGAGAGACGGTGAGGCCATTGGCTGCGTTATAATTCGTAATCTGGGAGATCGCCCTACCATCGGTTACTGGCTCGCTCAGCCTTTCTGGGGCAAGGGGTTCATGAGTGAGGCCGTTCATGCAGTACTCACGCATGCCTTTGAAGATCTTGGAGTTTATTCCTTTAATGCAGGTGCTTACACCTTCAATAAGGGGTCCATTGGCACGTTGACCAAGCAAGGCTTCGTCTATGGCGGGCGCGGTTTTCAATCCTGCGCAGCGCGAGGTGGCGAAGAAATGCCAGAGTACCGCTATTACCTCACCAAGGCCGCCTTTATGGCCAAGAAGAAGCAATTGGAACCCGCATAGGCAGTCACATGTTCCCAGTTTTGAAAGGTGAGCGCGTGACTTTGCGCGCGTTCACCAAGGAAGATATCCCTAATCTTGTCAACTACTTAGATAATTTCAAAGTTTCCAGCATGCTGAACCCTGTTCCACATCCCTATTCAATTGCGGATGCAGAAGACTGGGTCGCCTTCACCGCAAGCTCGGATATGGACGACACGATCAATTGGGCCATCGACGATGGAACAGGACTGATTGGAGCCATTGGCCTGAGTGGCTTGAGGGGGGATAACAGCTTTGGTTACTGGTTGGGGCAACCCTTTTGGGGACGGGGATATGCCAGCGAAGCCGGACGTGCAGTCCTCAAGTTTTGCTTTGCGCATTACCCCGAGCTGCATGAACTGAATTCATATGCCTTCCGCGAAAACCAGGCGTCGCAGAATGTGCTTGGCAAACTCGGTTTCCTGCGCACAGGTGAGGCAACAAGAACGAGCAAGGCGAGGCCCGACGAGCAAATTCCAAGCGTCACTTTCGCATTGACGCGCAAGAGATATTTGGCGGAAAAGCTTGACATTTAGGCCATCAAACCGTTTAAACACGGTCTTCGGCATTCGGGTTTCAACCCCAATATGAATAGTATCGTTCTTTGGCCCTTTTTTCTCAAGCATTGTGCTAGTGCCACCGGCTTTTAAGAGGTACTACAAAGACGTCTGCACACGGTCTTAAAGAGATAGAAAATGAAGTTCCTCGATCAGGCAAAAATCTTTGTTAAATCCGGCGATGGCGGCGCAGGCAGCGTCAGTTTCCGCCGTGAAAAATACGTGGCAGAGGGCGGCCCAGACGGCGGCGACGGTGGTCGCGGCGGCGATGTTTGGGTTGAGTGCGTTGATGGTCTCAACACGTTGATCGACTACCGCTACGCCCAGCACTACAAGGCCAAGGTCGGCATGCACGGCATGGGCCGCAACCGAACCGGCGCTCGGGGTGCCGACGTCGTTTTGCGCGTGCCCAAAGGCACCCAGATTCTTGAGGAAGACAACGAAACTGTCATCGCGGATCTGACCGAAGTTGGTGAAAAGCTGCTGCTCTTGCGTGGCGGCAACGGCGGCTTTGGCAATGCTCACTTCAAGACCTCCACCAACCAGGCACCGCGCCATGCCAATCCCGGTCAGGATGGTCAGGAGAAGTGGGTTTGGCTGCGCCTTAAACTGATTGCAGATACAGGCCTTGTTGGCTTGCCCAACGCTGGCAAGTCCACCTTCCTGGCCGCTGTTTCTGCCGCCAAGCCGAAGATTGCGGACTACCCCTTCACCACGTTGCACCCAAACCTCGGCGTTTGCGAAATCGACGGCCGCGGCTTTGTGCTGGCTGACATTCCAGGTCTCATTGAAGGGGCCCACGAGGGCACCGGCCTTGGTGATCGCTTCCTTGGCCACGTTGAGCGCACCCGTGTTCTGCTGCATCTCGTAGATGGCTCTAGCGAAGACCCAGCGGAGTCCTACCGGATCATTCGTGGAGAGCTGGAAGCCTACGGAAACGGCCTTGCTGAAAAGCCAGAGATCGTCTGCCTGTCGAAGGCGGATGCGTTGTCGGAAGAACTGCGTGATGAGAAAGTTGCAGCACTGGAAGCGGCCTGCGGTCAAAAGCCGTTGATCCTGTCCTCCGCCAGTGGCGAGAACGTGGACACGGTTCAACGCATGATCATTCGCGCCATCGACAAGGACAAACAGGACGAAGCCAATGCCGTTCCTTCCAACAAGGAAGAGGAATGGCGTCCGTAAATGTCTCGAAAGCTGAGCGAGTTCAATCGCATAACCATCAAGATCGGCTCGGCGCTTCTGGTTGATGAAAACGGCCTGAAGCGCAAATGGCTTGAATCGTTGGCTGACGACATGAAGACACTGGCCGATTTGGGCAAAGAGCTTCTGGTCGTGTCTTCGGGCTCCATTGCGCTGGGTCGTCGTGTGCTTGGACTTCCAGCTGGGGCTCTAAAGCTGGAACAGGCTCAGGCTGCTGCATCTGTTGGCCAAATTGCGCTTGCCCAAGCATATTCCGAAATCTTGAAGGACCGAGGCCTGACCGCAGGCCAGATTCTCCTGACCCTTCGGGATACGGAGGAGCGCCGCCGCTATCTCAACGCGCGCGAAACCATCGGAACCCTGATCAAAATGGGTGCGGTGCCAATCATCAACGAGAACGACACCGTGGCCACGAGCGAAATCCGCTATGGCGACAATGACCGTCTTGGCGCCCGTGTGGCAACGATGGCAAGTGCCGACTGTCTTGTGCTGCTTTCAGACGTGGATGGTCTCTACACTGCTGCCCCGCAAAAAGACCCTGATGCTGTGTTCCTGCCTGAAGTGGTTTCAATTACCCCGGCCATTGAAGCGATGGCTGGTGCAGCTGGTTCTGCGTTCTCTTCAGGGGGAATGAAGACCAAGATTGACGCTGCCAAGATCGCTGTTGGCGCGGGGACAACCATGGTCATTTCATCCGGCAAAAAGATGAACCCACTGAGCGCGATCTGCAACGGAGAGCGCGCGACCTGGTTTCCAGCAGCTTCAACTCCCCAATCCTCGCGCAAAGCATGGATCGGAGGTCATTTAGAGCTGATGGGTGTTGTGCAGCTGGATGAAGGCGCACTGACCGCCGTGAAACGGGGAAAAAGTTTGCTGCCAGCGGGAGTAAAGCGCGTGGACGGCCGCTTTCAACGGGGCGATGCCGTGCGCCTGGTGGACGCCGAGGGCCGCGCCGTGGGCCGGGGCCTTGTGGCCTATGATTATGCCGAGGCGAGCCTTATCATTGGCCGCAACAGCCAAGAGATCGAAAACATCCTTGGCTATGCAGGCCGCTCTGAAATGATCCATCATGACGACCTTGTGCTGGAAGCGTCTGAACGAACTTAGTATTGAGATGGCAGGGCACGGGCCCCTGCAAGTTTTTGAGGTACCCATGGTCACTGAGGCTGATATCAAAATCCCTGAACTGATGGATGAAATGGGCCGCAATGCGCGCGCCGCAGCCCGTACGCTTTCCATGGTTCCGGGAGCGAAAAAGGATGCTGCTCTCATTGCCATGGCTGGCGCGGTACGCGCTGCGACCGCCGATATCTTGGCTGCGAACGCGCTCGACATTCAAAAAATGACCGAAAACGGCCAAAGTGAAGCCTACATCGATCGGGGCACCTTGAGTGAAGAGCGCATTGAGGGCATTGCCAAGGCGCTGGAAGATGTGGCGAAACTGGACGATCCCGTTGGCAGTGTGATCGCCACTTGGGAGCGCCCGAACGGCCTTGAAATCTCTCGCGTGCGCACGCCACTGGGCGTGATTGGCGTAATCTACGAGAGCCGCCCGAATGTGACTGCCGATGCCGGCGCGCTCTGCCTGAAGGCAGGGAACGCGGTGATCCTGCGCGGTGGTTCAGACACCATCCAGTCCAATCTTGCACTCCACAAGGCCCTGCAAACCGGACTTGAAACCGCTGGCTTGCCAAAACACGCAATCCAGCTGGTGCCGGTGACCGATCGTGATGCCGTTGGCGAGATGCTGAAGGGCCTTGATGGCAACGTGGATGTGATCGTTCCGCGCGGGGGTAAAAGTCTCGTGGCACGGGTACAACAGGACGCGCGAGTGCCGGTGTTTGCGCACCTTGAGGGGCTGGTGCACATTTACGTTGATGAACGCGCTGATTTGAATAAAACCGTCGATATCGTCGTTAATTCGAAGATGCGACGCACTGGTATCTGCGGTGCCTTGGAAACACTGCTGGTGGACGAGGCCGTCGCCACCACCCACCTGCGTCCGATCGTCGATGCCCTTCAAGCGAAGGGCTGTGAGATCCGTGGTGACGAAGAAGTGGCCATGCTGTGCTCGGGTGTACAACCTGTGAGCGAAGAAGACTGGTCTACCGAATATCTGGCACCCATTCTCTCTGTGAAGCTGGTAAGCGGTCTGGATGACGCCATCGAGCACATCGCGACTTACAGCTCCAGCCATACCGACTGCATCATCACCGAGGATGCTGCGGCCGCACGTCGGTTCCAGAATGAGGTGGATTCAGCAATCGTGCTGCACAACGCCTCCACCCAGTTTGCGGATGGCGGCGAGTTCGGCATGGGCGCAGAAATTGGCATTGCCACCGGACGTATGCACGCGCGCGGTCCGGTTGGCGTTGAACAGCTCACCAGCTTCAAATACGTGGTGCGCGGGAACGGTCAAACGCGTCCATGAACACGAACCCCGAGACCAGCTTCATCACGCGTGAAGAAACAAGCTTCGCCGATTGGCTGCGGCTGCCCTACGCGGCCCCGGGCAACAAGATCGGGCTTTTTGGCGGCTCCTTCAACCCGCCGCACAGCGGGCACCTTCTGGTGGCTGAAACTGCGCTGAAGCGCCTCGGCCTGGACCAGATCTGGTGGCTGGTCACGCCCGGCAACCCTTTGAAACAACACAATGAGCTGGCGCCGTTAGAAGCCCGCGTTGAGGCGGTGAAAGACCTTGCTCAGCACCCAAAGATGCGGGTAACCGCCCACGAGGTGATGTTGGGCACGCCCTATACCGCCAAGACCCTCGCGGCGCTGCAAGCCAAACAGCCGCTCGTAAAATTCGTCTGGGTGATGGGCGCGGACAATCTCGCCGGGTTCCATCGCTGGCAGGACTGGCGCGGCATCGTGAACCGTGTCCCGATTGCCATTGTGAACCGTCCGGGCGCAACTTTATCCCCCTTGTCTGCGCCGATGAGCGTGACCTATGCGCAGGCGCGCCTGCCGGAACACAAGGCACCGCTGCTTAGCGACATAAAAGCACCTGCATGGACATTTCTGACGGGACCACTTGACGCCTCGTCCTCAACGAATATAAGGGCGGGCCGAAATAACAAATGAAGCCCATCCAAAAGCTTCAGATAATAGTGTCTTGAAAATGCCATGTCGGTGACGCTATCCTTCCTCTTGGGAAGGCTTGGTGGCCGATGGTTTTCTGGACTTTCCCCGCGGCATGGCCGCGTAACATACCAACCATGGCGAAAGGCTACACAGCTGACCATGACAGCAACACATGAAGGGACGGATACCAACGCTCCTCTTCTGCCGCAGGACTCTTCTATTGAAGACGCACTGCTTCAATGCATCCTCAAAAGCCTCGACGATTCAAAGGCTGAGGAGATCGTTTCCCTAGACCTAGCGGGTAAAACCTCTGTCGCGGACTTTATGGTCGTGGCCTCTGGTCGTTCACATCGTCATGTGGGCGCGGTCACCGATCACCTGCTCCGCGATCTGAAGGAAGCTGGTTACGGCAATGCCCGTGTTGAAGGGTTGCCTCACTGCGACTGGGTTCTGGTCGATATCGGTGATGCGATCATTCACATTTTCCGTCCGGAAGTCCGTGGCTTCTACAATGTCGAGAAAATGTGGTCCACTGAGACAACAGAGCCGACCCAGTACATCGGCTAATAGACCGCGTTTTTTAGGTCTATAAAACGGTCCATGGTGGCTGCCTCATTCGCCAGAAGAGGCAGCGCAAGACTGTTTGGCTTCAAGTTCAGAGCGTACCTATGAAATTTAGTGTGGCCTGCGTCGGCAAAATGAAAGCTGGCGCAGAAAAAGAGCTTTGTGACCGGTATCTTGACCGGGCGCGCAAGGCTGGAAAGTCTCTTGGCATAACGGCAGTCAATGTGATTGAGCTGCCGGAAAGCAAAGCAGGCCGCACAGCAGACCGCAAAGCGGAGGAGGCCGGTGCATTGCTCAAGGCAATCCCGAGCGGCGCGGTGATTATTGCTCTGGACGAACACGGCAAAGCGCTGACGAGTGAAGCGTTTTCCGACAAGGTGCGTGGCTGGACCGACAGCGGCGTTTCTGATGTGGTGCTTGTGATCGGCGGCGCAGATGGTCATGGACCAGAGCTGCTGAGCCGAGCCGACCTGAAGCTGGCTCTGGGCACCATGACATGGCCGCACCAAATCGTGCGCATATTATGTGCCGAACAGATTTACCGGGCCATCACCATCATGAGCGGGCACCCGTATCACCGGGTCTGAGCCTGACGCTCACGCAGATCTTACGAAACTTTAAGAAGAGCCGGGCTTGCCGAGCCCCGCCGGTTCTGCTTGGATGCGTGCCAGCTTTATAGTTAACAGTGTGCTGTAATTGACACTTAATTAACGCTGGTCATTCAAAGTTCATCGACATTCCGTTTAAGGATATGGCGTTGCAAAGGAACCGTTAATCGCATGCGCAGGGCGAGCCCGTCGCACCTTTTTTCAGCAGGTTTGGCACTGGTTGTTGCAGCAGGTCTTCTGTTCGGCACCGGTGTGAGTTCCCGTGCGCAAGATACAGCAGACGCCGCCCCCTTGACCGCAGAGGAAAAGGCGCAGCAAAAACGCCACGATCGGGAGCGGGAACTGCGCGATGTGACCCGTGACATCTCCATCTCCGAAGAACGCCTTGAGCAGATCAACCGCACCATGCGGGCGCTTGACCGGGACCGCAAGAGCCTGAACGAGGAGTTGATCCGTACAGGCGAACGGATGAAAACCCTAGAATCTCAATTGAATGCAACTGAACGCCGGTTGGCGCGGCACCAAGTGAATGAAGACGCCGTGCGTGCCTCGCTCAACGAGCGCCGCGGCACCCTTGCGGAAGTGCTGGCCGCTCTGCAGCGGATTGGGCACCGCCCTCCTCCGGCGATGGCCGTGCGCCCCCGAGACGCCTTGGCCGCTGTGCGCAGCGCCATTCTTCTCAACGCGGTGATGCCGGATGTGCGCATTGAAGCCGAGGCGCTGGCAAGCGACCTGGCCGAGCTGACACGGCTGCGTTCCAGCATTCAGGAAGAATACGACCGGATCCGCGCGGGCGCGACCAAGCTGGCAGAAGAGCAGCACAAGGTGGAACTGCTCTTGGCGGAAAAGCAGCAACAACGCACCCAAAGCGCGCAAATGCTGGATGCTGAGCGCAAACGTGCCGAGGAACTGGCCGCCAAGGCAACCTCGCTGAAGCAACTGCTGGCGAACCTCGAAAACGAAGTGAGCAGCGCACGCAACGCGGCCGAAGCGGCACGGCGGTCCGACCGCCAGCACGCGGAAGGGCGGCGCGGTTATGCCGATCCTTTTTCCGACCCCGGTCGTTTAAGCCCTCAAATTCCGTTTGCTGATGCAAAAGGATTTTTGCCTCGCCCGGTTTCTGGCACATTGCTGCAGGATTATGGTGTAGCTGACGGGTTCGGAAACAAGACAAACGGCCAGTCCTATGTAACCCGTGCGAACGCCCAGATCACCGCCCCGGCGGATGGCTGGGTAGCGTACGCAGGGGATTTCAGGTCTTATGGTCAGCTGATTATCCTCAACGCCGGAAATGGTCACCACATTTTGCTGGCGGGTATGGATCAAATTAACGTGGAATTGGGACAGTTCGTTCTTGCTGGTGAACCAGTGGCAAGAATGGGCGACACCCGAGTAGCCAGTGTTGCAAATCTAAATTTTGGATCTGAGCAGCCAGTGCTATATGTAGAATTTAGAAAAGACGGTACTGCCATTGACCCCAAACCATGGTGGTCTAACGCCGACAACGAAAAGGTTCGCGGATGATACGGAAAGCTTCGCTATTACTGGTAGGTGTGGTCATGGGGGCCGCTGCGGTAGTGACCTACAAGGAGGCGCCATTCAGGTTCACCGAGCCTGCGCATGCTGCTTCCCCAGACACGTACAATCAGCTGAACCTGTTTGGTGATGTGTTTGAGCGGGTACGCTCGGATTACGTAGAAGAGCCAGTCGATTCCGACCTGATTGAAGCTGCCATCAACGGCATGCTGACAGATCTGGATCCGCACTCCAGTTATCTTTCTCCAAAAAACTTCCGCGACATGCAGGTGCAAACCCGCGGTGAGTTTGGCGGGCTGGGTATTGAAGTGACCATGGAAGATGGGCTGGTCAAGGTCGTTGCGCCAATCGACGACACGCCTGCTTTCAAGGCGGGTGTGCTGGCAGGCGATCTGATTACCCACCTTGATGGCGAGCAGGTCTTCGGCCTGACCCTTAACGAAGCCGTTGAGAAAATGCGTGGGCCTGTCGACACCGACATCACCATTACCATTCGTCGCGATAACTTCGATGAGCCGCTGGAACTCGTCATCAAGCGGGACGTGATCCGCATTCGCTCCGTGCGCTGGAACGAAGAGGATGACGTTGGGTATGTGCGCATCACGCAGTTCAACGAACAGACCTACGACGGTTTGGAGCGCGCTGTTGAAGAACTGACCGAAAGCATTGGCGAAGATAAGCTGAAGGGCTTTGTCATTGACCTGCGCAACAACCCGGGCGGTCTTCTGGACCAAGCAATTTCGGTTTCCGACGCGTTCCTGAACCGCGGCGAGATCGTTTCTACCCGTGGTCGCCATGCGGATGAGATCCAGCGCTACAACGCGCGTCCCGGCGATCTGTTGGACGGCATGCCCGTGATCGTGCTCGTGAACGGTGGCTCGGCCTCCGCATCAGAGATTGTCGCCGGTGCGCTGCAGGATCATCGCCGCGCAACGGTTCTGGGTACTCGCTCCTTCGGTAAAGGCTCTGTGCAGACCATCATTCCGCTTGGGGCAAATGGTGCGATCCGTCTGACAACGGCACGGTATTACACCCCTTCCGGCACCTCTATTCAGGCGAAGGGCATCCGCCCAGACATCGTGATGCTCCAAGAGCTGCCAGAAGAACTGAAGGGCCGTGTTGAAACCAAGGGCGAGGCAGGGCTTCGCGGTCACCTTTCTGCTGAAGAAGGTGACGAGGATTCCGGAAGTCAGGCCTATGTGCCGCAGGACAAGACCAAGGACACCCAGCTGAACCTGGCCCTTGACCTCTTGCGCGGTAACGCCGCCAATGATGCCTTCCCACCAAAGGGTGGCGATCAGGCCTCGAAGTAACACATGCGATAACCGCAGCGGATAAACCGCTGCGGTTTCTTTCTCACCTGAGCTGACGTTTTAAATTGCATTGGGACTGGTATGCCCGGAGATGATCTAACGGCCCCCCTCGGGCTGAAACAACGACGGTTTTACCATCTGCCATTTGGCTTGTTCGGCATTTCGCTGATGATCCTTCTGGCGACCACTGCATTTATCTGGATTGGCGTGGTGGATGATCCGTTTGGTGGAGAGCCCACAGCCTCCGTCAAGCTGTCAACGGATTTGAAAGGGGTGACCCAGCACGACTTCACGGTTGTGGAGCTGCCCCAAGCGCTGGACAATGTGCTGGGACCAGAAGACGAGCCCGATGTGGCTCCCCCCCTTGAGGGGGTCACAGGCCCGCGCCACGAACTGGCGCAAAAGTTGGCCGGGGCACCAATGCAAGCCCATGTTCCCTTGCAGAGCCTTCTTGAAAACGGTCCCTATGGTGCCATCCCGAAAGTTTCCGAGAACGGGTTGCGGCCTCTTGATGCTTATGCAGAGCCTGCGCCGAACGTTGCCACTGCACAGGCACGCATTGCGCTGGTGCTTAATGGCATTGGCTTGAACGAGACCATGTCCGCCATGGCTTTGGACAACCTGCCCAACGAAGTGGCTCTGGCGATTTCGCCTTATGGCACGGATCTGGACAACTGGATGAGCAAGGCGCGGCGCAATGACAATGAAGTGCTGCTGCAAATTCCCATGGAACCGTTTGACTATCCGGACAACGATGCAGGACCACACAGCTTGCTGACCAAAGCTGCAAGCGCGCAAAACGCGGACAAGCTGAGCTGGCTGATGGCGCGAACCACAAATTACATTGGCCTTGTCAATTTCATGGGCCAACGTTTCCTTTCCGACAACGCAGCCCTGTCCTTGTTCATGAGCGAAGTCAATGATCGCGGGCTGATGTTCGTGGACGCCGCAGGCTCCGCACGCAGCGCCTCCAAAGATGTGGCGACACAAACGGACACCCCGTTTGTGCAGGTGGATGTGGTCATTGATGAGGACTTGGATAAGTCCTCCATCGAAAGCCGCCTGTTGCAGGTCGAGTCCCTTGCCCGCTCCAACGGGCTGGCGATCGCCTCAGCAACAACCTACCCAGTGACATTGCGGGAGCTGGAGCGGTGGACCCGCTCCCTTGAAGACCGCGGCTTGACACTGATCCCCATCAGCGCTGCGATTGCTGCTGAACACGCCCAGTAAGTGGAGGCTTGCCGCGCGCAAGCCTTCTCAGAGACATTCAATGACACAACACGACCTTCTTCCCTACCGCCCCTGCGTGGGCATCATGCTGATCAATCATGCGGGCCTTGTGTGGGTTGGCAAACGCTTTGGTGACAAGAACCCAGTGCCCGACGAAACCGCCTGGCAGATGCCGCAGGGCGGTCTGGACAAGGGCGAGGACCCGCTTGAGGCCGCAAAACGGGAACTTTATGAGGAAACCTCGGTTTCCAACGTCTCCCTGCTGGCTGAGGCACCAGAATGGTATGCCTACGACTTTCCAGAGGAAGTGCTTCAAAGTACCCGGCGCGGAAAGTATCGCGGCCAGACCCAGAAGTGGTTCGCCATGCGCTTTGAAGGGGTGGATAGCGAAATCAACATTCTGACCCCACCGGAAGGCCATGGACAGGAGTTTTGTGAGTGGCGCTGGGAGCGTGCCGAGAACCTGCCGGGCCTGATCGTGCCTTTCAAGCGCGAGGTCTATGCGCAGGTGGTTGGTGCATTCAAGCACCTTACAGTGTGAGCTGCGCCCACTCTTCAAGCACTGTTTCATCCGGCTCTTGAGGGACATGTCGCTCCTTGAGAGCCGCAACCTCGGCGCTTTGGGCCAGCTGGCCCAGCGCCCAAACCGCTGCGCCGCGCACAACCGGTGCCGGATCTTCCAGCAGCCCCACAACGAGTTCCAGCAAATCGGGTTGGCCAGAGTTGCCCGCAGCGATCAGCGTGTTGCGGATAAAGCGGTCCCGGCCGATGCGCTTGATTGGTGAGCCACTAAAGAACTTGCGGAAGGTGGGATCGTCCAACTGGAGGAGATCTCTGATCTCCGGTTCCTTCAGATCCTCTCGGGCTTGCAGCTTTGCCTCTGAGGCTTCCTGTGCAAACTTGTTCCAAGGACACACGCCAAGACAGTCATCACAGCCGTATATGCGGTTGGCCATTGGCTTTCGAAACTCATGGGGAATGGGTCCATGATGTTCGATGGTGAGATAGGAAATGCAGCGGTTGGCGTCGATCTTGTAAGGGCTTGGGAAGGCATTGGTCGGACAGGCATCCAAACAGCGCCTACAGCGGCCGCAATGATCGACCTCCGCCTCGTCGGCGGGAAGCTCCAAGGTGGAGAAGATTGAGCCGAGGAAGAACCAGGAGCCAAGCTCGCGCGACACCAGATTGGTGTGCTTGCCCTGCCAGCCAAGGCCGGCAGCATGCGCCAGCGGTTTTTCCATGACAGGAGCCGTGTCCACGAACACCTTCACATCGCCGCCTCCACGGGACACCACCAAACTAGCCAGCTCCTTGAGCTTGCCCTTGATGATGTCGTGATAGTCGCGGTTGCGCGCGTAAACGGAGATGGCCGCCTTCTCCGGCTTCTCGAGGAGATAAAGGGGGTTCTCCTCCGGGCCGTAGTTCATGGCGAGCATGATGACGCTGTTCACCTCAGGCCACAACGCGCGCGGATCTGCCCGTCGTTCTTCTGTTTCAGGCATCCAGTCCATGGATGCGTGATACCCAGCCTCAATGAAGCTGCGCAGCCGCTCCGGTGCCAGCGGAATGGAATCCGGCCGGGTGATGCGCACTTCGGAAAAGCCCAGCGCTTTGGCACGGCTGATGAGATCGGCTTTTACCCGATTCAATTGCCGGTCTGTCAGCATGGTCGTATCCGTTGATGGGTCAGAAGTCCAGATCTGCGTAGGTCGCCGATGGCGGCATGCCGAGCATCTTGTCGCTCAAGAGCGGACGGAAGCTTGGCCGGGATTTCACCCGCGCGTACCAGCTTTTTGTGTTCTCGTCCCGTGCCCATGGCACCTCGCCAAGATAATCTGCCGTGGACAGCATAGCGGCTGCCGCCAAATCAGCAAAACTCAGCTCATCGCCAGCCAGCCATTTTCGCGTGGCAGCAAGGTAGCCGATGTATTGCAGATGGTGCCCCATGTTGGTGCGGGCAACACGAAGAATGGCAGAATCCGGCTGGCCACCGCCGTATTTCGGGGCCATTTCCTGCTTGTAGATGCGCTCATGGACCAGATAGCCCAGCACCTCGACGTGAAATTTGTTCAAAAACCAATCGACCAGACGGCGCACTTCCGCGCGCTTGACCGGATGGTCTGGAAGCAGGCGGCGGTCCGGTTTTGAATAGCCGCGCGTCTCATCCAGATATTCGAGGATAACCGTCGTGCCACACACAGGACCGCCATCATTTTCATGTAGCACCGGGATCGTTCCCGCCGGATTCAACATCAAAAACTCTTGACGTCGAACCCAAGGGTATTCCGTGGTGCACTCAAACTGGACCCCGTACTCGCCCAGCGCAAGACGAACGGCGCGGGAGTGGGGGCAAAATGGATGGTGGTATAGCTTCAGCATGGGTTTCTTTTCGGGGCAAACCGTTAACCAGTTAAATCTGCTTTAACCGAATTTTCTTCCTTATGTGTTTATCTTAGCCATCGATCCCGAAAATTAGCGGGGGACAACTCCGTGCCTGCCGAGAAGTGTTTATCTGGAGAAGAATCTATCAATGACAACTGAGACCATCATCGGTGCGCTGATCCTTGGGATCATCGAGGGACTCACAGAATTTTTGCCCGTCTCCTCTACGGGTCACCTGCTTCTAGTGGGGCACTTTATCGGGTTTGAAAGCGAAGGGCGGATGTTCGAAGTGCTGATCCAGCTCGGCGCCATCCTTGCTATTCTGTCGGTTTATTTCAAAAGATTGTGGCAACTTGCGTCCACGATCCCAACAGATCCGCGTTCCAGGCACTTTGTCACCGGGATTGTCATTGCCTTTTTGCCCGCCGTGTTTATTGGCGTCCTCGCCCATGGGTTCATCAAACAAGTGCTGTTCGAAACACCTGTGCTTGTCTGCGTCACGCTCATCTTCGGCGGCATCATCATGCTTTTGGTGGACAAGATGCCTCTTGAGGTGAAGTACCGTGAGATTACCGAGTATCCGTTAGGGCTTTGCCTGAAGATAGGCCTGTGTCAGTGCGTGGCGATGATACCCGGCGTTTCACGCAGCGGCGCGACCATTGTTGGTTCGCTCTTGATGGGAACCGACAAGCGCTCGGCTGCGGAGTTCTCCTTCTTCCTTGCCATGCCAACCATGACCGGCGCGTTTGCCTACGATCTCTTCAAGAACCGTGATCTGATCACCGTGGACAATGCAACCATCATCGGCATTGGCTTTGTAGCCTCATTCATCGCCGGTTACTTTGTGGTGCGCACCTTCCTTGACTTCGTGAGCAAACACGGGTTTGCGCCGTTCGGCTGGTGGCGTATCGGCGTTGGAGGACTGGGCCTGTTCGGCCTCATCCTGCAAAACGCTTTTTGAGCAGAATCGGTAGAACGCAAAAAGGCGGGCCAAACGGACCCGCCTTTTTTATGCGTTGGTTTTTAAGGATCAGTTCTGCACTGGCCGACGCGCGTCGTACTGGCCGTGTGGCATGTACTGTTCCATGTAGCTTGGGAGGATGGCTTCCATGCTGTGCGCATTGATGCCCAACCCTTCCAAAGTGCGGCCCTCAGCGATTGCTTGTGCGCTGACCACATTGTCCGTGCGCAACAACTCGACCTGATCCACCGTGAGCGGCGGGTTTGGCAAAATCTGTAGGACACGGGCCTTGAAGCGCGCCAGACCGAAAGACAAGCTCGCCAACATGCGGCGACGGCGAATGATCTTGAGCATCAGCTCCAAACATTCGCGGAAGCTGGCCACTTCCGGTCCACCAAGTTCATAGGTGGTTCCTCGCGCAACCTCACCCTCAACAGCCTTTGCAATCGCCTCAGCAACATCGCCCACAAACACGGGCTGGAATTTCGTTTTGCCGCCGCCCACGAGAGGCAGAGCTGGTGCGATGCGGGACATGGCCCCAAAGCGATTGAAAAAGTCGTCTTCCGGACCAAAAACCACAGAGGGACGGAAAATAATCGTATCCGGCACCGCGGCGCGGAACGCATTTTCCCCAGCAGCTTTCGACCGGGCATAGGCAGATTTGCTGTTTGCATCTGCGCCAATTGCAGACACATGGATCACGCGATTCATGTCCAACGCAGCACAGGCATCGGCAATGTTCTTTGCGCCTGAGGCTTGAATGGCCTCGAATGTCTGCTTTCCGCTTTCGTGCAAAATGCCGACCAGATTGATCACGGCATCTGAACCACGCATGGCGTTTTCGACTGATTCACGATTGCGAATGTTTGCCTGAACCGACATGATTTGACCAACAACGCCAAGGGGTTGCAGGTGTTCAGCGTTTTCGGGCCGACGAACTGCGGCGCGCACGCGGTATCCGCGCAACGCAAGTGCGCGAATGATGTGCCGCCCAAGAAAGCCGGAGCCTCCGAATACCGTAACAAGTTTTCCGTTGAGTGCCGTAGCCATCTTTTTCCTACCCCGCACGGACATGCGTATCTGAGACGATCAGTATTCCCATGGACCTCAATAGTCCCTCGTCTGGCATCTGTGAAGGCTGTCTGTGGATGAAAATAATTTCTTCACAAAAGCCTGATTGACAACCCGCCTAATGACCCTTAAACACCGCCTCCACAGACACGGCGCTGTCGGAAACGAGAGCGCAACGTGGAAGTGCCCAGGTGGCGGAATTGGTAGACGCGCTAGCTTCAGGTGCTAGTGCTCGCAAGGGCGTGGAGGTTCGAGTCCTCTCCTGGGCACCATCTTTTCTCTCCAAAAAATCAAAAATAATTCAGAGAGTTAGAGCAACTATCCGGTTGCATCAGGCGCTTGCCTTAAACGCTTTTTCCAATCAGATTTCGACCAGATCGCCTTCGGTGCTTATCTTAGTTTAGCGCGTTTATTTGGTTCTGGATCACTTTGCTGGCCACAAGGGTTAACAGCCTGGCTCTTGCCACGCTGCGAGAGGGCGCCACGGCGTGTGCAAAAAAAGCTTTGCATGGTCAGGCAGGTGGTGGCATCTAGGCCTTTATGCCATGAGCGCCTGCGCGCTCTATCAAGCCAGACGAATTGAGATGCGGCCATGACAATCAGATTCCACCGGAATGACCTTCCTTCACTTGAGCACTATGAGAGCGCGGAGGCCGTTGCTGTTGACACGGAAACGCTGGGCTTGAACCCGCACCGTGATCGCCTCTGCGTTGTACAGCTCTCTCCGGGTGATGGGTCGGCAGATGTGGTACAGATTGACCGTGGTCAGACCGATGCCCCGTTGCTGAAGCAGCTGTTCACCGATGCAAGCAAACCGAAAATCTTCCACTTTGCGCGCTTCGATGTGGCTGTGCTCTATGCTTATCTGGGCATTGAGGTGTCTCCAGTTTGGTGCACCAAGATCGCATCCAAGCTCACACGGACCTACACAGATCGTCATGGACTGAAAGACCTGTCCAAAGAGCTTATCGGCGTGGACATTTCCAAGCAGCAGCAAAGCTCTGACTGGGCTGCTGAAAAGCTGACAGATGCGCAACTGGCCTACGCAGCCTCTGACGTTTTGCACCTGCACCAGCTTAAAGAGCGCCTTGAGTTCATGCTGGACCGCGAAGAGCGCCGCGAAATTGCGCTGGAGTGCTTCAAGTTTCTGCCGACACGGGCAAAACTCGATCTGGCGGGATGGCCTGAAACGGATATTTTTGCCCACTCTTAAGAAGCCAATGACCGGCTTTGGGAGGTGAAAATGCGCGGCGCCACCTTGTTTATTGAACTTGGGCTGCTTCCTCATTAGTTTGTGCAGGGTGAAAGCCCCTGCTCAGTGACAGGGCGACGGCCCATGTGAACGCCGTTCAAATGGTCGGCGTATTGAACTAAAAGACAACAAGAACAACCAAGGACGGTGCAGTGCAACCAGCTCCACAGGCGCCTCGGGGCTTTGTTTGGTCCGATGAAGCGAAGAAGAAACAGGAAGCTGCCAGACGGGCTGCCAAGCGGCACACCCGACTGGTAAAGTTTCTGCGCTTCACGCTGCCAGCGCTCGGCACCTTGATTGCTGCTGGCATCATTGGTGCCGTCATTCTGCGCAACATTCTTGCAGGCATGGGCCTTGGTGACATCAGCCTCACAGTAGACGGGCTTGTGATGTCCAACCCGCATCTGACGGGTAGTGATGGCGAGCGCTCCTACTCCGTATCGGCTGACAAGGCGATCCAGCGCATCTCCAATCCGAAGATTATCGACCTGGAAACTCTCCGCGCCAAAATTGTTCTTGGAAAAGACGAAAATGCTGAGGTTGTAGCAACAAAAGGCACTTACAATGCCGATGTTGAGACATTAAAGCTGAGAGAAGGTATCACCGTTACCTATAGTGGTGGATACACGGGCGAGTTTGACTATCTGGACATCGACATGACGACCGGAATGATTGTCACAAACAGCTCGGTAACGGTGCAGGCCGAAGGCGGTTACATTCACGCAGGCTCCATGGACTACGATCAAAACGGTGGCGTCATGCGGTTTAGCGACGGTGTTTCCTTGCGGATTAACCCGTCATCACTGGAGAACAGTCAATGACAGCATGGTTGCGGACCCTTTGGATCTTGATGGCCTTGCCAGTGCTGGCAGCAACTGGCGTGGGCGCACAAACCTTTGACGATGCTTTCGCAGGCTTTGGCGCGAACAGCGACGAGCCCATTCAGATTGAAGCGGAAAACCTTGAGGTGCAGGACAACCAGAAAAGTGCCGTCTTCAGCGGCAGTGTTGTTGTGTCTCAAGGCGATGCCACGCTGAAAACCGAGCGCCTGAAAGTTTTTTATGGCGGCTCGCTTGCCTCCTCGGGCGAAAGCGGCTTGCAGCAATCCATTTCACGCCTTGAAGCAGCAGGCGGCGTGTTCATCTCCTCGAAGGACCAGACGGCAACCGGCGACGATGCCAACTTCGACATGGAGAAAAACGTGATGGTGATGACCGGTGAGCGCGTGGTTCTGAGCCAAGGGCCCAACGTTGTTGTTGGCAGTAAGCTGACCGTTAACCTTGAGACCGGTAAAGTGGACCTAGTTTCACAGAACACAGGTCGCGTGAAGATGTTGTTGCAGCCTAACAGCCTTCAAAACAACAACTAGCAGGACGGCCAAGGGCAGAACGACTTGAGACCCCATTCCCACCAAGGGGCCGAACCGGCTCAGACATTCAGCGCAGTCCCTTTAAACAGCGAGGTAGAAAACACCAAGCTGGAGGTAGAGGGCATTGGCAAGAGCTATCGCCGCCGTCAGGTGGTGAAGCACGTGAGCCTGAACGTGCGCCGTGGCGAAGCCGTTGGCCTGCTGGGGCCAAACGGTGCCGGCAAGACCACCTGCTTTTACATGATCACCGGCTTGATCCGCCCGGATCACGGCACGATCTCTCTGGACGGCTTTGACATCACCAAGCTGCCCATGTACCAGCGCGCCCGCCTTGGCATTGGCTACCTGCCTCAGGAAGCCTCCATTTTCCGCGGACTGAGCGTTGAAGAGAACATTCGCGCGGTGCTGGAAGTGGTGGAGCCAAAGCGCAAGAAGCGCGAGGAAGAACTGGACTCACTGCTGGCAGAATTTGGCGTGACCCATTTGCGCAAATCCCCAAGTATTGCGCTTTCCGGCGGTGAACGACGCCGCGTGGAAATTGCCCGTGCTCTGGCCAGTCGCCCCTCTTTCATGCTGCTTGATGAGCCGTTTGCAGGCATTGACCCAATTGCGGTTGGCGACATTCAGCAGCTTGTGCGCCATTTGACCCAGCGCGGCATCGGCGTTCTGATCACCGACCATAACGTGCGCGAAACACTGGGCCTGATTGACCGGGCCTACATCATCGCCGCTGGTGAAGTGTTGACCGAAGGCAAACCTCACACAATTGTAGCGGATCCTGACGTACGCCGTTTATATCTTGGTGAACAATTTACGCTTTAGCCGTAAAGATGGACTAGATTGCTAAGCATGTTTCGTGCCAAATAGCCGGCGAAACAAGAGGACGCGACTTAGCATGGCCCTGACACCCAAGCTAGAGATAAGGCAAAGCCAGCAGCTGGTGATGACACCCCAGCTGATGCAGGCTATCAAATTGCTGCAACTCTCCAGTCTGGACCTTGTTTCCTATGTTGAAAATGAGCTGGAGAGCAACCCCTTTTTAGAGCGAGCTGAGGAGGAGTATCCTTCTTCGGGCGAGGGCAACGAAGCCCCTTCCCTTGACGCAGGCGAGGCCGCCTCAACGCCCTCTGATGACGAAGGCGCTGGCGACTGGATGGAAAGCCAGCTGGAGACCAACCCCGGCGAAATCGCAAGCCGCATGGATGCGGACTTGCAGAACGTCTTCCCCGATGACAATGGCACCCCGCAGACCGTGGACCCCTCGGTGCAAAAGGGCGAACAGTGGCAACCGCCTTCCAACGGCGCAATTTCTTCTGGCGACTACAATCTGGAAGCGTTTGTGGCTGCTGACGTGTCTCTCAAGGATTTTCTGGTTGAACAGATGTCACTTGTGGTCACTTCTGCGGCCGATCAGCTGATCGCCAAGGACCTGATCGATAGCCTGGACGACAGTGGTTACCTTTACATCGATGAGGCGGAAACGGCCGAACGTTTGGGTATCGAACCGGAGCATCTGGACCGCATCATCAAGGCGCTGCAAGCGCTGGAGCCGAGCGGCGTTTTTGCGCGCTCCCTGAACGAATGCCTTGCAATTCAGCTGCGCGAGAAAGACCGCTTTGACCCGGCGATGGAAAAGCTTGTCGAGAACATCGACCTTCTTGCCAAGTATGACATGGCTAGCCTGAAGCGCCTTTGCGAGGTTGACGACGAAGACCTGACGGAGATGATCTACGAGATCAAAGCTCTGAACCCGAAGCCGGGGTCTTCGTTTGGCAGCGAAGCCGTGCAGCCTGTGGTACCAGATGCCATTGTGCGCCCTGGGAATGACGGCGGCTGGGTTGTTGAGCTGAACTCCGAAACCTTGCCTCGGGTGCTGGTGAACCAGAGCTATTATTCGGAAATCAGTACATCCGCCAAAAGTGACGGTGATCTGGCGTATTTCACGGACTGCATTCAGACGGCGAACTGGCTGGTGAAGAGCCTGGACCAACGCGCCAAGACGATCCTGAAGGTGGCCTCTGAGATCGTGCGCCAGCAGGACGGGTTCCTTACCTATGGCGTGCAGCACCTGCGCCCCATGAACCTTAAAACGATCGCGGACGCCATCTCCATGCACGAGTCCACGGTGAGCCGTGTGACCTCAAACAAGTACATCGCCACACCACGCGGTATTTTCGAGCTGAAGTACTTTTTCTCCTCCTCCATCAACGCCACGGAAGGGGGCGACGCGCTCTCTGGAGAAGCGGTGCGTTACAAGATCAAGCAATTGATTGATAACGAAGATCCAAAGGCCATCCTCTCCGACGATACGCTGGTGAAGCTGCTTAAAGAGGACGGTGTGGATATTGCGCGGCGCACAGTGGCAAAATATCGCGAGGCAATGAAAATCCCAAGTTCTGTGCAACGCAGGCGGGAAAAGAAGGCGAAAAGTTAGTTTTTTGGCGGCAAAGCAATCTTTGCTTGCACAAAATGCCCACTAGCGGGCTTGGTTGACTTTTCCTATCCCCCAGATTAGAAGGCCACCGTTAGCCGAATGGCTCGAAAAAGGTGGCACTTTGTTTTTAGCTGGTCCATTGTGTAAGTGTCGGAAGGTTTTCCGTTATTGGATTTGCTTTTCGCCGCTTTGAGTCGTTCCTAACAAATGAGGTTCCCATGACATTGCGTATTTCGGGAAGAAACGTGGACATTGGTGACGCAACGCGCACCCACGTCGAAAACCGGATTGCAGAGGCGCTGGAGAAGTATTACCCGGGCGCATATTCAGGTCATGTGACAATTTCGCGAGAGGGTTCCGGTTTCCGGTCCGAGTGCACATTGAGCCTGAGTACAGGGGTGGTGCTGCAAGTCTCGGGCGAAAGCCAGGATGCTCGACAGAGTTTTGACATAGCGGCAGAACGGATTGAAAAACGTCTGCGGCGCTACAACAGAAAGCTGAAAGCGCATAAAAACGGCGCCCATGCCGACAAGGGCATCTTTGACGCAACTTCGTATGTTCTGGCGGACCCAGAAAGCGAAGAAGAGGTTCCAGAGGATTACAATCCAATTGTAGTCGCCGAGACCTCCGCAAAGGTAAAGACCATGACGGTTGGTATGGCAGTGATGGAACTCGACCTGACTGAAGCACCAGTGGTTATGTTCCGCAACGCCGGCAATGGCGGTGTTAATGTTGTATTCCGCCGCGCTGACGGCAACATCGGCTGGATTGATCCAGGATTGGTGTCCACAGCGGAAGCGGGATAAAACATAGACGCTATTTGCAAAGCCGGAAATTCCGGCTTTGCAGCTTTTCAGGTTCACGGATCGTGAGATGGAGCTGATAGAACTACTCAGTCCAGAGGCAGTTGTTGCAAGCCTCAAGGCCAACAGCAAGAAGCACGCCCTGCAGGAGATAGCCGCTAAAGCCGCTCCAGTTTGCGGGCTCCCAGAACGGGATATCTTTGACACGCTTTTGCAACGCGAGCGCCTAGGCTCAACCGGCGTTGGCAACGGCGTGGCCATTCCGCATGGCAAGTTGCCACAACTTGACAGGCTCTATGGCTTTTTTGCACGTCTGGACAAACCAATTGAATTTGACAGCTTGGATGACCAGCCTGTTGATCTGATCTTTGCTCTGCTGGCCCCAGAAGGTGCCGGTGCAGATCACCTGAAGGCATTGGCACGTGTGGCGCGCATTTTGCGCGATCAGGAAACGGCCGCCAAGCTGAGGGCCACGAAGGACGCGGCGGCGCTGTATTCAATACTGACGCAACCGATCGGCTCTACGAGCTCCGCATAAAACAAAGCCCCGATAACCAACGTTATCGGGGCTTTTCTTTTCCCAAAACTGATAGGACGGGCCCAACCGCGGGCGCCATAACCGCTTTAGTGAAGGCTGACAGTCTTCAGGTCCTGCTCCATTGCATTCGCAATGGCTGCGTCACGGCTGTCGGCCAGAAGAATTGGCGAGCCATTTGCCGACAACAGCGCCCAGACCGGACCGTCCATGCCTTCAATCTCGGCACCCGGGAACATGCGGTGCAGATCTGCTTCGGTTACTTTTTTCACGTAAGCCACTTTGCCGGTGCCCAGTTCTGCCAGAACATCTTTGGCCATGGCAGCGTCATTCGCGAAGGGATCGGTAATCATCGCCTTCTCCTTTGTCTGTCGTCTCGATGGGTACAAAAAGCGTCTGGCTTGCGATCTCAATCGCCAGCTGAAATTTCGATCCTGCGGACAATGCGCTCGGGTTCTGGGCGAGCCAGATCGATGGAAAGCAAGCCATCCCGAAGCTCTGCTCCAAGAATTTCGATGCCTTCCGCAAGCACAAATGTGCGCTGAAACTGACGAGCGGCAATGCCGCGATGCAGATATTGTTTGGTCTTGTCTTCCTGCTGCCGACCGCGGATCACCAATTGGCTTTCTTCCACGGAGACTTCCAACTGGTCGCGCGTGAAACCGGCAACCGCAATTGTGATGCGGATGACATCACTTTTTTCGTCTGAAACTGAAAGACGTTCAATATTGTAGGGCGGGTAGCCGTCGTTGCCACCTTTGCTAACCCGATCAAGCACTCGCTCAATATCGTCGAAGCCCAAAAGAAACGGGCTCGAAAACGCCGACATACGCGTCATCGTCAAAGTCCTTTCTAAAGCGACCTTGGTCCGGACCCACTCTTGGCATCCGGATGTGCAGGACAGCAGCACTGTCTCTGTTCTTTTGGAATATGGCGATAACGGCGGGAGGATTCAAGTTGTGACCACCATTCGCTTGTTTGGCGGCTCAAATCTCTTCAGATCTCCCCGTTTGTTTTGGCCAGCGTGTGGAAAGCTCAGTGCCCGCCCCCCTGCTCATGCCCAATCCGATAGCGCGTGGAACTTCTCCAACTGGTCTGCGCGCAATTTCCCCTCCTCATCACGGCCGAGGAAGATTTTCAGATAGCAATCCCCGTCGGCATTGATGAAATTGATGGAGGCTGATAGCTTGGAGAAGAATGGACGCTTCAAAAACAGGATCGCATGGCAGGCATCTTCCTTGATATGGCCGGAGAACCCGCCCTCGGTTTTCTTCAGATTGTAGTAGCCCCGTGCAAAGGTGCCTCGTGGAAACACCCCCGAGACCTCGAAGATCATGTCGCCCGTGTTGGCTATTGTGGTCACAGCCCCCCACTCCGGGATTTCCTTGATGATCTGCTCGAAATGAGACCCGTCCAGCTCGCGCCACATGTCCTCCGGCAGGCACCTGATGGTATCTGCCACAGACACTTGATGCTCTTTTGCAATGTTCTCCAAGATCCCTGCGGGGTTCTCAGCCAGCTGCTTTTTCAGTTGGTCCAAAACTGTTGTCATGTTGTCTATCCTTGTGTTGGGAAATGTGGCTCAAGTTGGCTGATGGCTGGCGCACCAGAGCCGCAGGGCTGCCTTCAGATTGGTCAAGAGGGTCTGGTGCCAAAAACGGCCAGCGGTGGTGAGCGTAAGTACGGCCTCTCCCTCAACCAGCTGCGCCGCGCGCCAGTTGTCCAGAAGCGGTGTCATGAATTGAAGGAAGCCTTGATCAAGGTGTTCGTTGCTTTCCAGCGCAGCCAGATCGATGCGCATAGACTCCACGCCCGCAGCCAAATGGTTGAGCGGCGTTGCAAGCGCATCGTTTTTTGACAGGGATGCCAAGGGCTTCACACCCCGGTTCACTTGCTCATAGTAGGCCGCCAAGTCCGCATGGTTGGTGTAGCTGAAATTGTTCAAGCCACCCCCGGCACCTGCGCCAAAAGCCAGGCACTGAGCACCGGATTTCAACAAACTGTTGTAGAGGTTCCGCTCTCTGGTGCCGCGCGCCCAATGGCTTGAAGACAATTGCCGCCAGCCACGCGCGGCCAGATACTCTAGCCCGGTTTGGTACATGAGACCCTGCTCCGGGAGGGGCGCAGATGGGCTGATCCTGCCCTTTTTGATGGCCAAGGACAGCGGCGAGCCCGGAAACACGGCCAAGGTGTAAAGATCCACGCCATCCAGCCCCAAGTCCGTTACAGTTTGAAGGTCATGCAGCCACACGTCTGCTGACTGGTCAGGCAAGCCGAGGATGAGGTCACAAATTATGGCAGCGCGGTTTCGGTCCCGCAGGCCTTCGAAGAAGCGAATGGCCTCCTCGCCGGTTGCTTTCCGTCCCTGCCGCCTGCGGACTTGCGTGTTGAAGGACTGGACGCCCGTTGAAAAGCGATTGGCCCCGGCATCCAGACAGGTCTCGATCTTGTCATCATCAAAGTGGTAGATCCGGCCTTCAACAGTGATCTCACAGTCCGCTGCGAGCGGGAAAAGGTCCGTTATGCGACGGATGAGGCGCTGCAAATCCTTTGCGTGCAATGCAGTTGGCGTTCCGCCTCCAAAATAGACGGCATTGATGGGGCCCGACGTGGATGCAAGGGACGAGGCGTCGCGCTCCAACTCCTTGATCAAGGCATTGGTATAAGGGGCGGAATGCGCCTCCTGCCACTTGTTACGATAGAAGCCGCAAAACAGGCAGTGATTGGCGCAGAACGGAACGTGCAGATACATGACCGTTGGCCCAGACCGCCGCTTGGCCTGAAGCTGGGACCAAACATCCTGATGGTCCTCTACAGGGATGTCTGTTCCGGCTGCGCCCGGCATATGCCCGCCGCGACGGGTGAATGCATGCTGAATCGGGTTGCCGGATGTGTTGGCAAATAGCTGCTCAAGCTCGCTTACGCTCATGAATACCTACTGATCAGTTCGGGTTTCACTAGCGGCGGCTGGCTAAATATGAGTTTTTATATCAAGTTATTTCATTTAAAATCCGAAAGCGTAGCGATGCGTTCAAATGACACAGATTTTGTTGACCAGAGACGAGAAAGCCCGGCGCAAAGGCCGGGCTTAGCCACCTCAGGAAGGGCTTGGCTCGCAGATTACGCTGGCTGAAGATTGCCTTCCAGCGCAATGGCCTTACCGGTTTCCGAAGAAAAGAAATGCAGCTTTTCTTTCTTCGCAGCCACTTTGAGGACCGATCCAACCTCAAAGTGTTGTTTACCGGGTGCCCGGACGATGATTTCCTGCCCCGTTTCTCCCAGAGTGGCATGAACATAACTCTCAGCGCCGACTGGCTCGACGGCTGTGACGACGACAGAGAGCATGAGAGGGTCGTTGATAGCACCGTCGCCCTCAATGATGTGAAGGTCTTCCGGGCGAAGACCGAGTATGGCGCTTGTCTCGTTGAGGCTGCAGGTCAGCGACAGGCCCTCCCCGCGGCTCAAGGCCCAGCCTTCTCCGGAGCGCTCGATCTCCATGAGGTTCATGGCGGGAGACCCAATGAAGCTCGCCACGAAGGTGGATGCTGGGTTCTCGTAGACATCGATCGGCGTGCCGATCTGCTCCACCTGGCCGCCGTTGAGCACCACAAGACGGTCCGCAAGCGTCATGGCTTCCAACTGATCGTGGGTGACATAGAGGCTGGTAGTGCCGAGTGACTTTTGCAGCTTCTTGATTTCGATGCGCATCTGAACGCGCAGTTTGGCATCCAGATTTGACAAGGGCTCATCAAACAGGAAGGCAGCAGGCTCACGCACGATGGCCCGGCCCATGGCCACACGTTGACGCTGACCACCAGAAAGGGCCCGTGGCTTTCGGTCCAGATAATCGGCAATCTCCAGGATCCGCGCAGCCTCGCGCACGCGGCGATCTATTTCGGCCTTGCCGATGCCTCGGTTTTTCAGACCATACGCAAGGTTGTTGTAAACCGACATATGCGGGTAGAGCGCATAGTTCTGGAACACCATGGCAATGTCGCGGTCTGCTGGCTCGATTTTGTTGACGACGCGATCGCCAATGGTGACCTCACCATCTGTGATGGTTTCCAGACCTGCAACCATGCGCAACAAGGTGGATTTGCCGCAGCCGGACGGGCCGACGAGCACGATGAACTCGCCATCCTCGATATCGAGCGAGACGCCCTTCACGGCAGAGACCCCGCCAGCGTAGGTTTTGCGAACGTTGTTGAGTGAGATGCCTGCCATTTTATTTCTCGCTTTCCACCAGCCCCTTGACGAACCAGGACTGGAACACGACCACAATGATCACCGGCGGGAGCATGGCCAGCACGGCCAAAGCCATGGCCTGGTTGGTGTCCGGGATCTGCGCCCCGATCCAAACCTGAAGGATTTGCTTCATGCCACGTACAAGGGTGAAGAACGTTTCGTCGGTCGTAATTAGAGTTGGCCAGAGATACTGGTTCCAGCCGTAAACGAACATGATGATGAAGATCGCCGCAATCATGGTCTTGGACAGCGGCACAAGAATATCGATGAAGAACTTGACCGGCCCAGCGCCATCAATTCGCGCCGCCTCCACCAACTCATCCGGTACAGACTTGAAGAACTGCCGGAAGTAGAACGTGCCAGTGGCTGAAGCAATCAGAGGCACGATGAGACCGGAGTAGGAGTTCATCATGCCAAGGCCCTGCACAATTTCGTAGCTTGGCAGAATGCGCACTTCCAGCGGCAGCAGCAGCGTGGAAAAAATGATCCAGAAGAAGAAGGTGCCAAGGGGAAAGCGGAAATACACGATGGCATAGGCCGCCAGCATGGAGATCACGATTTTGCCGATGGCAAAGCCTAGGCCCAGGATCAGAGAGTTCTGGAGCATCGTGAGACCGGTGACGCTCTTGGTAAAGCCACCTGCTTCCGTAAGCACGGCGCGATAGGTCTCTTCGAAGTGACCGCCCCATGTGAGCTGAAGGCCATTCTTGTAGATCGAAACCGCATCATGGGTAGAGGTCATGAAGGCTACGACGACAGGAACAATCATGAACAGCGCGCCGATGATGAGGATCAGGTGATCAAAGATATGTTCACGTTTCATGGAGGCGCTCCTCAATTGTAATGAACGCGGCGTTCGATCATGCGGAACTGCACAACCGTGAGCACGAATACAAGGATCATGAGAATGACCGACTGGGCGGAGGAGCCCCCAAGGTCATTGCCGCGAAAGCCATCAAGGAACACCTTGTAGACCAGTGTGACCGGATTGTTGCCCGGCTCCCCTTTTAGCACGAGATCAATGATGCCGAAGGTGTCAAACAGGGCGTAGGTGATGTTGATGATCAGCAGGAAGAAGCCCGTCGGTGCCAGCAGTGGGAACGTAACGGTCCAGAAGCGGCGTGTGCCGGAGCGGCAATCAATGGCCGCAGCTTCCTGAACGGACTTGGGGACGCTCTGCAAACCAGAGAGAAAGAAGATGAAGTTGATCGGCACCTGCTTCCACACCGAAATGACCACCATTGCAAAGGCTGTATCGTAGTAGTTCACGCCGATCTGCATGTCCCAGCCCAAAAAGCGAGCCATTTCCGAAAGCGGGCCGATGTGCTGGTCAAACAACATGACGCCGATGAGACCGGCAACCGGCGGCGCAATGGCGTAGACCCACATGAGAAGCGTGCGATAGCTGGAGGCCCCACGGATGACGCTGTCGGCTTTCACCGCGAGCAAGAGAGCGATGGCAAGTGAGAAAAATGCCGTAACAGCAGTAAACCCAAGAGTGAAACGCGCCGTTCTTCCATAATCGCTGCTAGAGAGCGCATCAGTGAAGTTGTCGAACCCCACAAAGGTGGCCCCGAAACCAAACGGGTCTTCAAGATAAAACGAGGCGCGGACCGCTTCGGCAGCGGGCCAAAGGAAGAAAACCGCCACGATGACCAACTGCGGCAACAGCAGCATGTATGGCATCAGCGGATTGGCGAACTGTACTCTTTTCATGGGCCTGCCCGGTGTAACTGGGAATTGGCAGCAGAGCCGAGCGGCGGCGGCGCGCTGGCTCTGTTTACCAGAAAACCGAAGGCACACATGGGTGCCTTCGGCCTTGGCTTAAGACGCTGGAACTAAACTTAGCCAGAGGTCTTTGCGAAACGGCCAAGCAGCTTGTTGGACTCTTCTTCGATGGTGTCGAATGCTTCCTCAACAGAAGCTTCGCCGGAGAAGATCTTGCCGTATTCGCGGTTCATTACATCGCGGATCTGGACGTAGAAGCCCATGCGGTAACCCTTGGTGTTCTCACCGCCCGGCAGGGTCAGCTGCTGGATGCCGATTTCGGCCGCTGGGAAACGCTCGTAGTGACCATCCTGCTGAGCCAGCTCGTATGCAGCGTTGGTGATCGGCACGTAGCCGGTTTCCTTGTGCCAGAAGTACTGTACTTCCGGGGATGTCAGGTAGCTGTAGAAGTTCGCAACACAATCGTTTTCAGCCTTTGGCTTGCCGGACATGGCGAACAGAGCCGCGCCACCGATGAAGGTGTTGGTGCCGGTCTCATGCACAGAAGCCCAATATGGCAGGTAAGTTGCGGAGAAGTCGAATTCTGTCGCCTTCATGAGACCACCGAAGGAACCGGAAGAACCGAGCCACATTGCAGCTTCACCTTCCTGGAAAGGCTTCTGGTTGTCAGCCCAACCGGTGCCGTACCAAGCGAACAGGTCTTGATCGAGCCATTCCTTGACCTTTGAGAAGTGAGCCTTGATCGCATCGTTGTTTACGAGGATCTCGGTGCCTTCTGCGCCTTCATAACCGTTTGCATTGGTTGCAAATGGCAGGTCGTGACGAGACATGAAGTTCTCGGTGAAGATCCATGGCAGGTGCGACTGAGTGAGCGGAATGTAACCAGCTTCCTTCAGCTTTGGCGCGATGGCTTCGAACTCTTCCCAAGTCTTTGGAGGCTGAACGCCAGCCTTGTTAAGAGCTTCCTCGTTGTAGTAGAGGATTGGCGTGGAAGAGTTGAACGGCATGCCGATCATCTTGCCGTTGGTGTCGGCGTAGAAGTAGCGAACACCTGCGATGTAGTCGTTGATGTCGAAGTCTGCACCGGCGTCTTTCAGCAGGTCTTCTGCTGGCGTGACAGCGCCTTTCGCGCCGATGATGGTTGCTGCACCAGCATCGAACACCTGAATGATGTTTGGCTGCTCGCCTGCACGGAATGCAGCGATACCAGCGGTCAGGGTCTCCTCGTAGGTGCCCTTGTAAACTGGAGTCAGCTGACAAACGTCCTGAGAGGCGTTGTAGTTTGCAGAGATTTCATTGACGACTTCGCCAAGACGGCCGCCCATGGCATGCCACCAAGAAACTTCGGTTGCTGCGAAAGACGCGGTGGATGTGGTTGCAAGCGCTGCAAAGGCAACAATGCGGGCGGCTGTAGTGCGGTACGACATAACTGAACTCCAGACAGGTAAAATGAAACGCGATCTGTTTCCATCCGCACCCTGAAGATCACCCCTGTCTTCCAATGGATACGGAATGCAGAGGATCTTACCCACCAGGGAAACAACTGAATGACAGTTATTTGAACTTTCAATGAAAATTATCTCCCATTTTTAATAGTACAATATTTACAATATCTTATATGAATATAGCATCGGTCTTGAACCAACTATTCACGATGTATAAAAATGAAACGAATTCATCAAAATGCAATTTGTGCATTTAGTGAAAACAAAAATGTCACCAGCTGTCACATTGCATGACGCCAACGGAACAGAGAGCATGATGATCCGCCCGCCATGCCAGCTCCCGAAAAGGAGTGGTTTGCCTTGCATTTTCCGCTGGTTAGCGGGCAAATGGTTGCCGTGCGCCCCCAGCGCACTATGTTCCCGCTGCACCAAGCACGCTAACCTGCGGACATCATTGGAATTTTCATAGGAATGAAAAGGAAGGTTCACTTGAGCACAAAAACAGCCCTGATGTGGTTCAGGCAAGATCTGCGCCTCAGCGACAACCCTGCGCTGTCAGCGGCGGCTGAAACGGGTGCGGTGCTTCCTGTTTTTATTCTGGAGACTGAAGACGCTGAAGAACATGCGCTTGGCGGCGCTTCAAAAGTGTGGCTTCACCACTCCCTCGCGGCGCTCAACCAATCACTTGATGGTCACCTGATCATTAGAAGCGGCAAGGCAGAGGATGTGCTGGACGAACTCATAGACGAGTTCGGTGCAGACGCGGTGCTCTGGAACCGCTGCTACGAACCGTGGCGCATGGAGCGGGACAAGAGGATCAAGGCCGACCTGAGAGCACGGGACCTTCATTGCGAGAGCTTCAACGCGTCCTTGCTGTGGGAACCTTGGGACATCTTGAAGGCAGACGGAAAGCCCTATCAAGTCTTCACTCCATTTTACCGGAAAGGTTGCCTGCAAAGTCTACCGCCAAGATCGCCGATGAAGGCGCCCGAAGGCTTGAAGTTCGCCGCTGCCCCCGGCGCCGCAACTCAATTGGATGACCTGAACCTTCTGCCCCGGCGGGAGTGGGGGAAGACCATTGCCAGCCATTGGGCGATCGGGGAGAAGGCGGCGCAGTCTCGCCTTGCCGCGTTTTTGGAAAGCGGCATCAACGGCTATAAGGAAGAGCGCAACATCCCGTCCAAGCCGAAAGTTTCGCGCCTGTCGCCGCATTTGCATTTTGGCGAAATTTCCCCGCACCAAGTCTGGGCGGCGGTGCACCACAGAGAAATCGACCGCGATGCAGATCATTTCCTGAGCGAACTTGGCTGGCGGGAGTTTTCCTACAACCTGCTTTACAACAACCCGCAGCTTCCGGAAGAAAACCTGCAGGAAAAGTTCGATGCCTTTCCTTGGCGCACCGACGCAGAAGCGCTTCGCCGCTGGAAGAAGGGCATGACTGGATACCCCCTTGTCGATGCAGGTATGCGGGAACTCTGGCAGACCGGATACATGCACAACCGAATTCGCATGGTTGTTGGGTCATTTCTGGTGAAGAACCTGCTTATGGACTGGCGAGAAGGTGAAAAGCACTTCTGGAATTGCCTGTTTGACGCAGATCTTGCCAATAACAGCGCCAGCTGGCAGTGGATTGCGGGCTGCGGGGCCGATGCTGCGCCATACTTCCGTGTGTTCAATCCGGTTTTGCAAGGGGAAAAGTTCGATCCGGATGGCAGCTACACGCGCCACTATGTGCCGGAGCTGGCAAACTTGCCTGACAAGTTCCTGTTCAAGCCTTGGGATGCACCCGAGCTGGTGCTCAAGGAAGCAGGCATTTCCCTGGGCGAGACCTACCCTCGACCAATCGTTGATGTGAAAGCCTCTCGGGATCGGGCACTGGCGGCGTTCAAAAGCCTTTCAGAAGCGGCGGCTTAGAGCTTCGATCAAGCTGCCGGGCCGGGCAAAAAACAAAAAACCACGCTGCGAATTTCGCTAGCGTGGTTTTTTTGAAATGGTGGAGCTAAGCGGGATCGAACCGCTGACCTCGTGAATGCCATTCACGCGCTCTCCCAACTGAGCTATAGCCCCATTCCACAGGTCGTTCACAGGCTATCACTAGCTTATGAACATCTTCAAGCAGGAGGCTGGTGGAGCTAAGCGGGATCGAACCGCTGACCTCGTGAATGCCATTCACGCGCTCTCCCAACTGAGCTATAGCCCCAGTCGCCTGCCGAACCTCGGGAGGTCCGATGGAGGCGGAACATAGTCGCGCCGCCCCCGATGATCAAGCAGAATAAGTGGCGAAAGCCAAGTTCCTGCACAGTCTGTGGAAATTTTAGCTTTCGTCGTCGTCGCGGCTGACTACGATGCCCGGCACGGCGTTTTCGTCGTCGTCTTCTTCAAGGAAAACATCTTCGTCATCGCCAGTGCTGATTTCCTCATCGTCGATACCAGCATCTTCAAGATCCGGCACATCATCGTCACCAGACACTTCAGCGTCAGCGTCCTCAAGGCTCACAATTTCGGCGCCTTGTGGCTCGAGTACATCTTCTTCTTCCTCGATCTGAACTGCCTGAGCTGCCTTTGCAGTCTTTACTGCAATACCAAGATCAAACACCTCACCACACTTAGGACAGGTGATAGGATCACGGTTCAAGTCGTAGTATTTCGCGCCACATGCTGCACACAGGCGCTTGGTGCCGAGTTCCGGTCTTGCCACGGTTGTCACCTTCGTTTCATTCACTTTGACGAGCCCCATAGCCTTAGCATGCCCGTTCTGTCAAAGATTAATCGCGGAATTGTGCCGAATAAGGTTTATTCAGCATTGAATAATCTCAAGAGTCTCACCCCGAATACAGGGTGACTGCCCTTTTGCGACGTGCTAGGAGGGACTACTTTTTTTCTAGTCGCAACCCCGGAATTGAACATGTCCCACAATTCGTCACCACAAACAGTGACAACAACAAAAAGTGAGGCTCTCAAGGGAAGCATTCGCGTCCCTGGCGACAAATCCATTTCACACCGCTCGCTCATGTTTGGCGCTCTGGCTGTGGGGCAGACCAAAATTGAAGGCCTGCTCGAATCAGAAGACATTCTGGGCACAGCAGGTGCCATGAACGCCGTTGGCGCTGTGTGCAAAAAGCACGATGATGGCACTTGGACCGTTGACGGCGTTGGGCTGGGCAGCCTGATGGAGCCGGAAGCTCCAATCGATTTTGGCAATGCGGGCACCGGCGTGCGCTTGTGCATGGGCATTTTCGCAAGTCACCCAATTGCTGTCACCATGGTTGGCGATGCATCCCTTTCCCGCCGCCCGATGGGCCGGGTGCTGGACCCGCTGCGCGAGATGGGCACGGAAGTGATCGCCCGGCGCGGAGATCGTCTGCCTGCCACCATTCGCGGCGCGCAAACACCACTGCCAACCACCTATCGCGTGCCCATGGCTTCTGCTCAGGTCAAGTCTGCGGTTTTGCTTGCCGGGCTAAACACCCCGGGCACAACGACGGTGATTGAACCTGTCGCAACACGCGACCACACTGAAAAGATGCTGGTCGGCTTTGGCGCGGACCTTAAGGTTGAGATCAACGATGCGGGTGAGCGCGTGATTACGCTGCAGGGCCAGCCTGAACTGAAGCCACAGAACATCACTGTTCCCGGTGACCCCTCTTCTGCGGCGTTTCCGATTGTCGCGGCACTGATCACACCCGGCTCAGACGTGTTGGTTGAAGGCGTGCTGTTGAACGAGCAGCGCATCGGTTTGATCACAACGCTTTTGGAAATGGGCGCTGACATCACCGTTGAAAACGAACGGGAAAGCGGCGGCGAGAAGATTGGCGACATTCGCGCCAAACACTCTGCGCTGAAGGGCGTTACGGTGCCAGCCGAGCGCGCGCCCTCAATGATTGATGAGTACCCAATTCTGTCGATTGCTGCGGCATTTGCGGAAGGGGAAACCCACATGCTGGGCCTTGAGGAACTGCGCGTGAAGGAATCCGACCGCCTTGCAGCGGTTGCCCGCGGCCTTGAGGCAAACAATATCCCATGTGTTGAAGGTGAAGACACGCTGACCGTCACGGGCGGCGCAGCCGGCATCGGCGGCGGCACTGTCGAGACCCATCTCGACCACCGTATCGCCATGAGCTTTCTCGTTCTGGGACTGGCTGCAGACAAGCCCGTCACCGTCGATGACGCAGCGCCGATTGCGACGAGCTTTCCAACGTTCCTACCACTCTTGAAGGAACTCGGCGGCAAGCTGTCTGTACAGGGAGAGAATGCGTTATGATCATTGCTCTTGATGGACCGGCCGCGTCAGGCAAAGGCACGCTGGCACGGCAAATTGCTTCCCACTACGGCTTGCGCCATTTGGACACCGGCCTGACTTACCGCGCTGTTGCAGCTGCTTTGCTGGCCCGTGGCTTGCCACTGGGGGATGAAGAGGTTGCCATTTCCGTGGCGCGAAATCTGGATCTTGGCCATCTGGATCGCGGTCAGCTTTCAGCGCACGAGATCGGCGAAGCGGCCTCTCGTATTGCCGTTTTGAGCGGCCTGCGCGAGGAGCTTGTCGTCCTGCAACGCAAGTTTGCCGAGGATGGCGAAGGCGCCGTTCTTGATGGCCGCGACATTGGCACCGTTGTATGTCCAAACGCTACGGCGAAACTGTTCATCACCGCCTCTGCGGAAGCGCGCGCGCGCCGACGTACAGACGAGATGCTGGGCAAAGGTTTCGAAGTTGATTTTGATGAAATTCTTGTTGACTTGAAGCGCCGGGATGAGCGCGACGAGACCCGCAAGGACTCTCCATTGAAGCCAGCTGCAGATGCCCACTTGCTTGATACGACAGAAATGGATATAGAGTCGGCGTTCAATGCGGCTGTGGATATCATAGAAACCGCGCGGAAATCCTAAGCTTTTTCTGGAAAGCAGAAGTTTGAGCGTTTGTTTGGTCGCCCGACCGCATTACAGACAATTGGAGTCTTGCATCCCGCCCTCGCCGGCCCGCTTTTTATAAGCGGTTGTTTCCCAACACCTTTTGGGAAGCCGGGCTACTTGACTCCCTTTACATCAACACTAACCCGCCGGCGACGCCATAGCTTATGGCACCAGGAGTTTTTATGGAAAACATGAACGCAGCTGCTGAAGATTTTGCGGCCCTGTTGGAAGAATCATTTGCCACTTCCGACGTTTATGAAGGTACCGTGGTCAAGGGCACAGTTGTTGCCATTGAAAAAGATCTCGCAGTTATCGACGTAGGTCTCAAAGTAGAAGGCCGCGTCCCACTCAAGGAATTCGGCGCTAAGGCTCGCGACAGCGAAATGAGCGTTGGCGACGAAGTTGAAGTTTACCTTGAGCGCGTTGAAAACGCTCTCGGCGAAGCTGTTCTGTCCCGTGACAAAGCGCGCCGTGAAGAAAGCTGGGTTCGTCTGGAAGTTGCTTTCGAAGCAGGCGAAAAGGTTACCGGTCAGATCTTCAACCAGGTCAAGGGTGGTTTCACCGTGGATCTGGATGGCGCCGTTGCCTTCCTTCCACGCTCTCAGGTGGACATCCGTCCAGTGCGCGACGTGACTCCGCTGATGCACAACGCTCAGCCATTCCAGATCCTGAAGATGGACAAGCGTCGTGGCAACATCGTCGTTTCCCGTCGTACTGTTCTGGAAGAGACCCGCGCAGAGCAGCGTTCTGAGCTGGTACAGAGCCTTGAAGAAGGTCAGACCGTTGAGGGTGTTGTTAAGAACATCACCGATTACGGTGCATTCGTTGACCTCGGCGGTATCGACGGCCTGCTGCACGTTACCGACATTGCATGGCGCCGCATTAACCACCCAAGCGAAGTTCTGACAATCGGTCAGACCGTGAAGGTTCAGGTTATCCGCGTGAACCAGGAAACCCATCGCATCAGCCTCGGCATGAAGCAGCTCGAGACCGATCCATGGGAAGGCATCGACGCAAAGTACCCGCTGAACGCAAAGTTCTCCGGTCGCGTGACCAACATCACCGACTACGGCGCATTCGTCGAGCTGGAACCAGGCATCGAAGGTCTGATCCACGTTTCCGAAATGTCTTGGACCAAGAAGAACGTACACCCAGGCAAGATCGTTTCTACTTCTCAGGAAGTGGAAGTGGTTGTTCTGGAAGTGGACGCTTCCAAGCGCCGCATTTCTCTGGGCCTCAAGCAGACCCTTCAGAACCCATGGGAAGCCTTCGCTGAGAAGTTCCCTGTCAACGCTGAAGTCGAAGGCGAAGTCAAGAACAAGACTGAATTCGGTCTGTTCATCGGCCTCGAAGGCGACGTTGACGGCATGGTTCACCTCTCCGACCTCGACTGGAACCGTCCAGGCGAACAGGTTATCGAAGAGTACAAGAAGGGTGATGTTGTCAAGGCGATCGTTCTCGACGTTGACGTTGAAAAAGAACGCATCTCCCTCGGCATCAAGCAGCTCGGCTCCGATCCGTTTGAAGCAGCAGCTGGCGACGTCCGTAAGGGCGCGGTTGTGAACTGTGAAGTAATCGAGATCAAGGACGGCGGTCTGGAAGTCAAGATTGCAGACAGCGACCTGACTGCATTCGTACGCCGCGCCGACCTGTCCCGTGAACGCAACGAACAGGATCCAGCACGCTTCAACGTTGGTGACAAGTTTGAAGCTCGCATTACCCAGTTCGACAAGAAGACCCGCCGCGTAGGCGTTTCCATCAAGGCGCTCGAAATCGCCGAAGAAAAGGAAGCGGTTGCACAGTACGGTTCTTCCGAAGCTGGCTCTTCTCTCGGCGACATCCTCGCTGCAGCGATGAAGGCACGCGACGAAGACTAATAGGATCCTTTAGTGATCTGAGAGAAAGCCCGGCCGTCTGGCCGGGCTTTTTTTGTGGCACATTGGACCGCTCGGCACAGATTGCATCGCGACCTGTGACGCCCGGCCAGAGCCCACGCCCGCAGCGCAAATGATCCGGTGCAACTTAGCCGCAGGATACCCACTAGATTTATTTCAATTCATCTATTACCCCTAGGATCAAACGCTACGTTGCTTACAAGAACAGAACACTTGCGGGGAAGTCACTGTCATGTTGGGGGAAGTGAAGCACGTTCCATTTGGTGAACGGGGCTTGGACAAAGCTGCGCACTCTGAAAAAACTCAGATCAATTCATCTATCGCGAGGCAAATTGTAGAACGGGCCATGAAGATCATCCCGTTTTCAGTGAACGTGATGGACGGGAATGGCCTGATCATCGGGTCCGGCGATCCGAGCCGCCTACACCAGCGCCATGAGGGCGCGCTGCTGGCCATTAACGACAACCGCACGGTTGATATTGATGCAGCAACTGCGCAGCACCTGACAGGCGTGCGCCCGGGCGTAAACATCCCCATTCTGTTTCAAGAAGCCCCCATCGGCGTGGTTGGTATTTCCGGACCGCCGGAGCAGGTTCGCCGCTACGCCGAGCTGGTGAAGATGGCCGCCGAACTGATCATCGAGCAAGCGTCGCTGTTGAACCATGTTGAATGGGACAAGCGTCACCGCGAAGAGCTGGTCCTGCAACTGGTGCAAGGCCCAGACCTGCATGAAATGCACTTGCGCACCATAGCCGAGCGGCTGGGCATAGATCTATCCCAACCCCGGATCGCCAGCATTGTGCGCGTCCTTCCGGCCCCAGGTCAGGAGCTTTCTCTGGACCACTTGCAAAGGCTTGTGCATTTGCTGGAGTTTCCTGAGCGCAACAATCTGGTTGGCATTTCTTCAGTTGCGCGCAACGAAGTCATCGTTCTCAAGCCGATTACGTTGAATCGAACCGGATGGTCTCAGGAACTGGAGCGCGAGCGGGTCGCCAAGCTGATGGAGCGCGTCCGGCGCGAGACGGACTTTGAAATCCGCATTGCGCTTGGAGGGTTCTTTCAAGGCCTTTCCGGACTGTCTCGGTCCTATGAAACCGCCAAGGCAACGCTTGAGGCGGTTTCAGACGCAGATGCCCACAATGCAGGGCATATGCTGTTTTATCATGATCACACCCTTGCGGTTCTGATCAATGGCTTGTCCGGGCGCAACTGGCGTGGTGCGGAGCTGTGTCGCCCCATCCGTGCTCTGGAAGGCAAGGACGTGTTGCTTGAGACGCTGGCCTGCTTTTTCCGCAACAACGAAGACCACATCAGCGTCTGCGCGGAACTTGGGATACACCGCAACTCATTGCGTTATCGCCTGAAGCGCATTGAAGAGGAAACCGGGCTCAACCTCTACAATATTGCTGACAAGACAAGGCTTTACTTGGCCATGCTGCATCAAGGCTAAGCAAAAGCACGTCGTGCACTTGCACAAGAATTCCTCTGAAATCTTACAGATTCTCTGTGTGCGCGCCTAAAGCAATGGGTGGCAGCCGAGCGTAGATTTTGCCCTGCATTCTTAAAAACTGGGAGCAGATTATGGTGGAGGTTTCTACCCTTGGGGCATTGGTCGCGCTGACGATCGCAATTGTCCTGATCCTCAAACGCGTGTCACCGGCTTACGGCATGATCATTGGCGCGCTTGTCGGCGGTCTCGTGGGCGGCGTCGACCTGTCCGGCACTGTGTCGTTGATGATTGGCGGTGCACAGGGCATCACAACATCCGTACTGCGTATTCTGGCCGCTGGCGTACTGGCCGGTGTGCTGATTGAATCTGGCGCAGCCACATCCATCGCGGAAACAATTGTAAAACGAGTCGGCGAGACCCGTGCCCTGCTGGCACTGGCGATTGCCACCATGATCCTGACTGCCGTGGGCGTTTTCGTCGACGTGGCCGTGATCACGGTTTCCCCGATTGCTCTGGCAGTGGCCCGGCGCGCTGACCTGTCCAAGATGGCGGTTCTTCTTGCCATGATCGGCGGCGGCAAGGCGGGTAACGTGATGTCTCCAAACCCGAACGCCATTGCGGCTGCAGATGCCTTCAACGTGCCGCTGACCACTGTCATGGCAGCTGGCGTCATCCCGGGCCTTTGCGGTCTGGTGGCAGCCTATTTCATTGCTCAAAGCCTGCGCACCAAGGGTGGCATGGTGCAAGAGCATGAAGTTGTGTCCGTAGACTACAGCGAACTGCCGAGCTTCAGTGCTTCACTTGTGGCCCCGCTTGTTGCGATCGTGCTTCTGGCGCTGCGTCCGTTCGCCGGTATCAGCGTTGACCCGCTGATTGCGTTGCCTCTGGGTGGTGTGCTTGGTGCCGTTGCCATGGGCCGTGCCCGCGAAACAAATGCCTTTGCCGTTTCCGGATTGTCTCGCATGGCGCCTGTGGCCATCATGCTGCTGGGTACCGGTACGCTGGCTGGCATCATCGCCAACTCCGGTCTCAAGACCGGCCTGATTGACGTGCTTGCCGCCTCTGGCTTGCCTTCCTACCTTCTTGCCCCGATTTCCGGTGCAACCATGTCACTTGCGACGGCATCCACCACGGCTGGTACGGCAGTTGCCTCCAACGTCTTCGGGCCAACCATCATGGAACTGGGCGTTGCCTCGCTTGCAGGTGCAGCCATGATGCATGCAGGTGCGACGGTTCTGGACCACATGCCTCACGGCAGTTTCTTCCATGCCACCGGCGGTGCTGTGTACATGGACATCAAAGAACGCCTTAAGCTGTTGCCATACGAATCTGCCGTTGGTCTGACGATTGCGGTCATCTCAACCCTGATCTTCGGCGTCTTTGGTTTCTTTGTGTGAGTTTCAAATCATGAAAATTGTAATCGCACCCGATTCCTTCAAAGAAAGCCTGACGGCGATGGAAGTCGCCGAGGCCATTGAAGAGGGCTTTCGGGAGATTTTCCCGGATGTCGACTACCTCAAGCTACCTGTGGCTGACGGCGGCGAAGGCACTGTTCAGTCCATGGTTGACGCATCCAACGGCCGGATAGTCGAAAAAACCGTCACGGGCCCGTTGGGAACACCTGTCAAAGCCTTCTTTGGCCTGATGGGCAACGGCAAGACAGCGGTAGTCGAAATGGCCGCCGCCTCCGGCCTGCACCTTGTTCCCCAAGATCAGAGGGACCCATTGGTCACATCGACCTTTGGGACAGGCGAACTGGTCAAGACTGCTCTCGATGAGGGCGTGGAACACATCATTGTTGGCATTGGTGGCAGTGCCACCAATGACGGCGGATTGGGCATGGCGCAGGCTCTGGGCGTGCGGATGCTTGATGATGATGGCGTCGAGTTACCTGCTGGCGGTGGCGCACTGCGAAGTCTGGCGCGCATAGACATCTCTGGTGTGGATCCGCGACTGGCAGGTGTGCGGCTGGAGGTGGCATGTGATGTCACCAACCCTCTGTGCGGTCCAAACGGTGCCTCACATGTCTTTGGCCCGCAAAAAGGGGCCTCACCGCAAGTCGCGCAAGAACTCGACGGCTACCTCGCGCACTATGCCGCCGTCATGAAAGACCAGCTGGGCCAAGACGTGAAAGACGTTCCTGGTGCTGGCGCTGCGGGCGGCCTTGGTGCGGCGTTCATGGGTCTGTTCAATGCTGTGCTGCGACCTGGCATTGACATTGTGATGGATGCGGTGCGCTTGGCTGAGGCTGTGAAGGATGCGGATCTAGTAATCACCGGAGAAGGCCGCATCGACAGCCAGACCATCAACGGCAAAACGCCCATGGGCGTGGCCCGTATCGCCAAAGCAGCCAACAAGCCGGTCATTGGCATTGCTGGCTGCCTGACCACAGACAGCCATGTGGTCCATGATCATGGTATCGACGCGATCTTCAGCGTCGTGCCCCGTTCTGTCTCACTACAAGAGGCCTTGACGGAAGCGAAGTTCAACGTGACTCAGACCGCGCGCAACGTTGCCGCAGTGATGGCTCTCTCCCAAGGCCATTCCTAAGTCGGCATTTCCCGTCAAGACTCGCTCGCGAAAACCCGGCTTCACGCCGGGTTATCCATTTCAGACACCCGTCGCCTCCAAGCTTCCGCTGGCATTTGGCCCACTGCCCCCTTTTCGAGCATAGAGGCCAGCGCCCCAAAGTCTCAGCAATGCCTGGCTATGATGCAGATGAAGAAGACGCGCGCCTTGGCAGCTTTCGAAATCCAACGGCAAGCAGCTTGCGCCCCTTGCGCACAAGCCACTTCAAGGCAGGCTTAAGAGCAGCGCGCCAACCATAGAGATAGAGATACCCCTTTGGCGTCAGAGCTCGATAAACATCGAACACCGGAGTCAGGTTGTTGGTCCAAGCGATGGCTTCTGTTTTAAGGTGTGCGCCAAAGTCCATGCTCTTCAGTTTGTTCTCAAAGCACATGCGGATGTTTTCGGCGTTATGAAGCGCATGCGTATGAAACTTGTCATAGGCCGGATCGCGGCAGATCGCATAGGCCGTGTATCCTTTGCGGTGAATGACCCCCCACTCGCGCGAAATCATCCGATCGCCGTGCTTTATGACTGTAAGAACGACCCGACAGGCTTCACTTGGGGCCGATGCCAACGCCCGAATGAAGCTTAGCTTCCGCACGCGCGCTTCATCCATGGAGGCGAGCGGGCCAAACTCGGGCATTGTTTGCTCTATAAGCTGCTGATGATCTGTGATGATCTTGTGTTCGATCGGAGCGACTTTTTCCAGTTGTCGACGACCCGTATGCATGCGTTGGCGCAGTTCTTCGCCGATATCGACAAAATAGTCCTCGAAGCTTGAGCTGCTTTGCAAGTCCAGCTGCGCCGTCGTGCCCTTGAACTTGTGCGCATGACCGGCCCATTCCAGGAACTGCATGAGCGCCTGGTTCATCTTCAACTCGCGCAGTTCCAACAAGTCGGCCTTAGCAGCCTTGAAAGCCGGCGCAAGAACCGCCAGAAGGTCGGACCGCGAGACAGCTTCATCGGCCATAAGGTCGAGCGTTGAATGCCCCTCCGAGATGAGATTGGTCAGTTTGGCAAGGCCACGCCGCGCGACACGCTTCAACGGCAACACCGCAACGAGCTTCTCTCCATCCCAGACTGTAAAAATGCAGCCGCGCTCATGATCACTCAGGTTTTGCAAAGCAGCGAAGCACAGAGGCCAGCTTGTAAAGACCGAATGAGGTGCGCACCGCTCTTCCAGCGCATGCCACTGGTGCTTGCTGCGCTCCATTCCGTCAGGTGAATCAAGAACAGCAAGGGACAGATTCTTGGATCTGTCCTTCTCTTTTCTTTCAGGAAGCTCTACTTCCCCTCGGGCTATTTGGGTTTGGCTGCCCATTCTAAATTCTGAATCACTACCTGAGACATGCATCGGAGGAACTGTGCGCCACCTCCAGTAGAACTGTCGAGTTAATCATCAGTCGAATGGGTAAGAAGCATCCAAAAATTGCCTTAGCGGCAGAACCTCATGCCTCAAAAAATCATATTATTAAAAAACCATTCCGAGGAAAACCTTTCGCAAGGCAACATGTTCTAAAAGATGAACACACTGTTCACTGTTTTTTCGTTGCGCGAGGAGTATCGAATACCTGTCAAAATTTCAAAAACACTGCAGAAACTACTAAATTCTCTGCACTTTTGCGCCACAATCACTTGAAAGTTGACGGATATTAAGTAGCCGGGAAAGGTCGCACATATTATTGAAAAAAACCTTCGGCGCAACATGCCATGTTACGCAGAGTTATCTTTTAACAAGATATACCCAAGAAATGCCAGTGATCCGGGGATAGCTATCAAACGTTGTACGCCTTGTTTCGGGCACAATTGCATATTGCTTAGCCATACCTGTCATTTCTATCACCCCAAGTTGCAGATTGCTACTTCACGGCTGCAAACTGGCAAAAATTCCCGTTTTTATCGCTATTCCAAACTGGCATGCTTTGTGTAAATTACCCTTACGTAAAAAATAAAAAGAACGGAGGGTCGCTGTGAGCACAAACCCAGCAGAGCTGATCATGATCTTTCCAGTATTCATGTCTCTAGCGCTCGCAGCATCTGCGGTGATTACCGCTCCACGATATTTTGCGTTGGAAGCAACGCAGCACCGTGATCATCCTACGGTCCGCCCGAAGCCGTAGTGATGAGCGGGAGCTCTTCTTAGAACGCCGTCCTTGCAGCAACCGGCTACGGAGCTCCCAAACAAAGCGCGATCGATTATGCCCCTAGTCTATCGCGCCAAGTAAGAACGATCACTGGACACGCCGGATTTTCAGAGCAGCCGGTAAACACAGTGACCTGAATAAGGACGAAAGTCCAACTGGTCCCATAGACCACTCATAATGCCGCCTTGTTCCCAGCTCCCCCCCACCTCCTGAGGAACTTGGCGGCACTCTTTTTTCCAAATTCCCCAAATGTTCCTTAGTAGTTGCCAAGCAACGGCCCGCGCTTGCACATCTTTATGCGTTCTCCTAAGCATGACGCACAAAAAAAGAGGCAAGGAATGAATCGCTTAGCACAAGACTGCGCAGACATGACCCAACTGCGGCAGGAGATTGACCGTCTGGACAAAGAACTGATTTCGCTTTTTGCGGAACGGTGGAGCTACATCAACCGCGCTGCCGAAATCAAGAAGCCAATGGGGCTGCCAGCCCGAATCAATGAACGCGTAGAAGAGGTTGCGCGCAACGTCCGCGCCCATGCTGACGCAGAAAACTTGAACCCGGACTTCTATGAGGGGCTGTGGCGACAGCTCATGGAACAGGCAATTGCCCGCGAAGAAGCGGAATTAGGTACATCCTGACCCGAATACAACCACTGATAGATGTAACCTGCCGAATTCGGCAGGTGCAACTTCGCCAGATTCGTCTAAAAGACGCAGATGGTTGTTTTCAAGCGACTTTTTCTGGTTCATACTAACATTTGAATTTTGAATGGATCGTCGTTTGCAACCGCGATCGGCACATCTGCGTCAGGCTGAGGCGTAAACAGGGAGCCCACCACCCCTATGAGTTTGGACAGCGACATCGTAATAGATCGCCGCCGATTGAGGCGGAAAGTATCGTTCTGGCGCATCCTTTGTTTCCTTATCGTCGTTTTAGGCATTGGTACGTTCATTCTGATGAACTCCAGCGTTGCTGACTTTTCGAAGTCCCGCCAACACATTGCGCGCATCACCGTGAATGGTGCCATTCTTGACGATCGCGAACGGTTGGAGATGATTTCCCGAATAGCGGAGAGCGATTCGGTACGCGGCGTCATTGTTTCCATCAATTCTCCTGGCGGAACGACGACAGGCGGAGAGGCCCTCTATGGCGCTCTGCGCAAGCTGGCGGAGGAAAAGCCGGTTGTAGCCACAATCGGAACCATTGGTGCATCGGCAGGCTACATGACGGCGATTGCCGCAGACCATGTGGTTGCTCGATACAACTCTCTAACGGGTTCAATCGGGGTTCTTTTTCAGTTCGGGAACGCCAAGGGCTTGCTGGACATGATCGGGCTGGAAATGGACACCGTGAAGAGTTCTCCCTTGAAGGCCGAACCCAACTTCTATGAGCCCGCCTCGCCAGAGGCCAAGGCGGTTTTGGAGAGTCTGGTCACGGATTCCTACGAATGGTTCGTTGGGCTGGTAGCCGAGCGGCGTGGATTTACATCTGAAGAAGCACACGCACTGGCCAATGGGCAGGTGTACAGCGGCCATCAGGCCGTTGAAAACAAGCTTGTTGATGCCATCGGCGGCGAAGAAGTTGCCATCACGTGGCTTGAAGAAGAACGCAATGTGCCATCCGATCTCAAGGTTATCGATTGGAAGATACCGAAAGAAACGGAACTTGGCCTTTTTGCAAACGCCAGCTCTGGCAATTCCTTGCCAGCTAATCTGGATTATCTTTTGAACGCATTGATCTATTCCGCAAAGAACCTCGGTGATCAGGCTTCGTCGCTTGACGGTCTGGTGTCTGTTTGGCACGCTCCGGGTGCGGCAACTCGCTCTATGCAAGGGGGGGCAGAACATGATTAAATCAGAATTGGTTCAAACGATCGCCGAACAGAATCCGCATCTCTATCAACGGGACGTGGAGAACATCGTGAATGCAATTCTCGATGAGATAACCTCAGCCCTCATGCGCGGGGATCGCGTGGAGTTACGCGGTTTTGGGGCTTTTTCGGTGAAAAACCGTCCGGCCCGCACGGGACGCAACCCTCGCACCGGCCAAAAGGTCGAGGTAAGCGAGAAGTACGTTCCGTTCTTCAAGACCGGCAAGGAAATGAGAGAACGGCTGAACGGTGGCGTTGATCACGGTGAAGACGACTGATCTTGGAGAGAAATGGTGACACGGTTCCTTAGGAATCTTCTGCTGATACCCATCGCAGTGGTTTTGATTGCACTGGCAATCGCCAACAGGCACTCGGTGACGGTGTCACTCAATCCGTTCAACCCGACAGACACGGCTCTGGCCTTTAACATTCCGGTGTTCTGGTTGTTGTTTGCAGCCGTCGCCGTAGGCGTGCTCATTGGCGGCATCGCCTCTTGGGCCAAACAGGGTCGCTATCGCAAGGAAGCGCGGGTAAAGCGCCGTGAAGCGGCGGAGCTGAAGAACGAGGCGGAGCGCCTGAAACAAGTGGCGACCGTGGGTACGGCACCAAGCCTGCCGATGCCGGACAAGAAGAAGGCCGCCTAACACATCTTGAGTTGAGGAGTTCGCGATGAGGGTAATCACAGCGCAGGAAATCAATGCTGTGATGACCATTCGCGAACTCGCAGAAACCCTGCGCCGTGCCTTCCGGACTGGCTGCATTACGCCGCCAGCGCATCATCTGCGGATAGAACGGCCTAACAACGAGGCGACAGCTTCACTGGTCCTTATGCCGTCGTGGAACGATTTTCGGGCGCAGGGCACCAGCGACCGGGGTTTTATCGGCACAAAAATTTCCTCCGTGATTCCGGAAAACCGCAGAGACAACCTTCCAACGGTCATGGGCGTCTATCTTCTGCAATCCGGGAAGACCGGCCAGCCCCTTGCAGTTCTTGATGGCAGGGAGCTGACGTTGTGGCGGGCCTCTGCGACCTCTGCGCTTGCCTCCTCCTATCTTTCCAGAGAGGATTCAAAACGCCTGCTGATGATAGGTGCGGGCGGCCTTGCACCTTTCCTCATTCGCGCGCATTGCGCCGTCAGGCCCATATCTGAGGTTCTGATCTGGAACCGGACCAACAAGACTGCGGAGTCGCTCGCCGCCCGCGTCAAGATACCTGGCGTGAAGATCAGCGCGACGGCGGATCTGGAGGGCGCTGTGCGGGGCGCAGACATCATTTCCTGCGCTACCCTGTCAACTGACCCTCTTGTGCACGGAGCATGGCTGTCAGCAGGCTGTCACCTCGACTTGATGGGCGCCTACTTGCCACACATGCGCGAATGTGATGACCAGGCGGTGCAAGATTGCCGCCTGTTTGTAGACAGCTATGAGGGTGCCTTGAGCCGTGCTGGAGATCTGGTCCGCCCCTTGGAAGACAATTTGATCACCCGCGCCGATATCGCTGCCGATCTCACCGAGCTGTGCCAAGGCACCAAGGCCGGACGCCGGTTTTACGATCAAAAGACACTTTTCAAATCCGTCGGCACCGCAATTGAAGATCTTGCGGCAGCAAGCCATGTCTTCATGCGGGTTTAGTCCGCCTTCTGCTTTTTCTTTTTCCGGTCTGCAGGAGGCAAGTAGGTTGGCAAAGACCAACCAAAGGTCAGTGCCCCGCCCCGCAGAAGCATGGCCACGGAGAAGCCGGCCAGCGCGGCCCAATTGTCTCCAAGCGCAAAGGCATGCACGACCACATAGGCCGTTGCGCCAGCAAAAGTGGCAGCCACATAGACCTCACGCTGGCTAATGGCCGACGGTTGACCAGCAACGATGTCCCGGATGATGCCGCCACAGGTCGCCGTGGCGACGCCCATGAGAATGGCCACAAAGTAGGCCTCCCCAAACGTGAGGGCTTTTGCAGCCCCCATCACGCAGTAGGCCGCGATTCCGAGCGCATCCATCCAGCGGATCGGCTTGTCGAGGCGCTCCCAAATGTGCGCTGTAAACCACATGAGGACAGCCACTGCGCCACAGATGATCAGGTAGGACTCATTCTGGGTCCAGAACACGGGCGCGTCGAGCAGCACATCTCGAAGAGTTCCGCCGCCAATGCCCGTCAGCGTGCAGAAGAACAAAAAAGCGATCAAATCCTGCCGCAAACGCGCGGCAACAAGGCCGCCTGTGATAGCGAAAACGGCCACGCCAAGATAATCGAGATACTGCCAAGCGATCATTGCGGTCTGCTCTGCCAGATGGGCCTGAACTCAGTGCCATTGTTGTATGAGGATCAGCTCGCTTTCAGCCAACAAAAAAGCGGAGCTGTAAGGCCCCGCTTTACTTAACATCGCCGCAAAGTCAATGGTCAGGCGCTTTTATCGACAGTTGAACCCGGCTCTGCAGGCTTGTCTGCCGGATTTGTCGCAGCTTTTGGGCCGCCCTTGGACACGCCAACCATGGCTGGACGCAAAACCCGGTCGCCGATCACATAGCCTGCCTGAACCACCTGAACCACCGTGCCGTTTGGCACTTCTGGGTTTGGAACTTCAAACATGGCCTGATGGAAGTTCGGGTCGAACTTGTCGCCTTCTGGGCTGATGCGCTTCACGCCATGCTTTTCCAGCTGGTTCAGCATGTCGCGCTCCACCATTTCAACGCCTTCAATCAGAGAAGCCAGAGAGCTGTCTCCATTTGAACGCGCTTCCTCAGGCAGGGCTTCAATCGCACGGCCGAGGTTGTCGTTGACGACCAGCATGTCACGCGCGAAGGAAGCAACCGCGTAGGCTTTCGCGTCACGTACTTCCTTTTCGGTGCGACGACGAAGGTTCTCCATCTCAGCCATCAGGCGCAGAGCGCGCTCTTTAAGCTCAGCGTTTTCTGCTGCCAGAACAGCTGATGGGTCTTCAAACTCGAGCACCCCTTCCTCTAGCGGAGTTTCCAGAGCTTCAGCACTCTCAGTAGCCTCAGGGGTTACGTTGCTGAGTTCCTCTTCAGGGTTCTTGCTTTCGTTTGTCATCCTTATCCCACTCGTTACAGGCTCATCAAAGAGCTCATGCAGACAGATTGCCTGCCAAGTGCAGGCCCAGCGTCTTATTTAGGCGAAGATTGCTTAAAACAAAAGGCCTCCGGCCACATGTGTGACCGGAGTTCCGCTAAACAAACAGGTTTCTCAGCGGCTTTTCAGTGGGCCTACGAGTACTGCTTGATCCAATCTGCAATCTTGCCTTTTGGATGTGCGCCAACGAGCGTGGCTGCAGGCTCACCGTCCTTGAACAGGATCATCGTCGGGATCGAACGCACACCATAGTTCATTGCGGCCTGCTGATTGGAATCGATGTCCAGCTTGGCAATCTTCACAGCGCCACTCATCTCGTCAGAAATTTCTTCAAGAGACGGAGCGATCATCTTACAAGGGCCGCACCATGTCGCCCAGAAGTCCACCAGCACAGGTGTGGAGCTTTTCAGGACTTCGGTTTCAAATGTGTCGTCGCTGACGTTTACAGTCGCCATTTCGTGCCTCGTTTCTGTTTTCTCGAGTCACCCGACAGGGCGGCTCCGTTGTGTCGAAGGTAGGAAGCCGAACCTTAAGCGTCAAGCAAACCGATTTCCAAGATCCTCTTAGAAATTGAAATGATCCAGTCGCTCCTGCGGCACCTCAAAGAGGACCGGGCCACCGGTGTAGAGCAGAAAACCTCGGATTTTCTTAGTGGGATAGAGGTTTATGAGCAATTTCTTATAAACCGCAAGCTGCGCTGCATACTCTTCACTCACCGCTGACGGATGATCAGGAAGCTGTGAATTGGTTTTATAGTCGACAATCCAAAGCTCATCCCCTTGCAAAACGAGCCGGTCGATGATGCCTGACACCTCCACATCCTGCCCGGCTTCATCTTTGAGCAGCCCCTGAATGGGGACTTCAGCCTGCCCTTCAACGGTGAACAGCGCGCTGTATTCTGGGTGATGCAAGACGCCGAGCACATCCTTGCGCAAGTCTTCCTCGCGGTCGCGGAACGCCTCCGGCAAGGCAATGGCGATGTAGCGTTCCATGGCTGCGTGACGCTCCGTCTCGGGCAGCTCCGGCAGAATTTCCAAAAGGCGGTGAACCATACGCCCCCGGACCAACGGCCAGCTTTCGGGCTGGCGTGCAGCTTCAAGGGCCTGTATCGGAGAGGGAGGCTCGATGCCTTGCTTGGTTTCCATTTCCTCAAACGCAGCGGATGGCTTCAAGCGCCGCAAACGGTCTGGTGCCGACACATTGCGCGTAACCCACGCAGGCAAACTTACCGCCGCATTCACGGGCTCCGCTTTTGTTCCGCCAAGCTTTGGCTCTTCTTTTTCAACGCCGTCCCGGGTCCAGCGCAGGCCGATGGTATTGCCGAGTTGATCAAGCTGCGGGCGGCTTTCAGCAGCCAAACCGCGATCAATGATCGAATACCAGCAATTGGCATGAGGCCCGCGCTTTGGCGACCAACCACATACGACAAGGCGGTCCTTGGCACGGGTCATGGCAACGTAAAGCAGGCGACGATACTCTTCCTCCTGCCCGTCCCGCATGGCTTGCAGGGCCTCCTTGTGCCACGGCGTCCGCAGTGCAGAAGTGGGCAGCCATACGAGTGCATTCGCGGCTTTTTCGTCGTTTTGCCGTGCCTTTTCCAGCATCACCGGATCGTGATGCGCCGATACGGGCGCAGAACAGTTGTCCGCCAGAATGACAAACGGCGCTTCCAGCCCCTTGGAGCCGTGAACGGTCATAATGCGCACCATGCCTTTGGCGTTGTTCAGCTCGCGCTTGATCTCGGTTGGCGCGGCGGCAAGCCAAGCAAGGAAGCCTTCAAGACCCGGTGTCCCGGTCTGCTCAAATGTGATTGTCAGGGCAAGGAACTCGTCAAGCACATCATCCACTTCCGAGCCAAGACGGCGGCGGAAGTTGAGACGATGCCCATCGCCCCCCAGAATGCGCGCATAAAACTCGAAAGGCGGCACAAAGTCGGCGCGATCACGCCAGTCTTCCAGTTGACTGCGGATTGCCGCCCACTTTTCGGAGCTGTCCGCCTTTCTCACCAGCATCTGCCAGAGCGTGCCGGGGCGAGGACGGCCCGGCGTTTCATGAGCAATCTCGAATAGGTCATCGTCGGACAGGCCAAACAAAGGGCTTTTCAATGTGCAGGCAAGAGACATGTCGTCTTCCGCCAACAGAATGAACCGGCCCAGCGCGACCAAGTCCTGCACGGCGATATGGTCTGTCAGGGTCAGCCGGTCCGCACCGGCAGCAGGTACGTCAAGACGCTTCAACTCGCGGTTCAGCGCATCCACAAACGGGCCACGCTTGCGCACCAACACCAGCACATCTCCCGGCGATGCCACGCCATTCTCATCCCAGTCACGGATTTGCCCTGCAATCCGGCGTGCCAGCCGCATCATTGGATTTGAGCTGCCGATCCGGTCGACAGGCTCAGTCCAATCCTCTGGTTCCTCTATGTCCGCGTGCTCTTCCAGGGGCCAAATCTCAACGAGACCGGGATCATTCCGGCGAATGGCCTCATGCACCGGCGCAAGATTGTCCTGCGACAGGCCCGCATAGGCCTCAGGAACCTCGAACACCTTGTCGACGGCACCCAGTACGTCCGGAGTGGAGCGGAACGAAAGGTTCAGCTCAATGGCCTCAAAGGTTTTCTGAGCTTCACCGGCGCGTCGTTTAAAGAAGTCACGCATCTGCGCAAAATACGCAGGCACTGCGCCTTGAAATGAGTAGATCGATTGCTTTTCATCGCCGACGGCAAAAATGGTTCGAACGCCCGCCCGCGCGCCCTCGCCTGCAAAGAATTCCTCTGCCAGCGCGCCAATCACTTCCCACTGACGCGGGCTCGTGTCCTGCGCTTCATCCACGAGGATATGGTCAAGCCCCTGATCCAGCTTGTATTGAACCCACCGGGCCGCATCCGAGCGAGAGAGCAGGTTCGCGGCGCGTACTACCAGATCTTCAAAGTCGAGAAACCCGCGTTGAATCTTGTCCTTCTCGTAGTGCTGAAGCACTGCGTCAGACAGATGCAATATCGCCTTGGTGCCCGCAACGGTGATTGCAGCAGCACGCTTTTCCAAGAGGCTCAGCAAACGTTGCTGCTCCTCCATCATGTGCTCAATCACATGCGGAAAGCCCTCCTGAATCTTCTTGGTGCCGAGGCTTTTGCGAGGTTCCATCTTCTGAGTGAGGAACACATCCAGCCAGCTTCTCCGCCAGACCTCATCTGTGGGAGCCGCCAAGGTTGCCAGCATGGCATCGGCGCGCCCTTGATCTGTTTTCGTGCCTGTGCGCAGCGCTTCGGCATAGGCTTTCACCTCTTGCGATGACAGCAGGCACTCACTCTTGAAGGCGGCATCAATTGCTTCAGGGGTGTCGTTGGCCGTCAATCCAAAGCTTGCGATCAGTTCGCCCAGCGCATTTTCCAGAGAACCTGCAGCGACAATCCAACGGTAGAAGGCATCGCGCTTGCCAATAAGCTCGGAAAGGGCGCTCTCAACACCTGCATCGGGCAGCAGCTCAATGAGCAGCGCAAGGGCCCGGCCAAGATCCGTATCCGGGTCCACCTCTGCCCGGTGCAACACGCGGGCCCGCGCTTCTGAAAGCAGCTCGTCGGCAATGCGGTCATCGAGCACGGAAAAGTGCCCGGCCACGTTTGCCTCCAGCGGGAACTGATGCAACAGAGCTTCGCAGAAGGCATGAATCGTTTGAATTTTCAGGCCACCCGGTGTTTCCAGTGCTCTTGCGAACAGCCTGCGCGCTTCAGAAACCTTTTTCGGTTCTGGCGGGCGACCTTCAATCACCTCAAGTTCCTTTGCCAGTTCAGCATCGGACAGACTGGTCCAGAAGGCAAGAATATCGAAAACGCGCGTTGCCATTTCGGCGGCCGCGGCCTTGGTAAAGGTCAGGCAGAGAATGCGCGATGGATCAGTGCCGTTCAACAGCAAGCGAATGACACGCCGCGCCAGAACGAAGGTCTTGCCGGAGCCTGCATTGGCACTTACCCAAGCCGAGTTGAGGGGGTGGGCGGCCTTCGCCTGACTTTCCAGTGTCTTTGCCGGGATCTGCATCAGTCGTCCTCCCCTTCGCCGCCAAGGGACCATTCCTGCACGCGGGCGAGGTGGTCATAGGCCGAGGCCCATTGACGCTCTTTCAAAACACGGGCACGGGACAAGTATCCCTTCGCCGGGTTTTCATAGGCCGCAACCAACTGTTCCAGTCGGCTCCATGCTTCTTCGGCAAGTTCTTCCACGCTCTGATCTTCCGGGTCGCGCTTGTGGACTTTCAAAGCCTCACGTCCGCCCTTCAACTGTACATAGAGGATTGAGCTGACTGGAGCTTCTGCCGGTATGCCCTCAAACCCACCTCGGCGGATCATGGCCACTTCAAGCGGCAGCTGGGGCGAGAGCAGCGCCTCCACCTGCTTTTGCGAGGGCGGAACGCCGGTCTTGTAGTCAATCACTTGAAGCTGATTGCCTTTCATCAGATCAATGCGGTCCGCCCGGCCAGTCAGCTTGAACGTACTGCCATCTGGCCGTTTCATCTCCGCTCCCCCAGACACTTCCAGAAAACGCCTTTCAATATCGGCGGCACGGCCATATTCAAAGCCAACGAAGCTTTCTGCGATCTTCTCGAAACGGGGCCACCACAGCGCTCGAATGGCCGGGAACGCGTCTAGTGGGCGGAACAACCGCCCCCCTTCATCCAACAGGGCTCGAATGGCCTTGTCATCAAAAGCCGCATCCCACTGGCTCAAGAAGTTTGCCAGCGCATCATGGATGATGGTGCCCTTGTCGGCAGCATTTGGCTCGCCGCCAATAGGGTCAACTTCCTCCAGTCTCAGAATGTTGCGGGCGTAAATCTCGTAGGGGTCGCGTATCAGGGTTTCGATGCGCGTGACCGACAGCTGCTTGGGCCGCGCATTGAGCGGCGGCTTGGGTTCCGGGCGTTCAGCTGGCATCACCGGCACTTCCAAGCGGTCCAGTGTTCGCGCCATTTCCACGTAGGGCGTGCCACGCTGCTTCATGGCGGTTGTCACTTCGTCCCCGGCCAGCGTCAAAATCCGTTGCAGCCAGCGGGAGGCTACAGCCGGGGCACCATCCACCCGCGCTGAGCGGGACAAGACCACTTCTTCCGCCCCCATGGCGCACAAAAAGTCATGGGCTGAGGACCCAATGCGCCGTTCCGGCGGGTCGAGGCCGATCTGGCCTTTCATGGGACGGTTGAGCCAAGGGTCGTTACGTGTTCTTTGCGGCCAGATACCTTCGTTCAATCCGCCGAGCACCACCCGGTCGAAATGCTGAAGCCGCGCCTCCATCGGTCCAAGCAGGTGCACTCTAGGGTCTGCGGGCAGCTTGGAGCGCACCGCATTGCCAGACACAAGGGCGGCAAAGACGCCGGGCCATTCCGCGGCCGGAATGGCGAGACTGCTGGTCTCAGCGTCCAGAAGAGAGGTCAGCGTGTCTGCAAGGGCAGCACCGGTTTCTCCCTTGAAAAGTTCGGTGGTGGAGCCGTCTTCTTCCTCGGCAACTTTTATCACCGCATCAGTATGCAGTTGGGCAATGTGTTTGACATCCACATCGGACGCTGCACCCAGAAGCGCCTCGAGAGGACCAATCGCCTCCTCCAGCCGCATAACGAGCTGATCGATCGATTGCCAGTCTGCCTCTACCAGCTTTTTCCAGCGTGGGGTGTGCCTGTCTTCCACGGCGGATCGGGCTGCGAGAATGGCTTCTTTCAGACCTGATATGCCGGGCCGGGGTGACGGCCCGCGCAACACACCACGTTCAAGCGCACGCGCGGCGGCGCGCACTTCCTTTACCGGCAAACCGAACCGAGCCAACGGGTGCTTCAACAGCGCCAGAAGTTGAACAGGGTCGAGGCCGCCCAAGGCAAGCTTGGCGGTCAGCATGGCGAGGATGGTAGGCGGCGTCTGATCTTGCGGACGGCCAGCGGTATCATCAACGGCAATGTTCCAACGCGCCAACTCCGAGGCCACGCGGCGGGACAGTGTTCTGTCTGGCGTGATGAGCGCCACCTTCTTGTCCGCTTCTATGCCTTCACGCAACACCAAGGCGACGGCCAGCGCCTCTTCCGCTTCACTGCCCGCTGAAAGCACCGCGACATTCTGGAAGGCTTCGGGCCGCTTGGTTGCCAGCTCGCTTGCAAAAAAGCCCTGCCAGGCATCCGTGGTGTCTGCCGGACGCAGCGCCTCGTTTACGATTGCGCTTCGATGGCTCAAGGAAGGGCTCGAAACAGTCCCCAGCGCCACCACGTCGTCACGGGTGCGCCCCAAGGTGGCGAGAAGTTTCTGCAGGCTGTATTGCGGGTGACCGGGCACAGCCATGCCCTCATCCGTTCCGCCCAAGGCTTTCCAGCTTTCATTGTCCATGCGCTGGTCAAGAGCTGGAAGGACAATGGCTCCATGCTCCAAGGAAAGCACGGCTTTTAAAAGCTCCGCTGTCGCTGGCACGGAGCCCGTCGCGCCTGCGACAATCACCGGCCCTTTGGGTGGCTGATCTCGCAGCAGCTGCGCGGCGCGGCGGATCAACGCCGACCGGCGGGCCTTGGGGTCCATGAACCCGGCTTCTTTCAGGAAGGCGGGCCACTGCTCACTCACAATGCGCAGGAACTCCAGCGTGATCTGCCAGTATTGGGCGTGATTGTCCGGCACAAGGCCCGTCAGGTCGGTCCAGTTGGCTTCTTCCGTCTGCACCTCATCCATCAAGGTCAGCAAATCACCGGCAAGCCATGCCGCATCTGCTGAGGATGCCGGGAACGCCGATGTATCGCCCTCGCCCAGGCCCAACAGTTCGCGGCGCAAATGGCCCTTCCACGCCCACACGAGCTGTGTCATGGCCAGCTTGCGCTCCATCAACGACATGGCAGGAGGCAGAGGCTCCGCATCCGGCTCTTGCCGCAGAACCTGCTCGTCTTCCTCCACGTCGCCAAGGGGCAGAATTTTGGGCAGCAGGATGGACCGCTGGCCCATCGCCTCTCGCAGGAGGGTGGGCAAGGACCGCGCCGCACGTCGCGTGGGCACATATATGGTTACCTTGCTGAGCGCGAGCGGGCTTGAGTTGGCATCAAACCCGGGAACCAGTTCACCTGTGAGGAGGTTCTCCACCAACGTCTGAAGGAAAGGCGTTGGTGGTGCGATGGTGAAAAGCTTGTTCTGGCTCAAAACAGACCGCCTGCAAAAGAATCAAGAGATGATCCTTTTTAGGCGTCAGTTCACGCTTTCTGCAATGGCTCTTTCGGCATCAACCAAAGCTTCCGGGGTTCCCACGTGAAGCCACAGGCCATCCCCTTCCACGCCATAAAGACGCCCCTGTTCGATCGCGCGATCAAACAGCAAGTTCAGGGAAAACGGCCCGTCTGGGGTATCCTCAAACACCTCTGGCTTGAAGATGGCAGTGCCGGAATAGACATAGGGCGCCACGGTTCGCTCCACGCGACGCTTCAAAACACCTTCAACGTCCATGGTGAAGTCGCCCTTGCCGGTGTAGCCAACGGAATTCACACTTGGCACCATCAGCAACAGGATGTCCATTTTCTCAGGATTCCACGCCTCGGCCATGGTCTCCAGATTTGGGCGCACGCCCTCAATCCAGAGGCTGTCGGAGTTGGTCACCAGAAACGGCTGGTTTCCCAGGTGTGGCAGAGCCTTCTTTACGCCGCCGCCGGTCTCCAGCAGCTCATCGCGTTCGTCAGAAATGGCAACGGCCATACCCTGAAACTTCTTGGCATGAACTTCCACCAAGTCAGCCAGATAGTGCACGTTCACCACCGCTTCCTGAACGCCGCCCTTTTGCAGGCGCTGCAAGGTGTAGTCCAGCATGGATCTGCCGGCCACTTCGATCAGAGGCTTCGGGGTGGTGGCGGTCAACGGGCGCATGCGCTTGCCCATGCCAGCCGATAGCACTATGGCACGCTCTGGGTGAGCGATTGGGTTCTTATTCATTCCTTTATTCTTTCAAGTAAATTGGAAGAACTATTTGCTCGCACTGTGCAGCAGAGGATTTGACGGCAGTATGACGTCATACACCGTCTTGAGCTCTTCCAGCTCAGGATGTGAAAGAGCCTGTACAAGATACTCTCTGATCCGGGGCAGATGCTCAAGATACGCCGGCTTACCAAATACGGTATTTAACCGGACAAAGCCCCCCAAAATCTTAGTGTTACGATGGGCTGCAAGTGTAGCAACTCCGTACCTAAACAGGCCTTCATCAAAATCACTTAGGTATTTAAGCGCTTTTTCGCAATAGTGCGCCAGCAGCTCTTCCTGAAGGTCACGAGGGATCGTCAGGCGGGCATCCATCACAAGGGACGCAACGTCATAAGCAATTGGTCCAATAAGGGCGTCCTGAAAATCGATCTGCGCAATCTGGTCCAGCCCTTCAGCCCGGTCGAGCCAAAGCAGATTGGGGCTGTGAAAGTCCCGCATCACCCAAGTCTTTGGCAGGGCCTCAAGCGGTGCGAGTGCCTTTTGCCAAGCCTCTTTGAACAGGGTCCGGTCCTTGCTGGAAGCCTCTTTGCCCTCCGCGTGCGGGCGATAGAACTCCATGAAGAGTTCGGCCTCGGTCATGTAGGAGGCCAGATCATAGCGGCCAAGGGCATGGGTTGCATCGCCCGAACGGGCCGTCTCCGGCCACGCCTGCTGGTGCATGTGAAGCAGCACATCCAGCGCGCGTTTGTATCGGTCTGCGATGGGCGCACCGTCCTGCACGATGAACTGAGTGCCGAGGTCCTCCATTAGCGCAAGACCATTGGGCCGATCCAGCGCATAGATCTCAGGCACGCGCAAACCGCGATGGCGCAGCTCTTCCGCTATGGCGAGAAAATCATCGATGGAATGCGCCAGATGTACGGACTGTGCATAGGTCTTGCCGGAGGGCAGCGTTGCCTCCCCCGCCCTTGGCGGATAATCCATCAGAACCGCGCCGCCAGCCTCGCCATTTAGGCGCAGATAACTACGGGTGGAGGCGTCGCCCTTGAGGTGATCCCGAGGCCGCTCCATCCACGTTGTGCCGAGCAGCAGCTCACGGCGTGCCTGCAGACGCTTCAGCCGCGCGTCCCAATCGCTGCTCTGCGGCGTTAGGGTGAAGATCCGGCTGTCCGGCTCAGGCCCTTCCTCAATCTTCACCAGAAGCGCTTCGGGCCAATACCGGGCATCTCCCATCTCTGGCCACTCAACAAGGGCTGCGCCGCGCTCCAGCGTGTCCTCAAGGCCAAGCTCTTCCAGCTCTTCTGGCTCTTCGAGGCGATAAAGGTCCATATGCGCCAGAAACAGACGCTCCAGATCATAGGTCTGAACGAGCGTAAAGGTTGGGCTAGGCACTTCCAACTCTGGCTCTCCGGCCAGATAGCGCAGCAATGCGCGGGAGAACGTGGACTTGCCCGTGCCCAAATCACCGGAAAGGGCGATCACATCGCCCGGCTTCAAAAATTCCGCAAAGTCTTCCGCAAAACGCTCGGTTTCGGCTTGAGAATATAACGTGACAATCATTGTGCGCTGATGAGCCCCATCCAGCCTTGTGCCGGTTTAAATCTGGCAGTTATTCCGCAGCTTGAAGATCCAGAACACGCGGCTCCAGCGGGAATGTACAGGTGACGGTGGTGCCTTCGCCTTCCTTGGAAGAGATGTCAACGGTGCCGCCGTGCAGCTCAACAAAACTCTTTACAATGGCAAGTCCAAGGCCAACCCCGTGTCGGCTTCCAGCCGCTCCCCTGCCCACGAAGCGGGAGAACACCTGTTCCAGCAGTTCCTCGGGAATGCCAACCCCATGATCTTCCACGGTAAACTTGATGGAATTTGCATCACGAACACACCTGACATCCACCTGTCCGCCCGCTTCAGAATAGCGTACGGCGTTGGACAAAAGATTGTACAAAACCTGCCGGAGGCGGCGTTCGTCTGCGCGAATGGTGCCAATGTTATCGGGCAGGTTGGTGTTCAGGCTGATGTTGGATTCGGTCAAGCGATCCTGAAGACCAACGATGGCTTCGGACACGGTCTCGGCCACATCCACATCGGAGATGTTGAGCTCCATAATACCGGCATCCACCGTCGCCAGATCCAGAATGTCATTGATGATGGCCAGCAGTGACGACGAGGACGACAGGATGTACTGCATGTACTCGGTCTGCTTGGTGGACAGATCGCCGAACTTTTGGTCGGAAAGCAACTGCGCAAAGCCGATAATCGTGGTGAGCGGCGAGCGCAGCTCGTAAGACACATGCTGAATGAAGGTGTTCTTCAGCTGGTCCGCCTCTTCCAGTGCCTCGTTCTTTTCCACCAGCGCCCGTTCAACATTCACGCTGTCGGTCACGTTGACGAAGGTCAGCAACGTCCCGCCATCGGGCAGCGGGACAGTTACGTAATTGATGATCATTCCATCAATACGCTCCATGCGCCCCGTGAGGTTGGTACGGCTGTCAGACAGGCCCGTGATGCCGCCAGCAAGTTCCTTGAGCACGGTCGAATCCGGCAAGAGATGCTTACACTTCTCCACCAAACCAGAAACATGCGGCTCGTTTTGCAACTCGGCTTCTGTAAAGCGCCAGATGTCGGCAAACGCCGGGTTCCAGAGGCGCAGACGGCCATTGGAGCCAAACACAGCCACAGCTTCGGACAGGTGATCCAGCGTTTCGCCCTGAACGCGAATGAGGGAGTTGTAGCGGCTTTCCAGATCGAGGCGCTCGGTTACATTCTCGTAGATGTACGTCACGCCGCCTTGAGGATGCGGGTTCGCGATCACACGCAGGGTACGCCCGTCCGGCAGGTGCCACCAGAACTCACGCGCTTCCAGCGATTGGTAGCTCTCCAGATGCTTGGCGCGCCATGAGCGGTAGTCCGCCTGCTCCGGCAGCTTGCGTGCTGCACGCATGGCATCAAGAACTGCGCCTTCTTCAGGCGACGATTCCAGCAGGGATGGATCCAGTTCCCAAAGCGTGCGGTATGCAGCATTGTGGAACTTCAAACGGCGGTCGGCACCGTAGATGGCGACAGCGGTTTGGAGTTCATCCAGCGTACGGGTGTGGAAGTCCAACGTACGGCGCAGTTCGTTCTGAACGCGCTCCAGCTCGCTGATGTCCTGCGCAAGGCCCGCGCTTGACTTGTCACTCAAAACATCGGTGATTTGGTAGACACACCGCTCTCCAGCAGCAACAACCGGCATTGGTGCGCTGTAAACGCCGTTGGTCTCGCGCATTGTGCTGAGCTTCATACGGCCCTTGGCGTCCAAAAGCTCTGCCCCCTTGGAAAGCACATCGGCAAGGGTGCTGGCTTCAACCGCATCCAGATATGCCGTGTTCACCCAAACGAGCTTACCCGCATCATCTCTCTGCCAGGCAGGGCCCGGCAACGCGTCCAGCAGACTGCGGATGCCTTCAAGCTGATTTTGCAGTTTCTCGTTCTGCTCTGACAGGCGCGCGCTGGCTTGACGGTCGCCCGTCAGGTCACGCAGGCGCAGCACTGCGGCCCCACCTGCGGTGCGCCCTGTTGCCTCCAGATAAACACCATTGGTGGTGCTCAAAGTGAGCCGGAACGGCTCACCATGGGTGCGCAGATGATCAAGATAGGCGCGAAGAGCCTCAGCAGACTTGGTCTCCAGCCATGCCTCGTATTCCAGAAGCTGGTTGATGCCCTCCGGGAAATTGAGCGAGTCCGGCAAATGACCTGCGACCGCAGGAATGCGCTCAGCCCCTTCCCAGACCAGCATCAGGGAATCTTCTGTTTCAAGGATGTTCTCGAGCCGATCAATCCGTGCAACGGCGCTTGCCCGCGCCTGACGCAGTTGGGCAATCGTGCCTTCAAGGCGACGACGACTGCGCACCATCATGAGAGCTGTTGCCACGGCAAACATGATCGCGCCGGCAATCGCAGCCAGCCATACCACTTTCAGTGCGTCGACAGACGTCCCTGAGAATTGCGGCAGAAAATCCATTGCTTGAGAGAAACCGGCAGCACCAACTAGAGCGAACGCGCCAACACCAAATAGATTTGCAAATTGCCGAATCCTTGTTCGCCACAGCACGTTGGAACGTGCGTGTTGTTGCCAGCCTGCTGGCATGTAGTGCCCCCTTTTTCGCCGCCAAGGTCCGAAAACCGGACCGCGAATAAGTCGCTCAACTGGCTACACTCACGACTGATTCGTTAACCAAGATAACTCGATACGGAAACGCGAAGAAGAGGTTCTTTACAAATAGTAAACAAATATTCCGGGCCTGCGACCCATCCACTACAATTAGTGGTGACGTGGCCCGCCCCGCATACCATATATGGAAGCGGGGCGTGCGATTCTGTTAATTAGTACTTGTAGTGCTCGGCCTTGAACGGGCCTGTCTTTTCAATTCCCAAGTAGTTCGCCTGATCGTCGGTCAGCTCCTGCAACGTCACGCCGAGCTTCTTCAGGTGAAGCCGCGCAACCTTCTCGTCCAGGTGCTTAGGCAGAACATAAACTTCGTTCTTGTACGCGTCGCCCTTGGTGAACAACTCGATCTGCGCCAGAACCTGGTTAGCGAAGCTGGCGGACATTACGAAGCTTGGGTGGCCGGTCGCATTGCCAAGGTTAACCAGACGACCTTCAGAGAGAAGGATAAGGCGCTTGCCGTTCGGGTACTCGATCATGTCGACCTGTGGCTTCACATTGCGCCACTTGAAGTTACGCAGAGCCGCAACCTGGATCTCGTTGTCGAAGTGACCGATGTTGCAGACAATGGCCATGTCCTTCATCTCACGCATGTGGTCTGCGGTGATGACGTCTTTGTTGCCCGTTGCTGTAACGAAGATGTCGCCTTCCTTGACAGCTTCTTCCATGGTCTTGACTTCAAACCCATCCATCGCGGCCTGAAGCGCGCAGATCGGATCGATTTCGGTCACGATCACACGTGCGCCAGCTCCGGTCAAAGACTGTGCTGAGCCCTTGCCCACGTCGCCGTAGCCTGCCACAACAGCAACCTTGCCAGCCATCATCACGTCGGTACCACGGCGAATGCCGTCCACGAGGGACTCACGGCAGCCATAACGGTTGTCAAACTTGGACTTGGTTACGGAGTCATTCACGTTGATCGCAGGGAATGGCAGCTCGCCCTTCTTCTGCATTTCGTAAAGACGCAGAACGCCAGTGGTGGTTTCTTCGGAAACACCCTTGATGTTCGCCTTCACCTTGGAGAAGTAACCTGGGTCACGCTCAAGACGGCGCTTGATGGTTGCGAACAGGGCAACTTCTTCTTCGTTGGAAGGGTTGTCGAGAACGGATGGGTCCGTCTCTGCCTTGGCACCCAGAAGGATCATCAGGGTTGCGTCGCCGCCATCGTCCAGAATCATGTTGGCGGTTTCGCCGTTGCCCCAGTCGAAGATCTGGTCAGCATAGTTCCAATACTCTTCCAGCGTCTCGCCTTTTTCAGCGAAAACCGGAATGCCAGCCGCCGCGATTGCAGCAGCAGCCTGATCTTGCGTGGAGAAGATGTTGCAGGATGCCCAACGAACTTCTGCGCCCAGCGCCACGAGGGTCTCAATCAGAACAGCGGTCTGAATGGTCATATGCAGGGAACCTGCAATGCGGGCGCCCTTGAGAGGCTTGCTCTCGCCGAACTCTTCGCGACAAGCCATCAGGCCTGGCATTTCTGTTTCAGCGATTTCGATCTCAGTCCGGCCCCATTCAGCCAGAGAGATGTCCTTTACTTTGTAATCGGTAAATCCGGTCATCCAACTTTTCCCGCATGACGCGGCGCAGGTACGCCGCAGTTCCAACTCTCAAGGCCCATTGACCCTGATGCTTGGCACGGGTTATAGCGTAGTTGGAAGGGAGAAAGCAATAAAGATATAAAGGTTCCTTTATATCATTTGCGTAACAATGGTAGGGGGCCGACTCAAATCGCCGGTCCACAAACAAAAAAGGCGACTAATCCCTAGTCGCGCTCGCCAAAACCGTCTTCGATGAGGGCCACAATGGCCGCCATGGCTTCCTGATGTTGCTGGCCTGTAACCCTTACATGGATGCAACATCCCGGTGCCGCAGCAAGCATCATCAAGCCCATAATCGACGTTCCACCCACGCTTTGGCCATCTTTGGAGACGACAACCTCAGCATCGAAGGTCTCAACCAGCTTTACAAGCTTGGCCGAGGCGCGCGCATGAAGGCCGCGCTGGTTGACGATTTCAAGCTCGCGCTCAAGCACATGAACCGTATTCATTCTTTGTTTCAACCCTGACCGGATAACACCTGACTGGCGACAGAAATGTATTTCTGACCGGCGTTTCTTGCTTCTTCTACGGCTTGCGCCAGTGACAGATCATTGCGCACACTTGCCAGCTTGATCAGCATGGGCAGGTTTACACCAGCTACCACCTCTATTGAGGTTCCGTTCATGACAGAGATCGCCAAGTTTGATGGCGTACCACCGAACATGTCGGTTAGCAGCACCACACCCGATCCGTCATTTACCTGCTCAACTGACTTCAAAATGTCCTGACGACGTTGCTCCATGTCGTCATCCGGACCGATGCAAATTGTCGACACCCCTGATTGCGGCCCAACCACATGTTCGAGGGCCGATTTGAACTCTTCGGCCAAACGGCCGTGGGTGACTAGAACAAGACCTATCATTCAATTCCTGCGAGATTTGAGAGGTAACACTTTGACGTGTCACTTGCCCCACTTTCTAAGAGCCTGCGCCGCAGTGCAAGAAAAATCGGCAAAGTGTCACCACATCGCCAATCCGATAGGCAACTACAGGGTTCTTAGCGCTGCGTAAGCCAGCCTCACCGATGCATCAAAGCTTTCCAAAGGCACCGGTTGACGACGAACCTTTATGCCAAGGACCTCTGTTTCAAGCTCATGAGACTCAGGCAGCCGTTCTATGTGAGAAAGCCCCTCAATATCAATAATCAATCGCAGCACCGCACGGTTTAGGTGGGGCATTTTCACAATCCCGTGACCGCGAAGCTCCATTAAACCCCTGGTTGGCTCTGGGCAACGCGCGACAAGACGTCCGTTGATAGCGTCAATGTAGACCTGATCATCGGCCACCAGACAGGCGAATCTGCCCGCTGACCGCTCTCGCTGGATCAGTTCGAATGCTAGGCCAGACTTGCCGGAACCGGACGCACCACGAATCAAAACCCCTTTGTTGCCAATGACGACGCAGGTACCGTGGTGGGATGGAGCCATGGTCAGCTCACGCGCTTTGCGGGCAGTGTGACGATGAACCGGGCACCAAGCACCTTGCCGTCATCGCCTTTTTGCTCTCGGTTTTCTGCCGTGATGGTTCCGCCGTGGGCTTCCACGATCTGTCGGCAAATGGAAAGACCAAGGCCCGAATTGTTGCCGAAGCCTTCGTTGGCAGGCCGGTCTGTGTAGAAGCGCTCAAAAATGCGCTCCATGACATCCGCATTGATGCCCGGACCGCAGTCATCCACCGTAATGAGCACCTTGTTGCCTTGGCGTGTGGCGGTAATGTCGATGGCCTCATCGTTTGGCGAGAACGAGCGCGCGTTATCAATGAGATTGTTGAAGACCTGCGACAGGCGCTCGGCCTTGCCAAACACCTCGTAGGGGTGGTCCAGCTTGGACGCGGTCACGGTCAGCTTGACCCGCGGCACATCCTCACCCCAGCGCTCGTTGGCAATGTCCGTCACGGTGCGCAGCAGCACGGCGATGTCGAAGATCTCGGAGTCCGCGCGTGCAAGCTCCGCGTCGATCCGCGAGGCCTCGGAGATATCCGAGATCAGCCGATCCAGACGGCGCACGTCATGCTGGATGACTTCCATCAAGCGTTCGCGGGAGGCTTCGTTCTTGGCCAGAGGCAAGGTTTCGATGGCGCTCCTCAAGGAGGTCAGCGGATTCTTGAGTTCGTGCGCCACATCAGCGGCGAAGTTCTCAATGGCATCCATACGATTATAGAGCGCATTGGTCATCTCGCGCAGCACCCGTGCCAAGTGGCCAATCTCGTCATAACGCCCCGGGAACTCCGGGATTTCCTCACGAGATTTGCTGGAGTACCGCACACGCTGGGCCGCGTCGGACAAACGCCGCACCGGGCCTGCGATGGTTCCTGCCAGCAGGACAGAGAGCACCATCACCACAACGGCCGCGACAACGAAGATCTTGATGATCGCGCTGCGCTCAGCAGCAATGATGTCGTCGATGTCGCCCCCTTGCGTCGACAGAAGCAAGGTGCCCAGAACCGCACGGAACCGCTGCACCGGAATAGCCACGGAAACGATCATCTCCCCACGTGGTGACAAGCGCACCACACTGGCGGGCGAGCCGGCCATGGCTGCTGCCACCTCGGGATAGTCAAGGCCGCTGCTGTCGTCCAGTTCCTTGTAGAGCGGGTATTCACCGCGCCGCATCCAGAACTTCACCTCTTGCCAGAGGTTCTGGAAGTACGGCTCTTCCTCCTGATTGGGAGGGGGCAGATCAAACCTGAAAATCTGGGTCTGGGCGTAGATATGGGAACTGTCGAGGAGCAGCGTCCCATCCGGATCATAGATCCGCGCGCGCGTCTTGGTCGGCGAAATCAACCGGCGCAGGATTGGCCCCACCAGCTCCGGGTTGATCGGGAAATCCAGACTGGACAGCGAGGAGCCGGGATCAATGCTTTCTCCGGCCTGCAGGCGCAGCAGCTGTTCCGGATCCACCATCACCTGGTTGCTGTCTGCCGTTGCAGAAGCGGCAATGGCGCCCGCGATAATCTCGCCCTGCGTGAGCAGCGATTGTACACGCGCATCAATCAGGCCCGCACGAAACTGGTTCAGGTACAAGATACCCACCACCATTGCGAAGAGGCCCACAAGGTTCAGAACCAGAATGCGGCGTGTCAGGGAGGAAAACACATAGGTGCCAAGCACGGACGCCCATCGGGTCAGGATGCGTCGGCGTACTTGACGGCGGCGCACCCAGCCAAACGCGTTGTTCCGTCCGCCGTCCGTTTCCGGACGCCGTGGCTGCGCGGTCTTGTCCACGTGATCTTTTGATACCTGCTCAGAAGCCATAAAGCGCTGAGATCCAATCAGCCTTCGCGGAAGCGATAACCGACGCCGTAAAGGGTTTCGATCATATCAAAGTCGTCATCGACAACCTTGAACTTCTTGCGGAGGCGCTTGATGTGACTGTCGATGGTTCGGTCATCGACATAAACCTGATCATCGTAGGCGGCGTCCATGAGTGCATTGCGGCTTTTCACAACGCCCGGACGCTGAGCCAACGCGAACAGGATAAGAAACTCTGTGACGGTAAGCGTTACGGGCTTGCCCATCCATGTGCAGGTGTGACGCTCCTGATCCATTGTCAGGTGGCCACGCTCCAGAAGCTTGTCGCCTTCGCTTGCCGCAGCGGACGCATCGCGAGGCTGCACGCGGCGCAGCACGGCCTTTACGCGCTCTACCATCAAACGCTGTGAGAACGGCTTCCGAATGAAGTCGTCCGCACCCATTTTTAGGCCGAACAGTTCATCAATCTCGTCGTCCTTCGACGTCAGAAAGATAACCGGCAGATCCGAGCGCTGGCGCAACCGGCGCAGCAGCTCCATGCCATCCATGCGCGGCATCTTGATATCGAAAATAGCAAGATCCGGCGGATCATTTTGAAGACCTTCCAGTGCAGAAGCACCGTCCGTATAGGTCTGAACGCGGTAACCTTCGGACTCCAGAGCGATCGAGACAGAGGTTAGAATGTTGCGGTCGTCATCAACCAGAGCAATGGTCGGCATGGTCGGGGCCCGATCCTCTCACAAAACTTACTTTCGATAATGATTACCCGATTTAGGCACGAGGGACAAATAGTCGTGAAATAAGGCAAAACCCGGCCTGAAGAATGGGTTAATCCACAGCCGCCTCAGCATCCAAGCCCACGCCATAACCCAGTGCGCGGCAATACTCCATCAGTTTTTGGGGTTATTTCCACGCATCCCCCAGCTAAATCCATTTAAAAGAAAAGTATTATACTCGAAGTTTACAGAACTCGAATTTCAATCGGTTTAACGACTTTCTCTGGTCTTGTTGTTTCCCAAATACTCATTTACCGTCCACCCTGTCGCAAGAGGCATAAACCAGATTCACCTGAACGATCTCTAGGAGAGATGCAAGTAAACAGGTGAGCGACTGAGGAAATCAGAATAATGGTAGAGTTCGGATTACGTAATTCCGATTGTGGGAGTGAGGCATTTGGTTTGAAGAACCTTAAGAGCCTCAGCTGGAACCTAAGCGAGCCTGAACTTTACGAATATGCGCTGAAGCGCGGCGAAGCCAGCCTGGCAGCAGGTGGCGCACTGGTCGCCGACACGGGGGACCACACAGGCCGATCCCCCAAGGACAAGTTCGTCTTGAAGGACGAAAAGACCGAAAATCAGGTCTGGTGGGAGAACAACTCCGCCATCAGCCCGGCGCACTTTGATGTGCTTTTGGCCGATATGCTTTCTCACGCGGAAGGCATGGAGCTGTTCGCGCAGGATCTTTATGGCGGAGCCGACCCCGCGCAGCGTTTGAACGTGCGGGTGTTCACAGAGTTTGCCTGGCACTCTCTTTTCATTCGCAACATGCTGCTGCGCCCGGAACGGTCGGCGCTGGCCTCCTTCGTGCCGGAAATGACCATCATCGATCTGCCAAGCTTCAAGGCTGACCCGAGCAAGCATGGCTGCCGCAGCGAAACCGTTATTGCCTGCGACTTGTCTCGCAAGATCGTGCTTATTGGCGGCACCGCGTATGCTGGCGAGATGAAGAAGTCGGTCTTTACGATGCTGAACTACCTGCTGCCTGATGCGGGCGTGATGCCAATGCATTGTTCCGCCAATGTGGGCGATGCAGGCAACACTGCCGTGTTCTTCGGCCTGTCAGGCACCGGAAAGACCACCCTTTCCGCTGACCCGTCGCGCACACTGGTGGGCGATGACGAGCACGGCTGGGGTCCAGAAGGCATCTTTAATTTTGAAGGCGGCTGCTACGCAAAGACCATCAAGCTTTCTCGTGAAGCGGAGCCTGAGATTTTCTCGACCACAGAGCGCTTCGGCACGGTGCTCGAAAATGTCGTTCTGGATGAGCAGCGCGTTCCAGACTTTGACGACGGCTCAAAGACGGAGAACACCCGCTGCGCGTACCCAATCCACTTCATTCCAAATGCAAGTGACAGTGGCCGCGCGCCGCACCCAAAGAACATCATCATGCTGACAGCCGATGCCTTTGGGGTTCTGCCCCCAATCGCAAAATTGACCGGCTCTCAGGCCATGTACCATTTCCTTTCCGGTTACACCGCCAAGGTTGCCGGCACAGAGCGCGGCGTGACGGAACCACAAGCAACGTTCTCCACCTGCTTTGGTGCTCCCTTCATGCCTCGTCATCCCTCCGAGTATGGCGCTCTGCTGAAAAAGCTCATTCAGGAGCACGGCGTAAACTGCTGGCTGGTGAACACCGGCTGGACCAGCGGGGCCTATGGCGTCGGTCATCGCATGCCGATCAAGGAAACACGGGCTCTGCTTCGCGCAGCACTGGATGGCTCTTTGAACGATGTGGCCTATCGCACGGACAGCAACTTCGGCTTTGCCGTTCCGTTGGCCGTGGAAGGCGTTGACACAACCATCCTGAACCCACGCGGCACTTGGGCGGATCCAAACGCCTATGACGCTCAGGCGGCCAAGTTGGTGTCCATGTTCATCGAGAACTTCACTCAGTTTGCAGATGCAGTGGATGGAGACATTTTGAGCGCGGGACCGGGTTTGCGGGCAGCTGCCGAGTAAGCCCCCTCCTTTCGACCAATTACTAAGCGCCGGGCTTCTGTCCGGCGCTTTTTGTTGGTTTCCTGCCTCCCTGCAACTACTTATAGTAAACCAGGATGACATGGCAGGAGCCGATTATGGCCGACCTTTCGGCACCGCAAAATCGAGCGACTTCAAACGACGTGCTGGCCGTTGCTGAGCAGTGGCTACAGCAAGGCCGCGCCTGTGCGCTGGCCACGGTCATCGAAACCTGGGGCTCGGCCCCGCGCCCGATTGGCAGTCACCTGCTCATTGATGCCGACGGAAACTTTGAAGGCTCCGTCTCAGGTGGCTGCGTTGAAGGGGAAGTCGTCACCGAGGCCATGGACACCATCGAGGATGGCACGGCGCGCCTCTTGGAGTTCGGCGTTGCTGATGAAACGGCTTGGCGGGTTGGTTTGTCTTGCGGGGGGCGCATAACCGTTCGCGTGGAAGCACTTTCCAGCCCTGATTGGCTGGCTCAGATGAACGCCGCCCGCACTTCCCGGCGGGGCGCGGTGCTGGCCACAGACATTGCTAGCGGCACCACGACCCTTTTCACGGAAGACGCGCTTCCTTTAGATGTGGCGCTTCAAGACGAGATCGGCGTGCGCTTACGGACCGGCAAATCGGGCCGCTTTCAGCCCGATGATGGGCGCGACCTGTTCCTGAACGTCCATGTCCCCGCCCTCCGCATCATCGCTGTTGGGGCCGTTCACATCACACAAGCGCTCGCGCCGATGGCGAAGATCGCCGGGTACGATCTTACGGTCATTGACCCGCGCACCGCATTCGCAACGCCGGAACGTTTTGCTGATGTAGACTTGCGGGCGCAGTGGCCAGAAGAAGCGCTGGACAAGCAGCCACTTGATGCGCACAGCGCCGTGATTGCTGTTACTCACGACCCAAAGATCGACGACCCGGCGCTTGAAGCCGCGTTGAAGGCGCACTGCTTTTACATTGGCGCCCTTGGAAGCAAGAAGACCCATGGCCGCCGTGTGGAGCGTCTCCTCGAACAGGGCTTCTCGCGGGAGAGCATTGATCGCATCCACGCCCCCATCGGCTTGAACATTGGTGCCGCCAGTCCGGCGGAAATCGCAGTTGCCATCATGGCGGAGATTATACTCGCCCGACGTGGTGCGAAAGCTTAGGAGAGGCAGTGCATGTATTTCGGAGAGCTTCCCACTTCTCAGGCAACCGGGTGCTATCTCGCCCACTCCTTGAAAGCAGCTGGCCTGCATCTGAAAAAGGGGCACAGGCTTTCCGAAGGGGAGGTTGCCACCCTTGAAGCAGCCGGTGTTGCCAGTCTTACTGTCGCTCGGCTTGATGCTGGTGACATTCATGAGGATGAAGCAGCACAACGCTTTGCAGCAAGCGCGGCCGGGGCCGGAACCATTGTAGCGCCGCCTTTTACCGGCCGTGTCAATCTCTACGCGGAGCACGCAGGGATTCTCCAGCTGGACGAAGATGCCATCTTGAGCGCCAACATGATCGACCCTGCGATCACCATGGCGACGTTGGAACCGTTCGCTCCCGTCGAAAAAGGGCGGATGCTCGCTACAGCCAAGATCATTCCGCTTGCAGCCGAAGAACGTCATCTGGGCGCGGCGGCGGCAGCCATTCAGGGCGCCATTCGCGTTGCCCCTTACACGGCAAAACGCGTTGCCGTGGTCTCCACCACCCTGCCCCATTTGAAGGGCCAGGTGATCGGCAAGACACTTGCCGCACTGCAGGACCGCCTCAGACCCTCTGGATCTGTAATCTCAGCCCATCTTGAGGTGCCGCACACCTACCCTGACCTGAAAGAGGCCCTTGGCACCCTCGATCCCGCTGGCTTTGATCTGCTCATTATCTTTGGTGCTTCAGCCGTCGTTGATGTCAACGACATTATTCCCAGCGCGCTTCGCAGTGCAGGCGGCAACATCGAGCATTTCGGTATGCCCGTTGATCCGGGCAACCTTTTGGTATTGGGTTCATTCGCCGGAAAGCCCGCCATTGGCGCACCGGGGTGCGCGCGCAGCCCTCAAGAAAATGGCTTTGACTGGGTGCTAAACCGCCTGCTGGCGGATCTTCCAATCACCGCCGGTCAGATCAAGGCCATGGGCGTTGGTGGCCTTTTGAAGGAGATCTACTCCCGGCCCCAGCCACGAGAGGAAGAAGTTGACGAGGCACACCGTAAGCGTCAATCCGCGGCGATCATTCTTGCTGCGGGTCAATCCCGCCGGACGGGCGACCACAACAAGCTTCTCGCCCGCGTGCATGGGGTTCCCATTATCCGGCAAGTCGCGCTCAGTGCCATTGAAAGCAAGGTGGACAGGGTTCATGTGGTGGTCGGAAAAGAAGGCGACGCGATCCAAAAGGCGCTCCAAGGCCTGTCCGTACAAGTGGTCCACAACGAACGCGCCGAGGCAGGGCTTTCGACCTCAGTTGCAGCAGGCATCAATAGCCTGCCCGACAGCATTGAAATTGCCGTCATGCTGCTTGGCGACATGCCTGAGATTGCGGCAACCCATGTGAACGAACTGCTGGCAGGCTATGAGCCCAATGCCGGGAAGCTTATTGGTGTTGCCACGTGCGAAGGCAAACGCGGCAACCCGGTGCTGTGGGATCGCCGTTTCTTCAGCCCGCTCACCCGCCTTCACGGTGACATTGGTGGCAAACCGGTGATGGAAGAGAACGCAGAAGCGATCTACACCATTGAACTTGGGCGCACGGCCCGGCTTGATCTGGATGACCCCACAGCACTCGATCACTTCGGTGCCAAGATGGGTAGTTTTTCCCTCAAAAGCGACGCGTGATTCTGCTGAGATTCGAGTTTTCGCGACAGTTAAATGACAGTTCGCATCCCTTAAATGAATTAATTGAAAATATATGAGATCGGAAGAAAAGCCTTTCTTCAGTGACTTATCTGGAATCTTCCCCTAGAGCCGCCTCAATACTGGCAATACCCCTCTAGAAATCTGTGGGCAAACTGATTAGGTTTCATTCCAGCAACGGCGGAACGCTTCGGGCGTTTCAGCCGTTTATTCAATTCCGAAAATCGAGACAGCTTACCGACGGCATCGTGCTCCGGCCGCGCATTGACGTGGCGACTGGCCTTTTCAATAAGCTGAAAGAAAATAAGAAGGCTCGCAACCATGACTGCCATGACCATGCCGCGTCCAGGGCAATGCAAATGGACCGAAGGTGATAGCGGAAACTACAGCTTCCCTTGCACCAACAAAGCGGAAAACGGCTCTTATTGTGCCCATCACCGCACGATTGTTTATGAGACCCCAGAACAGCGCAAGTCGCGTTCGGCTCAGACCAAGTTTGTTCCATTCAGCCGCCGCATGGCTGCTTAAGAACACGAAGAAGAAGAGACCTCTTTCTACTTGGTGCAGCACAGGGCACCAATCTCCCTAGAAAGAAAAGACAGCGTCAAGCTGCAACAAAAAACCCCGGCTTTTGGCCGGGGTTTTTAATTTCTTGGACTAGCCTTTTCTGCTCACAGCGCGGCTTTGATTTCCTGCAGCTGTGACAACACCAGCGCGGCCTTTTGGCGCTCGATGTCGTCCTTGGCATCCGCCAGATCTTCCTCAGCATTTTGGATCTGCTGGTCTAGATAGGCAGCGTCAATTTCGCTCATCGGGATCGCTTGCTCCGCCAGAACAGTCATGCCTGATGCAGATACATCGGCAAAACCACCCCGTACGAAGTACGCGTGCTGATCACCATTTGCCCCGGTTGCGCGAACAACGCCCGGGCGCATGGTCGACAGAAACGGCGAGTGACCGGCACCGACGCCAAATTCACCTTCAGAGCCAGGTACTACAGCTGCAGTCACTGCTTCTGAAAGCAGAAGGCGGTCTGGTGAAACCAGTTCAAACTGGAAAGTCTCAGCCATTTAGCTCTTCCTCTGTCCGTTTCAAGAAGCAGCGGCTTTTGCAAACCGCTGCCTTTCACTTTCGATCGCCAGATCGAGCTTAAGCAGCTTCAGCAGCCAGCTTAGCAGCCTTTTCAACCGCTTCGTCCATGGAACCAACCATGTAGAATGCAGCTTCTGGCAGATGGTCATAGTCACCGTTTACCAGACCCTTGAAGCCTTTGATGGTGTCTTCAAGAGCAACCAGCTTGCCTGGGGAACCGGTGAACACCTCAGCCACGAAGAACGGCTGGGACAGGAAGCGCTCGATCTTACGAGCACGTGCAACAACCAGCTTATCTTCTTCAGAAAGTTCATCCATGCCAAGGATGGCGATGATGTCCTGAAGAGACTTGTAGCGCTGCAGGGTTTCCTGAACCGCGGTCGCAACTTCGTAGTGCTCTTCACCAACGATACGTGGATCAAGCATACGGGAGTTGGAGTCGAGCGGGTCCACAGCTGGGTAGATGCCCTTTTCCGCGATTGAACGGTTCAACACGGTGGTTGCGTCCAAGTGAGCGAAGGTGGATGCAGGTGCAGGGTCGGTCAAGTCATCCGCTGGTACGTACACAGCCTGAACGGAGGTAATGGAACCCTTCGTTGTGGTTGTAATACGTTCCTGCATGGCGCCCATGTCGGTTGCCAGAGTAGGCTGATAGCCCACAGCAGAAGGAATACGGCCGAGCAGCGCGGACACCTCAGAACCAGCCTGAGTAAAGCGGAAGATGTTGTCCACGAAGAACAGAACGTCCTGGCCCTTGTCACGGAAGTGCTCAGCAACGGTCAGACCGGTCAGAGCAACACGTGCACGTGCTCCTGGAGGTTCGTTCATCTGACCGTAAACTAGAGCGGCCTTGGAGCCTTCGCCCTTGCCAGCTTCCTTGTTCACGCCAGATTCGATCATTTCCCAGTAAAGGTCGTTACCTTCACGGGTACGCTCACCAACGCCAGCGAATACGGAGTAGCCGCCGTGTGCCTTAGCAACGTTGTTGATGAGTTCCATGATCAGAACGGTCTTACCAACACCAGCACCGCCGAACAGACCGATCTTACCACCCTTTGCGTAAGGTGCGATCAGGTCAACGACCTTGATGCCGGTTACCAGGATTTCAGCTTCGGTGGACTGTTCCACGAATGCTGGAGCTTCCTGGTGGATAGCGCGCTTGGTGTCCGCAACGATTGGACCAGCTTCATCAACTGGCTCACCGATTACGTTCATGATGCGGCCCAGAGTGCCGTCACCCACTGGCACGGAAATCGCCTCGCCAGTGTCTTTAACTTCCTGACCGCGAACGAGACCTTCGGTTCCGTCCATAGCGATCGTGCGTACTTCGTTTTCGCCCAGGTGCTGAGCAACCTCGAGTACCAGACGGTTCCCGCCGTTGTCAGTTTCCAGAGCGTTCAGGATCGCAGGAAGCTCGCCGTCGAAGTGTACGTCGACAACAGCACCGATAACCTGCGTGATCCGTCCGACTTTCGTGTCAGCCATCACTTAAATCCTCGTCTCAACTCGGTCAGAGCGCTTCTGCGCCTGAAATGATTTCAATCAGTTCCTTGGTGATCTGTGCCTGACGCTGACGGTTGTAGCTCAGTGTCAGTTTATTGATCATCTCGCCGGCGTTGCGGGTCGCGTTGTCCATTGCGGACATGCGTGCACCCTGCTCGGACGCAGCGTTTTCAAGAATTGCGCTGTAGATCTGTACTGAAATGTTCCGAGGAAGCAGGGTCTCAAGGATTTCCTGCTCATCCGGCTCATAATCGTAGAGCGCATTCTCGCCCGCAGCTGCCTGATCGTCTTCAGCATCAAAAGTTGCCGGGATGATCTGAGTTGCGGTTGGAATCTGACTAATTACTGACCGGAACTTCGAATAGAACAGTGTGCAAACGTCGAACTTTTCCTCATCATACATGGTGAGGATCTTGTCGGCGATCTGCTTAACGCTGCTGTACTCAACGTTCTTATCAGTCAGCTCGATCTTCTCAATAATGTGCTGACCCAAATCACGCTTCAGTGCATCGAAGCCCTTCTTGCCAACGGTGACGATCTTAACCGTCTTACCTTCAGCAATCAGCTTCTTGGCGTGTTCACGCGCCAGCTTGGCGATGGAGGAGTTGAAACCACCACACAAACCACGCTCTGCGGTGCAGACGAGAAGCAGGTGTACCTGTTCCTTGCCCGTGCCTGCCATCAGCTTTGGCGCATCGTCACGACCCTGTACTCCGGAAGCCAAGTTGCTCAGCACCGCCCCCATGCGCTCGGCATAGGGACGAGATGCTTCTGCGGATTCCTGAGCACGACGCAGCTTAGCCGCGGCCACCATCTGCATGGCCTTGGTAATCTTCTGCGTCGCTTTGACCGAAGCGATGCGGTTTTTTAGGTCCTTAAGGCTCGCCATGGGCGCCCCCGTTCCTTATGCCGTTGCTTCGATTAACCGAGGGTCTTGACGAACGCGTCAATAGCAGCCTTCAGTTTCTCAGTGAGTTCTGCATCCAGAGCCTTCTTCTCCCAGATAGCGGAGAGAAGTTCTGCATGGTCTGCACGCAGGAAGCGCAGCAGGCCTTCTTCGAACTCGCGAACCTGGTCAACAGGGATACCGTCAAGGTAGCCGTTCACACCAGCGTAGATCACAGCGACCTGTTCTTCCGTCTTGAGCGGAGAGAACTGAGGCTGCTTCAGCAGTTCAGTCAGGCGCGCACCGCGGGCCAGAAGGCGCTGGGTGGTCGCATCCAGATCAGAGCCGAACTGAGCAAATGCCGCCATTTCGCGGTACTGCGCAAGCTCACCCTTAATTGGACCAGCAACCTGCTTCATTGCCTTGATCTGCGCGGAAGAACCCACGCGAGACACTGACAGACCAACGTTCACAGCAGGGCGGATACCCTGGAAGAACAGATCGGTTTCCAGGAAGATCTGACCATCGGTAATGGAGATAACGTTGGTCGGAATAAACGCCGACACGTCGTTACCCTGTGTTTCAATTACCGGCAGAGCAGTCAGGGAGCCTTTACCGTTCTCTTCGTTCAGCTTTGCAGAACGCTCGAGCAGACGGGAGTGCAGGTAGAAAACGTCACCTGGGAAAGCTTCACGTCCTGGTGGACGACGGAGAAGCAGAGACATCTGGCGGTAAGCCACAGCCTGCTTGGACAGATCGTCGTAACCAATCACAGCATGCATGCTGTTGTCACGGAAGAACTCACCCATTGTTGTACCGGCAAACGGTGCCAGGTACTGGAGAGGTGCTGGATCGGAAGCGGTCGCAGCGACAACGATGGAGTACTCAAGAGCACCAGCGTCTTCCAGTGCCTTAACGAACTGAGCAACGGTAGAGCGCTTCTGACCAACTGCAACGTAGATGCAGTAGAGCTTGGCGTCTTCATCGTCACCAGCGTGCAGAGGCTTCTGGTTGAGGAAGGTGTCGAGAATGATCGCGGTTTTACCGGTCTGGCGGTCACCAATAACCAGTTCGCGCTGACCACGGCCGATCGGGATCAGGGCATCGATTGCCTTGAGGCCGGTAGACATTGGCTCGTGCACGGACTTACGTGGCAGAATGCCAGGCGCTTTAACGTCCACACGACGGCGCTCAGTCGCCTCGATCGGGCCTTTGCCGTCGATCGGGTTACCGAGTGGATCCACGACGCGACCCAGCAGGCCTTTACCTACCGGTACGTCAACGATGGCACCGGTACGTTTTACGGTGTCACCTTCTTTAATGTCACGGTCGTTACCGAAGATAACGACACCGACGTTGTCAGATTCTAGGTTGAGTGCCATGCCCCGGATTCCTCCAGGGAACTCGACCATTTCACCCGCCTGGACTTGGTCCAGACCGTAAACGCGGGCAATCCCGTCACCTACGGAAAGAACCTGACCTACTTCAGTAACTTCGGCTTCTTGACCGAAGTTCTTGATCTGGTCCTTTAGGATGGCGGAAATTTCCGCGGCCCGAATATCCATCAGCCGACCTCTTTCATCGCGAACTTAAGAGAGTTGAGCTTGGTACGCAGTGAAGTGTCGATCATCCGGCTGCCGATCTTCACGATCAGACCGCCAATGATGGATGGGTCCACTTTCACTACCACGTTAACGTCTTTGCCTGTGGAAGCGTTGAGAGCTTCTTTCAGGGCAGCAGTGTGATCAGCCGATAGTTCGGTAGCGGAAGTCACCTCAGCGGTGACTTCGCCGCGCTTGGCAGCAAGCAGCGAACGGAAGGCTGAAATCATACCTGGGATCGCAAAGAGGCGCCGATTCTTGGCAACCAACTTTACAAAATTTGCGGTCAGGCCAGAAATGCCGGCCTTTTCCAATATATCTGTGAGCGCTTTAAGCTGCGCGTCTGCACTAAAAACGGGGCTCTTGATGAGGCGTTCTAGATCAGAGCTCTCTTTGATGAGCGCTTCAAAACGATCGAGTGCAGCCTCAACCTCCGCAATTGCATTCTGCTCTTCAGCAAGGTCTAGCAACGCGGATGCGTAACGCAAGGCCACGCCTGAAATGAGAGATACGTTGTCAGTCACTGGATCCGTGCTCTCCGGCGCATTCAAGGTTGGTAGCGAGACTCGCCAAGATTCCAACACCTTGAAAAGTCGCTTCTAATTCAGTTTCTTGGAAACAGAGTTGAGTGGTCTGTATCCTTAAAGCCGCGCTTCGCATAGCACAGGCATGACAGCCATGCAATACGGGCTAAGTATTCCAACGCACAGCCCATGGATTGTATCGGCGTTGGAGTGCTACATGAAGCTCTGCGGATCGATGTCCACCTGTAGGCGGACTGCATTTCTAGGCTGATCTACTCTTTGTAGCCAAGCTCGCAGAAACCCTTGCAAATCAAACCCTCTACGGGCAATCACTAATACACGAAAACGAAATCTGCCACGCACCTGAGCCATTGCCGCCTCTGCCGGACCAAGGATGGACACCGGGCTATCAACAGGTGCGGCGCGCACCACATGTCGTGCATAACTTTCAGCAGTCGGTCGATCCGGGCCGGAAATGATGAGCGCAGCGAGTCTTCCAAAAGGCGGCAAACCCGCGTGTTCGCGCGACTCAATCTCGACGCCGTAAAAGTTATCTGGCTTACCGGAGAGCAGCGCCTTGATGACGGGCTGGTCGGGATTGTAGGTCTGCAGGAAGCCTTTTCCGCCTCCGCTGATGCGTCCTGCACGCCCTGTCACCTGCGCTAAAAGCTGAAATGTTTTTTCAGCGGCCCTAGGGTCACCATTGGCAAGCCCAAGATCGGCATCAATCACCCCAACAAGCGTCATGAGGGGGAAGTTGTGACCCTTTGCCACAAGCTGAGTGCCGATCACGATGTCCACTTCGCCCTTTTCGATGAGCTCCATTTCTCGTTTGATTCGCTCATTTCCGCCCGGCAGGTCCGACGACAGCACCAAAACACGGGCTTCAGGGAAGAGATCTGCGACATCTTCACCTATTCTTTCCACGCCTGGGCCGCAGGCCACCAGCGTATCAGGCTTGCTGCATTCCGGGCATTTGTCTGGAATCGGCTGCGAATAGCCACAGTGGTGACAAACGAGTCGCCCCTTGAACCGGTGCTCCACCAGCCATGCCGAGCAGTTTTCGCAGTGGAACCGGTGTCCACACGAGCGGCATAGCGTTAGCGGTGCATAACCGCGCCGGTTCAGGAACAGGAGCACCTGATTGCCATCTGTCAGCGTTTCCTGAATCTCACGCACAAGGGTGGGAGCCAGCCAGCGGCCCCGCTCCGGTCCATCCGTTCGCATGTCGATGCCGACCAGCTCAGGCAGCTCAGCGCCGGACGCCCGCTCTGGCAGGGACACTAATTCATAGCGGCCAAGCTGCGCGTTCACCCGGCTTTCCACGGAGGGCGTTGCGCTGGCCAAGATTACGGGAAACCCAGATATGTGTCCGCGAACGACGGCCATATCGCGTGCATTATAAGGAACACGGTCATCCTGCTTGTACGCCCCGTCGTGTTCTTCATCGACCACGGCAAGACCCAGATTGCAGAACGGCAGGAACAACGCAGACCGGGCACCGACAACAACCTTCACCTCGCCATTGGCGACACCTCGCCATGTCCGTTCACGCCGCCTGGCGGGCACTTGTGAATGCCACTCGGCAGGCCGTACACCAAAGCGCCGTTCAAAACGCTCAAGGAACTGACTGGTGAGAGCAATTTCCGGCAGCAAAATGAGAGCCTGCTGTCCGTTGCGCATGGTTTCTGCCAGCGCTTCAAAATAGACCTCGGTTTTACCGGAGCCCGTGACGCCATCTATCAGGAAGCACTTGAAGCCGTGGCCGACGGCAGCCACAAGGCGCTCGGCAGCCTCGGACTGCATCGGGGTGAGCGTTGGTCCGGGCAGGTTGGGGTCAGGATCCGGCAAGGGCGGCGTTGCCGGGAGAAATGTTGTCTCAAGGACACCCTGCTCTTTCAGACCATCCACAACAGAAGGGCTCACGCCCGCAGCACCAGCCAAGCCGGCCTTGGTCCAGGCCATGCCCTCGTCCAACAGCTCAAGCACGCGCTTTCGGGCGGCGGTTTGCCGTTCCGGCTCCTTGCCAGAGATGCGGCGAAAGCCGAGCACCTGCTTTTCAGACTCCAGCGCCTCTTCTGAGCGCAGCACCATGCGCAGCACCATGCCCGGCGCACCAAGTGTCCAATTTGCCACCCAGTCCACAAAGCGGCGCAGGTCTTCTCCAAGAGGAGCGGCGTCGTAAACGTGTTCGATGCTCTTCAATTTCTTGGGGTTAACCGATCCATCCGGCTCCCCGTCCCAGACCGCACCGACAACCGTGCGGGTGCCCAGCGGTACTCGCACGATTGAGCCCGGCCGAACCTGCATTCCCTGTGGGACTTTATAGGAATAAGGGCCTGCGACAGCGACTGGAACCAGCACAGGCACAATTAGCGCTTGATTTCCAAGAGGTAGGTCGCCAAAAATTTCCGCAGTTCCTTCCAAGCCTCAAGTCCTTTTGTTGGTTTGCATATAGAAGACTGTAGGATCAATGCAGTCTAGGCTAAAGAAGGCACGTCATAGACTCATTTCTGGATAACCTCCCCATCTAACAACAGGTTGGGGCTGGAAGAATGAAAACAGGAGCCATTTTGGCATGAAGTTCTTCGTCGACACTGCTGACACTGCAGAAATTCGTGAGCTGGCAGAAACAGGCCTTCTCGACGGTGTTACCACCAACCCGTCACTGATCATGAAGGCTGGCCGCCCAATGAAAGAGGTCATTGCTGAGATCTGCGATATCGTAGACGGCCCTGTCTCCGCAGAAGTGGTTGCCATGGAAAAAGAAGCCATGCTGACCGAAGCGAAAGAGTTGTCTGCCATTGCCGACAACATTTGCATCAAGCTTCCGCTGACCCTTGATGGCCTGAAGGCTTGCCGCGTTCTTTCCGACAAGGGCGTGCAGACCAACGTGACCCTTTGCTTCTCGGCAAATCAGGCACTGCTGGCAGCCAAGGCCGGGGCGACTTTCATCTCTCCATTCATTGGCCGTCTTGACGACATCAACGTCGAAGGGCTGGACCTGATTGCTGAGATCCGTCAGATCTATGACAACTACGCGTTCGAAACCGAAATTCTGGCAGCTTCCATCCGCTCCGTGAACCACGTGAAGGATTGCGCCTTGATCGGTGCCGATGTGGCGACCATTCCACCTGCAACACTGAAGTCTCTCGTGAAGCACCCGCTCACCGACAAGGGGCTGGAAGCCTTCATGAAGGATTGGGAAAAGACCGGTCAGAGCATCGTCTGATCAGCTCGCCGATCACAATTGAGTTTGTTGGAGCGCAGGTTTTCGGGCCTGCGCTTTTTCATTTTGCGACGCTCTTACACAGAAGAATGCAGGCCATTCAAAAGTCAGCGGCATGCTTAACACATTCTTAAGCGCCCTGCGTCCACCTCTCTTGAAAGCAACAAGACTGCACAAGACAGGTTTAAACGATAATGGCAACGTTCCGCCTTTGGCTCTGCACGCTTCTTCTCATCCTGCTGAGCGGCCCCTCACTTGCTCAGCCAGATTTCTCATTCAGCACCGCAAAAAAGCATCTTGAGCGCTCCATCTATAAAGAAGTGTCCGAGCGCACCAGCTTTTACTGTGGCTGCAGCTACTCCGACGAGAAACAAGTAGACGCGGCGTCCTGCGGCTATGAGCCTCGCAAGAATGCAAAACGCGGCAGCCGGATCGAGTGGGAGCACATCGTGCCCGCTTCCCGGTTTGGCAAGGACCGGGTCTGTTGGAGCGAAGGGCATGAGGCCTGCGTCACTTCAAAGGGCAAGACCTACAAGGGGCGTCGATGCTGTGGCAAAGTGGATGATGAGTTCCGAGCCATGGAAGCCGACCTTCACAATCTTGTCCCCGCTGTTGGCGAATTGAACGGAGATCGTTCCAACTTCCGCATCTCTTCTTTGGAAGGCGAGCCACGCGCTTATGGCGCTTGTGACTTCGAGATAGATTTCACGGCTAAGGTCATGGAGCCCCAAGAGGGGATAAGAGGGGACATCGCCCGAGCTTACCTTTATATGAATGCGACCTACAACATGCCGCTGACCGATGAGGAGCGCGACATGTACCTGAACTGGAATGAGATGGATCCGCCCTCCGATTGGGAGCTTGAACGCAACCAACGTATCCTTTTTATTCAAAACAACGCAAATCCGCTCATCGCGCCGGCTTCCTGATTTCGCAAGGCTTCGGTAACCATTCCTAGAGTGTTTTCGGGTTAGCTCGTGTCATGGCAAATCCTGCAGACAACACCGACCAACTGCTGATCATCGCGCAACCGGACCTGAACGCCGGGATTGATGATTGGCTTGATCATCTGGGGTCAGAACGGCGGCTTTCAGAGAACACACTGGAAGCCTATGAGCGCGACGTTCGCCAATTCCTGCGGTTTTTGACGGATCATTTGGGCGGCGCGCCTGCCATCAACGACCTCAAGGACTTGAGACCCTCCGATTTCCGTGGCTTTCTGGCCCGCCGTCGCCAAACCGGGGCGCAGACCCGCACTCTGGCGCGCGGCCTTGCAGGTGTACGCTCATTCCTCTCATTCTTGGAGCGCCGGGGCGAGGTCAATGCTGCCGGAGCAGCGGCTGTCCGCACCCCGCGTCTGCCCCGCAGCCTGCCGAAACCCATCAACGTGGAAGACGCAAAAACGATTGTCAGCAAGGACTTAGCCTTTGAAGACACCCCTTGGGTGGAAGCGCGCAATGCCGCCGTCTTCACGCTGCTTTATGGATGTGGACTTCGTATTTCTGAGGCCCTTTCCCTGACACCGGCAACAGCACCAAAGGCGAGCGACAAGTCCATTCGCATTCGCGGCAAGGGCGGCAAGGAGCGGCTCGTTCCTGTTCTGCCCGTAATTGTTGAGGCAATCGAAGACTATAAGGCTCAGTGCCCGCACACCCTGGAGCCAACGGGACCGTTGTTCGTTGGCGTGCGCGGCGGCAAGCTGAACCCGCGCGCGATCCAGCTCGCCATGCAGAAAATCCGCGGCGCTCTTGGCCTGCCGGACACGGCGACGCCCCATGCCTTGCGCCACTCCTTCGCAACGCATCTGCTTTCTGGCGGCGGCGACCTGCGCTCCATTCAGGAACTGCTTGGCCACGCCAGCCTTTCAACCACGCAGATTTATACGGAAGTCAACAGCGCTCGCTTGCTTGATGCATATGACAAGGCGCATCCACGTCGGTAATCCTCACCTTTCGGGCTGAAGCCCGTTGAATTTCCGGGGTTTCACACCTAGTCTATTCCCTGTGAACCGGGGTGCCCGAAAGGGCTGAGATTAGACCCGTATGACCTGATCTGGATAATGCCAGCGAAGGGAGCGATCACAAACTTAGGCGGCAAATACGCTTGAGCCCTCTTCTTTCTCGCTCTCCTCGCTCACAAAGGAAGTATCGATGAACCTGATCGAGAGCGCTTGTGAGACCCTCACCAAAATTCGACAGACCAGCCCGCTGGTCCACAACATGACCAATATTGTGGTGGCTAACACCACTGCGAACGCTTTGCTCGCCATTGGCGCTTCCCCTGCGATGGTTGATGGCCCTGAGGAAGCGCCTGAACTGGCTTCGGTAGCAGGCGCGCTGGTTGTAAATGTGGGTACCGTGACCCCAGCGCAGGCAGAAGCCATGAAGCTGGCCTGTGCCGCCGCGCAAAAAGCTGGCCGCCCCTGGGTGCTAGATCCTGTGGCTGTTGGCGCACTGACGTTCCGCACCAACCTTGCCAAAGAGCTACTGGCCTTCAAGCCTACCGTCATTCGGGGTAACGCCTCCGAGATCATGGCTTTAGCCGGCGAAGGTTCAGGCGGAAAAGGCGTCGACAGCACCGACAGCTCCGAGGCGGCGTTGGTTGCGGCCAAAACACTGGCCAGAACGAGCGGGGCCGTGGTCGCGGTCTCCGGACCAACCGACTACATCACTGACGGAGAACGTACTCTGACCGTGAAAAATGGCCACGAGCTCATGCCGTTCGTGACGGGTCTCGGCTGTACTGCAACCGCACTGACTGGTGCTGCGGTTGCCGTGGCAGAAGACAAGTTGGAGGCTGCGGCACATGCGCTGCTGTTCCTGGGTCTGGCTGGCGAAACTGCCGCTCAAGACACGGCAGGGCCTGCCAGCCTCCAGGTCGACATCATCAATCAGCTTTATCACCTGACGCCTGAACAGGTGAAGGAAGCCGGCAAACTGGATAGTCTCTGATGCCCCAAATTGACCTTTCCGTCTATCTCATCATTGGCCCTCAGGACTGCCCCGGACAAGATCCAGTGGCAGTGGTGGAAGCGGCAGTGAATAATGGTACGACGCTGGTGCAGCTTCGTGACAAAACTGGCTCTACTCGTGAGCAAGTTGACCTTGCGCGGCGCATGATGGCTGTTCTGGAGCCAAAGGGCATCCCACTCATTGTAAATGATCGTGTGGATGTTGCTCTGGCGGTAGATGCGCCCGGTGTTCATGTGGGCCAGAGTGACATGAGTGCAGCCGATGCGCGGCGCCTGATTGGCCCTGAGAAGGTCTTGGGCCTTTCCGTTTCCAGCCAGGCAGATCTTGATGCCGCTGATCCGGCAATCCTGCAGTATCTTGGCATAGGCGCTTGCTATCCAACCGGCTCCAAGGCTGACGCCGATGATGTTGGAATCAAGTCTTTCGGTGCGCTCACCGTGCAAAGCAGCCTTCCTGTGGTGGGAATCGGCGGAATCAATCACAGCAATGCCGAGGAAGTAATCGCCCATGGCGCGGCAGGAGTTGCTGTGATTTCGGCGATATGCGGGGATCATATGCCAGGAAAAGCGTCCGCTGATCTGGCAAAACTGGTATTTCAGGCAAAACAGCGTTACGCTTGATCAGCACAACTGTCTAGGGGCGCGCCCACGCCCCTAGATGTGCAAGGGGAGCATGACATGATTGGCCTTACGCTTATTTTGACCATTCTCGTGGCAACGAGCTTTTTAGTTGCGGATACGGATAGTGTTCATGCAACGGAGCGCGGCCAATGCCCGACCCATATTGCCGGCGAGTGGTACAATCCAGAGGCGGAACTTCACGATCTGAGCCGAATGCACCTGAAAGTCGACTGCACTGGGTCCGCACCTGAAATCAGTGCACGGGTGCAAACCTCTTGCCGCCCGCGCGATTGTTCTTGGGGCTGGAGTGATGGATTGCTCCATCAATCCGGCATCATGCTGTTCCAGTACGGCGGCATCTTCAAGTCTCAGCACCTCAATGTTTTGCCAGGTCAAGACCGCCTTGAGGTGCACATGAAGACAAGCGTGCATGGCGACGAGAGCAAGAACCTAAAACGTAATTTCATCTTGCTGAGAGACTGAAACCCTTCAGCCTCCGCCCAGAACCGCAAATGCCACAAGGGCCAGACCGCCCAAGATTGCCGCCCACAGCAGCATGTGTGAGAGTGCGCGTAAGACCAGCAAACTGAAAGCGCCGATCCCTGCACCGGCTGCGGCGACCAGAAGCTGGCCATCAGGCTGTGCGTTTGGCGCAAATACAGTTACCGCGACTACTGCTCCGATCGCGGCAAAGACCGCATAAACCCACCAAGGCATCATGTCCCACATGTTGTCGATGGCATCGGAAGTTCCCCCGATTATCGTTGGGGTTTGATGTACTGGAGTACGCTGCCCAGAAGCCGTATCTTCAAGGTAAATGCCCTTCATCGCCGCTTGTGCGCGAACGGCCGGGTCGGCATGCGAATTCGTTCCCGAATGGACCGCTTTTCGTATTTGGTCATCGACATACTTGTCGTACCCATCTGACATTTCCGTTCCCCCGATCTCAGTGCTGAATGCTGATCAACCTAAAGGTGCAAATGTGAACAGGGGATGAAGACAGCCCCCTCATAGAAAAAGGCCGCTACGCATGACGTATCGGCCTTTTCTCTGTCTTTTACTTTTAGGTAGCCAACTACATATGAATTGGCTTGGCGAACACTGCCATAGCAGCTTCCTTGACCGCTTCGGACATGGTCGGGTGCGCGTGACAGGTGCGAGCCAGATCTTCCGAAGACCCGCCAAACTCCATCAGTACGCAGGCCTCATGAATCATGTCGCCTGCGCCATGGCCAATGATATGAACGCCAAGTACCTGATCGGTCTCAGCATCGGAAAGCACCTTGACCATCCCATCGGTTGACAGCATCGCCTTTGCGCGGCCGTTCGCCGTGAACGGGAACTTGCCTGCCTTGTACTTGACGCCGTCAGCTTTAAGCTCGTCCTCGGTCTTGCCAACAGACGCCACTTCCGGGGCCGTGTATACAACGCTCGGAATCACATTGTAGTTCACGTGACCGGCTTGACCGGCGAGGATCTCGGCAACAGCAACGCCTTCATCTTCAGCTTTGTGAGCCAGCATAGGACCCGTGATCACATCACCGATGGCGTAGATACCATTCACGTTGGTCTTGAAGTGCGCATCCGTTTTCACCCGGCCACGCTCATCCAGCTCAACGCCGGCTTCCTGAAGGCCGAGGCCTTCCGTGTAAGGGCGGCGACCGATTGCAACCAGAACCACATCAGCGTCAATGGTCTCAGCATGCGCTTCCCCTTCGGCTGGTTCTACTGTCACTTCCAGACCGCGCCCCTTCTTGGTAACGCCTGTTACCTTGGAAGACATCTTGAACTCGATGCCTTGCTTTTTCAGCATGCGCATGAACTGGCGAGAGACGTCGGCATCCATTGGGCCAAGGATCTTGTCCATGAACTCAACAACGGTGACTTGAGAACCAAGGCGCGCGTAAACAGAGCCCAGTTCCAGACCAATCACACCAGCGCCGACGACAACCAGCTTACCTGGAATCTTCTCCAGTTCCAGAGCGCCCGTGGAAGAAACGATCTGCTTTTCATCGATCTCGATGCCCGGCAGAGACATCACGTCAGAGCCAGTCGCAATGACAATGTTCTTTGTCTCAAGAATAGAGGTTGAGCCGTCTTCAGCGGTGACTTCCACCTTACCGGCACTCAGGATGCGGCCCGTGCCGTGATGCGCTTCAACCTTGTTTTTCTTGAACAGGAAGTCGATGCCGGTCACGTTGCTCTCAACAACGTTTTCCTTGTTGGCAAGCATTGCCTTCCAGTCAACCTTAGGCTTGGAGGTCTTGATGCCGAGCTTCTCAAAATTGTGCGTCGCATCTTCAAACACTTCGGAGGAGTGCAGCAGTGCTTTGGACGGAATGCAGCCAATGTTCAGGCAGGTGCCGCCGTGGGTTTTGCGCTTTTCGACAACGGCCACCTTCATACCAAGCTGAGCCGCCTTGATGGCGCACACGTAGCCGCCAGGACCTGTGCCGATAACGACGAGATCGTAGGACATATTCTAATCCCTATGTAAATCGTGAGCCCGAGGACGGGAAAGCGAGATGCCCGGCGCGAAGGCCGGGCAACGCTGAATTTTCTTAGAGATCCAGAACCAGACGCTGCGGATCTTCGAGGCTTTCCTTGACGCGAACGAGGAAGGTTACAGCCTCTTTGCCGTCAACGATGCGGTGATCATAAGAGAGCGCAAGGTACATCATCGGACGAATGACGACCTGACCATTCATGGCTACAGGACGCTCCTGAATCTTGTGCATGCCCAGAATACCAGACTGCGGTGCATTCAGAATTGGAGACGACATCAGAGAGCCGTAGACACCGCCGTTGGAGATGGTGAATGTTCCACCCTGCATGTCGGCCATGCCGAGCTTGCCATCACGCGCCTTGCGGCCCAGGTTGCCGATCTCTTTTTCAATCTCTGCAATGGACATCTGGTCGGCATCGCGAACGATAGGTACAACCAGGCCCTTGTCCGTGCCAACAGCAACGCCAATGTGGGCGTAGTTCTTGTAGATGATGTCCGTGCCATCGATCTCTGCGTTGACCGCAGGAATTTCCTTGAGCGCATGGGTTACAGCCTTCGTGAAGAAGCCCATGAAGCCCAACTTCACGCCGTGCTTCTTCTCAAAGATGTCCTTGTACTGCTTGCGCAGATCCATCACCGGCTTCATGTCCACTTCGTTGTAAGTGGTCAGCATTGCTGCGGTGTTCTGGGCATCCTTCAAGCGGCGGGCGATGGTCTGGCGCAGCTTGGTCATGCGGACACGTTCTTCGCGAACTTCATCTTCAGGAGACGATGGTGCGCGTGCAACAACAGGTGCGGCCTGTGCTGCCGGTGCGGCGGAGATACCTGATGCAACAGCTGCAATCACATCTCCCTTGAGAACCTGACCACGCTTGCCGGAACCTGCGACCTGATCTGGGGACAGGCCTTTTTCTGCCAGCATCTTGGAGGCGGACGGTGCCGGAGGCATCGAAGTAGACGGCGCAGGGCTGGAAGCAGCAGGTTGCGCTGGCGCAGCAGCTGCGGCGGCAGGGGCAGGTGTACTTACAGCAGCGCCTTCACCCGGGGCGATCTTGCAAAGCAGGTTACCCGGCTCAACGGTAGACCCTGTTGCCTGCGCAATCTCGATGACCGTACCCGCTACAGGGCTTGGCACTTCCTGAGCCGCCTTATCAGTTTCCAGTTCAACAAGGGTATCGTCCGCCTTTACGGCATCTCCTACCTTCACGAACCATTCACCGACTTCAGCTTCAGTGACGCTTTCACCAGCAGACGGCACTACAACGCTAACGGGCTCAGCAGACTTGAGCGCATCAGAAGAGCTTGGAGCTGCTTCTTCTTTTTTCGCAGGGGCAGGTGCAGCAGCGGCTGTGCCTTCCAGAATGGCACCAAGGAGCGCACCAACTTCCACGGTATCGCCTTCCTTGACCACGATGTTTTCTAGAGTACCCGCCGCCGGCGCTGGCACCTCTACAGTGACCTTGTCGGTTTCAAGTTCAACCAGTGGCTCATCCGCGGAAACGGCATCGCCTGGCTTCTTGAACCATTGAGCAATGGTCGCTTCGGTTACGGATTCACCCAGAGTGGGCACACGAATTTCCGTCGCCATAATCTAATCTCTTCTCAATTCAGGGCCCAATGGGCCGCTCGGACTGTATCTGTTAGCGTAGGATCTTACTCAGCGAACGCGTCGTCGAGGAAAGCCTGAAGCTGCGCAAGGTGCTTGGACATGAGACCTGTTGCTGTTGCCGCAGCAGCCGGACGACCGACATAACGCGGACGGCTCACCTTTGCGTTCACATGCTCCAGTACCCACTCGATGTACTCCTGAACGAAGAACCATGACCCCATGTTCTTCGGCTCTTCCTGACACCAGACCACATCTGCGTTCTTGAAGCGAGCCATCTCAACGCAAAGCGATTTGGTTGGGAACGGATAGAGCTGCTCCACACGAAGAATGTAGACATCATCAATACCGCGCTTCTCGCGATCTTCCAGGAGGTCATAGTAGACCTTACCAGTACAAAGGATCACACGGCGGATTTTGTCGTCTGGCTTCAGCGCGATGGTTGAGCCCGGATTGGTCTCGGCATCATCGTGCAGCAGACGGTGGAAGCAGCTGTCCGCAGCCATTTCTTCCAGCTTAGACACGGCGCGCTTGTGGCGCAGCAGTGACTTCGGCGTCATCAGGATCAGCGGCTTACGAATGTCACGCTTCAACTGACGGCGTAGAATGTGGAAGTAGTTGGCTGGCGTGGAGCAGTTTGCCACCTGCATGTTGTCTTCTGCACACATCTGCAAGAAGCGTTCAAGACGTGCAGAGGAGTGCTCTGGGCCCTGCCCCTCATAGCCGTGTGGCAGCAGACAAACGAGGCCGGACATACGCAGCCACTTGCGCTCACCCGAGGAGATGAACTGGTCGAACAGAACCTGTGCACCGTTGGCAAAGTCGCCGAACTGAGCCTCCCACAACGTCAACGCGTTTGGCTCTGCCAACGAGTAGCCATACTCAAAGCCAAGAACCGCTTCCTCGGAAAGCATGGAGTTGATGACTTCGTACCGCGCCTGCTTTTCTGCCAGATTGTTCAGCGGAATAAATCGGTCTTCGTTGTCCTGATCATAAAGAACGGAATGGCGCTGAGAGAAGGTGCCTCGCTCACAGTCCTGACCGGACAGACGCACCGCATGCCCTTCACGCAACAAACCTGCAAAGGCAAGGGCTTCACCCGTTGCCCAATCGATCCCCTCGCCGGTCTCGATCATTTTTGCGCGGTTGTTCTGAAACCGGCGGATTGTGCGGTGTGCATTGAAGTCTTTCGGGATTTCGGTCAGCTTTTGACCAAGTTCCTTGAGAACATCCATGTCGATGCCGGTGCTGCCACGCCGAGGCTCGTCAACCTCTTTCGCCACCTTCATGCCAGACCACTTACCGTCGAGCCAGTCCGCCTTGTTCGGCTTGTAGGCCATGCCGGATTCAAACTCGCGGTCCAGATGAGAACGCCAGTTCTGGCGCGCCTCATCCACACTCTCGGCGGTGACCAGACCTTCCTTGACCAGCTTGTCTGCGTAGAGCTGCAGAGTCGTCGCGTGTTTGCGGATCTTGCGATACATGATCGGCTGGGTAAACGCAGGCTCATCACCTTCGTTGTGACCGTAGCGGCGGTAACAGATCATGTCGATCACCACCGGGCGGTGGAACCGCTGGCGGAACTCGATCGCGACCTTGGCCGCAAAAGTCACTGCTTCCGGGTCATCTGCGTTTACGTGGAAGATCGGTGCCTCAATCACTTTCGCCACATCGGATGGATATGGAGACGAGCGTGAGAAACGCGGATTGGTGGTGAAACCAATCTGGTTGTTGATGATCACGTGAATTGAGCCGCCGGTGCGGTGACCGCGCAGAGCGGACAAACCGAAACACTCAGCCACAACGCCCTGCCCTGCAAATGCGGCATCACCATGGATGAGCAAAGGCAGCACGGAACTTCGGTTTACTTCCGTGGTTTCAACCCAATCAGATAGCTGATCCTGCTTGGCGCGAGCCTTACCCAGCACAACCGGGTTCACGATTTCAAGGTGAGACGGGTTCGCAGTCAAAGACAGGTGAACGTTGTTGTCATCAAAGGAGCGATCGGAAGATGCTCCAAGGTGGTACTTCACGTCGCCTGAGCCTTCCACATCGTCCGGGGCATAGGAGCCGCCCTTGAACTCGTGGAAGATGGCACGGTGCGGTTTACCCATCACCTGCGACAGCACGTTCAACCGGCCGCGGTGGGCCATGCCAAGAACGATTTCTTCAATACCAAGCGCACCACCCCGCTTGATGATCTGCTCAAGTGCCGGGATGAGTGCTTCACCACCATCAAGACCGAAGCGCTTGGTGCCGGTGTACTTCACATCCAGAAACTTCTCGAAACCTTCGGCTTCGATCAACTTGTTCAGGATTGCCTTCTTCCCTTCTGGGGTAAAGGCAACCTGCTTGTCCGGACCTTCAATGCGTTCCTGAATCCAGGCCTTTGCCGCCGGATCCGAGATGTGCATGAACTCAACACCAAGGGTGGAGCAATAGGTCCGCTTCAGGATGTCCAGCATCTGACGAATGCTGGCGAACTCCATGCCAAGCACATTGTCCAGGAAGATCTTGCGATCCCAGTCGTCCTCGGAAAACCCGTAGGTGGCAGGGTGCAGCTCTTCATGATCGCCCGGCTCAGCCAGGCTGAGCGGATCAAGGTCGGCATGCAAGTGACCGCGCATACGGTAAGCGCGGATCATCATGAGCGCACGCACACTGTCTCGGGTCGCCTGAAGCACGTCGGCCTCAGTCATCTCAACGCCAGTCTTTTTCGCCTTGGCCTTGATTTTGTCGCCAACTTCCTTCTCGGAGGGCCAGTCGCCATCCAGAGCGGAAATCAGTTCTCCGTTTGCCTGAACAGGCCAGTCCTTGCGTCCCCAAGTCGCCCCACGGGCCTCCTTGATGACGTCGTCAGGATTGTCCTGCAGTGTAGAGAAGAATTCCTGCCACTCTGGTTCGAGGGAACGAGGGTTCTCTTGGTACTGAGCGTAAAGCTCTTCGATATAGGAAGCGTTGGCGCCGTATAGGAACGACGTCAGCGCGAAGACATTGTTCGCGTCCTGCCGTGCCATGTTTTTTCAAGCGGACTTTTGATCCGCCTTCTTTGCTATGGGCTGGTGTTACCACTCGAGCCCTGACCCGCGACTGGCAGCAGAGTGGGTCTCGGCTACCTCTCATTTTTATCGGCGGCTGGCGCCAAGCAGAGCGCCAACCGCGTGTTCAGTAAGCCATTTGCGCTCAGCGCGGCGGGCTTATGCGGTTTCTTTCAGAAGTTCGACAAGCGTCTTGCCGAGCTTTGCCGGAGACGGAGAAACGCGGATGCCCGCTGCTTCCATCGCCGCAATCTTGTCTTCTGCACCGCCCTTGCCGCCGGAAATCACAGCACCTGCGTGACCCATGGTACGACCTGGAGGGGCTGTACGGCCCGCAATGAAGCCAACCATCGGCTTTTTGCGGCCCTTCTTTGCCTGCTCCTGAAGCCATTCGGCAGCTTCTTCTTCGGCGGAACCACCGATTTCGCCGATCATGATGATGGATTCTGTTTCTGGATCGTCCAGGAACATGTCCAGCATGTCGATGAACTCGGTGCCCTTTACAGGGTCACCACCGATGCCAACGGCAGTTGTCTGGCCGAGACCTTCCTGAGAAGTCTGGAACACAGCTTCATAGGTCAGCGTGCCGGAACGGGAAACGATACCAACCGAACCCTTTTTGAAGATTGAGCCCGGCATGATGCCGATCTTGCACTCTTCAGGGGTCAGAACGCCTGGGCAGTTTGGGCCCAGAAGGCGGGAGTTGGAGTTGTCGAGGCGTGCCTTCACCTTGACCATGTCCGCGACCGGAATGCCTTCGGTGATGCAGACGATGAACGGGATTTCCGCATCAATTGCTTCGATGATCGCAGCGGCCGCGCCTGCTGGCGGGACGTAAACAACGGAAGCATTCGCCCCTGTTGCGTCCTTTGCTTCCTTTACAGAAGCAAAGATTGGCAGCTCGGCTGCGCCTTCGATCCCGCTGGACCAGGTTTCGCCACCCTTCTTAGGGTGTACACCTGCAACCATCTTGGTGCCAAAATACTCAAGCGCCTGCTCAGTGTGGAATGTGCCGGTTTTACCGGTCAGACCCTGAACGATGATTTTTGTGTCTTTATCGACGAGGATGGACATTAGTTGGCCTCCTTCACAGCAGCCACAATCTTCTGCGCTGCATCGTCAAGGTCGTCAGCCGGAATAACATTCAAGCCGCTCTCACTGATGATCTTCTTACCAAGTTCAACATTGGTACCTTCAAGACGAACAACAAGAGGTACCTGCAGACCAACTTCCTTCACCGCTGCAAGAACACCTTCCGCAATCACGTCACAACGCATGATGCCGCCGAAAATGTTAACGAGAATACCCTTAACATTTGGATCGGAAGTGATGATCTTGAAAGCTGCGGTCACTTTTTCTTTAGAAGCGCCACCGCCCACATCGAGGAAGTTGGCAGGCTCTGCACCGTACAGCTTGATGATGTCCATGGTTGCCATGGCCAGACCAGCGCCGTTCACCATGCAGCCGATGTTGCCATCAAGAGCTACGTAAGCCAGATCGTGCTTGGAGGCTTCGATTTCCTTCTCGTCTTCCTCAGTCTTGTCGCGAAGGGCGACAATGTCTTCGTGACGGAAGAGCGCATTGCCATCAAAGGAGACCTTGGCGTCCAGAACGCGCAGGTGACCATCCTTCATGACGATAAGCGGGTTGATTTCGAGAAGAGACATGTCCTTCTCGACGAACGCCTTGTAGAGGATCGGGAACAGCTTCAGGCCATCCGCACGCGCATCGCCTTCCAGCTTCAGCGCATCACACAACTGACCAGCCTTCTCGTCGGTGACACCATCGAGCGGGTTGATTGGCAGGGTGAGGATCTTCTCTGGGGTGGAATGGGCCACTTCTTCAATGTCCATACCGCCTTCGGTAGACGCAACAAACGCCACCTGACCGGAGGAACGGTCTACCAGAAGAGAGAGATACAGTTCGCGCTCGATGTCGGCACCGTCTTCAATGTAGAGACGGTTTACGACCTTCCCTGCGTCGCCGGTCTGAGCGGTGACGAGAGTGTTGCCGAGCATGTCTTTTGCGTTCGCGATGACTTCATCAATGCTGAACGCCAGACGAACACCACCTTTGGCATCTGCAGGCAGTTCTTTAAACTTACCCTTACCACGGCCACCGGCATGGATCTGAGACTTTACAACCCAAAGCGGGCCAGGGAGTTTTTTGGCTGCGGCTTCTGCTTCGTCAGCAGAAAAGATCGCAACACCTTCAGCAACAGGAGCGCCGTACTCTTTCAGCACTGCCTTTGCCTGATATTCATGAATATTCATATGCTCTGCCTATTCCTAGGTGGGTGGAGCGCAGCTTGCACCGCTACGCTCCCGTCAGATCATGGTGTTATGCAAGAGCTGGCTGGATCTTTTTACAAGCTTCCACCAGACCCTCGACTGCGGATACGGAGTTGTCGAACATCGCCTTTTCGTCATTGTTGAGTTCGATCTCGACAATGCGCTCGATGCCGTTGGAACCGATTACGCAAGGCACGCCTACATACATATCCTTCTGGCCATACTGACCATCCAGGTGCGCTGCACATGGCAGAACGCGCTTTTTGTCCTTCAGGTAGCTTTCAGCCATCTGGATTGCAGAAGCGGCTGGGGCGTAGAAAGCAGAGCCCGTCTTGAGCAGGCCAACAATTTCCGCGCCGCCATCACGGGTGCGCTGAACAATTTCTTCCATACGCTCAGCAGTGCACCAGCCCATCTTGACCAGATCGGTGAGCGGAATGCCGGCAACAGTGGAGTAACGGGTCAGCGGAACCATGGTGTCGCCATGACCACCAAGAACGAACGCTGTGACATCTTCCACGGAGACCTTAAACTCTTCAGCCAGGAAGTAGCGGAAGCGTGCGCTGTCCAGAACGCCTGCCATGCCAACAACCTTGTTTGCAGGCAAACCGGAGAACTTCTGCAGCGCCCAGACCATGGCATCAAGCGGGTTGGTGATGCAGATGACGAATGCATTTGGGGCATACTTCTTGATGCCGGCGCCAACCTGCTCCATGACCTTCAGGTTGATTTCAAGAAGGTCATCGCGGCTCATGCCTGGCTTGCGCGGAACACCGGCGGTTACGATGACAACGTCAGCACCTTCGATTGCTTCGTAGGTGTTTGCGCCGGAAAGTGCAGAGTCAAAACCATCTACTGGAGAAGACTCCGCGAGATCGAGCGCTTTGCCCTGCGGCGTGCCCTCGGCGATGTCGAACAACACGACGTCACCCAGTTCTTTCAGGCCTGCCAGGTGAGCAAGCGTGCCACCAATTTGGCCTGCGCCAATCAAAGCAATCTTGTTCCGTGCCATATCAATTAGCTCCCGTTTACGTAATCCCATCACCTTAAAAAGGCGCTTATTTGTCGCAGTGCGTTACCGGGTTTTACGCATACACGCAAGGCAAACCGACGGGACAACCGCGTTATTTCCCGTATATGGCATGTTTTTCGGATAAAAAAGCAGCTCTGAATCGCCAAAACTGAATTTTTTGTATTTTTTTCAGTTTTCGAATCTCGGCTCCTCCTCGAGATACTCCTCCGAACGCATCTCAATCAGACGGGAGGCCGTGCGATCGAATTCAAACACCTCGGTACCAGACGGCGCGCTATAGAGTTTGTCCGGCTCTGCATCCGCAGAGATGATGAGCTTGACCTTGTTGTCATAGAGCGCATCAATGAGATTAATGAAGCGCTTTGCCTCATTTCTAAACCGCGCTTCAAGCACTGGTACATTTGCGAGAATGATGGTGTGGTACGCCTGCGCAATGCGCAGGAAGTCCGACGCCCCTAGCGGCTGACGGCAAAGCTCGTCGAAGGTGAACCACGCCACCCCAGCACAGGTCTTGTCGACCTTTATCTCACGACCGAGGTTCTCCAGTGTTTCAGAGTGTGGTGGCACGTTGTTTGTTAGGCTACGCCAGATCTCATTGAGTTGGCGATCGGACTCCGGCCCAAGCGGACTCACGTAAACTTGGGTGCCTGCCAGCTTTTCAAGCCTGAAGTCCGTTCTAGAATCCAGCTTCAATACGTCGACCTTCTGCTGCAAAAGGTCGATAAACGGGAGTATGTGGCTTCGGTTCAAGCCGTCCTTGTAAAGATCCTTAGGATCCACGTTGGACGTCGCGACAACAACAACACCACGCTCGAAAAGCTTGGTGAACAGGCGCCCCAACAGCATAGCATCCGCGATATCGGTCACGGTAAATTCATCGAAACACAACAAACGTGTTTCTTCCGCAATTGCTTCTGCAACTGGCAAAATCGGGTCTGAATTTTTAGAATTTTTTTCAGAAATTTGTTTACGCGCTTCGAAAACCCGTGCGTGCGTTTCGGCCATGAACTCATGAAAATGCGATCGACGCTTCTTTGGCTCTGTTGCCACTTGATAGAAGAGGTCCATCAACATGGTTTTGCCGCGCCCAACCGAGCCCCAAATGTAAAGCCCTTTTGGCGCTGCAATCTCGGCTTTTCGTTTGCTGAACAGCCATCCCAGCGCGCTCTTTTTTGTGGCGATGCGCGCCTCGGTCAGCGCTGCATTCAATTCGTCCAGATGGCGCACAACAGCCACCTGGGCGCTATCAGCTTCAATTTCGCCCGCGTCTACCATTGCCTGGTAGCGCCCCTTCACGGTTACAGCGCTTGGTATCGCTTCAGTCACAAGGCCCCACTTTAGTTGTGTTGGTTCGATGGAGATCGGGGATCACCCTAGTCGAGTTTTTCAGCCTAGGCATAGTTCCTAGGCAATTTCGCAATCAAGCCAAAATCGCACGGACACCCCTATCAAAAAGTGGGAAGGCCACCTGATAGGTAAGAAAAACCCGGCGCCAGTTAAACTGTGCCGGGCTCAAAATCTCGGATTTTTCGCTTGATTAGCGGCGGAAGGAAATCGGTGCGCCGCTATTTGTCACGCCATTGAAGGAGCTGCCACCACCTGAGAGCTGCGCAATGTCAGAGCCTGCTGCATCTTTCAGAACAACCTGACTGCCGTTCAGATCCCAAGCCGCGATACGAGAGAGGCTCTCGTCGCTACAGCCACGGGTATTGGCGCGGTAACCGCCACTCCATGTGGTCAGCGTCATGAATAGCTTACAGCTGTCCGCGCCAGATGCGACATCCCAACCGCCCAACAGATCGGTACGGCCCACGGAGCTGCCACCTGCTGCGCCTGGCGCTACCGAGGCGACCTGTGTCCCGTCAGCAGTGCCATCAAGAGGCTGGCCGGTGATTTCGCCCTGACCTGCACCCGGTTGCTGATCGAGAGGAGATAAGGAATCCCCTGCTACGGGTGTGGATGGTGTCGCTGGCAGCGGTGATACATAGCTGCGCGTATAGGTGGTGCGCTGGCACGCCATCGTTGAGATTGCGAGAACGGATACCAGTGCAATTGTCAAACCGCGGTTCATAGTGTCTTTCACCCTGCCTCAGTATGAGCGTGCATTAACCATAACTGTCGTAAAGATTGACCCGAAAAGGTAAACAGACCAGTAACAAATTGGCCTAAATGCCTCGTTTCCCCAACACCGTCGCCGACAAAACTGGTTAATGCCGCCTACCTTTGCACAGAAACCAACTGTTTCACAAGTTAACCAGCCACCCGCCAGAGCATATGGTTTGTTTCAAACTGGCCAGACAAAAGCGCACGATCAATTGATTCACGAATCCGCCGGAAAGCAGTCTTTGCATCTTCCAGAGAAGTGATCCGGTGATTTCCCGGAACAACCTGCCACTTGGAAACGACTGGGTCGTTCGCCCACTTTGGCGGCGTCATCATCAAAGCGTCGCTTTGCAGCTCGACGACGAAGTCCGGCTGCGGGGCATGTGGAAACGCAAAAATGTTCCACGATTTCGGTTCGAGGCCTTTATCAGCAATGCCTTTGTCTGCGAGAATCTTGCGACCATACTCGTTCATTCCATCGACAGGCATGGGGCCACCAGAAAAGGCGCGCACAACACCATTGGATTTCGCGTTCGCATAGGCTTCTGCCATCAGGCTCAGCAGCGCATTATCGACACAGACAAATAGAACGTTTGCTATTGCCATTCTATGTCTCCTAGGTCCGTTTTGGGACACCATTTCGTTCAGGGCCCGTTATCAATTTGGTGCCGGATGTAACTCGTTAACCCTTCGGTTCTGTGACACAGTTCAACGAAACTGAAAAATTCCAAAAGTATTGTGGGAAAAGTCGACTAAAGAACTAGGGCACCTTTAAGCAGATTAAACTTTAAACTGCATTGCATTAGAAAATTTGAACATAACTACTGAAAAGTACTAGTATCTTGCCGCCACCTCTAATACGCCTATCTACTTAATAATGCGAAGCTTTTAGAACAGGAGCACATTCAATATGCCATTTGCCATCTGGTCGATTCTGATTGCGGGCCTGCTTCCTTTGGTTGCATTACTTCCGGGAAAAATGTCCAAGTCTTTCGACAACTCTGATCCTAGAAATCCAGAGTACTGGTCCGAGCCATTTCGGCGAAGAGCGCAGAGCGCGCATTACAACAGCCTAGAGGCGTTCCCATTCTTCGCTGTCGCCGTTTTCGTGGCACTCGGGCAAGGCGGAGACCCGGAATGGATCAACAGCCTGTGCGGCCTCTTTCTTTCCATGCGCGTTCTTTACATCGCCTGCTTCTGGCTTAACCGCGCTTCATTACGCTCGCTCACGTGGACTGTTGGCTTTGCATGCACAATCGCCATCTTCACAACACCTGTTTGGACCTAACAGTGCAGACACGCAGGGTAAACCTGCAATAACAAGGGGGTTAGTTGCCGCAAGGGCTGCGCCTGGTTCCGGGTTTAGCGCTGGTTAAGGACCGACCACCTGAGGAAGAAACGGTCCGCTTCCTGCATGATTTCGCGAGTAAACGGACGCCGTTTACGAGTCGCAAGTGCAGGACCGGCCTCAATTTCTGCAAGCAAAAGCTCTCCCACGGCGGTGGGAATCGGCTCCAGGTCCTTGAGTTGTCCCTGTCGCTGCCGATCCAACAACTCCACGATCTCACCACGAAGAACAGGGCGGATAAATACATCATCAAGAAGATGCGCGAGCTGAGCGGGCGGCAGGCCTTGCAGTTTGTGCTGTGAATACCAACGCAGCGATAGAGCCGGCCGGAGCAAATCAATCAGCTTTTCCGGCACCATTTCGCCCTGCGGCTGCCCTTTGAACCGACGATGGAATTTCAGCAGTAGTTGAAGATGACTTTGCGCAAAACGTACAGGATCGCCGTGCTCTTGTGCGAACCCAACGAAACTATCCTTGAAGCCTTTCACTGAAATCTGAGTAGGGGTGATGCGCAGCCAGTCAACCGCTGTAGGATCACCTTGCAAAACCGCAACTAGCGCCTTGCGCAAATCCCAACCGATGATGTCGGTTGGCTCAATGCCCTCATCTTCGATGTGTTCTTCTTTGGGAAACAGCGAGAGGTAATGCTCAACCGAACGAACAAAGACAAACCGTGAAGAGGGAAACCCTGTGCTGCCTTCACCAAGTTGGGTCAAGCAGACAGGATTGGCAGCTTGGAGGATGCAGATTGAATGCGCAGTAGCCAGCCGCTCCAAATGAGGAAGAACCTCTTTGGTCGCAGCGGATATGTTGGCATCTGTTTTTTCTGGCACACCCACAGCTTACATGCTCACAGCTCGATTTCTAGCAGGACTTACCTGCAAGACCATTCAAGAGCAAGTATGTAAGCTGCGCATGCTGTCAATTGGCGCTGCCATCAACGGGAATAGTAACTTATCCCTCGTTCTTAAAGGTATCGTAAGCGGAAAGCGCTTCCGCACCATACATTACTGAAGGCCCCCCGCCCATGTAGATTGCAACGCCGATTGCCTCCATGACTTCCTCGCGTGTAGCGCCATACTTGATCGCCGCCTTTGCGTGATAGCCCAGACACCCATCACAACGGGCTGCAATTCCGATGGCGAGCGCAATAAGCTCCTTGGTTTTGGAATCGAGGGCGCCTGGTGCAATGGCGTTTTTGGCAACTTCACCAAATCCTTTCATCACACCGGGAATTCCGGGGCGCATTTCAGCAAGTCGGCCATCGGTCTGGGCGATGAATTCTTTCCAGTTATCTACGGACATGGGTCTCTCCTACTTATTTTAGATAGATCTAATATAAAGGGGTGAATAGTGATCGACAACCGGATTTAAGTGCGTTCTTGTCGCAGTAAAACTATATAAATTATGAGTTTTTTCGTATATAACTGACTTTGGTAATCACGCGGGCGCGAGACGTTTTGTAACGCTGTGCCTTGTGGTTTGAAGTCTCAGGCAGTTCACCTTCACGAGAAAACAATGGCCATTGGAGAGATCCTAGCTGCAAGGGGGCGGGCAGCTGATGTCCTTGAAGCAGCAAGCAGCGCGTTCCTGAAAAATGGCTACGCGAAGACATCTCTGGCTGAGATCGCCAAGGGATCAGGCATCTCCATGGCCCACATCTATAACTTTTACCCCGGCAAGCTCCACTTGGTCTGCGCAGTTGTTGATGCGGAAATCGCTCGACTTGTCGCACGGCTTGAGACAGCAGTGGACCCCAATGCCAGCGCGGCAGCGCGCCTGAGCATGCTGCTTCTGCTAGAGCTTGAGGAGACCCACCGCCTCATCGATCAGCACAAGGGAATGCGAAGCTGCTTGCAGGTGATTATGAGCAAGCGGCCAAGGCATACTGAAGAGCTGCTGCGCCTGACGCGCCATCCCATCGAAACCATTTTGAGGTCCGGCGTACTTGCAGAAGAGTTCGACATCCGCAACTCCAAAAAGGCTGCCATTACCATTCAGTCTGCGACGACCAAGTTTCGCTTTCCGCAGCTTTGGAGCGATACGGACTATTCCATTTTGCGTGAGCAATGCGTCAGCGTCATCCGAATGCTGCTTAAGGGCATTGAGCGCCGGTAGACCAACGCGACGCTGCGTTATCAATGTTTTATAAAAATTTTCGTATTACCCTGCGGGTAGGTCAGAGGCATCCTCTGACTGGCTTAGGGCCTCAGCCCGCAAGGGGGTTCCCATGTATCGCGTGTTTGTATCTGCGTCTGCGATCATGGCCTGTGCGTTGCTTGCTTCCAACGCTCAAGCACAGCAGGTCATTGAAGACATTGGAATTGAAGAAGAACAAGAGATTGCAGAGACCGAAATATTTTTGGAGCCTTTGCTTTATGACTGGTCCGGTGCTTACGTCGGTGCCTCGGCTGGGTACGCCCACTTGAGAGGGCAAGACCGATTTGACTCCAGCAGTGGCTATGATGGCGCGGTTGGTGGGCTTTACGCTGGCTACAACTATGTTTATCAGGATGTTTTCATTGGCGCGGAGATTGAAGGCAATCTTTGGGGGTTCAGCGGGCATTCATCCTCAGGTCTGGACCTTGATTCAGACTACCTGCTCGCAGCCAAGGTGCGCGCTGGCATCATCTGGGAGTACATTCTCGCCTATGTGGATGCAGGTGTCGCAACAAGTCGGATAAGCGCAGAAAACCCGAACTTCGGTGGCGGCAGCGATTCCAATCAAATGACAGGCTGGATGGTTGGCGGCGGCGTTGAGGCGATGGTGGCTGACAACCTGTCCTTACGCCTTGACTATCAGCATATAGACTTTGGCTCTGACACCTTCCGGATTGGCTCCACGTCCTTCAGCGAAGATGTGACGAGCGACATCGTGCGTATCGGCATCACCTATCACTTTGAGACCTTCTAGCAAAAAAGCCGCCCGAAGGCGGCTTTGAAAGCTTATCGACCTGCGTAGCTGCCTATACGCGGCGCTCAACCATCATCTTCTTGATCTCAGCAATTGCCTTTGCCGGGTTGAGACCCTTCGGACAGGTCTGAGAACAATTCATGATGGTGTGACAACGGTAGAGGCGGAATGGATCTTCGAGGTTGTCCAGACGCTCGCCTGTAGCTTCATCACGGCTGTCGATCAGCCAGCGGTAGGCCTGCAACAGAATAGCAGGGCCAAGATAGCGGTCCCCATTCCACCAGTAGCTTGGGCAGGAAGTGGAACAGCATGCGCACAGAATACACTCGTAGAGGCCGTCCAGTTTCTGACGATCCTCGTGAGACTGCAGCCACTCTTTCGCCGGCTCAGGCGTTGTTGTCTTGAGCCATGGCTCAATGGACCGGTGCTGAGCGTAAAAGCGGGTCAGGTCTGGCACCAAGTCCTTGACCACGGGCATGTGCGGCAGTGGGTAAATCTTGACGATCTCGTCCTGACATTCGTCCGCGCCCTTGGTGCAGGCCAGCGTGTTTGTGCCGTCGATGTTCATGGCACAAGAACCGCAGATGCCTTCGCGGCAAGAGCGACGGAATGTGAGGGTCGGATCGATGTTGTTCTTGATGTAGATCAGTGCATCAAGAACCATAGGACCGCAGTCGTCCATGTCGACATAATACGTATCGATGCGTGGATTGCGTCCATCATCCGGCGACCAACGATAAACCCGATATTCACGCAGGTTCGTGGCGCCCTCCGGTTTATCCCAGACTTTACCCTCGCCCATGCGGGAATTCTTAGGCAACGTCAGCTGAACCATTTTTCTTGCTCCGCGTCTGTTGAGGCCCTTTTCGCGTCGAGGCCCCGTTCTTGCTCGAAGTGGGGTTACCTCACGAGCACCAGATTATCTTGTGTTTCCGCATGAACCCGATAGCCGCATTCTTCCAGAACCTGAAGACAGTCCTCCTCCCAGAAGTCGCGGCAATTGGTTTCAAGCAAGATTACGCGCGGCCAGGCTTCCTGTGTCCGGCCACGCAAGAAAGGCAGAAGAACACGGTCCTCAAACCCTTCCACGTCGATCTTTAACAAGTCTACAGTCTCGACCTTCGCATCGCGCAGGATGGCTTCCAGTGGACGCACTTGAACTTCAACGGGCTTCCAATCCCCTGCCCATTGCCCTGTGGTCAGATCTTTGACCATGGTGGCAAAGCCAGAGTTCGTTGGCTCCAGCCAAAGGTTCAGCGTGCCCTCTTGTGCACCCGCGCCACAAACGATCACAGTGAGATCGTCCATACCGTTCGCATCTGCGTTAAATTGCAGTTTGCTGGCGGTGACAGGGTTTGCCTCCAGAGACACAACCTTCATGCCCGCTTTCGCCGCGAACAGGCTGTAGGTGCCCACATTGGCTCCCACATCCACGAAGGTTTCACCCTGCTTCAAAAGTTCCTGAAGAAACTTGTGCTCTTGCTTTTCCGGCAAGCGGCCTTTTGCCAGCATCTTGCGATCATCATAGTTCTCGCCCGGATAAATGCGAAAACGAAGGCCCTCCACTTCCGTATCATAGGGCCCAGCATAAAACCGCGCGCTGATGCGCCGGAAAAACTTGCGAAGGCTTTGCCGGAATTTATGTTGATCAGCCAACCGCCACATGAAGCGCACAGCATCGCCCGCCTGGTAGGTACCAAACGGAGACTGTGTATCAACGTGGGGCGCTATGCTGTTCAACTCGCTCAACTCCGGCAACTGCACTTAGTATACGCGTGCTTTTGGTGCGATCTTTTGAGGATCAATGCCGCCCTGATCGTAGGTGGTCAAAGGATCCAGAACGACCGGGCGATAACTCAGTTCGACCTTGCCGTCTTCAGATACACGAGAGATTGTGTGTACGCGCCAGTTTTCATCGTCACGACCGCCAAGTGGGCCGTCCTTGAAGTCCTCACGAGCGTGAGCACCGCGGCTTTCCTTGCGCGCTTCAGCACCGTAGACGGTGGTGATCGCGTTTGCCATCAAGTTCTCCAACTCCAGCGTTTCCACAAGGTCAGAGTTCCAGATCAACGAGCGGTCAGAAACCTTGACGTCTGCCATTTCATCCCAGATCTGAGAAATGCGCTGACAGCCCTGCTCCAAGCTTTCCTGAGTACGGAACACCGCTGCATCTTCTTGCATGGTCTTCTGCATCTTTGAGCGCAGCTCTGCGGTCGGCGCAGAGCCGTTCGCGTTACGCAGGCGATCGAAGCGCGCCATGATTTTCTCGCAGGATGCTTCGTTCGGTGTTGGAATTGGCGCGCTGCGGTCAATCACTTCACCTGCCCGGATGGCAGCCGCACGGCCAAACACCACAAGGTCGATCAGCGAGTTGGAACCAAGACGGTTCGCGCCATGAACAGACGCACAGCCTGCTTCGCCCACAGCCATAAGACCCGGTGCGACTGCATTTGGATCCTCGGCGGTTGGGTTCAGCACCTCACCCCAGTAGTTGGTCGGGATGCCGCCCATGTTGTAGTGAACGGTTGGTAGAACCGGGATTGGCGCTTTGGTCACATCCACGCCTGAGAAAATGCGGGCGCTTTCGGAAATGCCAGGCAGACGCTCAGCCAGCAGGTCTGGATCCAGATGGTCCAGATGCAGGAAGATATGGTCCTTGTTCTTGCCAACACCGCGACCTTCACGGATTTCCATCGTCATACAACGGGACACCACGTCGCGAGATGCAAGGTCCTTGGCAGAAGGTGCATAACGCTCCATGAAGCGCTCACCCTCTGAGTTAACGAGATAACCGCCCTCGCCGCGCGCACCTTCCGTGATCAGACAGCCTGAGCCGTAGATGCCGGTTGGGTGGAACTGCACGAACTCCATGTCTTGAAGCGGAAGACCGGCGCGGGCAATCATGCCACCGCCATCGCCCGTACAGGTGTGAGCGGAAGTCGCCGAGAAATATGCACGGCCATAACCACCCGTCGCCAAAACAACCATCTTGGCCGAGAAGCGGTGAATAGTGCCGTCATCAAGGTTCCATGCAATCACGCCCTGACACACGCCGTCTTCGGACATGATCAAGTCAAGCGCAAAATACTCGATGTAGAACTCGGCATTGTTCTTGAGTGACTGACCATAGAGCGTGTGCAGAATAGCGTGACCTGTTCGGTCAGCTGCTGCACAGGTACGCTGCACCGGGGGGCCTTCACCATAGTTTTGCATATGGCCGCCGAACGGGCGCTGGTAAATCTTGCCATCCTCTGTGCGAGAAAATGGCACGCCGTAGTGCTCCAGCTCATATACAGCTGCAGGCGCTTCACGGGCGAGGTATTCCATGGCGTCGGTGTCGCCGAGCCAATCAGAACCTTTTACGGTGTCGTACATATGCCATTGCCAGCTGTCTGGCGTCATATTCTGCAAAGATGCTGCAATTCCGCCTTGCGCCGCCACGGTGTGAGAGCGGGTCGGGAACACCTTGGTGATACACGCGGTTTTGAGACCCTGCTCTGCCATGCCAAGCGTCGCACGCAAGCCAGCGCCACCGGCGCCAACAACGACAACATCAAAGCTATGATCGACGAACTCATAGGCCTGACCGGATGCACCCGGTGCTGCGGCCCCACTGGTTTGTCCAGCCATGTATTCAGCCTCCGAAGCTGATCTTAAGCACTGCTACAGCGGAAGCTAGTGCGATGAAGGATGAAAAAAAGATGTTGCCCATCAGAGCAAGCAGTTTCAGCCCTTCGGTGTGTACATAATCTTCGATGATCACCTGCATACCCAATTTCATGTGGTAGCAGCCAACAAGGATTACCAAGAGCATCAGCACGGAAACGAGCGGGTTTTGCATCGTCTCAACGAAGGTCTGATAATCGGACCCCTGCAGGGAGATAACCAGAAACACAAAGAAGGTGATCAAGAACACGTTGGCAACCGCTGTAACGCGTTGACGCCAAAAATGTTGGGTTCCGTCTTTTGCAGAACCCAGCCCGCGAACCTTCCCGAGTGGAGTGCGCATGTCAGTCATCGGCTCTCTCCTTTTAACGGACCACGTAGCCGATAATCCATAGAAGGATCGTCAAGCTTACGGAACCAATGATGGTGGCCTTGGCCATCCAGTTTGCTGCTTCGAGCTGGAAACCGCGGCCCATGTCCCAAACGAAGTGGCGCAACCCACCTAGCATGTGGTGCACCAGAGCCCAGGTGAAGCCGAATAGGATAAGCCGGCCGATCCATGATCCGAACACGCCATTGGCAAATTCATAGGCTTCCGGGCCCGATGCCGCGCAGATAAGCCAAAACGCCATTAGGATCGTACCGAAGTACAGACCTGCGCCCGTTATACGGTGCAGGATCGACATAAGCATCGTCAGGATCAGGCGATAGACCTGAAGATGGGGCGACAGTGGCCTGTTGGCCTTAAAGTCAGCATTCGCCATTTAAACCTCTCCCGTCCCTTGCCTACGCTGACGTTTACGTAAGCGTAAATAAAACAAGGCGTTGCACTGGTGTCTAATAACTCCAACGAATGGGTGCGTCAAAGCATCCGAAGGGATTAGATTGCGCATCTCTCGAAAACCTTTGATTTTTCAGCGCATTAAGCGCAAAAAAACTGTACAGAAACGCCATCAAGAATCAGGGAAAACACTGAATCCAACCACCGCAAAAACTAGAGTTTTTGCCTCATAATTTTCATTTCTGAAAATTGTAGCTATTTTTCAGGACACTCATATCCAGTTTACCCTGCGCCACAAGGAGCAAGCACGCGCGTGTAGCGGCGTACCGCAGACCCATCAGCACATCTTTAAACGATGGAAGCTGAGGTCTGGATCTAGAACCTAAGTCGCACACAAAGTGAACAAGGCACTAAGCGGCCACGGGGGCGCGTCCTCGCAACTGCTTGAAGATGTGAACCATATAGATTGTGGCAAACATCGGCGTGATCAGGTTCAGGATTGGCACGGCAAGCACCAATGCGATGAGAAGGCCACCGAAGAACACTGTGCCCCCATTCGCCCTTCTCAATGCGCGGGCATCTTCTGGCGACATGAACCGCATCGCTGCGAACTCGAAGAATTCTCGACCGAGCAAATAACCATTGACGAGAAAGAAGGCGACCAGATTCACACCCGGAACCAAAAGCAAAAGCAACGCGCAAATATTGCCCAAAATGACCACACCAAGAAACTTTAAGGCGATCCCGAGTGACTGTAGGACGGGCAGCGCTTTGCCGGAGGGATCATATGGGTAATCACGCTGTTCAACCAGCTCGGCAATGTCGTCCTGGTAAAAGGCCACAAACAAAGCTGAAGCGGGCGCGATCAGGAACCCCAACCCGATAAAGGCACCCACACCCGTGAGAATGCCCAAAACAGTCTCCAACCATGGGTATGGCAGCTCGACGAAGTTTGCAAACAGCGCCTGAATTACGATCCAGATCACCGCCAGCAAGCCAATGGTCAAGCCGATAGACTTCAGCAGGATATGTCGATATTCCGGCTGGAATACCTGAGAGAACGACCGCAACGCAGCAGCAATCATTGGTTTCAACTCTTCACAAAACAGCTTCGACAGTGGACATAAGCTGCCAAACCGCATTTCTCAAGTCACGCCAAGAGCCTTAACCGGCCAGCTCGGATTCAAGATCTTCAATCCGGCGCCACTCGGTTGCCTTCACGCTTGCACGTTTCGCAGTGAGATCGGCACTGTCAAAAAAGAAGTAGCAGCCTCCGCCAGCGTACTGGTCATATTCGCGGGAAATGCCGGTGTTGGTAAGATGGCAGCGCAACAGGCTGCCCACACCGCCATGTCCGGCGAACAAAACCGTTTCGTCATCAGGAAGTTTGGCGAGCGCCCCTTTGATGGCTGAGACGATGCGCGTTTGTGCATCGAGCGCGCGCTCCCAACCACGAATGTTGACCGCAGGCCGAGCAAAAAACTCGTTTGCCACTTCTTCAAACTCTTCTTCCGGCAGATAGCCAGTTGAGGAGCGGTCGTTTTCTTGCAATCCCGCCTCACTCCAACATTCGACACCCAAGTGATTGGCGATGATGCGACCGGTTTCTATTGCCTTTTTCTCGGAGCTCGTGATGACATGGTCCACGGAGAGCAACCAAGGCTGCCGCAGACCCGCCTTCATGCGTGTGATGCCCTCATCGGACAGATCCCAGCTTGCAACCGGAATCGCCGGATCAACATCCACATTCGGGTGCGTAAGATAAATGCAAGTCGCCATATCACCTCCCTCTAATAGCGCGGCGATCTTATACCGGCTTGCGTTTAGCTTCCTTGCACAAATAGTCTGATTAAGTGATGCGCTATTGAGATTTCTGGCGGGCAAAAATAACCAGTTTTCGTCGTTCCATTTAGCATTTCTTCGACTTCACTCTTCGTAAACCATCGACAATCGAACATTTCTTCATAGTCTACGTTCAACTCTGTTGTCAGTGCTTCACCAAAAAAGCCCATCATAATGTTGGATGGAAACGGCCACGGCTGGCTGGCGATATAGCGGACATTGCCCACGCGAATGCCCGATTCCTCGAAAGTTTCACGGCGCACCGCGTCTTCGAAGGTTTCGCCGGGTTCCACAAAACCCGCAAGTGTCGTGAAGAGGTTCTCCGGCAAGTTATGCGGACGCCCGAGAAGAGCCTCCCCCTTCTGGTTTTGTATCAACATGATGACGCAGGGATCGGTACGGGGAAAATGCTGTGCCTCACACGAGGGGCAATCGCGGCGATATCCTGCCTCAGACATTTTCGTATCACCGCCGCATCTTGAGCATTTGGGATGCGTACGATGCCAATTCAGAAGCGCGTTCGCCTGCGCCAGCACACCCATATCTTCATGACTGATCATCTGACTAACGGCGATGCCACGTAGTGGTGCGAGCTCAAACAGTCCGTCTACAGCGAGTTGTTCCTTCAACACTTCCGGATCCGACTGGAACTGGAGTGCAAAGACCGGGCGGCCGTTTCGGCTGTTGTCAAAGCCCAGAAAAGCTCTTTCAGCCCCGGAAACTGGAAATGCGGCCAGCTCCTCCTTGCTTAGAAAGCAGGATGTGCCTCCGCTCTTTGACAGAACGAAATGACCGGCAGTTGCGAGTGCATAAACGGTGGAGGCCTGCGCCTCCACTTCCGAAATCCAGGCACTCTTGGACCTTGACCCAGCTCTTCTATCAAGCTGGTTTCCGGAGAAACAAAGGAAGGACGAGGCCTCCTGCGGTGTCCATGGCACAGTCATTTCAGAGCAATTCCTCAAAATATTCAAAGCGCCTCACTGAACTCCTTCAGAGCCTCAAGCGCAACCCCTTCCATGAACAAGCTGTGTGAAGGTCTCTTGAACATGCCATGAGTTCAAATCGTCCACATTCCTCCACGAGGCCACTTGCAAAGCTAATAAAAAACGACCATACAGGGGCCGGGAGGTTGGTGGTGGACGAGCCACTCGCCAACCGGGTCAGGTCCGGAAGGAAGCAGCCCCAACGAGCATCGGTACGGGTCACCGTGCCAGCCTCCCACCTCTTTTTCCCCGCGCCTTACCTCGACAAGCGGCCGGTCTTCGTCTTGAATGGCCGGGGTAGTGGCAGCTGCTTTTTCAGTAGCGTTTATTGCGGGGCCTTATGGACGACGTTCAGGTAGACCAGACCAGCCAACCACACAACGCCGATGCGCCAGCCAGCTCTTCCAAGACAACGGAGAGCGGATATCGTGTTCTTGCGCGCAAATATCGCCCCAGCACCTTTGATGACCTCTATGGTCAGGAGCCCATGGTCAAAACGCTGCAAAATGCGTTTGAGACCGGACGCATTGCTCAAGCCTGGATGCTGACGGGTGTTCGCGGTGTTGGTAAAACCTCCACCGCCCGTATTCTGGCGCGAGCGCTGAACTATGAGATTCCGGGGGAGGTAGACCGCCCAACCATCCATCTCGACAAGATGGGGGCTCACTGTCAGGCCATTATGGAAGGCCGGCATGTTGATGTCATCGAAATGGACGCCGCCTCTCACACTGGCATTGGCGACATTCGCGAGATCACCGAGGCGGTGCGTTATCGCCCAGCAAATGCGCGCTACAAAGTCTACATCATCGACGAAGTGCATATGCTCTCCAATGCAGCGTTCAACGGCCTTTTGAAGACGCTGGAAGAACCGCCAGAGCACGTAAAATTTATCTTCGCGACCACTGAAATCCGGAAAGTACCGGTGACCGTGCTCTCGCGCTGCCAACGCTTTGATTTGCGCCGCATTGAGTCCGGGACGCTCCTCAGCCTGCTGCGTCGCATCTCCACAAACGAAGGCATCGAGATTTCCGATGAAGCGCTGACGCTCATCGCGCGCGCTGGTGAAGGCTCTGCGCGTGACTCGCTTTCTCTGCTGGATCAGGCTATTGCCCATGGGGCAGGCCATATCGGCGAAGAAGATGTGCGCCAGATGCTGGGCCTCGCCGACCGTTCTCGCATCATTGATCTGTTCGATCACGTGATGAAGGGCGACATCGCCAGCTCACTAGAAGAGCTGAAAGCGCAATATGATGTTGGCGCAGATCCGGCCGTAGTCCTTTCTGATCTTGCTGATTTCACTCACCTTGTAACACGCCTGAAGGCCGTGCCTCGCGCGGGTGACGACGCCAGCGTGACCGAAGCAGAGCGAACCCGAGGCCAACAGTTTGCTGAGCAGCTCTCTATGCGCGTGCTGTCTCGCAGTTGGCAAATTCTGCTGAAGGGCATCACTGAAACCCAAACCGCACCCAAACCTCTGGCAGCGGCGGATATGGTGTTGGTGAGGCTGTGTTATGCTGCGGACTTGCCGGATCCGGAGGAAGCCCTCAAGCTTCTCAAATCCGGGGGTTTTAATTTAGGCGGAGCACCAACTGCTGGCGGTGCAGCTTCGTCTTCAAACACCGCCACCTCTGCTCCGTCCGGTTCAAATGCCAGCCCTACCCCACCGCGCTTGCAAAGCGTGGCTGGCACCGGGTCGGCAATTGCGGCAGTTGCTCAGGCACAGCCAGCCGCGGGACCTGAGGTTGTCGAGAAGATCGCTCTGCGAAGCTGGCAGGATGTGGCCGAGTGCGCCGCAAAAATGCGCGACATTCCCATGAAGGTGACGATCGAGCGCGCACTACGTCTTGTAAACTTTGAGCCCGGCCGCATTGAAGTTCAGCCAACTGAAGAAGCCTCACCAGATGCAGCGGGCGAGCTGGGACGCAAGCTTACCGAATGGACGGGCCGCCGTTGGATCGTGGCAGTGAGCCGGGAACAGGGGCGCCCGACCCTTTATGAGGAAAAGCAGGCCAACCAGCGCCAGCTGGTGACCGCCGCTCATTCAGACCCAGAGGTCGCCGCCTTGCTGAAGGCCTTCCCAGGTGCGAAAGTGGTGGACGTGAAGGTCCTCAAAAAGGATGAGGATGAACAGAGTCTCGAAAGTGACTTACTGCTTGACGAAGCTCTTGATGGCCTCGATATGGATGAAGAGCTTTAGTTCGCAAATCCAATTTGCCTAAGAACTAAAAAGAAAAGGCAGCGAACCAGTGTCTGCCGCGATTCCAGTTGTAAGGAGATGTCCCATGGACTTTCTGAAAATGATGAAGCAGGCCAAACAGATGCAGCAGCAGATGGGTGACCTCCAGGCAGCGGTGAATGAGCTGTCTGTTGAAGGTACCGCAGGCGCAGGTCTGGTCGTTGTAACGCTGAACGGCAAAGGCGAAATGACGGGGCTCAAGATCGACCCGTCTTTGGTCAAGCCAGAGGACGCTGAAGTCTTGGAAGACCTGATTCTGGCAGCACACAACGATGCAAAGGCCAAGGGTGAAGCTTTGGTTCAAGAAAAAACGCAGGAAATGATGTCTGACCTTGGTCTGCCTGCCGGTATGAAACTGCCATTCTAAACCCACAGGTCTGATTATGCCGCGCGGCAGACATCCTGCCGCGCCAAGTTATCTATCCCAAAGCGCAAGCAGTTTCATGAGCACACGCAAAGTCGCCGGCCCCGAAATCGAACGCCTGATCCAACTGCTTTCCAAATTGCCAGGTTTGGGGCCACGATCTGCCCGGCGCGCAGCACTGCACCTCGTGCAGAAAAAAGACCAGCTGCTTATCCCCCTGGCTGAAGCAATGGGCGTTGCCGTTGAGAAAGTGTGCGTTTGCTCAACCTGCGGCACGGTAGATACCTCCGATCCCTGCACCATTTGCACCGATCCTCGCCGAGATGCCTCCACCATTATTGTCGTTGAAGATGTCTCGGACCTTTGGGCCTTGGAGAGGGCTTCCGCGCTCAGCGCCCAATATCACGTGCTCGGCGGCACGCTATCGCCGTTGGATGGCGTTGGGCCCGATGACCTCAATATCAACAAGCTCGTTGAGCGTGTCGAAGAAGGTCGTGTTGCGGAAGTTATTCTGGCTGTTAACGCGACCGTGGAAGGCCAAACGACAGCGCACTACATCACCGACCAACTCGCTCGGTTTGACACAGTAAAGGTTACGCGCCTTGCCCATGGCGTCCCGGTCGGGGGTGAGCTGGACTATCTGGATGAAGGCACGCTGTCGCAGGCGATGCGAGCCCGCACCAACTTTTAGGCATGATCAAAGCGCTGTGTATATGCTTGAAAACGCCTCGTAGCGCCTGCGATTGAGCCCCAGATCCGAGGTGCCGCTTCTGGATTTGGATCGATATTGAATGAGCGCTGTGTCCTGATCAAAGTAGAGTTCCAGATCATCGTGAAAGCGCAAGGTCGGCGTTGTGAACACCACATGCCAGAATGAATCCGTTTGCGATAAAATCTCATTGCCACCGAGCTGGGTGAGCGCCGTTCGAACAGCTTCCTGAGTGTCAGAAAGACTGCCCTTGAATGGCAGTGGTGCAACGCGCTTGTTTCGGTGTTGGGTTTGACTGCTAACCCAGTTCGGCTTGCCATCTAGCTCCGAGAAGCCACTCTGACCGTAGCCGAGATGCACAGGAAAGCGGCGATTTTGTATGACAATGCGCGCGACAAACAGTAAGAGCAGCGAGAAAACAGCAATAAATGCATAAAACATAATAAACCCATGAAATGCCTGTCGCTTCCGTTCTACCGTCATTCACAGAGGAAGCTTAGAATTCTGACTAACTCAAGAAGGGGCTTGACCTTTAGGCGGGGCAACTCCTATCTGCTCTACAACATAGCTCGCAAAACCAGAGAGTGAAGTATGGAATTTGAACACGCGCCCAATGAAAAAGGTCACAAGGAAGTCGCACCGCTTCTCAAGCTTGCACTGGAACTTGGGCCACTCGCCGTGTTCTTCATTTCCAATACTCGCGGCGAACAGCTAATGGAGGCTTTCCCAGTCTTGAACAGCCTCGAAGAGCCCATTTTCCTCGCAACGGCTGCATTCATGATCGCAATCTCAATCTCTCTGGCCGTTTCCTACTATCTCATGCGCTCTCTTCCGGTGATGCCGGTTGTTTCCGGCGTTGTGGTGCTGGTGTTTGGTGCTCTGACACTTTATCTGCACAATGAACTCTTCATCAAACTGAAGCCCACCATCGTGAACGTCATGTTTGGCAGCATTTTGCTTGGCGGGTTGTTCTTTGGGAAATCGTTGCTTGGCTACGTCTTCGACAGTGCATTCAAACTGACTGACGAAGGATGGCGAATCCTCACCCTGCGTTGGGGGATGTTTTTCTTTGTGCTCGCCGTTATCAATGAGATTGTCTGGCGAAACTTTTCGACCGATTTCTGGGTCGACTTCAAGGTTTTCGGCTTTATGCCAATTACCATGGTCTTCACGCTGGCTCAGCTGCCGCTGATCAACAAGCACAGCTTGGAAAATAAAGATCAAGGTTCATCGGCAGGCTGATCTCTCAGCCTGCGCGTTCCATCACCAAAGATTTGCCTGTACTCAGCGTGGCGCGCGTTTCGCCAAGATTCGCTGCAGCGTACGGCGGTGCATGTTGAGACGGCGGGCCGTTTCAGAAACGTTGCGATCGCACAGCTCATAAACGCGCTGAATATGTTCCCAACGAACGCGATCTGCGGACATCGGGTTTTCAGGCGGAGCGGCTTTTTCATTCGGGCGACGCATCAGCGCTGAAAAGATGTCATCTGCATCAGCTGGCTTGGCCAAGTAGTCCATTGCGCCGAGCTTTACAGCAGTTACAGCGGTTGCAATGTTGCCATAGCCGGTCAAGACAACGACCCGCGCCTCCGGCTTCTTCATGCGGATTGCTTCAACCACATCCAAACCACTGCCATCTTCCAGACGCATGTCGCAAACTGCGAAGTCGGGCGCTTCGGCGGCAACCTTGCTGAGGGCTTCCTTCACCCCATCAGCAGTGTCTGTTTCAAAGCCGCGCTTTTCCATGGCACGGGCCAACCGCTGCTGAAAGGCCTTGTCGTCATCCAGAATCAACAGACGGCCCAGGGGTGCACTTTCAAGTTCGTTCATTTCCAATGGGTCCAAATTACTCTGCGTAGGTCCTTCTTATAATGACTGGGCCTATATTGGGAAGGGATCTTCCATTTTTATTAGCAGCATCAGTCACCTGAGAATTAATCTAAGGCATTTTTGTGCGTTATGATTGATCCATCGCATTTTTCGGCCAACGAATCCGAACAATTGCACCTGTTTCTGGGGGTTTTCGATTACCGAAGCTCAGGCGGGCACCCGTTCGCTCCAGAAGAGTCTTGGCGATAAAGAAGCCCAAACCCAGCCCGCCGCCTGCCTGCCCGGAGGGCGCACTCTTTTTTTCCTTGCTCAATGGCTGAATTTTCTTCGCCAACCCCCGCTTCGACACATACGGCTCACCCATGCGCGCAATCACATCGGGCGCAAAGCCTGGACCGTCGTCGCTGATGGTAATCTCAACTCTTTCATCGTCCCAACTGGCTTTCAGCTGCACATTTCGCCCGGCGAAGTCCACCGCATTCTCTAGGATATTCCCGAGACCATAGGCGATGCCTGGATCGCGCCGCCCAACCGGCTCAGGTCCCTCACCTTCCAACTGCACATCGATATGAACCCCGAGCCCCCGATGGGGCTGAGAAACCTCCTCCAACAACTGAGAGAGCGGCATTCGCTGGAAATGCTGGTCCGTATCCGAGGAGAGCGACGTCAGTTTCTGCAGAATTTCGCGGCATCGGCGCGCCTGAGCGTAGACCAGCTCCGCATCTTCACGCAGCGGGTCTCCTTCTTCAAACTCTGTGGCCAGTTCTTTCGCGGTCAGATAGATGGTGCCGAGCGGCGTTCCCAGCTCATGGGCCGCCGCGGTGGCCAAACCATCGAGCGCGGAAAGGTGCTGCTGATGCGCAAGCACCATATCGGAGGCAGCCAACGCATTGGACAGTTGGCGTGCTTCACTGGCAATCCGAAGAGCATATGTCGCCATGAAGAACATGCTGCACAGCAGGGACACCCAAACTCCAACCGTATAAACTGGCGGCATTTGAAGTGCCTGACCGCCATACCAAGGCAGCGGCATGTGATAGATGCCGATTACCGTAGCAAAAAAGCCAGCCAAGGAGGCCAACATGATGGTGTTCTTGAAGGAAAGCGCAGTGGCTGACACCATGACCGGAGCCAACAGCAGAAAGCAGAACGGGTTGCCAAGGCCGCCCGTCAGGTAGAGCAGGCCAGCCAGCTGGAGAATGTCGTAGGCCAATTGGATTGCCGCGCCGTTTTCATGAAGGCGCGTACTAGCGGGCCAGCGAATCTTCAAAATCACATTAAGCCATGCTGAAACCGCAATCAGAACATAGCAGTATCCAATAGGTAGCGGAAAACCGAGGCCGTAATACACAACGATCAATGATATTGTTTGCCCAGCAATAGCCAGCCAACGCAAGCGGACAAGAGTGTCCAACTTGACTTGCAAATCAAAGCTACGGGATTGATCAGTTGTTGCGAATGCCATCTGGCCGGCTCCAGAGTTCCGGATCTTGCGAATTGTTATGCCCAAAGAAGCAATATAACTATTAGTGCCTAGGCGAAAGAGTTCAGTTGTTTAGGTCCATAATTGATCACACAGCCTTGTATCCTCTGGTATGTCATGCTAGCCACCCCAAGGACACATGTGCGGTCGAGGGGAATTTTGCCGTACATGCCAAATTTAACCGTGAACCGGGAACACTATTATGAGTGATAATCAGGAAGCTCAGGCACAAGCACCAGCTCCAGGCATGAACATTCTTGCCCAGTACATTAAGGATTTGTCTTTCGAGAACCCAAATTCTCCCAAGTCCCTTCAGCCAGGTGAGCAGCCAAAGCTGGACATCAACGTAAACGTTGGTGCAAATCCTCTGTCTGACGACCAGTTTGAAGTTGTTCTGACCCTGAATGCGAAAGCCAACACTGCTGAGCAGGTTATGTTCGCTGTTGAGCTTATCTACGCTGGCGTGTTCCAGATCACCAACGTTCCTAAAGAACACATGCATCCATTCATTCTCATCGAATGCCCACGCATGCTGTTCCCATTTGCACGCAACATTCTGGCTGACACCACCCGCAACGGCGGTTTCCCGCCACTGATGCTGGACCCAATCGACTTTGCCGCTCTGTACCGTCAGAACCTGGCACGCATGGCGAACCAGCAGCAGGAAGGCCAGCAGCCTAACTAATTCTTTCTCACTTTCGAGAAGCAGAAAACCGCGCTCCATCCAGCGCGGTTTTTTGTTTTCTGCTCGAATTTGCGGCAATCAAATAGCATTTTTTAAAAGAAACTTCCCTAAGGTCACCTCAAAACAAATTGGAACGATAGAGGTGTCCCTTGAAGCCTTTCCTCGCTGCCCTGGCCGCGGTCCCCCTGCTCACGACGTCATTTGCCAGCGCAGACACACTTGCCGGAACAAAATGGCGCCCTCTCAATTATTCAGCACAGTCCACGACCGGCAACCTTGCAATTGACGAGAACCACCTGATCTTCAGTGATCGAGAGCATCTTCCGATCAGCGCGGTGGGCGACCGAACCTCATCTATCTACAAGTTCACCGAGGCTGCTTCACTGCGCTTCACAGGCGGACGAACCTTCTGCGCAAATGGCGTAAACACCGGCTATCTTCAGATCAATCTGAGAAAGATCGAAGATCAGGAAACGCTTGAGCTGCTCGTTTTTCGAGGACCAAAACCGCCAGATCCCGCTGAGACCAGTGAAACTCAGCGAGACCTATGCTCAACTTACCTCTATGTTCGCTAAGCGTTACGCCAACGCTGCTTCAATTTCGCGGCAGATGGCTTGTGCGGCCGCGCGGCGGTCTGCCGCTTTCAGGATTGGCCGACCGACCACCAGATAATCCGCGCCCGCCGTTACGGCATCACCAGGCGTCATGATCCGTTTCTGATCACCGGCATCGGCTCCAGCAGGACGCACCCCCGGTGTGATGATGGCAAGGCTATCGCCCACAGCAGCGCGCATGGCGGCTGCTTCGACAGGTGAACACACAATCCCGCCCATGCCGGTTGCGCTGGCTTGTTTGGCGCGAGCTTCCACCAGATCCGCGATGGGGCCAACATATCCCGCGTCGCCAATATCGCGCTCATCCATAGAGGTCAGAACAGTTACCCCAAGCAGGCAAAGATCCTTGTTGCCAACCTCTGCAAGCGCATCCACCGCCGCGCGCATGGTCTTTGGGTAGGCATGAAGCGTCATGAACTTCATACCCATCTTGGCCACGTTCTTCACCGCACTTGCGATGGTGTTGTCGATGTCGAGCAGCTTTACATCCAGAAAGATGGAGTGTCCTTCGCGCGCTAGTTCTTCGGCAAAGGTCAGACCGCCGGCGAACTGAAGCTGCATGCCGATCTTGTAAGTACCTACGGCGCCTTTCGTTTCGTCGACAATGGCTCGCGCCTCCTCCACCGTCGGGACGTCCAGAGCGAGGATCAGGCGATCCCGTGCAGTTGTAGGTTTGAAAGACATGAAGGGCTCCGCAGCTTGAGGCTAGATAAACGGCTGAGGTCGTATCACCTAAACCGCCAAAATACTAGGCCCAACAGGCGCATGGCGAACCAAAACGCCAATTGAGAAAGCCGAAACGATCTTTTTCATTTTCGGGTATTTTCACAATACAATCAGCCTGCTAAAACGGCCCGTCTCTTGCTGACCTTCAACCAGACTAGTTTGCCATATAAGCTGAGCTACAACACGAGGATGAGCCATGCGCCAGGCGACCATTACGCGCAAGACAAAAGAAACCGATGTGAGCGTTTCTGTGAATCTTGATGGCACCGGCACCTACGACATCGACACCGGCGTGGGTTTCTTTGACCACATGCTGGAGCAGCTCTCCCGACATTCTTTGGTCGATATCACCATTCGCGCCAAGGGTGATACCCATATCGATGATCATCACACCACTGAAGATGTGGGCATTGCGCTCGGCCAGGCCTTCAAGCAAGCACTTGGCGACATGAGCGGCATCACCCGGTATGCAGACACGCATCTGGCAATGGACGAAGCTTTGACTCGTTGCGCGCTGGACGTTTCCGGACGCCCTTTCCTTGTCTGGCAAGTGGAGTTTCCGAAAGACAAGATCGGAAGCTACGACACTGAGCTGTTTGAAGAATTCTTCCGCGCGTTTGCGATGAATGCAGGCTTCACTTTGCATCTCGCTACGCTCTACGGTACAAACAGTCATCATATCGCTGAAACCTGTTTTAAAGCTGTCGCTCGAACCATGCGAACAGCTATGGAGCTTGATCCACGACAGGCCGGGCGCGTACCAACCACCAAGGGTCAGCTGGGCGGCTGACAGCCAAAGCGGGGAGTGTGAGACGTGGCGACCTATGTTGTTATGGCACCGCCCGAGGTGACAGCAGAAAAGCTGACCGAGGCTGACGCACAGCGCATTACATTTGTCAAAGATGGCTTCTCATGGGGCGCTCTTCTGATCCCAATCATCTGGCTTTTGTACAACCGCATGTGGCTGGCTTTTTTGGGTTATCTGGTAGCAGTAGCCGCCATCCAAATTGCTGCGGACTCCGTCGGGGGCGCAGCACCCGGAGTTTTTGCCATTGGCTTTGCGCTTTTGTTTGCCATAGAGGGCAGCGCCTTGAGGGTCTGGAGCCTTGAACGCAAGAACTGGCAGACATTGGGCATCATAAGTGCCCGAAACCGGGACGAGGCCGAGGTGCGTTTCTTTGATTTCTGGCTCAATGACGTTGGCGCACCGGTCAATGCAACGCCATCGCCTGCGCATGGGGCAACTGCACCCCGGTTCAGTGAGCATAGTGTTGTTGGCCTGACCTTGAACGACTAACCAAAAAAAATTTAAGAGCTTTTGTAGAAGGAGTACGCTTGATGAGCGTCGCAATCATCGACTATGGATCAGGTAATCTTCGCTCCGCCGCCAAGGCGTTTGAGCGAGTAGCCCATGGTCATGCGCACGCCCATCATGTTCATGTGACTTCTGATCCAGACGTAGTTGCCAAGGCAGACCGAATTGTTCTCCCGGGTGTAGGTGCCTTTGCTGATTGCCGCCGAGGCCTTCAAGCTGTGTCCGGCATGGAAGAAGCACTGCAAGAAGCTGTAGTTGGTAAAGGCCGTCCGTTCTTTGGCATTTGCGTTGGCATGCAGCTTCTGGCGGAGCGCGGTCTGGAGTTTGAAACCAGTGACGGCCTTGGCTGGATTCAGGGAGATGTTTCGGCCATGGAAGTTCAGGGGGACAGCCTGAAGATCCCGCATATGGGTTGGAACACAATCGACGTACGCGATGGCAGTCATCCAGTACTGGATGGCATTGCCACCGGCCCGGATGGGCTTCACGCCTACTTCGTGCACTCCTACCATTTTGCTGTGGCGCGTCAGGAAGATCGTATCGCAAGCTTTGATTATGGCGGCACTTTCACAGCGATGGTTGGCCGCGACAATATGATCGGGACACAGTTCCACCCGGAAAAGAGCCAGAAGCTGGGCTTGCAGCTGATTTCCAATTTCCTGAGCTGGGCGCCATAAACGGCCGCCGCCAGACAACAACAAGGTCCAGAGGACAGCACGATGATCATTTTTCCCGCAATCGACCTCAAAGAAGGTCAATGCGTTCGCCTGAAGCTGGGTGACATGGCGCAGGCAACCGTGTTTAACGACAGCCCCGCCGCTCAAGCGAAAGCCTTTCAAGATCAGGGCTTTGAATGGCTGCATGTGGTGGATCTGGATGGCGCTTTCGCTGGCGAAAGCCGCAATGGCGACGCCGTAGACGCCATTCTTTCTGCAACGACCAATCCTGTGCAGCTGGGTGGCGGCATCCGCACCATGAAACACATCGATAGCTGGCTAGCCAAGGGCATTGCCCGCGTGATCCTTGGGACAGTCGCGCTGCGCGACCCTGATCTGGTGCGTGAAGCCTGCAAGAAGTATCCAGATCGGATCGCTGTGGGCATTGACGCGAAGGGCGGCAAGGTCGCCGTTGAGGGCTGGGCGGAAACCTCCGAACTCACCGTCATTGAATTGGCAAAGCAGTTTGAAGACGCGGGCGTTGCGGCAATCATTTACACCGACATTGATCGGGACGGAGTGCTGAAGGGCCTGAATATTCCTTCTACACTGGAACTGGCCAACGCCGTCTCCATTCCGGTGATCGCATCCGGTGGCCTGGCAGGCATCGAAGACATCGAGCGCCTGATCCAACCAGACTGCGATATTCTGGAGGGAGCGATTTCCGGTCGTGCGCTTTATGACGGCCGCCTTGATCCGAAAGAAGCCCTCGATCTCATCCGAAAGAGCCGGGAGGATCTGGCATGACGCTGAAGGCCCGCATCATTCCATGTCTGGATGTCAAGGACGGCCGTGTGGTGAAAGGCGTCAATTTTGTTGACCTCATCGACGCGGGCGATCCGGTTGAGGCCGCAAAAGCCTACGATGCCGCTGGCGCAGATGAGCTGACCTTTCTGGATATTACCGCGTCCAGTGACAACCGCGACACAATCTATGACGTGGTACAGCGCACCGCAGAAGCGTGCTTCATGCCGGTGACCGTTGGCGGCGGTGTGCGCACCGTGGAAGACATTCGCAAGCTGCTTAACGCAGGTGCTGACAAGGTTTCCATCAACACCGCAGCGGTCAAAAACCCTGAGTTTATTCGCGAGGCCGCAGAAAAATTCGGCAGCCAGTGCATTGTGGTTTCCATCGATGCCAAGAAGGTGTCGGCTGACGGTGAAGAAGATCGGTTCGAGATTTTCACGCACGGAGGCCGAACCCCGACAGGTATCGACGCCATCGCGTTTGCCAAAAGGGCTGTTGAACTGGGTGCTGGTGAGTTACTCGTCACGTCTATGGACCGGGACGGCACGAAAGAGGGCTATAACATCCCACTGACCCGCGCCATTGCTGACGCGGTGACTGTGCCGGTGATTGCCTCGGGCGGTGTAGGCACTCTTGATCATCTCGTTGAAGGCGTCAGGGACGGACATGCCACGGCAGTGCTTGCAGCATCAATCTTCCATTTTGGAACCTACTCCATTCAGGAAGCCAAGGCACACATGGCCAAAGCCGGCGTGCCGATGCGGCTTGATCCATAATCGAGTGTAGTAAATGGAACGAACTAGGCTATCCCTATGACTAGATTTACCCTGGAAGACCTCGAAGCTATTGTGGATCAGCGCGCGACGAGTGATGACGAGCTTTCATACACCCGGAAGTTGATCGGCAAAGGCGTTGCAAAATGCGCTCAGAAGGTCGGGGAAGAAGCGGTTGAAGCTGCCATTGCAGCGGTAAAACCGGACAAACAGGAATTAACGGGCGAGGCTGCTGATTTGCTGTACCATCTGCTGGTCCTTCTAAAGGTCAGCGATGTGCCGCTCGCTGACGTGATGGCTACTTTGCAGTCTCGCACAGCGCAGACAGGTTTGCAGGAAAAGGCCTCTAGAGCCAGCGACTGATCCTCTGTGAAACGGAACGGCCAGTTGCATCAGCTGATGGCAATGCAGTGATGAACCAAGACTTAAGCAACGTATCCGAGCTGGATCTTTCTCCCTATTCCGTCTTTAGCGAGTCGGAGTGGGCAAAGCTGCGCGCGGATACGCCAATGACGTTGACAGCGGACGACATCAAAGATGTTCAAAGTTTGAATGACTATGTGTCGATCGAACAGGTAGAAACCATTTATCTGCCGCTTTCCCGTCTGCTCGCGTATTACGTCGAAGCCACGCAAAAACTGCACCGTGCGACCAAGCGTTTTCTTGGCACCAACGGCCGCAAAACACCGTTCATCATCGGGGTGGCGGGCTCTGTTGCCGTTGGCAAGTCCACGACCGCACGTCTTATTCAGGCATTGATGCGTCGCTGGCCTCAAAGCCCAAAAGTAGACCTTCTGACCACGGATGGTTTCCTGTTCCCGAACGCGGTGCTTGAGAGCGAAGGCCTGATGCGGCGCAAGGGGTTCCCGGAAAGCTATGACCGACCTGCTCTCCTGAAGTTCCTGACAGACCTGAAAGCCGGCAAATCATCGGTGCAAGCACCAGTCTACTCGCACTTTTTCTATGACGTGATGCCCGGCCAGTACATCACGGTGGATCAGCCTGACATCCTGATCGTCGAGGGCTTGAATGTTCTGCAGACCACAGCACTCTCCCGCGGCGCGAAGGCTGTTCCGTTCGTTTCGGACTTCTTTGACTTCTCGGTCTATATTGATGCGGAAGAAGCAGCACTGCAGCGCTGGTACCTTCAACGCTTCATGCGCCTGCGGGAAACAGCCTTTCAGGACCCAGACTCTTACTTCCACAAGTTCTCAAAGGTCACAGATGAAGAAGCACAAGCCATCGCAAAGGACCTCTGGCAGAACATCAATTTACAGAACCTGCGGCAGAACATTCTGCCGTCCCGGCCTCGGGCGGATCTGATCATCACCAAGGGTGCAGAACACCGGATTACTTCGGTCGCCCTGCGAAAGATTTGATCGCTCTATCCGGACCGATGAAAAAGGCGCCCCAACGGAGGCGCCTTTCTGATTTCTAGCCTGCAAGCTCTGCCAGCATGCTGGCGGCAACCGAGAACTTGGAAACAGTCAGATCCTTCTCAAGGATTTCCTGAACTGCGACCTTCGTGCGGTCCACCTTCGTCTTGCGCTCATCCAGCCAACCACCAACGCCGTCTGGGTGGACAATAGCTTGTGCGGTCAACTCGCGGTGGGCTTCGGCCAGGATTGAACGGGCCCGGTCCAGAGCAAGTCCGTCGTAATAGTCACGAATATCGAACTCACGGGCCAGCTCATCGATACGGCTGAAGCTGAACTCATTGGCGATATGGAAGAAGCATGCAGCCACATCTGTAGTCTGCTTGCCGGTCTTTTCAGCCACCAATACGATATCCGGGATCATCACTTCACCGGGCAGGCGTGCAATGCGCCCTGCGATCATGACCGGAACTCCTGCCATCACCAGACGCTCCGTTTCCTCTGTAAGGGACTTGGCGTCGTTTTCCGGCAGGAAGGTTTCAAGGCGTGGAGACAAGGTTTCAACGTTGTCCTTGAACCGCTTGACAGCAGCCTCGATGCCATCGGCAAAGGAAACATTGCGCAGGAACCACAGAACCTGACCATGGAACAGGTTTTGAATGGCCAGATAAAGTTCAAGCTGCAACTCGCCTGGAATGATGGTGTCGAGTGCGTTGATCTCCTCGTTCAACTCAGTCAGCCCATAGGCATCACGAACTGCTGCGAATGCCATGGCAAGATCCGCTTCAGTTGAACCAGACTTGTCGACCAGGCGGGTCACGAAAGTTGGACCGCCCCGATTGATGATGGAGTTGGCCAGCATGGTTGCGATGATTTCGCGGCGCAGACGATGACCCTCGATTTCGTCAGCGTACGCCTCTCGCATCTGCTCAGGGAAATATCGATACAGCTCTTTAGCCAGATAAGCGTCATCAGGTACCGAACTTTCAAGCAACTTGTCGTAAAGCGTCAGCTTGGCATAGGCCAGCAGCACTCCAATCTCTGGACGAGACAGACCCTCGCCCTGCTTCACGCGTTCCTCAATCGTCAAATCATCCGGCAGATCCTCAACAGCCCGGTCGAGCAAGTCCTGGCTTTCGAGCTGGCGCATGAGACGCACCTGATAGCCGGTATCTTCAAGCCCGCGAAGTTCCGTCAGCGATATGGCGAGCGTCTGCAGATAGTTGTTCCGCAAGACCAGAGACGCTACGTTGTCGGTCATACTCGCCAGCAGCTCATTACGGCTTTCTGTATTGAGCTTTCCGGATTTCACAGCCGAGCCCAGCGCAATCTTGATGTTCACCTCAACGTCCGAGGAGTTCACGCCTGCGGAGTTGTCGATGGCATCGGAGTTACACCGGCCACCTCTTCGGGCAAACTCGATGCGTGCCTTCTGGGTAATGCCGAGGTTCGCCCCCTCTCCAATGACCTTTACGCGAAGATCAGAGGCCGTAACACGGATGGCATCGTTCGCACGATCGCCCACGGAGGCGTCCGTCTCGGAGTTTGCACGCACGTATGTGCCGATGCCGCCGAACCACAGAAGGTCAGCTTCCATCTTCAAGATGGCTGTCATGAGTTCTTGCGGCGAACATTTGGCCTTGTTCAGCCCCAGCAACTTTTGGATCTGTATGGAAAGCTCAATGGATTTTGCTGAGCGGGGGAAGATGCCACCTCCCTCGGAGATCAAAGACTTGTCATAGTCCTGCCAAGAGGAGCGCCCCAAATCAAAGATGCGTTTGCGCTCTGACCAACTGGCGGCTGGATCCGGATTCGGGTCAATGAAAATGTCGCGGTGGTCGAACGCCGCGACCAGACGTGTTGCCTTGGAAAGCAACATTCCGTTTCCGAAGACATCACCTGACATGTCGCCCACACCGCAAACGGTGAATGGCTCCTTCTGAATATCGCGGTCCATTTCGCGGAAATGGCGCTTCACGGCTTCCCAGCCACCGCGTGCCGTGATGCCCATCTTCTTGTGATCATAGCCCGCAGAGCCACCGGAAGCAAAGGCATCCCCCAACCAGAACTGACGCCCCTCGGACAGGCTGTTTGCTGTGTCTGAGAAAGTCGCGGTGCCCTTGTCCGCAGCCACCACAAGATACGGATCATCGGCGTCATGGCGAACCACTTCCTTAGGCGGAGAAATAACATCTCCATCCAGATTGTCCGTCACATCGAGGAGGGATGAAATGAAGATCTTGTAGGCTTCCGTGCCCTCCTTGAAGATTTCATCGCGAGTGCCAGCTTTGGGAAGCTGCTTCGGCAAGAAGCCGCCTTTGGCGCCTACCGGAACAATAACTGCATTTTTAACCTGCTGTGCTTTCACAAGACCCAACACCTCGGTGCGGAAGTCCTGAGCGCGGTCTGACCAGCGCAAGCCGCCTCGTGCAACGGTGCCGAAACGCATGTGAACGCCTTCAACCCGCGGGCTGTAAACGAACATTTCGCGGTAAGGCAACGGCTTCGGCAGTTCTTCCAGCATGTGCGGTGCCAGCTTGAAGGCGAACGTACCTTTAGGCATTCCCTTGTCGTCGAGCTGGTAGAAGTTGGTGCGCAGCAAACCCTCAATCAGGTTCTTGAACCGGCGAATGATCCGATCGTCATCCAAGCTGTCAACGCCATCCAGCGCTGCCATGATGCGTTCATCAATTTTCGCCGCCGCTGTGCTGCGGTCACCTTCGCTGATGCCCGGGTTGAAACGCGTATGGAAGTACTCAAGCAGGTCTCTGGAGATCTCTGGATAGCGGTTCAGTGCGCCCCACATGTAGTCCTCGGAATAGAGGATACCTGCCTGACGCAAATACCGGGACAAAGCGCGCAGCACGGCGATATCCCGCCATGCAAGGCTCGCCTTAAGAGCCAGAGCGTTATAGCCATCGCTCTCTGCTTGACCATTCCAAACGGCCAGAAACAATGCGCCCAGCCGCTCAATATCGGCATTGGTAAGATCGTGCGCATCATCCCCTTCGACCTGTAACGTCGTATCGTGCAGATAGCGCATTGGCTTGCCATTTGGGTTTATGCGGTAGGTTCGCTCGTTGATGACCCGAAAGCCCATATTTTCAAGCAGCGGAACCCGCGTTGAAAGGGCAAGTGGGGATTCGCTGTGATACGTGCGCAGAGAAAGCTGACGACTGGAGGACGCCTCGCGCTTGTAGAACTTGATCAGCAGGGGACGGGCCGATGTGATCTTCTCCATATGGCGGATATCATCAAGCGCCATATGCGGAGAGGTGACCGCCGAGTAACTGCCGTCAAACGCACTGCTGTAGCGTTTGAGAAGGGAACGGGCCACAGAAGGTTCATGGCTGTCGTTAAGCGCATCAGCCAGCAGATCCTGCCAAGAGCTGATGATCTCTTCGACCGCTTCTTCAAGGTCTTTCTGCTGCGGGTTTGGCGTTTCACCACTGTCGCGTCCAATAATGTAGTGCACGCGAACCAACGGTCCTTCCGGATACGAAATGTACCATGCAGAGATGCGGCCGTCGAAAGCTTCGGCCATGTAGGCGCCAACGCGTTCCCGTATTTGAGTCGTGAAACGATCTCGCGGGATAAACGTCAGGATGGAGGCGAAGCGCTCGAACTTGTCTCGACGTGACAAAACACGAACGCGAGGGCGTTCGCCGAGCTGCAGAATCGCTTTTGAAAACTCGTAGAGAGTTTCCGCATCAATCTGGAACAGGTCATCACGGGGATATTCTTCCAGCACGTTTCTTAGTGCGCGGCCACTGTGACTTTCGGGATCGAAGCCATGCATCCGCATGACCTGCGCCACTTTTTGGCGGATGTATGGTATCGAAGAGGTGGAGCGGGTGTACGCGGTGGAGGTGAACAAGCCCACGATGCGCAGCTCGCCAGTGAGTACGCCGTTTTCGTCAAAAAGCTTTACGCCGATGTAGTCCATGTGAACGGGACGGTGCACGCGGCTCTTCACATTGGCCTTGGCGATGATCAGCGGCTCTGGCTTGAGCAGGAAATCGCGAATTTCAGGTGTCATCACGACAAACTCGGAGCCACGTCGCAACACGCGAACATCCGGATCGGCCAGCAATCCCAAACCGGTGCCCTGAATAAACTCAAGATCGCCCTTTTCTACACCACCTTCGAAAATGAACTCACGCATGCCGAGCAGCGTGAAGTTATCTGCTGCCATCCATTCAAGGAACTGAATCGCTTCATCCAGCTGGGCCTTGGAATAAGGCGTGCGGGTATTGGTGTAAGCTTCAATCGCCTGCTGCAACCGGGCACGCATCGGCTGCCAGTCGTTCACGGCGCAGCGCACATCGTCCATGATCAGACGCAGGGCGGCGGTCAAGTCATCGCGCTGTTGGTCCGTGTCGAGGCGAGGAACGTGAATGTGGATGAAGCTTTCACGCCGAACCGCATCTCCGCTTGGTCCAACCGACCCATGAAATTCTTGAAGGTTTCCGTCCGCATCGCGCTCTACCGTAAACAACGGATGCAACACGAGCTGCGGGTCGTAGCCGTTTACGGTCAGGTGGCCCATCACTGACGAAACGAGAAACGGCATATTGTCGTTCAAAATTTCAACGACAGTCACATTCTCGAGCCGGGAACCCTTCGGCGCTTGCGGATTAAACACGCTGATCCGCTGGAGGCCTTTGGGGTGGCTTTGAAAGTCCTCCCACGCCACGTTGACGAGCGCGGACAGATCTTCGGAAGTGTAGTGTGCCAGATCTTCTGCATCTGCGAGTTTGAATAGATCGCTGGCAAACCTGGCCAGCGCGTCGTTCTCGTTCTTCAGCAGCTTGCAGGTGCTATCAATAAGGGTTTCTTTTGTTAGCGTCATGGCATCGGACATGTTTGGGCCTCTCGTCCGGTTTAGGGGAGACAAACATGGCTCGGCTTTGCCAACAGAATTCCAAGAGCCGGATCGTGCGCACGTTTGTCCAACTGGTGCCTTAAGGTGGGCGCGGTATCGAACACTATCAAGCGACAGACCTTTGACTTTTATGAGATTCTGCCTCGAAAAGTCCGCTGCCTGATCCTGCGAAGCTACCTCAGACGCCCACGGCAAACCACTCTAACGCAGACTGCGATGTAAGTTGATCACCGTATTTTTTGCTTGAGACGCACTCAACGCCCACTTGAGGACAGAGCGCTACCTTTTCGAGCCCGCTTATAGGACAATTCAAATTGTGACATTTTGGGCGTTTAAGTGTAAAAGGCTCGGCAATTCAATGTTTACGAGCCAAGGAGTTAGGTCGTCATGACAGCGCGTGTATTTATCGACGGAGAAGCCGGAACAACGGGTCTGCAGATCCGCGAGCGTCTGGCCGGCCGCCGTGACATCGAGCTGATCAGCATCGACCCTGCACGCCGTAAGGAACTCTCCGCTCGTGCCGAGCTCCTGAATGCGGCAGATGTTGCCATCCTTTGCCTTCCAGACGACGCTGCGAAGGAAAGTGTGAGCCTGATCGAGAACTCAAAGACCAAGGTCATTGATGCCTCGACAGCGCATCGCGTGGACCCTGAATGGAACTACGGCTTTGCTGAAATGGCAAAGGGCCAAAAGCAAGCTATTGCTGAAGGACGCTTTGTTTCAAATCCAGGCTGCTATCCTCAGGGCTTGATTGCCACGGTGCGGCCGCTTGTTGAAGGTGGTCTGATCCCTGCAGACTTCCCCCTCACCATGAACGCCATCTCTGGGTATTCGGGTGGCGGGCGGCAAATGATTGAAACCTATGAAAGTGAGGCGCAGCCAGCGCCTTACATGCCCTATGCGCTTGGCTTCAATCACAAGCATCTGCCGGAAATGCAGCTGAATGCAAAACTGGATGTGGCGCCACTGTTCCAACCGGCTGTTGGCAACTACGCGCAAGGCATGGTGACCTGCGTTCCTTTGCAACTGAGCGCATTGAAGAGCGCCCCTAGTGGCAAGACCCTTCACGAAGCCATCTCTGATTACTACGCAGATTCAGAGGGTTTTGTGGAAGTTGCGCCATTTGAGGCTGTGCAGAAAGTTCCTGAACTTAACCCCGAAACCTTTAACGGCACCAACACAATGCGCCTTTACGTCTTTGCTAATGACGACCGCGCGCAGGCTGTGTTGATGGCGGTTTATGACAATCTGGGCAAGGGCGCTTCGGGCGCTGCTGTCCAGAACCTTAATCTGATGCTGGGCATCGATCAAAAAAGCGGTCTGACTGTCGACTGACGGCAGAACCAAAAGAACCAGAGTTTCGAGGAGAACCTGCTCGTGGAAAAGTTCACTAAATTAACTGGGGTTGCGGCTCCGCTGCCATTGGTCAACATCGACACCGATATGATCATCCCGAAGCAGTTTCTGAAGACCATTAAACGCACCGGCCTTGGAACTGCGCTGTTTCACGAAATGCGCACACATGAGGATGGCTCCGAAAACGCTGAGTTCGTTCTGAACAAACCGGGCTACCGCGAAGCACAGATCCTTGTGGCAGGCGACAACTTTGGTTGCGGCTCGTCCCGCGAGCACGCCCCATGGGCCTTGCTGGATTTCGGTATCCGCGTTGTTATCTCCACTTCATTCGCGGACATCTTTTACAACAACTGCTTCAAAAACGGCATTTTGCCGATCGTGGTTTCCGAAGCAGAACTGGAAAAGCTTCTCGATGACGCAAACCGCGGAGCCAATGCAACGCTGACGGTCGACCTTGAAGTACAAAAGATTCACGGCCCGGACGGCGGCGAAATCAGCTTTGAGATTGATGAGTTCCGTAAGCACTGCCTGCTGAACGGCCTTGACGATATCGGCCTCACTCTTGAGAAGACCGCCCATATCGATGCTCACGAGGAAGAAAAAGCCAAGACCCATCCTTGGCACTAGGGTCCGTCGGCATAAACAAGTTAAAGCCCCTGCCACTGGTTGGGGCTTTTTGTTTATGACTTGATGAAAAGGTGCTTGTTTTACTCGCCACTTCCTGACAGATGCCTACAGGGGCATCCACCTCATGCCGACAATTTACAAGACCTACTCGCCTTTGGAGCGTTTGGCTTTTTCTTGTAAGCGTTGCTGATCGATGCGTTCCGCATAGTCCAAACGGGATCCGACACGTTTCAGCGCTTCTGTTGTTGCGGCAAAGCGTTCACTACGGGTCTTGAGGAGCTCAACAGCAATCTCAGGAAACTCAGAGAGCATACGGGCGAACAACGCCCGGCGAATGCGGATCAGAGTGCAATCTTCCAGAGCTACAGCACGCACGGGACGGAACCCCTCGGCTAGCAGCGCGCTTTCACCCAGAAGTGTGCCTTCTCCATAGGTCCCATGCTGAACCGCTTGATCGCCCATGCCTGTTTCGAGGCGCACTGAGCCTTCTGCGATAACAATACCGCCTTCTGCGCGCTCTCCCTCTTCGAAGATCGCACGACCTTTGGGAACGGATACCGACTCAGCACTAAAGGCCAGCAGACGAAGCTGGTCATCCGAGAAAGTCGACAACATGGGCACGCGTCGCAAGACGCTGATATCGCGGGCTAAGCTCATACCTTTGAATTACCGCTGAACGGTTCAAGGCACAAGCTTATATCCACCGGCTTCTGTAACCAACAGCTCAGCATTTGAGGGATCGCGCTCAACCTTTTGACGCAAACGGTAAATATGCGTTTCCAGCGTGTGCGTTGTCACCCCTGAGTTGTAGCCCCACACCTCATGCAGGAGGACGTCTCGGGTGACCGGCTTTTCGCCAGCGCGGTACAGGAACTTCAGGATCGATGTTTCCTTTTCCGTCAGACGCACCTTGGTTCCACCTTCATCCACCATCACCTTGGCTGATGGCTGGAAGGTGTATCGACCGATGGTGAACACGGCATCTTCACTCTGTTCGTGTTGCCGCAAGTGAGCACGAATGCGGGCGAGCAGTACCGCGAACTTGAATGGCTTGGTGACATAATCGTTCGCACCGGCCTCCAGGCCGAGAATAGTGTCGCTATCGCCGTCATGGCCGGTCAGCATGATGATTGGCGCACGAAAATCGCTCTTGCGCAGAAGTTTAACGGCTTCCCGACCGTCAATGTCTGGCAAACCGACGTCCATGATCAACAGATCGAAATGGTCGGCTTTCGCGATTTTAAGGCCTTCTGCAGCAGTGCTCGCCTCAGTGGTTTCAAACTCGTCGTAAAGCGACAGTTGTTCCACCAGAGCCTCGCGCAGGTCGTTGTCGTCATCCACGATCAGGATTTTGCGTGCAGTCATCGGTTCACCTTTGGACTATATTTGCAGTTATACTAACCTGATCACTTTTCAAAAAGCTCGCAAAAATCGATCCTTAAACAAGATTGCGCCATAAAATCTGTTTCACGCGGCGGTGATATGAAGTTTATTCTTGAGCCGTCAAAACCACTGAAGACTGAAGGTCGAGAGTTAGCCCAATGCTCCCTGTTCATTCCTCATCCGGTGCAAACAACAACCAAACCTTGGTTGTGCGCCATGTGGGGCCACTCGCGCATCAAGGCGAACTCTCTGTCGGCGAGTTCACGTTTCCGTGTGCATTGGGGCGTTCAGGTATCAACCGCGACAAGACGGAAGGTGATGGCAGCACGCCTGTCGGGACGTTTGAACTGCTGAATGTCTACTACCGTCCTGACAAAGCCGTGCTGGAGACGACTCACCTGCCCGCCTTTGCGCTCTCACAAAACGATGGCTGGTGTGATGAAGCCGATCATTTAGCCTACAACCGGCCGGTAGAGCTACCCTTTAATGCCAGTCATGAGCGCATGTGGCGAGAAGACCGGCTGTATGATGTGGTCGTGGTATTGGATTGCAACATGTTTCCAGCGGTTCCGGGTAGAGGAAGCGCCATTTTCTTTCACATCGCCCGTGAAGGCTATAAGCCCACAGAGGGCTGTGTTGCTGTGTATCCTGAACACATGAAGCAAATCTTGGCACTGGTAAAACCCGGCGCTCATATGGTAATTGAGGCCTAACGGGGCTCGCGTGCCGTAGCGGCGCAACTACTCTCTGGAAATCCGGCGAGTTTTACTAGATATAGGGCACCTGATTTTCTCTCTGATGCAGTTGGTGGCAGTGTGATGGCGCAAGAGCGCGTTCCCTTTTTGAAGATGAATGGTCTTGGCAACGATTTCGTGGTGTTTGACGCACGACAGTCGCCGCTCAAGCTGTCGCCTGCGCAAATCGCCAGAATCGGCCACAGAGAGACTGGTATCGGCTTTGATCAGATGATTACGGTTGAGCCGTCGCCTGCGGGTGCAACAGCTTTCATGCGCATTCACAATCAGGACGGCAGCCAGGTGGAAGCGTGTGGCAACGCAACCCGCTGTATCGGGCGCCTCTTGATGGGAGAAGCGGGCACACCTCATGTTTCCATTGAAACCATCGCCGGTTTGCTGAACGCTTTTGCCACAGGCGATGAGACTCGCATCAGCGTGGATATGGGAAAGCCAAGGTTCGGCTGGCAAGAGATCCCGCTTTCCGAAGAATTCGCGGACACCCGTGCCATAGAATTGCAGATCGGCCCTATTGATGCGCCGGTCCTGCACAGCCCATCAGTCGTGAACGTGGGCAACCCCCACGCCATCTTCTGGGTTGAAGACGTCAACGGCCATGAACTCGAACGCTTTGGGCCCTTGCTTGAAAACCACCCCATGTTCCCCGAGCGCGCAAACATTTCTTTGGCGCATGTCTTGGCACCCAATGAAATTCGCCTGCGTGTTTGGGAACGCGGCGTCGGGCTCACGGAAGCCTGCGGCACTGCCGCCTGCGCTACCGGCGTTGCCGCCGCACGCCTTAAGAAAACCGGTCGCGAAACGTTGATCCACCTTCCTGGAGGTCCGCTGGAAATCCAGTGGCGGGATGACGATCACATCATGATGACCGGAGACACAATGATTGACTTCGAGGGCCTTCTTGATCTGAACACCCTTGAGTTTGAAAAGACCGCAGCGGGAGACGCGGTTGCGGAGCCAATAAATTGACCATTGATGTAGTAACGTTCGGATGTCGGCTGAATGCCTACGAGTCCGAAGTGATGAAGCGCGAAGCAGAAGCCGCTGGCCTCAAGGACGCCGTGCTCATTAACACCTGTGCTGTGACCAATGAAGCTGTGCGTCAAGCGCGCCAGTCCATTCGTCGTGCCCGCCGCGAAAATCCTGAGGCCAAAATCATCGTTACCGGGTGTGCAGCGCAGACAGAGACCAACACATTTGCCGAGATGGGCGAAGTCGATCTTGTTCTCGGAAACACCGAAAAACTGCAGCGCGCCTCTTATGGCCGTGTCGCTCAGTTTGGTATCGATGACACCGAAAAGGTCATCGTCAACGACATCATGAGCGTGCGCGAAACGGCGGGCCACTTGATTGACGGCCTTGAAGGCCGCGCCCGCGCTTTTGTGCAGGTTCAAAATGGCTGTGATCACCGCTGCACCTTCTGCATCATTCCATATGGCCGTGGCAACTCGCGCTCTGTCCCAATGGGGGTGGTGATTGACCAGATCAAGCGGCTTGTCGATAACGGCTATGGCGAAATCGTTCTGACCGGCGTTGACATCACTTCATACGGCGCTGACCTTCCCGGCACACCAACGCTTGGCTCGCTTTCTGCCAAGATACTCAAGCTGGTTCCTGACCTGAAGCGCCTGCGCCTCTCGTCCATTGACAGCATTGAGGCAGATGAGGCTCTGATGGAGGTGATTGCCTCTGATCAGCGCTTGATGTCTCATTTCCACCTGTCTCTTCAGGCCGGTGACAACATGATCTTGAAGCGCATGAAGCGCCGTCACTCGCGCGAAGACACGATCCAGTTCTGCGAAGATGTGCGGAAAATGCGTCCTGACGTGGTCTTTGGTGCCGACATCATTGCAGGCTTCCCAACTGAGACCGAAGAGATGTTTGAAAACTCTCTGCGGATTGTTGAGGAATGCGGGCTGACACACCTGCATGTTTTCCCGTTTTCTCCCCGCCCCGGCACGCCAGCGGCGCGCATGCCACAGCTGGACCGCGCCCTCATCAAGGAGCGAGCTTCGCGCTTGAGAGCCAAAGGTGAGGAGGCTGTGCTTCACCATCTCAAGTCAGAAGTTGGTAAAGAGCGCTTGGTTTTGCTGGAGAAGGAAGGCCTTGGCCGGACCGAACAGTTCACAGAAGTGGAACTCAACGCGAATGAGCCCGGATCTCTTGTCAAAGCACGGATAACGGGTCATACCCATAGACATCTGATTGCCGAAGTGATTGGTAATCCGCTCTGATTTTGTTTCTTAAGGATTGCGGTAGGGTATGAGCGAGAAAAAGCCAGGTTTCTTTTCGCGCCTGTTTGGTGGGAAAACGGAAGAAAAAGCAGCTGAAACGCAAGCTGCTGAAACACTGGAAAGCGCTCAGGCTGAGCAGCCAGCTGAAAGTCCGGCACTGGAAGAAACGGAGCAGCAACCCTCTGGCGAAGCGGCTGAACCCACCGAACTTCCGGCTGAGGCTGTGGCAGAGGCACAGGATGACGCCAAAGAAGCGTCATCAGACGCGCCCGAGGTGTTGGATGACACTAGCTCTGAGGCAAACGCAGAAGCGTCGCCAGATTCGCAACCATCTGTAAGCTCGGGTGTTGAAGACACTGGAGAGCCTGACAACGCTGGCACAGCCGAAGCACCTGAAACAGCTCACGAATCTTCAGCGCCCGCAGGTGACGAGGCAACTGTTGAGGTTGAAGAAGATGCCGTGGACGAAAAAGCTGCGCCAGAACCGGTCAAGCTTTCTTGGTTCCAACGCCTCAAGGCAGGACTTTCCCGCTCATCCAACGCGCTGAGTGAGGGTATCGCCTCTATCTTCACAAAGCGGAAGCTGGACGCAGAAACCCTTGAGGAGCTCGAGGATATTCTCATCCAAGCCGACCTTGGCGTTGATACGGCCATGACAATTACCGAGCGTCTGGCCGACGGTCGTTACAACAAGGAAATCTCTGGAGAGGAAGTGCGCGAGATCCTCGCCGAGGAAGTTGAAAATGTGCTCGAGCCCGTTGCACGGCCACTGGACCTCGCCACAGGCCACCAGCCACATGTTGTGCTCATGGTTGGGGTAAACGGCACCGGCAAGACCACCACAATCGGCAAGCTCTCTTCCAAACTCGCCAGCGAAGGCAAAAAAGTCATGTTGGCGGCAGGCGATACATTCCGCGCCGCAGCTGTTGAACAGCTCAAGGTATGGGGGCAGCGCACCGGCGCTGAGGTCATCGCCCGCGATACAGGCGCCGATGCGGCTGGTCTGGCGTTTGATGCTGTCAAACAAGCCATTGAAAGCAATGTGGACGTGCTTCTCATCGACACTGCAGGACGCTTGCAGAACCGTTCTGAGCTGATGGATGAGCTGGAAAAGATAATCCGCGTGATCAAGAAGCAGCTCCCAGACGCGCCGCACACCGTCTTGCTGACACTGGACGCCACAACGGGCCAGAACGCTCTCAATCAAGTGGAGATCTTTGGCAAGGTCGCTGGCGTGACAGGTTTGGTTATGACAAAGCTGGACGGCACTGCTCGCGGCGGCATCCTTGTGGCCATTTCGGCCAAACACAAGCTGCCGGTGCACTTTATTGGCGTTGGCGAAGGCATGGATGATCTCGAGCCGTTCTCTGCAAAGGAGTTCGCTCAAGCGATCGCTGGCATGGCGGAGTGACCGGGCCTGTTTTTCAAGACAGAGCAGGCAGCACAACGACCCTTCCTTATCCTTATTGGTATCATCAACTCCCCTATCTTGCGCAGAACAGGTCCCATCCTAGTATAGCGCTGGGGAGTTGTACTTGGCGTCCTGCCAAACAACTAAAATCTTTATTCGCTACAGGGAGTTCCATGGTGCAGCGTTTATTTTCGAAGGCAATTGTCGGAGCGGCTGCGATCGCGCTTCTCGGAGCAGCGAACGCGTCAGCTGAAGAGACAACTGTTCGGTTTGAAGTCGCAGGCCAAGAAGTGGTTGGTACACTCGAGACCGCTGAGGGCGCGGACAACGCACCGATCGTCTTGATGCTCCATGGCTTTACCGGTTCTCGCGATGAGCTCGCAGTCAAGGACACCGATGAAGGTGTATTCTCTCGCATCGCGCGCCAGTTCTCTGAAAATGGCTTCAACAGCCTTCGCATAGACTTTCGTGGTTCCGGAGAAAGTGACGGTGAGTGGGCCGCTACCACATTCTCCAGCCAGATTGCGGATGCTTCGGCAGCAATTGACTGGATCAAGTCACAAGACCAGTTCATGGACTCAAAACTCGTTGTTCTGGGTTGGAGCCAGGGCGGGCTTGTTGCCAGCCATGCCGTGCAAGAGAACGAGATGGTTGATGCCGTCGTGTTGCTTGCACCTGTCACCCACCCGATGCTGACCTATGGCGGCCTTCTGGGCTCTGAGGCAATACAAAAGGCGCTCGCATCACCAGCTGACACGCCAATCACGACACAGTTGCCATGGGGTGTTGAAACAACGTTGAACGCAGCCTTCTATCATGAGGTGGCGACTACCTTCCCAACCGCAGCGATATCAGGCTACACCGGGCCGCTGCTGGTTGTAATGGGTGACCGGGATGAGGTGATTGCCCCGCAGCCTTACCCGGGCAAAGCATGGATGAACTACCATCACGGCGATGAAGCGCTCATCATTTTGGACACCGACCATGTTTGGAGTGCCATGGAGGGCCCTGCTCTCATTGACGAACAGCTGATGCCAGAGATCACAGCGTGGCTTGGGACGGCACTTGCTGCGGAGTAGTCACCGTTCCACCTTGCAATTTGATAAGGCCTGTTCCTATTGTTGGGGCAGGCTTTTCTTTTGGTTGGTTTCACCATGAAATTTTTGGAAATGAAAGTTCCGCCAGTGGCTGTGAGCCTCCTTTGCGCGGCACTCATGTGGGTCTTGGCTGTTGGTATTCCCGGTTACCCCCTCCCAAGGCCCGTTGCAGTTGCAGGTTTTGCACTTTTTCTGTTGCTCGGCCTCGGCATTGGCATTGCGGGCGTGCTGGAATTCAGACGCCTAAAGACAACTGTGGATCCAACCAATCCTCAAAAGGTGAACACGCTGGTCACCTCCGGCGTTTACAAGTTCACGCGCAATCCCATGTACATAGGTATGTTGATCGGCCTTGTCGGCTGGGCCATCTATCTTTCCAGCATGGCTGCGTTCTTGGGGCTCATTGCTTATGTCGGCTACATGAACAAATTCCAGATTGAACCGGAAGAGCGCGCACTTCGGGAGAAGTTCAGTGATGCTTTCGAGGCCTATGAAAAGCAGGTCCGCCGCTGGCTATGAAAAGGCCCGGCAGATGCCGGGCCTCGTGACTTACTGCGAAAGGACAGGACTATCGACCGCCTCCATGCGGAAAGCAGCGGCCATCAAGGCCTTCGTGTACTCGGTCTGCGGACTATCAAAGATCTGATCCGACGACCCGGCCTCCATGACTTGGCCTGACTTCATGACAATCACATCATTAGCCAGCGCACGAACCACCTTCAGGTCGTGGGATATGAACAGATAGGCCAGATCATGGGCCTTTTGCAGATCGCGCAGCAGGTCGACCACCTGAGCCTGAACGCTCATGTCCAGCGCAGACGTTGGCTCGTCCAGCATCACGAACTTGGGCTCCAGCACCATGGCGCGTGCTATTGAGATGCGCTGGCGTTGGCCGCCGGAGAACTCGTGAGGATAACGGAAGCGGCTAGCTGGATCGAGGCCAACCTCATCCAGGGCCTTAGCCACCTTATAATCCCGCTCGGCATCACTCAGAGTTGGCATGTGAACCTGCAGCCCTTCTCCGACAATATCAGCCACCGACATACGCGGAGACAACGCTCCAAACGGGTCTTGGAACACAATCTGCATATCGCGGCGCAGCGGACGCATCTGTTTCCACGAGTTTTGCGCGATGTCCTTCCCCTTGAACAGGATTTCGCCATTGGAGGAGATCATCCGCAGGATAGCGAGGCCCAGTGTTGTTTTCCCTGACCCGCTCTCGCCAACGATACCGAGGGTCTGGCCTTCGCGAAGCGTTACATCAATGCCGTTCACTGCCTTTACATGGTCTACGGTCCGACGCAAAAAGCCGCGCTTGATTGGAAACCAAACCTTTAAGTCTCTGGTTTCAATTATCTTTGGCTTGCTGTCATTGGTCTTGGGCGGCTCACCCTTTGGCTCGGCAGCCAAGAGGTGGCGGGTGTAGTCGTGTTGCGGTGCCTCAAAAATCTGCTTTACGTCACCGGCTTCCACGATCTTGCCAGCAGTCATCACACAGACGCGATCAGAAATCTTGCGCACGATGCCCAGATCGTGGGTGATGAACAACATTGCCATGCCCGTGCGTTGCTGCAACTCCTTCAAGAGTTTCAGGATCTGCGCCTGCACTGTCACATCAAGCGCGGTTGTTGGCTCATCCGCAATAAGAAGATCAGGTTCATTGGCAAGGGCCATTGCGATCATCACACGTTGGCGCTGACCGCCTGAAAGCTGATGCGGATAACTCTGAAGACGCGTTTCGGGATCTGGGATGCCTACTTGATCCAGCAGTTCAAGCACCCGCTTGCGGGCGGCCGTGTCGCTGAGGCCCCTATGAATTTTCAGGATTTCCGCCACCTGCCGCTCAACCGTATGCAACGGGTTCAGGGAGGTCATCGGCTCCTGAAAGATCATGGAGATACGATTGCCGCGCACTTTGCGCACCGCGTTCTCATCGGCGGTGAGCATATCCTCTCCTTCGAAAAGGATTTCACCAGTTGGATGGCTGGCCGCGGGATAGGGCAGCAGCTTTAGCACGGAAAGGGCAGAAACGGACTTTCCGGAACCACTTTCACCCACCAGCGCGACCGTCTCTCCCTTGTCGATGGAAAACGAAATCTGATCCACCGCTGTTGACGTGTTGCCGCCTTGTGTGAAGGCAACAGAGAGATCCTTCACTTGGAGAAGGGGAACTTTGCGTTCGCTCATCTTGTTGCCTCCTACTGATAGCTCTTGCGGGGATCGAACGCGTCACGCACCGCTTCCCCAATGAAGATCAAGAGAGACAACATGACCGAAAGCACCATAAAACCGGTGATGCCAAGCCATGGGGCCTGAAGATTGTTCTTGCCCTGCGCGAGCATCTCACCCAGCGATGCTGAGCCCGGAGGCAAGCCGAACCCGAGGAAGTCCAACGCCGTGAGCGTGGAGATGGATCCATTCAGGATGAACGGCATGAATGTGAGCGTTGCCACCATGGCGTTCGGCAGCAAGTGGCGCCACATGATCACCGGGTTGGAAACGCCCAATGCCCGAGCTGCGGAAATGTACTCGAAGTTTCGCCCGCGCAAGAACTCCGCACGCACCACTCCCACCAAGGCGACCCAGGAGAACGCCAGCAAAATGGTGAAGAGCACCCAGAACCCCGGCGTCAGCACCGAAGACACAATCAGGATCAGGTAGAGCGTTGGGATGGCCGTCCAGATTTCAATGAAGCGTTGGAAACCCAGATCAACCCAGCCGCCGTAGTAGCCCTGGACCGCACCCGCAGCCACGCCTATCACTGAGGAGGCTATTGTTAGCGCAAGTCCAAAAAGAACGGAGATGCGGAAGCCATAAATCAGGCGGGCGACCACATCGCGCCCCTGATCGTCTGTTCCCAGCCAGTTGAAGTTTCCAGAGACACAGTTTGGATCGTCCACCCCGAGCGGATACCGAGAGCAACGCTCCTGCTTGTCCATCATCCACGAAGGAGGAGCCGGTGCTGGTACCGGAATGTCGTTGTTGACCGTTCTGTATGAATAGCGGATCAGCGGCCAAAGCATCCAGCCATTTGCCTCGATCTCCTCTTGGATGAACGGATCGCGGTAGTCGGTGACAGCAAGAAAGCCGCCGAACTTCTCCTCCGGATATTCAACAAAGATGGGCGCAAGCAGCTCTCCCTTGTAGGAGACGAGGATTGGCTTGTCGTTGGCAAGGAACTCAGCAAACAGCGTGAGAACGAACAGCACTGCGAAAATCCAGAAGGACCAGTAGCCGCGCTTGTTCTTCTTGAAGTTCTCAAGCCGCCGCTTGTTGATGGGCGACAGGCCTTTGCGCGGCGGAGGCAGTGTCTGCTCTGCCAGCGGCGCGATGTCTTCATAACCTTGCTTTTCAAGCCGGTTTTCAAGTTTTGTATCCATGAGCTGATCAGACCTCCCGGCTTTCGAAATCGATCCGCGGATCGATCCAGGTGTAGGTCAGGTCAGAAATAAGGTTTACCAGCAACCCCATAAGCGAGAAAATGTAGAGTGTTGCAAAGACCACGGCGTAATCGCGATTGATGATGGATTCAAAACCCAAAAGGCCAAGTCCATCGAGTGAGAAGATGGTTTCAATCAACAGAGAGCCAGCGAAAAACGCCGAAATGAACGCTCCCGGAAAGCCAGCCACGACGATCAACATGGCATTGCGGAACACGTGACCGTAAAGCACCTTGCGCTCTGTCAGGCCCTTCGCGCGCGCTGTTTGCACATACTGTTTCCGAATTTCATCAAGGAAAGAGTTCTTGGTCAAAAGGGTCGTGGTGGCAAAAGCGGAGAGTGCCATGGCCGTCAACGGCAGCGCCAAGTGCCAGAAGTAGTCCAGGATGCGCTCCGGCCACGACATGTTGGCCCAGCCTTCCGAGGTCAGACCACGCAGCGGAAACCAGTCCAGAAACGACCCGCCCGCAAACAAGACGATCAATAGAACAGCAAACAAAAAGCCGGGAATTGCGTAGCCCACAATGATCACGCCGGACGTCCAGACATCAAACGACGTCCCATCTTTCACAGCCTTGCGAATACCGAGCGGGATGGAGATTGAATAGGACAACAGTGTCATCCAGAGCCCCAAGGAGATCGATACCGGCAGCTTCTCGACGATAAGGTCCACCACCGCGATGTCACGGAAGTAACTCTCCCCGAAATCAAACCGCATGTAGTCCCAGATCATCGTGCCAAAACGCTCAAGCGGCGGCTTGTCAAAACCGAACTGAGCTTCAAGCTCCTTGATGAACTCCGGATCGAGGCCTTGTGCGCCGCGATACTTGGAATTGACGCCTTCCCCGGCAGCCACGCCGGAAGCCGCGCCCATATCTCCGCCACCACCGGAGATGCGCGCTGTTGCAGACACATCATTGCCCTGAAGCTGAGCGATGACCTGTTCAACAGGCCCGCCCGGAGCAAACTGAATAATAACAAAGTTGATTGCCATGATGCCGATCAGAGTCGGGACCATCAAAAGCAATCGACGCAGAATATAAGCGCCCATTATCGTTTCTTTTCCTTAGTCCACCTTGCCAATACGGACTGCTTTTTCCAGATCTACCCACCAGGTCGTTTCAACCGGTAACCAATAGTCTGGCTTTTTTTCAGGCATGCCGAACATGTCCCAAATGGCTACTGTATGCGTTGGCTTGTACCATTGAGGCACCCAGTAGTAACCAACCCGCAACACGCGGTCCAACGCTCTGGCCGCAGTGTTCATTTGCTCACGGGTTTCAGCGTTGATAATGTTCTCTATCAAGGCATCCACCACGGGATCCTTGATGCCTGCCATGTTGTAACTGCCCGGCGTGTCCGCTGCATCAGAGCCCCAAAGCTGGCGCGCCCCTTCGCCCAACGTTGGCGTCAATCCAAACCGGCGCCCGCAAAGGTCGAAATCAAAATCGTTCGAACGCGACTGGAACTGCGCCGGATCTACCACTCGGAAGGTCGCTTCAATACCCAGCAGGCGAAGATTCTTGATGTACGCCAGCACCACGCCCTCGAAACTGGATGAATTCGACAAGACCTCAAAAGTCAGCGGCTCGCCGCTTGGCATATGCAAGACGCGATCCCGCATCTCGCAGCCTGCTTGCAACAGAAGGCGTTGCGCCTCGCGCAGCAGTTTTCGATCCTGACCCGACCCATTGGAAACAGGCGCGACCACCGCTTCACCGAACACCTCTTCCGGCAATTGATCGCGATAAGGCTCCAGCAACGCCAGTTCAGCTTCGCTTGGCAAGCCGGTTGCCTTCATTGGCGAATTCTCCAAGAAGGAGTTCGTGCGGGTGTAAAGGTCAAAAAACAGCGCCGTGTTGGTCCATTCGAAGTCAAAACACATGCCGATCGCTCTTCGGATCAGAGGATCCTTGAACTTCTCACGGCGCGTGTTGATGAACCATCCTTGCGCTCCGGAAGGCAAATTGTTTGGGAAGATCCGCTTGGAAACACGGCCCTCCTCAATGGCCGGAAAGTTGTACTCTGTTGCCCACCTGCGCGCGGTAAACTCTTCCCGATAGGTGACCACACCTTTCTTGAAGGCCTCAAACGCGGCCTGACGCTCTCGGTAAAAATCCATGCGGATGACATGAAAGTTGTTATGACCGCGCATCACTGGCAGGTCTTTCGCCCAGTATTCCTCAACGGCCACATACTCAACGAAACGCCCAATCTCGTGACGGCCAACCTTGTATGGGCCCGAAGATAGCGGCGGCGTGAGCGTTGTCTGGTCGAACCGATAGGTCGTGTAATAGGTCTTTGAAAACAGTGGCAGCGTGGCAATCGTTAGGGGCAGCAACCGACTGTGCCCGCCCGCCAGTCTCACCTCAACCCGATCCGGTGCCAGCGCAACAGCATCCACCATGTCGGCAATGACCTGCCGGATCTGCGGATGGCCCTGCTCCTTCAAGGTCATCAAGGAAAAAGCCACGTCTTCGGCAGTGAGGTGCGAACCGTCGTGGAACCGCGCTTCTGGACGAAGGCTAAAATTCAGCGTGTTCCCGTCCTCAGAAACATCGACACTCTTGGCTACCAAACCATAGATCGAATCCGGCTCGTCCCACGCCCGGACCATCAAGCTGTCAAAGCACAGCTCCATCCGTGGCGGCGCATCGCCTTTCAGAATGAAACTGTTGAAACTATTAAAGGTTTGCGGATTCTGGTTATAGAACCAGTTGCTGGCGGTCATGACAATGCGCCCGCCCTTGGGCGCATTCGGGTTGACGTAGTCAAAAGCCTCAAAGCCTTCGGGATACTTCAGCTCGCCAAAGTAGGAGAGGCCGTGATTGGTGATCGGTCCGCGGCGCGCAAGGACACCTGTTGGCACTATGGCAGAGGCCGCTGCAGCGGCCCCAAACATAAGAAACTGACGTCGGTCAAAGAAGATTGGGTCCATCATCACCGGTTCGCTCCAATTTGAGAGGCTTTTGCCTCGTCATACCACCACACATCCGGGAAACCGATGTAATATTTAGGCATTATCTCGGGGTGAGAGAACCTATCCCAATGCACAACACGCGTCTCTGCAGATGTCCACCCCGGAATGACGTAGTTGTTCCAAAGCAAGACACGATCCAAGGCCCGCGTTGCGGCTACAAGTTCTTCGCGATCCTTGGCGTTGATCACCCGATCTATGATGTGGTCTATAGCAGCGTTCTTGATGCCCCCATAATTGAGAGAGGATGGTGTATCAGCAGCGGATGAACCCCAATAAGAACGTTGTTCATTCCCCGGCGACAAGGACTGAGCCCACCCTTGGTAAATCATATCAAAGTCACGTTCGCGAATTCGATTCACATACTGAGAACTGTCTGTGGGCCGCAGTGTCATCTCTATGCCAATGCGCTTCAGCGCCTGGGCATAACGCAGCCCTATGCGCTCAAAACGCGGGCCGTTCAGCATAAACTCGATTGTAAAGGGCTCGCCAGTTTCCGCATTCACAAGCTGGTTACCACGGCGCTCATAGCCCGCCTCTTTGAGTAGGTTCAAAGCCTTGCGCAGATTGTCCCGCTCTTGCCGTCCATCCTCGGTTACTGGGTTGGTATAAGGCTCGGAAAAAAGCGCCTCAGGAACTTTGCCACGCACCTCTTCCAGAATGGCAAGCTCCAAGCCTTCTGGAACTCCGGTTGCGGCCAACTCTGTTCCGTAAAAGTAGCTGTCAATTCTGTTGTAGAGATCGAAGAAGATGGTCCGGTTCAACTCCTCGAAGTTGAGTACATAATTCAGCGCGCGACGTACCCGTGGGTCTGAAAACTTGTCTCGGCGGAGGTTTGGGATCAGGCCGACCATGAGCCCTCGCCCGCGCGCTGGCTGAAGGAAAGACTCCTTGATGATATCGCCACGCTCTACCGCAGGGACGTCGTAAGCCGTGACCCAGTTTTTTGCTGTTGGCTCAATGCGCCAATCAAATTGATCTGCTTTAAAAGCTTGAATTTCAACGGTTTCGTCGCGGTAATACTCGTAACGAAGCTCATCAAAATTGTACTTCCCTACGTTCACATTAAGGTCTTTGGCCCAATAATCCTCGACCCGTTCATAGGATATGGTGCGGCCTGGGACAACCTTGCCAACACGATAAGGGCCGGAGCCCAGAGGCGGCTCCAATGTTCCAGCAGTGATGTCGCGTGGGTTGCCGTCTGCGTCAGTGCCGTTCCACCAATGTTTCGGAAAGACCAGCACTTGACCGAGTATCTGAGGCAGTTCGCGATTGCCCGTTTGGTCGAACTTGAAGGTCACTTCATGTTCTCCCGTCACTTCGGCAGAGGCCACGTGGCGATAGTAGTACTTGAGATGAGGATCGTTCTCGGTCTGCACTTCGAAGGACCACACGACATCTTCAGGCGTGATTGGCTGACCATCATGCCACCGCGCCTTTGGATTGAGACGGAACTTCGCCCAAGAGTAATCCTCTGGGTACTGAAGGGCCTCGGCGATCAGGCCATACTGAGCGGAGGCCTCATCCAAGGGTGCTGACATCAACTGATCATATATGTTCAACAGGCCGAGGGGAGGCGTTCCGCGCGAAATGGCGATGTTCAGGCTATCGAAAGTGCCAGTTCCCGCCAGTCGTGCCACGCCACCTTTTGGCGCATCCGGATTGACGTATTCATAGTGTTCAAAGTCTGCAGGATATTTAAGCTCACCAAGCAGGGTGGAACCATGGCGCCATGGATAGTCTGTCTTTTCTGAGGCCAGCGACGGCGCTGCGGTAAGGGCGCAAGTTACTCCGACAACAACACACATGAATAATCTGCGCACAGAAACCCTCCGTTCTAAGCGATGAGCCACCGCACACTCACGTAGACGGCCTAATTGCGACTGGCTCTCAAAAGCACATTTTCTCCAGTTTATGCGCTCAATCCCTTTCAAAACAATGGAATTTCCATCACATGAACGAAATTTAACGGGAACACTCAAGATTTAGGGTTATCTGATTGCACGGCCTCGAGCTGGCAGAGCGCCAGATATACATGAAAAAAGGCCGGGCGAACCCGGCCTTCAATTCATCTTTTTGCTTTCTGAAGCCTGGTTATTGCACTGGAACCGGGTTGTCAGAGAGCGAATTCAAGTAGGCGATCAGAGCTGCGCGGTCTTGCGGCTTGCGCAGACCAGCAAAGCCCATGGATGTACCTGGAACATGATCCTTCGGCTTCTCGATGAAGTGATCGAGCTGCTCGAAAGTCCAAGCATCATGGGTCTGGGCATATTCTTGCATCGCGGAGGAATAAGAGAAGCCCTCATGGGTCGCTGGCGCTCGGCCAACCACGCCCCAAAGTGCTGGACCTACCTTGTTCGCCCCACCTTGCTCTACGGTATGGCAAGCTGCGCACTTTCTGAACTGCTTTGCACCGTCGTCCACGGAAGCAGAGGCGAGACGCACTTCGATCGGCTCTACTTCCGGAGCTGCCGCTGCAACACCATCACCTTCTGAAGTTGCCACAGCGATCTGGTATCCGCGCACTTCCGGCTCGTGTGACGCGAAAATGATGTCGGAAAGTACCCCAAAGCCCATGATAGCGACCAAGGCGAACAAAATTGCGCCCGCAATCTTGTTCAGTTCAAACGAATCCATCCCGATATGCTCCGATAGTTTTGGCTACGACCGCTACGACCTCCCCCGGAAGCCGAACAATGGTCTGGCGATTTAGAATTTGCTGGAAACTACAGTCAAATTCAGCGTTTTGTCCATAGAGTTATGAGTGTTTTTCCTAGCACTTTCGGTGAGATCGCCTCGGTAAAACGGCCAAGCGCGGGTGCTGTAAAGGGCCTGCGCCATCTCCACTTCAATGCCTGCAGATCTTATAATGATTTTAAATAGTTGTTACAGCAAGGGCTCCTTGACTTCCCAAGCTGGCAGCAGACCTTCTGGCGCGCGCCGCACCGTCACAGCGGGGCACGCGCACTCTGCGCGGATTTGACACAGTAATTTTACACAGGTTTCCCCAGAAGTTGGCGCGCATTTGTCATCGCTACGCAAGCAACATGCTTAGCAAACGAAGCGTTTGGCGAGAAAACTGGTTCGCTTTTGCCACTAGAGGCTTTAAAGAGAAAGGAAATCTCCACCTCATCTAGTGAGTCTTAAAATGTCTGAACAGCGAAAAATCGTATTTCAAGGAGAAGTGGGAGCGAACTCTCACATGGCCTGCAACAGCGTTTATCCCGATTTTCAAGCCATTCCTTGCCCGACATTTGAAGACTGCTTTCATGCTGTTGATAGCGGAGAGGCCGAACTGGCCATGATCCCGATCGAGAACTCGGTCGCCGGGCGCGTTGCGGATATTCACCACCTCCTGCCAACCACAGAACTGAGCATCATCGGTGAATACTTCATGCCGATCCGCTTTCAGCTCATGGGCATACCCGGCGCCAAGTTGGAGAATCTGACCCACGTTCAAAGCCACGTTATGGCTCTTGGGCAGTGCCGGAAGATCATTCGTGCCAACGGCATGACCTCGATTGTTGGCGCAGATACCGCCGGCTCTGCCCGTCAGGTGGCAGAACGCAACGACCCCACCTGGGGAGCGCTGGCACCAGAGCTGGCAGCCGAAGTTTATGGTCTCGACATTCTGGCACGCAACGTCGAGGACGCGGCGCACAACACGACCCGCTTCATCATCCTTTCAAAGGACAAGAAACAAGCGGTGAACACCGGTCAGCCGGTGATCACAACCTTCATCTTCCGAGTTCGCAACGTGTCTGCGGCGCTCTACAAGAGCCTTGGCGGCTTTGCCACAAACAACGTCAACATGACCAAGCTGGAATCCTACCAGCTCGAGGGCCAGTTCTTTGCCTCAATGTTCTATGCTGATATTGAAGGCCACCCAGATGACCCAAACGTGACGCTGGCCATGGAAGAACTTGCGTTCTATTCCGCAGAACTGAAGGTCGTTGGGGTTTACAACGCCAGCCCGTTCCGCGAAAAGATCCGGGAACCAGAAGAGAACCGCGCCCTGCGCCCAAGTCCCGGCGTCTGAGCCTGACGAGTGGCCCGCTCACGCGGGCGCCTCACTACCCATGCGCGCCACTAGGAACTTAGAATGTCAGAACTGAAATTCGATGCGCTTTGCATTGGCAATGCAATCACCGATGTCTTTTCTCATGTGGAAGAAGACTTCCTCGTAAAACAGTACCTGCACAAAGGGTCCATGCGCCTGATTGATACGGACGAGGCCCTGCGCCTTTATGACCTGATGGGTCAGACCGTACGCATATCAGGTGGCAGCGCTGGCAATACCGCCGCTGGCATTGCGTCTCTGGGCGGCGCACCTGCCTACATCGGCAAAGTGGCTTTGGACGAAGTGGGCGATAACTACGGTCACGACATGCGGGGAATTGGCGTGCATTTTGGCACCGGCCCGCTGCGAGACGGCAACTTGGCATCCGGTCGCTCCATGATCCTGATCACACCGGATGGCGAGCGCACCATGAACACCTATCTGGGTGCAGCAACGACCTTGAGCCCGTTTGACATCGACAAGGACGTGGTCAGTGCAGCGGCAGCCACCTACATGGAAGGCTACCTGTGGGACCCGGAAGCGGCCAAGCAGGCGTTCCTTGAGGCGTCCAAGATCGCACACAATGCAGGGCGTCGCGTATCTCTCTCGCTTTCCGACAGCTTCTGCGTCGATCGGTTCCGCAACGAGTTTCTGTCTTTGATCAAAGAGAACGTGGTGGATCTGCTATTTGCCAACGAGCATGAGCTGAAGGCTCTCTACGAGACCGCAGACCTTGAGACAGCTATTGCTGCTGTACGTGAAGACTGCACTTTGACTGCACTCACATTGGGCGGCGAAGGTGCGATGGCCATCTCTCGTGAGGAAACTGTTCACGTGCCTGCAACGCCAGTTGAGCGCATTGCAGACGCCACCGGTGCTGGCGATCTGTTCGCCTCCGGCTTCCTGTTCGGCCTTGCGCGCGATTATGATCTGGCCAGCTGCGCTGAGCTGGGTTGCCTTTGCGCTGGCGAAGTCATCTCCCATGTTGGCGCGCGCCCGGAGCGTGGCTTGAAGGGCCTTGCCGAACAGTCTGGGTTTAAGCTCTGAGAAACGACCCGTTCGCAATAGAAAAGGCGGCCCTTTTTGGAGCCGCCTTTTTTGTTGAGCGTTTTTATTCGCTCGAATTACTCAGCAAGGTCCTGCACGGAGAGAACCTTTCCGTCTTCATCAAGACGGTAGATGATTGGCTTACCGGTACCCAGTTCACGAGCAAGAATCTGCTCAGGGGTCAGGCCTTCCAGTTCCATGATCAGCGAGCGCAGGGAGTTGCCGTGCGCTGCAACGATGACGCGGTTGCCTTCAAGAACCTTCGGAAGGATCTCAGCCTTGTAGTAAGGCAGGGTGCGCTCTGCAGTCATCTTCAGGCTTTCACCGCCTGGAGGAGGAACGTCGAAAGAACGACGCCAGATGTGAACCTGCTCTTCACCGAACTGCTCACGAGCTTCGTCTTTGTTCATGCCGGTCAGGTCGCCGTAATCGCGCTCGTTCAGAGCCTGATCGCGTTCAGTTGGCAGGTCTTCCTGGCCCAGCTGTTCAAGAATGAGCTTTAGGGTGTGCTGCGCGCGGGTCAGCGAGGACGTGTAAGCAAGGTCGAATTCCATCTTCAACTCTTTCAGCTGCTGGCCTGCAGCTGTTGCTTCCGCAACACCCTGTTCGGTCAGGTCTGGGTCTTTCCAGCCGGTGAACAGGTTTTTCAGATTCCACTCACTTTGTCCGTGACGGACGAGAACCAAAAGGCGTTCCATTTTTCTCTCCTAAGGAGCTTGTGTATGTTTGAGAGCGGCGGTCTTGGATTACCACTCTCAAGTCCCGTCTTGCATACCACTCTCCTCGCCGCGCAGCAGAGGAGGATGCGGCTCACCTACTCATCGGTCAGGCCGAGAACATCAGCCATTGAGTAGAGGCCCGGTTGCTGCTTCAGCGCCCAAAGGGCTGCCTTCACCGCTCCGCGGGCAAAGATTTGCCGGTCCGTTGCAATGTGCGAGAGTTCTATACGCTCTCCTTCGCCTGCAAACATCACCGTATGTTCACCTACCACCGAGCCGCCACGCAGGGTGGCAAAGCCAATATCGCCCGAATTGCGGGCGCCTGTAATGCCATCACGGCTGCGGACTGATCGGCTTTCAAGGTCAATTTCGCGGCCTTCGGCTGCTGCTTCGCCCAGCAACAACGCCGTTCCAGACGGCGCATCAACCTTGTGTTTATGATGCATTTCAAGCACTTCGATGTCGAAATCTTCGTCCAGCGCGGTTGCGGCCTTCTTCACAAGGCCTGCCAGAAGGTTCACGCCGAGGCTCATGTTGCCTGACTTGACGAGGCGTGCCGCAGAGGCATGCTTCTTTAGCGCTTCTGTTTGCTCGGCACTCATGCCTGTAGTGCCAATTACGTGAACAATGTTGTGCTTGGCCGCAAGGGCCGCAAACTGCAACGTCGCGTCCGGCACTGTAAAGTCCAGAAGGCCATCAGCAGCGGCAAATGCCGAATCCGCATCAGCAGTCACTTTCACACCGAGCGAACCACAGCCTGCCAACTCACCAGCATCATGGCCAAGAAACTCCGAGCTCTCCCGCTCAATGGCGCCAGTGACAACGACCCCGTCCATCTCTGTTGCGGTGCGAATCAAGGTGCGGCCCATTCGTCCCGCCGCCCCAACAACAACCAGTCGCATCTCACTCATCGCCGTCCCCCGAGGTTTGTCTGCGCCTTTGTTTCTACTAAAGGTGTAGAAGCATATAGCAGGGACTGAAGCTATTCGCAATTTGGCCTGCTTACGGAAGCGTCAAATGATGTTGGCTCAACAACTCCTCCATAAATATACGTAGACCCCTTAGGAGAACCGGCTTAGGCTCCCTCTTATTAAGCCACCAAACCTCTGTTCGGTTCTCTCCCACCTTCCGCGTATTGAGGCTCGTCTAACCATGGAAAACATTAGGGGCAGCGCCTGGATGGTGCTCGCCATGCTTGGCTTTGCCGTTGAAGATATGTTCGTGAAACTGGCTGCAGACGGCGTACCTGTCGGACAGATCCTGATGCTGTTTGGCCTTGGTGGCATGGTGGGCTTTCTGTTGCTCACCTGGCGTAGAGGCGAACGGGCCCTTGTACCGCAGGCCATGAACAAAACGCTGGCCATGCGTGCCGTGTTCGAGATCTCCGGCCGGCTGTTCTTCATTTTGTCTCTGGCGCTCAGCACGCTCTCCAGCACTTCGGCGATTTTGCAGGCAACACCTCTTGCGGTAACACTGGGGGCGGCCGTGTTCATGGGCGAGCGCGTAGGCTGGCAGCGCTGGATTGCCATTCTCATCGGTTTTATTGGTGTGCTTCTGGTCATCAAGCCTACACCCGAAGCCTTTCAGCTGACATCTATTTTGGCTGTTCTCGGAATGCTGGGCTTTGCGGGGCGCGATTTAGCGACGAGAGCAGCTCCGCCAGCGCTTTCCAACATGCAGCTAGGTGTCTACGGCTTCGCGGTCCTCGTGCCGACCGGAGGCGTTTATGCGGCTGCCACGAGCGGCTTCGTCTGGCCTGATGCCTTTAGTTGGTTTGCCATCTCAGGCGCCACTGTAATCGGCATCGGCGCCTACTACGCCCTCACCGTGGCGATGCGGACTGGTGAGGTTTCCGTTGTAACGCCGTTTCGCTATTCCCGGCTATTGTTTGCACTTGGGTTTGGGTTTGCCATCTTTGGCGAAACGCCAGACCTCATGATGCTTCTTGGCTCCAGCATTATCGTGTTGAGCGGCATCTATATTCTGGTAAATGGTCGCCGCGCCCTCGTGCCAAGCAAGCCTGCAGCATTGTAGGCATTCATTGAAACGGCAGCTTTGGGGGCCTTTGCCCCCGTTGCAGGCCTCTCACAGTTTCGTCTGGAACGCGTCAACGAGACAACGTCCCAAGGCGATTGTGAGACCTCAATGGCAAAGTACGACCTCTCCTTTTTATGTGAGACCGACCAGCCGGAAACGTGGCAGGTGGGCTTTCAGAAGCCGTCTGTTATGCCAGTGGCCTCCTTCCCCATTCAACATGGCTCATCATTCAAGCTGCTCGATTATGATTACACCCAAGACACTCAAATTGTTTTGCAAGTACCCAGAGGCCTTGTTTTTCTCAAGTACAACGCAGGAGACGGCACATGGAATATTGGTTCGCCCGGTGTGCTCTATTCGTTTGGCCGCATGGGCGTGAGCATTCTTGTAGAGGCCAGCGACAGCACAAACAACAACGATGAAAACCCGCTGAACCTCATCAACTAAACAGAAGTTGACGCCCTCAGCCCTGAAGTAAGCCAGCAAAACAAAAAAGGCCGACCCGGAGGCCGACCTTTTCATTCACGATCTCAAAAGAAGATTACTCAGACTTTTCAGCCTTTTCCTCATCCTTTGCGATTTCCTTACCGGTCTCCTGGTCTACGACCTTCATGGAGAGACGAACCTTGCCGCGCTCGTCGAAGCCCATGAGCTTGACCCAAACCTTGTCGCCTTCCTTGATCACGTCTGTGACCTTGGCGACCTTCTTTGGTGCAAGCTGGGAAATGTGAACCAGACCATCACGTGCGCCGAAGAAGTTGACGAATGCGCCGAAGTCAACGCACTTCACAACAGTACCTTCGTAGATCACACCGACTTCAGGCTCAGCAGCGATGGAGTTGATCCAGTTCAGCGCGGCCTTGATGGCCTTACCGTCTGCGGACGCAACCTTGACGGTGCCATCGTCTTCGATGTTGATCTTAGCGCCGGTCTTTTCGACGATCTCACGGATCACCTTGCCGCCGGAGCCGATCACTTCACGGATCTTGTCGACAGGGATCTTGATCACTTCGATGCGTGGTGCATGCTCACCAAGCTCCGCACGGGCCTCGGTGATTGCCTTGGACATTTCGCCGAGGATGTGGATACGACCACCCTTTGCCTGCTCCAGAGCAACCTTCATGATCTCTTCGGTAATACCGTCGATCTTGATGTCCATCTGCAGCGCGGTAACACCGTTCTCAGAACCGGCTACCTTGAAGTCCATGTCGCCGAGGTGGTCTTCATCACCAAGGATGTCGGAGAGCACTGCGAAGCGATCGCCTTCCTTGATGAGACCCATCGCGATACCAGCAACAGGCGCCTTCAGGGGCACACCAGCGTCCATAAGGGACAAAGAGGTACCACAAACGGTTGCCATGGAAGAGGAACCGTTGGACTCGGTGATTTCAGAGACAACACGCAGGGTGTATGGGAAATCGTGGTGTGCAGGCAGCATCGGGTTTACAGCGCGCCAAGCGAGCTTGCCGTGACCGATTTCGCGGCGACCTGGAGAACCGATACGACCGGTCTCACCAACGGAGTATGGAGGGAAGTTGTAGTGCAGCAAGAAAGTAGCCTTCTTGGTGCCTTCCAGATAGTCAACGAACTGCTCGTCTTCGCCAGTACCCAGCGTTGCGACAACGAGGCCCTGTGTTTCACCGCGGGTGAACAGTGAGGAGCCGTGTGCGCGTGGCAGGATGCCAACTTCAGACATGATCGGACGAACAGTAGACAGGTCACGGCCGTCGATACGGCTGCCAGTGTCCAGAATACGTCCACGTACGATTTCAGCTTCCAGCTTCTTGAAGAGATCGCCTACAACAACGGCTTCTGGTGCATCTTCAGCATCAGTGATGAGAGCTGCAACAACTTTAGCCTTTGCAGCATCAATAGCGTTCTTGCGCTCGGTCTTCTGCGTGATGGAGTAAGCGGCACCAAGGTCGTCTGCAGCGATTTCCTTGATCTTGGCAAACAGATCTGAATGGTCCGGAACAACCACTTCACGTGGTTCCTTCGCAGCTTTTTCAGCCAGCTTGATGATTGCATCAATAACCGGCTGGAAGCCCTGCTGACCGAACATCACTGCGCCGAGCATCACTTCTTCAGAGAGCTCTTGTGCTTCAGATTCAACCATCAGAACCGCGTCTGAAGTACCTGCAACGATGAGGTCCAGAGCGGTTTCTTCCATCTGGTCAACGGTTGGGTTCAGAACGTACTCTTCGTTGATGTACGCAACGCGTGCACCGCCGATTGGGCCCATGAATGGAACGCCAGAGATGGTCAGAGCTGCAGAAGCTGCAACCATTGCCAAGATGTCTGGCTGGTTCTCAAGGTCGTGGCTGAGAACGGTGATGATGACCTGAGTGTCACACTTGAAGCCATCCACGAACAGTGGACGGATTGGACGGTCGATCAGACGGGATGTCAGAGTTTCGTGCTCAGAAGGACGGCCTTCGCGCTTGAAGTAGCCACCTGGGATGCGGCCAGCAGCGTATGCCTTTTCCTGATAGTTCACGGTAAGCGGGAAGAAATCCTGACCTGGCTTAGGTTCCTTCGCAGCAACGATCGTTGCCAAAACCTTGGTTTCACCATAGGTCGCCATCACGGCGCCATCGGCCTGACGAGCTACTTTACCAGTTTCGAGGATGAGAGGGCGTCCGCCCCAATCGACTTCCACGCGATGTATATCAAACATATTCATATCCTAACGTTCGTTCCGTTCGGCAGGCCCACGGTTGGGCCAAATACGGAACCGTCACTTTATTGCCGTGACGATTGCAGCTTTTGGGTTTCAAGCCGCAACCATCCTTTCCATTGCAGGAGAGGGTGATTAATCACAGGCAAGACGACGAGTATCTTTCAAATCAAAAGACACCGGCAATCCTGCCCCGTACCACCATCCTGTTTAAACGAAAACGCGGCGGAAGTAGTGCCGCCGCGCTTTCCATTGCCACTTTAGCGGCGGATACCCAGACGCTGGATCAGAGACTGATAGCGTGCTTCGTCCTTAGCCTTCACGTAGTCAAGCAGCTTACGACGCTGGCTAACCATCTTGAGAAGACCACGACGGGAGTGGTTATCCTTCTTGTGGTCCTTGAAGTGCTCGGTCAGAGCCGTGATGCGGTGCGTCAGGATCGCAACCTGTACTTCTGGGGAACCGGTGTCGCCTTCTTTAGTGGCGTATTCCTTGATCAGCTCAGCTTTGAGCTCAGGAGTAATCGACATCGTCTTTTCCTTTTTGTTTCGCCCCTGAATTAAGGGCTGTGTTTTTGACAGCCACTGGCGTGGCTTTGCCTCTATCGCGAGGCCTTGCCCAACCGTTGGCCATGCCGAGATGTCGTCCAGCATGGTCTAGTTGGCACAAAACGACCGGGCAAGTTCTCCTCACCCAGCGGCGGGACTATGGAGGAAAACCATCCGAAATGCCAGAGGAATCTGAAATGCTCAAAAGCCTTAGAGATTGAAGACGCGCTTGGGCTTGAACTCACCTTTCGCGACTTCCCCGAACGCAATCAGGGTTCCACCGGAGGTGACATAAACCTCTTCAGGCCCAATGGGTGCTGAAGCGCCGCGCAAGATAATTGACATGCCGCGTTTGAGCCGTGCTGCTGCATCAGCGCTCACCACCACCCCAGTCAGTTGCGCCAAACCTGCCTCAACAGGCAACAGGCACTCCATCAGCTCGGGGTTCTCAAGTGGGTTTTCACTCTCCGCCTCTTCAGCAATCGCCGCGAGCTCGTCGAAGTCCACCATCTCGTGCTCACCAAACGGGCCCACCAAAAGACGGCGCAGGTCGGTCACGTACCCGCATGTCCCAAGGCGCTCGCCGATGTCACGAGCCAATGCACGCACATAGGTTCCCTTGCCGCACTCCGCTTCAAATACGGCACGGTTTTCATCAATGCATTCAACCAAATCGAGGCGGTGCACATCAATCGGACGGGCTTCAAGCTGAACATCCTCGCCGTCGCGGGCAAGGTCATATGCGCGGTTTCCATCCACCTTGATGGCGGAGAAGATTGGCGGCACCTGTTGAATCGTGCCGCGGAATTCCGGCAGGACAGCGCCGATTGCCGCCGCATCAGGCCGCACATCGGAAGTCTTTACAGTCTCGCCTTCCGCATCATCCGTTGTGGTCTGAATGCCCCAAGTAACTTCAAAACGGTATACCTTGCGGCCGTCCATGACATACGGAACGGTCTTAGTTGCCTCGCCAAAGGCAATAGGCAAACAGCCAGAGGCAAGAGGATCCAGCGTCCCTGCGTGCCCCACCTTTTCCGGATGGAAGATGCGCTTCAACTTGCCAAGAGCTTCGTTGCTGGTCAGGTTCAAAGGCTTATCAAGAACCAGCCAACCGTTGACTGGATAACGTTTTCTGCGTCGCTGCTGCTGCCGCGCCATACTCATTCAGCTCTTTGTTATTTTGATTATTCGTTGGTGTCGGCGTCATCATCGCGTTCAAGGTCGCGCTTTACCAGCGGGTCCTGAAGCAGACGCGTAATGCGATCGTCATCATCAAACCGTGTATCCGCGACAAAGCGCAGTTCCGGCATGTGCTTCATGGTGACACGGCGGGCCACCTGACCGCGGAAATACTTTGCGCTGCGGTTCAGCGCTTCAATGACGTTTTCCGTGTTCTGACCACCCAGCGGCATGGCCAGCACTGTAGCCCAACGCAAATCCGGCGTCATTCGCACTTCAGGGATCGTCAAGATTACACCGTCTAGATCGGGATCGCTCAGTCGGCCACGGGAAAGAATGTCACTGAGTTCTTTGCGGATAAGCTCGCCAACGCGCAGCTGGCGCTGTGACGGCTGACCTGCAAACTCATCGCGTGCTTTTGCCATTTTTGTACTTCTCAGTGTAAGACGCCGGCGAGGAGCAAGGCCCCGCCGGCGTGTAATGGATTTTTCTCAAATCGAAGCGAGGCTTTAGAGCGAGCGAGCGATCTCTTCAACCTGGAAGCACTCGATCACATCGCCAACGCGCATGTCTTTGTAGTTTGTAAAGTTCATGCCGCATTCGACGCCGGATTCCACTTCCTTGACCTCGTCCTTGAAGCGCTTGAGCGTACCCAATTCGCCTTCGTGCACCACAACGTTGTCGCGGAGCAGACGAACCTGTGCGCCACGCTGCACGACACCTTCGGTGACGAGACAACCAGCCACACGGCCAATCTTGGTGATGTTGAAGACCTCTTTGATCTCCGCGTAACCAAGGAAAGTCTCGCGGCGCTCTGGTGCCAGCATGCCAGACATGGTTGCCTTCACGTCGTCGATCAGATCGTAGATCACGCTGTAGTAGCGGATCTCAATGCCTTCGCGACGGGCAGCTTCCTGCGCCTGCTTGTTTGCACGAACGTTAAACGCCATGATCGGTGCCTTGGACGCCATCGCGAGCGTAATGTCGCTTTCGGTGATCCCACCGACACCCGCTGCAATCACGCGGCAGCCAACTTCGTCGTTGCCAAGTTCTTCCAAAGATGCCTGGATCGCTTCCGCAGAACCTTGCACGTCTGCCTTGACGACAACGGCGAAGTCCTTGCGGCCATCTTCCTGAAGGCCCTTCATCATGGCTTCCAGAGATCCGCGTGAACCTGCGATGCGAGCAGCCATCTTATCGCGCTTCTGACGCTGACGATAATCCGAGATCTCACGAGCACGTGCTTCGTTTTCGACCACGGCAACCATATCACCAGCAGCTGGCGTTGACTGGAAGCCAAGGATCTCAACGGGCTTGGATGGACCAGCCACATCAACCTGCTTGCCGTTTTCGTCAAGCATTGCGCGGACGCGGCCCCATTCAGTGCCTGCGATCAGAATGTCACCTACACGCAGAGTACCCTTCTGAACCAGAACGGTCGCAACCGGACCACGGCCCTTGTCGAGCTTGGCTTCGATCACAGTACCTTCAGCGGCGCGCTCAGGGTTTGCCTTCAACTCAAGCACTTCTGCCTGAAGCAGGATCATTTCGATCAGCTTGTCCAGGTTCATCCGCTGCTTCGCAGAGACCTCGACATCAATCACGTCACCGCCCATGGACTCCACGACGATTTCTTCACGCAGAAGATCGTTACGGACCCGGTTCGGATCAGCATCTGGCTTATCGATCTTGTTGATCGCAACGATGATCGGCACGTCAGCCGCCTTGGCGTGCTGAATAGCTTCCTTCGTCTGCGGCATCACACCGTCGTCTGCTGCAACCACAAGGATCACAACGTCAGTTGACTTGGCACCGCGGGCACGCATTGCGGTAAACGCTGCGTGGCCTGGGGTATCGATGAAGGTAACCTTTTGGCCGTTCTGCTCCACCTGATATGCGCCGATGTGCTGCGTAATGCCACCAGCTTCGCCGGATACAACATTTGCTTCACGCAGGGCATCAAGCAGAGAGGTCTTACCATGGTCAACGTGACCCATGATGGTCACTACCGGTGGACGCGCCTGAAGGTCTTCAACCTTGTCGTCGAGTGTGAACAGACCCTCTTCAACATCCGCTTCGGACACGCGCTTAACGGTGTGGCCCAGCTCTTCCGCGATCAGTTCAGCGGTATCTGCATCGATCACATCGTTGATCTTCAGCATCTGGCCCTGCTTCATCAGCAGTTTGATGACATCAACAGCGCGTTCCGACATACGGTTCGCCAGGTCCTGAATGGTAATGGCTTCAGGCAATGTCACTTCGCGGCTCACCTTTTCGCGAGCCACCTGCTGCTGGTTGCCCTGACGCTTTTCCTTCTCGCGACGGCGGCGCATGGAGGCCAATGAACGGCTGCGACCCTCGTCATCACCCGTAGCACGCGTGATGGTAAGCTTGGACCGACGACGTTCATCTCCGCCACGGGCAGGCTTGCTCGGAGCAGGAGCCTTTTTCACTGGGCTCTTTACAACAGGCTTGAGTGTCTTCTTGGCGCCTTCCAAGGCTTCAAGATCAGCCGGTGATGGAGCTGGAGCCTGAGGACCGCGACCACCTGCTGGACGCTTGTTCTCACCCGGCTTGGTGCCTTCACCCGGCTTGCGTGCGCCTGGACGCGGACCATCGAGACGAGGCGGCTTGCCATCGCGCATGGTGCGGGTTGGACGGGTTTCGCGTGGACGGTCATCACGCGCAGGACGACCTTCACGTGTCTGCGGTGCAGGCTTCTTCGCTGCGCCTTCCGGCTTGCTGGCTGGCTTTGCGTCCTGCTTGGCTACTGGCTCTTCGTTTGCGCGAGCGAGCGCTGCTGCCTTGGCCTCTTCTTCAGCCTTGGCGCGTGCAGCGGCTTCTTCAGCTTCACGCTTTGCGCGTTCTTCAGCTTCCTTCTTGGCTTGCTCAGCTGCCAGAATCCGCTGACGCTCCTGCTCAGCGCGGCGCTTCTTGTCTTCAACCTCACGCAGCTGTGCTTCGCGCAGCGCGGCCAGACGTGCATCTGCTTCGCCCTTGGTCAGGGTCCGCTGTGCACCGGCACCACCGCCTTGTCCACCGCCGTTGCCACGACGCTGACCACCACGTTGGTTGTTGTTGTTGCGGTTATTGCCACTGCGTCCGCCGTCACCGCGTCGCTGACCTTCACCAGCACCACGACGAGCTTCTTGCGGACGGGTTTCTTGTTGTTTTGGTGCAGACGGCGCGGATGAAGAAGCCGTGCTGGCTGAGCCCTCTTGGCCCGGCACCACAACGCGGCGCTTCTTCTTTTCCACGACGACAGCCTTAGAGCGGCCGTGCGAAAAGCTCTGCTTTACAGTGCCTTTTTCAACGCCGCCTCGCTTGAGGCCAAGCGTCTTACGCTCGCCGGTGCCCTGTTTGTCGTCAGTGTTTTTGGTATCGCTCATATTGCCTTCAGTCCTGCGCTACTGCACCCTTTGAACCAGCTACATCAGATTGGTTGGAAGTGCCCCTGAACCGCGCAAGTCTCTGCGCCTGGTTTAGGCAATTCCGACCAGCCTGACCGGCCAGCAATGCAGCATGTATCACGTTGTCCCGGCCCAATGCCAAATTCATTTGCGCCGAGGTAAACAGGCGAAGCACCGCACGTGTTCCGCCGTTAGTATTCATCGAAGCGGCGATGGCAGCCAGTTTCTTAACGCCATCATCCGAAGCATCTGTGGCATGGAGCAGAGCCAGCACACCGCCGGATCTCAATGCGCTCTCAGTCTTGGTAAAGCCGGTGACCAATTCACCTGCCTTTCGACTGATAGACAGAGCGCCTAGAGCTTTCTGTTCCAAAACCTTCTCGACTTGGTCGGCCAAACCTTCTTCGGCGGTAACCTGCTCCTTAAAGCCCCGGGCGAAGACGCGTTTCTTTATCGCTTCTTCGACCTTCTCACGCGTCGCCGTGACCCACACTCCCCTGCCCGGAAGTGTTCCTTTTACATCAACAACAACAGTGTTATCAGGCGCCAGTACGAAGCGAAGAAGATCATCTACCGGGAGCACATCGCGGGTTACCGCACAGCTCCGTTCGGTCGGTTCATTTTTCTTCGCCACTTACACCTTACCTAATTCTTTGCCTCAGCTCAGTGACGCAAAACTGCGCACTCAAACGAGCTAAAATCTACTTTCCGAAAACTGCAGGTGCGCAGCCAAGCCAAGGCTCGCCGCGCACAACTGACCATTTTATTTTTCGGTGTCTTCCTGCGTTGCACCGCTCTCTTGCTCGAAAACGGCGTCTGCGTCAACACCTGCGTCCTCTTCGGACTCTTCTGCCGCATCCTCGTCAGAGTCTTCGGCTTCCATTTCAATGAGTTCTTCCGGCTCGATCCAACCGGCCGCAACGCGGGCTGCCATCACAATCGACTCAGCATCCGCACGAGAGAGCTCGTAGCCGGTCAGAGTACCGTCGACACGTACTGTCTCACCATCGCGGCGCTCGGTCCAGCCGATAAGATCATCAGCCGCGCAACCAGCAAGGTCTTCGATTGTCTTGATGTCGTCCTTGCCGAGTGCAACCAGCATAGCGGAGGTCAGACCCGGAACGTTTGTCAGAACTTCAGAAACGCCCAGCTCTTCACGCTGCTTGCGCAACTCTTCTTCCTGCTCTTCCAGGAATTCACGCGCGCGGGCCTGAATTTCGTCAGCGGTGTCAGGATCGAAGCCTTCGATAGAAGCGATTTCTTCGACATCAACATACGCCACTTCTTCGATTGAAGTGAAGCCTTCAGATGCAAGCAACTGGCTCACCATCTCATCGACGTTGAGGCTGGCCTGGAACAGATCGGAGCGGATCTGGAACTCTTTCTGGCGACGCTCGGATTCCTCGGCTTCTGTCATGATGTCGATGCCCCAGCCGGTCAGCTGAGAAGCAAGACGAACGTTCTGACCGCGACGACCGATTGCCAGGGAAAGCTGGTCGTTTGGAACAACAACTTCAATGCGCTCGGATTCGTCATCCAGAACAACCTTGGCAACCTCAGCAGGCTGAAGCGCGTTCACAATGAAAGTTGCCGCGTCTTCATTCCAAGGAATGATGTCGATTTTTTCGCCTTGCAGTTCGCCAACAACGGCCTGAACGCGAGAGCCACGCATACCCACACAGGCACCGACCGGATCAATGGAACTGTCATTTGACAAAACCGCGATCTTAGCGCGGGAACCTGGATCGCGCGCCACTGCCTTGATGGTGATGACACCGTCATAGATTTCAGGCACTTCCTGCATGAACAGCTTGGCCATGAACTGAGGGTGCGTGCGTGACAAGAAAATCTGCGGACCGCGCTGCTCGCGGCGCACATCGTAAACGTAGGCACGGATACGGTCGCCATTGCGGAACACTTCACGTGGGATCAGCTCATCACGGCGTACAATTGCTTCGCCGCGCCCGATGTCGACAATCACGTTGCCATATTCAACGCGTTTGACGACGCCGTTGATCACTTCACCGATGCGATCTTTGAACTCATCATACTGACGATCGCGTTCTGCTTCGCGGACCTTCTGAACGATGACCTGCTTGGCTGACTGCGCGGCGATACGGCCGAAGTCCAGAGGCGGCAGAGGCTCAGCAACGAAATCGCCCAGGCCAATTTCAGGGTTACGCGACTTCGCATCGACCAACGCAATCTCAGTAGATACGTTCTCAACCTGCTCAACCACATGAAGGAGGCGCTGCAGGCGAATTTCACCTGTCTTTGAATTGATTTCAGCACGGATCTCGGTCTCCGTACCATAGCGAGACCGGGCAGCCTTCTGGATTGCATCTTCCAGGGCATCGATCACAATCGTGCGGTCAATCGACTTTTCGCGGGCAACCGCATCAGCGATCTGCAGCAGTTCCAGTCGGTTTGCGCTGATGGCCATGTCTCATCAACTCCTTCAACATCCTGCACGCTTGTTTGCAGGCCTCTCAACAAAAACGGTGGCTCAGCGAGCCTGCCCCGAAGGACGGTTTCATTCTTAGTGGTGGTAAGAATCTTCGTCGACGTTTTCACCACGGGCGGCCTTTGCCGCCTTGTCTGCACTCAGTGCCGCATCAATCAGCTCGTCGGTCAGGATCAACCGCGCTTCGCCAATTTCTTCCAGCGGCAACAGGGCTGTATCTTCTTCACCCGGCGCAACGTCGCTTATCTTGACAACAGCCTTACCGTTTTCGACACCAGCGATGATGCCGCGATAGCGCTTGCGCCCCTGCTGAGGAACAGCCATTTCGATTTTCGCAAGGTGACCTGCCCAACGCTCAAAGTCGCTTACGCGAACGAGCGGGCGGTCAATACCCGGCGAAGAAATTTCCAAGTGGTATGCACCGCTAATCGGATCATCCACGTCCAATGCCGGAGACACAGCCTTGCTGATCTCTTCGCATCCATCGACGGTCATCGTGCCATCCGAACGCTCAGCCATGATCTGCAGTGTGCATCCATTGTTGCCGTTGACACGGATGCGCACGAGCCGATAGCCAAGATCTTCAATGACCGGCTCTACAATTGCGGCAACACGGGCCTCAAGCCCTTGTTCCTTAACAATTCTCGGATCGTGATCTTCCACTTCTCACCTTTTATGATTGTTATGGAGCGCAGCTCAAAAATGTGCGCTCGGATCATCAACGTGAGCCTTCAGGCCGGCCCAGGTAATAAAAAAGAGCGGGTCCGTCCGGGCCCACTCTCCTATCGCTCTTTACGAGCCGGATGAGAACTCTTGAGCGCAATATAGACATTTACCTGTCTTATGCAACAAAAAAGAGGCCCATACGCATGAGTTTATCGCGCTTAAAGATCGGTCTGACCGTCCCGCAAACGCTCAAAAGACAGGTAACGCCCGATACGGCCTTCGCGAATTGCTTTTCGCTCGTACCTGGTGCCCGGCCAACCATCCCATGGCTCACGCCAGTCGTGAGGGCGCTCTGCCAGCCATTCGAATGACGGATGTTGCCGGCAGTGGGCAAGGGTCCAATCCACATAGGTATCAATATCGCTCGCAAAACGGTATTGGCATCCGACCTTCAGTGCACGGGCAATACGGGTCAGGTTGACCTGATTTACGAAGCGACGCTTCCAGTGTTTCTTCTTCGGCCAAGGGTCGGGATAGAGCTGATAAACACCATCCAGACATTGCGCCGGCATCCAATCAAGCAGCTTGGTCGCGTCATCATCATAAAGGCGCACGTTCTTCAAGCCTTCATCGTGAACCGAAGCGACGGCTTTGGCCATACCGCTTTGAAACGGCTCTACCCCAATGAAGCCTATGGCCGGATTCTGGCGCGCACGATGCATCAAGTGTTCGGAACCGCCAAAGCCAATCTCCAACCACACTTGCTCAACCTCCGGCCCGAAAAGTGATTTCAGGTCCTGCGGCGTTTGAGTGGTCGGATCAACGGCAATCGTTGGCAGAAAATCTTCGATTAGGCGCGTCTGGCGGTCTTTTAGCGGCTTGCCGACGCGGCGGCCGAAAAAAGACCCTTTGTAATGATCAGTCATGACTTACAGAAATCCGGCCGACAAGATGCCGGCCGGATGCAATTCCTCTATCGCTTCAGTTTTAAGCGTATTCTTTTTCCAGCATTTGGTGAAGGGTGTGAACCAGATCAACGCGCTCCCAAGAGAAGCCGCCGTCCTGCTCTGCTTCACGACCAAAGTGGCCATATGCTGCGGTACGCTCGTAAATTGGCTTGTTAAGACCAAGGTGCTCACGAATGCCGCGCGGCGTCAGGCTCATCACCTCGCGCAGAGCGCGCTCAACCGCCGAATTTGCCACCTTGCCAGTGCCGTGCAGATCTACAAACACAGACTGAGGTTCGGAAACGCCGATCGCATAGGAGAGCTGAATTGTACAGCGGTCCGCAAGATCTGCGGCCACAACATTCTTTGCCAGATAGCGCGCGGCATAAGCTGCCGAGCGATCCACCTTGGTCGGATCCTTGCCGGAGAACGCGCCACCACCGTGTGGAGCTGCGCCGCCGTAGGTATCCACGATGATCTTGCGGCCGGTCAGACCAGCGTCACCATCCGGGCCACCGATGACGAACTTGCCAGTCGGGTTGATATGCCAAATGGTCTCTGGGCTGATCCACTCCGCCGGAAGCGCTGCGCGGATGTACGGTTCGACAACGGAGCGTACATCGTTGGAAGTCATGGCTTCGTCTAGATGCTGAGTGGACAGCACGATGGAGGTCACACCAACCGGCTTACCGTCTTCATAGCGCACCGTGACCTGGCTCTTGGCATCAGGACCAAGGGTTGGCTCATGACCCGACTTGCGAGCCTCCGCCAACATGCGCAGGATCTTGTGAGAATACAGAATTGGAGCTGGCATCAGCTCTGGCGTCTCGCGGCAGGCATATCCAAACATGATACCCTGATCGCCTGCACCCTCATCCTTGTCGCCAGATGCATCGACACCCTGCGCAATATGCGCAGACTGGCCATGCAGAATGACGTCGATGTCCAGGTTTTCCCAATGGAAACCTTCCTGCTCGTAGCCGATATCCTTAACGGCCATACGCGCAAGATGAGCGATGTAGTCCTTGGTGATAGATGCAGGGCCGCGCGTCTCGCCGGCGATAACCAACTTGTTGGTGGTTGCCAGCGTTTCACAGGCAACACGTGCCTCCGGCATTTCGCGGAGGAAGGCATCAACAACTGCGTCCGAGATGCGGTCGCAGACCTTATCCGGGTGGCCTTCAGAGACCGACTCGGAAGTAAAAAGATAGCTTTGACGAGCCATTGGCAAACGTCCTTCTGGGAAGATAAAACAAAGAAGCGACGGAAACCCGCCGCTTCAGCACGTTAATGAACCAAGGTAGTGCACTTGGTCAAGTCCAACTTTTCAAGTGGCGCATCAATCCGAAAATTCAAGCGTCTTCGCCCGCTAAACTCTTGACAAGTTCAACTAGCTTTTTTCGAATTTTGGGATCTTCAATGCGCACGAACGCCTTGTTGAGCGCCAGACCGTCCGACGAAGATAAAAAATCAACCACATAGGTCGTTTGAGGGTTGTCCCCGACCCCTTGAGCTTCTTCTGGCGATCCGGGCGCATCTTCAAAGAAGAAGGCAACCGGAACCTTCAGAATTGTCGCGATGTGCTGCAAGCGACTTGCGCCTATGCGGTTTGTGCCTTTTTCGTACTTCTGGATTTGCTGAAAGGTGATTCCGAGACTTTCGCCAAGCTTTTCCTGGCTCATGCCCAGCATCATGCGACGAAGCCGGACTCTGCTCCCGACATGAACATCGATGGGATTAGGTGCCTTTTTACTGGCCATTGCAACGGCCCTCTTCTTTCATAATTGTGGTTACTAACCGTCAGTTGCTTTTTATCGAAGTACTGCTGAAGCAGGACTTCGCTTTTTTGTTTCGGCAGTGCATTAGAGATCGCGATACAATTCGCCTTTACCGCGAAGACCACCACTCATCTCACGCAAGTCTATGTTGACGATATTTCTTGCCTCGCGTCAATCTCTACGAGCAGGTAAAAGTACCCCAAATACCAATAGGAGACAAACACAACCGAGAATAAACACCAGAGAAATCCAGTCACCCCATCTTCCATAGAGTGTAGGTTCCAGTATTTTTGGGAGAGCTGCTTTGATGCGACCCGCCCTATTCAAGACAACTTCTGATAGTATTTCACCGTGAGGGCTAATCACCGCAGAAACACCTGTGTTGGCTGCACGTATCACTGGAATACCTTGTTCGACAGCGCGCATCCTTGCTTGCATCAGGTGCTGATAGGGGCCGGAACTGTCTCCAAACCACCCATCGTTAGTTATATTTGCCAGAAACTGCGGCCTTTCTGACATATTAAGCCGAGATTGCGGGAAAATCGCCTCGTAACAGACCAGGGGCTGAAAACTAAGATCATTAGAAATACTAATCGATCTGTAACGATAGCCCGCCGTGAAGTCGCTGGGCGCCGGCACAAGGCGCTCTACACCAATAGATTGCAGGATTTCACGGAATGGGAGGTACTCCCCAAACGGCACCAGACGCACCTTATCGTATACGTCAACCACAATTCCATTAGCGTCAACCAGATAGACACTATTGTAGAAGTTAGTGGCTCCCTGCGCGCCATAGTCCGCACGAATACCACCTGTGATTAGGTAAGTATTCTGTGGAAGCACCTCAGCAATCATGGCGAGCGCGCCAGGCTCTTGCGTCAATAAGAATGGAAATGCAGATTCAGGCCAAAAGATGAGGCGAGTTGAATCATTTTTCTCACCTTTAAGCGCCGCAGCGGTCATCTCCAAATAGTGCGGCAAAAGCTTGTCACGATTTTCAGGCTTCCACTTCTCGCTCTGCGGTACATTTGGCTGCACAATTAGAATATTCGGCTCTACGAATGCTTGACTGCGGTCCGTCCAGCGCAGTGTTCCCAGTACCAGCGCGGCGATTGCCAGAACCCCGGCCAAAAGTAAAACAGGCTTACGACTTCCAGTGTTACTCTCTTTCAGAAGCAAGGCCGGACTTGCGGCAACAAACAACACCAGAAAACTTAGGCCGAACAATCCGATGTAGGCCGCGAGCTGCACCAGCTGATCACTCTGCACAACGGCGTAACCCCAAGAATTCCAGGGAAACCCGGTAAAAACGTGGGCGCGCACGTAGTCGCATAGCGTGAATGCGACGGCAAATACCAATATGCGAGAGGGTCCTTGCCGCCAGAAGAGGCTGGCAAGCGAGAGGAGGACAGCAGGGAATAAGGCCAGACCTGCGGGGAGGATAACCACGGCAAACGGCATCATCCACGCATAGGTCTCCGCCTCCACCAGGAAGGCCTCACCGATCCAGAGAAGACCAACCAGAAAGAAACCGAAGCCGAAGGCCCAGCCAATGGAGAAGAAACGACGCGCGTTTCGCCGCTTATCCCCCTCCGAGCTGGCGGTCGCGCCATCCAAAAGCCATATGAGGCAGGGGAAACACAGGAAAAGAAGCGGAAAGGCGCCATAGGGCGGCATGGACACCGCCGCGGCGGCCCCAAGGGTCGTGGCGAGCAACGATCGACGTAGCCCCCATGACAGCAGGAATGGACGAGCGACACGCTCGGCAAACAGCGACAACGATGTCATGGCCAGGGCCCCTGGTTTTAAAGAGTGAAAAGACCGCCTATTCGGCGGCCTCTGCACGTTTTGTTCGGTTTCTCACCAGACCTGCGCGTTGTTCCTGACGCCGTCTGTAGATCTTCAAGCGCTTGATCCGCCGTGGATCAGCATCCATCACTTCAAACTCATAGCCTGGCAGATGGCGGTCAGAGATCAGCTCGCCGCGAACCGGTACACGACCCAGAAGCGTAAACAACAGCCCCCCAAGCGTATCGACGTCCTCGGTCAATTCGCCGATTTCCCAGCCGGTTTTGATCTCTTCTTCCAGATCCTCAAGGTCAATACGAGGGTCTACCGCCCACACGCCGTCGCGAACGGTGGTGATCATCGCCTCTTCAGCTTCATCGTGCTCGTCTTCGATGTCACCAACGACCGTTTCCACGATATCTTCCAGAGAGACCAGACCGTCGGTTCCGCCATACTCGTCAATGACCAAGGCCATCTGAACACGCGTGACCTGCATCTGTTTCATGAGATCCAGAGAGGACATGGAGGGCGGTACAAAATGCAAGGGCCGTATCAAACCGGTCTTGAACAAAGGACGTGACAAATCAATGCGCCCCAGATCCATCTCTGGTACGACCGTGTCCTTGCCATTTCCGTTTTCCAGACGCTCGCCGTTCTTTCTTTTGCCGTTGCGCTTCGGCATGCCCGCTTCTTCTGCCATGTAGGACATCAAGTCCTTGATGTGCACCATGCCTCGAGGGTCATCGAGGTTTTCATGGTAGACCGGCATGCGCGAGTGCCCAGACTCACGGAAATACTCCATGAGATCGGCAATAGGAATGGTGTCTTCAACCGCTTCTATGTCTGCGCGCGGAATCATCACGTCTTCAACGCGAGATTCGCGCAGCTGCAAAATGTTGGCAAGCAACTCGCGCTCAGAGGCGGTAAAGGAGTCATTGTCCGCATCGACGCTCTCGCGAGAGAGTTCGTCCTCCAAGTTCTCGCGGAGGGAACCGGACTTGCCACGGCGGTTCTTCTTGTAGGCCTTGAAGGCGCTTCCTAGCCCGGCAAAAAAACCGGGCTTGGTCTCCGGTGGTTCGGAGGCATCATCGGCAGCCAACGTCGCTCGCGGGCTTGCATCTTGCGTTTTTTCACTTCCCTCGGAGGCTGTGCCCCCTTCGGTACTTCGCGGTTCAGAACCAGTCATCTCTTTCTCAATAGATTCCTTGAGGCCCACCATGAGCTCAAAGGGTTTAAGTATCGGCGCTCAACGGAGCATCCGCATAAGGATCAGGAATGTTCAGGCTGGCCAGAATTTGCCGTTCCCGATCCTCCATTTCTTCAGCTTCCTCGTCTATTTGGTGATCATACCCGAAAAGGTGAAGAGTTCCGTGGACGAGAAGATGCGTCAGATGGTTTTTAAATGGGATGCCGAGCTCTTCAGCCTCCCGTTCAACCGTTTCTCTGGCGATAACAATGTCTCCAAGCAGAGGGCCAAATGGTGGTTCTTCCTCATCACAGCCTGGAAATGACAGAACATTGGTCGGCTTGTCTTTGCCGCGCCATTCTCTGTTCAATTCTTTTATTTCGGGATCTCCCGTAAAGACAAGAGAAATCTCCGAATGCGGCACGGCTTCCAGCTCAGCGCACTGAAAGGCCGCACCAATTGCGCTTTCGGCAAGGCGTCGCAGGTCTTCCTCCGACGCCCAGCCATCCGTCTCAATCAGCAGATCAAGCTCAACAGCCAGATTATTGTTGCTCATTTGCCGTTTCTTCAGCCTTGGCCGCCTGCCGCGCTTCAAACCGACGTCGTCCTTCCTCGTCATAGGCATGAACGATGCGGGCTACAAGCTCGTGTCGCACCACGTCCGTCTCGGTGAACCGGACCTCTGAAATGCCTTCGACGCCGCCAAGAATCTTGAGCGACTCACGCAGACCGGACATCTGCCCCGGAGGCAAGTCGACCTGAGACGGGTCCCCCGTGATGATCATCTTGGAGTTCTCGCCGAGACGCGTCAGGAACATTTTCATCTGCATGGATGTGGTGTTCTGCGCTTCATCGAGGATCACGACCGCGTTGGACAGGGTACGACCGCGCATAAACGCAAGGGGCGCGACCTCAATCATGCCGCTTTCCAGACCGCGCTCCAGTTTTTCCGGCGACATCATGTCGTTGAGGCCGTCATAGAGCGGGCGCAGATACGGATCCACCTTTTCCTTCATATCGCCCGGCAGAAAGCCAAGACGTTCACCCGCTTCTACGGCAGGACGGGAGAGGATCATACGATCGACCTCACCGCGTTCCAGCAGGGCAGCCGCATAAGCCACCGCGAGATACGTCTTACCCGTACCTGCCGGACCAACGCCAAAGGTCAGATCGGACCGATCCATGGCGCGGATATAGGCATCCTGAGTAGGCGTGCGGGCGATCAGCGTCTTGCGGCGCGTAGAAATCTGGGCAAAGGCCAGACGGGACTTGGGCTCCATTGTTGGCAGGGTGAGCTGCGCTTCGGCTGCTTCTGCCATGCGAATGGCGCCGTCTACATCGCCCGGATGCACCTCATGGCCCTTTTGAAGCCGCGAGTACAAGGCTTCAAGCGTGAGCTTGGCCTGTTCGCATCCTGACTTGCTGCCGCGTATCGTGACCTGATTGCCTCGAGCCACGGCATCTACGCCAATTCGCTGCTCAATAAGAGCTAGGTTTTGATCGAACTGACCGAACAGGTCTCCAACCAGTCGGTTGTCCTCGAACGCGAGAACCACATGCATCATATCTGACGCGGCTGCGGGTCGCATGTTAGCCTGCGATGCAGACTTGGAGTGGGCGTTGCCCTTCAATCAGTGCCTCCGTTTAGCCTGCGCGTTATGCGCATACCTATCTTGCCCCTAAATCAGTCGGCCTTCCAGACTATTTGCAGAACTGCCTACAATTTCTACCGTTGCCATTTCACCGTACAACTCTGCTGGTGCATTTACATGAACCGGCTGGAGCCAGGGTGAACGGCCAGCCAACTGACCCTCTCTGCGGCCCATCTTTTCAAAAAGCACTTCGATGCGCTGATTTACAAGTGAGGCATTGAACGCCTGTTGCTGGTGCGCGAGCAGCGCCTGTAGCTCTGCAAGGCGTTCACTCTTAACGTTTTCTTCGATCTGCTCTTCAAGCAGCGCACCTGGCGTACCCGGACGAGGGCTGTACTTGAAGGAGAATGCGGAGGCGTAACCAACCCGTTCCACCAAGTCCATGGTGTCGCGGAAATCCTGATCTGTTTCACCAGGGAAGCCGACGATGAAATCCCCAGACATGGCGATGTCCGAACGCGCCTCACGGATGCGGTCTATCAGCCGGAAATAGTCATCGCGGGTGTGCTTGCGGTTCATGGCCTTCAAGATGGCATCAGATCCCGACTGTACCGGCAGGTGCAGATACGGCATCAGGATATCCAGATCGCGGTGCGCTGCAATCAGGGCATCGTCCATGTCACGCGGGTGAGACGTGGTGTAACGCAATCGGGTGAGGCCATCGATCTTTGCAAGCTCGAAAAGTAATTCCCCCAGTCCCCATTCGCGGCCATCCGCGCCAGCACCATGCCAACCGTTCACATTTTGGCCGAGAAGCGTGAGCTCACGCACGCCAGCGGCAGCCAACTGCTTGGCTTCACCAACAATCTGCTCGACGGAACGAGAGACTTCCGCACCGCGGGTATAAGGCACCACGCAGAAGGTGCAGAACTTGTCACAGCCTTCCTGAACCGTGAGGAACGACGTGACGCCGCGCTTGCGAACAGCTTCCTTTGAAGGCGTTGCCAAATGTTTGAACTTGTCTTCAATGTCAAATTCGGTTTCGACGACCTTCTGGCCTTCCTTAGCCTGCTTAAGAAGCTCCGGCAGGCGGTGGTAGCTCTGAGGACCGACAACGAGGTCAACGACTGGTGCGCGGCGAGAGATTTCTCCCCCTTCCGCCTGCGCAACGCAGCCTGCGACCGAAACCATCATGTCCTTGCCATCCTTGGCCTTTTCTTCCTTAAGCTTGCGGATACGGCCCAGTTCCGAATACACCTTTTCCGCCGCCTTTTCGCGGATGTGACAGGTGTTCAGAATTACCAGATCCGCGTCTTCCAGCGTGTCCGTGCTCTCATATCCATCGTTGGAGAGCGCATCGGTCATGCGGTCGGAATCGTAGACATTCATCTGACAGCCATAGGTTTTCACGAAAACCTTGCGTGACGCCTTCTTGTTCTCGGCGTTTTCAGATGTCTGAGCTTGAGCTACGGCAGCTTGTTCTTGGTTCAGATTTTCCATTTAGTCCTCTAGGCACCTGTCAGCGCAGTGCCGAAACCTTCTGTCTGAAATCGCCGCTCTTAGCTGGCGGCCTTCATGTCGTCTGTTGCGTCTCGTTTAAACTTTTTTTCGTCGCTTGAGAAGTCGATGCGTTCGTCTGCGTCGGTTTGAACGAAATCGTGATTTTCTGCGCCGATCAGCGTTCCGACCATCATGGTACGAACGGTGTTCTCAAGCTCGCTGGTCAGCTGCTTGCGGTTGAAGGTGCCGACCAATGGAATTGGCTCACCCCATGTAAGGTGCACATCAAGCCCGCCCTCCTTGAGCAGCATCCAAAGATGGCCCGGCAGTTCCATGTCGCCATACCAAGCGACGTGGGGACGCCAGAACCGGCCCATGGGCATGCCGTGAAGGTGGGTGTAGCTGATGGCAAGCGGCTGCACCCAAGCTTTATCCCCCTCCCCATCTCCCATGGCATGATGAACAGCACCAATGAGAGCGGAGCGAAAAGGGAGAACCTGATTGCCATTTGACGACGTGCCTTCAGCAAACAACACGATCGCATCCCCAGAGGCCATGCGATCCGCCACTTCCCGGGTCACCTTGCCGGTATCCGAACGGCGACTGCGGTTCACAAAGATCGTGCGCTGCAACTTGGCAAAGAGGCCAAAGATTGGCCAGCCTGCAACTTCGGACTTGGCGATGAAGCTGAGCGGCATGGTGCGGCCCAGCACCACGATATCGAGCCAAGAGCAATGGTTCGCCGTAATCAGGAGCGGACGATGGTCAACCGCGCCCCCTTCCTGGTGAACCCGAATGCCCATCAACGTGGAGGCAATGCGATGCCAGACAAGCGGCAGTTTACGCTGGACCTTGAGATCGAGCTTCATGGCCACCCATTGCAGGGGGATCATGATCAGCGTTGCAATTGTCAAAAGCAGAATAACAACAATTGCTTTGGCTGAATGCATCTAGTTAGGCCTCTGTGTCTTCATCGGACAGCGGAACACCATAAAGCTCCAGACGGTGATCGATCAGCTTGAAGCCCAGCTTGCGCGCGACTTCTTCCTGAATTTTCTCGATCTCTTCGCTGCGGAACTCGATAACGTCGCCGGTGCGCAGGTTTATCAGGTGATCATGATGTTCTTCTGACACTGTTTCATAGCGCGAACGGCCATCACGAAAATCATGGCGCTCGATGATACCAGCGTCTTCGAACAGCTTCACAGTCCGATAAACCGTGGAGATGGAGATCTTGGGGTCAATTTCAACTGCGCGGCGGTAAAGCTCTTCCACATCCGGATGATCTTCTGCTGCCTGAATGACATCCGCAATGACGCGACGCTGGTCTGTCATGCGCATTCCCTTGTGCGCGCAGAGCTCGATGAGTGTCATTTCATTCTCAGCAACCATGGAACAATTCACCTCAATGCCGTCGCAGTCTCGGCCTATCTCTCAAATTCTGACTGTGCGATTACCGGAGATCGCAACGCATGACAAGCGCCGTTCCACTACCTTCGCTATTGGAATAGTAGCCCTTGCGCTCTCCCACCTGCCTGAATCCCAGTTTCTTGTAGAGGGATACCGCAGAAACGTTGGTGTCATCCACTTCCAGAAACAGCATTTCCACGCGTTCTGAATAGAGGTGGAAGAGGCCATCCTCCATCAGCTTTCGGCCAACGCCTTTCCCCTGATACTTTGGAGAGACGGCTATTGTCAAAACCTCAGCTTCATCAGCAACAATTCGCAGTGCAAGAAAGCCTATTGGATCCCGGCGCTCGAACGCACCCGAGGGCGTTGCGGTGAAAAACACGACGCCTTTTTGCTCATAGAGCGAGGCCAGCTCTGCCCGCCCCCAGCCCGGCTGAAAGCACTGCGCATGGATGTCTGCAAGACTTCGCAGGTCTTGCAGGGTCGTTTTGCGGATGATTGGCGGCGGCGCTTTGAACCACTCAAGGCTCATTGACGAAGGATCCGTCCCCGCTCCTGTGGCTTGGCATCAGGCGGGCGAAGGTAAAGCGGCATCGGCGCTTTTTGTGGAACAGGTGCATTCAGGCCAAGTCGGGCCACAAACTCGATGGAGGCATAAGCAGCTTCGCTGCGCACTGCCTCACTGTCCACGCCAGCGGCCTTGGCAACAGCCAGAGCTGCAGACCCGGCCAACAGAGCATTTGCCGGCAGATCGTGTGCCAGATCCTTCACTGTGGAGACCTTGGCCTCACCCAGAGGTTCGGCCTGCGCCGTGAACGTCTGACAGTATACCTCGTCCCGGCGCGCATCGAGCGCCACGAGCAAAGGCCGGTCATTGGAAGGTTGCACCAACACCTCAGCGGCAATGGCTGAAAGGGTGGTTACCGGCACGACCGGTTTGCCCAACACAAGCCCAAAGCCACGGGAAATGGACAGGCCAATGCGAAGGCCTGTGAAACTGCCCGGTCCAACATTAACGACGATACGGTCCAGCGCATTGAAGGTGGTGGAAGATTCCGCCATCACGCCCGACACCATGCTCATGATACGCTCAGCATGGCCGCGGCCCAAATCTTCACTCTGTGCCACGATCGTTTCCTCGCCGTTTTCGACGGTCAAAACGGCAGCAGCGCACGAGCTTAAAGCTGTATCTATAGCAAGCAGTTTCATAGGATTTGGCTTAGCGCCCGCTGCTGTTTTTGTCGAGCAACCATTAAGTTCTAGCCCATTAGTCTCGATCGTATTATTCCCACCAAATTCACTGGGTAGAACTAACTACATGCTTACCCTTGAGTAAAACTAGAGCTGTCTAACCTCTTGAACTTCCGGGATAAAATGGCGCATCAAATTCTGAATGCCATGGCTCAAGGTGGCCGTTGATGACGGGCACCCGGCGCACGCGCCGCGCATGGTCAAATAGACGATGCCTTCCTTGTATCCTCGGAAGGTAATGTCGCCGCCGTCCTGCGCAACAGCCGGACGAACGCGCGTCTCTAGCAAGTCCTTGATCATGGTCACGGTTTCTTCGTCACCCTCATCGAAGAACTCTTCCCCGATATCCCCATCACCCTTGCTGTCGCCGCGAAGGATTTCCGCGCCGGACATGAAGTGCTCCATGATCATACCGAGGATCGCCGGGCGCAAATGCTGCCAATCGGTGTCATCCTTGGTGATGGTGATGAAGTCGTGGCCGAAGAAAATGCCGACCACACCCGGGATCTGGAACAGGCTCTCAGCCAATGGCGATACCGCCGCTTCCTCAGCACTGCGGAAATCCAGCGTGCCTTCAGGCAGCACGATACGGCCCGGCAGGAACTTGAGTGTTGCAGGATTGGGCGTCACTTCGGTCTGAATAAACATAGCCACTTCCAAATGGTTTCGAGGCCACAATGAACCCACTGCAGCCTGTACGAGGGTGTTGTCTTATTTAATTCCGATCGCGACTGCTACCGTGAAGCTCGGTTTTCCAAGCAACTTTCGCATAACCGCAATTCTACGCATAATATGGGATTAGTACCCTATTATGCCAGAGCCGCGAGCGCGTCATCATCCAAATTACCCGGAACAATGGTAATTGGGATGGGGAACGATCCGGCGGACTTGCCAGCTATGGACGACACAAGGGGCCCAGGGCCTTCCTTTGAGGTGCCAGCAGCCAGAACGAGGGTCGCAATATCGGCATCTTGATCAATGAGGTCCATGATCTCATCTGAGCGAGTGCCCTCACGAATGACCAGCTCCGGCTCCGTGCGGGCAGCAGCGCGCACACGCTCTGCGGCCTTTGCCAGCGTTGTTTCCGCAGCTTCCTGCGCTTCGGCTCGCATGATGTCTTCTACACCCAGCCAATGCTGGAAATTACTCGGGGCAATGACATAAAGCAGCACTACAACGCCGCCGGTGCGTGCTGCACGACGGGCGGCATACACAATAGCGCGGCCACATTCCGGTGTATCATCGACGACGACCAGAAACTTTCGTCGATGCCCCTCTTCATTTGCTTTGCGTATCGCAACCATCTTTAAGCTCCGATCCCGTGCGGCTTGCAGACTGTTGCCGGAGCCTGCAAGCCCTCCCTAACCGTCATATTGTTACGGCACCAGGCTGGGTTAATCAAAGGATGAACTGAGACAGGTCGATATTCTTTGCCAGATCACCAATATTCTGGCGGACAAACTCCGCATCGATAACAACCGTCTCGCCTGCGCGATCTGGCGCGGTGAAGGAGATTTCATCCAGAACACGTTCCATCACCGTCTGAAGGCGACGTGCGCCGATGTTCTCAATGTTGGCGTTGAGGTCCACCGCGATGGTGGCAATCTCTTCAATCGCATCATCCGTGAACTCGACAGTGAGTTCTTCCGTGCCCATGAGCGCGACATATTGCTTGATGAGGCTTGCCTCGGTGTCCGTCAAAATGCTGCGGAAGTCGTCGCGGGTGAGTGCTTTCAGTTCAACGCGGATTGGCAGGCGGCCCTGAAGCTCCGGCAGGAGATCAGACGGCTTGGCCACATGAAACGCCCCTGAGGCGATGAACAGGATGTGGTCTGTCTTGACCGGGCCGTGCTTGGTGGAAACAACCGTTCCCTCGATCAGTGGAAGCAGGTCGCGCTGCACACCTTCGCGGGAAACATCTCCGCCGCGGTGATCCTTGGCGCAGATCTTGTCAATCTCATCCAGGAAGACGATGCCGTGATTTTCGACCAGATCGATGGCTTCATGCACGATCTTTTCTTCATCAAGCAGCTTGTCGGATTCTTCGGTCAGCAGCAGCTGATGGCTGTCGCGGACGTTGACACGCTTCTTCTTGGTCTGACCGCCAAAAGCCTTGCCGAGCATGTCCGAAAGGTTCATCACGCCAATGCTGCCGCCACCGGGCATGCCGGGAATGTCGAAGTTTGGCATTGAGGGCTGAGCCCGGACCTCAACCTCGATTTCCTTGTCGTCCAGATCGCCTTCACGCAGCTTCTTGCGGAAGGTATCACGCGTCGACGGGCTGGCGCTCGGGCCAACCAAAGCGTCCAGAACCCGTTCTTCCGCAAGAAGATGGGCTTTGGCTTCAACTTCCTTCCGGCTGCGCTCGCGCACCAAGGTGATGCCAGCTTCGACCAGATCGCGAACGATCTGTTCCACATCGCGGCCGACGTAGCCAACTTCGGTGAACTTGGTTGCTTCAACCTTGGTGAATGGCGCGTTGGCAAGCTTGGCCAGACGGCGAGAAATTTCCGTCTTACCCACACCGGTTGGGCCAATCATCAGGATGTTCTTTGGCAGAACTTCTTCTCGCAAGCCTTCTTCCAGCTGCTGACGGCGCCAGCGGTTGCGCAAGGCAATGGCAACGGCGCGCTTGGCATCATGTTGTCCGATGATGTAGCGATCCAGCTCGGATACGATCTCGCGTGGAGAGAAATTGCTCATTCTATCATCTTTCCTAGCACCGATTTGAAAGGACCCAAGGCGTGGCACCCCTTCTCCGGTCTGTTTGAACCGACAAATCGAGGCGAGCTTATGCTGCGCCCGATGTATCTTCCAGCGTTTCGATGGTCAGGTTGTTGTTTGTGTAGACACAAATGTCTGCTGCGATGGCCATGGCCTTTTGACAGATTTCTTCGGCAGAAAGATCTGTGTCGACCAGAGCGCGGGCTGCGGACAGGGCATAGTTGCCACCAGAGCCAATGCCCATGACGCCATTTTCCGGCTCAAGAACGTCGCCCGTGCCCGTGAGAACGAGAGAAATGTTCTTGTCCGCCACCAGCATCATGGCCTCAAGGCGGCGCAGATACCGATCTGTACGCCAATCCTTCGCCAGCTCTACACAGGCGCGCATCAGCTGTCCGGGATACTGCTCCAGCTTTCCCTCAAGGCGCTCAAAAAGTGTGAAAGCGTCTGCGGTGGCACCGGCAAAGCCTGCAATGACCTCGCCCTTGGCAAGGGGACGCACCTTGCGTGCGGTGCCCTTAATCACGGTCTGGCCCAGCGAAACCTGACCATCACCCGCGATAACAACCTTACCGCCTTTCCGTACTGTCAAGATTGTTGTGCCGTGCCACTGTTGTGGCTCACCATGTTCACTCATCAAATACACTCCAAACTGCTGTTTTGCAGTTCTAAATCTCAATAGTTATCAAGTCACCGCTTTCATATGTATGCAGTGATCTGGCGCTTGCCAACTTCTTGGCAATAATTAGTCAGTGACTACGTATTGTCCGGCTGCGCGCTTCCATTACCAAACGCTGCACCATTTTATTAAGGCGGTTCTGCGCTGGCTCCTTGGCCAGCTCCCCGTTTTCATCAAATGCCTTAGCCGCGAAATTCACGGTGATCATGTCCGGCAGCACCAAGCAGCCCAACGAGACTTCCATGATCGTGCGCAGGTGAATGAGGCCGCGCATGGTGCCATGAAGCCCCGGCGTTGCGCCGCCGATGGCATAGATCGCCTTGGTGTAAACCTCCAGAGGCTCTTCACCGTCTTCCCGCACGCGGCTGATCCAGTCCAGTGTGTTCTTGAGAAGGGGGGAGATGGAGGAGTTGTACTCTGGAGAGGCGATGAAGACACCATGATGCTGGTCAATCAACCGTTTCAGCTTGAGCGCGTTTTCCGGCACCCCCTGCTCCTCTTCAAGGTCACCATCGTAAAGGGGCAGTGGGTAATCAGAGAGGTTGAGCAGGGTCACGTCTGCGCCTTCGAGCGCCACATGTTTGGCAACCAGCGCCGCCAGTTGCGCGTTGTAGGACTGGGAGCGGGTGGAGCCGGAGAACACCAAAATCTTGGGAGTCATGAAAGCCGTATCCTCAATAGTGAATTGCAAGGCATGCCAGGGTGACCCTGACCAGATCTGGTCATTGCAGCTTCCACGCATGTGCAGGCGTCACGGTTCGTGACGGGTCTTGTGTGCTCAGAAGGCAGCACGGCGATAGACCCAGACCCGAGCAGGCGGGAGGTTTTTAAAGATCCAATTGGACCGCTCCACTGTCAATTCCGTGCCTTTGACAGAGACCGGCGGCTTCAGGGCATACGAAAACTGGATGAACGGTGCGCCCGGCTCCAGATAGTCCAGCGCTGCGCGCAGACATGCAAGGCGAGCACGAGGGGCTTTGTTCATGAGCGGCAAACTGGAGACGATGGCCGAAAGGCTCTCCTGTGGCAACTGCGGCAGGGTGGCGGCGATGTTGTAGGCATCACCCTGGACAACGGAAATGCCATCAAACTTCTGCCGCAGCGTCTCACAAAATTCAGGACTGTACTCCAAGGCGATCAGCCGTGTCGGGGCGATGCCGCTCTTGAGAACAGCGGCTGTGACCGCCCCTGTGCCGGGGCCAAGCTCCAGCACGGGTTTCCTTGAGTAAGGCGGAATGTAGCTTGCCATCCGCTGACCGAGATAAGGGCTTGAAGGGGCCACTGCCCCAACCTGAAGCGGGTTTCCTGCCCATTCCAGAACGAATTGCATGTCTTTGCGAAGCTTTTTCAGAGCACTGTTCGCCCGGCCTTTCGTTTCGCTCAGCATGCAACTCTCCATATCTACAACAGCCTGATTTTCATCATTCTGTAAGATATTACAAGCCCTGCCGGATCAGCCCTTCAGATTTTCGAGGAACTCCTTTGCGCGGGCAAAGAAGCCCGTCGACTCTGGATGGTTCTCGCCTGAGGACTCGCTTTCGAACTCCTGCAGCAGCTCGCGCTGACGCTTTGTCAGCTTGGATGGGGTTTCCACCACCACCTGAATGTACATGTCGCCATGCTGATGCGAGCGCATGACCGGCATGCCCTTGCTGCGCAGACGGAACTGTTTGCCCGTCTGGGTGCTTTCCGGCACCTTCACACGCGCGGTGGAGCCATCGAGGCTTGGCACCTCAAACTGGCCGCCGAGGGCTGCGGTTGTCATGGAAATCGGCACGCGGCAGAAGATATCCGCGCCATCGCGCTGGAAGAACTCATGGGGCCGGATGGACAGGAAGATGTAAAGATCCCCCGCCGGCCCGCCGCGCAGGCCTGCCTCTCCCTCACCGCCAAGGCGGATGCGGGTGCCGTCTTCGATGCCCGCCGGGATGTTCACGGACAGGGTACGGTTCTGGGTCGTGCGCCCGGTGCCGCCACACTTTTCACAAGGATCGGTGATGATTTCACCGCGCCCCTGACAGCTTGGGCAGGTGCGTTCCATGGTGAAGAAGCCCTGAGCCGCGCGCACACGGCCAACGCCGCCGCAGGTGGTACAGGTGCTGGGCTGGGTGCCGGGCTTTGCGCCCGAACCGGAACAGTTGTCGCACGTGATTGAGGTTGGCACCTCAATTTCGACTTCCTTACCCGTGTAAGCTTCTTCCAGCGTGATGTCGAGATTGTAGCGCAGATCCGCGCCGCGCTCCCGGCCCGGGCCGCGACGTCCGCCGCCACCGCCAAAGAACTCGTCGAAGATGTCCGACATGGCAGAAGCGAAGTCTGCGCCGTGCGCGCCAGCGCCACCACCAAAGCCGCCATTTTCAAACGCTGCATGGCCGTAACGATCGTAGGCCGCGCGTTTCTGGGCGTCTTTCAAGGTGTCGTAGGCTTCGCTGACTTCCTTGAACTTGGCTTCAGCCTCTTCATCACCCGGATTGCGATCGGGGTGGTACTTCATCGCCAGCTTGCGATAGGCGCTTTTGAGGGCCTTTTCGTCTACCTCCCGCGATACGCCGAGCACCTCATAGTAGTCCCGTTTCGACATTTCTAAATTTCGCTCCAACACTGCAGCAGGGTTTGGCACACACACCAAGAACCAGCTCGAACCAAACGTCTGCACCCAGTTCGACTGCGGCATTTTCAGGCGGCATTCCGCCTGCGCCAATAACTGCTCGTGGTTTCGGGGAAACTGCCCCGGTCAATCTTCAAGTATCCGCTGTGTGACGGACTAAACTTTCGCCCGTTGGGTCACATCTCTTTGGACGCATATGGCAAACGCGCCATGCGAGTGCAAGCCCCCTCAAGCGGTCATCATTCCCGAATGAACCAGATGACCTGAGTGCCTGCGCGCTGGCAATACCCAACCAGACAGTCATACTCGTAATTCTTCAGGGCGCATCTAGAAGCCCTGATAGGATGCGCCCCGCCAGAGAAACTCTAACGGGGCGCGCTCGTCTTTATCAGTTAGACTTCTTGTCGTCGTCCTTGACTTCTTCGAAGTCAGCGTCAACCACATCGTCTACAGGCTTCTGGACGTCACCGTCGTCGCCTTCGCTCGCAGCTTCCTCTTCAGCCTGAGAAGCCTGATACATGGCTTCGCCGAGCTTCATGGAAACTTCTGCCAGCGCCTGGGTCTTGGCCTGAATGTCCTCAAGGTCTTCGCCTTCCATTGCAGTCTTCAAAGCTGCAAGGGCGCTTTCGATTGCGGACTTGTCATCGGCAGAAACCTTGTCACCATACTCCTTGAGAGACTTCTCGGTGGAGTGGTACAGAGCTTCGCCCTGGTTCTTGGCTTCGACCAGTTCCTTGCGCTTCTTGTCTTCGTCAGCGTGAGCTTCAGCGTCCTTGACCATCTGATCGATGTCAGCATCGGAGAGACCACCAGAAGCCTGAATGCGGATCTGCTGTTCCTTGCCGGTGCCCTTGTCCTTTGCGGACACGTTCACGATGCCGTTGGCGTCGATGTCGAAGGTCACTTCAACCTGTGGCACGCCGCGCGGTGCTGGCGGAATGCCGACCAGATCGAACTGGCCGAGGATCTTGTTGTCCGCAGCCATTTCGCGCTCACCCTGGAACACACGAATGGTCACAGCGGTCTGGTTGTCTTCTGCGGTGGAGAACACCTGGCTCTTCTTGGTCGGAATGGTTGTGTTCCGATCAATCAGACGGGTGAACACGCCGCCGAGGGTTTCAATGCCGAGGGACAGCGGGGTCACGTCGAGAAGAAGAACGTCCTTCACGTCGCCCTGCAGAACACCAGCCTGAATGGCAGCGCCCATGGCCACAACTTCGTCCGGGTTCACGCCCTTGTGCGGATCCTTGCCGAAGAAGTTCTTCACCACTTCCTGAACCTTAGGCATACGGGTCATACCACCAACGAGAACGATCTCGTCGATCTGACCTGCTGCAAGACCTGCGTCTTTCAAGGCTGCCTTCATTGGCTCAACGGTGCGCTGAACAAGGTCATCCACCAGCTGCTCGAACTTGGCACGTGTCAGCTTCAGAGTCAGGTGCTTTGGACCTGTCTGGTCTGCGGTGATGAACGGCAGGTTGATCTCGGTCTGAGAAGCGGAGGACAGCTCGATCTTGGCCTTTTCCGCGGCTTCCTTCAAACGCTGCAGAGCCAGCTTGTCTTGCTTGAGGTCAATGCCCTGCTCTTTCTTGAATTCTTCGGCCAGATAGTCAACGAGACGCATGTCGAAGTCTTCACCACCGAGGAAGGTGTCACCGTTGGTGGACTTCACTTCGAAGACGCCATCGCCGATTTCCAGAATGGACACGTCGAACGTACCGCCACCAAGGTCATAAACCGCGATGGTCTTGCCGTCTTCCTTGTCCATGCCGTAAGCCAGCGCCGCAGCGGTTGGCTCGTTGATGATACGCAGCACTTCCAGACCCGCGATCTTGCCGGCATCCTTGGTTGCCTGGCGCTGCGCATCATTGAAGTATGCCGGTACGGTGATGACAGCCTGCTCAACCGTTTCGCCGAGGTAAGATTCTGCGGTTTCCTTCATCTTCTGAAGAATGAAAGCAGATACCTGGGAAGGGGAGTAGTCCTTGCCTTCTGCCTCGACCCAAGCGTCACCGTTATTGGCCTTGACGATCTTGTAAGGTACGAGGTCCTTGTCTTTAGCTACTGTCGGATCGTCATAGCGACGACCGATGAGGCGCTTTACCGCAAACAGAGTGTCTGTTGGGTTTGTAACTGCCTGACGCTTTGCTGGTTGACCCACGAGGCGCTCACCATCGTCGGTGAATGCAACCATGGAAGGTGTGGTGCGCGCGCCTTCGGCGTTCTCAATCACCTTCGCGTTCTTACCGTCCATTACGGATACGCACGAATTTGTCGTGCCGAGGTCGATACCAATGACCTTTGCCATATTTTACTCTCCTTTCGGCAGACCGACCGAACCCATAAGGCGTTCGGACTAAGCTGCGTTGCATGCGGCAGCCGGTCCCCACTTACAAAAGTTAGACCCGCGATCTGACAGATCGAAACGTCTCAGGGTATATAAGAGGGGTCTTTTTACGTCGCAAGTGCTGGACCGGGATATAACTGGTTCATCCGTTATGTGAACGTTACCACCCTCAGGTAATTCACATTTTCTTTGGAAAACGCATCAGACTCCTACTTGAGAATGGGGGTATAAGGTGTCCAGAGGAACGGACAGGCCATTGGCCTGCACCACACGCACATGTTCTCGCGACAATCTGCGCGCATCATCGACGCCGCAGGAATGTGCAATCATCTCCACTTCCTTGCGCAAGGACTCGCAGTACCGCGCGACGCGGACGCTCTTGTCTGACGGATCCAGCCCCTCCTGCAAGGCTGGATTATGGGTGGTGATGCCAGTGGGACATGTATTGCGGTTACACTTGAGCGCCTGAATGCACCCCAGCGCGAACATGAAGCCGCGGGCTGAAACCGTGAAGTCAGCCCCGCCGCACAACGCCAGAGCGACCGCAGAAGGCGTGACCAGCTTGCCAGACACAATGAGCCTGGTGCGCCCGCGCAACCCGTGAAGCCGCAGAATGTCGTCCACGATGGGAAGCGATTCTCGAATGGTGAGGCCTACATTGTCCATCAAGGGCATGGGCGCAGCGCCGGTACCACCGTCTGCGGAGTCAATGGTGATGAAGTCCGGTGCCGTTTCGATGCCGCGTTTGTTGATCTCGGCGCACAGGTCATGGAGCCATTCCGTTGTGCCGACCACCAGCTTGATCCCGACCGGTTTTCCAGCAATGCCACGCACGCGATCAATAAAATCGAGAAGCTCTGGCACATTGCCGATTTCCAAATGCCGATTGGGCGAATAAGACGGCGTTCCTTCTGGAATGCCGCGGATCTTGGCTATCTCGGCGGTGACCTTTTCTGCGGGCAGCATGCCGCCCTTGCCCGGCTTGGCCCCTTGGGAGAGCTTGATCTCCACCATCTTCACCTGCGGGTATTCGGTGATCTGCCGCAGCTTCGCTTCGTCAAGCTCGCCCTCCAAAGTGCGAACACCGTATTTCGCGGTGCCGATTTGAAAGACGATGTCTGCGCCACCCTCCAGATGGTAGGGGGACAAACCGCCTTCGCCCGTGTTCATCCAACAACCCGCAAGCTTGGCCCCTTTGGAGAGCGCAAGGACGGCTGGACGGGACAATGCGCCATAGCTCATGCCAGAGATATTGAAAAAGCTCGGCGGGTCATAGGGCTGAGCCACATAGGGGCCGATACGCAGGGTTTCGGGATTTGAATACTCGCGCTCGAGCTTGGCAAAGGGCGTATTCACAAAAATGGCGGTGCCGGGCTCGCGAAGGTTCTTTGTGGAGCCGAAGGCCTGCGTGTTGTCTCGCCCCTCGGACGCATTGTCGACCCAATTCCGCTCCGCTCGATTGAACGGCATTTCCTCCCGGTCCATGGCGAAAAAGTACTGGCGGAAAAACTCGCCCAAGTAAGTGAAGAGGCCACGGAAACGCCCAACGACGGGGAAGTTGTGGCGGATGGCATCGGCATGCTGACGGCGGTCCAGAATGTACAGGGTCACAAGTGTGCCCACGACAATCACAAGCAGAAGCGCAAAGCAGGCGGCAAATACATTCAGGATTGTGATGATGAGCGGCGGTAGCATATCCATGTGCTGGACACCCTCTTTACTGGCTAGTGGCTGAGGCCATTAAGCACCCCTTGCGTTGCAGGTTGCAAGCCAAATGGTGCAATTGCATTCATCAGGCAGCTTTTACGCGTTATAATGGCCTTGCGAGAAAGGACTTGAGGCACCGCTTTGCTTGAACTGCCAACCACATTGCCAGAGGGCTTTCGCTACTTCCCCGGCTACTTTGACGCTTCAGATCAAAGGGCTATGGTGGCGCTGCTGCGGGATGTTGTGAAGCAAGCGCCGCTGTATCAACCCGTGATGCCGCGCACAGGGACACCTTTTTCAGTGCAGATGACCAATTGCGGCTCTCTCGGCTGGGTTTCGGACCGGACCGGCTACCGCTATCAGCGGGAACACCCGACAACGGGCGCGCCGTGGCCGCCCATGCCGGAGATCATGCTGAAGCTTTGGGAAGATGTGGCTGAGTGCCTTGCGCCCCCGGAAGCATGCCTTGTCAACTTCTACGGAGAAGGAGCCAAGATGGGCCTTCATCAAGACAGGGATGAAAGCACTTTTGAGGCACCTGTGGTTTCCGTGAGCCTCGGCGACACGGCGCTTTTTCGCGTAGGCCAGACCACACGAGGTGGCAAGACACAATCCATCACCCTGACTTCTGGCGACGTGATCGTGTTCGGAGGCGCGGCGCGGCTGTGCTACCACGGCATATCCAAAGTGATGTGGGGAAGCTCACCCTTGCTTAGCGCCGGCGGCCGGCTCAACTTAACCCTGCGACGGGTGACACCGTTCTGAGCTTTTCGATGCGGTTGAAAACCGCCGGAGCGCCATAGCCTCGTTTTCTCAAAGGAAATCAAGCGTCTTCCAACACGTCCTGTTCCTGGAAGAAGGCACCAACACCGCTGGTGACATAACGAATGGTGCTTTCGACCACCTCGTCACTGTCCATGGTCTGCTCGTAGGGCATGTTGCCAGCCCCGGTGATGACGTAGAGCGCTTCAAGCGCTGCACTATGCATGAGCATCATGAGAAGTTGCGCCCGCGGCCCGGACGGTGTTTCCGTGCCCAAAGCACGGGCCAAGGCCTGCGACGTGCGGGCCATCACGGTGGAAGGTTCCCAGCTCTTCATGATCTTCTGACCAGCTTCAGGGTCTGACAAGACCTGCCGGATCAACACCACGAATGGCACAAGACGCCCCGTCTCTCTTGAGATGCCCTGCACGATGAGAGGCTCGAGAAAAGCACGCACGACCTCTTCCTGCGACGGCTTACGACCACCCACTTCCAATGCGTCAAGGCGCTGGATGCGCATGTCGTCAATGTCCCGGAGGCGACGTTTCAGGACCGCACGAACAAGATCTTCCTTGCTGCCGAAATGATAATTTACAGCAGCGACGTTGGCACCCGCATGCTCCGTGATCATGCGCACGGATGTGCTTGCCAGCCCCTTTTCGGCCAACAGGCGTTCCGCACTGTCCAACAATCTTCCTCGTGTTCCCAATTCTGAGTGGTCTGACACTGTCTCTCTCCACGCAGCGCTTATCAGAATAGTTTATTCACATTGCTTCCGCTAAGGCAACTTATGAATACACCAGTTCTATCAGGTTTTCGGCTTTTTAAACCCGCTTACAATTCATAATTAAAATTGTCGGGGAGTGGATGAAACAGGTTCACGCACTGCACAAACCGCTGGGAGAGCTTTGTTTTTTCTGAACAAACAAAAGGCTGAGCAGGTGAAGCGCTGCAGAATGCTGCCCTTCCCATCTCAGCCTTGAGTTTAGATAGGTTTTTGACCGACTCACACGATCTGCGAGTACGCCAGTGCGGCCAGAGATGCCGCGATGACCCAGAGCGCCCAGCGCCCGGAACGGCTGTGACGCGCCTCTGCCTTGCCGATGGCCTCTGCGGTCTTTTCGTCAAAGCGCAGGCCGTGATGGGCCATGGACTCCAGATCTCCAGAGAGGCGCGCGGCGCGATCGGCAAGGATCGGCAGACTGGTCGCCATGCGGCTGAGCACGCCAATGCTGGATGCCAGGTCTGAAATCTTGCCGCCGGGTCCGAGGTTGCTCTGGATCCAGGTGCGCACCACCGGGTCTGCCGTGCGCCACATGTCCAGATGCGGGTTCAGCGTGCGGGCCACGCCTTCCACCACGACCATGTTCTTTTGCAGCATGATCAGCTGAGGCTGGGTGTGCATGTCGAACAGCTCAGTCACTTCGAACAGCTGTGTGAGCAGACGCGCCATGGAGATTTCACTGGCGTCGTGCCCGTGAATGGGCTCACCGATGGCGCGGATCGCCTGCGCGAACACATCCACATCCTGATTTGACGGGACATACCCTGCTTCGAAATGAACCTCGGCAACACGGCGGTAGTCGCGGGTGATGAAACCATAGAGAATTTCGGCAAGGAAGCGGCGCTCGGCCACATCGAGCCGCCCGGTAATGCCTAGGTCCACGGCAACGAGGGTGCCGTTGTCCTGAACGAACAGATTGCCCTGATGCATGTCGGCGTGGAAGAAGCCGTCGCGCAGTGCGTGACGCAAGAAGCTCTGAATGACGTGGTTGCCAAGCTCTGGCAGGTTGTGACCTGAGTTTTCAACCGCTTCCAGATTGGTCAGCTTGATGCCGTCGATCCATTCCATGGTGAGAATGGAGCGGGACGTGCGGGGCCAGTTGACCTGAGGCACCTTGAAGTTCGGATCTTCCTTGATGTTCTCAGCCATCTCGGAGAGCGCGGCGGCTTCCATGCGGAAGTCCATCTCGACCGCGACGCTGCGGGCCAGTGTGTCGACCACGGCAAGCGGGCGCAGGCGGCGGCTGGCAGGCACAAAGCGCTCGACAAAATTAGCCGCCAAATAAAAGCTTTGAAGATCGCGCTGGAAGCGGCGCTCAACGCCCGGGCGCAGCACCTTGACGGCGACCTTCTCAAGCTCCCCGGAGGGCGTGCGAATTTGCGCCGTGTGAACCTGCGCGATGGACGCTGCAGCGATCGGTTCGCCAAATTCCTCAAAGAGTTCTTCGACCTTCACGCCGAACTGGTCTTCGATGGTGGCGCGCGCGTGATTGGTGTCGAAAGCAGGCACATTGTCTTGGAGCGAAGACAGCTCCTTTGCCGCCTCACGACCCACCACATCCGGCCGGGTCGCGAGAAACTGGCCGAGCTTGATGTAAGAGGGCCCAAGGCGGTTCAGCGCGTCTGTCAGGCGGGCCGCTGCGTCCTTCTTCTGAACGCCGCGCCGCTCGACGAGACGAATGATGCGAAGTGCAAGACGCGCGGCGGGCGGCGTGTCTGGCAGCGATGCGAGGCCGAACACCCCTTCGCGCGCCATGACGAAGCCTGCAATGACCAGACGGAAAAACGGCAGAATGGATTTGAGCATATTCGGTTACAGTTTCCAGCCAGAGTGCAGAGCGGCAATGCCACCTGTGTAGTTGCGGTAGGTGACACGCTGGAACCCGGCGCGGCGGATCATCTCGGCAAAGCGTTCCTGGTTCGGGAACTTGCGGATCGATTCGACCAGATAGGCGTAAGGATCGCCATCGCCCGTGACCATCGCGCCCATTTTCGGGATCGCGTGAAACGAAAACAGGTCGTAGACCTTGTCGAGGGCGGGCACATCCACCTGCGAGAACTCAAGGCACATGAAGCGGCCGCCGCGCTTCAAAACGCGATGGGCCTGCTGCAGTGCTTTGTCGATCTGCGGCACGTTGCGAATTCCAAAGGCGATGGTGTAGGCGTCAAAATGACTGTCCGGGAACGGCAGGTCTTCTGCGTTGCCCTGAACAAACTCGATGTGCTCTGACAACCCGGCCTTTGCGGCGCGTTCCTTGCCGACACCCAGCATGGAGCCATTGATGTCGCAGACGATGGCGGAGGCCGTTTTACCCGAGCGCTCGACAACCCGTGTCGCGATGTCGCCCGTGCCGCCAGCCACGTCGAGCAACCGCCAAGGGCGGGCGCCGTGAGTGGGTGGGTTGAGCGCGGAGATCATGGCATCCTTCCACAACCGGTGCATGCCGCCGGACATCAGATCATTCATGAGGTCGTAGCGGGTGGCCACCTTGTGGAAAACGTCATCCACGAGGTCTTGCTTCTCACCTTCCTTGACGGTGGTAAAACCGAAGCTGGTGGCCATTTCTGCGGGATCGCTCACAGAACTGCGAGCTGTAGAAGAAGTATCGCGCGCCATTTTTTCAATTTTTCTCCAATTCGCTGCGGACCATAGTACAGGATATTCCGGAGCGCTATTGTTGCGGCTCAGATATGCAACGGTATCAACCGGAGCATGCGTCCACTCATTACTTGGATCAACCATGCCTGAATTACCAGAGGTGGAAACGGTTCGCCGTGGCCTCGCGCCCCATTTTGAGGGATCAATCATAACGCGGATTGAACAGAACCGGCCTGACTTGCGCTTTCCGTTTCCCGACAAGTTTGTTGAACGCCTGACCGGCGTGCGCATGACCAGCCTTGGACGCCGGGCGAAATACCTGATGGGTGACATGGAAAGCGGTGATGTGCTTGTCATGCATCTGGGCATGTCCGGCTCGTTCCGCATCGACGTATCGGAAAACGGCGCGCCGCTGGCGGACACCTACTACCCGGCCTCCAAGCTGCCCCAGCATGATCACGTGGTGTTTCATCTGAACAACGAACAAAGCGGGGCCCACGCCCGTGTGGTTTACAATGACCCGCGCCGCTTTGGTTTCATGGATCTGATTGAGCGACGGGGCCTGCACGAGCACAAGCTGTTTGCGCAAATGGGGATCGAGCCCCTCGGCAACCAGCTGGACGGCGCCTATCTCGGCCACATCTTTGAGGGCAAGAAGACCAGCTTCAAGGCTGCGCTGTTGAACCAGAAGTTCATTGCAGGCCTTGGCAACATCTATGTATGCGAGGCGTTGTGGCGAGCCGGGCTGAACCCATCTGCTGCAGCGGGCAGCATCAGCGGGCGAGGTGCCAAGAAAAAGGAAAAGCGGGACCTTTTAGCAACCTGCATTCGCGACGTGCTGGCAGAGGCCATAGAAGCGGGCGGCTCGACGCTTAAAGACCACGTTCAAACCGACGGCTCTCTTGGCTATTTCCAGCACAGCTTTGCCGTTTATGATCAAGAGGGCCAGCCCTGCCGCAAGCCGGACTGTAGCGGCACCATTGAACGCGTGGTGCAAAATGGCAGATCGACGTTTTTCTGTGGCTCGTGTCAGCGCTAATTTGTCACGTCCTGCTGTTTTGCTTAGACTAAGGTTGCAGATTGCCATGAACCAACCCTAAGAGTTCTTAAGGTTCGTGAACCCTCTGGAGAGTGTGATGAAAATTGGTGTTGTTGGTGTTGGCGCTGTTGGTAGTACGGCGGCCTACGCGCTTGTGCTGAATGGCGTGGGAAATGAACTGGTTCTGGTCGACTACAACCCAAAACTTGCAATCGCCCAAGCGGAAGATATCTGGCATGCGACCCCGTTTTCCCATGCGGTGAAGGTGCGCGCCGGTGATTACTCGGAACTGGCGGGCGCCAAGGTGGTGATTATCGCCGCAGGTGTTGGCCAGAAGCCCGGCGAGAGCCGCATCGAATTGCTGGCCCGTAATGCGCAGGTGTTTGGCACCATTATTCCCGAGGTCTTGAAGTATGCCCCGGATGCGATCTTGCTGATTGCGGCCAACCCGGTGGACATCATGACCAGTGTTGCAACGGAAATCTCCGGCCTGCCAGCGTACCGCGTGATCGGTTCGGGCACCATCTTGGACACAGCTCGGTTCCGCACGCTGCTTGGGCAGCACCTTGGCATTTCCCCCATTTCCGTTCATGCGGATGTGCTTGGGGAGCATGGTGACAGTGAAGTGCTGATCTGGTCTGGTGCCAAGGCGGGCAACACCAGCGCCCATAAATTCGCCGAGCAAATTGGCCGCCCGCTGACCGAAGAGGTCAAAGCCAGGATTGACGTGGGCGTGCGGCGCGCGGCCTATTCGATCATCGAAGGCAAGGGCGTCACCAACTATGGCATCGGCGCTGGTCTGACACGCATCGTAAAAGCGATCTTGCACAACGAGCATGCCGTGATCGGCCTGAGCATGGTGAACCCGGAAATCGTGGGCGTGAAGAACATTGCGCTTTCCATTCCACGCGTTGTGGGTGCCAAGGGCATTGAGGCCACGCTGTTTCCTTCCATCACACCGGAAGAGGAAGCGCAGCTGCGCCAGAGCGCCGAGTCACTCAAGGCCGCAGCAGATGCGGTCCTTTCAGCCACCCGGAGCTAATCTGCGGTAATCAATGAGAGAGAATGGGTCTTGGCACTTGGCAAGGCCCATTTTTTTGCCTATGCCACTGGCAGAGTTTTAATGCGTGCAAATGCTGCATAGGGGCGACAAAGCCGAACCGCGCAAGAAACGGTTCTCGACAAGAACAACTTCAGGAGTTCTGACATGACACAGGCGGATATCGGCCTCATCGGACTGGGGGTCATGGGTGCCAACCTGGCCCTGAACATTGCAGATAATGGATACAAGGTTGCTGTGTTTAACCGGACGCCGGAAAAGACAACAGCCTTCATGGAAAATGCGGCTCATCTGAAAGATCAGTTCATCGCGTGCTACAGCCTTGAAGAACTGGTGAAGGCCATCAAGGCCCCGCGCCCGATCATCATGATGGTGAAAGCGGGCGAAGCGATTGATCAGCAGATTGAAGCGCTGAAGCCGTTCCTCTCCGAGAGCGACATTCTGATTGATGCTGGCAACAGCGACTACCACGACAGCAACCGCCGCTATCGCGAGCTGGCCGACACGCCATTCACCTTTGTCGGCATGGGTGTTTCCGGCGGCGCAGAAGGCGCGCGTCACGGTCCGTCCATCATGGTGGGCGCATCTGAAGCTGCGTATACCCGCATTCAGCCAATTCTTGACGCGATTTCCGCCAAGCATGATGGCGAACCCTGCTCTGCATTGATGGGACCGGAAGGCGCTGGCCACTTTGTGAAGACACTGCACAATGGCATTGAATATGCCGATATGCAGATGATCGCAGAAGTGCATGAAGTGCTGACCAAGTGCCTCGGGCTTTCCATCGCAGAGCAGGCTGACGTGTTCAAGAAGTGGAACGAAGGCCCTCTGGCTTCTTACCTCATCGAAATCACCGCCAATGTGATGGGCGTGATCGACGAGGACAGCGGCAAGCCAATTCTGGAAGTGATCCTTGATACGGCGGGCCAAAAGGGCACCGGCCGCTGGTCTGCCGTTGAAGCGCATGCGCTTGGCGTACCAGCCACCGGCATTGACGCTGCTGTCGCCTCGCGCTGCATTTCCGCAAACCGGGCGCTGCGTCAGGAGATCGCCGAGATCTATCCAAACAACGAAGTGCCGCAGTCCTGGGAAGACAAGCAGGCTGGCATTGATGCCTGCGAGCGCGCGCTGATTGCGGGCAAGATCGCGGCTTATGCAGAAGGCTTTGCGGTTTTGGCTGCAGGCGGCACAGAGAACGGTTGGGACCTGCCAATGGGCACGATCGCCCGGATTTGGCGTCAAGGCTGCATTATCCGTTCCCGCTTTCTGGATGAGATCGCCTCTGCCTATGATGAAAATCCTGAGCTGCCTTCTCTGTATCTGGCACCGACCATTGCAGAGCGCATGAAGGATGCGGCACCGGGCCTGCGGGAGACGCTCTCCAAAGCGATCCTCTCCGGCATTCCAATGCCGGGTCTTGCCGCAGCCATGGGTTCATTTGAGATGATGCGCCAGAAGCGGACAGCGGCCTACGTCATTCAGGGTCAGCGTGACTTCTTCGGTCAGCACGGATTTGAGCGCACAGACAAGGAAGGCTCCGGTTTCCACGGTCCTTGGCCTGCTGGCGGCGCATAAATCCACACTCATAACGAGAACCACGATGTTTTATAGCAGGGACCGTTGCGGTACCCTGCTATTTTGCTAAAAGAATTAGGGAGCTGTGGGTCTTTACATCCGCAACTCATGCTGAAGTCCCTAGGAGAAAGTAGAGATACCGTGGTTGCCAACTCTCCAAACGGGGCGGAAATCTACCGCCTCCTGATCAAAGCCATTGAAGCACGTGAGCTCAAACCGGGCAGCCGTTTGAGAGAAGCGGAGCTGGCGGAAAAATTTGGCGTAAGCCGGACACCAATCCGCGAAGGCTTGAAGCGCCTTGAGGCACAGGGGCTTGCGGTTCATGAACCGAACCGGGGCATGGTGATCCCCACGCTGGACCACAACCAGATCAGCGAACTCTACTTTCTGCGTGAAGTGCTGGAAGGCACTGCGGGACGCTTGGCTGCCCAACATGCTTCGAGTGCGGAGATCGAGATTCTAGAAGAGATGGTGGCCTCTGACAAAGAGCACCTTGCAGATGCGGAGCGCTTGATCCGCACCAACCGCGAATTCCACCGCCGGTTTTACCTTGCCTCGCACAACCGGTATCTGGTTGAGCAGATCGACCATATGCGGCTGTCTCTGCTGTTGTTGGCTGGCACCACGCTGACGGACGATGACCGTCGTCGTCAAGCGATTGACGAGCACGCAGAGATTGTAGACGCGATTGTGAAGCGTGATCTTGATCGTGCAGACAGGGCCGCACGGCATCATATCGCTGAAGCGCACAAGGCGCGTCTCAAGTTTTTCACTCAGCTCACCTGATTAAGCAGACCTCCCTATTTTCGTTAAGGGAAGTCAAAAGTTCAGCAAACCATCACATTAGTTTCATATGAGCGCGGCAATGTTCATTTGAATAAAACAATGTGGTGGACTGAGTTGAGCGACCTATCACCCTCCAATCAGAGCATTAGCCCGCGGCAATCCGAGATCCTCAAGCTGGTGAAGGCCCGCGGCTTTGTAAGTGTTGAACTGCTGGCGGAGAAGTTCTCCGTGACCACGCAGACCATTCGCCGCGACATCAATCGGCTGAGCGAGCTGGGGCTATTGCGCCGCGTGCATGGCGGCGTGGACGAACCTGCGACGCCGCACAACATTGCTTACACGGCCCGCAAGATCCTGAATCTGGACGCTAAAAAGCGCATTGCCTCCGTCGTCGCCGGGCAAATACCAGACGGTGCCAGCCTTGGGTTTTCCATTGGTACGACGCCAGAGATGGTGGCACAGGCTCTGGACACCCATGAGGGGCTAAAGGTCTACACCAACAACATAAATGTGGCGATTGCCGCTTTGAAGAACCCGGTCACCGACGTGACGATTGCGGGCGGACGCCTGCGCCACGGCGACCGCGATGTGCTGGGCCTGAAGGCCGAAGAGTTCTTCAAGGGGTATAAATTCGACATCGGCATTTTTGGTGTGGCGGGCGTAGATGCAGACGGCACCCTGCTCGACTTCCACGAGGACGAAGTGTCTGCCCGTCAGGCGATCCTTGCCAATTGTCGTCGCTCCTATCTGGTGCTCGACCACTCGAAGTTTGGCCGTCATGCCCATGTGCGCGGCGGTTGGATCACAGATGTTACGAAAATCTTCGTCGATCGCGAGCCGCCAGAGGCGATTATGCGCCTGATTGCCAAATCCAACGCAGAGCTTGTTATCTGCAACCCGGATCAGAAGACATGACCCTTCAAGACACCAGCTCCACCAGCGTTGAACTCGCCAATCTGACCAAGAGCTGGGGTGGATTGAACGCCGTCAACGACATTTCATTGTCCATTCCAAGCGGCTCTTTTACCGTACTTCTGGGGCCGAGCGGCTGTGGCAAGTCCACGACCCTTCGCCTTATTGCAGGTCTGGAGCAGGCGACATCCGGCAAGATTATCATTGGCGGCAAGGACGTTACCCATGCCTCCCCGGCCCAGCGCGACTTGGCCATGGTCTTTCAGAACTATGCGTTGTTTCCGCACCTGAGCGTTGCGGAAAACATCCTGTTTGGCTTGAAGGTGCGCCGTGTCTCGCGCGCGGACCGGGATGAACGCTTGAAACGGGCGGCAGAGATCCTTGGGATCAGCGCGCTGCTTGAACGCAAACCTTCGCAGCTTTCCGGCGGGCAGCAGCAACGCGTAGCCCTTGGCCGCGCGATCGTTTCGCAAAAGCCGATCTGCCTGATGGATGAGCCTCTTTCCAACCTAGATGCGAAGCTGCGCCACGAGATGCGGGTGGAAATCCGCGCCCTGCAGCAGAAGCTTGGCCTGACCATGGTGTATGTGACCCACGACCAGACCGAGGCCATTACCATGGCCGATCAGGTGGTGTTGTTGAACAATGGAGAGGTGGAGCAGGCCGCCAGTCCGCATGAGCTCTACACCTATCCCGGCAGCGTGTTCACAGCGCGGTTCATTGGGACACCGCCCATGAACATTGCCGAGCTTCACGGCCTGCGCGATGCCGAATTGAGCGGCCCCGACCTTTTTCCGGAGGCCCCGGAAGACGCGCTGCTTGGCATTCGTCCGGAAGACATTGAGCTGAGTGACGAGGCCGGCGTGGCCGCGCGCGTGGAAGCAACGGAATATCTGGGTGCCGATACCCTTGCAACATTCAAGGTGGGAAGCGCGCAGCTGGTGGCCCGTGTGCCGGGCCGCAAGGCTGTGAAGACGGGAGACACCATGAAGCTGACATGGGATGCCGCCAAGAGCCTGACCTTCAACCGAACAACCGGCAAACGCCGGGACGTAATCAAGCCGGAAGAGCTGCAACTCAATCCGGCTTGAAAGCGCGCCGCCCTACTGGCGGGAAGCGCACTGGAATGCCCCCGAACATAGAGGCAATTAAAGGATATACATCCATGAAATCCCTTTTCAAGTCCTTGACGATGGCGGCATCTGCCGCTGCCCTTTCCCTTGGTACGCTTGCAAGCGCACATGCTGTGGATCTGGAGTTCTATTTTCCGGTTGCAGTGGGTGGCAAGGCCGCACAAACCATTGAAGAGCTGACCAACTCCTACATGGAGCAGCACCCGGACGTGAAGATCGACGCGATTTACGCCGGCTCCTATCAGGACACCGTTTCCAAGGCCCTGACTGCGGCGCGCGGTGGCAACCCTCCTCAGCTTTCCGTGATCCTGTCCGTGGACATGTTCACCCTGATTGATGAAGACGTGATTGTTGCGTTTGACGAGATCGCCACTTCTGACGACGACAAGGCATGGCTGAACTCTTTCTACCCGGCTTTCATGGAGAACTCCCAGACGGGCGGCAAGACCTACGGCATTCCTTTCCAGCGCTCCACGCCAGTTCTTTACTGGAACAAGGAAGCCTTCAAGGAAGCAGGCCTTGACCCGGAAAAGGCACCAGCAAACTGGGAAGAAATGGTTTCTTTCGGCCAGAAGCTGGTTAAGAAAGACGACAACGGCAACGTAACCCAGTGGGGCGTGCGTATTCCTTCCTCTGGCTTCCCTTATTGGCTGTTCCAGGGTCTGACCACGCAGAACGGTGTCATTCTGGCAAACTCCGAAGGGAACAAGACCAACTTCGATGACCCGAAGGTTGTTGAAGCTCTTCAGTACCTCGTGGACCTTTCCACCAAGCACGAAGTGATGGCACCGGGCATCATCGAATGGGGCTCCACCCCGAAAGCTTTCTTTGAAGGCAACACTGCTATGATGTGGACCTCTACCGGCAACCTGACAAACGTGCGTGACAACGCGCCGTTCGACTTCGGTGTGGCCATGCTGCCTGCCAAGGAGCGCCGCGGCGCGCCGACCGGTGGCGGTAACTTCTACATCTTCAAGGATTCCACCGATGAGCAGAAGCGCGCTTCTGTCGATTTCGTGAAGTGGATCACCGCGCCTAAGCAGGCTGCCAAGTGGTCCATGGCAACCGGCTATGTTGCGCCTACGCCTGCTGCCTGGGAAACCGACGAGATGAAGGCTTATGTTGCCGACTTCCCACCTGCTCTGGTGGCCCGCGAGCAGCTGGAGTTTGCTGTGGCGGAACTGTCCACCTACCAGAACCAGCGCATCACCCGCATCTTCAATGACGCCCTGCATGCCGCAATCACCGGCACGAAGAGCGCCGAAGAGGCTCTGAAGGACGCGCAGGCCGAAGCCGACCGCATTCTCGCAGAATACCGCTGATGATCTGCGGAGCCGGTCACGTGCCGGCTCCGTTTCCCTGCCCCGAACACGCGCTCTTGCAAGGACACTGACCATGACCCAACGCCTGCAATGGATCTATGGCTGGCTGCTGCTTTTCCCTGCCATGGTGATGCTGATGGCGTTCACCCATGTTCCGGCGGTGACCACAGTCATAAACAGTTTCTTTTCAACACCGCGTGGGCGACGCGAGGCCAAGTTTGTAGGCCTTGCCAACTACGAGAACCTGATCAACGACCCCACCTTCTGGAAGGTGCTTACCAACAATTTGTGGTACGCGCTGGCGACCATTCCCGCTTCCATCTTCCTATCGCTTCTGATGGCCTTGTGGGTGAACGACAAACTAAAGGGCCGCAGTTTGGTGCGCATGTCCTTTTTCGCCCCGACCGTGCTGCCGCTGATTGCTGTCGCGAACATATGGCTGTTCTTCTACACGCCGGGTTTCGGGTTGATTGACCAGATCCGCATGGGCTTTTTCGGCTTGCCGGAAAACAGTTGGCTGGGTTCTCAGGAGACGGTGCTGATCTGCATGATGGTGGTGACGATCTGGAAAGAAGCCGGGTTCTTCATGATCTTCTATCTGGCCGCGCTGCAGACCATCCCACCGTCTTTACGGGAGGCCGCAGCCATTGAAGGGGCAAGCCGGAGCACGTTCTTCTGGCGGGTGACCTTCCCGCTGTTGATGCCGACCACGCTGTTTGTGTCTATCAACGCCGTCATCAACTCGTTCCGAATGGTGGACCATATCTTCACCATGACTGGTGGCGGTCCGGACAATGCCTCCTCTCTGCTGCTGTTTTACATCTACGAAGTGGCCTTCAAGTTCTGGGATACCGCCTATGCCGCCACCTTGACGGTGGTGCTTCTGGTGTTGTTGTCGCTGATCGCCCTCGGCCAGTTCTTCTTCATGGACCGCAAGGTGCACTACCGATGAGCCAGACCCTTTCTCACATCAATGCCGAACTCGCGGAAAAGCCGCGGTTTGACTATGACCGCCTGCTCAACACCGTCGGCGCATGGACGCTGGCCCTGTTGTGGGCGGCCCCGTTGCTCTATGCTATCTGGACGGCGTTTCACCCGGCAGCCTATGAAGCGAACTTTGAGCTGTTTGCACCAGTGACTCTGGAGAATTTTCAGGAAGCCTGGGCGGCTACCCCGTTTGCGCGCTACTTCTTCAACACCACGATTTTGGTGAGCATGATCCTGATTGGCCAGTTCGTGCTGTGCACGCTCGCGGCCTATGCCTTTGCCCGTTTCACCTTTCCCGGTTCCAACTTCCTGTTCGCGCTGGTGCTGTTGCAGCTTCTGGTGATGCCGGACATTCTGATCGTGGAGAATTACAAGACCATTCGCGATCTGAGGCTCGTGGATACCATTGCCGCCATTGGGCTGCCCTACATGGCGTCCGGGTTCGGCATTTTTCTGTTGCGCCAAACATTCAAGACCATTCCCATGGAGCTGGACGAAGCCGCGCGCGTTGAAGGCGCAAGCCCTCTTGGCGTTCTGTGGCGGGTGTACATCCCGCTCGCCAAACCGACCTATCTTGCCTATGGGCTCGTGTCCGTGAGCCACCACTGGAATAACTTCCTGTGGCCGTTGATCATTACGAATTCAGTGGAGACGCGCCCTGTGACGGTGGGGCTTTCGGTGTTTGCGGCAATTGATTCCGGAGTGGAATGGTCGGTTATCAACGCGGCTACGCTGATGACATCCGGCCCTTTGCTCATCGCGTTCTTGCTGTTTCAGCGGCAGTTCGTGCAGAGCTTCATGCGAGCGGGCATCAAGTAGCCCTCGCCGGATCAGCGTGCGAAAAGGGCAGCGGCTGTTGTGGTTTCGTCGTTTTGACGGCTGTTTTGCTGGCTCGCCCGCAGTTTGACAAGGGTGGCACTGCGGCGGAACTCGCTCAGTTCTGCCTCTGTCAGGATGGCGGAAAGGTCCATCATGATCTCGCGCTCAAGCTCTGCCATGCGCGGTGAAATCTGCACGCGCTGGATCATGTTTGTGGTTTCACCCAGTTCAGCACCGGCGTCCTGATAGATACGGCGGGCGTTCACGCGGGCTTCCTCAAGGATCATGTGCACCAGATTGCGCTTGTCATCCGGCAGGTCCAGCTGCTTCACCACGCTCTGGATTTCCTGCTTTTCACCCCAGATGAGCGGCACCTCTTTCGCCCCGGTCGAGGCAATGAGGCCTGCGGAAATAATCAGTGCTGTCAGCAGCTTCTTCATTACCATTTCGCGCGTCATCTTCCAGTTGTTGCAATCTGAGGAACCCAGCGCCCGCCAGAACAAGTAATGGTTGGCGTGCGGGGCGTACATCCCACATCCATGGTTAACAAAGGGTGGAGATAGAAACCAGCTGAACCGCCCGATTCCGCTGAGAGAGCGCTGCCTAACCCTCAAATGCGGCGGAATTTGTATCCCGTGCGTCGTCGCGCTGTCATATTTCTTGTGCGCATGTGAGGCCACCGGGGAAAGTGCAGGATGCGCAAGGTAAAGATTGAATCAAATTCGGGGCGACTCATCAAGCCGCCCCGTAAGCCTTCATCTCATGCAATGAGAGCGATGATCAGGCTGTAACACGCAGGCGCTCGTCGAGCAGTACACCGGTTTCAGGTGAGATGAACTTCATCTCCCGGATCGCCGCAATAATCTCGTTGCGGTAGACAAGACCCGTGTGATTGAAGGTCAGCTTGCGTACATCCATGCTTGGGATGTCACCCGCGACGCCGCCGCCAATCGGCTTGCCGTTCCAGCTTTCACCAAACCCACCCAGCGAGATGTAGGTGTTGAACGCCATTTTAAACTCCTGATCCAACACCTCTTCAATTGGCTTGCCCTGAAGGGTGATGTTGACCGCTTTCGCTTCAGCTGCGCTGTTGCCAAGCACGATCTGATAGCGAATGCCAGAGGAGAAATGCAGGAAGCCGCGGGAGACGAAGCCCGTCAGGTCGGTGCCCTCAACCTCTTCCGGACGCAGCAAACGCTTTGCATTGTTGTTCAGGAAGTCACGGATTTGTGCGCCGGTCATGGTGGCTACATGCACCGCATCTGCATATGGCATCACATCGAACCACTGACGGAATGTCAAAGGCCCCTTATGGATACCTGTAGAGAGGCCGGTCGCATTGAACAGAGCAAAATCAACCGCGCCACCAGGGAACGTGGAGGACTGCTTGATGAGCGTGTCGTTCATGAAGTTGGCCAACGCGCTTTCGCCTACATAGCGGTCCGCAATGGTGCGCTTCGTGTTGACCAAGGTGTCGTCGGAGACCGTTCCAATCACCTCTGCCAGCTTTTCATCGAGCTTGGCCACCATTGGCGCGATAACAGCATCCTCAAAGGCGACATCATAGTCTGCTGGCTGCTCATAGCTCGCAAAACTAGGGTCATCCGCCCCAACGCGCTGATCGCGCTTCTTGGTTGGGTGCAATGTGACAGAGTTGAACCAACCATCCTGTCCCTTGTGAGCGGCGACGGACATGGAGATGTCACCCAGATACTTGCCGTGGGCAAGCGCCTGTGTGAGCAACAGGCCATTGACCATGTTGCCCTGATCCAGCCCCTCTTCGTTCAACAGGGTGTGGGAGTGACCGCCAACGAGAACCGCAGGCTTCTTGATCATCGGACCAACGGCCTCTGCGATGGCAAAATCTCCATCACCGATGGTGCGGGCAGTGGCTGCTTTACCACTTGCGTGTTGGCCCTTGCCATAGCCGCAGTGGCTAAGGATGACCACAACATCTGAGACCGCTTCTACGGCCGGATAAAGGTTCTTGATGGCATCCACCGGGCTTGCAACGGCCAGGTTCGGATCGCTTGGCTGACCGACGCGGGTGTCAATGGCTGTGGTGAGGCCGATGAAGCCGATGCGCAGGCCCTTCACTTCGGCCACGGCTGCTGGTGCGTAGTGCTCGTTCGGCTTCATGTGGTCAGAGCCATACACATTCGCTGAAAGAACGGGGAATGTGCAGTCGTTTTCCAGGCCGATGCGGAGCTGTTCTGCACCACGGTCGAACTCGTGGTTACCGAGAACGGAAATGTCCAATCCGGCCTCTGAATAAGCGCGATAACCGGCATCCACCACAAACTCATCCGGTGCCCAGCCCATCAGCTCGTCAAAAATGGATCCGGTGTGATCGTCACCGGCGGACAGGAACAACACGATCTCGTTTTCCTGTGCATTCGCCTTAGCTTCTTTCACCATTTTAACGATCTGGGAGAAACGGTGCGTATCGCCGCGCTTGCCATGAAACTCGGTGAGGTGGTTGTGCATGTCATTGAAATGCAGCAGGCGCAGCACACGCTGCTCGCCCTCTTTCAAGGCCGCTTCCGGCACCTGCTCACCATTTTCAGAGACAATCGCGGAGATCGGACCGCCCAGTGCATCCCCCTTCAAAAGGAAGAGGCGATCGAAAGCACCTTTGGGATTGTGGGGCGCTGGAACCATGGCCAACTCGCCGGCCTTGGGCGTTGCATTCGCTCGAATAACGAAAGAAGGCATGATTGCCGCCCCCAACGCCAGACTACTGGAGGTTGCAAGAAAGCTGCGTCTCGTGATCTTGGTGGTCATAAGTAAACTCCCCTTGTTGAAGGGAAGGCCTTACGGTGCGGCCACGACACTTGAATGAACTTAATGCAACAATTGCGTGAACATGATTGATGTGCTCTCAATAAGTGTACGCTCAGCGCTGGAGCTTGTCACGGCTCAAAACCGATCTGCGCCCCCCGCGCCAAACGACCACTTCATGCCATGCAGGTCGCTTGGCAGCAGAAAGGCGCACATAATGCGGGAGCCCCCGTCCAAGAACGCGTATCCACATTGTGGCGAACTATTGCAACTGGGGCGTTGCTCTGTCGCTGCAGATCGGTTAAAGACGAGAACGCTTCCGGCACAACTTGTGCCGTGACATCAAGCACCCGTAGCTCAGTTGGATAGAGCGCTGCCCTCCGAAGGCAGAGGCCATAGGTTCGAATCCTATCGGGTGCGCCATTTTCCCTGCCAAACATCGTGACCCCAAAATAATGAGCTTGCTTTGAGAGCGGTGCCTCTCAGCCAGGCGTTGGACGAGATTTGTTCTGAGCAAACCTCTGCTGGCTGTCACTTGCGCATCATTGCAGCCGCGGCATTCTAACCTCTCCAGATCTGAAAACATCAACGAACCTGTCAGGCCCTACCCAAACTGATTAGGCGGCTGAGGCGATAGCGCTTGCTTTTGCGGCGCCAAACATGAATAGTGATTCATGTTTCAACATTGTCAAACCGGAGAGTGAGCTTGCCGCGATCCCAAAACGCCACCGCAGGGCGGGCAAAAGCGCCGACCAAGCCAAAAACAGCCCGCGGTGAAGCAACAAAAAAAGCAATCCTGACCGCAGCAGAACGCGTGATAGGCGCGCAAGGCTACAACGAGGCTTCCATTGGCGACATCACGCGAGAAGCGGGCGTGGGCCAAGGCACGTTTTACATCTACTTCAAAAGCAAAGAGGAAGTGTTTCACGAGCTGGTGATTGAAATGGGCCGACTCGTGCGCCGGGAGCTTTCCTCTGTGGCACGGGATGCAACAGACCGGCTGGCCGCAGAAAAGGCTGGCTTGAAGGCGTTTTTGGAGTTTGTGCGCGCTCACCCGGATCTCTACCGCGTTGTGCAGGAGGCCATGTTTGTGGCCCCGGACGCTTACAAAGCCTATTACGACACTTTTGCCGATGGCTATCGGGAGGGACTCGTTGCTGCGGCTGAAGCTGGGCAGGTGAGCCCGGGAGATGCGCATACGCGCGCCTGGGCTCTCATGGGGATGGCTCGAGCACTCGGAGAGCGGGCCGTGATCTGGGGAGACGAGACCCCTGTCGATGACATCGTTGAGACCACCCACGATCTGATCGTCAACGGACTGAGGCCTTCCTGACATGACTGAACTCGTCAAGCTGACCCTTCATGATGACTGGGCTGAAATTCGCCTCAACCGCCCAGAGCGCCATAATGCTCTGGTGCCCGAGGTGCTTGACGATCTTCACAGGGCCATTGAGGCGGCTAAAGCGGCTGCGCCGCGGGCGTTGGTGCTGACCGGGGAAGGCCGAAGCTTCTCGACTGGTGGCGACGTAGGCGCGTTTCTGGAGGCTGCGAGCGACCCGGAACAGCTACGGGCTTACTCGGAACGGGTTGTGGGCGGCCTGCATGATGCACTCATGAAGCTGCTGGCATTCCCGGCCCCGGTGATCGCGCGGGTAAATGGCCCCGTGACCGGAGGCTCGGTGGGATTTGTTCTGGCTAGCGACATGGTGATCATGAGCCAGCGCGCCTTCGTCCAACCCTACTACGGTGTGGTGGGCTTTGGCCCAGATGGCGGCTGGACGGCACTTCTACCGGAAAAGATTAGAACGGCCAGAGCGCTGGAGGTGCAGTACCTCAACACTCGGCTCAGCGCTGAGGAATGCGTTTCACTGGGATTGGCGAGCCGCGTGGTTGAAACAGAGGAGCTGGACACGGGCATTCAAGAATGGCTTGGCGGCATTCGGGAGATGAACGCCAGTACACTCGCCGCGACACGGGCAAACGTCTGGGATGCGCCGCGCCGCGCCCAAGTGAAGGCTCGGCTGGATCAGGAAAAGGCGCGTTTTCTGGAGCGCATATCCGCGCCAGACACCCGAGAAGGAATGCAGCGCTTCACCAACAGGCACTAAGTTTCAAGAGGATCAGACTCACAAACATGCGGGGAGGGCATGATGGAATGGGTTACAGATATGGCGGCAAAGCGCGCAGGGCTTTCGCCGCACGCATTGGCGTTTATTGATTTGGAGAGCGGGCAGGAGTTCACCTTTGCCGCCCTCAATGAGCAGGCAGAACGCATCGCTGCAGGCCTTGCGCACATGGGTTTACAAACCGGGGACCGGGTTGCCATTTTGTGCCTCAACCATGTTGAGTTCTTTTCCATTCTGTTTGCAGCACAGAAGACCGGCCTCATTCTCGTACCGCTGAACTGGCGTCAACCCGTAGCCGAGCTGGAGCCGATCCTGAAATTGTCAGAGGCGACGCTGCTGATCCACGATGACGCTTTTTCTGAGGCGGCGCATGACCTGAAAGCACGCGTCGATCTGCCTCTGTGCAATCTGGAGGGAGACGGCGAACACGACTTGAGCGCAATGATGGCCGCCGCCCCTGCAAATTCGCCAGAGGCTCGCCCCATTGCGAGCAATGCGCCTTGGTACCTGCTCTACACCTCTGGCACCACAGGCAACCCGAAGGCTGTGATCCAAACGGCGGGGATGGCCTGGGCCAATGCCGTCAACTATGGTCAGGCCGTCGACCTTACCAGCACCGATACCAGTGTGAACTTCTTGCCGCTGTTTCATACGGCTGGCATCAACCTGTTGACCCTGCCCCTGTTTCTGGCTGGGGGCTGCTCCACGGTGCTGCGCAAGTTTGATGCAGATGCGGTAATTAATCTCTTGGCCGGAGGTAAAGTCAGCGCTTTCTTCGGCGTGCCTGCGATTTACCAAGCGCTTTCGCTGCATCCGCGCATTGATGACGTGGACTTCACCAAGCTCAACTCTTTGGGCTGTGGCGGCGCGCCCATCCCGGCGCACCTCCTGACAGAGTTCATGGAACGGGGCGCAACTATTTGCAATGGCATGGGCATGACCGAGACCGGACCAACCGTGTTCTTGATGGACAAAGCCAGCGCGCCACTCAAGGTCGGGTCTGTGGGCAAGGCGCAAATGCTGACGGATGTGCGTCTTGAGGGTGTCGACGGCCGCATTGTTGAAGGTGCCGGGACTGGCGAACTCCAGCTACGGGGGCCGGGAATTACGCCCGGATACATGGGAAATGCGCAGGCGACTGCAGCAACCTTTACGCCAGACGGATGGCTAAAATCCGGCGATATCGCCCAGCGCGACGAAGATGGCTACTACTATATCATTGATCGCATCAAGGACATGTACATCTCCGGTGGCGAGAACGTCTACCCCGCGGAAGTAGAGAAGGTTCTGACCACGCATCCAGCCATTTTGGAAGCCGTGGTGATTGGTGTCGCGGACGCCAAGTGGGGCGAAGTGGGGGCTGCTTTCCTGATTGAGCGCCCAGGCGCTGACCTGAACACCGCTGACATGACCGGGTGGTGCCGTGAACGATTAGCCGCCTACAAAGTGCCAAAGAGCTTTCAAGTGGTCGATGAAATGCCACGCACAGCTGCAGGCAAAGTGCGCAAGAATATCTTGAAAAACACGTTTACCAATGAAGCGGAGGAGGTCTGATGAGCGTCCTGAACCAGAGCATTCAAGAACGCTGGGTTCCAACGCAGCAAGACTTTGATGATTTTGCCGAACTGTCAGGTGATGACAATCCAATTCATGTTGACCCGGAGTTTTCCGCGCGGACACGGTTTGGACGCACCGTGTCACATGGCATGTTGCTCTACACACGCCTGTTTGGCCTGCTTAAAAGAGAGTGGCCGGACTTCGAACACGCATTTCAGGCTCTTGTGTTTCCCAATCCGACCTATGCGGGCGAAGAAGTGATTTTCAGCCTCACGTCATCGGAAGAAGATCCGAACAAGATCGTTCTGGAGGCGAAACGAGGGACAGACAACAAGCCTGTTTTGACGGGAGAGTGCTTACTCTCAGGAGGCGCGGCATGAAACTGGAACTTGGCGCATTTGCTGAGATCACGCGTAGCTTCAGCTCACAAGACATGTCCAACTTTGCCCGTCAGGCAGGCACTGTACCGGGTCACTACAGCACCGTGCCGGGGCCCCTGATTGGGGCGCTGTTTTCTTACCTTCTGGGAGTCAAGTTGCCCGGACGTGGCACCAACTATCTCAAGCAGGATTTGAACTTCCTGCAGGATGCTCCTCTCGACGAACCGCTGACTGCCCGCGTGACGGTGACGCGGCTGCGGCCCGAAAAACACCTGGTGGATCTGGCAACTGTATGCACCACTCAGACCGGTACGCTCGTCTGCGAAGGACGCGCTCTGGTCTACGTGGAAGACGTGGGCAAAGAGTGATCCAATGAGACAAAGAGGCCCGGCTCTTTGCCGGGCTTTTCACGAGGCCAGAAGGGCTCCAAGCACTTGTGAGAAGCGCTCGGGGTCTTCCAGATGGGGACTGTGGCCCGCTGCTTCAAACAGATTGAGTTCCACTCCGGGAACATGGTCCAGATACCAATTGCGCGTTCCAGCGCCATAAAGGGCGCTTTGTCCCCCAAACACCAAATGAAGCGGCTTTCCTAAAGCTGTGACGAGCGAACGAAAGTCCTGCGTAGTGAGCGACGCCCACATGGGCTTTAATAACTCTGGGTTGGCGCGGCGGATTTCTTCTTCTGCATGCATGAGCTTGCCCGGATCACAGGGCGCGCCAGTGGCGAACATGCGCTGCGCGATTTTGGGAACCAGCCCCGCCCAGCTCGGGACCAGCGTTGCCAGCAAGTGGTGATTACGGGCTTCGTCCAGCCCGCCCAATGAGCCGAACGGCCACTCCGGATCGTTTAGAACCTTCGGCGCCATATCAACTGCCACAAACTGTCGGATCCGATTGGTGCCGTGCCGCTGCGCCAAGGCAAAGGCCACATGGGCCCCCATGGACCAACCGCACAGAGTGACATCCCTTAGATTTCGGCGCTCCAACTCGGCAAACACGGCGTCTGCCGCGGCCTCAATGGTGAGCTCTGCGGCATTGAGGTTTTGGCCATGGCCCGGAAGATCAGGCACCAGAACATGTGCCCTGCCGCGATGCGCCCTCACCTGCTCCTCAAAGAAACCACCATGGCACGCCCAGCCGTGGAGAAGGACCAGGGGTGAACCACTGCCCTCCTCCCGCCAATACAGTTTGGAAGTCATGATTTCATTTCTCTAAGCCGACCAACAATGCCGCTTGGAAAGAAATAGACCGACAGAATGAAGAGCACCCCAAGCCACAAGAGCCAACGTTCCGGCTCCACCAGATGAGAGATGAACGGCACAAAACTGGTGGCGTCAGCTGCCACGCCCATCAGGTTTTGCAGATAGGTTTGCGCCAGAATGAAGATGGTTGCGCCCAATATGGCGCCGTACATGGTTCCCATGCCGCCGATCACCACCATCAGAAGGATATCAATCATGATCTCCATGGAAAGAGTGGTGGCCGGGCCCGTGTAGCGCAGCCAGATGGCAAGCAGAGACCCGGCCAAAGCTGCCATGACCGCGGAAAGGACCGTTGCCGTGGTGCGATACCATATAACGCGATAGCCGATAGCCTCTGCCCGAAACGCGTTGTCGCGCACAGCCTGCAACGTGCGGCCAAAGGGCGAGTTCACGATGCGGAGCATGACGATGAACAGGATCGCGGAGGAAAAGAAGACCAGATAGTAGTTCAGCAGCTTGCCATTGATGCGCACGCCGAAAACCTTGTCCGGCAAAAGTTTGAAGGCAGGTGTGAGTTCTCGCGGAATACGGTAATTGAGGCCATCCTCACCACCTGTGAGCCAAGAGGCTTGAGAAACGGCAATGGCAAAGGCGCTGGCCACAGCCAGCGTTACCATGGCGAAGAAGATTGCCTTTACCCGCAGGGAGAAAAGACCAATCGCCAGCGCGAAGGCGGCAGCGATGACCACACCTGCACCTGTGCCCCAGAGGATCGACAGGAACGTTGGCCCGGTAGCTGACAACGCGAGGGCCGTTCCATAGGCTCCAATGCCAAAGAACATGGTGTGGGCGAACGACACGATACCCGCATAGCCCAGCAGCAGATCGTAGCTGGCCACCAGAACAATGAAGATGCAGATGCGCGCCGCCGTTTCCAGTGATTTGGTGCCCGGAAACAGAAAGGGTGCCAACGCCAGCGAAATGACAACCGCAAGCAGAACAAGGCTCAACACTTTGCTGCGAGGATTGTCACCTGAGAGGAGAGTTTTCAGCATTTGTCTGTGCCTCACTTTGCCTTGACGACGGGGTAAAGCCCCTGAGGACGCCACATCAGGATGATGACCATGAGCGCAATGGTGGATACGAGAGCCACCTTTGGTGCGAGGAACGCCGTGTAGTTAGACAGCAAACCAACCAGTAGCGCGCCGATGAAACAGCCCTCTACGGAGCCAAGGCCGCCAATGATGACCACGATGAACACCAGCACCATGATTTCCGAGCCCATGTGGGCGGTGATGGTTTCCTGATAGAGCCCCCACATGACGCCGCCGAGCCCGGCCAGCGCTGAGCCAACCATGAAGACGATGAGGAACAAGCGGCGAATGCGATATCCCAAGGCTTCGACCATCTCGCCGTTCTCAACACCGGCGCGAACCAAGAGGCCAATCTTGGTAGACTTCAAGACGTGGCGCATGGCCAGAAACAAGGCAACGCCGATGCCGACCGCAACGAGACGATACTTTTCAATAGCTGCCTCACCAATAACGATGGAGCCGCGCAGGCTTTCTGGCCGTGCCACGTGAATTTCATCGGGCCCCCAGAACACATGAATGAGCTGCTGGGCCACGATAAGCCCGCCCATGGTCACAAGGATTTGCTTCAGGTGCTGGCCGTAAACCGGCATGACGATCACCCGCTCAAACGCATAGCCCATGAGCCCAGTGGCCACCATCGAAACCAGAATGGCGAGGAAAACGGCGGCAAGGTTTAAGAACACACTGCTGGAAGCCGTCCAGCCACCAAGCCAAATGAGAATGGAGAAGCCAACAAACGCGCCTACGGAGATAAACGCTCCATGGCCGAAATTGATCACGTCCATGAGGCCGAAGACGACGGTCAGGCCCGATGCCATGATGAAGATCATCAACCCCATGGCCAAACCGGCCACAGTGAGGGTGAGCCAGGCGGCGGGATCGCCAATGGCAACGAACCCCAGTACCGCCAGAACGGGTACAAGTGCAATTGGAAGCGCAGTGGTGATGCGCTCAAGAACAGGCGCTTTTTCAATGCGCGGCTTGATTGTTGTGTCGCTCATTGGTGGGCCTCCAGGCTCAATCCCATAAGTCGTTCCTGCATCCGAGCGTCACCAGCAAGTTCGGCCATTTCGCCCGCATGAACGATGTGTCCGTCATCCATGACTGAAACGGTGTCTCCAACAGCTGAGGCCATGGAGAAATTCTGTTCCACCAAGAGGATTGTGGTGTCCGTTTCCTTCAACTCCAGAAGTGCGTCACTCATGGCTTTGATAATGGCCGGCGCCAGACCCTTCGTCGGCTCATCAATCAAGATCAGCTTGCGCGGCTCAATGATGGCGCGAGCAACCGACAGCATCTGCTTTTGGCCACCAGACAGGGTTCCGGCCGAGGACTCCCAGAAGGTGCGGATTGGCGGAAACAATGTCTTGATCCACTCAAGGCGATCGGGATCCAGCGGTCCGCGTGCTGCTGCAAGGGTCATGTTTTCCGCCACCGTCAGATCTGTGAAGATGCCCATGTCTTCCGGCACAAAGGCAATGCCTGCGCGTGAGATCTCTGGGGTTGGCAGTTTGGTAATGTCCTGCCCTTCAAACAGAATCGTGCCCTCGCTGGCCTGCCAAAGGCCCATGATGGTGCGAAGTGTGGTGGTCTTTCCGGCTCCGTTACGACCTAAAAGAACGGAAACGCCCCCCTTGGGAACAACAAGGTCCACGCCCTGAAGAATGTGATAGGGGCCAATATGAGTGTGAACACCAGAGAGGGTGAGAAGAGGCTCTTTCATCACGCGGCCTCCGGAACTTTGCCAAGATAGGCCTCTTGCACCACGGGCAAGGCAATCACCTCCGCAGGGTCGCCATCAGCAACAAGGGCCCCGTTGTGCAAGACGATGATGCGATCTGCCAGCGACCGGATCACGTCCATCTTGTGCTCCACAAGCAGGATGGTGCGGTCAATGTCCTGCTTGAGGGACTTGATCAGATCCAGAATGATCGGCACCTCATCAACACTCATACCTGCAGTCGGCTCATCAAACATAAGCACTTGCGGCCCCAAGGCGATCATGAGCGCCACTTCCAGCTTTCGCTGGTCCCCATGCGGCAATGCCGAGACAATCTGCTCGCCGGAATCGATCAGATTGACTTCCGCCAGCACGTGCTCCGCACGCTCTATGAGTTCAATGTGACTTTCGGCAACGGAAAACATGTCAAAACCCAATCCGGCCTTGGCCTGTGCCACCAGACGCACGTTTTCTCGCACGGACAGGGAGGGAAACAGGTTGGTGAGCTGGAAGGCGCGGCCAATGCCACGATCCGTCCGCTCTGGAACGGACGCACGGGTGATATCAGCGCCGTTCAGGATGACTTGCCCCGCGGATGCCTTCAGCTGGCCGGAGATGAGATTGAAATATGTGGTCTTCCCTGCGCCATTCGGCCCGACAATTGCTGTAAGCGTGCCACGCTTGAACGCACAGCTCACGTGATCTACCGCGACATGCCCACCAAAGCGAATGGTCAGATCCCGCGTTTCAAGTATTGGATGTTCTTCAGTCATGTTGCAGTTCCCGCCCCGACAAGATGCACTTCACCCGACAATCCGGCGGCCGACCGCTGGAAAGCGCAGGAAACGATGGAGGTGCAAGGCGATGCACGTTGTGAGACGCCCTGCTCCTCCTTTGTTGGCTGGTTAGTTGCGGATTGGAATGTTCATGTCCTCAATGGACAGCTCGCGCACCAACTCCGGAATGCCCCACTCCACATCCGGATCAACCTTGATCTTGAAGTGGTACATGGCCTGCAGAGCCTGATGGTCTTCCGGACGGAAAAGCATCTTGCCCTTGGGGGTGTCGAATTCCATACCTTCCATGGCTGCGATCAGCTCTTCGGTGTCGGTGGACCCTGCCTTTCGGATGGCCTCAACAATCGCAAGACCTGCCGTCATACCGCCCGCAGTGAAAAAATCCGGCGGCGCGTTGAAACGTTTCTGGTGTTCGGAGACCAGCCACTCGTTCACCGGGTTCTGAGGGATGTCATGGTAGTAGTAGGTGGCGCCTTCCATACCCGGCAAAGCCTTGTAGGCTTTCATGGCTGCAAGGATGTTGCCCCCCGTGGCAATTTCAATGCCAAAACGGCCCGGCTCCATGGCCTGCACCTTGCTGATCAGATTGCCCCCACCAGCCCAAATGACAAACAGGAACTTGCGGCCTGGCTCATCTTTCAAGGCGTCGAAAATGCGCTGTGCGCTCGCGGTGAAATCCTTGGTGTCGGTTGGGGCGTATTCTTCGAACACCAGTTTGGCACCGGTGCCTGCCAGCGCTTCCTTGAAGGCTGCCACCCCATCGCGGCCGAATGCATAGTCCTGCGCCAGCGTTGCAATGGAGACGTTCTCGGCACCAAGCGCGACAGCATTTGCAACGGCATCTTGAGATGAATTGCGACCGGTGCGGAAGACGTAGCGGTTCCAGTTGGAGCCGGTGATGCTGTCTGCAACCGCAGGCTCGACGATGAGGATCTTCTCATATTCTTCCGCTACCGGAAGCATTGCCAGCGCCACACCGGAAGATACGGGACCGACGGCGATATCGACCTCATCGTCTCCGTAGGCTTCGGCCAGAACAGCTTTGCCAATGTCTGGCTTCAACTGCGTGTCTTTTTCAATGACGACGATTTCGCGGCCATTGATTTCCATGGTGCCTTCAGTGGCATATTCCAGCCCCATCATCAGGCCAACATGCGACTGTTTGGCGTAGGCCTCGTAAGGACCTGTCTTACCATAGACATGTGCGATTTTGATTGGATCTGCTTGCGCCGAGAATGCGCCTGCAGAAACGGCTAAAACTCCAGCCAGCGCAGAAGCCGCCAGCTGTCTCAGTAGAGACGCCATTTCGATTTTCCTCCCCAATAGATCAGTCGGAAAACCAGCGCCATACCTCCCCTGATGCAGCTGCCGTAGTTTTACCGACCTCGACTATATGAAACCTGAATCAGTGTTCATGTCAATCACTCGCATTACTTTAAGGGAATTATGAAAGGTGAGGCCCCACCAAGGAAGGACCGAAACTCACGAAAAGGCAAGGATTCTCGGCACTCAGTTGGCTCGGGCTTCTTTCGTCTAAGATGCGCGTGCCAGCCAACATAAAGCCGCTCCCATTGTTGGGAGCGGCGGATCTGCCCCATGCCGAAGGTAAAGGCCAGGCTTTTCAGTGCTGCAACGCGTCAAGCAAACGCGAAGTCGCTTTGATCCAGTTGGGCAATGCTCACATTCTCAAGGGTGATGGTTGAATTGCCCCAAGAAATGCTGGTGTCAAAACCTGAACTGAGAAACTCCAGGAGGTCAAAGCTGGCCGTTGAGAAGGACGAACCATCGTCAATCAGAATGGTATCGATACCGTCTTCAAAGTCGACGATTGTATCGCGATCGCCGAAGCCTTGCGTGGTCGCATCGAAAACGAAGACATCAGCCCCAGCGCCACCAGTCAGGGTGTCGTTGCCGCCACCACCTTCAAGGGTGTTGTCTAATGCGTTGCCGATGATCACGTCATCGCCATTGCCACCCACGGCTGCTTCAATTTCTGTGCCACGGGCAATCATCATGTTACCGGTGTGACCCCGAACACTCGAGATGGCCTCTTCATTCAAGTTGATGACTTGATCTTGAGAAACACTGCTGAAATTGAAGGTGTCGTAGCCGCCATCGTCCAAAACGGTGAACGTGACGGCTTCGTCGATGCGCGTAATGTAGGCAAGCGCATCTCCAGAGTCTGCACCATCGCCGTAAACAGTATCGCCAGTCCGGGTGGTACCCGTTGTGCCGTAGAGGTTCTGAATGGCGATGATGTCTGCGACTTGAGGTGTGAGAGCATACGCAAACGTGGCATCAATTGACGTGTTCTCGGTCTGGCTGAAATAGGACATGATCGAGGCTTGCCAACTGTCGTTGGTATAGTCGTTGTCGATGCCATAGTCTGCGCTGCCATTGTAGTTTCCGGCATGGCCCAAGCCCAACGCATGACCGATTTCATGGACATAGGTCTGGAACGAATAGTTGTTCAGATCATAACCATCTCGAGAGATCCACGAAGTCGACACGTTCACATAAGAGGCTGTAATCGTGTTGCCCGAAAGGTCTGAGTAGGCATAGGCACCCCTGTCATTGTCGTCAAAGGTGATATCCGCCGTGCCACGGGTTTGAACAAACTCAATACCCGTAACATCTGACCAGAGCTGGAGCGCATAATACGCATAAAACGCGCCTTTGTTCGTAAGACCCGAGAGGTTCACCGTCAGGACGCCATCTGAACCGACATCAAACGAACGGGTTGGGCGACCATTGGCTTGCCAATAGCCCGTGGTCAGTTGGTCTGCGATCTGGTCGTTGGTGAATGTTGGCGTGCTCGCAAGACTTGCCGCTTCATCACCTTGAAATGCTGTTGTGCTCATCTTTTTGTCCGTTTTCCCTTGGAAGGAGTATTGGGAAACCTGAAGAAACAGCCCTTTTCCGATGAGAAAATGAAATAATTCTCTCAGAGACCACCCCTTCAGGACGTATTATTACGTACCTAACCATGCGTAATTTTCAATTATTTAATCGTGATGATTTTCGAAATTTCATCAGTATTTGTTGTATAATGAAGTTTTCTATTTATTTAACGATTTAACTATTCAATTAATGTGATGACTTCATATGTTATGACTTATGAATCGAGCTCTTTATCAATAATCAATACTCAATAAAGTCAGAATTTTTAATCCAAAAAAACACAGGAAAATACCCAGCTCTCGGGAAAACTGATGCTCAAACGCAAACGGGGCCCCAAAAGGGCCCCGCAGCGCATCGAGTCTGAACGGTTCTTAGCTGTTTAAGAACTCATTCATGCGGGAGTAGACCAACTGGCACTCTTCCTTGACCAAATCTTCCAAATTCAGGAAGGTATGGGTCATATCGTTGAAGTAGAGATGCTCTGCGCGCACGCCTGCTTCCTTCACCTTCTCATAATAGAGCTTGCCTTCATCACGCAGTGGGCAGAACTCCGCCGTGACCACAAATGTCTCAGGCAGGTGGCGAGTGAAGTCTTTGAACAGGGTGGACGCGGCTTTACGGCATTCGCCTTTCTTGAAGTAGTTGTCGAAGTACCATGCACATTTTGCGGTGTGCAGCAGATAGCCAACAGCGTTTTCGGTGTAGGACGGTGTATCCATGGTGTAGTCGACGCATGGATAGACCAGGAGCTGCTTCTTGATGGTTACGTTGACATCGAACTGCGCCAGATGCGCAACCGCAGTTGCCAGTGCGCCGCCAGCGGAGTCGCCGCCGATGGACAGCTCGCGCTTGTACTTCATGCCACGACGGTCAAGCGCATCCCAAACGCCGCGCAGTGTTGCATAGGAATCTTCGACACCTGCTGGATACGGATGCTCAGGGGCAAGGCGATACTCTGGTGCGACCACGATGTGTTTCGTTGCCAGAGCCATCTTGCGATAGAGCGGGTCATACACCGTGACACTGCCCGCCATATGGCCGCCGCCGTGGTAGTACACCAGAACAGGAAGCTCTTCTTCTGGAGCCGGGTTAAAAATGCGAACCGGTACGTTGTAGCCTTCCGCATAAATCAGATCGTCCTGTATCAGCGCGACCTTTGGAATGTCCGTGACATGTGTCTTGGTCATGTTTGCCAGTGCTTCACGAGCATTGATTGCGTTCGGCTTGAAGCCATTCGCAATAAGCTCCGCAATGGTCTTGTTGAACTGATCAAGAAATGGAACGAGCTTTGGACTTACTTGACGCATTGGGGCCCCCTTTTATGCTTTTGCAGGTGCAACAGAGTGAAGTTTCTTTTTACCGGTTTCCGGCAGGAAGAACGTTGAGATGAACAGGGTGGCGGAACATGCCACCGCAAAGGTCGCTGCAATCGAGATGTTGCCAGTCTGATCAGCCATGACGCCCGCTGCATACATCAGAGCGGTTTCGATGATGTAGGAAATTGACCAGAACATTGCAAAGATGATGGTGATGCGACCTGGGTTCATGCCCGGCAGCTCCTGAGGCAACGTAACGAGACAAGTCATCGGCACGAACAGGAAGAAGCCAGCGAGAAAGGCGGATGCTGTCGCTACCATCGGACTTGAAGTGGTGATCATAAGCGCGGCAAAGCCGGTCATGGCAAGACCACACCAACGCATGATGGGCAGACGCAACGGGTAGCGCTTGGCAACAACAATGCCCACTACGGTACCAACCATACCGGCACCAATCATGATGGATGCCAAATACTGGGAGGACACAGCAAAGGTTGGGATCATTGGAAACAGCGCGAAGACGGAAATGTAGCAGAACAGCAATCCGGAATAGGCAAATGGCAACAGCCAGTTTACCGGATCTTTGACGCCATCCTTAAAGGTGTATGCCTTCTCCACTTCGCCAACGGCATTCTTTGGTCCGGAAAGCTCAAAGTCTTCTGAAATGAACCACCAGATGACGAGAAGAACGAAACTTACGACGGATATACCGAGGATCACGTTCTGCCAGCTACCAAGCTGGGACACGAGCGAACCCGTGAGCAGCAAGGCGAACAGGTTACCTGCGTTGAACGCGGCCGCGTTGAGGCCGTTGACGATGGGGCGCTCTTCCGGCGTGAAGTAATTGACGACGATTGGGTTGAAGTAAACGATCACAAAGGCACCGCCAAAGCCCATCACGAGACGTGAAAAGACATAGAGCGGATAGTTGGAGGCGAAGGCACCAGCAGCGCCAGCGACAACCAATAGTGATGCAAAGGCAAAAGCCTTTTTGGGACCGAGTTTGACCAGGAACCATGCAGCAATCAGGTTACCAATGATTTTTGCGATGGTGATGGCGTTTGTCATCCAGGTTGCGGCAGCAACACCCTCAACCTGATAGAAGGACATGATGTCTTTCGTCATCATGTTACCGGCGACCCATGACATGGCAAAGAGCGCATAAGTCATGAAGATCACGAATTCAATTACGTGCTTGCGGATCATTTTTGGGAACCTCCCTAGTCCCTTCTCTTGAATTAAGACTAGGCAAAACATATCCCGTTTTTTTAAGAAGCATTTTCCCGATTTCAGGAAGGTATATTGCTTTATATGAAATAATATAGTGATATATGTACAAATACATAAAATAAAAATGGCCCAGACTCTGATCCGGGCCATCAGGTATACGTAACGTAAGATAATTACGGCATTTTTATACTTAAGTCATCGACATAAACTTCTTTTTCGTAATCTACACCATCTAAGCCAAAACCATTGAGTGCAAGGAAATCCTTTTTATAGCCCTCGTAGTCAGAAATACTCTGGAAGTTGTTCTGATCAAGCTCTTTGAGAATGACTTGCACTTTCTCTTGCACATCGTCTCGCAACTCCCAATCGTCGATACGTATCAGGCGCTGCTCGTCCACCGGGACCAACTCTTCGCCGTTGTAAAGCCGATCAGCAAACAAGCGCTGCATTTGCTCAATGCAACCTTCGTGCAGCCCCAGCTCCTTCATTACCTTGAACAGAGCGAGGATGTATGGCGAAAAGGCCGGAATGAACACACTTGCCTTTGTCACCAGGGCCTTACACACGGCAACATGGGCTTGGCCACCAATCTCCTTAAGCTTGGCATCAAGCACATCTGCCGTTCCATGAAGATGAACCTTGGCGCGACCAAGAGTCCCTTCATGATAGATTTTATGGGTTATTTCGGAACCGATATAAGAGTAGGCAACGGTCTGACACCCGTGTGCCAACACTCCTTCGCCAGATAAGAACTCAATCCACTCCGCCCAATCTTCGCCGCCCATAACACGAACGGTATCCGCCACTTCCTGTTCAGTTGCAGCTTCAAGCACACCTTCCTGAAGCCGATCCTCTTCAAGATTGACGGTATAGCCCGTAAGCGGCTCCCCGATTGTCTTGAGAGACGAGCGGATTCTTTCACCGGTCTTCGGATCAGGTCGGATGCCTGTGGCGAGCGAATACACCACCAAGTCGACAGAGCCACCAAACTCGGTCTTGATGTAATCCACCACACCTTGACGCATGGCAGGCGAGAAAGCGTCGCCAATGAAGTTCTTGGCTATCAACCCTTCCTTTTCTGCGGCCTCGCGGAAATAGATGGAGTTGTACCAGCCAGCGGTCCCTAAGCCTGTTTCGGAAGGGCCACGCTCAAACGCGACACCAATCGTGTCCGCCCTTGCGCCACCAAAGGCGAGAGAAATGCGAGAAGCGAGACCAAAACCAGAGGAGGAGCCCAGTACAAGGACCTTCTTTGGCCCCTCCTTGATTTGTTTGGATTTTCGAACTTGGGCGATTTGGTCTTCGACTGCTTTTTGGCAGCCAATGGGATGACAGGTCTTAGCCACCTGCCCTTTGATGACTGGTTCGATTTTCATGGTGTGCTCTTCTGGGAACTTTGTGCGAGTGAAATTTGATTTTTGGTTATGCAGCGCGTGGCGGCCTGACGGTCGCAACGCCTTCGATGACGGCCTTGCCATCTTGATTGACGCTGACAGTGCGCAGCTTTGCTATTTTCTTTTCCTTATTAATTTCAATAACTTCGACTTCTGCCCGGATGGTGTCGCCAATATAAACCGGCGCCTTAAAGCGTAGCTCTTGGCCGAGATAGATGGTACCGGGCCCGGGCAGCTGCATGCCCAAGACCGTGGAGGTGAGCCCAGAGACGAGAATGCCATGGGCCACGCGCTTGCCAAAGACGCTTTCGCGCGCTGCGGTATCGCTGACATGCACCGGGTTAACGTCCCCGCTGATCCCGCAGAAAGCCTGAATGTCTGCTTCGCAGATTGTTTTTTCAAAATATGCTTTTTGCCCAACGGCAAGCTCGTCCAGTGTGTAACTCATGAGAAGCCTCGTGCATTCGTGATTTGTTATTCGCGCTGCGGCCTCAGGCCACAGCTTCCAGTAATTGTGGCTCTTCCCGCAGCGACTTAAGAGTGAGCCCAAGCGGCTCATCCATGAACAGGCGCGCCTCCATCAGCTTCAAGTCCGGGCTGACCTGAGGCTGAAAGTCCATCTGGTTCAGAATGTCCCTTTCCAGATCTACCCCCGGCGCAATTTCGATCAGCTCCAGCGTCTCCTCAGAAAGGCGGAAGACGGCCCTCTCGGTGATGTACATAACCGGCTTACCATTTCGGCGCGCTTGATTGGCTGAGAAGGTAATCTGCTGAACCTTATCGAGGAACTTCTTGATGCGGCCCTCCTGCTCGATCACCAAACGGCCTTCGCCAGCTGAGACCTTCAGACCTGCAGCGGTGAATGTTCCGCAAAAGAAAACTTCCTTGGCATTTTGAGTGATGTTGATGAAGCCACCGCAACCCGCGATTTTTGGCCCGAAGCGGGAAACATTGAGATCCCCGTTGCGATCGCACTCAGCAAGACCGAGAAATGCTTGATCGACACCGCCGCCATCGTAGAAGTCGAACATCTGGTCTTGTGTGATCACCGCTTCAGGAAAGGCTGAGGCGCCAAAGCTGAGCCCGCCTGCAGGGGTTCCGCCGATGGCACCTGGCTCAACGGTGGCAATCATCTGCTGGGTGACGCCCTCTTCATCTGTAACTTCTGCAATTACTTCCGGGACACCAATGCCGTAGTTCAGGATGGCTCCACTCTTCAGCTCAACAGCCGCCCGGCGGGCAATGATTTTCTTGGCGTCGAGCTTTCTGGGTCCACTGTTTTGCTGAAGAAGGTCACCACGGCCACAATACGCAGGGTTCATGGGCTCCGCGAACGTTTGCATGTGGTCTTCTTCGTTTGCAACCACGACGGCGTCAACGAAGATGCCAGGAATGCGCACCTGCTGCGGATCGAGCTCACCAGCTTCGACAATTTTCTTCACCTGAACGATGACCTTGCCACCCATATTGGTCACCAACTGCGCAGCGGCCAGGTTCTCAAGGAACAGGCATTCATCTTCCATGGTGATGTTGCCATTGGTGTCTGCCGTTGTGCCGCGCAGGAGGGCGACATTGGCGTTGATGCGCTTGTAAAAAAGGTACTCTTCGCCCTCCACTTCCATCAAGGAAACGCGGTCTTCTTGAGTCACCTTGTTGATCTTGCCACCCTCAAGGCGTGGGTCGACGAAAGTGCCAAGACCAACATGGGTAAGCGTTCCGGGTTTTCCGGCAGCGCTGTCGCGCAAAAGCTGCGCGATCACGCCCTGCGGAAAGTTGTAGGCTTGGATGCGCTCGCGGTTGGCCAGATCCTGAAGGCGTGGGATGAGGCCCCAATGGCCGCCCATGGCAAGGCTGACCAGCCCTTCATGAGAGAGGTGGTTGTTGGCCCGGTCCTGACCATCCCCTTGGCCTGCCGTGAAATAAAGTTCGAGATTGCGCGGCGAACCGCTTTCCAAGAAGCGATCTCGAATTGCTTTTTCTATGGCCTCTGGAACGACTGCACCAATAAAACCGCCTAAAATGACGCGGTCCCCGTCCTGAATAAGACCAGCGGCTCCCTCTGGCGTCAGAACTTTTACTTGCATCTTGTGACCCTTCATTATGGTGATGCAAGTGAACAAGGTCACGCATCACTTTTTTGCTTCCTAAGGCAAGTGTAGGAGGGTTCCGTGATGCGAAAAATAGACAATCACCTAAAAGACAATTGCACAATCGGGACAATTAAACCGCGCACTGCAGATCGCTGGCAGGCGATTCCTGACTAAGCTCTCGGGTGCGCTTGATCAGGAAATCCTTGAAGTTCGTACACATGAGAGGCATTTGGCGACGGCGTCGGAAATACAGGTTGTATTCGAACTCGGCGTCAATGTAGTCGCTCAGAATGGAGATGAGGCGACCGTTTGCCAGCTCATTTTGCAGGATGTGGATTGGAAGATAGGCAATGCCCCCGCCCGTGAGCGCGATCGACTTGATGATCTCGCTGTCATCGACCTCCACCGTGCGGGCGATCTCAACAGCGGCACAATCGCCATCGTACTCGAAGACCCATTTGTTTCCGCCAACAAGCGTATGGGCAAACAGACAGTTGTGGTGCCTCAGATCCTCCGGCGCTTTCGGGATGCCATAGCGATCCGCATAGTCAGGCGAACAGCACGCCACCAATGGATATCGGAGCAGAGAGCGGCGCACCAGAAGGCTGTCTTTCTCCTGGAAGCCGTTGTAGGTGGCGTTGGCCCGCACAAAAAAGTCTACCTGTTCAACCAGATCAACATCATATGCCGTCTGAAGAATTCGGAAGTCCACGTGCGGATGCTCAAGAAGGTATTCACCCACGATTTGCGCCAGAAAATCGCGGGCATAGAGCGGCGTTGCTGCGACACAGATCGTGCCCCGCTCTTCCTTGCCCAAGTTCTTGATTTCCGTGAAGATATCTTCGATTTCCGAGTTCACGTCGCTGAAGCGCTCGTAGAGCCGCTGGCCTGCCTCTGTTGCAACCACCTTGCGGGTGGAACGCTTGAGCAGGCTGACACCCATTTTCTCCTCAAGTTCAATGATCCAGCGACTTCCCGCACTTGCAGAAATGCCATAGAGCCGCGCCGCGTCCGAAAAGGAACCGGTGCGCACCACGTGCAAAAAGTACACGATCTTGTCGAGCATGAGGCCTCCACTTTGGCTTCGTGATTGGAGTGAGCGGGCACAGCCACTGCGGGAACTTAAGAGTGAGTTGCAAGAGTAAGGGGATCTCCTGCGGTGTATAGGCTAGGAAATGTCGCAGGCTACATTTTCTCAGGCAGTGGACCGTGTTTGAAACGACATGCCGCAAAACGCCTATCCCATTTCCTCATTATTGTTTTGCGGAGCTGTCTGTAATCATTCGGCGCGCTTCATGTCAAGAATATCACCAACAACCTGCGGGCGACCTGCCAGGTGCCTGCGCAGCGAAAAAGAGGTGGTATCACTATGCTCAAGGATAAAGTTTGCATCGTAACCGGCGGCGCTCAGGGAATTGGACGCTGTATCGTTGAAACCTTCGCAAATGCCGAAGCAGCCAAGGTATACGCTTGCGATATGAACGAAGATGCCATGGCGGATTACCGCGATCGGTTCCAAAACGTGGAGCCTGTGGCACTTAATGTATGTGATCGCGATGCGATCATTGGCTTCATCGAGAAGATCAAGGCAGACCATGGCCACATCGATGTGTTGGTGAACAACGCTGGCATCACCCGAGACAACCTTTTGGACCGCATGAGCGAGAATGATTGGGATCTCGTGCTTGATGTGAACCTGAAGGGCGTCTTCAACATGACTCAGGCTGTGGTGCCAGTGATGATTGAAGGCGGCGCGGGTTCCGTGATCACCATGTCCTCCGTGGTGGGCACCGACGGCAACATCGGCCAAAGCAACTACGCTGCCACCAAGGGTGGTGTAATTTCCATGACCAAGGGCTGGGCAAAGGAATTTTCGCGTAAAGGCGCTCAGGTTCGGGCGAATTGCGTGGCACCGGGCTTCATCAAAACACCAATGACGAAAGACCTTCCGGAAAAGGTCATTGACCACATGAAGAGCAAGACCCCGCTTGGCCGAATGGGTGAAGCCGAAGACATCGCAGAAGGTGTTCTGTTTCTCGCGAGCGATCGCTCCAAGTTCATCACCGGTCAGACGCTGAAGATTGACGGCGGACTGGTGATCTAACGAGGCTGCCATGACAAAGATTTTTATCGTAGGTGCAAAACGTACCGCACTTGGGAGCTTCCTTGGCTCTCTTGCCACCGTTCCCGCCGCAAAACTGGCAGCAACCGCAATTTCCTCCGCCCTTGAACAGAGCCGGGTTGCCCCTGATCAGGTCGATGAAGTGATTGTTGGCAATGTTTTGTCGGCTAATCAAGGCATGGGGCCGGGCCGTCAGGCGGCGATCTACGCTGGCATTCCAGACCGCATTCCAGCTTACACGCTGAACATGATCTGCGGCTCAGGCATGAAATCCATCATGGAGGCGGCAGCTCACATCAAGGCCGGAGATGCGAGCATCGTCGTGGCGGCTGGCATGGAAAACATGTCTCAGGCACCCTTTGCCTTGCCTGGCGCAAGCAGACAGGGCCACAAGATGGGCACGCAGAACTTGGCCGACACAATGATTGTCGATGGGCTCACCGATGTGTTCCACGGCTACCATATGGGCATCACGGCCGAAAATCTGGCCGACAAGTTTGAGCTGACTCGTGAAGCGCAAGATGCATTTGCGTTACGCAGCCAGCAAAAGGCCTCTTCCGCAGTGGAGGCAGGTCTTTTCGATGCCGAAATAGCGCCGATTGAAGTGAAAGTTCGCCGAAACACCTTTGTTTTTGCGCGCGATGAGTACCCTCGCGCAGATGCTTCTCTAGAGAGCCTTGCGAAGCTGAAACCTGCTTTCAAGACAGACGGTTCGGTCACAGCGGGCAATGCATCGGGGATCAATGATGGCGGCGTCGCCCTTGTTCTTGCCTCAGAGGAGGCTGTCGTCAGTTTTGGCCTTGAGCCACTTGCGGAAATCGTGAGCTACGGTCAGGGCGGCGTTGCGCCAGCTGTTATGGGTTACGGCCCGGTTCCCGCGATTGCTCAAGCCCTCGAACGAGCTGATATGCGCCTTGAGGAAATGGAACGGCTTGAACTCAACGAAGCATTTGCCGCACAAGCCCTTGCCGTAATGAAGGGTCTTTGCGTCGACCATGACGTGTCCATGGATTGGTTCGAGGACAAGACAAACGTTACAGGCGGCGCCATTGCGCTCGGTCATCCCCTAGGGGCGTCTGGCGGACGCATCGTGACCACCCTGCTCTATGGCATGATGCGCGACAACTGCACACACGGCTTGGCGTCGCTGTGTATTGGTGGCGGCATGGGAACCGCCGTGGTTTTGAGAAAACCATAGTCTCCACATCGCCGGTTCTCGCAGGGCGATCCCATGCACACCAGGAAAATGCCCCGTCGAAAAGGCGGGGCATTTTTGCGTGAGTGCCTTCAGCTGCGACGGATGACTTCCGGGAGAACTTGTGTCACGCCGGCCTTGCGCTTTTCCGGATCTTCAAGAAACTCAAAAAGCAAATCCATCATGACCGGCACGTTTTGGCGAACCATTGAGGTCTTGTTGCCCAACAGAGCGGCGTAAGGATCCCAGTCGAAGCACCCCAACGCGACCGTTTCCAAACCGGTGATATCGTTCTGCTGGAACCAATTCACGATCCCTTCCAGAGAAATCGTCGAGTTGATGAAAATGCCTTTCGGCAAGCCGCCCATTTTGTTTACGAACTCATCCAAGCTGCGCTCAGCCTTGTGGGCAGCATAACCACACGGCCGGATGTAGGCCTCGGCAATGCGGGCACCAACCTCCTCATGCGCGTCTTTAAAGCCGCGAATACGCTCGCCGGTGTTGTGATCCTCTTCCCGACCACCAATGAAAACGATATCGCTGTCATTACCTGCGCAGCCGGATGGTAGCCGACTAATAATATCTTTGGTCAGCTCAACGGCCGCTTGATAGTTATCTGAAATGATAGAGGGCGCTCTTGTTCCTGGCAGGTCGACATTCAGCGTTTCAACGCCATGGGCCGCACACAGGTCGGCAATTCGATCGGGATCAGTCGCACCGGTACAGACAATATTGTCAACCCGGTATGCCAGCATGGATTGTGCCGCTTCGATTTCGAGATTCGGGTCACGACGGGTACAAGTCACGATGGGAAACAGACCTCGATCGCGAGCGCGCTGCTCAAATGCCTCTGCCAGCGCGCCAAAATAACGGTTGTCATACATGGGAACGATCATGCCAATGATGTTTGAACGCTCGGTGCGAAGTGCACGCGCCTGCATGTTTGGCGAGTACCCTTGCTCAATGGCAACCTTCCGGATCTGGTCTGCAAGCTTTTGACTTATGCGACGTTTTTTCCAACTCCCGTTAAGGACCGCACCCACTGTACTCGCCGACGTATTCGTTAGTTTTGCGAGATCATAAATTGTAGGGCGCTTATCGCTGCGACCATCGGTCATCAAGCCTCCTCCCGATCATTCCTTTTAATCATGCTTGACAAGAAATGCAGTGATGCGCAATATGCACCTTCGATGGTGCAAGTGTAAAGCACTGATTTCGATAGGTTTGGGAGGACCCAATGAAGACTATTTCTAAGCTACTTGGTGCAGCTGCTATCTCCGTTTCCATGCTGGCAGGTTCTGCCATGGCAGCCGAAAAGCCGACAATCGGTGTGGTTGTGAAGGTTGGTGGTATTCCATGGTTCAACGCCATGGAGCAGGGCATCGAGGAAGCTGGTGAGAAGCTGGGCGTGGATGCATTCATGGTTGGTCCTACCAGTGCCGATCCGGCACTTCAGGTCCGTGCCATTGAAGACCTCATCGCACGCGGCGTGGATGTCATCGGCGTGGTCCCAAATGATGCTCAGGTGCTTGAACCTGTTTTAAAGCGCGCTCAAGAAGCTGGCATCAAGGTTATCACGCATGAATCCGAAGCTAGCCTCAACAAGGATTTCAACTTTGAGCTGATCTCTGCTGAGAACTTCGGTAAGGCCCATGCGGATCTGTTTGCTGAAGCAACAAACTGTGAGGGCAAGTACGCTGTGTATGTTGGCGGCCTGACGGTGCCTGCACACAATGCCTGGGCGGATGCTGCAGTTGCACACCTTGAAGCAAAGTGCCCTGACATGTCTCAGGCTGCTGACCGTTTCGGCGTTGCAGAAAGCGTTGACGACAGCCGCACGACCACGCTGGACTTGCTGCGTGCCAATGAAGACTTCGCCGGCGTAATGGCTTTCGGCAGCCAGGGCCCAATCGGTGCCGCACGCGCTGTTCAAGAACGTGGTCTTGAAGGTCAAGTGGCCGTTGTTGGCTTGTTCTCTGCTGGTCAGGGCCGACGTCTGGTGCACTCAGATGCCCTTACCGGCGGCTTCGTATGGAGCCCAATTGAGGCAGGCAAGGCATTTGTTGAGCTGGGCACCATGCTTGTTATGGGCGACACCGTGAAAGATGGTGACGACGTTCCTGTGCTTGGACAAGTGGAACTTGAAGGCAAGAACATCTATGCCAACAAGCCGCTTGCACTGACCAAGGACACTGTAGACGGATTGGCCGAAATCGGCCTCTAAGCTCCCAAGTCGGGTTCAGGCCCGCTCATTGCCGGAGCCGGTTCACCACGAACTGGCTCCGGCTCCCCTTAGCCCTCCGGCATGACCTTCTAACCTACTGGTTGGGCAGCCTTGGCCGCCCGAGCAGGACAGCTGTGCCCAGTCGAGAAGAACACATGACTGAACTAGCAATTCGCGCGCGGTCCATAACCAAGCGCTTCGGCGGCTTCACGGCGCTGGACAATGTGGAATTTGAACTGCGTCCGGGCGAGATACATTGCCTTGCAGGCGAGAACGGCTGCGGCAAGAGCACGCTCATCAAGATCATCAACGGGGTGTATCAACCTGAGCCCGGCGCACAATTCGATTTCTCCGGACAGGAAGCCGTAGGACACATCACCCCTTCAAGCGCGAAACGCCTGGGCATTCATGTGATCTGGCAGGATCTGTCCTTGTTTCCGGACCTAAGCGTTGCGGAGAACATCTGCTTTGACGCTTTTGTAGCCAATCCATTGAGAGGTATTGGCCGCGCGCAAAAGCTGGAGCGCGCCCAAAAAACCATTGAGCAGTTGGGTGTCCAACTGGATCCCAAAGCGCGGGTGGGTGACTTGAGCATCGCCAAACGGCAGCTCGTCGCCATTTGCCGCGTCATTCAGGCAGAAGCGCGCATCGTCTTCATGGACGAACCCACGGCTTCTTTGACCCAGAAAGAAACCGAAACCTTGCTGCAGATCGTTCGCCGATTGTCTGAGCAGGGTATTTCAATTGTTTTCGTAAGCCACCGTCTGGGAGAAGTGCTCGATGTTTGCGAGCGGGTTACCGTCTTGCGGGACGGCAAGCTCGTTGGCACCTTTCCCACGGAAGGCATGACGCAAAAGAAGCTCTCAACTCTGATGACCGGCAAGGAACTGGACCAGACACCGAGAGCAGGGGATGTTGATGGCGAACGCATGTTGGTGCTGAAGCACCTCACTCGCCGCGGCGAATACGAAGACATCAGCTTTGACTTGCGCAAAGGTGAAATTCTCGGCCTCACGGGGCTGATGGGATCCGGTCGGACCGAAATCGCCCTAAGCATCTTCGGAATGACATCGCCCGATAGCGGTGAGCTGCGCCTCGATGGAAAAGAAGTGAAGTTTCGCAGCAACCGTGACGCCATCGACGCCGGTGTTGCCTATGTCTCCGAAGATCGGTTGAACCTTGGCCTTGACCAGCAGCAGTCAATTGCCGACAACACCGCCTCGACGGTGCTTAAAGAGCTTTCGCAACCAAGCTTCTTTTTGAACCCGAAACGAATTCGCGAACTCTGCGATCTCTGGATCGAAAAGCTGAAAACCAAAGTAAGTGACCCCATGCTGCCGGTCTCATCTCTTTCCGGCGGCAATCAGCAGCGCATCGTTCTCGCAAAGTGGCTGGCAACAAACCCGAAGGTGCTGGTGCTCGATTCCCCGACAGTGGGTGTTGATGTGGGCGCAAAAGCCGGAATTTTCGAGATCATCCGCAATTTGGCAAAAGAAGGCATGGCGATCATCCTGATTTCTGATGAGGCCAGTGAGATCTTCCATCACACCGACCGGACGATTGTCTTGAAAGCGGGCAGGGTGGCCCGAAGTTTCAAAACATCTGAAGTGAGCGAAGAAGAGTTGGAGGGCATCATCAATGCTTAATCGCTTGAAAAGCGTCGAAGGCTCTCTGTTCGGTGTGATCATCGCACTTGGGATTGTCTTGAGCCTGACAACGGACAGCTTCCTGACCGTTCAAAACATGTTTGACCTCTTAAACAACCAGGCTGTGAACATCATCTTCGCTGTTGGTCTCGTTGTTGTGCTGGTCTCTGGTGGTATCGACATTTCGTTTTCCATCACGGCATCGGTAGTACAATACGTGGCCGTTTCCCTCGTGCTTTCCTTGGGCGGCGGTAACTGGGTCATCGGCTTTGCGTTCGCCATGGCCACTGGCCTCATGCTGGGACTGGTGAATGCCTTCCTCATTCACAAGTTCCGCATCGTTTCGATCATAGTAACCATTGGGACGTTCAACCTGTTTTTCGGCCTCCTGATGTACTTCACACGAGGGCGATCAATCTATGACATCCCAGATTGGCTGTACTACCGCATTCCGGTGTTCGAATTTGCCTCTGCCACTTTGTATCTGCCCATCGTTGTGGCGATTGTTCTGGCCTTTGTTACCTGGTTCTTCATGACCAAGATTGGCTTTGGCCGCATGATAGTCGGTTTTGGTTCAGATCCCGAAGCCGCGCGCCGTTCGGGTGTCAACATCGCCTTCATTCAGGCTTTCGCCTATGGATGGCTTGGCCTGTGCGCGGGCATTGGCGGGCTGATGCAGGCGCACATCGTACAGGAAGTTGTGCCGAACGCGCTTTATGGCCGCGAACTCGACATTCTCGCCGCCGTTGTCTTGGGCGGGGCGGTGCTGGGCGGCGGTCGCGGCACAGTAATTGGCGCTATCCTTGGTGTCATGCTGCTCGCCGTCGTGCAGAACGGTCTGAACCTGCTCGGCATCACCCCCTTTGCCTTCAAGGCGATCGTTGGCCTCATCATCCTCATGGCGATCACTGCAACCAACATTGACCGACTGCTGCCAAAGCGTGCGGCGCGTGTGGAGGGATAAAACAATGGACAACAAAGGTCTCTTCACGCTGTTACGGAAGCAAAGCAACGACACGCTGGAGCTGGCAGCCATGCTCGGGTTCTTGGTGCTCTGCCTTGCAGCTTTTAGTGCGATAGCGCCGGGTTTTCTCTCCGCTGGCACATTCCGTTCCATGGCGTTTCAGCTGCCGGAGCTAGGGCTACTAACCCTTGCGATGTTCATTCCGATCATCTCTGGCGGTCTTAATCTGGCCGTTACATACTCCGCGAACATCTGCGGGCTTGCTGCCGCATTTCTGGTCAAAGGTCTGCTGATGTCAGCGGGCTGGGCTTCGTTGCCAATCGCGCTCTGCGTAGGGGTTGGGGTAGGGGCCGTGATTGGTGTCATGGTGGGGGCCATGGTTGCCTATGTGGGCGCCCACCCGATCCTCGTGACCCTTGGTGCCATGATTTTCCTGCGCGGTCTCGGCGAGTTGCTGACCCGCGGCGGTGACATCTCCGGCATGCCGGAGGCCTTCAACTTCGTTGGCCACGGCTCGCTGTTTGGCATCCCCATGCCGATGCTGATCTTCCTGATTGCAGCGGGGATTGTGCTCTACATCATGCAATACACGAAGGACGGGTTTTCCATCTACATGTCCGGCTCAAATCCGGAGGCTGCAAAGTACACTGGCATCAACGTGAACCGAACCTTGATGCTGGTTTATGGCCTTTCTGGCGCGATTTCCGGCCTTGCGGGCATCTTGATGCTGGCCCGTTTCAACTCCGTTCGTATTGGCCACGGAGATTCCTATCTGCTTATCACTGTGCTGGCCTGTTTCCTTGCCGGGGCGAACCCGTTTGGTGGTTTCGGCCGCGTGCTGCCACTGGTTGTGGGCCTCATGAGCCTTCAGGTGGTTGCCTCGGGCATGAACCTTCTCGGAGCAAGCCAACACCTCTCAACTGCGATCTGGGGCGGCTTTCTTCTGCTAGTCATGATCTTGAGATCCCCCTTTCTAAAGAAAAACTAAGTTTCCAGAGGTAGTTATGACCTACGTGATTGGCGTCGATGTTGGAACCGGAAGTGCACGTGCGGGCCTGTTCGACGAAACCGGCAAAATGTACGCCACCGCTCAGGCTCCCATCAAGATCAAGCATCCGCAGGCGGAATGGGCAGAACAAAGCTCCACTGACATTTGGCAGTCAGTGTGCTTCAGTGTGCGCGAATGTGTGAAGCAGAGCGGTGTTGCTTCAGACCAGATCAAAGGCATCTCTTTCAGCGCGACCTGCTCTCTCGTCTTGCTTGATAAAGACAACAAGCCGCTTTCCCTTTCCGAAGGCGATGACCTTTGGAACATTGTGGTCTGGATGGACCACCGGGCAACTGCTGAAGCCGAAGAGATTACCTCCGGGGGGAGCCCTGTCCTTGAAAACCTCGGCGGGCGAATGTCACCGGAGATGCAGATCCCCAAGCTGATGTGGCTAAAGCGGAACCGGCCAGACGTCTGGTCGGACCTCGCCTATGCAGGCGATCTGGCAGACTTCCTGACCTACAAGTCCAGCGGCTCTCTAGCCCGTTCTGTGTGTACTCTTGGCTGCAAGTGGACTTACAATCCCGATACCGAGAGCTGGAACAAGGAGTTCCTGAAGTCTGTCGCACTCGAAGACCTCCTTGAAAAAGCACAGCTGCCACAACAAGCAAGCCCCATCGGCACAGCGCTTGGTGCGCTCACCCAAAATGCTGCAGCTGAGCTGGGCCTTACTGAAAACTGTCAGGTTGGCGTTGGCCTGATCGATGCGCACTCAGGCGCCTTGGGCACCCTCGGCCTTTTTTCCGAGGATCAGCCGGAACGACGCATGGCCCTTATTGCTGGCACATCCAACTGTCATATTGCGTTGAGCACCGCACGCAATGAAGTTCCGGGCATCTGGGGGCCTTACTTTGGCGCCGTTGCTCCCGGCATTTGGGCCAACGAGGGCGGGCAGAGCCTGACAGGTGCGTTGCTGGACCATGTGATCGCCCTGTTCTCTGGTGGCAAAGAAGCTTCAGGAGACGAACACGCCGAACTTACAGAAGTTCTGCTTGAGCGGATGAAGTCCACGCCTGATGTTGCAGGCCGTATACATGTGAAGCCGGACCTTCTTGGAAACCGCTCGCCGTTCGCGGATGCAGAAATGCGCGGTGAGATTGTTGGTCTCACGCTAGAAGACCCGAAAGAAACCTACCTCAAGGTCTATTGGGCCGCTGCAGCCAGTATTGCCTACGGCACCAAGTTGATCATAGACCGTATGAATGAACACGGGTATGCCATCGACACATTGCATCTGAGCGGGGGGCACAAAAAGTCGGAGCTTCTCGTTGGCCTTTATTCAGATGCCACTGGATGCGATGTCGTGATCTCGGAGGCTGAAGAACCAGTGCTTCTCGGGGCGGCTATCGCTGCTCTGGCAACACAGAAAGGCGAGGAGGGTGTATCGGGCGCAATCTCTGAAATTGCTTTGAGCACCACCATCAGCAAGCCCGATGCCAAATTGGCTGCGATGCACAGGCATCGCTATCAAACGTTCCTTGATCTCTATCGTTGAGGTTGAACGGAACTAGCTAGGCAAAGGCGGGTGATTGACCCGCCTTTATCATATTTGCGGTCACTACATTGGCGGTTGCAGAAGAGCGTTGATCTTGCCGCGTGAACCAGCTAGCTCTACCGAGATCATTCAAACACTTGGCCTGGCGGTTCTTTTGAGCACACCTCACCTCATTTCAGGAAGCCTCGCGCTTTTCAGCTCTGGCATGCTCTCCCATCGCAGAGAGATCGAGCACCTAAGCGGGCTCGAAGTGCGGTTCTACAAAGAGGGCCAACGTCTTTCCAAAGATACAGTAGCCATCGGAGGCTGGGGCTATAAAGACTCCGCCAATCATGCCCGCATACGCTCAAAAGTGGACGGCCTTCCGTACTGGGCGTTTGAAGATGGTTTTCTGAGAGCGGTCGCGCCCGGTATCGCCGAACCAAGCTCATGCATGCTCATCGATCGGGGCGGGATTTTCTACAACGCCACGTCGGAGAGCCACTTGTTTGAACTCATCCGGCAAGCCAAACTGGCAGCGGATAAGCTGGATGACGTGCAGAGCGCGATGGCGCATCTAAAACAAAAGCGCATCTCCAAGTACAACAACTTTGACCCCTCCTACCTTCCCGAGAAGCTCAAAGCCGTGCCTGATGGCTCTTCCATACTCATCATTGATCAAACCGCCGGAGATGCTTCAATTCCAGGAGCACTTGCCTCGGCAGACAGCTTCAAGGAGATGATCTCCTTTGCGCTCGCCTCTACAGACTCCCAGAGCATTCTGATCAAAACCCACCCTGACGTTATGGCCGGGCTGAAAGAGGGGTTTATTGGCACTGGTTGGACGGATGCACGCCTTATCTGGGTTACAGAGCCGGTATCACCTTGGCTTCTTTTTGAGAAGGCTGAAACCGTGTTCACTGTTTCAAGCCAACTTGGCATGGAAGCGCTGATTGCTGGGTGCGCTGTACAGTGTTGGGGGATGCCATTTTATGCTGGCTGGGGCGTTACCACAGATCACATCGCCGCTCCGGAAGATAGGCGGCTTGCAAAGAGCATTCCTGAGATTTTCTCGGCCTCTTATCTGCAGTACTCAACCTACTTTGATCATTGGAACCGACAGCAAATCAGCATTCATGAGGCCATTGATCAACTGGACTATTTAAGAAGATGCTACCTTGAGAAGCCGCGAACAACTTTCGGCTTCCTCCCAAGGAAACCCAAGCAGTGGGTCTACAAGACGCTTCAACGTCCTCCACGACCTAGCGCAAAGCCATAAAAGGGAATGCGCCACCCACGAATACCGCGGGCGGCGCTCAAACACCCGAACGACGCTGTTCAGCCTTTCAGGCACTCTTTCAAACTGGCTGCAAGGCCGCGGATCAGTTCGAAGTACTGATCTTCACCGGGAGTCATCGTGGCTCCAAGCGGGTCAAGTTCGCCGGACTTTGCATCCGTCCCTTCCACCAGAACTTGCACGATCTTTGGCTCAAACTGCGGTTCGGAGAACACGCAGGTCGCGTTGAGATCTTCAATACGATGCTGAATTTCAGCAACACGCTCAGCACCCGGTGCCCGCTCTGGGCTTACAGTCACGGACCCCGCCGCAGGAACGTCAAAGCGGTTCTCAAAGTACTGATAGGCATCGTGGAACACAATGAAAGGCTTGCCTTGCACGGCTTTCATCTCGCCAGTGATTTCAGCCGTCAGATTATCCAGACGAGCCATTAACTTCTCAGCGTTGTCAGCGTATGTTGCAGCGTTTTCCGGATCGATTTCTGAAAGTTCTTCGCTCAGAGTTGCAACGAATGCTTTTGCGTTGAGCGGGTCGAGCCACATGTGAGCATCGAATTCGCCGTGCGCATGATCGTCATGCTCATGGTGTTCATCATGTCCATGTTCTTCATGGGCATGGTCGTCGTGGGCATGGTCGTCGTGGGCATGGTCTTCGTGACCGTGTTCCGCATGAGCATGCTCTTCTTCATGCGCATGTTCGTCATGATTGTGATCATGTTCAGCGTGGGCCTCATGATCGTGTGTGTCGTGATCGTGCCCCTCATGCTCCTCATGATCGTGGTTATGCTTCTCGAATGGACCACCCTCACGGAATGGCAACAACTCCAAACCGGGCGCCTTGGATAGCGGCAGTTTGTGCGCGCCATGGCCAAGTGTTTCAAGCGGCTTGATCATGAAGGTCTCGAGCTCAGGTCCAACCCAAACGATCAGCTCCGCATCTTGAAGGGAGGCTGCCTGAGAGGGTTTCAAGCTATAGCCATGCGGTGAACCTGCACCTTCGACAAGCAGTTTCGGCTCGCCAACACCCTTCATGACACCTGCCGTCAAAGAGTGAATTGGCTTGATGGTGACAACCACATCAGGTGCGGAATAGGCTTGTGCGCCAAGGGCTAAGAATGAACCGGCAGCAAGAAGAGAAGAGGCAAGGGTGCGCATTGGTGCTCCTAAGATCATGTAATGTTATGATATTACATCAGTTGCGAAATGGTATAACGTGTGCCATATCCTTTGACAAGATTGTGCGCGAGAAATTTTGGAAGTAGCACCCCTTGAGCAGCTTACTAACTTTGCAGAATGCTGGCCTTTATCGAGACGGAAAATGGCTGGTACGTGGTGTGGACCTCTCAATCCGGAAAGGTGAGATCATTACGCTTATCGGCCCCAACGGCTCCGGAAAATCGACAACAGCCAAACTTGCCCTTGGCATTCGCCGGCCCAGCGAAGGCACCGCCCAGCGCCAAGAAAATCTGCGTGTCGGCTATGTGCCGCAAAAGCTCTCAATTGACTGGACATTGCCGCTAAGCGTCGAGCGTCTCATGCGTCTGACCGGCTCTCTGTCTGCCGCGTCTATGGATGCAGCCCTGGATCGCACGGGTGTTTTGCATCTTAAGAAGGCGCAGGTTCAAAACCTCTCGGGCGGCGAGTTTCAACGGGTCCTCATGGCACGAGCGATTGCGCGCCAGCCGGATCTTCTGGTGCTTGACGAGCCGGTTCAAGGCGTCGACTACTCCGGCGAAATCGCTCTATACGAGTTAATCGCCGATATCCGAAAAGAGCTGGACTGTGGTGTGCTCCTCATCTCCCATGACCTGCATATCGTTATGGCAGCTACCGACAGCGTCGTCTGCTTGAACGGGCATGTTTGCTGCCAAGGCTCTCCCAGCGCAGTTGCTCAGTCCTCGGCCTATCAGCAGTTGTTTGGCCCACGGACACAGAGTGCACTGGCCGTCTATGAGCATAACCATGACCATACCCATCTGCCAGATGGGCGTGTGATGCATGCAGATGGGTCGATAACCGAGCACTGTCACAAACATGACGGCCACCACCACGCAGAGGAGGCCCGCAATGCTTGATGACTTCTTCACCCGCGCCCTGGTTGCCGGTATTGGTGTCGCCCTGGTTGCCGGACCGCTCGGCTGCTTTATAATCTGGCGCCGATTAGCTTATTTCGGGGATACCTTGGCACATTCAGCGCTGCTTGGGGTCGCTCTGGCGTTTCTGTTTCAGCTAAACCTCACCATATCGGTGTTTCTGGTCTGTGCGCTGATCTCTCTTCTTCTTCTCGGCTTGCAGCGCCGCGCTACCATTTCCTCGGATGCGCTGCTTGGCCTCCTCTCCCATTCTGCACTTGCCATTGGCCTCGTCTGCCTGGCCTTCATGAGCTGGGTCCGTGTGGACCTGATGGGTTTTCTCTTCGGCGATATTCTAGCCGTTTCCAAAACGGACATTGCCATTATCTACGCCGGAGGCCTGATAACGCTTGGTCTTCTTGCTGTGATCTGGAAGAGCCTTTTTGCCTCAACCGTGAATTACGAGCTGGCAGAAGCAGAAGGGCTCAAACCCGAAGTTGCCAACACCATATTCATGCTTCTTATGGCGACGGTCATCGCCATCTCCATGAAAATTATTGGGGTGCTTCTGATCACGGCGCTGCTCATCATACCGGCAGCGACCGCACGTCGGCTTGCATCAGGACCTGAGCAGATGGCAGTGATGGCGGCCGCTTCCGGCTGCCTTGCAGTAGTGGGTGGGCTCTTTGGGTCCTTGGAGTGGGATACCCCCACCGGACCATCGATTGTGGTTGTCGCGCTTTTGTTGTTTATTCTCAGCTTCGCGCCCATTAAACACCTAGTGAGATACCGTTCCTCTGCGCAAAAGGGGGCAGCAGATGGCTGAGCACCAACATGCTCTTGGGGGTAAACCCCTTACGAAAAACCAGCGTTTGGTGCTGGAACGTCTCGAAAAGACGGAAGGACCGCTGAGCGCCTACTCCATTTTGGATGAGCTGCGCGACGAGGGGTTTCGCGCGCCGCTTCAGGTCTACCGCGCGCTGGACAAGCTGGTTGATGCGGGTCTTGTGCACCGGCTGGAAAGCTTGAACGCCTTTGTAGCTTGCCGTCACCCTTCTTGCCATTCTCACAGAATGATCGGGTTTGCCATTTGTGAAGAATGCGGCTCTGTGCAGGAGTTTTCTCAGGACCGCATTTCCGAGGAACTCGTTGCATGGGCGAGGGATGATGGGTTCCGCTTGAAGAAGACAACCATCGAGCTGCGCGGTCTTTGCAAAACCTGTGCTGAACAAGCCCCGCTTCAGTCCTAGGTAACGCGGCGCACAGGCACAATCACTGTGCCTTGCGCATCTTCTCCTCGAAATGCTTCAATGCCAAACACATCTCGAAGCACCTGTTCGCCAAGGGTTTCCTGAGGGGCCCCGTCTGCGACAAGGGTGCCTTCCGAAATCACCAGAAGACGAGAGCACCAACGCGCAGCCAGGTTGAGATCGTGAAGTGACACGAGGATGGTTTGCCCTTCGCTGGCAACGCGTTGCAAAATGCTCATCAAGTGAATTTGATGAGCCGGATCAAGGCCCGCATTCGGCTCATCAGCAAAAAGGAGCGGTGTTTCCTGCGCCAGTGCCCGCGCAGTCAGAACACGAGCCAACTCGCCGCCGGAAATTTGCGTCGCAGAACTTTCGCGCAGGTGCGTGACTTCCATTGAACGCAACGCGGCTTCAACCTTTATCATGTCAGCAGCATTCGACGCGCCAAACGCCTGAGAGTAGGGCGCACGCCCCAACGCCACGAGATCCTTTACCGTGACACCCCATGCCACTTCTCGATTCTGCGGCAGATACGCCATTCGGCGCGCACGTTCATTAAGACTGAACGCGCTCACAGGCTTGCCTTCAACCATTGCCATGCCAGAATGCGGCAAAAGGCCAAGAATTGCCTTCAGTAGAGTGGATTTACCCGAACCATTGGGGCCAACAATACCGATCAGCTCGCCCCCTTCAGCAGAAAACGAAACCTTGTTTAAAGTGGTACGATTTCCCCGTTGGACACTGAGGTCATTAACGCTCAGCAAGGTCATAGCATGCTCCTTCGCTTCGCTAAGATGAGCCAGAGAAAGAAGGGCGCCCCGACCAACGCAGTGAGCACGCCAAGTTTCAGGCCGCTTTGCGGTGTGATGATCCGCACGCCAATGTCAGCCACAGTCAGCATAATGGCCCCGCCAAGCGCACTAGGCAGCAAGAGCTTAGACGGCTGATGACCAACCAAGCCCCGCATGAGGTGCGGCACCACCAAACCAACAAAACCGATAGCACCAGCAACTGCTGTTGCCGCCCCAACGCTGGCCGCCGTGCCAATGATTGCAATGAAGCTGAGGCGTTTCAGGTTCACACCCAAAGTCATCGCCGCTTCTTCACCTATCGTCAGCGCATCAAGCGCGCGGCCCAATGACAGCATCATGATCCATCCCACGACCATTAGCGGCAGTGCCAGCCAGACGTGCTGCATGGAGCGGTCTTCCAGTGACCCAAGCATCCAGAACACAATTTCCATTGCCGCAAAAGGATTAGGAGACAGATTGAGAGCAAGCGAAGTGAGCGCCGTTGCAATGCTCGAAATGGCCACCCCCGCCAGTATCAGCGTCAACGTATGCCCCCGCTGCCCAGCCAAACCATTGAGAAGCGCGCCTGCAATGGCCGCTCCCATGAGCGCCATAAGAGGCAGCGCCAACGGAAACGCGACTGAAAGGCCGGTATAGATCGCGATCACCGCGCCTAAACTAGCTGTCGAACTGACGCCTATGAGGCCCGGTTCTGCCAGCGGATTGCGCAGGTAGCCCTGCAGCACGGCCCCCGAAAGCCCGAGAGAGATACCGATCAATACGGCGAGCACCGCGCGAGGTAAGCGGATGTCTTGCATGACAACGGCAACTGGATTGCCATCATCGGCGAAGAGAGCTGCAATCCCCTCCGTGAAAGGAATCTGAGCTGGACCAACCGATAGGGACCCCACAAATGCGCAGAGGACAGCGAGGCCAAGCAACGCCACCAATAGAGCGTAGGGGATGCGCAGGTTCATTGCTGTTTTTCCTCTGGAGTGCGGGCAACCCTGTCACCAGCGATGCGGAGCATTTCTACGGCCACATTGACAGACGGCAAGCCGCAAATTGTGTACTTGCTGTCGATAGCAACCTCGCCCTGACTGTGAATGGTGTTGTAGAGGGCCGGATGCCGTAAAACCTCATGGGCAAGGGCTGGTGGATGCACCATTTCGCGGGCCGTTATCAATACCTCCGGCGCTTCCATTACGAGAAGCTCCAAAGGCAGGCCTTTCGTGCCGGAAAGATTCAAGCGTTTGGCGATGTTCTCAAGCCCCGCGGCGCTCATAACCTCGTTCATGAGCGTCCGATCGCCTGATGTGTAACTGTTCGCGTAATAAACAGCTGCGGGGACCTTGTTAGTGCGCGCACTTTCCTTAGCTAGCGCAAGTTCATTCTCAAAGGCCTCGACCAGTCGTTCTGCGGCTTCTTCACGGCCAATGATGGCACCAAGCTTGCGCAGGTTTGCCGGGATTTCATCGAGCGAACGCACTGGAGAGAACTGCTCTACGCGGATGCCCAGTTCTCGTAGAAGGTTGATGCTCGTATGGCGCGTAAAAGTGCCCGCAAGGATCAGGTCCGGCTTCATCAAATAGATCTCTTCGGCACGACCGTGGTTGACTGGGTACTTTGCCGCCTCCTCACTCATGACAGCCAGCGTATCATCACTTGCCAGATGAGAAAGGGCCCGGACTTGTTCTGGTGCGGCCACAAGCATGAGCAGTTGGTCGGTGCACAGGTTCATTGAGACAATACGCTCTGGCGGGTTGTTCTCAGCAGCGTTCGAAGCGCTCCAGGGCATGCATGCGGTACACAGGCCTATGAGGCCTAATGCTCCGATCCAGCTTGATTGTCGTGCCACCATATGCCCTCAAAGAATGGCCCTGCTCCTCAGAGCAGGGCCGCACATGTTAAAATTGTGCCTTTACCCCTGCATACACTGAAAACCCAGCAGTGCCATAGCCGTTCGCAGTCTGGTACTCCTGATCAAGGATATTCTCAGCCCGCAGATACAACTCAGGACCTTCATCAAACGCATAGGACACCTTGCCATTGAGAAGGAAGTAGTCGTCCAGTTCCGTAGTTCCTGGCCACTGGCTATCAATTGTGTCCGCGACATAATTGCCATTCATGGATACGGTCCAATTGTCATTAGGCTGGTAGACCATGCCCAAATTCAAGTCGTGAAGAGGCACACGCACCAGTCTCGCTCCATCGGGATCTTCCGAATCCGTATAAGTATACGCCGTTGACAGAGCCAGCCTTTCATTGACCGCATATTCAGCAGAAAGCTCAACGCCTTGGTTCTTGCTGGTGCCATCTACCTGCACATAGCCACTCGTCACGAAAGAATAGTCGATCAGGTCTTCTCTCTGGATGTAAAAATAGGTCGCTGAGGTAAGCAATCGTCCATCGAACCACACTCGATCTACGCCTAGGTCAAAGCTCAAGCTTGTTTCAGGTTCGAGTTGAGCGTTCCCGTAGGTCGGATGATAGAGCTCGTAGTTTGATGGGGCTCGAAACCCTGTGCCGATACTGGACCGAAGGGTTGTTGCGGCGTCGACCTCGAAGGCCGCTGAACTTCGCCATGTCCACTGTTCACCAAACTGCGAGTGGTCATCACGGCGGACACTGCCAGTAAGCGCCAGACGATCAAACAGATCAAGGTTGAGCTGAGCAAAACCGCCCCAGATTTGGGTGTCTTCATTCAATCCGCTGGACAGATCAACTTCCTCATTAGCCCAATCGCCACCGAACACGACAGAAACGGTATCATTTAACTCGTAGGAACCAAGATACTCTACAGCCTGCCGATCCCCTCGATATGTACCGGGATTGTCGCTATGGATCTCACGATCAATGCGACTTATCTGAAACGACAAGTCACTGATGAAACGATCATCAATCAACGATAGCTTGGTGCCGACCAATCCAGCCCGATACTCTGAATCCTCATGATTATGTGCGCTTGGAGCACCAAATCCATCGTATTCGTTGCGGGCGTTGTAGTAGCGAACGGCGCTGTAGACTGCCAGCGCATCGGTCAGATCGTAGTCAACACGACCAGATAAAGTGGTGTTTCTATACCCATCATCATCTGCGCCCGGATTCTCATTTTCGTCCAATGCAGAGAACCCATCCGAACGAAGATGCTGAGCGTTCAGGGAAATCTGCCCTCGATCAAAGCCTGCACTGATGCCATAAGCACCGTTGAAGGTCCCATAGCTACCGCCTTCCACCGAAGCGCGGTGGTTCACCTCACCCGCTTTCGCTCTTTTGGTGCGAATATCAATGACGCCGCCAACAGCCTGTCCACCATAAAGGGCGCTTTGAGAGCCTTTCAGAACCTCGATGCGTTCGATGTCAGCAGTCAGCAGATCGGTGAGGCGGGCCGCTACCTGTGTCCCAGTTGGATCTGAAATGTTGATGCCGTCGATGCGCACCTGAAGATACTTGTTACCAAGGCCACGAATTCGAAGGGTGCTGGCCGTTCCCGCCGGGCCATTCTGGCTCACGGTAATGCCGGGGAGGCGCGCGAGGTAATCTTGAACGAAGGTGTCGCCTTCGCGCTCGAGTTCCTCAGAGGTTACCACCAGAACGGTGGAACCGGTTTTCGCCGCCTCTGTGGGCGTGCGGTTTGCAGAAACGGTAATTTCATCCAGCACAATTGCTTGCTCTTCAGCAAGTGCTTGAGCGAGGGATGGTGTGGCAGCGAGTGCAAAAGATACGCTTGCCAGAATGAGACTGGACTTCTTCATCGGTAACAGATCCACCAGACACGGCCCGAACGGCGCCGTGATGAGAAAAGTGTGCAGGTGGCTGAAACGAATTTAACTCAGAGCATTTCCGTTCAGGCGCCTGCGGTGAGACTGTCACTTGAACGGAAGGACCGCCCCTCAACGCGCCCCGCGTAAAGGGTGAGTGACGGCAAACGGCAGGTCTCCTGACTTACGGGTCGTCGCTATGTGCTCCGCCTTCCCAAGCGCTTCGGCTCAGTGGCTTTTGATGGAACCAAGCTCGTCGTTTACAGTTGCGGGGGCAGTCGCGGACTTCGAAACAGAGTTTCGGCACCGCGTTCCCTTTTCATTCAGCGGCGTGCCACTGAAACCGATTGCGGCGGCAAAAAGACCGGAATACGGCTTCATTGTCAATATTTATTAGTATCATTTTGAGGGTTCGAGTGTTCTGGCCAGCCTGAGCAACAGGGAAGAAGGGAGAACCGAACTCGCAGAAGCAATTTCCAACAGCAGCAGTGGCACCTCACTAAAGCATGATACAATTTTGTTGTTGTTGCCAATGACATGGAAACTATTCTTTATTACGTTGGGTCATCAATAAATTAACAAGAAGCGGGACCCATGATTGTCCTTGAAAACGACCGCCACGACAAACCACCACGAATGGCCAATGCCATCATATTCCTCATCATCGCCCTGCTTGTTGTTGGGGGCACTTGGAGCGCGTATGCCCGGCTCGAAGAAGTGACCCGAGGCGAGGGAACTGTCATCCCTGCGGGCCGAACTCAAGTGATTCAAGCCTCTGAAACTGGCAACGTTCAGGAGATCTTTGTAGAGATTGGACAAAGCGTCAGCAAGGGCGATCTCCTTTTCCGCCTTGACGATACGACCAACTCTGCGGCTCTGGGTGAGTTGACAGCACGCAGTCGTGCGCTGCGGGCCCAAATCGCCCGATTGAGGCTGGAGGTCTCCGGCGCTGCTGATGAAGAGAATTTCCAGTGTCCTGATGACATAACAGAGATTGCCAAACAGGTTTGCGAGAACGAGCTTCGGTTGTTTCGAAGCAAACGACTGAACCTGGAACGCCAGCTGGAAACCATCGACCAGCGGCAACAACGTAACCGAAGTGAACGGCTTGAGATCGAAGCCAACATTGCTGGTCTCGAAGAGAGTCTCGATATTGTCAAGGCCGAAATGGAGATGATGGAACCATTGGTGGCGCGAAAGATTGCGCCGCGCACCGACCTGTTGCGGCTGCAGCGTGAAATGGCGGATATTCGCCGCCAACAAAGCACGGCGCGAGAAAGCCTGATGGGAATAGACTCCGAATTGGCGGAGCTGGAGTCGCAAAAGGCCGAAATCCGATCCAAGGAGAATGAGGATATCCTCAATGAGCTGACCGAGCGCATATCTGAACTATCCGTCATTACCGAGAGTATTCGTGCTGCTGAACGGAAGCTGGCGCAGACCGACACATATGCACCAGTTGATGGCATCGTGAACAAGGTGGAAGTGAACACAAACGGCGCATTTGTGACAGCTGGAACACCCGTTCTTGAAATCGTGCCCATTGGGGACCGGCTGCTGTTTGAGGCCAAGATAAACCCCAAGGACATTGCCTTTATTCACGCTGGCCAGCAGGCCGTTGTGAAGATCACGGCCTACGACTTCGCCACCTATGGCGGGCTTGATGGGCGCGTGACTCATGTGGGTGCGGATGTCATCCATGATGAGGACACAGGCGAGGCGTTTTATTCCGTAATCATTGAATCAGACAACGCCTTTTTGGAGCTTCAGGGGCAGGAGCATCCATTGATGCCTGGCATGTTCGGGCAAGTTGATATTCTGACCGGAGAGAAAACCATTCTTGCCTATCTCATGGAACCGCTAATCACAGCGCAAAGTACTGCCTTGAGAGAAAGATAGTAGGCTTGTGAAGCCGCTGGTCCCAACGCCAGCGGCTTTTCATTTGCGAGCTGTGCGCCACATCACGCCTCATTTGTTTTGGGCAACTCATTGGTTTCGTCTTCAAGCTCGTCAAAGTCATTTGCAGAAACACGAGGGCCTTGCGCCGACGCCCGCGCAGCAGCCCGCTCGGCCAAAGCCGCCAACACTCTCTGCTTTGGTCCATCTGCAACCACCTTGCCATTGTCCACAACGATCAATCTCTCGACCAGTTCCAACATCGCTTGACGGTGCGTTGCGAGAATGAGGGTTTGGTCGGGCCAGATCGCTTCTTTCAAGTGCTGTATCAGGATCTTCTCGGCGGCCAGATCCAAGGCACTGGAAGGCTCATCAAGGAACAGAATTGGCGGCGATATCAGAAACACACGGGCAAGGGCGATTGACTGTATCTGCCCACTTGAAAGGAAACTGCCACGCTCACCAACGGGCATGTCATAGCCCATGGGATGGCGTGCGGCGAAGGTATCAACACCGGCCATGCGGCACGCAAACAAGATTTCATCATCTGTTGCACCTGGCTTTGCAATCAGCACGTTTTCTTTCAGTGAGCCGCGGAAAAGATCCGTTTCCTGCACGACCAAACCAACAGCTTTGCGAACCTCATAAGGGTGATACTGGCGGGCATCCACCCCATCAATCAGCACTTCGCCAGAGGTGGGCGTGTACAAACCGGAGGCCAACCGGGCAAGCGTGGTTTTGCCGGAACCGATTGGACCAAGGATACCGACCTTCTCTCCGGGCTTGATATGAAAGGAGACGCCATTCAGCACGCTGCGCTCCACCGCCGGATACTGAAAGGAGACGTTTCTGAACTCCAACTCGCCATCAAGGACAATGCGGTTCACATAGTCCTTGACCCCCACGCGCTCATCGGGCTGCCCCATCAGATCATCAAGGGTTTTTAGCGCTGCGAACGCATAGCGGGCGCGGGTCAGAACCGTGGTCATTTGCGTGAGGGGTGCAACGGCCCGGCCGGAGAGCATTACCACGGCGATGATGACGCCCATAGTGATCTCATTTTCTGCGAAGCGGTATACGCCAGTCACCACAACCCAGACGGTGGTCATTTGCTGCAGGAACTGGGCGATATTGACGGCCAAGGAACTGTAGGCCTTGATTTGTGACTGGGTACGGCTGCCCTCTTGGATGAACCGTTCCCACTTGGCGAGAAAATACCCTTCGGCACGCAAGCTTTTCACCGTCTCCATGGCGGTTACGCTCTCAACCAGCAACCCGTGCCGCTGCGCCGAGTCCGACTGAGCCCGAGCCAGATAGCGCGACACGAAGGCTTGGAGGACCAACCCTGAGATGGCAACCAGAACCACGGCGACAAGAGGTACGACGACCATCCAACCGCCGAGCAGGTAGATGACAAACAGGAAGACGAAGAGGAAGCAAACATCAACCAATAGCGACAGAGTACTGGAGGTAAAAAACTCGCGCACATACTCATATTGGGAGACGTGATTTGCGAAGACGCCTGTAGATTCCGGCCTCTCTTGCAGGCGTATATTCATAACCTTCTCAAAAAGTGCTGAGGAGACATGAATGTCCAGCTTGCGGCCTACATAATCGATCAGTGTCGCGCGGGAGACCTTCAGCAGAAAATCGAAGATGAAAGCGATACTCAAACCAATTGCGAGCACCCACAAGCTGGAAATCGCCTTGTTTGGCAGCACGCGGTCATAAACATTCATGACAAACAGCGGAGACGCCAGCGCCAATGCATTGATGACGCTTGCCGCCAAAATCACCTGAACCATACTCTTCCAGTAGGTCCTCAGTGGTGCCCAAAACCAGTTCTCACTGCTCTTTGTTGCCCCACCGGGCTTGAGCCCGGCATGGCGCTGCGGTTCAGCAAAACTAATGGTCCACCCGGCATAGTCCTCCGTGATCTCCAGTTCCGAAAGTGTGATGGTTTCGTTGCGTCCTGGCAGGGCGGCTTCAAAAACCCGGTCTCCGCTGCGTTCCAGCAGGACAACAGGGCCGCGTTTTTTCAATGCAATGATGATGGGCAGGGTAAAAGGAGGCTGTTTGCCAAGTGCTGCCCCACGCACGGACGCTACCAACTCAATGCGCTTGGCCGCACGAGCGATTAACTCGGGCGTAAAATGCTCAGTTTCGTGCGGAAGCCCAGCAGTAAGAACTGTCAAAGAGGTTGGCCGGTTGAAGCGTTGCGCTACGATTTGCAAACACGAGACCAATGGATCCGGATGATCCTCTGTCACCTCGCCGTGAGCAAGGTGCAGATCAACTTTTGAGCGCACAGGTTCCATCGTTTCCTCTGTCTTTTTTATGACGTTACGTCAATATGACAGAGAAACCTAATTTAAATCCGAACGTAAATATTCAATACGACCCATATTTGGATCTTTTCTTGGCATTTCCTTGGGTTTGGGCGGCGGAGGCACGTGTGCGTCTGCCCGAGCATAGGCATCTGCCTGCGGAGGCAAGGCAGTATGGACAGCATCCAGCAACCTTCCTGTAGCCGCAACCAAGCGAAAATCTGCGAAAGCGGCAGAATAATTGGATGTTTGAACCAACACGTTGGTGTTGAACCGGGTGTTCTGGGCGTCCAAGAGGTCCAACAAGGAGCGCAGACCAATCCTGAACTGCTCGCGATAGGAAGAAACAACATCGTTGTTGGCCGCAGCCTGCTCTTTCAGTTTCGCCAGGAGCACCCGCTGTTGAGTGCGCGTAATCCAAGCAGCGCGAACATTTTCTTCCACCTCTCTGATGCGCAGATCGCGGATTTTCCGCGCCTCCCCAACACGGCGGATCTGCTCCTGAACATCCGCGGTATCAATACCACCGCGATAAATGTTCCAGCGAAGAGCCAAACGAACTTGCAGGTCTGTTGTGCGGTCATCATCGCCGTCTATGTCCTGCCCGGTTCTCGCAAGACCTTCCAGATTAAGGCGCGGATAGAATGGCGCCTTTGCAGCCTTCAGCTCCGCAGCGGCCGTATCCACATCCGCCATCGCCAGCAATATCAACGGGTTATGCTGTCGCGCAAGCGCAACCGCCTGCGCTCGCGTCTTGGGCAGATAATGGTTCAAGTGCGGCAGGCCCGCGACCTTGTGAACGGGCCGGTTTACGTAGCGCTGCAAGCGCACAGCCGCGATCGCGCGATCTTCCTGAGCTTCGATGAGGCGGCTTTCGGCCCCGAGCAAACGTTCTATACCTTGCTCCAGATCTGCACTTGTCAGAGTTCCGCTGTTAACGCCCTCTCGAATGTCAGAGAGGATCGCGCGGTGAAACCGGACATTCTTTTTGGCCTCTTCAATAATCTCGTCCTGAAGCAGAAGCTCAACGTACTCGCGGGTGACCTCAAGACCAATGAATTCCGAACGCTCATAGACACGGAATGAAGCGCCATCGACGCGGGAGGCTTGGCGTTCTACCTCCGCCTCACGTCCGAAACCGTCAAAAACATTCTGGTTGAGTGACAAACCTATATCGCGGGGAAACAGGGCTGTGCCTTCATCACCAGTTGCCCGGCGCCCGTCATTGTCGAGACGACGAGCGCCGATTGAGGATTCCACATCCAACTGTGGAAGGTAAAGCCCACGCGCTTGGCGCAGTTCAAATTCGATCGCTTCCCGATTCTCGATTGAAGCCAAGATATCCGGGTCCGTTGCCACGGTTTCGCGAATTGCTTCTTGCAAAGTGAGCGCACTGGCTGGCTTGGCCACCAATGCAGATGCACCTAAACATGAAGCGATAGCAAAGAGTTGTAGTGCCTGTCGTGTCTTTGATAGCCAGATCATATCGCAACCACATATCCTTGATGGTATTGCGACCAGTCTAGTTAAACTCAAAACAATATTAACTAATTGGTAACAAATGAATTTTGTCTATATTGATATAAACTCGTCCACCTGTTCAATTGACAAATTTTACAATACTTCAAGAATACATGTAAGAAACTATAATTTCACTGAAATTCAATTCATGAATGTGAAATTTTTCATTGTTTTTATTTACCAGAAATATTCACAGCTAGGTGAGCGATCGTACCTAAGTCTGATTGCCCTGCAACTATTTGTTGCGGTACTTGCATGATATAAACACTGGCACCTACATGGGATGAGAATGATCACTATAATTCGAGCATCCCACGGATCAGGCTAAACGAACCCAATGCACCTCGATTTTATTAAAGAGTTCGGCGTGAGCCCACGTTCGAGCAAGAAGTCGCGCAAAAGTGACTTCGTGTATTATGGGCTCAAAGAAAAAATAATCATAGGGGCACTCAAGCCAGGGCAGGTTCTTGGCGAGCAACAAATCGCTGCAGAATATCATTGCGCTCAAGGTACAGTCAGAGAAGCTCTTATCCAGCTCGATAACAACGGCTTGGTATGCAAACACGACTATCGAGGCACCCATGTGGCGCCCCTATGCCGAGATGAGGCCCTGCAGATGGTCTACATCCGGCGGCAATTAGAGCAAGTGGCTGCACGGCGTGTCGCCTCGAAACTGTCCGATGAAGGCTTTGAAGAACTGAAGTTGGTTGTGGCGGCCATGCACAAGACTGCAGCCGACGGACGTACCTATCTTTGCAGTGAATACGACCGGAAATTTCATGGCCTGCTTTTTAGAGAATCCGGTCTCGTTGGTCTGGAGCCAATCCTCAACAGATGTGCATTGCACATGCATCGCTTCACCATGAATGGCCGGACTGAAGAGCTTGATGCCGAAGATGTAAGGCGCCGGCACACGCACATTCTGGAGGTCTACAAGTACGGTACACCGGATGAAGCGGAGAGGGAGGTTGGCAACCACATTGACTTTCTGATTGAAACATGGATGCCGGACCCACTCGACCTCTGATGAACAAAGCCCCGCACAAAGCGGGGCTTTTTGCTAGATATCAAGGTTTGCGACCGAAAGCGCATTGGCCTGAATGAACTCACGTCTTGGCTCGACTTCATCACCCATCAGCTTGGTGAAAATGTCGTCGGCAGCATCTGCCTCCTTGATCTTCACCTGAAGGAGAGAGCGCACATTCGGATCCAATGTGGTCTCCCAAAGTTGTTCCGGGTTCATCTCACCCAGCCCCTTGTAGCGCTGCATGGAAATGCCTTTGCGACCCTGGGCAAAAATAGCTTCCAACAACGCTTGCGGGCCACGCACCTCTGTATGTTTGTCCCTGCGCACCAAGGTAGCCGCCTTCACATACACTTCATTCAAATAGTCGTGATAGGAGTTCAAACGGCGCGCATCAGCCGAGCCCAGCAAGGCTGCATCAATTCGAGCGACTTCAAGAACGCCACGCACTTCACGCTTGAAGACAAGGTCGCCTTCGTCAGTTGCCTCGCCTTCCCAACCTTGCTCAAATTCGTCGGCCAGAATATCCAGACGGCGGGCAATATACGCCGCAGCCTCCCTGGCCTTTTCTGGATTGTGCAGGTTGTCAGGATTGAGCGCACCCGCAATGGCAGCCTGCTCCACTACCTGACGATCATAACGGGAGTGAAGGCCGTTCAGGATGGCTGAAACTTCGCGCGCTTTTTCAATGACTGCACGCAGATCGTTCGCCGAACGAACTTCGCCCGTTGCCAGCTGCAAGCTGCTGTCGTCCAAACCGTTGCTGATCAGGTATTCTTCAAGGGCGGCTTCGTCCTTCAAATACTGTTCGGACTGGCCGCGTTTCACCTTATAGAGCGGTGGCTGCGCAATGTAGACGTAGCCGTGCTCGATGAGCTCCGGCATCTGGCGGAACAAGAACGTCAGGAGAAGAGTACGAATGTGCGCACCATCCACATCAGCATCGGTCATGATGATGATCTTGTGGTACCGCAGTTTTGCCAGATCGAACTCTTCGCGACCAATCCCTGTGCCAAGCGCCGTAATCAAGGTACCGATTTCCTGAGAGGAAATCATTTTGTCGAAACGCGCCCGCTCCACATTGAGGATTTTACCACGCAGCGGAAGTACGGCCTGATTGCCACGATGACGCCCCTGCTTTGCAGAGCCGCCCGCGGAGTCACCCTCCACGATAAACAGTTCCGCTTTGGAAGCATCGCGCTCCTGACAGTCGGCCAGCTTGCCGGGCAGGGACGCGACATCCAACGCGCCCTTTCTGCGGGTTAGCTCACGAGCCTTTCGGGCTGCTTCCCGAGCACTCGCCGCTTCCACGATTTTTGAAACGATGGACTTCGCCGGAGCAGGGTTTTCTTCTAGCCAAGTGGACAGAGCCTCACCGACCAGGTTCTCAACCACAGGACGGACTTCTGAAGAAACCAGCTTATCCTTGGTCTGAGAGGAGAACTTGGGATCTGGAACCTTCACGGAAAGAACGCAGGAGAGCCCCTCACGGCAGTCTTCACCCGTCGGGTTCACCTTCTCGCGCTTTAGAAGCCCTGACGTGTCCGCATAGGAGGTTAGCTGACGGGTTAGAGCACTACGGAAACCCGCGAGGTGCGTACCACCATCTCGCTGAGGAATGTTGTTTGTGAAACATAGAACCTGCTCGTGGTAGCTGCTGTTCCACCACATGGCAACTTCAACCGTGATGCCGTCACGCTCTGCCGTCATGGTCAGCGGCGTTTCGATGATTGGCTGCTTGGCGCGATCAAGGTAGCGCACGAATTCTTCCAGACCACCTTCGTAGAACAGCTCCTCACGTATCGGCTCCACGCCCCGGTTGTCCGTAAGGATGATGCGGGCACCGGAGTTCAAGAACGCGAGCTCTCGCAGGCGGTGCTCAAGCGTTTCATAGTCGAAGTCAATCTTTGTGAACGTCTCAGGAGAGGGCGTAAAGGTCACTTCTGTGCCGGAGCGGCCTACAGCATCACCAATGACCTCCAGCGGCGCTTCGGCATCGCCATTGCGGAAACGGACAAAGTGCTCCTTGTCATTGCGGAAGATGCGCAGCTCGAGTGTGGTCGACAGTGCATTCACCACAGATACACCCACGCCGTGGAGACCGCCAGACACCTTGTAGGAGTTGCTGTCGAACTTACCACCCGCATGAAGCTGAGTCATAATTACTTCAGCAGCTGAGATGCCTTCTTCCGGATGGATATCTACCGGAATACCACGACCATTGTCGGTGACGGTTACCGAGCCATCTGGATTGAGCGTAACCGTAACATGGTCAGCGTGACCGGCCAGCGCTTCGTCGATGGAGTTGTCAACCACCTCATAGACCATGTGGTGCAGGCCAGAACCGTCATCCGTGTCCCCGATATACATGCCTGGGCGCTTGCGAACAGCATCCAAGCCCTTCAGGACTTTGATCGAGCCAGCGCCATATTCTGCGCTTGCCTCAGGAGTCTCAGGTCCGTCGTTTTCAGGGGTCGATGTATCGCTCATTCGAATCAATTCACTCTACGGTTTTTGGGCATTTAAACCCTTATAAATCCTTGAGCGCGCCGTTCAACCAATCAGAGGATTTGCCCCCTGCTAAACTTAGGTAAACTCGGGAAAATTCCCGTATTTCAGAGGGCGTGGAACTCTAGCGTGTGGCAATGGCGACCGCTGCACCTACCATTACGGCACTTGCGCTTTTGGTAAGCCGGTTAACAGCACGCTGTGAAGTCATCATCTTGCGCGCGCGGCTGGCCAAAAGCACGTATCCACCCAGCACCACGGTAAGTGTAACCTGCAGCACCAGCACCAACTCGCCATAAAACAACAACGTCATCTGATCCAGCGGAATGAGGTTCGGCATCAAGGCCATGTAAAACAACACGACCTTCGGATTGCCAAGCGTGAGAGTGAAACCCGCCAAATAGGCCGAGAGCCGCGTCCCCTTCAGTTCGGCGACACTCACTTCATCGGCCTGCTTGAAGGCCCCCGCACGCCACATTTTTACAGCTAAGTACAGCAAGTAAGCGGCGCCCAAATACTTCAAGATGACAAAGGCCCAAGCAAACGTGCTGGCGATTGCTGCCATGCCGAGCGCCGCCAAGGTGAACCAGACCAGATCTCCGCTGAGCATACCCATGCAAAAGGCTGGAGCCCCACGCGTCCCACTGCCAAGCACCCGTGCAACAAGAGCGGCGATACCCGGGCCAGGAGTTATTGCAGCGACAAAAAGCGTGCCAGCAAACAAAATGAGTGATGCATAATCCATGAGGTGACACCCGAAATTATACCCAGCGATCCTATTACGTTGCCTCGCACTCTACTGCAAAGTCCTCGCCGAAACCCTTTAGGATTTCTCAAAGCGGCGTGATGTTCGCTTCGTCCACTGCGAAACGTTGGGATCCAGCTGGCAAATCCTGAAACAAACTGACGTCCGTTCCCGTCATGAAAACCTGGCCCCCAATTGCCTCAAGTCTTGCAAACAATGCCGCGCGGCGGCCAGGATCCAGATGGGCAGCGACCTCGTCAAGCAGGAGCAGCGGCGCCATTCCTGCAACAGCCGTCGTCAAGCTGGCGTGGGCGAGGACCAGACCAATTAGCAGAGCCTTTTGTTCGCCAGTGGAGGCAAGAGCGGCGGGAAGATTTTTATCGGCATGATGAACCACGAGATCAGATCGGTGAGGACCGTCCAGTGTCCTGCCAGCGGCACGATCTCGGTAACGCCCCTCAGCAAGAAGGTCTCGGTAAACGTCCTCGGTATCGGTCGAGTTCAAGCCAATTGTTGCCGTTTCAAAGCTGCCCTCTAGGTGGATCTGCCCCTTTGGGAAGGGAAGCCCCAGCTTGGCCTGCTCATCCAACGTGGAACTCAGCAGGCTAACTGTCTCCCGGCGCGCAATGGCAACAGCCGTTCCCAGTTCTGCCACCTGAGCTTCAAGCGCATCCAGAAAACTTGCCATGCCCCCCTCCGACAACAGCCGATTGCGTTGACGAAGTGCCTTTTCGAAATTGGCAACCATCCGGCCATGGCCCGGATTCAATGACAGTACAAGACGATCCAGAAAGCGGCGGCGATCCGCTGCCGGGCCGGTAAACAGCCCATCCATGCTTGGCACTAGCCAAAGCACCCGGATGTAGTCCAAGAGCTGATCTGAAGAGCGAGCATCTTCGCCATCAATGCGAACGCGCCGCCCTGCTTCTCCGGCGGTGTACCCTGTGCCAATGCGGGTTTCGCCATAAGCGCCATCAAGAACAGCGCTAACAGCCCAGCTGCCTGAACTGTCAGCACGGCCAACGTCAGAAAGCGCTGAGCGACGCAAACCTCGGCCTGCGGTTAAAAAGGAAATGGCTTCAAGGATATTGGTCTTACCAGCGCCGTTATTGCCTACAAAGGCAACCATCTGGCTCGATAGCGGGATTGTCGCAGCTTCATAGTTGCGAAAATCGGTCAGAGCCAGACGCGTCAGCGCCACAGAAACTGCCTCTGACATTCTGCTGTGTATCCTGTGGTCATTGGAGTGACGAACCCTCCCACGCTCACATGCGAGAGGGTTCGAAAAAGATTATACCCGCATTGGCATGAGAACAAACAGTGTGTCCTCTTTTCCATCTTCCTGGATCAAGGTTGGCGAACCTGAATCAGCCAGACGGAAAAGCGCTGCGTCTGCGGACAGTTGACCGGCAATATCCAGCAGATACTTTGAGTTAAAGCCGATTTCCATATCATCGGAATCGTACTCGACCATCAGCTCCTCAGTAGCAGAGCCGGAATCCGGATTGGTTACAGTGAGAACCAGCTTGCCTTCCGTAAGAGCCAGCTTCACAGCCCGGCCGCGCTCAGATGAGATGGTAGACACACGGTCAACCGCCTCCTTGAACACATCCCGATCAACGCGCATTTCCTTGTCGTTGTTTTTAGGGATAACACGGCCGTAGTCAGGGAAGCTGCCGTCAATCAGCTTGGAGGTCAAAACCACTGGACCGGTAGTAAAGCGGATCTTGGTCTCAGAGATTTCAACACGGACCTCCGCTTCCGGGTCTTCCAGCAGCTTTTGGATTTCGCCCACGGTCTTGCGCGGCACGATAATGCCCGGCATTCCCTCGGAACCTTCAGGGGCTGGCAGCTCGGACTGTGCCAGACGGTGACCATCGGTCGCCACGGCTCGGAAGCGCTGCTCTCCCTCTGTTTCGACGGCATGCATATAGATGCCGTTCAGATAATAGCGGGTCTCTTCAGTTGAGATCGCAAACTGCGTCGCATCAATCAACTTGCGAATTCCACCCGCCGTGATCGTAAAGGCATGCGTAAAGTCGCCTGCGGTCATGTCCGGGAAGTCGGAGATCGGCAACATCTGAAGCGCAAATCGGGAACGGCCTGCGCGAATTTCCAAAGTGGTGTCATCGCCAGAGGTTTCCAGAACAACTTGAGAGCCATCAGGCAATTTGCGGACGATTTCATAAATCATATGCGCAGGGACGGTAGTCGCGCCAGGCACTTCGATCACCGCCGGAATGGTCTCCAGCACTTCAAGATCAAGGTCTGTCGCGCGCAGCTTGAGTTCGCCGCCTTCCGTCTGCAGCATAACGTTGGACAAGATCGGAATGGTATTTCGCCGCTCAACAACACGATGCACGTGGGTCAATGACTTCAGGAGCTCGGTCCGCTCAAGTGTCGCTTTCATGCGAAACATCCGTTTTGCTGGCGACCGTTCGGGTCGCAAATGATTACTTTAAAAGCCCAATCCGGCTGAGCGCCGGGCCGTAGAACCTGCCCTCATTGCGACAAAAAAGCAAGAGGGCGCTGTTGACAGCGCCCTCATATGCAATGAACTTCGGATCCTTCCGGTGCCTAGAGGGCAAGAGCGCAGATCTTATGCGTCAAGCATGCGCTTTAGCAGCTCGAGCTCCTGAGCCAAACCGTTGTCTGCCTTGGCCAGTTCTTCGATCTTGCGCACGGCGTGAAGCACCGTGGTGTGGTCGCGGTTGCCAAAGCGACGACCGATCTCCGGCAGAGAGCGAGGTGTCATCATCTTGGCAAGGTACATTGCAATCTGACGTGGGCGCACGATGGTGCGCGTACGACGTGCAGACAGCAGGTCCGCTTTGGTAACATTGTAGTGCTTGGAAACCACGCGCTGGATGTCTTCGATCTTTACACGGCGTGGCTCTGCCGCACGGATCAGGTCGCGCAATGTGATTTCAGCCATATCCAGAGTGACCGGAGAGTTGGTCAACTGGTTATGAGCAACCAGACGGTTCAATGCGCCTTCAAGGTCACGACCGGAAGATGTCACGTTGCGCGCAACATAGTCCAGCACTGCATCTGGAACGGTAAAGTTAGGGTAGCTGCGCTGCTGCGCGCGCATCCGGTCTTCAAGGATCGCACGGCGCAGACCGAAGTCCGGCTCGGAAATATTGACCACAAGGCCGCCAGCAAGACGAGAGCGAACCCGATCATCAAGGCTTTCCAGATCGGATGGCGCACGGTCAGCCGCCACAACAACCTGGCGCGCCCCATCAATAAGGGCGTTCAGCGTATGACAGAATTCCTGCTGCACCTGCTTGCCATGCAGGAACTGCATGTCGTCGATCAGGAGAAGGTCGATTGAACGCAATGTGTCCTTGAAAGCCATTGCAGACTGCTGCTGCAAAGCGGACACGAAGCGATACATGAAGTGTTCCGCTGTCAGGTAAAGCACACGGCGACCCGCGTTGCGTGCCTGATTGGCGATTGCCTGCATCAGGTGGGTCTTACCGAGACCGACCGAGGCATGCAGGAACAGGGGATTGAAGGTTACGACGCCGCCGCCTGCAACCTGACGTGCAGCCGCCAGTGCCAGAACGTTGGACTCGCCTTCAACAAAGGTGTCGAATGTGTACTTGGGATCAAGTGCAGCGCCCTCAAGCACGTCTTTTGCGGAAGCGTCACCGCGCCCCATTGGCCGTGCAGAAACGGCTGGAGATGGTGCGTTTGCGCGCAGACCGATCGGGTCATTGACCTGAATTGGTCTCATGTCCGCTGGCTTGCCGCCCGGCTGAACGCCAGCCTGAGCTGCAACCTTTTGAGCAGCAGGACGAGGACGCACAGCGCCGCGTACAGTCAGCTCAATGCGACGCACATCTTCCCACTCGTTCTTCCAGAGGCCCATCAGGCGCTCACGGTAGTGAGATTGAATCCACTGCTTCAAAAAGCGAGTGGGAACCGACAACCGGATGGTGCCATCGTCGTGTCCTTCGAGATCAACTCGCGCAAACCAGCTGGTAAAGACATCTTCACCAAGTTCAGCCCGAAGTCGTTTCTTGACGCGGTCCCATTGCTCCGGCCCTGGAGCTTCCTGAACGTGCATGTAAGCCTCCTTAAATATGGGCATTCCGCCACAGATGCCCAGATTCCAAAAAGTGTCGCGCCCGTTATTGAGCGTCGTTTATTGTTGCTCTCATCGAGCAATTCGTTCGTCTTGGGAGGTGCCCCCTGCCAAGCGAGTGTAACTCTATGTTCTCTAAGTCTGAACCCAGGGAAGCCCTTGAGCCTTCCACCCGGATACAAAACCCCTATGCCCCGCCGCATCCAGCGGGCCCTCAAACCCATCGACCACATTTAAACAATGACGATATCCCAGTGCCGTCATGACGATTGCTGCGCTTTGACTGCGCACACCGGACCGGCACAGAAAATAGATATCGGCGTTTTGGTCAAGTCCTTTTTTTACGAAAATGGAAGAAAGTGTCGCCCCGAATTCCTGATGCGGTGCTTCTGCCCCAAAGGCCTTCCACTCGTGAAACAAAATTCTATCTTCATTTCCAGGCACTTGCGGAATACCCACGTGAACCCATTCAGCTTCTGACCTAACATCTACCAAGACCGAGTGGGCGTTCTCATTCAACGCCGCAAACGTTTCCGCAACTGTCCGATCACCGTGATATTGAGTTCCCGCCACCAAGATACTCGCCGCCTGTATCTGTTTACATGCCCCTAACAATAGGAAATTTGTCCGGGCACACCCAGCCACAAAGTCCTATAAAGTAAACCAGAAGACTCTCTTCCAGTGATCAAGTTGCCAAACTACTTACGCACAATCACTAGAAGTATAGTGCTACGAGTTAACTACACGTCCCAAAACGTTTTCTTGAACTTGTACGAAGGGATCGAGCAGCAACCCGACAACTTCGAAAACCATACACAGCCTATTTTGCTCTAGCAATAGCCAAAAATTAACAGACTGTAGCCAACCCCACCCTTCCTTTACGTCACGCCTTAACGCTCCAAGAGCCACCTTTCCCTAAAGCGCTTCTGACTCAATAACTTTTTCACATGTCGAATAGTTAACCGAAGACAAAATTGCTTCAAAAAAAATTTCCGACACTTTTTTCTTGACAGACGCGGAATCCCACCGGATTCCAAGTGACAATTCTTACCTACCCATAACTATCTGAATTAACAGGGATTTTTATGCCAAAAATGCAGAGTAATCCACAGGCAGAATTTGTGTGTTTTAGCTTAAAAACTGCTCAACAACCTGTGCCTGGCTAAAAAAAAACCCGGCCATGATGGCCGGGTTTTTGATTAAATTCGTTAAGGCTTTTATGCGCCGATAGCCTTAATACGTGCATTCAGGCGAGATACCTTACGGGATGCGGTATTGGCATGCAGGATGCCTTTACCAGCAGCACGCATGATTTCTGGCTGCGCTGCCTTGAATGCTTCGTTAGCTACGCTCTGGTCACCAGCTGCGATAGCTTCTTCTACTTTACGTACGAAAGTACGCAAACGGCTACGGCGAGCCTTGTTAATGGCCGTCCGGCGGGCAATTTTACGGGCCGCCTTCTTGGCCGAAGGAGTGTTGGCCATGGGCTCTGTCCTGATCTGTCAGTAAAGAACTGTTGTCAAATCGCGAACGAGGCCGCCCAAAGCAACCCCGGTCAAACGAATGCGGCGGCGAACAAGTCCGCCACCGGTTGTGGAGCGCTTATAAGCATGAGGAACTGCCTCGTCAATCAAAAAGGCGTCTCAAGAGCGCTAAAATTGCGACCTACCGGTTTTTAAAGTCCGGTTTCCGCTTCTCAATGAAGGCGTTCATGCCTTCTTTCTGATCGGCCGTTGCGAACATTGACTGGAACAACCGACGTTCGAAACGAATGCCCTCTGCGAGGGTAACCTCATAAGAACGGTTAACGCTTTCCTTGGTCATCATGACAATAGGCATTGAGAAATCTGCGATTTTGGTAGCCGTCTCAACAGCCTCGTTAATCAATTGATCTGCAGGTACCACGCGACTGACAAGACCAGAGCGCTCGGCTTCGTCGGCGTCCATCATGCGTCCTGTAAGGCACATTTCCATAGCCTTGGACTTACCAACAAACCTTGTGAGTCGCTGTGTACCACCGGCACCAGGCATTACCCCAAGCTTGATTTCAGGTTGGCCGAACTTCGCGGAATCAGCCGCCAGAATGAAGTCACACATCATGGCCAGCTCACAACCGCCGCCAAGGGCGAATCCAGCCACAGCAGCAATTATGGGCTTACGTGTGCGGGAAACATCATCCCAGTTGGACAGGAAATCGGTGAGGTATGTATCGACATACTCATTGTCGGCCATGGCCTTAATGTCAGCACCAGCAGCAAACGCCTTTTCCGAGCCTGTAAGCACAATGCAGCCGACAGTCGGATCCTGCTCGTAATCGCTGAGCGCTTCGCAAAGCTCATCAATCAGTTCTTTGTTGAGCGCGTTCAATGCATGCGGACGGTTCAGCGTAATGAGGCCGACCTTGCCGCGGGTTTCGACAATAATGTTTTCGTAGCTCAACTGAGCCTCCCCTAAAAAACAATCCTCAAGCTTACATAAGTCTTAAACCGTATACCGCAGCGGTCCTATTGAACCTTCTGGTCAGTTCCGGCTCTACCCGAGAAAAAGCGGTGCCAAAACAAGCCCTCGCGGATTGTTTCTTTCGTGAAGCGTTCAGAAGACCCAACACTACGGAGGATTGGGGAGCAGCAGCTACGATGATAGGGTGCGCGAGCCATGATCAGACCTAGACAGGAGAACGCAAAAATGTCCGCAGATGAAACCCCATCACAATTGGTTCGCGAAGATCTGGATGTAATGCTGGAGTGGGCCGCCGTTGAGGGATGGAACCCGGGCTTGATTGATGGCGATGCTTTCTGGGCGGCCGATTCTGGCGGTTTTTGGGGCATCAAGGATGAGCAGGGGCTTGCCTCATGCATTTCCGCCATCCGCTATGGATCGGATTATGGCTTTGTCGGATTCTATATCTGCAGACCCGACAGGCGCGGAGAGGGGCTGGGCTTCAAAACCTGGAATGCTGCGTTGGATGGACTGGACCAACGCACCCTTGGACTTGATGGCGTGGTCGAACATCAAGCAGATTATGGCAAATCGGGTTTCACACTGTGTCACCGGAACATCCGCTATTCCGGTCTCTCTACGGTTTCCATGCCCCATGACCCGCGCCTTGCGCCCATTGGGACTGGAACCTACACGAGCATTCGAGACTATGACCGAGCATTCTTTCCCGCACCGCGGGAGAGCTTTCTCCAGCAGTGGCATCGCCCTATGGAACGAAATCGATTTGGCTTCTGCGCCGTTGAAGACGGACATATACGCGGTTGTGGCACTCTGCGGGCTTGCCGAGAAGGTTTCAAGATCGGACCGTTGTTTGCCGAGACACCAGAGATCGCAGATCTTTTGTTCCGAGCCTTGGCCGGATCTGTGCGGGGTCAGATGGTCATTCTGGACCTCCCAGAGGTCAACGCCGAGGCAGAAGCGCTTGTAGACCGCTACGAGCTTTCTCCCGTGTTCGAGACAGCCCGTATGTACCGTGGACCTGCTCCAGAACTCCCTCTCGACAAAATTTACGGCATTACCACCTTCGAACTTGGCTGACTTAGCCTGGCAGAAGCTCTTCCCGGTCTTTTTGGTCTTTGGCTTCTTCCTGAAGCCAGGCCTTGAAGGTTTTTACCACGGGCCGCAAAGTGCGATTTTCCGGATAAACGAAGTGGTAGGCGGAACTTAGCTTCAGTGTTGTATCAAAGAGCGTCACCAGAGCCCCAGACTTGAGCTCCTCCGTGATGAAGAATTTCGGCACCAAAGCCACCCCCAAACCTGCTGCTGCGGCCTGCGAGATCATGGTGAACTGATCAAAGCGCGGCCCTTGAAAGGCAAGATCCGTTTCAACACCTGCTTCCATGAACCAGCGCTGCCAAGCATCGGGTCGCGTGGACTGATGAAGCCGCATGACAGTGCACAAATCTTCAGGCTTGCGAATACCATATCGATCCCGAAATGATCTTGAACAAACGGGCACGACATCCTCTGGAAACAGAGGCTCGCAAATTGCCCGGGCCCAAACAGGCTCTCCATAGTGGATCGCACCGTCAAATGGCTCTGCGTCAAAGTCGAAGGGGCGCAGACGCACAGACAGATTGAAGCTGGCTTCCGGATATCGCTCATGAAAGCGGGGTAAGCGTCCGGCCAACCAACGCGTACCGAAGGTGGGAAGCACAGCGAGGTTCAATACGTCCTCACTCCCGCCAAACGACATCACCTGCCGTGTTGCAGTGGTCATCTTCTCCAACGTGCCCCGTATGTCGTGAAGATAAAGACGACCAGCGTCAGTCAGGACAATACGTTGGCGCACACGCTTGAACAGCTCTACGCCGAGGCGCCCTTCCAATAAGCGCACCTGCTTGCTCACCGCACCTTGAGTGAGAAACAGCTCTTCCGCAGCCCTTGTGAATGAGCCATGGCGTGCAGCGCTTTCGAAGGCGATCAGACTGTCGATCGGCGGTATAAATCCCCGTTTCATTGTTTTCTCCCGATCCTGACTCAAAGTCCCAACGACACATAAGACCCGGCTTTAGTCGTAGAAGGCATCACCCACGCCTTGCATCAACCATCTTCAATCCGGTCTAGGTCACTGTAATATCTATATTTACCTCGTTAGTACGCTCATTGGGCGTTCCTTGCAATCATTCCAATTGCGCATGACTAAAGGAAAATACGTGGCTTTTGCTGAAGGGGCTGATCCGTGAAACTGCTCTGCAATTAAATAAACACGAGCCTCCCCGGGAGATCCCAATGTCTACTGCAATCGACACCAAGCGCTTACCGGAAGAAACCGTCGAACTCCTGTCCCGGATGGGCGTTGATCCCGCCAACCTGTCCGATGGAACCCTTGCAGCCAAGAGCCCAATCTCCGGCAAGACCATAGCTTCCATCAAAGAGCACAGCGCAGACGATGCCACCTCCATGATTGGTGCAGCACAGGATGCCTTCAAGGCCTGGCGGCGCGTCCCAGCCCCACGTCGTGGCGAGCTTGTGCGTTTGCTTGGAGAGGAGCTTCGCGCTCACAAGGACGATCTGGGGCTCCTTGTTTCCATTGAGGCGGGCAAAATCACCTCTGAAGGTCTCGGCGAAGTGCAAGAGATGATCGACATCTGTGACTTCGCTGTTGGCCTTTCACGCCAGCTTTATGGGCTTACCATCGCTACCGAACGTCCCGGCCACAGGATGATGGAAACCTGGCATCCTGCAGGGGTTGTTGGCGTGATTTCCGCGTTCAACTTCCCTGTGGCCGTTTGGTCATGGAACGCCGCACTGGCGTTTGTTTGTGGCGACAGCGTGGTCTGGAAGCCCTCCGAGAAGAGCCCCTTGACCGCCATGGCAGTTGAAGCGCTCTTCAAAAAAGCGCAGGCCAAATTTGGAGAAGACGCACCGGCGGGGCTGCTTCAGGTTCTGCAGGGCGGCCGTGAGGTTGGTGAAGTCCTGGTGGATGATCCACGTGTTCCGGTGATCTCCGCGACAGGCTCGACCCGCATGGGCCGTCAGGTTGGCCCACGGGTCGCCCAGCGCTTTGGTCGCAGCATTCTTGAACTTGGCGGCAACAACGCCGCCATCGTTGCGCCTTCTGCGGACCTCGACCTTGCGCTGCGCGGCATTGCCTTTGCAGCTATGGGCACAGCGGGCCAGCGCTGCACGACATTGCGCCGCCTCATCACCCATGAAAGCGTCTATGATGCTTTGATCCCGCGGCTTATCAAGGCCTATGGCTCGGTAAAGATCGGCGCACCCACTGACGCAGGCACTCTTGTTGGGCCGCTGATTGACAAAGACGCCTACGACACCATGCAAAGAGCGCTCGAAGAAGCAAAGGCTGCCGGGGGCATCGTTCACGGTGGCGAGCGTGTTCTTGCTGAAGAATTTCCGGATGCATATTATGTGCAGCCTGCCATTGTAGAGATGCCGAAGCAGGTAGGCCCTGTGCTGGAAGAAACCTTCGCCCCCATCCTGTACGTGGTGCGTTACAGTAGCTTGGAAGAAGCAATTGACCTGCAAAACGGCGTCGCCGCAGGCCTTTCTTCCTCCATTTTCACCTCAGATCTTTCTGAGGCCGAAATCTTCACTTCTGCTGTCGGGTCCGATTGTGGCATCGCCAATGTGAACATTGGCCCATCTGGTGCAGAGATTGGTGGAGCTTTCGGCGGCGAGAAAGAAACCGGCGGCGGCCGCGAAGCAGGCTCTGACGCTTGGAAGGCCTATATGCGCCGCGCAACCAACACCATAAACTACTCAGGTGCCCTCCCACTGGCGCAGGGCGTGAAATTTGACGTGGAATAAGGAAGTCCAGAGATGAGCATTGATCCAACCGGCGGCGGTCAGTTTAACTGGGCAGACCCTTTTGCCCTGCGCGATCAGCTTCAAGAAGATGAACTCTTGATCATGGATAGCGCCCATGCCTATGCGCAGAACAACCTGATGCCACGGGTTATTGAGGCCTACCGTGAAGAAAAGACGGATCGCGCAATCTTTGACGAAATGGGCGCTCAGGGCTTGCTTGGTGTGACGCTTCCAGAGGAGTATGGCGGCTCTGGGGCCTCCTATGTTGCGTATGGCCTTGTTGCGCGAGAGATCGAGCGCATTGACAGCGGCTATCGCTCCATGATGAGCGTTCAATCCTCGTTGGTCATGTTTCCGATCTATGCCTACGGCTCTGAAGAGCAGCGCAAGAAGTACCTGCCAAAACTGGCCAGCGGTGAATGGGTTGGCTGCTTCGGTCTGACAGAACCGGATGCAGGCTCTGATCCAGCCGGCATGCGCACCCGCGCGGAAAAAATCGAGGGAGGCTATCGCCTCAAGGGATCCAAGATGTGGATCTCAAACTCTCCCATTGCAGACGTTTTTGTGGTCTGGGCGAAGTCCGAAGCCCACGATAACAAGATCCGTGGTTTCGTGCTTGAAAAAGGCATGAAGGGCCTTTCCGCTCCAAAAATCGGCGGAAAGCTGTCTCTGCGAGCCTCCATAACCGGCGAAATTGTCATGGACGGCGTGGAAGTGGGCGAGGAAGCTCTGCTTCCAAACGTCTCCGGCCTGAAAGGCCCATTCGGCTGCTTGAATCGGGCCCGCTATGGCATTTCCTGGGGCGCTTTGGGTGCAGCAGAGGACTGTTGGATGCGCGCGCGTCAATATGGCCTTGACCGAAAGCAGTTCGACCGCCCTCTGGCTCAGACCCAGCTGTTTCAGAAGAAGCTTGCGGACATGCAAACCGAGATTGCACTTGGCCTTCAAGGCTCCTTGCGCGTTGGGCGCTTGTTTGATGAAGGCAAAGCTTCACCTGAGATGATTTCACTCGTCAAGCGCAACAACTGCGGCAAGGCGTTGGATATTGCCCGGATGGCCCGCGACATGCACGGCGGCAACGGCATTCAAGAGGAATACATGATCATGCGTCATGCACAAAACCTTGAAACCGTAAACACTTATGAGGGCACCCATGATGTGCATGCTCTCATTCTAGGCCGGGCTCAGACAGGCCTGCAGGCCTTCTTTTAAGAGAAACCGAAGAACGCAGAGCCCCGCAAGCCATTGTTTGCGGGGCAATTTATGACCACAGGGGGCCGGAAACCACCAGCCGGCATGTTGTTTTGGATTAGACAATGGGCACAAAGCGGGTTGATGTCGCCATCATTGGCGGTGCAGTCATGGGATCGTCAGTGGCATTTCATTTGGCCGCGCACTCCGGCTTTTCGGGCAGCATTGCCGTAATCGAAAAAGACCCGAGCTACCAAAAGTGCGCCTCTGCCCTGTCTGCGGCATCCATCCGACATCAGTTCTCAGCACCAATCAATATTCAGATTTCTCAGATGGGCATCGATTTTTTGCGTAACATCGGAGACATTCTTGAAGTTGACGGCGAAAGACCGCGGATAGATTTGAACGAGGGCGGTTATCTCTTTCTGGCGACGCCCGAAAAACGCGAAATTCTGGAACGTAACCACAAGACCCAGATTGAGCTGGAAGCGGATATCGCGTTTCTCGAAAAAGATGCACTTTCTGAAAAATTCCCATGGCTCAATACCACAGACCTTTCCGCTGGTTGTCACGGGCTTTCAGGGGAGGGCTGGTTTGATGGATACGGCCTGATGCAGGCGTTTCGCCGGAAGGCAAGAGCGCTCGGTGTCGATTATGTGAGCGACACGGTATCGGGTCTCAGACCCAAGGCCGCCAACTGGCAGCTGACTCTGAACAGCGGAAGCACCATTGAAGCCGGTGTTGTTGTCAACACAGCTGGCGCGTCCGGTGGAGCCGCCATTTGCGCCAAGGTCGGTCTAGATCTGCCGATCCATTGCCGCAAACGCATGATCTTTACCTTTGATTGCCGGGAGAAAATTCCGAACCTGCCTCTTCTCATTGATCCAACTGGCGCGTATGTGCGCCCGGAAGGCAACAGGTTCATTTGCGGCAGCGCCCCCCTTGAAGATCCCGATTGCGAGGACTTCGAGGTGGACCACAGCTTCTTTGAGGAGTTTCTCTGGCCAACCCTGGCACACCGCATTCCAGCATTCGGGGCGATCAAGCCGGGCCCATCTTGGGCCGGGCACTATGACATGAACCTGTTTGATCACAACGCCTTCGTCGGTTCGGTCTCAGGCCTCGACAACTTCCATTTGGCATTGGGTTTTTCCGGCCATGGCTTGCAACAGTCCCCTGCTGTGGGACGCGGCATCGCCGAGCAGATCATATTCGGAGGCTACAGAACCTTGGACCTCAGCCCACTCGGTCTGGACCGGTTTTACCAGAACCGGCCCCTTCATGAGGTGAACGTGGTATAGCTTCAGCCGAACATGGCGCGTTCCAAGGCTTTACAGTGTTGCTCAAGAACCTTGACGCGCGCATTTCTCTTGTCCTGGGAAGACACGAGCGTCCACGGCGCATAACGTGTTGAAGTCCGGTCCACCATATCGCCTGCTGCGGTAGCGTATTGATCCCACTTCAAGCGATTGCGCCAATCCTCCTCCGTGATCTTGTAGTTCTTGTAAGCGGTCTCTTCACGAGCCTTGAAACGCTGAAGCTGCTCTTCCTCAGAGATGGCGAGCCAGAACTTGCAGATGACGATACCGAAGTCAGCCAACTCTGCTTCAAAGGAGTTGATTTCGTTGTACGCACGCATCCAGTCAGCTTCAGAACAGAACCCTTCCACCCGTTCCACCAACACGCGCTCATACCAAGAGCGGTCAAAGATGGCGATGTGGCCCTTGCGCGGCAGTCTACGCCAGAAACGCCACAGATAGGGATGCAGCTTCTCTTCTTCGGTTGGCGCCGCAATTGGATAGACTTTGTAGTTCCGGGGATCGAGAGCTTGCGTCACTCGGCGGATAGACCCGCCTTTGCCAGCAGCATCATTTCCTTGGAACACTGAAACCAGTGAAATCTTCTGGAACTTCTTGTGGTCTGTAAGCTCGGCGAGGCGACCTTGCCAATGTTCGACTTCCTTTTTGTAATCGGACTTGGAAATTGTTTCTGTGAGATCAATGGCATCAACTGCCGAGGTTTTCGTAATGCCACTCACAATCGCTGGAGCTGAAACAGGCTCCATATGGTGCTGCTCATGTCGCTTGTTCATGGCCGCCAGAATGGTTTCGCCAACAGCGAGGTCGCGGTAATGCGGATCAGTTGCCGGGATAACAATCCAGGGCGCAAAGCCCGTGCTGGTATGGAGCGCAACTTTCTCTCCGGCAACAAGTGCCTTCTTGTGATGTTTGAGGTCGGTCCATTCCTCCAGAAAGTGGCGGGTCTTGTGCTTAGAGGCCGCAACGGCTTCAAGCCGTTTTTTCTGCTCGTCCTTTGGAAGGGTGAACCAGAACTTCAACAAAAGCACATTTTCGTAGGCGAGCATGCGCTCAAATCGATTGATAGCGGCAAGTTCGCGCTCGAAGGCATCGTCATCCAACTCGCCCTTAACCGCCTCGCGCATGGGGGCCTGATACCAGGAGCCAAACACGATTGCGGTCTCGCCGCGCGCTGGAAGATCGCGCCAATAGCGCCAGAAGTAGGGGCGAAGCCGTTCTTCTTCAGTCGCTTTCATCTGATAGGCATTACAAAATAGATACCGATTATCCATCCATTCAAACAGACGGCTTATGGCTGCGCCCTTACCCGCGCCATCCAAACCGCCGACCAGAATGAGCGTTGAAAAGGCCTTGTCATCTCGCAGCTTGTGTTGAATTTTCAAAAGCTCTGCTCGCAGATCCGGCACGCGTTTCGAGAACTCTTTCGTGTGAAGATGTTGGGGAATTGCGGCAGATTGGAACATTGCGGGCATCCAACTTTTGGTGGAATCTCAGAAATACTAGCGAATAAATTTCATCGTGACAAAGAAAGAACACGATCTTTCGTGAAAGCGACTTTAAGAAACTATCGTTAAAATTGAGAGACCTGCTGTTCTTGCAGCCAAAAGCAGCGCCTGACTTGAACCTCTTGCCTTGCGCACCCACTCTTTCTGACAGTCACATTCTGGATGCATCTGTTTCGGAGGGCCGATATGGCATTGAACAGCCCGCGTTTCTCCGATACTTAAGCCCCTGATCCCAATAGATATTGAGATAGCTCCGTGAGCACAGACCTCGTTACAGAATACCTACAACAGCTGGTTGCCTTCATTGGAGCCAATCCATCTTTGGCAGGCTTCATTTGCTTCTTTGTTGCGATGGGGGAAGCTCTGTTTCTGGTCGGGCTGTTCTTTCCCAGCACGGTTGTACTGGTTGGTGCGGGAACGCTGATTGGCCTCGGAAACCTTGAATTCTGGCCAATCTTTATCTGGACAACGGCAGGCGCCATCGCAGGCGACGCCATTTCCTACTGGGTAGGCTATCTCTTCAAGGATCAACTGCGCCGCAACTGGCCTCTCAACCGCTATCCGCAGCTGGTACAACGCGGCGAAGATTTCTTTGCCAAACATGGCGGCAAAAGCATTTTCATCGGCCGTTTCGTGCCGGGCGTAAAGTCGGTTGTTCCGGGCATTGCAGGCATGGCGGACATGAACTTCATGCGTTTCACGTTTTTCAACGTGATGTCGGCATTTGCATGGGCGGCAGTTCATCTCGTTCCGGGTGTTCTTGCAGGCTCTGCGCTGTTCGCACTGGGTGAAATTGATACACGTCTAGCCATCATCCTTGGGGCGTTGTGTCTTGCTGTCTTCCTGGCCGTCGTGATGATCCGTTGGGTGATCCTGATTATTCTTCCGATCTTTGGCGGCACCCATGGCCTTATGGTCCGCTGGTTTTCTCGTCGCCAAGACAGTGTTTCCCAGTGGATTGCGCGCACGTACGATCCCGATAACCCGCAGTCGGTAGGCATGTTGCTCTCCGCGCTGCTGCTCTTGATCACACTACCCGTGTTTTTCTGGTTCACGCAGGCCATCGCGCCGGAGCGCACCATGGCGCGCGCAGATCTTGCCATCGGCACTTTTTTGGAGGCGGCACGCAACCCAACGCGCGATCAAATCATGATCGGCCTCACGATGATGGGGGACAGTGTTGTCACGGTGAGCGTCGCCGTTGCTGTGGGTCTCTATCTTTTTTCCCGCAAGGCATGGCGCCGGGCCACCGGCTTCGTGATCGCACTCGCCAGTTCCGCCCTGTTTGTGGTGATCATTAAGTCGCTGGTAGGCCGCGAACGCCCCATCGATCTCTACACCGGAGCCAGCGCTTTCTCCTTCCCTTCGAGCCATACAACAGTCACGACCGTTCTCATTGGCGTTCTGGCTGTTCTTCTCGTTCACGAAAAGAGCGGGAGGTTCAAGGCAGCGATTTACTCATCCGTGGCGGTCTACGCCATCTTGATGGGTTTCTCACGAATTTATCTTGGCGCGCACTGGTTATCTGACGTGCTTGCTGGGCTGCTTTTCGGTGCCTGTATCGTGGCCGCGTTCGCTTTCATTTTCGGGCACATTCACAACGAAAAAGTGGGCCGGGGGGCGCTTGCGGGCATCAGTCTTGCAGCGTTGCTGTCCGTCTCCACGTTCCACATTTACTATGGCTTCGACAATGCAGTGCGCATGTATCAGCCGCGCTCAGCCATCACCATCATGGACTACAGCCAATGGTACTCTTATGGCTGGCGTAACATTCCGGCAAAGCGCATCAACATTGTTGGAGACTTTGAAGAGCCGCTTCCTCTGCAATGGTCTGGAAGCCCGGAGGAAATTGAAGCCTACCTCTCGGCAAGGGGTTGGAAACCCGCACCGAAATGGGATGTGCAGTCCGCCACTGGGTACTTGAAAGGCGAAACCCCAGCCGGTGAGCTGCCGCCAGTGCCACACACCAACGCGGGCCGTCTGCCGATCCTCACCATGATCTATCAAAGTGATGACGACCATCGCTACGTTTTCTGGCTGTGGGAGACCAAATTTCGCCTCAAGGGCACCGACAACCTGACTTCACCTCTTTATGTCGGCGCTATACTTGAAGAACAGGCCGTTCGGCCGTTTGGGGAGTTTTCGGGGCTGCAAAGTGATGACGATCAGTCTGCGGCGATCAATCCATTCTCAGGCTTGGAAGGCGCGACGATCAAAAGGCGCGTGAATGGCAACACTGTCATTCTGGCGGGGCCAAAGCCTTAAACGGTTGCCGTGTGATCCTGATTCTCTTCCGCAGCTTCCAGCTCTGGAGCGCAATAGAGCTGATAGAGGGTTTGCAGCACGGCCTCAACTTCGGCGCTGGCTAGAGAGTAGTAAATAGTCTGAGCACTGCGGCGGGTTTTGACCAGCTCGCTGGCACGCATCTTTGCCAGGTGCTGGCTGAGCGCAGACTGACTCAAGCCAACCGCTTCCGCCAGCTCCCCAACCGCGCATTCACCTTGTAAAAGCTTGCAAAGCACCATGAGACGCTTTGTGTGCGCCATAGACGACAACAAGCTTGCTGCTTGTTCAGCTTTTTGCTCAAGTTGTCCGATATCCATGTTTTGCATGGCGTTGTTCTGCCTTGGTTTCGATGGGCTGCACGGTGCTGAAACCGGCATAGGCATACCAGCCTATCACACAATTTCCTTGACTTTTGATTGTTATCGAAACATCACACCTGTGAAAAGGGCGTAGATCCCCGTTTTCGGAGTGACACAGTCAATTAATGTGGCAGGTGCCGCATTGTGAGCCTTGAAGGCCCTCCGAAACCCTAAGTGTCAGTCAGTTTCTGTCTCTATTATTTATCATCGCAGGTTTTTCGCGCATGGCGACCTGATGCCTGCCAAAAGAAAGTACACACTCTTGAGTGAGTTTGAAGGTCTTGGCCTGTCCAAGCCATTGCTTCTGGCTTTGGAAAAAAAAGAATACGGCGAACCAACCCCCATCCAGCGCCAGGCAATCCCAATTGTGCTCGAAGGCCACGATCTGCTCGGCCTCGCACAGACCGGCACTGGCAAGACGGCGGCCTTTTCGCTTCCCTTGCTGCAGCGCTTGAACGAGAGCCGCTTCCGTGCTTCGCCGCGCGGTGTGCGGTCCCTCATTCTTGCGCCGACCCGTGAGCTGGCCGATCAGATTGCCACCTCTGTCAAAGGATACGCAGGGCGACTTCCCATTCAGGTTGGCTGCGTGGTTGGCGGTGTGCCAATGCTGCGCCAGATCCGCGCCATTCAGCGTGGCCTTGATGTTCTCGTCGCCACACCGGGTCGCCTGATGGACCTGCACCGCCGCGGGGCAGTGCATTTTGACGATCTTGAAGTTTTTGTGCTGGACGAAGCTGACCAGATGATGGACATGGGCTTCATTCACGTTCTGACCGAGATCGCAGCTCTGTTGCCAAAAGAGCGTCAGTCCATGTTCTTTTCCGCAACCATGCCGAATGAAATCGCCAAACTGGCCGATAAGTTCCTGACCAACCCGCAGGAAGTGAGCGTCGCTCCACCTGCAACAACGGTTGAAAGCGTTGAACAAAAGCTGGCGCACCTGAGAGAAGACCAGAAGGGCAAACTGCTCCTCAAGCTGCTCGGTCAGGAAGAAGTATCCCGCGTGATTGTGTTCACGCGCACCAAGCACCGCGCCAACAAAGTGGCAAAGTTCCTTGCGGCCAACAACGTCACAGCGGAAGCCATTCACGGCAACAAGAGCCAACCACAGCGCATCAAGACCATGGAGGCTTTCAAGGGCGGACGCCTCAAGGTGTTGGTCGCCACGGATATCGCGGCACGAGGCATTGACGTGTCTGACGTTTCAACCGTCATCAACTATGACATGCCGAATGTGGATGAGAACTACGTTCACCGCATTGGGCGTACAGCACGCGCGGGCAAAGAAGGGCAGGCATTTTCCTTCGTTATCCCGGAAGAGCGCGGCATTCTGAAAACAGTTGAACGCTTGACCCGTCAAGAAATACCGGTGTTGGAAGGCTTTGAGTTCTTTCACTCTGATGCAGAACCTAAGAGCGCTCGTCGCGGGCGCTCAGGCGGAGCACGCAAGCCAAATTCATCAAAACCGGCAGGTTCCCGAACTGGCGCAGCCAAAGCTGGCGCTTCAAAGGCCGGAGGCAGGGGGAAACCCGCCGCAGCACAGAAGCGCGCCGCGCCTGCTAAGCGTCGCCCTGAAGAGGCACAGGCGAAGAGCTCAGCTCCCACCACCGCAAGAAAGCCCGCAGCTAAACCGCAGCCGGGCAAGGCCAGCAAACCCAATGCGGCCGCACAAAAATCAAAGGCAGGAAAGCCAAAAGCCAAAGCACCAGCGCGGCGAGCACAGTCATCAGCGGGAAGCGGTCCAGCCGCAACTCCATCTGCCAGCTATCTAAAGCGCAGGAAATCAAGCTGATACCTAAGCGCTTGCAGGCTGAAGACACCACCAGAACTTCGGGGAGGTTTCATTGCTTCTGCATAAACTTCAATCTCCCCGCCAGTCCAAAACGCTGGTGGTCGTCTTCTCTCAAGCACGCATTCCAGCGGGCAAGTTTGGTCTTGAGCGGCTCTTCGCCAAGACCCAACACGCCTGCTTGTTCGTCAATCATGCCGGAAGTCTTTGGTATCTGGGCGTTGATGACGAGCTGGACCAGCGCATTGACGCTGCAGTGGAAGCGTTTGCGCCTGAACGGCTCATTTACTACGGTGCATCCATGGGCGCTTACGGCGCGCTGAAGACCGGCCTGCGCCGTAGAGATGGAGAGATTTTTGCTTTCGGGCCTGAGTTTGAACTTGGTGCACCAGGCACGCAGAGCCGCGACACAGTTGGCCCTAAACCAGAGGTACCAGACTACCTTCCAGATGGACTGGCCAGTGACCTGGCGTATCCCGTGCACCTTTTCTTCGGGCTTTATGACTGGATCGATGCCAAAGGGTACCAAACCCTGAAGCCGCTGAAAGAGCGTTCCAACATCAATCTTTACGGATTGAAGTCACCCCACGCCTCCCATGATCATCTCTACACAATCAATGTAGTTAGACAGATAACTAAGCGATTTGATCGCGATATACCTCTGACAATAAATAATAAAAATATATCGTATACTATGAACTGCCGCGAAATTGAGCTCTTCATTGATCTTGGGGAGGCAGTCGCATCTGAATTGTCGTTATCCGGAAAACTAAATAGCGAATGTGAAGAGATGCTTTTTGTTACCCATCCGGGTTATGCCCTGCTTGGCGCAGAGGTCTTATCCAGAAGAGGCGAGACGAAAAGAGCTGTCAGCTTGCTCCGAAGATGGGAGAACCAACTCTCCACGGACCCGGTTTTGGCCTCCACGCCGAAGAGATGGCGAAAACGCTTTCCGCTAGAAAGAGTACGTATAGAGCTGGCCGCTGGGGAACTAGAGACAGCGCGAACGTCGCTCTCGGAAATGGCAGCGCGCTATCCGATTTGCGAACACATGTTGTCGCTTTCCCGCGAACTGGGCATGTCTCTTGAGGCATATACGATGGATTAACGCTTTACAGCTCCTACATCTCATGTTGAGACTAAAGCAATTGCCTGTTCCAAAAGAGTTTTCAGCATGACTACTTTCAGCGCTCCTTACAAACTCTACTACTGGCCCATTCCGTTCAGGGGCCATTTTGTTCGCTTCACGCTGGCCTATCTGGACCTTGACTGGGAGGAGGCGGAGGTGGAAGAGGTTGCGCACTTGCGCAGCGCCCCCATTTCTCAGCAGCCCTGGCCGCTTATGGCGCCTCCCGTTCTGCATGACCGGGAGGCAGACTTTTTCGTCAATCAGCTTCAGGCCATCGTTGCCTATCTTGGCGAAAAACATGATTTGACACCGGATGACCCTCAATTCCGGGCCACCACCAACAAGATACTCGGCGATTGTGGGGACGTTCTAGAGGAGATCACGCAGAATTGCGGCGACACCATGTGGTCCGTCGAAACGTGGCGGCATTTCAAAGATGATCGGTTTCCGCGCTGGATGAACCTTTTTGAAGACATGGGAACGCGCCACGGTCTGTCCGAGACCAAAGGTTACATGCTGGGCACCGATGAGCCGAGCATCGCGGACCTAGCCGCCACGGCGTTGTGGCACACCATGTTTACGCAACTGCCATTGGTCGAAGCGCGCGTGAAGCAACAAGCCCCATGTATGCACGGTCTTGTTCATCGCATTGCTGCCCGCCCAGAGATCGCAGAGGTTATCGAGCGCAGCAAGGCCACCATGAACGACGTCTATTGCGGAGGGGAAATCGAAAGATCGCTCCGCCTCATGCTGGAAACAGAGGGCCTCTGATAGCCATGCTTCCTTCAGATTCATCCAACCGCATTCGGCTAGATGATCCCTTGCAGGATGGGAGGCAATCAGAACGAGCCTTGCGCATTCAGCGCGGCACGATGAGACTTCTCCGCACAATTGGCTTTTCCAGTCTAGCAGAGCTGCCCTTGGCTTCTGGCAGGCGGGCAGATTTATGCGCGCTTGGTCCAAAGGGCGCCCTTTGGATCGTTGAGATCAAATCTTCCATCGCCGATTTCAAAAGTGACACCAAGTGGCCGGAGTATCTTGCGCACTGCGATCAGTTTTACTTCGCCACCAGCGTGGATGTGCCTCAACACATCTTTCCTGACAATGCCGGGCTCATCATCTCTGATGGATACGGGGCCGAAATAATCCGCCCAGCGCCTGAGGTGAAACTGGCGGCAGCCACCCGAAAATCCGTAACTCAGCGCTTTGCGGAGGTTGCTGCCCGGCGGCTGCATACTCTCATGGATCCCGATCAAGAACTTTGCTGATCGGCTTCACTAGTACAATGAATTAGACCTATCGCCTAGTTTTCCGAGGCTTGCTCCCCTGCATTGAGCCGGTCAAACTCTCCTGAGGTGACCTGCAATAAATAACTTGAGTTCACGGGCCACCTTGGGAGGGAGGACCCATGAACTTTGATTTTGTGATTGTTGGCGGTGGATCCGCTGGCAGTGTGCTTGCTGCTCGGCTTTCTGAGGATCCAAAAATTTCCGTATGTCTGGTTGAGGCAGGTGGGCAAGGCAAGTCCATTTTTGTGCGCGCTCCAATCGGGATTATCGCAATGGTACCCGGCAAACCATTTTCTCTGAACAACTGGTCATTTGAAACAGAGCCTCAAGCGGAGCTGAACAACCGGCGCATGTTTCAGCCTCGAGGAAAGGCATTGGGGGGCTCCAGCGCCATCAACGCCATGCTCTACATTCGTGGTCAGAAGGAGGACTACGATGACTGGGCTCGTCTGGGTTGTGAGGGGTGGTCTTATGATGAAGTGCTGCCCTACTTTCTGCGCTCAGAGAACAATGAGCGAGGCCTCTCCGAGTTTCACAGTGACAACGGACCGCTTCAGGTCTCTAACCAGCGTTCACCACGCGCAATCGCGGAGGCCTACATTCGCGCATGCGAAGCCCACCAGATCCGTCGGAATGACGACTTTAACGGCGAAGTTCAGGAAGGAGTTGGCCACTATCAAGTTACTCAATTTCATGACAAGGCGAAAAGAGGCGAGCGCTGTTCTGCCGCTGCCGCTTATCTTCACCCAATCATGGGACGCCCCAATCTAACTGTCCTCACCGGCGCTCGCGGCCGCCGCGTGCTGCTTAAAAATGGGCGCGCCACCGGCATTGAGATTTACTGGAAGGGCAAACAACAAGAAATCACCGCGAACCGCGAAGTCCTTGTTTGTTCGGGCGCTTTCCAGTCCCCACACCTTCTCCAGCTTTCTGGCATCGGCCCTGAAGCTGAACTTAGACGGCACGGCATCAAGGTTGAACACAACCTTCCCGGCGTTGGGCAGAACCTTCAGGACCATCTGGACTACACAATCAGCTTCAAATCCAAGAGTCAGGACCTTGTGGGGCTTGGCATTCGGCCCACCTTGAAGCTCATTGGCGAAATGCTTCGCTGGCGCAAGGACGGTACGGGCATGATTGCCACCCCAGCGGCAGAAGGCGGCGCATTCTTCAAATCCAGCCCGCACGTCGATCGGCCAGACCTGCAACACCACTTCGCAATCGCCATCGTGGATCAACATGCGCGCAAACTGTACTACGGCACGGGTTATGGCTGCCACGTCTGCTTGTTACGACCAAAATCAAGAGGCGAGGTGGGTTTGAAATCGGCCGACCCGATGGCGCCGCCACGCATTGATCCGCGTTATCTGACAGAGCCGGAAGACCTTGATTTGATGGTAACGGGCCTGAAGAAAACCTTGGATGTGCTCGATCACCCAGAGTTTGACGCCTACCGCTTCAAACCTTTGCGGAAAATCGACCGTTCCGAAGCGGGCCTGCGCGCAGAGATACGCGCCCGGGCGGAAACCATTTATCATCCGGTCGGCACCTGCAAGATGGGACAGGATGAAATGGCCGTTGTTGACCCCGAGTTGAAAGTGCGGGGCATCGAAGGATTGCGCGTTGTGGACGCTTCGGTTATGCCGACGCTTATTTCAGGAAACACCAACGCTCCTACCATCATGATTGCCGAAAAAGCAGCTGACATGATCTTGGGCCGCGCACCTCTGCCTGCTTTCAGGCGCGCAGACCCTGTTACGACCTCAGCTTAATAAAAGCGCGTCAGCTGCCGAGCTTTTCAGCGATCTTTGCGATCAGCTTGGCAGCGACCTCTTCCTTGCCCATCTTCGGCCAATCCTCAACGCCAGCCTCAGACACGATGCGAACGGTGTTCTCGCTGCCACCCATCACGTTGTTTTCCGGGCTTACGTCATTGGCGACAATGAAATCGGCGCCTTTGCGCTGCAGCTTGCCGCGCGCGTTTTCGATCAAGTCATTGGTCTCGGCGGCAAAACCAACCACCAGCCCTGGCCGCAAGACCTTGCTGTTGCCTATAGTCGCCAGAATGTCCGGGTTCTCGACGAAATCCAGTGCCGGCACTTTTCCGGAGCCATCTTTCTTGATCTTCTGATGCGCATCGGACGCGACACGCCAGTCAGCCACAGCAGCCGCCATGATGGCGATATCAGCGGGCAGAGCCGATTGCACTGCGGCCAGCATTTCGCGGGCAGTTTCTACATGCACCACGTTCACACCCTTGGGGTCCTTCAGCGTGACCGGACCAGACACCAGTGTCACATCCGCACCGGCCTGCGCGGCCGCCTCAGCGATTGCATGCCCCTGACGACCTGAGGATCGATTGGCAATGTAGCGTACCGGATCGATAGGCTCGTGGGTTGGTCCAGAGGTAATCACCACCTTCTTGCCTGCCAGAGGCTTGCTCGTGGCATTGAAGAACGCCTCGACAACTTCCAAAATCTCCAAAGGCTCAGCCATGCGGCCATACCCAGCCTCGCCCTTTTCGGCCATCTCGCCGGCATTGGGCCCCACTGTCAAAATCCCATCGCCTTGCAAGGTCTTCAAGTTGCGCTGGGTCGCGACGTGAGCCCACATGCGTGAGTTCATGGCTGGTGCAATCAACACGGGCTTGTCAGTTGCAAGCAGCACGCAGGATGCCAAATCATCCGCATGGCCACCCGCCATTTTGGCCATCATGTTGGCTGTGGCTGGTGCCACGACGATCAGATCCGCTTCGCGCGACAGGCGAATGTGGCCAACGTCATGCTCAGCTTCCCGGTCAAAAAGATCCGTAAACACTTTTCCGCCGGTCAGAGCACCAACGGCAAGCGGCGTAATGAACTTTTGAGCACCTTCTGTCATCACCGCACGCACGGAAGCGCCGCGCTCTTGCAAGCGCCGGACCAGATCCAGCGACTTGTAGCAGGCGATACCGCCCGTGATGATCAGAAGAATGCGCTTTCCCGAAAGCATCGACAGCTCCATGCTTGCTCAAAATACTCTTGGCTATTCCTAGCGGTAATTGCAGAAAAATGCACTCATGAGTTCAACGGACCTAGAACAAAAAAACCCGCGGGGCGGCGCCCTGCGGGTTTCTGAACTCGAAATTTGCGCTTCCCTCAGAACTGCGGAGCGAAAGACCGCGGTGCAGCGGCAATAGGTTCCGCCTTGCCCTGACTGGTAACAGCGTAAACAGCCAGACCGCGCTCGCTCATGCCGGATGAGGTGAAGCGAAATACACCGTCGATTCCAAGGAAGCCGTCCTTGTTGGTCAAAACGCGGTCGGTAAACCGGTCAGGCCCCGCAGAGCGCACAAGGCCTGCAGCAAGGATCGTCGCATCATAAGCCAGCGATGCGTTTCTAGCCGGTGGTTGGCCGAATGCCGAGGCATAGCGCTGACTGAACTGATCGAAACTACGGTTATCCGGGCCGGGGAACCAGCTGCCCACCATAACCGGTGACTGCAGAATATCGCGGGTGTTCCACTGACCGCTGCCGATCAACTTCAACTCGCCAATGTTAGCCCCCTGTTCCGTAAGCACCTGCATGGCAAAAGGAGGCACACCGCCGCCCTCAGGTATGAACAACGTATCCACCTGACCGATGGAACGGGCAAGGCTCGTGACTTTCTGACGGATGTCGTTGGCATCCCCCGGTGTGTAGCGTTCAACCATAACAATGCGGCCATTGGTGCGACCAACTGCCTGTCTAAAAGTCGCTTCTGCAACGGCACCGTAGGAGTTGTTTGGCAGCAAAGCCGAATAGGAACGACGCTCTTGGTCGGCGGCGTAGCCAACGATGCGGTTTACATCTGACTCCGGCAGATAGCTGAGCAGATAGGTGCCGCGACCAGCCACATTCGTATCGCTTGAGAACCCAATGACGGGCACACCCGCGCTGCGCGCTACAGAGCTTGCGCCCTCAACGGCCTGCGCGAAAACAGGACCCAATATCAGCTCAGCTCCCTCAGCGATGGCGGCGCTTGCAGCTGCCTGCCCACCCTCGCGGGTGCCACGTGTATCTTTCACGAGAAGCTGGATGTCCGCACCCTGAAAATCTTGCAGGGCCATTTGCGCGGAGTTCTTGAAGAGTGTCGCAACCTCAGCAGAGGACTGGTTCTCACCCGTCATGGGAAGCAACAGTCCAACTCGGACCGCCCCATTCCCGATTACCTCACCGCTTACCTGTGCCGGACCGACCGGCTCGAACGGCGAGTTTGCTGGATTGTAAACATTCGAGTAGTTGGGCCCGGCAACACAACCAGCCAGCAGGGCAGCAGCGCCCACTGCAACGGCTTTAAGCGTTGTCTTGAAAAAACGACCCCGAGACGCGTTTTGCAAAGCGCTCATAAAATCCCCACCAATTCCTACGGCCCTAAATGATTTGGACCGTTTGCCATGCCCGGTCACATCTGCTCTTGATTTTTGCAGAAGATAGGACGCAATTACAGCCGCTACTACACTCATGTCGGGTCTTTTTTGCGATTACTGGCAATTTATGCCTCTATAAAATCGAGAAAGTGCCCGTTGTTCGCCAGATGTCCCACTTCACTTGTGCAAAACCAGCTTAAAGGAACGGTTCTCCCCATGGAACATGAACAAGCCGTTGCAACCAGAAGATTTTCCATTGGAGAAAACACATTCAATGCGCGTTCTATCCAGAGCGGCTTGTACATCGTTTCTACGCCAATCGGCAACTTGGGGGACATCACAGTCCGTGCATTGGAGACATTAGCCGCCTGTGATTTTGTCGCCTGCGAAGACACGCGCGTCACCGGAGTACTGATGCAGCGCTTCGGTTTGAAAACACCGCTGATGACCTATCATGAGCATAATGCGGCCAAGCAGCGCCCCAAAATTTTGGAGGCACTGGAAGCTGGAAAGGCCATTGCGCTGGTTTCAGATGCTGGAACGCCGCTGATCTCCGATCCCGGCTACCGTCTCGTCAATGATGTTGTGGAAGCGGGCCATTCAGTATTCCCCATTCCTGGCGCATCGGCTCTGCTTACCGGCCTTGTCGGGGCAGGTCTTCCTTCTGACACGGTTTTATTTGCCGGCTTCTTGTCCCAAAAGGCAGGAGCGCGGCAAAAGCGACTTGAAGAGGTAAAGGACATTCCGGCCACTCTGATCTTCTATGAAAGCCCGCACCGTCTGTCCGCAACACTGGCAGATATGGCCCGCATTCTGGGGCCAGAACGTCCCGGCGTCGTGGCGCGAGAGCTGACCAAGAAATTCGAAGAGTTTCAACGTGCGCCCCTCCAAGACCTTGTGGAGCGGTATTCCGGAGATCGCCCCAAGGGCGAAATTGTGATCCTTATTGGACCACCCGCCGAGAAAGAGCCGGATGCTGCCGATGCAGACCGACTGCTGCTGGAGGCACTTCAGACCATGCCTGTGAGTGCAGCAGCAAAAACAGTTTCCAAGGCGACTGGCTTAGAGCGGAAAACGCTGTACGCGCGGGCGATGGAGCTTAAAGATGGTGCATCAAACGAAGATGCCGGAGACGACGGCTAAGGATCGGCGTATTGCCGCGGAGCGAAAAGGCCACCGAGCCGAAGCGCTGGCGCGCTGGTACATGCGGCTCAAGGGCTATCGAGTTCTTGAGCAGCGCTACAAGACGAAGCAGGGCGAGATCGATCTGATCGCCCAGCGCGGAAAAACCATCGCTTTCGTTGAAGTAAAGGCACGTCGAACGGCAGAGGCCGCGATCGGTGCCATCACCCCACGCGCGCAGCATCGTATTGAAGCCGCAGCACGGCTTTGGCTTTCACACTCTGACATTCCGCCAGAAATGACGTACAGGTTTGATGCCGTGCTCATCATGCCCCGCAGGTGGCCTCAGCACATTCACAACCTGTTTGAAAGCCGAAGCTGCTTCTAATACAACTTTGTGAAGCCGCCCCCATAGACAAACGCTTTTGGCAACCGCATATCTTGCCTGACTAAAGCCACTCGCAATTTCCAAGGAACCGATAGTCCTCGCAGGTTCCACCCATAAGGAGCTTTCCATGGCCCTGAAAGTCGCCGTTCAGATGGACCATATTTCGTCCATTAACATTGCAGGTGATAGCGCTTTCGCGTTGATGCTAGAAGCGCAGAAGCGTGGGCACGAACTGTACCACTACACTCCTGATCGTCTCGCCCTCTGGGGGGAGAAGGTGATGTGTGCAGTGGAACCGGTTGAAGTGCGTGATGAGGTTGGCAACCACTTCTCGTTTGGCGAGAAAAGGCGTGTTGATCTTTCTGAAATGGATGTGGTCCTTATGCGTCAGGATCCACCATTTGACTTGTCCTACATCGCAGCCACTCACATTCTTGAGAAGATCCATCCAAAGACACTGGTGGTAAACAACCCCGTATCGGTGCGCAATGCACCGGAGAAGCTGTTCGTCACCCAGTTTACGGATCTGATGCCGCCAACCCTGATCACGCACGACAAGGACGAGATTGACGCTTTCCGTGCCGAGTATGGCGATATCGTCATGAAGCCCCTTTTTGGTCATGGCGGTGCAGCGGTGTTCCGTGTCACCAAAGACGACCTGAACTACGGCTCACTCTATGACTTCTTTGCCGCAACCTTCCGCGAGCCATGGGTCATTCAGCAGTTTCTGCCAAACGTAAAGCACGGCGACAAACGCATCTTGTTGGTGGATGGTGAGTTTGCTGGCGCAGTGAACCGCGTTCCAGCGGAGGGGGATCTGCGCTCCAACATGGTGCGCGGCGGTTCACCAACGGATAGTGACCTGACAGATCGCGAACGCGAAATCTGCGCCCGCCTTGGCCCTGTCCTGAGAGAGCATGAGCTGTATCTGGTCGGCATCGACGTGATTGACGGCTACCTTACCGAGATCAACGTGACCGCACCAACGGGCATTCGCGCCATTGCAAAGCTCGGCGGCCCCGATGTTGCAGGAATGGTCTGGGACCGATTGGAAGCCAAACGAGCTGGCTAAACAACGCTCAGAACCAAAGCAATCAAGAGGGGGCGACCCCTCTTGATTGCTTTGTCTTAAGGCGATGTGCGCAACCGCACCCGCTACGCCTTGAATTGCGGATAGTGCGCCTCAAAATGCTGGCGCATCGCAGCAAGCCCCTGCTCAAAGACAGCACCACGGCCAAAGCCGATGCGGAAGTGATCTTCAGGCACATCTCCCAGCTCCGAGCGATATATGGAGCCCGGCAACAGCAACACACCGCTAACCTCAAGCAGCTTCCTGCAGAATGCTTCACCGCCTTCAGGCCCTAGAAACCGAGGAAAGGCCACGCAGCCGCCCAGCGGCCGTGTCCACTCCACCAGCCCCGGATAGGCGGCAAAAAGCTGTTCCAGTGCCTCGACGTTTTTCTTTAGCAACGCATGGTTTCTGGCAAGGATCTGATCTCGTGACTTGAGCGCGATCAACGCCAGCGCTTCAGAAGGGGCGGAGTTACATATGGAGAGGTAATGCTTGTAGCGTTCAACCTTCTCAAGAAGTCCCAGATCTTGCGCGGCAATCCAGCCCACGCGAAGACCGGGCATGCCATAGGCTTTGGACATGACATTGAGCGAGATACCGCGCTCATAAATTTGAGCGACTTGCGGCAGACGATCTGCGGGATCGAGTTCCACTCCTCGATAAACTTCATCAACAAAGAGCCAAATGCCCCGTTCGCGGCACAGGGCGACGATCTCCTTCAAATCCTCATGGGGCAGTACCATGCCTGTCGGGTTCTGCGGGAAGTTGAGTGAAATCAGCTTGGTATTGGGCCGGATAGCCGCCCGAAGCTCATCCAGATCGAGCTTCCAGCCACCTCTCACCATTGCTTTCTTTATGGGAACGCCTGTCACCTCGCAGATTGCAAGCGGCACGGTCTCTGCGCTTTGATAATTTGGCACCGTCGTAATCACGTGGTCGCCTGCTGACAGTAAAACCTTGGCAACGGCATAAAGACCTTCGGCGGCACCTGCCAGGCACAGAATATTCTCTGCCGCTAATCCGCTGTAAGTCTTGGCAATCTCATCTCGCAGCTGCGGCGCCCCCCAGGTCTGAGTGTAGCCCAACCAAAGCTTTTCAAAGCGCTCTCGGTCTTCTGGAGCGGCCATTTGCAACAGGTCAGAGAGGCTTAGACTTTCCATGTCGGAAGCGGTCATGTGATGACGCACCTTGAACTCCCACTTGGAGAAAAACACTTCCAGCTCGAAATCGCGCATTGGCTGTGGGCTTGTCATGGGAAACTCCTAGGCACGCTCGGCGGGAGCCGCACTTGCTCTGCATTGTTTGATGAGTGAATAGAGGCTGGCTCGTGAGATACCGAGGGCTTCAGCCACAAAATCTGCGGACCCGCGTGCAGCAAAGACATCTGCTGCCAGCAAGCGACTGACAATGACCTGGCGTTCATTTCTTCGCAGCTGATTGAACGAGATTTTAAGCTCGTTCAGCGTGGCTGCGATGATGGCGTTCGTTACCTCGCGCCAGTCATTCTTGATGAATGCGGAGTCATTTATGTCTTGCGCTGTGCTGGTCAATTGAGCGAGCAAGTTCTTGGCCGCTTCCAGCGCATCGACACGCAGGTTCATGCACAGCAATGCTGCAGGCGCGCCGGTGTCATCTCGTATCAATGCGGAAACGGAGCGCAATTTTGCTCCATCTGAGTTTGATTTCAGGTAGGGCCCGATCGTGTCATCCGCAGACAAGTTCGCCTGAAAATCACCAATGTCTGTCAGACTATCGTCACCCGGCTTGCGGGGGGACATGGCGTTTACAAGGACCGCGATGCGCTGCGACTTCAAATCGTGGAGCACAACCTCGACCTGCCCGGGAAACAGGGCCGCGATGGCGTGGCAAACCGGCGTAAGTAACTCAAGTGACGACATGGCCTCAATCTGGATATTTCATGTATAATAAGACAAATAGTCTATTCATCGTCACAGCGCAAATTTATCCTTGAGAATTCAAAGTGGCATTGCATTTCCCGCAGTATCCGGGGACTGAGTTCTGTGAATGTTCCTCGGTGAATTATGCAGCTACCCTGTCAACAGCGTTGGTTTCGGGGGCAGCGACATGTTCGCCAGAGTTACAACAGTTGCGTTTCAAGGCATTCAAGCCGTGGATGTGGATGTGCAAGTGCAGATCGGTCCCGGCGCCATCTGTTTCACACTGGTTGGCTTGCCAGACAAGGCCGTTGCCGAGAGCCGCGAACGGGTGCGGTCTGCGCTCGTTGCATCCGGGCTGGCCCTCCCGGCAAAGCGGGTGACCGTCAATCTCGCCCCTGCGGACCTGCCAAAGGAAGGTTCTCACTATGATCTGCCCATTGCCCTAGGGCTGATGGTTGCCATGGGCGCTTTGCCGTCAGATGTACTGACCGATTATCTCGTGATTGGCGAACTGGCACTGGATGGGTCCATTACAGCAGTCAACGGCGCGCTCCCGGCTGCCATGGCTGCAAACGGGCAGGGTAAAGGCCTGATTTGCCCGGCAGTGTGCGGTCCTGAAGCCGCTTGGGCAAGCGGCGATATGAAGATCCTCGCACCTAACTCCCTCATACAGCTGGCAAATCACTTCAAGGGCACACAAGTCTTGAGCGCGCCGACGCCGGGTGTTTCGCCAAGCCCCCCAGACCAGAAGGACCTTTCGGAGATCCGCGGACAGGAGACTGCCAAGCGTGCATTGGAGATCGCAGCGGCTGGAGGGCACAATTTGCTTATGGTTGGGCCGCCCGGCTCAGGAAAATCCATGCTGGCGAGCCGTTTGCCATCCATTCTCCCCAAGCTAGAACCTCGAGAACTGCTTGAGGTTTCCATGATTGCCTCGATCGCTGGAGAACTGGCAGATGGGCAGCTCAGCAATCAGCGGCCTTTCCGTGCGCCCCACCATTCTGCGAGCATGGCCTCTCTGGTGGGGGGAGGGTTGCGTGCTCGCCCCGGAGAAATTTCGCTGGCTCACAACGGTGTCCTCTTTCTGGATGAGTTGCCAGAATTTCAACCACAAGTGCTCGACAGTCTTCGCCAACCCATTGAAAACGGGGAGGCTACGATCGTACGCGCCAACCACCGCGTTACCTATCCTTCGCGGGTGCAGTTGATTGCTGCCATGAACCCTTGCCGATGCGGCCATGCCGGTGAACCGGGCCACCAATGCAAGCGAGGGGATCGTTGTGCCGCGGACTATCAGGCCCGCGTTTCCGGTCCCTTTCTGGATCGTATCGATCTGCAGATTGAAGTCCCCGCTGTCTCTGCGCTGGATCTGATTGGCGCATCAAGCGCAGAAAGCTCCGCGCGCGTGGCAGAGCGTGTCATGCTGGCCCGAGAACGGCAGAAGGCGCGTTATGCCAAACTTGGCCTCCCCATCACCATGAACGCTCATGCCAGTGCACGTACCATCGAAGAGACAGTAGGCCTAAATGGAGCCGGAGAGGCGCTCATGGCAGAAGCTGCCTCCAAGCTCCAACTTTCAGCCCGAGGGTTTCACAGGGTGCTAAAGCTTGCCCGCACGCTCGCGGATATGGATCAGAAGGATGATGTAGGTCATCATCACCTAGCAGAGGCATTGAGCTACCGCCAAAATCGGTTGATGTCGCTTGCTGCTTGAAACTCTGTTTTTACCCTTTGGCGCTACAACCAGAGCTGATCCGTTTGCAGGCTAATTTGTCAGAGTGTGAGTTGATGCAAGAGAGCCGAGAATCTGGCCCCTACAAAGAGCCTGCTGACCTGAAAGGGGCAACTTCCCTCGAAGCTATCAGACAGGTTGTGCCAACCACTCCGGCCTCCAAGACGTCAACCGTACTACGCCTCCTTTCGCTTGTAGCAGGTATTCTTGGTCTCGCGGTCTCACTGGGCCTTAGCTTTCAACCCTTGCCAGCTGCTGCTTTGGCACCTTGTATCGCGTTTCTCTCAGGGGCGATCGTCTTTCGCCGCTTTCCTGCTGCAGATGAAATTGCGCGATATTGGACCCGTCAGCAGGTGGAAAGTGAAGTCTCCGAACTGCCAGAGGGCCTCGAACTTGAGGACGTTTACAGCTCTGCCCTGCAAGAGGTGAACGCCCAGCACCAGAGTGTCCTGGAAGCGTTGGGTGCTATCGTCATTCGGCGCGATGGCGAAGGCCGTGTGCTCTACGTGAATGAGGCAGCGGCCCATGCGTTCAAGCCCGGCGACCAACCGCGGGTCGGTGAATTTCTCAAACTTCCAACCCTTTCTGGGGGCCTTACTTCGCACGCACCAGCAGTGAACGAGACGCCTTCCGAGGTTGAGATCGACACCCAAAAAGGGCCTCGATGGTTCTCCGTTCTCAATCTTCGGGTCAGTGACAGCAGTGGTGCTGCGCCCGTTTTGCAAACTATCCTTCGAGATGTCACCCAGCGCCGACGCGCAGAAGAAAAACTCCGTGAAGGGTTGAGCCAAGCCGCCATTGCGAACGAAGCCAAGTCGCGTTTTCTCGCAACGGTTAGCCATGAAATCCGAACGCCGCTCAATGGCATTTTGGGGATGGCAGGCCTATTGCGTGACACCCGGCTCAGCCCGGAGCAGAGGACATACGTCGATGCCGTCGATACCTCCGGTCAGGCCCTGCTGGTTCTCATTGACGAGTTGCTGGACTACTCCAAGATCGATGCGGACAAGCTTGCTTTAAACGTAAAGCCAACGAACTTGCGTAGTGTCGTCGACGGAGTGGTGGAGCTTCTTGCGCCCAAAGCCCAAGACAAGGGGCTGGAAATCGGTGCATTCATTGACCACGAGCTGCCCGAGATCGTGGAAATTGATGAAGCGCGCATACGCCAGATACTTCTCAACCTCGCTGGCAACGGTATCAAATTTACCGAGAAGGGTGGTATTTCCGTTCTGGTTGAGAAAGATGAAAGGGCCTTAGCTCGAGTCGGCCAGATCCCACTGAAGATCAGCATCTCGGACACCGGACCTGGTTTTAGTGAAGAACAAGCTGCCCGCATATTCAATGAGTTCGAACAGCTAGATCATGGCCGCACGCGCAAGTTTGGCGGCACTGGGCTGGGCCTTGCGATTTCTCAAAGGCTCGCACAGTTGATGGATGGAACGATCTCGGCGCAGGGAGAACCGGGTAAAGGGGCAACCTTTACCCTTCGGCTGCCGGTCACCGCAGTTGAGGAGCCCTACAAAAGGCCAGAGACAGAGCTGGAGGGCACCAAGGTCTTGCTCCTTTCCAGTGGCGCAACAGAAGCACCCTTGATTGCAAGATGCCTGCAACAACATGGATGCACGGTACAAGAACTCTCTGGTGACTCCAGCGATGTGTGGAATGCCCTTTCTCAAGCCAGCTTGCTGATCGTGTGCGAACAGGCTGTCGCCAACATGGCCAGCTGGCTGGAGATCGCCAAAACGCACCAACCAGAACTCAAGTGCATAGTGGTGGTTGCTCCTTCTGAGAGAGACAAACTCCCGCAGTTAAAGGCAATCGGCTTCGATGCTTATCTGGTTCGCCCCGTGCGTGGCTCCTCGCTATTGACAGTCGCCGATAAACTGGTGAACGGGGACGCCATGGACCAGATTAGTGAGGCGGCTGACCCTGAGCGTTCTCTGGTCCACACTGAGACTACACTGGCCAAAAGTGCATTGCGGTTTCTTGTCGCCGAGGACAATGAGATCAACCGCATGCTTACCGGTGCCCTGCTGAAGAAGATGGGTCATCAGACACACTTCGTCGGCAATGGGGAGGAAGCGGTGAACGCAGCACTGAGTGGCGATTTCGATGCGGTGCTCATGGATTTGCATATGCCGGGCATTGATGGGGTCACGGCGGTCCGTCAGATCCGCAGTGCAGATAACCCCAGAGCCTTAAGCCTCCCCATCATCGTGGTGACAGCAGATGTGCTCCCAGAAACACGAGCAGCCGCACTCGATGCGGGCGCAAATGGGTTCATAACGAAACCGCTGAACTTCACCGACCTAGCTAACATTCTGAATAGCATTTATTGATCATCAACAGCTTTGGCGCGTAAATTTACCCTGCGTCTCAACTCAGCAAGACAGCCACTTTCTGCCCGTTTGACGCTAGGTAAAACTAAGGTGACTGAAAAACTGGGAGTAACTTTAGGCCATGTCATGCTACTGTATGAATAGGGATTTACGGCAATCCTAGTATAAAGGACTGGGGAACGACCTTCTCGCAAGGTGCATTGCATTTGACAAAATCGACTGGAAGGTCGGCTGGAAATTGCAGCATCTGCAAGTCAGGTCTCAGGAGACGCGGGTTAGATGAACGGATCTGGGCTGTTTTCGCCAAGGAATATTGTTAGGAAGTTCGCTCCATTGAAAGCCAATGGGATCGGGCCCGGCCGGTGGACGCCAACACCGCTCAAAGCACGTATGATGCACAACGCGCCGCTAAGCTTGGGCCGCGTTGGTTCCCTTGAGGTGCGTCAGGCAGAAAACTGGAAGGAAGTAAAGCACTCCCAGCGCCTGCGCTATCACGTCTTCTACGAAGAGATGTCTGCAATCGCAGACGCGCAGACCATGCTGACGCGCCGCGACAAAGATGCCTACGATGCCATCTGCGATCATCTTTTGGTTGTAGACCATGACAGCCTCGTCAAAACAAAACCGTTCAGCAAGCCGAAGCCACAAATTGTTGGCACCTATCGCATGCTCCGTCAGAATGTTGCGGACATGAACGGCGGTTTCTACACGGCTGGCGAGTATGACATTCAGCCTCTTCTGGAACGCCATTCCCACGCAAATTTCATGGAGCTAGGCCGCTCGTGCGTCTTGAAGCCCTACCGCAACAAGAAGACAGTTGAACTACTGTGGCATGGCATCTGGTCTTACGTGCTCATGCATAATGTTGACGTGATGATCGGCTGTGCCTCCATTGAAGGCACGGATCCCGATCGCCTGTCCGAGCAGCTTTCCTTCCTGCACCACTATGCGCAGGCACCAGAGGAATGGCGCGTGAGCGCGCTGCCAGATCTGCATGTGGACATGAACCGCATGCCGAAGGACAAGGTTGACCAACGCTCTGCGTTGCGTGCGTTGCCGCCGCTGATCAAAGGCTATCTGCGCCTTGGCGCATACATTGGTGATGGCGCTGTCGTCGACCACCAGTTCGGCACCACGGACGTTCTTATTGTCATGCCGGTGTCTGCACTCAACTCTCGTTATGTTAACTATTACGGCGCTGACGCCAGCCGGTACGCCAGCTGATTTTTCCGCACATTTCTGCCATTTGTGCGCTGAGGATAACTGCGGTTAAGGAAAAACCGCAGTTCTTCTTTAACGTCGCTTTAAACCCCCTGATTTAGCGTTGGTTTACCAAGAACTACGGAATTCAGGGGTCATCGCGTATCATGTCGCAGCGCCGCTCAGGGCCAAGACGGGTTGAACCAACGCTCGGAGAACCGAGTGCGCGCCGTGCACGCGCGCCCGGCCCAGCTGGTGCCCCTCGCAAACCACAGCCCCCAAAGCGTCCAAGCCCCACCCCGCAAGCCAAGGCTGCCCCACAACCAAAGCCTCGACCGCGGCCTACAGCAGCCAAAGCCGCCGCGCCAGCGCGCAAAGCCCCACCACAAGTCGCCCACAAGCCAAAAAGGCGTCCCGCCGCGGCGCGGCCGTCTCCCAAAGCCCGCCAACAAACACTCGCGGCTCTGGAGGCTGCAACGCGCGGCTCCGGGCGAGGAAAGCGGCAATCGCCGAGCTTTTTATGGCGTGCGACCAAGTTCGTTGCTTACTGGAGCGTCGTGGCGGGCATCTGGGGCGTGCTCGTCGTTGCAGGCATTCTGACCTATTACGCAGCACATCTGCCGCCTGCGTCAGAGTGGGCTGTGCCAAAGCGACCGCCTAACGTTCAGATCGTGGCAGCAAACGGCACCCTGATAGGCAACCGGGGCGACACCGGCGGCGAAGCCATTCGTCTGCAACAACTTCCGCCCTATCTGCCGCAAGCCGTTCTCGCGATCGAAGATCGGCGGTTTTATTCTCATTTCGGCATCGATCCAATCGGCCTATTGCGTGCCGCATACACCAACTACCGAAGTGGATCGACCGTGCAGGGCGGGTCAACGCTCACCCAACAGCTTGCCAAGAACCTGTTCTTGAACCCCGAACGGACCATTCAACGTAAGATGCAGGAAGTGGTCATGTCCTTGTGGCTGGAAGCCAATTACAGCAAGGGCGAGATCCTGGAAATGTACCTCAACCGCGTTTATCTTGGCGCGGGGGCATATGGCGTTGACGCTGCATCGCGGCGTTATTTTGACAAATCCGCACGTTTGGTGACCCTTTCTGAAGCAGCTACGCTCGCAGGGTTGTTGAAGGCACCTTCACGGCTCTCGCCGAGCCGCAACCCGCAAGCGGCGGAAGATCGCTCGCAAGTGGTTATTGCCGCCATGCTGGACGCTGGCTTCATTACAGAAACGCAGGCCAAGAATGCCTTGATGGACGGCTTTGCGGTAGCGCACGACTTCAACCGGGGCAGCGAAAACTATGTTGCCGACTATGTAATGGACGTGCTGCCAAGCTTCATTGGCAAGATTGATCAAGATATCATCGTCGAGACCACGGTGGATATGGATATGCAGCGCGCTGCAGAAGACGCGCTGCGGAATGCCCTTTACAATTTCGAGAAGGATCATGGTGCCCGTCAAGGGGCTGTGGTCACCTTGAACCGCAATGGCGCCATTCGCGCCATGGTGGGTGGCGGTGACTACAGCCGCAGCCAGTATAACCGCGCAGCCTACGCCAAGCGCCAGCCGGGCTCGGCCTTCAAGCCTTTCGTGTTCCTCACGGCATTGGAGAACGGCTACACGCCGAACACTGTGCGCAACGACAGACCGATCACCTACCGTGGCTGGTCCCCCAAGAACTACAACAATCGCTACTATGGAGACGTCACGCTGACCTTGGCACTCGCCAAGTCCATGAACTCGGTTGCCGTGCAATTGGCGAACGAAACCGGCCCCAAAAGGGTCATCAGCACGGCTCGCCGCCTTGGCATCTCATCACCGCTAACCAGCAACCCCTCTCTGGCCCTTGGCACCTCCGAAGTGACGCCTCTGGAAATCGCAGGTGCCTATGTGCCGTTTTCCAATGGCGGATTTGGCATTGTGCCGCATGTAGTGCGCAAAATAAGCACCGAGGATGGCCGGACGCTCTACACAAGACGTGGAGATGGGACTGGCCGCGTCATCAGCGCCGAAAAAGTGGGTCAAATGAACCTGATGATGGCCAACACCATGCGGGTTGGTACAGGCCGGAAGGCGGCCCTCGATAGTCGCCCCTCCGGAGGTAAAACCGGCACGACGCAAGGCTCTCGTGACGCATGGTTCATTGGCTACACCGCTTCACTTACAACGGCTGTTTGGGTCGGAAATGACGATAACTCGCCCACGAACAAGGTTACCGGCGGCGGTCTGCCAGCAGAGATCTGGCATGAAACCATGCAAGCTTCACACAGGGGCGTGCCAGTAGCAGCGCTTCCAGGTGTGCCGCTGTACTTTGACTCACCTTCACCCATCGCCCGTCCAAATGAGGGTGCTTTACCTCCGCCAAGCCATGTGGGTAGCATTCAGCCATCTCAGCAGCCCGCCCGTACTGGCGGTCCGTTGAATCTGCTGGGCCGGATCTTTGGAGGCGGATAGGTCTAGTTAATCAGATGCAACTGGGCCCCATGGGCCTTCAGCCAGTTTTGCGCCGTTCGGGTGTGTGGTGCCAGTTCATAGCAGAGCTTCCAGAATGCATCTGAATGGTCCATATGCATGAGGTGAGCAACCTCGTGTGCTGCCACGTACTCCAGAATGTCGGGCGGGGCCAGAATGAGCCGCCAAGAAAAGGAAAGTCTTCCGTTCGAAGCACAGGACCCCCAGCGCGATTTGGTATCGCGCACCGAGATCGCAGTCGCTTGGCGGCCAATCCGGGCCGTATACCGCGCAACAGCGGCCTCCAGATCCTTGCGGGCTTCTTCTTTGTAGAACTTAATCAGCTTGCGGCCCAAGGCCTGTGGCTCACCGGGAACGATCAAGACCGCCCCTTCTTCCGTTTCCACGGCCTCGACAAGGCCGCGAAGTTTACCAGAACTCTTCAGTGTGTAGCTTTTGCCACGCAACGGCACCGGGACGCCCTCGACCAACTCAGCCTTCGGGGCGCGCTTTGAGAGGCGCTCCTCGATCCACAAGGCCTGCTTTTCTGCAAATCTTTGCGCAGTTGAAAGTGTCCCGCCATGAGGCACCGTCAACACCGGAGCATCGTCTTCCATGGGTAGGCGTAAGATGTACTTCCGCGCCCTTGGGTTGCGGCGCAGCTTGACCGAGATTTCCCGATCAGACAATGCCACCGTTATGGCTTCCGGAAGGGCTTTGCGGTCTCGAAAAATGGCAGTATTCCAGTCTTTCTCGAAGGTGTCCACGACACCTGAGTTAGCAGCACCGCCAAAATTTAGGCGCGAGAACCGGCAAAAGCAATCATCATTGCCACCCCAAATTGGAATATGCCCATTAACAGCGAAAGGGGCACATATCGCGCCCCTCTACCAAGAATCTGATCAACAGCGGTTATGATGCCGTAGTTGCATCACCAGCAGGGCGACCGCCGCGTGCGGCCATAAATCGATCAAACTCTTCCTTGTCACGTGCGCGGCGGAGTTCCTTCATGTAGTTGTCGAAGTCCTCGCGCATTGCATCCAGCTTGCGGCGCTCTTCTTCCAACCGCTTCAGCTCAGCTTCACGGTAGTCATCAAAAGCAACATTTCCCGTTGGAGCATAGCCTGACATCGTATTCACCGCGTCTTTGATGGGATTGGCTTTCCATGCAGTTTCCGCCTGCTTCTTGAACTCGGGAAATTTATCTCCCCACAAGATGTAGGCAAGCATTGCCAAGCCAAGAGGCCAGAAAACGATAAATCCAAGCACCATTAAAGCTATGGTTGCCGGAGTCCAAGCTGGACGAATTACTCCTTGGTGGGTCATAAAATTCCTCCTAAGCAAGACCACATACATGAAGTGGGCTATCGATAACGGAATTTCAAGTAACTTCACCTTGGCGTGAGCCGCAAAGCGGCTCACGAAAACAAAAGGCTACATGAAAATAATGGTTTAAGGGCGCTAAAAATCTAGCGCTAGCCTTCTTCGGTGAGCTTTTTCGCCTGTTCCACCCAACCTTCTCGCAGGATGCGGCCATCAAGCTTTTCATCGAGCGACTGAGCTTGCTCGGGTGTGAGCGCAGCAACTTGCCACAGATGGAAAATGCCTGCCTGGTTCAGCTCGTTTTCCAGTTTCGGCCCGACGCCGGTGATCTGCTTGAGATCATCGACAACCCCTTCGGTTTGCTCAAGGATGATGCTGTCCTTGATGTCCGATGCGGTTTGCGCTTCCTCAACAGAGCCCTTCGCGGATGGTGCAGCACCCGCCAATTGCCTTTGGCGCTCTCGCTCCACCTGCACCGGAATACAGCCCAGCTTCGGATGTGATTTGATGAAGTCAACAATGCGCGGTGCAATCTCGGACCGATAGCGAGAACCGTTAAACACGCCGTAGTGACCCACATTCGGCTGCACATAGTGCGCGCGCTTCTCGTCGCCCAGTTTTGTTGCCAATGTGTGTGCAGCATGGGTCTGACCCACGCCAGAGATGTCATCTTTTTCACCTTCAACGGTGAAAATGGCTGTGCGGGTGATGTGACTTGGATCAACGAGATGGCCGTGATGGGTCAACTCACCTTTCGGCAGTGCATGCTCGATAAAGACCTTTTCTACCGTTTGAAGGTAGAATTCCGCGGTCATGTCCATAACGGCAAGATACTCGTCGTAGAACTCGCGGTGCTTTTCAGCGCTGTCGCCATCCCCTTCTACCAGATGCTGAAAGAAGTCTCTGTGCGCCACCATGTGGCGGTCCAGGTTCATGCCCATGAAGCCGGAGAGCTGCAAGAAACCGGGATAAACCTGTCGCATAAAGCCTTTATGCGGAAATGGCACATCCATGATCACATTGCGCTTGAACCACTTGATGCCCTTCTTGATGGCCAAATCGTTTACTGCTGTCGGCGCAACGCGGGTGTCGATAGGTCCACCCATAAGCGTCATTGTGGAGGGTGCACATGGATTGTTTTGTTCTTCCATGCGCGCAACCGCTGCATACACCGGAACGGAAGGCTGACAAACGGCCAGAACATGAGTGTCTGGGCCGAGGAACTCAAGCATCTCAATGATATAATCGATATAGTCGTCGAGATCGAACTTGCCTTCGGCCACCGGAACCTGACGCGCATCCTCCCAATCCGTGATGTAGACATCAAGATCGGGCAGCAATGCCTCAACGGTCCCACGCAACAATGTGGCAAAGTGGCCGGACATCGGAGCTACAATCAATAGCTTCGGGTCTTCAGCGCGCCCTTGTGGCAAATCTCGTTTGAAGTGAAGCAGATCACAGAAGGTCTTGCGTAGAACAACTTCTTCAAGAACATCGACGCGTTGCCCAGAGACCAGAGTGGTGTCCAGACCGAACTCAGGCTTACCGTAACGCCGTGTCACGCGCTCCAGCAGTTCACAAGAGGCGGCAACCGTTCGGCCCATCTGAGTATGGGTAAATGGATTAAGCGGATTTTGAAAATAAATTTTCGTTGCGTCCGCCGCCGCCCGAACGGGGGACATCATCGCATGATTAAGCTCATAGAGTTGGTAGAACATCACCAATATTCCTCCGGTCGGCCATTCTTTTTGTTGTACGCCCCCAACGCAAAGAAAGGGCCAACGTATATTGCATTGCAACAGACTACGGCAGCTTTCGTAGTGAGTGCAATATATACGCATGTCTACAGAGAGACTAAAGTTGACGCCCACGTAAGTTCAAGGGGTTATTCACGCAATACGCTGTATATCACAAGATATTTTTATGATGCAGCGCAAAATTTACTGAAGGAAACTACACCCAAAATTTGCATAGTTCTTATTTTTCTACTCAAAAATGCCGGATATGGGACAATAACAATTTCGTTATGAGACAAGTTCCGTAATGACCGCGTTTAAAACACCAACGCCCCGAGGGGTGGCACGCAGACGGCTGTTGCCAATCCATTCCACCAGGCCTTCTTCCTGCAAGACGGTGAGGCGGGCGGCATCGAAATGGCGCTCGGCCAATGCCTCATAGCGCGCCACATCAATGCCCTCTCGAAGGCGCAATCCCATGAGCAGAAGTTCGTCGCTCTGCTCTTCGCAAGTCAGATCCCCAGTCTCAATGATCCCGGTCCCCTTGCTCTCAACGAGGCCGAGCCACGTTTCCGGGTGCTTTTCGGTGAGCGTGGCCATTCGCTGGCCATTTGCAAGGCTCAAGCGTCCATGAGCGCCCGGTCCTACGCCGATGTAGTCGCCATAACGCCAGTAGACCAGATTGTGTTGACACTCAGAGCCCGGCACAGCGTGGTTTGACACTTCATAGGCTGGCAAGCCACGGCTTGCGGTAACTTCCTGTGTCAGGTCAAACATGTCCGCGGCGTAGTCGGGATCAAGCATTTCCAGTTTTCCGGCCGCATAGAGCCGGTGGAACATGGTGCCTTCCTCGATTGTAAGCTGATACATGGAAAGATGATCGGCTGCCAGATCAATGGCCCGGTTCAGCTCTTGCTCCCACCCTTCAAGGGTCTGGTCGGGGCGGGCATAGATAAGATCGAAGGAAATTCGTTCGAACGTGGTGCGCGCAATCTCAACGGCTTTCACTGCCTCGTCTACACTGTGCTGGCGACCCAGAATCTTCAGATCCTTGTCATTCAGTGCTTGAATGCCGACGGAGAGGCGATTGACGCCCGCAGCGCGGTAGCCAGCAAATCGGGTGGCCTCTACACTCGTCGGGTTAGCTTCCATTGAGATTTCGGCGTTCTCACCGATTGGCCAGTAGCGATTGATGCCTTCCAGAATGGCTTCAACGGTGCGCGGCTCCATCAGCGATGGGGTGCCGCCGCCGAAGAACACGGAGTCGACAGGTTGAGAGGCAACGAACTGGGCATTGTAGTCCAGCTCGCGCAGCATGGCGTTAATATAGTCCTGCTGGTCGACCGGCTTATGGCGTACATGCGAGTTGAAATCGCAATAGGGGCATTTGGCAAGGCAAAAAGGCCAGTGCACATAGACACCAAACCCGCCAACCGGTCTTTCCATCATTTCAAACTGCTCTCTAGCCCTTTAAAGGCACTCAGCCTTGAACAGATCAAAGGCACGCGCTCGGTGAGACAGGGCTGATCCATCCGGGTTGCGCTGTTTGGAGGCCTGATCCATCTCGCCAAAAGTTTTCTTAAAACCGTCCGGCACAAACATGGGATCGTAGCCAAAGCCTTCAAGTCCGCGCGGCGGCCATATGGCTTTGCCATGCACTTCACCGCGATAGAACTGAGTGTGCCCGTCAGGCCAGGCTACGCACAGCACAGCCACAAAATAGGCATTGCGATTTTCCGCACCTAGCTCTTGCAGCTTGTCTTCAACCTTTTGCATGGCCACGGAGAAGTCTTTTCCCGGGCCAGCCCAGCGCGCGGAGTAAACGCCGGGGTCATTGTCAAGCGCTTCCACGCAAAACCCGCTGTCATCGGCCAGTGCGGGGTAGCCAGACGCCTTGGCAGAAGCCAGCGCTTTGATCGCGGCGTTGGCTTCAAACGTATCGCCGTCTTCAACGGGCTCCGGCAGATCCAGATCTCCTGCAGAGACCACCTCAAAGCCAAAAGGTTCCAGGAGTTGGTTTATCTCCTTCAGCTTGCCCTTGTTGTGGCTGGCAACGACCAGACGGCCCGGTTCAAGACGACGATTTTCCATTCTTGTTCTTCCTTAGAGGATGGAGAGCTTCTGCAGTTCCACCAGTTTGGAGATGCTGTTCTTTGCAAGCCCCATCAGCTGGCCAAACTCTTCTTCGCTGAATGGCTTTCCTTCAGCGGTGCCTTGAATTTCAACAATGCCGCCCTTGCCGGTCATCACGAAATTGGCGTCGGTTTCAGCTGAGGAGTCCTCGGCATAGTCAAGGTCGGCCACAGGCGTTCCTTCATAAATCCCGCAGGAAATGGCGGCGATGTGATCAACCAGCACATCATCCTTCACCATGTCGCGTGCTTTCATCCACTGCAGACAGTCGTGGAGAGCAACCCATGCGCCGGTGATGGAAGCCGTACGTGTACCGCCATCGGCCTGAATGACATCACAGTCAACAGAGATCTGACGCTCGCCAAGGGCCTTCAGGTCCACCACAGCACGCAGGGAGCGACCAATAAGACGCTGAATTTCTTGGGTACGGCCAGACTGTTTGCCTGCCGAAGCTTCACGGCGCATGCGGTCATGGGTGGCTCTTGGAAGCATGCCATATTCAGCGGTGACCCAGCCCTGGTTCTGGCCGCGCAGCCATGGCGGAACACGCTCTTCAAGGCTTGCGGTACAAAGGACGTGCGTATCGCCAAACTTGACGAGGCAAGAGCCTTCTGCGTGTTTGGACACACCACGTTCAAGGGTAACTGGGCGCATTTCTTCGGGTGCGCGTTTGGATGGACGGATCACTGCCAACTCCATTGATTTGTCGGGGCATACGGCATGGCTTGCCTATAGCTCGCGGTGGTTTTAACCCCCAATGTCTTTGAGCGCAAAGGCTGCGTTCAAAATTATGACTGGAATTGTCGAAATGGGTTTCGCGAACCGGGAGAGCGAGGATATAGAATAAAGAGCAATCCCCACTTATATTTGGTTTTCGAGCCCTATTGATCCGGAGTGAGCAGACTAGTGACCAGTGGACCACCATCCGTTCCTCTTGAAGATCTTGACGAGAGATCACGCGAAATTTTTCGCCGCATCGTCGAAAACTATCTAGGCACGGGCGAAGCCTCAGGCTCGCGCAATCTGGCGCGCGGTCTCAGCAAGCCCTTGTCACCTGCCTCGGTGCGCAATGTGATGTCCGATCTGGAGCACATGGGGCTGCTTTACTCCCCTCACACCAGTGCTGGTCGCTTACCCACCGAGACCGGACTGCGCCTGTTTGTGGATGGTCTTCTGGAAGTGGGGGACCTGACACGCGAAGAACGCGAGCAGATTGATATTCAGGTGAAAGCTTCCGGCTCCGAGAAGAGTTCTGCTCAACTCCTCACCGAAGCCAGTCAGATGCTCTCTGGTCTCAGTCGCGGCGCTGGCGTTGTCCTGGCCCACAAGACCGATGTGCCGCTTCGCCATGTGGAGTTCGTGCAGATCGAACCAACCAAGGCACTTGTCGTGTTGGTGAGTGATGATGGCTCCGTTGAGAACCGCATCATATCGCTTCCGGCAGGTCTGCCGCCCTCCGCGCTCATAGAAGCCTCCAACTACCTCAACTCAGTTATCCGCAACCGCACAATTGCTGAGGTGCAGAAAGAGCTTGAGCGCCAGAAAAGCGAAAACAAGGCCGAACTTGACCGCCTCACGGAAAAAGTTGTTGCCGCTGGCATTGCTGTATGGGGCGGAAAAGAGGGCGACGCGGATACGCTCATTGTACGGGGTCGATCCAATCTCTTGCAGGACGTGGGTCATGCCGAGGATCTGGACCGCATCCGCCTGCTGTTTGATGACCTTGAGAACAAGAGCGAATTGATCCGCTTGCTTGAGCTTGCCGAAGGCGGGGAGGGCGTGCGCATCTTCATCGGCTCGGAGACCAAGCTGTTCTCACTCTCGGGCTCTTCGCTCATTGTCTCGCCGTACCGGGACAGTGAACAGCGCATCCTTGGTGTTCTGGGGGTCATCGGTCCGACGCGGCTCAACTATGCGCGTGTCATCCCAATGGTGGATTACACGGCACGTCTCGTAAGTCGCCTGCTTCCATAACGCATCCGAAACAAAAGAGATTTAGAGTGCTTTCTCCCGCAGAACTCGAACGATACGCCCGTCACATCGTCCTCAAAGGCGTCGGGGGCCCCGGCCAGCAAAAGCTCAAGGACGCCAAGGTGCTTGTGATTGGCGCAGGAGGGTTGGGCGCTCCGGTCCTGCAATACCTTGCCGCCGCGGGTGTCGGGACGCTTGGTATATTGGACGATGATGTGGTGTCATTGTCCAATCTTCAGCGGCAGATCATTCATGATACTGATCAGCTGGGCGAGCCCAAGGTGGCAAGCGCGGCAGAAACCATTGCCCGCCTTAACCCCTATGTTCAGGTGCGCCCGCACCCAACCCGGTTCAGCGGTCAGAACGCGATGGCTCTGGTGAGCAGTTATGATCTGGTGGTTGATGGCTCCGATAACTTTGAAACCCGCTATCTGGCAAGCGACGCCTGCTACTTTGCCAAGAAGCCACTGGTTACGGGTGCTGTCGGCCAGTTTGATGGTTCGGTGACGCTGCTCAAGCCTTACGAGACGGATGCAGAGGGCGCTCCAAACCCGACCTATCGCTGTCTCTTTCCCAAACGCCCAGCTGCTGGCAGCATTCCCACCTGCGAAGAAGCTGGGGTGCTGGGCGCGCTTACGGGCGTTATCGGCTCGCTTCAGGCACTGGAAGCCATAAAGGAAATCGTGGGCTTCGGAGAAGGCCTTGTAGGCAGATTGCTTTTGGCGGACACGGCAGTCATGCGGTTTGAAACCATCACCTACAAGCACAATCCAGCTAACCCGCTGAACGGCGATGCTCCAAAGAGCTGGGCTGAAATGCTGGAGTTGGATCTCTGAGAAACGACGCAAGGAATGAGAACGGCGGCACATGGCCGCCGTTGTTAGTCTAGAAGGTTTTTGCGACCGACAGTTTGAAGCTTCGGCCCTTGCCCTCAGTCCCGCTCAGGTGGGGCGTGTAGGCCTTGTCGAAGATGTTCGTGACGCTTGCCCGCACTTCGGCGCCGGCCATCCAACCCTCCTCGGGGAGCCAGCTCAGACTGGCGCCGTGGAGGGCGTAGCCTCCCGTTTCGCTGCCTGCATTGTTGACCCGGTCTTGCCGCGCATAAAAGTTAGACCGCCAGGACACATCCAGATTGTAGTCCTCAAAGCGATATCCCACGGAGATGAAGGCGTTGTCTGCTGCCACAGTTTCCAAATAGGTGTCGTCGGAAAGGTTGTCTCCGCGGGTCAACGCCGCCCCAAACGAGCCATACCACGTTGGCGATGCATATCCGGCCTCGACCTCAACACCCTGGATGCGTACATCCTCAATTGCAGTGGTAATGGCACCACCCGCCATGTGGTCAAACGTGGTGTAGAGATAGTTCTCAACATCGTTGTGGAAGCCAGTGACCTTCAGGCGCACGCCATCATCATCCTGAAGAACGTTGTCGAACTTGAAGCCAAAACCGGCTTCAAAGTTGTTGGACTTCTCCTTGCCGAGGTCCGTGAAGCCACCACCTGTGAACGCTTCATCAATGACCGGCATGCGTTCAGTATGAGAAACGGAGCCAAAAACGTTCAGCCAAGGGGTAAGTTCATAGATGGCCGCCAGTTTTGGAGAAAACGCCGTGTCGCTCACATCATCGCGGAGGCTCACACCTTCGCCCGGAGACAAGCGGGAATAATCCACACGCATACCAGGGATAAGGGTGAGGCGATCAAACAGGATCACTTCAGCCTGACCGTAGGCACCAATCATGCGGGATTCCCCTTCGGGATGAGAGGATGCGCCATGTGACGTTGACCCGTCCGGGTTCAGGCGAGGGTTCAGACGCTCACGATAGTGGCCTTGAACACCAAACGTCAAAAAGGCTAGGGCGGAATCTGAGAACTCTATTTGCGATGTGTTCTGCAGCTTGCCTTGCCAAGTCTTGTAGACGTATTCCGCTTCAAGCCCAAACGCTGGCTGGCCATCCCAAGGGTTTCGATAGGTGATGTCATCCAGCTCACGCTTGGTCTCGCTGTAGGCAAGCTGCGCTGTCAAATCGAGTAGGTCATTGCCGGCAAATGCGTTCTCATAGGTGAGGCGCCCTTGCTGCTCGCTTATCTCCTGATCGGCATAACCAAACATTGGCTCATAGGTAATCTGGTCATAGAGGCCATTGCCTGATTTGTTGATGTTGAAGTAACTCGCTGTCAGAGACTGATCCCGATCCGTCCCGAAAGTGTATTTCAACTTTGCAAGGCCAGACAGGTCAGTGAAAAGAGAGTTGCCCAGCTCTTTGCCTTTTGCTGCATCGTAGTTGCCATAGCGGCCGTAGTTAAAATTCGCTAGAAACTCAATATCTTCGAGAGGCTTCATTGCCGCGATTATGGAGTTGCGAGAGCCATTGCCATTGGAGTCCCAAGTGGTTTTGGCACGCACCGCAACGGTGTCATCCCCCTCAAGAAAGTCTGAGGCATCCTTTGTGCGGGCACTGACCGTCCCGGCCAAAGCGCCCGATCCGTAAAGCGTTGAGGAAGCTGGCCCACGCAGGACTTCCACCTGCTTGAACATTTCCGGCTCGAAAAAGAAAGAACCCGAGCGGTAAGCTTCAAAGAACGAACGTACTCCATCCACTTGCATGATCATGCGATTTTCATCGGAAGACAACGCTCCGCCAATACCGCGCATGTTCAAGGATTGGCCTAGCGGATTGTCAGCGTTGATGGTGGTAACACCCGGAATGGCGTCCAAAATTTCTCCCAGCGTGGCCGCCTGCGATGCCTCGATCTGCTCCTGCGTGACAACAGTCACCGCCTGCGGTGTATCAATGGCGATCTTTTCTTCACCCGCCGATACGACGATCTCGTCCAGTACGGTTGTTGCTTCTTGTGCTTGTGCCCCTGCCAACGGCAGGGCGAGCGAAAGGGTCGTGCCGGCCAGCAAGGCGGCACGGGAAACGGTTCCATTAAACATGGCTGCCCCGGCATAAATTTTGACTATGGAGAAAGCTGGCTGGTCAGAATTTGGCTAGCGACCGACATACCCCTGTCGGTGAACGTGCCTACGTTTTATAAATATGAGTATTTTAGTCAAGTAATATTTAGGGGTAGTCTTCTCGGCATATCGCTTTCATGCGTTAAAGCATTGTAAAAACGAGAATATTCTGTTTCCGCTTGCCGCAACCGCCGTCGATTTTTGGCCTCCTGCGCCGGTTCGCTGCAAACCACATCGCCGAATTGGGCCCTCACCGTGCTTCCGAGCGGAAGCTCAGCCCTTGAAGTAAAGAGGTTGCGGTCCTCCCTCATGCGCGAAGTGTTGCGTTCACCAGAATCCCAACGCGCTCAGCGCAATCCGATGTTTCAAATCGTGATGGCTTCAAGCATCGCGAGCCATTTGCGGACAATGTGGTGTTCGCGTCGGTAAAGGGGGATTGCGCAGGGTGTCGGGAGTTTGGAAGCAGCTGAAGGGGTTTGGGACCATGGGTAGGAGTGGGCGCGATACGCCCACTCAAATAACCCCAAAGACCAACGAAGCGAGGCACTTAGTGCGCCTCATCCCAATTGTCGGCAGCTTCAGCTTCCACCTTGAGCGGCACAGAAAGCGTTAGTGCTGGCTCTGCAGCTTGCTCCATGGTGCCGATGACAATATTCTTGGTTTCCTCGACCTGATCTTCAGGCAGCTCAAAGATGAGTTCATCATGCACCTGAAGCAGCATCTGCGCTTCCAAGCTCGAATTCTGCAACACGTCATCCATCCGCACCATGGCACGACGGATGATGTCCGCCGCTGAGCCCTGAATTGGGGCATTGATTGCAGCGCGCTCATAGAACTGGCGCATGTTCGGGTTCTTCGTGTTGACATCCGGATAGTGCGCTCGGCGGCCGAAAATGGTTTCAACATAGCCGTTGGCATGGACGAACTTTTTCGTCTCTTCCATGTACTCCTGAATGCCAGGGAAGCGCTGGAAGTAGGTCTTGATGTAATCGCCTGCCTCACCTCGCGAAATGCCCAGCTGATTGGCCAGACCGAAGGCGGAAATGCCGTAGATGATGCCGAAATTGATGGCCTTGGCCTGACGGCGGATCATTGGGTCCATGCCTTCAATGGGCACACCGAACATCTCTGAGGCCGTCATGGCGTGAATGTCCAGATCTTCCGCAAAGGCCTTTTTGAGCTGCGGAATGTCTGCCATGTGAGCCAAAACACGCAACTCGATCTGACTGTAGTCAGCTGAGATGAGCTTCTTGCCTTTGGCTGCCACGAATGCCTTGCGGATCTTTCGGCCTGCTTCCGTGCGGATTGGAATGTTCTGAATGTTCGGCTCGGAGGAGGACAGACGGCCCGTCGTTGTGGACGCCAGCGAAAACGATGTATGCACACGCCCCGTTTCCGGGTTGATGTAGTTGGGCAGAGCATCCGTGTAGGTAGACTTGAGCTTGGACAGCTGCCGCCACTCCACGATCTTGGAGGGCAGCGGCTCACCTTGCGCCGCCAGATCCTCCAGCACAGATGCGGAGGTAGACCAAGCGCCGGTCTTGGTCTTCTTGCCACCCGGCAGACCCATCTTGCCAAACAGGATCTCTCCCAGTTGCTTTGGGCTGCCGATGTTGAAACTCTCACCGGCCATCTCAAAGATTTCGGCCTCTACGCTTGCTGCGCTCTGCGCAAAGTCTCCCGAGAGGCGGGAAAGCATCTGCCGGTCGATGGAAACACCACGGCGCTCCATCTTTGCAAGCGTTTCCACCATTGGGCGCTCGAGGCGCTCGTAGACATGTGCCATCCCTTCTGCGGCAAGGCGAGGCTTCAAGATGTGCCAAAGGCGTAAAGTCACGTCCGCATCTTCGGCAGCATAGGCGGTCGCCTTGTCCAGCGGCACCTTGTCGAAGGTGATCATGTTGCGACCAGAGCCACAGACTTCCTTGAAGGGGATGGGCGTATGATCAAGCCAACGCTGGGCAAGCTCATCCATGCCATTGCCGCCCACACCGGCATCAAGCACGTAGGAGAGCAGCATGGTGTCGTCGAACGGCGTCATTTCGATGCCGTAGCGGCTCAACACCAGCCAATCATACTTCATGTTCTGCGCGATTTTCAGGATCGAGCGATCCTCAAGCATCGGCTTGAGCACTTCCAACGCGTCACTCAACTTGATCTGCCCGGAGACGAGGCCGCCTCCGCCCAGAAGATCGCCATCGCCGTCAACATGGCCAAGTGGGATGTAGCAGGCCTTGCCGGGGACAGCCGCAAGGGACACGCCCACCAAATCTGCCTGCATGGCGTTGAGATCGCTGGTTTCCGTATCAACTGCTACATGGCCAACTTCATAGATCTCTGCGATCCATTCCTTCAAGCGCGCGATATCGGATACTGTTTCGTATGCGGAACTATCAATAGAGATGGCGCTTATTTCGGCCTTTTTGGCTGCCACCAATGCGCCAGGTGTCCACAGACCACTCCCCGTGTTTCCGCCTTCTGTACCGCTGTTGTTCTCAGGCTTTTCCTCCGCCGGTTTTTCTGGAGTCCAGCCCACAACCGGTACATCGGCCGGTTCAACTGCCTCAGCATCGGTACTGGTGATTTCCGCCACCTTGCGGGTCAGTGTCGTAAAGCCCATGGCCTTCAAGAAACCCAAGGCGGTCGGCCCATTCACCTGTGTGATGGAAAGGTCTTCCATCGGCACCTCAACCGGCACATCTTCCTTCAGCTGAACCAGCTTCTTGGAAATGCGGGCCTGCTCGGCAAACTCGATCAGGTTTTCACGGCGCTTCTTTTGCTTGATGGTCTCCGCCTGTGACAGCAGCGTTTCAAGATCTCCAAACTCGTTGATCAGAAGGGCCGCTGTCTTGAGACCAATCCCGGGAACACCCGGTACGTTGTCCACGCTGTCTCCTGCCAGAGACTGCACCTCAACAACCTTGTCGGGCCCAACACCGAACTTTTCAAAAACTTCCTCTGAGCCAATCACCTTGTTTTTCATGGTATCGACCATGCCGATGCGGTCCGTCACCAGCTGCATCAGATCCTTATCGCCCGAGACGATGGTGACGCGGGCGCCAGTTGCGGCGGCCTGACGGGCATAAGTGGCGATCAGATCGTCTGCCTCATAGCCCTGTTGCTCAATTGCCGGCACGCCAAATGCGCGTGTTGCCTCGCGGATCAAACCGAACTGAGGAATGAGGTCTTCCGGCGCATCGGGGCGATGAGCCTTATATTCTGGGTAGATGTCATTGCGGAACGTGGTTCCGGACTTGTCAAAAATCACCGCAAAATGCGTCGGCTCATCACCCTTTTCCTTGGTGGGCCCTTCCTGGATCATTTTCCAGAGCATGTTGCAAAAGCCCGACACAGCTCCGACCGGCAGGCCATCTGGCTTCCGGGTCAAGGGCGGGAGCGCGTGATACGCACGGAAAATGAATGTGGAACCATCAACCAGAATGAGGTGGTCGTTCTCGGTGAGCGCAGGTGCAGAGGATTGATTTGACATGAGCGCGATCATGCCCAGTCGCGCCACGGTTGAAAAGGGAAAAAGCGCCCCTCAGCGAGCTATTCGCAGCTTTGATTAGTAATGGCAAACCCGCTGTGATTTTGGCGACTACCGCCGTTCAACACTACGCTCACCCATTTGAAAGGGGGCCGCATTGGCTGGCGGGTTGAAGTCAAATACCGCCAGATCATGCGATGTTTCCAAATCCCACTGCATGAAGCGCACATGGGTCTGAGGTTCTCCGGGCTCTTTGGTGTGGGTGAGGATCAGATATCTCGGCAAACCGGTATCGGAGGATATCCAAACCTGCCAATGCAGGGTTTCGGAGACAAAGGCGAGATGATCTGCATCGCCCTCCGGGAAGCTGGTGCGTCCGATGAACAAAGCCCGCTTGGTGAGTGTTGGCAGGCGCTCTGACAAGTTCCTGTCCACGATATCAAGCCCAGGAAGTTTCAGGCCGAAATCCTCCCGCAAAACCATCAGAAGGTCCATGTTGGTGGCGTTGAAGTCGCCCTCCGTGAAGAGGTTCCGAGTCTTGTCATAGTAGCTGATGATGCCGTCATAGAAATACAGCTCACTGACACCATCAACTCTTGGCATGATGATCTTCAGCTTGTCAGTGCCGGAAATTTTAGCCTGATATTGATAGACGAAATTGAGCGATACGCCGTCTCGGAACACCCGCTCCTCGCTCACAACTGCCGTAAAACCGATGTTTTCGCTCTCGGCAAAACGCTCCATCATGACATGAAGACGTTCTATGGCCCTGTTTTCCTGGCCCGCTGCAGGGACGACGAGGACAACGACAAAACATAGTAGAAAAAATAGCAGCGACGCACGCAGATGTGAGATCGGAAGCAGGTACAACATGAGTAGCCAGAGCCTTTTGTTGTTCTTGTTGCTGGCAAGCTGAAGCTACTCTAGCTGAAGGATAGAAACAAATCCCTTCTTCTCACTTCTGAATCGGCGCAAATATGACGCTCTGACCTACCGTTTCCGCAATTAGGGGATCATCCAACGCTTGGAGGCAGATCAAAGCAGGGGCGCTTTTCTAATTGCGATCTTCCGGCTTCCACGGTGTGTCGCTGTCATGCTCGATGGTGCGCGGACCCGACTGGGATGGTCCGCTTGAATCGCCGGGCTTGTGGCTTGACCACTCATCCGCGTCCAGATCCACAACGCCGTCTTCCGTACGATAGTGGCGGTGCATGTGCACGTTGCCATGTACTTGCACACGAGAGGCCAAAGCACGGCCAAGGTAGGTGCGCACGGCTGGAATGAAGAGCAAAAGACCAATGGCATCAGTAAAGAAGCCAGGAATGAGAAGACAGATGCCCGCCAGAACGATAAACGCACCATGTACCATTTCGTCGCCTGGCATGCGGCCCGCATCCATTTCTGAACGCATGCGCATCAGCAGGCTGAGTCCTTGGTGACGCAGAAGCGCTGTGCCAGTAACGGCCGTCAGAATCGTCAGCAGGATCGTTGGAATCGCGCCAATAACGCTTCCGACCTCCACGAACAAGAAGATCTCGACGGTGGGGACAAGGATAAAGGCGGCTAAAATTATAAGTCCGACAGGCATGGCGCTCGCATTGTTTTACCAAACGCCCTATATATATGGGTTGATGGCCAAAATTGCGAGTATGTATTGCTGGTAATGTCGCGGAAGACCTCTCTACTTCGAGTCTAAAGGGGCATCGGCAATAAAATTCGTGTTTGATATGGTGCTAAGCCATTGGATGTTGGCCTCATAACCCTTAGATTGGGGTCAATATGTACACTATGGCTGTTTAGGGCGTGTCACGCTGAGCCGAGGGGCGATGTCGAGATGCGGCAGCATTAACTACAAAGGATTGGTCGGTAACGCGACATGAGCGAAATTTTCGACGTCACCAATATCATCATTCTGGTCGTAGCAGTGGTCATTTTCCTGCGTCTCCGTTCAGTCTTGGGCAAGCGGACAGGGAACGAAAATCCGCCTTATGATCCGTACTCCGCTCAACCGGGCAAGGATGCTCAGCATGCACCGCAAGGCCAGTCTGGTGACAATGTCATTCAGTTGCCGGGCAGTGCGCAGCAACCTGCCGGTGTAAATGCCAATGAGGCACAAGAGCTTGCCGAAGAAGCCATTGACCAGATGGCGCCAGTGAATACGCCGCTGAACGACAATCTCCGCGCTATCCTCGCCGCAGAGCCTGGCTTTAATCCCAAGGAGTTTCTGCAGGGCGCAGGTGCGGCCTATGAAATGATTGTCACCGCCTTCGCACAAGGTGACCGCAAGACCCTTAAGTCATTGCTTTCTGAGGATGTTTACGAAGGTTTCGTGGCCGCAATCGAAGCTCGTGAGGCCCGTAAGGAGCGCGTAGACTTCACCTTTATCGGCATTCAGAAAGCCAGCATTTCTGATGCGGAATTGAAGGACAAGGTTGCGCAGCTCACCTTGAAGATCAAGAGCCAGCTGATCACCGCGACCCGCGGTCCGGAGGGGCATATCGTTGAAGGTGACCCGACAAACGTGACCGAAGTGACCGACATCTGGACCTTCAGCCGCGAGACCGGAACACCAGACCCTAACTGGAAACTGGTGGCGACTGAATCCGGCGAATGAGCTCAAACAGCGTGAAGGGATGGCGGCTTTTTTTAGCGGCCTCCCTTTTTGTTTTGGCCGGAGCCGCCCTTGCTTTTTACGCAAAGCAAGCACAAGCAAGCGGACCGCCAATGCAACCTATTGAATTTTCAGAGATTTTTGGATGGGCTGCAGATGATCATTCTGCGGCCCTTCATGCGTTTGCGCGCTCCTGCCACCGCCCGGCAACCAAGGCCAGGGGGAAAGAAGGGGAATTAATCGCAGAGCTTTGCAAGAAAGCCCGCGCCCTCGTGCCCGCCTCCAATCGGCAAGCCCGAAAGTTTTTTGAAGAGAACTTCATTGCTCTGCGTGCAAACGAAGCCGGGTTTGTAACCGGGTATTATGAGCCCGTCCTGCAAGGCTCGTTGAAGAAAACCAAGGACTACGCATGGCCACTTCATGGCCTGCCAAAGGATCGGCGCAACCTGCCAGACCGAGCTGCGGTGATGGATGGAGCGCTGGACGGAAAAAATCTTGAAGTTCTGTGGGTTAAGGATCCGGTGGACGCCTTTTTCACGGCCATTCAAGGGTCTGCCCGGGTTGAAACTGAAGATGGAAGAACCTATCGCCTGCGGTTTGCGGGCAAGTCCGGACACCCTTACACACCGGTTGGACGGCTTCTCATTGAACGGGGACAAGTTGCCCGAGAGGACATGTCCATGCAAGCCATACGGGACTGGATGGGCGCACACCCGAAGGGCGCGCTGGAGTTGATGCGCGAGAACCGCTCCTACATCTTCTTCACCCTTGAAGAGGAGAATAACCGGGAAGATGGCCCGATCGGCGCAGCCGGCGTGCCGCTTGTGGCTGAGCGTAGTTTGGCGATAGACCCGCGTTTCCACGAATATGGCTTACCCATTTTCATCGGGACCCGCTTGCCTGACGCTCGGGGAGCGGTTAAACCCTTCAACCGATTGATGGTTGCCCATGACACCGGCTCGGCAATACTCGGATCAGCTCGAGGGGATATCTTCTTTGGCAGCGGTCCGGCAGCCGGGGACAAGGCTGGGCGGACGCGCCACAAAGCTGATTTCGTCGTTCTGCGACCGAGAGCACAAACAGGTAAAGATGCAGAAGGCCGATGATCGCTGAGAGCCGAAAAAGATCCCGCCGCAAGGCCTTGAGCAAGGAAGACAAGGCGCTTTGGCAGAAGGTGACGGCCACGCTGACACCCATCAAGGCCAACCGCGCAGCGTTTGTTGAAGCGCTTGAGGAACAGGTAACCGACAGCGAGCCTGCGACCGCAGCAAAAGCATCACCTGTAAAAGACACAAAAAAACAGCAGCTTAACGGCGTGAGCATGCCAAGTAAGCCAACCCCGCCGCCGCTGCCACCGCTGGCCCCCATGGCCAAGCGGGAACGACGCAAGGTGGTGCGTGGCCGTGGCAAGCCGATTGATGCCCGTATCGACCTGCATGGCATGACACAACATCAAGCCCATGACCGGCTGCGGGGATTTCTTTTTCAAAGTCAGGCCTCCGGTCATTCACTGGTGCTTGTGATCACGGGGAAAGGTGCGAGCCCGGACAGCGCACCTTACGGGGATACGCGCGGGGTGCTGCGCCGTATGGTGCCGCAATGGCTGTCGCTCCCGGACTTCCGCAGCTTCGTTGTGGGCTTTGAGCAGGCGCATGCGTCGCACGGCGGAGAGGGGGCCCTTTATGTTAGAATCCGCCGACGCAAGGGAGTAAGCGGGGATTACTCATGACGCCTTTTGGTGCGAAGGTGCGCGAGCTACGCATAAAACGAAACGTGACATTGAAAGAGATGGCGGAAGCGCTCTCCGTTTCCTCAGCCTATCTGTCCGCTCTGGAACACGGAAAGCGCAGTAAACCAACATGGTACATGGTCCAGCGCATCATCACCTATTTCAACGTGATTTGGGATGAAGCGGAAGAACTGCAGCGCCTCGCCGAGCTTTCCGACCCGCGCATTACCATTGATACAGGGGGATTAAGCCCCCAAGCCACTGAGCTGGCGAACTTGCTGGCACTGAAAATAGGTGGTCTTTCTGACGAGTCCCTGAACCATCTTTTGCATCAACTCCGTGTGGTTTCTGCGCGCGATAACGTTTAGGGTGAATCGCCTCAGCTTTTTGAAACGATTTTGCGTTGAGTTGAGCTAAAGCGTCATTTTCTGCGTTGCTCGCTCCATGGAAGTTTAAAGATGACACCACGCGACCTTGAGATCGAACATCTGGTACCGGTCAACGACGTTCTCGTCTCTTTTGAGAACGTGATTTCCGAGCATGGTGGAGACCCATCAAGCCCCAAGGTGCGGAACGCCATCCTAGGTCGGCTGAAGGAACTGAACAGCGATGCCCGAAAGACCATCGAGCAAATGCTGTTTGCAGATGGGAGTGGGCGCCACTGCGCCGAGCGCCTGAGCTTCGTTCAGGATCTCCTCATCAAAGTGATTTACGAGTTCGCCACAAAACGCGTCTACCCCAACCCGACCCCCAGCAAAGCGGAGCGCCTCTCCGTGATTGCCGTTGGTGGTTATGGCCGAGGGACACTGGCACCGAAGTCAGACGTGGACCTGCTTTTCCTGTGGCCGTACAAACAGACCCCCTGGGGAGACCAGATCGTGGAGTACATTCTCTACATGCTCTGGGACATGGGGCTGAAGGTAGGGCATTCCACCCGAAACCTTGACGAATGCATGCGTCAGGCAAAGGCAGACATGACCGTGCGCACGGCGCTGTTGGAATCCCGCCTTGTCTGGGGCGATGCAGAACTGTTTGACGAGCTGGTCAAACGCTTCGACAAGGAAATCGTTGCGCAGACCGGCAAGGAGTTCATTGAGGCCAAGCTGGCCGAGCGGGATGAACGCCATGAGCGGCAGGGGTCCTCGCGCTATCTGGTAGAACCCAATGTGAAGGAAAGCAAAGGCGGTCTTCGCGACCTGAACACGCTGTTCTGGATCGGAAAATACTTCTACCGAGTGGATAATGGAGCCGATCTTGCAGAAATTGGCGTTTTCTCTCGGGGGCAGCTGAACCGCTTCCGCAAGTCTCAAGATTTTCTCTGGGCAGTGCGGTGCCATCTGCATTTTCTCACCGGGCGAGAAGATGACCGTCTGTCCTTCAACGTGCAGCGTGAGATTGCCGAGCGCCTTGGCTACAAAGACCATCCCGGAATGCGGGACGTTGAACGCTTCATGAAGCACTACTTCCTCGTGGCCAAGGATGTGGGGGACCTGACCCGCATTTTTGCGGCTGCGTTGGAGGAACAACATGTAAAGTCCGCACCGAGTCTGTCGCGTTTCTTGAACGTGATGGTACCGGGGCGCAGGTCGCGCAAGACCGCCATCAAGGGCACCAAGGACTTCTTCATTGAAAATGGCCGATTGGTGCATGCCTCCAAAGAAGTATTCAAAAGCGATCCCGTGAACCTCATCCGGGTGTTCTATCTGCTTGATCGCAACAATCTGGACATGCACCCCGAGCTGTTGAAGCTGATGCGCCGCTCTTTGCGGCTGATCGACAACACACTGCGGGAGGACGAAAAGGCGAACCGGTTGTTCCTGAAGGTGCTGACCTCACGCTCCGATCCTGAAATCGTGTTGCGCTCGATGAATGAGGCGGGCGTGCTGGGGCGTTTTCTGCCGGAGTTTGGCAAGATCGTCGCCATGATGCAGTTCAACATGTACCATCACTACACAGTGGATGAGCACTTGATCCGCTCTATTGGCGTGTTGTCCGAAATTGAGCGGGGCCTTGGCAGCGAAAACCACCCGCTTTCAACGGACCTGATCAAAACCATTCCGAACCGCACCGTGCTTTATGTGGCCACGCTGCTGCACGACATTGCCAAGGGCCGACCTGAAGACCATTCCGTGGCCGGTGCCCGCATTGCCCGTGCCTTGTGCCCCCGGCTTGGCCTAAGCCCGTCCGAGACCGATACGGTGGCCTGGTTGGTTGAGATGCACCTTGAAATGAGCAACGTTGCCCAGTCTCGGGATCTGAATGATCCGCAAACGATCCGAGACTTCTGCAACAAGGTACAGAGCCTTGAGCGCCTCAAGCTGCTGTTGATCCTGACCGTGGCGGACATCCGCGCGGTGGGGCCCAACACCTTCAACGGGTGGAAGGGGCAGCTGCTCAGAACACTTTATTACGAGTCCGAAACAATCATGAGTGGCGGCCATGGTCAGCTGTCTCACCGGCAGCGGCTCGACTATGCCAAACAAGAGGTTTTGGAACGTCTGGAGCACTGGCCGGAGGAAGAAAGGCAGGCCTACCTTGGACGTCATTACCCGGCTTACTGGTTACGGGTGGACCTGGACCGCAAACTGCGCCATGCCGAGCTGATCCGCACAACCGACCAGAAGGAAGAGCACCTGGCCACCATGGTCCAGCCGCACGCCTTTGAGGAAATCACCGAGATCACCGTGCTGGCACCTGACCATCCACGTTTGCTCTCCATCATCGCGCAGGCCTGTTACGCCGCTGGCGCCAACATCGTTGATGCGCAGATCGACACCACCAAGGATGGCCTCGCCCTCGATACCATTACCATTCGCAGAGAATTGCCGCTGGACGCTGATGAGATGCGACGCGGCAAGCGCATTACCGAGATCATCGAGAAAGCCTTGCACGGCACCAAACCGATTCCAAAGCCTAGTCGCAAGCAACAGAACGCCTTGCAGAAAAACGAGGCGTTTGATGTGCGCACTTCTGTGAGTGTCAGCAACTCCTGGTCTGAGCATTTCACGGTGGTGGAAGCCTCCGGCCTCGACCGCCCCGGCCTGTTGTTCAGTCTGACGAATGCGCTTTCGGAACTGAACTTGAACATTGCCTCCGCCCATGTGGTGACCTTTGGCGAAAAAGCGGTGGACGTCTTCTACGTGACCGACCTTACCGGGCAGAAAATAAGCAATGTTGGTCGTCAGGATGCCATAAAGGCGCGGATAACGGAGGCTTTCGACGGTGAAGCCGTCAAGAAGCCACGCCAAACCCGCCATCGCCGTCGCCGAGCGCGACTGGCCAGCTAGTGATACAAGATGCTGTTCAGAAACTTTGCAACCGTTGGCGGGGCAACCCTGCTCAGCCGTCTTCTCGGCTTTCTGCGTGATGTGATGCTCGCCGCCTTTGTCGGGGCCGGGCCGGTGGCGGATGCTTTTGTGGTGGCGTTTCGGCTGCCGAACCTGTTTCGCCGCCTGTTTGCGGAAGGGGCCTTCAACTCTGCCTTTGTGCCGCTTTTTGCCCGCTCCCTCGAAGAAAAGGGAGAGGAGGGCGCGCGCCAGTTTGCCGGGGAGATTGCAGCAGCGCTTTTCTGGACACTGGTGGTGGTCACGGCGCTGGCTGAAATCGCCATGCCGCTGTTGGTGTACGTGCTGGCACCGGGGTACTTCAGTGATCCGGCAAAGTATGACCTGACCGTGTTGATGGCGCGGGTGGCCTTTCCCTACCTTTTGTTCATGTCGCTGCTGGCCTTCATCAGCGGTATCTTGAACACCTTCCAGCGCTTTGCTGCGGCAGCCATGGCACCGGTCATGTTGAATGTGGTGATGGGCTTGGTGCTTGCCGGCATTGGGCTTGCCGGGCTGGAACCTGATGCCACAACAGGCGTTATTCTGGTAGCGGGTGTCGCCGTTGCGGGTGTGGTTCAGCTGGCGTTTGTGGCGGTGGACCTGAAACGCTTGGGCTTCAAAATCCCACTGTTTCGCCCGCGCTGGACACCCGGCGTCAAGCGCCTTCTGGCCCTTGGCCTGCCTGGCGTTCTGGCTGGAGGCATTACCCAGATCAACATTACCGTTGGCACCATTATCGCCTCCATGCAGGAAAGCGCCAACTCTTTCCTTTACTACGCGGACCGGGTCTATCAGCTGCCGCTTGGCGTGGTGGGCATTGCCATTGGCGTTGTGCTGCTGCCCAGCCTGACGCGCTCACTGCGTTCCGGGCAGGATGAAGAAGTGCTGCGCATCCAGAACCGATCCATGGAATTTGCTCTGGCGCTGACCTTGCCCGCCGCAGTGGCGCTGGTACTGATCCCACGAGAAGTGATCAGTGTGCTGTTTGAGCGTGGTGCATTTGGCCCGGAAGCGGTGGACCAGACCGCATGGGCCTTGATGGCGTTTGCCGTTGGCCTGCCTGCCTTTGTGCTGAACAAGGTTCTTTCGCCGGGGTACTTCTCCCGCGAGGACACCAAGACGCCCATGTACTTTGCTGGTGTTGCCATGGTGATCAACGTGGGTCTGGCGTTGGCCCTGTTCCCATTCATGGCCCATGTGGGCATTGCGGTGGCAACCTCTGTGGCCGGATGGGTGAACACGGCGCTGTTGGGCCTGCTGCTTTACAAGCGGGGGCACTTCAAGCTGGACGCCGCTGCAGTGCGCCGGGTGCCTTTGCTGCTGTTGGCGAGCGTGCTGATGGGCGGTGTCGTGCTGGGCTTGTCGACCTATGTGCCGGGGGCAACCTCGCCGCAGTTTCTGGTCAGGGCCGGGCATCTGGCGCTTCTGGTAACTGCAGGTATGATTTCCTTTGGTGTATTTGCCCAAGTTACCGGGGCGGTGAACTTTCTGGGATATGCCAAGCGGTTTGCAGGGCGGAAAACCTCCGGCACCAGCTAGTTTCGCCGTTTGAACACCTTGCCAGCACGAGGGCGAGCCGCTAACAGTGCATGCGCATATTGCATGCCCATCAGGCCCTTCCAACAGGCCGTAGTATCTAGGGAAACTTTCTAATGACGGCGTTTCAGCCCCGCGTTTTCTCCGGTGTTCAACCCACCGGCAACCTTCACCTTGGCAACTATCTTGGTGCCATCTCTCGCTTTGTTCCGCTTCAGGACCAGATGCCAGCGCTTTATTGCGTGGTGGATCTGCACGCCCTTACCGTGTGGCAAGACCCTGAAGACCTGACCCGCGCCACCCGTGAAGTCACGGCTGCCTATCTGGCAGCGGGCATTGATCCGAAGAAAGCGATCATCTTCAACCAGAGCCAGGTGAAGGAACACGCCGAACTGGCATGGGTGTTCAACTGTATCGCGCGCATGGGCTGGCTGAAGCGCATGACACAGTTCAAGGACAAGGCAGGCAAGAACCAGGAAAACGCAAGTGTTGGCCTGTTCGCCTATCCAAACCTGATGGCCGCTGACATTCTGGCTTATCGTGCAACCCACGTGCCGGTTGGCGAAGACCAGAAACAGCACCTTGAGCTGACCCGCGACATCGCACAGAAGTTCAACAACGACTATGCAGAGCGGATCAAGGAACTGGGCCTTGGCGTGCCAAACCCTGAGCCAAATCCGGAAATGCCGGATGAGCTGTACTTTCCGCTGACAGAGCCAATGATTGCAGGCACCGCGACCCGCATCATGAGCTTGCGGGACGGTACCAAGAAGATGTCCAAGTCCGACCCTTCTGATCTGTCCCGCATCAACCTGACCGATGATCAGGACGCCATTGCCAAAAAGATCAAAAAGGCGAAGACGGACCCGGAACCACTGCCAAGCGAAGTGAAGGGCCTTGAAGAGCGTCCAGAAGCCAACAACCTGGTTGGCATCTACGCAGCGCTGTCAGGCCAGACCAAGGATGAAGTGCTCGCCGAGTTCGGTGGACAGCAGTTCTCCGCGTTCAAGCCTGCGCTCTCCGAACTGGCTGTGGCAAAGCTTGCGCCCATGTGTGAGGAGATGAAGCGTCTTGTGGAAGATCCTACGCACATTGACGCCATTCTTGGCGAAGGTGCAGAGCGTGCAGCAGAGATTGCGGAGCCAGTTCTGCATGACGTGCGCCGCATTGCGGGCCTTCTTGAAGCGCGGTATGGCCACCGCTGACCTCAAGAAGACTACCAGTTGAGACAGAAAAGCCCCGGAAAACGCTCCGGGGCTTTTTGGTTTAGTGGTCGAAGGAGAGGTAGTGCAGCCAAGACTGCATGCGCAGCAGCACCTTGCGAATGATCGACACGTGGTGGAAGTAGTCGGTGTAAACCGCCACCTGCCCATATGAGCCGCCCGGCAAGGCGTACTCCCGCATGTCTTCGTCAAGATCGATGATCACATTCATGCGACCCGGATCACCCCTGTCTTCCGGGGAGATGATCTCGCCGCTGGGAGCGACCTGGCCTTCAGGAATGTACTCGATGACAGCCGAGATCTTGCCTTTGAAGATGCGGCCGGGAATGCCGAGGAACGCAACCTCCGCTTCATCGCCCACTTGAAGGCGCTGCATGTGAACCTGCAGGAAGCTAGCGATGACCTGATTGGGCTGCTCTTCGATGAACACCATGCTGGGGGCAATGCGCCGGGCCATGAAGCCGGGGCGGACCGCCAGACTGGTGACATAGCCATCTGCCGGAGCCTTGATCGTGGCTTGATCCAGCTCCCACTTGGCCTGCGCCAATTGGGACTCGATTTCTGCGATCTGGGCAGACTGACCGGAGGCGGTTTGGGCCCCCACATCAAGTTCGGCGCTGCGCAGGGCCGCTTCTGCGCTTGCCAGGCTGGCCTGCGCGGTTTCCAACTCACGGTCGCGGAATTCCAGAGAAGCAACGGACGCCACATCCCGTTCCACGAGAGTAGCGGCATCATCACGGCGGGTTTGCGCCAACTGAAGCGCGGCGTTGGCAGCCTGCACGTTTGCCTGCGCTTCTTTGACGGCTTCCTGCTTGGCATCAAAATCTGCCACGACCAGCGCCTTGCGGGCTTCCAGCTCCTGAACCCGGTTCTGGACCTCCGTGTCGTCCAGAACCAAGAGCGGCGTGCCCTTTTCAATGCGGACGTTGGGTTGGACGGGGACCTCGACAATGGGCGCGCGCAGGTAGGAAATGATGGGGGTGGTGCGGTAAAACGTGGTGGCGATGGTTGTGGCCGGGTGGCTGTAGTTCATCAACAAAAGCAGGCCGGCGATCAAAAACACGCCGCCAAGGCCGGCGGTGGTCAATGACCACTCGTTTACCGGGATGCGAAAGACCTTAAAGATGACCGTGCAAATGGCCACATAGGTGAGAATGAGAAGAAGGTCCATCAGTTGCCCCCCTGCTTTGCGTCATCAAACGCCTGCAGCCTTTGTTGCATGGCCGCGATCTGAGCAGTGAGTTCATCAACCTTGGCTTCCAGCTCCTCTTCTTTGCGCTTGAGGGTGCCAAAGCCATAGCCACGGTCCTTCTGGTACATGGTTGCCCAGATCCAGAGAAATGGCCAAATGGCATGAAGCGTGAACAGGGACACCCACCCGGCCGCATAGATGGCGTCCTTGTGGGGGTGTTCGCGTTTCTCGGCGATCTTGTAGGGAATGTCGTGGATGTAGACGATGCCGTACACCACAACCAAAATCACAAAGATGATGAGAAACAAGGCAAAATAGTTCAGAAACACTGCCAGCTCCTGTTACTTCAGGATTGTTTTTCTTTGATTACGTTAGGGCAACATCTTCCGCGAAAGGTGTAAACAAACCGATACTCTCTGTGACTTGCTATGGATGACCCTTGGGTTTTGGCCCGCGCATTAACCGCCAGTGGTAAAAAATCAGCCAAAACACCTCGTTTGACCGAGCTGTTTGTTGACAGCGCATAGGTCTCACCCCTACATCCATGTGCAGCGAATTCGTGGAGAACTTTCTCCAAGCACACCAATTGGTCGGGGTAAATGACAGAGACGCGTATTGATCGGCGATTTGCCAAACTCAAAGCCGAGGGTCGGCCAGCCCTCGTGACCTTCATCACGGCTGGCGATCCAGATCTGGAAACGTCCCAAGAGATATTGGAGGCCCTTCCAGCGGCTGGCAGCGATGTGATTGAGCTGGGCATGCCGTTCTCTGACCCCATGGCCGAAGGTGTGCCAATTCAGCTGGCAACGCAGCGTGCGTTGAAGGCTGGCCAGTCCATGGACAAGACCTTGGACATGGTGCGCAAGTTTCGCGAAAAGGACGATGAAACCCCAATCATCCTCATGGGTTACTACAACCCGATCTACGTTCGTGGCTCTGACAAGTTTGTCGCCGAGGCGAAGGAAGCCGGTGTCGATGGCTTGATCGTCGTGGACGTTCCTGCTGAGGAAGATGAGGAACTGTGCATTCCCGCCCTGAAGGGTGGTTTGAACTTCATTCGCCTTGCAACGCCGACCACTGATGAAAAACGTTTGCCTGCTGTGCTAGCCAACACTTCCGGTTTCGTTTATTACGTCTCAGTGACAGGTGTCACGGGGAGCGCCAGTGCTGATACGCAGGCTGTGGCGAGCTCCGTTTCCCGGATCAAACAGCATACCGATTTGCCGGTCGCCGTTGGCTTTGGCGTGAAGACTGCTGAACAGGCACGAGACATTGGCCGCCACGCAGATGGCGTTGTTGTTGGCTCGGTGCTTGTGGAAGCTATCCGCGAAAGTCTGGATGCAGACGGCCGGGCCACAAATGGAACAAAAGATGCTGTTATCGGGACCGTGCGCGCACTACGTGAGGGTGTAGAAAGCGCTCGGGGCTAAGCATTTACTTTTGCTGGAGCAGGGTCTGTTCCAGTCAATCAAATCGATCATAACATCAACAACTGGCAGGGTTGCCCGTGAACTGGATTAATAACGTCGTTCGGCCAAAGATCCGCAGCTTTTGGGAAAAGCGCGATGTGCCGGAGAACCTCTGGATCAAGTGCCCGGAAACCGGGGAAATGGTTTTCCATCGGGACCTGGAAGCCAACCAGTGGGTCGTGCCGAACTCAAACTTCCATATGCGCATCACCGCGAAGAAGCGCCTAGAGTACTTCTTCGACGAAGGTGCGTATACCAAGATCAAAACACCAGAAGTGGCTCAGGATCCTCTGAAGTTCCGCGATCAAAAGAAATACGTGGACCGACTGAAGGACGCCAAGACCAAGACTGAGCTGGACGATTCCGTTCTGGTGGCTCAGGGCAAGGTGCATGGCACTGACATGACCGTTGCCGTGCAGGACTTTGCCTTCATGGGTGGGTCTTTGGGCATGGCCGCTGGTGAAGCGATCATCAAGGGCATGGAAACAGCCGTTGAGAACAAGACACCGTTTGTCATGTTTGCTGCTTCCGGCGGCGCGCGTATGCAGGAAGGCATCCTTTCCCTGATGCAGCTGCCGCGCACAACCGTTGCGGTGCAGATGCTGCGCGAAGCAGGCCTGCCATACATCGTGGTTCTGACCAACCCGACGACTGGCGGCGTGACGGCGTCCTACGCCATGCTGGGTGACGTACATCTGGCGGAGCCGGGTGCGCTGATCGGCTTTGCCGGCCAGCGTGTGATTGAGCAGACCATTCGCGAAAAGCTTCCTGAAGGCTTCCAGCGCTCAGAATACCTGCTTGACCACGGCATGGTGGACAAGGTGGTGCATCGCCATGAGATGCGCGATACCATTTCCAACCTCTGCAACATCTTCATGAAGCGCGAACCTGCGCTGCCGAAGCTGGACGCAGCGGAGGACGAACCAAAGGCCCTTGAGGCTCCCGCAGAAAAAGAGAGCGCAGACGCTGCCAGCGCCTGACCTCGAAGCTGCCATTTGAAGCTTTAAAAGTCCGGCCTTTTGCCGGACTTTTTTGTAAGGCAGGAGTGTTCCCTGTGATGACGAAAGTGCAGACCCGCGTGCAAGACGCCCTGAAGCGCCTGATGACATTGCATCCTGCCGAGATTGACCTTTCGCTGGATCGCATTCTTCGGCTTCTGGAAAAGCTCGGCAACCCGCATCTCGCGCTGCCGCCGGTGTTTCATATCGCCGGAACGAACGGCAAGGGCTCCACGGGCGCGTTTGTTCGCGCGCTGCTGGAGGCGGAAGGAAAGCGGGTTCACGTCTATACCTCACCACATCTGGTGCGGTTCAATGAACGTATCCGCCTTGGCGAAAAAGGCGCGTTTGTGAGTGATCGCAAGCTTCTTGAAGCGCTGGAGGCGGTGGAGACCGCAGCAGACGGGCAGGCCATCACCTTTTTCGAGGCGACCACGGCAGCCGCGTTCTGGCTGTTTGCCAGAGAGCCGGCGGATGTTGTGGTGCTGGAAGTAGGGCTGGGCGGTATTTTGGACGCAACCAACGTCATCCCCGATCCATTGGTCAGCATCATCACGCCAATTTCTCTGGACCACGAAGACTTCCTCGGCAACGACCTTGCAGGCATTGCCAAGGAAAAGGCGGGCATCATCAAACCAGAGCGTCCGGTGATCAGCGCAACCCAGCAGGAAGCAGTTCTGCCAGTGCTGGAGCGGCAAGCAGCGCGCAACAAGGCACCTTTTCAGCTGTTCGGGCAAGAGTTCAGTGCCTATGAAGAGCGCGGCCGCCTTGTTTATCAGGATGAGAACGGTCTGTTCGATCTGGTACTGCCCAAATTGCCGGGAAGGCACCAGCTGGAAAACGCTGGAGTGGCTCTGGCTGCCGTACGGGCGGCAGGCTTTTTGCAAGATCCAACCGCGTTCTCACCCCAGGTTGAAAAGGCCCTGCGCAATGTGAACTGGCCAGCGCGCATGCAATCCCTTACCGATGGCGGCCTGGTGGACGAATTGCCACTGCTCACTGACATCTGGGTGGATGGGGGCCACAATCCGGGAGCGGGGCAGGTTGCCGCCACGTTCATGGCGGACCTGGAAGAGCAAAGCTCTCGTCCGCTGTTTCTCATTGCCGGAATGATGAAGACCAAGGACCCGGTTGGTTTCTTTGCCAATTTTGAAGGCTTGGCCCGCCATGTACTCACCGTGCCGCTGACAACCACCTCACTGGGACGCAGCCCCGCTGAGCTGGCACAGTACGTTCGGCAGGCCGGTATGGAGGCAACACCTTGCGAGACGCTGGATGAAGCGCTGAGAGAGCTGAAGGGCCATCTGGCGGATCAGATGTCGCCTGGGCGCGTTCTCTTTTGCGGTTCGCTTTATCTGGCAGGCGAGGTGCTTCAGGAAAACGGTACACCGCCAACCTGAGCCCCAAACGCACAAGGGAGGCCAATGGCCTCCCTATTTCACGTGAATCATCAATCCGTTGGCTTATTCGAGGCCTTCAAAAAGAGCGGTTGAGAGATAGCGCTCAGCAAAGCTTGGGATGATGACAACGATGTTCTTTCCTGCCATGTCCTCACGCTGACCAACGCGAACCGCGGCTGTAAGCGCTGCGCCGGATGAGATCCCAACCGGTACACCCTCCAGCTTGGCCACTTCACGGGCGCGGGCAAAGGCATCGTCATTGCTTACCTTGACAATCTCATCGTAGACCTCAGTGTCCAGAACACCCGGGACAAAGCCCGCGCCGATGCCCTGGATCTTGTGGGGGCCGGGCTCTCCGCCAGAAAGAACCGGGCTGTCTTCCGGTTCAACCGCGACAACATGAACGGAAGGCTTCTTTTCCTTCAGTACCTGAGAAACGCCGGTGATGGTGCCGCCGGTGCCAATGCCGGAGATGAACACATCCACTTCACCGTTGGTGTCGTTCCAGATTTCCAGCGCCGTGGTGTTGCGGTGGATCTCCGGGTTGGCCGGGTTTTCGAACTGCTGCGGGATGATTGCGCCGGGAATTTCTTCCACCAGCTCGTTGGCACGCGCGATCGCGCCTTTCATGCCCTTTGGCCCTTCCGTGAGCTCCAACTCGGCGCCCATCAGCTTCAGCATCTTGCGACGTTCTATGGACATGGTTTCTGGCATGACGAGGATAAGCTTATATCCTTTCGCAGCCGCAACGAATGCCAGCGCGATGCCGGTATTGCCGGAGGTTGGCTCAACAAGCGTGGTCTGGCCGGGCGTGATTGTGCCTTCCGCTTCCATGGCTTCGATCATGGCAACCCCGATGCGGTCTTTCACGCTGGCGATCGGGTTGAAGAACTCAAGCTTGGCGAGGATGTTGGCTTTGACGCCATACTTTTCGGAAAGGCGGTCGAGACGAACGAGTGGCGTGTTGCCGATGGTCTCGGTGATCGAACCAAAAATCTTACCGCGGCCAACTTCTGGATTGCTCATGACGGATCTCCAAGGTGTGAAACGCTGCGTTACTGCAACATTAATTGTCTTGGAGATCAATCTAGTGATTCAGAATGCAACCTGCGAGGTTTACGGGCGCGTCAGAGTTTCTATTTTGGAAAAACGAGATTAAATTTTCGCAGCTCCATAGAAATTCATTCCAATATGCGCGCTGATTAGAACCATCTTGCAGAACAAATGCGCTTTACGCGCCGGGCAGGCCGAGCAGGGCTGGCAAATCTTCCATGCGCTCGAAGGGGGTTGCCCCCAGTGCGCGAACCTTTTCCGGATTGGAAAGGGGATCGGCCACATAGCCAAACGCCGCCATGCCCGCATCTCGAGCAGCCTGAAGGCCAGGCAAGCTGTCTTCGATCACGATGCAGTCCTTCGGGTCGACTTTCATGCCCTTAGCCGCATAAAGAAAAATGTCAGGAGAGGGTTTGCCGTGTGGCACATCCTGCGCCGAGTAGAGCACATCCTTGAAGTAGTCGAGCAGACCCGCACTTGCCAGGGTCATGTTCATCTTCTCATATTTGCCGGAGGACCCAACGCAGTAGGGAATGCCGCTGGCGCGCACCTGTTCCACTACATCCTTGATGCCGGGGATGGCCTCAATGCCGCTCTGGAACGCCTCGAGATCGGCGGCGCGCACCTGATCGGCCCAATCCTCTTCCAGATCAAGACCTTCTTCTTCGATGAGAAGGCTCCGGATGGTGTCCAGCGTGCGGCCCGTGAAGCGCAGGTGGCACTCGTCCGGCGTAATGGTCAGGCCGGCTCGGGCGATGAAGCCGGAAAGCACCTCGTTGGCGACCTTTTCCGTGTCCACCAGAATGCCGTCACAATCAAAGATGATCAGTTTCGGTGTCATGCCTCTTGTTCCCTAGTGGGTGCCTGAAGAACCAAAGCCGCCGCCGCCACGCTCGGTGTCATCGAGATGGGCAACTTCCAGAATGTGGGCCTGTGTGACCGGCGCGATGATAAGCTGGGCAATGCGCATGCCGCGCTCTACCACAAACTCTTCCTGACCCAGATTGATCAGGATGACCTTCACCTCACCGCGGTAGTCTGAATCGATGGTGCCTGGCGTGTTGAGCACAGTGACGCCATGCTTGGCAGCAAGGCCTGAACGTGGCCGCACCTGACCCTCAAATCCATGGGGAATGGCCATGGAAAGGCCGGTGTCGATGAGGGCCCGCTCACCCGGCTTCAATGTAAGGGTGCTCTCGATGGCTGCACGCAGATCCATGCCCGCTGCTTCGCGAGACTCGTAGGCTGGCAGCTGCAAACCTTCTGCATGGGCCAGTCGCTTGATTTTCAATGATGGTGTCATGTGTCGCCCGGTCAGTTATTCGACATAGGTCTAACAGCAGACCCTGCATAATTCCAGAGGGCAAAACACGATGTTTGGAGCCCTCCAGATTGTACATATATAGTGAACAGTGATTTCAAAAATAACTCTATTAACTTATATTCAGAGACAATTGTAGAGTGGAGGCAAGTGATTTAAGAAAATATGGAAGCGCAGGTTTCACATGAAACAGAACCCTCTGTTCCTTCCCCATGGAGCACCTGATCTGGTCTTGAAGCCCGGACCTGCTACTGAATTCTTGAGCGGGATCGGAGACCGCATTCGAAGCGCCGCCTCTGTGGTGATGATTTCTCCCCATTGGCAGACCGATACGCTGAAGGTTTCCGCGCCCGGCGTGCTGGACACGATACATGATTTTCGCGGATTTCCCGATCAACTCTACAAGATCAAATATGCTGCAGAAGCAAAGCGTTGTCTGGTAGATCATGTGCTGCGCACCACCTGCCGGGCGGGCCTTGCCATTCAGGAAGACAGCGGCTGGGGCCTTGATCACGGCGCGTGGATTCCGTTGTCCTTGTCCAACCCCGAAGGTGGCATCCCCGTTGTACAAGTTTCGCTTCCGAAACATTATGATCTGATGGACAGCTACGAGCTCGGCAAGGCGCTGGCGCCGCTTGCGGAAAATGACATTCTGATCATCGGCACCGGTGCCACAATCCATAACTTCAAAGAGCTTGGAAGCGATGAAACCCCTACACCGCAGTGGGCGCTGGACTTTGATGAGCATGTGAAAGAAGCCATGGAGCGGGCGGACGCGAACTCCGTCATCAACCTGTCCAGCCATCCGGACTATACCCGCGCTCTACCAACGGACGAGCATTTGCTGCCGCTTGCGGTGGTTTGCGGGGCCGCAGGCGCCAATGCCCGCGGCCGTCGTATTCATCACAGCTACACCTACAGCACCCTGAGCATGAGCGCCTACGAGTTCGGCTCGTTTGAAGCCCAGCGCTCCAAAGCCGCTTAGCTTCCCAGTTCGCGCAGCTTCTGCTTCAAGGCGTAGAGGCTGTCGTGAGCTTGGCGAGGGGTCATGTCGTCTGGATCAAGTGCCTTGATCATCTCCTCCAGCTCCACAGCAGCAGGAGGAGGCGCTGGCGGCGTCTCCGGGATTTGATCCAGTGGCTTTGAGATGCCCGCAAACAGCGGCAGGTCGTCAATCAGCGCCTCGGAAGGGGCCTTGCGGTCCTGCTCTTCCAGCTGCTTCAAGACACCTTCGGCACGATGCACCACGCTCGCGGGCAGACCAGCAAGCTTAGCCACCTGAATACCGTAGGAGCGATCGGCCGCGCCGGGTACGATTTCATGCAGGAACACCACGTCGCCGTTCCATTCCTTGACCCGCACCGTCGCATTGTTAAGGCGGCTCAGCTTTTTGGAGAGCACCGTCAGCTCGTGGTAGTGGGTGGCGAAAAGCGAACGGCAGCGGTTTTGCTCGTGCAGGTGCTCAATGGCCGCCCAAGCGATAGAGAGTCCATCAAACGTTGCGGTGCCACGGCCGATTTCATCCAGAATGACAAGCGACCGCTCGGTGGCCTGGTTCAAAATGGCTGCCGTTTCAACCATTTCCACCATGAAGGTGGAGCGGCCCCGGGCCAGATCATCTGCTGCACCCACGCGGGAGAAAAGCCGGTCCACCACACCAATGTGGGCAGAGCTTGCCGGGACAAACGCACCAATCTGCGCGAGGACGGCAATCAACGCGTTTTGGCGCAAGAACGTGGACTTACCGGCCATGTTTGGACCGGTGATCAGCCAAATCTGCCCCAGATCTGCGCCATCCTGCGGTCCCAGCTGAGCATCGTTGGCGACGAACGGCTCGCCGGAGGACTTGGCCAGCGCCTGTTCCACGACCGGATGACGGCCGCCGACGATTTCGAAGGACAAGCTGTCATCAATCACGGGGCGGGTGTAGTTCTCAGCCTCAGCAAGCACAGCCAGTGAACTGGAAACGTCCAACATGGCGAGCGCATCGGACGCAGCCTTGATTTCCGCCGTCGCGGCAACGACCGCCTTGGACAGTTCGGCAAAAATCTCCAGCTCTATGGCGAGGGCGCGCTCGCCGGCATTGGCGATTTTGGATTCAAGCTCTGCCAGTTCAGTCGTGGTGAAGCGCATGGCGCCCGCCATGCTCTGGCGGTGAATGAAGCGCTCCGGATTGTTCTTCATGGCGTCGCACTGCGCCGTTGGCGCTTCGATGAACCAGCCAAGCACGTTGTTGTGCTTGATCTTCAACGAGCGGACATCCAGCTCCTGCGACAGATCGGCTTGCATCTGAGCGATCACCTTGCGGCTCTCATCGCGCAGGGCTTTCAGCTCATCCAAATCGGTGTTGTAACCGCGTGCCACATAGCCGCCATCCCGCTTCAAGAGTGGGGGATCTTCGGCGATTGCCTGATCAAGCTTTTCACCCAGAGCATGAGGCGCGGCTTCCAGAGCGGCAAGGCCACGCTGAAGCTCTTCCGGCAGCGCGCTGCTGGACGCGATAAGCCCGGCAATGTCACGGGCGGACTTCAAGCTCTGAGAAATGGCCTGAAGGTCGCGCGGCCCGCCGCGATCCACAGCGAGGCGGGAAAGAGCACGGGACATGTCCGGCGCGGCTTTCAAGAGGCCACGCACATCGTCCCGCAACATTGTGTCGGCCACGAAATAGGCGAGGGATTCCTGCCGCTGATGGATCTCAGAGGGGTTTGTCAGCGGGCTGGCAAGACGGCTGGTCAGCAAACGGGAGCCCGCCCCGGTGATGGTCTTGTCGATCGCAAACAGCAGGCTTCCTCGGCGGTCACCCGCAAGGGTGCGGGTCAGCTCCAGATTGGCGCGGGTCGCCGGATCGATCAGCATCTGACCGCTGGAGGATTCCTTTTGCGGCGGCTCGATGGGCGGGCGTTCGCCAAGCTGTGTCTTTTCGATGTAAGCCAGAATGCCAGCGGCGGCGCTAAGCTCGGCGCGTGAATAGTTGGCAAAGCCATCGAGTGTGCGCACGTTGAAGAACTGGGCAACGCGATCCGCAGCGGTGGAGCCTTCAAAGAAGGTGCGTGGTACCGGAGAGAGCGCCCCTGAGGCCTGTTCAAGGACCACGCGCAGTTCCGGCTCCTGCAACAGGCCGTCCGCCACAACAATTTCCGAGGGATCGATGCGCGCTAGGTCCGCGCCGAGGCGGACATCATCGGTTTCCGCCACGCGGAATATGCCGGTGGAGATGTCAATCCATGCCAGACCAAAGAGGCTTGCTTCACCAGAAGCGCCAAGCTTGGTGCGGGAAATGCCACAGAGGAAATTATGTTGGCGGGCGTCCAGAAGGCGGTCTTCGGTCAAAGTGCCCGGCGTGACAAGACGAACAACGTCACGGCGTACCACGGATTTGGAGCCGCGCTTTTTTGCTTCTGCCGGGTCTTCGGTCTGTTCACACACAGCAACCCGATGCCCCAAGCCAATCAGCTTTTGCAGATAGTCATCGGCAGCATGAACCGGCACGCCGCACATGGGAATATCGTCACCCTGATGTTTGCCGCGCTTGGTCAGAGTGATGCCCAGCGCCTGAGAGGCAATCTCCGCGTCTTCAAAAAACAATTCGTAGAAATCGCCCATCCGATAGAACAGAAGGCTATCTGGATTTGCGGTCTTTATTTCGATGTACTGAGCCATCATAGGGGTTACGCGCCCCTTGTCGCTCGCGGAGGTATTTGCTTCTGCTGTCGTCATGGCGCCGACACTAGCAAAACGAATTGTGCCTTTCACGAGGCTGCTTCCCTATATGACCTTGTTACCCGTTATTTCCGGGGATAATGTCACGGGCCAAACAAGAGTGAAAAGCTGCGAACAGGGTCGGGGGGACGTACCGAATGTCGGAAAAGTCGACGGGAAATAATGTGAGCTTCACAGATCAGGATGCATTGTTGTTCCATCAGGAAGGCAAGCCCGGAAAACTGGAAGTTGTACCAACCAAACCCATGACAACGCAGCGGGATCTGTCTCTGGCTTATTCGCCCGGTGTGGCGGTGCCAGTGCGGGCCATTGCAGAGGACCCCAACCGCGCCTTCGATTATACAACGCGTGGCAACATGGTTGCGGTCATCTCCAACGGCTCAGCGATCCTGGGGCTTGGCAATTTGGGGGCACTGGCCTCCAAACCGGTGATGGAAGGCAAGGCGGTTTTGTTCAAGCGCTTTGCGGATGTGGACTCCATCGACCTTGAAGTCGACACCAACGACGTGGACGAGTTCATCAACTCCGTTCGCTTTCTTGGCCCGTCCTTCGGTGGCATCAATCTGGAAGACATCAAGGCTCCGGACTGCTTCATCATTGAACAGAAGCTGCGCGAAGTGATGGACATTCCGGTGTTCCACGATGACCAGCACGGCACGGCGATTATTGCGGCCGCAGGCCTGATCAATGCGCTGCACCTGACGAACCGCGATGTTAAAGACATCAAGGTGGTGTGTAACGGCGCTGGCGCAGCGGGCATTGCCTGTATTGAGCTGATCAAGGCCATGGGCGTGCCCCATGAGAACGTGCTGTTGTGCGATACCAAAGGCGTGATCTACAAGGGCCGCGCAGAGGGCATGAACCAGTGGAAGAGCGCACATGCGGTGGAAACCGATCGCCGCTCATTGGCTGAGGCGCTCAAGGATGCGGACGTGTTCCTCGGGGTGTCCGTGAAGGGCGCACTGACGGCCGAGATGCTGAAGGGCATGGCACCAAACCCGATCATCTTCGCCATGGCAAACCCGGACCCAGAAATCACCCCGGAAGAAGCCCACGAAATTCGGGATGACGCCATTGTGGCCACGGGCCGGTCTGACTATCCGAACCAGGTGAACAACGTTCTTGGCTTTCCCTATATTTTCCGTGGAGCGCTGGACGTTCACGCCACGACCATCAACGACGAGATGAAGATTGCCTGTGCAGAAGCACTGGCGCAGCTCGCGCGCGAAGATGTGCCGGATGAAGTGGCCGCCGCCTACCGGGGGACCCGCCCCCGGTTTGGCCCGGAATACATCATTCCTGTGCCGTTTGACCCACGTCTTATCTCCACGATCCCGCCTGCTGTGGCGCAAGCTGCCATGGACAGCGGCGTGGCCAAGCGCCCAATCGTCGACATGCAGTCCTATGCAGCGCGCCTTCAGGGCCGCCGCGATCCGATTGCCGGAACCTTGCAGCGCATCGTTTCCAAAGTTCGCCAAGCGCCAAAGCGCATTGTGTTTGCCGAAGGGGAAGAGGATGCGGTCATCCGCGCCGCCTCTACCTTTGTGAACCAAGGGTTGGGGGAAGCGATCCTCGTAGGCCGTGAAGATGAAATCCGCGCCAATGCCGCCTCTGCGGGCGTGGACATCAACCGCCCGGGGATCAAGATCGAAAACGCGCGGGTGTCAAGCAAAGCCGGTTCTTATGCCGAGTTCCTGTATTCCCGCTTGCAGCGCAAGGGCTACCTGCAGCGCGATTGCCAACGCCTTGTCAATAACGACCGCAACTACTGGGCTTCCATCATGGTGGCGCGAGGTGATGCGGACGGCATGGTAACGGGCCTTACCCGTAACTACTCCGTGGCGCTGGAGACCATTCGCAAGTGCATTGACGAAAAGCCCGGTCATCGCGTGATCGGTGTTTCTCTGGTGATCAATCGCGGCCGCACGGTTCTTGTGGCAGATACGGCTGTGCATGAGATGCCAACCTCCGAGGAGCTGGCGGACATTGCCGAAGAAGCCGCCCACGTTGCGCGCCGCCTCGGCTATGAGCCGCGCCTTGCCATGCTGGCCTATTCCACGTTTGGTCATCCCGCCGGGGAGCGCACCACGCGCCTTCAGGAAGCGGTGAAAATTCTGGATCGCCGCCGGGTGGACTTTGAGTACGACGGGGAAATGGGTGCAGACATCGCGCTCAACATGGACAAGATGTCGAACTATCCGTTCTGCCGCCTGACCGGACCAGCAAACGTGCTGGTGATGCCGGCGTTCCACGCCGCCTCAATCTCTACACGCATGTTGCAGGAGCTGGGTGGCAGCACCTTGATTGGGCCGTTGCTTGTTGGTCTCGATCGTCCGGTGCAGATTGTACCGATGGGTGCGAAGGACAGCGACATCTTCAACATGGCGGCCATTGCGGCCTATAATGTGACCTGAACAATGCCAAGGGCGGCCGCGCGCCGCCCTCTTGGCCAGCGCTTTGTATGCTGCCGACGCGATACCCCTTAAAAATCTGAGTGATTTCGGGAGCATTGTTGAGGTCAGCACACCGTGACTTTGCTGGAAGTCTGGTCTAAGAGGCCTATATCGAGAAGACTAATCGGGATAAATCCATGACACCGCCTTTAATCAAGATCTGTGGTCTTTCGACGCCTGAGACCGTTGATGCAGTCGCCGAAGCGGGTGCAGATATGATCGGATTTGTCTTTTTCCCGAAAAGCCCGCGTAATGTTTCCACTGAAGCCGCGGCGCACCTTGCGGAGCCTGTGCGCGGTAAGATGCAGATTGTGGCGCTGACCGTGAACGCCAGCAACGAAACGCTTGAAGACATCGTCTCCACATTGAAGCCGGACCTTTTGCAGCTTCACGGTTCTGAAAGCCCAGAGCGGTGCGCGGAGGTACGCGAGATCTTCAAAACGCCCGTGATGAAAGCATTTGGCATCTCGTCCAAAGACGACCTGGACGCGGTGACACCCTACGACAGGGTGGTGGACCGGCTGCTGTTTGATGCCAAACCGCCAAAGGACGCAAACCGCCCCGGCGGCAACGGGGTTTCCTTTGATTGGCACCTATTGGAAGACTTGAAGCTGGATACGCCTTATATGCTGTCTGGCGGATTGACGATTGAAAACGTGGCGGATGCGCTTCGCATCACCCGCGCGCCCGGAGTGGATGTTTCCTCCGGTGTTGAACGCGAGAAGGGTGTGAAAGACGTCGCCCTGATAAAAGAGTTCGTGCAGCGCGCACGGACAGCACTTTCTTGAGAATTGGGATCGAGCCGATGAACCAACAGGTAAACACACTGCGTTCCGGACCAGATGAAGATGGTCACTTTGGAATTTACGGCGGTCGTTTTGTAGCCGAAACGCTTATGCCGCTCATTCTGGATCTGGAAAAGGCTTACAACGACGCCAAGAACGATCCCACGTTTACGGAAGAGATCAAGACGCTGAACACCCATTACACCGGGCGTCCGTCTCCGATGTATTTTGCAGAGCGCCTCACTGAGGAGCTGGGCGGCGCGAAGGTCTACTTCAAGCGCGATGAGCTGAACCACACCGGGTCTCACAAGATCAACAACTGTCTGGGCCAGATCTTGCTGGCAAAGCGCATGGGCAAGACCCGCATCATTGCCGAGACTGGCGCTGGTCAACACGGCGTGGCAACAGCCACGGTTTGTGCGCGCTTCGGCCTGCCTTGTGTTGTTTACATGGGCGCGACCGACGTTGAACGTCAGAAGCCAAATGTATTCCGCATGAAGCTTCTGGGTGCGGAGATTGTTCCTGTGACGGCAGGGGCAGGCACGCTGAAAGACGCCATGAATGAGGCGCTGCGTGACTGGGTGACCAACGTGGAAGACACCTACTACCTGATTGGGACAGCGGCAGGCCCGCACCCTTATCCGGAGATGGTGCGCGATTTCCAGTCTGTGATTGGTGATGAAGCCAAGAAGCAGCTTATGGAAATGGAAGGTCGTTTGCCAGACGCCATCGTGGCTGCTGTTGGCGGCGGCTCCAACGCCATTGGTCTTTTCCACCCGTTCCTTGACGACGATTCCGTCAAGATCTACGGCGTTGAAGCAGGCGGCAAGGGCCTTGAGGGCGAAGAACACTGCGCCTCCCTGAATGCAGGCAAGCCAGGTGTTCTCCATGGCAACCGGACCTATCTGCTTCAAGATGACGACGGTCAGATCCTTGAGGGCCACTCCGTTTCTGCCGGTCTTGATTATCCGGGCATCGGTCCTGAACACTCGTGGCTGCGGGATACGGGCCGGGTAACTTACGTGCCGATCACCGACAGCGAAGCACTGGACGCGTTCCAGATGTTGACCCGCGTAGAGGGCATCATTCCGGCACTGGAACCGAGCCATGCGCTGGCCCAGGTGATCAAGATGGCACCGCAGATGGACAAGGATCAGATCATCGTGATGAACCTATGCGGGCGCGGCGACAAGGACGTGTTCACGGTTGGCAATCTTCTGGGCTTTGATCTTTAAAAGATCACCGAGTTTTAAGCGGGGTTTTCGAGCCCCGCTGTTTTTTCGAGTATTTGATTAGCTGGCTTATTATGACCATTACACTTTACAGTGCTCTTGGGTCCAACAGTTCGGAACGCGTTGAATGGGTGCTTTCGCACAAGGCGCTTGAATGGGAGCGCGTAGAGGTTTCCAACGAGGCCTTGAAGACCACCTACCGGAACCAGATCAATCCGTTTGGCTTTGTGCCCGCCCTTGTTCATGAGGGGCATACCCTCGTCGAATCCATGGCGATCATTGAATATCTGGAGGAGTGCTTCCCGGAGAAACCCGTCCTCGGCTCAAGCTCCAGCGAGCGCGCAGAAATTCGGGCGATCTGCTCTCATGTGGGCTCGACCATTCACAGTCCGCAGAACCGGACTGTGCTGAAGTTTCTGCGCCCCGACCTTGCGGAGGCAGACAAGAAACAGCTGCGGGCAGGGTGGATTGGCGGCCAGCTACAGGCAATGACGCCCCTCTTGTGGCGCAAAAGTGCGTTCTGCTGCGGTTTGTCTTTCTCCGCCGCAGACGTTTTTGTGGCTACCATCTACCGAAAATATCTACAGCACGGCGGAGAGCCTATTGACCGTTTTGAAAGCCACCGCATTCATCTTGCCCATAAGGGACTGATCCCGGATTTTCTGCTTTGAGCGGTTTTGCCAAGGCATCGGTTTTTTGAAATTTGTTTGAGGTCACCACACAGCCAGGAGCTGGTGATCTCTCATCTCCATCCTCGCCTCTTAGAACGAAAACTGACCCTGAGATTCCATTTCAAGGACGGCACCACTCAGGCCAGCTTCCCAGCCCAGAATGGCGCGTTTTCGGGTGACGCCCCAGTGGTAGCCACACATATCGCCAGAGCGCCCGAGGACGCGATGACAAGGCACCACAAACGAGATCGGGTTCTTGCCAACAGCCGTACCTACCGCACGGCTGGCAGACGGTTTGCCAATGTTTGCAGCGATATCTGAATAGGTGGTGGCCTTGCCCATGGGGATCTTCAGAAGGGTTTGCCAAACGCGGACTTCAAAGTCTGTGCCTATGAAGACCAGCCGCAAGGGCGTCTCCGGCGACCACATATCCGGATTGAACACCCGATCGAGATAGGGTGCTGTCTTCTCAAGGCTTTCTTCATAGGCCGCAGCAGGCCAGCGCCGCGTCATGTCCTCAAGGGCGGTCTTCTCTTCACCCGGGTCGGCAAATGCAAGCCCTGCAAGGCCTTTATCCGTTGCCATGAGAAGTACATAGCCGAACGGGCAAGGGTGAAAGCCAAAGTGGATCACAAGGCCTTCGCCGCGCTTGCGATAATCACCGGGGGTCATGGCTTCGTGGGTGACGAACAGATCGTGAAGGCGTGAGGGGCCGGACAAGCCCACCTCATAGGACGTGTCGAGCACAGAAGCGGCATCCCGCAAAAGGGAGCGAGCATGGTCCAACGTGATCGCCTGAAGGAACTGCTTCGGGGTAATGCCAGCCCAGCGAGAAAACACCCGCTGCAGCTGAATTGGCTGGAGCTGAACATCTGCGGCGAGTTGCTCCAGAGATGGCTGACTGCGCCATGTTTCCGTGATGGTCTTCAGGGTCTGGCGCACGACCTGATAGTCCTCAAAGGTCTGATCAAAGGACACTTGCTCCAGGGCTTCCTTGTCCAACGCGCCTTGTTTCAACACCGAAGATACTCCTATGCCCCTGTTGGGTCGCTTCCCGTTCTCTTGAAGGAATGTGAGAGTAGGGGCATGGCGGGTGAATAGCCACCCGAAATGCGAGCGCGCCTTAACGCCGGGCCAAGCTCAACCGGCGTAGACCGAAAGCCCGTCGCGCTTTGCCATTTGGATGGCCTTCACAAAGGCATCGGCAAAACTGGCCTTGTCTGCGGGATTGAGGAATGCGCCGATGGAAAGCTGCTGAGCGCCGGCGATCAGTGAAATCGCCGTCACACCCTCATCCTCAAGCCTGCGGATCACAATGCGGGTGTGAATGGGGTTGAGCCTGAACTCTGCGGTTCGGCCCCGGCCACAGACACGGCGCACATGGATTTCGACCGGAGAAACCTTTACATGCTCATAGGCTTTGCCGGACTTGGTGCTGGAGGCAAACGCGATCCAGAGCGCCAACACCGGCACAGCCAGAAGGAGCGGTGCAAACCAGAGGCCGACAGCGGCCAGAAACACGGCATAGATGCTCGCAAAACCAGCGGCAACAAGAGTGACCCGAGAGAGCCCCAGGGGCGACATCGACCTGTGAGGGGTCAATACCGCCTCAAAAAAGGGGGGAAAACACTCATTAGGGTCGCTAACTTCCACCCGCTCGCGCTGTTGCGATTGGTAGTATTTGTCCCTCGTCATGGGGTGAAGTATAGAGGTTTTATGGCATACGAAAAGACCCTTACAAAGGCCGAGCCGACCAAAGCTCCCGAAAAGGCAAAAACGCCGGCAAAGCCACGCCGTAAAACGCTCTCTCGATCCAAGTACAACAAGGCAGAGATTGCGGCCCTGTTTGAGCGCTTTCACGAAGACAATCCGGAGCCCAAGGGCGAACTGGATCACGTCAACGACTTTACGCTGCTGGTGGCGGTGGTGCTTTCAGCGCAGGCAACAGACGTGGGCGTGAACAAAGCCACACGGCACTTGTTCCAAATCGCAGATACGCCGGAAAAAATGGTGGCTTTGGGCGAAGACCGCATTCGCGAGGAAATACGCACCATCGGTCTTTACAAGAACAAGGCAAAAAACACGCTTCTGCTCTCGCAGCAACTCATCGAAAAGCACGGCGGCGAGGTGCCTCAGACCCGCGAAGAACTGGAGGCGCTGCCAGGGGTGGGGCGCAAGACCGCCAATGTGGTCCTGAACATTGCCTTTGGCCATCCCACGATTGCGGTAGATACGCACTTGTTCCGGATTGGAAACAGGCTGGGGCTCGCGCCGGGAAAGACGCCGCTGGATGTAGAGTTGAAGCTGGAGAAGATCATTCCGCCGCAATACATGCGGCACGCCCATCACTGGCTGATCCTGCATGGGCGCTACATTTGCAAAGCGCGTGCACCGGAATGCTCCCGGTGCATCATCTCAGACCTGTGCAAAAGCCCCGAAAATTTCGTAGGCAACCCCGGCGCAGCCAAACCCAAGAAGTGAATCCCCAAAAGTATTCACAGGGTTTTTCTGCCCGTGTTGTTTAATGGGTGCGAGTCTTTCTGACGCGCACGACAACTTCCACTCGGGAAATTTCCATACCTTCCGGAGGGGTCGGCAAGGATTCCAAACGCAGGCCACTATCCGGAATATCAACTACACGGTTTTCATCTTCCAGGAAGAAGTGGTGATGCTCGTGGGTGTTGGTGTCGAAATATGTCTTGGTGCCTTCAACAGCTACTTCGCGCAAAAGGCCCACTTCCGTGAACTGGTGCAGGGTGTTGTATACCGTTGCAAGAGATACCGGCACGCTTGCCACGATGGCTTCCTCGTGCAGGACTTCAGCGGATATGTGTCTGTTTCCTTTAGAGAAAAGCAGCTCAGCCAGTGCCACACGCTGACGGGTTGGACGCAGTCCTGCTTCGCGAAGCATGTTCACTACGTCAAATTCATGGTTTTCTTCGATCGCGTTCATAATAACCCTGCAGTCAATCTCCCTTGTCAGAAGACTGCTTTCAGTTGGTCGAGAATGTCGCCACACATCGAAATCTCGACTCGTCGTCCTAAAGAACCCCGAGCCCTCTGCTGAAACCTGTTCAACACACGGAGCGTCCGGCGCGAATAGCTGGAATTCCGAATTGGTCCAGTTGCGCTTTACAATAATAATAAGAACAGTCTTGTGTGAACGCAACTGCGGACATTAGGCACACGCATTCTCCCATACGCTGGTCTTTCGTTGGCCGAAAGCGTGTGTTAGGAAAGCGCGAACAGAAAAAACTAAACCATCGTTTAGGATCGCCGCGCCGATACACGGCATGGTGGCCGATGACAGCGATTAAATATGCGGGAATGGGATGCATACAGGGCGTTCGAGCTTCGACTACGAAGACCTACTGAAATGCGGACGTGGAGAGCTGTTTGGCGCGGGCAATGCCCAGTTGCCTCTGCCTCCAATGCTCATGTTCGATCGGATCTCCGAGATCTCCGAGGAAGGTGGCGAATACGGCAAGGGCCTGATCCGCGCCGAACTGGAAATCAAGCCTGACCTCTGGTTCTTCGAGTGTCACTTCAAAGGTGACCCGGTAATGCCAGGCTGCCTGGGCCTTGACGCTTTGTGGCAGATGACCGGTTTCTTCCTCGGCTGGCTGGGTGAGCCAGGCCGCGGCCGTGCTCTTTCGGTTGGCGAGATCAAATTTACCGGTCAGATCACACCAGAAGTTAAGAAGATCGAGTATGGTGTAGACCTGAAGCGCGTCATGCGCTCCAAGCTGAAGCTCGCCATTGCGGATGGCTGGGTTAAGGCTGACGGTGAAAAAATCTACGTTGCCAAAGATCTGCGCGTTGGTCTGTTCCAGGACGACGCCAAGTAAACCTTCCTTTGCAAGGTAGCTACGAGAACAATAAGAGGCCTGAAAACAGGCCTCTGTCATGTGCAGTGATCGATGGGCGCCCTTGAGCGCCTCGTCGTGTTTTAACCACGGGAGTCCTTCATGAGGCGTGTGGTCGTTACCGGTATCGGTATTGTCTCTTCTATTGGTGATAATGCAGCTGAAGTGCAGCAGAGCCTTTACGATGGTAAATCCGGCATCGTTCGTGCTCAGGAATATGCAGATCTTGGCTTCAAGTGTCAGGTTCACGGTGCCCCAAAGGTGGACCCTTTTGAAGCGCTTGGCCGCCGCACAACCCGCTTCATGGGTGCAGGCGCCGCATGGAACTACATTGCCATGGAGCAGGCGATTGAAGACGCCAAGCTCTCTGAAGATCTGGTGAGCAATGAACGTACCGGCCTCATCATGGGGTCTGGTGGTCCATCCACCCCGGCGATTGTGGAGGCTGCGGACATTACCCGCGCCAAAGGCCCACGCCGCATTGGACCAACCGCCGTGCCGAAGGCAATGAGCTCCACCAACTCTGCGACACTGGCTACGCCATTCAAGATCCACGGCGTGAACTACTCCATCTCCGCAGCATGCGCGACCACCAACATCTGTATTGGTAACGCGGCTGAGCTGATCCAGTGGGGCAAGCAGGACATCGTGTTTGCCGGTGGCGGCGAGGAACTGGACTGGACACTGTCCAACATGTTCGACGCCATGGGCGCCATGTCCAGCAACTACAACGAAACCCCAGAGAGCGCTTCCCGCCCATACGACAAGAACCGCGACGGGTTCGTGATCGCTGGTGGCGCAGGCGTGCTGGTTCTGGAAGAGCTGGAACACGCAAAGGCCCGCGGCGCGACCATCTACGCTGAAGTTGTTGGCTACGGCCAGACCTCTGACGGCTACGACATGGTGGCTCCGAGCGGTGAGGGCGCTGCACGCTGCATGCGTCTTGCCATGGAAGGCCTCGACTGCGAGATCGACTACATCAACCCGCACGCGACCTCCACTCCAGTGGGCGACATCAAGGAAATCGAAGCGATCCGCGAAGTGTTTGGTGAAAAGATCCCACCAATCTCCGCGACCAAAGCGCTGACCGGTCACTCTTTGGGTGCTGCTGGCGTTCAGGAAGCAATCTATTCGCTGCTGATGATGAAGGGCGACTTCATTGCCGCTTCTGCGCACATCGAAGAGCTGGATCCAGAATTTGCTGACATGCCAATCGTTCGTGAGCGCAAGGACAATGCCGGACTGAACTGCGTTCTGTCCAACGGCTTTGGCTTCGGCGGCACCAACGCTTCCGTCGTGTTCAAGCGATACACCGACTAGTCTTATTGGGAACGGGTTGGACCTTATGAAACTCCAACCCGCTCCGACAACAGGAGTTTCATATGAGCAAGCTGATGCAGGGCAAGCGTGGTCTTGTGATGGGCATTGCAAACGACCATTCAATTGGCTGGAGCATTGCGAAAGCGCTTGCTGATGCGGGCGCTGAATTGGCCTTTACCTATCAGGGCGATGCCTTTGGAAAGCGCGTGAAGCCGCTTGCCGAGAGTGTTGGCGCTGATCTGGTGCTTCCATGTGATGTGGAAGACATTGCCACTGTTGATGCGGTGTTTGACCGCCTGAAGGAAGAATGGGGTTCCATCGACTTCCTCGTGCATGCCATTGCGTTCTCTGACAAGAACGAGCTGAAAGGCAAGTACGGCGATACCACGCGCGAGAACTTCTCCCGCACAATGGTCATCTCCTGCTTCTCTTTCACTGAAGTTGCCAAGCGCGCAGCAGAGCTGATGACCAACGGCGGTTCCATGCTGACCCTGACCTATGGCGGCGCAACCCGCGTGCAGCCGAACTACAACGTCATGGGTGTGGCCAAAGCAGCTCTGGAAGCCTCTGTACGCTATCTGGCGTTCGACTATGGTGAGAAGGGCATCCGGGTGAATGCGCTTTCTGCTGGCCCTGTGAGAACACTTGCAGGCGCAGGCATTGGCGATGCACGCATGATGTACAACTTCCAGCAGGTCAACTCCCCGCTGAAGGCCTCGGTAACCTCTGATCAGCTGGGCGGCTCTGGCCTGTACCTGCTTTCCGATCTGTCAGGTGGCGTAACCGGTGAAGTTCATTTCGTGGACGCTGGCTACAACATCATGTCCATGCCACGCCTTGAAAGCCTGAAGACGCTCGACAAGGCCTGATTGGGCCCAACATCCTTAGCATTCAACATGAAAAAGCGGCCTTTCGATCATCTCGAGAGGCCGCTTTTTTGATTGATACCGTCGTTTTTTAGAGGTCTTCGTCGGGATAGACGCCGAACAGGCGGGTTTGATCCACCCAGCCCTCAAAGTCTTTCCCGGAGATGCGGCAATAGCCATCCTCACATTCCAGAACACCTGCCAACACCAGCGGCTCCATGTAAGCGATGATGCGCTCGTTTGGACCGGGGCTTGCGCGCAGCGGAGTCGTTTCAGACTTTTCGGCCCATGGCGTTACAAGCGCTGAACGGTAGCCGGACAGCAGTGTCCTGAACACCCAGCCCGTGTTGCCTTCCCAATCGCGAATACGGCGCCAGTTCTCAAACTCCTGAATGATTTCCACCGGCACCCGACTCTTCACAAACGACCAGGCAATGTCGTGGTCGCGGCTTGGACCCACACGCACATTGACGCGGTCGGACTTGATGCTGACGTAACGGGGGATCGGCAAGCCGCTTGCACCGGTGCCTGAAGACTGTGCAAGAACGGGGGCAGAGACAGAACCCAGTGACGCCGCGATCATGAGGGTACTCAAGAAAAGACGAACAGCTCGGAATCTGTTATTTGGCATGGCTTTATCGGGACTTTCCAACAAGGAGTTTGGCGTTTGGGTTGTATGAGTGAGACTGAAGTATCATTCTACTCATGCTACAAAATCACTAAGCGGCTGCTAGAGTAAACAGGCTTGATTGACAACACTTGTTTTACACGGGCCATCTGCTTATGAAAACAGGTGGGGGCTACGGATTTCCAGTAGCCTATGGTGGACATCGTAGAGTTAACAAACTCTCAATTAATTTCAGAAGGCGGGGATCATGCCCAAAAAGAAGCCCGTTGTGGTGGTTACGCGTAAGCTTCCTGATGTTGTTGAGACGCGCATGCGCGAGCTGTTCGATACGCGGCTGAATGAGACAGACACGCCCTTTAGCCAGGCGGAACTGGTTGAGGCTGTGAAGACCGCCGATGTCCTGGTGCCAACGGTCACCGACCGCATCGATGCGTCCATTCTGGCGCAGGCGGGACCCAACCTGAAAATGATTGCGAATTTTGGCAATGGTGTCGACAACATTGATGTTGTGACGGCAAATAATCGCGGCATTGCGGTGACAAACACCACAGGCGTGATGACCGAAGACACCGCCGACATGACCATGGCGCTGATACTTGCAGTGCCACGCCGCCTTATGGAAGGCATCAAGAAGATCGAGAACAAGGAGTGGGAGGGCTGGTCGCCGCAGTGGATGCTGGGTCACCGGATCTGGGGCAAGCGCCTCGGTATCATCGGCATGGGCCGCATTGGTCAGGCTGTTGCCCGGCGCGCTAAGGCGTTTGGCATGTCCATCCACTACCACAACCGTATTCGCGAACCTCTGGACGTGGAAGAGCGGCTGGAGGCCACCTACTGGGAAAGCCTGGACCAGATGCTGGCGCGCATGGACGTGATTACAATCCACTGTCCGCACACGCCTGGCACTTATCACCTGCTTTCAGCGCGCCGCCTGAAGCTGATGAAACCGGAAGCTTATCTGGTCAACACAGCGCGCGGCGAGATTGTCGACGAGAACGCGCTGATCCGTCAGATTGAAGCCGGAGAACTGGCCGGCGCTGGCCTTGATGTTTTCGAGCATGAGCCCGCAGTGAACCCGCGTCTTGCCAAGTCTGACAAGGTGCTGCTGATGCCTCATATGGGCTCAGCGACCATCGAGGGCCGTATCGACATGGGTGAAAAGGTGATTATCAACATCAAAGCGTTCATGGACGGCCACCGTCCGCCTGACCGGGTGCTGCCTTCCATGCTGTGATGAAGAACCGGCCGCTTTCGAGCGGCCGTTTTTGGTCTCACTTCAGATACTTATTCCACATGGGTTCGCCCTTCATGCCTGCCAGAAAGTCCGCGTGGGCTTTTAGCTCAGCTTCAGTGGGCATATGAACCAGTGGGGCAGATCGCTGCTTTGCCGGTTTGCGCTGGCGCGGGCCACCGCCGTCTTCACCTTCGTATTGGTCATCCTCGTCCGAAAGGATCAGGTCGCGCTGTTTGCCGCCATTAAGCTCCAGATAAACCTCAGCCAAGAGCTCAGCATCGAGCAGCGCACCGTGCTTGGTTCGCTTGGAGTTGTCGATACCGAAGCGGGAACAGAGCGCATCCAGCGAGGCAGACCCGGTTGGGTACTTTCGCCGCGCCATGGTGAGCGTATCCAGCACCTGCTCGTTCGGGATGTTGGGCAACCCGCAACGTCCCAGCTCCATGTTGATGAAGCCCATGTCGAAAGGAGCGTTATGGATGACCAGACGGCCATCCCCCACAAAGTCGAGAAACTCCTGAGCGATCTCTGCAAATTTGGGTTTGTCGGAAAGAAACTCTTCTGAGAGCCCATGGACCCGGAAAGCCCCTTCCGGCATGTCCCGTTCCGGGTTGATGTAGACGTGATAAACGCGCCCGGTTGGAATAAAGTTGATCAGCTCCACGCCGCCAATCTCCACCAAGCGGTCGCCATCAAGAGGATTAAGGCCGGTCGTTTCGGTATCGAAAGATATTTCGCGCATACGTCTGATCCAGTTCAGGCCATGTAGGCCAACGTGTTCATTACCTTGGAGACATCAAAACGTGCGGTCTCCAATCCTCGCCCGCTATCAACGATGAAATGAGCGCGTTTCCTTTTGTCCGCATCGGGCATCTGCTTTGCAAGGATAGACTGGAACTTTTCCTCGCTCATCCCCGGTCTATCAAGGACGCGCTGGCGCTGAACTTCAGCGCTGGCAGAGACCACGCAGACAGCGCGAACCCGGTCCGGGACCCATTTTTCAAGCAGGAGCGGGATATCCAACACGGCAACGCGGCGACGCTCCTCACGGGCGCGCTGCAAGAAGGCAAGCTCTTCTTCATGCACCAAAGGGTGCACGATGGCCTCTAGCTGAGCCATTGCCGCCTTGTCGGACAAGACAATCTTGCCCAAAGCAGCCCGGTCAATGACGCCGTTTTTGGAAACGCCAGGAAACGCCTGTTCTACCGGCGCAACGGCGCGCCCAGAATAAAGACGATGAACAGCTGCATCTGCGTCATAAACGGCCGCACCCGCCTCAGCAAACATCTTTGCCGTGGTGGATTTTCCCATGCCTATGGAGCCGGTGAGGCCGAGTACGATCATCAGAGCAGCCCCATGTCCTTCAAAATGACCTCACGCAGCTCCTCTGTCACTTCCGGGCGCTTGCCGAACCATTTTTCAAATCCGGGAACTGCCTGGTGAAGCAACATGCCAAGGCCATCGACCACGCGATTGCCCCGCGCTTTCGCAGCAACGAGAAGGTCTGTCATCAACGGCGTGTAGACGATGTCTGTGACCACCGCAGTTGAGGGAAGGAGGTTTAGTTCGATTTCCAAGGGGCGCTGCCCCGCCATGCCTAGCGCGGTTGTATTCACAAGAAGATCACAGCGTTCCAGAGCTTTTGAACGACTTTCCCACAGTTCGCAGCGGACCGGTTCGCCAAAATGGCTTTGTAATCCTTCAGCTTTTTCCAGTGTTCGGTTTAGCAAGAGGATCTCTTGATAACCTCGGTGTTGCAAAGCCCACAGGATTGCACGGGCGGCACCACCGGCACCCAGAACAACGGCCTTGCCCTTGCGGTCATCCCACCCCGGCGCGCGCTGGTCCAGATTTCCGAGAAAACCAAGGGCATCGGTGTTGGAGCCATTCAGGCGTCCCTCATCATCTAGCCAGAGCGTGTTGACGGCACCGATCTGCCTTGCCGCACCATCAAGGATTTCTGCCGCCTCAAGCGCGGTTTCCTTGTTTGGAATGGTGACGTTGACGCCGACCAGTCCGTTTTCCTTCAAATTTTGAAGGAAGGAGAGGGCATTTTCTGGAGGCAAATCAACACGCCCATATTCGCCTTCAATGCCGTAGGTCTTCAGCCAGAAGCCGTGAATGAGGGGGGAACGCGAATGTTTGATCGGATGCCCGGTGACTGCAGCCTTCCTCATTTCAAGAGGCTTCCCTGTTCGCGCAGGAAATTGAGTACCGGCAGCAAAGGCAGGCCGAGGACAGTAAAGTAATCGCCGTCGATGCGGTCAAAAAGCTGAACGCCGAGGGACTCCAACTGATAGGCGCCAACGCTCGACAGGATTGGTTCGCCTGCGCGGGCGATGTAGTCATCCAGGAAAGCGTCTGACAGGTGTCGAACGCTTAAAGTGGCAGTGGACAGGTCCTCCCAGACAACTTCTCCATCTCGTGAGATGCAAACGGCAGAATGGAGGCTGTGGCTCTTGCCCGAGAACGCGGCAAGCTGTGCACGAGCCGCTTCAAGATCAGCTGGTTTTGTCAGGCGCTTTCCTTCAAAGTCCAGAATCTGGTCTGCCCCGATGACAAGAGCGCCGGGACGGCGAGAGGAAACCTCACAGGACTTTGCACGTGCCAGTTCTGCAGCGATCTGCGTTGGTGAAGCACCGCTTTCCAGCATGGGTTCTTCAAGGGCGCGTTCATCAACCTTTGCCGGATCAACATCAAAGGAAAGGCCGGCGTTTTTCAAAAGCGTGGCACGCACCGCACTACCGCTCGCGAGGATCAAATCGGTCATCTGTCACCTGAGGTTTGGCTCAATGGGTCTTCGGTTTTTCCTTAGATAGCGATCAGGGCGCATAATGTCGATCATGACCTTTATGCTCACGCAGCAAGCTCATGATTTCAGCGGCAGTTTCTTCAATGGAACGGCGCGTGACATCAATCAGCGGCCAGCCTTGCTCCTTACACAGTTTCTTGGCGCGAATGATTTCCTGAGCTATGAGTTTCCTGTCGATATAGCTGTCATCATCCGTTGAAGAAATTGTGGAGAGAACTCTGTTTTGGCGGATGTCGCGAATGCGCTCCGCGCTGGCTGTAAGCCCGACAACCAGCGGTTTTCTCAGCTTCATGAGCTGCCGTGGCGGCTTTATTTCGGGAACGAGAGGAACATTCGCAGCCTTGATGCCTCTGTTTGCGAGATAAATACAGGTAGGGGTCTTTGAAGTGCGGCTGACACCCACAAGAACCACGTCCGCCAGCTCCAGATCCTCTTTGATCTGACCATCGTCGTGCAACATGGTGTAATTCAGCGCTTCCATTCGCTCGAAATATTCATCGTCCAGCGCGTGTTGGCCGCCAACGCGCGGAGAAATGTCCACGTTGAGGAAAGAGCTGAAGACGTTATGGACCGGCCGCAGGACATTTACGCAAGGCGTGCCAATTCTCTGGCAGGCCCGCTCCAACTGGTCGGCGAATTTGGGCTCTACCAAGGTGTAAAGCACGATGCCGGGAGCACTCTCTATTTCGGAAATGACACGATCGAGCTGCCGTTCCTGCCGAATGAGCGGATAAACGTGCTCAATCGGCCTAGTGTTTTCAAACTGGGCGGTCACAGCGCGGACAACAGTCATCAAAGTTTCGCCTGTTGAATCCGAAATCATGTGTAAATGAAACACGTTAGCCTGGTTTCCCATATTGTAATCCCCACGGTCGTGAATGACTTCAGGATAACTCGCCCATTCGTTGAGTCGGCATGAAATTCATACCCGCAAAGCAAAATCGATCAACAGATGGAAATTCGTGGAACATCTCTCACGAAATGATCTTGGAACTCTGGATTGCACAACGAGCTCTTCACGTATTCACAGGATTCAAAAAAAATAATTCCTCGGTTATTCAGGGTAGGCCATTTTTCAAGCTATTGAAATTTCAAATTTTTCTCCCTTATTGACTCCATGGCAAACTTTTCCACGGACCTCGCGGTTCTGATTGTTCTTTCTCGATTGAGCTCTGGGTGAATTGTGGATGTGGTTTGATCCTTGTAATTCACTCCCTAATAGAAAAAACAGAGTCCTCATAAATGAGGATTCTATTAGAACTGGACTTGGATAAGGGTAAGGCGATGAAAGCTCAGGACAGGGCGCTCGTAAGAGTGTTGAACGGCGAAAAACTCGAACGACCGCCCATTTGGATGATGCGACAGGCAGGACGGTACCTGCCGGAGTACAGAGCAGAGCGGGCCAAGGCACCAAACTTTCTCGATTTTTGCTACAATCCGGACCTAGCCACTGAAGTCACTCTCCAGCCGATCCGCCGTTTTGGCTTTGATGCAGCCATTTTGTTTTCCGACATCTTCGTTGTGCCAGATGGCTTAGGCTATCCAGTTCGCTTTGAAGAGGGACGTGGTCCTGTTCTGGAACCCTTGTCAGCAAAGCTGGTGAACAAGCTCGATCAAGCGCGCACCATGAAGCACCTTGAGCCGGTCATAGAGACCGTTTCACGCCTGCGTGCTGAGCTGCCTACGGAAACAACCCTGTTGGGCTTCTGTGGCGCTCCCTGGACCGTTGCCTGCTATTCCGTGGCCGGTCACACCACCCAGGACCAAACGGCCGCCAGAATAGGCTCCTACACCGATCCGGTTCTCCTGCAGTCCTTCATCGATCATTTGGTGGACGCTTCCGCGACATACCTGATTGCCCAACACGACGCGGGCGCGGATGCACTGCAGATTTTTGACACCTGGGCGGGCGTTCTCGACGATCTTGGCTTTGAGCGCTGGTCTATCGCGCCAACCAAGGCCCTGATTGCAAAAGTGAAGGCTGAACGCCCTGAAGCCAAGATCATCGGTTTTCCAAAGGCCTCAGCAGCACGGCTGCATCGTTTCGCCGATGAAACCGGCGTTGATGCGCTTGGTCTAGACTGGAGCGTGCCGGCAGATGTTGCACAGGCTCTTCAACAGAAGCTTCCTGTACAAGGCAACCTGGATCCAATGCGTCTGGTTGCTGGTGGGCTTGCGCTTGATGAAGGGATTGACTATGTGCTCGATACCTTCAAAAACGGACCACATATCTTCAATCTGGGTCATGGCGTTACACCTCAAACAAATCCGGATCATGTTGCTCACATGGTCAAACGGGTGCAGGGCCGCGACTAATCACAGTTGTTAGGGGCCTCTCACCATGGCTGATCTTTATCTTTGGATGAAGACGCTGCATATCGTTTCGGTTATCGCGTGGATGGCCGGCCTGTTTTATCTGCCGCGCCTGTTTGTCTATCACACGGGCGCGGAGGTTGGCTCTGAAATGAGTGAGACCTTCAAGGTGATGGAACGGCGGTTGCTCAAGGCAATCATGGGGCCTGCTATGCATGCTTCATGGGTATTTGGTTCGATCACCGTCTACCTGCTTCATGCCTACCTGGACCTGTGGTTCCTGCTGAAACTATCATTAGTTCTACTAATGACCGTATTTCACGTGAGATTAAGTTGGCATGTTCGTCGTTTTGCTGAGGACAATAATAAGCATTCCGAGCGTTATTTCAGGATTATCAACGAGGTACCGACAGTTCTAATGATAGGAATTGTGATCCTCGTAATTTTTAAACCTTAGAGTTGTTTCAGTTTCACACCAAATCTCAGATATTTCTGAGTTCTTCGTGATTTTTAGGCCTTGAAGGAAGGCCTAATTGCCGCTATGTTCGATCCAACTTCAATCAGAGCAGTTTGGTAATCAAGCCTCAAAGGGAGGTCGCCGCAGTTTTCCGCGGTCCTGCCATTCTGTTTATTCCCCACCCATTAAAGTGTTCATTCGTTCTTGAGACTTCTCATCAAGCACAGAACCATTAGAGAAAACGACCCCAGTTGATGCGGGAAATGAAACTCAAAGATCTCAAATCTAAAACACCGACCGAACTTCTCACATTTGCTGAGGAGCATGAGGTCGAAAACGCAAGCACCCTTCGTAAGCAGGAGCTGCTGTTCGCAATTCTCAAGCGTCTTGCTGAGCAGGACATTGATATTGTGGGCGAGGGTGTTGTTGAAGTCCTTCAGGACGGTTTTGGCTTTCTGCGCTCTCCGGACGCAAACTACCTGCCGGGCCCGGATGACATCTACGTCTCTCCTTCGCAGATCCGACGATTTTCTCTTCGAACCGGTGATACCGTCGAAGGTCAGATCCGAAGCCCGAAGGACGGCGAGCGCTACTTCGCTCTTCTCAAGGTCAACAAAATCAATTTTGAAGACCCAGACAAGGCCCGCCACAAAGTTCATTTCGATAACCTGACACCTCTTTATCCAGAGGATCGGTTCAACCTCGAAATTGAAAACCCAACGAAGAAAGACTTGTCAGCGCGAGTAATTGATCTCGTCGCACCGTTGGGTAAAGGCCAGCGCGCCCTGATCACCGCGCCGCCACGTACTGGTAAGACTGTTTTCCTTCAAAACATTGCCCAGTCCATCACCACAAATCATCCTGAGTGCTATCTGATCGTCCTTCTGATTGATGAACGTCCAGAAGAAGTGACAGACATGCAGCGCACCGTGAACGGGGAAGTGGTTTCTTCCACGTTTGACGAACCTGCCGCGCGCCACGTTCAGGTGGCTGAGATGGTGATTGAAAAGGCCAAGCGGCTCGTTGAACACGGCCGCGATGTTGTGATCCTGCTGGATTCCATCACACGCCTGGGCCGCGCTTACAACACGGTTGTTCCTTCCTCCGGTAAGGTTCTGACCGGTGGTGTGGATGCAAACGCTCTGCAGCGTCCAAAGCGCTTCTTCGGTGCTGCCCGAAACATTGAAGAGGGTGGCTCGCTTACCATCATCGCAACGGCGCTGATTGATACCGGCAGCCGTATGGATGAAGTGATCTTCGAAGAGTTCAAGGGCACAGGTAACTCCGAAATCATCCTGGATCGCAAGATCTCTGACAAGCGTGTGTTCCCAGCCGTTGATATTCAGCGTTCTGGTACCCGTAAGGAAGAGCTGTTGGTTCCAGCGGACAAGCTGAAGAAGACCTTTGTTCTGCGCCGTATCCTCAACCCAATGGGTACAGTGGATGCAGCGGAGTTCCTGATGGACAAGCTGCGGCAGACCAAGTCCAACGAAGAGTTCTTCGATTCAATGAACACGTAGGCTTTGTACTGCGATCACGTGAAACAGGCCGGTCTCAGAAAATGAGGCCGGCTTTTTTGTTGGTGTACTATTGGGGAGGAGGGGGCAATGCCCATTCAATTGAAAAGTCCTGTCATTGAGACCGAGCGTCTGATCCTGAGGCCGTGGAAGCAGGAGGACCGAGAACACTACTTCACCTTGAGTAGCGATGAAGACGTGATGGCGTACTTTCCAAATGCGCAAATGCAAGAAGAAGCTGATTCAGTTTTTGCGCGTATCTTCGCGCGGCAGGAAGAGGTTGGGCAATGCTTCCCGGTGGTGGAAGAAAAGACCACAGGCGCGTTTCTTGGCTTTTGCGGTCTGAGTGTTCCACGTGGTGATTTGGGCTTGCCTGTGTGGCCTACCGTTGAAATCGGCTGGCGACTACACAAGGCCCATTGGGGCAAGGGCATCACCCTGGAAGCTGCAAAGGTTTGGCTCGAGTTTGCCTTCCATGAGCTGAAACTGGAAGAAGTGATTGCCTACACGGCTCACAACAACATGAAGTCTCGTCGCGTGATGGAGAAACTCGGCATGTCCCGTAATCCATCCGAGGATTTTCGCATCACCAGTTTGGATCGAGATCATCGCCTGAACCCTCACGTTCTTTACCGGCTTTCGGCTGAGGTTTGGCGGGAAGATTGATTTCTCAGGAAATCTTGTTTCACGTGAATCCTGATTGCGATGGTAAGTTTCACGTGAATCCTCCAAATTTGGAGAGGGGAGCAGGGGCTTATTATGCCTCTGCTCTTTGTTTTTCGGGACCATTCAGGAGACGCGCTGCATCTCTTCTTCAATGGCCTCAGCTGTTACGAGAGGAATACTGCAACCGTTTTCAGAACAAATCAAAACCTCTGATGCAGCTGCATCGGCTTTCGTCGTGACAGTGGCGAACCACGCGGGATCACCACTTTTCCAAGCAACGGAAACCTGTTCTGTCTCTCTATCAGGAGAGAGGGTGATCTCTGCCTTTTTGAACCGTGTGCGGGTGTCGAGGGCATTGAGCAGGGCGGCGGTTCCAAAGATGTTGGCTCTGATCTCTCCGGTGAAGCTGGCGATCAGCTTGTCTGCGCGCTCGCGATAGGCCGCATCATCAGTCAGCATCCAGTATTCGACCAACGCGTTAGCGGCGACCGCGTTATAGTTCGGGATGGCTTCATCCATCGCATGATAGGGCCGCACGAGAAGATCATCAGCGCTCTCTGAGGTCATATAGTAGCCGCCTTGAGGGTGGGCATAGCGCGCATCCAATTGATCGAGAAGTGCCTTTGCTTTGCCAATCAGGGCGCTTTTCTTTTCCGGTTCATCCTCTATCCGAGCCAGAGCAAGGGCTGCACGGGCGAGGTGGGCATAGTCTCCCGCAAAGGCGGCTGGGCCCTTCACTCCTTCCCGAATGGAGTGGATCATGGAGCCATCAGTCTCGCTCATGTGCGTTTCGATAAACTCAAAAATTCTGTGAGCTAAAGTCCTCAATTGGCTCTTCAACGATTCACGTGAAACAATTTGGTAACCATGCGCGAGGGCTGAGATCAGCATGGCATTCCAGTCGAGAAGCACCTTGTCATCTCGATGGGGACGGATCCGTTTTGCACGCTCCTCTAGCAGCAGAGCAAGACAGGCTGAGAGCTGACCTTCCTCTTCCTCCGTCAACGGGCGGGGCAGGGGGCGTGATCGGTTCAAAATGGTTGTGCCTTCCCAGTTGCCCTGTGGCTGAACATCATAGACAGCGCGGAACAGCTCGATGCTGTTCTCTGGGAGAAGGTTGGAGAGTTCCTCATCGGTCCAGACATAGAACTTGCCCTCAACGCCTTCGCTGTCAGCATCGAGCGCAGCTGAGACACCGCCTTCCGGCAGCACCATCTCACGCTCGATCCAGTCGACCGTTTCAGATAGGCGACGAATGAAGAGCGGATCCTGTGTGTGGCAGTAGGCCCAGCACAGATGATCAATGTACTGGGCGTTGTCGTAGAGCATCTTTTCAAAGTGGGGGACGAGCCAGTTCTCATCGACCGAGTAGCGGGCAAGGCCGCCGCCCACATGGTCGTAGATGCCGCCCTGGCTCATCATGCGCAGGCTTTCGGCATGAAGATCAATGAGGTCTTTGTTGTGCTCGCGATAGCCGGTTCTCAGAATGAGCTCCATGACAGAGGCTTGAGGGAACTTCGGCGCCCCACGCATGCCGCCAAGCTCGCGGTCTATCATTGAGGAAAGACGCTCTCCGGCTGCGCTGACTAGCCCCTGATCAACCGCGGAGGGTTGCTTGGGGCGTTCGTTCAGCACCATCAAAAGGGATTGCCGATTGGTCTCGACGGTGTCCTGATCATTGGCGAAAGTGTTGGCCACGGCGTTCAATACTTGCTTGAACGAGGGGCGTCCGTAGCGCGCTTCCTTTGGAAAGTAGGTGCCGCCCCAAACGGGTTCTGCCTCTGATGTGAGGAACATGGTCAAAGGCCAGCCGCCTTGTTCGCCCAAGGCATGAAGGGCGCGCATGTAAACCAGATCAACGTCGGGGCGTTCTTCCCGGTCAACCTTGATATTGATATAGAGATCGTTCATCAGCTCTGCGGTCTCATCGTCCTCAAAGCTCTCATGGGCCATCACATGGCACCAATGGCAGGCAGAGTAGCCGACAGAAAGAAGAATGGGCTTGCCCGTCCGCTTGGCTTCTGCCATTGCCTCAGGACCCCATTCCCACCAGTGTACAGGGTTATTTTTATGTTGAAGAAGGTAGGGGCTTGAAGTGTTTTTTAAGCGGTTCTCTGGCATAGCGAAAGCCTGTCCTGACACTGGTAGATGGCAATTGAAGTTCCTAGTTCTAGGGTAATGACAGTCCGGGCGAGAACAAGGTTTTGGAAGAAGATAATATGAATAATTTGAGTGCTGGCCGCAGAGATACGATTTTCGCTTTGTCCAGTGGGGCCTTGCCATCCGGCGTTGCTGTCATTCGTCTTTCAGGACCACAGAGCCGGGATGCGTTGCGCCTCCTGATAAAAGGTAAATTTCCTGTTTCACGTGAATCATCACTTCGGAAACTTTATCACCCTGTGGATGGAAGCGTTCTCGATGAGGCCTTGGTGCTGTGGTTTGAAGGCCCAAACAGCTTTACCGGTGAGGATACTGTTGAGCTCCATTGCCACGGTGGTCGGGCTGTGGTCTCTGCCGTGCTGCGGGCCCTGTCAGAGATGGAGGGCCTTCGTCCGGCAGAGCAGGGGGAATACACCCGCCGCGCCTTTCATAATGGCAAGCTGGATCTAACAGAGGTTGAAGGGCTTGCGGACCTCATAGACGCGGAAACAGAGGCGCAGCGACGCCAGGCTCAGCGACAAATGTCCGGCGCGCTGGGTGAGCTTTACAACGGATGGCGCGAGAGCTTGATCCGATGCCGAGCCTTTATCGAGGCGGAGCTGGATTTTGCTGATGAGGAGGATGTACCAGACTCCGTCTCTGATGAAGTGTGGAGCAAGGTCAGCACCTTGAAGGCTGATATAGAGGCGCACCTGAGCGACGCCCGACGAGGTGAACGCTTGCGAAGCGGTCTCGTGGTGGTTCTGCTCGGGCCACCCAATGCGGGCAAGTCCAGTCTCATGAACAAGCTGGCGCGAAGAGATGTGGCGATTGTGACCCCTGAAGCTGGCACGACCCGCGATGTGTTGGAAGTACATCTGGATCTGGGCGGCTATCCTGTGACCCTGATTGATACCGCAGGGCTGAGAGAAAATGCCGGTTTAGTTGAAAGGGAAGGGATTAAACGAGCGCTGGCTTCGGCCGAGAATGCGGACCTTATCTTATGGACGCAAGGCCTTGATGGCATCTCAGAGCCGTTACCTGAGCATTTGAAAGATGGTGCGGCAAAGGTCTGGATCGTGAAGACGAAAGCGGATCTGGCGGCAGAGGTGGGCCCCGTTGAGGGAGAAAATTTACCTTTTGTTTACTCTAGTACTCGCAGTGATGATGGCATGGATGCGCTTCTGGCGAAGCTGACAGCGTTCGCAGAAGAGAATATTGGCAATTTCGAAAACCCTCTGATTACTCGGGAGCGCTACCGTTCTCATTTGAGTTCGTGCGTTGAGGCGTTGGATCGGGCAATTGCTGGCGCGCATTTGCCGTTGGAACTGCGAAGCGAAGAGCTTCGCATGGCCGCAGAACAGCTCGGGCGCATCACTGGGCGGATTGACGTAGAAGATCTTCTGGACGTGATTTTTAGGGACTTCTGCATAGGTAAATGAGCGAGCCTGTTTCACGTGAAACCATCACATGTCAAGGCGCGTTGATTATCGTGGATAATTCAGTGGAGAATGTTGCCCGGTAAAACGAGTGTCACAGCACTGCGAATCGACTGCATCAAAGCTTTGACCTTAGGCACGGGCTCATGTATTTATCCTCCAACTTGTTGCAAGTCCGAAGCATATAAAGAGCCGGTCAGAAATCAGCGCCGACCAAGCGAGCTGCACGATAAACCGAGCCAACTTTAGGAAGAGAAGAGTGACCACAGATACTCTGCGCTTTGACGTGATTGTCATTGGCGGTGGCCACGCTGGTTGTGAAGCCGCGGCCGCTGCGGCCCGCACAGGCGCCAAGACCGCTCTGGTGACCCACCGGTTCGACACCATCGGTGTTATGTCCTGCAATCCTGCTATTGGCGGTCTGGGTAAGGGCCACCTCGTTCGCGAGATTGACGCTCTTGATGGCCTGATGGGGCGTGTTGCTGATGCCGCGGGCATTCAGTTTCGCATGCTGAACCGACGCAAGGGGCCAGCAGTGCAGGGGCCGCGCGCTCAGGCGGACCGCAAGCTTTATCGTAAAGCCATGCAGCGCGAGATCTCTGCGATTGAGGGTCTTGAAGTGGTTGAAGGGGAGGCGGATACGCTGATCCTGGACAGCGGCGTGTTGCATGGCATCTTGATGGCGGATGGGCGTCGGCTGGAAGCTTGCGCGGTGGTTCTTACCACCGGTACTTTCTTGCGCGGCATGATTCACGTGGGATTGGAGAAAACGCCAGCCGGACGTGATGGTGAAAAACCAGCCTTGGGCCTGTCTGCCTCGTTGGAAGCAATCGGCCTGCGTCTTGGACGCCTTAAAACCGGCACTCCAGCGCGTCTCGACGGCCGCACCATAGACTGGGACCAGTTGGTCGAGCAGCCGGGTGATGAGGCTCCTGAGCCTTTCTCTACGCTGACGGACAAGATTACAGTGCCGCAGGTTTCCTGCTACATCACCCGCACGACTATGGAAACCCACGACATCATTCGCGCGAACCTTGACCGCTCGGCGATGTACTCCGGTGAGATCAAGGGAAGGGGGCCACGCTACTGTCCTTCGATTGAAGACAAGGTGGTGCGTTTCGGGGATCGGGATGGCCATCAGGTATTCCTTGAGCCCGAAGGTCTTGATGATCATACAGTTTATCCAAACGGTATTTCTACCTCTCTTCCCGTGGACGCCCAGCTTGCGTTCCTGAAGACAATTCCCGGCCTTGAAAAGGTTGAGGTGATCAAGCCCGGTTACGCCATCGAGTACGACCATATTGACCCAACTGAACTGCGCCCGACACTGGAAGTGAAGAAGCAGAAAGGGCTGTTTCTCGCTGGTCAGATCAACGGGACGACGGGCTACGAGGAAGCAGGTGCCCAGGGGCTGTTAGCAGGCCTGAACGCGGCTCGGCTGGCAAAGGGTGAGGAACCAATCATTGTTGGCCGTGCTGATGCCTATATCGGCGTAATGGTTGATGATTTGGTGACCCGCGGCGTGACAGAGCCTTATCGGATGTTCACCTCACGGGCGGAATATCGCTTGTCCCTGCGGGCGGACAATGCTGACCAGCGGTTAACCCCTTTGGGGCTTGAATGGGGATGCGTTGGCGGGGTGCGACGCGATGCGTTTGCGACCAAAAAGGCTGCGCTGGACGAAGTGACAGCCTTGATGAAATCCCTTGTGATTTCTCCCAATGAGGGGCGCAAGTATGGCCTGCCGATAAACCAGGATGGGGTGAAACGCAGTGCCTTTGACCTGTTGGCCTATCCGAACATTACATTGGACATGCTGCTGGATGTTTTCGAGGAGCTGAAAAGCGTTGATCGGGCGATTGCAGATCAGGTGGCGATTGATGCCATGTACGCTGTTTACCTTGAACGCCAGTCTGCGGATATCGAAGCACTGAAGAAAGATGAAGCACTGAGCATTCCTGCGGATCTGGATTACAGCGTCATGGCGGGTCTATCTAATGAAGTTAGACAAAAGTTGGAGGCGGTGCGGCCAAGTACGATAGGGCAGGCATCGCGAGTGGATGGGGTGACCCCTGCAGCGTTAACCTTGTTGCTGGGGCATGTGCGCCGTAATGGCTTGCGCGCGGCACAAACTGGATAGTCTCGTGGCAATCGAAACAGACAAAGAACAAATTAAGGCAGTGCAGGCGATGTATCCGGATGTTTCACATGAAACATTCGAGCGCCTGTCCATTTACGTTGATTTGGTTCGAAAATGGCAGCCGGCACAGAACCTGATCGCGCCAAAGACAATGGATGAAATCTGGCTGCGCCATGTGGCCGATTCGATTCAGATCCAAAAGGCGCTACCGGAAGCCCGCCGCTGGATGGACTTTGGCAGCGGGGCAGGATTCCCTGGTCTTGTGACAGCAATATTGCTGGCAGATGAGCCGGATGCAGTTGTCCACCTCGTGGAGAGCAATCAACGCAAGGCGGCGTTCCTGCGCACGGTGGCGCGGGAGACGGGTAGCACTGTTAAGGTTCATGCCGGAAGAATCGAAGCCGTTACAAAGGGATGGACCGATCCCATTGATGGTGTTTCAGCGCGTGCCTTGGCTAATTTGCTGGTTTTATGCGGGTTTTCTGCCAGTTTGATTCAACAGGGTGCTACCGCTGTTTTCCACAAAGGACAAGATTTTCAGAGGGAGATTGAAGAAGCTTCTCACGAGTGGACCCTAGATCTGGTAGAACAGAGAAGTCGAGTAGATCCGCTAAGTCGCGTTCTGATTATTCGGGGTATAGAACCTGCGACGGCTGGACGGGGACCTGTCTCATGAATTTATTGCCTCAATCACCGCGGGTTTTGACGCTTGCCAACCAGAAGGGCGGCGTTGGGAAAACCACTACAGCCATCAATTTGGGTACGGCTTTGGCCGCCATTGGTGAGCGTGTGCTGGTTATCGACTTGGATCCGCAGGGGAATGCGTCCACGGGTCTGGGCATTGACCGGCAATCCCGTGAGTACTCTACCTATGATGTTTTATGTGGCGATTGCTCGCTTCAGGAGGCGCTTCAGGAAACAGCTGTGCCGCGCCTTTGGATCGCGCCATCGACCATGGATCTGTTGGGTGTGGAGCTGGAAATATCTTCCGCGTCTGACAGAGCGTTTCGGTTGCGAAACGCAATTAACGGTCTTGCCAAGATGGCAGAGCAGGGACGGGCGCAAGGGTTCTCTTACGTGCTGGTGGATTGTCCGCCATCCCTGAACTTGCTCACCATCAATGCGCTGAGCGCTTCGCACTCCATTCTGGTGCCGCTGCAATGCGAGTTTTTCGCGTTGGAGGGGTTGAGCCAGTTGCTGAGTACGGTGGAACAGGTCAAGCAGACGCTCAACGCAGAGCTGAGCATCCACGGCATTGTTTTGACCATGTATGACAGCCGGAACAACCTTTCCAGTCAGGTTGTTCAGGACGTTCGGGAGACAATGGGTGACGCGGTGTATGAAACCGTGATCCCGCGCAACGTGCGTGTTTCCGAAGCTCCGTCCTATGGCAAACCCGCGCTGCTCTACGATTTGAAGTGCTCTGGGTCTCAGGCGTATCTGCGTCTGGCCTCTGAGATCATTCAGCGTGAGCGGGATATGCGTATGGCAGCGGCCTGAGCCTGAGGGCAACAAGGCAGCTGCAGGTTTCGTTGAAAAATTAATGCGTAGTTTGCAAGGGCTGCGCAAAACAGGGGCGTTTGCGCGGCGCTTCGCCCCTACTGGCATCAATTAGGTGAAGAAGAATGGCTAAGTCTGAAGAAGGCGGTCGGAGCAACAAGCGTTTGGGGCGTGGTCTTGCGGCTTTGATTGGGGATGTAAACATCGAAACCGCAAGCCCTTCAGAACGGCCACGGGATGTGCGCAAGGTTCCGATTGAGAACATGCGCCCAAACCCGCGCAATCCGCGCAAATCCTTTGTCGAAGAAGACCTCAGCAGCCTTTCTGAATCGATCCGCGAAAAGGGTATCGTTCAACCAATTCTGGTGCGTCCTCAGCCGAATGTTCCCGGCCACTACGAAATCATTGCTGGTGAGCGCCGCTGGCGTGCCGCGCAGCGCGTGGGTTTGCATGATGCACCGGTGGTGGTTCGCGATGTGACGGATCAGGAAGCACTTGAGCTTGCGATCATTGAAAATGTTCAGCGTGCGGACCTGAACCCGATCGAAGAAGCATTGGGTTATGACCAGCTCATCGAAGAGTTTTCCTACAGCCAGGTTGAGCTTTCAAAGGTGATCGGCAAAAGCCGTAGCCATGTTGCAAATACCTTGCGCCTTCTGAAATTGCCGAACTCCGTCAAGGACTATCTGGCGGAGGGCCTGTTGACCGCAGGGCACGCGCGCGCGCTGATCACTGCAGAGGATCCTGCGGCGCTTGCTGATCTCATTGTCGAGAAGGGCCTGACGGTTCGCGATGCGGAACGCCTCGCTCAGGATCCGTCTTTGTTCGAAAAGAAAGATAAGGCGCCTAAGCCAGAAAAAGATGCAGATACCAAGGCTTTGGAAAAGCGCCTTGCTGATGGTCTGGGTCTGAAAGTGGCGATTGCTCACAAGCCTGAGAAGGGCGCTGGAGAGCTGAAGATCAAGTATGCATCGTTGGAGCAGCTTGATGAGGTTTGTCGCCTGCTGGGCATTGAAAACTGATTTAAACGCTATCTCTTAGCTCTAGGAAGCCGGTCTGTTTCACAGGTCGGCTTTTTTGTTTGCTCTCGCGTCTAGCCACTCAGTCCAAATATGTTTCGAATACGAAACGAATTAAGAAGAAAGTTGCGGCTGTGGTTTGGACAAGTCCTAGCGATTGGCACGATTGGCGTATTGGCCAATCATGAGGAGGGCGTGAGAGAGAATGGCAGGGCCCAGAACCGGATTCAAACGCGCTGCTTTTACTGTATCATTGAGACGCACCAGGGCGCGTTCAAGTTGCTCGGCAGGCCAGATCTCCACCTGACGGATCATTTTGGATTTGCGTTTCCAGAAAACGGGAGGACGTAGCCCCCCCACCACATCTTCGGCGCTGCGGCGCTTCATCACCTCCAGCTTGCAAAGGTGCAGGGTCTGAAAATGGCGCAGGGCCTGAGAGGCGATAACGCCTGCATCCATACCGCCCGCCTCTAGGCGCTCCAGGCCCTGGTCCAGTGTTTTCAGCTGACCTAACGAAGCGGCATCAATCAGTTCGTCCATAGCGAAGGCGGACGCGTCGCCAATGATCTCTTCAACATGGCGGCTTTCAATGCGCTGGTCTTCCATCGCATAAAGGCACAGCTTCTGGAGTTCACCACGGCTTGCCCGTCTATCGGCCCCCAGAAGGCTTTTGAGCGCCATTTTTGCTTCGCGGCTGATGGTGAGGCCAGCGTTACGCGTTTCCTCGTCAATAAGCCTGTCAACGTCTTTGTCGGTATCTGGAAAACAGGGCAGAGCGACAGCAAGCTTGTCGCTTTCAAACTTCTTGCGCAGCGGCGCGGTCTTTTTCAGATCACCCGCTTCGATCACGATGAAAGAGGGCTGATCGGGATTTTTGAGGAGCAGCTCGACGGCCGGAACAATATTCTTCGAGCTGCCGTCCTTCACCCATATGGTTCGGCGCCCGCCAAACATGGGGATCGTAAGCGCCTCATCAATCAAACGATTTGGATCGTTGCTGATATCGGAGCCGTCCAATTTGACCTGAGAGAACGGATCGTCGTTCTCTCCGGCCACCTGTTTGATCAGCTGACCCGCGCGTTCACTGACAAGGCCGGTGTCTGGTCCATAGACAAGCACAAGAGACACGGATTCTGGCGGTTTGGCGACAAACCGATCGACTTCCTGTGCTTTAAGCGCGACCATAACCGACCTGTCCGTTAAATTTGGCTGGCAAAGTAACCAGCCAGACGGGCCTGAATGTCCGCTGCCACCACCTTGGCCGCACGGTCTTCTGCATCGCGTTCCGCACGCAGGTTGGCAAAACGCTGGCTGGAGAAGTCATAGGATGCAGAGGCGAAGGAGCGGCCCGTGTAGAGCGTCTTTTCGTTTGCTGCATCAGACAGGATAAAGCTGGCATTCAAGGTCAGATTATAAGCGGAAGGCACGTCTGCCAGTTCTTCAACGCCGACTTCGCTCTCGATCTTGTTGACGAGGATCTTGATGCGATACTGGGTAGGCAGACCATCGCCGCCACGGCGCAGGTTGAACAGCAGTTCATTGCGCAGGAACTGGTTGACGCGTGAAAGGCTTTCACCGCCGATGTCCGCCACTTCCACGTCAATTGATGCCAGCTGCTGTTGAACGGATGTCTCGACCTCTTGACCGTCCGCAGTAAGTGTCACGGCTTTTACGCCATACAGCGGACGAACCTGACAGCCAGCAAGCAAAAGAGCACTTGCAACAACGGCAACACCGCCGAGCAGGGCCCGGCGGTTTGCAAAGGCAGTCTTCGCCTTTAGATCAAACAACGACATTCACGATCCTCTGGGGTACCACAATGACTTTGCGCGGGGCTTTGCCCTCAAGTGCCCGCTGCACAACCTCGTGTGCCAGAGTAGCCGCTTCGACCTCCTCTTTGGAAGAGTCTCTTGCAACTGTTAAGTCACCTTTTTTCTTGCCGTTGATCTGGATCGGCAAGGTGATGGTGTTTTCAACAAGCAGGTCTTCCTCCAGATTTGGCCAGTTGCTCTGGGAAATCAGAGTTGTGTTGCCCAGAACTGCCCAACATTCCTCAGCAAGGTGCGGCGTGATCGGCGCCATCATATGCAGAAGGTACTCGGCGCTTTCACGCAGGGCGAACACCATGTCTTCACCGGAGAGATCGCTCTGGGATGCTTTGCTGATGGCGTTGAGGAACTCATAGATCTTCGCTACAGCACGGTTGAAGCCCAGTGAATCGAAGTCTTTTTGAACACCGGCAAGCGTCTTGTGTGTTGTGCGACGCAGGGCCAGCGCATCATCACCGAAGGCGCCAGGCTTGGTCGCAACTGCCTCTGTTTTTTCTGCGATGTCGTTGATCACGCGCCATACGCGTTGAACGTGGCGCCATGCGCCGAGAACACCGTCTTCGGTCCAAATGATGTCGCGCTCTGGCGGGCTGTCGGACAGAACGAACCAACGGGCAGTATCAGCGCCATAGGTGTCGATGATGTCGGTCGGATCAACCACGTTCTTCTTGGACTTGGACATCTTCTCGACAGAGCCGATCAGAACGTCTTCGCCGGTTTCAAGAAGCGTTGCCTTGCGGCCGCTTTCCAGCTCTTCAATCTTGATGTCAGCCGGGGAAACCCAGCGGCCATCCGAGGAGGCCTTGTAGGTTTCGTGGTTCACCATGCCCTGAGTAAAGAGGCCCTTGAACGGCTCTTTCAGGTCCAGATGCTTGGTGATCTGCATGGCACGGGTGAAGAAGCGGGAGTAGAGCAGGTGCAGGATCGCGTGCTCAATGCCGCCAATATACTGGTCCACCGGCAGCCAGGCGTTTGCGGCGGCGGGATCGGTCGGATTACTGTTCTTCGGATCGGTGAAACGCGCGAAGTACCAGGAAGAATCCACGAAGGTGTCCATGGTGTCGGTTTCGCGCTTGGCGTCCTTGCCACAGCATGGGCACTTCACATCACGCCAAGTAGGGTGACGGTCCAATGGGTTACCTGGACGGTCAAACGTTACGTCTTCCGGCAGGGTGATTGGCAGGCTATCAACAGGCGCTGGCTGAGGGCCGCAATCATCACAGTGAATGACCGGGATCGGGCAGCCCCAATAACGCTGACGGGAGATGCCCCAGTCACGCAAACGATAGTTGATCTCGCGGGTGCCCTGAGGCTTGTCGCCAACCTTCTGTGCTTCCAGCTTTTCAGCAACGGCGTTTTTCGCATCAGAAATGCTGAGGCCGTTCAGGAAGTCAGAGTTAAAGATGCTGCCTTCACCTGTGTAAGCTTCATCTGCGACTTCGAACGTATTCGGGTCTTCGCCCTCAGGCAGAACCACAGCCTTGGCTGGCAGCCCGTACTTGCGTGCAAAATCAAGGTCGCGTTGGTCATGAGCCGGGCACGCGAAAATCGCGCCAGTGCCGTAGTCCATGAGGATGAAGTTAGCCACGTAGACCGGCAGCTCCCAGCTTGGATCAAGCGGGTGCTTTACGCGCAGGCCGGTGTCAAAACCCAGCTTGTCTGCGGTCTCAATGGCTTCTTCCGTTGTTCCGATCCGGCGGCACTCAGCAATGAAGGCCTGAAGCTCTTCATTGTCTTCTGCCAGCTTCTGCGTGATCGGATGATCCGGAGAAAGGCCCATGAAAGACGCACCAAACAAGGTGTCCGGGCGGGTGGTGAATATCTCCAGTGCGGTATCGCCGGTCGGTGCAGCCTCTGTGAACTCGAAGAAAACCTTCAGGCCTTCAGAGCGGCCAATCCAGTTCTTTTGCATGAGGCGTACTTTTTCCGGCCAGCGGTCGAGCGTGTCCAGACTGTCCAGGAGATCCTCGGAGAACTCGGAGATCTTGAAGAACCACTGGGTCAGCTCTTTCTGTTCGACAGTGGCACCAGAGCGCCATCCCTTGCCGTCGATCACCTGTTCGTTTGCCAGAACGGTCATGTCGACCGGGTCCCAGTTCACCTTGGCGTTCTTTCGGTAGATCAGACCGGCATTGAGAAAATCGATGAAAAGCCGCTGCTGTTGAGCGTAGTAGTCCTCATCACAAGTAGCGAACTCACGGCTCCAGTCCAGAGACAGACCCATGGACTTGAGCTGGCCACGCATGGTGGCGATGTTGTCATAGGTCCAGCCCTTTGGATGGACCTTCTTCTCCATTGCCGCGTTTTCCGCTGGCATGCCAAACGCATCCCACCCCATTGGGTGCAGCACGTTGAACCCGGTTGCGCGCTTGAAACGAGCTACCACATCCCCCATCGCGTAGTTGCGCACATGGCCCATGTGGATGCGGCCGGAGGGGTAGGGAAACATTTCGAGTACGTAGTACTTGTCCCGCGGATCATCGTTGTCCGTGGTGAAAACTTCCTGCTCTTCCCACTTCTTTTGCCAGCGCGCTTCCGTATCGCGCGCGTTGTATCGCTCCGTAGCCATCTATTCCGCCGTATGTTTGCCGTACCCGAAGGGCATTCAAATTCGATTGACCGGACTGTCACCAGAAATTGGTAGTCTGGTCAAGCTTCTGACTGCGGAAAAAACATCAATTGCCAGCGACAAAAGCTTCAGTAGTCGGTATTCATGGATAACCGACGCCAATCACTGTCGCTTCTCATCTGGAAGCGGTTCTAAACCCATTGGAAAAAATCAGAGGATCAAAATGAGCATGGAAGCCGAAACCCGTCTGAACTCGGTACGCGAGGCGATTGCCAAAGCGGAAAAGGACGCGGGCCGCGAGGCAGGGTCCGTGACTCTCATTGCTGTGTCGAAAACATTTGATGCGGACCACATTCGCCCGGTTCTCAGCGCCGGTCAGCGCGTCTTTGGCGAGAACAAGGTTCAGGAGGCCATGAAAAAGTGGCCTGAACTGCGCGATGAGTTTGACGCCGTGGAGCTGCACCTGATTGGCCCGTTGCAATCCAACAAGGCGAAAGAGGCGGTTCAGACCTTCGACGTCATTCACAGCGTGGACCGGGACAAGATTGCCAAGGCCTTGAAAGCCGAAATGGAAAAGCAGGGGAAGCACCCACGGCTTTACATTCAGGTGAACACAGGTGAAGAGAACCAGAAAGCAGGTATTGCGCCGCAAGATGCGGATGCCTTCATTGCCAAGTGCCGCGATGAATATGGTCTTACCATCGAAGGCCTGATGTGTATTCCACCCGTCGACGAAGCACCGGGCATGCACTTTGCGCTGCTTGAGAAGATTGCCCGGCGCAATGGCCTCGACAAGCTCTCTATGGGCATGTCCGCAGACTATGAGATTGCCGTCAAGCACTTGGCTACCCATGTGCGTGTGGGATCAGCCATCTTTGGCGAACGGGATTATTCGCATACCGCCTAGCTCACACCCAGAGACTTCAGCCAGTCAAGAATATCCTTGGTGACGCTGTCGTTGTTCTGAGGGCTTACAATATCTCCGGCGTTCACGTGGAATTCGGGATCGCCGGAGGTCTCAACAAGGATGCGCTCCTTGGTTCCGCCCCACAAATCGTAGGCCTCGTTGGTCTTTAGAGGATCTACCGTTTTGTCCTTCTCGCTGTAAATGAACAGGGTCGGGATGGTGTTTGTTGAGGGGTCCAGACGTTTGACCGCATCAACACTTGCAGCCATCGGAATGAGTGCTACAGAGGGGTAAGACAGTGTCCAGGCATAGTCTTCTTCCGGCGTTGCACCTGCAGAGCTGCCATAGGTCTGCCCCAGCAACATGGGCACGTAGTATTCGGCATAGGGCGCAGCCAAAAGGAATGCGCCAAAGGCGTTGGGGCCGAAGTTCGGTGAAAACAGCACCACCGCCTCTGTGCGTTCCATGATCGGGCTTTGTGAAAGAGCGCCCCAAGCGGCCAGTGAACCACCTGTGGAGGTGGCAATCACGATCGTTTTGTTTCCGATACGTCTGCCAATTTCCAAGGCTTCAGCCAGATCGTTCAGCCATGCCGGCAGGGATGACGCTGCCATGGCCGCGCTGCTGCGGCCGTGCCCGGTAAGACGTGTGTAATAAAGATTGGCGCGCAAGGTATCGGCTACCCGGTCTGGAACGGGGCGGATTTCCTCCTTGCTTGCAGAGAATCCGTGGATGTAAACGACGGCGTACTCTGTCTTTTCTTTTGTTTCCGGGTTCGCCCAGATTACCTGCTTCTCCAGCCCCTCGCGCATGTCGTTAAACTTGCTCTCTTCTTCTGCAAGATATGCGTCAATGTCCTCGCCAATGCTGCCGGGATCAAACGTAATCTGTGTATCATCAGAGGCGCGCGGGCCGAAAAAGAAGAGTGCAACCAATGCAATAGCCACAATTGCGATGAAAACGAAAAGATTGCGCATGATAAAGCCCTCGGTGTCCGCCGTGCAACCTTAAGCATATATGCTTATTTCACCAAGACCGTAGACTTGGAGATCCGACTTTCGCGGGGCGAAATTAGGGGAGAAAGCCTCGTTTTCCTTCGTGTTCTGTTCTGAAATGCCGCTTGACTCCCTTGGCCCGTTCGACTAGACCACCCTGAACTCCAGACTTGGATGTCATATGAGCCACTGACCGGGACCCGCAAAGGTATAAAGAGATCCCGGAGGTCAACACCCGACAGCGCGATGCGCCCTCGGGTGCTTTTGTGCTATGCGCTTTGCGTTTTGGCTGGGCTCGCGTGCTTTGGGGATGGAGCGGACCAAGGGGTTCGGTTTAGGATGGCCGACACCTTGAAACCGAACTGAGATTTAAAGGAACGCTATGTTCGATAACCTGTCAGATCGCCTAGGCGGCATTCTCGATAAGCTCACCAAGCGTGGTGCCTTGTCGGAATCCGATGTGAATGAAGCACTGCGCGAGGTCCGCCGTGCCCTCATTGAGGCCGATGTGGCACTGCCGATCGTTCGTTCCTTCACCGACAAGGTGCGAAACCGCGCCGTTGGTTCTGAAGTTGTCAAGTCCATCAAACCTGGCCAGATGGTCGTCAAGATCGTTCACGACCAGTTGGTGGAAATGCTTGGCACCGAAGGTCAGCCGATCGATCTGAATGCGCCGGCACCTGTCTGCATCATGATGGTCGGTTTGCAGGGCGCAGGTAAAACCACAGCTACCGGCAAGATCGCGCGTCGCCTGACCCACCGCGACAAACGCAAGGTGCTGATGGCCTCCCTTGATACCCGTCGTCCAGCTGCCCAGGAGCAGCTCCGGGTTCTGGGGGAACAGAACAGTGTTGATACGCTGCCGATCATTGAAGGTCAGCAGCCGGTTGACATCGCAAAGCGTGCCATCACTGCCGCCAAGCTGGGTGGCTATGATGTGGTCATGCTCGATACCGCGGGCCGCACGCACATTGATGAGCCTCTCATGGGAGAGATGGCGGACATCAAGGCGGCGACCAACCCGCACGAAATCCTTCTGGTTGCCGACGCCTTGACCGGTCAGGACGCGGTTAATCTGGCTAGCAACTTTAACGAGCGTGTTGGCATCACGGGTATCATGCTCACCCGTATGGATGGTGATGGCCGCGGCGGTGCGGCGCTTTCCATGCGCGCGGTGACGGGCAAGCCGATCAAGCTGATTGGTACCGGCGAAAAGGCTGAGGATCTGGAAGACTTCCATCCGAAGCGCATCGCCGACCGCATCTTGGGCATGGGCGACATTGTCTCGCTCGTTGAGAAAGCTTCTGAGGCGATTGACGCCGAAAAAGCGGCTCAGATGGCCAAGAAGATGCAGAAGGGTCATTTTGACCTCAATGATCTGAAAGATCAGCTGCAGCAGATGGAAAAGCTGGGTGGCATGTCCGGTCTCATGGGCATGATGCCGGGCGTGGGAAAGATGAAGAAGCAGCTTGATGCGGCAAACATCGACGACAAGGTGTTCAAGCGTCAGGTGGCAATCATCCAGTCCATGACCAAGACAGAGCGCGAGAAGCCCGAGCTACTGAAGGCGAGCCGCAAGAAGCGTGTTGCCGCCGGTGCGGGCGTTCAGGTTGCGGATGTGAACAAGCTATTGAAGATGCACCGCCAGATGGCCGACATGATGAAGGCCATGGGTAAGGGCAAAGGCAAGGGCATGCTTGGCAAGATGATGGGCGCCATGGGTGGCGGCATGCCAGGTATGGGCGGCGGAATGCCAAATGTTGACCCCAAGGCGCTGGAACAGATGGCTAAATCTGGTCAGCTGCCGGGCGGCATGGACTTGCCAGGTGGTGGCCTGCCGGGTGGAATGCCTGGTCTTGGCGGCCCAAAATTGCCGGGTATGGGCGGTCCTGGTCTTCCGGGACTAGGCAAGGGGAAGAAGTAACGTGAGCGGATCAGAGGAAACTGAACGTGCCAAGGAAATTCTTGGCGGTTTGCGATCCAGCATCGACAACATTGATGCGGCTCTCGTTCACATGCTGGCTGAAAGGTTTCGTTGCACCAAGGCGGTGGGCGAGCTGAAAGCGGCCCATGATCTTCCACCAGCCGATCCGGCCCGAGAGAAGTTGCAGATTGAGCGCCTGCGCCGTTTGGCGGCAGAGGCAAATCTGGATCCTGATTTTGCCGAGAAGTTCTTGAACTTCATCGTCAAGGAAGTCATTCGACATCATGAAGCCATTGCTGCTGACCGCGGCAAAACTGACTACTAGGAGAATAAAAAATGGCTACTAAAATCCGTCTTGCTCGCGGTGGCGCAAAGAAGCGTCCTTTCTACCGCATCGTCATCTCTGACGTTCGTTCCCCACGTGACGGTCGTTTTCTTGAAGTTGTTGGTCGCTACAACCCAATGCTTCCAAAGGACGACGAGAAGCGCGTTGAGCTGAACGAAGAGCGCATCAAGCATTGGCTGGGTCATGGCGCAAAGCCAACCGACCGCGTACACCGTTTCCTCGATGCAGCTGGCATCCTGAAGCGCGACGCACGCAACAACCCAAACAAGGCAAAGCTCGGCAAGAAGGCTCAGGAGCGTCTTGACGAGAAGCTGGCTAAGGAAGCTGAAGCCAAGGCTGCGGCTGAAGAAGCTGCTGCAGAAGCCGCAGAAGCTGCTTCCGAGTAATAGTTTGACCCAATCTGTGCGGAGTTGAGTGCTGATGGCGCAAGAAGCCGGTAAACGTATTCTGATGGCACAGGTTGGGGCCGCTCACGGCATCAAAGGTGAGGTGCGGGTCAAACCATTTGGTGATGACCCGCTCTCATTTACGGACTATGGCAAGCTGGAAACCGAAGACGGCAGCCGCAAGTTCAAGATCAAGCGGGCGCGGGTGCAGAAGAACGTGGTGGTGACCAAGTTCGAAGGCATCAATGACCGCAATGAAGCGGAAGCCTTGAACGGCCTTAAGCTCTATATCCCTCGTGAACGGCTGCCGGAGCCGGAAGACGAGGACGAGTTCTACCACTCAGATCTCATCGGACTTCCGGTCAAAGGCCCTGAGGGCGAAGACTATGGCAGCGTTGTCGCGCTGTTGAACTTCGGTGCGGGCGATCTCATTGAGGTCCGCGAGAAGAGCGGCAAGACCGTGCTGTTCCCGTTTGACAAGCAGACCGTGCCATCCATCGACCTTGAAGACGGCGTGGTGCACATCGATCCGCCTCTTGGTTTCTTCGAGGAGATCAAACAGGACGATGGCAAGGACGAGACCTGATCGTCTAGCGGTTCAACGGGCTCATGAAACGGCGCGGGCCTTGAACAGGTTCCTTTATTCTTATCGGGCGCAGATCGTGCTCTGAGCGTGCAATACAGCGTTGCAACGCCTCGCTCTCTGACCTTATCAATCCCATGAGTGACACGGTGGCGGTAACGCCCAGCCCATTGGCTACAAAGTCCATCACCTGAAACGGGTCGCTGGTGAGAAGGCCATGTAGGCATTCCCCAAGAATGCCGAGCGCGAATGCGCAAAGAAATGCAGGGATGATGTTTTTGTTCATGAGCCTGTACAAGATAACGGTGAGTGCGGCGAAGTAACAAAGATGAACCAGTTTATCTAACGGGTCGGGCAGGGGGCTAACAAGAAGTTGATCCCACATAACGCCTAGAATCGCTGCGGCACCAAGCAGTGCCAAGTTGACAGAAGACAAACAAAAATAACGCGTTACTAGGTGTTTCATTGTCCCTAACCTTCGGTTCACCTCAAGATTTGAAACCCGACTCGGTTAATGATACCTCAAAGTAAGACGGCTCATTTGGATGAATCTGCATCAATCAAAACCGCTCTGGAGCAACTTCCTCCATTCGTTGGTTTTTTCTGTTTTTGACCGGTCAAATGGGGTATTTGCACTCATAGCACCTCCAATCACACGTCAAAGGGCACCATGAGCTTTCGCGCAAGCATTCTCACTCTCTATCCTGAAATGTTTCCTGGCAATCTCGGCATGAGCCTCTCGGGAAAAGCCTTGGAGCGCGGAGACTGGTCGCTGGAAGCGAAGAGCATTCGCGACTACGCAACAGACAAGCATCGTTCGGTTGACGATACGCCTTCAGGTGGCGGGGCGGGCATGGTGCTGCGAGCCGACATTTTGGCCAAGGCAATTGACTATGTGACAGAAGAAGACGATCCCCGGCCGCGGTTGCTCATGAGCCCGCGCGGCAAACCTTTCACGCAGAACCGTGCCCGGCAGCTGGCTGAGGGACCCGGTGCCATCATCATATGTGGTCGATTTGAAGGCGTTGATGAGCGGGTGATCGAGGCGCGCCAACTGGAAGAGGTTTCCATCGGCGATTACATTCTTTCCGGCGGAGAGATGGCGGCGACGATTGTACTTGATGCCGTGGTTCGCTTGCTCCCGGGCGTTATGGGCAATCAAGAGAGTGGTGAAACGGAAAGCTTTGAGAACGGTCTTCTTGAGCACCCGCACTACACCCGCCCCGCGATTTTCGAGGATCGAGGGATTCCCGAGGTTTTGACCAGCGGAAACCATCGGTTGATCAACGAATGGCGGCTTGAACAATCCAAGAAACTCACAGAACAGAGACGTCCTGATTTGTGGGCAGCGCATCTGGCTCGAAACGCCAAGTAAAATCGAAAAAAAATCGCCGGAGACCGGTGACAAAGGGCCAGAAACCGGTTATTAAGCGCGCCAACCGGTGGGCAGAATCTGTCCGTACCGTTTTGAGAGGAGCTACTACGCTCCAATTCCCGGCATATGCCAAGGTTTGGTGAACCCGTCCCCCACGGCTGGACCGTTTGTGGACGCTCTGACCAATTGAAAGATGGAAAACTGCCATGAATATCATTGAGCAGCTGAACGCCGAAGAAATGGCGCGCATCGAAGGTCAGCGCAAGCTGCCAGAATTCTCTCCAGGTGACACCGTACGCGTAAACGTTCGCGTTACAGAAGGTACCCGCACCCGTGTACAGGCATACGAAGGCGTTTGCATTGCACGTTCTGGCGGCGGCATCAACGAGAGCTTCACCGTTCGCAAGATCTCTTACGGCGAAGGTGTTGAGCGTGTATTCCCAATCTACAGCCCAATGATCGAAGGCGTAGACGTTGTTCGTCGTGGTAAGGTTCGCCGCGCGAAGCTCTACTACCTCCGTGACCGTCGCGGTAAGTCCGCACGTATCGTTGAAGCAACCAACGCTCGCGCGAAGCGCCTCAACGAAGAGCAGCGCACCGCTGCTGCTGAAGCACGTGCCGCTAAGGCTGCTGCCAAGGCAGAAGAAGCTCAGGCTTCCGCTGAATAAGATAGGGATCGCTCAGAGCGATTTTTGGATAGCCCCGTAGTGCTGCTGCGGGGCTTTTCTTTTGTCATGTTCCTGTGGTCTCGGATTCTGGTTTTCTTAGGTCGTTGTCGTTAGGCTGCGGCCATGTTGATCGCATTTCTTGCACTTTCTCTGCTCGGCCTGTTCCTGCTGACCTATGCGGTTCTTGTGGAGCCGATGCGTGTGCCTGTGGTGCGGCGCTACACTATGCCCATGCGCGGTCTTGCGCATCCGCTGCGTGTTGCCGCTCTGGGTGACTTTCACGCTTGCGTGCCATGGATGAATGAGCAGCGCATACTTGGCATTGTCCGCCAAGTGAACGGTTTGAAACCGGATCTTGCAATGCTGCTTGGTGACTTTGAAACCGGCATCCATGCCCCCTTTCTTCTGCGCAAACTCAAGCCCGACGAATGGGCACGGCCGCTCGCTGAGCTGGAGGCTCCTCTGGGGCGTTTTGCGGTTCTTGGCAATCATGATTGGCTTGAGGACTTACAGGGCGCCAGGCAAGCGCTTGCTGAAGCTAAAATCCCTGTTCTGGAGAACGAGGCGCGGCTTATTCCTGTTGGCGGGAACGAGGCGATTTGGGTGGCTGGTCTTGCAGATCAGTACACCAACGGGAAACTTTGGCAGGGCCGAGAAGGGGCTGATGATCTTGACGGCACCCTCGCGCAAATCTTTGAAGACCAGCACCCCGTCCTTTTACTCGCCCATGAGCCCGACATTTTTGAAGAGCCGATGGACCGCGTCGGGCTGGTTCTGAGCGGGCATACCCATGGTGGGCAGGTGCGGCTGCCCTTCCTCGGGGCTTTGACCGTGCCTTCCCGGTTCGGCACCAAGTATGCTCAAGGATTGTTTAGGAGGGGCGGAACACGGCTTTTGGTAACAGCAGGTCTTGGTTGCTCGCGTTTGCCGCTGCGCTTCAATTGTCCGCCCGAAATCATGCTCGTGGACCTCATTCCTGAAAACACTGAGGAATTTCCCAAGTAACCACATTGCGTTGCCATCCAATGGTCTTGAGAGATTCTCAAGTTCAGGCTTCTTGCGCTTTTTAGCGGCTTAAGCACATTATAGCCGAACAATAGCGAGGGGTTATTGCACCTTCGCTCAGGAATTACTCGCCACGGCAAAGAACCGGGCGAGCTTTTAAAGAAATAAGGAGATGCTCACAGGCGGGTCCGGCATGATGCTTTGGAACCAAACCTTTGAGCCAAGGCTTTCCAGGAGATCGCGCAATGTCGCAGGCCAAAACACTCTATGACAAGATCTGGGATCATCACGTCGTCAGCACTCAGGAAGACGGTACCAGCCTGCTTTACATTGACCGCCATCTCGTTCATGAGGTGACCAGCCCGCAGGCCTTTGAAGGCTTGCGCATGGCTGGCCGGCAGGTGCGTCATCCAAAGCGCACGTTGGCCGTGGTAGACCACAACGTTCCAACAACCGACCGCTCCAATGGCATTGATGACCCAGAAAGCGCTTTGCAGGTGGATACGCTGGCAAAGAACGCTGCTGAGTTTGGCATCGAGTACTATTCAGAACTGGATGAGCGTCAGGGTGTGGTTCACATTGTAGGGCCGGAACAGGGCTTTACGCTGCCTGGCATGACCATCGTTTGCGGTGACAGCCATACCTCAACCCATGGCGCATTTGGCTCATTGGCGCACGGCATTGGTACTTCCGAGGTGGAGCACGTTCTGGCAACACAGACGCTGATCCAGAAGAAAGCCAAGAACCTGCGTGTGACCGTGAACGGTCAATTGCCCCATGGTGTGACGGCCAAGGACATTGTGCTGGCCATCATTGGCGAGCTGGGGACCGCCGGTGGTACGGGCTATGTGATTGAATATGCAGGCGAAGCGATCCGCTCCTTGTCCATGGAAGGCCGGATGACCGTCTGTAACATGTCCATTGAGGCGGGTGCCCGCGCCGGTCTGATAGCGCCTGATGAAGTGACCTATGAGTACCTCAAGGGCCGTCCAAAAACCCCGCAGGGGCAAGCTTGGGAAATGGCAAAGGCCTATTGGGAGACGCTGTATTCTGATGAAGGCGCAGCGTTTGACAAGGAAATCGTCCTTGATGCCGCCAACCTGCCGCCAATTGTGACTTGGGGCTCTTCGCCGGAAGATGTGGTGTCTGTAACCGGAGAAGTGCCGAACCCTGAAGGTATTGAAGACGAGAACCGCCGCCATTCCAAGAAGCGGGCGCTTGAGTACATGGGGCTGGAAGCGGGTCAGAAGATCACCGACATCGAGATCGATCGCGTGTTCATCGGTTCTTGCACCAACGGCCGAATTGAGGACTTGCGCGCTGCTGCCTCGATGGTGAAGGGCAAGAAGGTTTCAGACCGCGTCAGTGCCATGGTGGTTCCCGGTTCTGGCTTGGTAAAGGCGCAGGCAGAAGCGGAAGGCCTGGACGAAGTGTTCAAGGCGGCAGGCTTTGAATGGCGCGAGCCGGGCTGTTCCATGTGTTTGGCCATGAATGCCGACAAACTGGCTCCGGGTGAGCGCTGTGCGTCAACCTCAAACCGAAACTTTGAAGGCCGTCAAGGCTTTAAGGGCCGCACGCATCTGGTGTCACCAGCGATGGCCGCTGCTGCCGCAGTTGCCGGCAAGTTCGTGGATATCCGAAACTGGTCATAAGCCAGCTAGCAACAAGTCGTTTCAAACGGGCGTTACTACGTAATGCCCGTTTTTTTGTGGTTGCTCAGCAAAGCGCTAGAGGCTTGAAAACACAAAGGTATAGTCGCAAAAAATAACCTTTGGGTAAGTCAAAGTAGACCACAGGTTCACGTTCTGTCTTCACAAGACTGTCACCCAGCGCCTACAATAATCCACGCACCGAAGACATTCGTAGACTTAGTTGTTTGGTCTTTAGGTAGCAAACGAGGAGCAGGACGTGACTACTGCGGTTCCCGCAGGCACCCATCCGGCACTGGTGCTGAACGCGGATTACAGGCCTTTATCCTACTATCCCCTGTCGCTGTGGTCGTGGCAGGACACGGTCAAAGCGGTGTTTATGGACCGGGTAAACATCGTTTCATACTATGACGTTAGCGTACGAAGTCCGAGCTTCAACTTCCGACTTCCCAGTGTGGTCGCACTGAAAAACTTCGTAAAGCCGACCAGATACCCCGCCTTCACACGCTTCAATGTCTTTCTAAGAGATCGCTTTCAGTGCCAGTACTGTGGCACGCACCATGATCTCACCTTCGATCACCTGATCCCGCGCTCAAAAGGTGGTTTGACCACATGGGAAAACGTTATCACCGCTTGTTCCCCATGCAATGTGCGCAAATCCAACAAGTCCTGGCAGGAAATGAACATGCGGCCCATGCAGATGCCGTATATGCCTACTGTTCAGGATCTGCATAACAATGGACGGATGTTCCCTCCGAACTATCTGCATGAAAGCTGGATCGACTTCCTATATTGGGATACCGAGCTGGAACCATAGAGTAATGATTGGTTTACCAGTTTAACGAGTTTTTGCGAGACGCTAAAACTTTAACAGTTCCCAAACTCCCGATGGGGTAGAGCTACAACTACCTAACTAAATTTCGGGGGTGGGGATGGCTGTACATCTTCCTAGGCGGTTCGCGCGGTTCCTTCGCTGCGAACGGGGGGTTGTTCTCCCGCTTGTCGCGGTTTTGATTGTTGTCCTTATTGTGCTGGCGGGAGCTGCTATTGACTTTGCGCGTGCCATTAACACGCGTCAGGCAATTAATCATGCGATCGACAATGCGGCGCTGGCGGTTGCCTACAAGGCGTCTACGACCCTCATGACACAAGCCCAAGCGGAGAAGCATTTTGAAGACTACTTCAATGCAAACATCAAGGGGCTGTATTCAGATGTCACCTTGGGTGACAGAAATATCGAACTGATAAACACCGAGGGGCGTGTTGTTGCCTCAGCTTCCGCCGAAGTGCCAACTTTTTTTATCCATCATCTTGATTTGATGGGAGCTGATACTGATGATCTCCGGAAACTGGCGGTTTCTGCCAGTTCTGAAGCGTCATTCCCCACGAGAGACGCTGAAGTTGCATTGGTGCTCGATGTTACCGGATCAATGGGTGGCAACCGAATTACAAGCTTGAAAAAAGCAGCTAAGGGTCTGGTAGACACACTTCTGGACGATACCGTGCTTCCTGGAAACAGCCGGGTACGCATATCTGTTGTGCCCTATAGCGAAGGGGTGAATGCGCAGCTTCCCATCAAGTACCAAGCAAAAGACACAACTGTCAGTGCGGTGGTGTCCGACGGGCAAACAACAAAATGCGTGACCGAACGAATGGGCGCGGATAGCGATACGGATGCGCCCTTTTCTCAAAAAAGAAGTGGTAAAATCAATTACTTCGGTGGCGGATCCTCTACCTGCTCGAAAAAGCCACTCATGCCGCTCAGCGCAAAGAAAGCGGAAATTGAAGGGGCAATTGAGGATATGGCTACCGGTGGCGGTACAGCCGGGCATACCGGTGTCGCTTGGGGGTATTATACCCTTTCGCCAAAGTGGTCAGAACTCTGGACACTCGTGGATAAAGACAGTGCGCCTGGGGAGTATTTTGATGATGATCGCCTCAAGTTTCTTGTACTTATGACAGATGGCGATTTCAACCGAGTATTTAGGCCAAAAGGAACTAGGTACAATAGAAGTGGGAGATGTAAGACGTCTTCAGGTTGGGTGCGCGTATCTCGAAGTGGATGTGGGATCTCACCTACCACTGAGTCGGGTAATTCTGCTAAAGATATTTGTTCTTCTATGAAAGAGCAGAAAAACGGTCTTGAGAAAATTCGGGTATACACGATTTACTTTGGCAATAGCGAGACATCCGCTGCAGCAAAGATAATGAAAGATTGTGCTACGGATGAAAAAGAAACTTACTACAGCGCAAAGGATCAAGATGACTTGATCGCGGCATTTGCAGCGATTGCCAATGATATTCAGAATATTTATCTGTCTCGGTAATTGCTGAGCCAAGTTCACCAAAAAGGGCGCTTCGTGTGAAGCGCCCTTTTGCGTTGGTTTGAATGAAACGCGGATTTTTTGCGTTCTTATCCGTCACCACGGTTCTGGCGGTTGTCGATCAGGTCGCCAACCACGGATGGGTCGGCCAAGGTTGATGTATCGCCAAGATTGTCGAAGCTGTCCTCTGCAATCTTGCGCAAGATGCGACGCATGATCTTGCCGGACCGGGTCTTTGGCAGGCCCGGCGCGAACTGGATCAGGTCCGGAGAGGCGATCGGGCCAATCTCGGCGCGAACATGTTTCACCAGCTCCTTGTGCAGCTCTTCCGAAGGTTCTTCTCCCTCCATCAAGGTGACATAGGCGTAGATGCCCTGACCCTTCAGGTCGTGGGGATAGCCTACCACTGCAGCTTCCGAGACCTTTGGATGCGCGACGAGGGCGCTCTCTACCTCGGCTGTGCCCATACGGTGACCCGATACGTTGATCACATCGTCTACGCGGCCAGTAATCCAGTAGTAGCCGTCTTCATCGCGGCGACACCCGTCTCCGGTGAAGTAAAGGCCTTTGTAGGTGGCAAAGTATGTCTGGACGAAGCGTTCGTGATCGCCATAGACCGTGCGCATCTGGCCCGGCCAACTGTCGGTGATGACCAGATTGCCTTCTGTGGCCCCTTCAAGGAAGTTGCCTTCGCCGTCGACGATGGCGGGCTGAACGCCGAAGAACGGGCGGGTTGCAGAACCCGGTTTCAAGGCCGTTGCACCGGGAAGCGGTGTAATCAGAATGCCGCCGGTCTCGGTCTGCCACCAGGTATCGACAATGGGGCAGCGGCCTTCGCCAACCACATCGTGGTACCACATCCAGGCTTCCGGGTTGATCGGCTCACCCACTGACCCAAGAATGCGCAGAGATTTGCGCGAGGTCTTGGTGACATGCTCATCTCCAGCGCCCATAAGCGCGCGAATGGCCGTTGGTGCCGTGTAGAAGATGTTTACGTTATGCTTGTCGCATACATCCCAAAACCGGGAAGCGGACGGATAGGTGGGCACACCTTCGAACATCAGGGTCGTGGCCCCGTTCGCCAATGGGCCATAGACAATGTAGCTGTGGCCGGTGACCCAGCCCACATCTGCGGTACACCAGTACACTTCTCCGGGTTTGTAATCGAACACGTATTGGTGCGTCATGGAGGCGTAGACCAGATAGCCGCCTGACGTATGCAGAACGCCCTTTGGTTTGCCGGTAGAGCCGGAAGTGTAGAGAATGAAAAGCGGGTCTTCCGCGTTCATTTCCTCGGGAGGACACTCGGCTGAGACCTTTTCGATCTCCTCGTGATACCAGAGGTCTCGGCCCTCCTGCATGGCAACTTCGCCGCCGGTGCGCTTGACCACAAACACCTTGTCAACGCCGCCGCACTTGGCGATGGCCTGATCGGTGTTGAGTTTCAAAGGCACCTTGCGTCCACCACGCAGACCTTCATCGGCGGTGATGACAAAGCGGGACTGACAGTCCTCGATGCGCCCGGCCAGGCTGTCTGGAGAAAAGCCGCCAAACACGATGGAGTGTACCGCGCCAATGCGCGCGCATGCCAGCATTGCGAAGGCGGCCTCTGGAATCATGGGCATGTAGATGGTGACCCGGTCACCCTTCTTGACACCATTGGCTTTGAAGACATTTGCAAGGCGGTTTACGGAATCTGACAGCTCCGTGTAGGTGATGACTTTATGGTCGGCCGGGTCATCTCCCTCCCAAATGATGGCGGGCTGGTCACCACGTGTTGGCACATGACGGTCCACACAGTTGGCGGACACGTTCAACGTGCCGTCTTCGAACCATTTGATGGAAACGTTGTGATAGTCGTAGGAGGTATTCTTTACCTTGGTGTAGGGCTTGATCCAGTCAAGTCGCTGGCCATGTTCGCGCCAGAAGCCATCCGGGTCAGAAACTGATTGATTGTAAAGTTCCAGATAACGGTCGTTGTTGATCAGTGCTTCAGAGGCGATTTGCTCCGGCACCGGAAAAACTTCGCCAGACATGGCGTTCCTCCCCAATGAATGATGGGCCCTTGGTTGGGCCTGTTTTTCCTAGGGCGCATTATGGTTATCCGCAGGTACAGCGTCCAGACGTCAAGTATCGAACTTTGGTAGGTTACCTGTAAATTTTAGTATTCATCGCGTCCAATACGCTGCGTAATACCAATAGAAAATCGATATTATACATATTTAGTCTAATACCAATCTACAGATCGTCTTTATTAATTGAGTAATTCCCTCAGGATTGCACCATGATTGATGCTGTGTAGCCGTATACCGCTCCTTGAATAAGTAAAACACCTAGCCAGTGACCTGAGTCGATTATGGTCAGCGCCCAGCTTGCGCTTTGGTAGCGGTGGTTGATGATGAGGCCGGTCAGCATGAAGCCGACCCAGATCATCGCGGCTGAAATCAAACCGTTGCCTAATGTGACTTCCGCCGTGTGGTAAATGACACCCGCCAGCACAAAAGCCATCACGAACTCGCAGAACAAGGTGAGGGCGAGTGTGGTGACCTTGGGCTTTGCTTGCTCGGGCGACAGGCGTGCTGCGGATACCCAGGCCCTTGACAGAAGGCCATAGTAGGCCGCCCCAAAAGCAAAAGAGGCCAGCGCGGCGTAGGCAACAGCTGGCAGATAGACGCCATCGAACATCATGGGCTCATCCTCCAAGGGGCTTACTGTGCAAGTGACAGGCCGCGTTTGATTGCTGATTGATAGGCGGGGCGGGCGTGAAGGCGGTCAACATAGGCCTTGGCACTGCCTAGGGGCGCGGGGAACTTGAACTTCATGGCCCAATCCAGACAGTGGCCAATGAAGACATCGGCGAGTGAGAACTGGTCACCGCAGATCCATGTGTTGTCCGCTAGCAGGCTTTTCAGCCATGGCAGGGTCTGGGTTTCCCATTCCATCAGGCAAGTCTTTTTGGCGGCGGGAACGCGCAGTTCCTTGGGAAGGGCAAAAGAGTGTTTGGCTGCGGCCCAAAGGATGCCATCCATTTCCGTGTTGGCAAAGGCAAGAGCGGCATCCAGCTTTGCGCGCTCCAAGGTGGCAACGGGAAACGTGAGGGCTTCGTGCTTGTCGCAGAGGTATTGGCAGATGGCCGTGGAGTCTGTGATTACCTGGCCATCGTCCACCAGAACAGGCACCTTGCCAGTGGGGTTGAGTGACCTGACAAGATCTGAGCGCGGCTTTTCCGGTTCGATTTCATAGGGCGCTGCGATTTCTTCCAGAACCCACATGACCCTGAAGGTGCGGGTGAATGGTGCTCCGATGACGCGATACATGGTGCCTGATCCCTCGGAAAAGTTGTCCTTGTTCAACGATACCCTCAAGCGCTGCATAAGGCCATGTACTTATTGATCCAGATCAGAAAACCGGCCTCAAACTTAGAAAAATTCTTGTTTTCAAATTGCTTTAGCCAGCCAGTCTATCTTGGTTTCCGTCGCGGACTTTACTATCTTGGGGCGGTTCTTTATTGCCAACATCCTTTTATTGGATTTGGATTTAGATAAATTATGAAATAATCGATAGAGCTAGGGTAAGTTCTTGCGCTTGACGATTTCAGTCTCATTGAGCAATATTAGCGATAATTGAAATAAGAATGATTGAATTTTTTGCATTGTATACCGGTTAATACTATAACCCTTACTTACGGCGTAGGGAAAATACTAGATTTGCTCTAGATCAATTGTATCGATTTAGCCTGTGCTACCGTCACTCTCGAACGACTTAACAGGCAGGCCCCATGGCCCTTCATGATCTCAATGGGTTGAGATGTGTTGAGGCCATATGGGAGCGTTAAGCAGGGCCTGCGCATTGCTGATTGGGAGATGCACGATGACCAGCACGTTCTTTATTCCTAGTGTCAACATGATGGGCGCAGGCTGCCTGAAAGACGCGGTTGCCGAAGTTCAGGCGCGCGGCTTCAAAAAGGGTTTGATTGTCTGCGGTAAGGTCCTCAGCAAACTGGGCGTTGTTCAGTCTGTTGCAGAACTGTTTGGCGAGCACGGCCTTTCTACTGTCATTTATGATGGATCTCAGCCAAACCCAACCATCGGCAACGTGGAAGGCGGCGTGAAGCTGGTCAAGGAAGAGGGCTGCGACTTTGTGGTTGCGCTGGGCGGCGGCTCCCCAATCGACTGCGCAAAGGGCATTGCTCTGGTTGCGACAAACGGCGGGGGCATTGCGGACTATGAAGGCGTCGACAAGTCCTCCCTGCCTCAGTTGCCACTGATTGCCATCAACACAACGGCTGGTACCGCTTCTGAAATGACCCGCTTCTGCATCATCACCGATGAAGTGCGTCACATCAAAATGGCGATTGTAGACAAGAACACCACGCCGCTGATCTCTGTGAACGATCCTGAACTGATGGTTGGCAAGCCAGCCTCGTTGACCGCTGCGACCGGTATGGATGCGCTGACCCACGCCATTGAAGCTTATGTTTCTGTGGCAGCAACACCGATTACCGATGCATGTGCGCTGAAGGGCATTGAGCTGATCCAGCTTTACCTGCGCAAGGCCGTTGAAAACGGCAAGGACATCGAAGCACGTGAGCAGATGGCCTATGCGCAGTTCCTTGCGGGCATGGCATTCAACAACGCTTCTTTGGGCTACGTGCACGCCATGGCGCACCAGCTGGGCGGCTTCTATGACCTGCCACACGGCGTGTGTAACGCAATCCTGCTGCCTCACGTCGAGCGCTACAATGCCCAGGTCTGTCCTGAGCGTCTGCGCGACGTTGCCAAGGCGATGGGTGTTGATGTTGCTGGCATGAGCGCTGAAGAAGGCGCTGAGGCTGCGCTTGTGGCGATCCAGCAGCTGTCGAAGGACATTGGCATTCCGGCTGGTTTGACGGAGCTGGGCGTGAAGGAAGAAGACTTCCCGACACTGACCGAAAACGCTTTGAAGGATGCATGCGGCCTGACCAACCCGAAGCAGGCCACACCTGAAGAGATCACGGCAATCTACAAGGCTGCCATGTAAGGACTTTCAGGAAGGCCATTTCTGAATCCCTTGAAGCGCTGCGGGCCACACACCCGTGGCGCTTTTTGTTGTGTGGGGCGCGAAGCTATTGCGAGGACGCCTCGAACGCGGCGCCTTTTTCTCCAAGGCGCTTGAGCTGATCCGTGCGCGCCTGTGTTGTTTTGGTCAGGCACAGCGCCACTTGCGTCGCCTTGGCCTCATTCAGGTTGGCAACAATATCGCAGGTGCCGTTTCGATAGGCGACCCAATCAGACTGGTTGTTTTGCAGGCGCTGTAGGGCAAGGGCCTTGCGGTCGTCGGGAACGGAGGCGCTGCGAATTGTGGCTTCTACGGCGTTGTAGGCGTTGAGCATGTCCACGGCGGCCTTGCGGTAATCCTCATTGGCGCAGATGTGGCGCTGGGCCGCATTAAGAGTTGCCTCGCAATCGGGTTGTTCCTGAGCGCTGGCGCAAAATGCCGAGAGCGTCAGTGCCAAAGCCAGTAAGGGCGCAGCTGAGGTCTTCATCTGGGGCTTCCCTCTGTTGTTTTTCAGTGGTTGTAGCGTATTTCCCCTAATGCAACCTAACCGAAACAATTTTCCGCTAAGACTTGAAGGCCCAATTGATTTGATTGTTAGGGAATGCTGAACGCGGCGCGGCGTTCAGATCGCGTGCTCCCTTGAAATATCCTAGTGGATACCGGGGTTTTTGCCGTGCTTGACCCATATTCCTCCGAATTGAGCGGATATGGCCCCGGAAGTATTGGGAATATGCGTAGGCTCACGTTAGGGTGTGCCCTGATTTGCTCGCAGAAGAAATGCGGCCTCAGGGTGCTGAAAGGGTGGTTTCTGAAATGGTTCATGCCAGTTGGCACAAGTCGTTGCTCGAACTGAGACAGCTTCTGGGAACACTCGTGGTGTTGCTGTTTGTGCTGGCGCTGCCGCACAAGGCGCGCGCCGACGTGGCCTCCTGGATTGTGGTGGACGCGCAAAATGGCAGCGTTCTTGAGCAGTATCAGTCGACGCGGCAGTGGTATCCGGCTTCGCTGACCAAGATGATGACCGCTTACATTCTGTTTCGGATGATTGAGGGCGGGCAAATGACGCTCGAAAGCCCGATCACCATCTCCGAAAACGCCCACAAACTGCCCCCGAGCAAAATGGGTTTCAAACCGGGCACGCAAGTGACGGCCCACAACGCCCTCATGATGATCATGGTGAAGTCCGCCAATGACGTGGCGATGGCGATTGGCGAGAGTGTGGCTGGGTCTGAAGCCGCGTTTGTAAAGCTGATGAACCAGGAAGCGCAGCGCCTTGGCATGTACCAGACCAACTTCGTCAACGCCCATGGCCTGCCTGATGACCGTCAGGTTTCTTCTGCACGGGACATGGCGATCCTCTCTCTGGCATTGTGGAACGACTTTCCGCAGTACCGCGCGTATCTCAACAAACCCGGCATTCGTTTTGGCAACGTGACCATGAAGTCTGGCATTCGCGAATATCTGCTGCGGGTGCCAGGGGCTTCCGGCATCAAGACCGGGTACATTTGCAACTCGGGCTACAACGTTTCGCTGGCGGCGACCCGCCGCGGACGGTCCGTGATTGCCGTGATCCTTGGTTCGGCCAGCGCCATGGAACGCTCGGCTTTTGCGCGGCAACTGATCGAGACCGGGTTTGACCGGCGACAGGGGCCGCATGTTTCTTCGCTGAACACCGCTGGAGCGCTGCCGCCGCCGGAGCCAAACTACTGCAAGCGCAACGAAAAGCCGGATGCGCAGCAGCTGGTTGACCGTTTTGGTGAAAAGCGGCAGGGCGCAGGCATGCTGGCCTATGCCAATACCGAGCAGCCCGCGCCTGAGGGCATCTCGGTCTACAAAAGCAACAACAAGATCGACTGGACGTTGGTTTACAATCAAATCCTCGGACCGCGCCTTCACACCTATGAGCCTTATCGTGTGGTGGCCGGGTTGCCGAAAAGCGCCGTGGCTGCAGCCTCGCCGCTGGGCGCGCAGGTGCCGTTGCCCAAGCCGAAGCCAATCATCAGCTCAGCGCCTGCCATCGCGCCAAGCAATATCCCAATCCCGCCGCGCAAGCAGAGCTACCTGTCGCATCCGCAGCCGTTCCAACCGGTGGCTGGCAATGCGCGCAGTGCATCCCTGTTGTTTTCCAATGAGTTGAAGGGTGCAGTGCAACTGGTAGATCGGGATGCGGCGTCCGCACCGCTCGATAGTGGTTTCTTCGGCGCGCCGGGCGGCTTATACAAGTCTCAGAGCACTCAGACCCAAATCAACTAGGCCGCCGCATTTTCGGGCGGACGTAGGACCTTATGGCAGAAGAACAAGGGCGGCGGCGTCCGCCAGAACCGATACCGCTTACCGTCATCACCGGCTTTCTTGGATCAGGCAAGACCACGCTGCTGAACCGCGTTCTGAAAGAACCGGCCCTTGAGGATACGGCGGTCGTCATCAACGAGTTTGGCGAGATCAGCCTCGACCACTTGCTGGTCGAGAATATTGAAGATGGCATTATCGAGCTGTCTTCTGGCTGTTTGTGCTGCACCATTCGCGGTGACCTGATCAATACGCTGGAAGACCTTCTGCGCCGGATGGACAACGGCCGCATGAAAAAGGTGCGCCGGGTGATCATCGAGACCACGGGTCTTGCTGATCCGGCACCGGTGCTGCACAGCGTGATGCTGCATCCGTATCTGGTCATGCGCTATCGTCTTGATGGGGTGGTAACGCTGGTGGATGCGGTGAACGGCAACAACACGTTGAGCGCCCACGAGGAAGCCATCAAGCAGGTGGCGGTGGCGGACCGGTTGGTGCTGACCAAAACGGATCTTCTTGATACGGACGCGCGCAAGGCGGATTTTGCCGCTTTGGAGCGCCGGTTGCACGAGCTTAATCCCGGTGCAGAGCGGCTTGATGCCCATGAAGGGGCTGCAACGGCGGCGGCCCTGATCAATTGCGGGCTCTATGACCCGGAAACGAAAATCGCAGATGTGGCGCGTTGGCTCAAGGAAGAAGCCTACCTTGAGGAACATGGGCACCATCACCACCACCACCACGATCATGACCACGGTCACGGCCATGGTGCGGCCCATGCGCATGACCACTCCCATGACCACTCCCATGACCATTCACATGATCACGGCGACCACCATCATGACGTGAACCGGCACAGTGACAGCGTGCGGGCGTTCACTCTGTCGTCGACAACCGCGATCTCCGAAAGCACACTGGAGATGTTTTTGGACCTGTTGCGCTCGGCCCACGGGCCGAACCTGTTGCGCGTGAAGGGCATTATCAAGCTGACAGAGACGCCAGAACAGCCGCTGGTGATCCATGGGGTGCAGCACGTGTTTCACCCGCCTGTAAAGCTTGACAAATGGCCCGATGGCGATCAGCGCACCCGTCTGGTTTTCATCACCAAAGATCTGTCTGAGGGCTTTGTGAAGCGCATGTTCGCCGCCTTTGCGGGGGAAGTGCAGTTGGATACGCCGGACCGTAAGGCACTGACGGACAACCCGCTTTCCATCTCCGGGTTTTCAGGCTCTTTCAAGTAAGAGAGCTTACAACGAGAAAAGCCCGCTCCAGCGAAGCGGGCTTTATCTTTTGTCTGTGTGTCCGAGCCCTTAGCGGGTTGGGACCGGCACTTCACCGCGGTAATCGTAGAAGCCGCGCTGGGTCTTGCGACCGAGCCAGCCAGCCTCGACATACTTCACGAGAAGCGGACATGGGCGATACTTGGAGTCTGCCAGACCCTCATAGAGCACCTGCATGATGGACAGGCACGTGTCCAGACCGATGAAATCTGCCAGCTGAAGCGGGCCCATCGGGTGGTTGGCCCCAAGGCGCATGGCGGTGTCGATGGCTTCCACGGAGCCAACACCTTCATAGAGCGTGTAAATGGCTTCGTTGATCATTGGCAGCAGAATGCGGTTTACCATGAAGGCTGGGAAGTCTTCGGAAACCGCGACGGTCTTGCCAAGGCGCTCGGTGTAAACGCGAGAGGCTTCAAAGGTTTCATCTTCCGTGGCGATGCCGCGCACCAGCTCCACCAGCTCCATGATCGGAACCGGGTTCATGAAGTGAATGCCGATGAATTTCTCAGGGCGATCCGTGGCTGAGGCCAAACGGGTAATGGAAATGGAGGAGGTGTTGGAGCCGAGAATGGCCTCTGGCTTGAGGACCGGGCACAGGGCCGCGTAGACCTTCCGCTTGACCTGCTCGTTCTCATTGACCGCTTCCACGACCAAATCACAATCAGCCAGGCTGTCGATGTTTACGGACGGCGTGATCAAGCCCATCGCGCGATTGCGATCATCCTCGTTGATTGTTCCCTTACCGATCTGCCGGGCAAGGTTGCCCTCAACAGCTTCGATGCCGGCATCAACCTGATCCTGGGATACGTCGTGCAGGACTACTTCGTAGCCAGCAAGGGCTGAGACATGAGCAATGCCGTTCCCCATCTGGCCTGCGCCGACAACCCCGACCTTTTTAATCTCTAGCACCATCGTACGATCCAAACGCTTTTGGTTTCACAGCTCTAGGAGCTGCCTTGACGTGTTTGCCCATTCATTACAAGAGTTACCCAAAACAGCAAGAACCCCGGAAGGAAAATTAACATTCCGGGGCTCGTCATTAGGTTGTAGACGGGCCTACAGCGATTTTTCAAGCTCTGGAAGAGCTTCAAACAGGTCTGCAACCAGACCGTAGTCCGCTACCTGGAAGATTGGAGCCTCTTCGTCCTTGTTGATTGCAACAATGACTTTGGAGTCCTTCATACCTGCCAAGTGCTGGATTGCACCGGAAATGCCCGCCGCAATGTAAAGCTCTGGCGCAACGACCTTACCGGTCTGACCCACCTGCCAGTCGTTGGGCGCATAACCCGCATCAACCGCAGCGCGGGACGCGCCGATTGCCGCGCCGAGCTTGTCAGCCACCGGGGTGATCACTTCGTTGAATTTCTCTTCGGAACCGAGGGCACGGCCGCCAGAGATGATCACACGGGCAGAAGCCAGTTCCGGACGGTCAGACTTGGCGATTTCCTCACCGACGAAATAAGAAATGCCGGTGTCTGATGCCGCTGCAATGCTCTCAACGGCTGCGGAACCACCTTCACCTGCTGCCGCGAAGGACGCGGTACGCACGGTGATGACTTTCTTCGGATCGGTAGACTGGACAGTCTGGATCGCGTTGCCTGCGTAGATCGGACGCTTGAAGGTGTCGGCAGAGTCTACGGCGATGATGTCGGAGATCTGCATGACATCCAGCTTTGCTGCAACGCGAGGCAGGATGTTCTTGCCGTTGGTTGTGGCAGGGGCCACGATTGCATCGTAGCTTCCGGCCAAAGACAGGATCAGCTCTGCCACTGGTTCGGCAAGCTGGTGCTCGTAAGCATCGCCTTCTGCAACCAGAACCTTGGCGGCGCCTTCCAGCTTGGCCGCTGCTTCACCGGCACCGGCACAGCCTTTGCCAGCTACGAGAATGTGCACATCACCGCCCAGTGCCAGCGCGGCTGTAAGCGCCTTGGCTGTTGCGTCGTTCAGTGCAGTGTTGGAATGCTCAGCCACAAGAAGCGTGGTCATCGTGTTCAACTCCTCTTGTTGGGCCTTAAAGAACGCCAGCTTCGTTTTTCAGCTTGTCGACCAGCTCAGCAACGCTTGCCACCTTGACGCCAGCCTGACGGCTTGCCGGTTCAGCGGTGTTGAGAACCTTGAGGCGCGGCGCAATGTCTACGCCGTAGTCCGCCGGGGACTTCTCGTCGATTGGCTTCTTCTTTGCCTTCATGATGTTTGGCAGAGAAGCGTAGCGCGGTTCATTCAGGCGCAGGTCCGTGGTGACGATTGCTGGCATGTTCAGCTTGACCGTCTGCAGACCGCCATCGATTTCACGGGTGACGTCCACGGTGCCTTCACCCAGATCAACCTTGGATGCAAAGGTACCTTGTGCCCAACCCAGCAGAGCTGCGAGCATCTGGCCGGTCTGGTTGGCGTCGTCATCGATTGCCTGCTTGCCGAGGATCACAAGACCCGGCTCTTCGGCTTCAACGATGCCTTTCAGGATCTTGGCAACAGCAAGCGGCTCGGTGGTTTCGTCGGTCTTCACGAGGATGCCGCGATCAGCGCCCATCGCCAGGCCGGTACGGATGGTTTCAGTTGCCTGCTGAGGGCCGATGGAGACAACAACGATTTCGGTTGCCTTGCCAGCCTCTTTCAGACGCAGAGCTTCTTCAACGGCGATCTCGTCAAATGGGTTCATGGACATCTTGACGTTTGCCAGTTCGACGCCAGACCCATCTGCTTTGACACGTACTTTCACGTTGTAGTCGACGACCCGTTTTACGGGCACGAGAATTTTCATTTTCCTTGAACCTCCACCAGAATTGCAATGGCATTGGCGCTGCAGCGATCTGGCTCGCGCTGGTGCAACAGCATCTTGATTTCAACCTACTGCGGAACCCGTTGTGCATTGCAGTTTGGGCTGACGGTAGCCAGCTCAATCAGTACTGTCAACGATGGCCTAGGGTAAATTTCGTGCGGGTTTCAACCAATGTCTAAGGGTTGAAAACCAGATCGCAGAAGTTTGATAGACCTTGGAATGACCTGTGAATACAGAACCTAGACCATCGTTTAACGTAAACGTAAGTTCGTTGACGCAGTTGGCTGGCTCAGCGGTTTTTACCGGCCACCCAGAGCACGTCCGTTTCCCCCTTGTCGTTGGCATAACGCGCTGCAACAAACATCAAGTCAGAAAGGCGGTTGAGGTACTGCAACGCTTCTGCATTGACCTGCTCCTTTTCCCGAAGCGCGGCCACGAGGCGTTCGGCGCGTCGGGACACGGTGCGCGCCTGATGCAGGTAGGCGGAAAGGGCTGAGCCGCCCGGCAGCACGAAAGAGCGCAGCGGTGAAAGCTCGCTGTTGAGCTGATCAATGGTGATCTCGAGAAACTCGACTTGCTTGGCAGTGATGCGCAGCGGCTCATAGCCGAGGTCTTCATCTGTGTGCGGTGTGGCAAGGTCCGCGCCAAGATCGAACAGATCGTTCTGAATGTGGGCCAGTGCCTCATCGAGAGCTGGCATGGCATCAGCCGCATGAAGGCGGGCCAGACCGATGACGGAATTGGTTTCATCAACGGTGCCGTAGGCTTCGACACGCAAGTCATGTTTTGCCCGGCGCTCACCTGAGCCGAGGGCAGTGGTGCCGTCATCGCCCGTTTTCGTGTAGATCTTATTCAGTACGACCATCAAGTCCCCCGACCATGCTTGTGTTGTTCTGTTTGGTGATTGGCAGCTTAGCCACGCATGAAATAGATGCTGGCCATGATGAGAATGATTGCTGCGAATTGCAGGATGACGCGCCAGCGCATGAGCTGCTGGGAGCGGTTGGCGCTGCCACCGCGCATCATGTTCCATAGTCCCAGCACGAGCACCACTGCAACGGCTGCCACGGCAACCGGGACCATGGTATTGACCACTCCGCCCATGACCTGTTCCTTTCCCTGGACTTCAAGCTGTTAATTCAGGCTTACGATCGCAGCGTTCAGGAGACCGGCAAAGCCTAGCCATAAAAGATAGGGCAGGAAGAGCCAGGCTGCCAATGGACGCCGAATGGCGAATATACGTAAAGTTACGATGCCTGTTAAGAGCAGGATACCAAGGATTCCAAGGGCAAGTAGGGGCGACTTTAGGCCAAAGAAGCTCAAGGACCACAGGCCGTTGAGAAGCATCTGAAACACAAAGAGCAACTGAAGGCGCAGCTTCTGGCCTTTGTTCGTCCCGGAGCGGTCAAACTCTATGGCGACCCAGATGGCAATGGCAATGAGCGCGTAAAGGGTGGTCCAGACCGGCGCAAACAGCCAGTTGGGCGGGCTGAAGAACGGTTTGGTGAGGCCTGCATACCACTCGGGAATGGCGGGCGCAGTGACCACGCCGCCGTAAAGGCCGGTGGCGTAACACAACAAGACCCAGCCAAGCAGGCGGCTCCAGACTACGCGGTTCTTGAGCTTGGCCTTGGTTTCATCAGAGAAACTGAACATGTGCCTTACGCCTCCTGTTGTTGGGCTTATTCCTCAGCATCTGCCGCACGGATCAGGAACCGGTCGAGCAAGCGGTTCGGCAGAATGCGGCGGAGAACTCCCATGAGATGGGTTGGCACAGTGACGAAGTAACGGGGCTTTGCCTTTTTGGCTTCAATGGCGTGGATCAGCCGATCCACCACCGCTTCTGGCCCCAGTTTGAAACGGGTGGCTCCGCCGCTCTTCAAATGATTGAGGCGGCGATGGTAGGCCGCCTTGAACGGGGAGCGTTCGATCACCGCTTCACCCAACTCGCGGTGGAACATGGCCATGGCGTTTTCGTTGAACTTGCTCTCGATGGGACCCGGCTCAATGAGGCTGACCTGAATGCCCGAGCCATCCAGTTCCATGCGAAGGGTGTCGGTGAGCCCTTCCAGCGCGTATTTCGTGGCGTTGTATGCGCCGCGATACTTCATGGCGATCAGCCCAAGCACTGAGGAACACTGAACAATACGGCCGTGGCCTTGCTGACGCATGACGGGCAGGACGCGGCAGGTGAGATCGTGCCAGCCGAAGAAGTTGGCTTCGAACTGGTCGCGAAAGGCCTGAACAGGCAGATCTTCAACGGCACCGGGGAGAGCGTAGGCTCCGTTGTTGAACAGGGCATCCAAACGTCCGCCGGTTTGCGCCAGCACCGCTTCTACTGCCGCTGCGATGGTCTCCGGCTTTTGGTAATTAAGCAGGAAGGCGTTGAACCCTTCCGCCCGCAAGCGGTCCACGTCCTTTTGCTGGCGGCAGGTGGGATAAACGTCCCAGCCGCGCTCTTTCAAGATCTTGGCAGCGGCATAGCCAATGCCCGTTGAGCAGCCTGTTATGAGGATGCTGCGCCCGGAAACGGTCGGTGCTGACACGAGTTTGCCCCTACGTGGTCGCGAAATAATGAGAAGTGGCTCAGATCGGGTTGCCGATCAGCAGCTTTGGTGTGGTGCCGGTGGTGCCAGCGGCTTCGCCAATGAACATCTTTTTCATGAATGGCATGCGCTCTACCAAGCCCAGACCAAGGTCGCGCACACCGCGCACCACATCCAGATCGTTGGAGAACAGGCGGTTCAGCAAATCGGTTGTGACACCCATGCGGTAGGTGTCGAACCGGCGCCAGGTCTGATAGCGCTCCAGAATGTGGGCTGCGCCAATGTCGAGGCCAAGGCGGTGGGCATCAACCAACACTTCGGCGAGCGCAGCCACATCCTTGAAGCCGTAGTTGAGGCCCTGACCGGCGATCGGGTGAATGCCGTGGGCGGCGTCACCGGCGAGCACGAAACGGTTGGCGATGAAGGAGCGGGCGAGCGTCAGGCTGAGCGGGAAGGCGGCGCGCGGTCCATCAAGGCGCAGCTCGCCAAGGTGGCGGCCAAAGCGGCGCTCCAGCTCGATTTCGAAGGTGAACTCGTCGCCTTTCACGAGGCGCTCGGCTTCCAGCGTCTTTTCCGTCCAGACGATGGAGGAGCGGTTGCCGGTGAGCGGCAGGATGGCGAATGGGCCCGAGGGCAGGAAGTGCTCTTCGGCGCGGCCGTTATGCGGGCGCTCGTGGGCAACTGTTGTGACAATGCCGGACTGTTTGTAATCCCAGCGGTTGACGGCAATTCCGGCAAGACCGCGCAGCTTGGACTTTACGCCATCGGCGGCCACGAGCAGCCGGGAATAAAGCATTTCGCCGGAGCGCAGGCGGATGGTGACAGAAGCCGCGTCGGTGGAGAAGTCGTCGATGCTCTCTGGTGCGATGATGGTAACACCCTCGCGGACCGCCTCATCATATAGCGCACCAACCATGCGGTTGTTTGGGACCATGTGCGCGAACGGTTCGCCTTCCTCAACTTCACCGTCGAATGTGAGGTATACCGGGCGCACGCTGTCATGAAGCTTGCTGTCCGTTACGATCATGTCGTTGATGGGCTGGGCCTCGGGCTCAAGCTTGTGCCAGACGCCGAGCTGATCCAGCATGCGGGTCGCTGCAGCGGCGATGGCTGAGGCGCGCGGATCATTCTCGATGGCTGAGCGGGGGCGCAGGTCGACCAGAGCGACCTTCATGGAAGGCTCGGACTGCTTCAACGCCAGTGCCAATGACAGACCCACATAACCGCCGCCTCCGATGACCACGTCTAGCATTTCATCAGCAGCGGACATATTTTCTTCACTCATCGGTTTACCTGTGCGTTGTGGGCTGCGCTGTTGGTCCCATTGACTTAAGCTCCACGACCCTGCGTAGTCGTAGGCAACACTTAGTACATATCTGAAGTAGGAATGTCGTTATGACAAGCGCTGTTACAGCTCTTTTGGACATACTTGATCTTGAACCGCTCGAACACAATCTGTTTCGCGGACGCAGTCCACAAGCTGGATGGCAGCGTGTTTTCGGTGGTCAGGTGATCGGTCAAGCCCTTGTGGCGGCTTCGCGAACGGTGGAGGACAGCCGGTCCGTCCATTCGTTGCACGGCTATTTTCTGCGCCCTGGTGATCCTCAGGTGCCGATCATCTATGAGGTGGATCGCATTCGCGACGGCGGCAGCTTTACCACGCGCCGGGTGGTGGCAATCCAGCATGGCAAGGCGATTTTCTCCATGTCAGCCTCGTTCCAGGTGCATGAAGAAGGCATCGAGCACCAGATCGACATGCCGGATGTGCCCAAGCCCGAAGATCTGATCAGCGAGAAAGAGCTGAAGGAGAAGTTCATTGACCACGCGCCCGAGGCGGTGAAGCGCTACTGGCGCCGAGAACGTCCGATTGAGCTGCGTCCGGTGGACTACACCCACTTCCTGAGCAGCAAGAAGTTGCCGCCCTACCAGCATGTGTGGGTGCGGGCGACGGCGCCGCTGCCAGATGATCCGCGCTTGCACCAGTGTGTTCTGGCCTATGCCTCGGACATGACGCTTCTGGATACGGCGCTTTATCCGCATGGCCGTTCCGTGTTTGACAGCAGCCTGCAGGTGGCAAGCCTCGACCACGCCATGTGGTTCCACCGTCCGTTCCGTGCGGACGAATGGTTGCTCTACACGCAGGACAGCCCAACCACCACGGGCGCGCGCGGCTTCAACCGCGGCAGCCTTTATACCCGCGATGGGGTGCTGGTTGCGTCCACCGCGCAGGAAGGTCTGACCCGATTGCGGGACGATGCGAAGGAAAAATGAGGGTTATTTCGATATCGAAATGACCGAGGCTCAGAGTCAGCTCTGAGCCTCAATGGCGCGATTGACCAGTTTCAGTGCCTCCGGTGCAGCCCAATCTGCCGGACCATACATGGTGCCGATCTCACAGCCGTCCTCACCAACCATGATGGTGGTTGGCAAGCCCAGTGCGCGGGCCTTGGCCCGTAGGTCGTTGAACACCTTCATGCTGTTGTCAGAGTAGTAGGCGAGGTGACTGACACCGACTTCCTCAAGGAAGGCGAGTTGTTTGTCGCTGGTGTCGTTGCGGTCAACGTTGACCGCGATGACGTTGAACACGTCGCCGCCCATCTCAGCCTGCAGCTTGTCCAGATGCGGCATTTCCTTTCGGCACGGGGCACACCATGTGGCCCAGATGTTCAGGAGCTTGGTTCCTTCAATGTCTGCGAGGGAAATCGGGGTGCCGTCCGCAGTCTTGAAGGTGAGATCGCTTACCGAGAGAGGGTTTTGAGCTGGCAAAAAGGCTGCAACTTCACCGGTCGCGAGCGGTTTCAGCTGGGAGGCAGCCGTCATGGAAGACTGACAGACATTGGCAGTGGCGCTGCCCGCGATTTGCGTTTGATAGAGGTAGATCCCGCCCAGACCGACAATTAATCCGGCCAAACCTGCGACAAGGGCTTTTCGAAGTCCAAAGTTTCCGGTAGTGGTCGAACTCTTCATATCAATTCCCAAAGATTAAGAGGGCGTTACATGAGCAACCGCATGTGGGGCGGTCGGTTTGCCGAGGGACCCGACGCAATCATGGAAGAAATCAACGCTTCTATCGATTTCGACCAAAAGCTGTACAAACAGGATATCGCTGGGTCTCAGGCGCATGTACGCATGTTGGCAGAGCAAGGTATCGTTTCAAGCGATGATGCCGAAAAGATTGTCAACGGTCTAAACACAATCTTGTCAGAGATTGAGGCAGGAACCTTCAAATTTTCGCGTGCGCTGGAAGACATCCACATGAACATTGAGGCGCGCCTTGCAGAGCTGATTGGTCCAGCCGCTGGCCGCCTGCACACTGCGCGCTCCCGTAACGACCAGGTGGCAACGGATTTCCGCTTGTGGGTACGGGACACGTTGGATGATCTGGAAGCGCAGCTTACGGAACTGATTCAGACGCTTGCCGAGAAGGCGGAGCTGCATGCGGGCGATGTGATGCCAGGCTTTACGCACCTGCAGTCTGCGCAGCCGGTGACCTTTGGCCACCACATGATGGCGTATGTTGAAATGTTTGCCCGTGACCGGTCCCGTGTCCGCGACGCGCGCGAGCGCATGAACGAAAGCCCGCTGGGCAGCGCCGCCCTTGCGGGTACATCCTTCCCGATTGACCGTGAGATGACCGCCAAGGCGCTGGGCTTTGACCGCCCAACCGCCAACTCTCTGGATGGTGTGTCAGACCGTGACTTCGTGCTGGAAGCGCTGGCAGATGCCTCTATTTGCGCCATGCATTTGTCTCGTCTGGCGGAAGAGATCGTGATCTGGTGTTCTGCGCAGTTCAATTTCATCAAGCTTTCCGACAAGTTCTCTACCGGCTCTTCCATCATGCCGCAAAAGAAGAACCCGGATGCCGCCGAACTGGTGCGTGCCAAGACCGGCCGTATTTACGGGGCTTTGAATGCGCTTCTGGTGATGATGAAGGGCCTGCCGCTGACCTATTCCAAGGACATGCAGGAAGACAAGGAGCAGGCGTTTGACGCACTGCCGAACCTTTCTCTGGCGCTGGCTGCCATGACTGGCATGGTGCGCGACATGGAACCAAACACCAAGGTGATGAAGAAGGCTGCGGGGTCTGGCTACTCCACCGCAACCGATCTGGCGGACTGGTGCGTGCGCGTTTTGGGCATGCCGTTCCGCGATGCACACCATGTGACCGGTGCATTGGTTGCCAAGGCGGTTGAGAAAAATGTGGAGTTGCATAAGCTCACACTGGAAGAGATGCAGAGCGTGGAGCCAAACATCACGGATGATGTGTACAGTGTCCTGTCTGTCGACAAGTCCGTGCGCAGCCGCGTCAGCTATGGGGGCACCAGTCCGGTGAACGTGCGCAAACAAGCGCGCCGGTGGCTGAAGCAGTTGGAACGTGAGGCGAAACGGTCCTGAATCTTTACAGAAACTGGACCCTTGATGTTCGCCAAAAAGCGATGCATGGAATAACCAGTTGGCCCGGAGAAATTCAGGGGTCAGCGTCCGGCAGGCGAACACGGTTTAATGATGGGATAGCCATCAACTGGAGTTATGAAGAGAATGAGCAGTCAATTCTCGAAGGTCGCGCCGAAACTGGTCACTGTTGCTGTGGTGGCTGGTCTTGCCATGAGCGTGGCAGCTTGCGGGCGTAAAGGAAGTCTTGAGCCGGTTCGTGCGGAAGCGCCGCAGACGCAGGATCAGGCCGTGGTTTCCAAAACACCGGAGGCCCCTGAGGTCAAGGAACAGAAGTCCTTTTTTCTGGATCCGCTGATCGACCCGGGCCTCTAGTCGCTTTTCGGCCTATCAAGTGAGGGGATAGGCCATCTAGAGGATCTGGCAGTGCATCACTTCACTTACAAGAACGGCGCGTTGTTCGCCGAAGGTGTGTCTGTTCCCGAAATCGCCGAGAGCGTGGGAACTCCATTCTATTGTTATTCACGCGCGACGCTTGAACGCCATTTTGGTGTTTTCAAGGAAGCCTTTGCCAGCGTGGATCATCTTGTCTGTTATGCACTGAAAGCGAACTCCAACCTTGCCGTGTTGAAAGTGCTCGCCAATCTGGGTGCGGGCATGGACGTGGTCTCTGAAGGCGAGCTGCGCCGTGCGCTGACCGCGGGTGTGGCCCCTGAAAAGATCGTTTTCTCCGGTGTGGGCAAGACCCGCGCGGAAATGCGATTTGCGCTTGAGGCAGGTATCCTGTGCTTCAATGTGGAGTCCGAGCCGGAACTGAAGCGGCTTTCACAGGTCGCCAGCGATATGGGCAAGGTGGCACCGGTATCCTTGCGCATCAACCCGGACGTTGATGCAAAGACCCACGCCAAGATCTCCACCGGCAAGGCGGAAAACAAGTTCGGCATTCCGTGGCAGCGCGCCCGGGAAGTCTATGGACACGCCGCTGCACTGCCAGGCCTCAAGGTGACCGGCATCGACATGCATATCGGGTCGCAGATCACCACACTGGAACCGTTTGACAGCGCATTCTCTCGCCTTGGTGAGCTGATTGAAACGCTGAAGGCAGATGGCCACGAGATTGAGCACGTGGACGTGGGCGGCGGCCTTGGTATCCCTTATTCTGATGAGATGCACGCCCCTGATCCCCTTGCCTATGCTGAAGTGGTGCGCAAGCACGTCGAAAAACTCGGTTGCAAGGTGATCTTCGAGCCGGGCCGCATGATTGCGGGCAACGCGGGCATTCTGGTGACAGAGACGATCTACGTGAAAGAAGGCGAGGCAAAGAACTTCGTTATCGTGGATGCAGCCATGAATGATCTTATTCGGCCAACGCTTTACGAAGCGCATCACGATGTGGGTGCGGTGAGCGAAGCGCGCCAGAACGGTCCGACAATGAAGGCGGATGTGGTGGGACCGGTTTGCGAGACCGGCGATTACATCGCGCTTGATCGCGAGATGCCCAAGGTTGAGGAGGGCGACCTGATTGCGGTGTACTCCGCCGGGGCCTATGGCGCGACCCAATCTTCCACCTACAACACCCGTTTGTTGGTGCCAGAGGTCATGGTGGACGGCGACAAGTTTGCCGTGATCCGCAAGCGCCAAACCTATGAAGAGCTGTTGGCCCAAGACGTTATGCCGGAGTGGCTCACTGAAAACTGATAGGCCGAAGACACTTTCCTAGCGGAAGTTAATTGCTCCTTGTCACTGATCGCCCTATGCTCCACGTTAAAAGAGATAATAAGCGATCAGTGAGGCCCCGTGGCAGATAAGGCTCCGCAAGAAACACAGACCGCTCCACATCGGCGTTCTCATTCGGCGCTGGCCCTCCTGTTTTCGCGCAGCCTAGATGGACAGGTCTATCGGCTTCAGGTGCGAGCCGGAGCCTATCAGCTTTTCGAGCAGGTATGGCCCAATCTGGTGCCGCCTGCCATTCTCGCCGTTTTTTACATTGCCATCAGCTTTCTGGGCGTCTGGGCCTATTTGCCTTGGTTCCTCTCAGGGCTGGTCGCGGTCGGGTTCATAGCAGGCGGTCTGTGGTTGGCCCGCGGCCTGCTCGCTGTGCGGCTGCCGACGCGCACGCAGGCGATCCGCCGGATCGAGCAATCCAGCGGCCTTTCTCATGCGCCGCTGCAATCTCTGGAAGATACCATCGCTCTTGGCCGGGATGATCCGGCGTCCCAAGCGCTCTGGGCGTTTCATCAGAAGAAGCTGTTGGAACGGGTGAGGGCGCTCAAGGTAGACGGCCCCAAGACCAGAGGCTTTCTGAAAGACCCATATGGGCTGCGCGCGTTGGCGGCCATGGTGCTGGTGGTGGCGGTCGCTGTTTCCGGGCCGGACCGTTGGAACACCTTGAGCCAGCCATTCAGTCTGGGCCCAGCCGGGACGCAGATACCACCCCGTATTGATGCTTGGGTGACGCCGCCTGCTTACACCGGAGAAGCGCCGATTTTCCTTAGCGGGGTGGCGCAGGACCTGCGCGATGCCAACACGCCGTTTACCGTGCCCGAGGGCAGCGAACTCTTGGTGCGGGTACAAAACGGCCCGGACCTTGAAGTGGTGCTTGAAGGCGGGGCTGCGGAAGCGCTCACTCAGGATGAGGATGAAGCGGACAAGATCAACACCGGTGCCCGTGAGTGGCAGTTCAAGCTGACTGAGAACGTGGAGGTGGCCGTAAAGGATGGCGGTGACACCGCGCAGCTGTGGCGGTTTGCCGTGCAGCCGGACAGGGCGCCCTCCATTGCCTATCTGGCAGACCCGGAACCGCAGCTTTCCGGCAGCTTGCGGTTTCAGTACACCATCAGTGATGATTATGGCGTGGCCTCTGCCAGTGCCGTCATCCAACAACGCCCTGACTCGCGCGATCTGCAATCCGATCCACGTCCGCTGATTGAAGCGCCAGACATAGACCTGTCGCTGCCAGCGCGCCCTGCCACCGAGGGCAATGGCGAAACCTTCAAGGATCTGACGGCGCACCCTTGGGCGGGCTCTGAGGTCAACATTCAGCTTCAGGCGCGCGATCAAGCAGGCAAGATGGGCGTTTCCGAACAGCTGGCGGTGGTGTTGCCGGAGCGGCGCTTTTCCAAACCACTTGCACGGGCGGTTGTGGAGCAGCGCCGTGAGCTGGCCATGGACGCCAACCAGCATGTTCAGGTGATCGATGCGTTTGATGCGTTGATGATTGCGCCGGAAGAGTTCATTGACGACGCTGGCATTTATCTGCCGTTGCGGTTGGCCTATCGCCAGCTTGTGGCCGCTGAGACGGACGACGAACTGCGTGCGGTGATCGAGGTCCTTTGGACATTGGCGCTCGCCATTGAGGATGGGGATCTGTCTGTGGCCGAGCAGGCCCTGCGAGATGCGCAGGAGGAGCTGCGACGTGCCTTGGAAGAGGGCGCGTCGGAAGAAGAGATTGCCCGGCTAATGGACAACCTGCGCAACGCTTTGCAGGAGTACCTGCAGGCTTTGATGCAACAGATGCAGCAGAACCCGCAGGCCATGCAGCAGATGCCCATGGACCCAAACATGCAGCAGATCAATCCGCAGGATTTGGATGAGATGATGCGGCGCATGGAAGAACTGGCCCGTCAGGGCTCTCTGGAAGCGGCGCGCGAGCTGCTTTCCCAGATGCAGCAAATGCTTGAAAACCTGCAAACCGCTCGGCCGCAGGCTCCCAGCCAGCAACAACAGCAGATGATGGAGACCCTGAACCAGCTTGGCGAGATGATCCAGCGCCAGCAAGAGCTGATGGATGACACCCACCAGTATGCGCCCAACAAGCAGGACGACCGGATGCGGTCTTACCCCAACCAGTCTGGCGAGCCCATGAGCCCGGAAGAGCTTGAGCAGGCTCTGCAGCAACTGCAACGCCAGCAGGGCGACCTTTCCGATCAATTGCAGCAAATGCTTGATGAGTTGGCGAACAACGGCATGGGCCAGAACGACCAGCTGGAAGGAGCAGGCGAGTCCATGGATGATGCCCGCGGCGCGTTGGGCCAGTCGGAACCAGGGCAAGCGCTGGGCGATCAAGGGCGTGCTCTGGAGCAGTTGCGCCAAGGCGCGCAGCAGCTGGCCGAGCAAATGGCGGGTGAGGGCAACGGCCCGGGCATGACGCAGAACTCGCCGTTCAGTCAGGACCCATTGGGGCGGATGCGCCGGACAGAGGGGCCAGACTTTGGCGACCAGGTGAAGGTGCCCGATGAAATTGACATTCAGCGTGCCCGGCGCATTCTTGAAGAGTTGCGGCGCCGGTTCTCCGATCCGGAAAGACCGGAGCTTGAGCTGGACTATCTGGAGCGCCTGCTCAAACGCTATTGAAACTGAGCATCGCGCTTAAACGAAAAAGCCGCCTCATGTGGGCGGCTTTTTCTTGAACCTGATCTGGCCCGATTAGGCGTAGAGACGACGTTTTTCCGTCACCGCCACATCTGCGAGAGCATCTGAAACAGCACTGCGAATTTCCACCAAAGAGAAAGGCTTGGTGAGAACATCGCGAACGGCTCCGTTCAGCTCATCTGAACGTTCCCGTTGATCTGCATAGCCCGTCATCAGCAGGATCGGCAGGCCGGGGTAGCGCTGGCTTGTTTGCATGGCAAGCGCAATTCCGTCCATTTCCGGCATGCGGATGTCCGAGAGCAGCAGATCGAACGCGCCTTGCTCGTTGTTCAGAGCTTCGGCGGCTTCGCTGCCATCTGCCACTGCTGTGACGCTGTGGCCGTCCAGTTCCAGTGCGCGCTTCACAAATGCGCGAACTGCGTCATCATCCTCAGTCAGAAGTACGCGGGCCATAAAGTCCCCCTTCTAAGCGTCACCGTCCTGTGGCACGAATCCGATAAACGGTAGCTGTCGCCACGCATGACCCATGTCCATGCCATATCCGACCACAAACTTGTCTGGGCAGTCAAACCCGACATAGTCTGCCTCGATATCTGCCTTGCGGTGCATGGGCTTGTCCAACAAGGCAGCCACGCGAACGGATTTGGCGCCGCGCTCAGCGATCATGTCGCGAGCGAACTTCAATGTCCGTCCGGATTCCAGAATGTCATCGACAAGAATCACGTCCCGGTCCGTGACATCGCTCTCTATGTCACGCAATACCTTAACATGCCCTGAAGATACGGTGGCCGCACCGTAACTTGACAGGTGAAGGAACTCCATTTCCGGTGCAATTTTTGCAGTATGCAAAGCGCGGGCGAGGTCAGCGGCAAACATGAAGCTGCCCTTCAGCACGGCTACGACCAGCAGGTTTTCTGGCTGATCCTTTGCAATGGCTTCCGCAACGCCGGTAACGCGTTCGGCAATGGCTTTCTCATCGTATAGAACGCGGATTTCCGGGGTACCGGTCATCTTGTGCTCGCTCTTCTTTGTTGGCGCTCTACGAAGCGCATTTGAATGTCAGCGGCTCGATCCGGTGGCTGGGCCAGCCGAGTTCTGAACCTGGTTTTAGTCGCCGGATCCAACGTCATCAGGCGCGGTTCAACCGTCCATGCGTAAAGCTCACTGAAATCGTGAGAACGCAGGGACAACCTGACCGCCGGAATCTCGACGCGTCTGTTGGTGATGTTTTCGATGGAACCTTCGACCACAAGAACGGTCACGCCGTCCTGCACTTCGCGGAAGGTTCTCAAGTCCCGAAACTCCAGACCGCGCAGATTCACCGTGAGCCCGACCATCTGATAGAGGCCAGCGAGATCCGGGAACTGTCTTACGATCGTGTCTCTATAGCTTACTGTCATCACGCAGGCCAGCAGAGAAGCTGCAAAAAGTCCCAGCCCAGTTAGTCTGCGTAGACGTTTGCTTGTACTGTGTTTTGGCTTCGCCAAATGCGAGTAGCGCGAGCGCGTCTTTTCTCGGCTTTTGGTCTTGTCCTTGTCGCCTTCGTTGCCAGCTGAGGGCTCTGCGGCGTTTGCCGGTGTGCCGGGAACTGCCGTGTTACCGTCTTCATCGCCCGAAGCGTCATCTGGATCGGCTGGTTCCTCAGGAGGCTCAACGTCCTCCTCCTCTTCGTCGTCGGCATAAGAGCCTTTGTTGGCCTCGGCCTTGCGGGCGGCACTTTCCCGGTCCAGCTGCTGCCATTCGGCGTCGGCTTCCTTCTCATCAAGGGATTTGGAGAGAGGCTCTTCAGCGGTTGCCCGCCAGCTGGTGCCACAGCGGGTACACTTCACCGTCCGACCTTCCGCGCCAATCTTGTCGCTAGGAATTTCGTAGCTCGTCTTGCAATCCGGGCATTTGATCTTCAGTTTCATGGAAGACCTAGGGTTCCCCTGGCTGTGTTCTACAGTGCCCGTTAGCGCCAGCCACTTGGCAGACGGGTGTCTCGGCCTAACAGAATCTTCATATGATTAAGGAACTGTTAAACCCTGATTTCACATTAGCTATAAACCCAAATATGGAAATGCAAGTGACTGATTTATCCGAATTTAGCGGCCTGTCAAACATTTGGGGATAGTTGCAGAATGAAAGGGGATAGCCTTAACAGTCCATTAACAGCCACCATGTAGCGTTCCGCTAACATTAAGGAGCAGGCGGTGATTAGGTTTGAAAACGTGGGGTTGCGCTATGGCATGGGGCCGGAGATCCTCAAGGATCTGACTTTCTCCATTGAACCCCAGTCCTTTCAGTTTCTTACAGGGCCTTCGGGTGCGGGCAAAACCAGCCTGCTGCGCCTGCTGTTCCTGTCGTTGCGCCCGACCCGAGGTCTGATTTCCGCATTCGGTACGGACACCTCCCAGGTGACCAAGTCCCAACTGCCCGCCATGCGCCGCCGCATTGGCGTCGTGTTTCAGGACTTCCGCTTGCTTGACCACCTGACCACCTACGAAAACGTGGCGCTGCCGCACCGGGTGGCTGGCAAAATGGAATCGGATTATCGCTCCGATGTGATTGATCTTTTGAAATGGGTGGGCTTGGGCGACCGCATGCATGTGATGCCGCCGGTGCTTTCTGGCGGTGAAAAACAGCGTGCGGCGATTGCAAGAGCGCTGATCACGCGCCCTGAAGTGTTGCTGGCGGATGAGCCCACCGGTAACGTGGATGCGCCGCTGGCCCGCCGTCTTCTGCGTCTGTTCATAGAGTTGAACCGCCTTGGCACATCTGTGCTGATCGCGACCCACGATCTGCATCTTCTGGAACAAGTCAACGCGCGCCATCTGGTGTTGCATGACGGCCGGCTTCTAATCGATGAGTAATGGAATGGAACGACGCGAACCCTCCATGTCTTCTGAAGAGCGGCCCAAGCGCGCTGCCGGGCCTCGTCCTGCCAAGAAGGGCAATGTAGCGGCTGGCGTGAAAGCCAAGATGGCCCAGAAGCTTCCCAAAAAGGGTGAGGGACAAGGACGCAGGCCAAAGAAGGCCAGACAGGCACCCATCGTGCCGCCGCAAGCTGTTGCAGGGCGTGCGTTGATGCTGGTGGTGGCCATCATGAGTTTTCTTGCCTGCCTTACTGTGGGCTTCGTGACAGTCGTCAATGATGCGGCCACCGACTGGAGCAACGATCTGGTTCGTGAGCTTACCATCCAGATCCGTCCTGTGGACGGGATCGACATGCTTCAGCAAATTGATCGCACGGTGGCACTGGCTCAAGAGTTTCCCGGCGTTGGGCACGTGCGGGCGTTGTCGGACACCGAAACGCAGGAGCTGCTGCAGCCGTGGCTTGGCGCAGGGCTCGACCTGGAAGACCTGCCGGTGCCGCGCCTGATCATGGTGAAGGTAGACCAACCCGAACTGCTTGATCTGGGAGAGCTGAAACGCACTGTTGAAGACCAGATACGCGGCTCCAGTCTGGATGATCACCGCCTGTGGACCCAGCAGCTGTCGTCCATGGCGAACGGCGCTGTGGTGATTGGCTTTGGCATTTTGGTACTGGTGCTGGCCTCCATGATCCTGTCTGTGGTGTTTGCCACCCGTGCCGCCATGTCCGGTAACAAGGAGGTGGTGGAGGTGCTGCATTTTGTTGGTGCTGAAGACCGTTTCATCTCCGCCGAGTTCCAACGGCACTTTCTGGTGCTCGGCCTCAAGGGCGGTATTGTAGGCGGGGCGATTGCCTGCCTGAGCTTTCTTTTGATTGAGTTTTTAGGAAACACGAGCACCGAATTCGGCGCTGCCGGGCAGGCACAAGCTTTGCTTGGCACCATCTCTGTCAGCCTTGCAGGCTATATAGGCGTGGTGTTGGTGGTGGTGCTGGTCGCAATTCTTACTGCCGTCACGTCGCGGATTGCAGTACACTCACATCTTGCGGGGATGGACTAGGTTTACTCGATTTTGGAGTTCACTTTTGGCCACGATCTGGTGTTACATTGCCCTCAACAAGTCTGAGGTGAATGGTAAAACTGGATCCAGCGCAAGGTGGCGAGCGTTCGGATCATTCTAGAATGACGGATGAAAAACTTCTTGCTCCCGCTCGCAAGGACGACCAGAACCCCGAAGACAACAAGGGGCAATCTGGTGGCAACATGGCCTTGAGAGGGAGCGTCGAACATGATTTGGCTGAACTTGAACCGGCTGCGCCCCGCCGCCGGTCGCGCCTGTTTGCGCTGAAGCTGACGCTCGGGGTGATCCTTGCCAGTGTTCTGATCTGTCTGGCTTCCTTTGCCATCAGCTTTTACGGCTATGTGGCCATGCTCAACTCCAAGCCGACTGAGGCCATTCGCGCGGCAGATGGCATTGTGGTGTTCACCGGTGGGCGTGAGCGCATCTCCAAGTCGCTTTCATTGCTGGCCGAAGGCAAGGCGAAGCGCCTCCTCATTTCCGGCGTACATCCTGACACCACGGTCGAGCAGATTTCGCTCATGACCGAGCAGAAACTGGCGTTGTTCCGCTGTTGTGTAGACTTGGATCGCAAGGCGCTGAACACCATCGGCAACGCATCGGAAACGGCGAACTGGGCCCACGAAAATGGCTTTGCCAGTCTTGTTGTTGTGACCAGCGCCTATCATATGCCGCGCGCTCTTGCAGAGTTGCAGGCGTTGTTGCCGGAAGTGGAGCTGATCCCCAACTCCGTGTTCCATGAAGGCCTCGACTTGCGCAATTGGTATTCAGATCCTGCAACAACAAAGCTTCTCCTTCGTGAATTTGTGAAGTATACCCTCGTGCGGTTGCGGGTGTTTTGGTACTCCCTGACATGATGATCCGGCCTTGAGGCTGATGTTCCATGACGGCACCTTGCTGCGCCCTTTTGGACGCGCGGGTGCGATGACACTGACTGGGTATGATGATTTTACTGCGATCCATTTTATTTAACCTGTTGTTTTATCTCAGCACACTGGTTCTGATGATCGCATTCGTGCCGATCTTTTTTCTGCCGTGGCGTTGGGGCTTCTGGATCCTGCCGATCTGGTGCAACGTGAACCTGTTCCTGTTGCGATGGATTGGCGGTGTGAAATCAGAGTTCCGCGGCCTTGAGAACTTGCCGGAGGAAGGCTGCATCGTCGCAAGCAAACACCAGTCGGCGTGGGAAACCTTCGCGTTGCTGGCGCACCTGAAAGCCCCTTCGTTCATTTTGAAACGCGAACTGCGCCGCGTGCCTATCTTTGGCTGGTACATTACCAAGCTGCGTCAGATCCCGGTGGACCGCGGCAAGGGCTCAGCGGCCTTGGTGTCCATGGCGCGTGCTGCGGAGGAAGCTATTGAGGATGAACGCCATATCATCATTTATCCGGAAGGAACGCGCCGTCCGGCAGGGGCGGAACCCAAATACAAATATGGCATTTCGCATCTCTATAGCGCGCTGAACTGCAAGGTGGTGCCAGTTGCCATCAATTCCGGCGTTTATTGGCCGCGCCATCGCTTCTTTCGTTTTCCGGGCACCATTACGGCCGAAATCCTGCCGCCAATTGAGCCCGGTCTTGAACAAAAGGAGTTTCTGGAACGCCTGGAACGGGATATCGAGACCGCTTCCGACCGACTTTTTGAGGAAGCTGCAGCGGCAACACCGGATAATATTATCGTGAAGGAAGCGCGTGCGCGCATGGCGGCGCGTGCCGAAGCCCTTGAAACTGCAGAGTAAACTTGGATTAACATTTGCAGGTTACATTGAAAGCCGATCGTGATCCGTCACGGTCGGCTTTTTTCTTGCGTTAGTTGCTTTTCGTTCATATTTTGTTCCTATACTCTCTATCAGTGAGTGGGTAATGAAGCGAGTACCAGCTGTGCAATATTCCCTTTTTCGGTCCAATCAGAGTGGCGGGCGTGCCGCGCGTGTATCCGAACTGCTGTCTGCAGGGGATCGTTTCCGTTATTGGGAAGGCAAATCGGGCCAGCGTTATCTGTTTTCCAAAATCAAGGAACAGGAGCTGCTGGACTATCCCGGCAGCGTGGTGCTGATGGCCGATGAGCGCATGGACCATGTGGTGGTCTGGTTGGGGCATGCGGATCAGCATGGCGAGCTTCACGGGGCCCACAGTGTGCCAAAGCGTCGGCGGCAGATGGCGTTTTACGTTCACCTGCTGTGCACCACCGACGAAGAGCGAAAAGAGACCCTGTCGGACCTTCAGGCGGGGCTGTTCTCCGAGTGAGCGGACTGCGTGCCCTGATGCACGAGGCGGGTCAGCTCCTTTTCCAACCATTCCAAGCCGTGATCGCGAATGCCCAGTTCGCGCATATGCCGCGCCGTGTTGATGACGTATTCCGGGTTTGCACCTGACTGACCCTTGGCGGACAACACGATTTTCAGCTGTTCTTCAAGCGGTAGAGCCCCGGCATACTGGGCATGACTGCGGTCGGCCACATAGGTGAGGGCCTGCACCGGATCATGTGGGCGTCCGTCCAACTGCACCCCGCGTACCGTTTCACGGTAGACCATGGTCTGCTGTTCACGCTCGCGCAAATAGGTGATGGTGCGGTCTCGGTTCTTCGCCGCGACACGGAAGGCCATTCCACGACAGGAACCACCCCGATCCAGCCCGAATACGAGGCCGGGATCGTCTTGTGTGCCGCGGTGGACCCATGAGTAAACACAGAGCGAGCGGTGGGCACCGCGCAACAAGGCTGGCACCGCCTCTTCGTAGTCGAAGCCGGGACGCCAGATGAGAGAGCCGTAGCCAAACACCCATAAATCTCGCATAACGTGCTAATTCCGTGTTTCTTTTTGCAGGGCTTCGGGTAACAGTCCCGCCGAAGCGATGCAATGACCCGTCAGTATGAGGTGAAAATAACTATCATGAGCGCGACCGCCAGTCCTAAGAAGCCCTCTAAAAAATCCTACATTATTCTTGGCGTAATGGTGGTTCTGGGGATAGCAGCCTGGTCAACCTACTGGAGTATCGGCCGGGGAATGATCAGCGATACGCTGACAAACACGCAAAAAGTTGCGGCCGCAGAAGGCGATGTCTTTGACTGCGCCAACAAGCGGGTTGGCGGTTATCCCTTCCGGTTTGAGGTGACGTGTTCTCCGCTGCGCATCGAGCGCGATGGGCAAACCGTGTTTGCTCACGAAGTCCGTGGTGTGGCGTTGGCCTACCAGCCGATGCACATGATTTTTGAAGCAGACAGCCCGTTTGAAGCGGTAGCTGGGCCGGGTGGTCCGGGCTACGCAGCTACCTGGGACATGGCGCGTTTGAGCGCTAATCTTGCAGAGCGGAAGATTGAAAAAGCCGACATGGTGATTGAGAACCCGTCACTTTCCGTTGTGGCGCTGGATACGCCGCTGACCATGGCGGCGCGCAATGCAGAAGTGCACATTCGCGCCAATGGCGAAGAAGGCGAGGCGTTGGACGCGGCAATTTTGCTGCAACAGCTCACCTCTGAAACCATGGCGTTGGATCTTCCAATTGATCTGGAGCTTATTGTGACTGCGCCAAAAGGCGGGTCGGCGCTGGAAGGCAAGGTGCGCAGTCTTCAAGATCTGTTGGTGGATGGCAAGGTTGACCTGATTGTGCGCAGCGCGCGGCTCTCTTCTGGCACGTTTTATCTTCAGACCGAAGGACCGGTGACCGTAGACGAGCAGGGCCGTCTGTCTGGCACACTGCCGGTGACCATTTCCGGGGTGGATAAGTTGGCTGCCGTTCTGAAGCCGCTGTTTCCTGAAGGCTCTCAACTGCCGCAGAACCTGCAGGCAACGGCGCTTTCCATCGGAAAGAGCAATATGGTGGATGGGCAGCCGACCATTCAACTGCCCATTACACTGGATCGCGGGCGGGCCCGCATTGCGTTCATCAATCTTGGACGCGTGCCAAACCTGTTTTAAGCGTTGGCGAGGGACAGTCGGTCGATGGAAACGTTGTAGCTCTGTTTGTCGCCCGGCTCTCCCATCTGCTCATAAAGGCCGGTTTCGACCTCGTTTTTGGCCGGAACCATCCAGCGCACATGGGACCAGTCGCGGTCTTTTCCGACGCCTGCCACATGCGCCACCAGGTGACGGCCAATGCCTTTGCTCTGGTAGGAAGGCATGACGTAAATGTCTTCCAGCTGGCCGATACGGCGGCCTGTAATCAGGTCTGGAAGGTCGTAGAACAGGGCAAACCCAACCAGCACATCCCCCTCATAAGCACCGAGGAATTCAGCACTGCCTTCCGCCAGCAGGCGCTCGGCATAGACTTCATCCGGACGGCGCGGTGCACCGCGCTTCAAGGCTTGTGCGTTCTCTGCAATGAGAGGGGCAAGGGCCGGTGCATCGTCATGGACAAGTGGGCGAATGGTTTCAGCGCTCATGGTCTCTACGGTCCTGTCTAATTTCAAAGCTTTAGAAGCAGTGTCGCGAATTCAAACAGTAAATCAAGGGAGTGCTCGGCTTCTTTCGCTGAAACCCAAGGAAACTCCTCACCTGAGGTAAAAAATCCGGTGTTGATATATGAAAACACCGTGAAAACGTGTAGGACGCCTCACTGAAACCAAATGCGTTCAAGGGCAGGGCCTTCATGGGGCAAATCACCCGCAATCAGGCGACGGCAATCGGCTTTACTGCAGTGATCATGTGGTCTTTTCTGGGGCCATTCGGTGCGCTGTCTGGCGAGGTGCCGCCATTTCTATTGAACGCGCTGTGCTTTACGGTTTCTGCTTCGTTGGCTTTTGCCCGGCTTGCGATAAATCCCTCTCGCTTGATATTGCTTCGGCAACCGCTTCATGTGTGGGTGATGGGCACCATGGGCCTCTTTGGCTATCACGCGCTTTACTTCATCGGCATTCGAAATGCACCGCCGGTGGAAGCGAACTTGATCAACTATCTCTGGCCGGTCCTGATTGTATTGTTTTCCGCTCTTCTGCCGGGCGAGCGTTTGCGCGTTCACCATGTAATCGGTGCGGGACTTGGGCTGGCAGGCGCGGGTCTTTTGATTGCGCGCGGTGGGGCGTTTGATCTGAGTTCGGATTCTACGGTGGGCTATGCGGCCGCCCTTGCTGCAGCGCTTGCATGGTCCTCCTATTCGGTGCTGTCGCGGCGCATGGGCAATGTGCCGACCGAAGCGGTGGCGGGCTTCTGTTTGATGACGGCGATCCTCTCCTACCTTTGCCACTTTCTTTTTGAGCAAACGGTGATGCCGCAGGGTCCGACGCAGTGGTTCGCGGTGGTGGGTATGGGCTTGATGCCGCTGGGCCTGTCGTTTTTCACATGGGACATTGGCATGAAGCGCGGCGACATTCAGGTGCTCGGTGCGTCTGCCTATGCTGCGCCGCTTTTCTCCACATTGCTTCTGGTTCTGTTTGGCTTTGGCGCCTTTACATGGCCGGTGGCAGCGGCCTGCGCATTGATTGTGGCAGGCGCACTTTTTGCAGCTAAAGATATGATATTGCGAAAGAAATATTCAGCCTCCTAGGCGAAAGGCTGATTTAGTTCACCCCGCCCCGTAGGCTATGCTGTGTCGCAGATCAAACACCGTTTAGGGAGCGTGAACGATGGGACAGGCAGGGAACGGACCTCGGCCAAGGCGAAGTGTGTTGTATATGCCGGGCTCCAACGCGCGGGCGCTTGAGAAAGCCAAAACGCTGGACGTGGATGCGCTGATCTTTGACCTGGAAGACGCTGTGGCACCAGAGGCCAAGGCAACCGCACGGGAACAGGTGGCAAGCGCGGTCAAAGGCGGCGGCTATGGGCATCGGGAGCTGATCATCCGCATCAATGGGCTGACATCCGAGTGGGGCCGGGCGGATCTGGACGCTGCCATTGCCGCCAAACCAGATGCCATCGCGCTGCCCAAGGTGAATGGCCCGGTGGACTTGAAGCTTTTGGCTGGCATCATGCAGGCGCAAGGGGCAGATCCGGCAATCAAGCTTTGGGCCATGTTGGAAACTCCATTGGCCATGCTCAATGCCAAAAGCATCTGCCTTGCGGCGCGCGAAGAAAGCTCCCGGCTGGAGGCGGTGGTGATGGGCACCAACGACCTTTCCAAGGAAACGGGCACCCACATTACTAAGGGCCGCGCTGAAATGATGCCATGGCTGATGTCATGTCTTGCGGCAGCCCGAGCTGCAGGGATCAGCATCATTGATGGCGTTTACAACAACTTCTCTGATATCGAAGGCTTTTCGGAGGAATGCACCGAAGGGGCGCGTATGGGCATGGATGGCAAGACGCTGATCCACCCAAGCCAGATTGACGTCTGCAACAGCGCTTTCGCGCCCTCTGATGAAGCGGTTCACTGGGCGCGCAAGGTTATTGCTGCGTTTGAAGTGCCTGAGAACGCGGGCAAAGGGGTGCTGCAGGTGGATGGCAAAATGGTGGAGCGCCTGCATGCGGAGATGGGCCAGAAGGTGGTTGCCATCGCTGATGCCATTGCAGCGCGTGCTGGCTGAGCAGAGCGGCTGTCATCGCCTTTCAGCAATTGCTTAGGCCACTGGCATTGCAGGGGTTTAGCTGATAGGTTCCGCTCCCTCTGGTGCCGAACACAGAACAACTTCGGCTCAATTTGTCATAAAAGGGGTGCTGCATGCGCTTGTTTCGCCTGATCACTGAACCGGATTCCTCAGAGTTCTGCCACCGCGTCACACAGGCGCTCAACCGTGGCTGGGAACTGCATGGTTCACCGACCATGACCTACGACGCAACACGGGGTGTCACCATTTGCGGCCAGGCCGTGATCAAGTACGTTCCGGATGAGGAATACACCCGCGAGACGAAACTCGGCGAGTGGTAAAAGCTGTGAAATTTCAGAGACCTGCGGCGCACTACGCAGGTCTTTTCGCGCTCGTAAATGCGTCATAGCACGATCTCGTAAACTTCCCCGAAGTCTTGTAGGCCTAGGTCAACAAACCGGGGTACATCACCGTGCTATCAATCTTTCTGAATGCAGTACTGCCCGTATTCGCGGCGGTGGTACTGGGCTACGTTTTTGGTTGGATGAAGCTGTTCAGCAAAAGCGAATCCATCATCATCAACAAAACTGTTTTCTATGTTTTCCTGCCAGCCTTGTTATTTAAACTGGTAGCGCAGGCCCCCTTTGACAAATTTGAGTACCTTTATGTTGTGGGCTACATCCTCGCGGAGGTACTGGTTTATGGCGTGACTTTCGTCGTTGCCTACAAGGGGTTCGGGCGGTGTGTGCGTGAAAGTCTGCTTCTGGGCATGGGAGCGGCATTTTGTAACCACACGTTTTTCATTCTGCCCATTGCAGAGGTTCTTTATGGCCATGACGCCACCTTGCCGGTGATCTCCGTCATTGTCATCGACAACCTTCTGGTGCTTGGCGGAACGGTTCTTGCGCTGGAACTGATGAGCAAGAACGGCAACGGTTCTCCCTTTCACAATTTGTGCGCAACGTTTTACACGAACCCGAACATCATGGCGTTGGTCTTGGGTCTCATGGTCAATCTGGCTGGCATCTCCACCGATAACGGGATTGGCATCTACGCCGATTTCTTGGGGAGCGCGGCGGCACCCGCCTCCTTGTTTGCGTTGGGGTTGGTGCTCAGCACCCAGCAGCTCAATGTCACAAGCCCGCTTGTGTGGGGGGTGACCGCACTGAAGCTGGCGGTGGTTCCGGCCATGGGTTGGGTCTTGTTTGAACTTGCTTTCTCGCTCCCGCCGTTCTGGGTCGGGCCAGGTGTCTTGGTGGCAGCCGGACCAAGCGGGGTCCTCGCCTTTGTTATCGGCGTTCAATACGAGGTTCCTGAGGAGCTGCTCGCTCAGGTGATCCTGATGACGACCTTCTTCTCGGTGATCACGGTGACTGCCGTTGCCGCGCTGACCGTCTAGCGGCTTAGCCGAACTGCTCGGCTGGGGCGGCAAGCGCGGTGAACAGCTCAGTGCGCAGAGCTCTATCTGTTTTAAACTCACCGCTGATGTGACGAGTGATCATGGAAACGCCCGGTTTGCGGATGCCTCTGGTCGTCATGCACATGTGGGCAGCTTCAACGACCACGGCCACGCCGCGCGGTTTCAGGGTCTGCTCAATGGCCTCGCCAATCTGTGCAGTCAGGGTTTCCTGAATTTGCAGGCGCTTTGCGTAAAGCTCAACAACACGGGCAATCTTGGATACGCCTACAACCCGATCTGATGGCAGATAAGCCACATGGGCTCTGCCAATAATCGGTACAAAGTGATGCTCACAATGGGACTCGATGCGAATGTTGCGCAGCACGATCATGTCGTCGTAACCGTCAGTCTCTTCAAAAGTGCGTGAAAGGACCTCTCTCGGGTCTTCGTTGTATCCGGCAAAGAATTCCTCGTAGGCCCGGACTACGCGAGCGGGGGTGTCTATCAGGCCTTCGCGCTCCGGATTGTCTCCTGTCCATTTCAATAGGGTCCGAACGGCGGCTTCCGCTTCTTCGCGGGTGGGCCTGCTTTCTGCAGCATGGTGCGGTGTTGTTGGGCTTGGGCTGTTCTCGTTAAATCGCATCTCTAACAATATCCTTGATGGCGGCGGTATGTTTTCTGTTTTGGTATAACATTACGCGTCATTCAAGAGGCTCTATGCTGAGAAAATCAGAAGCGTGTGGCATCGCTACCTCAGAAAAACGGGGGTTTGTCGTTGTTTTCAGGCAAGAATAGCGTCGACCAGACGCTTGTAGACGCGCCGGACTCGCTTCTTGTTGGCGTCGGACGTGGCATAGAAGTTCGAAAGACCCGGCGCGGCATTGACCTCCAACACGCAGCAGCCTTCAATCGCGTTTTCATTGGTTACAAGAACATCTATGCCAGCATAGCGCAGGCCCAATGCGGCGGTGGCGGTGGTCGCGATCTGTTTTACCGCATCGCCCACATCCTCGGTCCTATCTAATGCCATGCCGCCGGTGGACAGGTTGGCATTTGGCAGCAGCTCTACTTCATCACCAGCCGCTGGAACGGTGTTCAGCGACAAATTCGTTTCCTTCAGATGCTTTGAAAGGCGGGGGTCATCAAGCGCGAGTTTGCGGCCCCCGGTTCGGGTGGCAGAGCGCGTCAGCTGGCGTTCGATGAGGGCGGCGAGCGAGGATGTGCCGTCTCCTGTGACGCTCAAAGCGCGGCGTTCGATCACCGCGAGCACTTCGCCGTCCAGTACGATCACACGGAAATCCCGCCCCGCAATCCCCTGTTGCAGCAGGGCGGAGCCATAGCGCGCAAGCACATGGTCAGCAGCCTCTTGCAACTCTGACCTCGTCGTTGCGCGCAACACGTCAATGCCTTGAGAACCTTCATTCGGCTTCACGAAAACCGGGAACCCAACTGTCTCAGCAAAGCCCATTGCAGATGTAGCGCCGTGCATATGGGCCGCCGCCGCAGGATTGCGCAAGGCGACAAGGTCAATCTCAGCGTCTGCATGAATGACAAGCCCCTTGGGGGTGTTCACACCCGCGTGCGCCAGCAGTCTTGAACAGAAGTCCTTGTCTGTGGCCACTCTGGCCGCCCCAAAGCTGTTCAGGGGCAGGCAGGTTCCCTTAAAAGGCAAGGGCCTGCCATCAGCGCACTGAATGACTCCCACGTGCTGGAAAGCCGGATCCACATAGACTTCGGCGCCATGGTCCGCGCAAAATTCGCAGAGCATGGCATTGCCCAAGGAAAGGCTTGGCAGTGTGGTGGCCAGAACAAATTCACCCATTCGAAGCTTCCAATAAAAAAGGCCCGGAAAACCGAGCCTTTTGATGCCTTTAGTCGACCAAAGCGTCAGTTGTTGCGACGGTTTTGTCGTGCATTGGCCAGATAGTCAATCTCGAAAAGTTCCGGGTTGGTCGGGCCATTTTCTTCAACGTTGTAGATGGCAACAGAGGTGTCGTAACCCTGATTGTCGCGGACGGTCCATTGCTTGAGCTTGAAGTCCTTGGTGTCGAAAATCAGTGTCAGGCGTCCTGAGGCAAAGCGCGTCTTGTCGTCGATCTGAACGGAAACAAGATCTTCTTCCACGTTGATGGCAGTCACATTGGCATCGCGGGTCAGGTCAATTTTGTCGGCCAGCAAGAAGCGCAGCGGCGTTTGTGACAGCGGCCATATGTCCTGTGTCTGCAGCTTGCGGTCCTTGATGGAGATCATGTCGCCATCGGCGATGATGTCCAGACTGGATGGCTTGTTGTAGTAAAAGCGCAGCTTCCCGGGACGGTGAATGAAGAACTGCCCTTCCACCCGGCCGCCCGTTGGGCCGAACTGGATGAACTCGCCGCGCATTGTCTTGACGGAGTTGAAGCTCTTGTTGATGGCCTGAATGGCCTGCGCCTGGCTTGGAGCCTGCGCCATGGCACCTGCCGGAAGCAGTAGGGCCGCAATGAGGCCAAGCACAATGCCGAGGGATGCAAAACCCAGCTTCATCCGCTTTGCATGTCCGGGGCGATTAGAAACCATCAATATAACTCCAACTCATCTTGGTAGCGCTACGCAGCAAACTCTGGTGCTCGTATAGGCCGGTCTCTTGGCAAAGTTTAGGCACGTCAGGTTAACTCTTGTTCATGTTCGCTACATCATTTCGTTATCGTCCGTGCGCAGCAGGATTTCACGCTTGCCGGCATGGTTTGCAGGGCCAATGATGCCCTCTTGTTCCATGCGCTCAATCAGCGATGCTGCACGGTTGTAGCCGATGGACAGACGGCGCTGGATGTAGGAGGTGGAGGCCTTCTTGTCCCGCGCCACAATGGCCACGGCCTGATCAAACAGGTCGTTGCTGGCGTTACCGCTACCCGCAGTCAGGGAATCGTAGCTGCCGCCTTCGTCCTCTTCTTCGGTCACTTCCTCCAGATACTGAGGTGTGCCTTGTGCTTTTAGGTGGTTCACGATCTCTTCCACCTCATCGTCCGAAACGAATGGGCCGTGAACACGTTGAGTCTTGCCACCACCGGCCATGTAAAGCATGTCACCCATGCCAAGCAGCTGTTCCGCGCCCATTTCACCCAAGATCGTACGACTGTCGATCTTGGAGGTTACCTGGAAGGAGATACGGGTTGGGAAGTTTGCCTTGATGGTACCGGTGATCACGTCTACGGATGGGCGCTGTGTCGCCATGATCAGGTGGATGCCCGCCGCACGGGCCATCTGTGCCAAGCGCTGGATCGCTCCTTCAATGTCCTTGCCCGCGACCATCATCAGGTCAGCCATTTCGTCGACCACAACGACGATGAATGGCATCTTCTCAAGCGGCAGTTCTTCTTCCTCGAAGATCGGCTCGCCCGTGTTGCGATCAAACCCGGTCTGAACGGTGCGGGTGAAACGCTCGCCTTTCTTCATGGCCTGCTCAACACGGGTGTTGTAGCCATCGATGTTGCGAACGCCCATCTTGGACATCTTCTTGTAGCGGTCTTCCATTTCGCGGACCGTCCACTTCAACGCCACAACAGCCTTGTTCGGGTCTGTTACAACAGGCGTGAGAAGGTGCGGAATGCCGTCATAAATGGAAAGTTCGAGCATCTTCGGGTCGATCATGATCAGCTTGCACTGCTCTGGCGTCAGGCGATAGAGCAGGGACAGGATCATGGTGTTGATCGAAACGGATTTACCGGAGCCCGTTGTACCGGCCACCAGCAAGTGCGGCATGCGGGCAAGATCTGCAATAACGGCTTCACCGTTGATGGTCTTGCCCAGCGCCATGGCTAGTTTCGCCTTGGACTTTTCAAAGTCGTTGGCGGCAACCAGTTCACGCAGGAACACGGTCTCGCGGCGCGCGTTTGGCAGCTCAATGCCGATGGCGTTTTTACCCGGTATCACCGCAACACGGGCAGAGATGGCGCTCATTGAGCGTGCGATATCGTCTGCAAGACCAATGACGCGGGACGACTTGATGCCCGGCGCAGGTTCCAGTTCGTAAAGAGTGACCACTGGTCCCGGCCGTACTTCGATGATTTCTCCGCGTACGCCGAAGTCTTCCAGCACACCTTCCAGAATGCGGGCGTTTTGCTCAAGTGCATCCTGACTGATTTGCTGACGGCCGTTGACTGGCGGCTCAGTAAGCAGCATCAGCGGCGGCAGTTCATAGTCGTTCTGGGGTTGAGCTGGCAGTGGCAGGCGGCCTTGGGCTTCCTGCTGGACGCGTTTGCCCGGCACCGGTGCAGGTGCCGGTGGGATTACGCGGCCACCTTGTTGGTCTTCCGGTTGAGCCTGAGGAGCGTTTATGTCCATTGGCTCTGGAGGACTGGCGATTCCGATTGGACGCAAAGGCGCGGCAGGGGTTGGAACCGGTGCTTGCAGTGGCTCTTCAAATGCCTGCTCATCAGCATCAAAGTCTTCACCTGAGGCGTCATGGAACGGATGATGCGACGGATCAGGATCTTCCCACGGTGCTCGCGGGGAAGGGCCATCGTGTTCGAAGTCGACCGGCGCGCCTTGCGGTGCCGCATGGCTTGCCGCGGGCTGCTCGTAGGATACTGCGCCACGCTCGTAAAACTCGCGCAGGCCGTCGTCCTCTTCAGGCAGCAGCTTGGCTGCCAGTTTGCGGCGCAGGTTGGTGATCAGACCGCCCTTCTGTTGTTCTGGAGCAGGCTCTTCCTCATAGTAGACAGGCTGTTCATCTGAGGCGGCGTAGTCTGCATGGTATGGCTGCTCATGGGGCTGCTGGTCGTAATGCGCCTGAGCATAGCCTTCGTGCTCGTAGGGCTGCTGATAGCCCTCGTGTTCGTAAACCTCTTCTGCATGCGCATACTCCGGCTCGATGGGAGCAGGGTGGGCGGCATAAGCATTGGCCTGTGCAGGCTGCTGTTTCTTCTTGAAGAAGGTTCTCTGAACAGCGCTGGTTGCCATCAACTTCCAATGGGACAACGCACCGATGGCCGCGGACAACCGGCCGTCTTCGTTGTCATCCTCGTCTTCATCGAAGCTGTCGTAGTCGTCATAGTCGGCGTCTTGTGCATTGACCGGCAACTCGGCCTGCGGTTCGTGCAACGGCGAGCGGCCGATCCATCCTGCGGCATGGGCCATCATGACGAGCGCAGGCAGGCCAAGGCCCACCGTACCCACCAACATTTTTGCACCATCCGTCAGACCGTTGAAGAAAGTATCTGGAACCGAAAACAGCCAGTCGCCCAAGAAACCGCCCATGCCCGTAGGCAGCGGCCAGCCTTGGGCAACGGGCAGAGCCGCAAGAGCGCCGGAGAAGATCAGCGTGCCGCACACCCAGGTCGCCAGTCGCTTTCGGTTGAGGCCTGAACGATGGTACCAGAAAATACGCCAGCCCCAGACCAGAACGGGAAACAGAACCACCGCTGTCGCCAGACCAATGGACTGCATCAAAACATCCGCCACAATGGCGCCGATGCCGCCAAGTGCATTGCGTACCGGCTCCGTGGTGGAGTGGCTGAGGCTTGGATCGCTCACCGACCAAGTTGCAAGTGCGGCAGCAAATGCAATCGCGACCGCGATTACAGCCAGTCCGGACAGGGAAACCATATTGCGTTTCAACATGCGCTTGAACGGGCTTTCGGTGTCCTCAAGCGAAATGTTGGTTTTGCGCGGGTGATGCATGGTTGAGGCTTGATGCATTCGCTTACTCCAGACAGGTCACGATGCGATTGAACGCTTCGCGGCTTGTGTCGAGGCTATCTACAAGGGCAAGGCGGATGTAGTCCGCGCCGGGATTGAAGCCCTCCGGCATGTCGGAGGCGATGTAAGCGCCCGGAAGCACTTTCACACCAGCTTCGCGCCACAGCTTTTCAGCGGTCGCAACACCGCCCCCCCAACGGGACACATCGAGCCACAGAAAGAAACCGCCATCATTCATGACAGAGCCGAACAGGGGAGACAGGATCTCTTCAGCGGCTGCGTACTTCTCATTGTAGAGGCGGCGATTTTCAACGACGTGGTCTTCGTCCGCATAGGCTCTAACAGCCAAAGCTTGCGCGGGCAGGGGGACTTGCGGTGCCGCGATATTGCGGAAGTTGGCAAAAAACTGAATGAACTCCGGATCACCAGCGGCAAAGCCACAACGCAGGCCCGGCAAATTGGAGCGTTTTGAAAGCGAGTTGAAGCTGACCACGTGGCTGAGCGTTCCATCCGTGGCGCTTGCAGCTTCCAGAACACCGGTTGGCGGCGTCTCGCGGTAGATTTCCGAGTAGCACTCATCGGCAAAGATGAGGAAATTGTGTTTGCGCGCCAAGCCTATGAGCTGCTTCCAGTAGGTCATGGGAGCGACGGTGCCTTGCGGGTTTGCAGGCGAGGCAAAGTAGAACGCAATTGTTCGGTCAAGCAGTGCCGGGTCCAGTACATCGAGGTCTGGCAGAATGCCGGTGCCTTGTTCCGGCAGCAATATTTCTTCTGCGCCTGCCATGTGCGCACCCGCGCCATAGGATTGGTAGAACGGGTTTGGCAGCAGAACCGCAGGGGTCTCAACGTCTTTTTTCAGATAATCACGGGCGCTAACGCAGGCAAAAACCAAACCTTCGCGTGAGCCATTGAGTGGAATGACACTCTTGTCAGCATCAAATGCGGCGTCCAGCCCATAGCGGGCTTTCAGCCATGTGCCGATGGCAGCGCGGAACTCCGGCGTTCCGTGAATGGGCGGATACTTGCGAAAACCTGCTTTGTTTTCGACCAGTACGTCCATGAAGAACGACGGCGGTTCGTGCTTGGGCTCGCCAATCGTCATTGTGATTGGCTCAAGCGCGGGCTCGATTCCCTCCAGCTGATCGCGCAGGCGTTGGAAGGGGTTGCCGCCCGAAATTGGTTTTTTCTGATTGTTGGACACCGGATTTCTCGTCCTACTACTCTTTTGAAACTAGCTTAGAGCCGATTTCTAAAGATTTTTGGTAAATCTGACCTTAACCATATTGTCGATCCAGTATCTTCCAGTTGCAATTTCCCGCGGATTTAAGGGAATTTTGGTCTGAACTTGGCAATTTGCGAGGCGAAAACGGTGAGGGCGCTAAGCAGGAAAGGGCCTTGAATGGAGAGGGTTAGATCACGAGAGCAGACTGTCTTTGCGTTTGAAATCAGTGCCGATGGAGTTCTCCACGAAACCGCAGTGGAAGATGTGATTGATGCTCATCTTGGTGCGTCCAAAGGCGTGCATTGGTTACATGTCAAGCAAGAGGGCCATTCAACAGAGGCGGTCCTGAACCAGTTGCCTTTGGATGCGGATCTCATTGAAAGCCTGAAATCCGCAGATGCGCTCCCAAGGTGCACCATTTTCGCTCAAGGCGTCTTGTTGAATCTTTTTGTATTCAAAGAACTTGATCAGTCATTTCTCCCCGATCTGGCGGTCCTTCGCATGTGGGTGAGCGAGCGGCTGGTGGTCTCTGTGTGTGATGACAAGTCCGGTATCATCCCCGCTTTGGGTGAGGAGGTAAAACGGGGTTTGCGCCTGCACAACGCGGCAGAACTGGTCTCCTTCATCGCCCTCAGTCTGGCCGATCGGGCAGAGCCACTTTTTGAAGCCTTGTCGGACCGAATTGAAAACATGGAGGATCTTGTGCTCCTGAAGGCCTTGCAGCCCTGGGAGACAGAACTGGCTCACATACGCCGGACGGCAACAATGATCCGGCGCAGTCTTTTCCCGCAGCGTGATGCCATTCGTGGCTTTGAGATTGAGAACATGGCCTTGATGAGCAGGGCGGCCCAGGTGCGTTTGAGAGAGGCGGCAGACCGCATTACTCGAATCGCTGAAGAAATGGATGCAATTCGGGAGCGAGCCGAAATCGTCCACGATCAGGTCATGTTCAACAGAGCCGAACAGACCAACCGATATATGCTCATGCTTGCAGTTGTTGCGGCAGTGTTTCTGCCGCTTTCGCTCATCACGGGTCTTTTGGGTATCAATGTTGGAGGTATTCCGGGCGCTCACAGTCCCTATGGCTTTGTCGTGGTGTGCCTTCTCCTACTCGCCGTCGTAGCGCTACAAATTTACATTGTGCGCCGCCTCAAAATACTCTGATTGGCATCCAAAACCGCGGGCAGAGTAGCTAGAAGTCGCTGGTAATGCCTTTGACTTCCCAGTCTTGGTAGCGCGCAGGGTCCAAGCCTCCACGTCCGTCCACCTCAGCTGGTCGATTTGTGGTGACAGCATCGATTTCTGCTCGGCGGGCTTCGGCTTCTTTCAGCGCGCGCTGGGCAGCAGGCGGCAGATCCTCAAAACGTTTGCGCTTTGGGGCTTCCTCCACTTCTGAGGGCGCTGCAATCTCAGTGGTGGAGTAGTTCAGTTTGGTGCCTGTGTCGTTATGTCCAGTCATTACCAAAGCCTTCCCGCTTCTCTCAATTTTGCTGGTCCGGGTCTTGTTGGTGAGATTAATTCTGCCTAAGTGACTTATATCCGTCAAAATTTTAGGTAGTCTGCTTCGTGGCAACTTTTAAATGGTATACCCACCTTTATTTGTCGAGCGAAGCACCATCACAAATCTCAGACGACGGGAAAAACGCCCGTTGGTCATAGTCCTAAGAGAGGGTCTTTAGTCATCATGAACTACTTCCGAACAGCCATGCTGCTCGCTGCCATGACGGCTTTGTTCATGTTCGTTGGCTTTTTGATCGGCGGTACGAGCGGCATGATGATCGCGCTCCTGTTTGCCGGTGCGATGAACCTTTTCAGCTATTGGAACTCGGACAAGATGGTGCTGCGCATGCACCACGCGCAGCAAGTAGATGAGCGCCAAGCGCCGGAACTGGTTGGCATGGTGCGCACCATGGCGCAGCGGGCGAACATGCCCATGCCCAAAGTTTATGTGATCAACAACCCGCAACCAAATGCTTTTGCAACGGGGCGCAATCCTGAAAACGCAGCAGTGGCTGCGACCACGGGCCTCCTCAATACTCTCAGCAAAGAAGAAGTCGCCGGCGTGATGGCCCACGAGTTGGCGCACATTAAAAACCACGACACGCTAATTATGACCATTACCGCGACCATTGCTGGTGCGGTTTCCATGTTGGCGAACTTTGCGTTCTTTTTTGGCGGCTCTCGTGACAACAACAATCCGCTGGGTTTTGTCGGCGCGATCTTGATGATGATCCTCGCGCCGCTGGCAGCCAGCCTCGTGCAAATGGCAATATCCAGAACGCGAGAGTATTCTGCCGATAAGATGGGTGCGCAGATTTGCGGCAATCCGCTCTGGTTGGCGTCTGCTCTGAACAAGATTGCAGGTGGTGCCGCTCGCATTCCAAATCCGGATGCGGAACACAACCCGGCAACCGCGCATATGTTCATTATTAATCCCCTCTCCGGTGAGCGGATGGATAATCTGTTCTCAACACATCCGAACACGGAGAACCGCATTGCAGCTTTGCGTAACATGGCCTCTGAGGCCGCCATGACGGCGTCAGGGTTTGCGTCGCAACAACAGGCGTCACGGCCAAGCACTGGTCCTTCTGTACCGCCTTCCAATGCTCCCAAGGGGCCATGGGGCGGGGAGCGACCCAAACGGCCCAAAGGTCCGTGGGGTTAACCCACCCTCCGCAAGTGGCATTTGCAGGCGCTCTCCAACAGAGCGCCTTTTGGATTCTTGAAGCGAGTTTGAAGGCAAGCCAGTCAAACAGCCATTTCCTTATGGCCGGTTTTGTGTCATTAGGCACACCACCGTTATGACAAGTAGATGAATTGGAAGGGCTTGGCCTTTCTATCGGGGCCAGTTCGCGGCCCCAATCAGTAGGATTTTGGCGTCGATGAGCGCAGACAACAACACAACACAGGCCGCCGCACGTAAGGCTTCTGGCAAGAAGCGTGGCAAACCTGCCGCCAAAGGCGCACAAGTACCTGCTGTGCAGCCGGGCACCGAGCCAGGCTATGCCGCACGCAAGGCTGCCACGGATCTTCTAGGCAAGATCATGTTCAAGCGCATGCCCCTCGATGGTGAACTGGATTTGCGCAATGGCCATCCGGGCTACAAGCGGCTTGAGCCCAATGATAGGTCTTTGGTGCGCGCAATTCTTGGAACAGCGTTGCGCCGCCGCGGTCAGATCCAAGGTGTTCTGGATGCGCTTCTGGAGCGCCCCATACCGGAGAAGACAGGTCGCGTTCTTGATATTCTCCATGTTGCGCTGGCTCAAATTCTGTTCATGTCCATTCCAGATCACGCTGCGGTTTCGCTAGCTGTGTCGCTTGCCGGACGAGATGGCCGCGCCAAGCCCTATAAAGGCTTGGTGAATGCCGTATTGCGGCGTGCAACTCGGGAAGGCAGTGCTCTTCTTGAAGAGCAAAGCGCACCCGGGATCAACGCGCCAGACTGGATGTACAAACGATGGATTGAGGTGTTTGGCGAAGAAACTGCTGCAGCGATTGCGGAAGCGCATCTGCTGGAGCCTTATGTCGATTTCTCAATCAAGGACGATGTGGCCAAGTGGCAGGAGCAGCTGGGCGGTGAGTTGAGCTGCGGCAAGTCCGTGCGTTTGGTGCCTGAAGGGGCAATCGATGTGCTCCCCGGTTTTGATGAGGGGGCATGGTGGGTTCAAGATTCTGCTGCAGCTGTTCCTGCGCGCCTTCTGGGCGATGTTGCTGGTCTTCGCGTGGCAGATCTGTGCGCTGCGCCGGGCGGCAAGACAATGCAGCTGGCGGCAGCAGGCGCCCATGTCACCGCTGTTGATGTGTCCGCGCGTCGCCTAGAGCGCCTTTCTGACAATATGGCTCGCATGGGTTTTGAAGTTGAGACAGTCGCCTGTGACCTTCGAAACTACGAGCCAGATCAAGAATTTGATGCCATTTTGCTGGATGCGCCATGCAGTGCCTCTGGCACCATCCGCCGTCATCCTGATGTTGCATGGCTGAAGCGGGAAGATGACGTCTCAAAGCTCGCAGACTTGCAGTACGAGCTGCTTACCAAAGCTGCGCACTGGCTGAAACCCGGTGGTTTGCTTGTCTACTGCACATGTTCGTTAGAGCAAGAAGAAGGTGAGCTTCAAATTCAGCGATTCCTCTTGGAATCCCCAGAGTTCTCCAGAGAAACCGTTGATGCAGAGGCATTTGCGCTTCCTGCCGCAACCGTCAACTCTCAGGGAGACTTCAGAGCTTTGCCCTGCCACAATCCGCAGAAAACGGCGAGATTGAGTGGCATGGATGGCTTCTTTGCGGCGCGGCTGCGCAAGTCCTGAGCTTACTGCGTCTTTTTGATCACACGCGGTGGCAATTCGCAATGATATGGTTAACGAGTTTTAAAGGCCTTTCAAGGCAATCCTGTGTCTCGTGGTTGAGACAGGCATGAAGGAGGCCTATAGCGGGTATGGCGTTGGGCGCGGTGTCTGAACAGGCGCTTCTTTGGCGTTTGATGGCGCAAAACATGGTGCAAGCAGCGGTTAGGGCCCTGCGTGGCGGTTCTGTCATGCGGTTTGGTTCCTTGCGCCACACACCATCGCGTCTGCTGATTGCCCCGCAAGATCTGCGTACAACCGATGCCACAAACGCGGCTGATATCTACGCCGGCCGGTTCCTGTTCTCCGGTCACCTGGTGGAAACTGGAGGCGAATCTCCTTTTGAAATTCCAGCGCCGAGCGTTGAATGGGCAAGGGCCCTGCATGGTTTTTCCTGGTTGCGCCACCTGCGCGCTGCGGAAACTGCCATGGCGCAGAAGAACGCCCGAGCGTTGGTCGAAGATTGGATCAAAGCATGCGGGCGCGGCGATCCCGTGGGCTGGCGGCAGGAAGTCATAGCTCGGCGCATCTTGAGCTGGATGGCCCAATCTCCCTTGTTGCTTCAAGGATGTGAAGCGGACTTTTATCGAAAGTTCATGCGCTCTCTTGGCAAGCAGGTCCGATATCTGCGCCGCACCGCCGGTGAAGCGCCGGATGGGGTGCCCCGTCTGACCGTTGCCATGGCAGTGGCTTGCGCCTCGGTTTCCATAGAGGGGCAAGAGCGCCATATCCGTAAAGCGCTGAAGCGGCTTGATATGGAGCTGCAGCGCCAGATCTTGCCAGATGGCGGACATGTCTCTCGCCATCCCGGCGCAGTACTTGACATTTTGGTGGACCTTTTGCCGATCCGGCAGGCGCTGGTCATGCAAGGCCAATCGGCCTCTCCTGCCATGATGGAAGCCATTGATCGAATGATGCCGATCATCCGGTTCTTCAGGCATGGCGATGGCTCTTTCGCGCACTTCAATGGCATGGGCTCCACGCCGGGCGACGTGGTCGCAACCGTGCTGGCTTATGATGATGCCCGCGGGGCGCCCTCGCCAAGTGCTCCTTACTCCGGGTATCAACGTCTCTCGGCAGCGGACAGCCTGGTCATAATGGATGCGGGCGCACCGCCCCCGATCCAGTTCAGCGGTCAGGCCCATGCCGGAACGCTGTCTTTCGAATTCTCCTCGCACCGCAACCGAATTGTGGTGAACTGTGGTGTGTCTCAACGTGACCGCATTGAATGGCGTGCGGTGGCGCGCTCCACAGCGGCGCATTCGACTGCTTCTGTGGGTGAGACCTCGTCCAGCCGGTTCCTGAACAACCCTCGCTACGAACGCTATCTCGGCACGCCGATCGTGTCTGGGCCGCGTTCGGTTAGCGTGGAACGCTACGATGATGAGCTGGCTGAACGCGTAATTGCCAGCCATGACGGCTATGCTGCTCGCTTTCACCTGATACATGAACGGGATTTGACGCTTTCTCGTGATGGTACTGTTCTTGACGGTGTTGATCGGTTTCAAAAAACCGGCGAACCCGGCGAAAATGACCACTACACCCTCCGCTTTCATCTGCACCCCACTGTGAAGTGCTCCATGCTGACCTCTGGCCAGGCGATTATCCTGCAGTGCCCGGACGGTGAAGCTTGGGAGTTCATGGCCGAAGACGGCGCCGTGGAGTTGGAAGAGTCCATTTATCTTTCGGATGTGTTTGGACACCGCCGGACAAATCAGATTGTGATTTACGGCCGCGCAAGTGAACGACCGAACGTAACATGGATGTTTCGCCGTGTTGCCGCTGCGAAAGGGCGGCGTAAATCGAACTAACCTTACCCGGCTTAGTAATAGCAACGATGTTTCCTTTCATTTCGTGTGCCGGAAAAAATCCATCCTCAGCCTTTATAATCCGCAGAAACCGTGGTACGGCGACGCCATCTTCGATGTGTAACCCTGCAAATACGTAAGGCTTGATGCTCATGGCTGTCCTGTCAAAAGGCATACCTGTTCCTGAAATGGTTCCGGTAAAGCGTGCTCTGTTGTCTGTTTCCGACAAAACTGGATTGATTGCGTTTGCAAAAGCGCTGGTAGATCGCGGTGTTGAACTCGTCTCCACGGGTGGCACGCGCAAGACCATTGAAGAGGCTGGTCTTGCAGTGAAGGATATCTCTGAAGTGACGGGCTTTCCTGAGATCATGGATGGTCGGGTGAAAACGCTTCATCCAAAAGTGCACGGCGGCTTGCTGTCCATCAGAGATGATGCGGACCATGTGGCGGCCATGGCGGATCACGGGATTACGGGCATCGACCTGCTCTGCGTGAACCTGTACCCGTTTGAGGAGACCGTTGCGTCTGGCGCCGATTACGCCAATGGCGTTGAGAACATTGATATTGGTGGCCCGGCCATGACGCGTGCCGCAGCCAAGAACCACGCCTATGTGACGACACTTGTCGACCCGGCTGACTATGATGCCATGATTGAAGCGCTTGATGCCAATGGCGGCCAATCGCCAATTGCACTGCGCAAGAAGTTGGCGCAAAAAGCCTTTGCCCGCACTGCGGCCTATGATGCGGCGGTGTCCAACTGGATGGCCGCGCAGATTGGTGAGAGTGCGCCGGACTATCGTGCCGTTGGCGGCAAGTTGAATGAAGTCATGCGCTACGGCGAGAACCCGCATCAAGCCGCTGGTTTTTACCTGACAGGCGAGAAGCGCCCCGGTGTGGCGACTGCCCGCCAAGTGCAGGGAAAGCAGCTTTCTTACAACAACATCAATGACACGGATGCTGCCTTTGAGCTGGTTTCCGAGTTTGATCCGGCCCGCACCGCTGCGGTGGCCATCATCAAGCACGCCAACCCTTGTGGTGTCGCCGAAGCGGCCACGCTGAAAGACGCTTATGAAAAGGCGCTTGCCTGTGACCCGGTGTCTGCTTTTGGCGGCATTGTTGCCTTGAATGGCACTCTGGACGCAGATGCCGCAGCAGAGATTACCAAGATCTTCACCGAGGTGATCATTGCGCCAGATGCGACTGAAGAAGCCATGGCGATTGTTGCCAAAAAGAAGAACCTGCGTCTTCTGCTCACCGGTGGCCTTTCCGACCCGCGCGAAGAGGGCGTGTTCGTGAAAAGCGTGTCTGGCGGTCTGCTGGTGCAAAGCCGTGACAACGGCGTGGTGGATGACCTTGACCTGAAAGTGGTGACCAAGCGCCAGCCGAGCGCGCAGGAGCTTGCAGACCTGAAGATGGCGTTTCGTGTTGGCAAGCATGTGAAGTCCAATGCAATTGTCTATGTGAAAGACGGGGCGACCGTTGGCATTGGCGCGGGCCAAATGAGCCGTGTGGACAGTGCCCGCATCGCCGCCCGCAAAGCTGAAGATGCCGCTGAAGCAGCGGGGCATTCCGAGCCTTTGACCAAGGGGTGCGTTGTCGCCTCTGACGCATTTTTCCCGTTTGCCGACGGTCTGCTTTCTGCTGCTGAGGCAGGAGCAACTGCGGTGATCCAACCGGGTGGCTCGATGCGTGACGACGAGGTGATCAAGGCGGCAGATGAGGCGGGGCTTGCCATGGTCTTTACCGGGATGCGCCACTTCCGCCACTGAGGATCCCTGATCAACTTTAAAGCTCTCAGAACCCGCAGCAAACGCTGCGGGTTTTTTTATTTCCGACATGAACTATGTTTAAAACGATTTTAATTTTAACGAGGTTGAGGGCACAGTCTCAGCGTGAAGAGTGTTTGACATGCCCCGTGACCGAGCAGACAAGGCAATCAATTGCTCTCCCAAAATACCGCACTCGAACTGACCGGGAATAACTCCGCCTGCAGGGTCAGGGCATGGAACCACTTCATTTCACATTGGTTCCCCGTTTTGCTTTGTGTCTACTTTGCCCTTCAAGTCGCCATTCGGCTCTTGAGTTCCGCCAATCTTGGGCTGGACGAGGCGGAACAGATCATCGCAGCGCAAAGCCTTGAGTGGGGGTATGGCCCGCAGCCACCGCTTTATTCCTGGCTTGTGGTTGCCTTTTTTTCAGTCTTTGGCAAGAGCCTGTTTGCTCTGTCGCTGCTCAAGAACGCAACCCTGTTGCTTGGGTACCTTGGGGTGTGGTTCACGGCAAAACGCATGGGTGGCAAGACCTTCGCCGCGCTTGCGACGGCCTCGATAATTTTCCTTCCTCAAATATCATGGGAAGCGCAGCGCGCCTTGTCCCACTCCGTGCTGTTGTTTGCGGCCGCTTCGTGGACGGTGTACGTGACGCTGCTCTGCATTGATAAACCAACTTTGCTGCGCGCTGCCGCCTTGGGCGGGGTGGTGGCAATTGGGGCGCTTGCCAAGTTCAACTACTTCTTCCTCCTGGCAGCGGTGCTGATCGGGTGTTTGGCGCAGCCCGCGGGGCGGCGTTTGGTCTTCTCCCGCTATGCTGTGATTTCCATTGGGGTTGCCGCCGTGCTGTTGTTCATGCCAGCGCTATGGATGGTACAAAATCAGGACCTTCTGTTCTCCCGCGTGCACAAGTTTGGCATTCACCGCGTTGAAGAGCCTTGGTATGCGGGGCCTTTCTCCCTTTTGCGGGCATCCATCAGCTTTATTGCAGTCTCACTGGCGGTCTATCTGCCCTTCCTGTTCTTGCGCAGGTCAGAGGATAAGGCCCCAAAGGCCGAGGTGAACAAGTCCGCCTGTCAATTTCTCCTGGCGACCTTGCTTGCCGCTATCACCGTGATCTTTCTGGCGATGGTGATGAGTGGGACCACTGTTGTTAAGGACCGGTGGCTGCAGCCAACGCTGTTTGTGTTTCCTGTCATTTTGGCCGGCTGGGCGTGGCCGCGCATGACGCCAAACCGGCTGGCTTATGTGTTCGGCATTGCCGGGGCGTGTACGCTGGCAATCATGATCGCGATGCCGATCAACATGAACCGGGACAGCACCAAACGCCCCAGCGCGCACAAGATCCCATCCTCTGCCATTGCAGAGCGGGTGAACGCAAATGGCGTAGCCGTTGTGCTTGGGGAACCCAAGGAGTTTGTGGGGGCGGTGGGGTACCATCTTGAAGATGTGACCATCACCAGCCATGAGTATGCTGCGCTGCGCATTCCGTTCAACCGGCCGGTGATGCTGATCTGGCGCCACCCGCGCGACACCGAAGCCCCGGACAAGCTGAAGCGGCTTTATGAGCGCCTCTATGGTGAACCGCTCTCCCCAACAACGGCAACCAAGGTGGAACTGCCCTATGAGGGGCGTTCGGGTGCAACATTCACCTATTACGAACTGTTGGTGGAGTGAAACGTCCACCAGCCTGCCTAACGCTTTGGGAAGGTGTTGCTGTTAGACTAGCGCGTCTTGAGGCAAAGGGAATTAATGAGCGCCATGATGGGTGAGGATGCACCGGGCCGGGTAAAGCGGACACTGAAGGATCTGCTGCTCGCGCTGATTAACGCGACGCTGGTGCTGGTGATCCTGGCCGCGCTGGCGGTTGGGTGGGCCATTTACGCGGTGATGGATGTGACCGAAACGGCCGCAACGCGCACGGCGTCTGCCGTGCTTTCTGCCAGCGGCATCAAGCCTGCCGAGTGGCAAGCGGAGCTGCGCCGCCTCAATGATGAGCTGACGGCGCTTCGCCGGTCTGCGAACACGAACCCTGAGCTGAACGCCAAACTGACCCGCATTTCCAACCAGCTTGGCAGCATAGAGCAATCCTTGCGCACCTTGAGCGAGCCGGAAAAGCTCATCGAGGGGGATGTGGTCGACCGGGCGCTGCTGATGCTACAGCAGCGGCTGCACCAGTTCCGCCAGCAGGTGAGGGGCGACGCCTCGGGCCCTAACACTCCGCAAAACGAGGCGCTGGGCGTTTCTGCCGACTGAGGCAAGCCCGCACCCCATCAAGCACTTTTGGCACCGCCGAGGCCCCCTCGCGGTGTATGGCGTCTGGAAGGAACCCGCCGGATGACGGGATGGCAAGGCGGGCAGGCTTTGCCTGCGCATTGTTGTGTTTGAGTCTTCGGCAAAGGCACAGCCGCCTTGCCCGGGCACTTTATCATGAAAGGCACTGGCCCCCAGTTGAACAGACGCGAAAGGCAGTTGCCTGCCACCGCTGAACGCCCTTCACTGCGGACAAACCCCCCAGGATCATGCGGTCTCCCCTGGGTTACCTTCCACCGGACCTCCTGGAAAGATGCGTTACCTCTTCCAGCAGCCCCGCCCAGCCCACTTCGCGCCAGTGGACGGTCCACCGGCGGCCCGTTCAAGTGGGCATGGGTTCAAAATTAGAGGCGTCAGGACCAAGGGGAATAAGTTTTTCAAAGGAAGCGGCCAGTCTATAAGCCGGAGGGGGAGGCGTCCAGCCGCACTGCACCTTCTGATTGTGATCCCTTTGGTTCAGTTGGGGGGCACCTTGTTTTGGTTTATCCTGACAACGGTCAGAGTGACGCAGCGTTTGCACCGGAGGGTTACCCATGTCAGTTCCAATTCACCGCAAGGCAACCGAAGCCGATTTACCCGTCCTGCTCACCCTGGAAGAGCGCTACATGGCGGAGCTGGAACCCCAGCACTATGAGCATTGGAAAGCGGCGGAAGCTGCCAAGAAGAAGATGCTGGCGGACCATTTGCCCCAGACCCACGTGTCCGTGCTCGCCGATCAGGTGGTGGGGTTTTGCAGTTGGGGCCTCGTGCGAGAGGAGCCCAAGATCTTGCATCTTTATGTGATGCAGGACTTCCGCCGCTATGGCATTGCCGCCCAGCTTCTGGCGCTGGCCGAAGAGCAGGTGAAGCGCGCGGGCTTCAACCGGTGCAGCTACGCACCCATCAGCACCCACCCGGCACGCACGTTTCTGGAACAAGGCGGCTACAAGCTGGTGCGCGAGGACGGCGAGCGCCTGCACCTTTTGAAAACGTGGTAGTGGCAGAAGAGCAAGGCTACAGTGGGTTGCCTGCGGATTGTGTGGCCGCGTTTTAGCGAGAGGCGCAAGTTTCTCCTTGTCGCTCTGGATCCCGCATCAAGTGCGGGATGACGTCCGAGGGGGAGGTGAGCGTGTTGGGATTCATAGCTGTTTTTCGATGAAATGAAGGACGCTCTTTGTTCAAGGGCCGGATGACCGGTTCACAGCGCTTCATTGTGCAACGTTCATGAGACCCACCCTCCTTGCCATTTCCCATGACTGTCATCCCGGCCCCCGAGCCGGGATCCAGCGGAAGGTGCAACGCGTTCGGTCGGTCGGGCGCGGGGGATGGCTTTCCCGTGGTGCTCTGGATCCCGCATCAAGTGCGGGATGACGGCTTGAATAAAGCGTTAGGCCGAGAGCAAATGAGACTCGCGGTCTTCTCCATAACCTCCCACTGTCATCCCGGCCTCCGAGCCGGGATCCAGCGGAAGGTGCAACGCGTTTGGGCGGTCGGGCGCGGGGGAATGGCTTTTCCGTTGTGTTCTGGATCCCGCGTCAAGCGCGGGATGACGCCAGCGGGGAGGTGAGGGTGTTGGGATTCCTAGCTGTTTTTCGATGAAATGAAGGACGCTCTTTGTTCAAGGGCCGGATGACCGGTTCACAGCGCTTCACTGCGCAACGTTTATGAGACCCACTGTCCTTGCCATTTCCCATGACTGTCATCCCGGCCTCCGAGCCGGGATCCATCGGAAGGTGCAACGTATTTGGGAGGTCGGGCGAGTGGCGAATGCCTTTCCCATGTTGCTATGGATCCCGCATCAAGTGCGGGATGACGCCTGTAGGGAGGCGCAAGGTAGGGCATCAATGAGCTTCGCCGTCCTCTGCACCCCGTACATTGGTCATCCCGGCCGCCGAGCCGGGATCCAGCGGGCGATTGCGACATGCTCGGGTGGTCAGGCGGGAGGCAAAGGTTTTCCCGGGGTGCTCTGGATCCCGCGTCAAGCGCGGGATGACGGCTTTGATAAAGAGCAAGGCCGCGAGAGATGCTGCGCTCTGAGATGACATTAGTGTGTGGGTTGGCCTTAAGGGATGAGCTGCCAACAAAAAACGGGCCCGTGGAGAGGGCCCGTTCTTGATCCGAAGTCTTTCTAGAAAGTCTTAGCTGGAAACGAGGTTGCGGAGCACGTAGTGCAGGATGCCGCCGGCCTTGATGTATTCCAGTTCGTCTTCCGTATCGATGCGGCAGAGGACTTCGATGGTCTTTTTCTCACCGCTGGCGTATTCCACCTCGATGTTCACCATCTGACGCGGTTTCAGGTCGGCAACGCCATGGATGCTGACTTTCTCTGTGCCTTCGATGCCGTGGGACTGCCAGCTTTCGCCTTCCTTGAAGGTGAACGGCAGAACGCCCATGCCCACCAGGTTGGAGCGGTGGATGCGCTCGAAGCTTTGCGCGATCACGGCACGCACGCCAAGCAGCTTGGTGCCCTTGGCCGCCCAGTCACGGGAGGAGCCAGTGCCGTACTCCTTGCCCGCAAACACCACAAGCGGGGTGCCTGCTGCCTTGTAGTCCATGCAGGCGTCGTAGATCCATTCCTGCTTGCCGTCCTTCATGGTGACGCCGCCTTCAACGCCCGGCACCATCTGGTTCTTGATGCGGATGTTGGCAAAGGTGCCACGCATCATGACCTCGTGGTTGCCACGGCGGGAGCCGTAGGAGTTGAAGTCCTTCACCGCGACCTGATGCTCGGAGAGGTAGGTGCCTGCCGGGCTGTTGGCCTTGATGGCCCCGGCCGGAGAGATGTGGTCGGTGGTGATGGAATCGAGGAACAGACCCATGACCGCCGCGTTCTCGATGTCTTCGAGCGGCTTGGGGTCCATGGTCATGTCTTCGAAGTAGGGCGGGTTTTGAACATAGGTGGAGCCTGCGGGCCAACCGTAGGTCATGCCGCCTTCAACCTTGATGGCCTGCCAGTGCTCATCGCCCTTGAACACGTCGCCGTAGCGCTGTTCAAACATTTCCTCGTTGATGGAGGTGCGGATGAGATCTGCAATTTCCTGCGTGGACGGCCAGAGGTCCTTCAGGTAGACTGGGTTGCCGTTCTGATCCGTGCCGAGCGGGTCCTTGGTGATGTCGATGTTCAGCGAGCCGGCAATGGCGTAGGCCACAACCAGTGGCGGGGAAGCCAGATAGTTGGCGCGCACGTCCGGGTTCACGCGGCCTTCGAAGTTGCGGTTGCCGGACAGGACGGAACAAGCCACAAGGTCGTTGTCGTTGATGGACTTGGAGATCTCCTCGGGCAGCGGGCCGGAGTTACCAATGCAGGTGGTACAGCCATAGCCGGTGAGGTTGAAGCCCAGTGCATCCAGATCTGCTTGCACACCCGCTTTTTCCAAGTAGTCGGTGACCACCTGAGAGCCGGGGGCAAGGGAGGTCTTGACCCATGGTTTGACGGTGAGCCCCTTTTCGCGGGCCTTGCGAGCCACCAGACCCGCACCGATGAGCACTGACGGGTTGGAGGTGTTGGTGCACGAGGTGATGGCGGCAATGACCACATCGCCGTTGCCGAGGTCGTGGTCGCGGCCTTCAACGGCTACCCGCTTAAACTCCTCGCCTGCCTTGTTGAACTCACTGGCCATGGTCTTGGCGAAGCCGCTGGAGGCGTCTTCCAGCGAGATGCGGTCCTGCGGGCGCTTTGGCCCGGCAAGGGAAGGCACAACGGTGGAGATGTTCAGCTCCAGCGTGTCAGTGAAGACCGGTTCTGGCGCGCTGGAATCGCGGAACATGCCTTGCGCCTTGGCGTAGGCCTCGACCAGTGCGATGCGGTCCTTGGCGCGGCCGGTGGCCTCAAGGTACTTCAGGGTGTCGGTGTCGACGGGGAAGAAGCCGCAGGTCGCGCCGTACTCTGGTGCCATGTTGGCAATGGTGGCAGCGTCTTCCAGCGACAGGTTGTCGAGACCGGGGCCATAGAACTCCACGAACTTGCCGACAACGCCCTTCTTGCGCAGCATTTCAACCACGGTGAGCACAAGATCGGTGGCGGTGATGCCTTCGTTCAGCTTTCCGGTGAGCTTGAAGCCAACCACTTCCGGGATGAGCATGGAGATGGGCTGGCCAAGCATGGCGGCCTCCGCCTCAATGCCGCCCACGCCCCAGCCCAGAACAGCCAGGCCGTTGACCATGGTGGTGTGGGAGTCGGTGCCCACCAGGGTGTCTGGGTAGGCGATGGTTTCACCGTTTTCTTCCTTGGTCCAGACGGTCTGGGCCAGATACTCAAGGTTCACCTGGTGACAGATGCCGGTGCCGGGTGGCACGGCGCGGAAGTTGTCAAACGCGGACTGGCCCCAGCGCAGGAACTCGTAGCGCTCCTTGTTGCGCTCGTATTCCTTCTCCACGTTGAGTGCGAAGGCGGAGGCGGTGCCGAAGTAGTCCACCATCACTGAGTGGTCGATGACCAGATCCACGGGGACTTGCGGGTTCACTTTCTTCGGGTCGCCGCCGAGCTTGACCGCCGCATCGCGCATGGCCGCAAGGTCCACAACGGCGGGCACGCCGGTGAAGTCCTGCATGAGAACGCGTGCCGGACGGTAGGCGATTTCGTGGGTGGAGGTGCGGGAGACCAGCCACTGTGCCACTGCGGTGATGTCTTCCTTGGTTACCGTGCGGCCGTCTTCAAAGCGCAGCAGGTTTTCAAGCACCACCTTCAGGGAGAAGGGAAGCTTGGAAACACCCTCAAGGCCGTTCTTTTCAGCATCGGGAATGGAGAAGTAGGTGTAGCTCTTGTCGCCGACCGTCAGGGTCTTCTTGGCGCCAAAGCTGTCCAGGGATGTGGTCATTGCGAGCGATCTCCTTTTGGTTTGACAGTCTGGCGCATGGGTGTGCCCGACTGCGGAGCGGGTCTCTCTGGATCACCTTTGAAAAGGTGTTTTTGATATGCCCCTTTGCGGAGCGTTTTATTGAACCCCTCCGTGACGCGCTTTTGCAGTGGCGGCTCGAGAGGGGCGAAAAATCAGTTGTTGTCCCTATAGCGTTTTTTCGCAGTTCGTGCCAGATCCGCGACGTTGGGTGATGATGTCATCCCATCGGACAGCGGGGGTATTCGGCACGTGTTTTGCCAATAAAAACAGAGGGTCACCGCCTTCACTATATTATATACATATGTATACAATAATTTCCAAGAGTGGATTGGCGATATTTTTTGTAAGCGGGGGCATCCTGAGAAAAGCGATGAGATGGGCGCGTTCATCTCCGGGGTATCACGTAACAGGATCAACCGCGTGCGCTAGCCCTTGAGGGTGTGGCTAAGCAATAAGTCTGGAAACCGCCGGAAAGACGCGTGTTTTGCGGAGAAGCCTCTGGAAATTTGCCGGTGTGGAGTGGTATTCCACTGAGCACGGGCCAACCCACCGTGCCCGCCCGCAAGGCATTTAGGACAGACCAAACGTGGCAGCTGAAACCAACACCACTTCGACGCAACCGGGCTTGCGGATCGAGTGCCGGGCGCTTTCGTGCGATCGCGGCGGACGTGAGGTGTTCCACGGCCTGTCCTTTGCGGTTGGCGCAGGGGAAGCGCTGTTGGTGAAGGGGCCAAACGGGGTTGGCAAGTCCACTCTGCTGCGGGTGCTGGCCGGTTTGGTGGTGAAATCCGGCGGTGAAATTTCGCTGGAGGGCGGGGAAGCCGAACGGCCATTTGCAGAACACTTGCATTACTTCGGCCATCTGGACGGGCTGAAGCCTGCCCTGACAACCCTCGACAATCTCTCTTTCTGGAAGACGTTTTGCGACCCGGTTCAAGGGCGTCGCGGTATTGATCCGCTCGAGGCGCTGGGTGTGCTTGGCATAGAGCATACGGCGTCGCTGCCTGCCGGTTTCTTGAGCGCGGGCCAAAAGCGCCGTCTGGCTTTGGCGCGGCTTTTGGTGGTGTGGCGTCCGATCTGGCTGCTTGATGAACCCAGCTCCGCGCTGGACAAGGCATCGGAACAAACGCTCCATGACCTGATTGAAGCGCATCTGGAAGCTGGCGGCATTGTGATTGCGGCAACGCACCTGCCGTTGAAGCTGAAGCGGGTGCAGGAGTTGCTGATGGAACCCGTCACCGCCGACGCGGCTCAAACCGAAGCTTATGCAGGAGGCGCAGTGTTCGGCGACGAAGAGGGATGGGGCTGATGAGCTGGATGGCTGCACTCTTCCTGCGGGACTTCAAACTGGCCGTGCGTGTGGGCGGGGGCGCGCTGATTGGTGTTCTGTTCTTTCTTGCCGTTGTCACCGTGTTTCCGTTTGGCGTTGGGCCGGATCTCACGCTGTTGGCGCGCATTGGCTCGGCGGTGCTGTGGATCGGCGCGTTGCTTTCGACGCTGCTCGGCCTTGACCGGTTGTTCCAGGCGGACCGCGAAGACGGCACGCTGGACCTTTATTTGCTGGCCGGTCGCCCCATGGAGCTGGTGGTGCTGGTGAAGTGTGCGGCTCACTGGGCGGCAACCGGCTTGCCGTTGGTCATTGCAACGCCGCTGTTCGCGCTGTTTCTCAATCTAGAGCCAATGGCCATCGCCGCCGTCACCTTGACGCTGGTCATCGGTACGCCGGCGTTGACGCTGATCGGGGCGGTGGGAGCCGGGGTGACGGTGTCGCTGCGCCGGGGCGGGGTGCTGCTTGCCATTCTGGTGGTGCCGTTGTCCATTCCCGTGCTTATCTTTGGGGTGAGCGCAGCCACTGCGGTGTTGTCCGCAACGGCCCCATTTCTGACGCCGTTCTTGTATTTAAGTGCCATCAGCCTTGTAGCGCTGGTGGTTGGTCCGGTCTCTGCCGCAGCAGCGCTGCGCTATGCGAGTGATTAGAGGGGGAAGGCTGGGCACGCCCCGCCATAATGCGACAATTTCGCGCAATCGCATCTTGGTGGGAACGGCGATCGATCTATCTTATTGATGGTCGCGGCGTCCCAGTTTAGAAGAGTTTCATGAATTTCTACGATCTGGCAAACCCAACTTTCTTTTTGAACCTCGTGCGGCGTGTGCTGCCGTGGCTCGTGGGGATTACTTTGATCTTGTTTGCGGTGGGGCTGTATCTGTCCTTTGCCGCGCCGCAGGATTACCAGCAGGGCAACACGGTTCGGATCATGTTCATCCATGTGCCGTCCGCGTGGCTGGGCATGTTTTGCTATGCGATGATGGCCATGTCTTCCATTGGCTCGCTGGTTTGGCGTCATCCGCTGGCGGATGTTTCTGCCAAGGCCGCGGCGCCCCTTGGGGCCTGCTTCACCTTTCTGGCGTTGTTCACCGGTGCTGTGTGGGGTCAGCCCATGTGGGGCACATGGTGGGTTTGGGACGCGCGCCTGACCTCTTTCCTTGTGCTTTTCATCATGTATCTGGGCATCATTGCGCTCTGGAAGACCATGGACGACCCCAACAAGGCGGCACGTCCAATCGCGATCCTGACCTTGGTGGGCGCTTTGAACCTGCCCATCATCAAGTTCTCCGTGGACTGGTGGAACACCCTGCACCAGCCAGCGAGCGTGTTCCGCATGGACGGTCCGACCATCCACCCGTCCTTGTTGACGCCGCTCATGGTCATGGCGCTGGCGTTTACGTTCTTCTTCATCATGATGCACCTGATGTCCATGCGAAATGAAATATACCGTCGCCGTATTCGTGCCATGCGCATGCGTGCTGCAGCTGCTCCAAGTGCGCGCGCCACTGTCGCGTCCGCCAAGAACGCGTGAGGAGAGGTGATCATGGAAAGCTTCCTTCCGGACCTTGGTCGACACGCTGGTTTTGTGATTGCAGCCTATGTGGTGGCAACACTGGTGATCGGCGGCATTGTTCTGTTCGTTCGCGCTGATCAGAAGAAGCAGGAAAAAGATCTGCAAGAGCTGGAGGCCATGGGCCTGCGCCGCAGATCACAGAAGAAGGGGTGAGGCTGTGAGCGATAACTCGGAGATCGAAAAGCCAGAACCCCGGCGTTTGTCGCCGTTTGTGCTGTTGCCAATTGTGGTGTTCGGAGCGCTGGCTCTGCTGTTTTTCTATCAACTGGTATCCGGCAATGATCCGCAAAAGCTGCCTTCGGCTCTGATCGACAAACCAGCACCCGAGTTTGTGTTAGGCCCGGTTGAGGGACTGATGAAGGACGGCAAACCCATGCCGGGCTTTGCCCATGAAGACCTTCTTGGTCAGGTTTCTGTGGTGAACGTGTTTGCTTCCTGGTGTGCGCCGTGCCGAGCTGAACACCCATACCTGATGGAGCTTTCCAAGGATGATCGCTTCCAGATTGCGGGTTTGAACTACAAGGACACAGACCCGAAGGCCGTGCGCTTCCTGACCGACCTGGGAAATCCTTATGACCGGGTGGGCGTAGACAGTGGCCGTGTCGGTATCGACTGGGGGGTGTATGGCGTGCCGGAAACCTTCATTGTCGATCGGGAAGGGCAGATCCGCTACAAGTTTGTGGGTCCGCTGGACGCGCGCAGTTTCAAAGAAGTCTTCTTGCCAGAACTTGAAAAAATCCTCTCAGAAAACGCCGGTTAAAGGCAGTCTGTAGCGTGAACATCGGGCGCGTGTGCGGTCTCACCGTCTTGTGACTGTCACTTTAAGTGGGATGCCTATAGGTTGCTAATCCGACGCAATGGCAAGGATTCTGGCACTGACATGATGTTGATGGTGAAACGCATACTGGTTTTAGGCGCGGTTTTCGCAGGGATTTCCATCGCACCTGCAGTGCATGCTGCTGAAGCGCAGAAGCCAAAAGCCATTGTGGAGCTGTTCACCAGCCAGGGTTGTTCCTCCTGCCCGCCAGCAGATGACATTTTGTCGGAGCTTGCCGATAAAGACGGCATTCTGGCACTGGCGTTTCATGTGGACTACTGGGACTACCTTGGGTGGGCGGATACATTTGGCTCTGCTGACAACACCAAGCGTCAGAAGATGTATGCGGAAGCCAATGGTGAGCGGAGCATCTACACGCCGCAAATGGTCGTGAACGGGCACCGTTCTTTCGTTGGCAGTGATCGCGCCAGCATCAAGAAAGCGCTGGAACGGCATGTGAGTTTGCCGCTGTCTGTGGAGACCTCTGTTCATGACAACATGTTTGAGGTCAGCGTCGATGGCGCTGTGCCCGGCCCCAAACTGATGGCGAGCGTTTATCTGGTCAAGGTAAGCGACCGCGCCACGGTAAGTATCCGGCGCGGTGAGAATGCCGGGTCCAAGCGCGAATATCGCAATGTCGTTCGGGGGATCATGCCGATCGGCGTTTGGGATGGGGGGCCGGAGACCTACAAGTTGCCGCTATCTGAAGTGGGCGGCAACGGTGTTGAGCGTATCGTGGTGCTGGTCCAGAAGATGGTGAACGGTAACCCCTCTGACATCCTTGGAGTGGCGACGACTGCGCAGGTCAGCTTCTGAGGATTTCCCGCTGATAACCTATGGCTAAGTTCCTATGGATGTTTGGTTAGGTTTGATATACCTGCCAAACCTGTTAGGCATGCGCGTGATTGCGAACGGTGGCGCACTCACCAAACTATCAGATGGGCCAGAAGTTATGAACGAGAGCATGCGCTTTGCGCTCGGCAGCATTGTTGTCGGTTTGATTGTACTGGCGACAAAGTACGCGGCTTACCTCTACACCGGCTCTATTGCTTTTTACTCCGATGCGCTTGAGTCCATCATCAACGTGGCCTCGGCGCTGGCTGCAGCAGGCGCGCTGCATCTTGCCCAAAAACCAGCGGACCACAACCACCCTTATGGGCACACCAAGGTTGAGTACTTTGCTGCTGTGTTGGAAGGGGTGCTAATCGTTCTGGCGGCGGTGACCATCTTGCGGCAGGCCTATATCAGCATCATGGAAGGGCCGCAGCTGGAGTACTCCCTGTTTGGCTTCGTGCTGAACGGGGCGGCGTCTGTACTGAATTTCATCTGGGCGAGCGCGCTGATGCGTGTGGGCCGCAAGCACCGCTCGCCGGCACTTGTTGCCGATGGCAAGCACATCATGACGGATGTCTACACCTCTGTGGGTGTGATTGTAGGCGTGGGGGCTGCTTACGCGACGGGCTGGACCATTCTTGACCCCATACTTGCCATTGTGGTTGCCGTGAACATTCTTTGGTCCGGCTGGCACCTTGTACGCGAGTCCATTGGCGGGCTAATGGATGAAGCGGCTCCGGAAGAAGAGCAGGAGCTGTTGCGCACCTTGATCTCAAAGCATGGCGAAGGGGCAATTGAGGCCCACGATTTGCGCACCCGCCATTCAGGGCATGTGACTTTCGTGGACTTTCACCTGGTGGTTCCGGCGGACATGACCGTGCTGGACGCCCACGAGATTTGCGATCGGATCGAAGAGGGTATTGCCAAGGAGTTGCCCGGCGCGCGGGTCACCATTCACATCGAGCCGGAAAACCACGCCAAACATTCGGGCATCGTGGTGATCTAGGCCTGCTCCGGAGACGCACTGCAAATGAAAAGGCCCGGGTGGGAGAGCCCGGGCCTTTCGTTTTTTGGGAAGGTGATTGCTGGGAGTTTATCTCCCTTTGATGTTTAGAGGCGCTGAGAGCCCTGGCCGAATTCTGGGTAGGCTTCGACGCCAATTTCGACCTTGTCCAGACCCATTGCTTCTTCTTCTTCGCCGACACGGATGCCGATGGTTGCCTTGAGGGCGAACCAGACCGCCGCAGAAGCAATCACGGTGAAGACACCGTATGCAGCCACACCAAGCGCCTGAGTTGCGTAAGACGCGTCGGTGTTGGACAGCGGCACGATGAGCGTGCCCCAGATGCCTGCGATCAGGTGAACCGGGATTGCGCCTACAACGTCGTCGATCTTCAGCTTGTCCAGCAGCGGCACAGTGAAGACAACGAGCGCGCCGCCAACACCACCGATGATGATGGACTGCAGAACGGATGGTGCCAGTGGCTCAGCGGTGATGGACACGAGGCCAGCCAGGGCGCCGTTCAGGGCCATGGTCACATCGACCTTCTTGTAGAGGATCTGGGTCAGAACCACTGCAACGATCACACCACCTGCTGCTGCCATGTTGGTGTTCGCGAAGATGCGAGAGATGTCGGTCACGTCGCTGATGGTGCCCATTGCGAGCTGGGATGCGCCGTTAAAGCCGAACCAACCGAGCCACAGGATGAACGTGCCCAGAGTTGCCAGAGGCATGGAGGAGCCCGGCATGACGTGAACCTGACCGTCTGCGCCGTATTTGCCTTTACGGGCACCAAGGATCAGCGCGCCAGCAAGCGCGGCCCAGCCGCCTACGGAGTGAACGAGTGTGGAACCGGCAAAGTCAGAGAAGCCTGCTTCTGACAACCAGCCGCCGCCCCACTGCCAGGAGCCTGCGATCGGGTAGATGAAACCGGTCAGTACGACAACGAAAGCAAGGAACGGCCACAGCTTGATGCGCTCGGCCAATGTGCCGGACACGATCGACGCTGCTGTTGCCACAAACACCATCTGGAAGAACCAGTCAGATGCAGTGGAGTAACCGGTGTCGAGAGCATCGCCGCCGACCGGGTCGAAGGAGTAAGGACCAAAGGAACCCATGAAGCCGCCATCAACGCCGGTGTACATGAGGTTGTAGCCGGTGACCCAGAACATGAGGCCCGCGATGGAGTAGAGGCTGATGTTCTTCAAGCACTGCATGGATACGTTCTTGGAGCGAACGAGGCCTGCTTCGAGCATCGCAAAGCCTGCTGCCATCCACATGACGAGGAAGCCGCCAATGAGGAACAACAGGGTGTTGAAGATGTACTGAGTTTCAGGTGAGACCGGCGGTGTTTCCTGAGCCAAAGCCGGTGCAGCCATGGCGGCAAGGGCCGCGACTGACAGGCTTGAAAGGGTATAGATGCGCTTCATTTTTTCAGTTTCCCCTCGATTTTTCTAATTAGAGTGCGTCGGCGTCTGCTTCGCCGGTACGGATGCGAACGACCTGGTCGATGCCGTAAACGAAGATCTTGCCGTCGCCGATCTGGCCGGTCTTGGCCGCGCCAGCGATGATTTCGACAACCTTGTCCGCCAGATCTGCATCCACGGCGACCTCGATCTTCAGCTTTGGCAGGAAGCTGACCGCGTATTCCGTGCCGCGGTAAATCTCGGTGTGTCCCTTCTGACGGCCGTAGCCCTTCACCTCGGTGACGGTGAGGCCTTGAACGCCAACGCTCGTGAGGGCGTCGCGCACCTCGTCGAGCTTAAATGGCTTGATGATCGCCATTACAATTTTCATAGTCAGCTCCCGCTCTACTGTTGACCAATCGGGAAATTCGTTCCCTGTGTTCCCCCGCGCTCTCCCGGTCCAAAACTGACTGCGCTCAGTTCAGGACCAGCAGGTCCGCGTTCGGCCTATTACATACAAGGAGTGTGCCAACTCGATTTTTCGGCGGAATTCTGCTGTTTTTGGGATGTTGGTACTTCTTAAAAACCTATTAAAAACAGCGTTCTATCCGGGGCATCTAGGTCGAGAGACTAGGTTTTGGGCAGGGCGACGCCGCGGCAGGTATGGTGATAAAAAAATAGGCAGAGCACAAAATTTGCTCTGCCTAAAAAATAGTCAAACTGTAGAGGGAGGGGTCAGGCTCTAAAGCCGCCTTCCTCTAAAAAGCGCTGTTCTTCCGGTGTCGTTTCCCGGCCGACAAGGGCATTGCGATGCGGGAAGTGACCAAAGCGGCGGATCACGTCCATGTGGATCAGGGCATAGAGGTAGCCGTTCTGATCACCCCAGCGGCGGAAAGCATCCACTGCAGTGGTTTGGTCCTCAATGTTTTCGGAGTGCTCAAACGGCAAGAAGAAGAAAAGGCGAACCTCCCGTGGGTAGGCCAGGTGGTAGTTCTTTTCCATGGCTTGTCTGGCGATGGCGAGGGCCTTGGCATCATAAGCGAAGCTCTCGGCGGAGCCTCGGAAGAGGTTTCGCGGAAACTGGTCCAGAAGCAGGAGCAATGCCAACGCGCCATGGGGCGTTTCTTGCCAGCTATCGTAGTCGCCCTTAGCGGCTTTGCGCAGATCACCTTCAAACCGGCTTCTGATTTCCTCGTCGAATTCCGGCGTGCTTTGAAACCATTTTTCTCGGCCAGCTTCCCACCAGAACTCGAGGATCTCGTAGATTTTGTTAGACTCTGTTGTTGTCATGGGCCCCCCGACAGATTACAGAACCCGCCAGAGCACAGCGGGACTATTGGACTGGTGCGCATGTTACAGCCTGTTGGCAGCATCAGCATCACCTGATACCGTTCCAAATGGGAATGTCGTGATGGATTTTAAACAGCTTGATCTAAAAGGACTTAACTGTCCGCTGCCGGTCATGAAAGCGCGCCGGGCGCTGGCGCGCATGCGGGCGGGTGAGGGCCTTGAGGTGCATGCGACAGATCCGATGGCGCAGATCGACATACCGCACATGTGCAATCAGGACGGGCACACGCTGCATGGCGTGGAAACACAGCAGGACATTCTCGTGTTCCGAATTACCCGCGGCGCGGTTGAGGGCGCCTAGGTCAGCAGCTTTTCAATGGATGTGGCGAGGCGAATATCGCGTTTCGTCAATGCATTCACGTCATGGCTGCTAAGCGATATCTGCACATCTCTATAGTTGTTGGACCAGTCCGGGTGATGGTTCTGCTTTTCGCAAAGCAGGGCGACTTGTGACATGAAACCAAACGCCCGAACGAAGTTTTTGAATCTAAACGCTTTTTGAATTGATTTGCCGTCTATTGAAATTTTCCAGCCTGGAAGGCTCTCCAGCGCTGCGTCAATCTCTTGCTGGCTAAGCACGTCGGTCATCCAAAACTCCTCACAGCCTCGTGTTCGATATATTACCGCGCCAACAAGAATTCTGAGAAAAGGCGCTTATATTCAAGCCAATAATAACAAGAAAGGATTTCCCAATGTCCAACACGTGGTTTGCGTTTGCTCTCCTCCCAGCCATCAGTCTTTTTGTCGTGACTGTTGGTTTGAGCATGGCCGTCGCGTAACGACCTCCTTTTGTTTGACGTGGATGGGTATGCTCTGGATATGCGCAGCGCTTGCGATTGTGTGTATCATCTCGTCGTCTGATCCCTGATTTGGCGAGCGAGAACCCATCCATGTCAAAGACCCGCGTTCTTTTTGTCTGCCTTGGCAATATCTGTCGCTCTCCCTTGGCGGAGGGCCTGTTTACCCATCATGTCACAACCCACGGTGTGCAGGACCACTATGAAATTGGGTCCGCTGGCACGGGAGGCTGGCATGTTGGCAACCCGCCAGATCCACGCAGTATCGCCATCGCAGCGCAGCACGGCGTCGATATTGGCATGCAGCGGGCGCAGCAAGTTCACCCCAAGCACTTCACGAACTATAACTATCTGATTGGTATGGACGCCAGCAACGTTGAGCGTTTGCATCATCTAGCGCCCGCTGGCGCGCTGGCGCAGATCCGCATGCTGTTGGATGAGCAGCGCAAGGATGTGCCGGACCCTTACTATGAGGGGCCTGAGGGATTTGCGCTTGTCTATCGCATGGTGAACGAAGGAACGCTGGCCCTGTTTAAGCAGCTGGAAGCACGGCGCCTGTGACTGGCGCGCCTAGCGAAACATGCTGGCGAATTGTTGAACCTGTGTGCTGCCGATGCCGAACAGTTTGTTAAGCTTGGCATGCAGCCAGATCCCGGCATGGGTGAAGGCGTTTTCCAGGGTTTCTGGTTGTGCCCAACTTGGGGTCTTTCGGTAGAGCAGCCAGTAGACGGCCCAGATCACGAAAAACGTCACGCCCCAGGATATCATCGTGTCGGACAGGAAGTGCCCGCCGAAGGCAACGCGATTTATCGAGAACACCAAAGCCGGGCCAATCGTGCCGATGGCGACTGGGAGCTTCCATTTTTTGGGGACGATGAAGACCAGAGCGACCAGCCAGATGGAAGAGGATGCCTCGCCTGACACAAAGGAGCAGTTGGTCTGGCAATAATCGGAGCTTTGCCACACGCCGACGAAGGGATTGGAGCCGCCGAAAGACTCCACGTGACGAGGGCGGGGGCGGCCAATATTATTTTTGAGCAGGGCGTTGACGACGAGCCCGGGACCAATGATCAGAGTGCTTATAAGAAACAAGGGGGCGCGCAGATCAACCAGAGCCCTTAGCTTCGGCAAAAGCAGTTTAATGAGCAGAACGGCAAGAGAAAGGCCCACAACCCACGACACCAGGTAGTGTTTCATGTAGCGAATATCTTGCAAGAGTGGGCTTTTTGCCGCTGGGAAATAACCATCTGAGCTGTAAAACATCTGGCTGGCCCAGATATCTACTGCAGGAAACGCCAAAAAGAAAAGTGATACAGAAATAATGTATGCCGTTGTCAAGACAAACGGACACCTAGCGGAAATACTAGGAAGGTTTACATATGTACGCTTCACCCCAATGCCCCCATTGCGAGCGTCTAATGTTATTTTTGTATAATAAAATTCTGACGCAATGCGCAAGGGTATATAATCGATACGTGACGATAAATTAAATGAACGATGAATGTTTGATGGAGTTGCGCTGATGCCCCGGATCGCTTTCTGGTATGATTTTGCTTCCACCTATAGCTATCTCAGCGCCATGCGCATTGAGACCCTCGCAGTTGACCGTGGCATCTCCGTAGAATGGCGTCCATTCTTGCTCGGGCCAATCTTTAAAAAGCAAGGGTGGGAGACCTCGCCATTTAATCTTCAGCGTTCTAAAGGAAATTACATGTGGCGGGACATGGAGCGTCAATGTTCTGTTCTCGGCCTGCCGTTGGTACGCCCCAACCCGTTCCCGCAGAACAGTCTTTTAGCGGCGCGGATCGCCTATTGCGGGCGCAATGAAGACTGGATCGGCGCATTTACCCGTGCGGTCTATCACATGGAATTTGCGCTGGGCGAAGACATCTCAAACCCTGAGCTTCTTGCCGCGCTTCTGGTGGAGTTGGGAGCACCGGCAAAACGGGTGATGAATGAGATTGAGACGGCGGAGGTGAAAATCGGCCTGCGGGCGGAAGTCGCAACCGCAGAGTCACTTGGTATCTTTGGCGCGCCCAGTTTCGTGACAGAACATGGAGAGCTGTTTTGGGGCAATGACCGCCTGGATGATGCGCTGGATGCGGCGTTCATGAGATTTGGCTAGAAATCCGCAGTGGTGTAGAGGCAAAGGCGAGCTGCAAACTGGCTTGCTCTAACGGGTTTGACGCCTACGCCTTCCTTTTAAGCGCGCTGTTTTCAGGGGTGTTCTTTCCTAGCCTGTGTGATCAGGGGACATTTTCTCAAGAGATTGCCTCTGGTGGGCGGGGTTTGGAGGGCTTATAAGGTCTTCTCTTCCTAAACGAGTATCCGTGGCATGGTCTTCGACTGGTGCCCGGTACAAGAGAGCCTCATGTTTCAGCAGACCATCCAGCTTGTGTTGCCCATATTCATCTTGATCGGGTTGGGCTATGCGTGCGCCTCCCTAAAGCTCCTCAAGGAGGGCGTGGGGCAGGCGCTTGGCTCCTTCTGCGTGACAATTCTGGTTCCTGTGCTGATCTTCAGGACGTTGACCGGTGCTGAGTTGGGTGACGTGTCGCCTTTTCCGTTTTGGCTGGCCTACTACTCGGCTTTGACGCTGGTTTACTTTGTTGCGGCCGCCATCGTGCGTTGGGGCTTCAAGCGCGAGGCCCGTGCGGCCGTTGTGGCTGGCCTTACCGCCGGGTTCAGCAATACAGGCCTTATCGGCATTCCATTGATATCGTCTCTTTTCGGGCCCGAAGGTCTGGTGCCGCTTTCCCTGATCATTGCGCTGCATATCCCGTTTGTGACAATCCTCTCCGTCTCTTTGATGTCCCGCGCTGTGGTGATTGATGGCTATGAGGAAGCGCGTCCGATCAAAGAGGTGCTCCAGTCGGTCATAAAGAGCCTGATCAGCAATCCCATTATCATTGGTATCTTGAGCGGCGTTGCGGTGAACCTCGTTGGTCTCCCCGTTCCGTCTATCGCCGAAACCGTGTTGACCTCCATGGCGACGGCGGCAACGCCCGTTGCGCTGTTTGCGGTAGGCATGGGACTGGTGGACTACGGCATTCGCGGCACGCTGAAGATTGCAACGGTGCTTAGTGTGCTCAAGATTGGCCTTTTGCCGCTGACCGTTTTCATCTTCATGAGCCAGTTCACGGATCTGCCGCCCCTTTGGGTGGCTGTGGCAACAATGGGCGCTGCCTGCCCAACGGGCTTGAATGCGTATCTTCTGGCTGTGCAGTTCGGCACTGGGCACGCTATGTCTTCAAACGCGATCACAATCACCACCTTCACCGCAATCTTTACAGTGAGTGGGTGGCTGGCGTTCCTTCAGGCGTTCGGCTACTAGCTGAAGCCAAGGCGGGTGCGGATTTGCCGAGCCGTCATGCCATCAGCGCGGAGTTCGCGCAAGGATGTGTCTCGGGCTGATTTTGACAGCTTGCGCCCGTCATCATCCAGGATGAGTCCGTGATGTTGATAGGTCGGGCATGGGAGGCCAAGCAATTGCTGAAGCACCCGGTGAACTGCCGTGGCATAAAAGAGATCCTGACCGCGCACTACATGAGTGATGCCCTGAAGGGCATCATCCACCACCACAGAAAGATGGTAGCTGGTGGGCGTGTCCTTGCGGGCCAGAATGACATCTCCCCATTCGCTCGGCACGGCCGGGACATCGCCGGTCTCGCCTTGCGGGCCGACGCCCGTTTCTGGCCAGAACACTAAATCAGCAAGCTGCGCCAGCGCTTTTTGCATGTTGAGGCGCAGGGCAAAGGGGCGGCCCGTCACCGCGGGCTCTAGCGAGCCACCGGGATAAAGAGGGGCGCCATCCGGATCGCGAGGCCAAGGTGTCCCGGTTGCAAGTTCCTTCTCGGCAATGGCCTGCTTGATCTCAGAGCGCGTAAGGTAGCCTCGGTAAAGGAGGCCCTTCTGCTCAAGCTTCTTGAGGGCTGCAGTGTATGCGCTCAGGTGTTCGGATTGCCGGCGAACGGGTCCATGCCACTCAAGACCGAGCCACTCCAGATCCTCAAGGGCATCCGCGCAAAGCTTGTCTGTGCAGCGCACGGTGTCTATGTCTTCTATTCTCACAAGGAACCGTCCTCCCAGTTCTCGGGCAATGTGCTGATTGAGCAATGCTGAATAGGCATGGCCAAGGTGCAGGTGGCCATTGGGAGAGGGGGCAAAACGAAGGACGGGCGCAGACATTCAGGTTATGGTCTTTCTGTTGGAAGGCTGCTCAGGCTTGTTGAAGTTTAGTTTGCCGCACGCAGCTGGCAAGGGGAAGTAGTGTGAAACCCATTGAAACAGAAGAAGATATTGCACGGGAACTGCAGAGCCTGTTGCTGCTGGATGAACGGCTGCGCGGCGTTTTCGAGATTGCCGGGGTGGTGCCCTTGCGTCGGCGCGCGGCGGATTTCAAGGCGCTTTCCAACATCATCGTCTCACAGCTGATTTCTGTTGCCGCTGGCGCTGCCATTTTCGGGCGTTTGGAAGCGCTTGTGGATCCGTTTACACCGGAGGTCTTGCTGTCGAAGTCCCATGAGGAGCTGAAGAGGGTTGGCTTGTCCGGTTCCAAGGTCAACACCATTCGCAGCATTGCCGAACACATGGAAGATGGGCTTGATCTTATGCATCTTGCAGAAATGCCTGCCGATGTAGCCCAAAGAAGGCTGTGTGAAATCAAAGGCATCGGCCGTTGGACCTCTGACATTTTTCTTTTGTTTTGCGCTGGGCACCCAGATGTGTTCCCATCAGGGGATGTGGCTTTGCAAAACGCAGTGAAGGATGCCTTCGGGTTGGATGAACGACCGAAGGGCAAAGAGCTGGATCTGATTGCAGAAGCGTGGGCCCCGCATCGCGGCACTGCAGCGCGGCTTTGGTGGTCTTATTACAAGGCCCGCCGCGAAGGTCGCGAAACGCTGCCCATCTAGTTTGGGAGAGGCATATGGAAAGCCATGGTGTCCTTCGCCACGGTGCCAAGGAGACACCCGCTGAAAGTCTGGTGGTGTTGCTTCATGGATATGGAGCGGACGCATCCGATCTGATCACGCTTGCAGACGATCTGACAGAAGCGTTGCCGCGTTGCGAGTTTGTGGCCATTGAAGCGCCGCAGGTCTGCGACGTTTGGGCCGCAGGACGGCAGTGGTTTCCGCTCACGGAGCGGACGCCAAAGGAGTACCGCCTTGGTGCTGAGGCCGCAGCGCCTTATCTGGTTTCTGCAGTGGAAAAGGAAATGGCACGCGTTGGCGTGGAGCCGAGCTCAGTCGCGCTCTTCGGTTTCTCACAGGGCGCGATGATGGCCCTTCATGTGGGGCTTCATTACCCCAAGACATTTTCCGGCATTCTTGCATATTCTGGTGCGCTGCCTGCACCGGATACGCTGTGCCGGGAGGTGGCCAGCAAGCCGCCGGTTCTGCTGGTGCATGGCGAGGAAGACGACGTGGTGCCGTTCTGGAACTTGTCTGTGGCTCAGACAGCCATGGAAAACGCGGAGGTGCCGGTGACTGCACAGGGCCTGCCGGGACTTGGCCATGGCATCAACGTGCACGGGATTGAGCTCGCGCGCACGTTCTTGATGGAAGTGTTCCACGAAAGCTGACAGGCGCTGTCCTAATTGGTACGGCTTGCGACGAAGTGCGCCAGCTCTGACAGAGGCTTGCCGCGTTCGCCGAACGGAGCGAGCAGCGCATCGGCCTCTGCGATCAAGTCTGCAAGCTTGGCGCGCGCAGCGTCTTCTCCCAACAGGCCGACAAGCGTGGCCTTCCCCATTTCCGCGTCTTTGCCGGTTGCCTTGCCGACGACCTCAGCGTCGCCAACAACATCGAGAATGTCATCAGCCAGCTGGAAGGCAAAGCCGATCACTTCCCCGAAACGGGTCAGAGTGTCGACGGTTTCTTGCGGTGCATCGGTCAACAAAGCGCCAGCGCGGCAGGCATAGCGGATCAGCGCGCCGGTCTTCATGGACTGGAGGAGCCGGATTTCGGCCTCGGTGCGATCGCGGTGTTCGGACTCCAGATCCAGCATCTGGCCGCCAGCCATGCCACCGACACCGGAAGCGCGGGCAAGCTCCTGAGACAGGACCAGGCGCACTTCGGCGCTTTCGGAGACTTCCCGGCGGGCAATCAAATCGAATGCGAGGGTCAGCAACCCATCACCGGCCAAGATAGCGGTGGCCTCATCAAAGGCGATGTGCGTGGTGGGCTGGCCGCGGCGCAGATCATCATCATCCATGGCGGGAAGGTCATCGTGCGCCAGGGAGTAGCAATGAATGCACTCCAGCGCCGCCGCAGCTGTGAGGACGCCGTCATCCTCGCGGCCCAGCATCTTGGCCGCTTCCACAATCAAGGCGGGGCGCAAGCGCTTGCCTCCTGCAAGGGCGGCATACTTCATGGCTTCAACGAGACGACTTGGGCGGGCGACTTCCTGCGGCTCTGGCTGCAGGGCGAGGGCGTTGGTCAAGGTTTGTTCCACACGCGCTGCAGAACTGGCGAGTAAGGTGCGGGCCGCGTCGCTCACGAAGTCTCTCCCGGAAAAGGTAGTGTGCCTGATTGGTTGCACTGCTGTCGCCTGAATGCCAAGCCGCGTCAAGCCCATGGCGCGGGAGGGGCTCCAATTTTTGAGGGTGATAGAAGCAGCAGCTACGAAAAATGCGAGGGCTTCCGTTAGGAGAGTTGCGAAATTTCTCCGTTACAATACTCTTAAGTGTGGATTGCTTTGGAAGGAAGAAATGCGAGCTCTTGCCAGAATGCTGGAGCCCTTCCTTGAGAAGGGCCAGCTTATCATCATTGACGCAGAAAATGTACGCCATGAGCTTGGCGGGCGCGCGCCCGGCCCAAAGGCAGTGATACGCTTTCATGATAGGTGGCTACCCCTAAAGATGTTGTGGGATCCGGAGCTTGTGGGTGCAGAAGCCTATATGGATGGGCGTTTGACTTTGGAGAAAGGCACTCACGTCAACGATCTGATCAGCGTGTTCACGGTCAATCGCGGCCCGTTTAACGCGACCGCCCTGCAGAAAGTTGTTTGGTCCTTCAAGGATGGTCATGCGCGTAGAAAGCAGCGCCTTGATCTTTCGCGAAACAAGGCGCAGGTGCGCCACCACTATGATCTGAACACGGATCTCTACCGGCTGTTTCTTGATGACGGGCTAAATTACTCATGTGCTTATTACAGAACACCGGAGGATACACTTGAGCAGGCGCAGGCTGCCAAGTTGGACCATCTGATCGCCAAGCTCGACCTGAAACCCGGTATGCGCGTTCTGGAAATTGGCGGTGGCTGGGGTTCGTTGGCGATCCGCATGGCGCAGGCGGGGGCTGACGTAACATCGCTGAACGTGTCACCTGAGCAGATCCGGATTGCCGAAAAGCGCGTTGAGGCGCTTGGTTTGCAGAACAATGTCGAGTTCATCTGCAAGGACTACAATGAGTTTTCCGGGGAGTATGACCGGGTTATCTCGGTCGGCATGATGGAGCACGTGGGCATTGGCAATTTCGATGCCTACTTCGCCAAGGTGAAGGAATGCCTGCGCCCCAAAGGCTTTGGCGTCATCCATTCCATCGGACGCTACACGCCACCGGGCACGACAGGCCCGTTCTTGACCAAGTACATCTTCCCGGGCGGGTATGTGCCATCCCTCTCTGAGGTTTTTGCAGCAACGGAACGGCAGCGTTTATGGGTGTGCGATGCCGAAATTCTGCGCCTGCATTACTATTATACACTCAGAGCGTGGCGACTTCGGTTTGAGGCCAATTGGGACAAGGCCAAAGCGCTTTACGATGAACGCTTCTGCCGAATGTGGCAGCTCTATCTGAGCGCATGCGAGATGGGCTTTCTGGAAGGGAGCACAATGGTGTTCCAGCTTATCGTGTCACGTGAGCGTGACGCGGTGCCGCTGCTTCGCGACTTCATCGGCGACAATGAGCGCAAACTGCAGGCGGCGGCAGGGCACGACACTCGGTTTCAACGCGCTTGAACAAGAAAACCCGAGATGCGGGCGCACCTCGGGCTTTCAAGGGGAGGAATGTGTGAGCCGCGTTATTCAGAGGCTTCCAGCGCAATTGCGGCCGACTGAATGATCGACGCGTAACGCACGGCGGTCTGGATCATTTCGGAGGTCATGCCTTCTTTGCGCAGAACAGCTTCGTGGCTGTCGATGCACATGCCGCAGCCGTTGATGGCGGAAACGGCGAGGGACCAAAGTTCGAAGTCTGCCTTGTCAACGCCGGGCTTGCCAATCACGTTCATGCGCAGCTTTGCAGGCATGGTGCCATACTGTTCGTTGGAGGACAGGTGAACAAACCGATAGTAAACGTTGTTCATGCCCATGATGCTGGCCGCTGCCTTGGCGGCTGAAAGCGCTTCTGCAGAAAGATGCGGCGTTGCTTCAGCGATCATGGCGTCCTTGACGGTCTTGTTGCGGGAGGCAATGCCACACGCGACGAACAGGCCGTACTTCTGCTGTGCGGTCAGGCTTTCATCAGAAGCCATCGTGCCAAGATTCAGACGAACGTCCTTGGCGAAGTCACCAAGAGCGGATTTCAGGCTATCAATGGACATGGATTTTACTCAGCAATGTTCTGGGAACAAATAGGGCGGGGGCAGAGGAGCCGGATGAACCGGCTCACTCTTCAATGCAGGGTGTCGCGGCTTATGCTGCGAGAACGTCGCCGCCAACTTCACGGTTACATGCGCAAAGTTCGTCGGTCTGCAGAGCGTCGAGAACGCGCAGGGTGTCCTTCGGGTTACGGCCAACGTTGAGGTTGGTCGCGTAAACGTGCTGGATGGTGTTTTCGTTGTCGACGATGAAGGTGTAGCGGTATGCAACGCCTTCTGGAGCGCGAACGCCAAGACCGTCTACGAGGGAACCATTGGTGTCTGCGAAAGACCAGATTGGGAGCTTGTCCAGATCTGGGTGATCGCGACGCCATGCCAGCTTCACGAATTCGTTGTCGGTGGAGCCGCCGAGAACAACTGCGTCACGGTCTTCAAACTCGGAAGCCAGACGCGCAAACTCAGCGATTTCAGTTGGACAAACGAATGTGAAGTCCTTTGGGTAGAAGAAGATAACCTTCCACTTACCGTCGAAGCTCTTTTCGGTGAGCGTTTCGAAAGCGGACTCGCCGTTTTCTTCGTGCTTGTTGAAGCCTGGCTTAACACCGGTTACAGAGAATTCTGGAAGCTTATCGCCAATACCGAGCATGATCGTCTCCTGCATGAAATGTGGGCCACATGACGGTGTGACCTTATCGAAACCTTTATGCTGCGCTGCACAGCGCCGCTTACGGGTTTTTTATGGGGCAGGATTGTTGTTCGGTCAAAACGATAATTGCGAACATTGCTATCGGAAAAAACGATACCACATGTTGCAATTGTTATAATTCGCTGAAAACTGCCGTTTTTTAGAATCGTTCTGAAATGGCACTGAAATCTGTGACACGCTGACGCATCATGTTACCCACACTTAGACAGCTCCAATACTTCAAAGCACTGGCGGATCACCTGTCCTTTTCCAAGGCGGCAGAGGCTTGTCATATTACCCAGTCAACGCTCTCGGCTTCAATCAAGCAGCTGGAAGACATTCTTGGTTGCGAGTTGGTGGACCGCTCCGGCCGCGCGCTGGTTTTGACCGAAGCCGGTGAGCATGTGCTGCAGCGGGCAACCGAGCTTTTGCGCGATGCAGAAGACCTCGTGCACGGTGTGCAGTCTGATCAGGAACCGCTCACTGGCCGTTTCCGCTTGGGGGTCATTCCTTCAATTGCGCCGTTTTTGTTGCCGCGTTTTCTGCCAGCGCTGCGCGGTCGGTATCCCAGATTAAAGCTGTTTTTGCGTGAGGACCTCACCCGCAACCTGATCTCTGCTCTTCGAGAAGGGCGAGTTGATGCTGCGTTAATTGCCTTTCCCTACAATGCGGAGGGATTTGAGCAGATGGTTGTGGGCCGGGATGAGCTGATTTTGGCTGTGCCGGGTGCGCATCGACTGGCGAATGCTGCTGTGATTGATGTTGATTCGATTATGAATGACACGTTGCTGCTGCTGGAAGACGGGCATTGTTTGCGCGACCACGCACTTGCAGCAACTGGCGGGCGTTTGAGTGTTGGCGGAGAGGATTTCCAGGCAACATCCATGACGACCTTGATCCAGATGATTGACAATGGGCTTGGTCTCACATTGGTGCCGTCTTTGGCTGCAAAAGCAGGGGTTACATTGGGAACCAATTTGAAGTTGGTTCGGTTGAACAATGAAACAGCCTATCGGGACATCGGTCTGATCTGGCGCAAGAAGTCGGCCTTTGACAAGAATGCCCGTGTTTTGGGGCGGGCTGTAGAGGAGTTTTTGAGCGGGGAACCGCTGAGTGCCGAGGAGGTAATGTGACACTGACACGCTCGGGCAGCCGGTCCCGCCGCAAGAAGGGGCGCATCAAGCGGTTTTTGCTAAAGGTGCTGGCGATCCTGTTGGTGACGCCGGTTGTGTTGACGGTCGTCTATTCCGTGGTCCCGCCCGTCTCAACCTTGATGCTTGGGCGCTATGTGACGTTGCAATCCGTGGAGAGGGATTTTGTTCCGCTGGAGGAGATCTCGGTACATCTGCAACGCGGCGTGGTGATTTCGGAAGACAGTTTGTATTGCGAGCATGGCGGCGTGGACTGGGCGGCGATGCAGACTCAGGTCGAATCGCTTCTTGAAGGGGAGCGGGCCAGAGGGGCCAGCACCATTCCAATGCAGCTGGCAAAGAACCTTTTTCTTTGGAACAGCAGAAGTTATCTGCGCAAAGCGGTGGAAGCGCCGCTGGCAATCATGCTCGATTCCATGCTTACCAAGCGTCGGTTGCTCGAAGTTTATCTGAATACTGTGGAATGGGGTGAAGGAATCTTCGGCGCTGAGGCCGCCGCGCAGCACTATTTTGGGGTGTCAGCGAAGAATTTAAGCAGGCAACAGGCCGCTTTAATGGCCACAACCCTGCCAAACCCTATCCTTAGAAACCCAGCGAAACCTAATGCTGGACATCGCAGACTTGCCAGTGTAAATCAGCAGCGAATGAAGGTGGCCGGGGACGTTCTTGCTTGCACGTCCGCCGAACGGCAGTGATGTGAAATTTATTTCTCAAAGGCACTGGCGTTACGGTGAATTAGCCTGTATAACCCCCGCCATTCTGACACTTTTGTGTTTTCGCACGTTGAGGCTACGCGCCCGGCGCGTGAGTATTGACGAAAGAGAGAGCTACGATGGCAGTTCCTAAGAGAAAAGTTTCGCGCATGAAGCGCGGCTTTCGCCGTTCTGCGGACGCCCTGAACCAGCCGACTTACGTGGAAGATAAGGATTCGGGCGAACTGCGTCGTCCGCACCATGTCGACCTCAAGACCGGCATGTACCGGGGTCGTCAGATCCTTCAGCCAAAAGACGACGTCTAAGGCTGAACGCGAAGAACGCGACTGACTTATAAAAGACGAGGCCGTCCATTTGGGCGGTCTTTTCTTTTTTGGATTGATGCCTTGCAAACCCTGTTTCAGGGCATCGCAAGTGAAAAAAAAGCCGCCCGGCATAGCGAGGGCGGCTTTTTGCATTTCATCAGTTCAAGCCTTTAGCCATTCGCAATGTACTGAGCACCGTTGATGGTGAGCACTGCGCCTGTCATGAAAGCGGCTTCCGGTGAAGAGAGGTAGCGCACGAGACCTGCGATCTCTTCAGCCTTGCCAAGGCGGCCGACCGGGATCTGGCCGATAATGCCCTCCAGTACCTTTTCCGGCACTGCAGCTACCATGTCGGTATCAATGTAACCGGGACAAATGCAGTTGACGGTAATGCCTTTACGGGCAGTCTCCTGTGCGAGGGCCTTGGTGAAGCCAATGACACCTGCTTTTGCAGCTGAATAGTTGGTCTGGCCGAGTTGGCCCTTCTGCCCGTTGATGGAGGAGATGTTTATGACGCGACCGGAGCCCCGGGCCCGCATTCCCTCGATCACTGGCTTTGTCATGGTAAACATGGAATCGAGGTTTGTGCGGATAACCGCGGACCATTCTTCAAAACTCATTTTATGAAACCACCCGTCGCGGGTAATGCCCGCATTGTTAACGAGGACTTCAATATCACCCAATTCTTCGCTTACTTGTTGTATTCCAATTTCGCATGCTGACGCGTCCGACACATCCCACTTGTAAACCTTGATGCCGGTTTCAGCGCTGAACGCTTCCGCCTTCTCAACGTTACCCGCATAAGTGGCCGCGACAGTGTATCCCGCCTCTTGCAAGCCCTTTGAGATCGCTGCACCTATTCCGCGTGTGCCGCCAGTTACCACTGCAACTTGTCCCATCAACGCATCCTCAACATCTCTTTGAAATTTTTTAAGTACCGTAGAGTACAAATGCATAATGGCGGAACGTCAAGCGCTCCGCCATTAGGTAATGGTATGGGTTTTTAGAGGCTTAGATGCGTTCTACGCACATTGCGACACCCATGCCGCCGCCGATGCAAAGTGTTGCAAGTCCTTTGCTGGCTTCAGATCTTTTCATTTCATGTAAAAGGGTTACAAGAATTCTTGCGCCTGATGCGCCAATTGGGTGACCGATGGCAATAGCGCCGCCGTTGACGTTTACTTTCTCAGGGTCAAGTCCGAGGCCAATATTTACCGAACACGCCTGAGCTGCAAACGCTTCGTTGGCTTCGACAAGGTCCAGATCTTCCACGGACCAGCCGGCCTTCTCCAGTGCCTTCTTGGAGGCTGGGATCGGGCCTGTCCCCATAATGGCCGGATCAACACCCGCAGTTGCCCAAGACGCGATGCGGGCCAGTGGAGTGAGACCGCGCTTTTCCGCCTCAGCCGCTGTCATGAGAACAATGGCGGCAGCGCCGTCGTTGATGCCGGAGGCGTTGGCTGCTGTGACGGAGCCGTCCTTGGCAAATGCAGGGCGAAGCTTCTGCATGGCTTCCATGGTGGCACCGTGACGAATGTATTCGTCATCCTCAACGATGCGTTCGCCTTTGCGCTCCTTCACCGTGACAGGGGTGATCTCTTCCTTGAACTTGCCAGCCTTTTGAGCAGCCTCGGCCTTGTTCTGTGATTTGACTGCGAACTCGTCCTGCTGCTCACGGTTGATCTGGAATTTTTCGGCAACATTCTCAGCGGTCTGCCCCATGTGGTAGCCGTTGAAGGCATCCCAGAGGCCGTCCTTGATCATGCTGTCGATCATCTTGTAATCGCCCATCTTCACGCCGGAGCGCAGGTGCTGGCAGTGTGGAGACAGGGACATGTTTTCCTGACCGCCTGCAATAACGATGGAAGCATCACCGGACTGGATCTGCTGCATGCCCATGGCAACGGTGCGAAGACCGGAGCCGCAAACCTGGTTCACAACAAGCGCGGTGGAAGTGTCTGGCAGGCCAGCATTGATTGCAGCCTGACGGGCTGGGTTCTGACCCTGGCCGGCGGTGAGCACCTGACCGAAGATCACTTCATCAACATCCTCAGGAGAAACCTGGGCGCGTTCCAAGGCGGACTTAATTACTGCAGCGCCGAGATCGTGTGCTGGCACATTGGCGAAGGATCCATTGAAAGACCCGACCGGGGTGCGGGTTGCACTTACGATTACGACATCATCTGGATTGCTCATGACAAAACCCATGCTTCAAAAAGGACAAAAGGCAGCACGCACGCCCACGTTTAATGAACAAGGGGTGCGGCTAATGAGAAACACCTGCGGATGATACCTAGAGTTATTAGTGTTTTTCCAGTTTAAAAGAGGCGCTTTCTTTTCGACTATAGTGCACCACGGAAAACGGTAGCGCTCGCATGGGTAGATGACGTAAGCTATCGTTTTGAGGGAGCTTCCTGCCTTTTCAGTAGGATTTTAAGAATAACGCTGGCGGCAATGCCAGCACCGGAGCACAAGTTACACAGATGGCCAAAACAGACGCGCCGACCATCATCAAGAAGTACGCCAACAGGCGTCTCTACAACACGGGCACCAGTACATATGTGACGCTTGAAGATCTGGCCGTCATGGTCAAGGACGAGGAGGATTTTGTCGTCTATGATGCCAAGTCAGGCGACGACATCACCCGCTCGGTTCTCACGCAGATCATTTTTGAGCAGGAGAGCAAGGGGCAAAACCTGCTGCCGATCGCATTCCTTCGCCAGTTGATCCGGTTTTACGGCGACAGCATGCAGACACTGGTGCCAAGTTATCTTGAGTACTCCATGTCGTCTTTGACACAGGAGCAAGACAAACTGCGTGAACACATGACGCAGGCATTCGGCTCGTCAGCGCTTGATGTGATCGAAGACCAGACCAAGCGCAACATGGAGATGTTTGAGCGCGCCATGCGGATGTTCTCGCCGTTTGATCCGACCGGCAACCCGTTCGCAGGTGCAGCGCCAACTCATCAAAGCGCGCCAAAGCAGGCCGAGCCTAAAAAAGAAGAGCAGTCTTCTAATGATCTGGCTGACTTAAAGCAGCAGCTTGCCGACATGCAAAAACAAATCGCAGCGCTGGCGGATACAAAAAAGTAAATCAGGCTGCGAAATAGGCGAGCCGGTTTGAGCTATTGAAGGGGCTGCCTCTGCGGTACGGGGCAGCCCTTTTCGTATCACCCCACGTCCGCGGTGAAACCAGCTGCCTCGATACCGGCAATGGCGCAGATTTCGTCGTTGTCTGATGTGTCTCCGGTTACTCCGGCGGCTCCAACAACCTTGGCTGTTTCCGGATCCCGAATGAGCACCCCGCCCGGTACCGGCACGATGCCGCCCCCTGCCACGCCGTTAAGCGCCTGGACGAAGTGCGGCCGCGTTTGAGCGTTTTCGTTGAGCCAGCGGGAGCCTTCTCCTAAAGCGACCGCGCCATACGCCTTTCCGATGGCAATTTGCGGGCGCATGAAGGAAGAGCCATCTTGCCGCTCCACTGCAATCAGGTGCCCACCTTCGTCCAGCACCGCGATTGTCAGGGGTTTGAAGCCTTCCTCGCCGCTCTTCTGATAGGCGGTCGCGATGATGTTGCGCGCGGTGGCAAGATTTAAAACAGGCATTTCCATCCTCATGGCTGATTTGTTTTGTGTTCTGATCTGGCTTAGCATCTCTACGTATTTTCGATTAGTGTTTGTTTTCGAAAAACACTGATGCCGAAAAATGCTCGGTATAGTGGGGGATAATTCATGTTCAGAGATTTTCAGGCACCCGGGCGTTCGCCGGTGTATGCGCCCAATGCCATGGCGGCCACGTCACATCCGTTGGCAACTCAAGCGGCCCTCGAAATTTTGAGAGACGGGGGAAACGCAGCAGATGCTGCCGTCGCGGCCATCGCCGTGCTTGCCGTTGTTGAGCCGCACATGACGGGCATTGGCGGTGACTGCTTCAGCCTGGTGGCGACGCCTGATGGCCGTCTGCATGGCATGAACGCCTCCGGTAGGGCCGCCCAAGACGTCTCTGCTCAGAAGCTGCGCGATGCAGGGGAAACAGAGATCGCCGCTGACTCCGTTCACTCCGTCACCGTGCCTGGTGCCATTCGCGGCTGGGAAAAGCTGCTCAAAGACCATGGCCGTTTTGGCTTAGCCAAAGTGTTTGGCCGTGCCATCGAGTATGCCGACAAGGGCTTTGCGGTTGCGCCGCGCGTGGCAGCAGACTGGCAGCAAAAGGTAGATCTGTTGCGTAAGGATGCGGGATCGACACGGTTTTACCTGAAAGACGGAAGAGCCCCGCACACCGGTGAAGTGATGCGCCTGCCTGCGTTGGCAGAGACGTTGCGGGCAGTTGCGGAGAGCGGTTCCTCGGCTTTCTACGAGGGCGCAATTGCCGAGGATATGGTGACCACGTTGCGGGCAAAGGGAAGCTATCTCACCCTTGATGACTTTTCTGCGATGGAAGCTGATGATCTGACGCCGATCACAACGGACTATCGCGGTGTGACGGTGGCGGAGTTGCCGCCGAACGGGCAGGGCATCATTGCGCTTGTCATGCTGGAAATCCTGAAGCGCTTCGATCAGGAGGGGCTTGATCCGCTGGGTGGCGATCGGTTCCACTTGCAGATGGAAGCAGCCAAGCTGGCCTATGCCGGGCGAGACCGGTTTTTGGCCGATCCGCAATCCATGCGTTTTTCAGCGAGTGAGTTTCTCCAAGAGAACTACATTGACCGTCTTGCAGGCATGATCCGCATGGATGCTGCGCTGCCACGGCAGACTGAACAGATCCTCTGCCCAAGCTCCGATACGGTTTATCTGAGTGTGGTTGATGCCGATGGCATGGCGGTGTCGCTTATCAATTCCCTCTATAATGGCTTCGGATCCGGCATTACTGCGCCCAATTCCGGTGTCTTGCTTCAAAACCGGGGCTCTTGTTTCTCACTGGAACCGGGGCATGACAATGAGCTCTCGGGAGGCAAGCGGCCATTGCACACCATCATTCCGGCGATGGCCATGAGGGACGGCAAAGCGTTTCTTTCTTTCGGGGTGATGGGCGGCGGCTATCAACCTTGCGGTCATGCGCACGTCCTTTCAAACATGTTGGACTACGACATGGACGTTCAAGCTGCCCTTGATTGCCCCCGGCTGTTTTTAAATGAGCGCAACCTCTCGCTGATTGCGGAAATGCATGTACCTGAGGCGACAATTGCCAGCCTGCACGCACGGGGGCACGAAGTGGAACGGACAAGCGCCGCCATCGGGGGTGGACAGGCCATTTTGTTTGACCGTGTCAATGGCGGCCTTGTTGGCGGGTCTGACCCGCGCAAAGACGGCTGCGCGCTGGGCTATTGAGGCGGCGCAAAAGAAAATCCCCGAAGCGTGTCCCCGAGGCGTCCGACCGAAGTGTGCCAAGGGGATTTTCGGGTTCAAGCTGAGTGCGTGAGGATGCGGCCGCAGCCAAATCGTCGGGTCGATTTAAACGTTGCCTTATAGCTCATGCTTGAGGTCTGCGGATCGGCGCGCCGTTTCTCACGGGTTTGCGGATCCTTGTCTCTCACGGCAATCAGGTGCGCTACAAAAGGTGCGTTGCTGCGGTACGAGACAATCTGGCCAAGGTTGTCTTCCTGAGCTGTGGCGCCGTCAGATGGCGTGCCATCAACCGGGACAAGCGCACGGCCTGAGCGATGAGGACGATTTGGGACATGGGTTGCACGGTGTTGGTGTGCCGCGCGTTGGGTCGGGCCTCTACGCACCGTGGCACGGTCCGCATGGTACTCAGTACTGGCAGTCAGTCGGGTTACTCGCATACATCCTCCCCGCAGGCGCTGTCCCAATTTGGGGCAGGCCGTGGCCTTGCGATGTATGCTCCGCAAGCCCTGTGCCAAGCGTTAATCTTTGCTTAACGATTTCACGGCGACCAACAGGGCGACAGTCCCGACTTGTTGCCCGAGACTGGTTTGGGGTGAATAAGCAGGTTCTGAGATCTTGAGGGCTGTGCTTAGAGCTGGGCGAGGGTCTCTTCTGGCCCCTCGATGAGCAGTGTGGCACCGTCCTCTGTGAAAGTGCGGTCCAAAACTCTCAAGGATAGCAGGGAGATACGGCGTTCAAGCTCAGAGGTGTCGGCAAAGGAAACGGAGACCTTCTTTGTCTTGATCGGGAACCATTGTTCCAATTCGGCACAGTTTATGGCCGCGTTTGCAGCGCCGGAATACGCCCGTGCCAAACCGCCTGTGCCCAGCTTTGTGCCGCCGAAATATCGCACTACGATAATGCCGCAGTTGATGAGCCTGGCGCCGATCATGGTCTTGAGCATAGGCATGCCGGATGTTCCGGCGGGCTCGCCATCATCCTTTGCCCCTTCATCAATACGCCCCTCATCCAGCATGCGCCGGAACGCGGTGACATGATGGTTGGCTTTGCGGTGTTGATCGCGCAGTTCGGCCAGTCGGGTTTCGAAGCGGTCATAGGGAACCAGAAAAGCGAGGAAGCGAGACTTCTTCTCTTCCAGCTCAGCCTGAAATTCCCGAGTGACCGTGTAAAGCGGCATGTGTTTCCGTGAGTTGTCTAGTTCTGCTTCTGAGGCTTTTTAAAGTGCTTGGACAGCTTCAGGGCCTGGCCCTGGTAGTTGGAGCCAATGCCTTCACCATAAAGGGTATCAGGCCGTTCCTGCATGGTTTCGTAAACGAGACGTCCGACTGTCTGACCATGCTCCACGATGAAAGGGACTTCATGAGAGCGTACTTCGAGAACAGCGCGGGAGCCGGAACCTCCGACTGTGGAGTGACCAAAGCCCGGATCAAAGAAGCCAGCGTAGTGCACGCGAAACTCACCCACCAGCGGATCAAAGGGTACCATTTCGGCGGCGTACATGGGCGGCACGTGAACGGCTTCCTGCGACACCAGAATGTAAAACTCGTTGGGGTCCAAGATCAGCGAGGCATCGCCGCGGTTATAAATCGGCTCCCAGAACTCCTCCGGGTTTTGCGCTTCTTTCTTGTCCACGTCGATGACGCCAGTATGGCGTTTGGCGCGGTATCCGATGAGGCTATCCTTGCCCGTGCCCTTCAAGTCGATTGAGAGCTGCACGCCGCCGCCGATCAGATCGTCCCCGCCCGACACCAGTGTGTGCTCTTCATGCACCTTGAGAAGCTCTTCATCTGAGATCAGGGCATCTCCATTTCTGAAGCGGATCTGTGAGAGGCGGGTGCCTTCACGCACGAGGACAGGGAAAGTGCGCGGGGATATTTCAGCGTAAAGCGGGCCGGAGTAGCCTTCGCGGACACTGTCAAAGGCGCGGCCTTCATCGGCAATGACGCGGGTGAACACATCAATGCGGCCCGTGGAGCTCTTTGGATTTGTGGTGGCGGACAGGCCCTCAGGCAGCTTGAGGGCTTCCTGAAGCTTTACGATGTAAACGCACCCGGTTTCCAGCACGGCGCCTTTGGTCAGATCAATTTCATGCAAAATGAGGTTTTGCAGCTTGTCTTCCACAAGGGCACCGGGACCCGGCAGGAAAGAGGCACGAACGCGCCACGCCTTGGCTCCCAGCCGGAGGTCCAGGCTTGCAGGCTGGATCTGGTCTTCATCTGGTTTGCGCGGCGCCGAAATGGCCCCGGTTGCAAACATGTTGGCGATTGTTTTCGCAGGAAGAATTCCACCCATACCGGAAGGTCCCATGATCTGATTAGCTGTCTGCTCAACTGCAGTAAAGCGCAGCTCGTGTTTTCTCAAGTGACTTCCGTGATTACAGGACAATGAGGCACAGGCCAAGGCTTCTGTGATCTGGTTTTGAGGATACTTCAAGAAAGCAGGGCCACAAATTTGTTTGACGCACCCTTGTCTTTGGCCTAATCAAAAGGCCTGTTTTGTGGTGATTTGGGCCGGCCGGCTTGCTGCCACGTAAAATAAGTTGCTAAAGGGCCGGGTTCTTGTAGCAAGACCCTGGCTATTTCGGCCGGGGTTTTTTGTTTTCAGAAACGAGCCACTCTACGAGCAGGGCAGTTCTCGAAAACCGATGATGGCAAGGACGCATAATGAGCACAGACAACAAAGACACTTGGAAGCCAGCCACCAAACTCGTGCATGGAGGGACCACGCGATCCAGTTTTGGTGAAACGTCTGAAGCCATGTATCTGACACAGGGCTTTGTGTATGGCAGTGCTGAAGCGGCAGAGGCTCGTTTTCTGGGCGAGGAGCCGGGCTACATCTATTCTCGCTATGCAAACCCCACCGTCTCCATGTTTGAAAAGCGCATGTGCGAGATCGAGGGCGCAGAGGCTGCGCGGGCGACCGCCTCCGGTATGGCAGCTGTGCATTCTGCCCTGATGGCTTCAGTGAGGGCGGGCGATCACGTGATTGCACCGAAGGCCCTGTTTGGGTCTTGCCGATACATCATCGAGCAGTTGCTGCCTCGTTTCGGGGTCGAATCGACCCTTATTGACGGGACTGATTTTGAGCAGTGGAAGGCAGCTCTGCGCCCGAACACCAAAGTCGCCTTCATGGAAAGTCCAACCAACCCGACGTTGGATGTGATTGATATTCAAGCCGTTGCAGATCTCATGCACAACGCCGGTGCGCGTCTGATCGTCGACAATGTGTTTGCAACTGCTATTTGGCAATCGCCTCTGGCGCTGGGCGCTGATGTAGTGATTTATTCTGCCACCAAGCACATCGATGGGCAGGGACGCTGCCTCGGGGGCGTGGTGCTTTCTGATGAGAAGTGGATCACCGAAGAATTCCATGATCCTTATAAGCACACTGGCCCGGCCATGAGCCCGTTCAATGCCTGGGTGCTGCTGAAGGGGCTTGAAACGCTGCCTCTTCGCGTTGAGCGCCAGACCTATACTGCAGGCAAGGTCGCCAATCTGCTGGCCGAGCATGACGCTGTTTCTCGCCTTGTCTATCCGGGCCGTGACGATCATCCTCAGGCGGAGATCGCCAAGAAGCAGATGCGGGGTGGTTCGACCATGTTGGCGTTTGATCTTGCTGGCGGCAAGGAAGCCGCTTTCAAGTTCTCCAACGCGCTGAACATCGTGCAGCTTTCCAACAATCTGGGTGATGCCAAGAGCCTGATCACACATCCGGCAACCACCACACACCAGAGTGTGGCGGAAGAAGCGCGACTTGAGCTGGGTATTTCTGACAAGACCCTGCGTCTCTCCATCGGCATTGAAGACACGGATGATTTGCTGGCGGATGTAGAACAGGCATTGGCGCAGGTTTGATCCGTCCTACGCCAGGGAACTCAAGGGCGCTCAGGCGCCCTTCTTGTTCATGCGCAAGAGGTTTGACGTGAAACCACCAGTGCGGCGCTGTTGGTTGACAGGCTTGTCCGTTGTCCCTATCACGGTGGACAGGGTTGAGAGGCCTGCCGCTCACGAGCCAATGGGCTTATGGTGAAGCTCTCTGTCATCACGGCATAACAAGCAGATCCCTAGTTTTCAGCGGTCTGCGGTAATGTGGGCACCCGCAGAGTAATGCTGATGACAATGAAAGGATGCTTTCATGCCCGCAGCTCTGTCTGTTCCAACCTTGAGCACTGCCAAGAAACGAGCCCGTGAAGTGCGCGCTGACCTTGCACGGCTTGGTAAGGTAATCACCCATTCCGAAGCCTTGGAGCTCGTTGCAAAGGAGCTTGGTTTTCGCAACTGGAATGTGGCCGCCGCACGCCTTTCCAACAGACCACAACTTCAGCTTTCCATCGGGGACCGTGTCTCGGGCCGGTATTTGAAGCAGCCCTTCGAAGGTACTGTGCTCTCGGTTCACCCGATTGGCCACGGGGATGCCTATCAGTTGACGCTGCACTTTGACGAGGCGGTTGATGTGGTCAGGTTTGAGAGCTTTTCTGCCTACCGGCAAAGAGTCAACGCCACCGTGTCACCAGAGGGCGTGACGTGGGCCAAAACCAGTGATGGCGCTCCGCATCTAGCGCTCGATCTATAAAAGCGAAAGGGGCTGGCAGGAAGCGCAAGCGACTACTTCTGTCAGCCCTGATTTGAAGCTATGTGGTTGAGTTTGCTAATTCTTTTGGCTCGCCAGCGGAGGCGATGCCGGAAACCGTGCGATAGATGTCAATATGGCGGGAGATGACCTCGTTCCAAGTGATCGCCTTGTTGGACAAATGTGCGCCTTGGGTCAATCGATCGAAAATACCGTTTTCGTTGTTCATTACTTTAAGCAGGGTTTCCCGATCTTGCTTGAAGTCCCCTGATAGGAACAGGCCGTTCTCGCCGTCGACAATCAAGTCTCTTGTCAGTCCAACAGGCGTGGTCAGGACTGGCGTCCCAGAGGCAATAGCTTCCGGAATGTTCGCTGGCCCTCCTTCATGCGCACTGAGCATGAGAAGGAAGTCAATCTCCTTGTAGACCTCGGGAAAAAGCTGGTAGGGCAGGAACTCATAACAACGGCAGCTAAAGCCAAAGCTCTCTAAAAGGGCGGCATCCTGACTTCGCCCTTCCCCAATCAGATAAAACTCTGCGCTGCCCGGTGGAAGGGTTTGAAAGATCTCCTCCAAAAGGACCTCCCCCTTGACGCGGCGGCCATAGCGCCGTGAGATGAAGCCGAGCTTCAGAGGTTCGCCAGTTTTGTATGTACGGAGAGGCTTTTTGCTGAAAAGCTTGGGATCGTAGCCATGGGGAACCACCACCGTGTTGTGTATTCCGTGTTGGGCTAGAAACTTCGCTTGACCCGTGTTCAGGCAGACTATGCGCTCTGCTTGACGGTACTTTGACTCGAAGCGGTCAAACGATACAAAGGGGTCGCTGTCCTCCAGGTCGTGATGGACTGTCACAACGCTGCGTGCAGGCAGGTGCTCTTCAAGCTGCGGTCTGTGAAAGTGATAGATGTCCGCTCCTGGAAGTGCCTTTTCTGAGATGGCAAGGTCAAACCGGCCGTCTCTGGCAAATCTCCTGAAAAGGTCCGCGAAAATCTTGCTGCCCAAGTCCCGGGTTATGACGAAGTTCACTTTCATGCCAACGCCTCTTCGAAGGTTGGGCGAATGCTGATTTCGCTGGTCTTGGATTTGATATGTGGGAGGCTTTGGGGCTCCTGGAGCATCGCCAAAATCCGATGTAAAGGGCAGTTGTTGGCGAGGAACAGGTGATCCAATATCATGAATGAGAGATACGCCTCCAGACCTTCGTATTCCTCCAAGGAAAGCGTGCAGACGAGCTTGTTGTCTTCCACAATTTTCCGCAGTTCACCTGTGGAACTAAGATTATTGGTAAACCCACCTTGGTCGTAGAAGGCACCACCTATTACGAAAGGCTTGAAGCCTTCCAGAGCGGCCTCAATCGCGCCTTGCGAGCACAGCGTGAATACGCCGCTGCATTCTCTTAGAAGCTGCCGCAAGTTCGAGTTTTCCAAAAGCACAAGGCGTTCTTTTTGGTGAGCTGGCAGGCATTCTTGCCAGTCTTGGAGATACTTGAGCGTCACGTTGCCGAGATCACCGTACTTTGCCGTTTCCCAAGGATGAGCCTTGAATACGACGAGTGCATCTTCATCTGCCAGCAAGGCCTCAATCATTTTCTTGTAGGCAGGAATCGTGGACAAAACCGTGCCATCGCCCGAGATGATGGAGTAATCATTGATCACTTGTCCGAGTATCAGATGGACGTTTCGGTAGCCTTGTGTAAATGAAAGAGCCTGCTCTGGTGGCTGCGTAACATTCTTGTTCTTCATTGAGCGAAAGGCATTGTGGGCCTGAATGGCTCTGATGCGCTTTGCCTTACTGTCGAGATCTGAGTTCAGATCAGCCACGATGTGATTGGAATGTCGGCTGTTCGAAGCGTTAGAGATTGGTGTGTATCTGTGCTCCAGATAAAAGTGATTTCCCGTGAGAAATGTTTCGGCTACACAACACCTGACTTGTGTTTTTCGCAGTATTTGCATGAGTGTCCTGCAGTATATTCGGGACCCTGAAAATATGACTGCGATATGTTGTTTGTCCAAGTCAGGTATTTTCTGCCAGAAATCGAACCAAAAAAGCGCGGCGGCATAGCAATTGTACAGAGTGGTGCGGTCATGCTCCCAAGCAATATCGAAAACAACTGCGCTGTCTTTCTCTACTTGTTGGCTTTGCCAGTGCTTGAGGTGAATGCGGGCACATAGCAGCTCCTCAAACACCAGTTCTCTGATCGGAGTGCCGTGCCGCTTTAAAGCCTTCAACTCGGCGGATGATTTGTTTTCAATAATCTCCAAGTATGAGGATAGTGCTGAACTGTGTTCGTCATAATTGCCGTTGGCTTGCATCAACTGGAAGGCATAGGTGTCTGGCTTGATGCCCAGTGTTACTTGGGCTTTTGAAGCCTCGAGGTACTTGTGAAGAGAAGAGAAATTTCGCCGGTTTAGGTGGAAGTCTTCTGTGAGCAGTAGTTTGGTTCGCCGCGATGACAGGGGTGCATGAAGTTGGTGGTTTAAGCGCTCGCTACTCCTCCCATACTCCCTAGCGAAATATTGATCAGTAGTGCCAGTTGTAAACGGCACTCCAGCATTGCCGTCTGCAACTTTTTCTTCTAGGCGTTTGATGTTAAGTCGCATGGTGCGAAGTTCAATCAGACTTTTCAAATACCCGATGAAGCGCAAATAGAAAAACTTCAAAGCAAAGCTCCTGTCTTAAACCTTGACGTTTCTTCCTGCCAACTCGTTCAGAACAGATAGTTCTTTAAAGTACAGCGCTATTCTGCCTCTATAGGCGCGCGAAAACGCAAGTTCATTCCGAAGGAAAAACACGTTGTACTGACCTGGTGTTTCAACGTCCCGCGTTACAGGCGAAAACCCAGCCTGTTTGAGGAGCTCATAGTTCTGAAAAACTGTTTTTTGGCCGGACCAGATTTCGTAGTCTTCAACTTCAGCATAGATTGCTATTGTATTTTTGAGGGTCTCTGTCGCACCTCTGAGCACTTCAAAAAGGTGCCCCTCGACATCTATTCGCAAAACAGTCGGGCGCTTTAGTTCCGGTTGGGAGATGGCATCCAGAGTTACGCACTCGACATTGGTGGTGTCGTACAGCTCTCCGGGTTTACGCATCAAAGAATTGTTTTTGTACAGGTCGCTCTGGGTTTCTTTCTGTTTTTGCTTGAAAAACGGAATGACGCCAGAGTGGTCAGAGGCGGCTTTGTTGATGTATTGAAAGTTGGGTGGCGGTGGAGAGCGATCAAACTCCATTTCGAAATGTTCGAAGACTTCAGGATCGGCTTCAAGCGCCAAGGCAGTGCAGTTCTCAAGCTTTTTTGCCAGAGTAAGTGACGTGTCTGCCTCGTGGGCGCCGACCTCAACAAACAGTTCGGGTTTTGCGACCCGGGTAACGATATCCATGAACAAGCGTTCGTGGCACTCGTTTGATCTGCGCTTGTAGTGCATATCAGTTGTATTGTAGAGCAAATTGCACAGCAAAAACTGATTGGTGTACTCAAACGCCTGCCACATGAATGCCCCGAACTGATTTAGATACCAGTGATTGATAGGTAGTGGCGGGCAGTATGGTATCCGCGGTCTGTGTCGAACAAACCTCTCATTTTCGCACCGTGTTTGTCGCTGGTCTGAAGTCAAGGAGTCCAGCGCAATGGATCGGTGAGCGCGTTACAGGCGGTCGAAGATCGAGCCCATACGTGGGCTAAAGAGGCGGTCGTAGGTTTTCAGCAGGAAGTTATCTGTCATTCCAGCGATGTAGTCGCAGATGACACGCGGATCGTTATCGGCCTGCGTCCATTTTGCATAAGCATCTTCCGGTAAGAAAGATTTGGGGTCGGAGGCAAAGACCTCGAACACCGAGACCACCATTTTTTGGCCTTTGAACTCCAGATGCTGGACACGCGGTGTGAAGATCACGAAATCAGCGACGAGTTTCTGCAGAGCTGAAAGGAACTCGTTTGGTTGATCCTTCAGCTTCACGCGGTACTTCAGCAGCGGGTGCTCGAATGCATCCAGCTGCTTCAGTTCAATATTTGAAATGAAGTGATGAACGAGCAATGAGATGTACATCTTCCGCCGGGAGCCATCGCCAAACAGGCCTTCGACCATCTTCTCGAAGGCGTTGTTGCCGATCTTGTCGGAATAGCGTTCTGCCTGCTCGTCCAGAAACGTTGTGCAGGTGTCATCACGAATGTGGTTGCGGAACTGATCTTCCGTAATCAGGCCCAGGGCAATCGCGTCTTCCAAGTCGTGAACGCCGTAGGCAATGTCATCGGCCACATCCATGATTGAGCAGTCAAAGCTCTTGTGTTTCGCTTTGCCATGTTTTCCCGCGCGAGGTTGCACTTCAACGAACGCTTCTCGGTCGGTGGTGCTGAAGGGCGCAAGCAGCCAATCAACCACATCTTGTTCCGTGTCCATGTATGCCTTTGGCGGAACACATGCCTTGTGGTCGATGAGTTGCACGGCTGTGGTGTTCGCGTGAAGGCGCGGTTTGACGTCGCTGTTGCTCGCGGCGCTGAATGAAACGGGGTACTTCAGCAGGCCAAGAGCAACGCGGCGAGTGAGGTCTGCGCCGTTTTCAGGCGAGAAGGCTTCCAGCTTGGAAAGGATGCGCAGGCTGTGCCCATTGCCCTCGAAGCCGCCATTTGCGCGCATGCAATAGTTCAGCGCCACTTCACCCCCATGCCCGAAAGGGGGATGGCCCAGATCATGGGCAAGGCCAAGCGTTTGAACGAGGTTTTCGGCGGGCAGCCAATCGGCCGCTGGATGCTGTGCGTTGGAGAGAAGACCACGCAGCTGTTTGACGAGGCCGCCTGCAATCTGTGCCACCTCCATGGAGTGGGTGAGGCGGGTTCGGTAGAAGTCGCTATCCCCCAGATTGAGGATCTGCGTTTTTCCTTGAAGGCGCCGGAAAGAAGCTGAATGCACAATGCGGGAGTAGTCGATATCGAACGGATCCCGTGGATCGTCCACGCGCTTTTGCTTGCCGCTTTTTCGTTCTGTCCAGCTGCTGTTCATTCTGCCCTCGCGCCGCCTACGTGAACCAACGTGCCCTCTATGTGCAAGGGAAAGAAGCTGAAAGCAAGCGACGGAAAAAGTTAAACCCGCCTTCATTTCCGAAGGCGGGTTCATTTTGTTCCCCAGGACGGTGATTTGGTTTTTTACTGTCCTTTGTCCGCCAGCTGTTTGCGCTTGGCCAAAGTGCGAAGACGCAGAGCGTTGAGCCGGATGAAGCCTGCCGCATCCTTCTGATCGTAAGCGCCGTTGTCGTCTTCAAAAGTCACCAGCTCTTCAGAGTAGAGCGAGAGCGGAGAAGACCGGCCGACAACCATGACATTGCCCTTGTAGAGCTTCAGGGTCACCGTGCCGCTGACCATTTCCTGGCTCTTGTCGATCGCCGCCTGAAGCATCTCGCGCTCTGGAGAGTACCAGAAGCCGTTGTAGATGAGCTTGGCATAGCGAGGCATCAGCTCGTCTTTAAGGTGTGCTGCGTCGCGATCAAGAGTGATGGATTCCATCGCACGGTGGGCCTTGATCAAAATGGTGCCGCCTGGCGTTTCATAGATGCCGCGGGACTTCATGCCGATGAACCGGTTTTCCACCAGATCCAGACGTCCGATGCCGTTCTCGCGGCCAAAATCGTTCAGCTTGGCAAACAGAGTTGCCGGAGACATGTGAACGCCGTTGATGGAAACGGGGTCACCTTTCTCAAAGCCGATCTCAAGTGTTGTTGCATGGTCCGGCGCATCCATTGGATCGACGGTCCGCTGGTACACATAGTCCGGCGCTTCTTCCGCTGGATCTTCCAGAACCTTACCTTCTGAAGAAGAGTGCAGCATGTTTGCGTCAACGGAGAACGGCGCTTCGCCGCGCTTGTCTTTTGGCACCGGAATCTGATGTTTTTCCGCAAAGTCGATCAGATCGCTACGAGATTTAAGCGTCCAGTCGCGCCAAGGGGCAATCACCTTGATATCCGGGTTGAGGGCATAGCAGGCCAGCTCGAAGCGAACCTGATCGTTGCCCTTGCCTGTTGCGCCGTGGGCAACAGCGTCGGCACCGGTTTCCTCTGCAATCTCGATAAGGCGCTTGGAAATCAGCGGCCGTGCAATGGAGGTGCCGAGGAGGTACTCGCCTTCGTACAGAGCGTTGGCCCGGAACATCGGGAACACAAAATCCCGAATGAACTCTTCCCGGAGATCATCAACATGGATCTCTTTTACGCCCAGAAGCTCCGCCTTTCGTCGTGCTGGTGCAAGCTCTTCGCCCTGACCAAGGTCAGCAGTGAAAGTTACAACCTCGCAGCCGAATTCGGACTGGAGCCACTTGAGAATAATCGAGGTGTCGAGCCCGCCAGAATAGGCAAGCACAACCTTTTTGATGTCGCCTTGGGCCATGATTAATTCCAGTTAAAAGATACGCGCCGGGCGGCGTTTGTGCCGTCCAACGCGGCGCACAATACCCGGCCTACTCTTTAAAGCAAGAGGGGCAAGGGGCACGCTGACGACCCTTTAGCTGTCAAAGAGCGCCAATCAGGCCATTATAGCATGAGCAGCGTTTTCCTTGCGTGGAGAAGGGCTGTATTTTGGTCAAATTGTAATTCCATGAAAAGTATAGGTTTTTGATTTGGTAAGTATAGCTTTTTCTGAAAAAGGATAGGTTGGTGAAGGTGTTCGTGAGATATGCGCCAGTTGCATGTCTTAGCTATTGGTTGCGGCAAAAAAACATGAATAAAACTACCGCAACGGCCTAAATGTTTGGTCTTGTTTGTAGTTTTTATCGTCTCTTGGCTGACGGAATTTGCAGAAAAACACCGCAAATTCCGTTTCCAGGGGAAATGTCGCCCTGTTTTTTAGGGGGTCAAGGGCGACTCATTTGGCACCTGGCACCCACCCTTTGGGCGCAAGTTCAAACCCTTCAAACTGAAACCCTGGTGCGACAGTGCAGCCGACAAGGGTCCAGCTTCCGAGGGCGCGCGCTGATTGCCACGCCCCTGCCGGAACCACGCCTTGCGGGCGCTGCCCAGCGAAAATATCCGTGCCGAGTTCAAGAACTGAAGGAGCCGCCTCACCATCACTGATGGACAAGGCGAGGGGATCGCCCGCATAAAAATGCCAGATCTCGCAGGCATCCACCTTATGCCAGTGAGAAAGCTGCCCTTCCTTCAAGAGGTAATAGATGGCCGTACAGGCCCCGCGGGGCTGTGGGCTTCCGCCATCGCGAAAGGTCTCCACGTAGTAGCCACCTTCCGGATGGGGCTGCATGTTCAGCTCCCGAATGATGTCGTCAGCAGAAATGGGGCTCATCACGCCATATCCTTCCTCTGGCGAATTTCCGCAAAGACGTCGGAGAGCGGGGCCCCCTCCATGCCAAGATGCTTCTGGATGGCGGGGTTCGCAGCGCGCAGGAACGGATTTGTAGCCAGCTCAAGTTTGAGTGTTGTGGGTAGCGTTGCCTTGTCCTCGCGGCGTAAGGCTTCGATTTCTGCCACACGCTTGATCAGCTCTGTGTTTTCCGGATCTATGGTCAGGGCAAAGCGTGCGTTTGACAGGGTGTACTCATGCCCGCAAAACAAAACAGTTTCCTCAGGCAGCGTGTCAACGATATGGGTTAGAGAGGCCCACATCATTTGCGCATCGCCTTCAAACAGGCGGCCGCAGCCCAAAGCAAACAGGGTATCGCCAGTGTGTGCGAGACCTGCGTCTTCAAACCACCAGGTTATGTGGTCCAGTGTATGGCCGGGCGTCGCCAGCGCGCGAACTTTCAATGGGCCAGCCATAATGTGGTCGCCGTCTTCCACGCCAACCTCGATCTCCGAGAGTTTTTGCTGGGTGCGCGCCGGTCCGACCACGCGGGCGCCGGTCTTTTCCTTCAGCTCGCCAAGACCACCGACGTGATCCCAGTGGTGGTGGGTGATGAGAATGTCGGTGAGGTTCCAGCCCTCGGCCTCAAGCACAGCGAGGTAAGGGGCAGCGTCCGGCACATCCAAAGCGATGGTCGTGCCGCTCTGCGGGTCGTGGACAATGACGCCGAAGTTATCTGAAAGGCAGGTAAATTGCCGATATTCGACCTGACTCATGACGGGGCTCCCGGTTTTAGGCAAGTTCGGAGGGGCGATCATCGGGGTAGGTCCATTGAAATTCAACCAGCAATTATGGGAAAGGCGGCGATAAGGTGTCGCGATGGCTGGCTGGCACCTTGATCCGGCATTGCGCAAACACTGCGCTGACCCCATAAAGGAAGTGTTGCACTACACACGGACGGCTGCATGTATCTTGATGTTCGACATCTTCGCGAGTTCTACGATTTGCCGCTTGGGCGCACACTTCGTGTACTCGTTGGAGCGCGTGTGCGCGAGATTTGGCCGGAAATGCGTGGGCTCAGCATGCTCGGCATCGGGTATGCAACACCTTTCATGCGTCAGTATCTGAAAGAATCCAACCGTCTCTTTGCAGCAATGCCTGCGGCACAAGGCGTCATGCGCTGGCCACGTGAGCACACGCGGCCCAACTCTGCGTTTCTAACGGAAAACGACGCGTTGCCGCTGCCAGATGCGAGTATTGACCGGATTATTCTGGTGCATGGGCTGGATATGGCGCATGATCCTGATGGTTTGATGACGGAAGCCTATCGGGTTCTGGCTCCCGGAGGGCGCCTTCTGGCGATTGTCCCGAACCGTAGAGGGGCATGGTGCCGTTCTGAGGTGTCACCGTTTGGGTATGGCAGGCCCTATTCCCGGCCCCAGTTGGAGAGCTTTCTGACAAGCCATATGCTCTCAGTGGTCACGCGAGAAGAAGCGCTTTATGTGCCACCCACGAAGTCACGCATGATTTTGAAGTCGGCGCGTTCATTTGAGCGCATTGGACAGGTTTTGTGGCCTGCTTTTGCCGGTCTTCTCGTGGTAGAGGCTGAAAAGAAGGTCTACCGTGGCATTATGAACCGCAACAATCGCTTTGCCCGCGTGTTGCAGCCCGTGTTCTTGCCGGACGGCAAAACGGCGGGTGTTCAGGCGATGGATGGTTCTGGGAAACAGGACCCACACCCCAGCTGCTGAATGGTGTTAAGCGGAGCGGCTACTTGCGCTTGAGAAGAAAGACGGCCTGATCACCAATAAGGTTCCACACCCACCATGGCGCATTGAAGCCAATGGGTTCACCCTTGGCGTTGAGCGCTTGTGCCTTCAAAACCTCGGCGTCCACTTCCTTTGACAGCTCAACAAAATCGCGGATGGTGCAGAAGTGAATGTTTGGCGTGTCGTACCATGTGTACGGCAGATAGTCGGTTACGGGCATGCGGCCTTTGGTCAGTAGCTGCATGCGGTTGCGCCAGTGGCCGAAGTTTGGGAAGGACACGACAACTTTTTTGCCGATGCGCAGCAGCTCCTGCATGACCTGCTTTGGGTCTTTTGTTGCCTGAAGCGTCTGGCTGAGGATTGCGTAGTCAAAACCGTCATCTGGGTAGGCGCTCAGATCCAGATCCGCGTCGCCTTGAACGACGGATAGGCCTCGGGCCACGCATTTGTTGACGCCAGCCTGAGAAAGCTCAACACCGCGACCATCAATATTGTGACTGCGAATAAGGTGATCCAAAAGGTCTCCGTTCGCACAGCCGATGTCGAGAACTCGCGCGCCGGGTTTGGTGATCAGATCGCTAATGAGGCGGTGGTCGCCGCGAATGGTGTTGGGTACGTGCTTGTTCATGTCGATTTCGAAACCATTTGAGAAACAGGGAGCTGGCCACGCATAGCGCTTCAGGCGTTGAGGCCGCGCGCTTCTGCAGCACTGTTCAGGAAGCCGGATACGGTTGCAAACATCTCTGGTTCGTTCAGCAGAAATGCGTCGTGCCCCCGGTCGCTGTCAATCTCGACGAAGGAAACATTGGCTGCCGCGGCATTCAGAGCCTGAACCACTGCCTTGCTCTCTGATGTGGGGAACAGCCAGTCTGTTGTAAATGACACAACGCAGAAGCGGGTCTTGGTGTGCAAGAAGGCGTTGGCCAGCTTGCCCCCGTGCTGAGCTGCCAGGTCGAAGTAGTCCATGGCGCGTGTCACATAAAGGTATGAGTTGGCATCGAACCGGTCCACAAAGGTCATGCCTTGATGGCGCAGGTAGCTCTCGATCTGGAAATCGGCGTCGAAGCCGAAGGTGATCTCGGAGCGGTTCTGCAGGTTGCGCCCGAACTTGTTGTGCAGCGACATGTCAGACATGTAGGTGATGTGCGCCGCCATACGGGCTACGGCAAGACCCTTGGTTGGACGTTTGCCATGTCTTTCGTAGTCGCCATTTAGCCAGTCCGGATCGGCCATCACGGCCTGCCGACCAACTTCGTGGAATGCGATGTTTTGTGAAGAATGGCGCGGTGCAGTAGCGATTGGGACGGCTGCGAAGACCTTTTCCGGATAAGCTGCGGCCCATTGCAGGACCTGCATGCCACCCATTGATCCACCAACAACGGCGAACAGGGTTTCGATGCCGAGCGCTTCCACAAGCTTTGCTTGGGAGCGGACCATGTCGCCAATTGTAACCACCGGCATGGTGAGGCCGTAGGGTTCGCCAGTTGCAGGACTGGTTGAGGCCGGGCCTGTGGTACCCATGCATCCGCCCAGAACGTTGGCGCAAATAACGAAGAATCGATCCGTATCCACGGGCTTGCCAGGGCCGACCATCATTTCCCACCAACCGGGTTTGCCGGTCACGGGACTGGTGGACGCGACGTATTGGTCGCCGGTCAAGGCATGGCAAATGAGGATTGCATTGGTCTTCTCCTCGTTGAGACTACCGTAGGTTTCGTAGGCTATTTGCCAAGGCGCAAGTTCGGTGCCGCCGTCGAGTTTCAAGGGCATGTCCAGACCAAATCGCATGACCTTGCTGGATGGGTGATTCACTTCATCCTGTTGGCCTATCGCATCAACTGCGCTTTCTGTTGCAGTTGCTTCGGTCTCGCTCGCCCCTGTGGCAGTACCAGCGCTGTCGGTCATTTTATCTCCGGCATGGAAACGGATCGTCGTTCCATCTTATCTTTGTTTTGACAAGAATTTTGCAAGTTTGCTATGGGCCGGGGCTAAGCGTGTCAATGTTTTCTTTTGATTTCGCTCGCCGAGTTTTCTATGTCTGTGCGGTAACTTCATCAGCCCTGAATGGTATGGTATGGCATTTCCAACTGAACCTATGAAAAAGATTGAAGGTTTGAAAGAGGTGCGCGCCCGCGTCGATGCGGTTGATGCGCAGCTACACGAACTTTTGATTGAGCGTGCAGCCCTTGTGGGACAGCAACGGGCTCTTGAAGAAGCCGCCGGTTTGTCACAGCCGCTCCACCATCCAGCGCGCGAGGCTGAAGTTCTGCGCGCGCGCGTGGAAGCGCATGCTGGACCATTGTCGCTGCTGACAATCGAGCATTTATGGCGTGAGATCATTGCCGGATCCGCTTCGGCGCTGGGCGGTGTCACACTGCACATGGATGGTGCCAGCAATGCAGCAGCGTTGATGGAAAGCGCTCGGTTCTATTTCGGTTTCGACGTGCCGCTTTCTGAGGAGATTGATCCACCGGCGGTGCTGGCTGCAGTTCATGAAAATGCCGGGGATCTGGGCATTGTTGGGCTTGAAGAGCGCGCTGAGCAGCCGTGGTGGCGCGGCCTTGGCATTCGCAGCGATGGCAGCAGCGGTCCAATGGTTGTGGCGCGGTTGCCGTTCCTGGTCATGGATGAACGTGCAGCGGACTTGCCCGCTTTGGTGATTGCCGGGGCATATGACACAGAGGCTGTTACAGATGTGCGGGTGTATGATGCTCGCTGGAACGGCACGCCCCCCGTCTCATTGATGAGCCAGGGTATTGAAGTGTTGAGTTTTTATCGCACTTACGAAGGCGTTGATGCATTGCTTGCCGTCTCAGGTGATTTAAGCTCTGCCGACCTTCAGGAGGCCTTCTCAGCTTCCGGGGCCCTGCCGGACAAGCTGCGCCTTGTGGGTGGCTATGCAGCCCCAATCGACATTGATGGTGAATTTGATGGTGACCCGGAGGCCGATGAACGGTCCGACCGGGATAGTGAAGAGGACTAAGTCTTATGGATCAGCCGGTTTTACGCCCTGTTCCCCGCCCTGGTGTTATGCAGATTGCACCATACGTTCCCGGCAAGTCCAAGGGCAACGGGCATGGAAAGCTCCATAAGCTGTCCTCCAATGAGACGCCGCTTGGTGCCAGCCCCACCGCACTGGAAGCCTACGCCTCAGTGAAGTCACTGGAGCTATACCCAGATGGCTCGGCTACGGAACTTCGCGAAGCTATTGCCAAAGTAAATGGCCTCAATGCAGGCAACATCATTTGCGGCTGCGGTTCTGACGAAATCTTGAGCCTTATTGCTTATGCCTATCTTGGTGAAGGTGATGAAGCGATCTACTCGGAGCATGGCTTCCTAGTTTACAATATCGCCATTCTGGCTGCAGGGGCGACGCCTGTTGTTGCGCCCGAGACAGACTGTACGGCCAATGTTGATGCCATCCTTGAGCGGGTAACAAGCAAGACCAAGATTGTCTTTCTTGCAAACCCGAACAATCCAACCGGCACCTATCTTCCTTTTGATGAAGTGCGCCGTCTGCATTCCGCTTTGCCAAAGTCGACGCTGCTGGTTCTGGATGCAGCCTATGCGGAGTACGTGCGCCGCAACGATTATGAGGCCGGTCTGGAGCTTGTTGCCACCTCTGACAACGTCATCATGACCCGCACGTTCTCCAAGATATATGGTCTTGCTGCTCTGCGTGTTGGGTGGGGCTATGCGCCAGATCACGTGATCGACGCTCTGAACCGCATTCGCGGTCCGTTCAACATGAACAGTGCGGCCATTGCGGCTGGCGCTGCTGCGGTGCAGGATCAGGCGTTCGTTGAAGCGGCGGTGGCCCACAATGAAAAGTGGTTGCCATGGGTAACTGAGGAATTGACCAAGATTGGCCTCAGGGTAACCCCAAGCGTCGGCAATTTCGTTCTCATCCATTTCCCGGAGGAGGACGGGAAGCGAGCAGCTGATGCAGATGAGTATCTGCTGGACCGCGGCTGTGTGCTGCGGCAGGTGCGCGCTTACGGCTTCGACAACGCGCTTCGCATGTCCATCGGCACAGAGGAAGCGAACCGTGACGTTGTTGCCGCTCTCACTGAGTTCCTTAATACCAACTGATAGAAAGCCATATGTCTGAACCCTCCTTTAGCCGTGTCGCGCTGATTGGCATCGGTCTGATCGGCTCGTCGCTAGCCCGCGTCATGCGCCGCGAGAATATTGCGGAAGAAATCGTGATCTCCACTCGGTCTGAAAGCACCTTGCAGCGTGCTGAAGAGTTGGGCCTTGGCGACCGATATTATCGTGACGCGCGGGAGGCCGTGGAGGGCGCAGACCTCGTGATCGTGTGCGTGCCGGTTGGTGCCTGTGAGGCTGTGGCAGAGCAAATTGCGCCGGGCCTTGCGCCGGGCGCAATCGTCACGGATGTGGGCTCGGTGAAAGCCAACGTCATTAAGGCCATGAAGCCCTATATTCCGGACAACGTACACTTTATCGCGGGGCATCCGATCGCAGGTACCGAATATTCGGGTCCTGATGCTGGCTTTGCGTCACTCTTTGAAAACCGTTGGTGTGTTTTGACCCCGGAATTGGGCACTGATGAAAAAGCGGTGGCAAAGCTCAGTCAGTTCTGGCGACGTTGCGGATCCGACGTGGAGACGATGGATGCCGAGCACCATGATCTGGTGTTGGCTGTTGTCTCCCACCTGCCGCACATCATTGCCTATAACATCGTCGGCACCGCAGATGACCTGGAAACGGTTACCCATTCTGAGGTGATCAAGTACTCGGCTTCAGGTTTTCGTGACTTCACCCGTTTGGCTGCATCTGACCCGACCATGTGGCGCGATGTCTGCCTGAACAACAAAGAAGCCATTCTGGAAATGCTCGCTCGTTTTTCCGAGGATTTGTCCGCGCTACAGCGTGCTATCCGTTGGGGAGATGGCGACATGTTGTTTGACCTGTTCACGCGCACGCGCGGCATACGTAGCCAGTTGATTGAAGCTGGTCAGGAATCCGCCGCCCCGAACTTCGGTCGTCAGAACGAACGTGGTGAGCCGGGCGAGTAAGGCTTTTCGCAGGAAGAAGATATCGGGGCAAGGTGTGGCAACCGCACCTTGCCCCCTTTTTTATGGGCCGCGATTTCACTCACCATCTATTAATCCTGTATGGCGTGAACGGCTCACGTGCATTGGTGTGGTTCGTCTTCAGGTTTAGCAACCCAGGAGACAAAACCATGAATTATTGCGTGATCCCAGCGAACACTTACGGCTCGATCCAAAGTGGCGACTTTAATGACATTCAGTTTCTTACAGGTGGGCAGGCTTCGTGCACCGTGATTGTCGTAAAGCTGCCAGACCAATCTACTGCGATGGCCCATATCTTGTCTGCAAACCTCAATGGCGCGGGAGGTAATCCGATCGCACCTGCCGTTTGCGCCGAGCGATTGGCCGGATTCTGGGATAATTATCTAGCCGTATCCAACAAGGGCAATGTCCAGTTCATCAAGGGCGCCCAACCTGGTGACTCAACAGATATCGCAATCCAGGCTGTAAAAGATGCGCTGGAAGACGCAGATAGGCCGGGTGAATTCAACGATGTTCAAAATGAGGGCAACCCGGAATATGCGGTGGCGGGCGATGGGAACATCATAACGGACGGCATTCCTACTTGGGCGCAGGCCAAGAATGCTCTGCTGGGGCTTACCGACAACGCAGCGGTGCAGGGTAACATCAATGTTGCCATGTTTGTTGGCATGAATGGCAACACACTGCATGCCAATACAGAGCTTGTTGTCGGGATCAATAACGTGCCAATCAACGTGGGTTAGTGCGTCCAAGGTTGCAGTTTTGGCCGCTTTGCCTCTGAATTGAGGGCTTTACTCAGATCGTCAACTCGCTAAGGTTGAAACCCCAAATGGACGCAGCGTTTATCGGAGGATAGGCGCTGCCTGCGGCTGTCGTGGTGGAGGCGACAAGGCGTAGTGGGGCAACTGAGTGTTCTTGGGAGGGAGCTGCTCAATGGGCTTTATAGATCCGATCGCGTACTCTGTACCGGCGTTCGTCATTCTGATGATTATCGAGGGTGTTGTGGCCCTGCGCGGTCAGTGGCGCGGATATACTTTCAAAGATACGGTGATCAGCCTGTCGATGGGTGTTGGAAGCCTTGTTGTGAAGGTCGCGTTTGGCGCAGCCGCCAGCTATGCGGCACTGAGCTGGGCCTATGAAAATCGACTGCTTGAGGACATTCCAGTGGCGTGGTGGAGCGTTGCCATCTGCTATCTGCTCTACGATCTGGCGTATTACTGGGAGCACCGGTTTGGCCATGAATATCGTTGGTTTTGGGCGAGCCATGTGAACCACCATTCATCCCAGCACTATAACCTCTCCACGGCGTTGCGGCAGACATGGACCGGCACCATCGCGCTAACCTTCATTTTCGGCATGCCCGTCGCCTTTCTCGGTTTCCCGCCGGAAATGGTCTACTTCGTGGCCTCACTGAACCTCGTCTACCAGTTCTGGATCCATACGGAGCTGGTGGATCGGATTGGGCCTCTGGAATATGTGCTGAACACCCCAAGCCACCACCGGGTGCATCACGCGACCAATCCTCGTTATCTGGATTCCAACTATGGCGGCACGCTGATCATCTGGGATCGCATGTTCGGCACCTTCACCGAGGAAGTAAGGGAGGAGCCGCCGCGCTATGGCATCGGTAAGGAGCTGGAAAGCAACAACATCTTTTACGTCGCTTTCCATGAATGGATGGCGATGCTGAAAGACCTCAAAGGCGTGCGGAGCTTTCGTGAGCTTGTTGGCTACACGTTTGGTCCGCCGGGCTGGTCGCCAGATGGATCTCGCATGACCACAGCCCGGGCCAAGGCAAACTGGAAGCGCCGCCAAGCCAAGAAGAAGAACGCTCAAGAAAACATCAGGGTAGACGAGGGGGCGCTCAAGAAAACGCCGGTCGCGGAGGATGCCGCTGGTTGAATGCAAAAAAGGGAAAGCACAGAGCCTTCCCTTTTTCAATTGCTATGAGGCCACGAGCTTACGCTGCGCCTTTGTTTGCTGCACGTTCGGCGCGTTTGCGCTCATGCGGGCACAACAGAGCCTTGCGAAGGCGGATTGACTCCGGGGTCACTTCCACAAGCTCATCGTCGGCGATGTAAGAGAGCGCACCTTCGAGGCTCAGCTTCATCGGCGTGGTCAGCTTTACGGCATCGTCCTTACCGGCAGAACGGATGTTCGTGAGCTGCTTGCCCTTGAGAACGTTCACCTCAAGGTCATTGCCACGGGTGTGCTCGCCGATGATCATGCCCTGATACACCTTGGTGCCCGGATCGATCATCATTGGGCCGCGGTCTTCCAGGTTGAAGAGCGCATAGGCAACTGCTTCACCCTGACCGTTGGACAGAAGAACACCGGTGTGGCGACCCTGGATCTGACCCTTGTAGGGTGCGTACTCATGGAACACGCGGTTGAAAATCGCGGAGCCACGGGTGTCAGACATCAGTTCAGCCTGATAACCGATCAGCCCGCGTGTTGGCGCATTGAACACCAGACGCGTACGACCACCACCGGATGGACGCATTTCAAGCAGCTCAGCTTTACGCTCAGTGAGCTTTTGAACCACTGCACCGTGGTACTCGTCATCAACGTCGATGATAACTTCTTCGATTGGCTCCAGGCGGTTGCCAGCTTCATCTTCCTGATAAACCACACGCGGACGGCCAACGCACAGCTCGAAGCCTTCGCGGCGCATGTTTTCAATCAGGATCGCCAGCAGAAGTTCGCCACGACCAGAAACGATGAAGGCATCGGCCTCGTCGGTCTCTTCGACGCGCAGCGCCACGTTACCTTCAGCTTCCTTCAAAAGGCGCTCACGGATAACGCGGGACTGAACCTTCGAGCCTTCGGTGCCAGCCAACGGGCCATCGTTCACACGGAACATCATGGAGAGGGTTGGCGGATCGATTGGCTGTGCCTGGATCGGCTCTGTCACCTGTGGGTCGACAATGGTGTCTGCAACGGTGGCCTTGGTCAGACCTGCGATGGAGACGATATCGCCCGCTTCGCCTTCTTCAATGGGCTGGCGTTCCAAACCACGGAAAGCGAGAACCTTGGAGATGCGGCCGGTTTCAATCAGCTTGCCATCACGTGACAGTGCTTTGACTGGCATGTTTGGCTTGGCGGTGCCGGAGGCGATACGACCGGTGAGAATGCGACCGAGGAACGGATCAGACTCAATGGTTGTTGCCAGCAGGCGGAAATCGCCTTCTTCGGATTCCGGTTCCTGAACCTTGTCGAGGATCATGTCGAAAAGCGGTGCCATGTTCTCTTGCGGGCCGGTTGGCTCAAGAGCCATCCATTCCTGCTTGGCAGAACCGTAGACGACAGGGAAGTCGAGCTGTTCTTCGTTCGCATCCAGAGATGCAAACAGGTCGAATACCTCGTCCAGCACTTCGTCGGCACGCTGTTCTGGTTTGTCGATCTTGTTGATCGCAACGATTGGCTTGAGGCCAAGCTTGAGGGCTTTGCCAAGCACAAACTTGGTCTGAGGCATGGGGCCCTCAGCCGCGTCTACCAGCAACACAACGCCGTCGACCATGTGAAGGATGCGCTCAACTTCACCGCCGAAGTCGGCGTGGCCAGGGGTGTCGACAATGTTAATTCGTGTATCGTTCCAAACGAGAGAGGTGTTCTTGGCAAGAATGGTGATGCCGCGTTCACGCTCGATATCGTTGGAATCCATCATGCGTTCTTCGGTGCGTTGGTTTTCGCGGAAGACGCCGGATTGCTTCAGCAGTACGTCGATCAGGGTTGTTTTGCCGTGGTCAACGTGGGCAATAATCGCAATATTGCGAAGTTTCATGAAGGCTCCATAAGGCCATAAGGAAGTTTCGTGCGCGCAAGCATTTTGCGGCACATGCTTCTTCCTGCGATTACTCTCTATGAAAGACGGGTTCTTCTATCCTATTTATGTGACAAAATGAACTGCTCTACAGTCTAAATTGTACCCGTCTTTGGTTGGGGCAAGAAACCTAAGGTCATCTCGCCAAAACGTCTCGGAGGCCCTCAACTAGCTGCTATGGTAGAAGGTCCAATCTTCTTCCAAGAGTAACCCGCCCTTACGCATTACGCGTAGCAGCGGCTCTGTGCCCGCTATTTCGTAGCCGTAGACCCACTGGCATTCGTGCCAAGAGGTTCCGACAATGTCAAACCGAGTACGGGGCTCCAAAGAAAATTCTTCAAAAGGTCGTACTGGCTTAAGCGCGCCTTTAATAGCCAGTGTCAGCCCCGGGGTCAACGCCACAAACACCTCTTCGCTCTCCGTGAAAAGGTTGCGCCAAATACGTCCAGGATTATCAATATGATGGTGGAACGAAAACCCGCGCTCATCGAAGCTGAGGCGCAGTTCGTCAAGCTCCAAGTCCGTTCGATTGGCTTCAGGCAGATGCACGCATGCCTCCCGGGCGTACCCCGATGAACTTAAGTATTGCCTAGTTACGTATAGATCAGGTGTGTCAGTTCTATGGTCGCGCAACAATTACGTAGGGCCGAATGCGCTTCATTAGACTGCGTAGTTTATCGCATTGCAATCCTGACTATTTGAGTCAACTAGAAGTCCTGATGGTATGTTGGATTGGCTGTGCCTCCTGAAAAAGCGGGCAGCCTCAGGCTATGGTGGAATGCTCCTGTCCTCAATGGATTGGCTCAATGACGGATTGAAAAAGCTGGCTTCGAAGGTGGGGCCAAATCAGACGTTGCACGAAAATATCGCCGTCTACCGGTTCGACAACCCCACCGTGGTGTCCCTCGCCGAACATCAACCAGCCTTGCTTGTCTTCGCGACCGATTCCATTGTTGGTCATGTCGCTGGCCAGCAAAACAACTATGCTGCGCTCACTTGCCTGCTATTGAGCCCCGCTGAGGCAATCGATCTGGAAGTATCTGCGGCGTCGCGAGAAAAGCCTGCTTGTTTCCTGAAAGCCGAGATTGATCGCGGTGCGGCGTCAGATTTGTTTCTGGAACTCACCGATGAGTTCAGCCCTATGCCATCGGAACAGTCTTTTGGGCCCTCATTCGAGCTGGAGAGTGCGGCGCGCCATTGTGTCTGGCGTTTGGTTCAATGCTTGTCCAACGAGAGGGATGCGAGCTTTCTGACCAAAGGCTATTACCGCGAGCTCTTGTACCATTTGGCTTTGTCGCAGCAAGGGGCGGCGTTTCGGCGTCTGTTCCATGTTTCTGAAAAGCGGCAGGGTATCAACCGCGTGCTTCAACTGCTCAAAAGCGAGTATTCCAACTCTGCGTTAACGGTGGAGGAGATGGCCCGCATTGCATGCATGAGCACGTCTTCTTTTCATGAGGGGTTCAAGGCTGCCACCTCAAAGTCCCCTCTGCAGTACATCAAAAACATTCGCCTTCAAAGAGCACGATCAATGATGTTGTCGGAGGGGTTGAGTGCCAGTCAGGCTGCCTTTCGTGTTGGATATGCCAGCGCATCGCAGTTCAGCCGCGAGTATAAAAGGTTATTCGGCTACTCACCTTCGCAAGACCTTTCGAGGTTTCGCAACCTGTGATCCATGGTATGTTCACTTTACGTAATGACAATTTGCAGATATAAATTTGCGTTATTTATAAGCTTACCTTACAAAATTTCAGAGGGCGTATGTCGAAGACAGAGCGAGAAAGTTTCGGATTTGTACTTCTAGATACGGCGCGGGCCTATCGCCGCGCATTTGAAGCAGAAATCACAAAAAAGGGTATGGGGATTACGCCCGGCATGGCTCGGGTTCTTGCCTATATCTACCACTATCCAGGACTGCGTCAGAACCAGGTCGCAGAGGGCATGATGGTGGAACCCATGACGGTCGTCGGTCATCTGGATGCGCTGGAACGTGCTGGCTTTGTGGAGCGAAAGCGGCATCCTGAGGATCGGCGGAGCAAAATGACGGAGATCACTGGCAAGGGTTTGGAGCTGGTAGAGCAGCTTAAGCGTATTGGAGAGCAAGTGCGTGGGATGTCAGGGCCGCATATGTCAGCTGAGGAGTTTGATGCACTTCAGGATCGGCTGCGGGAAATGCGTGATCAGTTAAGTGTCGGGGCCAAGTCGGAGCTCAGATCGTAATGCACTCTCCGCTCGTGAGCGAACGACGCGCATCAATTATTGGGGCCGTGCTTGTTGCACTTGGCCCCATTTCTCTTGCGCTCTACACACCGGCCATGCCGGAGCTTGTTGATGTGTTTGGCACCCAGATGTCGACCATCAAGCTCACAATGACGTGCTATTTTGTTGGCTTCACAGTCGCGCAATTGGTATGTGGGCCGCTGTCTGATGCCTATGGACGCCGACCCATCCTGCTATGGTTTTTAGGAACGTACCTTGTCGGCAGCCTAATGGCTTTTGCGGCCAGCACCATCGACTGGCTGCTTATCGGCCGATTTATTCAGGGCCTTGGTGCCTCCTGCGGAATTGCTGTCTCTCGCGCCATCATTCGAGATCAATTCACCGGTGACAAGGGCGCGGCGATCATGAACCTGATCGGCATGATGCTGGCCGCCGGGCCGGCTTTTGCGCCGCTTATTGGTGGGGTCACTCTTGAGCTCCTAGGTTGGGAGGCGATTTTCGCGTTCATGGTGCTCTACGGGCTCGTGGTGCTGGGTATTGTTTTGGTGTGGTTGCCGGAGACCAACCGATACAAAGACCCGGCGCTGATAAACCCGAAGCGGCTCGCAGCCTCATATGGCTTGCTTCTCTGCCACCCGGTGTTTCTGATACCTGCATTAATCCTAGGTTTAACCATCGGTGGATTTTACATGCTCGCCACGGTATTGCCGTTTGTTCTGATTGAAGTTGTGGGTCTGACCCCTACAGAGTTCGGCTTGGGCATGCTGATGCAAACCGGGTGCTTCTTTCTTGGCGGTGTGTTGACTCGCCAGCTTATGAAGCGTCTGCAATCCGACACTGTGGCGGCTTTGGGGTCTATGTTCGGGGTCGCAAGTGGGCTAGGGCTGATCTATGGCTATTTCTATCTGGAGCCCGGTTACTTCAGCATCATGCTTCCTGTGGGCGCGTTTGCCTTTGCAAATGCCTTGATCTTGCCGTCCATGACTGTACGCGGCTTGCATCCGTTTCCCCGTATCGCAGGTGCCGCTTCGGCCATGATGGGTTTTGTTCAGATCGGCGTTGGCTTGCTGGGCAGCGCCATTGTGGCGGTTTTCATTCCGGACCCGCTGCTGGCACTTGCGGTTGTATTGCCCGGCATGACGTTCCTAACCGCGATTTTGTATTGGGGAGGCCATGCTATCCTTCCAAAAGAAGTCCCCGTGATGGACCAGGTGGCGCCTTAGAATGCATGAGGTGAAACAACTCTTGTGCGGTTTGCCGGCACCACACCCTGCCTTGGCTTGATTTCTTGCCGAAAAAAGAGCATGTCCCGTGATCAATGTTGCTGCTGATGCCATGATCACGGGGGTGCCCTTGACCGCAGTTTTCTCAAGTTCTTTACTCGAGGCCTCCAAGCGCCCGCTGGTGATGGGCATTTTGAATGTCACTCCGGATAGTTTCTCGGATGGCGGGTGTCACGACGGCCCGGCAGAGGCTTTGGCTCACGCTCAGCAAATGATTGCAGAAGGTGCCGACATTCTAGATGTTGGGGGCGAGAGCACGCGGCCTGGAGCGACGCCAGTGGCAGCTGATGAGGAGTTGTCGCGCGTACTGCCTGTACTGGAGCGCATCAAGGGTCTGGGCGTTCTCATTTCAATTGATACGTACAAGGCGAGCGTGGCACGGGCGGCGGTTGCCGCAGGGGCTCATATCATCAACGATGTATGGGGGCTGCAAAAAGACCCGGATATGGCGGCCGTGGTGGCTGAGGCGAATGTGCCGGTGATCATGATGCATAACCGGACCGAGGCGGATCCTGCCCTTGATATCCTCTCGGAACTTGATCGGTTCTTTGAGCGCTCGTTGAAGTTGGCGGATGATGCGGGCATTCCCAGTCACCACCAAATACTCGATCCGGGGTTCGGGTTCGGCAAGACCCTTGAACAAAACTATCAAGTGCTTCAGAACTTTTCCGCGTTGAAGAAGTGGGGACGTCCGGTCCTGGCTGGTGCCTCGCGCAAGCGCATGGTGGGGCATGTGTTAAATGTGGAGACGGAGGAGCGCTTGTTTGGGTCGCTCAGTGTACATGTGCTGGCGTTGCAGGCTGGAGCACAAATTGTGCGGGCTCACGATGTGAAACCGCACGCGGATGCCGTGCGAATTGTGCAAGCCATGAATGAAATGGGCGGGCGATATGCAGAGTAATGTGGTGATGGCCGCCTTGGGCCTTGGCTCCAACATGGGCGATACCAAGTCCTACATTGAGGCGGCGATTTCAGCTCTGTCTGCGTTTGAGGGCATTGAGGTGGTGGGAAGGTCCTCAGACTACCGCACCCCTCCGTGGGGGCCCGTGCCGCAGGACGACTACCGCAACTGCTGCGTTACCGTCAAAACCCATTTGTCACCAAAGCGCCTGCTTGAGGCGTGCCTTGGTATCGAGAAACAGCTTGGGCGTGTGCGTGATGAACGCTGGGGCCCACGGACCATTGACATTGACGTTCTGCTTTATGGGGAAACCCGAGTGGAAGATGACGTTCTCAGCGTGCCCCATCCGCGCATGATGGAGCGGGCTTTTGTGCTGGTGCCGCTGGCGGAAATCTGGCCGAATGCGCTGATTGGCGGCGGTCTCACCGTGGCTGGTGCGTTGGAAAAATGCCCGGATAAAAACGGCATCAGCAAGCTTTAAAAATCGTCTGCTCCTATCCGGCTCATTGCTTATCTGCGAGTTTTTCGCAAATAGGGGTTGAAGCTACAGCGACTAGAGGTCCTATCTCTAAGTGCGAAGTGATTTGCATGGAGAAAAAGGATGTCTGACAAGATGGCTCACGCTTCCTGTTGTGGTAGCTCTAAAGCACATGTTGGTGCGCATCATCACGTCGCGCATGTCGGTTCTGACTGCGGCTGCAGCGCACATGTTCACGCCGCCGAACAGGGGGCTAGTGGCAGCGAAGCGAAAGAAGGCGGGGCGAAAGCCGACACCTGCTGCAGTTCGGAAGCTGAACCCGAACCACGACCCATAAAAGCCTCGGAGAGTTGTGGCTGCTGTAGTGGTGAAAAAGCCCTTCCGGACGTGAAAGACTGGAACGGGGCGCGTTCTTTCCGAGTAGAGGGTCTGTGCTGCGCGGAGGAAATCGGCATTTTGCGCCGAGCTGTCGGGCCTGTTGTTGGATCCGCCGACAATCTTGGCTTCGATATCCTCAACACCAAGATGATAGTCTCACCAACAGCCAGCAATGTTAGCGATCAAACCATCATCAAAGCCGTGAACGCTACAGGCATGAAGGCTACGCCATTCGTCGACAGCGAAGCCGATGAAGCACGAGAGCGGATGCACAAGCGCCTTGGTTCATTCACGCTGGCCTCAGGCATCCTGTGGGGGATCGCTCTTGTTCTGCAGGCTGTTCAGTACCTTGGATCGGGTTCACAGCCTGACCTCCTTCAGGTTCTTTCAGGCACGCCGTCACTGGGCGTTGAGATCGTTTATCTTGCTGCGATTTTTGCAGGTGCTCGGTTGGTTGCTCCCAAAGCCTGGTACGCGCTGAAAACGCTGCGCCCGGACATGAACCTTCTCATGATGGTGGCCGTGGCTGGTGCCATCGGGATTGGCGAGTGGTTTGAAGGGGCAACAGTCGCCTTCCTGTTCTCTCTATCGCTGTATCTGGAGAGCTGGAGTGTCGGGCGGGCCCGCAAGGCTGTTGCCGCCTTGATGGATATTGCGCCAAGCACTGTACGCATTAAGCACTCTGATGGTCGGGAAGACGTAGTGGACGTCAAGTCCGTTGTGCCAGGGACGGTTTTTGTGGTGCGCGGCGGAGACCGCATTCCTCTGGATGGCGTCGTTCGGTCAGGCATCGGCAGCGTGGATCAGGCTCCGATCACAGGTGAAAGCGTGCCCGTGATGAAGGAAGTCGGTGCGGACGTTTATGCTGGCACGATCAATGGTGAAGGCACCTTTGAGGTTGAAGCTACCAAGGGCGCAGACGATACCATGCTGGCGCGCATCATTCGCATGGTGAGCGATGCTCAAGGGCGACGTGCGGCAGCTGAGCAATGGGTAGACAAATTTGCTCGAGTTTATACCCCGGCTGTCATGGTGCTTGCGCTTTTGATGGCGGTTGCGCCGCCAGTGCTGTTTGGCACCTCGTGGGAGGAGTGGTTTTACCGCGCGCTTGTTCTGCTCGTGATTGCCTGCCCCTGTGCATTGGTTATTTCAACACCTGTTTCAATCGTGGCAGGGCTCACCTCTGCTGCCCGCAATGGCGTGCTCATCAAGGGTGGTGTTTACCTGGAACTGCCCGCGCACCTTACAGCGCTTGCCTTTGACAAGACCGGAACGATTACTGAGGGACGACCAACGGTCACTGATATCGTGCCGCTGAACGGCCATGGCGTGCATGAATTGCTGCGAAGAGCAGCGTCACTGGAGGCGCGCAGTTCCCATCCCCTTGCGCAGGCCATAGCGGAATGCGCAAATGAGGAGGGCGTCGAGTACGAGCCCGCCGAAAACGTGGAACTGTTGCCGGGGCGTGGTTTGTTGGGTCAGCGGGATGGCAAGACCTACTGGCTCGGATCGCGCCGCTTCCTGCAGGAAAAGCGTTTCGACATTGGAGAAGCCAATACGCTCGCTGCCGAACTTGAAGCTGATGGCAAGACCGTGGTTCTGGTTGGAACGGATCACCATGTTTGTGGGGTAATTGCTCTTTCGGACAAGATCCGCGAGACTGCGGCTGCCTTGGTCAAGGACCTCCATGACGCTGGCGTTCAGAAGCTCGTCATGTTGACTGGCGACAACAAGGCGACAGCCGAGAAAGTGGCGAAGGCCGTCGGCATTGATGAAGTGCGCGCCGAACTCCTGCCGGAAGACAAGGTGGCGGCAGTCGAAGAGTTGGAACGCACGCATTCAATTGTCGCGATGATTGGCGATGGCGTCAACGATGCTCCGGCCATGGCTCGGGCGAACTTTGGGGTCGCCATGGGCGCTATCGGCTCTGACGCCGCCATTGAAACCGCGGATATCGCCTTGATGAAGGATGACTTGTCGCGCTTGCCATGGCTGATAGGTCATTCAAAGCGAACGCTTGCAATCATCCGTCAGAACATAGCGTTTGCTTTCGTGGTGAAAGGCTCGCTGGTCGTGTTGACAGCGCTGGGTCTTTCCAGCCTATGGGCGGCCATTCTGGGAGATGTGGGCGCCACGCTGGTCGTGGTTGCAAACGCTCTTCGGCTGCTAAAGGACCGCTAAAATTTGATGAACTTGAGAATTGGCCGCTCTGGGCGAATAGATCGGCCAATTCCTGTCACGCGGGTATCGTGTTGCAGAGGTCAGTTTCTGGTCTTCCGCCCAGTTCATGAACAGCGGATGCTAGCGCGGGTGGCGGTTTTGATCGTTTTGCTGACCAATCCACCAGCATCCGGACTTGCGTCCGGCGACCAGCCAGTAAGCAAAGCCTGCGATGAAGCCTGCAGATGTGACAATGGATGAGCCCGGGCGAAGGGCAAGCGATGTTCCATCAGAGGGCAGTTGATCGCCTATGGACCAGATGGCCAAGGCGATAAGGCCAGCTGCGCCCACATGATAGACAACACCTTTCCAGCGCATTGTCTCAGCAAAGCCGACGGCAAATACGGCCGGAATCAGGGCGAGGGAGCCGATCATACTGGCAGAGACGACGGTTGAGCCCATCATGGCGATAAAACCAATTGGGTCTGTGTCCGGACCGCTGGCGCGGAAATAGCCCCATGAGAAAAACAGGCCAGCAGCGATCACTGCGGCGATGAACCCGCAGATTATCCTCATTAGCTGGAAAAAAAGTTTGCTGCTATCGACCATCTCATGCCCCAAATTTTGTTGGTCTGAGCAGGCGCTCCGCGCAACTTTCAAGAGTGCCGAACCCCTGCTGCAAAACAGATCGCAAGTTCATGCCTGAATGTCCAGCGGGGAGAGCGGAGAAAAGGGGGAGATCTCGGGCGAGCGTTTTGCACGCCCGAGAGAAAGCATTGTCTAAGAAAAGCTTAGGCTTCGCCAGCCGCTTGAGCTTTTTCGAGTGCTTCGCGCTCAGTCTTGCGAAGACGTTCGGACGCGGACTTCAGCTGGCCACAAGCCGCGAAGATGTCCCGGCCGCGCGGGGTGCGGATTGGGGACGCATAGCCTGCACGATTAACAACATCAGCAAACGCTTCAATCTGTTCCCACTCTGAGCACTCATAGGGCGAGCCCGGCCATGGGTTGAATGGCAAAAGGTTGATTTTCGCCGGAATGCCTTGGAGCAGCTTCACCAGTTTCTTGGCATCGTCGAGACTGTCATTAACGCCCTTCAGCATCACGTATTCAAAGGTGATACGCTTGGCGTTGGACAGGCCCGGATAGTTGCGGCAGGCGTCAAGCAGCTGTTCCAGCTTGTACTTGCGGTTGATTGGTACAATCTCGTCGCGCAGCTCATCATTGACGGCGTGGAGAGAGATCGCCAGCATGCAACCGATTTCGTCACCGGTTCGCTCGATCATTGGAACAACGCCGGAAGTTGAAAGAGTGATGCGGCGCTTTGAAAGCGACAGGCCGTCGCCGTCAGACGCAATCAACAGTGCCTTCTTGACACTCTCGAAGTTGTAGAGCGGCTCACCCATGCCCATCATTACAATATTGGTGATGCGGCGGCGGTTGGAGTTGTTCTCCAGCGCACCTTCCGGGGCATCCGCGTCAGGAAAGTCGTTGAGGCGGTCTTTGGCAATGAGGAGCTGGGAGAGAATTTCCTCAGCAGTCAGATTGCGTACCAGCTTCTGTGTGCCGGTATGACAGAAAGTGCAAGTGAGGGTGCAGCCGACCTGAGAGGAAATGCAGAGCGTGCCGCGGTCTTCCTCCGGGATGTAAACTGTCTCTACTTCCACGGGCTTACCAGCGCCGCGGGAGGGGAAACGGAATAGCCATTTGCGGGTGCCGTCTACAGAAACCTGTTCACTGACGATTTCAGGGCGGGCAATGGTGTAAGCGAACTTCAGGCGATTACGCAGCTCTTTTGAGACGTTCGTCATCTTGTCGAAGTCGGAAATGCCGCGAACATAGAGCCAATGCCAAAGCTGGTTGACACGCATGCGCACCTGCTTCGGGGCTACGCCGACCGCTTCCAGCGCCTTGCCGAGGTCCGTCCTGTCCAAGCCGATCAGGGTTGGTTTCTCATCGGCAGATTTGGCCACAGCTTCGTCGTCTACCGCAGCAATCTTGATGAGTGGGTCGCTATGCTTGTGCGCGATGTCCAGCGAAATCGCCATGGGGTCTACTCTTTAAGCTCGTTTATTGTCGTTTGCAGCGCAGCTGCTCGCAATGTGCGGCGCGCTCTGCGTTCCTTGCAAATATAATGGGCGGCAGCGTTTTCGCCACCGCCCGTTAGGCGTCGTTATACCTGAATTTGCGGAGGTTGAAAGGGCTTTTGATGGTTTAAAGCCCAAATCGTGCGCCGAGTTTTGCTAAGTTTCTGTTTGAGAATATAAATCAGAAAATCGCGTCTGCCCGTTTTGCCTCTGCCAATACCTAGTGTTTAACGGCAAGCCGCATTCGCATCATTGATGGAAGCTGTAATGCCGCTCAAAGAGAACTTGTATGTGGTCTGAGTGCCGCGTCCGGATACACCGGAAATGGTCATTTCTCGACCGGCTTTCATAGCGTTTATCAGACGCTGCTCTTCTGCAGCGTTCTGCACCCAAGCGCCGTCGCCCTTGGTAAACATTGTGAATGTGGTGCCGTCCACGTTTGCTGTCACAGTGGAGCCTTCACGGAAATTGTAACCTACAATGACGCTTGGTTCGTTGTTGACCTGCTCGTTAGGGCGGGTCGAGACGAAGAAAAATACGTCGCCGTGGTTACGGTCCGTGGGCAACAGCTGCGTTGGCTTTGATACCGCGTAGCAGATTTTGCCGTTCTGACCGCTAAACGTGTAAGCACCCCAGTCCCGGTTCTGTTTAACCAGATTGGCTGACTGCGCATGGGCCGCTGCGCCAGAGATACCTAGAGCCATAATGGCAGTGATCAGGATACGTGCTTGCATCTTCTCCAAACCGCTTCGTTTGCGCTGCTCAACATTTGGTGCGCGCATGAAACACACCATAAACTTAGTTTTAAGGTTACCTTAAAGATGGTTACTAAAGGGTTGAAGACCCTTAGCCTGTCGTGGAAACTTAAAACACTGTGATTTCTAGCGTTACGCTGGCAGCATAAACTTGGCGACAGTGTGGCGTGGTTGCATTGTCCTCCAGACAATCCGCAGAGGCCCGGGCAAGACTTCGTGTAACTCCTTATCCGTCAAAAAAAATGGGTCCGTTTTTGACGGCGACGAGCCGGCGCCACGTCCTGCTTCAGAGCGCAAAACTGCGCTGATACCGATGTATCTGGCGCGTTTTCAGGAAGGCTTTGGAGCTGGGCCGATACCCTGTTCATGCTACGGAAAACCGTAAGCCAGCACAGAAAGCCTCTACAATTCAGGCGGGTATTGCCGTTTAAGTCAAAAGAGGTGCCGTTTGGGAATGCGCGTGTACGGCAGGCTGTTTTTCCGGCATGCGAGCGCCTGTGAATTTGGTTGATGTGCGTGGAAAGCTGCATTTCCACGCTCGAATCACGCTTAATTCAGCTGGTTCCCGGCACTTTTCGCCCGGTGCGAAACAAGGGAGCGCCGTGAACATGCTCAAGCATGGGGTCCTTGGGGGCACCTGCGGTAAGCGAGCGCTCCGCATACTTGCCATGAACCTTGAAGCGGTCATAGAGCACGATGCCGGCCGCGATGCCGATGTTTACGCAAAACTTGGTTGGGATTTTCACCATGAAGTCGCAGCGTTCTTGCATCTGCGGCGACAGAGAACCACGCTCAGGCCCCAAAATGTAAGCCGCCTGCAAAGGGTGACCGAAGCTTGGCAGCTCCACTGCGTCGTCAGTCAGCTCCACGCCAATCAGTTTGCAGCCACGCGGAAATATCATTTCTTCCGGTGATGACCATGCAAAGTAGGGCAGGTGGTCCGGGCTTTTGGAGGTGTCGGCTTTCATGGCCTTACCAAGTCGCGGATCCGCATCAACGGAGAAAAAGTAACTGGCGCCGAATGCATGAGCGGTGCGCATCAAGGTGCCGAGGTTCATGGTTTTAGACAGGCCTTCAGAGCCCACTGCAAAGTAGCCGCGCATGCGTCTCGTTCTTTTTGGTTGTTCCTTGGGCATCCTTTACCCCCAAGCGCCTATGGGGATCAAGAGTGGCAGGCAAATGAAAGGCCCGGAGGTTTGCCGGGCCTTCAATAAAACTCAAGCTTCGAGAACGGCAACCACCGGTGCGTGATCCGATGGTTTTTCCCAGCCGCGCGCGTCACGCATAACGGTGACATCCTTGGTGTGGTTCGCGGTGCCTGCGGTCATCCATACATGGTCCAGACGGCGACCCTTGTCGGCCTTGGACCAATCCTTGGCGCGGTAGCTCCACCACGTGTAGACCTTTTCTTCCATCGGTATGTGCTTGCGCATGGTGTCTACATATTTGCCAGCGTTGCGAACCGCTTCGAGCCGTTCACACTCCAGTGGGGTGTGGGACACCACTTTCAGCAGTTGCTTGTGAGACCAGACGTCTGTCTCATAGGGCGCGATGTTGAGATCTCCAACTACAATGGATTCACCTTCAAAGGTGGAGAACCAGCCTTCCATTTCATCCAGGAACTTGAGCTTGTGCGCAAACTTGTCGTTCAGTTCGGGATCTGGAATGTCGCCGCCCGCTGGTACATAAAAATTGTGCAGGCGGAATGAGCTGCCGTTGAACGCGATGTCAGCCGCAATGTGGCGGGTATCGCCCATGCCACAGAACTCTCGACGCTCCACGTTTTCGAGAGGAACGCGGGAAATCAAGGCTACGCCGTGGTAGCCCTTTTGGCCATGAAACTCGATGTGACGGTAGCCCAGTTTCTCCAGTGCGGCAGACGGGAAGCTGCCATCTGGACATTTGGTTTCCTGAAGGCACAACACATCCGGTGCGTGGTCCAGCAGCATTTTCTCAACGATTGGCAGGCGCAGGCGCACCGAGTTGATGTTCCAGGTGACGATTTTCAGTCTGTTGCTCATGGCGGGCTTGGCGTTCCGGTGGTTCTGAAGGGACGGACGTTTGAGCCCCGCATATGGATATGCCGTCGCGCGGGCTCAATGGGCTGTTAACCCAATGCACAAGTGTTTTACTAGCGAAAAAATGGGGTCTTCGATACACTTGGTCTAAACAATAAGATCCCTAGGAGGGGACGATGCCCAAACCATTGGGAGTTTCAAGAGTTTTAAGCATCTCGTTTGCTCTGAGCGTGCTGGCCTCAGCCAGTTGGGCACAGATGCCAAGCTCACCGGTTGGGCCCGCAGGCGGCGGGTTCACGCCCAGTTACGGTTCTGGTGGGTCCTCGAGCTTTAATGCGCCGTTGGGCGCCTATCCCGAGGCGCTGGGACCGGCCAGCGACCGACCTGTTGGTGCCTATCCTGATGCGACTGTTCCCAACCGAAAGCCGCCTGAGGTGGTGGGCATTCCCAAGCCAAAGAATGATGGAACTCCGCTTGTCATTCCGTTTGGCAATCGCGCTGACCCAAACTCTCCTAATGCCGATCGGGAGGGGGCGGGCAACATCAAGTAGCTTTGAACCGGGGTGCAGTTCAACCGTTCGGGCATGAGACATGGAGATGGCTCATGAAACGCATTCTGTTGCTCGCCTCTGGCTTGATTGTCGGGATGATTATGTTTGCGCAGGTGTCGGCCTATGCTTCCTGGACCGCCTATGCCACCACGCGCGTCAACATGCGTACTGGACCCGGCACGCAGTTTCCAATCCTGTTGCAAGTACCTCAGACCGGTGTGGCTGTCGTGCACCGCTGTTTGCGCAGTAGGTGGTGTGATGTGTCTTTTCGGGGAGTCCGCGGTTGGGTGTATGGTCGCTATCTGAAATCCGGACCCTTGCCGCGCACTTTTGTACAGCCTCGCATCTATGTGCAGCCCGTGCCTGTGACGCCCTATTACAGTTATCAGTTTGGGTTCGGAACGCCGCTTTATTACCGGCGCCACAATCCATGGCGTAAAAGGTATTACAAGCGGCGCTATTACTACCGGCATTGGTAGGTGTGACGCTCAGCCTTGTTTGCGTTCTATGAGAGCGACAATGTCGGATATGATTTCCGTAATGTGAAAGTCCTTTGGCGTGTAGACCGCCTCAACACCCTTCTTTTTGAGGACTGCTGCGTCTTCTGGCGGGATGATGCCGCCTAGAATGATAGGTACATCCTTAAGGTTCCGGTCTAGCAGCGCTGCAAGTATTCCGTCCATGAGCGCTCCGTGAGAGCCGGAGAGCACAGACAGTCCGATGACATCCACCCGTTCTTTTTCTGCGGCTTCGGCAATCTGTGCAGGTGTCAGGCGAATGCCTTCGTAGACGACCGACATGCCGCAGTCGCGCGCCCGCGCGGCGATCTGCTCCGCGCCGTTAGAATGGCCATCGAGCCCCGGCTTCCCAACAAGTATCTTAACTCTGCGTCCCAATTTCATGGATAGCGCATCGACCCGCGCCTTGATCCCCTCAAGCCCGCTGGTGTCGTTGCGCATTGCAGTGCTAACCCCGGTGGGAGCACGATACTCTCCGAAGACACTGCGCAGAGCAAAGCCCCATTCCCCTGTTGTGACGCCAGCCTTGGCGCAGTCAATGGACGGGGGCATGATGTTTTGACCGCGTGAAGCTGCTGTTTTTAGCGCGGCGAGTGTTTCTTGCACCCTTCGCTCGTCGCGTGTGGCACGCCATGCTTGAAGGTTTGCGATGGCTTCTGCTTCAACCTCCCGAGAGACGCTGAGGATGTTTTCGCTGTTGTTGACAGTAAGCGGAGAGGGCTCGGTTTCGGTCCAGCGGTTTACGCCAACAACGACCTGATCGCCGCTCTCGATCTGTTCTACTCTGGCGCCATTTGCCTCCACCAGCTGTCGCTTCATGTAGGCTGTCTCAATTGCCTTTACCGCGCCGCCCATCTCTTCAATGCGTTGAAGTTCTTCGCGCGCCTCTGACTTGAGTGCCTCAACTTTTCTCGTAATCTCGGTGGAGCCATCAAAAATGTCGGCGTATTCCAGAAGGTCGGTTTCATAGGCCATGATTTGCTGCATCCGAAGCGACCATTGCTGATCGAAAGCGCGTGGCAAGCCAAGAGCTTCATTCCATGCGGGCAGCTGCACTGCACGTGCGCGCGCATTTTTCGAGAGTACAACAGCCATCATCTCGATAAGGATGCGGTAGACGTTGTTTTCCGGTTGCTGCTCAGTCAGGCCCAGCGAGTTGACCTGAACGCCATAGCGGAAACGGCGGTACTTTTCCTCGTTCACGCCATAGCGCGTCAGGCAAATTTCATCCCAAAGTTCGGTAAAGGCGCGCATCTTGCACATCTCAGTGATGAAGCGCATGCCAGCGTTTACAAAAAACGACATGCGGCCCACCACCATCGGAAATTCTGCTTCAGGGACAGTCCCGGACGCCTTGAGGTGATCGAGCACCGCTATTGCAGTTGCCAGTGCGAAGGAAAGCTCCTGAACGGGTGTCGCGCCTGCTTCCTGCAGATGATAGGAACACACATTCATGGGGTTCCATTTTGGCATGTTTGCGTAGGTCCACGAGATCACATCGGTGGTGAGCCGCAGTGACGGCGCAGGCGGGTACACATAAGTTCCTCTGGAGAGGTACTCCTTGATGATGTCGTTTTGCGTCGTGCCACTCAGGGCATCTCGGGCAACGCCCTGCTCATCTGCCAAGGCCACGTAAAGCGCCAGCAGCCAAGGCGCGGTGGCGTTGATGGTCATGGAGGTGTTCATCTGGTCAAGGGGAATGGCGTCGAACAGGGCCCGCATGTCTCCCAAGTGGGCTACGGGCACACCTACCTTGCCAACTTCACCAGCGGCGCGTGGATCATCAGGGTCATAACCGAGTTGGGTGGGCAGGTCGAAGGCGATGGAAAGACCTGTTTGTCCCTTTGCCAGATTGCGCCGGTAAAGGGCGTTGCTCTCTTTTGCAGTGGAGTGACCGGCGTAGGTGCGAAACATCCAGGGCCTATCTTTCGACCGAGTGGTTTCGCTATCTGGCGTCATTGATCTCTCCTCCGTTCACTTGCACCAGTGTAGCGTCATTTTTCGGCAGATTGGATCTGCCCAAAAGGCGCAAGTTTCTGCGGTCCACTTTTTAGCTTGAATAAATATCGAATCACGGATAAAAAATATCCATGAATTGCAGAGGAGTTGAACATGAAGTTTGGGGACGGTGTTGAACAGGCCATCCATTCTGTTGCGATGCTCGCGGGGCTGGAGAAAGGACAGGTGCTTTCTGCTGCCGCCTTGGCAGAGTTTCACGGTATCTCTCCCAGCTATCTTTTGAAGCACCTGCAGGCGCTGTCTCGAGCCGGGATTGTTGCAACAGTTCCAGGGCCCAAAGGGGGGTATCACCTCGCCAAAACCCCGAAAGAGATATCCCTGTTGGATGTTGTTCTTGCGGTTGAAGGTCCAGAGCCAGCGTTTCGCTGCAAGGAAATTCGGCGAAACGGCCCCAACCCTCTGCCTGAGAAGTATTATTCTGCGCCGTGCCAGATCAATGCCGCCATGTTGCGTGCTGAGAGGGCATATCGCGCCGAGTTGAGACAAGTGACGATTGCGGATCTTCTGGCACAAGTGACCAAAGACGATGATGGCTCGTTGGCTGCCCGAAGCTGCGCTTTTCTGGATGCGAATGTTCGCACCCAGTCTTAACAATCCAATGAGGAAGAAAAGGAATGCCGATGGAACCCCGGATTGACTACATGAAGGCTTCGCCAGATTCATTCAAGGCCGTTTGGGCTTTGGAGCAGTTCGTCTCCAAAGAGGCCGGCCTTGATCCTCGTCTTCTCCATCTCTTGAAAATTCGAGCTTCTCAAATCAATGGATGCGCGTTCTGCATTGATATGCATGTGAAGGAAGCGCGTAAAGATGGGCTTGGAGAGCAGTGGATCGCGCTCATCTCGGCTTGGCAAGAATCTCCTCTTTATGACGAACGGGAGCGCGCTGTTCTTGCGTGGACAGAGTCGCTTACCACTGTTTCAGAGAGTGGTGCGCCGGACGCGCACTATGAGATGTTGAAGCCTTTCTTCTCAGAGGACGAAATCACAAAACTGACCGTCGCCATCGGCACGATCAATGTCTGGAACCGTATTGCGATTGCATTCCGCGTTCCGCATCCAGTAGACCCGACCAACTGAGAAGATTGAGGCTGCCCCACGTGGGCTTCTTCGAGCGAAAAGGTGTGCTGCCCTGCGTTATCGTGGTGCAGCATGCTGCAAACTGACTAGCGAACCTAAGCAATAGTATCATAGGCACGGGCTCTCCTCCGGTCCGATACTCTGGTTATGCCCTCGTCCTCAAAAAATGAATATTGCGTCGCAATATGGCTGGCGTAGGGTGTTCATGCGCGGATCCATCTCTGGACGCATGTAGCGAGTGAGGAGGAAACCATGAGTTCAATTGCGAATGTCGATCCTGCGAGCCTTGATGAGGCTGCAGGGGAACTCAAAGACCTCTATGAGATTGGTGAGATACCGCCTCTCGGCCACGTTCCCAAGAACATGTACGCCTGGACCATCCGCAAGGAGCGGCATGGTGCGCCTGAAGACGCCATGGTGAAAGAGGTGATCCCTACATGGAAACTGGACAGCCATGAAGTGCTTGTTCTCGTGATGGCGGCTGGCGTCAACTACAACGGTATCTGGGCTTCGCTGGGTGAACCCATGTCGCCGTTGGACGGCCATCAGATGCCTTACCATGTGGCCGGATCGGATGCAGCAGGCATTGTCTGGGCTGTTGGCTCCAAGGTGCGCCGCTGGAAAGTGGGCGATGAAGTGGTCGTACACTGCAATCAGGATGATGGCGATGATGAGGATTGCAATGGAGGCGATCCTATGTTTTCCGCCAGTCAGCGGATTTGGGGGTATGAGACACCGGATGGTTCGTTTGCGCAGTTCACGCGGGTGCAGGCTCAGCAGCTTATGGATCGACCGCGTCACCTGACCTGGGAGGAATCTGCTTGCTACACACTCACACTTGCGACGGCCTATCGCATGTTGTTCGGCCATGCGCCGCATATTCTGAAGCCGGGGCAGAATGTGCTCATTTGGGGTGCTTCAGGTGGTCTTGGTGTGTTCGGTGTTCAGCTTGCGGCTGCTGCGGGCGCAAATCCCATCGGCATCATTTCTGACGAAGACAAGCGCGACTACGTCATGTCGCTTGGGGCCCGTGCGGTGATCAACCGAAAGAACTTTAATTGCTGGGGGCGTTTGCCAACGGTGAACTCTGAGGACTTTGAAAACTGGCAGAGCGAAGCCCGCCGTTTTGGCAAAGCCATCTGGGCTGTAACCGGCAAAGGCAACGACGTAGACCTGGTCTTTGAACACCCCGGCGAGATGACATTTCCAGTATCTACAATGGTGGTCAAGCGGGGCGGCATGGTGGTGTTTTGCGCTGGCACCACTGGTTTCAACCTCACCTTCGACGCCAGATATGTCTGGATGCGCCAAAAGCGCATTCAAGGCTCGCACTTTGCTCACCTCAAGCAAGCCAGCGAGGCGAACCAGTTTGTGATCGACCGGCGCATAGACCCCTGCATGAGTGAAGTTTTCAGTTGGGAAGATATTCCCAAGGCGCACACCAAAATGTGGAAGAACCAGCACATGCCGGGCAACATGGCCGTGTTGGTAAACTCTCCTCGCCCGGGTCTGCGCACATTTGAAGATGCGATCGCCGACTAAGATTTTACTGCGAGGCCCTTCTAAGGGAAACCGCGTGCCTTAGGTACACCTCCGTGGTTGGGGGAAGAAGGCTGTCTGCCGTCAACTAAAGCTAGATGTTGTGGTGCGGTTTACGATGCGATGACTTGAAGGTTTCGTTTAAAGGCATCTTAAATCAGTATTTCCAATTCTATTGCAGTATATCGTAGTGATGTGGGGTGTAGTAGCAATGTATTAACTGGCCTGGGCTGAGGTCCTTCATGTTGCTCTGATGTTATACCTTGACATATCGATAACATAAACTATGCTCTCGGCCGTCGTTGGGTGAACTCGGCCGCAAAAGGTCTATTTGTCCGATGCAATTTGTCGTGGGCGTTGGCTCAGTCTGTGTAGCTAATACCGGCACACTATTTGGAAACGCCGGTATCCTTGCATCCCCGTTTATGGGAGAGTATCTCTTGCGAAAATTCAATGTTGCGATTGCCGCCTTAGCTTTTGCTGTGCCGGTCAGTGGATCGATTGCAGTTGCCGCGGAGCCAGTTTGTGAGATTGATCGCCCGGTTGTATTTGCTGGGCTTGATTGGGACTCCAGCGCTTTTCACAATTCGGTTGCCAGCTTCATCCTGGAAAATGGATACGGGTGTGAGACTGACATCATTCCGGGTTCAAACATTCCGTTGATCAACGGGTTGGCTCGCGGCGATGTTGACGTACACATGGAAATCTGGCCAACCAACGTTTCTGATGCGCTGCAGAAGGGGCTGGACGCGAACGCGTTTGTTGATCTTGGCGTAAACTTCCCGGATGCGACACAGGCGTGGTATGTGCCAAAGTATCTGGTTGAAGGCGAAGATGCTCCAGCCAAGGGACTGAAGTCCGTCTATGACCTGCCTAAGTACAAAGAGGTGTTTACGGACCCAGAAGAGCCTGGAAAAGGCCGGTTCTATAACTGCATTGCAGGCTGGGTTTGTGAGGTGTTCAATACCAAGAAGCTGCATGCCTATGGGCTGACGGAAGATTTTGTAAACTTCCGCAGTGGTACAGGCGCGGCCTTGGCCTCCGCCATTGAATCCAACATTCTGCGCGAAAAGCCGATCCTGTTTTACTACTGGGGCCCGACATGGGTCATGGGCAAGGTTGGCGATCAAGTGGTTGCGCTGGAAGAGCCAGCTTTTGACGAGGCCATTTGGCAGAGCGTTACAGAAGAGAGCGACCCGTCTCAGGTGACTGAGGCGACGGAATATCCGATGTCTGCTGCCCACATCTTCGTGAACACGGAGTTCAACGAGGCTGCGCCGAAGCTGAGCGCGTTCCTGACCGCGTACGATACGAACAGCGCAATTGTTTCTGAAGCACTTGCATACATGCAGGAAACGGGCGGTTCATCTGACGATGCAGCAGCTGATTTTCTTCGCAAGAACAAAGAACTATGGACAGGTTGGGTTCCAGAGGACGTAGCTACGCGGGTTGATGCGGCGCTCTAGACGACAACTTTTAAAGGATTTCACCTGAGGGCTACCCCCTCAGGTGTGGTAGAGTTAGGGCTGTCAGGGGATGAGACGCCCTGTTCGCACACTTGTTTGGGTCTCTGCTTTGGGAGGTCTGCTTGTGCCGCGTACAATGACAAGCATGCACCTCAGGTGCTGTGCAACGAATAGGTGACCTTTTTTGGGCGCCAGGGGATTTTCGAGGTTGGTGCATGGAGTGCGTAACCTCCTATTGGAGTTAGGTCTGTTGTCAAAGGTAAATGCTGTATTTGCCGCATTGGTGTTAGCCCTGCCATTCTCGGCGGGTTCGGGTGTTGCTGCTGAACGCACCTGTGAAGTAGAGCGCCCTGTGGTATTTGCGGGTCTCGATTGGGATTCAAACGCATTTCATAATTCTGTAGCGGGCTACATTATCGAACATGGGTATGGCTGTGAGACCGATATCATCCCAGGGTCCAGCATTCCGCTCGTTAACGGCATGGCCCGGGGCGATGTCGACATCACCATGGAGATTTGGCCGAAAAACGTTTCCGAGGCCCTGACAAAGGGACAGGAGCGCGGGGACTTTGTTGATCTCGGCATCAACTTCCCGGACGCAAAGCAGGCTTGGTATGTTCCCAAGTACATGGTTGAGGGCGACGACGCGCCTGCGAAAGGTTTGAAGACCGTTTTCGACCTGCCGAAGTACAAGCATCTGTTTGAAGACCCGGAAGAGCCGGGAAAAGGGCGGTTCTACAACTGTATCGCAGGATGGGCTTGTGAGGTTTACAACACCAAGAAGCTCAATGCTTATCAACTGAACGACCACTTCGTTAACTTTCGCCCTGGCACAGGCGCAGCACTTGCAGCTGCCATTGAGTCAAACATCAAGCGCCAGCGCCCAATCGTCTTCTTCTACTGGGGGCCGACGTGGGTAATGGGCAAGATTGGTGATCAGGTCGTCGAGCTGGAAGAACCCGCTTTTGATGAAGCAATCTGGCAGGCCGTGACGGATGAAAACGACCCAACCAAGGTCACTGAAGCCACCGCTTATCCGCTAAATCCGGCTCATGTTTACGTGAATACCGAGTTCTCCAAGGAGGCACCCGACCTCGTGGAGTTTTTGACAGCTTATGAGACAAGCAGCGCAATTGTGTCTGGCGCCCTGGCCTACATGCAGGACACGGGTGGCACCACTGATGATGCCGCGATTGAGTTTCTTAAGCAGAATAGGGACCTGTGGACTGCATGGGTTCCTGAGGATGTTGCCGCAAACGTCGATGCTGCTTTGAAGCAGTAGTTGGCTGCGGCCCTGAGTGCGCGGAGCACGGGCTGACCCGTGCTCTTCTATTAATAACTGTGAGAGGAAATTATGGACTCCGTCCTATTCCCAGATATCGGAAGACCCATACGTGTTGCGACCAACAATTTTGTAGACTATTTGGTCATAAATTACGGAGACGGCTTTGAGGCCTTCTCGAACTTCATCCTGTTCTTCTTGGTTCAGCTCGAGCGTTTCTTGCGCTCCGCCGATCCTGTTGTTGTCTTGCTGTGCGTTGCGTTGCTTACCTACGCTGCCAGCCGCCGCATTGGACTGACCATCGGAATGGTTGTTGCTATGTGGCTGGTAGGCGCGTTGGGGCTGTGGGAGCAGGCCATGCAGACCATCGCTATCATGCTGGTCTCGGTTGCTCTTTCTGTGATGATTGGCATTCCGGCAGGTGTATTGGCGTCACGGTCCGAGCGCTTCCGCGCCGGTTTGAACCCCGTGCTCGACCTCATGCAGACGATTCCAAGCTTTGTGTACCTCATTCCAGCGGCCATGCTGTTTGGCCTTGGTAAAGTGCCCGCAATTCTGGCGACCGTAATTTACGCTGCGCCGCCTCTGATCCGTCTGACCGACCTCGGTATCCGAATGGTTGATTCAGAAGTGGTTGAGGCCAGCCGCGCGTTCGGCGCTACCCGCTGGCAGGTGTTGAAAGGGGTGCAGATCCCGTTGGCGCTGCCTTCCATCATGCAAGGTGTAAACCAGACAATGATGATGGCGCTCGCGATGGTCGTGATCGCATCCATGATTGGTGCCCGCGGTGTGGGTGAAACCGTGCTGCTGGGGCTGCAAAGAAACGACTCTGGTCAGGGCCTTGTTGGTGGTATCGCCATCGTTATCCTTGCAATTCTCTTCGACCGTATCACGCAGTCCGCAGGTCAGCGCATGCAGGCCTATCGCAAAGTGAACGGATAGGAGAAGCATCATGGTAAAAATTCAAGTCAAAAACATTACCAAGATCTTTGGTCCGCGCTCCGCGGAGATGCTCAGCAAGGTCAAGGCTGGCATGGGCAAGGAAGAGCTTCTTGCCGAAACCGGACATACGCTTGGTCTGGACAACGTATCCCTGTCCATCGGCAAGGGCGAGATCTTCGTGATCATGGGGCTTTCCGGTTCTGGTAAGTCCACCATGATCCGTCACTTCAACCGCTTGATCGATCCAACTGACGGCCAGATCATCGTTGATGGCACGGATGTAATGTCTTTGAACCGGAAGGAGCTCGAAGACTTCCGTCGCCACAAGATGAGCATGGTGTTCCAGCGCTTTGGCCTTTTGCCTCACCGTACTGTTGTTCAGAACGTTGCCTATGGCCTGGAAGTGCAGGGTGTGAAGCGCGACCAACGTGAAACCAAAGCGCGTGAGTGGATTGAAGCTGTGGGTCTGGCCGGTTTTGAGGACCAGTACCCAAGCCAGCTTTCTGGTGGCATGCAGCAGCGTGTGGGTCTGGCCCGTGCGTTGGCTACGGATGCTGACGTTCTCTTGATGGATGAAGCGTTCTCTGCTCTTGATCCACTGATCCGCTCCCAGATGCAGGACCAGCTGGTGGAGCTTCAGGAGAAGCTGCACAAGACCATCGTCTTCATTACGCACGATCTGGATGAAGCACTGCGCATTGGTGACAAGATTGCGATCCTGAAGGATGGCAAGCTGTCTCAGGTGGGTACGCCGCCAGAAATTCTGTTGCAGCCAGCTGATGACTACGTTCGTGCCTTTGTACGCGATGTGAACCGTGCTCGCGTTCTGACAGTGGACACCGTAATGCAGCCGCCAGAGTGGCGCATTACGCATGACAACATGGAGCGCGCTCTGGCTGATATGCGCCGCAAGGGTGAAGAGTTTGGCTACGTTGTCGAGAACAAAGAGTTCCGTGGCGTGGTTACTCAGGAAGCGCTTGAGGAGGAGATTGCCAAGCCAGGTGATAATCCTTCGCTCTACGAGTTTGCTGATGATAGCGGCAGTGTCGATCTGGAAAGCACCATTGAAGAGGCGCTGCCAGCAACGCTGGAAAGCGATTATCCGGTGCCAGTCGTTGATGAGTCCGGTCATTTTAAGGGCGTTCTCAGCAACGAAGAGGTTGGCAGCATTCTAACGCCTCCGGAAGAGGAGGTAGCAGAAGGTGATGCGACTGAAAAGGATGGTTCCGCCTCAGGTGCCGACGCGGAAGAAAAGAAAACCTCTGGTGAGAGCGTCAAACGCGCTTCTTGATGATTGTCGCCAGAATAGTTGAGGGAAAAGGCCGGAAGTCTCCGGCCTTTTTCTGTTTTGTCGTTGTATCTCCCCAGATCCGCCGTATTGGTGGCTAGGGTTTGCCCACTACGCTCTGCAGGGGAATAGAATGCGGAAATTGAACTGGAAGCTGCCGGCTTTGTTCGCGGCTATGTCGATGGTTTTGGGAGCTTGCGCGATAGCGCCTGACGAACCTGCCTATTATCGCAGTCTGGAAGCATCAGATGCGATGATTGACCAGCAGGTGGTGGCGCAAATGATTTCCGGTTACCGTGAGCAGCATGGTCTTGGTCCAGTGCGCGTTGACGCCAAACTCACCTCTTTGGCTGAGGCCAAGGCAAAGGACTTGGCTGTTTCCGGAGGCTCGAATGTGTCCGGCCGGGAGGGGGAGGCGCTTGCGCGGCGTATGAGCCAGATCGGGGAGGGCGATACCTATGCAGTGGAGAACACCAGTGCGGGCTATCGACGTTGGGCAGAAGCCTTCTCTGGGTGGCGGGACTCCCCAAAGCATCAGGCGGTCATGCTCGATCCTGATATCACCCGCATAGGGATTGCCACCGCTTACGCCCCGTCTTCCAAGTACAAGGTGTTCTGGAGCATGATTGCGGCCTCTGATTGATGTATCTATCATAGATTTTGATAGGTATTGGCTGCCTTGCAGCGTGTCTCTGAAGGGACTGGAATTGATTTCCCACTGAAACTTAGAGAAACCTATAAAAATCAACCAGTGCTTCTAAGCCCGCGTGAGCAGGCTTTATTTTTTTACTATGCTTCCTCGACTTGTCTGAGGCACCCAGCTTATTCGTCGAAAACGCGGGCAGGGCTGGGCCGCTAATGCGGTACCCGCGTTTTTGCTTGGCGCGCACACAAGAACTACTTCGAAGAAATCAGGTAGTACTTTTCATGATTTTTCTGCTGTAGATTTTCTATGTAAATCTGTCAATTAGATATGTATATTTGTACAAAACATAAGTATTTATTGAAACTGCAAAAAGTATGAATATCCTCATACCAAAGACCAGTTAGCCTAAAAGTTGACAATGATAAAATTGTGACTATTATCACGTCTGCTGAATCGGGCTCTTGCGGACTTTGAAGTCTTTTGAGAGTCCATATTAAACTCGGGTCCCGGCCCGAATTGAACGAGTTCGTCTCTCCTTTTATTTGATAATGGGAGATGGATGACTATAACCTCGTGTACCGGAGATTTCTCTTGATTAGAGCTACACTCACGCTTGCTGCTGCTGCAATTGCGTTGCCGCTGTCCATTGGTTCGAGCGCCGCTTCTGAAGCGCAATGCGAAATCGATCGTCCAGTTGTGTTCGCAGGTCTCGATTGGGATTCCAACGCGTTCCACACGTCTCTTGCCAGCTACATCATGGAGCACGGCTACGGATGTGAAACGGATGTCATTCCCGGCTCCACCATTCCCCTGCTGAACGGCATGGCCCGTGGTGACGTTGATGTGACCATGGAGATCTGGCCCGACAACGTGACTGAAGCGTTGCAGAAAGGCCAAGAAAACGGCGACTTCGTCGACCTTGGCATCAACTTCCCTGACGCACTTCAGGCTTGGTTTGTGCCGAAGTACCTCGTGGAAGGGGATGACGCACCAGCCAAGGGCCTCAAGTCCGTTCAGGACCTTCCAAAATTCAAGGATGTTTTTGAGGATCCAGAAGAGCCTGGCAAAGGTCGTTTCTACAACTGTATCGCAGGTTGGGGCTGTGAGGTCATCAACACCAAGAAGCTGAATGCTTATGGTCTGACTGAAGACTTCGTCAACTTCCGCCCAGGTACAGGTGCGGCTCTGTCTGCAGCGATTGAAGCCAATGTGAAGCGCAAACAGCCAATCTTGTTCTACTACTGGGGTCCAACTTGGGTGCTCGGTAAGGTTATCGACGATCTTGTGATCCTGGAAGAGCCTGCCTTCGATCAGGAAATCTGGGATCAGCTTTCCGAAGAAACCGACCCGACAAAGGTAAAGGAAGCTGTCGCTTACCCGCTGTCCAAGGTTCACGTCTACGCAAACTCAGAGTTTGCTGAACAGGCTCCGCAGCTGGTTGAGTTCCTGACCAACTATGAAACCACCAACGCGATTGTGTCTAAAGCTTTGGCTTACATGCAAGACACGGGTGGCACCACTGACGATGCGGCCATTGAGTTCTTGAAGACCAACCGCGACATCTGGGTGCCATGGGTGCCGGAAGAGGTTGCGGCACGTGTTGAGGCTGCGCTGGAAAGCTAAGCTTTTCAAAGCTGCTAGAGTTTACAGAAGGGCACTCAGAGTACTGGGTGCCCTTTTTTGCGTCTATCGTCTGCCAAGTAGGCCTTTGATCTTGGCGACGGCATATTGTTTTGCGAGGCTCGCTTGAGTGAGTATCGCGTTTGCAAAGGTAAAGCGCAGACCTGATCCAATGGTCAACGTCGCGTGCTCAAACCGGTCCTGCCACACCACGTTGGCCATGCGATTGTCAGTTGAGGTCAGTGAATCCGCGCCATTGAAGCCCGGATCGCGCAAATTGACGGCGCTGCTGTAGAACAGAAGCTGGGTCCCTGGAGAAACCTTGCTGTAGGCTTCGTTGAAGGCGGTTTTCCAGCCAAACCATCGCTTGCCTGCCGCCAGCCAGAGCTTGATGGCAACGGGCTCGCCGGCCAGCGTCATTTGGTCAACGCGGGCCTGTTGGTTTTGGGCTGCCTGCGCGAACATCTCTCGCGTAAAGGCGAGGGCGTTTGAGCGCTGTATGAGAGCGGAGCCTTGGTGCCCTTTCCAACCTTTCTGCTCAAGGTCCAGAAAGGCCTCCAGCCCTTCGAGAGCTTCTTCAGCGGTTGAGCTGGCAGAAAAGGCAAGCTCTCCCTGTTTTTGCAATTGCCGCCCATAGCGCTGGATGCGCTTGCCAGATTTGGAGGCTAGTGCCTGCTGTAGTGCCTCGAAACCTGCCTCTCCACCTCGTTGAAAGGCGCGGTCTGTCTCTTGACTGCGCGCGACTTGCCAGCCCCTGGTCTTTGCAACTTCTTTCAGTTGCGCTTGCACGAGGCCTCCATTGCTGTGGAATGGCAGTACCAACATGTTCCAGGGCGAGAGCTGCAACGCGGTTTCAATCACCTGTTCGAGCGCCTCTTTTGGGGCCTCAGGTGCCAACAATAAGGTTCCGAGTGGACCATAGTTACCTGCAAGGCCTTGCGGCACCTTCAGCAGCGGCAGCGGGCCTTTCATCAGAACTGGCAGCGTGGCCAGTGCGCGGCCACTCCCCGTCTCTCGTGCCATGATCAGCTTCAGGCGGCCTTTTGTCATATGACGCTGATAGGCCTTTATGAACGCGGGGCCGAAAAAGGGATTGGGCTCTATGGCTTCTTGCGTCAGCGCGGCCCACTCTGCCTCGACCTCCTGCCAGTTGGTCTGGTCATAGATGGTTACGGTGAGCGCGGATTGCTTCATGAAATCGCAGCCGGGCTGGCAGATTGGGCGAGAAAGAACGGGCGCACGCCGAGGCGCTTGAGCGTTACGCTGTAGACGAGGGCAGCTTCTGTAAAAATAGCAAGGGTTGTCGAGAGCGCTGCGCCCATCAAACCCAACTGAGGAATGAGGAGGACATTCAAAGCAACGTTCACGGCAAATACAAAGGCATAGATCCATGCGCATCGCATTTGGTTGCCTGACATGATGAGCAGCGCATCTGCCGGTCCAAGGGAGGCGCGCGCAAGGACGCCGAGGATCAGGATGTAGAGCGCTGGCAGGCCCTCTGTGAAGTCTGAGCCGAACAGGCTGAGCAGAAGGGGCGCAACGGGCACCAAAAGAATGCCCAAAAGCAGCGTGGGATAGAATGTCATCTGCGCTGCGGTGCGGGTGTAGGCATGCAGCCCATGGGTATTGCCGCTGTGATAAAGCCGTGAGAGCCGGGCGGCGCTTACCGAGCGTACGGCGTAGAAAACGAAGTGCAGAAGTGCCAGCGTGCGCGATGCCGCGAAATAGATGCCCACCTGATGCGGATCAAGCCAGTAGCCCACCATCAACACATCGGCGCTGGTGATGAGCTGAAAGAACCCATCCACGAGCAACATCGGACCGGAAATCAGCAGCCAGTATTTGAACTCGAACACCTTTGGTGCCTTGGTCACCTTGCTTTTCAGTCGTTTGTGCATCATGAGCGTTTGCAGCGCTGCGACAGCCCAAGCGGAGAAGATAACACTCAGGCAGGCAGTGGTGGCTGTTGCTGCAAAGCCCAAAAACCAGGCTGAGACCATGGCGAGGATGATCAGCAGGGGGCGCCAGATGAAAATCGGCATCATGGCCACCAGTTGCCAATCATAGGCGCGGGCAATGCCCTCCAATACGCGGGAATAAACCGTGATGGGCAGACAAATCGCCATCAGAAGCAATGGCAGCACGAAGTGATTGTCCAGCACGTCTGAGAGTGCCCAGGTCAGCAGCGCGCCAAGCCCTGCGATCAGGGTTGCGCTTGCAAAGCCGACTGTTTTGGCGGTGTAGAGCAGTCCGTTCAGTCGGCCGTGGTCTTGGCTGGCCTCATACTCCGGGATGAAACGCAGCACGGAGTTTGAGAACCCGAAGCAGGAGAACAAGCTGAAAATGATCAGCAAGGTCCATACGGTGACGAAAATACCGTATTCGGTGCCGCCGAGGAAACGTGCCAAGAACACCTGCAGTGCATAGGCCAAGGCCGCGCTTGCCACACGAATGAAAAAGACAATCAACGCGCCCCGGTTTGCCGCCGCTTGGTCATCTGTGCCCCATATCGCGCTGTCAACCTTGGCGGCATAGGGCAGCAAGGCATGCAGGCGGTTTGGCAGCATCTTTTCAGCCAGTGGGGCGAGAAGGATTCGCAAGAAGAGCTCCCTGGGATTTGGCGGGTCAAAAGATGTTGGGGTGCAAAGATTAATATTTTAATCAATGAAGCGCTCGATCTGCGCGCCGGGCATGCTGCTCTTTTGCTTCGTGTTTTTGCGTTGCGGCGCTGAATTTTGGTTGCCCATAAAAACTGGGGGTAAATGAGCGCTTGACTCTCGAGTGTTCTCGCGGAATCAATATAAGAACATTACAAGAACAAATAGCGAATACGGCGAGATTCGATGAGCTCTCGAACGGCAGAAATTGAAGTCTTGCGCCGCCGCCTCGCGGTTCTGGAAGGACGCCTCCCTCAGGAATCGCAGATGAGTTTGGCTCCTGCACCCGCCGCCTCGATTATGCAGGAGCCAACTCATACCCCTTCCGGTTCTGAGGTTGAAGGGGCCGCGGGTGTGTGTGTAGCGCCTGCAGGTCAGAGCCGGCACCGTTTGTGTCTGGGCGTTGAAGAGCTGGACCAGCTCTCCGCACAGCATGGTTTCAAGCTGGGTACCTTACATGAATTCACATCAACTGAAGTGCGCCAGAGCGGAGCGCTGACCGGCTTTGTAGCCGCTTTGGCGACCCTGTGTCTGAAGCAGCGCGACGGCATGGTTCTGTGGGTGCTGGATGAGATGGTGCAGCGCGAGGCAGGCCTGCCCAGTGCGCAGGGCTTTTTGCAGTTTGGTCTTGATCCGGCGCGGCTTTTGATTGTTGCCCCCCATCGGGTTGAAGAGGTTTTGTGGGCGCTGGAGGAGGGCAGCCAATGCCGTGCTCTGAGCGTGGTTGTGGGCGAGATGCAAGGGGATTTCAAATCGTTGGACCTTACGGCAACGCGCCGGTTGGCGTTGCGTTCAGAGCGGTCCGGGGTGCCTGTGTTTTTGATGCGGCACAGCGGTCAGGCTGCGGTCAGTGCAGCCATGACCCGCTGGCGGGTGACGCCTCTGCGGTCTGAAGCGGTGGGTCTGCGAAACAAGGGAGCGTTTGTTCCTGCACGTGCCTTGATGGCGGCACCGTGTTGGCATGTGGAACTGGAAAAGAACCGGGACGGGCGGCCCGGTTCCTGTGAACTGGAGTGGAACCATGCAGAGCAACGGTTTAAACGCATCTCCCGCCCTGAATGCGGGACTTCCCTTGGGACCCCGGCGCCTGAAGCAACGCATCCTGTGTCTATGGTTCCCCGAGCTGGCCACAGACCGCATCTGCCGCAGGGATCGGGGCAGGTCGTGGCGCTCCGGCGACGCGGTTGAACCCCTTGCCGTTTATGGCAAGCGCCGCAATGCGCACCGTCTGATCTGCATTAATGCGCCTGCGCGCAAGGCGGGCATAGCGTTGGGCGAGGGGCTGAGCGATGCCTGTGCCCGTGTCCCTCACTTGCGCACAGAAGAAGAAATTCCCGAAGCAGATGAAGCGCTGCTTGCTGCTCTGGCAGATTGGTGCGATCGCTATACCCCCCTTGTGGCACTGAGCGGAGATGATGGTCTTCTGCTGGACATTACAGGCTGCGCCCATCTGTTTGAGGGTGAAGAAGCGCTTCTGGAAGATTGTGTGACGCGCCTTTCTGCGCAAGGCTTTACCGTTCGCGCCAGCGTGGCGGACACGGTTGGGGCCGCTTGGGCGTGTGCCCGCGCCAAGGGCGGGGTCATTGCGCCGGGTGGCCAGCGCGAAGTTCTGGAGCCTCTGCCGCTGTCCCTGCTGCGCCTTGAAGAAAACTGTGTTGCCGCGCTCAACAAGGTCGGCCTGAAACGCATTGTAGATGTGCTGGACCGGCCTCGTGCTCCTCTTGCCAGCCGCTTTGGCGGGGAATTGGTGCGCCGACTCGATCAGGCTCTGGGCCTTGAGGGGGAGCCGATCTCTCCGCGGCTGCACATCCCGGCGCTGGTTGCGGAGCGTCGGTTCTTTGAGCCGATCTCCCGGCAGGAGGATATGGAGGCCATCATCTTGGCACTTGGCGACCACATCAAGGCTCAACTGGAAGAGCGGGGGCAAGGTGGCCGCGCGTTTGAAGTGGCGCTGTTTCGCGTTGATGGTGTCGTTAACCGCTTGATGGTGGGCACCAGTGGGCCCATCCGCGAGCCTTCCTTCATTCTGCGTCTTTTCAGGGAGAAGCTGAAGTCTGTCGGCGATGAGCTGGATGCCGGGTTTGGCTATGACCTTGTGCGTCTGAGTGTGCTTGAGGCCCAGTCCTGCACCCCCGGCCAGTTGGACCTGAGCGGAGCGCGAGACGAAGATGAGGATTTGGCGCAGCTGGTAGATCGTCTTGGCGCCCGGCTCGGCATTGCGCGGGTGGCGCGGTTTCTGCCCGGCGACAGCCACATGCCGGAAAAACGTGCAGCGCTGGTTCCAGCTGCTACCGTGCGAGAAGACGCGATCTTTTGGCCGGATGAGCATCTCTTATGGGACAACACATCCCTCGAGCGGCCGTTGCGGTTGCTGGCCCGCCCGGAGCCGGTGGAGGCCGTGGCCATGGTGCCGGAAGGCCCGCCCTTGCGGTTTCGCTGGCGCAAAGCGCTCTACGAGGTTGCCCGATCGGAGGGGCCAGAGCGCATTGCGCCGCCGTGGTGGCAGGGGCCCCAGCCCACGCGGGACTATTTCCGTGTGGAAGACAGCGAAGGGCGGCGTTTCTGGCTGTATCGCGAGGGCCTGTTTGAGCGGGAGGTGCCGAACCCGCGCTGGTTCCTGCAGGGCTTGTTCAGCTAGGTTGGGGAGGCGCGGATGAGTGGACATCTCTTGCGCCAGTCCTTTGTCGAGTTGGGCTGTGCCACAAACTTTTCTTTTCTGCATGGGGCTTCACACCCGGAGGAACTGGCGTTTACCGCTGGCGAACTTGGCATGCCGGCGCTCGGTGTGACGGATCGCAACACTTTGGCTGGCGTGGTGCGCGTGCATACCGCCGCAAAGGAAGCGGGCATTCGCACGCTGGTGGGATGCCGACTTGTTTTTTTGGATGGCACGCCGGACATTCTTGTCTGGCCTACGGATATTGAGGCTTATCAGCGGCTGTCTCGCCTTCTCACCATCGGCAATCGCCGTGCGCCGAAGGGTGAGTGTCATCTGCACCTTGAAGACCTGATGGGGTGGGGTGAGGGGCTTATCATGGCGCCGGTGCCGCTGGCGCTGCCACGCCAGGCAGATGAAGCTGCGCTTTGCCGGGTGCTGGGGCGTTTGACGGACGCGTTTGGAGCTCGGGTCCGGCTTGCGGCCCGGTTCCTTTATTATGGTAGCGATAGACGTTGGTTGGGGCGTCTTCAGGAAATTGGTGCCCAGCAGGAAGTGGCGCTGCTAGCCACCAATGATGTTCTCTATCACAGGCCGGAGCGCCGCCCCCTTCAGGATGTCATTTCTTGCATTCGCCTTCACAAGACGCTGGAGACCGCAGGCCGCCTGCTGGAAGCCAATGCAGAGCGTCACCTGAAACCCTATGGCCCCATGCTGGACTTGTTTCAGGATTGCCCGAGCGCCGTGTCTGAAAGCCTGCGCGTGGCAGATGAAATCACCTTCTCGCTGGATGAGCTGGCCTACACCTATCCGGATGAAACCTTCGCGTCAGGCTTGCCGCCACAGGAGGAGCTGTCACGCCTTGCCGAGGAGGGCATGCAGCGGCGCTATCCGGGCGGGGTGCCGGACAAGGTGCGGGCTACGGTGGCGCGCGAGCTGGAGCTGGTGGAGGCGTTGCAATACGCACCGTACTTCCTGACGGTCTATGACATCGTGCGTTTTGCCCGGTCCCGAGGCATCCTGTGTCAAGGGCGCGGTTCGGCGGCAAATTCGTCGATCTGCTTTTGCCTTGGCATCACGGAGGTGGACCCTGATCGGGCAGATTTGTTGTTTGAGCGGTTCATTTCGCCTGAGCGCAAGGAGCCGCCGGACATTGACGTGGACTTTGAACACGAGCGTCGCGAAGAGGTGATCCAGTACATCTATGAGAAGTACGGGCGGGAACAGGCCGGGCTCGCCGCCACGGTGATTTGCTATCGCTCCCGCTCTGCCTTGCGGGAGGTGGCCAAGGTTTTTGGCTTTTCAGAGGACGCGATGAACGCCCTCAGCGGCACCATCTGGGGACGATCCGACCGAGGTGGCACGCCGGGGCAGATCCGAGATGCCGGACTGGATCCGGAGCAAGTCGTTATGACACAGGTCTTGAAGCTAGCCCACGAGCTCATCGGCTTTCCCCGCCATCTGTCGCAGCATGTGGGAGGCTTTGTCATCACGCGGGGGCGGCTTGATGATATGGTGCCTATTCAAAATGCTGCCATGGCAGATCGCACGGTAATCGAATGGGACAAGGATGATCTGGACGCTCTTGGCATTTTGAAGATCGACATTCTGGCACTGGGCATGTTGTCGGCCATTCGCCGAGCGTTGGTCATGCTCAAGGAAGATTATGGCGTCACCCATTCGATCGCCAGCATTCCGGCGGAGGAGAGCCAAGTCTATGACATGATATCGCGGGCCGACACTCTTGGCGTGTTTCAGATCGAGAGCCGGGCACAGATGAGCATGCTGCCGCGCATGAAACCGCGCACCTTCTACGATTTGGTGATTGAGGTCGCCATTGTGCGCCCGGGTCCCATTCAGGGCGACATGGTACACCCTTACCTGCGTCGGCGTCAGGGGCTTGAGCAAGTGAATTTCCCCAAGGAAGAGTTGCGCGAGGTGCTGGGCAAAACATTGGGCGTGCCTCTGTTTCAGGAGCAGGCCATGAAGATTGCCATTGTGGCAGCTGGATTTGAGCCCGCGGAGGCGGACCGCTTGCGCCGCGCCATGGCCACGTTCCGCCGGGTTGGGACCATTGGCACCTTCCAGCGCAAGATGGTGGAGGGCATGGTGGCCCGCGGCTATGAAGCGGACTTTGCTGAACGTTGCTTCAAGCAGATTGAAGGTTTCGGGGAATATGGTTTTCCAGAGAGCCATGCGGCCAGCTTTGCGCTGCTGGTTTACGCGTCTGCCTGGATCAAGGCGCGCTATCCGGATGTGTTTTGTGCGGCGCTTCTCAACTCCCAGCCCATGGGCTTTTATGCACCAGCGCAGTTGGTGCGCGATGCCAGAGAGCATGGCGTTGAGGTGCGCGAGGTAGACGTGAACATGTCCGAGTGGGAAACCATTCTGGAACCGGGCAGTCCGGCCCGCAACAAGCTGCATTATCGTCATCGGGAGATGGCTGAGACTGTATACTCAGACCGGGCGGTACGGTTGGGGTTTCGCATGATCAAGGGTGTTCGTCAGGAAGATATGGCGCGGCTCGTTGCCCGGCGTGGCAGAGGGTATGATTCGGTGCGTGATCTGTGGCTGCGTACCGGACTGCCGCGCGCGGTGATTGCGCGACTTGCGGAAGCGGATGCCTTTCGCTCCTTGGGGTTGGACCGGCGCACGGCCTTGTGGGCGGCTCAAGGGCTTGAGCAGGGCGGGGCCGCAGAGCGGTTGCCGCTGTTTGACCGGGCCGATCTAGATAATCTGCGTCCAGAGCCGGACGTGAATCTGCCGCCCATGCACCTTGGAGAGCACGTGGTGCTGGATTATCAGAGCCTGTCGTTGTCTTTGAAGGCGCATCCCGTTTCGTTTGTGCGTCCCGCTTTGCAGCGCATGCGTGTCACGCGGGCGGCGGATCTTGTGAACCTGCCATCAGGGCGGCGGGTTACCGTTTCGGGTCTGGTGCTTGTGCGTCAGCGGCCCGGGTCAGCCAAGGGTGTGATATTCATGACCCTTGAGGATGAAACCGCCGTGGCCAATGTGATCATCTGGCCAAAATGCTTTGAAAAATACCGACCCATCGTGCTGGGTGCCCGTTTTGTGAAGGTCTCTGGCCATCTGCAAAACGCAGAGGGGGTCATTCACGTGGTTGCGGAAAAACTTGAAGATGCCAGTGGTCTGCTGTCCCATCTGTCCGCCCAAGGGCTGGAGGATGCGGCGCTTGCCCATGCAGATGAGGTCAAGCGACCGGTGCAGGAGCTTGCGCCAAAGATCCGCCCAAAGCGTGGATTGGCGCAGCTCATTCAGGAAGTGCCGGAAGTTGCGCAGGATTACGAAAACCTCTCCCGCACGGCTCAACGGGTCATGCCGAAGGGGCGCAACTTCCATTAGGCATCTTAAACGCCGTTTGGCAGTGGAAGTGGCTCAACGTAGAACCAGCGGTCCTTCTTCTTGCGGAACAGGCTGAGTTCCTTGTGTTCGTACATCTGGCCACGGGCAAGGAACTTGGCCTTGAACAGCACCAGGCCTTCCTTGTCCTGCGGGCTGCCCTTGGCTGCATCCAGAACGTCGAGGGTAAGCCAGTGGGTCTCATTGGCCCATTCTCGCACTTCCATCTCGTTCATGGTTTTTTGAAGCGGTGGCCACAGGGTATCGCGAATGAACTTCACGTTCTTCTGCGTGTAGGCCGTGTACCGGGCGCGCATCAAGTCTATGGCTTTCTCCGGTTCCGCTGTCCCTTCAATGAAAGGCTGGCAGCATTTTGCATAGGCTTCACCTGAATGGCAGGGACAGTTTTGCGAAGTCGTCATTGTCTCTCTTCTTAGCTTTCAAGATCAGTGTCTTTCGACAGTCTACCGTGCCTGTCTGGTCATCAAGCCGGACCCAACAAGGGCTCAGGTGCCCGTAATTGAGAAGCCCCTTACTTCTTATCCAGTTGATTTAAAGGAGGCATGGTTTCAAAGTGCATACCAAACTTTCACGGCTCGTCGAATAGTCTTTCGGGGACTATGGGCATGAAAAGGTTGGATTGATGCCAAATGACATCTTAATCGTGGGCGCGGGGCCCTCTGGATTGACTGCCGCTATTGAACTGTATCGACGTGGCTACCGTCCGCGCATCATTGATCAACTGCCAGAGCCGAGCCCTTATTCGAGAGCGCTTGCCATCAATCCGCGGACGTTGAAGATCCTTGGTCCTTGTGGGGCGCGAGAGGCTCTTGTCCGGCGCGGAAACAAGATCCGGACTGCCCGTCTGTTCGGGCCAGAGGGAGAGCTGGTCAAGATTGACCTCGGTCAGCTGCCTGCGCCCTATGACTTCATGCTTATCTTGCCGCAGACAGAAACGGAGGAGGTCCTTGCTGAAACTCTTCAGGACTATGGCGGCACTATTGAGCGCGGCACCACGCTGAAATCATTGCACCAGATCGGTGGGCGCTCTCAAGTCGTCTTGACGCTGCCGGATGGCTCGGACCAGCATGTCTCGCCGGATGTGGTTATTGGAGCAGATGGCGCACATTCGCCGACACGCCACATGATCGGGCAGTCTTTCAAGGGCTCTGCCTACGAAAACGAGTGGGGCCTTGCCGATGTGGAAGTGGAGACGGATCTGCCGCTGGATGGCATCAGCGTCTTTGACCGCGCTCCCGTGCTGTTCGCTTTGTTCCCGCTTGGAGGTAAACGGGTTCGGCTCATGTCGGATCAGGCGGATATTCTTGAACATGTCCCCGAAATGCTGCGCATTGCAGAGGTTCACTGGCACAGCACCTTCAAGATTTCCCATCGTTTGGTGGACAGTTATCAAAGCGGCTCCGTGTTCCTTGTGGGCGATGCAGCGCATATCCACTCGCCTTTTGGTGGGCGCGGCATGAACATGGGCATTGAAGATGCCGCTTGGCTTGCCTGGCAGATCAGCACGGGGCGCACGGATGAGTACACGGAGGACAGACGGCCCGTCGCTCATCAGGTCATTGAAAGCGTGGATCCTTCCACGCGGCTCATGGCCTCGGAGCGTTTTTGGGCGAAGTTTGTCCGGCGCACGCTCATTCCTCTTTATGCGCGGTCTCATCGGTTTCAGGATCGCTTTTTGCCGGTCATTTCTGCCAGTGACACCCCGTTTCCGCCGTGGCTTTCCGTTGAGGGCATCGGGTCAGGCGATCATACCGAGATGGAAACCTTGCCCCGCACCGCTAGACACGGCTGAGAATAAAATTCACGCGCGCAGCAACTGGGGCCTTGGGTATAAGGACCGTGCTGTAACCGAACGCTTGATAGGCATGTTCGAGGCGGACGAATTCAGCTTTTGCGTCTTCCAAGCCATGCCTGCGCTCAGCGTCGGGTTTGTAGATTTCAGGCCAGGGCGGGGCGAGAAACACTGTCTGCGCATAGCGATACATGTGAGCGTGTGCGCGATATTCCGTTGACCCAGTGGCGTGTTCAAACGCGGTAACCGCATCAATCAGAGAACGGTCAAAGAACACCGGACCGCTCAGTCGAGCAGCTGCCGAGTAATCTCTTAAGCAGCAAGCCATGGCTTCTCTTGCAAAAGCCGCGAGATCGATCCAAGGCAGAGCAGTGCCGCCGTTTTGCACTTGATCTTTCACAACTCTGCGTCCCGGCTCGCAGATGGTCGCGTGCCCTTGGCGATCCAGAGCAGAGAGAATCGTTGACTTCCCACCGCCGGAACAGCCTGAAATAACGAAGAAATTTTGCATGAAAGATCCAGCTGCCAGCACAAAATTGCGATGCAGAAAACCAAGGGATAACCAAACGCCGAAAGCGCAGGACTAGGTCAATTTTCGGGAACAGATATTTAGGGAATTGGAGCGGGCGATGAGATTCGAACTCACGACATCAACCTTGGCAAGGTTGCGCTCTACCCCTGAGCTACGCCCGCATTTTCCAATGCGTCTCACCGAAACTGGTGTGGGTATCACCAAATTTCTCACGGGTGATGAGAAATTGGAGCGGGCGATGAGATTCGAACTCACGACATCAACCTTGGCAAGGTTGCGCTCTACCCCTGAGCTACGCCCGCATTCCGTTTCGAAGAGCCCCGGTGTGGAGCCCGTCGGTGAGGTGGGCGTTATATGGCAAAAGCTTCTGACGAATGCAATAAGGAATTTTCATTCTCGTGATTTCTTTTGCAACTCCTGTGGATTTTATTTGCCAGCACCATGCAACGTTGGTCGGCCAAAATATCTGTTTTATAAGGAGAATTCTTGCTTCTTGCGGTTGTTTCAAGCTAAAAACATCCGCTGATTGATCAGGGTTTCTTTTTATAGGGCGGGAGAGCTGAATGGCTGCGACACGTGAAGAGCTGATGGCCTTTTTCGATGAACTGGGGATCGAGACATCCACAGTGGAGCACAAAGCTGTCTTCACCGTTGCTGAGTCCGATGAGGTCTTGGACCACCTTCCAGGTGGGCACACCAAGAATCTGTTCCTGAAGGACAAGAAAGGAAACCTGTTCCTAATTGTGGCGGAGCAGAGCGCGCGGATTGACCTCAAGGCGGTCGGCCCGCTAATCGGTGCATCTGGGCGCGTGTCTTTCGGCAAGCCTGAGCTACTTATGGAAGTGCTTGGTGTTGAGCCGGGATCCGTGACGCCGTTCTCGCTGATAAATGACCGGGGGAACCAACGCGTTTCTGTGATCTTTGATGCTCACATGATGGGTCATGAACTCTTGAACTACCATCCGCTGAAGAATACGGCGACAACATCAATCAAAGCCGAGGACTTGATGAAATTTGCCAGAGCTTGTGGTCATGAACCGCGAATTCTAAAGGTTTCGGAACAGTCCCAAGATATCGAATAGGCCTCATACGGGCGAATGATTGTATTTCAGGCGCCAAGACGCCATGTTAGGCCTTAACGACCAATCGATTTCAGCCGCAGAGTGTGTGGCAAAAGAACAAGGGATCAGTGCAACATGAGTGGATCCGGATACTCAGTGAGTGGCAGCTTTGGCGGTGCAATGTCAGGTGGTTATGGCGGCGGTTATGACACCGGCGCGGCAGGCTCGGGCTCAGCGCCTGCTTCCGCAGCAGCAGGCGACCTGATCAAAGACACGACGACGCAGACCTTCATGCAGGATGTCATGGAGGCATCCATGCAGACACCTGTTCTGGTGGACTTCTGGGCACCATGGTGCGGCCCATGCAAGCAGCTTACCCCCGTGTTGGAATCCGTTGTTACCGAAGCTGGCGGGGCGGTGAGGCTGGTTAAGATGAACATCGAAGAGTTTCCGGAAATCGCCGGGCAGATGGGCATCCAGTCAATTCCGGCAGTTGTTGCCTTCAAGCAAGGTCAGCCTGTCGACGCTTTCATGGGCGCGCAGCCGGAAAGCCAGATCAAATCCTTCATTGAGCGACTTGGTGTGAAGATTGGCCCAAGCGATACGCAGGTTATGCTGGAACAGGCTGAGGCTGCTCGTGCCGCTGGTGATGTGACTCAAGCGGCTCAGGCCTACGCGGGTGTTCTGTCCATGGACAGCGACAACGTAAAGGCTATTGCTGGTTTGACCCAGTGCTTTGTGGCGGCAGACGAACTGGACCGCGCCAAGCAGACGCTGGAGATGACGCCGGAAGACAAGCGTGATGATCAAGACTACATTGCTGCGCTCAAGGCTATTGAGCTAGCAGAACAGGCCGGTCAGGTGGATGATCTGGCGGACCTGCGCGCACGCATTGAAGCCAACCCCGCTGACCATCAGGCGCGTTTCGACTATGCCATTGGTCTCAATGCGCGGGGTGAGAAGCAGGAAGCAGTGGATCAGCTGATCGAGATCATGCGGCGTGATCGTGAATGGAATGAGGATGGCGCTCGTCAGCAGTTGCTTCAGTTCTTTGAGGCTTGGGGCTTCAAGGATCCGGCTGCAACGTACGGTCGACGCAAGCTGTCATCCATACTCTTTGCTTAAACGTAGAAGCGTCATCAGACAGTCCATGGAAAGTGATGAAATGACAGTTGGCAATGCAACCTACGCTTCGATAGAGGATGTTCCGAAGGTTGTTCCCCTGTTTCCGTTGCAGGGCGCATTGCTGCTGCCTCGCTCACATATTCCACTCAATATCTTCGAGCCGCGCTACATTGCGATGATCGACGCTGCCATGCGCACAGATCGGGTGATCGGCATGATTCAGCCGGATTTGGGTATCGATGAAGAGGACCCAAATCCGCGCCCGCCGCTGTGTAGTGTCGGATGCCTCGGCAGGATTACGTCGTTTCAGGAGAGCGGGGACGGGCGCTATCTCGTCACTCTGTCTGGCGTGACGCGCTTTGATCTGCTCGGCGAGGTGGAAGATCGCGCACCTTTCCGCCGCGGTGCCATTGACGCGACCCGGTTTCTGGAAGACCTAACGCCCGGCGTGGGGGAGGAAGACGTTGACCGGGAAAGCGTGCTGAGCGCGTTGCAAACTTATCTGGATGCGAACGAGCTGGAAGCGGATTGGGAAAGCGTCAACACAGCGTCGACCGAGGTGTTGATCAACGCCCTTTCCATGATGAGCCCTTATGGGCCCAAGGAAAAGCAGGCGCTTCTGGAAGCGGACTCGTTGAAAGTGCGGGCCGATACTCTGATTGCGCTGGCGGAGATGGAGCTGGCGAGGGATAACCCAGGGCAGGGTCCGTCCATCCAGTAGGGTGGGCCTTGGTCTTTGTTCCAGAGAATTGAAAAGAAGCTATGACTGAGAAAACTGCTCACAAACTTGATCGCCGTCTGCTCGAATTGCTCGTTTGTCCGGTCAGCAAGACCACGCTCGAATATGACGAGGAGAAGCAGGAGCTGATTTCCCGGGCAGCAAAGCTTGCTTATCCCATCCGAGATGGCATTCCGGTGATGTTGGCTGAAGAAGCGCGCAATCTGGAAGATTAAGCTAGAGTTTCAGAAGCCGTTTCAATGCGGCTTCTATCTCCCCGGCATCGCCCTCGACCCTCAACGTCTTGAATCGAGATGTTGTTCCCGCTTCAACATGCACAGATGACTTGGGTGTTTTCAGGCTCTTGGCCAAAAGCTGCTCAAGTGCTTTGTTGGCGGCCCCCTTCTCGGGGACTGCGCGCACCTTTGCAGCCAAAAACACCTTGCCATCTGATTGCTGGAGAAACCCTTCTACCGCGTCCTTGGAGGATTTTGGTGTGAGGCGGACCTTTATGAAAAGCCCGCCGTCAGTCGGCGTCCAAGGGAGGTCTTTGGGTGCCAAGGGACTTAAAATACGTTTGGATAGACATAGCGCACGATCACGTTCTGCAGGAAGAAGATCCCGATCAGCAGGACGATCGGCGACAGGTCCAGTCCGCCCATGCTTGGCAGGAGGCGGCGTATCGGCCGCAGAAGAGGCTCTGTCAGATTGTAGAGCATCTGTCCAATCATGGAGACAAACTGGTTGCTTGGGTTGACGATGTTAAAAGCGTAAAGCCATGAAAAGATTGCGCTCGCGATGATAACCCATGTGTACAGGTTAAGGATGAGCATAAGGACGTCAAGAATAGCCAACATGGATTGCCAGGTCTCCGAATACTAATAGGCAGGTGTATTGTGCTTGTCGCCATCGCCCACTCTCAGCCAATGACAACGGCCCTTGGTCTGATGTAGCTGCGAAAAACCACTGCTGCAAGAGCGAGCATGGGCCTTTTGCCTTTAAATTGCGTTGAAATGCCTTGGGTTATTCGCTTGGCAGCTGGTGTTCAGCGGGCGTTGAGCAAGCCGAGCGCGTGCCCTGACAGATTTCGCAGCCGCTAAACGATGTGCGCGCTTCAGCAGAAAGTAAACTGTGAGAGAGTCCAGCTCTCTGGAGACCATGTTGAACAGCTCGTGGCCGTGTTGGGTGAGAACACCTCACCCAACACTTGAATGGGGCCACGTGAAACTGTTGATGGCGCGCCCAGCTGAGTGTGCTGAAATACTTCCGCCTCGATCAGGCGGGTCGGACGCTGCTGTTTGTCTTCTGCGCGAATGGTCTGCAGAAGGGTGTCAACAGCGTCGTGCGCGCGTGCGTCCTCCTGCGGCTTTCCGAGTGTATGCACGGAAGCCAAGGCAAGCGTGCCAGCAATAATTGCTGGCACAGCAAATTTGAACCAACGGAGAGACATATAGAGGTCTTTATAGATGTGTTTTTGTGATTTTTTTTCTTAGTTCCCAACTGCGGCAATTTTGGGGTGTCGCAGAGGATTAGTGCAACTGTTGAAAAATCCTGAAGGGATGAGGCTTCGGGTTTTTACAACAGATCTCCAGTTTATTTCCAAGCGTCCGCACGAAGAGATGCGTACCAGGTAATAGCTGGCTTTTCTTTTACTACATCTTGACTATGCGCCTGTGAGGCAGGAGCAAGTAGAAGGGGGAGTGCCAATGCGGCAATTGCAGGAACTACAATCTGTAACCAACGAAGAGATTTCATTTTTTGTTTCCCTTTCTTTGTTGTTGACAAGGAGAGAGATAGTCCAAACTTTCAGCTTTGGCTAGAGGTCCTCTGTGGAATATCAGAGGGCAAAAACCCTAAAAAACGGCAGAATTCTGGGATACTTAGCCGTGCTACTAGTTTTCTCAAGGGCAGCTATGCACTAATCACTACCACTTAAAGTGGCTTTCTGGCCGGAAAGTCTGGGGGATGTGAATATCTTTCGCGGAAGTAACGCCAAGTTGTTGCATCAGAGCGTCGGCGATGCGGTGCGCGATTCCATAAGAGATCTTGAATCCACCTGTTGCGATCCAGATTTTCTCATGAGTCGGCATTTGACCGACAAGCGGGTCGCGCTTTCTGCACTTCGGGCGTATGCCTGCCCATCGGTCGATTATTGGCGCATCCTTCAAAACAGGGCAGAAGGCAATGGCCTTGTTCAGCATACCCTGAAGCGTGTCTTCTTCTGTCTTTGTATCTTGCCATTCCCGCTCTGACGTGGAGCCGACGGCCACACTTCCGTTTTCGTGGGCAATGACATAGATGCCGTCGTCATAAATCACGGGCAAGTCATGGGGCAGGTCCAGCTTGAGGGACAGGGACTGGCCCTTTACGCCGCTGCCGATGTGCTGACCTGTGAGGTCCTCAATGAGGTCAAACCCTTCATACCCTGCTGAAAGAACCAGATGGCCAGCGCTCACGGGCTCGGCGCTTGAAAGCGTCAGCTTGCCTGTTGCTTCATCAAAGCTCTTGAACTCGGTGTGTTCCATTAAGGTGATGCGCGGCTGGAGGTAGGCTTTAAGCGCTGCCGAAACCAGGCGCGGGTTGGCACGGGCTGCCAATGTGTCCCAGATGAAGCCAAGCGGTGCTGCTGCGGCAGCTGGCCAGCCTGCGTGAGGCGACGCGTCCAAGACGGAAAAGCTGAAGCCGGTTTCCGCTGTTGCCCAGCGGGTCTTGCTTTCCTCCTGTCGATGCAGGGCGTGGTCGAGCTTGTCTTGAGTATAAAGTGGCATCAGTCGCCCGACGCGGCGGTAACCGGTAGACAGGCCGGTGGCATCTTCAAGCTGAGCGATGCCATCCGAGAGGGTCTTCAGAGCCTCGAATTGAAACTGCTTCTTGTCATTCCACTGGCTTGGAATGTGCGGCATCAAAGCGCCAAGCAGGCCGTGGCTGGCACCGCTGGCAACCGTGTTTTTTTCAATCAGGACAACACTCAGGCCGTGGTCGCAGGCGGCTTTTGCGACAGACAGGCCGAAAATTCCAGCGCCTACAATGGCGATATCAAAGGCTTTCATGTATTCATGCCTCGGTTCTTAAGATGCTTGTGCTTACACAGTGAGAATTGGCCGTTCATATGACAGAAAAAGCTGAATTGGAATGGCGCAACGAGGATGTGCCGTTTTCGTCCCGTTTCGACGATACCTATTTCTCCAAGGCCGGAGGTCGTGAAGAGACAAACTATGTGTTTGTTCAGGGCAATGGCCTGGAACAGCGGATGACACAGGTTTCCAGCCTGGTTGTGGCAGAACTGGGGTTCGGCAGCGGCCTTAATTTCTATGAGACTGTCTTGCACCTTCGCCGACTGCCCAAGGACACGCGACCTGAGCTCACGTTCATCTCCTTTGAGCTTTATCCCATGGCGGAGGATGAGATACGCAAGACCATCCGGCCGTGGCCAGAGTTGATGCCCGTTGCCGAAGAGGTGCTGTGTCACTGGCAGCTCACTCAAGGATGGATGGAGGTTGCTCTTGAGGACGTGACCCTTTGTCTTGGCGTGGGAGATGCCAATGAGCTGATCAAGACCATGCCTAAAGCGGCAGATGCCTGGTATCTGGATGGGTTCAATCCCTCCAAGAACCCGGAGTTGTGGTCGGAAGAGCTACTGCGAGCTGTGTTTGATCAGACGAACGAGCAGGGCACCTTTGCCACGTACACGGCTGCTGGCTGGGTGCGGCGAAATCTGCAGGCAGCAGGCTTTGCGGTAGAGCGTGCCAAGGGGTTTGGCACCAAGCGGGAAATGCTCAAGGGGCGCAAAATCGCAGGCCCCTCGAGCTAGTGTTGTTTCAGAAGGGGTTCAGCACTCTGGAAGGTTCACAGCCAAGCCGCCAAGGCTTGTTTCCTTGTACTTGTCGTTCATCTCCTCGCCAGTCTGGCGCATGGCTTCGACGCAATTGTCGAGCGGCATGTAATGAGAGCCGTCACCGCGTAGAGCCAATGATGCTGCGGAAACGGCCTTGATGGCGCCAAGCCCATTGCGTTCAATGCACGGTACCTGCACCAGTCCCTTCGCCGGATCACATGTCATTCCGAGGTGGTGTTCCAGAGCAATTTCAGCTGCATTTTCAATCTGCTCATTGGTGCCACCCAGAGCCGCGCACAGGCCAGCTGCCGCCATTGCAGCTGCAGAGCCCACTTCACCTTGACAGCCGACTTCTGCGCCGGAGATTGAGGCGTTGTGCTTGATGATGCCGCCAATAGCTGCTGCGGTCAGCAGGAAGGTGCGAATTCCTTCATCATTGCTGCCTGGGCAGTGGTCTCTGTAGTATTTGATGGTCGCCGGAATGACACCCGCAGCGCCGTTGGTTGGAGCTGTTACGACCTGACCACCGGCAGCATTTTCTTCATTGACCGCCATGGCATAAACCGAGAGCCAATCATTGGCCACATGGGGCATGGACATGTTCAGGCCGCGTTCTTCCTGAAGTTGGCGATAAATGGCAGCCGCGCGGCGTTTTACCTGAAGGCCTCCCGGCAGGATGCCCTCTGTTTGCAGCCCGCGTTCAATGCACTTGTCCATTACAGACCAAATGCGCCAAAGCTGCGCGTCCAGATCATCTACCGCCTGCCGGGCCTGTTCGTTGGCAAGCTTCATTTCTGCAACGGACTTGCCGGAGGTGGTGCCCAGCTCCAACATTTGTTTGGCTGAGGCAAACGGGAACGGTACCGGCGGGAGCTCGCCGTTGGTCGCGAGGGTGGCTTTGCCTTCCTTCATCGCTGACAGCTCGTCTTGGGTGAGAACGAAGCCACCCCCAACGGAGTAATAGATTTCACGAAAGTGAAGCGCTCCTGCAGCATCGTAGGCCTCCAGCACCATGCCGTTGGCGTGCCCCGGCAGGTTCGCTTCGAAGTCGAACACCACATCTGTTTCCGGATTGAAGGCTAGCGCAGGCAGACCTTCTGGTGTGATTTGCTTGTGAGCGGCAATGGAGGCTTCAATGGCTTCCGTTTCTTCCGGATCCAGTGTCTCCGGTGTGCAGCCAGCCAAGCCAAGGACCACGGCCTTGTCTGTTGCATGGCCTTTTCCGGTCCACGCCAAGGAGCCGTGAAGAATGCACTTTACAGCAGCAGCATCTCCTGCCCCTGGCCACCTTCTGGAGCCATCGCGCAGTTCATCCAAAAACTTGGCAGCGGCGACCATGGGGCCCATGGTGTGGGAAGATGAGGGGCCAATGCCGACTTTAAAGATCTCGAAGATGCTCAAAAACATAAGTGGGTGCTCGGATATTATGCCTGAGAAGACTCAGGTGGTTTCGTTTCGCCTTAGATAGGCGGTTTGGCGTGTCAGCGCCAGCGTTAGAATGCCGGTCATGGACAGTCGCTTCGGTGATCGTTGGATTTAATAATGAAAGCATCATGCATTTAAATGTTGCAAAAGATTCGGCCGCGGGTCGATTACTTCACTTATCCACCTCCGAAAAGAAGCTGTTTCGAGAATTTCACCAGTTGAAATTGGGGATCATGTAGAGCTGGTGCACGCGAAAATGCAGCAGTAGGCGTGCAAATTCGCAACACTCGGCCTTAGATCTGCTTTTTCATAAAACTTACAGGTGTTTTGCGGATATAGTTGCCGCAGAGATTCTACAGGTGGGATTTATCATGAAGCTTCTTGCCAAAGTGGCGTTGACCGCCGCTCTGATGGCTGGCGTGAGCGCGCAGGCTCTGGCTGACGATGGCATCTTGGTTGATGACCTGACGCCAACCGAGGCCAGCAAACAATATGTAGTTGATATCGGTGTGGCCGGTGTCATCACTCCAAAATATGATGGCGCGGATGATTATGTGGTTTATCCGCTGCCTTTGTTTGCCTTCAGCCGCTTCTACTTGCCGGGCTTCGGTCAGGTTAAGGATGGCGGTACGCAGAGCCTTTTCTTCTACCCATCGTTTGGTTTTGTTGGTGAGCGTGAGCCTTCAGACGACGCGCGCCTTGCAGGGACCAAGAAGGTGGACTGGGCTGGTGAAATCGGCTTTGGTGGCGGTTTCCGCTATGATGCGTTCCGGATGTTTGCCGAAGTTCGCCACGGCTTCAATGGCCATACCGGCATTGTGGGCCGAGCTGGCATCGACTACATCACAAAGCCGATGGACAAGCTCACACTTGCGATCGGTCCGCGTGTCGATTTTGCCGACTCTGATTATATGGAGACCTACTTCAGCACGGCATCCAGTGCGGTCGTGGGTGCCTACAGCGCCGATGGGGGTTTCAAGAGCGTAGGGGCCATTGCCCGTGTCAGCTATGAAGCAACTGAGGATGTGTCATTGCACCTTCAGGGCGGTTGGGATCGCTTGATTGGTGATGCCGCAGACAGCCCGATCAGCTTGGACGACGATCAGTTCACCGTCGCGATCGGCGCAACATATCGCTACGACTTCAATATCTTTGACTAAGAATTGAAGCTCTGAGCAGATTTGTTTTTTTAAAGCCCTGCTTTGATCACTCGGGATCGGAGCAGGGCTTTAGTTTGATGTCCTCGGAGATGATAGTGGTTTCGTCGCCGCAGGCCAGCAGGAAGGTTGCGTCGTTCAAACCTCGGGCGTTGGTAAAGTTAGCGCCGATCAAGCGGCTTCTCCTGAAGAATGCACCGCTCAGGTCAGCTCCCGAAAAATTTGCGCCTGTCAGGTTGGCACTTGCGAAGCTGACGCTCTCCATCTTCGCATTGGCAAAGTTCGCCCCTTGCGCCTTCACCCGGTCCAGATCAGAGCCTTTCATACGGGCGTTCGTGAAGTTGGCGCCCACAAGATTGGCGCGCTGCATGTTTGCTTCACGCATCATGGAGTTGGTGAAGTTTGCACCTTGCAGAGACGCCCGAATGAACATGGCATTGCGCAGGTCTGTTCCCTTGAAGCTGGCCTTGTCGCCCATGGCGCCGTTCAGGTCAGCATCGCGCATATCGGCTTCACCAAAGTCTGCGTTGCTGACGTTGGCTTTCTCCATGTCGACGCCGCGCATCTGGGCGATTGCGAAGTTCGCACCGGTGAGGTCTGCTCTTTCGAGCTCTGCACGTCTTAAATCCGAAGCCTGAAAATTCGCGGAAATCAGAACGGCATTTTTGAGATCGGCATCTCTAAAGACGCTGCCCTGCAGGTCTGCATTTTCTAGGTTCAATTCGCGCAGATCAGCCAGCCGTAGATCGCACTCGATGCATTTTCCGGTATCGAGCAACATGTCTACAGTCGTTACCTGAGCGTCGACCAATGTTGGGCCGGATGGGTCGCACAGGAAAAACAGCGTGGCGCAAGCAGCAGCTTTCATGGGTGTGCACTTCTTTCGAGTTTATATGAGCCCGTAGCCATCCAATTTTACAGCACCACAGGGCACGGTGCCAATAAAATCACATGAGGGTTTCAAGTCTATCTAAGCCACCGCATTTTCTTTCACTTGTTTCTCACAGTGCACCTGCGGGACACGGATTGGACAAACTTTTTGATATTCAATTTTATGGAGTATTGGGTGCGCTCTGGCATCATCAACTAAAGCGGGAATGTGCGATGACGCAGCGGCCATGAAGTAATGGCAGCTTCAGGTGGAAGTCACAGATAGGGTCGCGAACATCTGTGACTTCCACCTAAGTGCTGACTACGCAATACCTAATGTCAGCATCACCTTGATACTCAACAAACCTTTCCAAATGGTTGGCAGACATGATTTTTCGCTGTCAGGGAAAAGCCGGAATGCCGGGGTTTCCACTGGAAAGAGATCAGTCGAGAGGGGCGAAATGAAAGAGCCTCCCGGCTTTTTGCCGAGAGGCTCTTTTTGAAACTAGAGGCTGAAGACGCACTACCTGACATCAGCTGACGCACAGGTTGCAAAAGGCTTGCCAGATGTGGACGCAGTGGCGCGGCCCAGATGTAGCCATAGTTTCTGCTTGGACAACAAAATCGAGGTTAATTTAACAGGGTGTTAAAGTGTGGTGAATTGCATAATGCGATGCGCTCTGCCTTAGACCCTTAAGAGAATTCTCTCTCGAGATCCAATGTGCTTCGTTCTCCCAGGTGTTCATAGTTCTCAGCGCTCCACTTCTTGGCCGCGTTGCGCCCAATCTCAAAAAGCAATTCTATAAATTCCAATTGAGGATTCAATTTTGAAGAGGAGCCGAACGGGAGTAGATCGTGGGTGGCTTCGATGCGGTGCATAAACACTTTCGTGTAGTGATTCGCATCCAGCTTTCCTTGCTCCAGCAGGCGGGAGACAAATTCGATGGCGCGCAGCTCTCGGAGCAAGGTTGAGTTGAACGTGATCTCGTTCAGCCGCTCGGCAATCTCTTGGGCTGTTTTCGGCAATTCTTCGCGTGCCACTGGATTGATCTGAATGAGCAACACATCTGTCGTGGGCGACCGCTTGAATAGCGGAAACAATGGGGGATTGCCCATGAAGCCGCCATCCCAATAGGCCTCGCCATCAATCTCTACCGCCTGATAGACTGTTGGTAGACATGAAGAGGCAAGCACCGCGTCAGCGGTGAGTTCTCCATCGGTGAAGATCTTGATTTTGCCGGTGCGCACGTTTGTGGCTGCCACATACACTTCCACGCGATCGCAGCGACGCACGCGCTCGAAATCGATCTGGCTTTCCACCAACTCCCGCAGTGGATTGTAGTTTAAGGGATTGAGCTGATAGGGAGAGGCGACGCGGGAGACAAGATCCCAAGCCATGAAGGGCACGGAGTTGTCCAGGCTCCAGTTTCCGAAAAAAACATCAATTGGACTTCGTTGAAAAGGGCTCATGTGACTGGCCTTACTGACAGACTGCCAGAAGTTCCGTAGCGCCTCTCTCGCGCCGTCTTCTCCGCCTTTGGCAAGGCCATCTGCCAAGACGACCGCGTTCATGGCCCCAGCGCTGGTGCCCGAAATCGCCTCAATCTGCAGTTTTTCATTTTCCAGAAGCCAGTCCAAGACGCCCCAGGTGAAGGCGCCGTGGGCGCCTCCACCTTGAAGAGCCAGTTTGATTTTCTTCTGGTTTTCTCGTGCCATGCTGCGCACTCCTTCGCAGATGTTCAAGGGTCAGGAGGGCTATTGAGCAGTCCAGCCGCCATCAATCGGGATCATGGATCCGGTTATGGAGGAGGCAGCGTCCGTACACAGGAACAGGGCCACGCCAGCTACTTGTTCAACTGTAACGAACTCTTTCGTTGGCTGAGCTGCCAGAAGCACATTTTTTTTGACCTGTTCCTCTGTCAAACCACGGGCCTTCATGGTTTCAGGGATTTGCGCTTCAACCAACGGCGTCCAAACATAGCCCGGGCATATAGCGTTGACGGTGATTTTGTGCTCAGCCACTTCCAACGCTACCGTCTTGGTCAGGCCTGCGATGCCATGTTTTGCTGAGACATACGCTGACTTGAAAGGCGAGGCGACCAGCGCGTGGGCGGATGCAGTGTTGATTATCCGTCCCCAACCTTGCTTCTTCATATGCGGAACTGCTGCACGCATTGTGTGGAATGCGGAGGAGAGGTTGATGGCGATGATGGCATCCCATTTCTCGACCGGAAAGCTCTCGATGGCCTCCACATGTTGGATGCCTGCGTTATTGATTAGAATGTCTACCGTATCGAACGTGGAGACAGCCGTCTCAATCATGTCTTCGATTTCCGCCGGCTTAGTCATATCCGCACCGTGGTAGATGCACTTGACGCCAAACTCGCTCTCGATTCCTGCTCGTTCGGTTTCAATCGCTTGTGGGTCTCCAAAGCCGTTGATGACGATGTTCGCCCCTTCAGCTGCAAGTGCCTTGGCATAGGCAAGGCCAATTCCTGATGTCGATCCTGTAATTACCGCGGTTTTCCCTGTCAGCATCACGTTGCTAAGCTCCCTCTCTGGTGGCGCTGCATTCTTTCAGCAATTCTACGTAATATATGTGTAAAGCCGTAGGTTCGTGCTGCAAAGCACAAAAAACCCTAGGGAAGGTAATTTGTTAGGGGGGCAGAATTGCAAAGCGGCTGTTTTCTTCACCTTTGGTTTGGTGAGTCCGTATGCAGATGTTAGAACTTTAGGGATCGGTGATTAGATGAGTGCAGTTATTTCTGCGGCCGCTGGCGGGGCAGATCGGCGAGGCGCCAAGCGCGTTTTGGTTGCTGGTGGCGGCGGTTTTATCGGTGCCAACTTGTGTCGCGTTTTGCTTGCTCAGGGACACACCGTTATTGCGCTGGACAACTACTACAGTAGTGCGCGCCGGAACCTTCTGGATTTGGAGTCGCAGACCGGTCTGACGCTCATTGAACATGACATTATTGAACCGCTGCTGCGCCTTGAGGTGGGTGAGCTGGATGAAATCTATAATCTCGCCTGTCCGGCCTCTCCGCCACACTATCAGCGAGCGCCGCTGTTTACGCTGAAAACTTGTTTTAATGGCACCATGAATCTTTTGGATCTGGCGGTCCTAAAGAACGCGCGGTATGTGCAAGCTTCAACTTCCGAAGTTTATGGCGACCCGCAGATTCATCCGCAGCCCGAGAACTATTGGGGCTATGTGAACCCGGTTGGTATTCGTGCCTGTTATGATGAAGGAAAGCGGGCCGGTGAAACGCTTTGCATTGAGTACATGCGCCAGTATGGCGTTGACCTCCGAATTGCCCGTATCTTCAACACTTATGGCCCGTTCATGGATCCCAATGACGGCCGTGTGGTCTCGAACTTCATTGTCCAAGCACTGTCCGGGCAAGATCTGACGGTTTATGGCGATGGAAGGCAAACGCGTTCGTTTTGCTACGTTGATGACATGGTTCGCGGACTCTTGGCGCTCATGAAGGCACCAAAGGCCCCGGATGGACCGGTGAACCTGGGTAATCCATCGGAGTTCACCATGTTGGAACTGGCGGAGCTTGTTCTTGCCAAGGTTTCCTCGAAAGCTCGTCTCCGCTTTGAGCCCTTGCCGCAAGATGACCCTCAACGCCGTCAGCCAGACATATCAAAAGCGCGTGAGCATCTCTCGTGGCGACCTTCTGTTTCTCTTGCTGAAGGACTTGAAAAAACAATCAAGTACTTCGAAATGCGGTTGCATGCTGACATTGCGGCTGCGGAATAGACCTTTCAAAAAGAGAAGTATAAATGACTGTGGAATTGGGGCAGCCAGTGCTGCCAAAAGTGCTTGTGGTTCTTGGCAATTACAAGCAAAGCAACTTTATCGCTGACGCAATTCACTCCATATTCAAAGCCCGTTGGGCTATTACCGTATCCATGGCAGCAACGGCTTTTCTTTCGGCAAGTTAACTGGAATGGGCGGGTTGAAAGGGCACTACAAACCCAGCGTTGCCGAAGCAATCAAAGCTGAGCTGGATGCATGGATTGCGCGCAACTCCGACTTGCTTAAATCAAAGGGCCGCTTAAAACCGCTCCGTCGTCTGAAGACTGTTGAAGAGCTTCGGATGCGAGAGCCGAAATGGCTGTTCCGTGGTGTTGCCTCTGTTTTCAAGCGATATTTGCGCTTGAGGGATTGGTTGAGAGGGAAAAAGTATTAAGTAAGGCGGGTCGGGTGCGTAGTTGACCTTATGGTGGTCTATTGACACGCCATTGTAACTGCGGCACTCCGTGTGTCGACGTTTAGCACTGCCAGTGGACCAAAGATGACAAAACCTGCCGGGGATTACTTTTCGAAACCATTTCCACGCCGCAAGTCAGTTGGTGTGAATGTCGGCGGCGTTGTGGTGGGCGGAAATGCCCCTATCGTTGTGCAATCAATGACGAATACGGATACGGCGGATGCGGATTCCACCGTGGCTCAGGTTGCTGCGCTCGCGCGCGCCGGGTCAGAGTTGGTGCGCATAACCGTCGACCGGGATGAGTCGGCCGCTGCGGTTCCCCGTATCAAGGAGCGGCTGGAGCGCATTGGCATCGATGTACCGCTGATTGGTGACTTCCATTACAATGGCCACAAGCTCTTGGCGGACCATCCGGGCTGCGCCGAGGCGTTGGACAAATACCGGATCAATCCCGGAAATGTTGGCTTTAAAGCCAAGCGGGACAAGCAGTTTTCCCAGATCATCGAGATGGCGATCAAGCATGACAAGCCGGTTCGCATTGGCGTCAACTGGGGCTCTCTTGATCAAGAATTGCTCACGCATTTGATGGACCAGAACCAGAAGAACGGTTCTCCGATGACGGCTGAGGAAGTCATGCGGGAAGCCATTTGTCAGTCCGGTCTGCTGTCCGCACAACGGGCTGAGGAGCTCGGGCTGGGGCGTGACAAGATCATCCTCTCGGCAAAAGTTTCGCAAGTTCAAGATCTTATCGCTGTTTACACCGATTTGGCGCAGCGTTGTGACTACGCTCTTCACTTGGGCCTGACGGAAGCGGGCATGGGTACGAAGGGGATTGTTGCTTCGGCGGCGTCCATGGGTGTCCTGCTCCAACAGGGAATTGGTGACACGGTTCGCGTATCTCTGACACCAGAGCCGGGTGGCGATCGAAGCCGAGAAGTGCAGGTTTCTCAAGAGCTTCTACAAACCATGGGCTTCCGCAGCTTTGTGCCGATCGTCGCCGCGTGTCCAGGATGTGGGCGGACAACCTCCACCGTCTTCCAAGAGCTGGCCCAGGACATTCAGGGGCATATCCGCGAAAGCATGCCTGTATGGCGCGAAAAATATCCTGGTGTCGAGAGCCTGAATGTGGCGGTTATGGGCTGTATTGTGAACGGTCCGGGCGAATCCAAGCACGCCGACATCGGCATTTCGCTGCCGGGCACAGGGGAAGAACCTGCAGCTCCGGTGTTTGTAGATGGCGAAAAAACGGTGACCTTACGCGGCCCGAACATCGCCAACGAGTTCAAGGCGATGGTGCTGGAGTACATCGAAAAACGCTTCGGGACCGGCGCATCTGGCGCGGATGAAAAAGAGATATCCTCTGATGTCGCTTGAGCGCTTCATAAAGAAGCCGGAGGATTTTCGGTCTCATGAAGGCGATGGGCTGAAGCCTGTCGTGCTGCTGATCGGCGCGCAAGGGGTACGCACCACCTGCGGCCTCCAGGGGGCCGCCTTTGCCCTTCAGCGCCTCGAACATCAGGTCTGGCAAGTTCCAACGGCCATGATCCCATGGCCAAGCAGTCATGGTCCAAGTGCAGCCTTTGTTCCTCAAGATACTGATTTCAAACGGCTTATCGATGACACCATCAATGCGCCTTGGCTTGATCAGGTGGGCGGTATTTTCACTGGCTGCCTTGCGAGTGCCACGCAGGTCCACGAGGTTGCGCGGCTGATACAAGCTGTGCGTGGCTTGAACCCAAGCGTCACCTGCCTCTGCGATCCGGCGCTGGGCGGCACTGAGGAAGAGGCGGTCAATCCAGACTTGCTCAGGAGCTTGATTGAAAAGTTATTCCCGCTCGCCGATTGTGTGACTCCCAACCGTGAGGAACTTGCGGTGCTGAGTGGCTTCAGTGCCGAGACGGAACAGGAAGCGGTGGCAGCGGCCCGCCTGCTGGATGTGGCGCATGTGGTGATAACTTCGGCACCAGCTCTGCGCCGGAACAGCATGGCCAACATTCTGGTCGAGCCTGGATTGGCCACGATCATTGAACATGCGCAGGTTCCCAACGCGCCCAAAGGGGCTGGGACGCTTTTGTCAGCGCTGTTTTATGCCCGCTGGCTAGACGGCGCAGCGCCTGCGGACGCGCTGAAAAAGGCAACAGCATCAACGTTTGAACTGGTGGCCCGGTCCGTCAAGATGGCGGGGGATGAGCTTCTTATCCCACAGAACCAGGGCGTCTTGCTGCAGCCAATGGCGCTGATCAACGCTCGCCGAATTGTGGAGGCGCCCGCCCGTGCCTGATGGCGAACCCGTTTGGGTCGCGGGAGTTGATGGGTGCCGGGCAGGGTGGTTAGCCATCTTTCGAGACGTGAACAAGGTGGCTGAGCCAACTTTGCGTTTGTTTGAAAGATTTGCGGATATTCTGCGTTCGCCAACGCAACCAGCCAAAATCGCCGTGGACATGCCCATTGGACTTCCCGATCACATGGGCTCGACGGGACGCGGTGCGGAGAAGGCGGTGCGCGCTCATCTGGGCATGCGACAGTCCACGGTGTTCGCTATCCCCTCTCGGAAAGCCGTTTACTGCGAAGACTATTGGGAGGCTTGTGAGGTGGCCATGGCAACCTCCAGCCCACCCCGGAAGGTTTCCAAGCAGGCATTCTATCTGTTCCCGAAAATACGCGAGCTTGACGAAGTTATGCTCCCTGCGCTGGAAGAGACTATCTTCGAAGTTCATCCGGAGATGGCGTTCTGGCGGCTGAATGGGCAAGCGCCGATCCCTCTTCCGAAGAAGGTCAAAGGGCAACCGAATGGGGCCGGGTTGGATATGCGACGGGATTTATTGACACAGTTTGACTATTCAAAGCGCTTTCTTGATCAGAAGCCGCCGAAGGGCGCTGGCAGAGATGATGTGCTGGATGCCTGTGTGAACGCTGTCATCGCTGAAAGGCTCTATCACGGCGAGGCTGAGCCGTTCCCGCAGGACTTTCGGCGCGACGGGCGCGGCTTGCGCATGGCGATCTGGGCGTGAGAGCTGCCTAGTTGATTGGCGTGCCGACAACAGCAAGGTCTGCAGTGGGGATGTCCGCATAGGGCCTCAGGTAGTCAGCGGAGTAAAGAGCCGTATCGGATTTGACGCTGGTGGGACGCGAGGCGTGGGTGACGGAAAAACCGGCTCGGGTCATGGTGTCTATCAGGCTCTTTAGTGAGAAATGCAGGGTGTGCGGTTCAAACAGAATGCCATCTCGGCTGCCCGCTTTGAGCCGCTGGATGTGATCTGCCCCGTCTGGGACAAAGATGACCAGTTTCCCCTCCGCCTTAAGCAGGGCGCGAAACTTGGCCAAGGTGCCCATCAAGTCCTCAGCTGCCAAGTGCTCAAGGACATGGCTGGCGTAAATGGCGTTTAGTTTCAAATCCGGATTTTCCAGTGCGGTAACAGTGACCCCCAGCTCCCCTTGCAGAATTCGCAGGGCGTACTGATCGCTCTCAACGGCGTACTTGGTCCGGGCTTCAGATTCATGCAGGAGGATACCCACGCCGCATCCAAAGTCCAATATGGCGTGGTCTTCATGATCGCCTGCGAGCGAGAGCATCAGCTTGGCCCGGTTTTTCATGCGTTCGTAGGTCTTGCTCTGCAAGAACTCGTTTTCTGGGCCGAAAAAGGGTTTGCCGGAGGTTCTGAACTGCTGCACGTCATGCGCATATTGCGCGCTGTAATATTTGTCTAAATCGAATGTCATTTTAGGCACATGCGCTGAACCGCAGGTCGCGCATCGCACCAGCAACAAGGTTGAAAACAGATGGCTGCGTTGCGGATAGGCGCCTACTTCTAAGCTGGTGGCGTCCAAGCAGTCGCAGAGCTTGTGTTCCAGCAACTGCTCCATGTTCAAAAAGTGGGGAACGGACTGCTTGAGCCGAGAGAGTTCACCGACGTTGGCATCATACCGTTGCTTGAAGGCGGTCAGGCTCGTCTTCATGTCGTCGAAATGTCTTGCCTTGAACAGGCTCTTTTGACACTTCTCGAGGCTGACGAGAGCGTCCTTGAAGTCTTTGCTCATTGACCACTATCCAATCCTGCAAGGCAAGCATGGCATGCAATTTACTAAGGATTCGACGTTCATCAACTCGGTGCTTTTGGCACCACGGTTTCCCGAGGGCGTTGGTTTGGGCCAGGTAAGGCTCTAGAAAATAAAGGAAAGGGCCGCAAACGGTGTTTGCAGCCCTCATGTCAATTGGTGGTGTTTCGGCTTATGGCTTGGCAGCTGGGATCGGGGCGTTCGGATCTGGTGTGCCGATCTGTGCCACCTTGGCCTTGTCACTTTCCCCGCTCTGACCGAATGGGAAAATGCTGTCAAAGAAACCGAAAGCACGTGAGCCCGAGCCCTCATCGGCAGTCTCTGCAGGAGACGGTTGGGCGGTGAGAGCAAGCGGTGCCACGGTGGCTTGAGCGCTTGGTGTGCTTGCCACGGTGGTTGAGGCTGGTGCTGAACGCGCAACAGATGTTGGCGCAGGTGTATCGGTTGCCACTGGCGCTTCGTCAGCCTGATCGTTGCCAAAGAAGGCTGCGATTGCCGCCTTGCGACGGGCGCTTTCTTCCTCAGCCAAAATAATTTTGGCCATTTCCTGAGCGTCGCTCTGCTGCTTCTTGTTGAAAGCAACCGCGATGCCCTCTGGCAACTGGTAGTCTGGGCAGGCTATGCGTGGGCTGAACTTGGCTCCGCGCTGGGTCGGCTGCGCGTTAAAGACATAGCGGCTGTCACAGACGTCGATCTTTGGCGGTACCTTGGCGATCTCGAAGTGGTCGTAACCTTCCTTCAGAATCTGCCAAAACTCGAAGTGTTCGTTGTGACGGTGGCGTGCCATGTTCTCCGGTGTCATGCGGAAGGGGAACGCCTGTACCTGAAAATCGCGCTGACCGCCCATGAAGCTGTCACGAGCCAAGGCGTAGATGTCAGCCATCTGTTCGTCAGTCATGGCATAACAGCCACGGGATGAGCAGGCACCATGGACCATCAAATGTGACCCTGTGCGCTCGTGGGCGCGGTCAAACTTGTTAGGATAGCCGAGGTTGAAAGAGAGGTAATAGTTCGAGTTCGGGTTCATAAGACCCGGCGTAACGGTGTAGAACCCTTCAGGCGCCTGACGGTCACCCTCTTTGAACTTCGGACCGAGCTTGCCGGACCATTTGCAGATATCAAAGGTATCGAGCTTTTCGTAGGTGCCGTCACGGGTCTGCTTCCAGATCTCCAGTTCGGACTCTTCCTTGAAAATGCGCACGAGAATAGGAGAGGTCTTCTCCATGTTTTCGGCTTTCATTTTCCGCTGAAGGTCGGCGCTGACAGGGCGCTGATGCTTGGCATCTGTAAACTCTGAGGCCTGACAACCGGCGAGAAGTCCTGCAACCGCCAAAACGGCCAGTTTCTTCATCGTACCTGCATAGGCACTTTCAAGCTTCTTCTTCATGCAGCGCGCCCCATTTTTCCGTTTTTGGCAGAGCCCGACACAGTGAACCCGACACTGTGTCCGCAGGAAAAATCTTAGACAGGTATAGTTGATAGGTGGTTACCCGTCGAGTGAACAGAATTGCATTGTTAATATCTTGTTTGAAACAAACTTGCTTTCCCAGAGTAATTGCAGTCCCTAACGAAGAAAAGGTGCCAAATTGTGGCACCTTTTCCTAATAAAACCGACTTGTTGCCGTGGGCTAGCCCAGTTCGCGGCCAATTCGCAGGAATTTCTCGCGGCGATGGGTGCGCAGGCTGGCGCCGTCCATCTGGGTCAGAGAATGCAGCGCGTTTTCAAGGGTCTTGCCAGCGCTGTTCACCACGGTTTCCTTGGCGCGGTGGGCGCCGCCAATTGGTTCATCGATGATCTCATCAATGATCTTCAGCGACATGAGGTCCTGAGCGGTGATCTTCATGTTGGTGGCCGCTTCCTGTGCCTTTGCGCTGTCGCGCCACAGAATGGAAGCACCTGCTTCTGGAGAGATCACGGAATAGATGGAATGCTCCAGCATGGCGACATGGTTTGCTGTGGCAATGGCGATCGCGCCTCCGGAGCCACCTTCGCCAATAACGAGGGAAACGCTTGGAATGGTCAGACCCAGACAGGTATCTGTTGAACGGGCGATGGCTTCTGCCTGACCGCGTTCTTCGGCACCAATGCCAGGGTATGCGCCGGCGGTGTCAACGAAGGACACCAGCGGAATGTCGAAGCGGTTTGCCATTTCCATGATGCGCACGGCCTTGCGGTAGCCCTCCGGGCGGGCCATGCCGAAGTTGCGCTTCAGGCGGCTTTCCGTGTCGTGTCCTTTTTCCTGACCGATAACGGCAATGGACTGACCACGAAAACGACCAAAGCCTGCGATGATGGCATTGTCCTCGGAGAACTTGCGATCACCGGCAAGTGGCGTGAAATCTGTGATCAGACCGCTGATGTAATCCACGGAATGCGGACGGTCCGGATGGCGGGCGATCAGGGTTTTCTGCCAAGGAGTCAGCTTGGAATAGATATCCCTCAAAGCTGCGTCGGCTTTTTCCTGAAGGCGGGAGATTTCGTCATCAACGTCAACCGCTTCACCGCCCTCGGCCAGGATCTTGAGTTCCTGGACCTTGCCTTCAAGGTCGGCAACCGATTTTTCGAATTCTAGGTAACTGCGCATATAGACATTCACTCGTAACAAGCTGCAGGTTCAACCTGTCATGGTTGGACAAGGAACCGCGCGTAATTTTTGGCGCGACACTGGCGTTGAAGGGCCTTTGTGTCAAGGTCTCCGGAGATAAAACTGGGTGTGCGTTCGGCCGAGCGCAATATGTGACAGGTATTTTTGCTAGTTTCCAGCGTTGGATGCTGTGCTGAGCGCAGAAACCATGTCGAGGCGCTCAGCTTGTATCAGCAGGGTACCTGTGGGGGTGGGAATAGAAATCCGATAGGGGATCAAAACCCGCGAAGAACCTACCGGCGCAAACCACGCTTCAATATCATTTGCTTGTTGAAGCATTTTCACGTTCTTGCGCTCAGGGCGGTGTCCTGCGACCGGATCCCATCTCACTTTACAGACAACCACATCACCGTCATAGCCGCGGCCGGAGACGGACTTGATTGTTTTATATTCCATTTTTACGTCGAAGCGGGTCCAGCCGTCATAAATCGGCAGCGTGCGATTGCAGACGGAGGCATCCAGCACCTTGGCGCGTGATGGTGCGGGCACCACAGCCGCGCTGAGCGGGTCCATGGCATTTCGCTTGTGACGCTTTGTCATTTTAATACGCGTCTTGGAGGGTTTGAACTGGGGCACCACTTCAGCCTGACGCACATGGCCAGAACCTTGACGCAGGTTTACGAAAAAATCTCGGTTCGCTGCCTGAGACGCCATGGTGTAGCGCGATGGCAGAACTCGCTTGCCTTTGAGCCAGCCGGTTGCCTCTGCACCGCCTTTACCTGTGGAGAACAGGGTGCCGATTCCCGCAGGCTCCATTCCCACCTTTGCGGAGTATGCGTTGCCTTGCAGAACCAGAGACAAAGAGCCACGTCCAACAGTGAAGCCAGCTATGGAAATGTCATAGGTGCCACCCACCTGCTGGGTTTTAGCTTCTGTAGTAGTTGTGGATAGTGTTGCAAAAGCGAGAAGAGCACAAACACTGGACACGACTTTGCGCATGTGGGAATGCGCCCGAGACTTTATTGGGAACACGATCCAATACCTCCATGGCCCCTTTGTTTTTATGTGGGCGGCCGACTTTCTCTGGACTACTCCATTGTTCCAGAGATTTCTTGACGACAATAGTGGAACAAGGTAACGCCGAGGTTAAGAGCACGAGAAATGTTCTATTCCGCTTGAAATGCGAGGCGGACTCGTGCAAAGCCTTGACGAAATCGCCTGCACTCTTTATAGCAGGCCGACTTTTCATTACAGCGCCGGATGTGGCACCGCTGGACTCGTAGAGGTCCGCGACCTCCCGGTTTAACTCAAGCACCCGCGTTTGAAGGCGCGGGTGAACTAATTAAAAAGGGTGACCCTCATGGCACGCCGCTGCGAACTGACCGGCAAAGACGTGATGACTGGCAACAACGTCAGCCACGCAAACAACAAGAACCGTCGTCGTTTTCTGCCTAACCTCTGCAACGTTTCTCTGATGAGCGACACGCTGGGCGAAACTTACAAGCTGCGCATCTCCGCACACGCTCTGCGCTCCGTTGAGCACCGCGGTGGTCTGGATGCCTTTCTTCTGAAGGCTGTTGAAGCAGAACTGTCTCCAAAGGCACGTCTGCTGCGCACCGAAATCAAGCGCCGTCAGGCAGCTGCTGCGTAATCAGCTGACACAAGCTTCATGACAGCAGCAAAAACAAACACAGCGCGCCCGATCGCGATTGGCATCATGGCGATGACCGCCGTGGTTGTCGCGTCCAACATTCTGGTTCAGTACCCTGTTCACGGAATGCTCGGTTCGATCAATCTCGCTGATCTGCTGACATGGGGCGCGTTTACGTATCCGGCCGCATTTCTGGTAACGGACCTGATCAACCGTCGTTTCGGGCCTCAAGCTGCCCGCCGCGTGGTTTATGCAGGTTTCGCCGTTGCCGTTGTGCTGTCGATCGTGCTGGCGACGCCGCGCATTGCTCTGGCATCAGGATCTGCGTTCCTGTTCGGACAGCTGTTTGATGTTGCCGTGTTCAACCGCCTGCGTGGCGGGGCATGGTGGAAGGCTCCCGTGATCTCTTCCACGCTCGGCAGTATTCTGGACACATTGCTGTTCTTCAGCATCGCGTTTGCAGGCAGCTTTGCATTCCTTGGCTACCACGATGATTTCGCGGTTGGCTCCGCGCCTTTGCTTGGCGCGTTTGCCCTGGAAGTTCCTCGTTGGATCTCCTGGGCGTTGGGCGACTTCTGCGTCAAGCTGATTGTGGCCATGGGGCTGCTGGTGCCTTACCGCGTTCTGATGATGTGGCTGGTGCCTGCGGAACAACGCACCGCCTAAGCGACACGATACGGACAAACGACTTTCAAAAAAGGCTCTGCTTTCAAAGCGGGGCCTTTTTTGGTTTTGGGCTTCAGGTCTTGGAAAAAGGTCAGAGGTCGAGACGGAAACGCAGCAGCAGTGTGCGCTGAAGCAGGTTGCGGTTATCATCGGACATGAGCGTGAGAATGGTTGCGCCGTCCGCCCTCTGATGCACGGTGAGCACTTCCATGTTGTCGATCTGGTAGCCGAAGTCGGCAGTATAGAGGATTGTGCCGGATATCCGCGCGCCCGGCTTAAGCTGTGAAGCACTGATGTGGCGCAGGCGCATCTGCAGGCCTTCGCGCAGGTTAAACAGCCTCTCAAGAATGAGAAGGTCACCGGATGGCAGGAACGCAGCGTCCGTCACATCAAAGTTGCCATGGCGCACAATCTCGAAATCTTTCGCTTGGCCGTTGGCGCTGATGATGAAGCCGGGCCGATTGTCTGCAAGACTGCGGCCGCGCTCCGCAATGGCAATGAGCTTGCCTGAAAAGGTGGAGTTGGCTGGACCTGCGGCAATGGCTTCGAGTCCCTTGTTGCCGCCGAGCTGATGCACAGGGGCGGGAACTGGTAGAGAGCTGGCCCGAGGGGGGACCTCCTCAATGGGGGCAGGGTATGAAAACAGGCCGCCGCGCCCTTCATAACTGGCGATGAGCTGCGCCGGGGTGACGGAGGTATCCAGCGTCAGGGCTTCCGTATCGGCTCTGCGGCTTCCAGGGAGAGGCCTTCCCTTGTCATCGACCATCGGGGCGATTGCGCCGTCAAACACGCTGAGAGGCCGTCCGTCGACGTCCTGGCGCAGATTGAAGCGCACCCAGTAGCCCGCATCTGTGATTGTAGTGAATGCGGAGCCATCCGGCGCTGGGACCGCACCGGATATGCCGCCGAAATGGCGCTCCTGCGCCCACAGCTGCAAGCCGCCAAGAAACAGGAGCGGGCCGAAACGGCGCAGCTCGCCATCACTGATGCGAAATCGTGTCAGCGGTTTGTAGCGTATGGGAATGCTCTGAAACGTGGCGGCGGCACGGGCAGGGGATGACAGCCACGGCAGGGCGTGGCTGGTGATCCCGGCTCCCACTCCGGTCAGGAATGCGCGCCGGGACAGTTTCATCCGTACTTGCGGCCGCGACGTGGACGGTTGTCGACCTGAGCGTTTTCATCAAACAGGTCCGCAAGTTGGTCGGTCATGGCGCCTGCCAGCTCTTCCGCGTCCACGATGGTGACCGCACGGCGATAGTAGCGGGTGACGTCGTGGCCAATGCCGATGGCGATCAGCTCCACCGGAGAACGGGTCTCGATTTCATCGATGACCTTGCGCAGGTGCTTTTCGAGATAGTTGCCCGGATTGACGGAAAGCGTGCAGTCATCCACCGGGGCACCGTCGGAGATCATCATCAGGATGCGGCGCTGTTCCGGGCGGCCAAGCAGACGCTTGTGGGCCCAATCCAATGCCTCGCCATCAATGTTCTCCTTCAGCAGGCCCTCACGCATCATCAGGCCGAGGTTGCGCTTGGCACGACGCCATGGCGCATCAGCGGACTTGTAGATGATGTGGCGCAGGTCGTTGAGGCGACCCGGATTGCCCGGCTTGCCTGCTTCGAGCCACGCTTCGCGGGATTTGCCGCCCTTCCACGCCTTGGTGGTGAAACCAAGGATCTCCACCTTCACGCCGCAACGCTCAAGGGTGCGCGCCAGAATGTCGGCGCACGTGGCCGCAACGGTGATGGGTCGCCCGCGCATGGAGCCGGAGTTGTCGAGAAGAAGCGTGACGACTGTATCGCGGAACTCAGTGTCCTGCTCCCACTTGAACGCCATGGGCTGCATGGGGTCGATGACCACGCGGTGCAGACGGGCGCTGTCGATGATGCCTTCTTCCAGATCGAAGTCCCATGACCGGTTTTGCTGCGCCATCAACTTGCGTTGCAGGCGGTTCGCAAGGCGAGATACAGCGCCGGACAGGGTTGCCAGCTGCTTGTCGAGGAACCCGCGCAAACGGTCGAGCTCTTCCTGATCGCAAAGCTCTTCCGCCGTGATGGTTTCATCGTGGGCGTGGGTGTAGACCACATAGTCGTCTTGTGGCGGCTGGTTGGTGAAAGGCAGATCCTGACGGTCCTGGGTGCCGGGCTCTTCGCTGTCGGCAGCCATGTCCTCGTCGCTCATCTGCTCCATCTGGCTTTCGTCGCCTTCGGTTTCACCCGCCTGCTGTTCCTCGCCAGAATGTTGCTCATCCTGTGGCGGGGCTTCCTGATCGCCTTGGTCTTCCTGCGTCTCACCAGAGGTGTCCTGACGCTGGTCCTGATCCTCGGGGCTGCCTTGTTCCTCTTCCGGATCCTCTTCCGGATCTTCGCCGAGTTCGTCCGCCATCTCCAGATGGGATAGCAGATCGCGCATCTTCAGGGAAAATGCACCCTGATCTTCGAGCACGCCCATCAGATTGTCGAGGTCGGTACCCGCCTTGTCCTCGATCCACGGGCGCCACAGGTCCACGAGGTTCTGCGCGCTCTTGGGCGGTTTGCGGCCTGTCAGGCGTTCGCGCACCATGAGGGCGACGGCGTCTTCCAGCGGCGCTTCTTCCCGGCTGGTGGCCTTGGAAAGTTCGCTTTTGCGATAGCGGTCTTCCAGCATGGCGTCGATGTTGTCGCCAATGCCAACCATTCGGTTCGCCCCAACGGCCTCACAGCGGGTCTGCTCGACCGCGTCAAAAATGGCGCGAGCGTTCTGGCCCGTGGGGCTGAAGCGGTTGTGGATCGCCTTGTTGTGAACCGCGCGGCGCAGAGCCATGGAGTCGCCAAGGCCACGGGTGATCTGGATGTCGCGCAGGGTCAGGCTGCGCGGCAAATCCGGAAGCCGGATCTTGTCGCCGACCATGCCGGGCGGGTCATTGGAGAACGCCACGTCCAGCTCAGCCTCAGCAGAAATGGCCTTCACAGCGGAGCTGATGGCCTGCTTGAGAGGCTGAGTGACTGGCTTGTTCTGCCCGCGAGAGTTGCTGTTGCTGCGCCCTGCCATGTGGGCCTCAGCTCAGTGCAACGTTGGCTGCCGATTCAGAAAGCTCCTCGCCAAAGCAACGCTGGTAGAACTCGGAGACCAGCGCCTGTTCCATGTCGTCACACTTGTTGAGGAATGTGACACGGAAGGCAAAACCGATGTCGCCAAAAATCTCGGCATTCTCAGACCATGTGATGACCGTACGCGGGCTCATGACGGTGGAAATGTCACCGTTGATGAAAGCGTTACGGGTCAGGTCTGCCACGCGAACCATCTTGTTGACGGTGTCGCGGCCGCGCTCGTTGGCGTAGTGCGGAGACTTGGAGAGAATGATCTCGACTTCGTTGTCATGCGGCAGGTAGTTCAGCGTTGTCACAATCGACCAGCGGTCCATCTGACCCTGGTTGATCTGCTGGGTGCCGTGATAAAGCCCGGAGGTGTCGCCCAGACCAACGGTGTTTGCAGTTGCGAACAGACGGAAGGCTGGATGTGGACGGATGACGCGGTTCTGATCGAGGAGGGTCAGGCGACCGGAGACTTCCAGAACGCGCTGGATCACGAACATCACGTCCGGGCGGCCTGCGTCGTATTCGTCAAACACGAGAGCAACGTTGTTCTGAAGCGCCCATGGCAGGATGCCGTCCTTGAACTCGGTGACGGTTTGCCCCTCTTTGATCACGATGGCGTCTTTACCAACGAGATCGATACGGCTGACGTGGCTGTCGAGGTTGACGCGCACGGTTGGCCAGTTGAGGCGTGCCGCGACCTGCTCGATGTGGGTGGATTTGCCGGTGCCGTGGTAGCCGGTGACCATGACGCGGCGGTTGCGGGCAAAGCCTGCAAGAATGGCCAGCGTTGTGGTCTTGTCGAAAAGGTAGTCCTTGTCGATGTCCGGAACATGTTCATCCGCCTTGGAAAAAGCAGGAACCTTCAGATCGGTATCGATGCCGAATACGTCGCGAACGGAGATTTCGATATCCGGAAGGGTTTCGGATGCGTAGGTTGAGTCTGTCATCTGTCCTCCAAGGCCCGGCCTACAGAGCTGGCCGGGTGGAAATTCCTAGGTCTCGGTGCGCAGCAGGGCGCTTAACACAGTCCAGCCTTTTTGAGGGTGTTGTAGGCTTGAATGATTTCTCGCAGTCGGTCCTCAGAGGACCGGTCACCGCCGTTGGCGTCAGGATGGTGTAGTTTTACTAGCTCTTTATAGCGCGATTTGATCTCTTGGCCACGGGCAGTTGTGCTTAAGTTCAAAGCTTCAAATGATCTTTTCTCAAGAGCGAGCACCTTACGTTGCGGTGCTTGGCGGTTGGCCCGGCCTGTTTGCGCTCCGTTGAAGAAGTCATGAGGATCGTCATAGGCGTCTTCATTCAACGTGCTGCGGCTGCCATCGCGCTGCGCCCCCGTAGCCGAATTGACCCCCATTTTCCAAGTGGGCCGGTGTCCGGTGACGGAATCCCGCTGATAGGTGCGCACGGTCTCGTCGTCCATGCCGGAAAAATAATTGTAGCTCTTGTTGTAGAGCCGCACGTGATCGACACAGAAGTGGAAGTACTGGCCTTCCCGGTCGCGGCCCTTGGGCGCACGATGGGTGCCGGGCTTGTTGCACCCTTCCCATTCACACTGCGGATTGCGCGCCTGTTGCTGGCGCTCCTTGTCCGGCTTGACGCGAATGCTATCGAAAAGGGACGAATTCAGCTTCATTTTCCGTCATTCACAGTTGCGTGGTGGTTATTGGTTCTGACGAAACAGAACCGACCTAGATAGAAGGAACCGACCATTTAAAGCAAGGCCTTGACCGCTCTTTCATCTCAGGGAATACAGGGTATATGAGCATGAAAGATACCATAGCAAGCAAGCTCACGGCCGAGTTTTCGCCTAAGCTGCTCGAAGTGATTGATGAATCTCATCTGCATGCTGGACATGCCGGATGGCGGGAAGGTGGCGAAACCCATTTTCGGATTCGCATAGTTTCCACAGCCTTCCAGAACCAAAACCGGGTTGCCATTCATCGTATGGTCAACAAGGCTTTGGCGGATGAGCTGGCGCAGAGCGTGCATGCTCTGGCGATTGATGCCAAGGCCGAGTGAGCCTCAGGTGTTTTTGAAAAAAATAAAGCGCTCAGACACGGGCTGAGCGCTTTTTTATTCGGGTCTGTTGGACGGTCAGGCTGACGCTGCAGCTTCGCGCGGCTTTGGCTTGGTGAGCGGCATCATGCGCAAGCGTGTGATGCGGTTCTTCTCGCGCTGAAGGACCGTGAAGCGGAATCCGTGGAAGGTGAAAACCTGACGTTCCTCAGGGATCATCTTGGCCTCATGGATTACCAGACCGGCGATGGTGGTCGCTTCTTCATCCGGCAGGTTCCATTCGGTCGCCCGGTTCAGGTCGCGGATGGGCACGGAGCCATCGACAATCACAGAGCCATCGGCCTGCGGGTTGAGTCCCGGCAACTCGATGTCGTGTTCGTCGGCAATTTCGCCTACGATTTCTTCAAGGATGTCTTCCAGCGTCACAAGGCCCATCACCTCGCCATATTCGTCGATGACCAGAGCAAAGTGGCTCTTTCGCTTCAGGAAGGCATTCAACTGGCTTTGCAGGCTGGTGGTGTCTGGAACGTACCACAGCGGGGTCAGCACCTTGGTGATGTCCAGCTTGCTGGTGTCGCCTTTTACGGCAGAAAGGGCGCGCAGCACATCCTTGGCGTGAAGCAGGCCGATGAAGTTGTCTGGTTCGTCGCGCCAAAGCGGGATGCGGGTGTGGGTGCTGTTGAGCACTTCTTCCACCAGCTCTTCGGCAGGCATGTCTGCATTAAGCGCAAACAACTTGGTGCGGTGGATCATGACATCCGAGACTTCCAGATCCACCAGATCAAGCACACCGCCAATGCGGTCTTTCTCGTCCTTGACCAGTCCGCCTTCCAGGTGCTGCAGGTCCAGCGTGCCGCGCAATTCTTCATGCGCTGACAAAATGGAGGCGTCATCGCCCACATTTACGCCAAGCAGACGCAGCAGGTTGCGAACGATGACCTCAATCAGCGCAATGATGGGGCCGAACAGGGCCACGAGCGGGCGCACAATTGGAGCCACCGCGGTGGCGAACTTGTCAGGATTGGAAATGGCCCAGGTTTTCGGCAGTACCTCGGCAAAGATCAGGACCATGAGGGTCATGATCAGGGTGGCGTAGGCCACGCCCGCATCTCCAAACAGCTTCAAGAGGACCGAAGTCGCCAGCGCTGACGCAAAGATGTTGACAAGGTTGTTGCCGAGCAGCAGCGCGCCGATCAGGCGTTCGCGGGCCACGATGAGCTTGGAGACAATGGCGGCTTTCCGGTTTCCCGATTTCTCCAGCTGATGCATGCGCGCACGGGATGCGGCCGTGAGCGCTGTTTCCGAGCCCGAAAAGAACGCGGACATGAACAGCAGCACGATAATGCAGGCTACGGAGACCCACAGGGGAAAATCGGTCATTGAGCTAGTTGCTCCTCCAAAAACGCGCGTAGGGGCTCAGGGTCAACAGCCTTTTCCTGAAATGACTGTCCGATGCCGCGGGCCAGAATGAAGGTCAATTGTCCACGGCTGACCTTCTTGTCCTGAGCGATCAGGTCCATGAATGTGTCGAGCGGTGGGAGTTGACCGGGAATCTGGCGTATACGTGTGGGCAAACCGACTGTTTTCAAGTGGCGTTCGACCCGCTCGGCATCATCTGTGCTGCAAATCCCGAGTTTTGCAGAAAATTCGAAGGCCATGACCATGCCAATGCTGACACCTTCGCCATGGACGAGCCGGGTGCCGTCGTAAGCCACAGCGCCTTCGAGCGCATGGCCGAAGGTATGGCCCAGATTGAGGAGGGCGCGCTGGCCGGCCTCACGTTCATCAGCGGCGACAACGGCGGCCTTGGCGCGGCAAGAATGGGCGACGGCTTCGTCACGTTCTTCGCCGCCGGCGAAAATCGCCGCGTAGTTGGTCTCCAGCCAGTCAAAAAACGGGGCATCGTTGATGAGGCCGTATTTGGCCACTTCCGCGTAACCTGCCCGGAACTCGCGCTCTGAAAGCGTGTCGAGCACCGCCGTGTCTGCCAGAACCAGTGATGGCTGATGGAAGGCACCGATGAGGTTCTTGCCATGGCGGGAGTTGATGCCGGTTTTGCCGCCCACGGAGCTGTCCACCTGAGAGAGCAGGGTGGTTGGCACCTGAATGAACTTCATGCCGCGGCGCACCACTGCGGCCACAAATCCGGTAAGATCGCCCACGACACCGCCGCCGAGTGCGATCACCGCATCGCCGCGCTCCAGACGCAGGGCGAGAACGTCATCCACCAGACGCTCGAACATTTCGAAGCGCTTGGTCTTTTCGCCCGCAGGAACGGTGAGCGTGGTGCTGTCGATGCCACTGGCCTTGAGGCTGCTTTCCAGCGTCTTCAGGTGCAGCTTGGCGACGGTTTCATCGGTGACGATGGCCACACGAATGCCCGGAAGGCGGGCGGTGATCTCTTCGCCGGCACGCTCAATCAGATTGCGGCCTATGAGGATCGGGTAGGATCTGTCCCCCAGATCCACCTCAACGGTTTTAATTGGGCTTTGATCGGTCACGACTCGGATCCGTCTGTCTGTTCTGTCTCGGTTTCAGCCGGTGTCAGCGGGGGCAGGTTGTGCTCCAGCGCCTGAAGGATTTCCTCCATGACCGCCTCATGGCTCACATCGCGGGACCAGATGGTCATGTCGGCTTGCGCGTAAATCGGCTCGCGTTCGCTCATGAGCTTTTTCATGGTCGCTTCCGGGTCGGCTGTTTGCAGCAGCGGGCGGGTGGGCCGTTTGCGCACGCGTGCCATGATGATGGGCAGTTCTGCCCGCATCCAGACCGAAATGCCGTTGTTCTTGATGTTGCCGCGCGTCTCATCATTCATGAACGCGCCGCCACCTGTGGCAAGCACCTGTGGACCTTCTTGCAGCAAGCGGGCAATTACGCGTCTTTCGCCTTCGCGGAAATAAGCTTCGCCGTGCTCTGCGAAAATTTCACTGATGCTGCGGTCGGCGGCGACTTCGATTTCTGCATCCGCGTCAACAAAGGGCAGCGACAGATATTGCGCCAAACGGCGTCCCACTGTTGATTTTCCGCAGCCCATTATGCCGACGAGGACAATCGTTTTGCCATGGAGACGCTTAACAATTTTTGCAGCCCGTTGCTTTCGAGCTGCCGCCTTGTTCTCAATGGCGGTCACGCTGCACCCTCACCATATTCCTTACTCTGTTTGCTTTGACATTATAGAGGGGCACTCTGTCAAGAAGTGTTGCGCAACTGTGGGGGCAAGTGAACTTGATGTGAGTGGAGTAAACAGTCTATTTTCCAATTTCTTATAGGGTGTCCGCAAACGGGGCCGTGCGCCGGGCGCGGCGGCCTGACTTTCACGACGGGAGCTGACTGGTAAACCATGCCTACATTGACGCGTTTGTTGTCGTTCGTCGGCCTTATTGTGATTGCCGTTGTGTTGGCGATGTATGCGCTCTCCAACTTTGTTGAGCCGACGCCGAGAGAAATTACCGTAACCATCGAGAAGGATTGGTAAGGCAGGATGCGGGCAAGCCGGGAAGTTGAAGCTTTCTTTGAAATGCTGGCCGTGGAGCGGGACAGCGCGTTCAACACGCTTGAGAGCTATCGTACCGATCTGGAAGACTATGACGCCTACATGGTGCGGGAAAAGCGTGAGCTGATCCATGCCACCACCGAGGATGTGCGCGGATACCTGATCGAGCTGTCTGACCGCGGCTTTGCCGCCTCGTCGCAGGCGCGCCGTCTGTCCGCGCTGCGCCAGTTCTACCAGTTCTGCTATGCGGAAGGCTGGCGGCAGGATGACCCCACCCGCACGGTAGCAACGCCGAAAAAAGCGCTCACCCTGCCGAACGTGCTGAGTGAAGAGGAGGTCGATGTGCTGATCGGCTTCGCTGAGGCGGAAGCGCAAAAGCAGCATGAAACCGATGCCAAGCAACTGCGCGCCGTACGCGTCTACACGCTTCTTGAGGTGCTTTATGCCACGGGCCTGCGTGTTTCCGAGCTGGTGTCGCTGCCTGTAACCGCTGCCCTGCGGGATGGCCGGTTGATCACAGTGCGCGGCAAGGGCAACAAGGAGCGCGCGGTGCCGCTCTCACAACGGTCGCAGGCGGCCATGGCAGACTATGTGCGGTTGCGCGCGGCCATGGGACGGTATGCGGACAGTGTGTGGCTGTTTCCAAGTCATGGAGAGAGCGGGCATGTGACGCGTCAGGCCTTTGCCCGAGACCTGAAAGACCTTGCTGTGCGCGCCGGTCTGGAGCCCGCCAAGGTTTCACCACACGTACTGCGCCACGCGTTTGCTTCGCATCTGTTGCAGAACGGGGCTGATTTGCGTGTGGTGCAACAGCTCCTTGGCCACGCGGATATCTCTACCACGCAGATCTACACCCATGTGCTGGATGAGCGTTTGAAGCAGATTGTCGAGGATTATCACCCGCTTGCGCAGATGTAACAGGTCGAGGCGCACCAAGGTGCGCTTACTCGATCTGATTTTCAGGAAGGTGCTTTATGGTGCCCCTGGCCCGACTCGAACGGGCACTCCGGTTAAGGAAACGGATTTTGAATCCGTCGCGTCTACCAGTTCCGCCACAGGGGCGGCTCCTCAAAGCTCGGTGGACTATAGCGAGAAGTTTTCGCAGGTCAACGCCCGGTTTGCAGCTAATCACAGCTAACCTTTTATTATTGGGGAGCAACTGCCTAATTTGGACAGTCAGGTGGGCTTTTTGTGGTACGGGGTTTTGCTGGGTCACGAACTTCGGCGTGACTTGAATTCGCAAAGGGGCTAAAGCCAAAGCATGATACGTCGACTTTATGACTGGACACTCTCGCTCGCTTCCGGGCCTCGGGCGCCCGCAGCGCTTGGCACCGTGTCTTTTGTTGAAAGTTCTTTCTTCCCCATTCCGCCAGACCTTCTGCTTGTGCCGATGGTGATCAGCCAGCGCTCCAAGGCGTGGTGGTATGCTTTCATTTGCACAGTCACCTCTGTTTTAGGCGGTGTTGCTGGCTACCTGATTGGCGCGCTCTTGTTCACACAAGTGGCGGAGCCGGTGCTGGATTTTTACGGCTATCTGGACAAGTTCCAGCAGTTTCAGGGTATCTTTGAAACATGGGGTTGGTGGTTTGTGTTCATTGCTGGGCTGACGCCGTTCCCGTACAAGGTGATTACCATTGCCAGCGGCGCGTTTGCGTTGAACCTGCCAATCTTCATAGTGGCAAGTGTGGTATCACGGGGACTGAGGTTCTTTGTTGTTGCCGGACTGCTGTACCTGTTCGGTCCACCCATTCGGACCTTCATCGAGAAGCGTCTGGGCCTTGTCTTTACCGTGTTTGTTGTTGTGCTGGTGGGTGGCTTTGCACTGATCAAGTTTATCTAGGGGCCTGCAAATGGAATTTGTATCCCGCTCATTTATGGTAGCGCTCACCTATCCGAAGCGCGTTTCGGCCGCGCTGGTGGCGTTCGGCTCCATTCTGGCGCTTGCTATGGCGTGGAGCTTTCAGCTCGCCGGGTATCTGCCGTGTCAGCTCTGTCTGGCGCAGCGGGTGCCATATTACATTGCCGCTGTGTTGGCGCTTGCAGCGCTGGGCTTTGCGTTTACGGAGCGGTTCCGCTGGATGACCAGCCTGCTGCTTCTGGTTTGCGCGGGGCTGTTTGTCTACGGCGGTGGCATTGGCATTTATCAGGCCGGTGCTGAGTGGGAATTCTGGCTTGGTCCCAACGATTGCGGCGGGCCTGTTTCGTCCATCAATGATGCCTCCAACATGCTGACAGCGCTGAGCGAAACCCGAGTGGTGAGCTGCTCGGTACCGGCGATCCGCATTCTGGGGCTGTCTTTTGCCGGGCTGAACACGCTTTATTCCATCGGAATCACGTTTGTGGCGCTGTGCGGTGTTCTCCTGAGCCCGCGCAAGGCTGGCTGAGATCGCCTGAGGCAAGCAGCCTGCTTGAAAACACAAAAGCCCGTCCGCAAGCAGTGTTGCGGACGGGCTTTTTTTGATCCGGAACCGGCAGCTTACTTGTCGCCCTCGGCGTTGTAGCGCTCAATGGATTCCTTAATCAGACGCTTTGCTTCGTCGGCACCGTGGATGCCTGCAATGCGAACCCACTTGTTCGGCTCCAGGTCCTTGTAGTGTTCGAAGAAGTGCTCCACCTGCTTGATGGTGATTTCTGGCAGGTCTTCGATGGACTTTACGTTTTCATAGCGACGGGTCAGCTTGGTGCTCGGCACTGCGATGATCTTCTCATCCTGACCGGACTCGTCTTCCATGATCATGACGCCGATCGGGCGGCAGTTCATGACAGCACCTGGAATGATTGGACGCTGGTTTACCACCACAACATCGATTGGGTCGCCGTCACCACACAGTGTCTTTGGAACAAAACCGTAGTTCCCTGGGTAGCGCATTGGGGTGTAGAGGAAGCGGTCCACGAACATGGCGCCGGACTCTTTTTCCATCTCGTACTTGATTGGCTCACCGCCAACAGGGACCTCAATGATCACATTGATGTCTTCCGGCGGATTTTTGCCAATAGGAATGCTTTCAATACGCATTTATGTATACTCCGATTTGAATTGGTGCCTGTATTGCAAGGGCTGCGGCGCGTTGCAAGCCGTTTTTAAGTGCTATTGCGACGCTTTGTGCGCTGACCTGCACCAACTCCATGGATTTTTTATGAACGGAGACTGGATGGTTCGATTTTCATTGAGGCCCGTGGGTATTTTGTTGTGTTTTCTCGTTTTTCCCACAGTGGCCTTGGCGGAGAACGTGCGCACACCGCTCGATTTCGCCAGCAATTGCCAGTTGACCAAGATATTTGATGGAGAGGCGGCGGCCGAGTGGATCTGTGAAGGATTTCAGGACATCCCCGTCTGGGTTTCCGGGGGATCCTCCAAGTTTTCTGTAAGTTATGGGGTAACAGCAGACAAGGAACCGGCGGCTACACAAACGCTGGAGCCCGATAATCGGCCAGGGCGGCAAGTGGAGTGGGTGCTGGAAGACGGCGAGCCGGTGGCTACCATTCTGCGTTGGATTACCCGCATCGATCAGAGCCTTGATCCGGCGGATGCCTATCGGGGAGAGGTGCTGGTCGTGACCCAGCTTGGCCAAGGGCAAACCTGCCATATTGGCTATGTGGATGCGCTGGCGAACCGGGACCCTCATCAGCTGGCGCGGGATGCGGCCAATCTGTTGGCGGGCATCTGGGATTGCTCGCAATCGCCAAAGCTTTTGGGCCGTGGCGGGCGCTCTCTAGGGTTTTAGGGAAGTCAGAAAGAGAAGAAGTTCGGCCTCACCAGATCTTTTGAGGGGGGTATGGGGGCATCGTCAGGGAGACCTGGCGAAACCGAACTTTCATTGGCAACAACAAAAATATCGATTTTCAACGTGGCCTCTAAATGACTCAAATAAGTCAAAACTGAGATACTTCAGGGGTAACTTTCTGGCGTCTTTACGCTGGGTGAGTTTTGCCTGCAAAATGGTCGAGATGCGTGAAGCTTGCGCTCGGAGTGAGAATGGCGCAGTCTAATCCATTAGCACTGCATCTGCGGGGCATTTTGTGTTGGTTCTGGAGCCGGAGGCACCATGAGTGAAGGTGATGAAACTGTGATGACAAGCGGCGCTGTGATGTCTGTTGGGACGGGTGCCGCGCAAAACAGGAAACCGCACAAAGCAATCATTGCCTTCCATCGAACCGAACTTGACCTGATCTTGAGAATCTATGGGCGTATGGTCGCTGCCGGAGAGTGGCGCGACTATGCCATTGACCACAGCACGGAGAAGGCGGTGTTCTCCATTTATCGCCGTGCCAGTGAGATGCCGCTCTATCGGGTGGAAAAAGATCCAAAGTTGGCGCGCAAGCAAGGTGCTTACAGCGTCATCGGCACAGGGGGCGTGGTGCTGCGGCGCGGACAGGACCTTGCCACCGTGCTGCGCGTTCTGGAAAAGAAGCGCCATTTGCGGGTGGTGGACTGATCCCTCTCTTAAAGATCTGGAAAGACGGATTTGACCATGGCGGCGAGTTTGGGTGCCATGGGGCGGGACTTTGGTGACAGAATGGTCGCCGCCGGGTCTGCGCCCTTGCGAATGGTGTAAAGAAACGGGAGCTGCAGCACAGCCAGCAAAAGCAGGCCGAAGGCAAAGGCCGGATTGATGCCGGACAACAGAAACAGCCCGACAAAACAAAGTGCCATGACACCCCAGAACAAAGCCGTGGCCTTGCCAGGTGCTTCAGCGTGATAATCCCTGAAGCGATAAACAGCGCGGGCATATGGCGCGAACAATGGACCCCGAAACATTGTGGCGAAGCTCCTCCCTGAAGCGTTCTTGATGGTGTTGGCATGCCCTATAAAAAGAGCCCGGAGTGGGGGCTCCGGGCTCTCTGATTTGGGCTAAGCCCGTTCGGACCTGAGGATTACTCGCGGTTGCCGAACAGAGACAGCAGCATGATGAACAGGTTGATGAAGTCCAGGTACAGACGCAGCGCGCCCATGATGGCCTTCTTGCCTGCGGAGTCCGCGCTGTCGGACGCTGCATACATTTCCTTGATCTGCTGGGTGTCGTAGGCGGTGAGGCCTGCAAACACCAGTACGCCAATCACGGAGATTGCGAACTGCAGGGCGGAAGAGCCCAGGAAAATGTTGACCACGGACGCGATGATGATGCCGATCAGACCCATGAACAGGAAAGAGCCCCATGCGGAGAGGTCTTTCTTTGTGGTGTAGCCGAACAGGCTCAACGCGCCGAAGGAAGCAGCGGTGATGAAGAACACCCGCGCAATGGAATTGCCGGTGTAAACCATGAAGATCCACGACAGGGACAGACCCATGAGGGCTGCGTAAATCCAGAACGTGGTCTGAGCAGCGCTGGCGCTCATTTTGTGAATGCGGGCGCTCAGGAAGAATACAAGACCCAGAGGAGCCAGCATCACAACCCAGCGCAGGGGAGTGGTGTAGATTGCGGCACCAAATGCGGTCAGCTGGCCGGTAGCCCCGTCGATTGCCATGTTAAAGCTTGCCAGCGCAACCAGACCGGTGATCGCAATGCCAATTGCCATGTAGTTGTAAACGCGGAGCATATGGGCGCGCAAACCAGCGTCATAGACGCCTGCATCGGCGCGTGCGCCGGCCATACCAAACCGCTGCGTGTTATTGCGGTCGAAGGTCGACATTTTGCAAAACCTCTCTTTTGGTTCCTAAGGACGAGTGCGGGCACTCAGATAAAACTACTCTGAAATATGGTCGCAATGAGGGCGTAAAACAAGAGAAATCGACCTTAAATTTTCGTCACCTTGCTGATTTTAATGGTGGTTCCCAAAAGTTTGAGGGGGAGCGTAGTCTAAACGTAAATATAAGTTATTTCATTCGAAGTGTTTTGGGTGTGGCGGCACGGCTGTAGTCTTTCTACAGTCGTGCCGATAACTTGATTTATAGATTTCTTAGTACTGGGGCGGGTTTTTCTCCAAGAACTCGCCATGTTCCCAGTAAGCCAAACCCAATAGTGAAGACCAGAGCGCCAACAACAGCGGCAAGTGCCGTGCCCGGAAGCATAGAGAACTCACCGCCCATGATATCAACCATGACGAATCGGGCAGCAAGGCTTCCGGCCAGAAGCGAGAACAAGGCTGTGGCGAGGCCGAGCAGCATGTACTCTGCCAGATAGGCGTAGACCAAGCGGCCGCGCGTGGCACCGAGGGTCTTCAGGATCACGGCGTCGTAAATGCGGTTGCGGTGACCTGCGGCCAGTGCGCCGCCCAGTACCAAAACGCTGGCGATGAGCGTGATGGAGGACGCACCACGGACGGCCCATGACAGCTGGCCTACCAGATTGTTCACCTGCGCGATGGCGTCCTTCACGCGAACGGACGTGACGGTTGGATAGGCCTGTGTGACCTGCTTCAACAGCTCCAACTCGCGTTCCACGGTTGGGTTGTCGTCCCACGTGATCGTGGCGAGGTGAGTGTGCGGCGCGCCAGCGAAGGTGTTTGCCGAGAACAGCATGACGAAGTTGATGGACATGGAGCGCCAGTCCACCGTGCGAAAATTGGCGATTTCTGCCGTGATTTCCCGGCCGAGTACGTTGACGGTGACTGTGTCGCCGACCTCAAGGCTAAGGTTGCGACCGATTTCCTCAGCGAAGGAAACCAGTGGCGGGCCTGAATAGTCTTCCGGCCACCATTCTCCATCCACCACCTCGGAATTCTCCGGAAGGGTGTTGGAATAGGTGATGCCGCTGTCGCCGCGCAACACCCAGCCATCATCTGGCGGCGGAGGCACTTGGTCCGACGGGATGCCGTTGAGCGCTGTAATGCGGCCCCTGAGCATCGGCACGGTGTCCAGATTGCCCTCTGGGGCCTGTTCGGAGACGAAGGAGAGGAAGCCGTCCTTCTCGTGGTTCTGAATGTCCACGAAGAAGAAGCTTGGCGCATCCTGCTCCGCCGTTTGCGTGAGGGTGCTGCGCAGATTGCCATCAATAAGGGCGAGGGCGACGAGCAAGGTCAGGCCAAGACCCAGTGACAGAATGACTGACGGCGTGAGTGCGCCAGGCCGGTGAAGGTTGCTGATGGCCAGACGCCACTCGGTGGAGCGGACATGAGGGGTGCGCTTTGCCGCCCACATGATGAAACGGGCAACAAGAATGAGCAGAACATAGGCACCGATTGCTGCAACCAGATAAAGCATGGCGATGTTCTTGTCGTAGGCGAGGGCCATGGCGAGAACAGCCAGCACGGTCAACGTGCCAAGCATTGCGAAGACGTAGCGCTTCTTCGGGTAACGATTTTTGTGGCTCACACTGTCGCGAAACAGCACGGTTGGCGGCACGTCATGGGCCCGGCCAAGTGGCCAGATGGCGAAGGCCAAAGCTGTAAGGCCGCCGTACAGCGCGCCAAGCAGCAACTCAAGGGGGTAGATGCCAACGCTGGCACCGATGGGTAGCACGGGTGCCAGCAAGGTAAGGGCGATGAGCGGTATGATGGCACCGAGCACCAAGCCCACCAAAATGCCAATGCCTGCCAGTGCCATGATTTGCACCAGATAAATGCGGAACACGAAACCACCGGAGGCGCCGACACACTTGAAGCTGGCGATCACCTCGCGTTTTGTGTCGAGATAGCTGCGCACGGCATTCGCCACACCCACACCGCCCACAACAAGAGCCGTCAGACCGACGAGGGTGAGGAACTGGGCAAAGCGCTGGATATTGCGCTGGAGCTGGGGCGAGGCGTTGGCGCGCGATTGTATGCGCCAACCGGCGTCTGGAAAGGCTGCCTTTGCCTCCTCGATCACCGAGTTCAGAGCGCCATCTGTTTCCAGATCTGGCAGCTTGATGCGGTAGTGAAAAGTAACGAGGCTTCCCGGCTGGATGAGCCCTGCAGCCTCCAAGGCCTGTGGGGCTACCATGAGGCGCGGGCCAATGGCCATGCCGTTGCCGAGACGGTCTGGCTCCAACTCGATGGTATCAGCAACGCGAACCTGAATGCGGCCGACGGAGATGACATCTCCAACCTCGATGTTCAGCCGGGCAAGCAGCGCAATGTCTGCAACGCCGTTCCAAAGGCCATCCTGCGCGTTGGTGTTGAGCACAGAGTGGAGCGGCTTGCCGCTTCCAAGGACCGCTTCGCCATATAGTGGGTACGCGCTGTCCGCCGCTTTCAGCTCGATAAGGGTTTGCTCTCCCTTTTCCGGCTGGCGTGCCATGGCTCGCAAGGTCGCCACCTCGGACATCTGGCCAAGACCTTCCAGATAGGTGCGTTCGGTTTCCGTGGCCTGACGATGGATGAGAGAGAAAGACAGATCGCCGCCGAGAATGGATTGGCCTTCCGACGCGATGCCCTCGGTGAGGGCGCGAGACACGGAAGCCACACCGGAAATGGCCATAACGCCAAGGGCGATACAGGCGATGAAGACGAAAAAGCCTTTCAGTCCGCCGCGCATTTCGCGCAGGGCGAACCGGGCTGCAAGCTTGAAGCCGGGTGTGCTGGTTGGTTTCATGCGGAGGCCTCACGCAGCTGCGGGATCCGTTCTTCGATCTCGCCGGAGCGAACGGTGACTTTGCGCTCGCACTTTTCAGCAAGGGACGGGTCGTGGGTCACCAGGATCAGCGTCATGCCGCGCTCGCGCTGGGCTGTGAACATGAGGTCGATGATCTGCTGACCGGTGCTTTCATCCAGGTTGCCTGTCGGTTCATCGGCGATGAGGATGTCAGGATTTGCCACTAGGGCACGGGCAACGGCAACGCGCTGCTGCTCGCCGCCGGAGAGCTGGGTTGGGTAATGGTTGACGCGGTCGCCAAGGCCAACGGCTGTCAACTCCTGACGCGCGCGCTCGAACGCATCCTTATGACCGGCGAGTTCCAGTGGTACCGCCACGTTCTCAAGTGCTGTCATGTTGGGAACGAGGTGGAACGACTGGAAGATGATGCCGACATTCTGGCCGCGAAAGGTGGCAAGGGCGTCTTCACTTAATTGTGAAAGGTCCTGACCTGAGGCGATGACCTTGCCTTCATCGACCCGTTCGAGCCCTGCCATCACCATGAGCAATGTGGATTTGCCCGAGCCTGAGGGGCCGACCAGACCAACTGACTGGCCCTTGGCAATGCTGAGGTCAATTCCCTTGAGAATGTGAACCCTTCCAGCACCTTGGCCTAGGCTGAGGTGCACGCCTTCAAGCGTAATAGCAGGTTGGTTGGTCATGTGTTGGCCTCGGTTGCGTTCTGGTATCCGGTAAAAGTGAGATTTAAAGTCTTGCTAAGTACTCAGCAGATACGACATATGGGAGGTGTGCAAGATACTGTCCAGTATTCAAGGTTGTTCCATGCGATCCCGCAATGTTTTTCTCCAGTTGGTCGCGCTTATGGCTTTATGTGTTGCCTCCACAATTTCTGCCAAGGCCGAAGACACAATAAAACTCGTCGCTTTTGGTGACAGTTTGACAGCGGGATACCTGCTGGCTCCCGAAGATGCTTTCCCGGTTCAACTTGAAAAAGCGCTGCGGGCAAAAGGGCACGACGTAACCATTGTCAACGCAGGCGTGTCAGGTGATACCACCTCCGGCGGGCTGTCGCGGCTCGACTGGTCAGTAGGCGAGGATGTGCAGGGGGTTATTCTGGAGCTGGGGGCCAATGATGCGCTACGCGGCCTAGACCCTGCAACGACGCGGGCCAACATGGATGAAATGGTTCGGCGCCTGACCGAACGCGGTGTGAAGGTGCTGGTGGCCGGGATGCTGGCGCCCCGCAACTTGGGGGAAGAGTACGCGGAGCTTTACGATCCCATCTTTCCGGAGATCTCCCAGAAGTATGAGGCGCTGTACTATCCGTTCTTCCTTGAAGGGGTTGCGGCAAACCCCATGCTGAACCTCGCCGATGGGTTGCACCCGACTGGCGAAGGGGTCGCGGTGATCGTAGAAAACATTTTGCCATCCGTTGAAAAGCTTATAGACCAGATCAAGGCTGAGCGTGCTTCAGCAGAATGATCACTTTTCCTCCGGCCATTGAACGGCGCGCTGCGCGCTGGGCATGCCACGCCGGTTGGATTGGCACGGAGCGATCCGGCACCGTGCCGCATTAAAACTCCAAGAGAAAACGACGTCGTTCTGATCTGCAGAACATGAGGGGATACTATGGACTTTCGAAAACTGGGTCGCACGGACCTGAATGTGAGCAGCCTGTGTTTGGGCACCATGACATTCGGCGAGCAAAACACAGAGGCGGAAGGCCATGCGCAAATGGACTACGCCCTCGATCACGAGATCAACTTCTTCGACACTGCCGAGCTCTATTCAATCCCGCCAAAGGCCGAAACCTGGGGCCGGACTGAAGAGATCATCGGCAGCTGGTTCAAGGCACGTGGCAACCGGGACAAAGTGGTCCTCGCCACCAAAGTGGTTGGCCGCTCCGGCATGCAATGGTTCCGCAAGGACGGCAGTGACACCCGTCTCAATCCGCAGCAAATGCGTGAGGCGCTTGAAGGCAGCTTGCGCCGCCTCGGCACAGACTATATCGACCTTTATCAGCTGCATTGGCCAGATCGTTCAGTTTCCCAGTTCGGTGCCAACCCGGCGATCTGGGGCAACCCGCAGCCGTCCGAGGACGAGACGCCGATCCATGAGATCCTTGAAGTGCTGGATGGCTTCGTCAAAGAGGGCAAAGTGCGCCATGTGGGCCTCTCCAATGAGAGCGCTTGGGGCACCATGAAGTTCGTTCATGAATCAGAAGCGCGTAATCTTCCTCGCGTTCAGTCCATCCAGAATGCATACTCGCTGATCAATCGTAAGTTTGAAGTGGGTCTGGCGGAAATTGCACAGCGCGAAAACGTCGGCCTCCTTGCTTACTCCGCTTTGGCCCAAGGCTACCTGACCGGCAAGTACAGAAATGGTGCGCTGCCTAAGGGATCTCGGAAGCAACTGTTTGAACGTATGGGGCGTTACGAAACCCCGGGTGCGGGAAAAGCGATCGAAGCGTATCTGTCGCTGGCCGATGAGCTGGGCATCGATCCATCGGTCATGGCACTGGCCTTTGCACACACGCGCCCGTTTGTGACTTCGGTCATTCTGGGAGCAACCACCATGGAGCAATTGCAGGTGGATGTGAGCGCTGCGCGCTTTGAGATTTCGGAGGAGCTGGAAGAACGGCTTAATAGCATTCATCTGGTGCACACCAATCCGTGCCCATGATTTGAACCAGTTAGTCAAATTAACGTGAGCGTTAGGGCCGGAACTGAAGAAGTTTCGGCTCTTTTTTGTGGGAAACCCGCCAAAGCTGGTTTTCTAAATGCTGTTTTGAATCGGAGTCGCGAGCCTGTGATTTTTCTCTTGTACAGCTGAATCGAACGTGCTCAAAATTTTGGTATCGGCGTTAGCGGAGGGTTTGACCATGCCCCGACTGTTCACCGGCCTTGAGATTCCATCTCAGACCAGGCTCATGCTAACAATGCTCCAGGGCGGGCTGAGAGGTGCTCGCTGGATAGACTCCGAGAACTATCACATCACGCTTCGGTATATTGGTGATATCGATGATCAGCTGGCCTATGAAGTGGCGGCGGAGCTGTCACGTGTCCGCCGCGATCCGGTGGAGATCCGGCTGACGGGGCTTGGATCCTTCGGGAATGGCAAGCCACACGCTGTCTGGGCCCGTGTGGAGCCATCGGCTGAACTTTACGAAATGCAGGCAGAGCAGGAACGTATTCTGCAGCGGCTGGGGTTGCCCGCAGAGCGCCGCAAGTACAAGCCGCATGTGACGCTGGCGCGCCTTCGAGGCACCAGCTCGGTAGATGTGGCCAACTGGCTCAGTCTGCGCGGGAACTTCCAGGCCCCCTCGTTTCAGGCCTCGCGGTTCGTACTGTTTTCGTCCAAGTCCAAGATTGGTGGCGGTCCGTACGTGGTTGAAGAGGCATACCCTTTGGCAGCCTGAAGCCGCTAGCCTCAGGTTTCAAACGGGATCAGGCCGCGCGCTTCCTTGAGGTGCGGCCATTCCTCAAGCTCGCAGCAGAGCTGGGGGATCTCCTTAAGCTCGGATGTGGCCGGGAGGGGTTCCAACACGGATGCGCGCGCGGGCGAAAACTCTTTAAGCGCGCTCTTAGGCTGTTCTAGCGGGGTTAAAGTGCCCGCTTGTGTGGCGGCGGCGAACAGCAATGTGGCAGCAGCACCCATCGCGTAGGCATACATGTGACCCCTCCCGTAAAAATTGATTAAAATTTTAAATAAAAATGTAAGGGTACACAAATGAATTTATTAAAACAGAGTTAACAACCTTGTGGGGAAATTCCGCTCGGGTAAGGGTCAGGCGAGGAAGCGGCGCGCAATGACGTGCGCCTGTATCTCTGCGGCACCTTCAAAGATGTTCAAGATGCGCGCGTCGCAAAGCAGCCGCGAGACCTCATACTCCAGCGCAAAACCGTTCCCACCGTGAACCTGAAGGGCATTGTCCGCTGCTGCCCAGGCGACGCGTGCGGCGAGCAACTTGGCCATGCCTGCTTCCAGATCGCAGCGGGCACCGCTGTCCTTCTGTTCTGCGGAATGGTAGGTAAGCTGGCGCGCAATCACGATTTCAACGGCCATCATGGCGAGTTTGTCTGCGATGCGCGGAAACGCGATGAGCGGCTTTCCGAACTGCATTCTTTCTTGGGCATAGCGTAGGCCGACCTCCAACGCGGCTTCGGCCACACCAACCGCACGGGCAGCGGTCTGAATGCGCGCGGCCTCGAAAGTTTGCATCAACTGCTTGAAGCCTTGGCCTTCTTCATTGCCAAGAAGATTGTCAGCGGAAACAGTAAAGCCATCGAAGGCGATTTCATATTCCTTCATCCCCCGATAGCCCAGCACCTCAATCTCACCGCCCGACATGCCTTGTGCAGGGAAAGGGTCTTCATCGGTCCCGCGGGGTTTTTCGGCGATAAACATGGAGAGGCCTTTGTATCCGCTCTCCTGCGGGTTGGTGCGGGCAAGCAGGGTCATGATATCGGCGCGCACCGGGTGGGTGATCCAGGTCTTGTTGCCGGATATGCGCCAGTTGCCGTCTTTTTTTACCGCTCGGGTTCTGAGAGAGGCGAGGTCGGAGCCGGTATTGGGTTCGGTGAAAACTGCGGTTGGCAGTATCTCGCCTGAAGCAATGCCGGGCAGCCATTTTCGCTTTTGCTCATGGGTGCCGGCACTTAGGATAAGCTCTGCGGCAATTTCTGATCTGGTGCCGAGGGAGCCGACGCCAATGTAGCCTTTGGAAAGCTCCTCAGACACTACGCACATGGCGATCTTGCCAAGGCCCAGTCCGCCATATTCTTCGGGAATGGTAAGCCCGAACACGCCGAGGTCCGCCATCTTTTCAAGCACGGAGAGGGGGATATAGGCATTCTCCAGATGCCAGGTGTGGGCGTGTGGGGTGACTTCAGCATCGCAGAAGCGGCGCATCTGCTCACGGATCTGCTCGTAAGTCTCATCAAGGCCGGAGGCACCAAGCATATGGGCGCTGCCGCGCTCTTGCATGAGAGCCACAAGGCGCGCGCGCAGTTCTGGCGTGCTGCCCTCCGCAATAAGCTCTTCCAGTGCCTCGGTCCTGTAGCCTTGAATGATTGGCGCAGTCAGCCCGAGGTCCAAAGGGCGAAGCATTTCACCCTGACTCATGGGAAGCCCGCCGAAAACCTGCGCGGTATATTCGCTAAACCCGATGGCGATGATGCTGTCTTCCAGCTCGGTCAATTGATCCGCGGCCGCAAGTTTCTCATGAAAAGCCAGCAGCTGGCGAAGCGCCTCAACATAGGTTCCGAGCCATGCAATGCCGTGGGCCGCGCGCTGGTGCTGTTCCAGCAAAAGGGAGTTGATCTTGCCGTCCTCTGTGACTTTTGCGCGAACGGCCTGCTTGGCGTCTTCAAAAAGAGCAGTTAGGCTTGCAACGGCAACCTGCCGACGCCAATGCGATGTGTTCTGCGGGTTTGCCAAGAGGTCTGCAAGTATCGCCAAGGGGATCTCCCGTGCCTGCTTGTTGTGGTGCGGTGCAACGGTACGCCTGTCAAACTCCTGTGCAATGCCCTAATAGTGGCATTCCAATTTCTTGCGGGCGGACCCTATTGGGCTTGGTGGTTATGGTGGAGCTGGTCGGAAAAGGCGCTGATGGAGATCATGGAACAACCGGGACTATTGCGACGGATCTATCGAGTGCTTGCAGATGCCATTGGTCATTTTGCCAATGACGACGGCTTTGCCGTGGCGAGCCATGTTGCGCTGTCCGGCTTGCTGGCGCTGTTTCCCTTTCTGATTTTTGTCGCAGCGCTCTCTGGTTTCTTGGGGCTTCAAGATGTGGCGCAGCAGGCTTCTGAGCTGATTTTCGATGCTTGGCCCAAAGAAGTCGCGGGGCCTGTTTCGGGAGAGATCCAAAGTGTGCTGACACAGCCGCGTGGAGACCTTCTGACGTTCGGTGTCATTGTCACGATCTGGTTTTCTTCCAATGGCGTGGAGGCGCTGCGTACCGCGCTGAACCGGGCCTACCGGGTCAAGGAGAGCCGCAACTGGTTCTACTGCCGCCTGCAATCCATCGTGGTTGTTCTGCTGGGCTCTTTGGTGCTGGTGGTGTTTACGGCGCTGATCATTCTTGGGCCGCTGATTTGGAACACTGTGGTGGACCACGTACCGGTGCTGCAGGAATTCGGCTATCACGCGAGCATCATTCGATACGGTGTGACCTCAATCCTCTTGGTGGTTGCCCTGTTTGGCGCGCATGTGGTGCTGCCCGCAGGGGAGCGAACGGTGACCGATGTTCTGCCCGGCGTTGTGATTACGCTGGTGCTTTGGATCGCCTCCGGCTCCGCCTTTGGTGCATATCTGGCGCGGTTCGCCAACTATGTGTCCACCTACGCGGGCTTGGCGGGCGTTATGACAGCATTGATCTTCCTTTATCTGACGGCGGCCATTTTCATTCTGGGTGGGGAATTTAATGCCGCGATCATGCGCCAGCGCAAAATCCGAAACTGGAAACAATCCGCCTTGGCGGAATAGGCTTGCCGGATCTGCCTTTACGAAAACGTTTGCGCAGTTTGAGCCGTGTCGCCATGTATTTCCTTCGAGGAGGAAAATTTTCAGAACCTTCTACCTCTAGGTAATGATTCTTCACGTGCTAACAGAAAAGTAAGCGCCTTGTTTAGTTTCGGTGAGGGTGCCGATTTTGACTTGATATTCAGGATTAAAATACCAAGGCGTTTTCATATTAACTGCGTAAAATATTAGAAATGTGCGTTCCAGGGGCTTTGGGCGCGCACTTTGTTTGGACTCTCTAAACCCTTTTGCTCTGTAATTTACCCCACAAAATTACGTATTCAAAAATACCGACTTCTTGTCGAGGGGACAGAGCTGCAATGGTCAACTTCAAGGGGATCTTCCGAAAGGGCGCAGGAGGGGAAGCCTCCGGTGTGACGAAGCCGGGGCTCGGCGCCAAGCTGAGCCTCAGGGTGCGCATTCTGGCGCTCTGCGGCATCATGGTGATTGGCTTCGGTGTCATTGGTGGCGTTTTCGTCTGGTCGCAATCTCAGTTGAATGCTGCTTTCGAGCGCGCAGGTGCGTACTCCGGTCTGTCGTCTGCTGTGCGGGATGTGGCGATCATTGCTGGCGCTCTTGAGGCCTTGCAAAAAGAATACGAGCTGCTGCCCGGCGAGGCGCAGAAGGAAAAATTTGATCAGCTCAGCGCCATTGCCAAAGAGCGACTGGAAGACATCCGCTCTTTGCCCGTTGCGTTGGATTACACCCTTGAGGTGAGCGATGCCCTAGACACCTTGGCGGGCATCAATGGTGCATTCGAGATGATGCATCAACACCAGATGATGCTGGGCTTTGATGGGGATACCGGCCTGCGCGGCAGCATGGCTGCCAGCCTCTCTGAAGCCACACGCGTGCTGAAATCTGCCACGCGGCGAACGAAAGATCCGCTGGCGCTGCGCCTGATTGGCTCTCTGGGGGACATCCAGAGCGCAGAGAGCGGCTTTATCTTGAATGAGGCCGACACCTATCTCGGTGATATGGAGCTGGCCTATTCGCGCTTTGACCGCACCTTGCCACGTGTGGAGTTGCCAGCCGACAAGGCGCAGGTGATTGAAGCGGGCGTTAAGGCCCACCGCGCAGACTTTGAGCAGTTGACGGAGCTGACCATCAAACGGCGTAGCAGCTCGGAGTTGCTTGCCAACCTGTTTGACCTCTTGCCGCCGCGACTGGACGCCTTGAAGGTGGCGGCAGAAGAGGGGGCGGCTGCGGCGGGAGCGCAGTTGGCCAAGACCACCCAGACCACGCAGCTTCTGGTAGGCTCAGCCATTGTGGCAACGGCCATTGCCGCGCTGCTCGCCGGGCTGGTGATTACCTCCAGCATCATGCGGCCTCTGCAGAGCCTGCGCATTGTGATGAGCAAGCTGGCCAAAGGAAACACGGAAACGGAGATTCCGCTTCATCAAGGCGGGCGCGAACTTGCCGCAATGGCAAACACGCTGCATGTGTTCCGCGATAGCCTGATTGAGCAACGAAAGCTTCAGGAAAAGCAGTCTCTTGAGAACCGAAGCCGGGAAGAGCGGTCGCAGCAGATCGACAGCTTCATTGCAGCCTTTGAGCAATCCGTTGCTGCCTCTTTGAGCAGCTTGCACACCGCCGCCGAAGGATTGGGGCAGGCCTCAACCGAAGTGGAAAGCGCAGCGGATAATGTGTTGCAGCAAGCTGACTCGGCTGGTCAGGCTGTGGGCAATGCGGCCCAGAACGTTTCAAGCGCATCAGCGGCGACCGAGCAACTTGCCATGTCGATCAATGAGATTGCCAAGCAAGCTGAAAGCTCAACCCGGGTTGCGGGGCGCGCCGTGCATGGTTCCAAAGCCACAGAAGAAACCATGACAATGCTGAGCGATGCAGCTCATCGCATTGGTGAGGCGGTAGGGCTCATTCGTGACATTGCCAGCCAAACGAACCTTCTTGCGCTGAACGCCACCATCGAGGCGGCGCGTGCCGGCGAACACGGCAAGGGCTTTGCCGTTGTGGCTTCGGAGGTGAAGAATCTCGCAAATCAAACCAGCCAGACAACGGAGGAAATTGCGGAGCAGGTGGAAGCCATCCAGCAGGCCTCTGGCAATGCGGTGACGGCGATACAGGAGGTGGGTGCGATCATTCAGGAGATGAATGAGATGACCGCCGCTGTTGCGGCCTCCGTTGAGCAGCAGAACGCGGCTGTCCAATCAATCTCCGAGAATGTGGCCAGCGCCACGCAAAGCTCCCATCTGGGTGCAGAAGCCATGCATACGGTCTCCGAGGCATCTGGTACGGCCCGTGCGACCGGTGGCAGTGTGTCCCAATATGCTGCCATGCTTTCCGAGCAGGCGGATAGTTTGCAACACGAAGTCAGTGCCTTTCTTGAGAAAGTGCGCGCCGCCTAGGATCAAGTCATCAACAACAGAGATGCTTGGGGCACCCCTTCGAAAGGAGGGGTGCCCTTTGTTTGCCACGATTGTCAAATCACCTTAAGACCAAGTTAGAGTAGTTTTTCGTGCTCGAACGGCAGAGCGCGGAGGACCGGCCAGGAGATCTATATGACTGAAAAGATTGTGGTAGTTGGAGCAGGGCAAGCGGGCAGTCAGGTTGTCCAGACGCTGCGCCAAAAAGGGTTCGAGGGAGACTTGGTCCTGATTGGCGATGAGCCTCATTTGCCGTATCAGCGCCCGCCGCTCTCGAAGAAGTTCCTGAAGGGTGACGTTGGTGAGGAGACTCTCTATCTGCGCCCCAAGGAGTTTTATGAGGTCAACAAAGTTGAGCTGATCTCGGGCGATCCGGTTGTTGCTGTTGATCGCCAAAAAAAGCTGCTGGAACTGAAAAGTGGCAGCTCTGTTTCCTATTCCAAGCTTGTCTTGACCACCGGAACCAAAGCGCGCGCACTCCCGATTGAAGGTGCGCAGCTCGATGGTGTCCTTTCTTTGCGCGGCATTGCTGATGTTGAGGCGCTACGGCCTTTGGTGGCACCGGGCAAAAAGGTCGTGATCATCGGCGGCGGGTACATCGGCCTTGAGGTGGGCGCAGTCGCCAAAGACCTGGGCCTTGATGTGCGCATCGTGGAGCTGCAAGAGCGGTTGCTGAAGCGCGTCGTTTCGGATGATGTTGCCCGCTTCTTTCATGAGTTGCACGAAGAGAAGGGCGTCGCGTTTCACTACGGTGTAGGTGTCGAGCGCATTGAAGGGGATGGCCGAGCAGAAGCCGTTGTGCTTTCTGATGGCACGCGCCTTGAATGCGACTTTGTGCTCTCAGCCGTTGGCGCAATGCCGAATGATGCGCTGGCCGAGGCTGCGGGCCTGGAGACGGATGATGGCATTATCGTGGATGGTCACGGGCAAAGCTCTGACGAAGACGTGTGGGCCTGCGGTGACTGTGTGCGGTTCTTCTCGCAGCGCTATGGGCGATCCATCCGGCTTGAGAGCGTTCAAAATGCCATTGATCAGGCCAAGACAGTTGCCGCCAGCCTGATGAATGAGGCACCGGACTATGACCCGCTGCCGTGGTTCTGGTCAGATCAGTACGACATCAAGTTGCAGATTGCAGGCCTGTCTCATGGCTATGAGGAGGCGATTACGGTTGGATCGCCAAAGACCGGCAGTTTTTATGTGGCCTATCTCAAGGACGGAAAGTTGGTGTGTGTGGACAGCATCAACCATCCGCGTTCCCACATGATGGCGCGTCGGGTCATGGGCCAGGACTGGCATGAGGATTTGCTGCCGCCAGCTTGAAGCTGGCGGCCCTGGCTTTGGCCTCGATCAGCGGACGGCTTCGCGGATGACGCGGAGCACTTGATCGGAAATTTCAAGATGAACCATGTGGCCGACACCTTCAAAGATGTGCTTCGCGATGGTGCCCGGCGCATTATCCGCATGGCTTGGCGGGAGAACCCGGTCTTGGGTGCCCCACACCAATGACATTGGCAGCGGCAACTCTCCAAGCTGATCCAGCGGAAGCACGCCCTGAGTCTCCCCATCAAGAAAGGCATCGCTGATGGTTTTGAGCACGTCCTGGGCCCCGGGCCGGGCGCGCTGCTCAGCCACATATTCCGGGAGTTTGCGCGGGAGCTTGTACTCATAGCCGTAGAACTGCTCCAGCAGAGGGGCTTGTTCTTCTGCGGTTTGGGCCGCCGCATAGCGGCGCAGCAGTTGGGCGTTGATTTCTGGCCCAAAACCGCCTGGCGCGAGCAATGTCAGGCTGGCCACTCGGTCTGTGGCGCGCAGCGCAATGAGCGAAGCGACAGCCCCACCCAATGAGTGCCCAACCAGGTGAAAGCGATCCAGCCCCAACGCATCCAGAGATTGATTCACTGCCTTGGCGGCGACGACCGCATTTCCGACCTTTGGCCAGTCGAGTGCTTTTCCATGGCCCGGTAGGTCGAAGGCTATGCTGCGATGTTTATTCTCAAGATTGAGTTGAATATTACTCCACGTGAGCGCGTCGCTGCCGAACCCATGCAACAGAACGACAGGGGCTTGATCTTTCGGACCTTTTTCAACATAGGGCAAACAGGTGGGCGCTTCGGCGTTAACCTCTGACAAGATTTTCTCCCAATATCTTAAGTAGTTCTGCCTGCAAGATACAGAAGCCACGCAAGATTGATAGGAGGAATTGGTCTAGGTCGAAGGGGGTGAGAAGGGGCTTACTCAACGTTCGAAATGCGCAATGCAGCTGGGTAATATTTTAGTAAATTACTAAGTTATTATCACCCGGTATTTCCGGCAGAATACGGTGTTTGGTATTGCGCTGTACATTAGTTTTAAACTAGTTTCCGTTAATCCTTCAAACGTTCGCGATAGAAGAAGTTCGGAAGCCGGTTGGCGAGAACTAACTCTGAGTTGAAACAGCGCCGCTCGGGCTGGCGCGTTTACGATCTATTTTGCCTCGGGGGGCATGATGAATTCCTACGTTAACACGTTGGTTAAGACCGCCGTTAAATTGATTGTCAGTGCTGGTATCGTTCTTGGCGTCAGCGGCACCGTTCAGGCCGCGCAGTATTGGAACGCGGAGCAGAAGCAGTGGGTGTCCTACACACCTTCTATCGAGAGTGCGAACCGTCTCGCGCGCAAGAAGTTCAAGCGCAAGGTGGTGTCTTACAGCACTGGCGAGAAGCCTGGCACCATTATTGTTGATACCGACAATCGCTACCTCTACCACGTTCTGGAAGATGGCAAGGCGATGCGCTACGGCATCGGTGTTGGTCGCGAGGGCTTTGAGTGGTCTGGTGCAGAGCGGATTACCCGCAAGGCGAAGTGGCCGGGCTGGACACCGCCACCAGAAATGGTTCGCCGCGAAGCGAAAAAAGGCCGCAAACTCCCAAGCTTCATGCCAGGCGGTCCTGAGAACCCAATGGGTGCGCGCGCGCTTTACTTGGGTAACACCATTTATCGTATCCATGGCACCAACGAAGACTGGAGCATCGGACATGCCGTTTCTTCCGGCTGCATCCGCATGTTCAACAGCGACGTTGAGCACCTTTACGACAACGTGAAGGTTGGCGCCAAGGTCGTTGTGCTTTAAGCGCTGCCATAGACCAATGGATTTGCAGAGAAGCCGGCTTCGCGCCGGCTTTTTTGTTGCCTACTTGAAGCCTTCCGGTAATGGACGACAACAGCCCAAAAAGACACGGTCTGGCTGACCCTCTTCACTCAGGACCAGATGGGCAATGCCCCATACGAAACTGTCGAGCGGGAGGAACGGGCAGGCCTCCTCTGCAACTGTCAGGACGGCCTTGGAGGTTGGGCCCTGTGCCTGAAGTACACCGTAGCGGAAGCCAGAAACCGTGCCTGCAGAAGAGATCGGCAGGGACAGATCCTCCCCATTGATGGATGTGAAGGTGGCTTCTTCCTCTGCCCATGACAGGTTCCATCCTGGTTCAAATCCACCGCACGACCCGGCTGCTGGCAAGGGCGAGTTCAAGAGTGGTATGGCTTCAGCCTTGCGAAGTTTGTTCTGCAGAACCCAGCCTGTTACCTCTCCCTGACTGACCTCTTGCCATGTTTGGTCAACGAACAGGCGCGTTGTGCCACTGGATGTGACCATTTCACCCTGTTGCAGCGTTATCTGCGGCTTCTCACGAGAGCCAGGGAAAGCGTAGACATCTTCTGGTTCAACTATCTTGTAGTAGCCCGGATCGGCAGCGAATGCGCTGCTCGAAAGAGTGAGTGCGATGGCGGACAGGCCAAAGGCAAGGCGGTGTGCCCACGTCATGATTGGCTCCTTGAAGGCGTTTCACCTTGAAGACGTAGCAACAGATTGGTGCATTGTTGTGATTGCACAAAAAAAGCCGGTGCGAAAACACCGGCTTTCCATAGGTTGATGTCTTTCAGGCCTTAGACCAAGGCACCGTGACAGTGCTTGAACTTCTTGCCGGAGCCGCATGGGCAGGGTTCGTTACGTCCAACCTTGCCCCAGGTTTCGGGGTTGGACGGGTCGCGATCCTGCGGTGCGCTTGCTGCGCGAGCCTGTGCCATCTGCTGATCGGCAAGAGACATTTCGTCTTCGCCGGTCTGCGGATTAATGTGGTGCGCATGCATTTCCGGGAGGTCCGCGTTGGTTGGCATCTGCGGTGCCTGTTGCTGGACCAGCTCCACGCGCAGCAGCTGCGACGTGGTCTGCTCACGCAAGTTGGCCAGCATGGCTTCGAAGAGTGTAAACGCCTCGGTCTTGTACTCCTGAAGCGGATCACGCTGACCATATCCACGCAGACCAACTACTGAGCGTAGCTGGTCAAGGTTCATCAGGTGCTCGCGCCACAAGGTGTCAAGGGTCTGAAGCAGTACAGCCTTTTCAACCTGACGCATGATATCTGCGCCGTAGTTGGCGGTCTTGGCTGCCATGGCTTCGGAAGCTTCCTTCTTCAGGCGGGCAATGACCTCTTCGTCGGCAATGCCTTCTTCGGCGGCCCAGTCCTTGATCGGCAGATCCATGCCGAGCTTGGTCTTGACCTCTTCTTCAAGGCCTTCCGTGTCCCACTGTTCCGGGTAGGCGCGTTCTGGAATGTGTGCCGCAACCAGATCTTCAATGACCTCGTCGCGCATTTCTTCAACGGCTTCATGGATGACATCGCCATCCATCATTTCCAGACGCTGTTCAAAGACGACCTTACGCTGGTCGTTCATCACGTCGTCGAACTTCAGCAGGTTCTTACGAATGTCGAAGTTGCGCGCCTCAACCTTCTGCTGAGCCTTTTCCAGCGCCTTGTTGATCCAAGGGTGGACGATGGCTTCGCCTTCCTTCAGGCCCAGCTTCTTGAGCATGGAGTCCATCCGGTCGGAGCCGAAGATGCGCATGAGATCGTCCTGAAGAGACAGGAAGAACTTCGAGTGACCAGGGTCACCCTGACGACCGGAACGACCGCGCAGCTGATTGTCGATGCGGCGGCTCTCATGGCGTTCGGTAGCGACAACATAGAGGCCGCCAGCCGCCAGTGCGCGCTGCTTGAGAGCATCGATCTCTGATTTGATCTCTGCTGCCTTGGCATTGCGCTCAGCGCCTTCCGGCATGTCGCCCAGTTCGGCTGCGATGCGCATCTCTGCGTTGCCGCCGAGCTGAATGTCGGTACCGCGACCAGCCATGTTGGTGGCGATGGTGATCGCCCCTGGCACACCGGCCTGTGCGATGATCTGCGCTTCCTGTTCGTGGTAGCGCGCGTTCAGAACGGCGAAGATCTTGGCCTTCTGCGCTTCTTCTGTGCTGGCGTAGAGCGGCTTGAACGCGTTTGGATCGGAAAGGTCAGCCTGCTTGTAGCCATGCTTCTTGAGAAGCTCAGCCAGAATCTCGGACTTTTCAATAGACGTGGTGCCCACAAGAACCGGCTGTTCGCGCTTCTTGCAGTCGTCGATCAACTCAATGATTGCGTTGAACTTTTCTTCGACCGTACGGTAGACCTCATCGTCATCATCAACGCGCTGAACAGGCACGTTGGTTGGAATGTCGATGACTTCCAGATTGTAGATGTCCATGAACTCTTCCGCTTCGGTCATGGCTGTACCGGTCATGCCGGCCAGCTTGTCGTACATACGGAAGTAGTTCTGGAAGGTAACCGACGCGAGGGTCTGGTTCTCAGGCTGGATAGCGACCTTCTCTTTCGCTTCCAGTGCCTGGTGAAGGCCCTCAGAGAAGCGGCGGCCCGGCATCATGCGGCCAGTGAACTCATCGATGATCACAACTTCGTTGTTGCGAACGATATAATCCTTGTCGCGCTGAAACAGCTTGTGCGCCTTTAGGCCTTGCTGAAGGTGGTGAACCGCAGAAACGTTCTCCACATCGTAAAGCGAGGGGCCCTTGAGCAGACCCGCTTCGGACAGGAGCGTTTCCAGCTTTTCGTTGCCCACTTCCGTGAAGGTTGCGGTGCGCTGCTTTTCATCGATCTCGTAGTCTTCTTCCGTCAGATGCGGAATGAAGGTGTCAATGGTGTTGTAGAACTCGGTCCGGTCTTCGAGCGGGCCGGAGATGATGAGTGGTGTACGGGCTTCATCCACAAGAATGGAATCCACTTCGTCGACGATGGCGAAGTGGTGAGAGCGCTGCACCATGGACTCACGATCGTACTTCATGTTGTCACGAAGGTAATCGAAGCCGAACTCGTTGTTGGTGCCGTAGGTCACGTCGGCCTTGTAGGCCGCTGCACGGTCCTGATCGCTAATGCCGTGGACAATCAGGCCGGTGGTCAGGCCGAGGAAGCGGTAGACCTGCCCCATCCATTCCACGTCACGAGAGGCCAGATAGTCGTTCACCGTGACCACGTGAACACCTTTGCCGGTGAGTGCGTTCAGATACACCGGCGCGGTCGCCACGAGGGTCTTACCTTCACCGGTACGCATTTCGGTGATTTGACCGTTGTGGAGAACCATGCCGCCGATCAGCTGCACGTCATAGTGACGAAGGCCGAGCACGCGCCGGGATGCTTCACGGACCGTCGCAAACGCTGGTACGAGTACGTCGTCCAGGCTTGCGCCGTTGGCCAGTTGCGCACGGAATTCGTCGGTTTTTGCCTTGAGCTGCTCATCGGAGAGCGCCTGCATTTCAGGCTCAAGGGCATTGATCGCGTCAACCTTCGGCCGGAGTGCCTTGATCTTGCGATCGTTCTCTGATCCAAAAATCATTCGGGCGAGTGCGCCGAGCCCCACCATGTGGCGGTCCTTCCTTTTTCGGGCGCCGGTAACCACGTTCGTGGAGGGCCCTAGAAATCGTCAAAATTCTGATCTATGCAACCCGCGACTACAGCGAGTCAGCGTACCGGTCACACTATCTCGAAAGCCCTTGGGAAAATAAATCGGGCGAAGTGAGAGATAAGAGGGGGCTAGATACTTGTCAACGCTCTCTGCAGTCGCAATTCTGCGCATTGTCATTGTTGCTCCCCGTTCGGGACTATAAGCAACCTAAAGAAAGAGTAATCATGCTTCCAAAGTTTTCGTCAGTACTCAAGAGCTCGGCAGCTGTTGTTGCGCTTGTCATCGGTCTTGGCTCGGTTAGTGCTTTTGCGCAGGATGTCGACAATGTTGTTGCTACGGTGGACAAGGCTGAGATCACAGAGGGTGATCTGGCATACGCCGCGCAGGATTACGCTTCTCAGTTGCAGCGCGTTCCTCCGACCGAGTGGCGCGGTGTTCTGACTGATGTGCTTGTGGAAATGAATCTGTTGGCCAATGCGGCAGAGGCTGAAAGCCTTCAGGACGATCCTGATTTCAAGCGCCTGATGGAATTTGAACGCACGCGTGCCTTGCGCAATGCCTATTTCCAGAAGTTCATTCAGAACTCAGTGACCGAAGACGACATCAAGGCGGCCTACGACGAGCAGTATGCTGATTATAAAGGCGACACCGAGGTCTCGGCCCGTCATATCCTTCTGGAAACTGAAGAGGACGCCAAGGCCGTGATTGCGGAACTGGATGGCGGCGCGGACTTTGCAGAGTTGGCCAAAGAGAAATCCACAGGCCCAAGCGGGCAGAACGGTGGCCAGCTTGGCTTCTTCGGCAAGGGCCAGATGGTTCCTGAATTTGAAGAAGCGGCGTTTGCACAGGAGCCCGGCAGCTACTCCAAGGAGCCGGTGAAGAGCCAGTTCGGCTTCCACGTTATCCTTGTTGAAGAAGCGCGCGAGCGTCCGGCACCAGAACTGGCACAGGTTTCTGACCAGATCCGCCAGAACCTCATTCTTGATAAGTTCCGCGCGACCGTGGAAGAGCTGCGGGAGAAGGCAGAGGTCAACATCGTTGAGCCGGAAGCTGCGGCTGACGAAGCGGACCAGGCGGAAGAAACCGCAAACTGAAGCAATAATTGCGGCGACTGCAATACAGTTTGTCGCGGCTAGAGCTTGTCATTCAGGCTCCGTTTGGCTACCTCCAAACGGAGCCTTTTTATTTGGGCCGATTTTCTTCTGGAGTTTCTCATGTCCGACCAAATTTCTCCTCTTGCGCCTAAAGTTTTTCCGGAAATGCCTGAAGTCTCAGGTGTGCGACTGGCGACGGCAGCAGCTGGGTTGAAATACAAAGGCCGAACGGACGTGCTGCTTGCGCTCTTGAGCGAGGGCAGTCAGGTCGCGGGCGTGTTTACTAAATCAAAGTGCACTTCTGCTCCGGTTGATTGGTGCAAGGCCCTGCTGCCAAACGGGCGGATCAAGGCGCTGCTCATCAACTCCGGCAACGCCAACGCGTTTACGGGCAAAAAGGGCAAGGCGGCGGTTGAGCTGTCGGCCAAGATCATTGCAGAAGCAGTGGGCTGCCCTGAGAACGAGGTGTACCTCGCGTCCACCGGCGTGATTGGTGAGCCGCTCCCTGCAGAAAAGTTTGCGGATGTGGCGCAAGAGCTGGTGGCATCAGCCCAGCCGCAGGGTTGGAAGCAAGCTGCATCGGCCATCATGACAACAGACACCTACCCCAAATACCTGACGAGAACGGTTCGCGTGGGGGCTGTAAACGTGGTGCTGAATGGCATCGCGAAGGGCGCAGGAATGATTGCGCCTGACATGGCAACCATGCTCGGGTTTCTTTTTACCGATGCGCCAATTGCAGCGCCAGCGCTTCAGGGCATGCTGAGTGATACGGTGGGTGGCAGCTTTAATGCGATCACTGTGGACAGCGACACGTCCACCTCTGATACGGTGCTGCTAGCGGCAACCGGTGAGGCTGGCGGAGAGTGGATTGAAGACCCGCAAGATCCGCGTCTTGCCGAATTCCGCGTTGCGCTTTCAGAAATGATGGTGGAGCTGGCGCACCAGATCGTGCGCGACGGCGAGGGCGCGACTAAGTTTGTGGAAGTGCGCATTGAGGGCGCTGAAAGTGATTCATCAGCGCATAAGGTGGCCCTTGCTGTGGCAAATTCGCCGCTCGTGAAAACCGCTGTTGCCGGTGAAGATGCCAACTGGGGCCGGGTTGTGATGGCTGTTGGAAAAGCCGGAGAACCCGCAGACCGGGATCGCCTTGCCATATGGTTTGGTGATGTGCGTGTTGCCGTGGAAGGTGAACGCGATGCCGGTTACAGCGAAGAGGCCGCCTCTGCCGTGATGAAAGAGGATGAAATCCTGATCAAGGTGGACCTTGGACTCGGCAGCGGCTCTGCGCGGGTTTGGACGTGTGATCTGACAAAGGAATATGTGGCAATCAATGGCGACTACAGAAGCTGACCCGCTTAAGGGCTTTAAGGATGTGGACCTTGCTCAGGTGTTTCGGCTGGAACAGTCCAACCTGAATTGTTACCCGAGCTTGATGACCCACTATGACAGGCAATGGATGATGCGGTTTGCGCCCGGCAATCCGGCGCGGCGTGTGAATTCGCTGAATTTCTTTGACAAGAGCGATGACGATCTGGTGGCGGAGCGTCTGGTTGCTGCCCGCTCACTGAGCGGCCAGGTTGGGGTTCCGTTCGTTGTGCGCTGGACACCTTTGATGCCCGAGGCGCTGGACCGGCACCTGGAGGAGGAGCAGTGGACACGCTACGACCCGACCTTGGTGCTGGAGCGCGGCATCTGGGCGGCAAGCGATCCCGAGTTGCCGAGGGACTACTCAATCGAGCGGTTCAGTCAGGAAGCATGGACCAGCCACTACATCAGTGTGGGCGGGACTGATCCAAGCAAGATCACCGCGCCTGCGGTGAAGGCCATGTCCGAAACCTTGGCACGCATCACTTCCGAGAAGCTGTGTCTGACAGTGTTGGACCCAGCAGGGGAAGCCTGTGCAGTGCTGCTTGCGGTGTTGGACCGGGATTGCATGGGCTTGTTTGCCGTTGCTACGCACCCCGAGCAGCGCCGCAAGGGGTTTGCGCGTGCGCTGCTTGTGGAGGCACAGCGCATTGGCGCGCTGAGCGGCTGTCACAGGGCCTGGTTGCAGGTCGTGGCGGAGAACACAGCAGCGGTTGGCCTATATGAGTCGATTGGCTATCGCGAAGCTTATCGCTATCACTATTGCAAACAATAGCTTACCGCGGAGCCAAAAGCTTATTCAGCTATGGTTTCTCACTGGTAATTGCTGTGTTTCAAATCAGGACAGGCATTTCTTATGAAAATGGTAATGGTTACAGCCTGTGCGCTGTTTGACGCGGACGGAAGGGTTTTGCTGGCGCAGCGGCCCGAAGGAAAGGCTCTGGCGGGATTCTGGGAATTTCCCGGTGGAAAGCTCGAGCAAGGCGAAACACCGGAGGACGGCCTCATTCGCGAATTGCGCGAAGAGCTGGGAATTACGGTTAAGAAAGAGTGCCTCGCTCCGCTGACTTTCGCCAGCCACACTTACGAGGATTTTCACCTGCTGATGCCACTTTATGTGTGCAGACGCTGGGAAGGTACACCTGTTGGTGCAGAGGGACAGGCACTGACTTGGGCCCGCCCGGTACGGCTGCGAGACTATAAAATGCCACCGGCAGATGAGCCACTTATTCCGCACCTGATTGATCTGGTGTCCGGATAGTAAAGAGTAGCGGCCCTGCCTGAAAACGAGGCGGATATGGTGTTTAAACGGCAGGGCACGGACATTTCAAAGGCTGGCTTCACAATCGCTCACATGTCCAAAGATGAGCGTGGGGCGACCGCTGTTGAATATGGCCTTATTGCAGCTCTGATTGCTCTAGCCATATTCGGCAGCCTTGCAGCAATCAGCTCCAGCCTAAACTCGACCTACAAGACTGTGGGTGTGGAGCTTCAGAAGATTGGCGACTAAGCTATTCGCTCAGACTTTCTTCTCTACCGTTCCCAATGCTGCAGCAAGACTCTGCTTTGCGCTTCCCGGGCGCAGGGGTTTTTGCTGGCTCTCGTGAGGCGCCCAGCCCGAGAGTGAGGCGAAGGTGAACGTTGCGCGGATGCGCCCATCTTCATCCTGATAATTTTGCGCATAGTGTTCTGCGGCCTTCATGAAAACGGCGCGCGGTGTGAAGCGCTTGCTGCGTTCTGCCAAGGGGTTGGTCGCGCCCATGGCCCTCAGGTCTTTGATGAGGTCAAACAGCGTATCGTAGCGTACGGTCAGCTTGTCCAGATCTGCGACGGGAAGCGCGAACCCTGCGCGTTGCAGCAGACCGCCAAGGTCTCTGGTATCCGCAAACGGGATTACGCGCGGAGAAACGCCGCCGGTTACCTCCATCTCAGCACGCATGAAGCTGTCTCGCAGCTCAATCAGGCTGTCGGTGCCAAGAAGCAGCCCCAGAAACAGCCCATCCGGCTTCAGCGCTCGCCGGATTTGAACCAGAGTTCCCGGCAGATCGTCAAGGAGCTGAAGGTTCAAGGAGGAGACAATCAGGTCAACGCTTTGCTCTGCAAAGGGCAGGACAGCGTCATCAATCACCAGATCCGGGGTGCCACTGTTCTGATCAGGCGTGAATAGATCAGCCCGAATGACCCGCTGCACCTTGCCAGAGTTTCGCAGCGCTTCGGTGATGTAGTTGCCATGCCCTCCGAGGTCGACAGCGCTTTCAAAGCTACGGCTCAACATCATGAGGCGGTCTTCAAGATCCTGAGCGGCTGCCTTGAGCAAAAAGTCTGCCCCTGCCACCGGCTTGGCAAGGGCCTTCTTGCGGCGTTGCATGATCAGGGAGCGGTCAAATAGAGAGGGATGGCTCATCTTTTTTGCGAGACTTCCAGTGTGCTGAACCTGCCCGAAAGGGAGAGAGGCGGTGCCACCATGCCGCTGAATCTCGTGGCACGTGGATCCGGGGAGCCCCACCCAGCGGGTGCTGTGATACGGTAACTTGTTGCCTTAAATAGGGTAAATTCCGTGCAGGGTCTACGCTTTTCCCCTCAGCTGGCCTCTGCCCTGCGCACCAGTGTGCGGATTGGGCAGCAACTGGTTGACTTCGTTGTACCGCCAACCTGTCCGTCCTGCGGGATCTGCCTGCAGGAACGTGCAGGCCTGTGTGCTGCGTGCTGGGGATTGGTGCAGTTTCTGTCGCCTCCGTGGTGTGATCGGCTTGGGACCCCCATGCCTTATGACTGCGGTCCTGGCGCTGTGAGCCCTGCGGCCATTGCGGAACCGCCCGACTATGATCGGGCACGCGCTGCTGCAAGCTACACAGGGCCAGCGCGAGACATTGTGCATCAGTTCAAGTTTTCCAATCGGCCTGCGTTGAGCAAGGTTCTCGCGCCCATGATGGTACGAGGCGGCGCGGAGCTGTTTGAGAGCGACCCGTTACTGGTGCCGGTACCATTGCACAGGTGGCGGCTCTTGAAGAGAGGCTACAATCAGTCAGCCTTGCTGGCACATGCCATCTCCGAGTTGACCGGCCTGCAGCACGATGTCTTTGCGCTTCAGCGCATTCGTCATACATCCGGGCAGGTGGGGCTCAAGCGTGCCGAGCGGCGCAAGAATGTTCGCAAAGCCTTTGAAGTGCCGGAAGAAAAGCGATTTGTTGTCACGGGGCGACATGTGGTGCTTGTCGATGATGTGCTGACCACTGGGGCGACAGCGGAGTCTTGTGCGCGGGCCTTGAAGCGGGCAGGCGCTTCCGCCGTTGATGTTCTGGTGTTTGCGCGGGTGAATCCCGAACACGAATAAGTGAGCCCGTTGCGAGTGGCGGGCTTTTCCTCTTCGACTTACATCCCAGGCTGGCAACTCTTGCGAATGCGGCCTCTCCCGCCATATAAACAGCGTTCGTTGCTTGCCAACCGTTAAATTGATGTGCCTGACCAGACGCAGGTGAAGAGGAAAAGAACAATGACTGAAGTCGTGCTTTACACACGCGACATGTGTGGTTTTTGCGCACGTGCCAAACGCCTGCTTGAAGAAAAGGGCGTAGAGTACACCGAGTACAACGCCTCTGACGACCCGACCTACAAGACAGAAATGATTAAGAAGGCAAACGGTGGTCGCACCTTCCCGCAGATCTTTATCGGATCGGAACATGTCGGTGGCTGCGATGACCTTTACGCACTTGAGCGTCGCGGACAGCTTGACGCCCTTCTGGCAGCGGGTGTCTAATCACCGCAGTCAGTTTTGAAAGGGGGGATGGGATCCATGCAGGAGTTTGTTGCAGCTTGCGTGCAGATGCGCTCCGGACGCGATGTACGAGCGAATCTGGATGCTTGCGAAGTCTTGGTGCGTGAAGCCGCCAAGGACGGCGCCATCTATATCCAGACGCCTGAGATGACCAACGTTCTTGAGCGCAGCCGTGAAGCGCAAATGGCAGCGGTCAGTTCTGAGGTGGAGGATCCCTTTCTTGCCCGGATGACAAAGGTTGCAGCCGATCTGCAGATCTGGCTACACCTTGGTTCTTTGGCAATTCGGCGTGATGATGGCAAACTCGCCAATCGGGCTTTCCTTCTGGCACCGGATGGATCCGTGGCTGCGCGGTATGACAAGATCCACATGTTCGATGTGGACTTGCCAGATGGTGAAAGCTGGCGGGAATCCAAGACCTATGAGCCGGGAACAACCAGCCCGGTGGTGGCGCTGCCATTTACCAAGATTGGTCTAGCCATCTGCTATGATGTGCGGCAGCCCGCGCTCTTTCGCGAGCAGGCAAAGCATGGCGCTCAGGTGTTGACCGCTCCAGCCGCCTTTACGCGCCAGACCGGGCGTGCTCATTGGCATGTGCTCCAGCGCTCCCGTGCCATTGAAAACGGTGCATTCGTTGTTTCAGCCGCGCAAGGCGGTGTGCATGAAGATGGGCGCGAGACCTATGGACATAGCCTTATTGTCGATCCGTGGGGACGCGTTATAGGTGAGCTGGACCATGATGAGCCCGGCGTGTTGCTGGCTGAGGTTCGATTAAAACTATCGGAAGACGCACGTGCCCGCGTGCCAGCCATTGCGAACGCACGAGGGTTTTCGATAGAGGACGTTGCGCTTTAGTGCGCCGGAGAAACGCAAGTGATCAATTACGCGCTACTTTGTGACAAGGGACATAGCTTTGATGCGTGGTTCAGAAACTCCACGGATTTTGATGCACAGGCTGAGCGCGGCCTGATCTCCTGTCCCGTGTGCGAGTCAACATCCATAACCAAAGGGCTTATGTCGCCAAACGTGGCAACGGCGCGGGGCAAGGCGAAGGCTCGAGAGGACTTGCAGCGTCAGGCTGCGGCACAAAAGCAAGCAACCCAGGCCGCGCCAGCTCCCGCCGCTCAACCGACGCCCGAGGCAAGCACACCCGTGCCTGCGAATGTCGGGGCAGGTGCCTCTCCGCCTGAAACCGAGGGAACAACGCTTTCTTTGAACACTGAGCGCATGAGGGAACTGTCGGAAGCGATCCGCCAGTTTCGAAAACATGTAACGGAAAGCGCCGAAAACGTTGGCGACAAGTTCGTGGAAGAAGCGCGCAAGATGCACTACGGCGAAACCGAGGAGCGCGGCATATACGGTCAGGCTTCCCTCGATGAAACGCGAGAGCTGCTTGATGAAGGCATTGACGTGTTGCCGCTGCCCGCGTTGCCGGAAGATCGCAACTGAGCTAGCTCATGACAAAGCGCGGGGTGAGATTCAACCCGCGCTCTCTACTTGTTCCCTCAAAACAGGTTCATCCTTCGCTTGAAGACGTGGCCTTGGCTGTGGCTCTTGCCTTTGGGCGTGCTGGCGCACGTTTGGCCGCCGGTGTCGGCTTGGCTGGTGTAAGCGCTTCTTCCGCTGCCTTCAGGCCTGACAAGGACTCGGTCAGCGCATCAGACGCCTGCGCACTGTTTTCGCTCATGGTCTTTGTCAGGATATGAAGCTGCTCAGCGTTATGGTCGCGGTAGTCTTCAAAAGCAGACTGCCAGAACTCCGTGCTGATGTGCGCGACTTCTGCACCGTTGGGGCATGAACAAAGTTCGCGCATATAAGCAAAGCGCTCGTCCATGCGATGCCGTATGAAGTCCATTTCCTTGTCTGCGAGCTGCTGACTGGCCTTCATCATGGAGCTCTGGGCTTTCATGACGGATTCCAGTGGCCCTACAGTGGACTTTTCAAGGCCTTCTGCCCACACGCGCCACGGTGTGCCGCCCATTGAGCTGTTCCACATTTCCATGGCTTCTTTAAATTGATCATCGAAGTTGAACATATGACCCCCCGGAAGGTTGGTAAGAGTTCGTGGCGACCGTTCGGCCGCTTTTCGTGGGGGACGGGAAAACAAAGGGAGCCGTCCCTAAAGAAAGCTGAGAACCAGCTTCCGCTAGGTTAGCTTAGAAATGGTGCGGCGCACACTCCCTAAAAGTAGGACTATGCCCTTACCAGCCACTCTTGAAGTGCTTTGGTGGTAATGGAGGGTTGCTCGAGTGTTGAAAGATGTCCGCATTCCGGTACCATGACGAGCGCGCTGGAAGTAATTGCTGCATGCATTTCCTCGGCGCGGTCGAGAGGCATTACTTGATCGTCAGTCCCAACGAGAACCAAAGTGGGGCAGGTGATGGCCTTGAGATTTTCGCGCTGGTCAATGCGGCTCATCACGGCTTTTTGCTGCCGGACAAAAGCCTCCGGCCCCACGTCCTGCGCCATCTCGATCACGGTTTCCTTCAGCTCGTAATCTTCATGCCGACTTGGATGAACCCAAGCAGGATAAAGACTTGGAGCAACCTTGTCGTAACCGCCCTCTGCGGCAATGCGGATCTGCTTGGAGCGGATTTCCGCTTGTTCCGGTGTGTCGGCTCTGGCATTCGTGCTCAAGAGCGCAAGACGTGTCACGCGGTCTGGTGCTTGCCGCATAACCTCTAGGGCGATGTACCCGCCCATGGAAAGCCCGATGAGAGCAAACCGTTCTGGTGCTTCGTGCAAAAGCTGCTCTGCGATTTCTGCTATGCTCTCTTTTTCACAGGTATTTGCCACCATGATTGGCTGGTCGGCAAAAGCAACAATCTGCGGTGCAAACAGCGCGGCGGTGCAGGCAAGGCCTGGGACAAAAACCAATGGCTCATTGGTGACGACCTTTCTCATGCCGGGTTCCTTCTGTTGCTCAGCCTTGTTGCATCAATTTTCAGGTTTGCTTGCAATCACCATATAGTTCACGTCCAGGTCGCGGGAACGGGACCAGCTGTCAAAAAGTGGATTGTAGCTCACCCCACAGCGCTCAAAGATATGCATGCCGCCCGCACTGATGGGGGCCTCCAGCTCTCCAGGCGTGACGAGTTTTTCGTAGTGGTGAGTTCCTTTTGGTAGCCAGCGAAGCACATATTCGGCACCGACAATGGCAAGCGCGTAGGCCTTCATCGTGCGATTGATGGTGGCAACAAACATGAGGCCGCCCGGCTTCACGAGCTTGGTACATGTTTCCATAAACAGCGGCACATCCGCAACGTGCTCAACTACTTCCATGTTCAGGACGACATCAAATTGCTCACCGGCGGCTTCCAGCGCTTCGGCGGTCTGGGCGCGGTAGTCGATGTCAAGGCCCGATTGTTCGGCGTGGAGTTTGGCAACTGCGATGTTCTTCTCGGCTGCGTCTGCACCTGTAACCGCTGCGCCCATACGTGCCATGGGTTCGCTGAGCAAGCCGCCGCCACAGCCAATGTCCAAAAGGCGGAGGCCTTCCAGAGCGGTTGGCGACTTCTCATCGCGGCCGAAATGAGCGGCGATGTATTCCTTGATGAACGCGATGCGCACCGGGTTGAATTTATGTAGCGGGCGAAATTTTCCGGTCGGGTCCCACCACTCGGCTGCGATCGAGGAGAAGTGGTCGATCTCTGCCGTGTCAACGGTCCCAGTGTGTTCAGGAGTGGTGGGCTTTGAGGCGGTCATTTGTCAGAACTCCAACTTATTCAGGTCACTGGTGGTTCGCCGGCGCGTTTTTGTCAAGCCACTGGTTGCGATAAGAGGACTGTAGCTGTATGCATGAGCGCCAACTGTGGCAGTAAGTTCTGTGCTTCAAGGCCCTCGGAGGAAATTGGGAAGCGATGGCCCGTTTGGTAATGAAATTCGGCGGCACATCAGTTGCCGACCTTGATCGCATCCGCAACGTAGCGCGGCATGTGAAGCGTGAAGTGGAAGCTGGCAACCAGGTTGCCGTTGTGGTTTCGGCCATGGCAGGTGTGACCAACACACTGGTTGGCTACACGAAGGACGCTGCAGCGCTGCATGATGCGCGCGAATATGATGCGGTGGTTGCTTCCGGTGAGCAGGTCACCTCTGGTCTCCTTGCTATCGTGCTTCAGGACATGGGTGTTGAGGCCCGCTCCTGGCAGGGGTGGCAGATCCCAATTCACACGAATGAAGCGCATGGCGCAGCTCGTATTGAGCGAATCGAAGGCGAAACCGTCATCGAACGCCTTGAGCGCGGTCAGATTGCTGTCGTAGCCGGCTTCCAAGGTCTGGCTCCAGACAACCGCATTGCGACGCTCGGCCGTGGCGGCTCTGACACGAGTGCTGTAGCGCTGGCTGCGGCAATCCACGCAGACCGTTGTGATATCTACACGGACGTGGACGGTGTATATACAACGGACCCACGCATTGTGCCGAAAGCTCAGCGTCTGGACCGGGTGTCGTTTGAAGAAATGCTCGAGATGGCGTCACTGGGCGCCAAGGTGCTTCAGGTTCGCTCTGTGGAAATGGCCATGGTGCATGGCGTGCGGACGTTTGTTCGCTCCAGTTTTGATGATCCGGATGCTCCGCAGGTTGGCAATGGCGGATTGCCACCGGGAACGTTGATCTGCGATGAGGACGAAATATTGGAACAGCAAGTTGTCACTGGCATCGCCTTTTCGAAGGACGAAGCGCAAATCTCCATCCGCAATGTGGCCGACAAGCCAGGTGTGGCCAGCAACGTGTTTGGTCCGCTGGCTGACGCCAACATCAATGTGGACATGATCGTTCAGAACATTTCCCCGGATGGAAAGACAACCGATATCACCTTCACTGTTCCTGAAACGGAATATGAGCGTGCGCGCGCCGTAATCGAAGCCAACTCTGAGGGCATTGGTTATGAGACGCTGGAAGGCACGACTGATGTGGTGAAGGTCTCCGTGATCGGGATGGGCATGCGCTCTCACGCCGGTGTCGCTGCGGACTGTTTCCGCGGGCTGGCTGGCAAGGGCATCAACATCCGCGCGATCACAACATCAGAAATTAAAATCTCTGTGCTGATTGATTCTGCCTATACGGAACTTGCGGTGCGGACTCTGCATTCGCTATATGGTCTCGACGGTTAAATTAGGTGAGTCGACATGTTGCGAGCGGCTGTACTACACTAGCGCAGCCGCTAGCCCGACTTGAGGTCGAATGACAAACGATAGGTAGGACAAGGTATGCGCAGCAGCTTGGCCGGACCGCGCGTTCTCTTGCGTCGCCTTCGCGAGGTGATGGCAGAACCCATCAACGCGCAGGAGCGGCTCGACAAGATTGTTCGGCTTATTGCAGCAAATGTGGTTGCGGAAGTGTGTTCCGTCTACATACTGCGAGCCGACGGCGTTTTGGAGCTGTATGCAACAGAGGGCCTGAACAAGACGGCTGTTCACAAGACGGCCCTCCGGATTGGCGAGGGCCTTGTGGGCCTTATTGCCTCTGATGCCCGACCATTGAACCTACCTAATGCGCAGGCGCACCCGGCGTTTGCCTATCGCCCTGAAACAGGCGAAGAGAACTACAACTCCTTCCTTGGTGTTCCTATCCTGCGCGCGGGCCGTACGCTCGGTGTTCTGGTTGTTCAGAACATGGCGCATCGGACCTATTTTGAGGATGAAGTCGAGGCGCTGCAAACCACCGCCATGGTGATTGCAGAAATGGTAGCTGCGGGCGAGCTGGAAGCCATCGCACAGCAAGGCACAACGATTGACCTTGCCAGACCGATGCACCTCAAGGGCGTGCCGCTTTCAGACGGCGTAGGCTTGGGCCATGTGGTTCTCCATGAACCGCGTGTTGTGATTACCAACCTGATTGCTGAGGACGCGGATGCTGAAAAGGAGCGTCTGGACGGCGCCGTCCAGCGTTTGCGCCTTTCGCTTGATCACATGCTTGCCAATGGCGATTTCTCCCAGCATGGAGAGCACCGTGAGGTTCTGGAAGCCTACCGGATGTTCGCCTATGACCGGGGGTGGGTGCGCAAGATTGAAGAAGCCATTCGCAACGGCCTGACGGCCGAAGCCGCCGTTGAGAAAGTGCAGAGCGACACTCGCGCTCGTATGCTGCGTCAGACCGACCCTTATCTGCGGGAGCGTCTGCACGATCTGGATGACCTGGCGCTGCGTCTGATCCGCGAACTAATGGGCCGTGGGCACGGCGCCTCGGAAGGTGAGTTGCCGCAGGACGCCATTATTGTTGCGCGCAACATGGGTGCTGCTGAACTTCTTGACTATGATCGGGATCGCATTCGCGGTCTTATTCTGGAAGAGGGCGGGCCGACCAGCCACGTAACCATCGTGGCTCGGGCTCTTGGCATCCCAACCATCGGGCAGGTGGAAGATATTGTGTCGCTCGTCGAGGCGGGTGATCCGGTTATCGTTGACGGCGAAGTGGGACAGGTTTTCATCCGCCCCGCTCCGGATGTGGAACAGGCCTTTGCCGACAAGGTGCGTTTCCGTGCCCGTCGTCAAGCGCAGTACAAGCGTCTGCGCAACAAGCCAACGGTGACGCTGGATGGCACAGATGTCACTCTGCAGCTGAACGCTGGCCTCTTGGTAGATCTGCCGAGCATGAACGATGCGGGCGCGGCTGGCGTTGGTCTGTTCCGGACCGAACTGCAGTTTATGGTGGCATCGTCGTTTCCGCGGATGAAAGAGCAGCAATCGCTCTATTCCAAGGTATTGGATCAAGCGGGTGACAGGCCGGTCACCTTCCGGTCCCTTGATATTGGCGGCGATAAGGTGCTGCCTTACATGCGCCTTGCACAAGAAGAGAACCCGGCCATGGGCTGGCGTGCGATCCGCTTTGGGCTAGACCGGCCAGGGCTTTTGCGCACACAGATCCGTGCATTGCTGCATGCCGGAGCTGGACGTTCCTTGCGCATCATGTTCCCGATGATTGCGGACGTGGATGAGTTCCGCAAAGCGCGCGATTACGTGGAGCGTGAGCTGCGCCACCTGCGTCAGCACGGTCACGCGACCCCGGAGACATTGCGCCTTGGCGTGATGGTGGAAGTGCCGGGCCTGCTGTGGCAGCTGGAAGAGCTTTATGAGGAAGTGGACTTCGTCTCGGTTGGCTCAAACGATCTGTTCCAATTCTTCAATGCGGTGGACCGTGGCAATACACTGGTAGCAGATCGCTTTGACACTCTGCATCCCGGCTTCCTGCGCGCTTTGAAGCGCATCGTGGAAGTGGGCGATCGCATGCATGTGCCTGTCACCCTGTGTGGTGAACTTGCAGGGCAGCCGCTTGCCGCCATGGCGTTGCTGGGTATTGGCTATCGCAGCCTGTCCATGTCGCCATCCGCAATTGGTCCGGTGAAAGCGATGTTGCGCAGTCTGGATCTGCGGAAGCTATCAGCGCGGCTACTGCCAAGACTGGAGCCCGGACACACGCCGGAGAACATGCGACAGTTCCTGGCCGACTTTGCTTCCGAGCACGATATTCCATTATAGAGACCTAACTTGGCGAGCCGAACGGCGCAGCGCATTTCGCGCTTGCGGTGCCGTCCGGTGTCCGCCTGCTTTTGCTTAAGGAGAAGCGCGCGAATGTTGGCGCAAGAAAAACTGGATACACTGCTGTCGCGCTTTGACCAGATTGAGAGTGAAATGGCGTCTGGCCCAAGTGCCGATGTCTACATCAAGCTTTCCCGGGACTATGCCCAATTGGAGCCGATCGTGAAGTCCATTCGCGAATTACGGCAGGCTGAAGCTGAGTTTGCAGATGCACAAGCGCTGCTTGACGACCGCGATACGGATGCGGAGATGCGTGAGTTGGCGCAGCTTGAACGGGATGAGCTGGCGGGCAAGATTGAAGAACTGACCCAAGTGGTGCGGATCGGTTTGTTGCCGCGAGATGAAGCCGACTCAAGTGACGTCATTCTGGAAATTCGCGCCGGTACTGGCGGCGACGAAGCGGCATTGTTCGCTGGCGACCTGTTTCGTATGTACCAGCGCTTTGCCGACAGCATGGGCTGGAAGGTGGAGGTCATTTCCACCAGTGAAGGCGAGATGGGCGGTTTCAAGGAAATCACTGCCGCTGTGACGGGTCAGGAAGTCTTTGCCAAGCTCAAGTTTGAGTCTGGCGTTCACCGGGTACAGCGTGTGCCCGAAACCGAGTCCGGTGGCCGTATTCACACATCTGCTGCGACAGTTGCGGTGTTGCCACAGGCAGAAGAGGTTGATGTCGACATCAACCCGGCAGACCTGCGCATCGACACCTACCGCGCATCTGGTGCTGGCGGTCAGCACGTGAACACCACGGATTCTGCCGTGCGTATTACCCACGCGCCAACGGGGATTGTCGTTGCCGTTCAGGATGAACGCTCTCAGCACAAGAACAAGGATCGCGCCATGAAGTTGCTGCGCGCCAAGATCTATGATGTTGAGCGTGAGCGTGCGGCCGCTGAGCGCACGGAAAGCCGCCGTCTACAGGTGGGGTCAGGTGATCGCTCGGAGCGTATCCGCACCTACAATTTCCCGCAGGGCCGCGTTACAGATCACCGGATTGGTCTGACACTCTACAAGCTCGACCAGATGATGGCAGGCGAAGCAACAGGCGAAGTGATTGACGCCTTGATTGTAGACCATCAGGCAAACCTGTTGGCCGAAGAAGGGCTTTAAACGCGCATGCAGCCAACGCTTCAACACTTGTTTTTGAAATTGCGCGATGCGTTTCGTGAAGCAAAGTTGGCTGAGCCGGAGACGGACGCCCGGTATCTTGTGGCGGCAGCCGTTGGTGTTGAGCCAAAGATGCTGCCGCTGCACTACGATCAGGTCTCTGGCCCTGAAGTTGTTCAAAAGCTTGAAAAGCAAGCAGCGTTGCGCCTTGGTGGCATGCCTGTCGGCCGCATTCTTGGCCAGCGGGATTTCTGGGGGCTGACTTTCACTCTGAGCGAGGAGACGCTGGAGCCGCGCCCGGATACGGAAGTACTGGTGGAAGCCACGCTTGACTACTGCTTGAATCACGGCGGCCTGCAGAAGGACTGGGTGTTTGCAGACATTGGCAGTGGCACAGGTGCAATTGCCATCGCATTGCTCACGGAATTACCAAATGCTCGTGCCGTTGCTGTTGATGTGAGTGAAGATGCGCTTCTCACAACACGGCGAAATGCAATTTCAAATGGTGTTGGCGAGCGGCTCTATCCGGTGCGTGCTTCATATCTGACGGCGCTGGCGCCAGCTTTCGACTTCATCGTCAGCAACCCCCCATATATCAAGGAGGAGGTCGTTAAAGAGCTGTCGGCAGAGGTGAAAAATCATGATCCAATTGTGGCGCTGTCTGGCGGACCGGACGGGCTGGATGCCTACCGTGAGTTGATTGGAGACGGGGCGCATTTGCTAAGACAAGATGGCGCATTGCTTCTTGAAATCGGCTGGGACCAGCAGCTTCTTTTGCGCCAACTTATTGAAAATAGTAGCCTTACGTTTGCGGAATGCCGACAGGATTTGGGTGGGAACGACCGAGTCGTGCTCGCAAAATGTACTCAGCCTAATGGTTGTTGAGTAATTCGGAAAAAAGGCCTTGGAAATCGGCGCAGAACAAGCTACGTTCATCTCGCCGGCTGATGTTACCAGCGATTAGCTGCATCGGGGCGGGTGCTCAAGACATTTGAGGAAGACCCGAACAATAACGCCGAGGAATTGTGCGCAGCAAGAAATTCGGCAGTCCCGTGTATCGTTGTGTAAGACTGAAGGCGTGTTATAGCGCATTCAAAATCATTGTTGGCTTATCGCAAGACCCAAATTGACCAAATTCCAGTACACGCAGATTTTTAACTGAAGTGCGTACTGTATTTGCGAACACGACAGACCTATTGAAACGGCATATGGACGTTCCAAGGGAATCCACTTGCCCTATGGAAGATTGGCTTCGGCTGATCGCCGTTCGTGAAAGTTAACGGCATAATGAGACCAGGAAATCAGAATAACAAACGAATGCGTGGCCGGGGCCGGAAGGCACCTAATCCGTTGACACGGAGCTACGAGTCCAACGGACCTGATGTAAAGATCCGTGGAACTGCAACGCATATCGCCGAAAAGTATCAGCAGCTCGCGAGAGATGCACAAGCTTCCGGCGATCGTGTGGTGTCAGAAAACTACTATCAGCACGCCGAACACTACTTGCGCATTGTTGCTGCTGCTCAGCCGCAAACAAATCAGCAAAATTCTTCTTCACATCGTTCCGATGCGGATGAAGATGCTGGTGCAAATCAGACCGAAAGCACAAAGCCTGTAGCCGCCGAGAATGCGCAGCCATCAGAAACGTCTGAAGAGCAGCCGCAACCGGTGATCGGTTTGGATACTCCGCAGCCCTTCATTGAAGAGGCGCCTGCCAAGAAGGCTCCTCGACGTAGCGCGAAAGCGGCGGAACAGTCTGAAGAAGACGTTGATACGGACGGCGCTTCCGACAACGAAGAAGATGAGGACGACGACAAGCCGCGTCGCCGCACCCGCGGCACTCGTGGGCGTGGTCTTCGCCGCGCCGCATCTGCTCCTGTTGCCGCCCTGCCTGAAGAAGGTGGAGCGGATGGAGAAGTTGCCGAGGTTGCTGCCGCGGAAGGCGATGGCGAAACGGCTGCCCCACGTGCCAAGCGCACACCGCGGGTTCGCACGCCGCGCGTCCCAAGGTCTCCGCGTACACCTCGTACCCGCCGGACAAAGGCGGCTGACGAGTCTGCTGAGGCACCAGAGGGTGCTGAAGGCTAAAACGCCAAAGTTTTCAAGGCCGGGGTTCTGCTCCGGCCTTTTTATTTCCCGCATTTTCTGTTGCGGCGATTGGGCCAGTACTTAAGCGCAGGCGCAGGGCCTTCTTAACTCTCCTCAAATTCCGTTATGGGTACGTCTCGCCAAGAACTTGTTCTTGGGGGGCTTTTGTTGTCTCATTGCCACATTATATCAAAGGAGCGGGGCGAGATGCTCCGTTCCGGACGCTCTCAATGGGGTTCGGAGTTTCCAAGTGCTGCTCATGCTTCGGGTGATGCAGCGACAGAGGAGAGTTCTATGGATTTTGAGAAGTACAGTGATAGAGCCCGTGGCTTTGTCCAATCTGCACAGACCTTTGCACTAGGGCAAGGGCACCAGCAATTCACTCCAGAACACATTCTGAAGGTTCTTCTGGATGACTCGGAAGGCCTGTGCGCAGGCTTGATTGAGCGGGCAGGCGGTCGCGTGGCTGATGTCCGGCTAAAGAACGATGCGGATCTTGCCGCGCTGCCAAAGGTGAGCGGTGGCAATGGTCAGCTCTACTTGGCGCCTGCGACGGCGCGTTTCTTTGACCAAGCAACCAAGCTGGCTGAAAAGGCAGGCGACTCGTTTGTCACTGTTGAACGTATGCTGCTTGCATTGGCCATGGATAAGGACAGTGCCGCCGGGCGTGCTTTGCACGAGGGTGGTGTCACGCCAAACAGCCTGAACGAAGCGATCAACGAGCTTAGACAGGGGCGCACTGCGGATTCAGCGGGTGCTGAAAATCAGTATGACGCCCTCAAGAAGTACGCTCAGGACCTCACCCAGCAGGCACGAGACGGCAAGTTGGATCCTGTGATTGGACGTGACGAAGAAATTCGTCGAGCCATTCAGGTTCTGTCGCGTCGAACCAAGAACAATCCGGTTCTCATTGGTGAGCCGGGCGTGGGTAAAACCGCCATCGCCGAAGGACTCGCTCTGCGCATCGTGAACGGCGATGTGCCGGAATCCTTACGCGACAAGCGCTTACTTGCACTGGACATGGGTGCGCTCATTGCCGGGGCCAAATATCGCGGTGAGTTTGAAGAACGCCTCAAAGCCGTGCTTTCCGAGGTGCAATCCTCAAACGGCGGAATCGTTCTTTTCATTGATGAAATGCACACGCTGGTTGGCGCGGGCAAAACGGACGGTGCAATGGACGCCTCCAATTTGCTCAAGCCAGCGCTGGCACGTGGAGAGCTGCACTGCGTGGGTGCAACTACGCTCGACGAATATCGCAAGCATGTTGAGAAAGATGCGGCGCTGGCCCGCCGCTTCCAGCCAGTGTTTGTCAGCGAGCCGACGGTTGAAGATACGATCTCCATTCTGCGCGGCATCAAAGAAAAATATGAGCTGCATCATGGCGTCAAGATCGCCGATAGCGCGATCGTCTCGGCGGCGACACTCTCCAACCGCTATATCACGGATCGTTTCTTGCCGGACAAAGCCATTGATTTGGTCGACGAAGCGGCAAGCCGTTTGCGCATGCAGGTGGATTCCAAGCCGGAGGAGCTGGACGAGCTGGATCGACGCATCATTCAGATGAAGATCGAACGCGAGGCGCTCAAAAAAGAAGAGGATGCGGCCACCAAAGATCGTCTGTCCCGGCTTGAAAAAGAGCTGAGCGATCTGGAAGAGCAGTCGCGTGCCCTTACGCAAAAGTGGGAATCTGAGAAAAACAAGCTCAACAGTGAGCAGAAAATCAAGGAGCAGCTGGACGAAGCGCGGATTGAACTTGAAAAGGCACAGCGTGCGGGTGATTTGGCGCGGGCTGGTGAACTTGCCTACGGTGTGATACCGGATCTGGAAAAGCAGCTGACAGTCGCTGATGAAGGTCAGGATGCGGAAGCCATGCTTCGCGAAACAGTAGACAGCGAAAACATCGCGCAAGTGGTGTCTCGTTGGACGGGCATTCCGGTCGACAAGATGCTGGAAGGCGAGCGCGAAAAACTGTTGCGTATGGAAGATGAGCTTGCAAAGCGCGTGATTGGTCAGCAGGAAGCAGTTCATGCGGTCTCGACAGCTGTGCGCCGGGCCCGTGCTGGTCTGCAGGATCCGAACCGCCCGATTGGCTCTTTCATGTTCCTTGGCCCGACCGGTGTGGGCAAGACTGAGCTCACCAAGGCGCTGGCTTCGTACCTTTTCGACGATGAAACGGCCATGGTTCGCATCGACATGTCCGAGTTCATGGAGAAGCACAGTGTGGCCCGCCTGATTGGTGCGCCTCCCGGCTATGTTGGCTATGAAGAGGGTGGAGCACTGACGGAAGCAGTGCGCCGGCGGCCCTATCAGGTTGTGCTGTTCGATGAAATCGAGAAAGCGCACGGCGATGTGTTCAATGTGTTGTTGCAGGTGCTTGATGATGGCCGTTTGACCGATGGTCAGGGCCGTACCGTGGATTTCCGCAATACTTTGATCATCATGACCTCCAACCTCGGCGCCGAGTTCCTTGCAGCCCAAGGCGAGGGCGAAGACGCAGAGGCGGTTCGTGGGCCGGTGATGGAGGCTGTACGAGCTCACTTCCGTCCCGAATTTCTCAATCGCCTTGACGAGATCATTCTGTTCCACCGCCTGAAGCGCACTCAGATGAATGAAATCGTCAAGATCCAGCTTCATCGTCTTCAGCGTTTGCTGGATGAGCGTCATATTACGCTCAAGATTGATGAAGAGGGGATGGAGTGGCTTTCAGAGAAGGGGTACGACCCGGCTTACGGGGCACGTCCGTTGAAGCGCGTCATTCAGAAACAGGTTCAAGATCCGCTTGCCGAACAGCTCCTTGCTGGCAAGATTCAGGAGGGTCAGACGGTAACTTGTTCAGCGGGAACGGATCGCATGCTCTTTGACGTTGCTGAGAGCTGACATCGGTCAACAGGCTATGCAAAAAGGCGGCTTTCGGGCCGCCTTTTTCATGAGAACGGTAGAGCTGTTGCTTTATTGGGCGACGGCTGCCAAGCGCCGGTTTGGCGTGCCTTGTGATACAAGCGCATCAATACGGTCACGCTCACGCTTGAATGCGATAAGAACATCGCCTTCCAGGTTGCGCCCCTTCGGGAGCTTGATCTTCAGTGGGTTCACAAAGCGATCGTTCACCTTCACCTCGTAGTGGAGGTGGTTACCGGAGGACAGGCCGGAAGAGCCCACATAGCCGATCACTTGGCCCTGATGAACGCGGGCACCCTGTTTTGTGCCATCGGCAAAGCGGCTCATGTGGCTGTAGGTCGACACATATCCGTTGGCATGTTGGATCTGCACATGGCGCCCATAGCCGCCGGTCCACGCGGCTCGAATGATGAGGCCTTCACCGGATGCCAGAATTGGCGTACCGCGTGGGGCCGCCCAGTCAACGCCGGTATGCATGCGGCGTGTCTTGTGAATCGGGTGGCGTCTCATGCCGAAGCCGGAGGTGAAGCGCCCGCCCGCAATGGGTTTGCGGAGCAGGAATTGCTGAGCGCTCTGGCCGTTTTCATCATAGTAGTCCACTTCGCCGTCCAGCGGGTTGCGGAAACGATAGAAGCGATGAACACGGCCATTTGCCTGCAGTGAGGTAAACAGGATTTCGGAGGCAGATTTGCTGTCTTCCTCGGGTAAACCGTAGAAAACGCTGATTGCATCTCCCGGACGTATCGTGGAGTTGAAGTCCACGTCATGGGAATAGATGCGCAGCAGCTCTTTAATCAAAGACTTGGGGATCTCGTTTTCCAAGGACGTTTGATAGATGCTGTCGTAGTAGGTCGCGGTTGGGTTCGAGCCGCTGCTGTCAAAGTTCAGATTGTTGAACGCTGTTGCCTGAAGCCCGGAGGATGGCGCTGCAGCCTCGATGAACTGGCCCTGGTCATTGCGCGCGATCGTGCCGACATGCTCTTCATTCTCATAGACGCTGACGCGGAGCAGGCGTCCCTTGGACAGTTCGGGCAGAGCTGGATCCAGAGCAAAGCGCAGCACTTGCCCAACGCGAACCTGGTCGAGACCAATGTCCTCCTTGAAGCGCGTAACGATCTTGTTCGCTTCAAGCTGTGAGCCTTCGTTGTCCAAAATCAGATCCAGCAGGACATCGTCCTTACGAACAGGATGTATGTGTTCTTCAACTGTCGCTGTAGGCTGGGCAGACACGGACATTGCCTGAAAGGACACGTTCTCTTCCGTGATGCGCACTTCCAGATTGTCGAAGTCCATTTCCATGATGGGCGCGAACCGTTGCGGTTCTGCGGCATAGGCGGGTATGGCAGCAATGTCCGTGCGGTTGTCCAGCATGAACAGGGCAGCTTTTTTCACCTCTTCCATCACATTGTTTTCGGGATCCGTCTTTACTGCCGTCAGGCCAAGGGCGCTCATGGGGAAGTCCCGTTGGGAGATGGTGACTTCACCCTCAACGTCTGCGCCATAGATTGCGTCGCTGGTTGCCTGAACCGGCGTGATGTCTTCGCCCTGATACATTGCAATCGGATCGAACGGCGGTATCTCATAACTGTCGCCGGCATCGTGCTCGCCAATCAGGCTGGCGGTCACCAGCGCATAAGGCTGGGCCCGAACATGGTCACGGCCACCTTCGCGGCGTACTACGTTGACCGGGATAATCATGCGGTTGGAAAAACCCGCGTCATTGCTGATTACGCGGTCGCCTTTACCACCTCGGTTATGTGCAAGATGTTCGCCTTCGTCATCACTTGCAGCCTGGTAGGGGGTGGAGATGGTATACTGGCCGTCCAATGAGGCCATCAAAGCGCCGCCCATCAAAACAATAGAGGTGACGCCTGTCAGAACTGTGCCAATCAACCAACGGGCATTGAGCGCAGAACTGGCATCTGCCGTGTTTGCGGTGCTATCGATTGCCAATGCGTGCTCAGTGCCCAGATCAATCTGTGCAACGCCCGCAGCGTTGTGGTGACCTGCATACATTCTGTTATCTGTTTCCCACCCTAGTCGCCTGTGTATATAGGCTGTCAGATTCAAGCGGTTTCATGATCGTCGCTGAGCCCCCAGCGCCTCTATCATAAATGCATTCAGATTACGGCTGCAATTTGGCTTTCACCAACCCCTATTAACAGGGAGAATACCTTGTGTACTCACTGCGACTCTCTCCATAGCGTCAACCGAAAAATCAATTAAAAATCAACTTCTCCCGAGGCCCTGTGAATTTTATGAAGTTTTTATATCAAGGCCGTTGACAGTTGGGGATGGTCGGCCTATAACCCGCTCCACGCCGCCGGGACGGAGCGCTTGAGCGCCTTGGACGGAGCGGCAAAAAGATCAGAGATTTGAGGTGGTTAGCCTTGGGTTTCCCGGAAGATGGAAGTCTTCAGTTCATTGACAATTA
>NZ_JAQZAJ010000018.1 GCF_028737195.1 Pseudovibrio exalbescens | reverse complement strand
CGGTCAAACCTGCGTCTGGAGACGTGCCGTCCGGCAGATCGTTTTCCTGAATGGTGCGCCCTTGAGCTTCACCCAGTGTCGGCGCATCGTCATTGACGGTCACAACGATGGAAGAGGATGCGGTGTCGCCATCGGCGTCGGTTACTGTGTAGCCGAAGTCCAGCGGCAGACCGTCATTCGCATCAGTTGAGTCAGAATGCTCAAGAGCCTCGAACTGGCGGAATGTCCACTGCTGTGTCTGACCATCGAACACCAGCTCTGCGACCAGGTTGCCTTCTGCATCTGTGCCGGTTGCCGTTACAAACCGATCCCCTGCACTCTGCGTAAATGTAACTGCGGAACCTGCAGAGGTCGTGATGCCATCCAGATTAGAAAAGTCGAAGCTGAACGCATCTGCCAGTGGCTGATCGTCGGCTCCAAGGTCGATGTTCAGTGTGCCATACGTTTCGTTCATCGGAACAATGGCTTCGCCTTCGACCTGAGACGGGTTGCCTGCGGCTTTGGTCTGGCTTTTTTCGACGCCATCCACGTCGTAGCGAATGATAACTGTTGGCTTGTACCCATTCGTTTCAACAGAGAAATAGGAGTTACCCGGCTGAGCAACAGCCGTAACCTTTTGTCCCTTGTAAATTTCGTAGGTGTATTCAACCGGTTCATCAGTCGGGTTGGTGACGCGGAACACATGCGTGGTTGGATCGCTGTAGTCGCCCATGGAAGTCAGCGACAGTTTTTCGCCGCTCTCAAGCGTGCCATCAGCAGTTGACGGGTAGCTTTCATCGACCGTGCCTGTGGAGACACCCCCAACAAGTGGCAGGTCATCGTTGATGGTGATGGTGAAATCACCTTCAACGGTATCACCGTCGCTGTCTTTGGCGGTGAAGCCAAAATCGATGGCCAGATCATCCTCTACGTTAGCCAGCGGATGATCTACGCTGCCAACCAGCGTGAATGTGTAGGATCCGGACCCATCGTCCGACAGGTTCAGTTTGAACACGACGCCATCTGCATCCGCAGTCGTAGGCTTGGTGCCGGTATAGCCAACGAGTGTGCCATCTGCCAATTCGGTCAGCAGCACTGGCTCGCCCTTTGACGTCAGCGGCACATTGTTGACCGTTTGTACCTGCGCCCCGTCTTCCGAATTTGCTCCGGAGAAGCTGACAGAGCGATCGCCATCGGCGCCGTTCAGTGCATCATTGTCGGCGTTGTCTGCACCCCAATCGATGCCCAGATCACCTTCCGCTTGACGCGCGAAGCCGTCGATGATCGCATCACCAGCATCCGGCGTGGCAATCTTGTAGAGGCTGACGTTGTCAATGAAACCGCCGCGACTGTTGTTCTCACCAGCTGGCTCGCGGAACTCAAGCGTATCCATACCGCCTGTACCCTTGACGATGAACGTCAAGGTGCTCCAGTCAGCGCCCTCTGCCTGTTCGACTGAGACCAACTCGCCATTCCAATAAACCTCGATGGTCTCTGCGCCATTGCCGCGTGCAGCAACATCAAAAGAGAGCTGATAGGACACGCCAGCTTCAGTCTGAACAGACTGGCTGACAACATCGACGTCGCCAGCTGCATCAATCTCAAGATACTGCTCGCCATCAGAAGCTACGCGGCCTTCATACTGGTTCTGGATCTCGACATCGGTGCCGCCCCAGCCTTCAACGCCCTGGCCTTCCTTGTAATTGCGCCACTTGCCATCGCCCAGCTCTGGCTGCTCGAAGGAGCCATTGACGATGAGGTTTTCGCCTACAAGAACGATACCATCTTCGTCCACAGAGCCATCTTCAGGGGTACCAATGGACGGGCCATCGTCCTGAATGTCGATCTGCACGGTTCCTTCATTGAAGATGGCCGTGGTGTCGCCGTCGCCATCGGTGACCTGAAAGTCGAACACCATGCGAAGTTCATCTGATGCACCGGTTTCGGAACCATCTGCGCCTTGGTCAGGGTGAATGATGGCCTGATACTGAGTGAACTCGAAAGAACCGGTTTCTGCATTGGTTACAGTGAACTCAAAGATCTTGGTTTCAACGCCGTCGATCGTCGCCCAACCGGTGACAATCGGGCCATTTTCACCTGCAGAGTTAACTACAGAAATCTCGTCACCGCCGGATGTGACAAACGGGTGGAACTCAATACCTTCACCGTTTTCGCCCATTTCCATAATGGTGCCGTCGAAGCGATAATTGACTGCGGTGACTTTCGCACCGTCTGCGCCGCCATCGAACTTCAGGGTGCCGGTGACGGTCTGCGCAGCGAAATCGCCATTTGCATCCGTTGCTTCTGCCAGATCGTAGGTGCCAGAGAAGGACGCGGTTGGCTCATCGTCAATGATGCGCGTGGAAAGCGTCAGTTCAAGCGGGTCGCCATCCCCGTCAGTGGCAGTGACCTTGAAGTTCAGCGACTGGCCATTGCCACGTCCGTCTGCAACCGCCTGGTGATCAATCGGGCCGTAAAGCGTGACAGTGTAGTCGGCACTGTTTTCATTGAGCTGCGCAACAAATACGGCTTCGCCACCAGCAGAGCCCGTGAGTGTGAGCCCATCGTCTGACAAGGACACGACAACTGGAACACCTCCTGAGGTCAGTCCTGTATCGACTGGCTCGCCGCCTTCTGTCAGCGTGCCA
>NZ_JAQZAJ010000017.1 GCF_028737195.1 Pseudovibrio exalbescens | reverse complement strand
AATAAAAAAATAAAAAAACCCTCCCCAACAGATATGGGGAGGGGGCTGATGGTTAATTAGATGAGCTAGGAGTTAAGGAGCCGCGGCTGGCATTTGCTGCGGCTCTGTGCGGCCCGCAGCGGGTTTTGGGCTTTGGACCAGAAACACGGCGGTGAGAACCAATGCGGCGGCAATCAGCTCACGCGGACCTAAAGCCTCGCCAAAAGCAAGAAAGCCGATGACGAACATGGTGGGAAGCTCAAGACTACCGGCCACGGCTGCCCGCGATGGCCCAACACGAATGCAAGCCACAGTGTATATCACCTGGGGCAGCACCGAAGTGATCAGCCCCAGCGCCGCAATCAACGCCAACATGGACCAGTCCGTTGGGATTATGCCCATGCCCTCGCTCATGATTGCGCTGGGGGCAAGACCAATGGTGGCACCGAGCATACCGGTCGCCATGCGTTCCATGGCGCTTAGTTTGTCGACCATTGTGGTCAGCACCACGACCAGAAGACCAAAACCCAGCGGAGCCGTCCACGCCATCATGAGTGCAGCAGACATATCCGCGGTCAGCACCGTAGGGTCAGCCACACATGCCGCTGCAGCCACGATCAATCCCCCAGCCATAAGGGAATTCTTGCTCGGCTTCATGCCGACCATGATCCAGGCGAACAACAAAACAAAAAGCGGATAGGTCATGTAGATCACGCCTGCCGCAGCTACAGGGACGGTCTTGACCGCCTCCAAATACCCAATCCACCCGAGGCCCAAAAACACTCCAGTGACGGTCATCAAACCTGCTTGACGCAGCTTTCCCTTACTCAAAGGCAAGAAAGGGCTCAGCAATACCGCAGAAAAGATATACCGGTAGAGGGCAATCGCTGCAGAACCAACACCTTGGCCCTGCAGTTCCTTCGCGAACAACGGCACAAGGCCGAAGCACACAGCCGTCAGCGCGATCAACGCTGTTGCCGTGTTTGGTCCGAAATCGGACAGGGATATGCGAGCACCTTTCAACATGGCGACTACCGCTAATTTTTTTTTGGGCACTAGGGAAATTCGAAATATTCAAAGGTGCTCTGAAATGTTTTCATGGGCGCTATGATTCCAAGGCTGACCATAAGTCATCTGGCGCTTTTGAGCGCTATTGCGGAGACCCGAAGCCTTACTGCGGCAGCAGCACGGTTGGGCATAACGCAATCTGCGGCCTCCCATCGCTTGAAGGAGGCGGAACGCCGGATCGGGTTTCGGCTTTTGCGCCGGGCAGAGAAGGTGGTCACGCTGACGCCCGAAGGCGAGAAGATTCGCGCCATGTCGGAACAGTTTCTGGATGAACTGGCACGTCTGGAACAGGAGCTTGAAGCCTCGTACAACGGGAAGCAAATTCTCGTTCGCCTCGGCCAGGCAACCTACAGCCGCTATCATTGGCTGCCAGCATTCCTTGCTCACCTGGAAGTTGCAGAGCCGCAGCTGACCGTTGATCTTTCCGGCAGTTCGACCTCCAAGCCTCTGTCTTCCCTCAGCCAAGGCACGGTCGATGTGGTCACAATGTATGGCCGCCCGTCACCGCTGCCCCAATTCCGCTGGTTCAACCTGGGTGCCGATCCGCTGGTCGCAGTGATGGCGCCCGATCACCGGCTCGCAGAGCTGCCATTTGTTGACAGCAGCCATTTGGTGGAGGAGCGCTACTACGCCTATCCGATCTCGTCCGAGCCTGGTTTCGAGTGGCAGACGGTGATTGGCGTACCCGACACCATGTACCGCAACATAACCCACATGCCGACGCCAGAGGCTGTGATCGATTTGGTGCGGGCAGGATTTGGTGTTGGCGTTTTCAGTCGTTGGGCAGTGGAACCTGAGATTGCAGATGGGACTTTGATCGCCAAGCCACTGGGAGAAAACGGCTTTTCATTGGACTGGTGGGCAGTGATGCGCGCGAGTGACCCAGAAAATGGCGCCGGTGGGCGTCTGGCCAGAGCGTTGGCGAGCTGGAATGATCGCCTCGACAACGGTATGGGCACGCTCGCGTTCTGATTGTCAGCCCGACCCTGCCCATAAAGGGAAGGATTTCAGATGCACTTGAACCGCACCATTCGGTGGTCAGACTGGAACAATACCGGGCTGGAGCATTTCACCCTCAAACAAGGTGGTACCCTTTATGCCGTCTCTAGCGTGGTCATTGGCAACAGAGAGGATGCTTCTTATGGTCTTCACTACACCATGGAGCTCGACCTGAACTGGAGAACGAGGCGATTTTCCGCCACGCTTACCGATGGCACCAGCAGAACTCTGGTCTCGGATGGGAACGGAAACTGGCAAGACGGAACCGGAAAAGAACTGGAGCACTTGAGGGGCTGCCTCGATGTTGATTTTGCAGCAACGCCTTTCACCAATACCTTGCCAATCCGTCGCCTGAAGCTTGCGATCAATACTGCCGCTGACTTGAATGTTGCGTACATTCCAGTGCCATCTCTTCTGCCAGAAAAAGTAGACCAGCGGTATACCCGCAGGACGGAGAGCAGCTATCTCTATGAGGGGCTGTTTCGCAAATTCACGGCAACCTTGGAGGTCGATGAAGACGGCTTTGTCTTCGACTATCCTGAAACATTCAGACGTGTCATGGGCTAGAAAGCAAAAAGCCCCGCGGTATTA
>NZ_JAQZAJ010000016.1 GCF_028737195.1 Pseudovibrio exalbescens | reverse complement strand
CCTTAGGGTTTGGGCGTGTTCTGTGACATGTTGAAGAGAAGACATAACTGGCCGCATTGAGCGCCATATTCCTGTTGGGATATGCTTGATGTGACAGCTAGCCAGTTAGCCATTCCTTATGGGATGGTCCAATGGGGGCGCTTGACCGCTGCCCCGCCGGTTATGTCTCGAGAAGCTGGTCTTAATAAATGACTTTGAGTTTGTTTGTAGCTCAAAGTTCTTTTGTTGGCTTTGCCGGTGCGGATTAGGTTCTGCATTTGGTGATTATAGCTAATGAGAGTGATCAAGTGTCTTAAGGGCATCTGGTGAATGCCTTGGCGACAAGAGGCGATGAAGGACGTGATACGCTGCGATAAGCGTCGGGGAGCTGCGAATAAGCTTTGATCCGGCGATTTCCGAATGGGGCAACCCACTCCGTATGGAGTACCCGAAAGGGAGCGAACCCGGGGAACTGAAACATCTAAGTACCCGGAGGAAAGGACATCAACCGAGACTCCGCTAGTAGTGGCGAGCGAACGCGGACCAGGCCAGTGGTTGCAATTTAAGAACCGGAACAGGTTGGGAAACCTGGCATTAATGGGTGATAGCCCCGTACGGGTAGAAAGAATTGCAATCCTTGAGTAGGGCGGGACACGTGAAATCCTGTCTGAACATGGGGGGACCACCCTCCAAGCCTAAGTACTCCTTGTCGACCGATAGTGAACCAGTACCGTGAGGGAAAGGTGAAAAGCACCCCGACGAGGGGAGTGAAATAGTTCCTGAAACCGGATGCCTACAAACAGTTGGAGCCCGCAAGGGTGACAGCGTACCTTTTGTATAATGGGTCAGCGACTTAATTTAACGAGCAAGCTTAAGCCGATAGGTGTAGGCGTAGGGAAACCGAGTCTTAATAGGGCGCTTTAGTTCGTTGGATTAGACCCGAAACCGAGTGATCTAGCCATGAGCAGGTTGAAGGTGCGGTAACACGCACTGGAGGACCGAACCCACGAATGTTGAAAAATTCGGGGATGACTTGTGGCTAGGGGTGAAAGGCCAATCAAACTCGGAAATAGCTGGTTCTCCGCGAAATCTATTTAGGTAGAGCGTCCTGTGAATACTCCTGGGGGTAGAGCACTGGATGGGCTATGGGGGCTCACCGCCTTACTGATCCTAACCAAACTCCGAATACCAGGAAGTACTGCAGGGCAGACACACAGTGGGTGCTAACGTCCATTGTGGAGAGGGAAACAACCCTGACCGCCAGTTAAGGTCCCTAAGTTATGGCTAAGTGGGAAAGGATGTAGAGATCCCAAAACAACCAGGATGTTGGCTTAGAAGCAGCCATCATTTAAAGAAAGCGTAACAGCTCACTGGTCTAAATAAGGGTCTCCGCGCCGAAAATGTACCGGGGCTCAAGCCATACACCGAAACTGCGGGCGTGTTTAACACGCGGTAGCGGAGCGTTCTGTAGGTCTGCGAAGGGTGACCCGTGAGGGCACCTGGAGATATCAGAAGTGCGAATGCTGACATGAGTAACGACAAAGAGGGTGAGAGACCCTCTCGCCGAAAGTCCAAGGGTTCCTGCGCAACGCTAATCGGCGCAGGGTTAGCCGGCCCCTAAGGTGAGGCCGAAAGGCGTAGCCGATGGGAATGGGGTTAATATTCCCCAGCCAGTGGGTAGTGACGGATGCCGTGTGTTGTATCCCCTTATTGGATTGGGGGTGCAGCGAAGGTGTCCCAGGAAATAGCTCCCACGCTAGACCGTACCCGAAACCGACACAGGTGGACAGGTAGAGCATACCAAGGCGCTTGAGAGAACTGTGCTGAAGGAACTCGGCAAATTGCTCCCGTAAGTTCGCGAGAAGGGAGACCTTCATTTGGGCAACCATTTGAAGGTGGCACAGACCAGGGGGTTGCGACTGTTTATCAAAAACACAGGGCTCTGCGAAGCCGCAAGGCGACGTATAGGGTCTGACGCCTGCCCGGTGCCGGAAGGTTAAGAGGAGGTGTGCAAGCACCGAATTGAAGCCCCGGTAAACGGCGGCCGTAACTATAACGGTCCTAAGGTAGCGAAATTCCTTGTCGGGTAAGTTCCGACCTGCACGAATGGCGTAACGACTTCCCCGCTGTCTCCAGCACAGACTCAGTGAAATTGAATTCCCCGTGAAGATGCGGGGTTCCTGCGGTCAGACGGAAAGACCCCGTGCACCTTTACTACAGCTTCACACTGGTATTCGTGATGACATGTGTAGGATAGGTGGTAGGCGTTGAAATGAGGGCGCCAGCTCTCATGGAGCCATCCTTGAAATACCACCCTTGTCCTCATGGATATCTAACCGCGGCGCAACAACGCCCGGGACCGTGTGTGGCGGGTAGTTTGACTGGGGCGGTCGCCTCCCAAATGGTAACGGAGGCGCGCGAAGGTGGGCTCAGAGCGGTCGGAAATCGCTCGTCGAGTGCAATGGCATAAGCCCGCCTGACTGCGAGACTGACAAGTCGAGCAGAGACGAAAGTCGGTCATAGTGATCCGGTGGTCCCTCGTGGAAGGGCCATCGCTCAACGGATAAAAGGTACGCCGGGGATAACAGGCTGATGATGCCCAAGAGTCCATATCGACGGCATTGTTTGGCACCTCGATGTCGGCTCATCGCATCCTGGGGCTGGAGCAGGTCCCAAGGGTTTGGCTGTTCGCCAATTAAAGCGGTACGTGAGCTGGGTTCAGAACGTCGCGAGACAGTTCGGTCCCTATCTGCCGTGGGTGTAGGAGAATTGAGAGGATCTGTCCCTAGTACGAGAGGACCGGGATGGACGTACCTCTGGTGGACCTGTTGTGGCGCCAGCCGCATTGCAGGGTAGCTATGTACGGAAGGGATAACCGCTGAAGGCATCTAAGCGGGAAACCCACCTCAAAACTAGTTCTCCCTGAAGAGCCGTGGAAGACCACCACGTCGATAGGAGGCATGTGGAAGTGTGGCAACACACGAAGCTGAGCCTTACTAATAGCTCGTTCGACTTGATCACTCCCATTAAGCTATAATCACTAAAAATCCAGCTTCTCAAATTGTTGTTATCCTGCCCGGTGGCAATGGCGGGGCGCCCCCACCCGATCCCATCCCGAACTCGGAAGTGAAACGCCCCTGCGCCAATGGTACTTCGTCTCAAGACGCGGGAGAGTAGGGCGCCGCCGGGCATGATAACAACAA
>NZ_JAQZAJ010000015.1 GCF_028737195.1 Pseudovibrio exalbescens | reverse complement strand
TTTTTATTTGATGCTCAGGGTTCTGAGTTTGGCTTTCAGGTTTGGCAGGAGAGATGGGCTTGCGGACAGTTTTGTCAGTCCGGCGTTTAGGAGTGTTTGGGTGACGTTTGTGTCGCCAGCCATTTCCCCGCACATTGAGACCGGGATGCCGGCCTTTTTGCCCGCCTTACAGGTCATGCGGATGGCGGTCAGCACGGCCGGTTCGTTGTAATCAACGAGTTCGGCGACCTTTGGATTGCCCCGGTCTGCTGCCATCACATACTGGGTGAGGTCGTTGGTGCCGATGGAGAAGAAGTCGGCTTCTGCTGCCAGGGCATCGGCATCGAGCACGGCACTTGGCACCTCGATCATGATGCCCACCTGCATGGGGGCCTGCTCTTCGGGCAATCCCAGCTCGGTGCGGCAGTCGGCGACCAGCGCCTTGACGGCCTTGAGCTCGCGCACATTGGCAATCATGGGCACCATCATCTGGATGTTGGGCTGTTCGCTTGCGGCCCGGATCAGAGCGCGGATCTGGGTCTTGAACAGCGCCGGGTCGGACAGGCACATGCGCACCCCGCGGTGTCCGAGGAACGGGTTTTCCTCTTCAGCCATGGGGTAGGAGGCCAGCGGCTTGTCGCCGCCCACATCCAGCGTGCGGATGGTGATCGGCTGGTCGCCAAAGGCAGCGGCGATGCGCTTGTACTCTTGGTACTGGCTGTCTTCATCCGGCAACTCGGCCCGGGCCTGGAACAGGAACTCGGTGCGCAACAGGCCAACGCCTTCCGCCCCTGAGGCCAGGGCCTTTTCCACATCGGCAAAACCGCCAATGTTGGCCTGCACCGGATAATGCACCCCATCCAGGGTGATGGCCGGTTCAAGGGCCCGGGTCAGGGTTTCATTGCGCTCCTTGATCCAGGCGGTGCGGCGTGCCTCAAGCTCGCCAGCCTTTTCGTCCGATGGCGCGGTCCACAGCAGGCCCTCAAAGCCGTCCAGTGTCACGGTCTGGCCCGGCGTGACCTCGCTCAGGCAGCCGGTGGCGCGCACGATGGCCGGAATGCCCATGGCGCGGGCAATGATGGCGCTGTGAGAGGTCTTGCCCCCGCCCTGCAGGCAAATGCCCAGCACGGTGTCCTTGTTCAGACGCGCGGTGTCGGAAGGCGACAGATCCTCGGCAAACAAGATGGTGTTGGGCGCAATGTCCACGCCCGCATCTTCTTCACCGGTGAGCGCCAGCATCACCTGACGGGTGATGTCGAGCACGTCCATGGCGCGCTCGCGCATGTAGGCGCTTTCGGCGGCCTCATACTGGGCCTTCAAGGCGGACATGACCTCCATCCAGGCCCGCTCGGCAATGGCCCCGCCTTCCACGGCGGCCAAAAGCTTTGGCTGCAGGTCCGGGTCGGTGAGCATGGCCTCGTGAGCGGCAAAGATCTCGGCCTTGGCCTTGTCCTTGGCGGCCTTTGCCGCAGCACTTTGCGCTCGCATGGTCTCGGCAACGGTTGCAATGGTGTCGCTCAGACGGCGGGCTTCCTCGCCCGCTGAGGTAAAGGCACGGGCCGGCACCTCAGGCATCTTGACGGTAAAGAAGGCGGCAGGTGCGCTCACAATGCCGCTGGAGGCAGCAACGCCGACAATGGCGCCTTCAACGGCGCTTGGGGCAGGGGCTGCTTGGTCTTCCGTCTCGGCTGCTTCCACCGGCGCGTCAACGTCTTCGCCAAAGCCGTCCCTGGCCAGCGCTTCAAAGGCGGCGAGGGCGTCTTGCGCCTGCGCGCCGGAGGCGGACAGCACGATGTGGTCGCCCTTGCGCACGCCCAGAACCGCCAGCGCGTTGAGGCTCTTGGCGTTGGCGCGCTCGCCCTTGCATTCAAGGGTCAGGTCGGCCTCGAACCCGGCCAGAGCGCCAACAATGGCAGCCGCCGGACGGGCGTGCAGGCCATGAGGGTTCAAAACGGTCCATTCGAAGGTGAGCGCTTCACCGCAGGCAGCTTGGCTTGCAGCCGGACCTGCGGTCTCGTCTTCAACGCCCAGATGCTTCAGCTTGGCGGCCAGCGCGCCCATGGCTTCTGCCTTGACCGCAGACAGCGGCAACCCAGAAGCGGCAGCCACCGTGGCGGCCATGGTGCCTTCCACGATCGGCGCGGCGCACAGCTCCACCTTGGAAGCCAGGTCCGGATCAATGAGCTCCAGCGCCATTTCTGCGGAGAGCAGCGCGCTGCCCAGATCCATCAGCACCAGCACGCCGCTGTCATCGGCAACGGTCTCAATGGCGCTCATCACTGCAACGGGATCGGTGCCAATGGGGTTGGCGGGATCATCGATCCCGCCCGCAACCGCAATGGGGCACTTTCCCTGTGTCATCTGTTCAGCCAGCTCAGCCACGCCATCGGCGAGCTGCCGGCTGTGGGACACAACGACAATACCTACCAAAACCTAGCTCCCGCTTACCGTGGCTGCCAGCGCCTTGATCATGATCAGGCTGGAGGTGGCACCGGCATCCTGATGGCCCACGGAGCGCTCACCCAGATAAGACGCCCGGCCCTTGCGGGCCTGCATTGGAATGGTGCTCTTGGCCCCTTCCTCGGCTGCGGCCACCATCTTGTCCAGAGCCGCCGCAATGTCGCTGCCTGCGTCCTTGGCCTCCTTGGCAGCCTGAAGCACCGGCCACCACACATCGCACATGGTCTTGTCGCCGGGCTCGGCCTTGCCGCGCATGACCACACCGGCCACGCCATCTTCCAGCATCTTGATCAGGGCCTCCAGATCCAACTCTTCGGCTGAGGCCGTTGAGGTGGCGGCGCGAATGAAGAAGGTGCCGTAAAGCGGGCCGGAGGCGCCGCCGATGGAGGACATCAAGGTCATGCCCACCCCCTTCATGATGCCGCCAATGGGCTGGGCTTCAAAGGTGGGCAGCTTTTCCATGACCTTGGTAAAGCCGCGGTTCATGTTGAGGCCGTGGTCGGCATCGCCGATCTCACGGTCCAGATCGGTCAGGTAGTCCTGCTGCGCGGCAAACTCTGCCGCGCATGCTTTCAGCCAACCGAGGATTTGGTCCTTCGTCACAGTCATGTTCTTGTCCTTGTTTGCTCTTACTTGCCCCAGCGCAGGGACGGGGCGGCCACAGGTGCATCCCACAGGGCCAGGGTGTCCGCATCGGCCTTGAGCAGGGTGATGGAGAAGCCTTCCATGTTGAGCGATGTGCAGTAGTTGCCAACCAGCGAGCGGGCGACCTTGAAGCCCGCCGCTTCCAGCCCCTTATGGGCTTCGCGATAGGCGCCGAAGAGTTCGGATTCCGGCGTGGCTCCCATGCCGTTGACCATGACGATCAGCTCATCGCCTGCCGCATAGTCCTCAACGGTGCTTTCCTCTTCCATCCACGTGCCTTCCTCGCGGTTCCAAGAGCGCACGGTGCGGGTGTAGCCGGAGTTCTCCAACAGCTCCTTGAGCATGTCGGCGACAACCGTTTGAACGTCGGTGTACGGGCGGCGCGCGATGCCCGGCTCGCCGTGAATGCCAACGCCAAACTCCATCTCGCCTTCGGCCAGATCGAAGGACGGCTTGCCCGCCGCTGGCACCACACACGCATCCAGCGCAATGCCGAAGGAGCGGGAGCGGTTGTTCAAGGTGCGGCCCATGGCTTCAACAGCCGCCAGATCCGCGCCGCGCTCACAGGCCGCGCCCAGGATCTTCTCGATCAGAACCGTGGCGCCCACGCCGCGCCGGCCTGCCGTGTAAAGGCTGTCCTTGACGGCGACGTCGTCATCAATGGTGATGGAGCCAACCGGAATGTCGTCAAAATGCAGCAGCTCAACGGCGGATTCAAAGTTGAGCACATCGCCGGTGTAGTTCTTGATGATGAGCAAGACGCCCTTTTCCGTGGCCACGGCCTTGCCGCATTCATACATCTGATCCGGGGTGGGCGAGGAGAACACCGCGCCCGGGCAGGCGGCGGTCAGCATGCCTTCGCCGATAAAGCCGGCATGCATGGGCTCGTGGCCCGACCCGCCGCCGGAGATCAGCGCCACCTTGTCACCTTCGCGCTCCCGATAAACGTAGTAAGGCTCGGTGTTCAGCTTCAGCTCCGGATGGGCCAGCGCCAGACCTTCCAACTGCTCGGCAACCACATCTTCGACCTTGTTGATCAGTTTCTTCATCGCGATCTCACTCCCTGTACACACCGCGGTCAACCAAAGGGCAAATGGCTCAAAAAAACAAAACAAACCAAAAACCCAAATAATCTTGCGTAACCTTACTAGCACACCAAAATACATAACCTCATATCCGGTATACTACAGAAGC
>NZ_JAQZAJ010000014.1 GCF_028737195.1 Pseudovibrio exalbescens | reverse complement strand
ATCACCGCCACCGCCGACGAGGATGTCGTTGCCAGCACCGCCATCCAGAACATCGTTGCCCGGCTGCCAGTTGAAGTCCACACCATGATCACCGAAGAGAACATCGTCGCCCGTGCCGCCGGTCAAGGTATCGTTGCCGTGGAAGCCAACGAGTAGGGTGTTCACCCCGTCTTCGGCAACCAGCGTGTCACCTGCGTTGTGGCCATAGGTCCAAACATAAGTGCCTTCCGCGAAAGTGAGCTTCTCAACGCCGGAGACCTTGTCCGCTCCATCGCGGTCTGCAACACCGTCGACCACTTCAATGAAGCCAGTCTGATGACCAAAGCGATAGTCCAGAACAGAACCGGTGTAGACCGCCGTGTCTGTGCCTTCACCGCCCTTGATGGTGTCGTTGCCTTCACCACCGGTCAGCAGGTCATCACCGCCACCGCCGACGAGAATGTCGTTGCCAGCACCGCCATCCAGAATGTCATTGCCCGGCTGCCAGTTGAAGTCCACACCATGATCACCGAAGAGAACATCGTCGCCCGTGCCGCCGGTCAAGGTGTCGTTGTCGTGGAAGCCAACGAGAAGGGTGTTCACCCCGTCTTCGGCAACCAACGTGTCCGTTGCGTTGTGGCCATAGGTCCAAACATAAGTGCCTTCTGCGAAAGTGAGCTTCTCAACGCCGGAGACCTTGTCCGCCCCATCGCGGTCAGCAACACCGTCGACCACTTCAATGAAGCCAGTCTGATGGCCAAAGCGATAGTCCAGAACAGAACCGGTGTAGACCGCCGTGTCTGTGCCTTCACCGCCCTTGATGGTGTCGTTGCCTTCACCACCGGTTAGCAGGTCGGCGCCAAGGCCACCTTCAATCTGGTTTGCATTATCATCGCCGGTCAGAGTGTCGTCGTGATCAGAGCCGATGAGGTTTTCGATGCTGCTCAGCGTGTCGCCGGTTGCATCTCCGCCAGAAGCGGTGCCATCCGCCAGGTTAACTGTTACCGCTTCACTGGAGCCGGCATAGCTGGCCGTGTCGTTGCCTTCACCGCCGTAAAGCGCATCGGCACCAGCCCCGCCTTCAAGAACATCATTACCCTTACCGCCATCGATCGTGTCGTTACCAGCGCCGCCGATGACAGTGTCATCACCTCGTGCTGTGCTGATCTTCAGATCAGCATTCGATGCGCTCGCGTCCACATGATCATGGTTGTACTTGTCATTCTTGAAGTCACCGAATGTGAACTCCTCAAAGCTTTCGAACCGTGTCTGAGTGGTTTCACCGTCGATGTAGCCAACAGTCCCGCTGTTGTCGCCATCAAAGACGACGTTAAATCCGGTACCGCGTCCAAGAGTGAACTGAACCGCAAGTGTATCCGTTCCCAGACCACCGTTTACGGTACCGTCAATGAGGCCAGTGTGCCCTGCGCCAATGGCGCCACCAACGTTGACTGTGTCGTCACCCTCACCGGCATCGATTTCCAGCTGATCCTTGTTGAAGGTCAACCATGCAAAGGTGTCGTTGCCGCCACCCATGGAGATCTTCTGGATATCCCTGAGAGTGTAGCCTGACGTAAAGACGTCGTCTCCGCCACCGCTGACAATCTGTTCGATTTCCGTGAAGGTTGCCGTTCCGGCGTCGCCGGTAACCGTTGCCATCTTGGTCTCAAACAGGTTGGTGCCGGTGAAGGTCAGGTCCTCCGTCACCGCTGACATGTCAAGAGTATCCATGTCAGATCCTGCAGAGCCGCCATCCACATGATCATCGCCAAAGGCATCTGTCATGAAGTAGGTGTCATCACCTGCACCGCCGTAGAAGGTGTCGTTGCCGCCACCACCATACATCGCGTCATCACCAGCGCCCGTTCTTGCGATGTCGTTGCCTTCACCGCCGTAAACAGTGTCGCTTGCCTCGGTTGTGTTCTCATAGACATCATCGCCATCACCAAGTTTGATTTCAACTTCAGTGTAGCGTCCATCGGTGATGCCAGCAGATGGCTGGGCTTCACCCGGCTGGATGATGACCTCGTCGTTACCGTCACCAGTGTCGATGACAAACTTGTTGGAGTAACCCGAACCGTTGGTTGCCAGTGAGATGTCGAGCTGATCGTCGCCATCGCCCATGGCAATGTTGCCGCGCTTTGCGTTGTCGATGTCAAGGGACACACCCTCGTCCTTGAGGCGGGTATCCGCATCCACATGGACGAAGTCTTCAAGGCGCACTTTGTCAGAAGACTCGGTACCTGAAGTGTAGAAGACGTTCTTCGCGGCATTCCAGCTGTCCGCTGCGACGACCTCGACCCCATCTTCCATCGTTATCACGGCTTCATCTGGAACGGCGTTTGGCTGGATCGGCTGGCCCAGCTTGTCGGCCAAGCCGCTCGCGTCCCGCTCGTCGGTGGTGTAGTGGGTGCTGCGAACGCCGTCACCCACCTTGACCACGCTGAGGTCCGCAAGCGGATCGTCAGCAACCGTTACCGTGAACTCGCCAGGTGCAGATAAATCGCCATCGCTGTCGCGTGCAACAAACTCGAAGCTTAGCTCCAGGTCCTCGCCAGCAACACCCGGGTTGTCTGTTGGATGGTCAAGGGTGTCCAGCATGTCAAGAATATACTGGCCAGAGCCATCATCCAGCAGCGTGACGGTGAAGACCGTACGCCCACCAGCTGTCGCCGTCAGAACCGTGTTGTTTTCGCTGAGCGCGAACTCAACCTTTTCGCCCTTGGAAGTGAGGTCGGAAACCGCCTCACCGCCTTGCGTCACCGAGACACTGTCGTCCGTGAACAGGACCGCGCGGTTACCCAGAACAACAGAGGCGTCGTCTTGAGAGCCCTGCAGATCGTCACCGGCATCGGCGCTATCTGATCCCCAATCCACATTGAGGTCGCCATCCACACTGTGGGCATAGCCATCCACGGCACCGTCCGGCGTGGTGTTGCCGATCTTGTAGAGGCTGACGTTGTCAATGAACCCGCCATAGGTGTTGTTCTCACCGGCTGGTTCACGGAACTCAAGCGTGTCTTCGCCGCCTGTTCCCGTCACCACGAAGGAGACTGTCGTCCAGTCGCTTCCCACAGCCTGTTCAGCAGAGAGCAGTTCACCATTCCAGTAAACTTCAATGGTTTCAGCACCATCACCGCGAGCCGCGATGTCGAATGACAACTCATATTGAGCGCCAGCTTCAGTCTGGACGGACTGACTTACGGTGTCCACCTGGCCAGCTGCATCAATCTCAAGATACTGCTCGCCATCGGAAGCTACGCGGCCTTCATACTGGTTCTGGATCTCGACATCAGTGCCATTCCAGCCTTCAATGCCCTCGCCATCCTTGTAGTTGCTCCACTTCCCATTGCCCAGCTCTGGCTGCTCGAAGGAGCCATTGACGATGAGGTTTTCGCCTGGCACGGCCAGGTCAGCCTCGGAAATGGTGCTGGAGCTTGGCGTGCCGATGGACGGGCCATCATCCTTGATGGTGACCTCGACGGTGCCGTTTGCTGTGTCGCCATCGCCATCCGTCACGGTGTAGCCAATGGTCATGGACAGAGGATCGGCAGCGCCGGTCTCATTCGCGTCCGGATGATCGATTGCTTCATACTGGGTGAAGGTGAAACGGCCGGTTTCAGCGTCGGTGACAGTGACGGTGAACACCTTGGTGCCGCCAACCGTGGTACCGGTCAGTGTCAAGCCATCGACGGACGCAGTGATGATTACTTCCTCACCACCAGAGGTGAAGCCAACGGCCTCTCCGCTCTCGCCATCAGCGATGCCTGCCTTGCCCGCAACGGTGTCAGTCTCGTAGCGGATCTCGGTGACTTCTGCATCATCTGCGCCGCCCTCGAACAACATGCGTCCTTTTCCGGACTGGGTGATGAAGTCGCCATTCGCTTCCGCGTCTTCCGTGACCTTTACGGTCGCGCTGTCTGATGTGGTCGGCACATCGTCCTTCACGGTCACGACAAAACGGCCATCCGCTGTGTCGCCATCGCTATCGCGCGCGGTAAAGTCGAAGGAGAGTGCAAGATCGTCCTCGGCCCCAGCTGGATGATCCAGAGTGTCAACCATCTCAAGAATGTACTTGCCGGAGCCATCATCCAACAGGGTGACGGTGAAGACCGTGCGTGCACCAGCAGAAGCCGTCAGTACGGTGCCATCTCCATTCAGGCTGTAAGTGACTTCTTCCCCGCGGGACATGAGTGTATCGACAACGGCATCACCGTTCTTGACAACCACGTTGTTGCCCGGCGTTTGCGTGTCGGAGAACGTTACTGCGCGGTTGCCTTCCAGTACAGAAGCATCATCTTGCGCGGTCTTGCTGTCGCCAGCAGCATCAACGCTGTCAGCGCCCCAATCAATGTCCAGATCACCCTTCACCTTAAGCTGGCCCGGATCGGAGAACAGTTCGTTCAGATACCCATCTGCCTTGATGTCCTGAAGGAACTCAGCAAAGTTTTTGGCATCCTGTTCATTGTCAAAGCGGAACTTGTAGTTGCCGCCGGTGTCCCTGCCACCGATGTTGACGATGTGGTTGTCATTCACGCTGATCTTGGCGTCAGGGTCATTCTTGGAGAAGTTCCCGCGTACTTCGCTGCCGTTGCCACGTGTGACGATCTCACCATTCCACAGCTCACCCAGGAGTTCCAAAGTTACAGGCTGCTGTCCCCCAACACCCTGCCCGCTAACTTTGAAGAAGTCAGCGCCCGGCTCAATGAAGAACCTGTTTGCGCCGCCATTGGTGTCCATGCTGATGGAGTAGCCGGTGTCTGAACCGTAGTCCAAATTGACTTCAGAGACGGTCTTTGCGGTTGGTTCACCGATAGACGGGCCATCGTCATTGATATCAACCTGGAAACTGCGGCTTGCCGTATCGCCATCGCCATCCGTCACGGTGAAGCCAATCTTCATGCGCAGCGGATCTTCAGCACCTGTTTCATTTGCATCTGGATGATCAATAGCGGCGTGCTGTGTGAAGGTGTACTCACCAGTTTCGACACTATCTACTGTCAGAGTGAAGACTTTGAGACCACTGGAGGTTTCACCAGTGAGAGTGAGACCGTCGGCGGATTGAGTAACGATGACGTCCTCTCCGCCAGAAGTGAACTCAACCCGGGTGAAGCTGTCTGCATCACCATCGATGATCGCGGTATTCCCGTCGACCTCACCGGATTCATAGCGGATCTCGGTGACTGTCGCACCATCTGCGCCGCCATCAAAGATCATCTGACCGGAAGCAGATTGCTCGACGAAATCGCCGTCTTCATCAGTTGTCTCGGTCAGTGTGATGCGACCGGAGTAGTCAGCCGTTGGAGCATCATCAGCCACAACCACACGGAAGTCACCGTTGACAGTATCGCCATCGGCGTCTTTGGCTGTGATGTTGAAGTCCAGATTCCAGGAAACCATCTGACCGTTAGAGCCCGGAGGATTGTGGTCCAGCGCGCCGAGAAGCTCAAATGTGTAGGAGCCGGTGCCATCGTCGTTCAAGGAAACTTCGAAGACCTTGCCGTCTTCGCCGCGTTCATCGCCA
>NZ_JAQZAJ010000013.1 GCF_028737195.1 Pseudovibrio exalbescens | reverse complement strand
GCCGCCTACGAACTTTACCGAACCCCTTAAGATCAACGATCACGCCTGCTGTTTTGCCGTTCTAGATGACGTCAGCCGACCGCCGTTTTGCGAAAGCTCTCGCTTGCAAAACGGAGCATAATTTCATTTAGGTTATTGATATATATAGCTTTTGTTGAGCGCTTGCACGCCCACTCAGATCTTTATGCATGCGCAAGTAAAGGCTCAGGGGATGGGCGACTTGGAGTGCCCCAAAAACCGCCCCTTTTTCGATTAGTCTTTAGGCTAATGGCTTTTTCACAAGAAATTCGAACCAGTTCGATTTTATCGATAATTGGTTGGCCGATCTCATCCAACAAGACGCAGAAGAGTAAACAGAGGTCGCCTCACTCGAATCTCACCTTCCTCGATAAAAGAAAAGCGGCGCCCCCATCAGAGCGCCGCCTTTCAAGGCAAACCGACTTTCTGACGCTTGTGGCGCATCCGGCAGAAAGTCAGCGCCCGTCCTCAGTAATCAAGATGGCACGGAAGTCATTCACGTTGGTCATGGTCGGCCCGGTAATCACACTGTCACCAAGCGCCTCAAAGAAGCCATGCCCGTCGTTGTTTGCCAATGATGCGCTTGGGCTTATGCCCTTTTCCCAAGCCCGCTCGATGGTGGTTGGGTCACAGATCGCGCCAGCAATTTCTTCAACGCCATCAACGCCATCCGTGTCCCCTGCCAGGGCATAAACGTTCTTGGCCCCGCCCATGGTCACGGCATAGGAAAGCAGGAATTCAACATTGCGACCACCGCGCCCTTTACCTTTCAAGGTAACAGTGGTCTCACCGCCAGATAGAAGCACACAAGGTGCCTTGAACGGCTGGGAGTGAGAAACAATTTGCTTGCTGAGGCCCGCAAAAACTACCCCCACATCGGAAGCTTCACCTTCAATGCTGTCACCGAGGATGTAGGCCGGGATACCTTCTTGGGCGCAGACGTCGGCCGCAGCTTCGAGCGCTCGCTGCGGTGAAGCGACGATGTGAGTTTCGATGGACACCCCTTCCAGAGAGAGAGGCGCTGCACCGCTCGGTCCCTTGGCATCGGCTTCCTCCTTCATGCGGTCAAGGTGCGCCTTGGCAGCTTCTGGGAGTGCGATGCCGTAGCGCTCAATGATCGCAAGTGCGTCATAGACTGTAGTCGTGTCCTGAACGGTGGGACCGGAAGCAATGTTGACCGGATCATCGCCCGGCACATCGGAGATAAGTAGATTGATTATGCGTGCCGGATGTGCTGCAGCAGCAAGGCGGCCGCCTTTAATCTGGGAGAGATTGCGGCGCACACAGTTCATCTCATTAATCGTGGCACCGCAAGCCAGCAACTCCTTGTTCACCGCCTGCTTGTCTTCTAACGAAATGCCCGGAGCAGGCAGCGGCAGGAGCGCGGAGCCGCCGCCTGAAATCAGGCACAATACTGTATCGTCTGCACCCAGTTTGGACACGTAGTCCATCATCCGCCGCGAGGCCTCAAGGCCTGCTTCATCCGGCACGGGATGAGCCGCTTCCAGAATTTCGATCTTCTCGCAAGGAACGCCATAGCCGTAGCGCGTGACAACAAGCCCTTCAAGCTCGCCCTCGTAGGCATCTTCAACGGCACGGGCCATCGCTGCAGATGCTTTGCCCGCGCCGATGACAACCAGCTTGCCTTTCACATCATTTGGCAGAAATGGCGGCACGCAGACGGCTGGCTGCGCGGAGGCTACAGCGGCATCGAACAAACTGCGAAGCAACTCTTTTGGAGCTTTGGTCATTTATGCATCTCCCAAATGCAACGGGGTGGTGTGCAAGCCTTACTCAGCTATATGCCGATCAACTCATCTGATTGAAGCAACCCAATCTCAACGGATTGACCTGCTTGAAGCAGACAGCCAACAGAACGTCAGCGCCGTCGGCATCTTGGAAGGAGTGAGAGGGCGCCAACGAAGTGGAGCATGAAGCACCCTCTCACAGGTGCATGGATCAGGCGTCTTCGGCAACCTTGTGGTTTGCCATCAGCTCGAGAGCCTTCACCATGCCGGAGTGATCCCATGCGGCACCGCCATTTGCGGAGCAAGCATTAAAGAGTTCCTGCGCTGTCGCCGTGTTTGGCAAGGACAGACCCATAGCCTTTGCGTTGGACAGTGCGAGGTTGAGATCCTTCTGGTGCAGTTCAATCCGGAAGCCAGGATTGAACGTGCGCTTCACCATGCGCTCGCCGTGGATCTCCAGGATCTTGGAGGACGCAAAACCGCCCATCAGAGCCTGACGTACCTTCTCCGGATCTGCGCCAGCCTTGGATGCGAACAAGAGAGCCTCACCAACAGCCTCAATGTTCAGTGCAACGATGATCTGGTTTGCGACCTTGGCAACCTGACCGTCGCCTGCTTCACCGACGAGAGTGATGTTCTTGCCCATCAGCTCGAAGAATGGCTTCACCTTCGCGAAGTCTTCATCAGATCCGCCTGCCATGATGGAAAGGGTTGCGTTTACCGCACCAACTTCACCACCGGACACTGGGCCATCTACATAACCGCAGCCAAGTTCGCGAATTTTCTTTGCGAACTCTTTGGTTGCCAAAGGCGAGATGGAGGACATGTCCACCACGATCTTGCCTGCGGACAGACCTTCCGCAACACCACCGGCTTCGAACAGAACTGCTTCCACGTGCGGGGTATCCGGAACCATCACGAAGATGATCTCGGCCTTTTCAGCAACTTCCTTGCCGCTCTCGCAAGCGATGCCGCCAGCTTCCACCAGTTCAGCAGGAATGGACGGAATGGAGTGCAGGTGTACTTCATGACCTGCTTCGATGAGATGGCCAGCCATAGGCTTGCCCATAATACCGAGACCGATGAAACCGATCTTTGCCATTTTAGTTCACTCCTAATTAGATAAGTTTGTAGTCTTTCAGCCAGCCAAGGCCTTCAACGGTACCGTTTGATGGGATGTACTCAGCGCCAACCCAACCCTGATAGCCAATCTCGTCCAAGTGCTTGAACAAGAAGCTATAGTTGAGTTCGCCAGTACCTGGCTCATGACGACCAGGATTGTCTGCCAGCTGCACATGCGCAATCTGCGAGAGATTGTCCTTGAGGGTTCTGGCAATGTTACCCTCCATGATCTGCATGTGATAAATGTCGTACTGGAACTGCAGATTGTCGCTGCCAACTTCCTTGATCAAACGAAGAGCCTGCGCAGAGGTATTGACGCAGAAGCCGGGCATATCCTGAGTGTTGCAAGCTTCCAGCAGCAGCAGGATGCCAGCTTCCTTGAGGCGCGGTGCGGCATAACGCAGGTTTTCGATCAAAACCGCTTCGGCCTGCTCATGGCTTACACCTGCCGGGACAAAACCAGCAAGACAGTTCACCTGCGTGTTGCCCAGCACCTTTGCATAGGCGATCGCCTTGTCCACGCCAGTGCGAAACTCTTCCTCACGGCCCGGTAAACATGCGATGCCGCGTTCACCTTTCGCCCAGTCGCCAGCAGGCAGGTTGAAAAGAACCTGCTGCAAGCCGTTGGCGTCCAACTCAGCTTTAATCGCCTGCGCTTCGAAATCATAAGGGAAAAGGTATTCAACACCTTTGAACCCAGCGGCTGCAGCGGCTTCAAACCGCTGCATGAAGTCTAGCTCTGTAAAGAGCATCGACAGATTGGCTGTTAACTTAGGCATGTTCACTCCTTGATACCTAAAGAGTCTTATTCTTCGAGATCGATGACTTCTTCCCACTCGTTGACCTTGTCGATGTCTGGCCCCATGGAGACATTCAACTTGCGTTCAACAATGAACTCGACAACGACTGGAACTCTGAACTCATCGCGCAGCTCACGTGCCTTGCGCAACGCAGGTTCGATTTCAGCAGGATCAAAGACGCGGATGGCCTTGCAGCCGAGACCTTCTGCAACGGACTTGAAGTCAACGCCGTAGCCACCGTTTACGTTTTCGTCGACATTGACGTTTTTGAAACCGAGGTCGAGGCAGTGGTCCATCTTGAATGCCATTTGAGACATGCGGATCAGACCGAGGTAAGCGTTGTTTACCAGCACGTGGATGTAGGGAATGTTGTGCTGAGCGGCGACGGCCAGTTCTTCGAGCAAGAACTGGAAGTCATAATCGCCAGAGATAGCAACAACTTCCTTCTCCGGTTCAGCCTTGGCTGCACCGATTGCGGCAGGCATGGTCCAGCCGAGGGGGCCGGCCTGTGTCGCATTGATCCAGTGCAACGGACGCTCCACATGCAGCATCTGAGTGGCCTGGATCTGAGTGTTGCCGATGGTGGCAACATAACGGGTGTCACCGTCAAACACGTTGTTCATTTCGTGGAACACGCGCTGTTGCTTGATAGGCGTGTCGTTAAAGTCAGTGCGACGCAGCATGGTGCGCTTGCGCTTGTTGCATTCGGCAACCCAAGCGCTGCGGTCCTTCAGCTCACCCTTTTCCTTCATTTCCTTTGCCACTTCGATGAAGCGCTCAAGAGCCGGAACGGTGTCAGAGATGATGCCAAGGTCCGGTGAGAAGATGCGGCCAATCTGCGTAGGCTCAATGTCTACGTGGATGAACTTGCGTCCCTTGCGATACGTGTCGAGCTGACCGGTGTGGCGGTTCGCGAAGCGGTTTCCAATGCCGAAGACAAAGTCGCTTTCAAGGAAGTTCGCATTGCCGTAACGATTGTTACACTGCATGCCCATTTTGCCGATCATCAGCTCATGGCTGTCTGGAATCGAGCCCCAGCCACGCAATGTTGGGATGACAGGAACACCCGTGATTTCAGCCAGTTCCTGAAGCAGAGGAGCCGCGCCAGCACTCAGAACACCACCGCCAGAAACAATCACTGGCTTCTCGGCGTCATTGAGCATCTGCAGCGCCCGTTCGGCCTGCGCACGGGTGGCGCTTGGCTTGGACGGCGTCATTGGCTCATAGAGATCGATGTCGAATTCGATTTCCTGCATCTGAACGTCGACCGGCAGATCAAGCAGAACTGGACCTGGGCGACCGGACCGCATTTCGAAGAATGCACGCTGGAAATAACCCGGCATCTGGCCACCGTCCCGGATGGTCTTTGACATCTTGGTAACTGGCTTGGAAATCGCTTCGATGTCGACGGCCTGGAAATCTTCCTTGTCCAGCTTCGCAACAGGTGCCTGACCGGTCAGGCAGAGGATCGGAATGGAATCTGCCATGGCCGCATAGAGGCCGGTGATCATGTCGGTGCCTGCAGGACCGGATGTGCCAACGCAAAGGCCGATGTTGCCCACCTTGGCCCGGGTGTACCCCTCGGCCATGTGGCTTGCGCCTTCAACGTGACGGCAGATGATGTGCTCGATCCCGCCCAAGGTCTTCATAGCAGCGTAGAATGGATTGATTGCGGCGCCCGGAACGCCAAATGCAACGCTCACGCCTTCCTTCTTCAGGATTTGGACTGCAGCTTCAATCGCCCGCATCTTAGCCATGTGCTCTCTCCGTATCTTGGATTGCATTGCCGACAAGATTGGTCTCATTGAGAGAGAGTTCCAAACTCGATCAGAGGTTAAACCAGCAACACACGTGATATGACATGAAATAACAACGTATAAACTTTTGATCTATTCGCCTTATTACATAGTCATCATCTTGTTAAACTTTATTTTTACATTAACTTATCAATAGCAAATCAAATTTATACTTTTGATAAGTTCATTTTGTTGAGTGATGGGACTTCGACCAAGCAAAGCTCCGGCGTTTGCGGACCGCTCATATTGAGAGCCTTTCCGCATTACGGTCTTCATCTGGATCGACTGATCTCACCTTGATGGCCTCAGAAACCCGAGACCAGACAGGTCAAGCAGCTCCTACTTTCATAGTTTACCTACCTGCTTTGGTGCCATTTCAGCATTCCCGCGGGGCGGCTGATGACGCCTCGCGAGATGTTCTTTAATGCAGTGGCACTGCGCCGTTCTCGACGGTGAGCGCAACGATATCCGCAACCGGAACATCGCGAGACGCTCTCCCGCTTTGAACAGCAAGGGCAGCAGCAGCTCCTACTGCCTGCCCCATGGCCATGCATGTGCACTGGGCTCGAATACCTGCCAGCGATTTTCTGTCGGCAGACAGAATGCGCCCTGCAACAAGCAGACGGCTGGTGTCTTTTGGCATTAGCGCCCGGAAAGGTACGGTCGGAATAAGCTCTTCAGATTCATGGAAGATTTCTTCGCAACCATTGTCTTCATTGTGAAGGTCGATGTAGTTGAATGCGTTGCAGACAGCGTCGTCGTAAGGCACTGCGGCCATAAACTCATCAAGCGTCACGACGTGCTCTCCGATCACTCGGCAGCCTTCACGAGACAAGGCGCGGGTGTACATCTGCTTGAGCACAGCCCGCTCAGCGCCCGGAATACGGTCCCTCACGAATTCAAACATCCGCAGCATGCGCTTGCGGCCTTCAATATTGGCTGCGGTCTGGCCATCTGCGTCAGAGGTATCGCAGCCATAAATATGCGTGGCGTTGTGGCCGCCCATTTGCAGGTACCACAGGAATGGATAGATGCCGAAGTAAGCCCAGTCGCCCTTCTCCAACTCACCCTTTTCCATGGCCTCATCATAGATCTTCTGAGCCTCGCCTTCCCAAACCTGCTGCATGTCAATACCTTCAATGCGGTATTGCAGCGTGCCAGGCTGGCGGGCACTGGCCTTGTCTACAGGCCGCCCCAGAGCGCGAACAACGTCAGCATCACCCGAACAGTCAATCAACTCCTTGCAGCGTGTAATGCGCTTGATGCCGCGCGCAAATGAGGTGACTTCCCACTCGTTGCCGTCCTGATGCACTTCCCCGATAAATTCGTGGTAGTGGATTTCAACACCGGCTTCCAGCGCAGCCTGCTCGGCCAATGTGGCATAGATCGGCACATTGATGTTGCTGTAGTACCCCGGCGTATCTACAGCGCGGCGTTCGGTCATTGGCTTGATCCGAAGACCTTCTACTTCCTTGGACTGCTTGAACAGTTCCCAGCCGATACCTTGCACAACGGCTTGTCGTGGTGAATGCCAATGGTTTGGCATGAACACGCCGCCGTCGGTCATGGTGCCACCAAGCATTGAGCTCGCCTCGATCAAGGACACCTTGACCCCCGCACGGCCCGCCTGGATTGCTGCCACGTGACCGGCGGTTCCCCCGCCCGCAATGACCACATCAACTGTTTCACGTTGTTCTCTCATGAAACCCAACTCCCTAAGTCGGGGCGCTAAACGCGCCACCGATTAGTCAATACGCACGTCTTGATCGCGCAGCGTTTTCTGTAGCTTGGCAATGTCGAGCTCGGTGAAGCTCACATCATCCATTGCCGCCAAAGCTGCCGCAGTGCCGGCACCCTGGCCTGTAACCGAACAGCACATCATGTTGCGCATGGTGGTGTGTGCGATCACATCTGCAGAGATACAGCGGCCGGCTACGATCAGATTTTCGACCTTTTGAGGCACAAGACAGCCATATGGGATCTGATAATAGCGCCCCGTGGTTGGCAGGATCAGATAGCCGCTGCCGTCGATGAACTCTGGGAAGATGCCGATACTGTCATCGCAACGGCCCTGATTAAGCACGTGTTCTTTGGTCACACGGGTTTGACCCTGAATGAGGCGAGACTCACGCGTTCCAAGCGTCATGCCGAAATTGCGCAAACGCGCGTTTTCAAAACCCGGCACATAGTGGCGCAATGCATCAATGGCCCAGATTGCCTGCTGACGGCCCTCAATTTCAGCGCGTGTGATGTCCAAAACGTCCGTGCAGTCGAAGCCGAACGCGTAGACCATGTTGAGCTGAAGCGCTTCACCTGTTTCTGTGAAGGTCGACCAGGTGCCTGCGATGGCCCCGGCATTGCCTGGGATCACGCCTTCTTCATGGGCCTTGGTAAAGACATCCTCCATGTAGGGACTGAACATGTCATCTTCCTTTTCATCGGTGATGACGTCCCAGTTCTTGCCCCAGTCGGCGTAAGTTGGCTTGAGATCTTCTTCAACAAATTTCTTGAATTTCGGCACATCAATGCCAGCGCAGTTGAACATGACGGTTACACCCATCAGTTCGCTTTTGTCGCGCTTTGTGTAGGGCGCACCTGCCTTGTAGGCAACATCCGCATCGCCCGTACAATCAACGATCTTCTTCGCTAGAACAGCTTTGCGGCCGGACTTGCCTTCAACGATCACGCCCTTCAGCGCGTCGCCTTCCATAACCACATCAACGACCATGGAGTGAAGCAGCGGTGTGACGCCCGCCTCTACCAACATGCGGTCGGCAACGTACTTGAAACCTTCTGTGTCGATCACTTCGCTGACGGATTGCGGCTCTGGCCGAGTGAAGCCCAGTTCCTTTGCACGGCGCTCATATTCGCGGCCAATGCCTTCGCAATCTTCGGTGTCTTCATGGCGGTACCAAGCAAAGCTCTCGACACCTACTTGAGTGAGAACGCCGCCAAAACAGCCATAGCGCTCAAGAATTACTGTCTTTGCACCAGTACGCGCGGAAGCAATTGCAGCTGTAAGACCGGATGGACCACTACCGACAACCAGTACATCCGTTTCCATCATGACTGGTGTTTCTCTGACCGGCTCGACTATCGTGTTCATTTTATTATCCAAAGACCTGAGAATACTAATCTGTTGGGGGAGCCCCCGGCGGTGCCGGGGGCGTCAGTCTTGTTATTCCGCTGGAACAGCTACCGCGCCAGGTTCTGCAGCTGGTTTCGCCGCTGGTTCCTTGACACCATTGCCTTGAGCATCCAGCTCGAGCCAAATCCGGTTTTGTCCATCAGGGGCAGGCAGACCTTCCGCGAAGTCCTGCTTGATAGCCTTCATGAAGCTCTGGCACAGAATCCAGATCACGAACACCAGTGGGAAGCCGGTCAGAATGGATACCGTCTGAAGAGGCTTCAGAGATTCCGGGTTGATGAAGTAAAGACCCAGAGAAACCGCACCAGCAAGGATCAACCAGAACGCCACGTTCCACTTTGCAGGATCCTGATCGTCACGCAGCTCTTCCTGAGTAGCCGCCGCAAGTGAATAGCCTACCGCACAGTGGCCAGTGATGTAGGAGATCAACGTGATCGCACCAAAGGCAAAGATGAACAGGCTCGACATTGGCAGGTGAGACAACATGGTGGTTACCACCTTGCCACGGCCACCTTCACTCATTGCGGCCATTAGGTCGGCTTCGCCTGTCATCTGCAGATCAATACCAAAGCCAGGCAGGACCATGTAGAAGACCATGCAACCAAGGGAACCGAAGATCAGACCGCCAGCAACAACTTCACGGATGGTACGGCCCTTGGAAATCTTCGCGATGAAGAGGCCAAATGGAAGCGCATATACAACCCACCAAGAGAAGTAGAAGACCGTCCAAGCTTGAGGGAACCCGGTTTCACGCAGAACGTCCGTTACGAAGCTCATGTAAATGAAGTTCTGCAGCAGAAGACCAAGACCGTCGACAGACTGGTTCAGGATGAAGGCTGTTGGCGCGCAAACAAGGATCGCAATCAGCATCACGATGTCGGCCCGAACGTTCCACTCTGAAAGTACAGAGACCCCGCGTTGAAGCCCGAAAATGAGCGCAACAAGTGGAATGAAGGTCCAAAGGAAGATCACGAAAGTATCCAAGAACGGATTACTTGACTCCCACCCAGCGAGATAAACAATTACGCCTGAGATAAGTGGCGTTCCTAGCGCCAGAGAGGTCATAACCCCGCCAATCATGCCAAACATGTACAGGAAGTTACAGAGGTGCCCCGCAAAGCCATCTGCATAGTTCCCAAGTACAGGACGCACGAATTCGCTGACCTTCATGTTCTTTTGCTTACGAATGTAGAAGAAATACGCCATAGGTATAGCACAGCAGATGTACCATGCCCAAGCGGAAGGCCCCCAGTGGAACATGCCATAGGCCGAAGCCCAACGGGCAGCATCTGCTGAGCCAGGCTCAACACCGAACGGCGGCGCCTGCATGATCCAGATCCACTCCACACTGCCAAGGTACAGCAAGCTACCCCCTGTACCAGAGGTGAAGATAAGACCGATCCATGTGAATGTGCTGAATGCTGGCTTTTGGCCTGGATCACCGAGAACGATCCCCCCCATGCGTCCCATGGCCAGCACAAGGCAGAAAACCACAGCAGCAACGGTCGCCAGCAAGAAGAACCAACCCAATTCGTTGGTCGTGAATTTGTGTAACTGACCTAGAATGGCATTAGAGCCAGCCGGGTCGTACACAAAGTAAACACCCATAACCAAGGTCACGATCAGAGCAGGATAGAACACCCACTTGTCAATGGCCCCTTCTTTATGCCCAGATGGTGCAGACATCAATCCATCCTCCCAATTTCATGTTACCTCTCCCTTTTCGAACGCGTTCGAATATATGAAACTGTGGCCATCAGACCTCCTAAAAGTCCAGTCAGGTAAATCGCGTACCTTTCCAATTTTCGGAGTTATCCATTGTTTTTATGGGTTTTTTCACGGGACACAGGATTGAATATTCGTTCAATAGCGCCAGGTGACATGGCCCGAAGTGACCCTCAAAAAAGTCGAACCAACGTCGAAATCTATCACCGCAAGATAGCTTTTGAATTGAATTCAATTCAGCTTCACGATAGGGTAACGACGATATATTAGCGTAATCAAAGATTTATCTGCGACTGGCCCAACAGGGGATGACTAAACTGCCCCACCTCGCTGCACCGGCCCAAAAATGCAAAATCGACTCACCCACAAATGCAAACCGCAGCCAATAGAGCAGCCGCCAATCAATGAGCCGAGGCGGCTAGCCTAACACGCGCACCAAATCTGGCTTTTGAGCCCTTTGTTCCTACCCTCGGCATCCGATCTCAAAACACAATGAGAGCACTGTTTTACCTCTGACTGGGCCGCCACCATTGCCTCCAAGTGGCACCCTCCCATAAACCAGCCGAGGATCAAGGCCGCCTTCGACACAACCACGTACCCATACCAGAACAAACCATAAAGCGACTATCAGTTGACATTATCTCAATTCTTGAATCCCAGTCGAAGGGCGAGCAGAGACTTGGCAGCGTGCTATCAAACAATGCCTCAAGAAACGCATGATTCTCGTGGAGATAAATATAATTCCTCACAATTTGCGTATTGAATCAGATATCGGAGTTTTAAAAACATATTTTTCAGTATTGAGGGCTTTGCCGGAGACAGTTTTCCAACGAACAATGATATATTTCGCGCGCCATCAAATACTATAGCGATGCCTATCAAATTGATTTTTCAAACTTTTTCAATCGCAAAATGGGGTATTGGCGGTCTCATTCGAGCTC
>NZ_JAQZAJ010000012.1 GCF_028737195.1 Pseudovibrio exalbescens | reverse complement strand
ACACCCAACAAAACATCCATGCCGCGCCCAGAACAAACCCACAAAGGCAAAAACCTCAGAAAGGCGTCTGGGGCAGCTCCTATGTCCTGTCGAATATCTTGGAAAACGGTCCGGCCGTTATCCCGTGAAGCAGGATGCTGAGTGTAATTGTGCAGACAGCAGTTGCGATGAGCGGGCCCGGGTTGCTTATTTCTGAATCCAAAATGATGATCGCAAAAACAACGCTAGCGAGTCCACGTGGGCCAAACCATCCAATAAACAGCTTGTCCTTCTTTTGAAGGTAGCTTGGGGTGAGGCTCAAATAGACTGGGAGCATTCGGATGATCGTCAGGCTCAAGATTGAATAGACAATGATCTCGGGTGTAAACACCGATAGGGCAGGACCGACTACGGCTGCACCGAATAAAACCCAAGTCACCAAGGCGAATGTGTCCCCCGTCCCTTCAGCCGCGGATAGAAACTGTTCTTTGTAGGGGCGTTTGAAAGCGCCATAGGTCAGCCCACCAACAAAGGCAGCGATGAACCCAGATCCCCCAGCTGCCTGCGCTGCGGCAAAACAAAGTCCTGCAACTCCCAATATGACAATGTGTTTCCACGAACTGCTGATCCATTTTGCCTTACTGGCTTCCTCCACCAGAAAGTGAGCACCAAGTGCAACTGCTAGGCCTACGGCGCCACCGATGCCCAGTTCCTCGACAATCAAGGGTATTGCGAGCTCGCGGAAGGTTTGGTTTGCTTCCGGTTCCACGGCAATGGCGAGGAAGCTCAGCACAATCGGGACGCAAATCCCATCGTTTAGGCCGCTTTCGATGTTGAGCGTGCTGCGTATGTCGGCAGTCACCTTTTTTGACGTAACCACGGCTTTTCCGAGGGCGGCATCGGTCGGTGCGAGGAGGGCCGCAAGCAGGGCGAGTTCAATTGCCGGGATGCCCGGAAAAAGCAGGTATCCAAAAACACCGCCCAAAAGGATGGTTAAGGGCAGACCGATGATCAGCAGCCGGATTGGAATGCCGATGCTTCGTTTAAGGGCGGTCAGATTTGTATGTGCTGCATCTGTAAACAGAACAAGTGCGAGTGTGAGCTCTGCAAGGACCTTCAGGGATTCTGCACGGACATCCAGTTGAAGCCAGCCAAGTCCCACCGGGCCGAACAAAAGACCTAAAAGTGTAAAGAGCAGCGCGCCATTAACTGGCTTCTGCTCAAGTCCAAGGCTTGAGATGCTGTAGAGAAAGATGAATGCAAAGATTAGGCAGAGGGTAAGATACATAGGCAGGATGGTTCCCTTGGGCGGGCGCGGAGTGTGCCTCTGATGCAGCCGAGGATGGCCTGACAACACTGCTTGGGCAACTCTGAAATCAGAGGGTCCCCTTAGGGCTCTCTATAGGGCCTGCTTGCGAAGCGCCGCGTCTTCCTGACGGATACGCCAATAAAGGACGCCGAGGTTCAGCAGGCCGAAAATGACCGCAACCTCTGTAAGCCCCAAAACCAGTGCCCCAACCGGAATTTCGAAAGCCACGATAAGGTAGTTTGGGTGTTTGAGGTATCTGTAGGGCCCGGATGTAATCAGTGGAGCGTCGGTGACAATGATCCTGGTGGTCCATCGCTCCTTCAAGCTCGCCAGCGTCCAAATTCGCATGAGTTGCAAAGCAACGAAGACGCTCAGCCACAGCCAGTGCAGCGATGCGGACCAACCAAATAAAGCAAGAGACAGCAGCCAGCTGGCATGCAGCGCCACGATGATCTTGTAGTGGGAAGGCGCCACCTCGCGCGCCCCGTTTTTTAACAGGCGTTTGGTATTGGCATTGGCATAGACGAGTTCACAAAGGCGCTGGACACCCACGAGAACGAGAAAGGCAACGGCAGGCCACGACAGATGCTCCATTCATGTGCCTCTCGACGCATGAACAAAGGAAGCTGTAAAGCCGGGGCCAAGCGCAGCCATGACAAAGGGCCCCTCATGGCCGGCTTTTAGGGCCTCCTTTAGGACGAACAGAACGGTGGGGGCCGACATGTTGCCATAGTTGGCAAGAACCTTGCGCTCAGCTTCAAGCGCGCCATCGCCAATGTTCAAGGCATCCTCCAGCGCAGGTATGACTTTTGCGCCGCCCGGATGGCAAACAAAGCGCGGGCCAGAGTGCAGCGTCAGGTTGAAATGCGCTAGAGCGCCCAAGGACGCCTCGCGAAACTGGCTGCTGATAAACGGGGGAATGGCACGATCAAACACCACGACGAGCCCATCCTCATCCAGATCCCATCCCATGACATTCAGGGTGTTTGGCCACAAATGCTGATATCCACCATACAGTCTTACGGGAGTGGCATGGTCAGGCGGGGAAGATGACAGCACGGCTGCCGCTGCGCCATCGCCAAAAAGCATGGTTGCCACCACATCGGACTTTTGCGGTGTTTTGGAGCGAAAAGACAGCGTACACAGCTCGATGCACACGAACAGAATGCGGCTCCCGTGTTCGGCTTCAGCAAGAGAGCGGGCAAGATCCAGGCCGGAAGTCCCGCCAGCACAGCCCAGACCAAACACTGGAACCCGTTTCACATCGGTGCGAAACCCCATTTCTGCATGCACCATCGCCTCCAAAGAGGGCGTGGCAATGCCGGTTGATGACACAGTAACGATGCAATCTACATCACGGGCGGGCAGGCGCGCTGACGCGAGGGCCTTTCGCGCGGCCTCAACAAAAAGGGCCGAAGCACCGGTTAGATAGGCTTCGTTTCGTTCTTGCCACCCCTTTGGCCTGTCAAACCATGTGAGAGGAACAACAGAATGCCGCCGGTCGATGCCTGCGCGCAAAAAGCTCTCGGAAACCGCAGCAAACTGGGGGTAGACCGGTTCAAGAATCCGCTGCGCACGGGCCAGGGCTTCATCCTGTTCAATGACATGGGGCGGAACAGCAGTGGCAAGACCGTGCAGGTAGGCAGGCATTTCTTCTCCTTGGCTCGCGACCTGTTTACGAAGCCTGTTGCGGCTTGGTTCTGCCTGTCACGACCTTGCTCATTCTGGCGAGGGCCGCCGCAACCTAAAATCCCGGAGATTCAAGTGGCTGACGATCCTTGCCGACAGATCACGGTGCGCCGCAATCACGCGCTAAAAGATGCTGAAAAGCTGGAAAACTGCGCCAGAGTGCTGGACATGGCCGTAAATCATTCCTATAAGACGCTCACTTCGCGACCGGGTCACCCGTTTCGCTTAGCCCGGATAGCTCAGTTGGTAGAGCAGCGGATTGAAAATCCGCGTGTCGGTGGTTCGAATCCGCCTCCGGGCACCACTTTTGTTCAGCAAGATCAATGTGATGTGGTGTGAGTGTGTTTCGGGCGCTCCAGCGCCAATTGTGCTTGGGTGTCAGGTGCTAGAGTGAGATATCTGATGGTGCAGATGGGATCGCTCCGTCGCTTCTCTTGCAGAGCGACCAATCTTTGCTTGTCTTGTAGCTTTGCCGACTTGACAATGAACTGGGAGTCATCGGCTGAAGTCGATAACAACGACGTTGATTCTGGCTTTCAGCTCGGTCGGCATGTTGTCTAGAATCTTCTGGCGAAGTTCAGCTGCTGACTTTATGCCATGCTTTTTGACGCCTGCAACATCGGTTTCTACTCCAAACCAGTAGACCAAATATATGCCCTGCCGCGCTGCGCTTGGATGAATTGAATAGCGCGCGTCCAATTGTTCAGCTGCCGCAGTGTACAGTTCTCTGTGCCATTGGCCCTTTGCCTCAATAACAAGCAGAGCATTTTGTCCGGCAAGGTTAGAAAGAATGCCGATATCCGTCCTGTTATCGTCGCGCTGGTGGAGCTCAATTGTTACGTTTAAGCCTAGCGTTTCGCAGCGCAGCTTAAGTCGGTCAGCGATGATTTTCGTCGTACCGTTTTCGTCCTTTCGGACGAAGGTACCGTTCTTCTGTCTATCATAAAACTGATTTATGGGATCAGTCTCAGATCCATTTAGCCAGGCCTGAATTTCATCAAATATTTCAATTAGCAACGCTCTCATATCCTCAACACAGGAGATCTTCTGATTGTCGAGCATGTGAGTGATGAGTTCAGGTGTTGGCGGTTCAAATCCCTCCAAGGCTTGTTGTTTCAAGACGTTTGCCTTGATTGATTTAAGCGAGACGTTGAAATCGACGAAGCGCGGATCGGAGATGAGTTCGTCGAGAACCGGGAGGGCCTTCCTTGGCGTATCGCGACCTATTGCCCACACGATGTCCGTAAGGAACCTATACGCAGTTTGCTCGGGAGGGTCACCTGTTCCCCAATGGTTTGGGAGGTGCACCTTGGGCCAAAGATCGACGAACGTCCTCAAGATCATCCCGATCTTGTCTGCGGATAGTTCCTTCCAGCCCGATTGTTCATCGCGATTCAGGCGACCGGTGGCTGCTTCCAACGCGAGAAGCCGTTCTTTACTCTCCGACAACCATTCAATGGTGGCTTCGTCTGGCTTTTCGCAGATGAAGAATTTTCGAAGACGCCAAAAGTCGTGGGCGAGTGTCCAGCGTTCGCTTTGCTTAGCTGCGGCGCTTTCTTCCTCCAGATGAGCGAGGCGCTGATCTACATAAGTTTCGAGCCAGATTCTATCGCAGCTAATCGACACCATATCGAACAGACGGCGCATGTTGTTTAGATGCATGAGCGGATACCGCTTCATCCAATCTACGGATAATTCGCCGCGCAGGGGCTCGAATTGCCGCTTGTGGAGCAACCATCCGATATCGGAATGCTCTCGTGCCGGATCTGCGATTTGGGGTTCAATGTAACGACGAGCAAAACTCTCGGCTTGTTCAGTGGTGCTCCAGAGCTCCGCTTCCAATTCGTTACGGAAGGCGGAGAGATCATCGCTACCTCCGACCATGTATGATACGTCAGCATCTGTCCTAACTGCTTCGAGAACTGATCGATCGATGCCGCGTAGTGTCCCGCACCTCCGATAATGTGCAAGGCACGCAGCGTGGGCGGTAGTGACAATTGTAAAGGTGTTGCGCTCTGCGGCGATTTCTTCCAGTGTAGGAATGTGGGGCTTTAGGAAATCGAAACTGTTGCACAGGGCACGGATATGGAACTCCTCGTCGCCCATATCCGGCAGGTGTTCGGTTGAATTGAACAGGTAGCTTCTGCCAAATAGCTCAAGCCATCCCCAATGTTGTCCTGCTTCAATTTGCAAGCGGTTCTCGTCGAAGTGGGTCTGTTTTTTTTGACGAATTTCATCTTGTATCCGATCCCGCTTGCGCTTGCGTGCCGACCGTCGCCATGGGCGAGGTTTTGCTTCAGCGAGTTGCTGGCTCCACATCTTTTGCGCTTGTGTCCAGCATTTGAGGAAAGCTGGTTTCTCCAGAGCCTGTTTTCGCATATGTGCTCGATAAGGGTTCTGAAAATTATCCTTCTCGTACGGGCTATGGTGCTCGATAAAGCATGACCACAGCAGATCGTTGTCGTGCTCGAAAGCAAAGTCGGAGAGTGCTTTGAAGTCACCCATTCGGAATGACAGGCCTGAGTGACCACGACCGGAAAAAATGCTGAACTTCAGGTCGAGAATCGCGTCCCGCTCATCAAGCTCTCCGAAAGCGAGGCGATGAATAGCGCGACGAAGCTCATCATCAGATTGTAGCGCTGAAACCCCCAAGCTGCCGTTCCCTGAGCGCCCGTAAGGATATCGAACATTTTGAAGCCAACGCCAAACCTGCTCCGCGCTTAATGAGTAGCCACCAAGCTCGACTAAGCGATCCAACAATTTCGCAATCAGATAGCTTCGGCCGTAGCGGCAGTTGCAATCATAGAACGCTTTACTGTCACAGGCACATGTCAGACCATTGCTCAACGTGTCGAGGAAAAAGACCAATGCATCGGCATCGAACAGACGGATGAGTGGAATGATGAAATATCGGGACGTGTGTTCATCATAGGTGTCGCGACCTTTCAGAAAGGAGCTTTCCGTAATTGAGTGAAGTAATCTACTGCCATCATTAAGAGAAAAGTGATTATCGTAGCCGAACTCGAAGAGCTCAGAGGCAAGTTCCATAGCCTCATGCGAGCCCTCTGCAAGGAGCTCATCAAACGTTTTAACAATTTCAAAGTTCGAATTCTTGAACAGCACCCGTAAAGCGCGTGTGCGTTGATATTTACCTTGGTTGTTGTCGAGCAAAATTCCAGAGAGAAGATCGGTCAACTTTTCTGCCGCAGAAGTTCCGGTAAGAAGCTCCAGCAGGAGGGAATTCAAGGCGTCTGAACCCGGCTTTTCCGTCAGAATCTTTTCGACATCAGCGACAACCTCGTCTGTGAAGAAACCGTTCGCGCTGAATTCTCGCCACACGTCTGCTCCCCTGAAATGAGGGTTGAGCTCAGCAACTTCAGCAATTTTGGCAAGCAGGTAAGACTTCGAGGATGCCGAAAGGAAAGATGGATCACCGTTGGATATGATCGCGTATGGATCAATGTCGATCACGGCGCGCTCGATCGAAACGCCACCTTCTGTGGCCATCCAAGCAAGCAGCCCACGAAGTTCATCGCGAGCCACTTGGTTGGGCGCAATCACCGACATAACGCGTCTGAGTGAGAGCCTATCATTTAGATCGTCGATGCGTCGCGTTAGATAGCGAGCGGCAGCATGTTCAGCAATTATGCGATGTACCGGCTCGAGTTGATCTTCGGTCTCTGCCGGTTTGAACAATCCGGTGTTGGCCGCTTCAGAACCGCGTGCGCCAGCGCCCAACAAAGCCGTCACGTAAGGAAAGTCCCGGTCGGCTTTTCGTTCAGTCAACGTGACGCCTGACGCACCACTCAAGAGAAGCTTGCAAAACAGCTCTTCGACGTACGCAATTATTTCTGAGGTTGGCGTCCGGTCAGATTGAACCAGTTCATCGTTATGTTCGCTCGCGAGTTGATTAATGGCGTCAGCGAACACCTGCCGCTTTGTCCCGAAGCTTCCGCCGTTCTGTGTATATGCGTCTGCGAATACCTTGAGTATCTGAGGATTGCCGAGCAGAGGTCCCACATCCAGACCGGAAATGCCGTCTTTAAACTCGGCGTAGTTGTGGTCCGGCTTGTAGGCTTCGAAAAGCTTCCGCTGTTCGTCGTGGTTCAGCGGCTTTAGATATACGATCTGAGGTTCGACACCGAATGATTGCTTAACAGCTATCGTCCGCGCATGTTCCCACTGCCCAGACCTGCTGGCGAAAAACACCCTGTCAGGGCACAGGTCTTCCGCTTTGACAATTAGCTGATCAACTGCGGATTGATCGATCTTCGCAACTTCGTCAACACCATCGATGATTAGGACGGGATTTTCTGAGAACTTCGTTTTATGCCGAAACTGACTTGCTCGAATTCGCTGCACGCCGAAGTGTGTAGCCAGCGATTTCATCAGTTCAGTCTTTCCCGCACCGGGCTCCGCAAGCACAATGGTAACTTGAGCGCCGGTTCGCAAAACGCGCTCGCTTTCGAGCCTCTCCCCGATTTGAACTAGCCGCTCAATGTAGGTCATTGTATCGATGATCGCCGTAGCTGCTGACATTTCAGAAGGCGATTATATGGGTTCAACATACAGAGGGCACCACCTTCTAAAGTGATGCCCACTGCTTTTGGTTGCTTCTGTGAAAGCAGTTCCCGTACCCCCTTCTCGTTAGCGGGTCCCTTCACTCAGCGCGGTGGTGAACGCGGTCTTTGCGATTTCACAAGATCTGGGAATTTCTTCAGATCGAGGTTGGCATCTCGCCAAACGTCAAGTGGACCGGATCGAGAGCATGCTGGTTCAGTTCCTAGAATACGCGCGCGGGTTTGAGGCGGAAGAACCCTCCGATATATCCTTGTCCACCCTTTTGAACCGCGCCATCAAGGCAGTGGACGTTGTTGGCAAGGTGGATGTTGAAGTCACTGAAGATCTTTTTGTGTCGGTTCGTCAGGGCGCGCTCATTCGGGCTCTTGGCAACCTCATGATCAACGCTCTGCGCTATGGTGCCATGCCCGTGCGCGTGTCCGCACGCAGGGGCGGGGCCACCTTGTTTCTGGAGGTTGCGGATCGCGGTGCTGGGCTGGAACCCGAGCAAGCCAAGGCGCTTACCCGCCCGTTTGCACGCGGCAACGCGGCGCGCAGCGGAGACGGCACAGGCCTTGGCCTTGCAATCGTTGAGCAAGCAGCGCTCGCACACGGCGGCACCTTGGAGTTTTCAAAGGCAAACGGCGAGTTTGTTGCTTCGTTGCATTTGCCTTTGTCGCGCCTTCGGCCGCATTCATGAATCAGTTCGGGCCCTTCACTCTTTGGGAAGGCCGATCACCAGCACGCTGTGGGGCTGCGGAAACACCTGTTTGGCCAGCGCCTCCAGGCTTTCAGTGGTCATCTCATCGGCCAGTCCCTGCATGCTCTCAAGATAACGCGGGTCACCGTAGCGGGCATAGCTCAGGGCCAGACGGCGCAGCCATGTGTTTGCATCACGCAACCGGCCTTCCTCCGCAAAGCCGATGTCTTCGCGAATGCGCCTCACGTTTGCATCAGCCACAGTTTCGTGAAGCCGGCTCAGGGTCGCCTTGGCTGCTTCTGCCAGCTCCTGCGCGCGCTCTGGGGCGCAAACGAAGTGAAGCCGCGAGACTGCCCGGTTCTGATCCTTGTCCAGCGACAGTTCAAACTCAAGACTGTAGATGCCAGAGAGGCGGTGACGCAGCTCGCGCTTTAGCGCAAGTTGGGCAACGGGCGTGAGCGTTGAAAGCTTGAAGCCTGCTTCCGGGCCCCAGTCCATGGGGGTGAAGCCATGCAGCGTTACGCTCGCCCGGTCCGAGTCGTAGACCTTGAAGGTGGCCGCGTGCGTGCCGTCCATCTGCAGGCTTGGCGCGGGTGTCAGGCTCAGGGTGCGGGGCAGGGTGCCAAGATAGCGGGTGGTGAGTGCCTCAAGCTGGGCAGCATCTGCTTCGCCCACCATAAACAGGGTCACCGGCTCGGCAAGAAGCCGTCTTGCTGCCCGCTCCAGTTCATCAACTGTCAGCGCTTCCAGATCGGCTTCGCTTGGCAAGCTGTCACCGCCCGCACCAAACCGCAGTGCGGCCACCTTGTCACTCAGGCGGTTACGTTGGCGCGCCTGCCGGGCTCGTTCCTCTGCAACGGAGCTGCGGAAGGCAGTCAGGCCTTCTTCCCGTACCAGGCCATTCACCACGCGGTGGTGATAGGTTTTGAGGAAATCACTGAGTTTATCTGGCGCCATGACAGCGGCAATGTCGAGCTCGGTGTCACGCTGTTTCCAGCTCCACCGTGCCGGCACTGTCTGCGCCCACTGGTCAAAAGTCTCCTGTGGCCAGAACGAGAACCCACTTTGTTCCCATAGCTGCAAGGCTGCCTGCGACAACCAGCTTGGCAGTTCTTCCGTCTTGAAACCGGCCACGGAAAGCGCTTTGACATACAGCTTGCCGTCAGGGGTTGGCCGGTTCAGCCAAACAACGCGGTCACCATTGGCCAGTGTCCATTCCTTAACGCCCGTTTCTTCAAAGCTTTTGTGTCCAAACGCTGCTTGCGCTTCCTGCGGCTCTAGCTCAGGGAGCTTAGGGGCTTTCTCCGGCGCTTTTGCTGCGGCTTGGATTGCCGCAGGTTCCGGCGCTGGCCAAGGGGCGAGGGCTTCCTCTGAAAACTGCCGTTTCAGCGCGGACACGTCATCTTTCGACGGCAGCTCCCGCTCCAGATGCCCACCCACCTGATAGTAGAGAAACGCATCCGTGCTGGCGAGCATCTCCCGCATTCGGGTGTTCAGCTCCTCAAGCGTGAGTGCATCAATCCATTTCAATGTCCGCTCGGCGCGCACACTGGGGTCTTCCAGCACCCCTTCCTGCAGCACTGCCGAAGCGATACGGTCTTCCCATTGTTTGAAGTCTCGCGCTTCTGCGGCGGCTACATTGCGGCTGGCGATGTCGCGTGCTTTTTCTCGAAGGGCCTCAAATGCCTCCTCGGAAATGCCCTTCTGGTTCAGCCGCTCCAACTCCCGCAGCACCCATTCAAGGCCAAGCTGATGGTTCTCCGTTGTGGCAGCAATCGCCATCACGAGCCGCTCATTCGTGCTTTCCTTGCTGGTCAGCGTCAGCGCTTTGATGTCATCGGGCAGATGAGGGCGCGCGCGCCACACTTCATCGCGCATCAAGCGCTTGAGGAAGTAGTTCTCAAGATAGCGCTTCAGCCCCACCTCACTATTGCGAGGTGGCAACGCCATGCGCAGGCCATAGGCAACCCGCGATGTCGTGCCATCAGGGTCTTGCACCTTGCCGATGTAAAGCCCCGGTTCTAGTGGCAACTTGACATAAGACCGGTCAGGAGCCGGCCCGCTAGGTGCAGCGCCAAAACTGCTCTCAATGGCTGCTACCGCTTGTTTCACTGCCACATTGCCAGAAACGATGAGCGTCATATTGGCGGGCACATAATAGGCGGCGTGAAAGGCGCGCAAGTCCTCCACGGTTGTGGCTTCAATGCTTTTTCTGGTGCCAATGGGCGGGCGTCCCACATGGCGTGAACCATTCAGCACAACGGCATTGCGCTGCCGGTTCACCCGCTCTGCAAGGCTTCCGTCAAGGCGCAGCTCCTCCAGAATAACCTTGCGCTCGTTGTCCCAGTCTTCTGAAAGGAGCTTGGGCCCCAGCGTAATATCGGCCAGAAAGTTGATGCTCTGTTCCAGGTTCAGCGCATCGTTTGGCCGGGTGCGCACCATGTATTGCGTTTCGGTTTTCCGCGTGAGCGCGTTCACCTGAAGGCCGGTTTTCCAGCCCAGACTGTCAATGTAGGCATGCACGCCCTCTGGGTGCGCCTCAGTCCGCTGAAAGGCCATGTGCTCCAAAATGTGCGCGACACCACTCGGCTCAGCTTCATCCACAGATCCGGCATGCACAATTAGGCGCAAATTGAAGGGGTCACTGTCGTTGCCGCTTGGGTAAATGATGTAGGAAAACCCGTTGGCAAGCGTGGCTCGCGTCAAGCGGCTGTCCCATTGCAATGGGGCACTGTGGGCGGCAGAAACGCCAATGATAACAGTGAGAAAAGCGCACATAATGCGCCAGATCGGTGTGCACGGCATCCGGGGTTCCATGGTTGTGTAGCTTGCAGGGTTGGTGGGTGCCGCCTTGTGCAAGAAAGGCCCGGTGCCTAGAGAACCCAACGAAACTCCTAATGAGACCGCTTTTCATTTGCAATATGGTCTCGCGCCAGTCTCGCATTTTTTGCGGAGCGTCCCGCAAGACGCTAGGGTAGGTTAGCAAGAAAAAGGAATTGCAATGAAGGAAGTTGCCCGCCTCAGCGCGCTTCGAAGCCTGCTTGCTCCCTTGAAGCGCGAGGGAAAACGTATCGGATTCGTGCCCACCATGGGGTTTTTGCATGATGGTCACTTGGAACTGGTGCGCCGCGCCAAGGCAGACTGCGATGTTGTCGTTGTCTCCATTTTTGTCAACGCCGAGCAGTTCGGCCCGACTGAAGATTTAGCCCAATATCCTCGGGACTTGGAGCGCGACAGCCGCTTGCTGCGCGAGGTGGGTGCCGACGTGCTGTTTGCCCCGCCTCAGGAAGAGATGTATCCCGCACCCACGCAAACCTATGTGGAGGTGCCGGCTTTGGCGGCCCGTCTCATTGGCAAGCTGCGGCCCATTTTCTTTCGCGGCGTGGCAACAGTGGTCACCAAGCTGTTTAACATGGTTCAGCCAGACCGGGCTTATTTCGGCGAAAAAGACTACCAGCAACTTCTGGTCATCAAGCAGATGGTCGCAGACTTGGCCATGCCCGTTGAAATCATGTCGGTGCCCACAGTGCGCGAGCCAGACGGCCTCGCCATGAGTTCCCGAAATGCCTACCTCAATCCGCAGGAACGTCACGCCGCCACCATCCTCTATCGCAGCCTCATGGAAGCGCGGCAGTGGCTGGCATCAGAAGCGCTCAGCCCCCATGAGCTGGAACAGCGGCTGCGGGCAAAGATCGAAGCCGAACCTCTGGCCAAAATCGACATGATCGCCATCTGCAATGCTGAAACCATGGAACCCGCTCAGAACAGCTTGCCCCAACGCACTTTCATTTTTGTGTATGTGCAGTTTGGCCCGGCAAAGCTTCTGGATCACACGATTGTGGAGGCCCATGAGCGCAAGGGAGCAACCGCATGAGCGCCACCTCAACAAAAGGCGGCATCACTCCGCCAGACATCAAGGCCCGAAAAGGTGCGGAACCCATCGTCTGCCTCACGGCCTATACAACACCCATTGCGCGGCTGTTGGACCCGCATTGCGACCTGATTCTGGTTGGCGACAGTGTGGGCATGGTGGTGCATGGGTTGCCCTCCACCCTTGGCGTCACCATGGAAATGATGATCATGCATGGGCAAGCCGTGCGCCGCGGCACCAGCAATGCGGTGCTGGTGGTGGACATGCCGTTTGGCTCCTATGAGGCAAGCAAAGAGCAGGCGTTCAAGAATGCCGCTCGTCTCATGGCAGAGACCGGCTGCGCGGCGGTCAAGCTGGAAGGTGGTGAAGCCATGGCTGAAACCATCGCGTTTTTGACGGCACGAGGCATTCCTGTCATGGGGCACGTGGGGCTCACCCCGCAGGCGGTCAACGGTTTTGGCGGCTACAAGGTTCAAGGGCGCGGAGAGAGCGCAGCCAAGGTTTTAAGCGATGCCATGGCGGCAAGTGAGGCGGGGGCCTTTGCGCTCACGCTTGAAAAGCTGCCCAGAGCACTGGCTGAGGAAATCACTGCAAAAGTCACCATTCCCACCATCGGCATCGGTGCCTCAAATGGGTGCGATGGGCAAATACTGGTAACCGATGACATGCTGGGCCTGTTCAGCGACTTCAAGCCGAAGTTCGTCAAGCGTTATGCGGAGCTGGAAGAAACCATTTCTCTTGCGGTCAAGTCCTACGCGCAAGACGTTAAAAACCGAGCCTTCCCGGGGCCGGAACACACCTTCAAATAGGAGAGGGGGCAGCGAACGGCTCCATGCGAGTCAAATAGGAGAGGGGACAGCGAACGGCTCCATGCAAGCTGGCCTCATCATCTCACCCACCTGCTTCACGGCGACGGGAAAACGTCACGCGGCTTTTGCAATCTGTTGATTGAAAAGACCAAGCCGTTGTCTCTTCTCTGCCCCTTGCCCCTTGCCCCTTGCCCCTTGCCCCTTGCTTTGCACTGTGTTCTGTGGGCGCTCTGCACCCTGCACCCGCACCCGCACTCCGCACTCTGCACTCTGCACTGTACTTTGCGCTGTGTAATCCGCACCCCGCACCCTGCACCCCGCACCCCGCACCCCGCATCCCGCACTCTGCGCTGAACTTTGTGCTGTGTAATCCGTACCCCAGCACTCTGGGCTCTGCATTTTGTACTCTGCGCTCTGCACCTTTTGATGTGTATTTTCTACTCAGTGCAGTATTCTGTGTGCTCTCTACGGCCTACCTTCGTTGGTCATCGGTTGCGCACCACGTCGTGGCCTTTCTCTACTCCCTTCGCCTAACTCTCATGTTGGTCCTTCCGCCTGCGCCTCACCCTCACGGCGCTCCTCCGGACCTCTGCTCCCGCCGCCCCATCCCTCGGCTGTCATCCCGGGCTTGACCCGGGATCCAGATAGGTGGCCCGGCAGGAGAGGGCGTTGGTTGTCTGAAGGCAGAGCGCTGGCTGGTTGAACGTTTACTGACTTTTCTAACGTTTACGCTTGTTGGGGCGTGGTGAAAGAAGCGGTTGGCACTTGTTGGGTCGCTTTGGTCATGGCATGAGCCACGGTCGCGACTTCTTCATCCGTCAACAAGCAGGTGCTGTCCTTGCTGAGGGCCGAGACCAAGTGTCTCTTAAGCGCCTTAAGGCTGAAAAAGCAGCCGTCAGGAAGCTGGCCGCCGCCCCATTTGTTGAAGCCATAAAGAAGGACAATGTTTTTGAATCGATCCTCTGGAATGCCGGTGTATTGAGAAATGAGCCGAATGCGGCCAGCATTCTGCGTCAAGGGGTTTACGAGGGGGCGCGTGCTTTTTCCGCTGAGACGATACCAGTTCTGCGCGTTCCTGGAGCCGGTTATGAAGCCACTCCAAAACTTTACCTCAATGATAAAGATTCCTTGCGGGCCAACTGCAAAGAAGTCGATATGGCTTCGCTGGCCACTTTTGTCTTTCAGCTTGATGTTCGATCGCCAAAATAGTCCAGAGAATGGTCGCTTTAAGGCACGAATTGCCGTCCACTTGGCAAACCCCCTGCGGAATCCGTAGTGAGCCTTTACAGGGTGGATTTTGAAGCTGAGGCTGAAGGGATGTTTCTTATACCACCGCACCCCAAGGTAAATGAGAATAGCCATCCCAAGTGTAATCGAGATGGCTGCAAAAATCTGCGCCACAATCATAATAACTACTCGCCACAATTAGTTGTATGACGCAAACGTTACATCGTTCCTTTGACTCTATTTTTCTTAAAATGGATGTTCAATATTTATCCACTGTAATTTAGGTATACGCAGCGTCGTTTTTCATGCCGCTCCTATGTAAAATGTCCTGTTATGAAACAATTCAATCCTGATATGAATCTTTAGTATGAGTCCTTTCAAAGTCCTTATAGTGACTTTCGAGCCAATTGATGTTTTGATTCCATTCCATTTTATTGGTCTGTAACTTGGTTTAGGGCAGCGTCTTTTATTTTATCGCGTTATCTGGGGAAGCAGGATCTATACATTACTAGGATTTTACGATTGCCGATGCGGTAGTACCATGAACCAGAGAGGTTGCCAGTAAGCCCAAATACCTTTCTGTCCACCCGCCAATGGCCTCGGTTCCGCCGCTCCGCAGTTGCTCGGCACTGGATACCGGATCAGCGTCTCGCTGCGCTCACCTTGTCCGGCATGACGGTGTTGGGGTGGTTTATCGGATACCTATTTAGCTCTTCGTCCGCTTCATCTATTGGTTGTCATCCCGGGCTTGACCCGGGATCCAGTTGTGCGGTTCGTTTGGAGAGGGCGTTTGTGGGGCGGAGTTTGCAGGAGCGCTTCTGTGTTTGCGTGCGTTGATGCTTAAAATCCGTGTTTTGTTCAAAGCAACGCAAATTGAACGCATGGGTTATCCCCGCAGGTTCTGCTGTTTTGCGTGCGGCACACTCGCGGACTGTTGCAGTCGTGGCCGGGGGATATCATTTGTTCGGGCAGCGGCTGCTCTTCATTTCGGCTGCATAATTGAATTGTTGTGCGGCAATAAGAGGAGAGGGGGATAAGTTTTTCGCGCTTGGTTCAGGCGAGCCTTCCATGGGTTGGGCCTGAGAGGGGAACAAGTAGGCACGTCCCGCAGCCGCTTCCGCATGGAAGAATGCCTGTCGTCCTGCGCACGGTGAGGGTGTCGTTTGGTGCAATCCAGAGTTACCCGCCCCACCTTAATCTCACGAGTGCGAGATGTTTCCCGCGTTCAAGGGTGAATGTAAGGCATGATTGGTAGAGATGTTTTTTTGCGCTGGATACCGGATCTGCGTCTCGCTGCGCGCGCCTTGTCCGGCATGACGGTGGTGGGGGTGATCGGATACCTGTTTGTCATGGCCTTCGCCTACTCGCCACCCTTGAGCGGACCTCCCCGCGACTTCACATCGTCTCTAACGTAGGTCGTCGCGGTCACCCTACCTACGCCTCGCTCTCCCGTTGGTCCTCCCACCTCCGCAGCCCTTCTTAGCTGTCATCCCGGGCTTGACCCGGGATCCAGTTGTGCGGTTCGTTTGGAGAGGGCGTTTGGTGGTCGGGGTTTGCAGGAGCGCTTCTGTGTTTGCGTGCGTTGATGCTTAAAATCCGCGTTTCGTGCAAAGCAACGCAAATTGAACGCATGGGTTATCCCCGCGGGTTCTGTTGTTTCGAGTGCAGCACACTCGCGGACTGTTGCGGTCGTGGCAGGGGGATATCTTTTGTGCGGGCAGCGGCTGCTCTTCATTTCGGCTGCATCATTGCATCGTTCTGCCGCGAGAGGAGGAGAGGGGGATAAGTTTTTCGCGCTTGGTTCAGGCGAGCCTTCCATGGGTTGGGCCTGAAAGGGGGGACAAGTAGACGCGTTCTGCAGCTGCTTCCGCATGGAAGAAAGCCTGTCGTCCCGCGTACGGTGAGGGTGGCGTCAGGTGCAATCCAGATTTACCCGTCCCGCCCATTCTCAACAGCACGAGTTGTTTTCCGCATGCCAGATCCAATTTGGAACGTGATTGGCCGTGATGCTTGTTGGTTTTGCGCTGGATACCGGATCGTCGTCTCGCTGCGCGCGCCTTGTCCGGCATGACGGTGGTGGGGGTGATCGGATACCTGTTTGTCATGGTCTTCGCCTACTCGCCACCTTTGAGCGGACCTCTCCGCGACTTCATATCGTCTCTAACGTAGGTCGTTGCGGTCACCCTACCTCTGCCTCACCCTCACCGCGCTCCTCTCATTTTGCTTCAGTCTCCGCCCCCTTTTCTGGTTGTCATCCCGGGCTTGACCCGGGATACAGATGTGCGGTTCGGCTGGTGAGGGCGGTTGTTGTCTAAGGGTGGGTCGCGAGGAGTGTTTCGGCATGTGAATGTTGGGTGGTTCAGTAGGTGAGGGTGGTGGATCGCTTGCTGGCTGGGCGTTTGCTCACTTTACTCATTTTCGGACCCACGCAGACAGGCGCGTGCTTTCCGTCGGCTTGCCGCGCACCGACTGGGCAGCAATAATGTTTGGGTCGCGTTGCTGTCGCGTGGTGCGTCGCCTTCCCCATGCTTCGGTTGCTTTTTGTTTTTTCGCTGGATACCGGGTCTGCGGTTTGCTTTGCTCGCCTAGTCCGGCATGACGGTTGTTGGGTGGTTGAGCGCGTTCCCGCTTTCCTCTGCTTCCGCCGCCGCTCCATCTTTCGGCGCAACCTGGCCTATCTCCCCTCGCCGGTCATCCCTGATTGCTAGCCGGATGTCATGCGCGGTTGTTTTAAATGACGATTTATTCAATCCGAGGGCTTGTCCCGCCCTCCGTGGCATATGAGGCCTCCTCTTATTCTGCTCCCGCCTCCGCCCCGTCTCCCTCCGCCTCACGCTCTCGCCGGTCATCCCGGGCTTGACACGGGATCCAGCTGTGCGTTTCGGCGCGAGAGGGCGGTGGTTGTTTGGAGGCTTAGCGCTGGCTGGTTGAGCGTTTGGGCAGTAAACGCTCGGCACTGTGCCTTCCGCTTCATCTATTGGCTGTCATCCCGGACTTGATCCGGGATCCATTTGTAGGTTTCGGGGGGAGAGGGCGGTGGTTGGTTGGAGGCAGAGCGCTGGCGGGCTGAGCGTTTGCTGACTTTACTCTTTTCCGGACCCACGCAGACAGGCGCGTGCTTTCCGTCGGCTTGCCGCGCACCGACTGGGCAGCAATACCGTTTGGGTCGCGTTGCTGTCGCGTGGTGCGTCGCCTTACCCATGCTTCGGTTGCTTGTTGGTTTTGCGCTGGATACCGGATCTGCGCCTCGCTGCGCTCACCTTGTCCGGTATGACGGTTGTTGCGTGGTTGAGCGGTTCGGTATGCCGCTCGGCACTACTCCCAACGCCCCACCTTGTTTCGTGGTGCTTGTGCTCAATCTTGCCCCTTCGCTGCATCACCAGTGCCAGAGATCCCAACCTCTGCTCCCGCCTCCGCCGTCTTACTCGGTTGTCATCCCGGGCTTGGCCCGGGATCGAGATGTGCTGATCGGCAGGAGAGGGTGCTTTTTGTTTTGCGCTGGATGCCGGATCTGCGTCTCGCTGCGCTCGCCTTCTCCGGCATGACAGGGGGGTGGACGGCGATTTGAGTGTTGGCCTTGTGGGCTTGGGTGTTTATCCCGTGTGCTGTTGAAATTAGGGCTTTGTTAATTTGGCTGTAAAAGGGGCGGATTTCTGCGGTTGCTGGGCGGTGGTTCGGTGGTTTGCCGGCTGGGTGATTTGCTGAGGTGCTGTGGGGACTTGAGGTTTTTCCCGGCTGTGATGACTTTTTTTCAAAACGGCTGTTGACGGGATCGGTGGCTGGGCCTATAACCCGCCCCACGCCGCCGGGACGGAGCGCTTGAGCGCCTTGGACGGAGCGGCAAAAAGATCAGAGATTTGAGGTGGTTAGCCTTGAGTTTCCCGGAAGATGGAAGTCTTCA
>NZ_JAQZAJ010000011.1 GCF_028737195.1 Pseudovibrio exalbescens | reverse complement strand
TGGTCAAACCTGCATCTGGAGACGTGCCGTCCGGCAAATCATTTTCCTGAATGGTGCGCCCTTGAGCTTCACCAAAGGCGGGATTTGTGTCCGCCACATCAACGGTGAAGGAACCTGATGAGACGTCTTCGTCTCCGTCGGTCGCCTGAATGTCAAAGGACACAGGAAGCGTGTCGCCGTCATGATCCACCGGCTCAAACAGAGTGAACACATAACCGCCGGATGCATCGTCAGATAGGGTTACGGTGAACACGGTTGTGCCACCGGCCGATGCAGTGAGCTCCGTTCCTGCTTCGTTGAGCGCATAGGTCACAGGCTCGCCAGCACTTGTCAGACCGCTGTCGCCCGCCATTGTTTCGGCAAAAGTGAGGGAGCGATTGCCAACACCACCGGGGGTGTCCTGCTGGCCGCCAACGTCTGCTGCGTCGCTGTCATCAGCGCCCCAATCGATGTCGAGAGTGCCTGTGAGGGTGCCAATGCCATCGCCATCTGCCGCAACCAGAGCTTCTTCAGAGACTGTGAGAGCCTCAACCGCATTGATCACGGCCTGGTCGTCAGCAACGTTAACAAGCAGTGTTGTTACGACACCATCGCCATCACGGTCGGTTGCAAGCATCTGAAAGCTGACTGGAGCGCTGTCGCCGTTGTCGCCAAGGTGATCGAGATTGCCAACGAGGGTGAAGGTGTAGCCGCCGTTGCCGTCTGAAGTCAGCTCAACGGTGAAGACCACTTCGCCGGAGCCATCCGCTTTAACCGCTTCAAGACGCTGAGCCGTGAAGCCGCTTTCTACGGAGGATTCCAAAACAGTCGAGATGTTGTACTCAAGCGCGACATTGTCCGAGGTCAGCGCCAGTGGGTTGCCATCAGCATCAACCGGCACGCCGTCTTCCAGAACAAAAGCCACTCCGCGACCGAAATCGCCGTCCCGGCCGAAATCGACACCAAGGCTGCCGATTGCCGTTACGGTTCCATCATCTGCAAGGTCTGCCTCGGAAAGATCCTGATCGCCAATATCAAAGCTGCCAGGCGCAAGCAGTGTTGGCTCGCTGTCGCCTTCCAGAACATCCAGATCATCAGTGGCGTCGGCGTTTTCAGAAAGCTCTTCTGGGCGGAGCAGATCAGTGACACCAAGCCCCGGACCAAGGTCTTCAGCAGTGGCGTCGTCATCAAAGTTGGAGCCACTGCTCTGCGGTCCATCCAACTGGCTGTCCAGCGGAGACCCCTCTCCCGCTGCGGTCTGGAACTCACCGACCGGCACGATTTCTACAAGGCTTCCGAAGTCCGCCAGAGACAAGGCCCGCTCTGGCCCGACAACCACAACTTCTGCGCTCTCATCGCCAACGAAGAACTCCTCGATGACAAGTGAGCCGCCTTCGCCGAACAAGACCTGCAGGCTGTCCTCAACGCGGAAGAGGGAGACTGGGACATCCAGCATTGCGCTGAAGTCAACCAACTGCCCCGGTGCGCGGGTCAAGACTGCGGTTTCTGTGCCTTCTACCCGTGCAACGAGCAATGGAGAGGTTTGGATTCCCGAATTGTCAGCAGTCATGGTACGCAACCCCAAATTCATTCAGATACGACTAAAATTTTAATTAAATTGAGTTCTGTTATCTGGGTCGAAAAAAGTCAAACAATAAAATTTTAACGAGTATCTTAGGGTTAACTGCAAACGGCTCGATACGCAGGGTAAATTGGCGCAAACGGCGTTTCAGGCTGGCACGGGGATGGTTCAATTTGGCTCAACGAAACACTTGTGTTCCGTTAACTTTTGTATAACCTTAATGGGTGTATAAGCTTCTGCCTGCGTTTTTAGCGATACTTTGGAAGGTTGATTGACCAACTCAGACAAGCAGTTACGAAAAAGGGCACCCCGAAGACGCCCTCGGAATGCCCTTACATAACTCTACTGAGTCTGCGCTGTTCAGTTGTCCTGTTTTGAACCAGATGTCGCAATATCAACGAGGCTAGACAGTGTCCTGAAATTGGACGCGACCGTAAAATCCGCTCCCTCGGAGGTTGTGAATACTGTCTTGTAGAAAGGTAAATCCTGTGGCAAACGGATCCGCGCGGTTCGATTGTCTAAGATGTACGTTGCACCTGCCTGCTTGATTCGCAGGATTGCGTGATATTGTTTCGTGCGCTGGTCAAAAACCGCCACGACCTCCATATCGTCGCGATCGAATCCAAGTAGTGCCAGGCTCCAATACTTGAGGATTGCATAATCCTCACAGTCACCGCGCCTGCGGGTAAGGGCTTCTTCAGGAGACGCCCAATAATCCGTCACGCCCCAATTCTGGCGATCGAGCGTGTAAGAAAGCGTGGCGTTGATGCCGCGATTGATCACGGGCAGGCGCCGGGCCTTACGAAGCTTTTCAGCGCTTTTCATAAGGCCAACCCACTGATTGAAGACCGGATCCTTGCAGGTTCCAAGGGTGTTCAGACAATGTTGCGGATCGGCTAGATAGCCCTCCATCTTTTCATTGATCTGAGCCCAGCGGCTGTTCAAGAGGTCTGCCTTACTGACGGTTTTCGTTGTCACCGCGGGGTTCGCGCTGGCAAGCTTCGTCAGGTGAATGCGTTGCGGTTTGGCCTTAGGCGGCTGCGCAAGGACTTCAAACCAAGTCACGGGCTCGTCCACCGCAAGAGTTGGCATACCCTCGACGGTATTGTTGCCGCCTTCGAACTTGGCGTAAGCAAGGCTCAGCACCCCCATCACAAGCCAAATAGAACACGCCAAGATCAATCGGTATGAAACCGAGAATCCAACTGTACCTTCTGCACCTGTTGCACCGCGCTTGGCGGCGCCCCTCGCAAGGGTTGTATTCATTTTGAACGCCCCTCAATAGGCGCCCTCGGTTACCGCTCCCTCAGCGCTTCCGATTGCACCTTGTTGATAGGCTTCAGAAGGTAATGAAGTACGGTCTTAAAACCGGTTAAAACATCGATTGAAGCAACCATTCCTGGCATTATTGGTAAAGGATCCGTTTTAGTTCCCAGGTAGTTTTTATTGGTACGAACTGTCACCTCGAAGAAACGGTTGCCTTTTTCATCCTCGACAGAGTCTGCAGCAATGCGCTCCAGCTTACCTTTCAAACCGCCATAAATTGAGTAATCGTAAGCAGTTATCTTCACCGTCACTTCCTGACCGGGATGCAAAAAAGCGACGTCTTGAGGGCGGATTCTGGCCTCAATCAGAAGTGTGTCATCTAGGGGCACTATCTCCACCAATGGTTCACCAGGCTGAACAACCGCCCCCAGAGTTGTGATATTCAGCGTGTTCACCACCCCATAAACGGGGGAGCGCAGGTCCGTTCTACTAACGCGATCCTGAGCGGCCTTAATAGTTTCATCGACAATGGCAAGCTGTGCGCGGGTGTCGGCCAACTCCGCCCGAGACTTGGCATAGAAGGTCCGCCGAGCGCTCTCAATGCGTTCCGCCAGCTCCTCTTCACTAGCCTTAACTCGCTGGATCGAGGCCTTGATGATCTCCAGCTGGCCACTTCGCTCCTGAAACTCTCGCTGAAGGCGCAGGAACTCGATTTCCGGCAGCACACGGCGCTCAAACAAGGCACGGTTGATTTCCACTTCGCGGGCCATGGTTTCAAGAACGCTTTGAAGCTTGCGCTCCTCGGCAAGAAGCTCCTCGCGCTCCTGCTCTTTTTGACGCTTCTGCAGGCTCAAGACAGAAATGTCGGTTTCCTGCTGTTGCTTGTTAGCCAGAAACACCTGTTCTTCTTCAAGAGCAAACCGGAGGGCGTGCGTGCGTACCGCGTCCGGGAACACCAGTGCCTTGTTAAGGGCCTCAGCCTCCAGCCGGGCCGCCTTGGCCTGAAGCGCGCTCTGACGCTGCTGGATCTCGCCCAGCTGGGATGAAAAGCCGGTGTCGTCTACACGTACGATCACCATGCCTTCCTCAACGATTTGCCCTTCTTCGACCAGCACCTGATTGACGATGCCACGCTCAGGTGCCTGAACAACCTGAATCTGGCGGGACGGGATCACCCGTCCATCGCCGCGGGTGACCTCTTCCAACTCTGCCAGAGAGGCCCAGATCAGCGCCACGATGATTACGGCAAGCGAGATCAGGATGATGTTGGCGGATCTGCGCGGCGGCCGTGTTTGCAGGCTTGCGCGAATGTCTGTGGCGTAGTCCCAGTTGCTCATCAGACCATCTCCTCCGACTTGCGGGTACGCATGCGCGCCTCTCCTTGCTGCTTCAGCTCACTGAGCACGGCATCACGTGGCCCATCAGCAACGACACGACCAGAGTCCACGGCAATAATGCGCTGCGTCAGCTTCAACAGCGATGTGCGATGGGTACTGATGATCACGGTCGTGCCGATTTGATTGAACTTCTCCAAGCGCGCCAACAAGCGGCGTTCGGATGCCATGTCCAGGTTGCTGGAGGGCTCGTCAAGGAACAGAACCTTGGGCCTGCGCAACAACATGCGGGCCAGCGCTACACATTGCTTCTGACCGCCGGAGAGCAAGCGACCGCCCTCACCCACCTGCATATCAAAGCCCTGCGGATGGGTGCTGACGAAATCTTCGACCCCTGCAATACGCGCGGCTTGCAGGATTTCCTCATTGCTGGCTTGAAGGCGGCCGATGGCAATGTTTTCACGCACCGATCCGGAGAACAGCACGTTGTCCTGAGACAAGAACCCGACCCCATCACGCAAGTCGGCTGGGTCATATTGCCGGGTATCTATGAGATCCACCAGGACCGCCCCATTGGTCGGCGTATAAAGGCCTGACAGCAGACGCCCGATGGTGGACTTACCCGCACCGACACGGCCGATCAAGCCAATGGTCTCGCCCGCGTTGATGGAGAACGACAGATCGCGCAAGGAGTCATCGGATGCACCCGGATAGCGAAACGTGACCTTTTCGAACTTGACGGCGCCGGTCGCGATCTTGCTGTTTACATAGGTCCGCCCCGGCCGACGCTCGGCCGGCATGGCCATCAGGTCCTCAAGGATCTTGTAGGCATGGATGGTCTGGCGCAGGCGCGTAAGTGTGTTGGCCACAGACGAAAGCGGCGCAAGCACGCGCCCGGACAGCATCATGGCCGCAATGATGCCGCCCATGTTGATCAGCCCTTCGTTGACCAGATAGACACCCCAGATAACGATCACCACTGAGACCATGGCCTGAACCAGCCCAGTAAGTGATTGGGCGAGCGTTGACCAAAAGCGCCCCTGAAGCATGGCGGCGGCGCTGGAGGCAACCGAGCGCTCCCATTTGGTCTGCATGACACCTTCGGCGTTCAGCGCGCGGACGGTGTCCATGTTCGCAACACTTTCGACCAGCACGGAGTGGCGCAGCGCGCTTTCCTTGGTTGCCTGATCAACGGAGCCAGCGAGCGCGGGCTGTACGAGCAGATTGATGATGATGACAATGGGCACTGCCGCCATCGGTACGTAGGCAATGGGTCCAACAATGACGAAGAGTATTGCAAGGAAAAGACCAATGAAACACAGGTCGATCAAAGCCACGAGAGATGAGGAGGTGAAGAACTCCCGAACTGCCTCGAACTCTTTGATATGATTTGCGAACTGACCCGTTGACGACGGCCTGTTCTGCATGTCGATTGACAGGGCGTGGGCAAAGATCTTTGAGGCCAGCGCCAGATCTGCCTGCTTGCCGGTGACATTGATGATTGATGTGCGGGCGGTTTTCAAAACCGCGTCAAACACAAGCGCGAGGATCACGCCAGCCGCAAGAGCCCACAGTGTGGGAATGGCGAAGTTGGGCAGCACCCGGTCATACACGTTCATGACAAAAAGCGGCGAGGCCAGCGCCAGCGTGTTTATGACCAGAGCTGCAATGGCAACATGGGTGTAGTCGCGCCAAAAGCTCTTGATGGTGCTCCAGAACCAGTGCCCGCCGCCTTCATTGCCAAGTCCTTCGTTCTCGGCGGAGCGGGACGTTGGCTTGAAGAAAATGGCATGGTTGCTGTAAAGCGCCTTCAAAGCCTCGAAGGATGCCGTTTGCTTTTGATCAGGGGCCAGAGGGTCCACCAGCGTGGCCTCCTCATGATCCTGATTGATATCCACCAGCACCCGCAGGGTGGAATCTTCCATGACCAGCAAAGCGGGCAACGAGATCGCGGGAATCTGAGTGACTGACTTCGTGACGGTGAGCGCGCGCATTCCGCAATTGGCGGCGGCGCGCTCGACAAGCTTGATGGGCAACCCGCCCATGTCCAGCGGCAAACCCGCAAGAATTACGGAGTCCGTCGCGAAGTTGCCGTAGGTCCTTGCAATGTACTTGATGGCCTCAACCAGCGGATCCAGACGTTCACCAACGTCTTGCACACCTTCATCCCGTGACATTGCTTGCCCCAAACCACATTCCCATAAAACAAAGCAGCAGGGAGACTCTGGAGAGCTTCCCTGCTGCTTTCATATCTCATTTATTTCGCTTGGCAATGCCTTAACGAAGCGGCTCAATGCTGAACCCTGCTGGCTGCGGGAAGACGGAAACCGTCTCGCGACGCCCGGCAGTGCCTTCGGCTGGTGGTTCAATGTTGAAGTGCGCCAGAAGGTTACCCGTGGTTCCCTGAAGCTGATAGGTCGCAAATTTCAGGATCGCCTGTGCGGACACCAGATCAATCTCACTGTTGAACAGCGCATTTTGAGCATTCAGGAGGTCGAGCAGCGTACGCTGGCCGATATTGTACTCATCGCGGTAGCCCTCAACCACCTTGCGGTTCGCCGCAACGGTCTGACGCAGAGCGGCGATACGTTCACGCGTGGTGTCAACAGACGCCCATGCGACTTCTACACCTTCAGCGGTCTCCCGAAGCGCGCGATCGACACGGGCACGCGCTTCTGCAAGCTGCTCGTAAGCCTGGTTCTTGCGCGCGGTGTCTGTGCCGCCGTTGTAGAGGTTCCAGCGCATGCGAAGCATGACACGATATTCATCGTTCCGGCCATCGTAGCCGTTCACGTCATCACCAAAGGAAGCCTGACCTTCGACAGATACCCGTGGCAGGAACGGCGCGTTGGTGCCTTCTGCTTCAAAATCCGCAGCATCTGTATCAGCCTGTGCCGCAAGGATCTGCGGGTTGTTTTGCTGCGCCATCGCGATAGTGGCTGACAAAGTGGCACCCGGCAAGGACGAAGCCTGAACCGGCACAAGGTTCTTCGGATCCAATCCAATTACACGGCGGTACTTAGCCATAGTGTCCAGAAGGGACTTGCGTACGGTCGATGTGATGATGCGCGTTGCGGCCACACGTTCCTGCGCCTGAGCCAAATCGGCTGCACCGGTTTCGCCGCCTTCGAAGCGCTGCCGCACTTCATTATAGATGCGCTCGTGCTTTGCGGTGTTTTCGCGAGACTTGCGCAGAATTTCCTGATGACGGATCACATCGATGTAAGCTTCGATGGCATCCAGCGCGATCGCTTCGGAGCGCTCAAGAACACGGTAAGCAGCGCCGTCAACACGGGCACCCTGACGGTAGATCTCGTTTACAGAACCAAAGCCATCGAAAATCAGCTGTTCCGCCGTGATGTCGAACTGTTTGGCTGCACGCCACTCGCCATCAGACACAGAGCTGTCAGCAGGACGATCCAGCTGCTCGGCGCCATATGAAGCCGCGATGGAGAGGCTCGGCAAATAAGCACCTTGTGCGGCCCGCAGCTCCTGATCCCGCGCCCGGCGGTTTGCGGAAGATTCTTGAATATCCGGGTTTGTATGAACTGCTGCTTCTACAGCATCACGCAGAGAAATCGCATGCGCAGATGCTGTGCTCAGCATCGCAATCGCCACTGCGACGGTTAGACCCCTAAAATTCATCCCCCGACTCTCCAATCTACTCCTGGTCGCAGGTGGATCTGCAAATCCCCTGCCTCCTTGATGTTGCGTGTTCGTTGCCCCAGCACGCCTTCAAAGGAGTCTCAATAATCCAGAATAATGCCAATAAAAGTTGGCATTAGTAAAAACATGAAATGCGTTTATTATCAACTGACTTGTTGGTATTTGTTAAAATTGAAAGCTTCCAAACAAGCCATATTGGCTCTTCGGCCGCCAGATGTTTACTTGAATTGTCAGATGCATATTTTTGACGCTGCGTAAACATTAACTATTCCTAACGCACATGTCATCGATAACCACCTAAAAATCCAAGAAATTTGGGATTAGTTGACTTCGAATTCATTAAAGAGCGACTCTCAGTTGCGACATTGCCACACTTGCATTGGCATTTTTTACAGTACCAACAGACCTGCCTCTCTCAGGGGAAGGATTTCAAGCCTCACTTAGCAGAATCGCCAGAATCAGCGCAGCCAAGAAGCTGCCTGCAAGAGCAGTGCAATGCAGCATCGACCGCTGCAGCGGCGTTTATGCAGGAGTATGCTGTTCTCTCAAAAATTGTATATGGAAACAGAATTCTATTATTCGTAAACCACTTCCCCAACGGTCATTTCCTCTTGAAGAAAAAATGATGCAGTGCACAATGGAGCCTGCCTGCATTGGTTTGCAGGCATCGATCAAGCCATTTTGACTTCAAGATTTGAGGAAACCGCCATGATTATCGAAAGCAAGATTGACGGCGTCGTCGCCCGCACCTGCCACCCCTTGGGCTGCAAACAAGCTGTTCTTGATCAGATCGCTTTCGTTGAGGGCGCTCCGCAGATAATAGGTGGTCCCAAAAAGGTTCTTATTCTTGGTGCCTCCTCCGGATATGGGCTGGCATCTAGAATCTCCCTAGCTTTCGGCGGCTGCGCTGCGGACACGATCGGCGTTTCCTTCGAACGCGGCCCTAATGATAAAGGCATCGGTACGGCGGGTTGGTACAACAATGTGTTCTTTCGCGAGGAGGCCGAACGCAAGGGCCTGATTGCCAAGAACTTCGTGGGAGATGCCTTTTCGCCGCAAATGCGGGCGGACGTGATTGACTTCATCCGGAGCGAGTTTGGTGGCACCGTGGACATGGTGATTTACAGCCTGGCCACGGGCGTGCGCCCCGACCCGGAGACGGGCGAGAGAATGCGTTCGACTATCAAGCCCCTTGGCGACCCGGTTTCAGGGACCACCATCAACCTGGAACATGACCGCCTGGATGAGATGACCCTGCCCCCGGCAACCGAACAGGAAGTCCAAGATACTGTTCGGGTTATGGGCGGCGAAGACTGGCGCGATTGGATTTCGGAACTCGCAGATGCGGGCGTTCTGGCGAAGGGCTGCGCAACGCTTGCCTACTCCTATGTCGGCCCTGAGTTCACCTACGAGATTTATCATGACGGGACATTGGGGCATGCCAAGGCTCATCTGCATGCCACTGCGGACCAGATCACCGAGATGCTCAAGCCAGTTGGCGGGCAAGCCCATGTGGCTGTATGCAAGGCGCTTGTAACCAAGGCCAGCGTCTTCATCCCAACCTTCTCTCCCTACATTACAGTGCTGTTCCGCGTGATGAAGGAAAAGGGCTTGCATGAAGGCTGCATCGAGCAAATGCAAAGAATGTTTGTAGAAAAGATCTACGGCCCTGAGGGCTATATCGTGGATGACGAAAATCTGTTGCGCCTGGATGACTGGGAACTGCGCGCAGATGTTCAGGCAGAGGCGAAGGAACTGCTCTCTCAAATCACGCCGGAGAACTTTGCAGAGATTGGCGACTATGCCGGATACAAGCAAGAGTTTCTGGCGCTCAACGGCTTTGGCCTCGAGAATGTTGACTACACACAGGAAGTGGATCCAGAGGCCCTGAAAGGGCTTCAGCCTTAAACAGCGAAAGTACAAAAGAGAAACGGCGGTTTCCCGCCGTTTCATGCTTGATAATCCTTAAGACTGGATGCGTTGCACCCGCTCAGGGCTGACTTGTTTTTTTAAGGCAGGCGCGTTGCGCTCGTCCTCACGAAACTCCAGCCACATGGCGTTGACCACTGCAAACAGCGCGGCAAACCCGAGCCCCAAAATCCAAGCGAAGTACCACATGTGCTTCTCCTTTCAGCTCAGTAGACAGTTTCCGACTGCTCGATCACGTCCTTCTCGGTCACCTTGCCCCACAGCACTTTGTAGACCCAAGAGGTGTAGGCGAGGATGAGCGGAAGGAAGATGAGGGTGACAACCAGCATCACGAACAGGGTGAGATGGGATGATGACGCATCCCAAACGGTGAGCGAAGAGTTCGGGTCCGCCGTTGATGGCAGAATGAACGGGAACATTGTCAGGCCCACGGATGAGATCATCCCGAGAATGGAGAGCTTTGACGCGATCAGCGTCAGGCCTTCCTTGCCAACGCGCATGCCGAGCAGCGCACCGATGGCGCCAACAAAACCGAGTATGGGCGCGATGATGATCCATGGACGTTCGCTATAGGCTGCAATCCAAGAGCCGCCGTGGACCACTTCAGACATGAGTGGGTTGGAGGGCCCGTCAGTCACCACCGGACCAGCGAACGAAAAGGCCGCCACCCCATAGGTGAGCCAAATGCCTGCCACCGCATACAGCACGATGACCGCAACAGCGGCAAAGGACCCGAACACGCGGGCACGTGATTGAACGATGCCCTCGGTTTTAAGAGTGAGCCAGGCCCCGCCGTGCATCACCAACATGGCAAATGAGGTCAGACCACACAGCAGCGCAAATGGGTTGAGCAGACCGAAGAACGAGCCTTCATAGATCGGCATCAGGATTTCCGTCAGCCGGAAAGGTACACCTTGCAGAACGTTGCCAACGGCGACACCAAAGATCAACGCTGGAACAGCACCGCCAATAAACAGGCACCAGTCCCATGTCGTCCGCCAACGCACATCTTCGCGCTTGGAGCGGAACTTGAAGCCAACCGGCCGCAAGATCAGCGCTGCAAGGATCACAAACATGGCAAGGTAGAAGCCGGAAAAACTGACAGCATACAGCGGTGGCCATGCAGCGAAAATGGACCCGCCTCCGAGAATGAACCAGACCTGGTTTCCTTCCCAGACCGGTCCTACCGTGTTGATGACAACACGGCGTTCCAGGTCGGTTTTGGCGACGAAGGGCAGCAGAGCCCCAACGCCCATATCAAAGCCGTCTGTCATGGCAAAGCCGATGAGCAACACGCCCAACAAGGCCCACCAGATGACGCGAAGCGTTTCAAAGTCAATGAATTCGTGAATGATCATGGCGCTTACTCCGCTGGCTGCGCCGCAATGCGGCCACGTTGTTCAAACCATTCTTCTGTCTCTGCGGTATCGAGGTATGGCCCTTTTCGGATGTACTTGATCATCAAGCCCATCTCGACGACAAACAGGACGGAGTAGAACAGGGTGAAGCCTGCAAGGGTAAGGGCAACCTGCCCTATGCTCAGCTGGGAGACGGACAACGCAGTCGGCAAAACCCCGTCTACCGTCCAAGGCTGACGGCCGTACTCAGCTACGAACCAACCCATTTCTGCGGCAATCCAAGGCGTTGGAATTAGCAGCACCGCCAACCAGAGCGACCATCTTGGGAACTGCATGCCGGACACGGAGGCTTTCCAGAAGAAGAAGGCCATGGTTACAATGAAGAGCATGCCCAGACCGACCATGATGCGGAACGCCCAGAACAGGGGACCAACCTGAGGCACTGTATCATTTGCTGCCGTCTGTATCTGTTCTTCGGTGGCTTGACGGGGATCTTCCACGTAGCGCTTCAACAGGAACGCGAAGCCAAGGTCTGCACTGTGCTCTTCAAACCGCGCACGGACCTCGGGGGCGATGTTGTGAACATCGGCACGAATTTCCATCAGCGCATCATAGGCGATCAGGCCGGAACGAATGCGTTGTTCCGCCTGTTCGACCAGTTCCTTGATGCCCGGAATTTCCTTGTCAAAAGACCGTGTTCCAATGAGACCCATCACGTAAGGGATGTGAATGGCGTACTTGGTTTCACGCGCTTCTGTGTCGGGTATGCCGAATGCGGTAAAGGAAGCTGGTGCAGGTTCCGTTTCCCACATGGCTTCAATAGCCGCCAACTTCATCTTCTGGGAGTGCGTTACGGAGTAGCCGGACTCGTCGCCCAGAACCACCACGGACAATGCTCCCGCAAGACCAAAGCTTGCGGCAATGGCGATTGAGCGCCGCGCCAGTTCGATATGGCGTCCCTTCAGCAAATACCAAGAGGACACGCCGAGCACGAAGAAGGCCGCAACCACATATCCTGCGGAAACCGTGTGTACGAACTTGGCCTGCGCCACCTCGTTGAACATCACTTCAAAGAAGCTGGTCATTTCCATCCGCATGGTCATGGGATTGAACTCAGCCCCTACCGGGTTCTGCATCCATCCATTGCCGATCAGAATCCAGAGCGCAGAGAAGTTGGAGGCAATTGCCACCAGCCACGTGACCACAAGGTGAGCAACCTTAGAGAGCTTGTCCCATCCGAAGAAGAACAGACCGACAAAGGTAGCTTCCATAAAGAACGCCATGAGACCTTCAATGGCCAAAGGCGCGCCAAAGACATCTCCGACATAGTGGGAATAGTAGCTCCAGTTCATGCCGAACTGAAATTCCATGGTGATGCCAGTTGCAACACCGAGAACGAAGTTGATGCCAAACAACGTTCCCCAAAATTTCGTCATTTGTCGCCAGATTGGCCGATTGGTCATCACATAGACCGTCTCCATAATCGCCACGATGACCGACAGGCCAAGCGTGAGCGGAACGAAGAGGAAGTGATACATTGCGGTCATGGCGAACTGGAGCCGGGAGAGCTCCACAATGTCCAGTTCCATGGTGATTTACCCCCTGTGAACACAGCTGGTTAAAGGTGCATCTGAGATGCTACTTCACAGGCCTTGTGGCTCTTAAAGGGGGTATGGCGCGTTGATCTCAATCAAATAAGCGCGCTAATTGCAAAATATATTCTTTCTAATTCTAAGTTCGGAGTGAGCCCAATTTAACTCAGCATCCCGGTGCGAAGCGATTAAAATGGCGGAGTTCGGCAGATAATCGGAAATTCCAGCCAAAACTTCGTTTGCTGTCTCTTGATCCAACCCTTCAGTAGGCTCATCCAAAAGCACAAGGCGCGGATGGCGCGCAAGAACGCGAGCCAAGGACAAACGGCGTTTTTGTCCACCAGAGAGCCCCAGTCCGGACTCACCCAAAGCGCATGACAGGCCGCCACGTTCCTTGATTGTGCGCTCGAGCGCGACCACTTTCAGCAGCTCCCAAGCCTCTGCCTCTGAGATTGCCGGATTGGCAAGACGCAGGCAGTCCATGATGGTGCCATGCATGAGCATGGAGCGCTGCGGAAGAAAGGCTTGCCGGGCACGCAGTTCCGCTTCATCAAGGCTGGCCAAAGGCGCGCCGAACAGCGTGATACTGCCAGACGTTGGCTGCAGCAGACGCGCGGCCAAATGCAGAACGGTGCTCTTGCCCCCGCCACTGGGGCCTGTGAGAGCGAGGCGCTGACCTTGTTCCAGATCAAAGCTGATGCCCGACAGGATTTCACGGGCCGAACTTTCCGTCGTATAGTGCACATCTTGAAAGCGCAGCGCTGGTGATGCGTTCGCGCCAACCGCAGAGGCTGACGCGCAAGGCCGCTGCTCACGCTGCTCCGGCCCCTGCTCCAGCAAGCGGTTTACACGCGAAGCCGCGGCTTGCATGCGGCCATATTCGGTGACACCGCGGCGCAGTGGCCCCATTGTTTCATTGAGCGCCAGAATGGCAAAGAAGCCAAGCGCCGCCTGAGCTGCCGAGATGCTGCCAGCTTGTGCCAAGTCCGCGCCAAGTGCGAGGGCCATGACGGCAGCAATGAGGCTGGTGGAGGAGAGCGCCACACCCACAACAAGCTCAATGGTGTCCACATGGCGCTGGTTGGCACGCAAACGTTGGTCAGCTCCGCCAACCTTCGCTAACTGAGCCTGAAGGTTGCCCGTAACGATCAGGTCCGTTTTTGAGCGGAACAGATCGATCAAACGCAGGCGAAGGCTTTGATGGGCGCGCTCAATACGGTTCGAGGGTGCTTTGGCCAGCTTCATGGCGATGGACAGTGTTAACCCGGTCCCCAAAAAGAACAGACCAATGGTGACCCAGGCGACTATGGGTGCAACAAACAGATAAAGCGCTGCAAACGCCGTCAGATAAGTAAGCCCGCCTGCCAGAATCGGGATGATCAGGCGAAGAGAAATACCGTCGAGCGCGTCCACATCTGCTGTGACGCGGTTCAGCAGCTCCCCACCTCGGAAGCCGATGATTTTGCTGTAAGAAAATCGGTTGATTGCCTTTAACAGCTGAAGGCGAAGAATGGTGAGGCTTTTCAGGGTGGCATCATGGGTGAGCATACGCTCGCCATAGCGGGCAGCCGCACGGCCCAGCGCGAGAAAACGGATCGCGGCACTTGGGCGGAAGACATCAAATTGAATGCCGATGCCGACAAGACCCGCTGCGCCCGTGGCTGTGATGAACCAGCCCGAGATGCCCAACAGCGCAAGGCCTGCGATCAGCACCAGATAGGACAGCAGCAAACCGGTTAGAAACGGGCGCTTCTCTTGACGAACGATGAGACCGAAGATGGTGAGAATGTCACGCATTTTGAGCCTCCAGAACGAGCTGCTGGTCCATCTTGTCCGCAAGGGCCTTGTCATGAGTGGCAACGATGAGCGTTGCGCCCTTGTCCTTCAACGCAAGCAGGCTCTCGGTAATCTGGCGAGCCGTATCGCCGTCCAAGTCGGCAGTGGGTTCATCAGCCAAAATGATGCCGGCATCTGAAAGCATGGCTCTGGCGAGCAACAACCGGCGGGCCTCCCCACCGGAAACGCCGGCGCCAGTTTCACCCAAACGAGTAAACAGTCCATCTGGCAGGCGCTCAACCACGCCATTGGCCTGAGCAGATTGCAGCGCCTCATCAATCTCGTCCGCAGGGATATGCCCTCTGGCGAGAGAAAGATTGCGACGCACAGTTTCCGCCAGAAAATGCGGAGTTTGCGCAACCCAGTCCATATTGCTGCGCAGCTGGTCTGCCGTTTCCGCAGTCATTTCGAGCTCACCAATGCGAAGGGTGCCGCCACTTGGCGGGATGAGGCCCGCGATCAAAGCCAGCAGGGTCGATTTTCCTGAGCCACTTGCGCCAACAATCGCCAGAGACGTTCCTGCTGGCACTTTCGCCTCCTGATATCGCATTGGCTCTTCCGAGCCGTAGCTGAAGTGCAGCCCAGACCACGCCACAGCGGCTGGCGCGCGTGGCATTTCCACTGCACCGCCCCTACCCACTATAGGCTTCAGCTCCTGCTTTTCTCGTTCAGCCAACTCACCGGCAACAGCCACCGCAGAGGCCTTGTCATGCCATGCAGCCGCCAGATCCCTCAGGGGCTGGAAGTAGTCTGGTGCCAACAGCAACAGGAACACGCCTTCATACACCGTCAACTGCGTGGCGTAGGACCCGAAGGTGATCTCTCCCAGCAAGGTGAAGCCCACGAACACGGCGACCATTGCAACGCCCAGCGCCGCGAACAGCTCCAAAACCGTGGAAGACAGAAAAGCGATGCCGAGCACCTTCATGGTTTGCTGGCGAAGCGTATCCGCAGCGCCTTTAAAAGCATCTTCGCTGCGCTCCACCGCACCAAGGGCTCGAATGTCAACGGCTGCTGACAAGTGCTCCATGAGCAGAGCATTCAAACTGCCGATTTCCTGCATCTGCTTTTCGCTGGCACTGCGTGCCGCCATGCCGACGAGGATCATGAAAACAGGTATGAGCGGCCCTGCGATGAACAGGATGAGGGCGACGACCCACGAATGCCAAAGGGCGAAGCCGAGGATGACCAGCGGCACGATGCCAACGCGAACCTGCGCAGGCTGATAGCGCGTGATGTAAACCCGCAGGCTGTCTAGCTTTTCGGCAAGTAGGGATGCAAGGGCGGCGGAGTTTTCATTGCCCGCGCATTGCGGCGACCGCAGAGCTTCCTTTTGAGCGACCTCTGCCCGTACTTTGGAAATGACGTCATCTGCCGCATTGAAGCTGATCCGCCCGGCGCTTGTGTCCAGCGCAATGCGGCAGGCTCCGAGCGCGAGAAAACCGAGCGCTGCTGCCCAGACAGAAAGGTCATGAAGCTCAGGCTGCAGCAAACTGGCAACAAGCATTGCGACAAGCGCGGCCTGACCGATCCAGAGCAAGGACGCTACAGTTGTCAGGTAACCAGACAGCTTTAGCCTCTTGCGCACGGGCGCAAGCAACAGTTTCAGCTTTTCACTGGCAGCATCAGCCACGGGCATTGAACTCCTAAGCCACTATCAAGGGACAGGGGTTACTGCGGGTTGGCTGAAACTTCAACATCTACTGAGGAAGGATTTTCAACAGAAAATGCGTCTCCTCTCGTTAGAACGCTTAAAGAGTGGCGTTGCATGACCTATGTCAAACTGTCGCAGGTACTTTTGTATATGCTGACCGTAACGGCAACTGGGAAACAATTGATGCGTCTAACGACTCGGACAAATCTTGCCATGCGGGCACTGATGTTCTGTGCGGTGAACGAAGGCCGCATTGTCCGGAAGAGTGAAATGGCCAAGGCATGCAACGCCTCGGAGAACCATCTGGCGCAGGTGGTCAACACGCTGAGCCAGACCGGCTACCTGCAGACCGTACGCGGGCGCAATGGCGGCATCCGGCTGGCCAAGGCAAAAGACCATATCTCCGTTGGAGCTGTTTTCAGGAAGTTTGAGGCGCATTTGCCGCTTACCGAATGCTTCGACCGAGACCACAACACGTGCCCGCTGGCGAACAGCTGCCGTTTGCCAACCTATCTGGTGGGGGCGCTTGGCGCATTCTACAGCTATCTGGATGGCATCAGTCTCGCTGATCTGGTCAACGATAATGTTGAACTCAGCACGATCCTCTCGGTCGCAGCGCCGATTGTCAGCCAACTCGAAAAGGCCGAAACGCCCTCCGCCACATGAATTTACGGCAATCTGAACGCGACCAGGGCATCCCCCAAGCGCGGTCGAAGCAATGCACTTCCTCCTGCTGCGATTACAACATACTGGCGGCCATCCTTTTCCGATATGAAGGTCATGGGCGTTGCCGCGCCATCGAAAGGAATGGGATGTGACCAAAGCTCATCGCCCGTCCAGATGTTGAAAGCGCGGATTCTTGCATCCATGGTCGCTGCGATAAAGACAAGGCCTGATTTCGTGATGATAGCGCCACCGATGTTCGGGCTGCCCCACGCCTTCGGACCTTCCAGACCCATGGCCAGCGGAACCCTTCCAAGAGGCACGCGCCATCTCAACTCTCCGCTATCAATGTTCACCGCAGCGAGCTCGCCCCAAGGCGGGGCGTTGCATGGCACCCCTAACGGCGAAAGCAGCACACCGCGACGCATCATGTAAGGCGCGCCTTTCTGACGCCCCAGTTCGCCGGGCCCGCTGCCGTGACTTTCATTGGCGTCCGCCGGGATCAACCTAACCCATTGTGCAAGGTTCATGACATTCGTTACCACCATCCGCCGTTCCGGATCGTAGGCGGCACCCCCCCAGTTACTGCCGCCGCCATAAAAAGGCATTTGCACCGACCCGCGCAGGCTGGGCGGGGTGTATAACCCATCAGCCCGCATATCCGCCATTTCATCTGCACACCATGCCTTGTCCAAAGGCGTAATGCCCCACGCATCAGCCTGCGAGAAGCCTTGCTGCGCAACAGGCTTGGGAAGGATGGGAATTGGCTGGGTCGGAGACGTCTGCTCGCCCTCAACATCCGTCTGTGGCACGGCCTGCTCGCGGGTTGGGAACAGGTACTCGCCGGTTGCCCGGTCGAGAACGTAGATGCTGCCCATTTTGGTGACCTGCACCACTGCAGGAACGCGGCCTACCAACGTCTCCTTGTGGGCGAGCACTGGCTGAGCGGGCATGTCCAAATCGAACAGGTCGTGATGAACGATTTGCCGAACCCAGCGCTCCTCTCCCGTGCGTGCATCGAGTGCAACCACGGCATTGGTTCGTGCCAGGTCCTTCTTTCGAAAACCGCCCCAGTAATCCGGGCTGGGGCTGCTGGTTGGAATGAAAACGGTTGCCGTTTCTTCATCCACTGAGAGGGGCGCCCAGGCATTTGCCGCGCCGGATTTTGTCCGCTCTTCAGCCGGTATTGGATTCCACGACCAGACCTCTATACCCGAGCGCACATCCACCGCGCGCACAATGCCATCCGGCATGTCGACATTCTGGTTGTCGCCAATGGCTGTTCCGATGATGGCCAAGTCTTCGAAGATCACGGCAGGCGACGTAATGTTTACAACGCCCTGCCCCTGATTATCGAAGGTCGTGTTCAGATCCAGTACGCCGTTTTCGGCAAAATCAGCGCAAAGGTCTCCCGTTTGCGCATCCAAAGCCATCAAGCGGCCATCCAGCACCGGTGCGATCACCCGTTTCTGGCAAGGCCCGTCCACGCCACTTTCCCAGTAGCTGACACCGCGACAAATGAGAGAATGCTGCTGATCATAGTCTCGCGGCAAGGGGGGCGACGGCTCGAAACTCCAAAGCTCGCCGCCCGTTTCCGGTTCCACGGCAATTACGCGGTTGTAAGGCGTGCAGATGAAGAGCTTGCCGTTTGCGTAGATCGGGTTTGCTTCAAACGTGGTCTTGCGCGTGCCGTTCTCGCCGTTCGAAAAGTCACCGGTGTTAAACACCCAAACCTGTTCAAGGTCCTTGATGTTCGCCGGGGTAATCTCCGCGGCCTCTGAGTACTGACCACCACCCGGCTGGCCGCCATATTGCCCCCAACCTTGCGCGTTGGCATTGCCCCACCACACGCCGGCCAACAGCAGAGCCCACACTAGCATTGCACGTCGGGTCAGGGCTTTTGCCATGGTCTTGCGTTCCTCTACGCCAGTTATTGGGGAGGTCGAACCTTCCGAACCAAAAGTAAGACCACAAGAACAGCGAGTGCGGACAGGAAGCAGGTGCCGGTGGCAACGATGGTTGCCATGACTGACGGACCAAGGGCGACACCTTCAAAAACGCCATAGACAATCATGGTGGTCACGGCGACGCCAAAACCAAACCACATAAATAGCAGGAGCAAACACGCCCAAAGCCAGACCATGACACCTCTGTTGGCAGATCAAGAGTACTCGGTGCACCATGAGGGCACCATTAGCGCTGTTCTCGAACGCGCCTAGCTTTCAGTCTTTAGAGGGCGGGGGTCAATTCTTGGAAAGACGGGGTGCTTGACACCAACCGGCACCATTCTATCTACTGGTAGGTAGAGACCGATCACCAATTGGAAACGCCATGAAGATAAACGCGGATTTTTCTCAACGCGTCACCATAGACACCACGAAGATGGACTGGGTCACTTCGCCCATGGCGGGGGTGGAACGTCGTATGCTGGACCGCATCGGAGACGAGGTAGCGCGAGCAACAACGATTGTGCGCTACGCGCCGGGCAGTCACTTTTCCGCCCACACCCACGACGGCGGAGAAGAGTTTTTGGTGCTGGAAGGCGTCTTCCAAGACGAACACGGCGATTTTCCTGCGGGCACCTATGTGCGCAACCCGCCGACATCACGGCATACACCCGGTTCCGAGCTTGGCTGTACCATATTGGTGAAACTGCATCAGTTTGATCCAGAAGACCGAACCCATGTACGCATCGCCACTCAGAATTTGAAACCCGTATGCGCAGCAGATCGGCCGGGGGTCAGCATCATGCCGCTTTATCACGATGCGCGAGAAACGGTTCAGATGGAAGACTGGGACCCTAACACCGTCGCAACACAGCACTGCGCGGGAGGACTTGAAGGATACGTTCTGGACGGATCAATCGAAGAAAGCGGTGAGCTGCTGACCACTGGCACCTGGTTCCGTCTCCCGGATGGCGCTGTTTTTAAAGCAAAAAGCCAAGGCCAAGGTGCAAGGCTCTGGATAAAAAGTGGCCACTTGAAAGGGCTTTAGAGAGAAATGCGATAGACTTTGATCCTGCCGCGCTGTGACGTTGCCACTTCCCCAGTTGGCACCCAGCCGCGTCGCAAGATCAACCGTTCCGCTTTGTCTGTGGTTGTGTAAAGCGCTCCGTACCCCAGTTCACGAGCGGAACTCTCGATTGCGCCGACCAGCGCGTCACCAATGCCCTTGCCGCGGTGGGCTGGCATTACAACCATTGCGGCCAGCCAAGGGGTATGACCAAACTCGCTGCCAAGTGACGTCTGTTTCAAGGAAGCTGTGCCCAAAACCTGCCCCTGCTCACCAAGAGCTACAAGACCAATTGGGAGAGAAGACCTATTGCAGCACGCCTCCAGATCGGCATGCGCATCGCCGTTTCCTGCGGCGCCGTACCACTCGCTCCATTCAGCCTCAAACAACGCCGCCAGTTCTGGCAGGGTGTTTCGCGCTTCCGCCAGCCTTTTGATCTCGATACTCATCGCGCCCTCCCCACCGGTTGAATGAGGCTGCGATGCCAGTTTCCCGATTCAATTTCAATCGTCATTTCGTAAAACAGCAAAAGGCCCCGTCACTCATGCGACGGGGCCATTCAACTGACCGACCACTTAGAGGAAAAAATCGGTCAATCTTTTGCGATCTTATTGATCGTTGGTCTTTTCACGAATGGTTGGAACAACCTGATCGCCATAGCTGCCACCGCCATTGTGGCAGCGGGATACGCGGATCAGCTCAACGGACAGACCCAGGTCAACCGCACGCTGAACGGCTTCGTTCACCCGGTGGGTCGCTTCTGCAATGCGCTGAACTGCACGGTCCTGCTCAGAGGTCGTTGGAAGGTCAATGCGCTGAAATGCGTGGTTCGTCATGATTGCATTCCTTTCATAGCTGGGCTGTCTTGATGCCCGCGATCCATCTTGGTTAAGCTGCTTCGAACTGGTTCATGGTGTTCTTGGTTCCACCGGCCTTGAGGGCGCGGTCACCACCGACCATTTCCTTGAAAGTATCACCGAGGTCAGAACCAACTTCGTGCTGGTGCTTAACCGCGGAGATGCCACGGCGGATTTCTTCACGCTGAATGGTGGCAACATAGGCCAGCATGCGGTCCTCACCGAAGTAGCCCTTGGACAGCTCATCCATGCCCTTTGCGGTCAGATGGAAGGTTGGCAGCGTGATGAGGTTGTGGAACACCCCAGCGCGGGTTGCGATGTCGTACTGGAAGTCACGCAGGCGCTTGTCTGCCTCACGACCAAGATCGGTATCATCCAGTTCTGCAGACATGAGCTGCGTGCTGTCTGGGTACTGATCCGGGCTGATCATGCCTTCCTCGATCCACTGAGCACGAACCTGCTTGCGAAGGTTCAGCGTCCAGTTGAAGGACGGAGAGTTGTTGTAGGTCAGCTTCGCGTTCGGAACTTCCTTGCGGATCTCCTCAACCATGGATGCAATTTCGGTTACATCCGGTGTTGCGGTCTCAATCCAGAGAAGGTCTGCACCGCCCTGCTTAAGGGAAGAGATACAGTCTTCAATAACACGCTCGCGACCGGTGTTCTCCTTGAAGGCAAACAGACCATTCGGCAGGCGAACCGGCTTCACATAGCCACCATCCTGCGCCAGAACCAGATCGCCATCACGGGCTGGGTTCTCTTCAGTGATCGGCTCGGTCTTCAGCCACTTGATGTACTCAGACGCAAGATCACCCGGCTCTTGGCTTACTGGAACCTTCTGGGTGAGGCCTGCACCGAGGCTATCAGTGCGCGCAACGATAACCCCTTCATCAACGCCGAGTTCCTCAAAGGCCAAGCGGCACGCACGCAGCTTCTCAATGAAGTCTTCGCGCGGTACGGTTACTTTACCATCCTGGTGGCCACACTGCTTTGCATCGGAAACCTGGTTCTCGATCTGCAGACAGCATGCACCTGCCTTGATCAATTCCTTCGCCAGCAAGTAAGTAGCGTGCTCGTTACCAAAACCTGCGTCGATGTCGGCAATGATCGGAACAACGTGGCTTTCGAAGTTGTCGATCTCTGCGATCGCCTTTTTCTCGGCAACCTCGTCGCCTTCCTTGCGTGCCGCAGCCAGTGTCTTGAACAAATCGTTCAGAGCAACTTCGTCGGCCTGACGCAGAGAGGTGTAGATTTCCTGAACCAGATCAACAACAGCGGTTTTCTCGTGCATGGACTGGTCTGGCAGGTGCCCCCAGGTGTTGCGCAGGCCAGCAACCATCCAACCGGAGAGATAGACATAAGTACCCTTCGCTGTGCCGCGCTGGCGCTTTACAGCCTTGATCATCTGCTGTGCGTGGAAACCGGACCAGCAACCCAAAGACTGGGTGAAACGTGAAGGATCTGCGTCATAGGCCGCCATGTCCTCACGCATGACCTTCGCCATGTCGCGCGCGATGTCCAGATGGGTGTCGTAGGTGTTCTGGATTTTCAGCTGAACGATGTCGTCCACGGATACGCCGCCCGGGGTCTGACCGCTCGGGTAGCGTTCCAGTACCGATTGACGGATCTCGGAATAAGTTGAAGCCATGATGTGTCCTCCTCAAATTTCATGGTGCGCCGGGTCCAAGCCTCCCAGCTCATGCCCTTTGCAAACTTCTCTTCTGGCGCCTCAAACGTCTCGGCAGGTTTGTCAAAAACGAAAACTTCGACCTTTGTGTCGATTTGCGAAGATCGCATACGTAGTTTTTGTTTTTCCTTTTCCTACCTTCGGTTAAGCGGCTTGCTATTACTGTATTTGCAGCGCATTTTGTGTGAAACGCCTGAAAAAGCGAAGATTTGCAAAGCATGATCTTGCGAAGTGCGAAGGTTGCGAAGGTGCAGTGATGAAGAAGGCATTTCTTGGGGGGCGTCTGAGACAGCTCCGTGAGCAACACAAAGTCACACAAGCGGCGCTAGCTCAACGTCTTGATATATCAGCAAGTTACCTGAACCAACTGGAGCGAAATCAACGCCCCTTGACGGTGCAGGTTTTGCTCAAAATCAATCAGGAATTCGGGCTGGATATCCAGTTCTTTTCGGAGGAGGGAGACGCCCGATTGCTCGCAGAGCTGCGTGAAGTTTTTCACACAGAAATGCAAGAGGATGCTGTTACAGCCGCGCAATTACGCGACCTTGTTGATAACACACCGGCTGTGGCTAGACGTTTTGTTAGGTTATACCGCGATTATCGCGAGGCGGACGAGTTGGCAAAGACTCAGGTACTGGGCGGTACGCCAGCCAACTCAGCAGCAAACGCCCGCACCGCCTTTGAGGACGTGCGAGATTTCTTTTACGACAAGCGCAACTATTTCGAGCAGCTCGACAACAAGGCGGAGGCCATCTTCGAAAACGCCTCGCTGTCCATTGGCCACTCACTGGATGGACTAACCCGGCGCTTGCGCAACCGGCATGACATTGAAGTGGCGCTCGTGGACATGCCAGAGGGCGGTCAGATACGCCACTACAATGCGCAAGAGCGCGTGCTGCAGCTTGCCAGAAGTCTGCGCGGCGGGCAGCGCGCCTTTCAGATCGCGCTCCAGATCGGCCTGCTGGAAGCACAAAGCGAAATTGAACGCCAAGTCTCGACGGTGGAGTTTGCGACCAACGAAACACGAGAACTGGCGCGCATCGGCTTGGCCAAATACTTCGCAGCGGCGCTTATCATGCCCTACAACGCCTTCTGGAAGGCTGCGGAAAAGAGCCGCTATGATATCGCGTGGCTCAGCCGACAATTCGGGGCCGGTTTTGAGACCACCTGCCACCGGCTCAGCACGCTTCAGCGCCCCACCCAGAAGGGCATCCCCTTCTTCTTCTTGCGGGTAGACCGGGCTGGCAACATCTCAAAACGCCAATCGGCAACGGACTTCCACTTTTCCAAAGTTGGAGGCAGCTGTCCGCTTTGGAAGGTCCATGCCGCCTTTGATCAGCCGGGAGAGATCCTGACTCAGATTGCACAAATGCCAGATGGGCGTACTTACTTCTGGGTGACGCGCACGGTGGCCAGCGGGTATGGCAGCTACGGCGCACCGGGCAAGTTCTTCTCAATCGCCCTTGGCTGCGACATTCAACACGCGAGCCGCATGGTGTACTCAAAGGGTCTGGACCTCAGTGACCCAGAGGCCGCGACGCCAATCGGCGCTGGCTGCAAGATGTGCCCACGGGAAAAGTGCACGCAACGCGCCTTTCCGATGGTGGGTAAGTCCATCGAGATTGACGCCAATAGTGCTGGGTTCGCGCCCTATTCATCTGACTAGCGGACGCAGCGAATCATTTCGGCTATTCACTATCATTCTCAATAGGTTAGGACGAGTAGTACGCATTTTGTCGAGGATAAGTTCGAGTAACTTGCCTTAATGTTATCTGCCCCGTCTCGGCACCGTTGCGGCTACTTCTGTGCACGCGTTCAGGCTTCTGACTGAATGCTCCCCTGAGCCAACGCAGTTCTTCCGACGCGATCTCAATGACTTCGCGGCCCTGTCTGTTGAGCGGGTGATAACCCTGGCTGCGTTCGGAAGCTTTTTGATGGCTGTCACGACGTGTAAATGCAGGCTTTACGCGGTCTGCGCCGACACCCTCCAAGCCAGACTTCGATGGACAGAGGATCAGGATACTGTAGGCTTCTAGAGCTGATCCTTCGCCAGATTGATGGCTGCCGTCGGATGGCCCGCCGCATGAGGATAATCAATAGGATGGATCGACCTGGGAGTGCTGACTACGAGCCTTACATTTCTGGATGAGGTGCACACATAGCCATGGAGAGCTCACCTCCACGTTACCCGAACCGGCTTCAGGCAAGAGGCGCGGCGCCGGTGGCCCACTATTAAACTTGCAAATCATTCGCAATTGCAATAATACTTGCAAGTCACTCGCAATTGCAACTACCGGAATCATACGGATCAACCAAAGCATCATCAGGAGTCACTACATGTCAAAAATTCTTAGCGGTCTGGCGGCAGGCACAGCATTCGTGGCCATGATTGCGTCTTCTGCGCAAGCGGAAGAAAAGATGAAAGTCGTCACAACGTTTACCGTGCTGGCCGACATGGCCTCAAACGTTGCAGGCGATGCGGCAGAGGTTGTCTCCATCACAAAGCCCGGAGCTGAGATCCACGGGTATGAGCCCACACCGCGGGACATTGTCCGCGCCAGCGATGCTGACTTGATCCTTTGGAACGGCATGAACCTCGAGCTGTGGTTCGAGCAGTTCCTGTCAAACATGGGCGATGTTCCCTCCGCAACCCTGACGGATGGCATTACGCCAATTTCTATTGCGTCCGGTGCTTATGAAGGCAAGCCAAACCCTCATGCCTGGATGGGGCTCGACAACGCTCTGATTTACATTGACAATATCGTGGAAGCGTTTTCTGAACACGACCCGGAAAACGCAGCGACATATGTGAAGAACGCAGCCGCCTACAAAGACCAACTACGCGCAACACTCGAGCCGCTGCGCGAGCAGGTCTCGCAAATCCCTGAGGACAGCCGTTGGCTTGTTACTTGTGAGGGGGCCTTCAGCTATCTGGCCAGGGACTTCAATATGAAGGAACTCTATTTGTGGCCGATGAATGCAGACCAAAACGGCACCCCACAGCAAGTGCGCAAGGTGATTGACGGGGTGAAGGAGAACGATATCCCGGTAGTCTTCTGTGAAAGCACGGTGAGCAGCGCGCCCGCAGAACAAGTGGCCCGTGAAACCGGTGCCAACTACGGAGGCGTGCTCTATGTTGATTCACTGAGTGAGCCAGATGGCCCAGTTCCAACCTATCTGGACCTTCTACGCGTGACGTCCGAGACAGTTGCCAAGGGTCTTACCACCCACACAAACTGACAGGTCGTCGCTCCCAATACAGTTATTGCCTTCGCGACTTGCGAGCCGCGAAGGCTTTTCCCGGTTTTACGGAAGCCATTCCTCCAGAGGTCCAACACATGTTAGCCAAGCCTGAAGACATTCAAACACGGGTCGCCGACGACGGCTCAGGCGGCGGCATTCTTGCCGACAACGTTACGGTGACCTATCGCAATGGCCATACAGCTCTTTTTGACGCCAGCTTTGAAATTCCACGGGGCACGGTAACCGCCCTTGTTGGCGTGAACGGCGCAGGCAAATCCACGTTGTTTAAAGCGATCATGGGCTTTGTTCCTGCTGCCCGCGGCGAGATCCGCCTTTTGGGCCGGACGGTCAAACAAGCTCTGAAAGAGAACCTCGTTGCCTATGTTCCGCAATCAGAGGAAGTGGACTGGGCCTTCCCGGTATTGGTGGAAGATGTGGTCATGATGGGCCGGTATGGGCACATGGGCTTTCTGCGCCGCCCTTCCAAAGCAGACCATGATGCCGTGGAGCAGGCACTTCGGCGCGTGAACATGCAGGACTACCGCCATCGCCAGATTGGCGAATTGTCCGGCGGTCAGCGAAAACGTGTGTTTCTGGCGCGCGCGCTGGCTCAGGATGGCCAGGTTATTCTCCTTGACGAGCCCTTCACCGGCGTGGACGTGAAGACCGAGGACCAGATCATCCAACTGTTGCGCGAGCTGCGTGCCGAAGGCCGTGTGATGTTGGTATCCACGCACAATCTGGGGTCTGTTCCCGAGTTCTGTGACCGAACCGTTCTGGTGAAGGGCACAGTGTTGGGGTATGGGCCAACGGAAACCACCTTCACTCCCGAGAATTTGGAGCACGCTTTTGGCGGCGCGCTTCGTCACTTCACGCTCGGCGGCCCGGCTCTGCATGAGGATGGCGATCCCCGTCAAGTGACCATTCTAACGGATGATGAACGCCCGTTTGTTCAATATGGCGAGCAGACTCAAGTAAGTGAGCGCAACGATGCTTGAGTACCTGCTGGAACCATTCAACTACGGTTACATGACCAATGCCATGTGGGTGTCCGCTCTTGTTGGCGGGGTCTGCGCGTTTCTTTCCGCTTATCTCATGCTGAAGGGCTGGTCTCTGATTGGCGATGCGCTCTCCCACTCCGTAGTGCCAGGCGTCGCCGGGGCCTATATTCTGGGCTTACCGTTTTCTCTCGGAGCATTCATCGCTGGCGGACTGGCAGCAGGTGCCATGCTTTTCCTTTCCGAGCGCTCCGGGTTGAAAGTGGACGTCATCATCGGCCTGATCTTCACCTCCTTCTTTGGCCTTGGCCTCTTCATGGTCTCGGTGAACCCCATGTCGGTCAGCATTCAGACGATCACCATGGGCAACATTCTGGCGATTACGCCGGAAGATACCTTGCAGCTGGCCATCATCGGCTTTGTGTCCCTCGCAGTTCTATTGGCAAAGTGGAAAGATCTCATGGTGACCTTCTTTGACGAGAACCATGCAAGGTCCATCGGTCTCAATCCCGGCCTCTTGAAAGCAACCTTCTTCGTGTTGCTTTCGGCCTCTGTAGTGGCTGCCATGCAGACTGTGGGCGCGTTCCTCGTCATCGCCATGGTGGTCACACCCGGCGCAACCGCTTATCTTCTTTGTGACCGGTTCCCGCGCCTCATCATCCTGTCTGTCTTGATTGGAAGCCTGACAAGTTTCTTCGGCGCCTATATCAGCTACTTCCTGGACGGCGCGACGGGGGGCATCATCGTGACCCTACAAACGCTGATTTTCCTCATTGCCTTCATCTTTGCGCCCAAACACGGCCTGCTTGCCGCACGCCGAAAGGCGCGGGTTGCCCTTGCAAGGGCCGATCAACAGGGCGGCACACCTGAAGCAAAGGAGAGCTTTTGATGTCTATGGATGAGCTGCTCCTTCCGTTTCAATTTCCGTTCATGCAGAACGCATTCTACATCTCCCTGCTGGTGGCGGTGCCAACAGCCCTGCTCTCCTGTTATCTGGTGCTGAAAGGTTGGGCGCTCATGGGAGACGCCGTCAGCCATGCCGTCTTGCCGGGCATTGTCTTGGCCTACATCCTCAACATTCCGCTTCTCATCGGTGCATTTCTTGCGGGTATGACCTGCTCCCTTGCCACTGGGTATCTTTCCCACAACAGCCGGGTGAAACAAGATACGGTCATGGGCGTTGTCTTTTCAGGCATGTTTGGTCTCGGCATCGTGCTCTATGTCTCCATTGAGACGAACGCACATTTGGACCACATCCTGTTCGGCAACATGCTGGGCGTTGAAGCACACGAGCTCTGGACCGCCGGCATCATCTCGCTGCTGGTGTCAGGAACCATTGCCTTGAAATGGAAAGATCTTCTGCTGCATGCATTTGATCCGGCGCAGGCACAGGCCGCAGGCTTACCAGTAAATGTCTTGCACTACGGCCTGCTCGCCGCGCTATCCCTGACCATCGTTGCCACCCTTGCAGCCGCGGGCCTTATTCTGGCGATCGGTCTCCTGATCGCGCCTGGTGCCATTGCATTCCTGCTGGTCCGCCGCTTTGGCCACATGCTTGTTGTCGCCGTGCTCAGCTGCATGATTGCCATGATCCTTGGGACTTACCTGAGCTTTTTCCTCGACAGTGCCCCCGCACCAACGATCATCCTGATCCTGACGGCAATGTTTGTTCTGGCCTTCGCCAAGAAGCTCCATACCAATAAGAGAACATCAATGCAGTTGATCAAAGAACAAACAGAGAGCTGAGCTTCGGCGCCACAGCCCGCACGGCATGACAAGAACCACAGGCCCCGTGTGATGCGGGGCTTTGGGGATCTTCCGGGCTCCGCCTTGGATGCACACGGGCTTTTCTTTAGTCCAGCCGAGGTCAGGTCGCTACCCACATGCGCACTGTAGAAGACGTATCTGTGAACCTGACCCTAGAACGACAAAACCCGCCAACTCGGTGAGTTAGCGGGTTTAAATTTGGTTGCGGGGGTAGGATTTGAACCTACGACCTTCAGGTTATGAGCCTGACGAGCTACCGGGCTGCTCCACCCCGCGATAAACTTGTGTTTTGGGCTTTTGTTGTGCCCAGCCGGGCGTTGGCGTTGCCCGGTCCTTTTTTGGTTTGCCCGTCCTCAGGCCAGTGGCCTTGCGGGCGATGCGGGGCTGTTCCACCGCGACAAACTTTTAGT
>NZ_JAQZAJ010000010.1 GCF_028737195.1 Pseudovibrio exalbescens | reverse complement strand
ACCGAGGGCTGAAGCAAAGGTGGGAGCAGAGGTCGGGATGATCGCCAAAAGATGGGGCAGTGGCAGGAGGATGACAGCTAGAAATGAAGCGGACGGAGGACCATCGGAATAGTGATGCGGAGTAAGCCACCCCAACACCGTCATGCCGGACAAGGCGAGCAAAGCGAGGCGCCGATCCGGTATCCAACGCAAAAACAAAAAGCAACCGAAGCATGGGTAAGGCGAAACCACACGCGACAGCAACGAGGCCCAAACGGTATTGCTGCCCATTCGGTTCGCGACTAGCGGACACGCGGCACGCCCCCCGTCTGCGTGGGTCACCAAAGTTGTGCGGTGAGGAGGTGGTCAGGCTAACAGCAACCACCGCCCTTTCCCCCCGAACCACCCATCTGGATCCCGGGTCAAGCCCGGGATGACAGCACCATGATGGGGCAGTGAGAGCAGAGGTTGGGATGACCGCTGTAAGGGTGAGGCGAAGGTTGGGAGGATGCGGCACGAGGAGTGGCGGGGCTGAAAGCCCTGAGGGAGAAAGTGCTGAGTCTGGGACAACGCCGAGAAAGGCGAAGCGGGGACAGATGGGAGAGTGAGGTGGCGGCGGCGTCAGAGGTGGAATGACCTACGGGAGAGTGAGGCGGCGGCGGAGGTGGAATGACCAACGTTGGAGAGGAGGTGAAGTGGTTGGGCGAACTGGGGTCGAATTGGGGTCGAATTGGAAGGCGGGGCAATCAGAAGATTAAAGCCTTGTCTGCCTGTGTCTTCAACGCACCTTAGCAAGCGCCATGGGCCCTCGCCTGAACGGCGAGGGGTGATGTCGTTGCGGCTGCGTTAAGCAGCCTTATGTTGGCAAGCACCTTGGCAAAGGCTTTGCAAGTGGACCTGTAAGAGATGAGTTGCCTGCAGGCTTAGCGCTTCAACACCATGCCATGGCATGTCATATCATTCAGCTGTAGCCAGCTCATCAAGAGTGATGCGACCTGCGCCGCCAGGGCCGAAGTAATCCGCCAAATGGTCGATGAGGGCACGAACACGCGCGGTCAGATGTCGGTTGGCCGGGTACAGCGCCATGACACCATATTCTTTGGCCTCATAGTCTGGAAGAAGATGAACAAGGCGACCGTCTTTCAGATAGGGCTGGACCACATAAAGCGGCAGCCGGGCAATGCCGATGCCTTGCGCAGCAAGGGCAGCCCCAGCGGAGGGAGAGTTTGACATGAGCCTGCCGCTGACCCGCACGCTCTGCACTTGACCCGATTTCTGGTAGGTCCAATCGGACAGAACATTGAAATACTTTCCAAGAAGACAACTGTGGGCAGCGAGGTCCGCCGGTTCTGCGGGGACCCCAGAACGGGCGAGATACTCCGGAGCAGCACAAGTGATGAGGGGCATTGGGCAGAGCCGCTTCATCATCAAGGTTGAATCTGTCGGGGTGCCGATCCGCACCGCAAGATCATACCCCTCTTCAACAAGCGCCACGTGGCTGTCATTCAGAATAAGCTCAACCTCAACGCTGCTGTGCAGATGCATGAAAGCCGCAAGTGCGGCTGGCAGGCGTTGACTGCCGAAGGAGGTGGGCGCTGTCATGCGGATGGGGCCGCGCAACTCTCGTCGGTTTTTCTGCGCAAGGTCGGAAAGCTCGTCCACCTGATCCAGAATTGGCTCACAGCGCAGCAAGTAGTCTCGCCCTGCATCCGTCAGCATGACCGAGCGCGTGGTGCGGTTGAACAACTGCACGTCATGCTGCCCTTCGAGCCAGGCCACATGGTTGCTGATGAGCTTGGTGGATTTGCCGAGGCGACGCGCTGCGGCTGTGAATGACCCCTCCTTGGCAACCGCAACGAAGGCCCGCATTGCATCAATGGTATCCATGGCGCCTCGCGATTATTCCCAATTTCTACATAGTGATTGAATAACACGATGGATTATCCTTAGCCATAACTTAGTCCATCTTTAAAACCAGTGGAGGCATCCTTGCCAAGACCGCCAAAGATGGAGCAAATCATGTCACATAAAATCCGAGTTTACCGCCACGCCCTTTCTGGGCACTGCCACCGGGTCGAGCTGTTTCTGGCGCTGAACAACATTCCCCATGAACTGGTGGATGTTGACCTTGTAAATGGCGAGCACAAGAAAGAGCCCTTCCTGACCATGAACCCCCATGGCCGCGTGCCGGTGATCGTGGATGGCGATGCGGTAATTGCCGACAGCAACGCCATCCTCGTCTACCTGGCGCGCAAATATGCCCCGCACTGGCTGGCAACGGATCTGATTGAAGAAGCGGAAGTGAACAAGTATCTGACGCTGGCGGCGAGCGAGATCAACCACGGCCCGGCGGCGGCGCGGCTGCGCCTCGTGTTTGGCGCTGACTTGCAGGAGGCACGCACAGTGCAGCTGGCAACCTGGGCGTTTGAACAGCTGGACAAACACCTTGCCGAAAACACTTGGGTGGCTGCCAACAAGCCAACGGTGGCGGATGTGGCGCTTTATGCCTACAGCGCCCATGCGCCTGAGGGCAACATTTCGCTGGAACCCTACGCCAACCTGCGTGCCTACCTGAAACGGATTGAGGCCTTGCCGGGCTTTGTGCCGATGCAGGCTACCAAGGTTGGCCTTGCGGCTTGATATGCCCCTGCCCGGATCGGGTCGGCACGCCGACCCGACAACCTTTTTTCAAAAAAGAGAAGTCCCATGTTGAAGAGACTCAAAAGGCTTGAAGATTCACCCTTCCATGAGGGCGAGATTGCCGTTCAGGAAAAGTTGGGTGTTCGGCGCGTTGAAGACATGGCGCGAAAGTTCGTGCGCCCGTTCATGCCAGACCAGCACAGGTTGTTTTTTGAAAACCAACCCTTTGTTGTGATGGCGGCCCGCGATGAGACCGGACGGCCATGGGTGAGCCTCTTGAGCGGCAACGGGCGCTTTGCTTCTTCCGCCAGCTCCACTCGGCTCATCCTGAAGGGCGCATTGCCCCGTGACGATGCCTTGGCTAAGGCCGCCTTTGAAAACACTGATGTGGGACTTCTTGGCATTGAACTGGCTACGCGCAGACGCAACCGGGTGAACGGTAAACTGACGCAGACCGAGAACGGCACGCTGCAGTTTGACGTGCGCCAGAGTTTTGGCAACTGCCCGCAGTTCATCACAGAACGAACCTTGTTCCATGCGCCGGAAAGCAGGCCGGGAAAGGTGCGACGTAGCCGGAACCTTTCAGAGCGTCAGCAAGCGTGGATCGCTGGGACCGACACTTTCTTTATAGGCAGTGGCCATGTCGGGGAGGAAACTCACCCCAGCGCAGGCCTTGACGCCTCTCATCGCGGAGGTGCCCCGGGTTTTGTTGAAGTCCTGAACCACCGACAGTTTCGGTTCCCCGACTATGCAGGCAACAATCACTTCAACACCATTGGCAACCTTGTTCTGGACCCACGGGCGGGCGTTACGCTGGTGGACTTTGCAACGGGCAGCTTGTTGCAGCTGACCGGCACCATGGAGATTGACTGGACCCCGAACGCGACACAACAACAGGCCGGGGCGCGGCGCATGCTGGTGTTTACAGTGGATGAGGCAGTTGAGCTGCCGCAAGCGTTGCCGCTGCGCTGGCGTGTTGCGCAAGAAAACCGGTTGGATTTGACGGTGACAAAGAAAGAGCCGGAAACCGCGAGCATCCTGTCGCTTTATCTGAAAGCTGCAGATGGTGCCGCACTACCGGCGTTCAAGGCGGGACAGTACTTGCCGCTCTCACTGGAGGTGCCGGGCCAAACACAGCTGGTGACCCGAACTTATTCGCTTTCCGGTGACCCTTGGGAAGAAGGCTATCGCATCAGCGTGAAAAGGGCACCCGGTGGTATTGCCTCCACATTCCTGCATGAGGGACTGGACGTAGGCAGCCTTGTTTCTGCCAAAGCACCGATGGGCGACTTTGTGCTGGAGAATGCGGTGGGGCCTATTGTGCTGATCAGCGCGGGCGTTGGCGTTACGCCGCTGTTGAGCATGTTGCATGAAGCGGCCCGAGACCGAAAACAGCAAAAGCTGTGGTTCTTTCACAGCACGCAGAACGGCAACACCCACGCCTTGAAACAGGAGGCGCGCTCGGCAGCGGCGCGTCACGGGAACGCAAGCGTTCATGTGCGCTACAGCCAGCCGCTTGAACGAGATCGGCGTGGCGTGGACTATGATGCGGTTGGCCGGTTGGATGGCTCCGAGATTGCCACCACCCTATCCGATCCGGAGGCGCATTATTATCTCTGTGGCCCAGCCGGCTTCATGAGCAGCGTGATTGATGGGTTGGTCGCAGCAGGCGTTTCAAGCGCGCACATTCATAAAGAGAGTTTTGGGCCAAGCAGCTAAGCCTGCTCCTTGTCTTTGAGCCACTGACGGATGATCTGCCGGTGGCGCTCGCCGCTGTAGCTTGGAAAATGTCCCGCATGAACGCAGCGCACTGGCAGCTCCAAGAGGCGCTTCATGGACTGGGCATAGTCCTGCGCATTGCTGTGGTAAAGGTCTTCCACCAACGGCCCATCATAGACAATATCGCCCGCAAAAAGGGTTTGGGTGGCCGCTTCCCATAAAGCGATGCCGCCCGGACTGTGGCCTGGTGTGTGAATGACCTCCAGACGACGATCTCCCAAATCGATGATGTCGTGGTCATTGAGAATCTGCGTGGGTGCCGCAGGCCTCACAGCATAGGCGCTAGAGGCAAAGGGCTCAGGCGGAAGCGCCTCAAAAATCTCAAGTGAAACATAAGGATAGGCCAGCGTGTTGGCCCGTGTTGGCGCGCTTAGAAGCTGCACTTCAGCTTGATGCACCGCGCGCTCGGCAAACTCGTGGTGGCAGCCGATGTGGTCGAAGTGAGTGTGACTGGCAACGGCGAGCAGATTCTTTTCCGTGACCAACGGCACCCACTGGCGCAAGGACACGACCCCCATGCCGCTGTCGACCAACACATCACGATCGCGGCCCCGGATGTGCCATATGTTGCAGCGGTAAAACGCTTTGATGAAGGGCTCCGAGATGAGCGTAACACCATCTGCCAAGCGTTCTGTGCGGTACCAATCCTGCGCGGCAATGCGTTTCATCAGCGCCTCAGAAAGCAAAACTTCGGCTTGAGAGTAAGCGCAGAAATGCCGATCGGCAAAGCGAAAGACGCAAGCGGCCTGAAGGGCTTAATGCATTCTATTTGATTTGGGAGAGATTACTTGCCAAGCGGAAGAATGGTACAGACGAGTGGATTCGAACCACCGACCTTCGGAGCCACAATCCGACGCTCTAACCAACTGAGCTACGTCTGCTTGGCAAGTGGGGCGGAACATAGGCGCAGATTTTTGGCTTGGCAAGAGGGGCAGAAATTAAATTTTCAGAAAGTCCACAGAACGCCGCTTTTTTTGAGAAACACACGTACTAACAACGAGTCTCAACGGCGACGCTCTGTGGATTTCAACCAAGCATCAGTTCACAAGGGGAAGCCTAGACGGCTTAGAGAACCTTGCTTTCCTTCATTGCTTTTTCGAAAGCAGTCTTTGCAGGCTCGCTGACGGAGTTCGCAAGCTTGGCAGCAGATTCCTGCATGTCCTTCGCCTGATTGGTCAGCGCGTCATACTGCTTGCGCATGAATGTGGACTGCAGCTCAATTGCTTCAGACACTGTCTTTGCGCCGAACATGTCCTTCATGTGAGAGAACATGGCGTTGGCGTTTTCCTGAGCAGCGTCGACTGCCTTGATGTTCATGTCGTAAAGACCTTCACGGGTGACCTCGATGGTCTCTTCCATGCGGCCTGTTGCCTCTTCAGAAGCGGTCTTCATCTTGGCATAGGCTTCGCGAGCGGAATCAACGCCCTTCTCGGTCATTTCGCGGAATACTGCTGGCATTTCTACTGTAGGCATGGAGAAAACCTCTTTCTCAGCGGTTTTGGAGGTAGACGCTTTCGCGGTCCGAGCTTTTGCAGCGGGCTTTGACGTTGCAGTTGCAGTTTCGGACATCTTCAACTCCTAGACTTCATTTGATTTCGACAAATTCTGAGTGACGCGTGCAAATGAACTCATGTTCCTGTAACGTCACTTTCGAGTAACCTACTCAAAAAAATTGTGCGGCGCAACATATTTTTGCACCGCACAACAAACCAGATCCAGGACAGCGCCCACGAGGCCGCATTGTCGATTATTTTTCAGTGAATTTCTTTGCTGTTTCACTGGCTGCATGAGCCGTCTTGTCGCTCATGACTCGGGCCTGCTCACCTGCAATCTGCATCTGCTTTTCCATGAAAGCTTTGTTCAGCTCCATGAGTTCATTGTAGGATGTTGCAGCGCACAGCTTTTGCGCGTAGTCGAATGCCGAAGAAATGTTTTCTTCCGCGAACGCAACGGCCTGCTTGTTCAGCTCCGCGCCTTCTGACTGTGCGGTAGTCGCCGCCGCTTCAATGTTGCCCAACGTTCCATGGGTCATTGAGACGTAATCCTCGAAGGCTTTCTTTGCCTGCTCGAGACTTTTGTCGGCCATGTCACGCATCTGCTCTGGAATTTCAAAGGACATCTTATCCTGAGACATGCTCTCCCTCCTCCACTTTTACAACCCTGAGTACTTTGCCAGTGAAATATGGCTCAGTTATTACACCTTACTCTAGATCACCTGGGAAACAATAAGACCAAGGGGGACACCGGGGCAAGCATGACGCCATTTGAAAAAACGCTGGAAAACCGCTTGTTTGCACCCCATTCATCAATTTCTATAGGTGTTCATTAAACAGAGCATGGAATGGTCGAATTCTTCGCTTATCGAGTTGCCCGAAACTCAGTAGTATGTTGTGACGCTCCCCGCTGACACGGGACTAAATTTACGGTAGATCATTATAAACAATGGGTATTCCGGATCACTGCCAGACAAGGGGAAGTAAAAGTGGCTGACTTTGTATTCAAACGCCGTCAGCGGCCTGTACATTTCGCCTGGCAAATGGATGGAGAACTTCAATTCAAGGAGTTTTCTGCACCTTTCATGGACAATGTTGGACCGCAGGACGCAGTTCTTGTGGGACGCAAGTTCCCTGAGGTTGCGGAGGCCCTGAATGTCGACTTGCCTCATGACCTGCACAAGGCTCTGAACAAGCAGCGTGCCTTCAGCGGGAAAACCGTTCTTTGGCCGGTGTGCAACTCCACCCTGTGTGTTCCGATTGATCTGGCAGCGCAGCCCGTGTTTGACGAGGATGGCAAGCTGACGGGCTACAACGGCTTTGGCATGATCCGAAGCGTGCAGGCCCGCGAGAGCGCGCGCTATGTTGATCCGCTGACCGCGTTGGCGGCTTCACCCGTTGCCGCGCCCGTTGCAGCTGAAGCACTCGTTGAGGAAGCGCCCGAAGTTGAGGCGGTCGCGGAGAAAGCAACACCGACTGAAGCCCTGCCCCCGCAAACTGAGCAGGTTTCTTCGGCTGAAACCCCGGTGAGCGAACAAGCACCTGCTGCCGAGCACGAGCTGGAAGACGCCAAGCTGAGCGAGCTGGCCGATGTTATCGGCGATGACGGCTTTGAGCCTGACGCCTTCACGATTGCGGATAGCGCTCCGGAAGCTGACAGTGCGGAACCTGAAGCGGACACAGAAGTCTGCGCAGAGGCGACACCAGAAGCAACCGAAGCACACGAGCAAGCCTCGACAGACCATGCACCTCACGAGGAAGACCCGCAAATTCATGAGGCTTTGGAACGGGCGGCGGAAGACGAGATTGTGCCGTTCAAGCGTGATGATGACGACCAGCCCTCACCTGATGCAGGGATGGACGCTTTTGCTAAAGCGATAGCCGACCTGCCGGACGCGCCAAAAAAGTATCAGAGCCGCGGCCCCAAGAGCCTGTTCGATCTGACAAGCAACATCGTCAAGTTTGTAGAGCGCACCAACAGCAGCATTGAAAGCAATGCAATGGCTGGGCTTTCCAAACCTGAGCAAGACGCTTTCAATAAAATTGCCGATGCTTTGGGTGCAACAACAGGTGCCCCTAAGCCAAGTGAGGTGAACAAGCGCCCCGCGCCGCAGGATAACAAACGACCTGCTGCCGAAGCGCATGCGCCTGCCGCCGCTCCACAGACACAGCCGGAGGTGAAGCGCCCGGTTGCGGAGGTTCCGGCCCCTGCTCCTGCCCCGGCAGATAATGTGACACGCGTTGTTACCCAGCGGCCACGCCATGAGCTGGAAGGCGAAGCGGCAGCGCGGCAGCAGGCACCGGGACGGATTCCGGACAAACCGCAGGCAAGTCCGATCGATCCGCGGCTTCTGGACCGGTTGCCTATTGGCGTTGCCATTGTGCGCGACCGCGATGTGGTCTACGCCAACGACACACTGCTGGAGCTGCTGGGCTACGACCGGTTTGAAGCCCTGCAAAAAGCGGGTGGACTGGAAGCGATTTTTGCCGAACCAGAGGAGTGCCCTGCCCCGCCAGCGGAAACGCTGGACCGGATCATGCATGTTCGCCTTGGAACAGGCGGCGTTCGTCCGGTTGACGCCCGTATGCATTCGGTGCCGTGGAACGGGGGCCAAGCCCTCATGATTTCTCTGAGCTTGAAGCCGGAAGTCGCAAGCCCTGCCGCACCAACGCCCGGAGAGGTCGAAACTTCTGCACCGAGCGCGGAAGCTGCCGACCTCAAGAACCGTGTGATGGAGCTGGAGTCCGTACTGGAGACAGCGACCGATGGCGTGCTGGTCCTTTCCCGCGACGGGCGCATCTTGACGGCGAACTACTCAGCGCAGGCGCTGTTTTCCGCCGAACCCGATGAAATTGTCGGCGCGCCACTGACGGACTATCTGGCTCCTGAAAGCCACCGGGATGCTCTTGATTATCTTGAAGGCCTCGCCTCCAACGGTGTTGCAAGCCTTTTGAACGATGGCCGGGAAGTGATCGGCAAGGCCAGCAATGGCGGCCTCATTCCGTTGTTCATGACAATGGGTCATGTGAGCACCGATGAAAGCTCCAAGTATTGCGCCGTGATCCGCGACATCACACAGTGGAAGACTGCGGAAGAAGAACTGATTTCGGCGCGCAAAGAAGCGGAAAGCTCCAATGCGCAGAAGTCGGACTTCCTTGCCAAGATCAGCCATGAGATCCGGACACCGCTGAATGCCATCATCGGCTTTGCCGAGGTGATGCAGGAAGAACGGTTTGGCGAGCTGGGCAGCGACCGCTACAAGGAATACCTCGCCGACATTCACCGGTCCGGCACTCACATCATGAGCCTGCTCAACGACCTTCTCGATCTTGCCAAGATTGAAGCGGGCCATATGGAGCTGTCCTTTGAGGCTGTGTCTGCCGCCGAAACCATTCGCGAATGCGTGGCACTGTTGCAACCGCAGGCGAACCGGGAAAAAGTGATCATTCGCGCCAGCCTACCAAGTTCTGTACCGCGGATCGTGGCGGACCCGCGCGCGCTGAGGCAAATCACGCTGAACCTGCTTTCCAATGCCATCAAGTTCAACAAGGCGGGTGGGCAAGTGATTGTGTCGCTTGCTCTGGAGCCTACTGGTGAAGTGATGCTGCGCGTGCGCGACACTGGCCGAGGCATGAGCCCGTCGGACCTTGATGCCGCCATGCAGCCGTTCCGCCAGATCAACCCGTCGCCGGAAGTGCGCGGCAGCGGGCTGGGACTGCCGCTGACAAAGGCTCTTGCCGAAGCAAATAGAGCAATGTTTGCAATAGAATCTGAAGAAGGCGTGGGTACACTTGCCGAGATCACATTCCCGCCGCAACGGGTACTAACCGAATAAGACAAACACCGGAGCGGCGCGGTCTCCTTTACCCATAACCGGGGATGAAAGACCATGCTGACACTCGCCGCTCTGGAAGAGGCTGCCACTACCGTTTATCGGCACATGGCCCCTACGCCCCTTTATGGCTGGCCACTTCTGGATCAGCATGCAGGATGCCAGGTGCTCGTAAAGCATGAGAACCACGCCCCGACAGGCTCTTTCAAGGCCAGAGGCAGTCTGGTTTACATGGAAGCAATGGCGCGGCAACACCCCTCCGGCACAAGCTTTATCACCGCAACGCGAGGCAACCATGGCCTCAGCATGGCATGGGCCGCCAAGATTTACGGCTTCAACGTCGCTTCCGTTGTGCCACAAGGAAACTCCCCAGAGCAGAACGCGGCGGTTCAAGCCATGGGGGCGTTTCTCATTGAACATGGCTCATCCTTTGAAGAAGCGCAGGAGCGCGCATTCACGATTTCCGAGGAAGCACGCTACAACTCCATCCCCTCATTTCACATGGACCTTGTGAAAGGCAGCGCGACTTACGCCATGGAGCTGTTTCGCAAAGCGCCACGTCTGGATGCGGTCTTTGTACCCATGGGCCTTGGAAACGGCATTTGCGGTGTGCTGGCAGCCAAAGCCATATTCCGCGCAGAGACCCGTGTGATTGGCGTCGTTTCCGAGAATGCACCTGCGTATGTGAGGGCTGTCGAGAGCGGCGACATGCAGGGCGCGCCCAGCAAGCCCACTTTTGCAGACGGCCTTGCCGTCGCTGATCCCGACCCGGAAGCGGCTGCCATCATACGCGCAGGGGTGGACCATATGGTGCAGGTGAGTGACGACGAAATTGCCGAGGCCATTCGCATTCTCTACCGCGCAACGCACAACCTTTCTGAAGGCGCAGGTGCCGCGTCGCTGGCTGGCCTGATGCAGGAAAGGGCTAAATGGGCAGGCAAACGGGTTGCGGTTGTTCTGTGTGGGCAGAACATCGACCGCCATTGGATGCACGACATCCTTGCCGGGCGAACACCAAGCGCCTGACCACGTGGCCGCCCTCTCCAAACTCACTAGTAGAATCAACTGATAACCCACCTCTCGGCGCTGGCTGACTTTTTCCAATTCCAACCTGTTAGTATTCTTAGAAAAATTCAGGTGCGGCGGCTTGTCGCGCAAATGAAAATCATTCGCAAATGCAGCTAGATAGCCAAAATCCAGCGTCACAGGCAGTTTAGAAGGGTTCTAACCTATTGTTTTTGCTTGCGATAATAGTTGACAATTAAAGTCCACTTTTTGATATTGCCGCCGACTTACGAGTTTAAACCTAGAGAAAAGCTCTTAAACGAAAGGCAAAGGGTTCTATGGTATTTACCAAGCGTTCGGTAAAAATGAGTGCAGCAGCGGTCACCCTGTCCGTTGCAGGCGTTGTCGGCTTTTCACCAGCTGTCAGCGCTGCTGACGAAGTAAACATCTACTCCTATCGCCAGCCAGAACTCATCAAGCCACTTCTGGATGCATTCACCAACGAAACCGGCATCAAGACCAACGTTGTGTTCGCTTCCAAGGGTTTGGCTGAACGTATGCAGGCTGAGGGCGAGAACTCCCCTGCGGACGTACTGATGACCGTGGACATTGGCCGCCTTCAGGGCGCAAAGGATCTGGGTGTGACCCAGCCTGTTTCCAATGACATCATCAATGCCAACATTCCTGAAAACCTGCGCGACCCGGAAGGCCACTGGTTTGGTCTGACCACCCGTGCCCGCATCATCTACGCTTCCAAAGACCGTGTAGAAGATGAGAACATCACCTATGAAGATCTGGCTGATGAGAAGTGGAAGGGCCGCATCTGCACCCGTTCCGGTCAGCACGTTTACTCCATCGGTCTGTTCGCTTCCATGGTTGCACACCACGGCGCTGAAGAAACCGAAAAGTGGCTGGAAGCCGTGCGCGACAACCTTGCACGCAAGCCAACCGGCAACGACCGCGCACAGGTAAAGTCCATCTATGCTGGTGAGTGTGACATCGCTCTTGGCAACACCTACTACATGGGCAAGATGGAAACCAACGAGAAGGACCCAGAGCAGAAGGAATGGGCAAAGTCTGTCCGCATTCTGTTCCCGAACACTGAAGAGCGCGGCACCCACGTGAACATCTCCGGTGTGGTGATGGCCAAGCACGCACCAAATGCCGAAAACGCTCTGAAGCTGATGGAGTTCCTTTCCTCCGCTGAAGCACAGCAGATCTACGCTGCAGAGAACTTCGAGTACCCGGTTATTAAAGGCGCAGAGGCTTCTGACCGCGTGAAGGCTTGGGGTGACTTCAAGGCTGACCCGATTTCTCTCGATGTTATTGCCAAGAACCGCAAGACTGCCAGTGAGCTGGTTGACCGCGTCGGCTTTGACGAAGGACCTGCCAGCTGAGGCCTGAATGACGGTACACGCTGAAACAACACAACATAAACAGCATGTGTTCGCGGCGCCCGCCCCCCTTTCGCGAGGGGAGCGGGTTCTCGCGTTTGGAACCATCGCCCTCACTGTGCTGTCAGTTCTTCCTGTTCTGACTGTGCTTTACCTTGCGCTGGGATCCGCCGGAGACAACTGGCGACACTTGATTGAAACGGTCCTGCCCGGCGCTGTGTGGACCACCATCCTCCTGCTTGTGGGCGTAGGGGCGCTGACCCTTGTGGTGGGTGTTGGGACAGCGTGGCTGGTGACCATGTGCCGGTTTCCGGGGCGGCGCTTCTTTGATCTGGCGCTGCTTTTGCCGTTGGCTGTGCCGACTTACATCATTGCCTTTTCATACGTTGAAATTCTCGATTATACGGGCGTTGTTCAATCCACCCTCCGGTCGCTCTTTGGCTTCCAGACCTCACGAGACTACTGGTTTCCAGAGGTGCGCTCGCTGGGTGGTGCCATCTTCGTGATGGGCTTCGTGCTCTACCCTTATGTTTACCTCACTTCACGCGCGAGCTTTCTGATTCAGTCTGCTGGCACACTCGACGTCTCCCGGACACTTGGCGCGGGTCCGCTGCGCCTTTTCCTCAAAGTCGCCCTGCCGCTTGCGCGCCCGGCCATTGCCGTGGGGGTGACGCTGGCGCTGATGGAGTGCCTGAATGACATCGGCACGGTGACGTTCTTTGGCGTGAAGACCCTCACCTTCTCGGTTTATGAAACGTGGCTGAACCGGTCCAGCCTGACCGGCGCAGCTCAGCTGGCGAGCGTGATGCTGCTGATTGTTTTCGGCCTGATCTGGCTGGAACACTATGCGCGCCGCCGACAGCGGTTTTACCAATCTAACGGAAGTGAAACACGAGCCCTGCCGAGCTATGCCTTGAAAGGCCTTCGCGGCTGGATGGCGGTGCTGGCCTGCGCGCTGCCGATCCTGTTTGGCTTTGTTTTCCCTGCCCTGCTGCTGCTCAGCAAAGCGCTGCGCCGGCGTGAAGAGTTCTTCAACCCGGACCTTTGGCAGGCGGCAAACAATACACTCTGGCTCTCGGCCATTGCGGCTGTCGTCTCCATCGCTGTGAGCCTTGCCCTGGCCTACACACGCCGCCTGAACCCATCGCCCTTGACAACCAACATGGGACGCTTGGCCTCCATCGGCTATGCCGTTCCAGGCACCATTCTGGCCGTTGGTATTCTGTTTCCGGTGGCCGCGCTCGACAACGCTGTGGCAAACAGCCTGCGTGATCTGTTTGGCATTTCCACCGGCCTGATCCTGCTTGGGTCCGGCACTGCGTTGATCTACGCTTATGTGGTGCGGTTTCTTGCGGTGTCTTATGGCCAGATCGACAGCGGTTTCGGCAAGATCTCCCCGCATCTGGATATGGCCTCGCGCACGTTGGGGCAGAGCGCTCTCGGGACACTGGCCAAAGTGCATATGCCGCTGATGAAGCCAGTTCTTTCCTCCGCCATGCTGCTGGCCTTTGTGGAATGCATGAAGGAGTTGCCCGCGACCTTGTTGCTGCGGCCCTTCAACTTCGACACGTTGGCTACAACCGTGTTTACCGCCGCTTCCCGCGAAGCGTTCGAGGATGCTGCCTTGCCTGCCCTCCTCATCGTTCTGGTGGGTGTGGTGCCTGTTGTGCTGCTTGCCCGCACCACGGTGAAGACCTTCCGCCAGAAACAAAACACGCGTTCCGCGGCGTTGGCACCAGCGGTTGTTGCACCAGAGAGCGCCTGACCTTCAGGCGCTTTCTCCCGGCCGATGGGCTGGCTGGTTCACTTGCAAGGCCTTCCACCCGTCAGATGGTCAGCGCGACTGCCGTGGCAGTGCAGGACCACTGGTCCACGCCGCGCGGAACGCTGATGGTTGCCTTCACGCCTAACGGGTGGTTGTGGCGAGCTTCAGCGCAAGGCCGACAAACACGGTGCCTGCAATCTTGTTCATGATGGACTGAGCACTTGCGGATTTGCCCAGCTTCTCACCGATCGTCCCCGCCAGCACGGCAATGCCGCCGAACACCAGAATGGTGCAGAGGATGAACACGAAACCCAGTTGAATGAACTGCGGAAACAGCGGGCCCGCTTGTGGGTTCACGAACTGGGGCAGGAACGACAGAAAGAAGATTGAGACCTTGGGATTCGTGATGTTCATGATCACGCCGCGACGATAAAGCGCCCAGTAGCTGAGCTTTGGCCCGCCGCCTACGCCAATGGGCGCGGCCTTGGCGCGAAAGGCGCCCCATGCGAGATAAAGCAGGTAGGCGGCCCCAGCGTATTTCAGCAAGGAAAACGCCAGAGCTGACGTCTGGAAGATGGCCGCGACACCAAGCGCCACAGCGATGGTGTGAAAGATGACGCCCGTGCTCAAGCCGAAGGTAACGGCAATGCCCGACAGACGGCCGGAAACGGCAGACTGGGTGAGCACGAAGAGATTATCCGGCCCCGGTGTCAACGCGAGCACTATAACAACAGCTACAAAGGCCGAGAGAGTTTCAATCGGGATCACAGGCCGCTCCGGTTTTCTTGGTTGGCTGATCTTGGTTTATGACTTGGAAAGAAACAAGAGCGCGTCCGTTTTTGTTTTCACGTCGCCAGAATTGCTTCCATCTCAATCTTCAGGTCCGGATGTACCAAGCCTTTGACCTCCACCAGCGAGCTTGCGGGCAAGTGACACCCATAGGCCTGTGACAAGAGCTGTCGCAGGTTGCCAAGCGTGGACATGTCGGTGACGAAAATGGTGACCTTGATCAGGTTTCGAAGGTCCGTACCCTCTGCCACAGCGATTGACGCGATCTGATGAAGGATTTCCTCTGCCTGCTCCTGAGTGGTCCCTGATTGCGCCTTTGTCCCATAGGCCGTAAGACCGGAGAGATACAGCGCGGTGCCATGCTTGACGGCATGGGCGTAGGGGCCCACCGCATCGGGCAGAAATGGATAGGTCTTTCGTTGTAGCGTCATGGCGAGAGCCCCCCCAGCTCGTCGGAATCACATGAAAAGTCCGGCAGTTAGGCCGTGAAACCAGCTTACTTCACGACCTGCCTGTGACGCAATGCGAGAAGCACCTACTGGTGCCGGCTGGGAGCTCGACTGGGGGGGGGGTTGAGTGGCACGCACTGACGCGCGACCATTTTATGCTGGATCCCGGATCTGCGCTGCGCTGGTCCGGGATGACGTGGGAGAGTTAGGTGAGTCTGGAGGTCTCACTAGCGTTGGCGACCTCAAGCCGGCTTGCGCTACAGAGCACAAACCGCCACCAACTTTCGTTGTTGCAGCGCGGCTCCTCACCTGCCTGTGCAACTCAGCGGAGGTTAAAGTCCCACTTGGGGCCTCCGCTCTGAGCCCCTCCCGGCCCCCGAGCCGGGATCCAGTGAGGCATCTAACCTATCACCAATGCTGGATGCCTAATGTCCACGGCACAGGTGTCGGGTACCGGGAGCATGGCACTTGGGAAATGTTACAACTAACGGCACTCAATGTTTCAATTGGGGATCACCGTCTAGGCGCTTGCATGGCTCACGTGGGCAACCTAGTGTTCAATTTTGCTACCGTAAATTGCAATGAGATCATTAGTCATGTCGAAACCTGTCTTCCAAGACCTTTTCACCTTTCAACACCGCCGTGACCGAAAAAGCTATTGGCAGGTTGTGCTGTTCATGTTTATTGGCATATCATTTTTGGCTACAGCCGAAGAGATCCTTGCGCAGTATGGTGATGAAGCTCCGTCTGTGATCCTTCCCTTCGTCCTACTAACACTTTTGTCATAACGATCATGAACTTGGCTGTGTCTGTGCAGCGATTACATGACATAAAGCTATCAGGCTGGATTGCGGTCGTGTCTTTGATACCACTAGTAAACGTTGTCTTTGCCTTGGTGATCGGACTGGCTCCCGGCGAGCGAGGACCAAACAAATACGGTCCCGACCCCAAAATACGGCTAACACAACACAATGCCCCATTGGAGCAGTTGTTTTCTTTTAAGGGAAGAAGGGCCCGCCAACCCTACTGGCTTGCACTACTTTTTTGGCTTGTTCTATTTGTGTTTCCACTGGGTTTGCTGGACTTTATCGAGACAGAGGAACAACAAGCCTTAATGGTAATGACCTTCACTGCGACCGCCTCAGCTGCTCTAGTGAGTTACTTGGCGATCGTATCACAAAGACTGCGGGATATCGGGGCAACAGGCTGGCTTTCACTCATCGCCCTGATACCTATTATTGGCCTCCTGTTCACGATGGGCCTCGGGTTTGTTGCAGGTGAAAAGGGTGAAAATCAATTTGGCTCAGATCCAACCAAAACGCTGTTCCAAGAGCATAATTCGTTACCTGCTTGATTGAGCAAACGGGGATCTTCTGGCGTCCCCATTCCCAAAGCAAATAAAGCTCCATTTGCTCTTATCCCTCTGGCGTGATCCCGCACTCGATGTGGGATCCAAAACACCACGGCAAAGCCATCGCCTCAAGCGTAATCACAGCAGCGTGCTGCAGCGCACGAAGGGTCACTCAGCGTGGTGCTGGATCCCGGATCGGCGTTTCGCTTGCCGCTCAACTTGTCCGGGATGACATAGGAGAGTTAGATGGGTCTGGAGCTCTCACTAACGTTGGCGCCCCAAAACAGCTTGCGTTACCGAGCACAAACCTCCACCAACTTTCTTTGTGGCAGCGCGGCTCCTCACCTGCTGATACAACTCAGCGGAGGGAAAAGTCCCAATTGGGGCCTCCGCTCTGCGCGTCATCCCGGCCCCCGAGCCGGGATCCAGTAAGGACACTGCCCATCTTCAGCACTGGTCATGTAAATGAAGCCTTCGTCGGAAACTGCAATGTCGCTGAACACGGAACGGCAATTCTATAGCTGTTCGCGATAACTCAGCTACCGTGGTGCTGGATCCCGGATCTGCGCTGCGCTTGCCGCTCAACTTGTCCGGGATGACGGGGGAGAGTTGGGTCGGTCTGGGTTTTGGCTGTCGCTTTTGAAGAAGGCGGCACAGGTGCCGCCCTCCATTCATTTCAGGTGCGATCAATCGACCAAAGTGGCCTCGGTTTGCGCCTTGATGTCATCCAAGGTCACATCTGGCGCCATTTCAACCACCATGAGGCCGCCCTCAACCACGTCAAAAACACCAAGGTTTGTGATGATGCGGTCAACGCATTTCACGCCGGTAAGCGGCAGTGTGCAGGCTTTAAGCAGCTTTGGATCACCCTTCTTGCTGGCATGGTCCATGATGACCACAACGCGCTTGACGCCTGCCACAAGATCCATGGCTCCGCCCATGCCCTTGACGAGTTTGCCGGGGATCATCCAGTTGGCAAGATCGCCGTTTTCGGAAACTTCCATCGCTCCGAGGATGGATAGATCGATGTGCCCCCCACGGATCATGGCGAAGCTGTCTGCCGAAGAGAAGTAGCTGGTGCGGTCAAGCTCGGTAATGGTTTGCTTGCCAGCGTTGATCAGATCGGCGTCGATCTCATCCTCAGTTGGGAACGGGCCCATGCCGAGCATGCCGTTTTCAGACTGAAGAGCCACATCAATTCCCTCTGGAATGTAGTTGGAAACCAGAGTTGGGATGCCGATGCCGAGGTTGACGTAGAAGCCGTCTTCCAGCTCTTTTGCCGCGCGGGCGGCCATTTCATCACGTGTCCAAGCCATGTGCGCCTCCCTTACGCTTCACGAATGGTGCGCTGTTCGATGCGCTTCTCAAAGGTACCCTTGACGATGCGATCGACAAAGATGCCAGGAGTGTGGATCTGATCTGGATCCAGCTCGCCGGTCTCAACCAGTTCTTCCACTTCAACCACCGTGACCTTGCCTGCTGTGGCGATCATCGGGTTGAAGTTGCGAGCGGTCTTGCGGAAGATCAGGTTTCCTTCCGTGTCGCCCTTCCAGGCCTTTACGATGGACAGATCTGCAGTCAGTCCGGTTTCAAGGATGTAGGTCTCGCCGTTGAAGTCCTTGTGCTCCTTGCCTTCTGCGATCAGGGTGCCGACACCCGTCTTGGTGTAGAAGCCAGGAATGCCAGCACCGCCAGCACGGATGCGCTCAGCCAGCGTGCCTTGCGGGTTGAACTCCAGTTCCAGTTCACCGCTCAAATACTGTTTGGCGAAGGTTTCGTTTTCACCCACGTAGGATGAAACCATCTTCTTGATCTGGCGGGTTTGCAGCAACAGGCCAAGGCCGAAATCGTCCACACCAGCATTGTTGGAGATTGCCGTTACGTCTTTTACGCCGGTATCTCGCAGTGCAATAATCAAGTTTTCAGGAATACCGCAGAGGCCAAAGCCACCGGCCATAACGGTCATGCCGTCGAAGGTAAGTCCTTCCAAAGCAGCAGTTGCTGTTGGGAAAACTTTGTTCATTATGATCTCCCAGGATTGTGCGGTTCTGAAGTTTCCTTTTGCGCATCAACGCGCAAGCAAATTCATTGCCGCAACCAAAAACCTTTTGCGCCGGATTCAACGGCGCTCGCTGGCACGCCTCCCGTCCTATGCAAAGCCATAGGTGCGCTGACCAGAGTAAGTCTTGATACCTATGTTTTACGCAGGTGCCAAGCCTCGAACCGATGAATCTAGATAAAAATACTATACGCAGGATTTTTGCGGCGCACACTCACGACTAAAGTCTGCAAACCGAGAGCACGCTCTGGCCAACAAAAAAGCCGGAGGTAGCCCCCGGCTTTTTTATGAGATCACTGGTTTAGCTTGGCTCAGTCAGTACTGATTGGCAATGGCCATGCGTTCATCCCGCTCCCGTTGCACTTGCTGACGTTTGCTGATCAACGACGCTGTGATCACGCCAACGGTGACAATCGCAACAAGGATTGTACAGATCGCGTTGATTTCTGGCGTCACACCCAATCGGACCTGACTGTAAATCTTCATTGGCAGGGTTGTTGCCCCCGGCCCCGTTGTGAAGCTTGCAATCACCAGATCGTCCAGTGACAGGGTAAAGGCCAGCATCCAGCCCGCAGCGACACCGGGCAGGATCTGCGGCAAGGTGATGGTGAAAAAGGTCTTCACCGGTGGGCACCCCAAGTCCATGGCTGCCTCTTCCAATGAACGGTCAAAGCCAGCAAGGCGCGACTGCACGACCACAGCCACGTAACACATGGCGAAGGTGGTGTGTGCGATCATGATGGTCCAGAACCCTCGGGCCTGATCCAGTGACACAAACAGCAGCAAAAGTGAGAGGCCAAGGATGACTTCTGGCATTACCAGCGGCGCGTAAATCATGCCGGAAAACAGGGTGCGTCCGAAGAAGCGGCCCTGACGAGCCAGCACCATTGCCGCGATTGTGCCGAGCACCGTCGCCAGCGTTGCCGAGGTCACCCCAATGCGCAGGGTGACCCATGCCGCGTCCAGCATCTGCTCGTTACTGAGAAGGCTCACATACCATTTGGTTGAGAAGCCACCCCACACCGTCACCAGACGTGAGGCATTGAACGAGTAGATCACCAGGATCACGATTGGCAGGTAGAGGAACGAAAAGCCCAAAACCAGCGAGGTGATATTGAACCAAGAAGGCTTGCGGTGTTCCATTATTGCGCCTCCTTCTGCTTTTCCTGCTGGCGCTGGAACAGCACAATCGGGATGACCAGAATGAGCAACAGCACCACAGCGACCGCTGAAGCGACAGGCCAATCACGGTTGGAGAAGAACTCCACCCACAAGGTTTTGCCAATCATCAGGGTTTCCGATCCGCCAAGAAGGTCCGGAATCACGAACTCGCCCACCGCCGGAATGAACACGAGGAAGCAGCCCGCAATGATGCCGGGAAGTGATAGCGGTATGGTCACCTTCCAAAAGGCCTGCATGGGCGGACAGCCCAAATCTTCCGCCGCCTCGATGAGTGATGAATCCATCTTCTCAAGGGAGGAGTAAAGCGGAAGCACCATGAACGGCAGGTACGAATAAACGATACCGATGTAGACGGCGGCGTTGGTGTTCAAAATGACCAGCGGATCATCAATGATTCCCAGCATCATGAGGAACTGGTTCAACAAGCCTTCGTTTTTCAAAATGCCGATCCAAGCATACACACGGATCAGGAAGCTGGTCCAAAACGGCAGGATGATCAGCATCAGCAAGGTTGGCTGCCATGCCTTTGGGGCGCGCGCCATGCCATAGGCAATGGGATACCCCACCAGCAGCGTTATAACCGTTGCGATGAAAGCAATCTGGAGGCTCGACAGATACGCATTGAGATAAATGGCGTCTTCGGTGAGCCAGATGTAATTGTCCAGCGACCATTGCTGAGCGGCTTCCACGAAACCGGCCAGACCTTGCGCCCAGTCAATAACCGGCTTGTAAGGCGGGATCGCCACAACGACTTCAGAGAGCGATATCTTGAAGACGATGACAAACGGTGCAAGGAAGAACAGGAGCAGCCATGCATACGGCACCATGATGAGTGCCCAGCGCCCCAACCTGTTCTTGCTGTAGGATTGTGAGGATACCTCGCGGTCCATCACGCATTCCCCCATCAGTTGGTCAGGATCACGCCTGCATCTCGGTCCCAGGACAACCAGATCTTGTCGTCCCACGTGATTGGCCGCTCCACCAGACGCGTGGTGTTGGCGACCACGGAGCGAATGAACTCATCCTCGGCCAGTTTGATATGGTAGATGGAGACGTCCCCCATGTAGGCGATGTCCCACACCTCGGCCTGAATGACGTTGGCATTGCTTTCTGCTGGCTTGTCCAGCGAGATGCGGACCTTTTCAGGACGGATGGCAAACGTAACCTCGTCGCCAACACGCACATCTCCTGCGCCTTGAATGTTGATGGTGCTATCGGTGAGGTCGCAGTACAGCTGGGCGTCTTCGCTTTGCTTCTGCGTGACCTTGCCATGGAACAGGTTGATGTCGCCAATGAACTCAGCCACGAAACGGGAGTTCGGCATCTCGTAGATTTCACCCGGTGTTGCCACCTGACGGATGTGCCCACGGTCCATGACGGAGATGCGGTCGGCAACAGTCATGGCCTCTTCCTGATCGTGGGTCACAATGAGGAAGGTCATGCGCAGGTCTTCCTGCAAGGTCATCAGCTCGAGCTGGGTTTCCTCGCGCAGTTTCTTGTCGAGCGCTGCCATCGGCTCATCCAGCAACAGCACCTTGGGCCGTTTGGCAAGAGAGCGGGCCAAAGCCACGCGCTGACGCTGACCGCCTGAGAGCTGATGAGGCTTGCGCTTTGCAAACTGCTCAAGCTTTACCAGACGCAACATTTCCTGAACGCGGGAGCTGATCTCTGCCGCAGGCATGCCATCCTGCTTCAGGCCGAACGCGATGTTGGCTTCCACCGTCATATGCGGGAACAGTGCATAGGACTGGAACATCATGTTTACCGGACGGCGATAGGGCGGAATGCCAGCCAGATCCTGACCATCCAGAAAGATCTGCCCCTCGGTTGGCGTTTCAAACCCCGCCAACATGCGCATCATGGTGGTCTTGCCGCAGCCGGACCCACCGAGCAGCGCGTGGAACTCGCGCTCGTAGATGCTCAGCGACAGATTGTCGACCGCAACAAAATCACCAAAGCGCTTGGTAACATTCCTGAATTCGATAAACGGTATCGCGCTGGGGTCTTCCCATGGCGCGAAAGCACGGCGAACTGGACCAATCGGTTTCTTAGCCAAGACCGAAATCCTTTTCCTGCCAGTCCCTCTGAGGAGGGTAGTGTTCAGAGCAATCAGCAGGAGGCAGACACGCCGCCTCCTGCTGGGACCAAAATGCCTTCAGACCTGCTTACTGACCGGACTTGATCGCGGTCCATTCACGGGTCATGACACGCTGTGTCTTCAGCGGCTTTGCCGTGACAGTGTAAAGCTTCTCTTTTACTTCCTGCGGCGGGTAGATGCCCGGATTAGAGGTGACCTCTTCGTCGATGAAAGGCACAGAATCCGCATTACCGTTTGCGTAGTAGACGTAGTTGGACAGCTTGCCAGCAATCTCAGGACGCATGATGAAGTTGAGGAACTCATGAGCTTCATCCGCATTAGGCGCATCAGCCGGGATCGCAAACTGATCGAACCACATCTGACCGCCTTCTACAGGCAGGATGTATTCCAGCTCCACACCATTGCCCGCTTCTGCGGCGCGGTCGGACGCTTGCAGCACATCACCGGACCAGCCGTAAGCCAGGCAGATGTCGCCATTGGCCAACGCGTTCACAAATTCCGAATTGTGGAACTTGAGCACGTATGGACGGATAGACTTGAGAAGCTCGCCCGCCTTACGGATGTCATCCGGATTGTTGGAGTCCGGGCCCATACCGAGGTAGTGAAGCGCGGCCGGGAACATTTCATCCGGCTCGTCCATCACGTGCACGCCGCACTCGGAGAACTGCTTCAGGATTTCCGGATTGAAGAGCAGCTCCCAGCTGTTGAGCGGAGCCTCTGGCGCAAGCGCGAGGATTTTCTCACGGTTGATGCCCATACCGGAGGTGCCCCACATGTAGTTAATGGAGTACGCGTTTTCCGGATCCAGCTTGGACAGGCGCTCCATCAGCGTTTTGTCCATGTGCTTCAGGTTTGGCAGCTTGTCGCGATCCAGCTTCTGGAACACGCCTGCCTGGACCTGGCGGTTCAGGAACTGTGCGGTTGGCGCAACGACGTCATAACCGGTGCTGCCGGTCAGAAGTTTGGTTTCCAGAACTTCGTTGGAGTCAAAAACATCGTAATTGACAGAGATACCGGTCTCTTCTTCAAACTGCTTGAGGACTTCATCGTCCACATAGTCTGACCAGTTGTAGACGTTGACTACACGGTCCTGAGCGGCGGCAGCACCAAGGCCAACGGCGAACACAGCAACACCCGTGAGCAAGATCTTCTTTATCATTGTCAAGCACTCCATAGAGAACAAACGTGGTGAGGCGGCGAGGCTTCCAAAGCTCGGGCAACGCCTACCAACGCAATACAACCATGCGGTATCCTTCTTGTGACGGAAACATTTTAACCAGCGCCGCCAGTCCCCCGATCTGATAAATCAATGTGTTACAGACCCGGTTATTCATTCAGGATTATACGAAAATCGGCCCGCTCCCGAATCCGGTGCGAGCCGATGGCCTCCCTTACTGCCCAGTTGTGACTTGTGTCCATAGGCGAGTGACCAATCGCTGCACATTTGCCGGATAGGCGGTAGTTGTATACAGCTTTTCGATGGTCGCATCATCCGGGTAGATTGCGGGGTCATTCCTGATCTCATCGAGCAGAAATTCCTTAGATCCCTCAACACCGTTTGCGTAGTAGATGTAGTTGGAAGCCTTGGCCATCACATCCGGGCGCATCAGGTAGTTCAGGAAGGCGTGAGCCTCTTCCTTGTTGGGTGCATCTGCCGGGATCGCCATCTGGTCGAACCACATCATGGACCCTTCCTTGGGCACCACATAATCGACCGCCACATCATTGCCAGCTTCTGCGGCTCGATCCCGTGCTTGCAGAATGTCACCGGACCACCCTACCGCTACGCAGATGTCACCGTTTGCAAGCGCATTGATGTATTCGGAGGAATGGAACTTGCGCACATGCGGACGCATCTTTTCAAGCAGCGCTCCGGCCTCACGCAGCTCATCCGTATCCTTGGAGTTGGCGTCATACCCCAGATAGTTCAGCGCTGCAGGGAACATTTCTGCAGGTGCATTGAGGATGTACACACCGCAGGCGGACACCTTCTCGATGTTTTCCGGTTCAAACAGCAAGGACCAGCTGTCTGTTGGCGCGTCCGGGAAGACCTCGGCGATTTTCGCCTTGTTCAGGCCAAAACCTGTCGTGCCCCACATGTAGTTGATGGAATAGGCATTGCCCGGATCATACTTTTCAGTGCGCTCAAGAACCACATCCCACAGGTGCTTTGCGTTGGGCAGCTGCGCCATATCAAGTTTCTGGAACACGCCGGCTTCGATCTGGCGGGCGAGGAAAGAAGCTGTCGGCGACACCACGTCATAACCGCTTCCCCCGGTGAGGAGCTTCGTCTCTAGCAGCTCATTGGAGTCGAACACGTCATAAACGACTTCAATGCCTGTTTCCTTGGTAAAATCTTCAAGGATCTGTTCGTCGATGTAGTCTGACCAATTGTAAACATAGACAGTGCGCTCTTGTGCATGCACCAGGGAGGCCGTCATCAGTACACTCGTGGCAGCCATCGCGATTATGTTTTTCAATGGGTTCTTCCTCCAGTTTCTGGTTTTAGGGAGGCTCAAGAGTTCTAGGTATTACCGCCGACGTCAACCTTTACTTGCGTAAAAAATGAAAAATCTTGAAGTTGCAACCAATTTCTCGTCAAAGCCAATGCAATTTGCCGTCAAGTTAGAGTGCCAACCATGATGGAAAGCACTGACGTGAAAGGTTAGACAGTTTTCTATATTCAATTGTGCTCGGCAGACATCATTGGATTTACAGAGAATCAACGCAATCAATGCAAATTTATAGGGACTTGGTTGCGTTCAATTTATTATATTGCATGGCTCGGTTACTTATGAGAGTGTCCGCCCGGCAATGACAGCAGTTTTCCGCGCCCTGCGCCAATGACTACCAACGTTGGGCATCGGGTTTTGTTTGCGCGGCGCAAACTTTGCAGTATTAACTTAGGCTCACACTCAGCCATATGAGAGCAAGATGGACCAGAAGGCTCATACCCCAGACTCCGAAGATCCCCTCAAACGTGGCGTCTGTGACGTGCATGAAGCACGCGCATGGCTCCGGGAACGTAATGTGCAAGATATCGAGTGCATTGTGCCCGATATCGCTGGCGTTGCCCGTGGAAAGATGATGCCCACTGAAAAGTTCTTCGCAGGGTCGACACTGACCATGCCTTCCTCCATTTTCGCGCAGACCATTTCTGGCGATTACCCTGAGGACGACCACCGCTTTCAACACCATCCAACGGATGGGGATCTGGCGTTCTACCCGGACTATCGCACGCTGACCGTGGTGCCATGGGAATCTGACCCAACAGCGCAGATCATCCACGACACAACCACAAAGGATGGCGACCCCTATGTGGTTGCCCCCCGCAACCTCTTGAAAAACATAATTTCTATGTATGAGAGAGAGGGCTGGGACGCTGTCGTTGCGCCGGAGGTCGAGTTCTATCTGATCAAGCCGAACACCGATCCAGACTACCCTTTGGAACCGCCAATCGGCCGCTCTGGCCGGCCGGAAGTTGGGCGACAAAGCTATTCCATCTCGGCACTCAACGAGTTTGACGAGCTCATCGACGACATCTACGACCTCTCTGAGGCTCAGGGCCTTGAGATCGACACGCTGATCCACGAGGAAGGGGCGGCGCAGATGGAGATCAATCTGCGTCATGGCGACCCGCTGGAGCTATCAGACCAGGTTTTTCTCTTCAAACGCACAATCCGCGAAGCCGCTCTGCGCCATGAAATGTATGCCACCTTCATGGCAAAGCCGATGTCATCTCAGCCAGGTTCTGCGATGCACATTCACCAGTCCATACAGGACAAGGAAACGGGGCAGAACATCTTCTCCAACGCTGATGGCGAGATGACCGATACCTTCCGCCACTTTGTGGGCGGGCTGCAAACCTTCTTGCCCGCCTTGATGCCCATCATGGCCCCCTACGTGAACTCCTATCGGCGTTTCATGCGCAACAGCACCGCGCCTACAAACGTTTACTGGGGTCAGGACAACCGGACAGTTGGTCTGCGCATGCCGAACTCCAACCCGGCGGCACGCCGTATTGAGAACAGGTTGCCGGGATCGGATGCGAACCCTTATCTCGCCATTGCAGCCACAATGGCCGCAGGCTATCTGGGCATCAAGAAGCAAATCAACCCGAGCGACCCCAAAACAGACGACAGCTCAAATCAGATTAGCAGCTTGCCGCGATCCCTTCTCGACGCCGTAGCGGCATTTGAGAACAACGAAGACATCATTGAAATCTTCGGCGAAAAGTTCGTTTCTACCTACAGGGCAATAAAACTGGAAGAACATGAGATCTTCATGTCAGTAATTAGCCCTTGGGAAAGGGAATACCTGCTTTTGAACGTTTAATATTTCTAAACGTTGAACTTTAGTTTTATACAACCCCTGTGAGTATTTAATTATACTCACAGGGGTTTTCTTTTTAGAGCCTACCACCAATCAAAAAGGATTACTTTTTTTCATCTATAGCCCGATAGCGTCGACAATTTTTTGCGCAATTTGAAAAGAATTTTATGGATTATTTAATAAAACTTGTATTACCTTAAGTTGTGGTGCCGCGCACTTGAACTCCTCTAAATCTTTGATCTTGAAATGCAAAGTCAGGTAGTCGCTATGAAGACGACGCAGATGAAGCAGGTATTGCTAGTTGAAGATGCCAACTTCTTTGCGCGTATCATTCAAAGTGAACTAAGCAAAGCCGGTTCATTTGAAGTGACGATTGCCCGCACATATGCAGAGGCCAGAGAAAAAATCGAAGATCCAAACTACCATCCTTTTCTTGCTCTGGTTGATTTGACATTGCCAGATGCTCAGGATGGCGAAGTTGTTGATCTGGCTGTTGGCGCAGGCCTTCCAACGATTGTGTTTTCAGCTCGTTTTGACGAAAAGACCCGAAGCTCCATCTTGAGCAAAGGCATTGTCGACTACGTGGTAAAGGACTCGCCAGCGAGCTTGAGCTATCTTGCGGATCTGGTGCGGCGCATCGAAAAAAACCAACGCACCCATGTGCTTATTGTTGAAGACGCTCATACCCAGCGGGCAATACTCAAAGAGCGCTTGGAACGCTATTGCCTTCAGGTACATACCGCCTGTTGCGGGCTGGAGGGGATTGAGGTTCTCCGTCAGAATCCGCAGATCCAGTTGCTCATTCTGGACCATGGCCTGCCCGACATCAGTGGGTTTGAAACGCTGAAAAAGGTGCGCCAGTTCCGCCATTTCCACGATCTTGCCATTGTGGGCATTTCGGCAACCCCGAGTGCCGAACTGACGGCGAAGTTCCTGAAAAGCGGTGCCAGCGACTTCGTCGCAAAAAGCTGCACGCCGGAAGAGCTGATCCTGCGGATCTCACAGAACCTTGAAAGCCTTGAACGCATCAAGGAGCTGACCGAGCTGGCCAACAAGGACCCGATGACAGGGCTGTTCAACCGCAGGTATCTGCATGATCAGATTGAGCAAAAACACAGAGTATTGGCGCAGTCCAACAAGAGCATTCGCTATGCGATGATTGACATCGACAAGTTCAAGCAGATCAACGACCGCTTTGGCCACGAAACCGGCGACCAGCTGATCATTGCCATTGCCGACCGTATTCGCGACTTCCTGCCTAAAGGCGCTGTTGCTGTGCGCATTGGCGGGGATGAGTTTTGCGTGGCCTTTCCGGAACTTGATGAAACGAGTTGCCGGGCGTTTTTGTCAGAGCTGAGAACGTCCATGCCGATCACGCTGCCGGGGCATGATGACCAGCTGTTCAATTCCACCATCAGCGTTGGATTGTCTTCGGGCAATGATGCGACCTTATCTGAGGCATTGCGGTCGGCGGATCGGTGTCTTTATGAGGCCAAAGAGTCAGGCCGCAATCGCATTATCGCGGCCTAATGCTGTTCTAGACGCAGCGACCTCCGTCGACTTCCAGCGCCACCCCAGTAATGAACTCGGCTTCATCAGAGGCCAGCCACAATGCCGCATTGGCGATGTCGAGGGGCGTAGACAAGCGACCAAGCGGTATCGAGGCCTTGAACTGCTCCCGCTTCTCCGGCGTGTCCTCTCCCATGAACAGGCCAAGCATGCCGGTTTGACCGGCTACCGGACACAGCGCATTGACGCGGATGTTCTTTGGCGCAAGCTCTACCGCCATGGACTTCGTGGCGGTGATGGCCCATCCTTTGGAAGCGTTGTACCAGGTGAGGCCGGGACGCGGGCGCAGGCCTGCAGTGGAGGCTGTGGTGATGATGCTGCCGCCACCATTTTTTTCCATCAGCGGCACCGCCTTGAGTGCCGCCAGATAGATGGCCTTGGCGTTGACCGCAAAGATGCGGTCAAAAGTCTCCTCATCCACATCCAGAAGTGATCCATTGCGATGAGTATAGCCTGCGTTGTTTACAAGGATGTCCAGCTTGCCTGCCGCGGAGACAGCAGCATTGAGCATGGCCTCAACATCGGTTGCCAAGGTGACGTCTGCGGTTACCGCAACAGCGTCCTTGCCAATCTCTCCGGCCACACGTTGCGCGGCTTCTGTGTTTAAATCCGCGATGATGACGGTTGCGCCCTCTTCGGCAAATCGCTTTGCTATGCCCTCACCAAAACCGGATCCAGCGCCGGTGACGACCGCGCACTTTCCCGCCAGTCTGCCTGACATGCTTCCTCCCGTTTTATAATCAGCCGTGATTGATGATCACGGTTTTGAGCACTGAAAACTCCCGCAGCGCCTCAAAACCCTTCTCGCGGCCATGACCCGATTTCTTGACGCCCCCGAACGGCAGCTCCACCCCGCCACCTGCGCCATAGGCATTGATGAAGACCTGACCAGAGCGCACGCGGCGGGCGACCCTGATGGCCCGAGCACCATCTCGTGTCCAAACGCCAGCCACAAGACCATAGGGCGTGTCATTGGCGATACGAATGGCCTCTTCATCGTCCTTGAATGGGATCACGGCCAGAACGGGCCCAAAGATTTCTTCCTGCGCCAGTGCGCTGGTCGTGGGCACGGGACCAAACAGCTTGGGCGTGGTGTAGAACCCGGCCTCCGGCGTATCCGGCGCAATCGTCCCCTCGGCAATCAGAGGGATGCGCTCATTCTTGGCGCGCTCGCAGAACGCTGCGACCCGGCGGGCTTGCGCCGCGTTGATCAAAGGACCGATGTCCAGATCCTGATCATGGGGCCCTGCCACCAATGCGCGGAACTTGTTGCGCAAACGCTCCACGACTTCTTCGTAGATGGTCTCTTGCACCAGAACCCGGCTGCCAGCGGAGCAGGTCTGCCCACCGTTCTGAATGATGGCGTTGCGCACCGTTGGCAACGCCTTGTCCAGATCAGCATCTTCAAACAGGATCTGCGGTGACTTGCCGCCCAGCTCCAGCGTGCAGCCAATATGATTGCGTGCGGCAGCAGCCTGAATGGTGGTACCGACCTGCGGTGAGCCTGTGAAGGTGATGAAATCGATGCCCGGATGGTGCGCAAGAGCCGCGCCGACTTCGTCTCCAAACCCGGTAACAACGTTTAAAATGCCTTTCGGTAGCCCAGCTTCATGGGCCAACTCAGCCACCCTAAGCACTGAAAGGCACGCATGCTCAGCAGGTTTGATGACCAGTGCGTTTCCCATGGCCAAGGCGGCCCCGGCCACACGGGAAAAAATTTGGATGGGGTAGTTCCATGGAATGACGGCACCGACCACACCGTGGGGCTCTCGCAGCGTCATGGCGAGGAACCCATCCGCCACCGGCAAGGTTTCGCCGCTGATCTTGTCAGCTGCCCCGCCGTAAAACTCGAAATAGCGAATGGCGGCAGCCACATCAGCCCGCCCTTGCGTGAGCGGCTTTCCGGTGTCGCGGGATTCAATTGCAGCAAGGTTGTCTTGGTTTTCGGCAATCAGCTTGGACAGGCCAAGCAACATGCGACCGCGTTCTGCGGCAGTAAGCTTGGCCCAAATCTCCACCTCATAGGCCTGCCGGGCAGCCGTTACGGCGCGGCCCACATCAGCCCCGGTGCAACGCGGAATGGTTGCAAAGGGCTTGCCATCGGACGGACAGACAACCTCCAACATCTCGCCGGATGAGCCATCACAGGCTGCCCCATTGATCAGTGCCTTGCAGGCTGCCAATTGCTCGTTGGTGTCGAGTGTCTTGAAGGCCATCACAGCACCCTCCCCAATTGCCGCGAAAACTCAAAGATATGTGATTAACCTTAGAGGAAGCTTTCAAGAAGGGCAACGAACAGCAAAGCCCTTGCCGCGGTTTGCGGGCAAGGGCTTTTAAAATCGAGGGGTGTTTTAGCTAGGTCGCGATGCGGCGGATCCATGGACGGGTGCCTGCCGGGGCTTCCTGCCGGGTCCCAACAGGTTGTGTAAACACGTCCACGGTGTTCAGGTTGCCTGCCTCCAAGTCCTTTCGCAGCTTCGGATTATCCAGCGCGAAGGCGTTGATGCCACAACGCTGCATGAAACCGATCTGGTCCAGAATGAACGGACCGACGGCGCGAATTTCACCTGAGAACTCATAGCGTTCAGCCAGAAGGCGTGCAGCTGAAAAGCCACGTCCATCTGCAAAAGAGGGAAACTCAACTGCCACCAACTCAAGCCTGTCAAGCAGGCCCGCCAGGCGATTGACATCCTCTCCTGCACGGATCACGACGCCGAGGCGCAGGCCATCCGACTTAAAGGCATCAGCATCTTCAAGGAAACGCTCCAGTGGCACGATCCACTGACCGTGTTCTGGCACAGGATCTTCGTCCAGCAGATATTCCCAGTGATCTTCTTGGATCGTTCCGTTCTTATAGACGTCTACAGCCATGTCACCCTCAAATTCCGCTGCCATCAACCTGTTGGCCATGTGATGGCAAGTGGATGCCACACTCGATCTTGTTCATGCCACGCCAACGGCCAGAGCGCGGATCTTCACCCGGCGCGACCTTATCGGTGCACGGCATGCAGCCGATGGATGGATACCCTTCTGCAACCAGTGGATGCGGTGGCAAGTCGTGGTCCTTGGCATATTGCAGGATCTCGGTCGCGGTCCAATCCGCCAGTGGATTGACCTTGATGCGTCCTTCATCCACCTCAAAAAAGGGCAGGCTGGAGCGGGTTGCCGACTGGTGACGCTTGCGCCCGGATATCCAGGCATCAAAGTCACTCAACGCACGCTTCAGCGGCAGAACCTTGCGGATGTGGCAGCACTGATCGTTGTCACTGAGCCAGAGGTTGCCCTTGGGATCATAGACCGCCAGATCTTCCGGGGCCGGTTTGACAGAAACCACGTTGCGCAGGCCGAGCTTCTCGATCAGCTCGTCGCGGTAGCGCTTCGTTTCGCCAAACAGCTTGCCTGTGTCGACAAATACGACCGGGATATCGCGATCAATCTCAGAGACGAGGTGCAAGAGCACAGAGGAATCCGCGCCGAAGCTGGACACCAACGTAATCTGTCCCTTGAACAGGTCGTTGATCGCGATACGCAATATCTCCTTGGCCCCACGCCCCCCGAACCGACGATCGTAGCTTGCGGCCTCAACAGCGAGCACTTCTTCCTTGCTGTGAGCCTCGGCAACATTAGGCTGTGCCATAAAGTGCCTCCTTGAAGGGAGCGTCCCCCAGTCTGCGATAGGTTTCGATGAACGGCTCTTCAGCACTTTCCCGGTGCTGAAGGTAAGCTTCCACGACCTTCTCCACGGCATCTGCGATCTCGTCAGCGGGGAAACCGCGACCAATGATCTTGCCGATGGATGTGTTTTCATCTGCTGAGCCGCCCAGTGTGATCTGGTAGAGTTCTTCACCCTTCCGGTCCACCCCCAAAATCCCGATGTGCCCAACGTGGTGGTGGCCACAGGCATTGATGCAGCCCGAGATTTTGATCTTCAAATCACCAATGTCTTGCTGGCGCTTGATGTCTTCGAACCGCTCTGAAATCTCCTGAGCGATCGGAATGGAACGGGCATTGGCCAGCGCACAATAATCCATGCCCGGGCAGGCAATCATATCGGTAACAAGCCCAGCGTTTGCCGTGCCCAACCCGTTGGCCTGCAGAATCTTGAAGACTGTGGGCAGATCGTCCAGCTTTACATGCGGCAGCACAAGGTTTTGCTCGTGAGAGACGCGGATTTCATCTGAACCGAAGCGCTCGGCCAGATCCGCCACCACTTCCATCTGCTCGTCGGTTGCGTCACCTGGGGCGCCACCGATTGGCTTCAGCGAAATCGTCACGCTGGTATAGCCCGGTGCCCGGTGCCCGTTCAAATTTCGCTTGGCGAAGTTCGCGAAGGCGGGGTTTGTCGCCTTTTCAGCCTCAAACACGTCGCTGACCGCAGGCAGAGCCGCAAACTCAGGCGGGGCAAAATATGCGTTGATGCGGTCAACCTCTTCCCTCGGCAGATCGAGGAAGGTGTGCTTCACGGCTTCGAACTCGGTTTCGATTTCCTGCTTCAAGTCGTCCAGACCGGTTTCATGCATCAGGATCTTGATGCGCGCTTTGTACTTGTTGTCGCGCCGACCATAGCGGTTGTAAACGCGCAGGATTGCCTCGCAGTAAGACAGAAGGTCCTTCTCCGGCACAAAGTCACGCACCTTGCGGCCTACCATCGGCGTGCGCCCAAGACCGCCACCCACAAACACAACGAAGCCGACTTCGCCCTGCTCATTTTGTGTCAGCTGAAGGCCAATGTCGTGAACCTGAACGGCGGCGCGGTCCTGTGGTGCACCGGTGATCGCGATCTTGAACTTGCGCGGCAGGAACAGGAACTCCGGGTGCAACGAAGACCACTGGCGCAGGATTTCTGCATAAACGCGCGGGTCAGCGAACTCATCATCCGCCGCACCTGCGAATTGATCAGAGGTCACGTTTCTGATGCAGTTGCCGGAGGTCTGGATGGCGTGCATTTGCACCTCGGCCAGTTCCTCCAGGATTTTTGGCGTGTCAGACAGAGTGGGCCAGTTGAACTGGATGTTTTGACGCGTCGTGAAGTGACCATAGCCACGGTCGTAGGTGCGCGCCACATGGGCCAGCTTGCGCATCTGCTTTGAGTTCAAAGTGCCATAAGGAATGGCCACCCTGAGCATGTAAGCGTGGAGCTGCAGATAGAGGCCGTTCATGAGACGCAGCGGCTTGAACTGTTCCTCGGTCAGGTCGCCGGAAAGACGGCGGCGCACCTGATCCTTGAACTGGGCCACACGCTCATTCACAAATTCCTGATCAAACTCGTCGTAACGGTACATTCTTGGTGCTCCTTACGCGGCTCGGCCGCCTGCCCTTGCCTGTTTGCCAAATGCAGGGTGCGTTGTGGGGCCTAACGCGCGAATGGCTTCTCTTAGTTTGGTTGGGACAATGCTGCCGTCCTTTGGCTCCACGTCGATCTCGTAAACGCCCACGACTTCCTGACGTTCTTCAGAAACCACTTCGGAACCGAGTACGGCTTTCAGCTCTTCGGTGTCCTCAAAAACGCGGGCCTCGCCCACCGCCTCCACCCATGTGTCCTGCGGACCAAGCCAGACCACTTCACCGTCTAAAAGGCGATTTGCGGTTATGATTTTCATAGGGGGTCTCCTCAAGCGGCCGCAGAGGCCAGCAATTCCTGATTTTCGGTCTGACCAAGCGGCAGCGCGGAAGACAAATCAGCATGGGCCACCACATCGCCAATCACGATGAGAACAGGGCCTGCGATATCATCCCGTGCTGCGAGGTCGGTCATCTCGCGAAGGGTGCCTGCAAAAACGCGCTCGTCCGGATGGGCGGCATTTTCCACGGCCATGACCGGTGTGCTTGATTTCAGGCCAGCAGCCAGAAGGCGGGCTGCAATCTTGCCCGCAACAGTTCGGCCCATGTAAACGGCCGTGGTGCTGCCGGACAGCGCCAACTGCGCCCACCTCGGCAAGGTCTTGCCGTCCTGATCGTGCCCAGTCGCAAAGACCAGAGAAGACGCAACACCACGAAGCGTGAGCGGCAATTGGGTGGAAGCAGCGGCTGCGAACGCGGCGGTGACACCGGGCACCACCTCAAAGTCGATCTGGGCTTCGCGGAGCGCTTCCATTTCTTCCCCTGCCCGGCCGAAGATGAGCGGATCGCCAGCCTTGAGACGCACAACGCGCTTGCCCTGCCTGGCAGCTTCCACAAGATGTGCATTGATCTCTTTTTGTGAAACCGAGTGCTGCCCCTTGCGCTTGCCAACGCTGATGCGCTCTGCATCTCTGCGGCCCATGGACACCACGGCTTCTGGCACCAAAGCGTCGTAGAAAATCACATCCGCTTCCTGAAGCACCCGCTGGGCGCGCAGGGTGAGAAGGTCTTCAGCACCCGGCCCTGCGCCCACGAGCCATACATAGCCAGCTTCGTCCTGAACATCGCTCAGGAGACGCTGGATCTGCAGTCGTGCTTTTTGCTCATCGCCCTTGAAGACGTTGGCTGCAATACTGCCAGAGAAGAACTGCGCCCAGAAGCGACGGCGCAAACGCCCAGACTTGATGACTGTGGAGACCACGTCACGAAGGTTCTCGGCCAGCCTTGCAAGACGGCCCGCTTCCATGGGCAGCATGGCTTCGATGGCTGCGCGGATGTGGCGGGCATAGACCGGCCCAACGCCGGTTGAGGTGATCGCGACAGCTACGGGTGCCCGGTTCACCAGAGCGCCAACGTAAAAGTCGCAAAGCTCTGGCCGGTCAACAGCGTTGGAAGGAATGCCCGCAGCACGACCGGCTTCAACCACGGCACGGTCCTTGTCCTCGTCACCAGAGGCCCCAAAGACGAGCGCAGCGCCCCTCACATGTTCTGGACGGAACCGTTCCCGGCGTACTTCTGCACCAGCACCGGCTGCGGCAGCCAAGAGTTCTTCCTCTGGCTCCTCCTCGGCAATGATGAGGATGTTGGCCTGAGTTTGGGCCAGCAGTCTTACCTTTGGTGCCGCTTCGCCCCCTGAACCGACGATAACGACGGTCCGGCCCGCCACCTTTTGAAAGGTTGGGAAGACCGCAAGCTTGCGCTCATTGGCAACTGTTTTGTTTGTGTCAGCCCGCATCCCGCTCTCCTAGGGTGCATGATTTCCATTTGCTGGGAGACTACGGGTTTCCGCGATTTTTGGCGGGGCATGTCGTTTCAAAGGCGCGAACGATGTTAGAAAAGGATTTTCATTGCGCCGCATGGCACAGCACGGCGAAATGAATCCAACAAGCTGGCTTTGAGGAAAACGCACTGCCCTCAATCGGACATAAAGGAAAACGGGCCCAGCGCGATTGCGGGCCCGTTTAGTGCTCTCATTCTTTTGAGTGCCGGAATTGCAGTGGTTTGCGCCTACCATGCAGGCCCAAAAGAGAAGGTTATTTCATACGCTGCATAATCGAGACGTAGTTTGCAACTGCTGCACCGCCCATGTTGAAGATGCCGCCGATCTCCGCACCTTCCACCTGGATGCCGCCCGCAGTACCGGTGAGCTGCATGGCAGTGAGTGCATGCATGGACACGCCCGTTGCGCCAATTGGATGACCTTTGGCCTTCAACCCACCTGACGGGTTGACTGGAAGCTTGCCGTCCTTCTGGGTCCAACCTTCAAGTATGGCCGTTGCGCCTTGTCCTTCTGGCACCAATCCCATGGCCTCATACTCAATAAGCTCGGCGATTGTGAAACAATCGTGGGTCTCAACAAAATCAAGGTCTTCCAAGGAAAGGCCAGCGGAACCAAGCGCCTTGCGCCAGCCCTCTGAGCATCCTTCAAACTTCAGGATGTCGCGCTTGGACATGGGCAGAAAGTCCTGAACATGAGCCATTCCGCGGAAGGCGACAGCTTTTTTAGCAGCAAGCGCTGTCGTGGTGTCGGTGAGGACGAGGGCCGCTGCACCATCAGACACAAGGGAGCAGTCGGTACGTTTCAAAGGACCGGCCACGAATGGGTTCTTCTCAGATTCGTTGAGGCAGAACTCCACGCCCAAATCCTTGCGCATCTGCGCATAGGGGTTCTCAACGCCGTTCTTGTGGTTCTTAGCTGCAATATGGGCGAGCGCCTCGCTTTGATCGCCGTACTTTTGGAAATACATTCCAGCAATCTTGCCAAAGACGCCTGCAAAGCCCGCTGGCGTATCGCCATCCTCTGGCAAATAGGAGGCTTTGAGAAGATTTTTACCGATTTCAGGCCCTGGTGTGGTGGTCATCTGCTCCACCCCAACCACGAGAACGAACTTCGCCTGTTTGGCAGCAATGGCTCTCACACCTTGATGCACGGCAGCAGAACCGGTGGCACAGGCGTTCTCAACTCGGGTGGTTGGCTTGAAGCGCAGCTTGTCGCTGGCCTGCAGAACCAGACTTGCTGTAAAATCCTGCGCGGAAAAACCGGCATTGAAGTGACCGAGAACAATCTCATCGATGTCCTCTGGCTGCAGACCCGCATCTGCAATTGCCTCGGTTGCAACCTTGGTAATGAGCGTTTCGACGGTTTCGTCAGCCAACTTGCCAAACGGCGAGTGGGACCAGCCAATGATAGCGGCCATCATGTTCTCCCTGAAATTGTCGGCAGCACCCCTGAACTCCCATGGACCGCTGCGGTATGGCGGGATGGTTTCACCCCTTCCTCGCAGGCGCAATAATACGTAGGTTTAAAACTGCTCAGGTGTGCGGTGCCGAACGTCCCTCCCATTCAATGCAGAGAGACTCTAACGGCGCTTTGGGAGAAAAGCCTGTTCTTAACCAAGACGCAAAGCTAGGAGTGCCGGGAGATTGTTTTCCTAATCGCCTGCCTGTGAAATATCTTTGCGTCCAAGATCAAACCGGTCTCAGGCGCTCTTGGGCGGGGCTGTTGAGCTTCGGAAAATAAGATCCACTGGCCAAACCTTCTGACAGCTCTCGATGGGGGCTCCGTTGATCAGGTCTACGGCCATTTTGGCAATCTCAACCCCCGCGGCACGAATGGGCGAGCGTGTTACAGTGAGCGGCGGATCCATTTTCTCCGGGAAATACATCGGTAGATCATCGTCATGAGCCATGATCGACACGTCCTCACCAACCTTCAAGCCCAACTCTGCGCAAGCGCGATAGGCGCCAGCGGCCATGATGACACTAGAACAAATGAGCGCGGTGGGCGGCTCCTCCAAGGCAAGAACCTGTTTTGCAAACAGATAACCGTTCTCGTCTGTCATGTTGCCGTGGCACAAGTATTCCACGCAAGGCTTTATGCCCGCCTCACCCAGTGCATCACTCCACCCTTTTGCCCGGTCTCTGGAGAACGACTGGTTTACAGGCCCATCAAGATTTGCAATGCGCTTGTGCCCCAGCTGCAGCATGAGCTTGGTAGCCTGATACAACGCGCCATGATTGTCGATATCCATGTAGGCATAACTGGCGTCTGAGGGGATGCGGCCGTGCACAATGAAGGGCAGCTTCAGGCTATGCATCAACTCCAGAATCTCGTTGTTGAGATAGAGGCCCAGCAGCACCATGGCGTCGACAGTGCCTTTGTTTGCCATACGTTTGTAGGCTTCACCGGGGTCGTTCTTGATTGCGGAAATGAGAATGTCATGGTCCAGCTCAGACGCCTGATGAGACAGCCCCGCGAGAAAGTCGATAAAGTGTGGGTCAACCAGCATATTGCGCCCGGTTGGAAACGAGACACCGATGATGGAAGAACGACCGGTCGCCAGACGCTTTGCATTGGCATTGGGACGATAACCCAGCTCCTGCGCTGCTCTTGCAACGCGCTCACGGGTTTCCTGGGCTACGTCCGAATAACCATTCAAGGCTCTGCTTACCGTTGTTTGGGAAAGGCCCAAATGCTCGGAGAGCGCTTTAAGATTCATCTTTCCCTCCAGAAATGCTGCGGTGTATCCGAGATCCCAAGCTGCACTTTTTCATTTCTTTCAAATAGTTGGGTTCAGCGAACCACCTCATGACCCGGCAAAGGTTATTTGCTGAATAGCCGAATGGGCATATCAAGGCAAACGAGTTTACCAAAGCGCTTTGGATATGCAACCTTGAACCTGATGCACAAGGCGAGCCAATACGCCTCACCCCTACCTGATCACGCCATAGGTAGTAGAGCCTACCAAAGACAGGTAGAGCGCGAAAACTCTGCATTTCTGCCATGCAACATGCCAATCAGTGATATTTTTTCATTTTTTGACGGTTGACACTGTGAAATCTCTGAGCCACGCTAAGCACCCAAAGCGCTTTGGATATGACCAGATTAAATCAGCGCTTTTCGCTCTCCTCAAATTTCGGGGAGATGGGTACAGCAGAGTTCGGATGGGGGATTTTCCGATTGCTCTGCGCCAAGGACGAAATGGAGGACGTCCCAATGACATTACGTCAAACACTTCTCGCAGGCGCTGTTCTTACTTTTGCGGCCGCAGGCTCTGTTTCTGCTGCCGAACTCAACATCGCGTGCGGCACGGTTGGCAAAGGCCAGCAGCTCTGCAAGGAAGCTGTTGCTGAGTGGGAAGAAAAAACCGGCCACACCGTGAATGTAATTTCCGTTCCAACTTCCACCAACGATCAGCTGGCTCTGTATCAACAGATCCTGGGCTCAGGCTCCAGCGACATCGACGTGTTCGAGGTTGACGTGATCTGGCCGGGTATTCTTGGCAGCCATCTGCTCGATCTTTCGCCATACACGAATGGCGCGGAAACAGATCACTTCCCGGCGATCATCGAAAACAACACCTACAAGGGCAAGCTGGTGGCCATGCCGTCCTACACCGACGCGGGCCTGCTTTACTACCGAAAAGACTTGCTTGAAAAGTATGGCGAGGACAAGCCAGCCACCTGGCAGGAGCTGACCTCGACAGCACAAAAAATCCAAGATGCCGAGCGCGAAGCTGGCAACGAGAAAATGTGGGGCTTCGTTTTTCAGGCGAAGGCATATGAAGGCCTGACCTGTGACGCAATCGAATGGGTCGACAGCTTCAACGGTGGCTCTATCGTATCTGCCGAAGGGGACATCACCATCAACAACCCCCAGGCCGCAGAAGCACTGACAATGGCGGCGAGCTGGGTTGGAACCATCGCACCTGAAGGTGTGTTGAACTATCAGGAAGAGGATTCCCGCGGCGTGTTCCAGTCTGGCAACGCTGTCTTCATGCGCAACTGGCCTTATGCTTGGGCACTGTCCCAAAGCGACGACTCCCCGATCAAGGGCAAGGTCGGCGTGATGGCTCTGCCTAAGGGCGGTGAAGAAGGAAAGCAAACCGGCGCATTGGGTGGCTGGCAGCTGGCTGTCTCCAAGTATACCGAAAGCCCGGATGCAGCGGCTGACCTCGTCATGTGGCTGACCCGCAAGGAAGAGCAAAAACGTCGCGCAATTGAAGGGTCCTACAACCCAACAATCTCTTCTCTTTACACGGATGAGGAAATTCTGGCGGCGACACCATTTATCGGTCAGCTGCAGGATACCTTCACCAATGCAGTGGCCCGTCCATCCCGCGCCACCGGTGCCAACTACAACAAGGTTTCCAACGCCTTCTACAACGCCGTTCATGAAGTACTGAGTGGCAAGAAGGACGCTGCGACCTCCCTCGAAGACCTTGAGCGCGACCTGAAGCGCATCAAGCGCAGAAGCTGGTAGGCTCATCTCAGTGACTGAGCACCCGCCGCAACCAACGTGTTGCGGCGGGATCCGCCTCCGGTGCTGCAAGTGACCGGCATCAGAGCACCCAATTCTCTCTTGAGGGTTTGACAGATGACTCTTGCTCTGTCCGCAAATGGCGCTGGCAATAAGAGGATGCAAAAATCCGATCTTACGTCCGCCCGCATCCGCTCGGCCTGGCTGTTTCTATCTCCCATGCTGATCGTACTGGCTGTGGTTGCTGGCTGGCCGCTGTTGCGTACGATCTGGCTCGGCTTTACCGACGCCAACCTAACCGACCTTTCCCAAACGACCTTTATCGGCCTTGAGAACTACTATGTGACGTTTGATGGCGAGGCCTATGGCGTGCTCGTTGACCCAGATTGGTGGAACGCCGTCTGGAACACGCTTTGGTTCACCGTGGTGTCCGTAAGTCTTGAAACCATATTCGGCCTGTTCATCGCACTGGTGCTGAATGCCGAGTTCAAAGGCCGTGGATTTGTGCGCGCTGCCGTGCTGATCCCATGGGCAATCCCAACGGTTGTTTCCGCGCAAATGTGGGGCTGGATGCTGCACGACCAGTTTGGCGTGCTCAATGAAATTCTCCTGACCATTGGCTTGATCTCTCAGCCCATCGCCTGGACCGCTGACCCGGATACGGCAATGTGGGCGGTGATCATGGTGGACGTCTGGAAGACCACACCTTTCATGGCGCTGTTGATCCTTGCTGGCCTGCAGATGCTGCCGGGCGACATCTACGAGGCGGCGCGGGTGGATGGCGTCCATCCGGTGCGTGTTTTCTTCAAGGTCACACTGCCGCTGATCAAGCCAGCCCTGATGGTGGCCATCGTGTTCCGCGCCCTTGATGCGCTTCGCATCTTCGATCTGATCTACGTGCTGACTTCCAATTCCTCAGACACCATGTCCATGTCGGTTTATGCCCGGCAACAGCTGGTGGATTTCCAGGAAGTTGGATACGGGTCGGCTGCCGCAACCCTCTTGTTCCTGATCGTCGCCGTCATGACCACGCTTACGCTCATGGCTGGCAACGTGAAACTCTCGGAGGATCCACGGTGATGAACCAGCGCACCAAACGCATCATCCAGCAGACTGTTCTGTATGCCCTGATCGCCTGTGTCGTGATCCTCTCGGTCTTTCCGTTCTACTACGCGATACTGTCGTCTTTCCGAGAAGGAACGGCGCTGTTCAGCTCTTCCATCCTTCCCGAGATTGGTACATTGGGGAACTACGTTTCCGTGTTCACGGAAGGACCGTTCGGCACCAATATCTTGAACTCTGTGCTTGTCGCCACCGCCGTGGTGTGCCTGTCGCTGTTTATCGCAGTAACCGCCTCCTACGCGCTGGCCCGCATCTCTTTCCGTGGGCGCGGCCTGTTGCTGATGACCATCCTGTCGGTCTCCATGTTCCCGCAGGTTGCCATTCTCTCCGGGATGTTCGAATTGATCCGCGCGCTTGGCGTTTATAACTCCCTGCTCGGCCTGATCATTCCGAACACGGTGCTGACGTTGCCGTTCACCGTGTGGGTGCTGACCACGTTCATGCGTGAGCTGCCCAAGGAGCTGGAAGAAGCCGCTCTTGTCGATGGCGCATCATCATGGGTCATCGTGCGGCGGGTGTTCCTGCCCCTGATGTGGCCTGCATTGGTAACCACAGGGCTTCTCGCTTTTATCGCGGCATGGAATGAGTTCCTGTTCGCGCTGACCTTTACGCTCTCCAATGAAGTTCGCACGGTGCCAGTGGCCATCGCGCTGATGTCTGGGGCCAGTGAGTTTGAACTGCCTTGGGGCAACATCATGGCTGCCTCCGTGATCGTGACTGTGCCGATCGTTGTGCTTGTTCTCGTGTTCCAAAGAAAAATCGTCGCCGGCCTGACCGCTGGTGCTGTCAAAGGGTAAAAAAAATGACTGCTTCAACCTCTAGCAACAAAAATCCCGCAGTCCTCGCAGCTGATCCTGACTGGTGGCGTGGTGCCGTGATCTACCAGATCTACCCACGCTCCTACCTCGACAGCAATGGTGACGGCATTGGCGACCTTCCGGGCATAACCACAAAGCTTCCGTACATCGCTGAGCTTGGTGCAGATGCAATCTGGATCTCGCCTTTCATGAAGTCGCCCATGGATGACTTTGGTTATGACGTTTCCGATTACGAGGACGTCGATCCAATGTTTGGTACATTGGACGACTTCAAGGAACTGGTTGAGAAGGCGCACTCACAGGGGCTGCGTGTGCTGATCGACCTGGTGATTTCGCACACATCTGACCAGCATGCATGGTTCAAGGAGAGCCGGCAGGACCGCACCAACCCGAAAGCAGACTGGTACGTGTGGGCCGATGCGAAAGATGACGGCAATCCACCCAACAACTGGCTCTCCGTGTTTGGCGGTTCTTCCTGGCAGTGGGATACGCGCCGCAACCAATACTACCTGCACAATTTCCTGCGCTCTCAGCCAGACCTGAACTTCCACAATGAAGAAGTTCAGGAGGCCGTGCTGAATGCCGCCCGCTTCTGGCTGGACATTGGCGTGGATGGCTTCCGCCTAGATACTGCAAACTTCTACTTCCACGACAAGGAACTGCGCAGCAATCCGGGGCGCAAGCCAGAAGAAGAATCTGTTTCTACGCCCAAAACCAACCCTTATGGCTATCAGGTTCACGTCTATGACAAGACCCGCCCAGAGAACATAGCGTTCTTGACGAAACTGCGTGCGGTGATGGACGAATATCAAGACACGACAATGGTGGGTGAGATTGGCGCGGATGAAGACCCTCACCAGATCATCGCCGACTACACAGCCGGGCATGACCGCCTGCACATGGCCTACAGCTTTGACCTTCTTGCAGGAGACCAGACCGCTGCACACATTCGCGAAAAGGTGAGCAACCTGGAAGCGACCATCAACGATGGATGGGCGAGTTGGGCCATGTCCAACCACGACGTGATCCGCGTGGTCTCCCGTTTGGGTGCTGGTTTCGAAAAGCGTGAAGCCAGCTCGGTTTTGCTGGCTGTGGTGGCCTCCCTTCGTGGCAGCCCTTGCCTCTATCAAGGCGAGGAGCTGGGCTTTGAGGAGGCGAACGTGGCCTTTGAAGACCTGCAGGACCCTTATGGCATTGAGTTCTGGCCGAATTTCAAGGGCCGCGATGGGTGCCGCACGCCGATGGCGTGGGAGACAACCGCTCCCAATGGTGGCTTCTCCACTGGCAAGCCCTGGTTGCCAGTTGATGCGCGCCACTTGGCGAACGCCGTGAGCGTTCAGGAGAACGACCCTGCCTCTGCTTTGAACAGGGCACGTACTTTCTTGAAATGGCGCCGCCAACACCCTGCCTTGATCAAAGGCGACATGAAGTTCCTGCAATTGGAGTCAGATGTGCTTGGTTTTACCCGGACACTTGGCGAGGACAGCGTGCTTTGTGTGTTCAATCTGAGCGACCAGGAAAAAACAATAAGTCTGACCGGGCAAGGCGTGACGGAAGCGCTCGAGGGGCATGGTTTTGAGTTTGCCATGGACGGCAAAGTCATTACCCTTCCAGCATGGCAAGCTGGCTTCCTGAAACTCGACGCCTGATTGGGGGAGGAACCGACGATGGCAGATGTAACCCTTAAAGGGGTCTATAAGGACTTCGGTCCCACACGCGTCATTCACGGCGTGGATCTGGATATCAAGCAAGGCGAGTTCATTGTGTTCGTTGGACCTTCGGGTTGCGGCAAATCCACTCTCTTGCGGCTGATTGCCGGTCTCGAAGACATCAGCGACGGTGAACTTTTCATCGACGAGCAGCTGGTCAATCAGCGTTCTCCCAAAGAGCGCAAGATTGCCATGGTGTTCCAGTCCTATGCGCTTTACCCGCATATGAGCGTGTTTGAGAACATGGCTTTTGGACTTGAGCTTTCGAAAGTTTCCCGCGCTGAAATTGAAAAGAAGGTTCGTGATACTGCTGAAATTCTGGAACTGACGCCCCTGCTTGAACGCAAGCCGAAACAACTTTCTGGCGGCCAGCGCCAGCGTGTTGCCATCGGCCGGGCGATTGTGCGCAACCCGAAGGTGTTCTTGTTTGATGAACCCCTGTCCAATCTTGATGCCGCGCTCCGCGTGCAGATGCGTATCGAGATTGCCAAGCTGCACCGCGAGATGAACGCCACCATGGTCTACGTGACCCACGACCAGACCGAGGCGATGACCCTCGCGGACCGGATCGTGGTGCTGAATGCTGGCCGGGTTGAACAGGTTGGGACGCCGCTGGAGCTCTATCACCGACCGCAGAACGCGTTTGTGGGCGGCTTTATCGGCTCGCCGAAAATGAACTTCATCGACTCTCGAGTGGTCAGCATTCAAGATCAGGGACTTGAGGTGGCTCTTCCCGGCGGGACATCTGTTCTGGCCAGCGTCCATACCGATGGCGTGAGCGTGGGAGATCAGGTTCAAATTGGCATTCGTCCAGAACACATCACCGTTGGCAGCGAGGGCGTTCTGGCAGGCAACGTGGAGGTAATCGAGTCCCTTGGGGAGAGCCATTTCCTCTACGTGCGCGATGCCAATCGCAATCTTGTCACCGTACAAGGCAAAGGCGATACCCAGATCAAGAACGGTCAAAGCGTGAGGCTTAATGTGCCCGGCACCTTGTGTCATGTCTTCCGGAAAGATGGCAAAGCACTCATGCGAGGTCACAATGCGGACATGGGCAACAGTACCGCGACAATGGTGACATCTGAACTGGCCTGAAGGCACAAAAAGCAGAACGTTGATGGGGCCCCACACGGGCCCCTTTTTCTTGAGCATCAGCTGACACTTGAAATTCGGGGGCAACAATCCGGAAATAGGCCCGGTTCCCGAAACCCGCTACCACTGAACAGAGGGGAACCTGTGCTGTGGAGGGGGGATGTCGAACAAGCTGCCAGTTTCCGTGTTCATCATCGCCTGCAATGAAGCTGATCGCATCGGTACTTGCATTCAGAGCGTTGCTGACTGGGTGGATGAGGTTATCGTCATCGACAGCGGGTCAGATGATGAAACCGTGACGGTGGCAGAGCAACATGGCGCACAGGTCATTTACAACCCGTGGCCGGGTTATGGCCTGCAGAAGCGCTTTGGCGAAGACAAATGCCGCAACAGCTGGATCTTGAACCTTGATGCAGACGAGGCCATTTCGCCTGCTCTTCGCGATGAGATCAAAGGGCTATTCGCGAGCGGAAACATTGCGCGCTTTGACTTTTGGCGCGTCGACATCAAGGACGTTTGGGCCCACGAGCAGAGGCCCGCAGCGCATGCCTACAGCCATCGACAGATCCGCCTTTACCGTGTGGATGCAGGCCGGTTCTCAGCATCATCTGTGCATGACACGGTGCGTCCACCAGAGGGTGTTTCTCTGGGCCTTTTGAAGCACTGTGTTGAGCACCGAAGCATCCGCTCAATCGCGTTTCAGGTTGAGAAAATGAACCGGTACTCCAATGCGCAGGTCAAGGATCTGCGCAGCAGCGGTAGACGCCTCCAAAAACTCCGCCTTTTTACCGAGATGCCGATGGCGTTTTTCAAAGCCTATTTCCTTCGCGGGTATTGGCGCTACGGATGGTGGGGCATTGTCAGCTCGATGACCTATGCGTTCTCCCGCTTCCTGCGCATAGCAAAAGCTTATGAAGCCGAGCTTCTGGCTGAAACGGGAGCCCACCATGACAACATCCAACTCCGCTCATCCGGTAACCGTCCTCATTCCGGCCCGAAACGCCGAAGCCACTCTGGCGCAAACGCTAGAAAGCTTGAAAACGCAGACATTTCGGAGATTTGAGGTTCTTGTTGTCAATGACGGATCGAGCGACCGGACAGCGCAAGTTGTAACCGCGTTTCAACGCAAGATGCGCCGCCTACAGATGATTGACGGGCCAGCCAAAGGAATTTCTGCTGCATTAAACAAAGGTTTGCAGCAAATCAGCAGCCCTTTTGTAGCGCGTCTTGATGCGGATGACTTGGCCGACCCCACACGGCTTGGCAAGCAACTTGCCGCTTTGGAAGGCAATCCAAGCTGGGTGTTGTGCGGGAGTGATGTGAGCCGCATCGACGAAGCTGGCGCACCGCTCGGCGGCATGACTTCACCCACGACACCCGAGGCCATTGCGCACCGGCTATGGGAGAAAAACTGCCTCTATCATCCCTCAATCATGTTCCGCCGCGAGGCTGTGATGAGGGTTGGCGGTTATCGCAGCCTTTATGATGGCGCGGAAGACTATGACCTTTACTTGCGCCTCCGTGAGATTGGCGAACTGGCGTCGTTACCAGAGATGTTGACCGCTTACCGCATCCATTCTGGTCAAGTGACACAAGATCCCAACAGGAAGTACCGCCAGATCGCAGATGCGGTGCTTCTGAACGCCCTGCGAAAGCGCGCCGGGATTGCCGAATTCAGTGAACTTCCAAAGGAGCTGGGTCTATTTCTGGCCTCGGAAGTGATGGCGGCACTAAGCCGACCGGAAACGCAGCTGTCTCCGCGTGTTGCCCGCCACATGCTTGCGCGCTGCAAGAAAGCGGGCGCGGAAATAGGCCTTGCCAAACAATCTCTTGTGCGATCTGCCTTGTCACACCGAAACTTTCAAGAAACGCTCAAAGCGCTGGCTCTGTAGCAGTCTCCCCGGCCACCACTTGCTCTAAGAGGCCATCAAACTTTTGCGCCACAGCGCGAATATCAAAATTTTGCATGACATGCCGTCGGCCGTCCTCACCAAGCCTCCTCATGCGCTCCGGATCAGCCACCAGCTCATTCAATGCCCGAGCCAAATCCTCCGGTGCTTCAGGGGGGACGAACAGCGCCGCGTCCCCAGCCGCCTCGACCAATCCGCCAGAACGCGTGGCAACCAACGCGTTTCCGCAGGCCAGCGCTTCAATGGCGGTACGGCCAAAACCTTCCTGCACAATCGAGGGCACAAGTGAAATGGTTGCTGAAGCTGTTTTGGCGCGGACTTGCTCTGCACTCAGGTTTACGTGGAAGGTTGGTGTAGCCGCTTCCATTTCAGCAGCAAGCTCCTTCAAACGATTGAAGGTTTGCCGCTCCTCGTAGTTGGTTACGGCCAGTACGAACTCCATTTCCCAATCTTGGAGGTTTGCCCTTTCAAAAGCGCGTAGGGCATCGAACACGCCCTTGTCTTGTCGTGCCCGCCCGACAAACAGCACACGGTGCTGTTTTCTGGCCGGTCTCCAGAGATCACAGTCGATGCCATTATGGATGACCCAGCTTGAAGCCTTGCATTGCGGATACTGTTTCAGAAAGTGAGCGCGCGCAGTTTGGCTCACCCAAACGGTGCCAGCCAGAACATTATAGTCCCGCTGGTTCAAGAAGCGTCGCAGTGAGCTGTCTTCACGTGTTCGGCCATGACGGAAAAGTAGTAGTTTGGTATCTCGCAGGTCCCGCGCAGTCTTTGCTGCAGTTCTCAAATGCTGATGAACGACGATGATGTTCGGCCGAAACTCGCGCAGCGCTGTGTTCAAATGAAAACGATCAACCTGGTGACCAGCCCCAACAGCACGGAACTCAACCCCCGAGAAAGGACTGGTTACCTCGCAGCCGAAAAAGCAGATGGATTGCCTGAAGCGACTGAAGACCCCCAGATCATGGGCGCACAAATCAATCGAGGTGGCACCCGTTGAACTAAAGTTCATATGACGTGGCAGCACCACCGCAACTCTCAACAGCAACCTCCCAATTACGTAAAGGGCACTTTCGCCTGCATTTTTTGTTTCAAGTGAAAGCCCCGCAATGCCCTCTAAATGTGCAGCATGAACATATAGCAATTACTTGCCAGATAAATATTTTACTTAATTATTTCAATATTTTATATCCATTTAATCTCGGGGTACAAATCCATACAAATCGATAAAGTAATTTCATAGACCCAATACTTTGTGGGTAGCGTTGAGTATTATGGATGAACGCCGGAGACATACTCTGGATAGCACTAGATAAACTTTTATATATCACTTTTATATTCATTAAGAGTTTTCATCTAGCTTCAAAAGCCGTACTTGAGTTTCCAAGGAGGGCGCAGTTAGAAGCAGATTAAAATGCTGCCGTAGCGTCTTCCCAACAAAAAAATTTGGTGAGGTGTATGTCGATCATCGTTATCATCGATGACCGTGCTATTAACCGTAACATCTTGAACCGGCTGGCATTAGCGGTCGCGGGAGATGTAAAAACCCATTGCTTTGCATCGCCATCCGAAGCACTTGGGTTTATGGAGCAGCAGGTCCCGGATCTGGTTGTCACAGATTACAGCATGCCGGAGATGGACGGGGCAGACCTGACCACTCACATCAGAGCGATTGAGGACTGTCAGGATGTCCCAATCATGGTTATCACGGCGTTTTCTGACCGCACCTTTCGCATCAAGGCACTTGAAGCGGGAGCCACGGATTTTCTGCAGAGTCCAGTTGACCACAACGAGTTTCTGAGCCGCGCACGCAACCTGTTGGCACTGCGAAAAGAGCAGATCGCTGCGAAATCTCGTGCTTCCACGCTGGAGCGCGAGCTGATCAACGTCGAGCGTCAGCATGAGGAAGAGCTGCGTAGCTCAATCGAGCGGCTGGGCCAGGTGATTGACAGCTTGCCGTCCATGGTCACCGCCGTAGATACCTCCGGCCGCTGCGCTTTTGCCAATGCCGCTTGGGGCGCGTTCATGAACAAGCCTTCCCACGAGTGGGTCGGCTTGGACTTTTACAATGAACTGCAAGAAACAGCCCATGAGCGCAACAAGCGACTCGACGCCAAGATTTTTTCTACCGGGCGCGCCCTACCCCCATATGAGGTTGAGATTACAGATCCTCAGGGCCACATCCGTTACTTTCTGGTGACCAAAAGCCCGCTCTTGGACCCCTATGGCAACACCACGCACGTTGTCACCACATCGACGGAGATCACAGATCGCAAGCGCGCAGAAGCGCATTTGCTGCATATTGCACACCACGACAGCCTTACAGACCTGCCAAATCGGACGTTGCTGACCCTAAGAATTGAAGAGCAGATCAATGCCTGCCGGAAGAACGGCAAGACGTTTGCGCTTCATTTTCTGGATCTGGACCGCTTCAAGCCAATCAACGATGCGCTGGGGCACCGATCTGGCGACCGGTTGCTCGAGATGGTGGGTGAACGCCTCCAAAGCTGCGTGAAACAAACGGATCTCGTCGCCCGCCTTGGCGGGGATGAGTTTGCGATCCTGCAGACTGACATTCGCGGCTCGGATGACACTCTGGCACTGGCGCGCCGCATTGTTGAAACGCTGGAAGAACCCTTCTACATCGACGGGCAAGAGCTTCGAACCGGGGCCAGTATCGGCATTACGCGCTACCCGGAAGATGGCGTTGGAAGCGAAGAACTTTTGCGCCACGCTGACATGGCGATGTATCAAGCCAAAGCCGAAGGCGGCAACGTTTATCGCCTGTTCTCAACCACAATGGACCATGATGCACGCGAGAGTATGGCGCTGGAGGGCGAGCTCCGCCAAGCCATCCTTGGCAACCAGTTCGAACTCTACTACCAGCCTCAGGTTCGGCTGAACGATAACAGCATTGTGGGGGCGGAAGCGCTGTTGCGCTGGAATCGTCCAGGACATGGCGTGGTTTCGCCGCTTGTCTTTTTGCCTCTTGCCGAAGAAACCGGGCTGATCATTCCGATCAGCGAATGGGTGATCACCGCTGCGTGCCAAGAAGCCCAGCGCTGGCATGAAATGGGGTACGACGACCTGCGCGTTGCAGTGAACTTGTCTCCGACCCAGTTTCGAAAAGGCGACGTGCCGCAACTGGTCACCGATGCACTGAACGACACCGGGCTGAAAGCTGATGGGTTGGAAATCGAGATTACCGAACACATCGTGATGCACGGCTCGGAGGCAGTCGCAAAGGACCTGAAGCAGATACAGGATCTGGGCACCCGCGTGTTTATTGACGACTTCGGCACTGGGTATTCATCACTTTCATACCTTAGCCGGTTCTCCATTAACGGTTTGAAAATTGATCGCTGTTTCATTCAGAATCTGGAAACGGATCCGAACGATGCGGCGATTGCAAACGCGATTATCGGACTGGGCAAGAGTTTGGAACTGGACGTGGTTGCCGAAGGCATCGAGACGCCAGAGCAGGCCGCATATCTGCGCGAGGCGGGATGTCGGTATGGCCAGGGCTATTACTATGGCAGACCGATGCCAGCTGATGAGTTCCGTGATCTGGTCCAGACAAAACACCGCTGGCTTGTAGCAAGCACCTGACAACCACAGACGGACGTTCGCCCATGCGACTGAACAAAACCCTGGACACCGTAGTTACAGCTATGGGCGAAGGGTTACGGAACCTTGGCGCTGCCTTCAAGCGCTCCAACACTATGACCGGCGGTGAGACGGAGATGAGCCTCAACCGCGTGATCATAGCGATGGTGTTGCTTCCCTATGCGCTTTCCGATGCTCGCTACCTCATAGATGGCCATGCGCTGATCACTAAGATCCTCGCTGCATTTGCCATCGGTACCGCTGTGCTGTTCTTCTTCGTTGTGCGGGCAAAGAAGCCAAACTTCATGCGCCGTTTGTTTGCCATGCTCATGGATTTGGGCATGCTGACTTTCGCAATGTATGCGGGCGGCCAGTTCGTGGCGATCACGTTCCCCATCTATCTTTGGGTGATCTTCGGCAATGGTTTCCGGTTTGGCATCAAGTACCTTGTGATCTCCTGTGTGATCTCCGTCATCGGGTTCTCTTTTGTGCTGACCACGCCCTATTGGCGCGAGCAGGCGCAGCTCGGCTGGGGATTGCTGGCGTGCCTCATCATTGTTCCAATTTATTCGGCCAAGCTGATCCGCGACCTGTCAGAAGCGAAACGCGCGGCGGAAGCGGCCAGTCAGGCAAAGACACAGTTCCTTACCGCTGTGAGCCATGAATTGCGCACGCCGCTCAACGCCATCATCGGCATGGGCGACATGCTGAAAGATACAAAGCTGGATGGTGAGCAGCGGGACATGACGACCACCATCAAAAGCTCTGCCCGCTCCCTTCTATCGCTTATTGATGGCATTCTCGACTTCTCCCGCATTGAAGCAGGGGCGCTGGACATCAAGACCAACCTGTTCAGCGTTGATACCCTGTTCAGTGACACGGCGCAGATTGTTGGCAGTCAGGCACACTCAAAGCGACTACGCTTCTGTCAGTTCATCAGCCCGGAAGTAGAACCGGAACTGATTGGCGACAGCCGTCATCTGCAGGAAGTCCTGATCAACCTGACCGGCAATGCTGTGAAATTCACCCATTCCGGGTACATTGCGGTGCGGGCATTCCAAAGGACCGCCCAAGACGGCAGCGCAAAGCTGGTGTTGGAGGTAGCGGACACCGGCATTGGCATTTCCAAAGAAGCACAAGACCGGATTTTTGAGCGCTTTACCCAAGCCGATGAAACCATTGTAGATCGATTTGGCGGGACGGGGCTGGGGCTGACCATCGTCAAGCAAGTTATCGAAGGTATGGGCGGCTCGGTTTCGGTGCATAGTGAGGTCGGCTCGGGCAGCACTTTCCGGTTAGAAGTGCCGGTTCAACGCGCTGTTTACACCCGCAGTGAACGCCTCAACTTTGCCGAGGCAGTTACCTTCGTTGTCTCCGAGGATCCGCAGACCTTGGATGTAATGGGCAAGCGCCTCGAAAGCCTTGGCTTGAAAGTGCGCACCGTTGACACGCCAAGCAATGCCGTGGCGATGCTGGGCGAGCTTACGACACTCGGCGTGCGCGAAGCTATTCTGATCGTCGACGAACGCTGTGTCTACGGCCCGATTGAAGTTCTAGGGCACGCGATCCAGTCCCCGGATCGATTGATTGACACTCACATGGTGCTGCTCAAGACAACTGACAGCGAGCTTGAAGATCCCGAAAGCGTCTATAGCCGCTGCCGGACAATCCTGCACTACGACAAGCTGGATGATGAACTCTTCAGAGTGATGCAGATTGCAGGTGCCCGGTTGCCTTCACAAGCAGCGCCAACAAAGCTTGAAGACCGGGTCCACCAACAGCACAAGGCGTTGTCTTTGTTGATTGCTGAAGACAACAAGACCAATCAGCGTGTGATCGAAAAGATCTTGGAACGCGGCGGTCACAAATGCCACATCGTCAGCGATGGTGAGCAAGCGTTGGATGCGCTGGAAGAAGGTCTGTATGATCTGGCGATCATGGATTTGAACATGCCTGTGGTGAATGGGATTGAAGCCATCAAACTGCACCGCTTGACGGAGCATGGTGAGGACCACATTCCAATCATTGCCCTTACAGCCGACGCAACACCAGCGGCGGCACGGAACGCCATAGAGGCGGGAGCAAACGCCTGCGCAACCAAGCCTATCGAACCGGATGTCCTTCTCAAGATGATCGACAGGACAGTAACGGAGTTTGGTCGCAGAACCGTTGCGCCATCCGGTCCGGAACGCCAAGATGCGCAGTCAGTCAACGTGGCTCCCTTGGGCAAGAAAATGGCCCTTAAAGGCGCCACGATAGACTACGCCTGCCTCGACAACCTCGCCAATCTGGGCGGCGAAGAGTTCGTTGTCGGCCTTATCAGTGACTATCTGGAGGATGCACGCGTTCTCTACAGCGAGATTTGCAAGGCCGTGGAGGCGGGCGATGTCACCAAGATACGTGACAAGGCCCACGCCATGAACTCGGCCTCTGCCAACATTGGCGCGCTTGAGGTTTCACGCCTGTGCCAGAGCTGGGAAACCGCGCGCGCTCAAGACCTGCTGGAAAACGGCGCGGGCAACCTGTCAAAACTGACCAAGGCGCTGGACCAGGCAAGAGACGGGCTGAGCGCTTACGTTGTTAGCGTTGCCCAGCCGGAAGATCTGGAAGCCATCCGGCTCGGCAGCTAAGCTGGCGTTTTAAAGCGCCAGAGTCCCACGGCCACCGCTTTCGAAACGATTTTGCGCCTTGGTGAGACGCTCCATCTTGCGAAGGTCTGAGGGCGACAACTGCATGGCGGCTTCAACCCAGATGTCGACCACTTGCCGCAGCTCTTTGTAGGTAATCGCTTGAACGGCGCGGCCACTGCGATAGATCGCGGAGTGGGCATTGTATTTGCGCCCGTTTTTCTGGATGTAATCCTGCGTGGCGGCGACGCCCTGCCCCTCGTCTACCACGAGGTCGACGAGGCCCAGCTCCTGTAGCTCTTCGGCGCTGTAAAGACGGCCACTCAACATCATCTCTTCTGCGCGATGGCCATCAACCTTTCGGCACAAAAAGCTGTAGGCCCCCATTCCCGGGAACAGGTTGAACAGTACTTCCGGAAGGCCGAACTTTGCCTGTCGCTCTGCGATGATAACATCGCAGGACAGAGCCGTTTCAAACCCGCCACCAAGTGCATCACCCTGTACAAGACCAATCGTGATGTACGGCAGATCAAGCGATACAGCATTGCCATAGACCACATCGATGCAGTCAACGGCATACTTTTCAAGGGCAGAGCGATCTCCCCTCTTGATGAGATCAATGAAAAGACCGAGATCGCCACCCAGGTTGTAAATGTGAGGGTTCCGGGATGCGATTACGTTGTAGCGAATTGGCTCTGGCATTGCGCGCTTGTAGGTCTCATACAATCGCTTGATGACCACTTGAGCGCCCGCCAGATCACCGAGCAACTCCGGTGAGAAACAAGGGCGACCGCGGCCCTTCATAAACACCCAAAGCGCCTTGGTATCCTCGTCATACTCAAGGTCCAGGCTTTCGAGATGGACCGACGCGAACTTCTTGGAGAGTGAAACTTCGGCCACGGAAGCGTTCTCCTGACGGGAAAACTCCGTTTCCGTTTTTCCCGAAGCGGTCAGGCCAGACGCACTGGCAAAGTTCGCACCGGTTTCTATTGTTTTCCATTCAACTTTATCAGACATCAACGCCCTCACTGTTTCGCGTCAAACACCACTAAACTTCTGATGCCCGAAATGTTGCTGAACACATCCGCATGTCACGGTCCCCGCTCAACACCTTCGCTGTTGCTCATGTATCTGGATGCAGCACACTACTAAATAACTCATCCAATTTTCCAGTAAGTATAAAGAATTTGTTCACCATGTCGAGTGATACTATTAATATCCATTAACCATAACATCAAAAAATATAGCTTTACTTTTGAGTTGAATTTGACCAAAGGTCTAATTTTCTCATTATAGGACACTTTTCTGACTAGATTTTTTGCAATATGCATACAACTTCATCACAAACATCTCGGGTAAGTTGCAGGAGAAACTGGCTGCCTCGTAAAAAACGGTAGGATCTTCTTCGTTTGCCTTTAGGCTTTGCCAGTTCATACGCCTCACACGCTGTTGATTTTCCATCCAAAACAAACTAGCGCAGTAGGCCAAGACAACCTCCTGAGAAGATGAGTGACCTGTGCCACAAACCATATCCATCATCGGAGCGGGTCCCGGCGGCCTGTTTGCTGCCGAGCAACTGAGCGCCAAAGGCTTTAACGTCGTGGTCTATGACCGCATGCCATCTGTCGCTCGTAAGTTTTTGCTTGCCGGACGCGGCGGCTTGAACATTACCCACAGCGAACCGTTGGAGCAGTTCCTCACCCGCTACCGGCCGCAGGAGCCTCAACTGCTTCATTCGATTGAAGCTTTCCCTCCGGCTGCGCTACAGCAGTGGTGTACTGAGCTTGGCGAGGAGACGTTTATTGGATCAAGTGGTCGGGTATTTCCCGTCAGTTTCAAGGCCTCTCCCTTGTTGCGTTTGTGGCTAAGACGCCTCAACGCGCAGGGTGTGAACTTCAAACTTGGTTGGACTTGGAAAAGTTTTGCTGAAGGTAGCTCATTTCTAGCGACCGACTCTGATGGCACTGAACATGTTGTTTCCAGCGACGCGACGCTACTGGCATTGGGCGGTGGCTCTTGGGCGCGCCTCGGCTCAAAAGGGGACTGGCTGGAGCCTTTCGCCAGAGAAGGGATTCAGAGCGCGCCGCTCGTTCCGTCCAATTGCGGCTTTGAGGTTCAATTCTCCGAGTATTTTCAAGCAAAGTTCTCTGGTCATCCCTTGAAAAAGATCGGCCTGACCCATCAGAGGCGGAGGATCACCGGCGAGATCATGATTGACGCTACTGGTGTTGAAGGAGGCGGTATCTATGCGCTTTCCGCCGAGATCAGGGAAGCTATTTCGCTGAGCGGCAAAACGGAGCTGTTGCTGGACCTGAAGCCAGACCTGACCGAAGGCGCTATAGTCGCAAAACTGCAAAAGCCGCGCGGGAAAAACAGCTTTTCAAACCATTTGCGAAAGTCGGTCAATCTTTCATCTTTGGCTGTAGCGCTACTGCGCGAAGCGGGAGAGGTGCCATCAGACCCACACCTGCTTGCCAAGCGCATAAAGGCGTTACCGCTGACACTCGCGGCCCCTCGCCCGATAGATCGCGCGATCTCATCCGGAGGAGGTCTTCATTTTGATGAGATCAACGCCGCCTTCATGCTGAAAAAGAAGCCTGGCGTGTTCGCATGTGGAGAAATGTTGAACTGGGAAGCACCGACCGGTGGCTACTTGCTGCAAGGTGTATTCGCCACCGCAGCGGCTGCTGCGTCTGGCATAGAAGCCTATTTGAGAACACAGTGAGATAAGCCGATCCGGAAAAAGAAAAAGCACCGGACGGGAGTTTCCGGTGCCATGGTCTGCGAACAAGGCAGATCACTTGGGAGGCATGTGATCTGCTGTGTGGAGGGCAACTCTTGCCCGCAGCGAGACAACGAAGGAGAACCACTTCCTTCAAGCCTCATTTTGCGCCGATCGAGCCGGCCCGCCCCTTTTTTGGGACTGTTATTGATGACGCGTTGCCGCGCTGAATTATTATCAACGGGACTGGCCCCGTCCTTAAAGTAAGGCCGAAGCAATTTCCCGAAGACAGTTACATGGCTAAATTTAAATCTGGGCTTTTGCGTGCAAATAATGAGGCTAAAATGTGTCCAGAGCCTCCAAAGTGTCGCATCGACTTTCGTAGGCCATGATCAGAGCCAGTGAAATTTGCGGCAGATCGCCGATGATATTATGCGCCTGAACGGCTGATATCCCACTTCCTCTAGGAAACTAGTGTGCACACCATTTTGCCCCCTGCGCTTTGTTATCCAGCTTCGCTTCGAACTGTTGTGTTTACAGTGGTTCATGGACCTCGTTATCGTGAAGAAGTCGATTCACCATAGCTGTCGGAGATTTACGTGGGGCGCCCACCAAGAACACAAAATACCCGCCGTATGATACTGGATGCTGCCATCGAGCTGGTTTCTGAACAAGGAAACGGGGTCTTTTCTCTGGAAGAGGTAGCAAAACGCGCCGGGATTTCAAAAGGCGGCCTGCTTTACAACTTTCCCTCCAAAAATGCATTGATTGCTGCAATGGTCTCTCATTTCACAGAGGAACTAAAACAGCGCGTCAGCGAGGCGGAACAGGTCGTTGCCAAGGACCAACTGCCAAACAAGCTGATCCGGGCCCACTTGATGGGCCTGAAAGCAAAGCTCTCCAAGGGGCACAAACCCAACTTTGGCATCCTTGCAGCGATTGGTGAAGATCCATCGATGCTCGACCCGGTGCGACAGTACAATCGGGATCTCTACGAACGAATTCTGAAAGACTCTGACAATCCCGAGCTTGCAGCACTCGTGTTTTTCTCAACGGAAGGCATACGTTGCATGCAGATTTTCAACATCATCGAGTTCGACACGGCGGAGATCCTGGAGCATCTGGACACGCTTTTGACGATCTTGGAAGTCAACGAGCTTCCCGAAAAACCCCTATAGGTTATAGGTATAATCTCGCAGTTTTCGAAGGCTGTGCTACTCTCCCCTCAAGGCCATTAAGGCCGTCAGAGATCAACGTGGGGGGAGACCATGAAACGTCGCGACTTTCTGAAAACTGCAGGCGCAACCGGTGCTGTGTTGGGTGCAGGGAGCCTCACCGCACCGGCACTTGCCAATGCCACGCTAAAACTGAAGCTGGTGGGTGCCTTCCCAAAAGGCTTTCCGGGTGTAGGCACCTCTGCCGAACAACTTGCCAAACGCATTGAAGCACTGTCCGACGGCAAGATTGAAATCACCTACTACGGCGGTGGGGAACTTGTGCCCCCATTCGAAGTTTTCTCAGCCGTCGCCAGTGGCGCTGCAGATATTGGCCACAATGCGCCCTACTACCAGGTGGGACAGGTGCGCTCCACCATGTACTTCACTTCCATGCCTTACGGCCTCGACGCGGAAGAGCTGTCCGCATGGGTTCGCTTCGGCGGGGGCCAAGCGCTCTGGGACGAAGCATACGCGCCGCACGGCGTAAAGCCGTTCTATGCAGGGTCCTCTGGCGTGCAGGCAGCTGGTTGGTTCAAGAAGGAGATTACCACCCTAGACGATCTGGTGGGCCTGAAGATGCGCATTGCAGGCCTTGGCGGCGACATCATGCGAAAACTGGGCGTGACCACGGTCCTGACGCCACCGCCGGAAATCTACTCCGCACTGCAGTCTGGTGTGGTTGATGCTGCAGAGTTCGTGGGACCATGGAATGACATGGCACTGGGCTTTGCGAAGGTTGCCCCCTACTACTATCTGCCAGCTTTTCACGAGCCAGGGCCGGGCCTTGAGATGATCGTGAACCAGAATCTATATGAAAACATGAGCCCGCATTTGAAAACGGTGTTGGACAATGCGGCAACTGCACAAGCAGAATCCACCACCTCAGAGTTTCGGTACAACAACACCAAGTTGCTGCCAGCCCTGATAGAACAAGGTGCCATCATTTCTGCGTTCCCTGATGATGTGGTCAGCGCTCTTGGCGCAGCCGCAAAAGAGGTGATTGCCGACTACCCTGGCAATGATGCCATGTCCCTGAAGATCCACGAGGCCTATCTGGAATACATGAAAGCCTGCGCCCTTTACACCAAAGGCATGGAAGGCCGCCTGTACACTGACCGCGCCACGGTATGGGGTGTCTAAAACATCGCCTGCTCAGGACAGCTGGAGGGAGATGCGGTTTCTTCCTCCAGCTTGTTTAGAGCTCAGTATTTGCGTTTGACCTGTTTGCAAAACCTGTCATAACGCGCGGATGCAAGACTTTGACGTGATCGTTCTGGGTGCCGGTGCTGCTGGCCTGATGTGTGCCATTGAGGCCGGAAAACGCGGCCGCAAGACGCTGGTGCTTGACCATTCCAGCAAGCCAGCAGAGAAAATTCGCATTTCAGGCGGCGGGCGTTGCAACTTCACCAACCTGCACACCTCGCCAGCCAACTTCTTGGGCGAGAACCCGAGGTTTTGCGTTTCCGCACTGAAGCGTTACACCCAGCAAGACTTTATTGCGCTGGTCGATTCCTACCGCATCCCATGGCACGAGAAGACACTGGGTCAATTGTTTTGCGATACCAGCGCCAAAGACATCATCTCCATGCTGCTGTCAGAATGCGAACGAGCGGGTGTGAAGGTGCAACTCTCCACCAAGATCGGCGAAATCAACAAACCCGATGAACTTTTCAGCGTAGCCACGGACAAGGGTGCGTTACGCTGCCAATCCTTGGTGGTTGCAACGGGTGGTCCGTCAATCCCCAAGATCGGGGCAACCAGCTTTGGCTATGACCTTGCCAAACGCTTCGACCTGCCGCTTGTGACACCTCGGGCCGCCTTGGTGCCTCTCACCTTTGACGAAGCGCTCAAACAGCGTACCAGTGAGCTTGCTGGCATTGCAGTTGATGCGGTGGTCTCTTTCGGCAAGACAAGGTTTCGGGAGGGAATGCTCTTTACCCATCGCGGCCTTTCCGGTCCATCCATCCTGCAAATCTCCTCATACTGGCAAGAAGGGCAGGAAATTGGCGTCAACATGCTGCCTGATGGCAATGTGCTTGAAACCCTCAAGCTCGGTCGCCAGAACAGCCCTAAACAAGACATCCGCACCCTATTGGGCGATGTGCTGCCCAAACGCCTTGCAACATTCATCGGCGATCATCACGGCTTTACAGGCCGCTTGGCCGACCAGTCTGACAAGGTGTTCAATAAAGTAGCGGAGGCCATTCACAATTGGCGGGTAAAGCCCATCGGCACCGAAGGGTATCGCACTGCAGAAGTGACACTGGGCGGTGTGAACACGAAGGCCCTTTCCTCCAAAACCATGGAGGCTAAAGACGTGCCCGGCCTGTTCTTCATCGGCGAAGTGGTGGACATTACCGGCCACCTTGGTGGCTTCAATTTCCAGTGGGCATGGTCCTCCGGACATGCGGCAGGCCAGTTCGTCTGAGAAGAAAACTTTTCTCAGCTCAGCACACCAAAAGGCCACCATCTAGAATATCATACCCGCTCAATTCCCATTTTAGCATCTAGTTTTATTTGCAAGTTACCAAATAGAAAAGGAAACTATAATCGCCTGAGTTTTTAGAATGCCATGCGTACCCAATAGCTGAAAAAAACTATACTAAGAATACTCGATCGTGCTAGCCGCTCTTGGGCAAAATTTATTTATTGTCATAGACTTACGTTAGGCGAGTCAGGTTTCTAAAGGGGTTGGAGAGAAAACTAAAATGCGTGTACGCGGGTATCTTTTTGCCGCCGCAGCGGCAGGTCTCATCGCTTTTTCGGCAAACGCCAAAGAGCTTCGCTTTAACAATCCGCTTCCGGAAAGCCGTCCGGAAACGCAGGAACTCATCAAGTTTGCCAAGGACGTGGAAGAGTACTCCAATGGCGAGCTCTCCATCCGCCTGTTCAACGGCGGCTCCATGACACTTGAAAACGCTGACTTGCTTCGCACCCTGCCGAAGGGTGTGGTTGACATGAGCCTGCTTTGGGCGAACTACCTTGGCCGCGATGCGCCAGCGCTGAGTGCTGTTCTCGTGCAGGGCTCCATTGGCAATGTTGAGGAACTGAATGCGTCGCTGCCAGTTGTGCAGGACATTTTTGAAAGCGAGTTCGACGAGTGGGGCGTTAAAACGGTCGGCAACCTCGCCATCCCGATGCTCTATGCCTCCGTGTTCTGCCGCGATGACCCTGTACGCACCCTTGCGGACCTTCGCAGCAAAAAGCTGCGTGTTTGGACCCGCGATCAGGTGATGACCTTCACAAAGCTTGGGGTCTCTGCACAGATCATCAATCAGAATGAGATGTACATCTCAATGAAAACGGGCGTTGTTGACTGCGCTCTCTACCCCGCTTTGTACGCCCACACAGCCTCGTTGCAGGAGACGGCGGGATATGCCGCTTATCTGTACCCAATCGCCGCAGGTCCTTACACACTGGGCATGTCAACGCGCAAATGGAATGCCCTTTCTGACGAAGAAAAGGCTGCATTGACAAAAGCCGCAGATGACCTTTGGGAGCGGACCAACGAATACTCCAGCGACTATGAGCGTGAACTCGCGGCCCGCGAAAAGCTTGGGGAACAGGGTGTGACCTTCCTTGAGGATTTCCCAGAGGAAGACCGGGCACTGTTTCTTGAAACAGTTTCCGAAACCTGGAAGGAAATTACTGAGGAAGCCGGAGGCAAGGCACCTGAGTACCGCATCCGTGTTCTTGAAGCTTTGGGCCGCGACTGATTTTGGGCTAAGGGGTTAGATCCTCGTGATCATCAAAACACTTGAGAAGCTGGAATGCGGGCTGGACTATCTGGCCCGCTTTCTTGCTTGTATTTCCGCCATTGCCGCAGCTGCGATCACCATCATAATCTGCGTCAGCGTCATCATGCGCCGAGTTGCAAACTCGCCTTTGTTCTTCGCCGAGGAACTGGTGGGTTTGCTGCTATGCGTAACCATGATGTGTGCGCTCCCTCTCGTGACCTCCCGCAACAGCCACATTCAGGTGACCCTCGTGGTGAACCGTTTGACGGAGCGGGGACGAGCAGTCATGGGTGCGCTGTCTGCCATCGTGGCCTTAAGCTTCTTCTGCTGGCTGATCTGGGAAGCCATTCCATGGATGGAGTTTGCCATTCGTCTGGATCTGAAAACCGAGGCCACCCACATTCCCATGGTGCCATGGATGATGGTGGTACCGGTCTCGTTCAGTCTGACCGCTCTGATTTTGACGGTTCAGTTTTTTAATCTGCTCTTGAAAAGCACTTCGACTTCGCAGCAACAATAAAGGCGTCTCAACCGAGACGAGACCAAACCGCATGTTTTGGACAACACTGTTTTCGGCCCTTACCCTGAGCGCGGCTACGGGGGCGGCTCTTGGTGCGGCACTGGGTCTAACCGGCCTGATCATTCTGCACTTCTTCGTGGGTGGAGCCACCTCTCTTGCTCTGGATGCTGTATGGAACGTGTTTAACTCCTTCACGCTGAGCGCAATTCCTCTGTTCATCGTTTTGGGGGAAATCCTGCTGCGCAGCGGCTTGAGCGAACGGGTCTATTCGGCACTCAGCCCTGCCTTCACAAAGGTTCCGGGCGGCTTGCTGCACACCAATATTGCTGTGTGCACTCTGTTTGGCGCAGTCAGCGGATCAAGCCTGTCAACGGCAGCGGCGATTGGCTCTGTTGCCTATCCCGAGATGACGCGACGCGGCTACAACAAGCACATGGTTGTTGGCAGTCTGGCCGGAGGTGGCACACTGGGGCTCCTCATCCCGCCCAGCTTGTCTTTCCTCATCTTTGGCGCCCTCACAGAGACCTCGATTGGACAGCTGTTTGTCGCTGGCATTTTGCCCGGACTGCTCGTCTCCCTGATGTTTATGGGATACATCTTGCTGCGCTGCCTGCACAATCCATCCCTTTATCCCCGCGAGGAGCTGCGTCTATCGCCATTGCAGATTCTCATCGGGACATTGCGCATCTGGCCGATCCTGCTGCTGATCTTTGCAATCATGGGAAGTATCACATTCGGCTGGGCTACTCCGACTGAAGCTGCTGCTGTGGGTGTAGGTGCGGCAATCCTCATCGCCTTCATTTGGGGCGATTTCACATTGGGCAAGCTATGGGAAGCGCTTTATCGAGCTGTTCAGCTTTATGCAGCAATCGGCTTGGTGCTCATTGGCGCAACCATTCTGGCGCAGTCCGTTGCTCTTCTGGGCGTGCCTCAGGACATTCTGGAGCTGGCGACCAGCAGTGGCCTCAACAAGTACGGCATCCTACTGCTGGTGGTCCTTGTCTATCTCCTCCTTGGGTGCATTTTCGACGGCTTGTCCTTGATGATCATGACCCTACCCATCGTGTTCCCACTGCTGACAGGCCTTGGCTTCCATCCGATCTGGCTTGGCGTGATGATAACGATCATGATCGAAATCGGGCAGATTACTCCACCGGTAGGCCTGAACCTCTCCGTTCTTTCTTCTCTGACGAAAAATGAAGTTCCACTGGGCTCCGCAGCGATCTCGGCCATACCGTATTGGCTGATCTTCCTGATGGCCCTGGTAATCTTGACCCTGTTCCCACAAATCGCGCTGGTGTTGCCGGCGCACTTCTTCTAACCGGAGGCTTGAAGCCAAATGGCAATCAAAATCAAACCGAAGTCCTTTGGCCCACTGACACTCAGTTCAAATGGCGACGGTTCTTATACGACAACCACGGATGCTGGCAATGTCTCACTGAGCGGCGCGCCAGCAACGGCCGAGGTAAGCGCGCCCTACGACCTGATCATGGCTGCGCTCGGCTCATGTGTTGGTGTTTCGTTGGAAATGGCTGCAAAGCAAAAGAAGCTGGAACCGGGGAACATCGACATCACCGTGAATGCGGCCAAGGCTGAAGACCTGCCAAGCCGGTTCGGCAGGTTTGACGTGACGGTCGCACTGGACGGCATCGAGGATGACGAGGTCGCCCTTGGCCTTTTGAATCTCGCCAAGGAAATGTGTACGGTAAGCAACACACTCAATGCGGAGATAACACTTTCTCTGCACCGCGATGCCGACAAGGGAGGCGAATAATGGCGCACTATCTGATCCAAGTTGCCTTTACCGCAGACTCCATGAAAGCGTTGGTCGACAAACCCGAGAACCGTCTTTCGACAATGATTCCGCTGGTTGAACAAATGGGCGGCCGTTTTGTTGGGTCATGGTTGAGTTTCGGGAAGTTCAACTCAACAGCGATCATTGAGATGCCCGATAATGTGACCATGAAGGCCTTTGAGATGATGTGCATGGCGGGCGGCGGGCTTCGGGCATTCGAATGCACACCACTTATGAGTTTTGAAGATGGGGTGGAAGCAATGCGCCTTGCGGGCAAGCACGCCTATCAGAAATTTGGTGACGGGGAATAGACCGGCAAACCGAACACCCGGTAAAAGCGCGGAGAGCCTGTCTCCGCGCTTTTTTATTGCATCAATCGTATCTTAGCTCGGTTGCCTTGCCCCGGAAAATGAAGAAGGACAGTGCCGAGTAGGCAAAGATGATCGGCATCACCACGCAGGCACCCACCAAGATTATGAAGAGGCTTTCAGGTGCAGCAGCAGCTTCATAGATGGTCAGCTTCTCTGGGACGACATAAGGGTAGAAGGAATATGCCAGCCCACAGAAAGCCAAGAAAAACAACGTGGTGGCAAACGCAAATGGTGCCCAAGCCCAACTGTCATTACTGGTTGGCAGACGCTGCAGGGCAAGCCACAACATGGCAAGAAGCGCCAGCGACATGAGCGGAAGCGGTGCTAGCAAGATTGCCTCCGGAAACTCCAGCCACTTTGAGAAGATACGCTCGCTCGCGAAAGGAGTTGCAAACGAGATTGCAATCAGCCCCAAGCCAACGCCCCACAAACCTTGACGCGCCCAGCGGATTGCTTTCAGCTGCAGCTCCCCCGCTGTTTTCATGATGAGCCAAGTCGCACCGATGAAACTGTATCCAACGGTGAGAAACACCGCGGTCAAGCACGCGAACGCCAGCGACACCTGAGTGAATTGAAGGCCCATGATGTAAAGGCCCAACATGAAGCCTTGGGACAAAGAGGCCATCAAACTGCCGGCAAAAAAGGCTGCGTCCCACGCCTTCTTCTTGTGAGCAGGCGCCTTGGCCCGAAACTCAAAGGCCACGCCACGCAAGGTCAACCCCAGCAACAGGATGAACACCGGGGCATAGAGTGCAGTGAGAATAGTGCCATGGGCGGCGGGGAACGCGACAAGCAACAAACCCACAGCGAGAACCAGCCAGGTTTCGTTTGCATCCCAGAACGGTCCAATGGATGCAATCATTTTGTCCCGATGCACTTCTTGAGTGAGTGGGCTTAGCAAGCCCACTCCGAGGTCAAAGCCATCCAAGACCACGTAGACCAAGATGGAGAAACCCAATAGCACCGCAAAGATGATGGGCAATGAGATGGTCGGGTCGCCAAAGATCATCATGGGCACTACTCCGCAGGCTGGTTGATTGGGGCGGTTGGCTTCAGCTGCGCCCAGAGGGTTTCGCCGGTTTTATTGGACGCCTTGCGGGCCAGATAGAAGATCACGCTGATGTAGGCGACCAGAAGCACCGCATAGATGACCAAGTAACCGATCAACGAGCTAAGAACCATTGACGGCGGCACGTTCCCAACTGCGGCTGCGGTGGTGAGCACACCTTCCACGAGCCAAGGCTGGCGCCCAATCTCGGTTGTGTACCAACCGGCCAGTGTTGCAACCCAACCTGAGAAGGTCATGCCAAGGAAACCCCAGAGCATGAGCTTGGGAACACCTTCAACGCCGCGGCGCTTGCGCAGCATGAAGAAGACCGCCGCCCAACTGACCGCCAACATCAGGAAGCCGATGCCTACCATGATGCGGAAGCTGTAGAACACAGGAGCGACCGGAGGATGCATCTTCGTACCGTCCTCAGCCACGAAGTCATTAAGACCCGGCACGACACCGTCAAACGAGTGCGTGAGAATGAGCGAAGCAACGTTTGGAATTGCAACCTCAAAATGGTTCTCCCGGGTCTCTTCATCCGGAATTGCGAAGAGTACCAGAGGTACGTTTCCTTGCGTTTCCCAATTGCCTTCCATGGCCGCGACCTTCTGCGGCTGATACTCAAGGGTGTTCAAGCCATGCTTATCGCCCATCAAAATCTGAAGCGGCATAAGAACGGCAGCAAGAACAACAGCGGTTTTGAACGTGGCCCGTACGGACGCGCCGCGATCACCTATGAGCATGCGGAATGCGGAGATACCTGCGACCAGGAACGCAACAGTCAAACCAGAGGCCAGAAGTTTGTGACCTAGACGGTATGGCATGGAAGGGTTGAAGATGATGGCCATCCAGTCAGTTGCGTGTACAACGCCGTCGCGCAACTCGAAGCCTGCGGGTGTGTGCATCCAACTGTTCAGCACCAAGATCCAGAATGCAGACATGGTCGTTCCGAAAGCCACCAAGACGGTTGCTCCGGTATGCAGCCAATTCGGAACCTTTGAAAAGCCGAAGAGCATTATGCCCAGAAACACAGCTTCCAGAAAGAAAGCCGTCAGGATTTCGTAGGCAAGCAATGGCCCCGCGATGTTTCCGACCTTCTCCATAAAGCCAGGCCAGTTGGTGCCGAACTGAAACGACATCGTAATGCCTGACACCACGCCCAGCGCAAAGGTCAAGGCGAAGATTTTGACCCAAAACTGATAGGCCTCCATCCACTTGCCATCTTGCGTCGAGTTGAACCGCAGCTTGAAGAACAGCAGCAGCCAGCCGAGCGCAATTGTGATGGTCGGGAACAAGATGTGAAACGAGATGTTCGCGCCAAACTGAATACGCGAGAGGATCAGGGTGTCCATGTACCTTCCTCAAACACTGTTGTGACGCGAAACTGCCGATTTCTAGCGTCGGCATTACCATTGTTTCCCGTCTTGGGTTATGTGCTTTTGAGAATGATTATAGGTAGCATTCCGAACCGAAACAGAGTTCTGCGACAAGGCACCGCAGAGCATTCTGCTTCACCTTTGAATCCCCTAGGGCACTTTGGCGGAGGCTTTGCGGTCAGGCCGGTATCGTTAAGCCCCACACATTGCCAAGGCCATGTAATATATCAATAAATTGGCTCGTCTGATCTAGCTAAACCAGTTTCAAGTTTTGATCAGGAGCACTCCAGTTCGCGGGGCCAAAGCAGGCCAACCCCTGACCTGCTCCAACCTGCCTAGCGAGCGCCGGTTTCAAGGAACGTCGTAGCCGTTCGCAAGTGTGTAGAGTTCGAACCACGTTTCCCGGTCCATCTCCACTTTCAGGGCATCGGAGATCTTGGCAATGCGATCCAGCGCATTGGTGCCAAGCACAGGCAAAATGTTTGCTGGGTGTTTCAAAAGCCATGCAACCGCAACAGCGCTGGCATCAACGCCAAACTCCGCCCCCACACGAGCAAGGGCCCGGCCCAACGGCGTTGCTTGGCCTGGCACCAACCGCCCTCCACCAAGAGGTGACCATGCCATTGGAGGAATGCCGCGCTCTTGGAGATAGGCGATATCGCCATTCACAAACGGCTCGGTGCAAACAAGACTGGCTTCGATCTGGTTTGTGACCAGCTTGTTGGACATGGCAGACTGGAGCAGCGTCCAATCGTGCAGCTTGAAGTTCGAAACACCCGCAGCGCGGATCTTGCCGGATGCAATGAGTTCGTCAAGAACGGCTCCCGTCTCCCTGTGGTCCATGAGCGGGTCAGGACGGTGGATCAGCAGCACATCCACATAATCTGTCTTCATGCGCTCTAAAGAGGTGTCGACGGCAGCACGGATGTGCTCTGCTGAGGTGTCGTAGTATTTGACACGGCGTTCAGGATATTTGCTGCTCAGCAGCTTGATATCGCACTTTGTGACGATCTCCATCTCTTTGCGCAAAGAGGGGGACGCTTTGAGCGCTTCACCGAAAACCTGCTCGCTTTCATAGTCTCCATAGATATCGGCCTGATCGAATGTGGTGATGCCCTGTTCGAGACATAACTCGATCTTCCTTTGCACATGTGCGGGACTTCGGTCCGCGTCGTCTCCCAGTCGCCACATGCCATAGACACGCCGGCTCAAACCCAAGCCTTCCTTCAACTCAATACGTTCCATGCATTTCATCCTATGCGGGTGAGTGAGACAGATGTGCGGCAATCCGCCATTGATCATGGCTTCAGTTTAGGGAGGCTAGCTCATAACAAAAGCCCGATCACCGGTATGTGACGGGCGTTACACAGAGCAATCAGGCCCACTTCTTCACAGTTTGGATTGACAGGGGTGAATGGCATGGTCTTTATATCGTAATGTTATTACGTATCACACCTACGAAGTGGAGCGCAGACGTGAAGCCAGATAAATTACCGGTAACCGTTCTCTCCGGGTTCCTTGGAGCAGGCAAGACAACCCTCCTCAATCATATCCTCAACAATAGAGAGGGCATACGCGTTGCGGTCATTGTAAACGACATGAGCGAGGTGAACATTGATGCCAGCTTGGTGCGGGAAGGCGGCGCCAATCTGTCCCGAACCGACGAAAAACTGGTTGAGATGACAAACGGTTGCATCTGCTGCACCTTGCGCGATGACCTGTTGCAAGAAGTTCGAATGCTGGCCGAAGCGGGTCGCTTTGATCATTTGCTGATCGAATCCACGGGCATTTCTGAGCCGCTGCCTGTGGCTGCGACCTTCGACTTCGTTGATGAAGATGGCCAGAGCCTTTCTGATGTCTCTGTCTTGGATAGCATGGTTACAGTTGTGGATGCGGCCAGTTTGCTCAAAGACTTCAGTTCTGCCGACTTTCTGCAAGACCGCGGTGAATCCTTGGGAGATCACGATGAGCGAACACTGGTCGACCTTCTGGTTGATCAGATGGAATTCGCGGATACGATCGTACTCAACAAGGTCTCTTCAGCTGGCCCGGGTAATCTGGATGCGGCGCGCAAAATCATCGCATCCCTGAACCCTTCAGCTCATATTATTGAAGCAGACTTTGCGCAGGTACCGATAACCGAGGTCCTTGGAACCAGCCGTTTCAATTTTGACAAAGCCCATGAGCATCCGCTTTGGTACAAGGAGCTCTATGGATTTAAGGACCATGTTCCGGAAACAGAAGAGTACGGCATCCGCTCCTTTGTTTATCGCGCGCGGAGACCATTTGAACCTGCCAAACTGCAGCGTTTCATCAACACTTCATGGCCCGGCGTTGTGCGGGCCAAAGGGTTCTTCTGGTTAGCAACGCGGCCACAGTATGTAGGCGAACTGAGCCAAGCAGGTGCGTTGGTGCGCACTGAGAAATGCGGGCTCTGGTGGGCAGCCGCTCCGAAAGAGTACTGGCCAGAAAACCCGGAATTCCGCAAGACCATGGAAGCGAACTGGGATCCGATGTGGGGCGACCGCCGACAGGAACTGGTATTCATCGGATGTGACCCCATGGATGAGGCCCGCATCAGAGCCACACTCGACGCCTGCCTTGTGTCATCAGCCGCATTCACCCCCGATCTCTGGACCGATCTGCCTGACCCATTCCCTTCTTGGGACCGACAAGCTGCCTAGCATCCATTCGAGATAGCCTCAGGCCTTGGTGGCAAGGCCTGACGGCGAATGAGATTGGCCTTTACGCTCTGCCTCGAAATTAAATAGTTGCACACAGGGCCGTTCTAGCCCATTTTTTTAATGACTCTAAACTAGCAATCGTCTATTGTTGAGTTTCACCTGCAACTTTTATGTTGACGATACCTCATTGAGGGCACATAGATTTAACTATGAGACTGACGCAACAGACCAATTACGCGGTGCGCGCTCTTATGTACTGCGCGGCTAATCCGGACAAGCCAAGCAAAGTCGCTGACATTGCAGCCGCCTACTCCATGTCGGAGACACACCTCTTCAAAATCATGAAGGTGCTGGTGGATGCCGACCTCATGAAGACCATTCGCGGCCGGAATGGTGGTATTGTCTTGCCACGCCCAGCCGAGGAAATCACTGTCGGTCAGGTCGTACGAGCAACTGAAGAGTCTTTTGTATTGGCAGAGTGTTTTGACAGCGGTCGGCAGGATTGCCCCTTGGTCAATCACTGCGGGTTTAACAGTGTTCTGCACGAAGCCCTTCAAGCCTTTTTGGCTGTTTTGGACAAATGCACGATCGCTGAGCTGGCAGAAAACCGCTCCAACATTCGCTATCTTCTGCAAATGGAAGATATCGCGCTGCAACCGAGCGCGGCTGCTCACGCCTGAGCAGCCGTTCTACGATCCTCACCTCAAAGAAAATCTGATAGGCACCCGGATTGGCAGGGCTTTTCTGCCCATGACGCTTGGCAATCTGGCGAATGGCGCTGCCCGCCTGACAGCTTTCAAAGCGGCTTCATCCAACTCTTTGTGGCCACTGCTCTTTGAGATGCGCAAGCTTTGAATCTGGCCGCTCTGGCCAATCACGAAGGACACTTGCGGCGCGCCTTCAATGCGCTTGCGGCGTGCTGACGACGGATAGCTGCGTTGCGCTTCACGGTAGAGCTTGCGCACCACCTTGCCCAGATAGTTTTCTCGGGCCGCGTTGCCTTCTTCAGAACTCACATCGCCCCGTCCTGACACGGTTCCCGTGTTTTCCGAAGCCTGAGAGCTGATCGACCCACGGCGTGAGTTGAACTCGGCCCCCGCCTGCTTGGCAGCCTGAGAACGACGCTCAACCGGCTTTTCCGGGCGCGGAGGTGCAGGACGCGGCACCGCCTGCACTATCTCGACTGGCGCCTCCTGCTCTGTGACTTGGACATCTAGCTCTGGCTCTGGCTCTGGCTCTGGCTCTGGCTCTGGCTCTGGCTCTGGCTCTGGCTC
>NZ_JAQZAJ010000001.1 GCF_028737195.1 Pseudovibrio exalbescens | reverse complement strand
GCTAAGAGTTTATCGCGGGGTGGAGCAGCCCCGCATCGCCCGCAAGGCCACTGGCCTGAGGACGGGCAAACTGAAAAGACCGGGCAACGCCAACGCCCGGCTGGGCACGACAAAAGCCCAAAACACAAGTTTATCGCGGGGTGGAACAGCCCCGCATCGCCCGCAAGGCCACTGGCCTGAGGACGGGCAAACTGAAAAGACCGGGCAACGCCAACGCCCGGCTGGGCAAAACAAAAGCCCAAAACACAAGTTTAACGCGGGGTGGAGCAGCCCGGTAGCTCGTCAGGCTCATAACCTGAAGGTCGTAGGTTCAAATCCTACCCCCGCAACCAAAGATTAACCCGCTAACTCATAGAGTTGGCGGGTTTTTTCGTTCTAGGGCCAGGTTTGCCCAAAAAAGCCGGTATGCAGGGTGTAAGCAAAATAATGCTAGCACGGTGTTATTGGGGGCTAGATACTTTGTCGACATTTATGTGAAATAGCTCTAGATGTGGGCGACAGAAATCAATTTCATCGATTCTAAACATTTCAGAACGTCTTGAAACGAATGATTGATGTAGCCCAAAAACTAGATCATTCATCATTTCGGGGGTTAGAAAGAAAGCGTCTTGGTGACGTGCCTCTAGATCCCCTGTCAGAAATCTCTCTTTGAATGTCGAAAGTTTAGTCGGGTTGATAAGGAACCTGTTTGCGTAACTGGAGTACATTTTCTTTGGAGAATCGATCCTTGGCAGGAGCTGGGCAATGCAATCTCTACCGTACTCTGTGATAAGTTCGGTACCTCTTGGCGTTTTGGTAGTTTGATTTACTCTTTCTGCGAGTCTGAGGCCGTGGGCCTTGGCACGTACTGATCGGAAGTCATAGCTAGCTGGTTGCCGGCGAATTTCATAAGGTTTAAACTCTGTTAGGTGCCACTGGTCATGATCAATTCCATTGGTTAGGTCATCAAGTGTACGTTGGAAGCGATCGCCAGACATTCCTGCGAAGTATTCACCATATGTTGTTGTCCAAAACCACGACGTTAGCTTTGTTTTCGAAACATCAGATATATTCACTCTTTCCCGGAATATTTCCGTAAGAATTACCAATTGAAGCGAATATGGAAGCCAAGTCGGGCTAGGAATTTTGCAATGCTCTTTTAGAAATTCGGCAGCAAGGCGGAGTCCGCCAACGACATCATGTACAATACTAGGGTTTGTCTTAAAGGAGTTTCCTATTTCATCAGCATTTTTTGTGTAAATACCGAAGCCCATGGCGAGCTTGCAAGCCTTTAAGATAATATCATCATCAATATTTGACCATGTAATATCAGATAAATGTTCGATTTTCGCTTCTTTAATTCGAGCATTTAAGTTGAAACCAGAATTCCAGCTAAGTGCATGAATCATATGAGCTTCACTCATCGGTTTACCTTGACTATTGATACGCTGGAATGTTCGCGTCGCCATTTCAATATCATTGGTAACGATGGGAATTACTGGAACTTTATATTCCCGAAATGCCTTTATTAAATCTTCAGATCGATGAATTATGTTGTTTACTTCATCATCCGAACCTGAAACATTCCTCTGGAAACGCAACATACCCACGCTGTCAAATACTAGGTGCATTGGTAAAGCATTCCGAAGTTGTGTGTTCTCTAACTCATCAGCTTTGACGAAGTCATCCTTTGAAAAATCGAAAAAAACCCTAAAATCTTCTGAAGGTGGAAGGTCGTCGAATCCGTCGTCAAACTCGTTGTCCGTATTGTCATCTACTACTGACAAAGCGCCTAGGAGCGTTGAGAGACGCTGAACTCCATCTAACAGGTACTGACCAGCTGATGAGGGTGAGGCAAGACGATGTGGCCCTAAGTTCTCATAACATTCGAGTCGTAGGTCATCTGTGCGCCACACCATAATTGCGCCCATTGGTATTCCATCCCTGATGCTTCGAAAAAGTTCGAGCCGCTGTTCCCAAGTCCACACTAGAGGCCGCTGAAACCGGGGAACTTGAATCATCCCCTTTTTGACTTCTTCGAGGAGTTGGCTCAGATATGAAATGTGAGGGTCGCTATGGTAATTAGGTTTGCTCATCTGGAGAGTGCCAATATCCTTGTGACGATGCCGTTTACTTCAGTCCACGTATCACCATGGGTAAAATGATCTTTTTCTTGAATCCAATCTTTGGCATAAAGTTCAGCAATTCGCGCGCCAAAACCTGAGTTCAATTTTCTTCGGTTCTCTTGGGAAACATTATTGTAAAGGGTTAATGTATTTTGAGCTATTGCTTCCTTATCTTTTGATAAGCCGTCCTTCATGTGAAAGTGAGCCTTTTGATCACGAGATAATCCGCAAAACGCTTTGTAGAGCCCTAGTTTACGTGCCTTTCTAGTTCTGTTTTCATTGACCCAAGTATTGAGCCAACTTGGATGCAGATAGTTTTCGATTGCCCTCCGGTTAAGTCTGAATTTCTCTACACCTGCTTCCGTGCATGCTGCGGTAGCAGCATTAGATTGCGGTGAAGGTTGGTTTGGAGCAGAGGCATCGCAATCGAATACGGCAGAGGCATTGATGGAATTCAAAGGGTGTTTGGCTACATATTGTTGAATTTTCCTGGGTAATTCAGTAATCCCGCCGCAGTTTTCAAATCGCAATAAACCCTCTTTTTCAAGTGTCCGAAGCTTTTTTAGTTGTTGTTGATTCGAATAGGTGAATACAAAGTCGCGATCAGAACCATCGTTTTCTAAGAATATTCTATAGGGATTATTGGCAAGTCTAACCGCTGTCTCCAAATGAACAGTAGGGGGCGAGGTTTGGGTGTTCTCTGGCGAGTCATCGCGGACCGCGATTGGAAACTTGGCTGGCTCAAGAGCTTCGGATTCTATACTATGATCAAGGGATGTTTGCCATTCTTCCTTTATTTCGCTGGATTGTCTCTTAAACCAAGTTATGTAATTTGGCCCTTCTTGGTCCAGAAGCACAATTCTATGGCGCCCCCTTAGAACAATGTTAGATATTACAATGAGATATGCAGTATTTTTTTTCTGTGAAAAGCAGCTATCATATAAATCAAAACGCAATTGGATTGCCCTTTCTTTCCTCAAAGAGTTTTCGAGCCAACTCGGTGTTCTTCCTAAAAATATCAATCGGCCAATTGTCTTCGATCGGTCTGGCTAGCTTATCGAATTCAATCAGCTCAGGTTGAGCTCCATTTTCGCCTCCCCGAATCCAATGAAGCGCTACGTCAGCGGGATCCATTTTGCCTTGTGCAATTGCGATTTGGACGCCCAATAGTAAGTTCTCAGAATGGGTCTCGACGAGTATTCTAGGTTTAGGGTTCGAGGTTACCGTCTCACAAAACAGATTGGCTAAGTGCGAATGCGCGTCTGGGTGAATATGGAGTTCAGGATGTTCAAATGCGAAGGTCGGAGCCGTTCCGAGAAAACCTGCTTTTGCTAATTTCAGTAGACTCACTACGGGGAGCACCTGTCCCATCCCCTCCCCAGTATCAACAATGTCAATATCCAATTTATCGTTGTTATACGGGTGGAGGGTAAAGCGATATCCACTTTGGTCTCCAATGGTGATTTTCTGTCGGCGGAAGCCATATCCTGTTGCTTTTTGATACCAGCTGGAGATGTCTTCGATTACATCTTGTGAAGCGGCTTGGAGCAATGAGGTCAAGCCGTCGCTGTTGCGAGAGATTTTTCGTGTTAGGCCTTTATCTAGCTCGTATCTTTCGGGCAACACGCAGTTTGGCGATAGGCTGTAAAACTGCTTTGCAAAGTTTCTCATTGCCGAAGGCAATAGGGAAAGATATTGCTCTGCTTTGTCGGGGTACTCGACAGGGGTTAACCCCTCAAAGCGAATTTCCACTCTCTTTTTTTCGCTATTCGCAGAGAAGGTGTAGAAGGAGGTCGGCTGGAGTGCGTCATTGTTCCAATCCTCCCACTCGAAACTGGCTTTAGCCCCATTGCTCAGTTGAACACTTAGCTGTTCGACAATTTGAACCTGTAATTCAGGCATATTTCTAATCGTAAACTGAAAATCACAGGATCGGAACCCAAGCCCAATGCGAACATTTGGAGAAGAAGAGTGTTTTGAAATTAAACTTGAAAATGTCGCACCTCGTAATGCTTCTGATCTTAGGTTAAATGGACCAACTGTACCGTTATCGGTCGTGTCTGCCAAAAGTTGTAGGAACCTAATTGCAGCACTCTTCCCTGAACTGTTGTAACCGTAGAATAAGGTGAGAGGCCGAATAGTGAATTCTGCCTTTTTAAAATATGCCTTGTACTTCTCAAGGCTGAATTTTACTAGTTGTTCCATGCGCTATTCTCTCGATGTGCTAACGGCTACTTGCAAAACGTATCAGCATCCCGACTAGCTGCGTACGCAGATGAAACTCCAAATTCTTAAATGATTTGAGCTCATCTGACATGCTATCCAATATAGCTTAACGCATGAGTTGTGGTAGTGGGAAAGTGCGAATTAAAGCGTAAATGTATTTGTCCCTCAACGTTTCACACCCCATGCACCTATAGATGCATTTTTGGGGTCCACGCTGTGTACCTCTCTGTAATCATTGATGTAATCGTGTCTTTTGCTTTTATGATAGTTGTTGCTCAGAATTCAGCCTATTTAATTGCTCAGCCGAGCTGTTTTTGGGTTGTGGTGGCGTAAAATCGTATCGGTTCGCTTTCCATATGCGGCCCGGACATCTTGACACTACCAGCAAAAAAGCCTGCCCTGATGTAGGGCAGGCCGGTCTCGTGTTGAGTGTGTTTTGAGTTAGTTCAAGAGGTCAAAACGGTCCGCATTCATGACCTTGGTCCAGGCGGCGACAAAGTCCTTCACGAACTTCTCTTTGTTGTCATCTTGCGCGTAGACCTCGGCATAGGAGCGCAGGATGGAGTTGGAGCCGAACACCAGATCCACTCGGCTTGCCGTCCACTTGGCCGCGCCGCTCTTCCGGTCACGGATCTCATAGGTGGTGCCGTCAACTGGAACCCATGCGTTGGCCATGTCGGTCAAGTTGACGAAAAAGTCCGTTGTCAGCGCGCCAACCTTGTCGGTAAACACCCCATGCTTGGTGCCTGCGTGGTTGGTTCCCATGACACGCATGCCGCCCACAAGGGCCGTCATTTCTTTTGCTGTCAGGCCCATGAGCTGGGTGCGATCGAGCAAAAGCTCTTCGGCGCTTACGGCATAGTCTTTTTTCAGCCAGTTGCGATAGCCATCATGGATGGGTTCCAGAACAGCAAAGCTCTCAACATCGGTCTGTTCCTGTGTGGCGTCGCCGCGTCCGGGATGGAACGGAACTTCAACGTCAAAGCCAGCCGCCTTGGCCGCTTGTTCGACACCGACATTGCCTGCCAGAACGATCACGTCAGCGACGCTGGCACCGGTGTCGACGGCAATGCCTTCCAAGACGGAAAGAACACGGTCCAGCCGATCTGGCTCGTTGCCCTCCCAATCCTTTTGGGGCGCAAGGCGTAAACGGGCACCATTGGCTCCGCCGCGCATGTCAGAGCCACGGTAGGTGCGGGCACTGTCCCAGGCGGTGCACACCATATCCTGCAACGACAGGCCGCTTGCGGCGATCTTCTGCTTCACAGCTGCCACGTCATAAGAGGTGTTTCCTGCTGGAATCGGGTCCTGCCAGATCAGGTCTCCTTTGGGAACATAAGGACCAATGTAGCGCGCCTTGGGGCCCATATCGCGGTGGGTGAGCTTGAACCAGGCACGGGCAAAGGTCTCAGACAACAGATCCGGGTTCTCATAGAACTTCTTGGAGATCTCGCGATAGATCGGGTCCTTGATCATCGCCATGTCTGCATCAGTCATCATTGGGCTCAAGCGGATGGAAGGGTCTTCCACGTCGACCGGCTTGTCTTCCTCCTTGATGTTGATCGGATGCCAGATCCACGCTCCTGCCGGGCTCTTCGTCAGCTCCCAATCGTAAGTGAACAGCAGATAGAAATAGCCGTTGTCCCACTTGGTCGGATGTGTGGTCCATGCACCTTCAATACCGCTCGAAACGGTATCGCGGCCAATCCCACGGCTGCCGGTGTTGGTCCAGCCCAAACCCTGATCGAAGACATCGGCCGCTTCTGGCTCTGGGCCCAACTTGCTGGCATCGCCGTTGCCATGTGCCTTGCCTACCGTATGACCACCGGCCGTCAGCGCGACGGTTTCTTCGTCGTTCATGCCCATGCGCGCGAAGGTCTCGCGGATTTCAAGCGCTGTCTTCAATGGGTCTGGCTGGCCGCCAACCCCTTCGGGATTCACATAGATGAGGCCCATCTGTACCGCAGCAAGCGGGTTTTCCAACGACTGCGGGTCCGCATCGCTGTCATAGCGATCTCGGCCCAGCCATTCTTTTTCGGAACCCCAATAAACGTCTTCTTCCGGGTGCCAGATATCGGCGCGGCCAAAACCGAACCCGAAGGTCTTCAGGCCCATGGATTCATAGGCCATGTTGCCCGCCAGGATCATCAGATCCGCCCAGCTCAGCTTGTTGCCGTACTTTTTCTTGATTGGCCACAACAGACGGCGTGCCTTGTCCAGATTGACGTTGTCCGGCCATGAGTTCAACGGCGCAAAGCGCTGGTTGCCGGTATTGCCACCGCCGCGACCATCGGAGGAGCGATAGGAGCCTGCGGAGTGCCATGCCATGCGGATCATCAGGCCGCCATAGTGCCCCCAGTCAGCTGGCCACCAGTCCTGGCTGTCGGTCATCAAGGCCTTGAGGTCGTCCATCACCGCTTCGTAGTCGAGGGTCTTGACCTCCTCACGGTAGTCAAAGTCCTCGCCCATGGGATTGGTCTTGGTATCATGCTGGTGCAAGATCCCGAGTTTCAGCGCGTTGGGCCACCAGTCCATAACGGACTTTTCACTCGCCGTGTTGCCACCATGCATGACAGGGCATTTGCCTGCGGAAATTTTTGGGTTGGTATTCATGGCTCCCTCAATATCGTTTGTGCGATCTCTGAAAGGGCATGTGTTCGTTGCGGCCAGATGCCAAACGACATAGGTGCCCCTACGTTTTTTAACCTAGCACCGTTGCCGAATAAAAAGAATTTGCATTTTCTGATGGAGTAGATAAGCAAACCTTATTGCTGACATGCCCCTGAAACTACGAAGCATTTGGACCCGATATCGGGGTTGAACGCGTTGCCAGATCCCGTCGTGGCCTTCCGCCTCTCTCTGTTTGCCATGTCGAGGCCCAGCGGTGACTTAAGGTTGTGGCGTTGGAGTACGAAGGCAACCAGAAAGTGCTTTCGAAGAATTGACGACCCTTTACGGCAATAGGCATGATGGCAACAGGATTAAGAAACCAACTTCCTGCATGGAACAGGCTTAGCTCGGATCGTTAGGAATCAAGTTTAAGCAGAGGCTGCACAGCAGCTTGGGAAGGTCTGTGCGACTGGAAGTCGAAACTGAATTTGGCCTTGCACGAATGCGGTGTTAGGCGCCCCGTTAAAAAGGTGTTGCATGTCGAAACCTTGTATCATTTGCGTTGCTATTACCGGATCCGTGCCGCGAAAGGCCAACAATCCAGCACTGCCAATTACGGTGAGTGAGCAGATCGAGAGCACGCAGCAGGCATTCGAGGCTGGAGCTGCCATCTGTCACGCCCATGTGCGCAATGACGACGAAACGCCGAGCTCTGACCCGGAAAAGTTTGCACGCCTCAAGGAGGGGCTTGAGAAACATTGTCCGGGTATGATCATTCAGTTCTCCACGGGCGGTCGTTCTGGTGCAGGCCGGGAGCGTGGGGGCATGTTACCACTTCGGCCGGACATGGCATCACTCTCCGTCGGCTCAAACAACTTCCCAACCCGCGTCTATGAGAACCCACCGGAGCTGGTGGATTGGCTGGCCTCAGAAATGCGCACCTATGGCGTGAAGCCGGAGATCGAAGCGTTTGATCTCAGCCACATTCATCAAGCTGCGATCATGAACAAGGATGGCCGGATTCCGGGCGACATATATATACAGTTCGTGATGGGCGTGAAAAACGCCATGCCAGCCGACAAGGAGGTCTTCGACTTTTATGTGAAGACCGTTGAGCGGCTGATGCCAACTGCACAGTGGTGTGCGGCCGGTATTGGACCCAACCAGATTGTCCTCAATGAGTGGTCGATTGCCGCTGGCGGACATGCCCGCACGGGGCTGGAAGACAATGTGCGCATCGACAAGGACACATTGGCCAAGTCCAATGCAGCGCTAGTCAAACGCGCAGTTGAAATCTGTGAACGCTATGAGCGCCCGGTAGCAACACCACAACAGGCCCGCGAGCTTCTTGGTCTTGCTGCTTGAGGCGGTTATCAAGCACGGCGAGGCTGACTAATTGTTGTTTCGTTAAGTTGCGGTGCCGGTGAGATAAACTCACCGGTATCTTTCCGGTTTAATTCATCGGAAAAAGCAGAATATCATTCCGTCAATTCACGATTTATCTGATTAATTCGCCCGGCTAGGTTCATTGCAACAAACATCTCCAAACGACAGAGCGCGGCTGAAACCGCTCTAATGCAATGAGGAAGAATGCAATGAAACTGGGCACCACACTGACCGCTGTATCACTGTTCGCACTGAGCGCCTTCTCTGCGCAAGCCGCAGAGACCGAGTTCGTCACCAAATTGGACCCTGCTGCGAATGAGCTTCCAGAGGGGCTGGCCTTGCGCGGCACAGATGCCTTCCTCGGCCTTGCGACCAAGCAGAGCGTGTTGCGTCTGGCTGAAGGCGAACTGACCGAGTTCGCGACCTATCCATCCTTGCCGGAAGGGGCGGGCTTTTTGACTGGTCTGACCTTTGCCCAGGACGGGTCTCTTTGGGCAGGGCTGGCCTCATTTGCCGAAGGCGTCACCACAGGTATCTACCGCGTTGGCGCAGAAGGCGGCGAAGCAACCTTGCACGCCTCGGCTGAGGGGATGGGATTCCCGAATGACTTCACCTGGCAAAATGATGGTACTGCGCTGGTTACAGATTCCATTGCCGGTGTGATTTGGGCCGTGTCAGAAGATGGATCTACAACGAAGTGGTTGGAACACCCGCTTCTTAAGGGCGACCCGGAAGTCTGTGCGCCGGACGAAGTTGGGTATGGCATTGGGGCCAACGGACTGGATTTTGGTCCGGATGGCGCGCTCTATGTGGCGGTAACCGACCGGGCACAGGTGCTGCGTGTCGCCATTGAAGATGGAAAGCCCAGCCATGTAGCTCCAGTAAACGAAACCAACTGCGATCTGTTGGAAGGCATTGATGGTATCATCGCCGGGCCAGAGGGCATTACTGCCGCTGTTAATCGCACCAATCAAATGAGCTTCATCTCTTATGAGGGCGAGGTCTCTTCAATCTCGCGAGACAACATGCTGGACTTTCCTGCATCAATCGCTGCGACCGATACAGGGTATCTGGTGACCAACTTTGGTCTGGTCTCAGCCATGACAGGTAATGCCAATCCTGGCCTCATCAAAATCACAAAGTAAAACCGAGGCCTGCCTTTCCCTAAGGCAGGCCTTCGCTTTCATCCCTCTGAAAACATCTTGCGGAAAAAGATCCTCGAGTGGCCTCTCGGGTGATCTGGAAGCTCGCCGAAGGACTGGTAGCCCAACGCCCGGTAGAACTCTGGTGATTGGAATGTGTAGGTGTCGAGCCAGACTCCAACGCAACCTCTTTCTCGTGCAATTGCCTCTGCCTTTTCCAGGATACGCCGACCGGTTCCGTGTCCTCGTGTTTCCTCTGAGAGGCTTAGCAGCTTGATGTAGAACCAGTCCCACAGGATTGCTCCTTGCAAGCCGCCGACCTGTTTTTCGCCTGCGAATGCACCGATGGTGATTGTCTCCGGTGCATATGAGAATCCCTTTCCCTCTGTGAAGGTGCTCAGCGGCCCTACAATGCCTTCAAAATGGCTGTCCTGCACGTCGTTGATTATTCGCAGTTCGGTCATAAAAAGCTCCAAGGAAAATGGTCTTCAACTCAAATGCACGGCCTTCCATTGATGCATCAGGTGTTCTGGCTTCTAATAAAAAGGCCCGTGATCCAGAGAGCACGGGCCTTTCGATTGATCAAGAGGTTGTCTACTGGCTGAACAGATGAAGGTTGTCGGGGTCGATCTTCAGATTGACGAACTCTCCGAGTTCCACTTCGGTCAGGGAGTTGTCCACCACCGTTGTAGACTTGCCAGCAAGCGTGACGCGCAGGTGGTTTTGGGCGCCTGTCGGCTCAATCAGATCCACACGGCCTTTCAGGCTATGTTCGTCCTTTTCTGCACTCAAATGAAGGTGCTCAGGTCGCATCCCCAGAAGGATTTTTCCGTCTGAAGGCTGATTTGCACGCTTGTCTGCGACCAAGATGCTGCCGTCTTCCAGCTCAATACGGGAGGACGTGCCGTCGCTTGTAAGGGTCGCGGGCAAGAAGTTCATGGCTGGAGAGCCAATGAAACCAGCCACGAACGCGTTTGCCGGATTTTGGTAGAGCTCGCGTGGTGTGCCAACCTGCTGAATGATCCCCTGGTTCAGAATAACAACACGATCTGCAAGGGTCATGGCTTCGATCTGGTCGTGTGTGACATAGATCTTTGTGGTGCGAACACGCTGATGTAGCCGCTTGATTTCCTCACGCATCTGAACGCGCAGTTTGGCATCCAGATTTGAGAGGGGCTCGTCAAACAGGAAAACGTCAGGATTACGCACCAGCGCGCGGCCCATGGCGACGCGTTGGCGCTGACCGCCAGAAAGCTGCGAGGGCTTGCGGTCAAGCAGATGCACCAGATCAAGTATCTCGGCGGTTTCTTGAACACGGGCCTTGATATCTGGCTTGCTGATCCCGGAGATACGGAGATTAAAGCCCATGTTTTCCTCAACGCTCATATGCGGATAGAGCGCGTAGGACTGGAACACCATGGCGATGTTCCGCTCTTTGGGAGAGAGGTCGTTGACGTACTCACCGCCAATGTAAACCTCGCCTGCTGTTTCTTCCTCCAAACCGGCGATAATGCGCAGCAAAGTGGACTTGCCGCACCCAGACGGACCAACAAGGGCAACGAACTCACCATCCTGAATGGTCAGATTGAGGCTCTTCAAGACCTCGACTGAGCCAAAGGATTTGCTCAGGTTCAAAAGTTCAACACCTGCCATGATCAAATCCCCTCAAGCTTCTCAGCCCGTTCGGGGGAGTGGTGGGTTTCAATAAGGGAACGATACCAATGAGCGCTGTTCTTGAGCGTACGCTCCTGTGTCTCGTAGTTCACATGGACGATGCCAAAGCGCATGCGATAGCCCTCTGCCCATTCGAAGTTGTCCATGAGGCTCCAGAGGAAATAGCCCTTCAACGGCAAGCCCATCTCCGTAATCTCGGCGCACACGCGCAGATGACGGTCGAGATAGTCAATGCGTTTTTTGTCATCAACAACGCCATCGACAGGCTCGTCGTTGAAGCAAGCGCCATTCTCGGTGATGTAGACCGGCGGCAGGTCATAGCGGTCGTAGACCTGCTTCATAACGAAGGAAAGGCCCGCTTCATGGATTTCCCAGCCAATGTCGGTACGCACATCGCTGTCGGTAACAGGAACGGGTAGCGCACGCGGATAAGCTGCGTCCGGTGCCGGGTCGTCCTTTACCTTGCTTGGATTGTAGTAGTTCATGCCCCACCAATCGAGGGGCTGATTGATGATCTCCAGATCACCATCTTGAATTGGCAGTTTCTCGCCGAACTCCGCCAGTATTTCAGTGTCGTATTCGCCCTTGAAAATAGGGGAGAGGAAGACACCGTTGTTGAACAGGAAGGAGCGCTCCGCTGCGGCTAGATCGGCAGGCTCGGAGCTGCCGGGATAAACTGACATCAGGTTCAGAACAATGCCCATGGGCAGATCAGAGCGGACCGAGCGCGCTGCCTGAACACCCATGCCGTGGGCAAGGTTCATGACATGAATGGCGGCCATCGCTGCATCGATGCTTTTCTCGCCCGGGGCGTGGATGCCAAGCAGGTGGCTCAAGTAGCAAATGCACCACGGTTCGTTCATGGTTGCCAGTGCATCCATGCGGTCACCAAGACGGTTCACCACCACCTCTGTGTACTCTGCAAAAGCCTCTGCAGTGTTGCGGGCCGTCCAGCCCCCGTATCCAGCCAGTTCGATTGGCAAGTCCCAATGGTAAAGCGTAGGGAAGACCCCCAGACCGCGCTCCTTCATGCCGTCAATCAGACGGTCATAGAAGTCGAGGCCCTTTTCGTTCACTTTACCCCGTCCGTCCGGCAAGATGCGCGGCCAGGCAATGGAGAACCTGTAGGCATCAACACCAAGGGACTTGATGAGATCAAGGTCACTCTCCCAGCGGTGATAGTGGTCACAGGCCACATCGCCAGAGTGTTGTTGGTAGACACGGCCCGGCATCTTGCTGAAGGCATCCCAGATGCTGGGCTTGCGTCCGTCTTCTTGGGCCGCGCCTTCGATCTGATAGGCCGCTGTTGCGACGCCGAACTTGAAGTCGCGAGGGAAACGTTGTGCCAAGTGTTTGATATTGTTCATGGGTTTTAGCCTTTAACTGCACCGGCGGTCAAACCTGCCATCATCTGCTTTGAGAAGAACAGGAAGGCGACCAGAAGCGGGATCATAGAGAGGAAAGTGCCCAGCATGACCGCACCCCACGGGGTGTTGGCGACAGACTGCAAGGACCGCAGTGCAAGGGTCAGGACGTACTTGTCCGGCGAAGAGATGACGATCAGTGGCAGAAGGAAGTTGTTCCAAAGCGCGATGAACGTCACGATGCCCAGCGTTGCCAGTGCGGGCTTGATCAGAGGAAGAACGACCGTCCAATAGGTGCGAAAGTCTGAGGCGCCATCCACCTTGGCGGCATCCAGCAGGTCCCGGGATATGGAGGTTACCATGTACTGCCGGATCAAGAAGATGCCCATGGCATTGGCTGCTAGCGGCAACCAGATCGCAGCGTGGGTGTCCAGCAGCCCGAGGAACTTCACTGTAAGAAAGAACGGGATCAAGGTGAGCACCGGCGGCACCATCATGGATGCAACCATGACGCCGAACACCACGTTCTTGCCCCGAAACTCGTAGGCAAAAAAGCCATAGGCACACATGGAACAGAACAGGACAGTGACCGCTGTACCAATGATGGAGACCATCAGAGAGTTCCCCAAAACCAGCCAGAACGGCATGATATCGAGAAGCTTTTCATAGTTCTCCAGAAGCCGGCTGCCGAAGTAGAACGGTGGCGGTGAGGAGAAGATCTCACTGCGGGAGTGGGTGCCCATCATGGCCACCCAGACAAATGGAAAGATCGTGATAAGCACGCTGACGATCAGGAAGGCGTGCATGCTGATCTTGGGAAGACGTTTCATAAGTGCTTTCATATCAGCGGTCCTCCCCGAGACCCTTGCGGCCATTGAAGTAGAAGTGAACACCGGTTGCGATCGCGATGAACAGGAACAAGATCCAGGAAATTGCTGCTGCCGCGCCCATTTCCAACCACTGCCAGCCCACCAGATAGAGGTAGTAGGAGGCGGTCAAACCGGACTGCGCCACGCCGCCGCTCTCACCTTGTGTAAGAACGTAAGGTTCTTCGAAGAGCTGCAGGTTGCCGATGATGGTGAGTGTTACCGCGAAGAAAATGAACGGGCGGATCATAGGCAGAGCGACATGCCAGAACTGCTGCCAACGGCTGCATCCATCCACTTTCGCGGCATCATAAAGATCCCGAGAAACCGTCAGGAAGCCAGCGGAATACACCACGATGTTGAAGCCGGTGTACTTCCAGATCACCACCATTGCGATGGATGGCTTGAGCAAGTCTGACGAGGTCAGCCAGCGGATTGGCATGGCATCCTGCACCCATGAAAAGAACCAGGACAGGACGGGCAGGTTGGACAGTGCTAGAAGCCACTGGTTCAAAATGCCAGCATTGGTGGAATAGATGCTGAAGAAGATCAGTGCCACGGCCACCGTTGAGGTAATGAATGGAATGAACATGGTGGCGGTATAGAGGTGGCGGAGCCTGCCACGTACAGCGGAGACCAGCATGTATGCCACCGGAATGGCCAGCAGGTGCTGGGGTATGCCGCTCACAACAGCCAGCCAGACCGTGTTGTAAAGGGACTTCCAAAGCCACGGATCAGTGAGGGCGAGCTGGTAGTTGTAAAGACCCACGTACTCCATGGAGGAAAGGCCAGCAACTGGGTTCCACTCCTGAAACGAGAGGTAGATGGAAAACAGCAGTGGGAACAGGGTGAAGACCATGAAGAGGATAATGAACGGGCTGATAAACAACCACGGCATCAACCGCTTCTTCCAGATACGCAGGGTACTGCGCCGTCTGGCCGGAGCACGCATCTGAGTGCCCCGTTCTTCATTGGGCGTTGTTGTAAGTGTCATGTCTCGCCTAACTCAGTGAAGAGGGAAAAAGGCGGCAGGCTCTCAAGAGAGTGTTGGTCAGAGCCTGCCTTGTTCGGGCCTATTTCACGCGGCGTTTGATCAGGCGCTCAGCGTCACGCAGAGCAGCTTCAATGTCCTTGCCGTCATTCAGCACTTCAAGAAGTGCCGCACGCAGAACGATGTCGTCAGCGATCAGGTCGCCTTGGCGCGGTGCAACCGCTGGCACCTTTTGGGCAACTTCAGCGAACAGTTTGCGGGCTTTCTGGCCAGCAAGAAACTCAAGCGGTTCATCAAAAGAAGCGTCGCTGTAGGTTTCAGTGAGCACTGGGAAGGAGCCAATGTTCTTCAGGCCTGCAAGCTGTGCTTCAGGAGTGCTGGTGAGGTACTTGATGAACTCCCAGGCATCCTTCTTGTTCTTGGCTTGCTTTGGTATGGCAAGGAAGGAGCCGCCCCAGGAACCGTAAATGCCATCAGGAAGGTTGGAGACGCCCCACAGGCCAGCTGTCTCAGGTGCCATCCAGTTTTGCAGGTGACCGAGAAGCCACGCACCGGAAAGCTGAGTGGCGACCGTGCCGTTCTTGAAGCCATCGTACCATTCATTGGTCCATGCGCGGACCTGAGCGTCGAGACCTTCTTCACGGATCTGCTTGGCGACGGTGAAGGCGTGGACGAAGCGGTCAGAGGTCACCAGCGGCTTGCCATCTTCGTCAAAATAGAAGCCTTCACCTTCCTTGACCGTGGTGTAGATGATGAGCTGCGCAACCTCTGCTGCGTCAGCGATCAGATATACATCTTTCTCTTTCAGCTTACGGCCATATTCGATGTAGCTGTCCCAGCTCTTGATGACGTCTTCAATGGAGGAGCCAACTGACTCTGCAATGTCGCGGCGGTAGTACATGACACCGGGGCCAATATCGACTGGAATGGCATACTGGTTGCCGTCTGTTCCCTTGCCCTGATCCCAAGCATAGCTGACGAAATTTTCCTGCATGAGGTCAGCGCCATACTCAGGTGCTGAAAGGTTTTCAAAGCCGCCTGCGTTGATAAAGGAGCCAACGAAACTCACGTCCACCACGACCACGTCACCGGCTCCCGATCCGGTGGCAAGGTTGGTTGTGAGCCTGCGGTGATGGTCCGCGTGCTGGTTCATTTGATAGGTAATGTTTATGTCTGGATGGCTCTCTTGAAACTGAGGGATCAGAACTTCCAGATGACTGTCAAAATCCGGAAAACCATCAAAACGCAAGTCGCCAGCTTGCGCGGATGCGCCCATCAGGGCAGCTGTTGCAAGGCCAGCAAGTAGATACTTCTTCATTGTTTCCTCCACCATTTGAACGTTTTAAGAACCTGTGTTCAGATCCAGCACGGAAGCACGTTCGATCACTTCCGCCTCAAAACTTCTGCAAATGCCCTCAATGTCAGGGCTTTTTCTGGCAACAGCATGTGCAAGCAAACCTGCAGCGGCGCCAATTTCCCTCAGGGGTTGGCGCACCGTTGTCAGCTTGGGGGAAAGGTGCCGTGCAAGATCAACATCATCGAAGCCGATAATGGAAATGTCATCGGGAATGCGAAGGCCTTTTTGGCGGCACGCTTCAATGGCACCCGCGGCCATTTCATCGGATTGGCAGAACAGTGCAGTGAACTCTTTGGGACCATTCAAAAGCGCCATCATGCGTTCAAAAGCCATGTCGTCTTTAAAGTTACCTTCAGCGGTCAGGTCTGGATCCAGCGGAATGCCAGCCTCGGCCAATTGCTGCTCGAAGCCCTTAAGGCGGTCCCGTGCCTCGTGGTAGGAAAAGGGGCCGGTAATCGTCGCGATTTTCCGGTGACCCTTGGCCACCAAGTGTGCTGCTGCCAAGGCCCCGCCGCGAATGTTGTCGAGATAAACGCAGCGGTCTTCGTAGTCTGGAAGGTGCCGGTTCATGAGTACGGACATGGGGTGTTTTTCCATGAAACCGGTCAGTTCTTCCTCAGCAAGCGCATCAGAATGGACGATTACGGCTTCGCATTGGCGGTCGAACAGGGACTGCCATGCGCTGCGTTCACCTTCTGCGGCTTCTCCGGATGATTCAGCAATGAGCTTGTAGCCAATCTTGCGAAGCGCGCGCTCCGCACCATCAATCATGGTGCCATAGTAGGCGGACCCGAATTGGTTCACCACAACGCCGATGGTGCGGGAAGAGCGGCTGGCCAGACCTTGCGCAACCTGGTTGGGGCGATAGCCCAGTGACTGCACAGCCTCTTGCACTTTCGCCTTCGTCTTTGCGTCAACCATTTCTGGTTTGTTTAAGGCGCGTGAAACGGTTGCGGTTGACACGCCAGCCTTGACTGCGACCTGTGCGATTGTTGCCACGAGCATTCTCCCAAATGCAGCGCTTCTATCTTTCAATTCTCCCAGTCGAATCGACTTGTAAGCGCTTACATGCAAGAAGGTTGTCATTTGTAAGCGCTTACATCAAGGCAAAAATATCAGGGTCAGTCCTTCTGCTTATTTGTGAAGTATCAGCTGAAGGTGCCGCTTTCTGGCTTACTTATTGGAAATGTTCAAAGTTTGGGGAGCGGGCGTTCCGCAGACCTCGTGGGCGATGCTCGCGCAGAAAAAGGCGTGCGCGGCTCGCTTGTGACCAACATTTACCAAAAGGCTCATTGCTGGCGGTGCCGTCACAGACCATCGGAGGCGGTGTCACGTGCCTCAAACTTCTCGTTAGTGCCGTTTGCCGTTGTTGCTGCGAGCCCTTCAACCTCAGTGCCCACCAGCGTACTGAAACCAGCTCCCAGTTCGTTCTAGTAAACGCAGGTTGGAACAGGCACCTGCGATACAGCTAGCTAAGACCGCTCCAGGTTGAGGCACACGCACAACAGGTCGAGGCAGACTTGGTGATGCAAGAGGAGCGTGGAGAACGCCGGAGGGGGCATCTCATGCCATGTTCATATGGAATGATTACGCTATGGTGAGCGAAACACATCTAGTCACTGCAGGTACACCGATGGCCACATTCCCGGATAATTTTCTATGGGGCGGCGCAATTGCCGCCAATCAGGTTGAGGGTTCTTTTGATAAGGATGGGAAGGGGCTATCAACCTCCGACATGTTGCCCAAGGGTATCTTGAGCCCTCATCAATCACGGGAGGAGCGCACACCGGGCATCAAGGATTTGGCGATTGATTTCTACAACCGCTATCCAGAAGACATTGCTCTGTTCAAGGAAATGGGCTTCAATTGCCTTCGCCTTTCCATCGCTTGGACGCGCATCTTCCCAAAGGGAGACGAGGACACGCCTAACGAGGCGGGGCTCGCGTATTATCACAAGATTTTCGATGAACTTGCCAAGCACGACATCACTCCATTCGTTACCTTGTCGCACTATGAGATGCCGTATGCGTTGACCGAGACTTATGGCGGGTGGGCTGATCGGCGCCTGATCGGTTTCTTTGAGAGATACGCCCGAACCGTCTTTGATGCCTACAAGGACAAGGTCAAGCTGTGGCTGACCTTCAATGAGATCAATATGTCCTTGCACGCGCCGTTTACCGGTGTCGGCTTGCCTGAAGACGCAACTGAAGCAGAGATCTATCAGGCCATTCACCACCAGCTTGTGGCCAGTGCCCGCGCCGTGCGTCAGTGCCACGAAATTGTACCAAACGCGCGGATCGGCAACATGCTTCTGGGGGCGATCAACTATCCTTACACCTGCAATCCGGATGATGTAATTGCCGCCATGAACGAGAACAACAAGTGGCTGTTCTTTGGGGATGTGCAGACCCGTGGCCGCTATCCGGGCTACATGCTGCGTTACTTCCGGGACAACGGCATTGAGATCCAGATGGAGGAGGGAGATCTGGCGGAGCTTGCAGATGCCAGCGTCGACTTCATCTCTTTCAGCTACTACGCCTCCGGTTGCGCCAGTGCCGACCCAAAGCAAAAGGAAGTCGGCAACATCGTCGATAGCGTGCCAAACCCCTATTTGGAGAAAAGTCAGTGGGGATGGCTGATCGATCCGAAGGGACTGCGTATTCTCTTGAGCTTTCTTTATGATCGCTACCAAAAGCCATTGTTCGTCGTCGAAAATGGTCTGGGTGCGCGGGATGAAGTAACGGAAAATGGCGAAATCTTTGACGATTACCGCATCTCCTATCTGAACGATCATCTGGTTCAAGCCCGCGAAGCTACACTGGATGGGGTCGAGCTGATGGGCTTCACAAGTTGGGGGCCGATCGACCTGGTGGCAAACTCAACAGCTCAGATGAGCAAGCGCTATGGTTACATCTACGTCGACCGTCATGACGATGGCACCGGTACGTTGGAGCGCAAGCGGAAGAAGAGCTTTCATTGGTATAAGCAAGTCATCGCGACGAACGGGGCAAGTCTGAAGACCTGACCAAAACGTTCCAGTCAGCGACGGGATCAACAAGAGACGTGTTTTGGGAAGCAGAGGAGAGAAATCACCTCTGCTTTTTTGCGCGCATTTACTTGTGTAGCAACCAGAAATGGATTAGTGAAAATTCTTTCTAGCCCTGAAAAATTTATCATGTTAAATTTGAAGGGCAAAATATAGAGGCTCTCCACGCATGCGCGTGAGAGAGGTCAATGATCTCCCGGCAAGACAAGCGAAGATCGGTTGTGCAGAAATCAAAATCCTCACTGATTGAACAAAGAAGGCAGGGCCGTGTCCTGATTTTCTCGCAGTTGAGGAAGTCAGGCCAACTGGCCCGTATTGACTTGTCCAAAGAGACAGGGCTTAGCCCCGCGACAGTTACCACCATTACCGCTGAGATGATGGAGGAGGGGCTCATCGAAGAGGTCGATCGTGCAGCCCCCACTGGGGACGTTAAGCGAGGACGACCAAGAGTAGAGCTAAAGCTCAGCTCTTCTTCGTGCATCGTCGCGGGGATCAAGCTCTCAAAAGGCGTGATGTCTTCAGTGGTCGTTGACCTGGCAGGCAACACTCTTGGCAGTCTGGCCCGTACCTTCAACCCGGCCACTGTGGAGGCGGATGTTCTGGCAGCGTCCGTGCGGGAGCTCTTGAAGGATCTTCTTGAGCCTCAAGGCTTGAAGATAGAGGACCTGTCAGGAGTTGGCATCGGCGTTCCCGGCATCGTCAACAAGGAAGAGGGCTACGTATATTGGAGCCCGATGTTGACACAGCGCAATGTTCCGCTGTTGGAACGATTGGCGGACCATTTGCCGGTTCCGGTCTTCATAGACAATGATGCAAACCTCGTGGCGCTTGCTGAGCTTTGGTTCGGGTATGGCCGCACATTTGATGATTTCATCGTGGTAACCACCGAGCACGGTGTTGGCATGGGCATCGTGATCGACGGGAAGGTGTATCGAGGAGCCCGCGGATGCGGAGCTGAACTGGGCCATACCAAGATCATTCCTGACGGCGCTCTGTGTCGCTGCGGCCAACGCGGTTGTCTGGAGGCCTATGTTGCGGACTATGCGTTGCTTCGTGAGGCCAACATCGCAATGCCGGATCTGCCAAGCAACTCACTTGAGAGCCGACTGGATCAGCTCTATCGGATGGCTCAAGAGGGCAATCAAGAGGCTAAGTCGATCTTCTGGCGTGCGGGCAAATTGCTTGCCTTAGGGCTGGCAAACATCATCAATGTCTTTGATCCCAAGCTCATTATCGTTGCTGGGGAGCAGATGCGTCTCGATTATCTTTCTTCTGATGAGTTCACGCAGGAGGTGCAACGAAACATCGTGTACGTTGAGGGGCCAAGGCCGGAAATTGTGGTACATCGCTGGGGCGATCTCATGTGGGCAAAAGGTGCTGCTGCCTTCGCACTGAGCGAGTGCATGAATGCTTCCCTCTAGCATTGAAGAGGCTTGTTACCCCATTGACGCTTGAGCCGCGCACCCGCGCCTGTATGACGCGCCATGTTTGTGCTCGCCGCGTATACGTAAAGGGTGTAATGTCCAAGCCGGTTGGTTCTGTGATACCGCTGACAGGTGCGGATGATTGAAGTGAGCCACTGAATGTGTGCAGTGCGCATCGAGTGAAAGAACCCAAGTTCGCTCTGATGCGCAGTCTCGTACGCGTTCGTTCCTGAAACATTGGAGAACGGTGTGGGAATGAATGTCCCCACCTTTTGCCGAAGAGCTGAGATGGGCGGAAAACTGCCATTTCCTGCACTTTTCACCCGTGCGACAATGCGCCGCGTGAAGTACGTGGAAATCCGTCGGGATATAGCCATTTAAATCGGTTTAAATTACACCCATCAAAGCTCTGAATCACCCACTACGTGGATATCCGGTCCACAGGAGGACTTGAATGGGAAAGTTGCAGCCTGGCGTCGTATACGGCGAAGACTACAAAACTTTGATCGAAGCATGCCGTGAAGGTGGTTACGCCCTTCCGGCCGTTAACATTGTTGGCACCAACTCCTTGAACGCAGTTCTGGAAGCGGCCGCCAAGAACAAATCCGACGTTATCATTCAGCTTTCCAACGGTGGTGCTCAGTTCTTCGCAGGCGCAGGTCTGGAAGATGGGTTCAAGGCACGCGTTCTTGGCGCTGTGTCTGCTGCGCAGCACGTTCATCTGCTTGCCAAGCATTATGGCGTTTGTGTCGTGCTTCACACCGACCATGCCAACCGCAAGTTCCTGCCATGGCTGGAAGCGCTGGTTGACGAAGGTGAAGCCTACTACAAGGCAAACGGCAAGCCGCTTTTCTCCTCTCACATGCTCGACCTTTCCGAAGAGAGCCTTGAAGAGAACCTTGCTGAAAGTGAGCGCCTGCTGAAGCGCATGGCTCCACTTGAAATGAGCCTGGAAATCGAACTCGGCTGTACGGGTGGCGAGGAAGATGGTGTTGGTTCCGATGAAGATATCGGTGCAGACAATCCAAAGCTCTACACCCAACCAGAAGACGTTCTGGAAGCATATGACCGCTTGTCTCCACTGGGTCATTTCTCCGTTGCGGCATCCTTCGGTAACGTACATGGCGTTTACAAGCCAGGTAACGTGAAGCTGCGCCCAGAGATCCTGCGCGAAAGCCAAAAGCTGGTGCAGGAAACCCACTCTCTGGAAAGCAACCCGCTGCCGCTGGTATTCCACGGTGGTTCTGGTTCTGAAAAGGCGAAGATCACTGAAAGCCTCGGCTACGGTGTCTTCAAGATGAACATCGACACGGACACCCAGTTTGCATTCTCCGAACCTGTAGGTGCTTACGTCGAGAAGAACGCACGTGCGTTCAAGTATCAGATCGATCCGGAAGACGGCACGCCATACAAGAAACTCTACGACCCACGCAAGGTTCTCCGCGCTGGTGAAGAGGGTATTGTTGAGCGCATGACCGAGGCCTTTAAGGACCTTGGCAGCACCGGCAAGACGCTGGCGCAGTAATACGTAAAAATACAAAGTGACCCGTTTTCGGGTCACTTTTCTCTTTCTTTCAAAGAAAGCTCGGGCGAGGTTGTGCGCTGGGCAACGCATGCGTTGCAGCCACGACGCCCTTAAAGTACGCTCCAGGCCTGCCTCCTGGAAACGCGGACCATTTGGAGACCACTATGAAAGCACTGTTTATTGGTCAGTCCTACATTGACGTCACCTTTATCGCTGACTCAATGCCGACCGGTGATGAGAAGACAATTGCAAACGACTACGCAGTTGCCTTTGGAGGGAACGCCGTGACCGCAGCATTCGTCTGCGCGAAGCTCGGTATTGCACCAGACCTGCTCTGTTCCATGGCTGACGACTGGCTGGCTCGCATGTTCCGCGACATGGCCGCCAAGTATCAAATCCCGATCCACAGCTGTAAAGTTGCGGAAAGCTCCTTGTCCTTCATCATGCCGAAGGACGGCAAGCGTGCGATCGTTCGTTGTCGCGACAACGACTTCCTGCACCCGTATCCGAACCTGAATCTGGCTGGCTGCCGTGCGTTGCATGTTGATGGCCACATTCCAGAAGCTGCGCTGCACTATGCTAAGCAGTGCCGCAAGTACGGAATCATGACGTCGCTTGACGGCGGCGCTGTACGCGAGAACACCGAAGAGCTGCTGGGCTACATTGACGTTGCTGTCGTGTCTGAACTGTTCTGTGAGCAGCTCGGCAAGTCCGTTGAAGACACACTGGAATACCTGCGCACCCGTGGTGTTAAGGTCGGCGCGGTCACCCTCGGTGAGCGTGGCATGCACTGGTACGAAAACAACAGCCCAATTCGCCACCTTCCATCTTTGAAGGTGCCAAAAGAGCGTGTAGTTGACACCAACGGTGCAGGCGACACTTTCCACGGTGCCTATGTTTACGCCTACCTGGCAAACCCGGAAGGCAAGTGGGAAGACCACTTCAAGCTGGCACGTGCAGCAGCTGCGCACGCCATTCAGCATCTGGGTAATGAAGCGTCTCTGCCAACCACCGCAGACATCGAAGACGTTAATCAGGAATTCCAAGAAGCATAAGCTTCTGAATTCTCAAAAGAAAAAAAAAAGCCCGCAAAATCGGCGGGCTTTTTGCTTTTTGGGCGCCTGTTAAGCCCAGTAGAACTCAACGCCGCTCTTAGTCATCGGCAACATGGTCACCCGTGGTCCGATCGCTGCGATGGCGTTTGCAAGTGCTGGGCCCGCAGGAGGAAGCCCCGGCTCCCCGACGCCTGTAGGTGGTTCAGTGGACGGGACGACATGCACATTGATCTTTGCAATGTCATAGATCCGCAGCGGTTCATACTCGGGGAAGTTGTATTGCATCACTTCACCGTTTTCGAGGGTGATCTCGTTGCGCATGACCGCGCCAAGGCCGTAGCCGATGCCGCCCTCCATTTGCGCCTTGATGACATCCGGATTCACGGGCGTGCCGCAGTCAACAACGCAGGTTACGTTTTCAATCCGTACGACCTCGTCGTCATCCCGTGAGATCTCAACCACCTCGGCCACATATGTGCCAAAGGATTTGTGAACGGCGACACCCTGTGCCCGGTTTGAGGCAAGCTCTTGCCCCCAGCCAGTCTTTTCAGCAGCGAGCTGAAGGACACCTGCCAGTCGCTTTTGATCAGGTGTGCCTGAAGAAAGCAGCTCTAACCGGTAGTCTATCGGATCTCTGCCAGCTGCCTTGGCGACCATATCCATCATGCTTTCCATCACATAGGCAGTGTGGGTGTGGCCCACTGCGCGCCACCAGAGAACGGTGACAGAGGGTTCGAGATCGGTAAGGCCAAGATGGAAGCCCGGAATGGCGTAGTTCGTGTCTGCAGCTCCTTCAACGGAGGCATGATCGACGCCATCATGAACTGCAAACTGCTCAAATGCGGTGCCTTTCATGATGGACTGGCCAGCAACACGGTGATCCCAGGCGATGATCTTGCCAGCCTCGTCAAGGCCAACCCGTACCTTGTGCGCAAAGGCAGGCCGGTAATAGCCGGCGCGCATGTCATCCTCGCGGGACCACACGAGTTTCACCGGCTTGCTGCGGTCCGTCAGTGCAAAGGCCATCGCAGCTTCAACGTGATAGTCGGAATCGGCGTTTGCGCGGCGTCCAAAGGAGCCCCCTGCGAGCAAGGTGTTGATCTGCACCTTGGAAAGATCCAGCCCCAAGACCGACGCCACCGTCGGGTGGGTAAGGGCAGGGAACTGACAGCCGTCATGTACGACCACACCACCATCGGAAGTGGGCTCGATCGTGCAGCTGATGGGCTCCATGGCCGCGTGTGCCAGGTTAGGGAAGTAGAACTCGCTCTCCACTACCTGTGCGGCCCCTTCAAGAGCAGAAAGGGTGTCTTGCAGATCAGCATCCGGGGTGGCGCTGAACTCACTCTCAGAGTTTACCTTGGTGAGGAGATCCTGTTTGATCTCTTCGGAACTTCGGGTTTCAGCAGCAGAAAAGTCCCAGTCCGCAGCCACCGCATCGCGTGCCTGGAATGCAGTCCAAGTGTTCTTTGCGAAGACTGCAACACCCTTGCCGTTGGGCAGAGCCTTGGCTTCGATGAAGCCGGTCATGCCTTCCGCCCCGCTTGCATCAAACGACGTCAGCTTGCCGCCAAGTCGCGGACTGCGAATGATGGCGACGTAGATCTGACCGGGAAGTTGGATGTCCATCCCAAAGATCGCTGTGCCGTTGATCTTCGCGGGGGTGTCCTTTCGCCCTCGGGCAGGGTTGCCGATGATCTTGAAGTCAGCAGCTGATTTGAGTGTCGGATCCTCCGGTGGAGAGAGGGCCGATGCGGCCCCCACAAACTCTGCGATGCTTCCAGTTTTACCAGCGCCGGAAATGACACCGTTTTCAAGCTTGAGCTCGGCAGCAGAAACGCCCCACGCCTTTGCTGCGGCCATAATGAGCATTTCGCGGGCTGCTGCGCCAGCCTTGCGGTATTGCAGATAGGAGTTGGCCATTGCGGTGGAGCCGCCTGTGCCCTGCGCGCCGAACAGGGTATTGGCGTATCGGGAATTGTCAGCCGGGGCGAATTCGAAGTCCACATCCTTCAGCTCAGAGTTAAGTTCCTCGGCAATCAGGGAAGTGAGGCCGGTCGTCGTGCCTTGCCCCATTTCAAAGTGTTTTATGATGGCAATGATCTTGCCTTCCGGAGTGATCTTGACGAAAGGCGTCAGGTTGCCTTCGCCTGTGGCCGCCAGCGCCCCGTTTGGCGCAAACCCGACAATTAGGGCCGCCGTTGCGGTAGCTGCCGTCGCGGCGGCCCCTTTCAGAAAACTGCGGCGGGAGGTCTGAATGGGCATGATCAAGCCTCCAGAAGTTCTGAGGCGCGGCCGATGGCTGCGCGGATACGTTGATAGGTGGCGCAGCGACAAGCGTTGCCCGCCATGTAGCTGTCGATCTCGTCCGGCGATGGCTTCGAATTCTCGCTGAGAAGTCCGACCGCCTGCATGATCTGCCCAGACTGGCAATAACCGCATTGGACGACGTCAAGCTCTGCCCACGCAGTTTGGACAGCCTTGGCCACAGTTCCGCTGACGCCTTCAATGGTTGTGATCTCTGCGTCCTCAACATCGTCAATGTAGGTCTGACAGGAGCGAACCGGTTCGCCATTCATGTGAACGGTACAGGCACCGCAGGCGGCAATGCCGCAGCCAAACTTTGTTCCTGTCAGCTGGAGTTCGTCGCGAATGACCCATAGCAGCGGGGTTCCTGGCTCAGCGTCGACTTCACGGGTCGTGCCGTTAATTTTCACAGTGAGCGCCATAAGATGCTTCTCCTGTTTGGCTCGGAAACTGGGGATGTTGGCCGGATTATTGGTATTGGGTGTAAACCGGTCAGTTTACACTACACGTTTTTCCGGATCTGTAAACGATCAAGTTTACATTGGTTGGTTGCACGGATAAACAATCAGGAGGAAAGGGGCTTTTAGATGACTGATGCGGATACTCCTACGCTTACCAAGCGTGCAGAGATCATCATCGCTGCTCGAGGGGAGTTTCAGGAGCGCGGATTTGAGAGTGCGAGTATGGATCGCATCTCGCAGCGCGCTGGCGTTTCAAAGCGCACTGTCTACAAGCATTTCACGAGCAAAGAGAACCTGTTCCATGCCATTGTCGAAGAGCTGGCAAACCGGTTAGGTGAGGCGCTGGATGTTGCCTATACCAGCGAAAAACCAATCGAGCAGCAACTGCGGGATCTGGCCTGGGCCGAGGCGACGTTGTTCATGTCCGATGATTTCATGAGGACCACACGCATGGTTCTTGGCGAAATCATGCGCGACACAAAAATGAGCCACGAGGTTCAGTGCCGTCTGGACAAGACGGATGTGATTGAAAAGTTCATGCGTGACGCCAAAGAAGACAGTGTCCTCGACATCGCTGACACACTGGCAGCGACCCGAGAGTTCATCGGTTTGCTCAAGGCGACAGGGTTCTGGCCTGCGATCTATGGCGGGGAGCTGGTCACCGAAGACGCAATGCGAAACACGGTCGATTCCGCAGTTGCCATGATGTTGGCCCGCTATAAGCCAAGCGCCTGACATTCAGACCTGCGGTGAATCCAGAAGTGGTCTCAATAACGGATTTGGGAAACGGCGCGAGATCGTCACCGCATAAAAAGTCTCGACGATATCTGGTAGTTGTGTTGCCTCGATGAGGCGTCCCGTCTCAAGCTCATCCTTAACCACGATGGGCGGCACGACAGCGATGCCAACGTCCTCGCGGGCCAAGAGGCGGATCATCGCCATGTCGTCAACTTCAGCTGCGACCTTCGGACGAACGCCCAAACGGTCCGCCAGAGCATCAAAGCCAGCGCGCATCGAGCTGGCAAGCGGTGGCAAAATGACCGGGTGATCTCTAAGCAATCCAGCCACGGAGACCTTGCCCAACACCCGTTCAGGGGTGCCGACGAGACTGACATGTTGCTGAGCGATTTGGTGGATGATCCAAGGTGTGGCGGAATCGTGAGCCGGTGCTTGGTTTACCAAAGCAACATCAAGGTGCAGGGCTTCCAGGCCTTTCAAGAGATCAGCAAAGCTGCCGGAACTGGAGATCACTTCAACATCTTCGCGGGCGAGCAAGGGCCTTAGAAACCCAACTTGGAAGTTCCGCGAGAGAGTTGCGAGGGCCCCTACGCGCAGAATCTGACGGGCAGTGCCTGTTTCCCTCAAAGTGCCCAAAAGCTCGTCGCCAGCCGCGAAAATCGTGTCTGCATGGTCCAAAGTGATCCGGCCAGCCTCCGTGAGGAGCAATTGTTTTCCACGGCGCTCGAACAACTGGTGGCCAAGTTGCGTCTCCAGTTTCTGGATCTGCGTTGAGAGCGCAGATTGGGAGATATTCAACCTTTCTGCAGTGCGTGTCAGGTTGCCTTCGTGAGCCACAGCCCAAAAATAACGTAGGTGATTATAATTAAGCGCGGCCATCTTCATTCTCCAAAACAGAACGATAAAAGACATATAATGAATTTTTAAGATCGAACAATCGTTGGTATCTCCAAAATCAAGAAAATTTCGGAGTTCCTCATCAATGTCGATTATTTCCCTAGTGCCCTTGGCAGCACCGCTTGCGCTGGTCGGCGCAGCTCTGGTGGCTCGGACCGACAGCGGGATCAGGCCTCGTAAGGCGCTTCAAGTCACGCGTATTGCTACCGTCTTCGCACTTGTCATTGCAGTCGCATCCGCACTCACGGTTCCGCTGACCGGCGGCGGCACGTCGCCGCTCATCGGTGCCGCCGAATTTGGACTGTCGATCCGACTGGATGCCTTGAGTGCCATCATGATGGTGCTGGTCACCTTTGTTGGGGCCATCGTGGTGCAATACAGCCGCAACTACATGGACGGGGACGCTCAGCAGGGCCGCTTCATGGCGCAGCTTTCCCTGACTGTGGCCTGTGTGCTGCTCCTCGTGCTTTCCGGTAATCTGGTCCAGCTGATTGTCTCTTGGGTCATCACCAGCTTGGCATTCGATCGTCTTTTGGTGTTCTACAAGGAACGGGCGAAAGCGCGCCTTGCGGCCAAGAAGAAGTTCATTGTTGCCCGCTTTGGAGATTTGGGGCTGCTGGTAGCGGTGACGCTGCTCATGTACGCCTTCGGCACTTCGGACATTGCGACGATCCTCGAGGCCGCCGGTTCGATGAGCGAAGCTCCGTTGGCGGTCACCATCGCAACTTTTCTGCTCGTCATTGCGGCGATCACCAAATCGGCTCAGTTCCCGACACATGGCTGGCTGACAGAGGTGATGGAGACGCCAACCCCGGTTTCCGCACTGCTTCACGCAGGTATCATCAACGCAGGGGGCTTCCTGATCGTGCGTCTAGCGGATGTGATGATGCTGTCATCCGGCGCGCTGCACATTCTCGCGCTTGTCGGTGGCTTTACTGCACTCTTCGGTGCCATCGTGATGTTGACGCAGACAAGCGTGAAGGTGTCATTGGCTTGGTCCACCGTGTCTCAGATGGGCTTCATGCTGTTGCAGTGTGGCTTGGGTCTGTTTTCACTCGCGGTCCTGCACATCGTCACCCACTCCCTTTACAAGGCACACGCCTTTCTATCCTCCGGCAGTGTGGTGGAAATCGCGCGTGCATCTTGGGTACCAGACACAGCCAAGCCAAAGGTTGGGCTGGTGACGCTCGGCCTTGCCATGGCGCTGGGGCTCTACGTAGGTGTTGGCATGTTGTTTGGCCTCTCCACCTCTACCGATCTTCAGGTGTTCGCTGTCGGCAGCATTCTGGTCATGGGCCTGACCTTCCTGTTCGCACAGGCGTCTAGTGGCCGCACCAGCAAATATGTCCTCGGCCGTACGTTCATCGCAGGAAGCGTCATTTCGGTCGCCTACTTCGGTCTGCACGCATTGGCAAGCGTCGCCCTCGGACACATGCTCCCAGCGCCGGTACAAGCTGGCGTGCTCGAGATGGCGATCATGGCGCTCGCGGTCGGTTCGTTCGCCGTAGTGACCTTCCTGCAGATCATTGAACCGTCCAACGCCAAGTCGGCCTTCTGGCGCGCGGCACGGATACATGCGGCAAACGGCTTTTACGCCAATGCTTACTTTGACCGTTTCGTCGGCGCCTTGAACCGGCCTGCTGGCTCTTCGAACTAAGGAGTTTGTCATGAACGCACCATTCAACCTCGACAGCGCTGCGCTCAGTTCTCAAGCTCCTTTGGTAGCTGAAGACGCGCTCAAAGCCGCAACGGCGGCAGCTGGTAAAATCGCCCCTCTGTGGTCTTTGAAAACCTTCGTGGCTGTGAACCCGTTTCTGGGTCTGTCTGATCAGCGCTTTGATGAGGCCGCCCAAACCATGGCGCAAGTGGCCGGTGCGCGCATGACCATGCCACGGGCCTTCTACATGGATGCACTCGACAGGGGGCGCATTAGCCATGGCGATCTTGCCGCGGCGCTGGACGAAGCGCAGATTGACGGTTTGCCGCGAGATCCAGAACTTTTCTTGGCACTTGCGCGCTCTGAAAAGGCACAGAACCTCACAGTGTTGCCCACCCTGACCGACATCGCTGGCGATATCGACGGCATGGATTGGTCTGAGCTGATGCTGGAAAGCATTGCGCGCTATGCTGCGGAATATTTCGACGAGGGTCAGGCTTCTTGGGTTACGGTGACCCGTGAGAAGGGCTTCTATGAAGGATGGCATGAGACGGCATCAGTTGATCGGACTGCCGATGTGGCTGGCCTGAAGGGCTTCCGCAAGGCTGTGAAGGCAATGCCTAAAAATGCGGAGGGCCTGATTGCGCTTGCCGCAGAACGTTTCGGTCTCACCAAAGCATCCGTAGACCTCTACTTCCATCGCCTCTTGATGACAGTTGGTGGCTGGTCGTCCTATGCGCGCCAGAAGGTTTGGCAGGCAGAGTTGAATGGCGGTACTGATGCGACGCTGACCGATTTCCTCGCCATCCGCTTGGCGTGGGAACTGGCAATCTGGGAACTATGTGCTGACAAGGCTGGCTTTGACAGCGCTTGGAAGGCGGCAGTGAAGTCCTACGAAAATCCAAGGGAACAGCAGGCTGTCAGCATCGCTTGCGTGTTTCAGTCCGCCTATGACAAGGCATGGCAGCGGGATTTCGTAACCAAGTTTGCGGTAGAGTCCAAGAAAGCCGCGCCAAAGCGCATGAACGTTCAGGCCGCCTTCTGTATTGATGTGCGCTCAGAAGTGTTCCGCCGTGCCCTTGAAACCGCCTCTCAAGACGTGGAGACCATTGGCTTTGCGGGCTTCTTCGGCTTCCCCATCGAGTATGTGCCACTCGGTCAGCGCCATGGTGGGGCACAGTGTCCGGTCCTGCTCAAACCGCAGTTCATCGTCTGCGAAAGCGTAGGCGGTGCGGATGCTGTTGAGGAAAAGTCTATCCTTGATCTGCGCATGTTCCGACGCAAGGCGGGCAAGGCGTTCAAGTCGTTCAAGCTGGCTGCGGTGTCTTCATTTGCCTTCGTGGAGACCCTCGGTTTGACCTACATTGGCAAGTTGGCGACCGATGCACTCGGTTTGTCTCGCCCGGTGCCGCATCCATTGGTGGATGGGTTTGATAAGGACGTGCAGGACCGGCTCACCCCGGATGTCACTTCTGGCGAGTTGGATGGCCGGATCACGGGTTTCACAGAGACAACACGGGTGGACATGGCGCAAGCCGTGCTCACCGCAATGTCATTGACCAAGAACTTTGCTCGGATTGTACTGCTGGCCGGACATGGCTCAACCACGGTGAACAACCCACATGCCTCCGGCCTCGATTGTGGCGCGTGTGGTGGCCACACCGGAGAGGCCAATGCCCGTGTCGCAGCCGCAATTCTCAACGACAGGAAGGTTCGCGAAGGGTTAAAGGCTCGTGGCATCGAAGTGCCTGAGGATACGATCTTTCTGGGTGCCCTTCATGACACCACAACCGATGAAGTTCAGGTCTACGGAGAAGAGAGCATTCCAGCGACGCATATCGCTGAGTTTGTAAAGCTCAAGGAGCAACTCGCCGACGCTGCAAAGCTGGCACGTGCTGAACGTGCTGCACAGCTCAACCTGGAAGAGGGCAAGCCGGTGGATGGGCAGATCTTGGCGCGTTCCACCGATTGGGCTCAAGTTCGCCCTGAGTGGGGCCTTGCAGGATGCGCGGCCTTCGTCGTGGCGCCACGCGAGCGCACTGCAGGCCTTGATTTCGGCGGGCGTTCCTTCCTGCACAGCTATGAATGGCAGCAGGACGAGGGCTTCAAGGTTCTGGAACTCATCATGACAGCACCGATGATTGTCACGAGTTGGATCAGCCTGCAGTACTATGGGTCAACCGTGGACAACAAGGTGTTCGGCAGCGGCAACAAGGTGTTGCACAACGTGGTCGGAACCATCGGTGTGCTTGAAGGTAATGGCGGTGACTTGCGTCCGGGTCTTCCAATGCAGTCGATCCATGATGGGGAAAAGCTTATCCATGAGCCGCTGCGCCTTAACGTTGCCATTGAGGCACCAATCGAAGCCATGAACGCCATCATCGAACGTCACGAGATGGTTCGCAATCTGGTGGACAATGGTTGGCTGCACCTGTTCGCGTTGGGCGAAAATGGCCAGGTGACCGCGCGCTATACTGGAAACCTGAACTGGGAAGACGCTGACCATCAGGTCGTTTCCCAAGCCGCGTAACTCAGGGCAAAGGCTGAGCCAAGAAGAAAAAGGCCGTACCTCCGGGTGCGGCCTCTTCCATTTGCGTGCAAATACTTGGTTTGTTGACGCCATACACCGAATGGGTGCTTTATTGATGCTCGTCACCCTTTGAAGGCTGCAATACGTTATCGGTATGGGCATGAACGCGACCTGCAAAATGAACGATGCTGAATGGACGTTCTTCAAATCGTTTGTCTCTGAGCGACAAGCTCGGCGCGGCCGTCCGCCTCAAAACCATCGACTGGTGCTGGATGGCGTGTTCTGGGTCGCGCAAAATGAGCGCAAGTGGCGCGACCTGCCAGACCATTTCGGCAACTGGAGCTCCATCCATCGACAGTTCAAACGGTGGAGCGAAGCCGGGCTCTGGCAGGATCTTGAAGTGGCCCTCGACGACACGCTGGCGTGCTGTGAAGGAAACTGTCCAATCGATGCGCACGCCGTTGCCATTCCCTGCGATGTGCTGCAAAGCGAGCGGGAGACCCTGAAGGCCAAGATATACTCCGCCCAGCAGGTTGCCCGCCGCCGTCGCGGATTAGCCTCAAGGCGCTGAAGTCTTTCCCTCGCGATTTCAATAGCCTATCCCTCTAGTCTTTGGGCTAAGAACAGTTCTATTGTTCTCGACAGGCCTCATCAAACCTGCTGAATTGCTGACAATGAAAAGCGGAAGCTGAGTTGGCGATGCGTGCGGGTGGGAGGCCTGCGGCGTGTCAACTCCAAGAGCATATGGGAGGGGAAATGGGCGCGCTTTCACCGCAGCACTTTGCTGAGGTAGACTACGTCGTGGTAGGCGCAGGGTCTGCCGGGTGTGTTCTCGCCAATCGCCTTAGCGCCAACCCAAAAAACCGGGTGCTCCTGTTGGAGGCCGGGGGGCGAGACAACTACCATTGGATCCATATTCCCGTCGGCTATCTGTACTGCATCGACAATCCGCGCACGGATTGGCAGTTCAAAACCGTTTCTGAGAAAGGCTTGAACGGGCGTCAGCTCATTTATCCCCGCGGCAAGGTGTTGGGCGGATGCTCCTCTATCAATGGCATGATTTACATGCGCGGGCAGGCAGCAGATTATGATCTTTGGCGTCAACTGGGAAACCGAGGATGGGGCTGGGATGAGGTGCTGCCTTACTTCAAAAAGCACGAGGACCACGCGTTTAGAAATGGGCATTACCACGGGCAAGGTGGGGAACTTAGAGTTGAAAAACAGCGTCTCCATTGGGACATTCTGGATGCGGTACGCGATGCGGCTGAGGAGCTGGGCATACCCAAGGCAGACGATGTAAACGCGGGTACCAATGAAGGTGCTGCCTATTTTGAAGTAAACCAACGCGGCGGTGTCCGGTGGAGTGCGGCCCGTGCCTTTCTGGAACCCGTCAAAAAACGCGATAACCTTCAGATCTTGACGGGCGCGCAGGTGGAGCGGATCACATTTGATGGAGCGCGCGCCACGGGCCTTGTCTTTCATCATCAAGGTAAGCCCCGTTTGGTGCGAGCCCACAAGGAGACCATTCTGGCGGCAGGTGCCATAGGTTCTCCGCAAATCCTTCAGCTCTCTGGCATAGGCCCTGTTGAGCTGCTGAAGCAACATGGCATTGAGGTGCGCAGGAATGCGCCCGGCGTTGGGGCGAACTTGCAAGATCATTTGCAGCTGCGCACAATCTTCAAGATCAAAGGCGCGCTAACACTCAATGAAATGCAGAAGGGGATCTGGGGCAAGGCCAAGATCGCGCTGGAATACGCCTTGAAGCGCTCAGGCCCGATGTCCATGGCACCCAGTCAACTTGGCATCTTCACGCGCTCCCACGAGCGCTATGAAACGCCGAACATTGAGTATCACGTTCAGCCCTTGTCCTTGGAGAAGTTTGGCGACCGGCTCCATGACTTCCCGGCGATAACCGTATCTGTATGCAATCTGCGTCCAGAAAGCCGAGGGCGGGTAGCGATAACCTCCAATGACTTTAAAGAGAAGCCGGAGATACGGCCGAATTATCTGACAGCTCAGGAGGATCAGGAGGTGGCGATTGCCTCGATAAGACACGCGCGTCGTCTTATGGCGACGCAGCGCATGGCCCGTTTTGCCCCTCAAGAGATCAAGCCGGGTTTGACCTATCAAAGTGATGAGGAGCTTGTTGAAGCTGCCGGGGATGTGGGAACGACCATTTTCCATCCCGTGGGAACAGCGAAGATGGGCCATGATCCGATGTCTGTGGTGTCAGACACCCTCGAGCTCCATGGCTTTGAAGGGCTCCGCGTTGTAGACGCCTCAATCATGCCCACAATCACCTCAGGCAACACGCATGCACCGGTCACTATGATTGCCGAGAAGGCTGCAGAAATGATCCTCGGGGATGATCAACGGCGAGGCTCCTAAAAGGACAGCGCGGCAGTGTCCTCTGGCTTTTTTAAGGGTGTGTAAGGTAGGCCCAGACTTTGGCAAGTGATACGCCAAGTCTCATTCAGCTGGTTGTAGGAACGGAAAAGGTTTGCGTTCACAATCATGCCGTCCAGCACCACTTGCAGGAAAACTCCTTTTGCTTTTGCTTCTGACATGCCCATGTCTTTTAGGATCTGCTCAAGAAGTTCTGCAAGCCAACGCTTGTGGTTCTGCGAAACGTTCTGCAACTCATCGTTGCCTTGAAACTCCCCCAAGGCTTTGATGAACATGCAGCCGAAGAAGTTCCGCGACAGGAACCACCTCAAGTGCCAGTCGAACAGTTCCTGAAGCCGTTGCTCGGGTGTGGCAAGGCCATCAAGCGCGCTAACAAGAGAACTGCTGAAACGCTGGTGGCGTAGCTCCAATACCGCTTCAACCAACTTGTCCTTGTTCTTGAAGTATTTGTAGAGCGTCATTTTGGAGACCTTGGCCTCATCGCGGATCAGGTCGACGCCCACGGCCGTGTATCCGTGTTCGTTGAACAGTCGCATTGCGGCTTCCAGAATGTCGTCTTTCTTGCTCATGAAACTCCCCTCAAGTTGCTCTTGGCATACATCGCCTGCTTGCAAATTCCAACTGGACAATATATGTACAGACCGGTCTGTACATATATAGGAGTCGCGTATGTTTGAGAAGATAAAGGGTTCCGCCAAATCCCCTGCAAGGCCTGCCATCCCGCAAATTCTGAATGGCCTGATTGGAGGTTTCGCTGGCATTGGCGTGGTTGCCTACTTGGCCGAGGTTTCGAACCTTCCGCTGCTCATGGCGCCATTTGGAGCAACTTGTGTGTTGTTGTTTGCAGCGCCAGCCGCGCCTTTGGCGCAGCCTAGGAACGTCGTGCTCGGCCATCTCATTGCGGCATCAGTTGGACTGTTGGTTCTGAACATTTTTGGGGCAGGGCTATTTCAGATGGCGCTGGGCGTTGGGCTTGCAATTGCCTTGATGCAGGTGTTTCGCGCAGTGCATCCACCTGCAGGTGCAAACCCCCTTGTTGTCATTCTAGGAGGAGTGACAGACTGGTGGTTTTTGGTCACGCCTGTACTCATCGGGGCGCTCACCTTGGTCTTGATTGCCCTTGTTCTGAACAATCTGGGCAAGGGAAAAAACTGGCCGGTCTACTGGGCATAAAAAAAGGCCCCGCGGCAATGCGGGGCAGTTTGGTCGGCTTCTCGTTTTTGCCTAGAACGGCAGGCCAACATACTCATAGGCAAGTGCCTGTTGCATAGGTGGGTGTTGTAGCAGCAGGTCGTATGTGTTGGCCTGGATGCGGCGCGTAAACGGATCTTCATTTGGGAAGGCGTGCAGCATCTTGGTCATGCGCCATGAGAAGTTCTCTGCGCTCCAAACACGCCGTAAAGCGTCCGCGGAGTAGCGCTCCAAATGGTGAGACCTGTTATGTTTGAGGTGTTCTATCAAGCCGCGTGACAGGTAATGGACGTCGGAAAAGGCCAAGTTCAGTCCCTTTGCACCTGTCGGGGGCACGATATGAGCGGCATCACCTGCAAGAAATAGCGCTCCGTATTGCATGGGTTCGGCAACAAAGCTGCGAAGCGGCGCGATTGATTTTTCAATGGAAGGGCCCGTGGTGATCTTTCCAGCAATGTCATCTGGCATTCGGCGCAGCAAGGCTTCCCAAAATCGGTCGTCCGTCCAGTCTTCAATCGCGTCATTGATATCACATTGCACATAATAGCGGCTCAGCATCGGATTGCGCTGAGAGGCTAGGGCAAAGCCGTCCTCGTGATAGGCGTAGACCAGCTCTTTCAATGGCGGCACCTCAGCCATGATGCCAAGCCAGCCGAACGGATAGGCGCGCTCAAAAACCTTAAGAACATCCGAGGGGATCGATTGCCGGCTGACACCGTGAAAACCATCACATCCGGCAATAAAACTACACGCAATCTCATAGTTCTCGCCGTCCTTGGAAAACGTCACTCGAGGCCTGTCAGACTTCAAGTCATGGAGTGCCACTTGTCCGGCCTCGTTGATTACATGGCCGCCATCGCGTTCTCTTGCGGCATAGAGATCTTCGGTAATAGCCGTTTGGCCATAGGCCATCATCTGCTTGCCGGTCCATTTCACCGTATCGATGTAGACACCGGGCTTGCCTTGACAGGCAATGGCACCGCCGTTTTTGGGAAGGCCTTCCCGATCCATGCGCTCGCCAAGGTCATAGTCCCTCAGCATTTGGACGGTGCCGTGCTCCAAAAAACCGGCACGAATGCGAGCCAGAACATAGTCTTTGGTTTGTCGCTCCAGAACGATGCTCTCGATGCCGTGCTTTTGAAGGATGTGCGAAAGAAGAAGACCAGCAGGTCCTCCACCAATAATGGCCACCTGTGTGGTGAAGTGTTTCGCACCCATTCCTGAACCTCCCCAAAGTGCGGCAAGTCTCCCAACCTGATCGCACTCATAGACTTCGCTTTGATCGAAAATTGCATAGTCATTTCAAAATGAATAATGAAAAATCGGCGCTGTTTAATCACGAAAGTGCTATGCCTGAGCCTAGGCATGGAGCCAACGATCAGGCAATCAGCTCACTGAAATTCATAGCTTTACGGTTATGATAATGCCCTCGAATATCATTTTTCATATGCAAAGCTGCATGTAAATCTCCCTCATGAGGAGGATGCCATGGAGTTCATCGAAACAAATGGTGTTGTGTTGCACTGTGCCATTCAAAGAGTTGAAAAGGGGCCACCGCCTCTTGTGTTTATCAACTCATTGGGCAGTGACTTTCGGATTTGGACGGGTGTCTGCGCACGGCTTGGAGATGGTTGGTCCACACTGCGCTATGACAAGCGCGGCCATGGCCTCTCAGAGGAAGGCACGGATGCCTACTCCATTGGCCGTCATGCCGATGATCTTATTGGACTTCTGACCAAAACTGGCTTCGATGGGGTGGTGCTCTGCGGCTTGTCGGTCGGCGGCTTGATCGCACTGGAGATTTGGCGCAAGCGACCGGACCTCGTTGCGGGCTTGGTCCTATGCGATACGGCCGCCAAAATCGGTACTGCTCAGATGTGGCAGGACCGTATTGATCTGATCCGCAAGGATGGCATTGCCGCGCTCGCGGAGCCTGTTTTGGAGCGATGGTTTTCCAGCGGATTTCGCAGTTCCTGCCAAGAACAGGTTTCGGGTTACCGCAGTATGTTGGTGCGCACGGCTCTCGATGGGTACTTGGGCACATGCGAGGCCATCAGAGATGCTGACCTTACCGAGGTGCTCCAGTCAATCACCGTGCCAACCCTGTGTCTGTGTGGTGATGAAGATGGTTCAACACCCCCAGAAGTGGTGATGGACATGCAGGAGAAAATCTCCGGCTCTTCCTTCGAAATGATCGAATACGCCGGGCACCTGCCTTGCGTGGAACAGCCTGACGCGATTGCGCAGTTACTGGCGCAGTTCGTTGCCAAGGTGCATGTGCAAGGACAAAGCTAGATGAAAAACAAGTCGGAAAGACACCGCCAAGGCATGGAAACGCGTCGGCGGGTATTGGGCACTGCGCACGTAGATCAAGCCGAGAGGAGCAAGAGTTCTTTTGATGAACCGTTTCAGGACCTGATCACCGAGGCGGCATGGGGTTCTGTTTGGTCCAGAAGTGACTGGCAGCCTAGGGACCGCTCCATTGTTACAATTGCGCTTCTTGCTGCGTTGGGGCACGAAGAGGAGCTTGCCATGCACATCCGGGCCACAGTGAATACCGGGGCAAGCCGTGAAGATGTTCGGGAGGCCTTGCTTCACGTGGCCATCTATGCCGGGGTTCCGGCTGCAAACAGCGCAATAAAGATCGCCAAGAACATCTTTGATGAGGCAGATGGAGAGGGGACTGGATCATGACAAAAGCGCTTGGCGCATTTTATCCGCGTGACAGGAGTTGGCATCCAAAGGCCTACACACCTGAGTACAAGACCAGCGTGCTGCGGTCGCCGCAAAAGCCTCTTGTGTCCCTTGGTAGCACACTGAGTGAGACCACAGGTCCCGTATTCGGCCACAGCGCCTTGGGTGAGCTGGATGCTGACTTGATCCTGAACTGCGCAAGGCCGGGAGAAAGTGCGCTGGGTGAACGTATTATCGTTCACGGTCGGGTGTTGGCTGAGAACGCACGCCCAGTCCCCAACGTGCTGATCGAAGTTTGGCAGGCCAATGCGGGTGGGCGCTATCGGCACAAGAAAGACGGGTACCTTGCCCCGCTTGATCCAAACTTCGGCGGGTGTGGCCGGGTATTGACCGATGAGGAGGGCTACTATGCCTTCCGCACCATCAAGCCTGGTCCTTACCCCTGGCCAAATGGAGTGAACGACTGGCGTCCCGCTCACATCCATTTCTCCCTGTTTGGCAGTGGTTTCGCGCAGCGGCTGATTTCGCAGATGTATTTTGAGGGCGATCCGCACATCGCACTATGCCCGATCGTCAATACAATCGGCGATCCCGATGCAATCGACATGCTCACCGCCAAGCTGGACATGAACAACACCATTCCCATGAACGCGCGGGCCTATCGTTTTGATGTGGTGCTTCGAGGGCGCAGATCGACCCTTTTTGAAAATCGCATGGAGGGCAACTGAGGTGGTCAAGTTTGAGTATCTTAAGGAAACCCCATCCCAAACTGCGGGCCCTTACTTGCATATTGGCTGCACCCCCAACTTTATCGGCAATGACGGTATCTATGCGCGGGACTTGGGCAGCTCCATGGTTGCGGAAGGTGCCAAGGGCGAGAGAATTGTCGTGTCCGGGCGTATCTTTGATGGGGCCGGCGCGACGATCAAAGACGCCATGGTCGAAATCTGGCAGGCCGACGCCGATGGTCTTTACAATAGCCCTGAAGAACCAAGAGGGGACGCAGATCCGCGCTTCACGGGTTGGGGACGCCAACCGGTGGACATGGAAACGGGTGTTTTCCAGTTTGAAACCATCAAGCCGGGTCAGGTTCCCTTTCCAGATGGGCGCATGCAAGCACCTCACATCAGTTTGTGGATCGTCGCCCGTGGCATCAATCTCGGACTCAATACCCGGCTCTACTTCGCTGATGAAGATGAGGCCAATGCAGTCGATCCGGTTCTGCAGCGCATTGAGCACAAGCACCGGATCCAGACCTTGATTGCCGGGAAAATTGATGGTGGTTACGCCCTCGATATCTACCTTCAAGGAGACAATGAAACGGTGTTCTTTGACATATAGATGGGATGGTGCAATGCGCGCAGGCCGATGCTTTGATGGAATGAAGACATGATGGCAAATGACTTCTTTGCCGCTTCCTTGTTTCAGGAGGAAGCTGTTGCCAGCCTTTTTAGCGCTCGAACGATCTTAAACCACGCGCTTGCTTATGAGGTGGCAGCGGCCAAAGCCATGGCATCCAGCGGCATGATTGATCGGATCCACGCGGACGCCATCGTTGAAAAAGCCGCCAGCTTCCGCCCCCAACTGGAAAAAATCGCAGCTGGACAACTTCGTGATGGAGTGATCGTTCCGGAGTTCGTAAGCCAACTGCGCCGCCATGTAGCAGGGGAAGCTGCCGAGTTTCTCCATAGTGGCCTCACCAGTCAGGATGTGTTGGACACAGCGTTGGTGTTGAGTTTTCGCGAGGCCCTCACCATTCTCGAGGGCCGCATTGCCAATGTGGCCAAAGCACTAGACGTCCTAGATCAGCAGTTTGGGGCTGCGTCCTTGATGGCGCGCACTCGGATGCAAGCCGCCGTGCCTATAACGGTTCATGACCGGCTTTCAAACTGGCAACGGCCCTTGCAGCGGTTGAAAGCGGACCTTCAGTCTCATCGCGAAAACGCATTCGCTTTGCAGTTCGGTGGCCCTGTCGGCACGCGGAATGGTTTTGATGGGAAAGAGGATGTGTTCGCCAAAGCCTTGGCGAAAGAGCTGTCACTGGCGGACCCCGGATCTGCGTGGCACACCGACAGAGTGTCGTTTTCCCGCCTTGCCGAGTTGGTGTCGCACCTGACAGCCCAGCTTGGCAAAATAGGTCAGGACGTTTCTCTCATGGCTCAGCAGGGCGTTGAGGAGATAAGGCTAGGTGGGGGAGGCGGTTCTTCCGCGATGGCGCATAAAAAAAATCCGGTGAAGGCGGAGCTTCTCATCGCTTTGGCCAGATTCAATGCGACGCAAATTGCTGGTGTCCATCACAGCCTTCTGCATGAACAGGAACGGTCTGGTAGTGCCTGGATGCTGGAGTGGATGATTCTACCTCAAATGTTGTGTGTTGCAGCTAAGAGTCTAGCCGTTGGTGAGAAGCTGTTACTTGAGGTAGAGGCAATTGGTGCAGAGTGAATAAATCTGTTCGAAAGATCGGGTACAATGCTGCGCAGCTCCAGATGCGTGGCTTTTTTCTGTAGAGTAGTTGCACGGGTTCGGCTGCTCACTGGACTTGCGATTTTTTCAAATGCTAGAGATTTTGGGCACAAAAAACTACAGGTTGAGGATATGAAGAAAACCGCTGCTCTAGTCTTCGCTGCTGCCATGGCATACACCCATATGGCTTCGGCGAAGGACATTAACGCCAATGATCCGATCGGTATGGCTGATGCCATGCGTGACCTTGGCTATCAGGCCAAGCTTGAGAAAGATCACCAAGGGGACCCGATGATCCGCAGCTCTGTTTCAGGTGTGCGTTACAGCATCTATTTCTATGGCTGCACTGAGGGCAAGGACTGTAATGGCATCCAGTTCAGCGCAGTATGGGATCTGGAAAACGGTATTGATATGGACAGCATCAATACATGGAATGAAGAGCGTATTGTCGGTAAGGCCTATATCGACGATGAACGCGATCCTTACCTTGAGTACTTTGTCACCACAAAGGGTGGCCTTACAGAAGAAAATTTCGAAGACGCTGTTGATTGGTGGCGCGTGGCTGTTGGCCAGTTCATCAATCACATTGAGGAAACCGAGGCCTGAGCCAAGTCGGAAGATGCGGTTTGCTGCTTAGATGTGTCAAAGACGCAGTGGCATCGAAATTCTCTGTTTTCAGAACTGAAACTGAAAAACCTCGCAGTTTAGCTTGCGAGGTTTTTTGTTGGGCATACTGGGTTAGCCGCTAAGTACATGCGGCAACCACAGGACCAGTGCCGGAAAACTCAGCAAAATTATGACCCGTATGATCTCCGCCATGAAGAATGGCAGGACGCCCTTGAATGTTTCAATCATGGGAATGTCGCGGGCAAGCGCCGATATGACGAACACATTCATACCGACTGGTGGTGTGATCAGCCCCAGTTCCACAACAATGAGTGCCAGAATGCCAAACCAGACCTTCAAGTCTTCAGTGCTCATGCCATAGCCCGAGCCCTCGGCCATTTGATAGATGCCGCCATTCATCTCCGACAGGACTGGCCAAAAGAAGGGTATCACCAGAAGCATCATGGAAAGGCTATCCATCAAGCAACCGAGCAGGATCAGGGCAATGAGGAGCAGAACGAGAACGGTCATTGGCTCCAACCCGCTCGCTGCAACCCATGCCGCCGCCTCTTGTGGCAAGCCGCTGCGCGACATGAAGATCTTCAAGAGTTCCGCACCGAGCAGGATCAAGTAGATCATTCCAGAGGTGCTGGCCGTCTCCCGAAGCGCTTCCCCCATCACTCGGAAGTTGATCTTACGCTGGATGAGGCCAAAGCACAGCACGAGAAAGACGCCAACGGCCGCGGCTGGAGTGGGGTTGTAAAGACCAATATAAATGCCGCCGATCACCAGTCCGAACACAATCAGCACAGGTATCATTCCTACCGTTGCTGCAACGAATTCTTCCCTGCTGCCCGCACCACCCTTTGGTCCAGCCGTGGGGTTGATCAGTACATAAAGCGCAATGGTGAGCAGGAACAGAATGACGGCCAGTGCACCGGGAATAAAGGCTGCCACGAACATCGTGACGATGTTTGCTTCCACGATGATGGAGTAGATGATGAGTACCACGGAGGGGGGTATGAGAATTCCAAGAACGCCGCCGGCCGCCAGTGTGCCAGTGGCCAAGGCGCCAGAATAGTTGTAGCGCCGCAGTTCAGGTAGAGCGACCTTGCCCATTGTGGAGGCCGTTGCAAGTGATGAGCCGCAGATCGCACCGAAGCCTGCACAGGAGGCGATCGCCGCCATGGCTGTTCCGCCTCGCAGCCAGCCAAGCCAGGCATTCGCTGCGCGAAACAGCGCTTGGCTCAAGCCTGTCTTGGCGGCCAATGCACCCATTAAAACGAACAGTGGCACGACCGACAGATCGTAGATGGAGAACTGGCCGTAGGCGAGTGTCTTGAGCTGGCTGAGCAGAAGTTGAGGGCCGTTGATAAGGGAAATGCCAATGCCCCCGACGATGATCATGGCATAGGCAATGGGAATCCGAATGCCAATCAGCAGAATGAGAACCAACAAACCACCAATGCCGAGGGTGAGAGATTCAGCCATACGGGTACCGCGTCAAAGCAGTTGTGGTGGCGTTCAAGAGCGAAATCACTGCCGCAATAGACAGCAAAGCCAAAGAGATGAGGATCGGAACAAAGGCGAGCCAATGTGGGATTTGAAGGATTGTTGTGGTGTACTCGTAAAGCCGCTGATCCTCCATACCCAGATACATGCGCCATAAAAGAAGCAGGGCAAACCCGAGTGCAATAAGTGAGGCAACAAGGGAGAGCACGGCCTTGATGCGAATGGATGCACGGGCTGTAAAAACATCTGCTGTCACATTGGCATCTTTCAACTGGCAGTAAGGAAGGAATGAAAATGCAGCAATGGCAACGCCCATTTCCGTAAGTTCAAAGTCCCCAGGAAATGGATGGCCAAAAATGCCCCCGATCACGGAGATCATATTGACGGCGACCACCAGCAGCAACAGGACGCCGCCAACCATTGCCCAGCCAGTTATGCTCAGTTCTGCCAGCCGTTTCAGGCTGGCAGTCCGGTGTGGAGGCCGAGTGGCAGTCATTCTTATTGGCCGCTGTGTTTTGCGATGGCTGCGCGGGCTTTCTCAACCAAGGCCGGGCCGTCAATACCTTTTGAGCTGACCTCCGCCACCCAGCGATCGACGACGGGCGCCAGGGCCTCATTAAATACCGCGGTTTCCTCTTCAGTCAGGATGATATGAGTGTTTCCGGCCTGTTCTGCGAGACTAATGCCGAAGTCATCTGCGTTGCGCCAGATCTCCCCAACCTGTGCCAGCCATTCTTCGTTGGAAGCCTCACGAAAGGCCTGCTGTACATCGTTGGGCAGGCTGTCCCATCGAGCCTTGTTCATGGAAACCTGAAAGACAGCAGTGCCAAAGCGTGCGTTGGCAGCGCCTTCGATCTGGTATTGAGTCTGCTCCTGAATCTTGAGCGGAGGGATGATTTCCCAAGGAATGAACGCGCCGTCAATAACGCCCTTTTGCAATGCCTGTGGCAGGTCAGGCACTGGCATGGCAGCGGGCGACGCGCCAAGTGCCTCAATGACCCATGCGCCAGTGCGAGACGGCGTGCGAAGGGCTGTGCCCGCTAGATCTTCCGGACTGTGAACTTCCTTGTCCCGCATTTGAATGCCGTTACCTGCGTGCACGTGCAGGAACATCACCTCTAGGCCTTTGTACTCTTGTTTTAGGTCGCTCTCAAAAAGATCATTGAGCGCCAGATTGGCCGCCTTGGGGTCGTTGACGTAGACGAGTGGGAGCTCCATCACCTCTGTGCGAGGGAAGAGACCCGGTGTGTAGCCGTTCAACGTCCAGACAAGATCAACCACGCCGTCGCGCGCTTGAGAGACAAGTTCAGGAGGGCGCCCGCCGAGTGTCATGGAGGGGAATATTTCAATGGAAACTTTACCCCCTGACTTCTCCTCTACAGCCCGCGCCCAAGGTTCAAGCATCTGCGCATGCGCCGGGGCTTTGTTGCTTAGGAAGTGATGCAGCTTGAATGTATAGTCTGCTGCGTTCGCTGCGCCGACAGAAAAAATTGCAGGAAGCGCGGAGGCCGCCAACATTGATAATGCACCCAGTGTCTTCATGGTATCCTCCCAAAATCGGAAACTACGACGCTACAGTAGTCAGGTGCCATATCAGGTAAACCTAACCTCTGGTTGAATGCGTGACTCCGAATATGTGCATGCAGCTACAAAAACCAGAGACGGACCTGCACGGCTCAGTTCTCGGCAAAATATAACCCATCGCTCCCCGATGAACTACGTAGATCTCTCTATCTATTCCATGTCGCGTTTGGTGCGTAAAATTTGTTTTTCGGCTCGTATCATGCCGGATTGGATATGGATGAGCGGGGGCGAGGTCAAGCCTCAGCGAGTTCTGTTGGCTGTGCAAAGCCCTCTGAGCTGATGTCTTTCAGTATTTCGGAAAAGAATAGGGAAGCGGGACCCTGTTGCTGATCGGATCGGGTGACGAGGCCGACCGCTCCTCGTGTTGATGAGGTGTCAATCGGCAGTTCAACGAACTGCCCAGACGCAATTTCGGCGGCGATAACCCCTCGTGAGATAATCCAGATTGCCTGATGGTCCCGGGTAAAAGCTCGGCCAAAGGAATCCGACACTGTCTCGATTGCATGAATGGGTTCAGGGATGCCTTGCTCGATGAAAAGGCGATCAACAAACGGCCGGATTATCGAGGCGGCTGAAGGCAGCAAGACAGGATAATCGTTGAACTGCTCAATGGATAACTGCAGGGTTTTCGCAAGAGGATGGTTGGCGTCCACCGCAAAAACCACGCGTTCTCTGTAAAGCGGATCAAATGTCAGGTTCTGCATGTTTTCGGGCGCAGGTAGCCGGCCCATAACCATGTCTAGTTCACCGTTCCGGAGCTGATCGAGGAGAACCTTGTTTTCACCCGTTACTATGTGCAATCGATTGCGCATGCCGGACTGAAGATATCTCGCGACAGCTTGCGGAACGATAGCAGCAGAGACTGTTGGTAGGGCACCCAGCCGGATCATTGGTCCGTCGGCCACGCTAAACTGGGCCAGAGCGTTTATGCCGTTTCGTGCCGCGGAAAGGCTTGTACCTGCGTGCTTGAGGAACATTTCGCCAAACTGTGAGATCTTTATGCCGCGCCCGTCTTTCTCGATCAGTGGGCGGCCGCAAATCTCCTCAAGTTCGCGGATTGTGCGTGTCACGGCTGGTTGGGTGAGGTTCAAGACCTCCGCAGCTCGGCTGACGCTACTCAATCGTGCAACTTCAACGAATGCCTCCAGATGGCGCAGTTTTAATCGGCGAAGATTGTTCATTCCTGTGCAACTATGGTCAATGAAACAACGGGAGCTTGTTATAAGCACCTGCAAATCTAAGGGTCAATACGTAATTGTGAAAACGATAGGTAACCGTGGCGTTCTATCTGTGGTTAGTAGCGGTTTAGGTGTTATTTCAGGAGCCGAATTGAAAAAGAATGGAGCTGCCTTAATTTTTTCTAGTAAAGTTCCGTGCCTATTCTTGAAGCTGTCATCTCTCCTTAATTTTTCAGAGAATAAGGAATCCCATATACTGGGATTTTTTTTGCTTCTTTCGGGTGTGAGTAGGTAAACTTCACTTCGAGAGTGTCTAGTTTTGTTTGAAAGCAGAGGAGTTTAGATGAACATTTCTCGTATATTGAATGTTGCATAATTTGAAATGGCGTGGCTTGGGAGGAAAAGCATGAGTTTCAGAAAATCTGCATCTTTGCAATATTCATATTAGAATGATTACGTTAAGGTAATTTATGTTCCGGGAAGCTTGGCTATGCGCGTTGTCGTGCCATTTAGCAGCAAACCGAAGGATCTTGCAGACTTGAAACACGTGGTCTCTCAAATGGTATTTAAGTTTCGGCAGGCTGTGCTCCTTGGTTTTTTCGCTTTGTTTGTTTTGCAACCATTCTCCTCTTGGGGGCAAAACACTGTTTTAGATCGTATCCTCCAATACGGCGTGTTGCGTGTGGGAACCACCGGGGATTGGCTGCCCATGTCGGTGCGCGATCCAGAAAATGGCGGCTACATCGGCTATGACATTGACTTGACGAACGAACTTGCCAAGGATCTCGGTGTTTCCATTGAGTATGTCCGAATGGATTGGGGTAATCTGACCAAGGGTCTACAAGCTGGGCACTATGATATTACCACGTCCGCTAGCCTCACTCCGGCTAGAGCAGCCAGAGTTGCCTTTTCAGAGAGCTACTTTTCGCTTGCAACCGTTCCGCTGACACTGCGAGCCAACGATGGCAGGTTCAACACTTGGGCCGATCTAAACCAACCGGGCGTTACGATTGCTGCCACATTGGGGACCAGTCAAGAACAGCTGATTAAAGAGTTTTTTCCTCTCGCGCGACATTGGATTGTGGTGACACCGCGCCGCGACTACGAGGAAGTTTTGGCTGGCCGCGCTGATGCCCACATCACATCGGACGTGGAAGCCTTGCAACTGATCGAAGCACATAGAGAGTTGATGATCGTGCCGGTGGAAGCGCCCCGCGCTCCAACGCCTGTGGGAATGATGCTGCCTCGCAACGATCAGGTCTGGATCAACTATGTGAACTCATGGATCCGCTTCAAAGAAGAGCGCGGTTACTTCAAAGAGTTGGCGAAAAAGTGGAACCTCAAGCGCCGCTAGCTGTGTTTGCTCCCTTCAAACCGAATGGACGACAAAGCTACAAGATTTAAGATGTTTGGATCGCCAAGGAGCCATGTATAGTGGCTCTCACCTTCGACAGTCACCGATCTGAGCGAACAATGGACACTGCCCACACCATAGCCAATCGCATAAACGCGTTTTTTCAGCACCTGGATGATCGGAACTGGAAAATGGCGGAAGCAGTTCTGACCGATCCCGTTCATCTGGATGATCCATACTGGTGCAAGGGGGGAGCTCAAGATCTGGCGCCGACCGAAGCTGTTGACCATCTAAAGGCGTTCTTGGGCCAGTTTGCTGGGAGCCTTCACTACATCAGCAACATCATTGTTGAATCTCAGGAGCAAAAAGCCTGTGCTCGGCTGTACTCCGCCCGCACATACTTTGGCCCCAGAGCGGACGCCGACAAGTTCTTCAAACTCTATGGCATCTTCGACATATCGTTGGTTTACACGGGAGGGCAGTGGTCTATCGATTTCTTGCGCTTCCAAAAGCGCTTCGATGAAGGGGACCGTACCCTTGCAAGCTGACGCCGATCAAGGGTTTTGTTGTTCAGTTTGGGAGATGCAGCTTATGGCGGTTGAGATGCAAAGGCCTTTGGGCGCAGCAGTTCTATACTTTTTCTGTCTTGTTCTTCAGCCGCTCTCCAGCCTTGCTCAGGGGATTGGACCAGATCCATTCCCAGGTATCCGAGGCGAAGATCAGCGAGAAATGATAGATTCGTGGGATGCGCCATGGAGTTCCATTGGGCGTATCAACGTCGCGGGGTTTCGTTCCACGTCTATGTGTACGGGAACTTTGGTCGCTCCTGATGTGGTGCTCACTGCAGCCCACTGCGTTTTCAATCGCATCACCACCAAGCCTTTTCCTGCCAACAAAATCCATTTTGTAGCTGGTGTGCGCCGCGACAAGCACTTGGCACACGCGGTAGCGCGTTGCGTAGCCATGCCCGAAGGTTATCGTTTCGCACGAAAGCCAATGCTCGCCGAAACATTGCAGGACATTGCTTTCATCTACCTGACAAAGCCGCTTGATGTCCCCGTTGTGCAGACGGTCGATCTTTCTGAGACTGGTGGTTTGGAGGGGTCCGGGCCTGATTTCACCAGTGTTGGCTACTACCGTGACCGACCCTACCTGCCATCGGCGCACAGCGGCTGCGAAATTGTCGCTGAGCAGGAAGGTGTTTGGCTAACCAACTGCAACACCAACTATGGCGGCTCTGGCGGTCCGGCTTTGATTGAAGTGGAGGGGAAGGCGCGTGTGGCTGCCGTTGTGATCGGCGCGACGGAGGACAAGTACTCCATCGCGGTTCCGATCAGTTCATGGCCTAGTCTTGAGCGGGAAAACAGCTGTAATTCTAGGGCCGGATTAAACGCCCTTGAAGATACTGCCGAGAACCAATAGGCCCCAGCCACCGGTCATCGCCCAAAAGGTATTACCGGTGATCACCGGAATGTAGATGCCGCCAACGGCACTGAGCAGAGCCATTACGCCAAGAGCAAGCGCCAGAATGAACACGATAAAGCTTGGAGCGGAAAGTCTCATCAAATCGATCCGTTTCTGATTGAAGTAAAGGAAGAAGGCTTCCGACGTATCACAGTGGCATGTGCCAGAACAGACCTGTCTGAAACTTGTCTTCAGGCTTTCGTGCAGAGGATTATCCGTTTCGTTCAGCTGCTAGTTCTGCCATTTCGGCATGAAGCCAATCGCGGAACTTTCGTGCTTTGTCCTTTTGATAGGTCGGTTCCAGCCCTACCAGCCAGTATTGTGCAGGGATCTCCAAGGAGAGTTCGAACGGGCGATGCAGCAAGCCGAGGCGCATGTCTCCCGCGGCAAGGATGCTCCTGCCGAGCAGGACACCCGCACCCTCCAGAGCCGCGTTTTGTGCGTGATCTGCATGGCTGAACTGTGTGCCACGCCTCCACCAGTCGGCTTTGGGCAGACCCGCCGCCGCAAGCCAGTCCGGCCAACGTGGGGTCCCGGCAATGTTCTCCATCGCAAGATCATGCAGAAGCGGCGCTTGTTCTAGATCTCTGGGATGTTGCAGGCGCTCAGCCAACCGTTTGGCACATAGCGGGAAAACGATCTCTCGCGCCAAGGCTTCCGAATGCAGCTTTGGATAGGGCCCGGGGCCGAAGCGCATGCCAAGGTCTACTTCATCCCGATTGAAATCGACCAGCGCAAGGCTAGCTGAAAGGCGCAACTCGATTTCCGGGTAGGCGTCCATGAAGCGGTAAATTCGCGGTGCTAAAATCTTGGCGGCGATGGCAGGGCCGGTTGAGACCACGAGAATGGAGTCCTGCCCCTTTCCCGTAATCCGGGCAACCGCCTCACGAAACTGCTCCAGTCCAGCTTCCACACCGGGCAGGAGCTGGCGGCCCGCAGGTGTCAGATCAATCGCCCGGTTGAACCGCTCAAACAGTTGAACCCCCAGCTGCTCTTCGAGTGTTTTCACTTGGTAGCTAATGGCTGAAGCGGTGAGGTTCATTTCTGCGGCAGCTTTTGAAAAGCTCATGTGCCTGGCGACACATTCGAAAACCTTGAAGCTGTTTAGTGGAGGAAGCCGGTCGACCATATCGCCTCAAAAAATTTGATCCGAAGCGTCAAAATTAAGCGTTTGTCGAAGGTGCGTCTAGGAAATATTTGTAGTGATGTCGAACAGAAGGAACATCACGATGCAAACAGGTCTGAACACACACGAAACATCGCAGAGAGCGACTTATAGTCAGCATATTGGCACCCTTGTCATGAAGGGGCGACAGGCCCGCTCGCAGGCGGCGTTGGGCGCTCTGTCATGGATGCGGCGTCAGTTCTTTTCTCTGGTGGGCTGAGGGGCCCGCCAATACATAAACAATTGGTGCGCAGCGATCAGTCATCAGGTGCCTATGGCTGTTGGGTATGCCGGTGCAAAGATAATGAAAAAATCCAGACAAGGGCTGGCGTGAACAAGCCACATTCTGTAAGAGGCCTTCAACAAAAGTTTCTGCAGGTTTGACGCGCGGATGGCGCGCGCCGCCTTGGGCGGCCGAGACCTGCCTTGATATCCAGCAGGACTGTAGCCTGCTTAAGGAGGCCATATGAGCGTAGCACCTGCTGGCGCGAAAAATCTGCTGCCATACGAGAAGCGCCGCACCTTCGCAATCATCTCTCACCCGGATGCGGGTAAGACAACGCTTACGGAAAAGCTGCTGCTTGGTGGCGGTGCCATTCGTGCTGCCGGTCAAGTTCGTGCTCGTGGTGAACGTCGCCGTGCTCGGTCTGACTGGATGAAGATCGAACAGGAACGTGGCATCTCGGTTTCAAGTTCTGTGATGACGTTCGAGCGAAACGACATCATCTTCAATCTTCTCGATACGCCGGGCCATGAAGACTTCTCGGAGGATACCTACCGCACGCTTACAGCTGTTGATGCGGCCATCATGGTAATCGACGCCGCGAAGGGTATTGAGAGTCAGACCCGTAAGTTGTTTGAGGTTTGCCGCCTGCGCGACATTCCCATCATCACTTTCGTCAACAAGATTGACCGCGAAGGCCGCCATCCGCTCGAAATTCTCGACGAGATTCAAGAGGCACTGGCCCTTGATGTGACGCCAATGAGCTGGCCCGTGGGCATGGGCTCGGACTTTTTCGGTGTCTACGATCACATCGGCAACCGCTATTTCACCTCAACGGAAGGCCGTGGTGGCCCACTGGACACCATCAAACCGGTGGAAGGTCTTGAAGACCCTGAACTGATTGGCGAGTTGTTTGACAACATTCGCGATGATCTTGAAGAGAATGTGGAACTTGGCGGTGCAGGCTACTCAGAGTTTGACAAGGATTCCTTCCTTGAGGGCCACCTGACACCGGTGTTCTTTGGCTCAGCTCTTCGTGACTACGGCATCGACCAGGTGCTGGACTTCATTGCAGACTATGCGCCGCCGCCGCACGCTCAGCCAGCAACGGGTGGCCGTACCATCACACCGGAAGAAGGCAAGGTAACAGGCTTCGTCTTCAAGGTGCAGGCCAATATGGACCCCAAGCACCGGGACCGTATTGCGTTTGTGCGTCTTTGTTCTGGAACGTTCAAGCGCGGCATGAAGCTCAAACACGTCCGTGCTGGCAAGCCGATTACGGTTTCAGCGCCAATCTTCTTTTTCGCGGAAGAACGAGAGATTGCAGAAACCGCATTCCCGGGCGATGTGATCGGGGTGCCAAACCACGGCCAGTTGCGTGTAGGTGACACGTTGTCTGAGGGCGAGGAGATCCACGTCACAGGGCTACCCGCATTCGCGCCTGAGATCCTGCGCCGTGTTCGCCTGACTGACACCATGCGCGTTAAGCAAATGCGACGCGGCCTTGAAGACCTTGCAGAAGAAGGCCTTGTGCAGATCTTCAAGCCTTCTATCGGCACCAACTGGATTGTAGGTGTGGTTGGTGTGCTTCAGCTCGACGTTGTGGTGGATCGCTTGAAGCAGGAATACCAAACGGAAATCGGCTTCGAGCCGGTCATGTACAATACCGCGCGTTGGGCAGAGGCCGATGACCGCCAGAAGCTCGACAAGTTCCTTGAAACCAACCGTGCGCACGTGGCACTCGACCGCGATGACAAGCCTGTTTATCTTTTCAAGAACGCGTGGGAAGTGACCTATGTGGGTGAGAAGAACCCAGATATCCGGTTCCGAGAAACGCGTGAGATCGTTTACACCGCCGACTAATGCAACAAGGCCAGCACCGTGCTGGCCTTTTCGCTCTCCCTTCTTAAGAGCTTGACGTCTATGCTTGATCCTGCACTTGAAACGCTTCTTCTACCCTTTGAATACGACAGCTTGGATGTGCCTGAGGGCGGCAAGGTGCTGTTTCTCAGGGCAAGGTTTTCGCCAAAACTGAAGGAGGTGTTTGGAAGCGCGCTGGTGTGCCAACAGTCCTTCGCGCCAGATGCCGACATTCTGTCCCGCGCTGGGCTGGAGCTGGTGGAAGCGCCAGTTGACGCAGCTGAGATAACTCTCGTGCTCCCACCCCGGCAGAAACAGGAGGCTCGCGCCCTTTTGGCCCATGCGGTCAACACGACTCGTGATGGTGGCTTTGTTGTTGCGTGCGTGTCAAACACCGAAGGTGCCAAGTCCTGCGAAGCGGATCTTAATAAACTGGCAGGACTGGATGGCAAGCTTTCCAAGCACAAGTGCCGTGTGTTCTGGGCCGCCGTTTCCCGGGATACGCTTGATGGCGGTCTTCTCAATGATTGGCTTCAGCTCGACATGCCGCGGGAGATTGAAGATGGAAGGTTCACCAGCCGTCCGGGCATTTTCTCTTGGGATCACATTGATCCGGCCTCAAAGCTGCTTGTCTCCAAGCTCCCTGAAGGTCTGAAGGGGCGTGTGGCAGATCTTGGCGCGGGCTATGGCTATCTCTCGACCGAAATCTTGCAGCGATGTTCAAGTGTGGCCGCACTTGATCTTTACGAGGCTGAAAAGCGCGCGCTTGATCTTGCAGCTGGCAATATCGGCCGTCTCGAGCCGAAAATCCCGGTTGAGTTTCACTGGGCTGACGTTACCAGAGGATTGAAACATTCCTACGATTTTGTGGTGATGAACCCACCGTTCCACACTGGTAAGGCAGACCGTACAGACCTTGGGCAAGCGTTTATCGTCGCTGCCTCTAAGGGGTTGAAGCCGGGCGGATCACTTTACATGGTGGCAAACCGCCATCTGCCTTATGAAAGCACGCTTGACCGCTATTTTGAGAGCTTCGAGATCATCGCGGATGAGCAGGGGTATAAGGTTATCCAAGCCAAAAAGGCACGCCGATGAGACTGGTCAAGGTGCTGGCAAATCTTGGCTATGGCTCGCGCAAGGAAATGCAGCAGGCTATCCGCAATGGCTGGGTGACAGATATGCAAGGCGCCCCGATCAAGGCGGACAGCCAGCTGCCTCACGAAGAGATCCTGTTTGACGATGAGCCGCTTGATCCTGCCCAAGGATCAGTCTTGCTCCTCAATAAACCTTTGGGTGTAACCTGTTCGAAGAAGGACCCGGGCAAACTGGTCTATGACCTGTTTCCAGATCGCTTCAAACTTAGAAAGCCTGCGATCTCCACCATCGGTCGTCTCGACAAGGAAACCTCTGGCCTTCTTCTGCTCACTGATGATGGCCAATATCTGCACAAGGTGATCTCACCCAAAACTGAAACGCCCAAGTTCTATGAGGTTACGCTCGACCGTCCTTTATCCGGCACCGAAGCGACTCTTTTCGCCAGTGGCACCATGATGCTTGAGGGGGAGGACAAGCCACTTAAGCAAGCCGAGTTGACAATTACTGGTGAACACACGGCAACCCTTGTGCTTCACGAAGGCCGCTACCATCAGGTTCGCCGCATGTTTGCCGCAACGGGCAATCATGTCACCGACCTGCACCGTTCTCGAATTGGCAATCTTACGCTTGGCGACCTCAAACCCGGTGAGTGGAAGGTGTTGTCGGAAGATGAAAAGGCGCTGGTGATCGGGTAAGCTTGTCAGGAGCCTGTGCATCAACCGCTGATAGCGCTTGCCTCTTGTTGGGGGACGGTTACTTTTTGCGGGATCCGGAGGCCATACTTTGCCAAGCATTCCACTTCCTTTTCTGACGGCGATTTTTCTTGGGCTCGTGCTGTTGCGTCTCTGGGGGGCAGGGGGGCGCCACTTCAGTTCGCTGTTTCTGGTAACGCTCCTGTTCTATTGCGCCCAGTCAGTTCTGGCGGGTATCAATTGGGGCATCAGCGCTTTGCCTCCACTGACACTGGCTCTCGTTGCCATTACTCTTCCTCCACTCACATGGGCCTCACTGCAAGATCTCATGAAGCCGGTGAGCGTGCGTCTGCTGGCCGGGGTTTCGGCGTTGATTGTTGCGCTCGCACTCGCAATGTATGCCACCTATCTGGTGGGGTGGGGTGTCGGGCCAGACATCATCATCGCGCTCACTTATCTAAGCTTCGGTGTATCGTTGGTTCAGGAAGCCAGGCACGGTGATCTTAGTTGGGCAGAAAATCAGCCATTTCATATGGTTATGCCAGCCAAACTGGCGTTTTTGAGCGCAGGTGTTTTGTTTGTTGTGTCAGCGTTTGTGGACACGGCAGTGGCCATAGATTTTGCGGTTTCAGGAGGGCGGAACGCGCCTACACTCGTAACCGCTGCAACGCTCACGATGCTCTGCTCTCTCGTTGCGCTGTATCTATATGTAACCACCCGATCCGTGCATGCGAGCGATGCTTCAAGCAGTGCTGCTTTGCCACGCACTGACCCTGAGCTGGTTTCAGCTCTTGAGCGGTTGAAGGCGCTTATGGAGAGTGAAAGGCTCTACAGGAAAGAGAACCTTTCCCTCGAAATGCTGAGCAAGGCATCCCGCCTTCCAAGTAGGCAGATCTCAGAGGCGGTCAATGCCTTGGAGCAGCAAAATGTACCGCAATTCGTAAATGGGTATCGTGTGCGTGAAGCCTGCAAGCTGCTTCAAGAAACCAAGGCAACGATAACCCAGATCATGTTCGATGTCGGTTTCACCACCAAATCGAACTTTAACAAGGAATTTCAGCGCGTAACAGGAATGAGCCCTTCAGCTTATCGAGCCCATTCCCGCAAAGTTGATGCTTAGTCCGGGTAGCTGATGCTGGAGACAATCTTGTCCACGTCAATGTTTACCGAACCTAGCGCCATGTGGCTGAGGAAATTCAGGTAAACCACTGCAGCATCTGCAACCAAATCAAAGGTACTGGCGGTCCCATTGAAGCGCAAAACACCCCTGTCGGCTTTGATCCGGACAGCTTCATAGGAGCCGGTCAGGTTAGCGGCAATGGCATCCAGCTCCACGTCCAGATTAAATGCGGATGGAATGGCGATTTCCGCTTCCGGGTCACACCATCCGAAGCGAGACCAGGCCGACCGTTCCATTCGCACCACAACCCGATCCCCTTCTGAGGAGAGTTTCGCGCTCAGGTCGCACCATTTGTAATCGTTGGTGTGAACCTCAACGCTCTTGTGGTCATCGTCCTTGGTGGTAATCGCCACGGCGATGCTGTCACCCACAAGGGCTAGGGATGAGGCTTGGCTGGCGTCAATCTCCTCGGAGATGGCGGAGGTGCCGGTCAGGCTTAGCGTGACCAGCCCGCCAATGATCAAGGTAGTTGTGCCGAGGATGATGTAGCGAAGTTTTGGCATTGGGAGTTCCTTTCATCAAATGTGATGGGAACAGAAAGCACGCAAATGCCCAATTGCATCGACCTCAAACCGAAATGAGGACCATCCAAGGTCCTCAATCACGAAAAAGGAAGGATAGTTTGGGGCGCTTGCGCTCTACTCTTCCGCAAGCATTTCCAGCTCAAGCCATTCCTCTTCCAAGGTTTCCAGCTGTTCGTGGGCCTTGCCGACGGCCTCGGTCACTTTGTGGAAGCGCTCAGGGTTTCCAGTGAAAAGGTTGGGGTCTTCAAGCTCCTTTTGAAGCTTGGCAATCTTCTGCTGCAGCGAGTCAATTTCGTCTGGAAGGGCTTTTAGACGGTGTTGCTGGGTGAAGGTGAGGGAACTCTTCTTGCTGTTTGCCTTCTCTTCCTTCGGCTTTTCCGCCTTGTCCTTCTTGGGTTTTTCAGACTTCTGCACCTTCTTGGCGTCAACGCCCGCTCCCCGTTGGGCGATCATGTCCGAGTAGCCGCCAGCATACTCTTGCCACTTGCCATCCCCTTCCATGGTGATGACGGAGGTGCAGATGCGATCGAGGAAGTCGCGATCGTGGCTGACAAGAAAAACGGTTCCCTGATAGTCGGCGATCAGCTCTTGCAGGAGGTCAAGCGTTTCCAGATCCAGATCGTTTGTTGGCTCATCGAGTACCATCACATTGGACGGCATCGCCAGGGCGCGGGCCAGCAACAGGCGACCGCGCTCCCCGCCCGAAAGCACGCGCACCGGCGTACGCGCTTGTTCCGGTTTGAACAAGAAGTCCTTCATGTAACTCATGACATGTTTGGAAGTGTCGCCAATGATGACGGTATCCCCACGCCCACCGGTCATGGCGCTGGCCAGCGTGTCATTTGGGTCAAGCTTTTCCCGCTTTTGGTCCAGCGTAATCATCTGAAGGTTTGCGCCAAGACGGACGCTACCACTGTCCGGCTCCAGATCGCCCACCAGCATTTTCAAGAGAGTTGTTTTTCCCGCCCCGTTTGGGCCGACAAAGCCAACACGATCCCCTCTTTGAATGCGTGTTGAAAAGTCTTTTACAATAGGGCGGGCCTCGAAAGCCTTGTTGATCGACTTCGCTTCAGAAACCAGCTTGCCCGAGACTTCCCCTTCCGTCGCCGCCATCTTGACGCCGCTTTGCGGACCTTTGTAGTCGCGCTTCTTTTGACGAAGATCGGCCAGCTCACGAACGCGGCGCATGTTCCGTTTGCGACGTGCGGTCACGCCATAAGTCATCCAGTGCTCTTCCTGCTTGATCTTCAGGTCGAGGCGCTGTTGATCCCGTTCTTCTTCTTCAAAAACCTTGTCACGCCACTCTTCAAACTTGGAGAAGCCTTCTTCCTGGCGTCTGGAGAGCCCGCGATCTATCCAGACTGTCGCTCGCGACAGGTTTTCCAGAAAACGTCGGTCGTGTGAGATAAGTACGATTGCGGACTTCATCTGCCGCAATTCAGTTTCCAACCACTCGATTACTGGGAGATCAAGGTGGTTGGTAGGCTCATCCAGAAGCAGGATATCAGGCTCTGGTGCCAAGGCTCGGGCAATTGCTGCTCGCTTGGCCTCTCCACCCGAAAGTGTGGCTGGGTCTTCCCGGCCGGTCAAACCCAAAACCTCTAAAAGGTACTGTGCGCGGTAGTGATCATCACCTGGTGCAAGGCCAGCCTCCGCATACTCAAGACTGGTTGAAAAGCCTGTTAGATCAGGTTCTTGAGGAAGATAGCGCACTGTTGTGCCGGGCTGCAAAAAGGTTTCGCCCTTGTCTGGTTCTACTAAGCCGGCTGCGATCTTCAGGAGAGTGGACTTGCCGGAGCCATTGCGCCCAACCAGACAGATCCGGTCACCTTCGCCCACCTGCAACTCTGCACCCGTCAGCAGAGGCGTTGACCCGAAGGTCAGGTGGATGTCGCGGATATGCAGGAGAGGAGGCGCCATATGTTAAAACCCCGGCTTTATGTATTTTGCATGGACAGTGTATATAGGTTTCGCAGGCTTCATCTATCACATTGCCGGGCCAAAGAAAGCGATTGAGGATACAATATCGCGGAAAAACACCGGTAAATTAGTGGGCTCGTCGCTCGGATTCGCGGTGCTGGAATCTGAAGAACTTTTCTGCGATCTACATGGGGTGTAGGGGTTATTCCTCCCTTGCGCGTGTGGAAAAGGGAAACAAAGACGCCTTTTAGGTGTCGAATTTTGAAATGTTTTCAATCGAAGGCGTTCCAAATCTAAATAAAAGCCCTTGTTGTCTCTTGCCAAGGCGGGCCAACAGTGGAATCTTGGCGCCGCTGCCCGGGTAACAAAGGGGCAAATAGTTAGAATTAAGGAGAGGGGAGATCTTAATGATCAAGTCCATGCGCATGACAGCTCTCGCAGCAGCGTTGGTTGCAGCCACGTCGCTGACAGCAGCCGCTGAAGTTGTCTATCACCGCGGCAATTCAGCTGATCCAGAAACTCTGGACCAGCACAAAACCTCCACCACCTATGAAGCACACATTCTGCGCGATATGTACGAAGGCCTCGTAGCATATTCTGCAGAAGGCGAAATCATCCCGGGCGCAGCTGAAAGCTGGACTGTTTCCGAAGATGGTCTGGTCTACACTTTCAAAATGCGCCCAGACGCAAAGTGGTCCAACGGCGATCCAGTTGTTGCAGGCGACTTTGAATACTCTCTGCGTCGCATCATGACCCCAGAGACTGGCGCGAAGTACGCGAACGTCCTTTACCCAATCTTCAATGCAGAGAAGGTAAACACCGGCGAGCTGGCTCCTGAAGAGCTGGGTGTTAAGGCGCTCGACGACGCGACACTCGAAATCAAGCTGCAAGCAGCGACGCCTTACTTCATTGATCTGCTGGGTCACCAGACTGGTCTTCCAGTCCACCCTGCAACCGTCGAGAAGTTCGGCAGTGACTTTGTGAAGCCAGAAAACATTGTAACCAATGGTGCCTTTGTTCTTGCAGACTTCACACCAAACGACTCCATCACCGTTGTGAAGAACGAACACTTCCACGACGCTGATAACGTGAAGGTCGACAAGGTCAAGTTCTACCCAACCGAAGATCGTGGCGCTGCTCTGCGTCGCTTCCAGGCTGGCGAACTGCACACCAACAACGACGTTCCGCTCGAGCAGATCGACTTCATCAAGGAAACCTTTGGTGACCAGTTCCACGTAGCGCCATACCTCGGCACATACTACTACGCTGTGAACCATGAGTCTGAAGCAACCAAAGACCCTGAAGTACGTCAGGCTCTTTCCATGGCAATCGACCGTGAGTTCCTCGCAGAGGAAATCTGGGGCGACACCATGGTTGCTGCGTACTCCTTCGTTCCTCCAGGAATTGCAAACTACGGTGAGCCAGCACTGGCTGAGTGGGCCGACATGGACCTCTTGGACCGTGAAGAACTGGCAATGAAGATCCTAGAAGAGAAGGGCTATAGCGAAGCTAACCCACTCGAGATCGAAATCCGCTACAACACCTCTGAAAACCACAAGAACACAGCAGTTGCGATTGCTGACATGTGGAAGCCTCTCGGTGTTGAAGTAACCCTGCTCAACACTGACACCAAGACCCACTATGCGCACCTGCGTGACCGTGGTGACTTCGATGTGGCACGTGCTGGCTGGATTGGTGACTACTCTGACCCACAGAACTTCCTGTTCATGGTTGAGAGTGACAACGTTGGCTTCAACTACGCTCGCTACGAAAACCCAGAATTCGATGCTCTCATGGATGAGGCAGCAGTGACTCTGGATCTTGAAAAGCGCGCTGAAGTTCTGAAGCAGGCAGAAACGCTCTTCATGCGTGACCTGCCATTCATCCCGCTCATGTTCTACGGTTCCAAGAACATCGTAGCGGACAGCGTAAGTGGCTTCGAGGATAACCTGCTGGACATCCACCCAAGCCGCTTCATCTCTATTGCTGAATAACGTAAAGTAAGTTCAGTAGGACCGGCCATGGTGGCACCCACTGTGGCCGGTTCCTTTGTTATCAGGCACTGAACAAAACTATAAACAATTGGAGATACAGGGCCATGCTGCGTTATGTTCTGGGCCGTCTGCTCAGCGCAATACCGACCTTGTTTCTGATTATTACCATTTCCTTCTTCCTCATGCGCATCGCGCCAGGTGGTCCCTTCGATCTGGAGCGTCCGCTCGAAGCTAAGGTAATGGAAAATCTGAACAAGATTTACAATTTGGATAAGTCTCTCTGGGAGCAGTACCTCATCTATTTGAAGAGTGTATTGTCCGGCGATTTCGGGCCGAGCTTCTTCTTCCGAGATTTTTCTATCAATGAACTTTTTGCGCAAAGCCTGCCTATTTCTATGCAGTTGGGTCTTGGTGCGCTCACCCTTGCTCTTGTAATTGGTGGTTTTTTCGGCGTCATTGCTGCCCTTCGGCAGAACAAAGGCGTTGACTACTCCGTCATGACTGCTGCGACGTTCGGTGTGACCATTCCGAACTTCGTGGTCGCGCCCTGCCTGACGCTGGTTCTCGGCGTCTACTGGGGCTGGCTGCCGGTCGGCGGTTGGGGCGGTGGAGCCTTCGTGAACAAGATCCTGCCGGTGGTGACATTGGCGCTGCCACAGATCGCGATTGTTGCACGTCTGACACGCGGCTCAATGATTGAAGCCCTGCGTTCAAACCACGTACGCACTGCCCGTGCCTATGGCTTGTCTGGATACACCATTGTCGTGGTCCACGCACTCCGCGGCGCGATCCTGCCGGTGGTAACCTATCTCGGCCCTGCAGCTGCAGCGCTCCTGACTGGTTCCGTTGTGATCGAGACCATTTTCGGTATCCCGGGCATCGGCCGCTATTTCGTACAAGGCGCTTTGAACCGCGACTACACCCTCGTCATGGGTACCGTAGTTGTTGTGGCTTGTTTCGTTATCCTCTTCAACTTGATCGTGGATCTGCTCTATGCAGTGCTTGATCCGCGCGTTCGCTTCGACTGAGGTTCCCGCAAATGAGTGTTACCTCTACTAATAATAAAGAAACGCCAGAGCTAGGGCGTTCCCTTTGGGACGATGCGAAGGACCGATTGAAGGCCAACCGCGCTGCGGTAACTTCGATCGTTGTTCTGATCTTCATCACGATCTTGTCCATCATTGGTCCTATGTTGGCTCCGCACGAGTACGACGCGGTTTACCGTGACTACGTCAAGGTGCCAGCCAGCCTGGAAGCCTACCCGCGACAGGACCAGATTGAACCTGCATTCATGTCTGTCGCCAAGCGCGCACGACTGAATGTAGAGAGCTATCAGGTTGTTGATGGCAAGGTGGAAGCCGAAGTCACTTCTCGTCGTGAAATTGATGAGCGCAATACCCGTCGCTTCGATCGTTCTGACATCTTCGAAAATACTCAGATCATCAACTACTCTGAGGATCGCAAGAGCGCTACTGTAACTGCTGACGTTCAGTACATGCATTTCTACTTCGGTACGGATGCGAACGGTCGTGACATGCTCACCCGGACTCTGATTGCTGGCCGTGTATCTCTGACAATTGGTTTGCTCGCAACCTTGGTCGCGATTTCCATTGGTGTGATCTACGGTACCGTTTCCGGTTACTTCGGCGGCAAGGTCGATCTGATCATGATGCGCGTGGTAGATATCCTCTACTCACTGCCGTTCATCTTCTTCGTGATCATGCTCGTGGTGTTCTTTGGGCGAAATTTCGTCTTGATGTTTATAGCCGTGGGTGCGGTGGAATGGCTGGATATGGCGCGTATTGTGCGCGGTCAGACGCTTTCCATCAAACGTCAGGAATACGTTCAGGCTGCGGAAGCAATGGGCGTTGAGAGTGGCGGTATCTTGAAGCGTCACATCATCCCGAACACCCTTGGCCCTGTTGTTGTCTACATGACACTTCTGGTACCAAAGGTAATCCTTCTGGAAAGCTTCCTGTCCTTCTTGGGACTGGGCGTTCAGGAGCCAATGACCAGCTGGGGTGTTTTGATCTCAGAAGGTGCGCGTAATCTTCAGGGTGCGCCTTGGATGCTGATCTTCCCATCCCTGTTCCTCACTTCCACGCTGTTTGCGCTGAACTTCATCGGTGATGGTCTGCGCGATGCGTTGGATCCGAAAGATCGATAAGAGGGCTGGATGAGTACAGTAAACGAAAACACTGTTCTTGAAATCGAGAACCTCAAAGTCGATTTCGAGACCAACACCGGCACCGTTAATGCCGTTAAAGGCATCAACATCCACGTCGACAAGGGCGAGACCGTTGCGATCGTGGGCGAGTCCGGCTCTGGTAAAAGCCAGACGATGATGGCGGCCATGGGCCTGCTCGCGTCAAATGGCCGGACCTCAGGCAGCGTGAAGTATGAAGGCAACAACATTCTTGGGTTGTCTTCTCGCAAGCTCAACAAGATCCGTGGCGCGAAGATCACAATGATCTTCCAGGAGCCAATGACATCGCTTGACCCGCTCTACACCATTGAGCGTCAGTTGTGCGAGCCAATGGTCGAGCACGGTGAATATACATGGGCGAGCGCTCGCAAGCGAGCCGTCGAGCTTCTCGAGCTGGTTGGCATTCCTGAGCCTGCACGTAAGGTGAAGGCTTATCCCTATGAAATGTCCGGTGGGCAGCGCCAACGCGTGATGATCGCAATGGCACTGGCAAACGACCCAGACATTCTCATTGCGGACGAACCAACCACCGCACTGGATGTGACCACTCAGGCTCAAATCCTTGACCTGATGGCCGATCTGCAGAAGCGTCTCGGCATGGCTGTCGTCTTCATCACCCACGATCTGGGCATCGTGGAACGGATCTCTGACCGCGTTTACGTGATGCGCCGGGGTGAAGTGGTTGAAGAAGGCAACACCAAAGAGATCTTTGGCAACCCACAGCATGAGTATACGCGCATGTTGTTGGATGCTGAGCCAACAGGGCGCAAAGATCTTGTGCCGGACACAAAGCCTTTGGTGCTGGATGCGACCGACGTTCGTGTGGAGTTTGAGACCGAAAACGGTTTCTTGATGCCAAAACACGTTCTACGGGCCGTAAACGACATCTCTTTGAAGGTGCGTGAAGGTCAGACCCTAGGCATCGTGGGCGAGTCCGGTTCAGGCAAATCCACGCTTGGTCGTGCCGTGCTGCAGTTGCTGCCTTCAAAGGGCCGCGTGGTCTATATGGGCAAGGACATTTCCGGGGCAACGCGGCGTGCAATGCGTCCGCTGCGCAAGGAAATGCAGCTTATCTTCCAGGATCCGTTTGGTTCATTGAGCCCGCGTCTGACGGTAGGCCAGATCATCACGGAAGGCTTGTTGGTTCATGAACCGCACCTTTCCGCTGCTGAGCGTGACCGCTACGCCTGTCAGGCCCTGGAAGAAGTGTCCATGGACCCAAGCATGCGCAACCGCTATCCGCACGAGTTCTCGGGTGGACAGCGTCAGCGTATCGCCATCGCGCGTACCATGGTGTTGAAGCCAAAACTTGTGGTGCTGGATGAGCCAACCTCCGCGCTGGACCGCACAATCCAGAAGCAGGTTGTCGAACTGCTCCGCAAGTTCCAGGACGAACACAACCTGACATACCTCTTCATTTCTCACGATTTGGCTGTTGTGCGTGCCATGTCGGACACCGTCATGGTGATGAAGAAGGGTGTTGTTGTGGAGCAGGGCTCTGCCGCTGAGATCTTCAGCAATCCGCAGGAGGCCTATACCAAGGAACTGGTCGAGGCTGCCGTTCTCAAGCATGACGAGCCTGTTGTTGCTTGAGATCTGATGCAATAGTGAATAAAAACCCGGCCTTGTGCCGGGTTTTTCGTTTGGTGAGAACGCTGCTTGGTCTGCGCCTAAATGCCGGTCCGCTCCAACACACTCCACCAGTTCTTGTGCGCGATCTTCTCGATGAGTTCTTCCCCAAAACCTGCCGTTCGCAAGGCTTCAATGAGGCAGGGCAGGCCACTGGCATCTTTCAGATCTTTCGGCACGCGGCAGCCATCAAAGTCGGAGCCGAGCGCGACCCCATCTTCACCTAGCTTCTCAACAAGATAGGCGGCGTGTCGCACAACAAGGTCCAGCGGTGTGTCTGCACTCCAGCTGCCATCTTCGCGCAGGAAACTAACGGCGAAGTTTATCCCGACTACGCCCTTGCTCTCGGCAATCGCTGCGAGTTGCTTATCCGTCAAGTTGCGGGCATGTGGGCAGATGGCGTGGACGTTGGAATGGGTGGCGACAAGCGGCTTTGTGCTTAAGGCAGCCACGTCCCAAAACCCTTTTTCGGTAATGTGAGACATGTCCAGCATCACGCCCATGTGATTGCAGCGCCTGACCAGCTCCCGTCCCTTTTCAGTGAGGCCAGAGCCCGTATCAGGCGAAGAGTTGAAACGCATTGGGACACCGTCTGCAAAGATGTTCTGACGGCTCCAAACCGGTCCTATGGACCGCAGCCCGGCCTCATAGAGCATATCCAGCGCCGCAAAATCCGGATCAATTGCTTCCGCACCTTCCATGTGAAGCAGGATTGCAAACTTGTCTTGCGCGGCAGTCTCACGGATTTCGCGGGTGGAGCGGCATAGGATGACCTCTCCTTTGGCTGCGCGTTCGATTTGGACGGCCTGCGAAATCAGTTGGCCGGTATAGGCCAGAGCGCTCTCTTGCGGCACACTGGAGAAGTTTGAGGGATCATCGTGGGCTGTGCCCATATCGGCTTTGAGGTCGCGCTGCGAAGGTACCCACAGGGCGAAGAAGCCGCCACACAGGTTGCCTTCTTTTGCGCGCGGCAGATCAATATGATCGTAGTCCACGCGCTCAAAAAAGCTGCGCTCTTTCTTGGTACCGCGATGCATGACGAGTTTCAAAAGCGTATCGTTATGGCCGTCAAAGATCTTTGGTGTTGAAGCAGTCATGCGGGGAGTGGCTCCGGAAGCGAAATGGGAGAGATTGGGTCTGCTCCCAGTTTTTGGTTGGAGCACTCAGTTGTAGCGGAAGCCCTGCCAAAGGCGCAATGCTGTCTTTGGGTGAGAGAATTTCAATAAGCCGGTGAACTTATTGCAAGTTGCCTAGGCCAGAACCGGCACGACCGTATCAATCAGGATTGATACAAAATGGCATATGGCGGCGCTAAGAACGAAACCATGCCAGATGGCGTTCTGATAGGGCAGGGTCTTCCAGACGTAGAATAACGTGCCGACAGTATATAGGCCGCCGCCGACGACCAGAAACACGAACCCTGCAGTTGAAGCTTGCTGATACAGCGGGACAATAGCGAAAATTGCCGCCCATCCGAGCGCGAGATAGATCGGAACGGTGAGCCGCTCAAATCGGTGCATGTGAAAGATCTTGATGGTGGCGCCCGCAACAGCACCCGACCAAACCACGGCGAGCAGAATGGTGCCTGTCCAGCCTCCCAGAACCATCAGGCAGAGCGGCGTGTAAGTGCCGGCAATCATGAGGAAAATCGCCGAGTGATCCAAGCGTCTGAGAATGCCGATACGATTGTCCTTGGCCAAAATGTTGTAGGTAGCCGAGCAGATCAACATGGTCATGAGGCAACCAGCATAAATGAAGATGCTGATCTTTCGCGCCGGGTCTTCATAGGACCAGAGCAAAATGATGAATGCCGTTGTTGCTGCGGCTCCTAGTGCAATGCCCAACACATGAATGATACCATCGGCAATGAGTTCGCCTCTGGTCTCTGTTCTCGGAGTATGTCGGGGAGCAACCGGTATAAGATCTGATCTGGTCATACGTTCATTTAGGCCAAAAACAAGTGGCAGGGGCAACTGCCATTTTCATGAATAGGTCAAACGTCGAGTTTTGATATTGCGCAGCTCTCATGTTGATTTCATGACGAAAGCGTCACCTAGCGGAAGTTTATCCAATGATGGTATCTCACCGGTGAACAATGAGGCATGGCACCATCTCCTGTGGGTATGTGGGCAGGTTTGAGCTGTCATCAACAGGTGGATTAATCTCCCCTCCTCGAATCGTGCCGTTTGCTGGCATAAAGGCTGCGAGCGCACCCAAGCGCAGATTCCAAGGTTTTGAAGTTGAGCTCCCGTGGCAACGCAATGGTACGGACGGCTCTTGCTGTGCCGCGCCGCTCAGGAAATCCTGTTTGGCCGGAGACGGCACGCTATCATTGCCGGTTCCAACGCGCTGCTGAAAGAGAAGGTACATGACAGTTACGATCGAAATGGGGACTAAGCCAAACGGCACTTCTTCAACAATCGATCTGGAAGAATTACTGGCGACGCGCCTTCTGGTTCAGGGTAACTCTGGCTCAGGAAAGTCACATCTGCTGCGACGGTTGATGGAGCAGAGTGCGCCGTGGGTTCAGCAGGTCGTCATCGACCCGGAAGGTGACTTCGTGATGCTGGCGGACCACTTCGGCCACGTGGTTATTGACGCCACCATGAGCGAGCGGGAACTGACCATGATCGCTGCCCGTGTGCGCCAACACCGCATTTCTGTCATCCTGAATATGGAAGAGCTGGAACCGGACAAGCAGTTGAAAGCGGCGGCTGCGTTTCTGAATGGCTTGTTTGATATCGACCGCAACTATTGGTACCCGGTCCTGGTGGTCGTGGATGAAGCGCAGCTGTTTGCACCAAGCGGCGCCGGGGATTACGGCGAAGAAGCGCGCCGCCTGTCTCTGACGGCAATGACCAACCTCATGTGCCGTGGCCGTAAACGCGGCCTTGCCGGGGTAATTGCGACCCAGCGCTTGGCAAAGCTGGCGAAGAATGTTGCTGCGGAAGCAACAAATTTCTTCATGGGCCGTACCTTCCTTGATATCGACATGCAGCGCGCTTCAGACCTGCTCGGTATGGAGCGCCGTCAGGCAGAGCAATTCCGAAACCTGGACCGTGGTCACTTTATCGCCTTGGGGCCGGCAATTTCTCGCCGTCCGGAACGGGCTAAAATTGGCGAGGTGGTCACTTCGGGCCGAAATGGTTCCACCAAGCTCATGCCGCTGCCGGAACAGCAGACCGACAATGCCGCCGAACTTATTTTTACGGCTTCTGAAAATGACCCGGTCCTGCATTCGAACCGCATTGCTGCTCCTTCTGCAAAGGATGTGATGCAGCAGCTCTCGCGCACTGCCGCCGCGCAAATTCAGGCAGCACAGGCTGAGCCGGAAACCGACCCGGAAGACCTCTTCAACCTTGAGGAAAAGAACGCTCAACTGGAAGAAATTCTGGCCAGCATGTTGGAAGATCCCGATGCAGCGTTCCAGCCGGTATCGCAGCTCTATCAGGACTTTCAAGTGCGTTGCCGAATTGAGCGGATCAAGTGCCCAGACCTGCCAAGGTTCCGTCGTCTGCTCTCTGTGGCGCGCGCTGGCGTGGATAAGAAGGAAGTTGCAGAGGGCGACTGGGGGCAGGTGGAGATTGTCGCCTCGCAGTTGCCTGAAGAAATGCGCGGCGTCTATTTGCTGTTGGCGAAAGCCGCGCTTGCCGAGCAACCATGCCCGGCAGATCTGGAAATCGCCAAGGCCTATGGCACCAGGTCTCCGGGGCGAGCCCGCTGGCTTCTGACCCATATGGAAGAGCGCGGTTTCATCATTTGCGCAAGCGACCTCCGCGGTAATCGCATTGTCACTCTGCCGGACTTGGGCCGCCAAACCGCGACAAAACTGGCCTCTTGATAGAGACCGGCTAGCGACCGTCGGCGGTGTCATGGCCGCCGAGCACTGGAACCTTCTCAAAGAACAGTGTCTCTGGTCTGCGCGAACAGGTGGAGCACAAATGGGGCTTGTCTGGTAGCGCATACTTGAGACAACAGGCCTTGCGCCGAGGGGCGTACTCAGTTCGCCCATCGAGTACCCGTTGTCGCCACACAACGCCTGAGTTGATGTCTTTTCCAAGTGCGGGCAGCAATCGCCGCATCAGGGAGGCAACCTCTTGCGGATGCGCGCCATGGCGGCGGGCGACCATGAGGGGGCTTAAGATGGCGAGTGCAACACTTGAGAAGAACACGGGCTTCGGCGTCTTGCGACGTCCAAGCGCTGCGTGGAGGACGTTCACGATGTTCTCGATCGTGATGGAGAGCTGAAACAGTTCTGATGGTCCTTTGTCCGGGTCAAAGTCCACTTCCTCAGGCATAATACGAGGATCCAGAAACAGCTCTATCCACGGCGCTTTGCCTCTTGGAAGGAAGCGCAGTTCGCCAACGCGTGGAGCACGGCCGGTCAAGAGGTAGTTCACGACCATGCGGTTGAGCAGGCTTTGCGCCAAGCTTTTGAGCGCTTGAGAGGCTGCAATCTTTACCGTTGTAGCCCCGCGCTCCTCCATAAAATGTTGAAGAAGTGGCTGGATCCATGCAGAACAGTTGCGCTCAAGGCTGTCGTAGTCGCGAAGCTCTGCCATTGCGGCTATGCCGCTGTAGGGAACAATCAGCCGCTTCTCAAGAAGCGGTCGGGCACCCGGCGCAGAGCGCTCCACCAGCTCAGTAAACCGATAGGGAAGGCTGGCGGCTTCTGGGTTGAACCGCTCATCGTCTTTTTGGTGTTTCGAAGCGTCTGCATACCCTCGCATCAGGGATCCCGGTCGTCTGGCGCGTGTTAATAGCTGGCGAAGGCTGGCTGTGATGCGCACCAGTCTATCTGGTGTCGCCGTGGGTTCGCAAGAGACGCGGGCGGGTTATGGACGGGAGTTCAAAAGCTTCGACTTCAAGGCCTTGCTTGCAAGCCCATTGGCAAGCCATGGGAAGACACGGCGGAACCTCAGGGCCTCGCGCGCCATTTCTTGACCTAAAGTCGGCGCATCGCGGTCGTTCAGTACCATGCCTAGCAATTGGGTTCCGGTGGCACGGATGGCTTCGTAGCTTTGGCTCAGGGTTTCCTCTGTAACAGCCCCAACGAGGCCGATCAGCACGATCCCCTCGCAGGAGGCCGCGCCGATGTTGGATGGAAGCGCTGCCGGATTGGAGCGGGGGATAGGGGGCAGGTCCACCACAATGGCGCGGTATCGGATCAGGTCGCTGTTAAAGGCAATCTTGAGCCGGTCGCGGTCTCGCACTGCCATTGCATCCTTCAAGTCAGCGTGCAGGATCAGCCGGTCATAGGGTTCATCCCCGCCGGTTTGAATGGCCTGACCGGGGCCGGAAAGATGCGGCTGCCACTCCCCCTCACTTGGATCGCCTTCCGCTCGAACGGGTGTTGTGAGATCCACGTAAAGTGTTTTTTGTTCTGCAAGGGCAGAACGTGAGGCGAGGGACTTGGCAAGGCTTGTGGTCCCGCTGTCCCAAGTCGTAGCTGTAACTCCGATGGTCCGTAAACCAAGCCCCAAGCTGGAGGCGTAGATCCGCTCGATCTCAAGGGTTGAAGGGTCAAACATATCCATGGGAGCTGTCCTCCTGCCTGTCGCTAGAGGCCGCTAAACAGCGCAAACACACTGAGTGCAGAGACGATATCCTGAAACTTGTCAAAGACCTGCCGCCAGTTGCTCCGGGAAACGTCCGGTACGAAGATGGTATCACCGGGCCGCACCACCGGCAGCTGCTTCATGTTGCCTGTTTTCGCAAAATCCAGAAGGTTGAACAGGCGGGCTTGATCTCGGCAGCAAGACAGATTCACGATCAAGATCTTCTCGACCAGAGCGTCGGTTTGTGGTCCCCCTGCTTCTGCCAGCAAGTCCAGTATGGTCATGTCACTGGTGTACTCATAGCGCCCCGGCGATCCGACAGCGCCCAATACCCGCACAGTGGTCTCCTTCGGGATTTCCAGCCACTGCCGGTCTTGATCTGGCACATAAATCAGGTCCCCATTGCGCACGTGGGGCAAAATGCTGTCATCCCCTGTTTCCAGATAGAGCGCGAGATTGACCTTGCTGACCACCGCGCCGGGTTCACTGCGATGTGTTACGCGCACATTGCGCAAATCAGCCGAAACGCGGGGGCCATCCGCTGCGTTCAAGATGTCGAGGAAGTGCATCTGGTCGTTGAAAGCGTAGCGGCCCGGCGCACCCACCGCACCCATGATGTAGATTGAATCTTCAGGTGCCTGCCGCACCCATTGAGATTTGTTGTCAGTTGGGTCCTGCGGCAGCTCGGGCACGACGACAATGGAACTGGCTTCAAGCTGTGGCACCTGAGACAGGCTGCCGCCAAACTTCAAGAAGCGGTCGGCGTCAAACCGAACAGTTTGAGCTCTCCCGTCACGGCGATAGACAATCTGCAAGTCGGAAAGGTCCGCCTGCGCGTTTGGTCCGCCTGCCTGCGCGATGATGTCAAAAAGCGTCATCTCGGGGGACCATTCAAACCTACCCGGTTTGTAGACCGCACCGATCACTTCGATTGCCCGTTCGGGCGGCACCTTCAGCCACGATATTTCCTGAGTTTCAGCCTTTTCCGGCACGAAAATCGCGTCGCCTGCGCGGATTTCTGGCAGCACTGTCGTGTCGCCTTCTGTAAACCGTTGAAGGTCTATCATTTCAACACTGCCATCAGCGCGAATGAGGCGGATCTGACGTGTGTCCGAAAACCGGGTCGGGCCACCAGAGTTGGCCAGAAGGTCAATGAACGAGGTGCGCGGGCGATAGGTGAAGGCACCGGGCGCTGCAACTTCGCCCATCACATAAACGTAGCTGTCTCCGGAGAGCGTGTTTTCAGCCATCGGTGGCACAAACACCGTTGCCCCCGGTGCCAGCGCTGGCACGGCATCCAGATTGCCGGTGTCCAGATAGCGTTGAAGATCAAACAACACCGGCTCGCCGCCGCTGAGGACCCGTATATCCTGAATGTTGGCGGAGCCGCTAATGCCGCCCGCTCGCATCAGGTAGTCTACCACTGTGGCTTCCTCATCAAACGAGAAGCTGCCGGGTGTGTTGACCTCACCAAACACTTTGATCGCAGTATTGATGTCGCCGCCATCCCCTCGTTCTGAGAGCGTCCGGCCATCAAACTCTACCTCCACATTGCCTGTAAGCGGGCTGGAGGGCACAAAAACCTCGTCCCCTTCTTCAAGGTCCGGAAGTGCATCAGGGCGGCCGGTATCAAGGTATTCTTTGTAGTTGAATACGATCAGAAGGTCGTTGGCTCGGCGCAGCTGCATCTTGTCAAGTTGGGCCCCTTGGCGCAGCCCGCCAGCTGCGGTTATGGCCTGTTGAATGTTGGCACCAAGGGGAAGGTCAACTTCGCCGGGCGTGTTCACATAGCCCATCACCCGAACCATGAGGCCTTTCAGTTCCTGCTCGCCAGTCCGTCGGTCCGGCACCAGAATGATGGAGCCTGCATCAAGGCGCGGCACTTCAGAAAAGCTGCCACCGCGCTCTAGAAACGCCTCCATGTCAAAGCGTTGGGAGTTGGCCCAGTCGCCGTCCTTGGAGACCACTTGGATATTGGCGATGTCCGCATCGGCGGTGGGGCCACCTGCTTGTGCAACAAGGTCGAACAGGCTCATTTCATTGGCCCATTCGTACCGGCCGGGACTGTTCACGGCTCCGATGATTTCAATGGCACGCTCTGGAGGGGTCTTCAGCCAGGAAGTGTCCTCCACCTCGGTCTTCTCGGGAACAAACAGCGCATCTCCCGGTGCAACGTCAGGCAAATCAACACCGCCGCGCTCAGTAAATGCCACAAGGTCCACCATCTCCACCGTGCCGTCAGACCGGATCAAGCGAATGTTGCGTGTGTCCGCAAACCGTGTCGGACCACCGGCATTGGCCAGAATGTCGATGAAAGTCGCGTCATCCCGGCCCTCGTAGGCACCGGGTTTGGCCACTTCTCCCATCACGTAGATCGTGCTTTGCCCCGCGCGGATTTCGTCCTTTTGCAGTGGCACATAGATGGTCGCTCCGGGCGCGATGTCGACGAGAAAGGTGCTGTTTCCCGTATCCAGATAGCGCTGCATGTTGAAGAGCACAGGGGTGTCACCGTTGATCACCCGGATCTGCTCGACACTGGCAAAGCGGGTCACGCCGCCCGCCCGCATCAAGTAGTCAATAATGGTCGCTCCGTCCCTGTGGGCGAAGTTGGCCGGGTTGTTCACTTCCCCCATCACCTTGATGGAGGTTTGTTCATCTGCGGCGTCTCCGGCTTCCGCAAGCCAGCGGCCATCAAAGTCGATCTGCACATTGCCAATCAACGGGGAGGCCGGGACAAAAATCACATCCTGCGTTTGCAAAGGGGGGATCAAGCGCAGATCGCCCGTGTCCAGATAGCGCTTGTAGTCAAACCGCTCGATGTTGCTCCCCCGGCGCAGCTGGATGCTGTCAAGCTGCGCCCCCTGACGAAGGCCGCCAGCGGCTGCCAACGCAATCTGCACGTTGGCATCTTCGTCAAGAACATATTCTCCGGGCGAGGACACGTATCCAAGAACGGTGACGATCAAATTGCGTTTGAACAGTGAGACGGAAAGCTGATCGAGCTGACGATATGCACGGGAGAGAGTGCCACGTATGGCCTCCAGTGCTTCAGGCAGGGTCATGCCTGTGATGCTCACTTCTCCCACTTCCGGCAGATTGATTGTGCCGTTGTTCTGGATGGTGAACGGCTCATCAAAACCGGCTTCGCCGGGAAGAAAGATTGTTATCTGATCTCCAACTTGCAAAGGTGCATTGTCTGGCAAGTCTTGCGCCTTCAACGTTGAAGCAAAGAGCAGAACAAGCAAGACCGAGACGCAGCGGACAAGCACTTTCATGACCGCACCGCCGTGTGGCCAGCTTGTTCAAGCCGGTTCAGTTTCTTTTCAATGATCTGAAGCTGGAACCACAGGAGTGCAAGATCTTCTTCCGCATCATAGGCAAGGCCGCCAGCCGCAGCTTGCTTGGCTTTGACCAGTTGCGCCCGAGCACGCTTCATGTCCACAGCCGCCCAGCGGTCGGCGCCACGGCGCTCCAGATCAGTTAAGATGATCTCATAGGAGCGGATAGAGCGCTGGTCTGTTGTAAAGCGTTCGGCAGCGCCACCGGAGCCGGAATCGGGCCACCAGGTGCAACCGGGTGTCATGGAGACTAAGAGAATAAGCGCAGCCCATCGCAGCGCCATGGGCCATGACACCCGAGTCCGGTTCATGCGGCTGCATCACCCTCCACAGTAATCCTGTTGGTCAGTTTCAAGTGTTTCAACAGCCTGAGAGGCTGACCTGAAACGTGGACAAGTTTCAACTCACAGCCAGCCATGCTGAGCCGCTTGAAAAGAAACACAATCGCACCGATTCCAGAGGAATCGATGAAGGTCGTCTCGGCCAGATCCAGTGTCACATCTGTTTTCTTGTTGGCGAGGCTGTCGAGCGTATCGCGCATGCGGTCAATTTCGGCTGCATCCATATCTTTAGGCATGGAAATCACTTCGGCCATTATTCAGATCCTTGTTGTTATTTGCCGACCATGGTCCCGTGTACGCGGGGCACTACGCCAATCATCTAGCAATTCCCATGCCCGGGAAAACCGCAGGAATTCGGGGCGTTAGCTATGACACTGGCAATTTTTAGAGGCATTCTTTGCAAATAGCGAAGATCTATAGCGCGGCGCAAATCCCGCACATTTTCGAGGGGGTTTCGATTGGCACGAGCGTTGCGAAGTAGTTGGGGAACCGCGTCCTAGCGCATCTCAGGATCCCAACGAATGACAATAAGAGCGATCCATATCATTCAAAAACTTGCCCCCGGCGGCATCGAGCTGCTGGTGATGCGTTTATGTGCAGCCAATCCTGCGCACACCCGTGTTTACGTCTTGGAAGGAGCGCCAGAAGCGGGCACTGCGGGCCTTGCACTTGCGCAGCGCTACGGTGTTGAGCCTGTTTACTTCGACAAGAACAACGGTTGGGATTTGTCGGTTGTCGGGAAACTTCGCCGAGCCTTGAAGCGGGACAAACCGGCGGCAGTTTTCACACATCATATCGGTCCGTTACTTTACGGGGGCCTGGCCGCCCGTCTGGTGCGCGTGCCCCACATCATGCAGGTCGAGCATGATGCCTGGCACCTACGCGATGGCCGCCAACTGTTCTTGACCAAGGCAGCTTTCCAGCTGCTTCGGCCCATCGTTACCGCTGTCAGCCTCCCGGTCGCGAAAGAAGTAGAGCGTCTCACGGGTAAGAAGAAGGTCTACGTCATCCCAAATGGGGTGGACATGACTGTTTTCTGTCCCGGGGACAAACGTGCGGCCAGAGAAAAGTTCGGTTTGCCAGAGCGGTCGCGTCTCATTGGAGGCGTCGGACGTCTTGAAAGGGTCAAGGGGTTTGATGTGCTTCTTGATGCCATCAGCCATCTTCCCGAGAGCTTCCATCTGGCCCTTGCTGGTGATGGCACCGAGCGCGAAGCGCTTGAAGCGCAAGCCGCTGCGCTGGGGATCAATCACCGCGTGACTTTCCTTGGCAATGTGGCGGAAGTGAATGCCTTGATGCCCGCTTTTGATGTGTTGGCGGTGCCATCCCGAGAGGAAGGGCTGCCGCTCACAGTTATTGAGGCTCAGGCCGCAAACGTTCCTGTCGTCGCGACCCGAGTAGGAGCCCTGCCGGATGCAGTATGTCCAGAGGCCAGTCAGGTTGTGCCGCCGGAAGATGAAAGTGCGCTCGCCACAGCGCTCCTGATCCAGTCAGAAGCGCCACAAACCGATGCACCTGTAAAATTCGTGCGCCGCCGTTTTGATTGGCGCGACACGCTGAGTGCTTACGACTCTCTAGCTCAAGGGGTACCGCTTTGACCGCAGAACTCGTTGCCCTCGGTTCCGGCGCTTTGATGGCCTATCACGGTCTGGTTTATCCGGCTGTTCTTCGGCAAATGGCGTCACGTTCAGAACCACGCCAGCCAAAGTTTCAGAAGGTAGATCGCACTCAGCCGCCAAGCATCGAGGTGATCATCCCGGCTTACAACGAGGCGCCGGGCATTGCGGCAAAACTGCGCAACTGCGCTCAACTGGACTATCCAGCAGGCCAGCTCAAGGTTTCGATCATTTTTGATGGCTGCACCGATGAGACATATCCCATTGCCAAGAGAACCTTGAAAGAGCTTCAGGACGAGGGCCTCTCAACCGCTGCGCTCTCACTCAGCGAATGGCACTACAACCGCGGCAAAGTCGCCGTTCTCAATCAGGCCATTTCTGAAAGCACGGCTGACATCATTGTCCTGACGGATGTTTCTGCAGTTGTTGAACCGGATGCGCTCTGGCGCGTCGCGGACGAGTTTGCAGATCCCGATGTCGGCGTGGTTTGCGCCACCTATGAACTGGAGACCGAAGATAGCGGAGAACATGCCTACTGGTCCTATCAACGCTGGTTGAAGGAGGCGGAGGCCTCCGTGGCCGCTCCTTTCGGCGCTCACGGTGCATTTTATGCCATCCGCCGCTCCGCCTGGCGGGCCATTCCTCCATCCACGATCAACGACGATGTGCTCATCCCCATGCAGATCGTCGAGGATGGCTATCGCGCCATCTACGATCTATCGCTAGTTGCCACAGAAACAGAGGCCGCCAGCCGCGAGACCGATTTGCGCCGCCGGCTGCGCATTGGCGCGGGAAACCTGCAGCAGGCCATTTGGCTTTGGCGCCTTGCTGATCTCAAGAAACCGGCCTTGGCTTTTATCTATCTGTCAGGCAAGGGGCTGCGGGCCTTCACGCCGATCCTGATGGTTGCGTTCCTGCTCTCCTGTGCCGTGCTTGCGCTGCAAGGCGCGCTGCTGGCTCAGCTGGTAATGGCGGGCGTTCTTGTCGCGATGGCGGTCAATATCTATGAGGCGGTAACAGACGGCGATCTTCCCAAACTGCTGCGCCCCTTTTCTGCTGTTGGTTATGCGCTGGGCGGTCAGGTGGCGGCGTTTCTCGGCTGCTGTCAGTATGTTTTTGGAGCCCGCAAACCTTGGCGCCGCGCGGCGGACAACACTGGCGTGCCTGACTTCATTCATCCACTTGCCAGAATGGGAAAACGGGTGATGGACGTCACCCTCGCTGTGGCAGCGTTTGTTGTGATGGCGATCCTGTTTGTTCCTCTGGCGATAATCATCAAGTTGGATTCCCCGGGCCCGATCTTCTATCGCCAGTACCGTGTTGGCGAGCGCCTGCCAGACCGCACCAACCTGTTCTTGCTGACCAAGTTCCGCAGTATGCGCACAGACGCCGAAAAGCACGGCGCGCAGTGGGCAACAAAAGGAGATCCTCGCGTCACACGGATCGGCCGTTTCCTGCGCAAGTCTCGGTTGGACGAGCTGCCCCAGTGCCTCAATGTGCTGAGAGGTGAAATGTCCGTTGTGGGCCCGCGTCCGGAACGTCCTGTGTTCTTTGAACGGCTTGAGGATCAAATCCCGTTTTACATCGAGCGTACCTATGGTTTGCGCCCCGGCATTACGGGCCTTGCTCAAGTCGAGCAGGGCTACGATGAGGATGTTGAAGATGTGCGCTCCAAGGTCATGCACGATCACGCCTACGCCATGCAGCTTGTTACCCCTTGGGAATGGTTCAAGACAGACCTCTCCATCATCCTGCGAACATTCGTTGTGATGGTGACGGGTCGCGGTCAGTAAAAGGAGAAACCGCCGATGCTTCCTCTGCAAAAGAACATTGTTTTTGGTGCTGTGGCTGCCTGCGCACTCTCATTGTTCGCGCTCTCCAGCGACGCGGAAGAGCTGAGCGCGCCCAACGGTCCGGTCATCCTTGTGGTGAGCGGCGACATTGACAAGACAACCGATGGGGCGGTTGCCAAGTTCGACCGTGACGCACTGGCGTCCCTCGGCTCTCAAACCGTTCTGACCCACACCACCTGGACGGACGGCAGACAGCGGTTCGATGGCACGCGCATCAGCGATATCCTGGAACGCGTTGGGGCCAATGGCACCAAGGTGGAAGCAGTGGCGCTCAACGATTACCGGGTTGAGTTGGATGTTTCCGAACTCAAAGAGTATCCGGTTATTCTCGCAGCGGAAATGAACGGCAAGCCGTTAAGCGTTCGCGACAAGGGCCCGCTCTGGGTCGTTTACCCCAAAGATCAGCACCCTTTAGTCTCCGAGGACCACAAGTGGATCTGGCAGGTTAGGGAGCTCCACGTCAAATGATGAAGCATTTTTCCGCGCGCGGGCGCATCGTCGTAATCAGTTTGTTTCTGCTCTTCTGCGGCCTGGTAGGGCTAACCGGCTACACGGCCTTCAAGTATGAGCAAGTGGAGCAGAAACTCACGCGCACCGTCACGGAAAATGCCGTCTGGACCGCAGCTCAGACCGAGCTGGATTTGGCTCGTTTTTTGAACGCCCTTGATGGTTTCATGTTGGGCAATGACAGCATAAGTCAGGCCGACATGCTGCTGCGCTTCGACCTGCTTTGGAGCCGCATGGAGCTTTACAAGACCGGGCGTCTGAAGCAGGAGATCACGTCAATAATGGGTCTTCAGGGCGTCGTTGGAAGTCTTGAAAAAACACTGATAGACGTTGAAGGCGCAGTACGGCAATTGCAGGCCGACGATCTGGCCACCTATCTGCAGATCAGAGAGCGCTTCAACCCCTATCCTCAGAACTTGCGGGACGTGACGCTGGCAAGCCTTCGCTGGGATATCGAGCAGCGTCTGCGCGTCAAGAACGAGATGAGCGAAATGCTGCAAAAACTCGTCTGGTTCAGCGGATTGGCTATCGCCTCGCTCATGGGCCTCATGGGCTTCTTGGTGTACTATGAGATGCACACCAACAAGCTTCTTCGGAAAACCCTTGAGGCGCAGGAGAAGGCCAGCTCCGCCCGTCAACGCCTTTCCGATGCTGTTGAGAACATCAACGAGGGCTTCCTGTTATGTGATGCACAAGACCGTGTTGTGCTCTGGAACCAGAAGTTCACCCATATCTACAAGATCTCCGCAGCTGCGTTGCGCGCAGGTGTCCCCTACATGGATGTCCTGAAATACGGTGCGGAAAACAACGAGTTTGACCTGCAAGGCCAGGGCTTGGCCCAGTGGCTGGAGCATCGTCAGCAGTCGCGGCGCAAGCCGGTCGCTACCTATGAAATGAAGCTGAGCGATGGGCGCTGGGTGCGGATTTCAGACAAGCACACCGAAGATGGCGGGATCGTTAGCATCCGCACCGATATCACAGAGATGAAACGCCGGGAAGCCGAACTGGAACACGCCCGAGAACACGTGAGCCAACAGGCAGATCAGCTCTCCAGAATGGCCAAGGAAGCCGAGCACGCCCGCAGCATATTGGATGATGCGGTGAACAGTCTGGACGAGTGCCTTGTCCTGTTCGACCGGACGGACAGGCTTATCTTGTGCAATCGTCGCTTCCGCGAGCTGTTCGGAGACAAGGCCGAGCGTATTCGCCGCGGCATGACCTATGAAGAAACGATCCGCCTTGCCGTTGAAGCACGCGTATATCCAAAGCCCGACGATTTGGAGGCTTTCATCAGTGAGCGCATGAAAAAACGCCGCAGCGCTTTGGCATCCGATCAGGTTCACTACCGCCATCAGGAGCCCACGGCCAATGGCCGCTGGATGCAACTCTCAACGCAACGCACAAGCACTGGCGGGATGGTTTCTGTCTTCACGGACATTACGGAGGCTAAGAGCCGCGCGCTGGAAATCCAAAGCGCCAATGAACGTTTGGAAAAGCAAGCCGTACAGCTTAAGGATCTGGCGGAGAAAGCCCAAACGGCCAGCCGTGCCAAATCCGAGTTCCTCTCCATGATCTCCCATGAGATCCGCACGCCCCTCAACGCCATCATGGGGTTCGCTTCCCTGCTTTCGGACAGCGACTTGAAATCTGATCAACGCAGATTTACCGCCGAAATACAGCAGTCTGGTCAGCGTCTGTTGGGTCTCATATCAGACACGATCGACTTCTCCGATCTGGACTCTGGCAAAATCAAGCTCAACTATCGCCCGTTCGATTTACAGCGCCTCGTGAACAAGAGCTTGCGCCTTGCTGAAGATGCGGTTGGCGACAAGGATGTGGAAGTTGACCTGAATCTGCCAGCTGATCTGCCGCGCATCTACAAGGGAGATGCCGGGAGAATTGGTCAGGTGCTCACCCACTTCATGAGCAACGCAGCCAAGTTTACCAAACAAGGGCATGTGACCCTAGCTGTTGAAGGCATTGGCATCCATGAAGGCAAGCGCCGTTTGCGGTTTACGGTCCACGATACCGGTTCCGGGATTGCATTGGATGTTCAAAAGCAGCTGTTCTTGCCATTTGAGCGCAAGCGGCAGGATAGAGATCTGACAGAGCCCGGTGCCGGACTTGGGCTCGTCATCTGCAAGCGACTTGTCAACCTGATGAAAGGTGAGATCGGCTTCGAGAGCACTGTCGGTTTCGGCTCCCAGTTCTGGTTCGAAATCGAGCTGGAAGCCATGGAAGGTGAGGCGGCGGAAAATGACCCTGAGTGGAAGGGCATTCAGGGCACGCTTGACCTTGAACAACCTGCCGAGCCCGTGCGCCTCAAGATATTGGTCGCCGAAGATACGCCCGCAAGTCAGCTGGTCATCAAAACCGCATTGGAAAAACGCGGGCACATTGTAACCACCGCGCAGGACGGAGTAGAGGCGCTGGAGGCGGTCGGACGCCGTGATTTTGACCTTATTTTGATGGACATGCAGATGCCCAACATGGATGGCATGACCGCGACCCGGAAAATCCGGGAGATGGGTCTGCCGATGTCTGCAACGCCAATCTATGCACTGTCAGCACAGGCGATGGCAGCAGACAAGGAAGCTGCTTTTGCAGCTGGTCTGACAGGTTACCTCACCAAGCCCATAAGCTGGGAGGAGCTGGACAGCGTATTGGCAGTGGTGCGTCAAAGCGTTGCCAAGCGGGAAGACCAAGACAGTGAAAAGTATGTCGAGAAGGCAGAGCTGCCCGCCAACATTCTGCCGCCGACCGCAGAAAACGAGGAAGTCCAACCGGATATTTTTGCGCTGCCCGACGATGGCTGGAAAAAGGAACTCAGCCGTCTGGAGGCTCTGCTTGAAGATGACGATCTGGCGGCCCCCGCCGGGGAAGGAATTCTAATGGTACATGCCCAAAAGCAAGAAGAAAAAAGCTACGAATCCTCGAAGACCCGGACTGGCGAGGCCAATAGCGGCAAGAAATCATCGACCATTGATCAGCAGACCTTGAATGATATCGTCGAGGCTGTCGGTGAGGATGTTTTTGCCAGCCTGCTGAGTACATTCTTTACCAACTCGGAAGAACTTTTTGACCAGTTCAACATGTGCATTGAGACTGGCGATATTGAGCAGCTACGAAAGACCGCCCATAGATTTTCAGGGCTCATGTCCCAATTCGGCGCATTGGAGGCAGCAAAAATTGCATCCGAAGTAGAAAATGAACCGGATCAGGAAGTTCTTTTAGAATTGGCTAGTGAATTTATACAGTCAGCAGGAACTGCAGTTTCAGAACTCAAGAAATTACCCTACGTTAAATTCGAATTGACGGAGGTTGCGTCCTCTTCTTAACGTCGGCATCTGAACTTGCTGGCGCATTTTTGCCAGATGCAACCTTGTTGTGCAGGATTAGATGTCAAACCAACCCGCGGACATCCTCATTGTCGAGGATACCTATGCTTTGCTGCAAACGTACAAGGCCTACCTGAAGCAGGAGGAGGCTCGGGTGCGCGGTGTTGAAACCGGGCAGCAGGCGATGGAAGAGATACAGGCTGCGGTCCCGGACGTCATAGTTCTCGACGTCAATCTGCCAGACATGCACGGCATAGACGTTCTCAAGGCCATTCGCGCCGAGGGTCTGACTTCGGAAGTCGTTGTGATTACCGGACAGGCTTCGGTAAATCTGGCTGTTGAAGCCATGCGCGAAGGGGCGTTCGACTTCATCATGAAGCCGTTTTCTGCGGATCGCCTGCGGACCACCATTCGCAATGCGCTGGAACGGCGGGAGCTGAGCGAACTGGGTAGCAAGGTGGAGGGGCCAGATCAGGAACAGGGCCTGTCCAACATCATCGGAAAATCCGAGTCCATGCAGGCGGTTTACCGCATGCTTCGTGCTGTTGCGCCCACAAATGCCTCCGTTTTCATCCGCGGAGAAAGCGGAACCGGTAAGGAGCTGTGCGCTGAGGCGGTGCATCAGCTTTCCAAGCGCAGCACAGGCCCAATGGTCACCATAAACTGTGCGGCGATACCAAAGGACCTTTTGGAAAGCGAGATCTTTGGTCACATCAAGGGGGCTTTCACCGGCGCGACTTCCGATCGCAAGGGAGCCGCTTTGTCAGCGGACAAGGGCACCTTGTTTCTGGATGAGGTCTGTGAAATGGATCTGTCCTTGCAGTCCAAGCTGCTGCGTTTCCTGCAGGAAAAGCAGGTGCAAAGGGTTGGGGAAGATCGCCTGCGTGATGCGGATGTGCGAATTGTCTGCGCGACCAACCGTGATCCGGTGGCCGAGGTTGCCGCTGGTCGGTTTCGGGAAGATCTTTACTACCGCCTTCATGTCGTTCCCATTGACCTGCCGCCCCTCAGGAACCGCGGCATGGATATTCTCCTCATGGCGCGTCACTTTCTGGGCGCCTATGCGCAGGAAGACGGCAAGCGGTTCACCCGCTTCAGCCCGGAAGCCGAACAGGCGCTCATGGCCTTTTCCTGGCCCGGTAACATCAGGCAGTTGCAAAATGTGTTGCGAAGCGCTGTTGTGCTCAATGACGGTGATGTGCTCGAGCGATACATGCTGCCGCCCGACATTGCAGAAGGCTCTGTGCGGTCCCTGCCAAAATCCCAACCAAGCGCAGGGCATCGGGTGGCTGAGTCGCCAGCCCATCCAAGTCTCCATGCCAATGGGGATGAGAACAGCGGAGTAAGCCCCCCTTCCTACGGTCATGAGGCCGGTGCTGCTCATGCGCCGTTGAGACAGCAAGGTGAGGTTGCTCAACAAAGCCCGCTGACTTTGCCTTTCCAAAGTGAGTCCCGTGATGCCTCACGCATCTTGCCTCTGGAGACAGTCATTCGCCTGACCATTGAAGACGCCATCGACCGTTGCAATGGCAGCATTCCAAGGGCTGCTGCGGCGTTGGAGGTGAGCCCCTCCACGATCTACCGCCGTCTGCAGGCATGGGAACTTGAAGATCAGGTGGCTCAAAATGCGCAGGACGACGCCCAGTCTTCTTCTGGGGCAAAATCCTGAGTGCGGCTTGCGGACACATCAGCCTGTTGTTTGCGCTAGGCGGCTTCCTGATCCGGTTTGCGCTTTCCCTTGCGGGTCTGTCGCGGTTTGGTGGCGGGGTCTACCATTCGGGGCATACGCACGATGATGGGTAGATTGTTGGTCGCTGCAAGAAACTCATCTTGCCGTCTCAAGGTGGGGTCCAGCACTTCAAACACAACAGCAAGGCCAACCCCCAGCATGATCGCGGCGAAAATACCGCCAGCTACATAAACCACCTTACCGGGTGTGATCGGGGCTTGGGGGTCTTCAGCCGCATCAACAATCTTCACCCGCTCCGGGGCTTCAAACTTGCCGAGCGCACCCGTCACCTCAGCCATTTCATAGCGACGGGAAAGTTCGCTGTAGGTTTCCTGAGCCAGATCGATGTCACGTTCAAGCCGGTTCATTTGTTTTTCAATTGGCCCAAACTCGGCAACACTTGCTTCCATTTCGGCTATGTTATTCTTCAGAAGCGCCACGTCTTTGGACAGCGCCTCGCGCTTGCTCTCCGCCGTTTGCAATGCTTGCATCTGCGAAACAAGCAGAGGCACCGTTTTCTGGTCCGCGTTCAGCTCTTGTCCCGCGGCCATGTTCCATAGCCGGTCAAGGTCCGCATCTGTTAGGTCGGAAGCGGCATCAAAAAGCAGTTTGCGCTCCTCTGTGAGCTGGCGCAGCGTTTCTTGTGCTGCCCGCACGTCTGAGTGGTTCTCGGTGTAGCGTGTCCTCAGGTTGGCCAGCAGGCTGGTCTGGGCAACAATGCGCTCTTCCAGTCGCCCCATAGCCGGGTTCGTACTGGCAAGTCGTTTCTTCAGGTGGTTTAGCTCTGCTTCCGCGGAGGCCAGCTGAACGCTTTTGCTGTCAAGCTCGGAGCGTAAGGTCACCAAGCGCTGGACGTTGGCTGTGTAAACGGAAGGCAGCTTGTCGGCGTTCAGCGTTTTGAATTCAGCCAGCTCGTCTTCCTTTGCACGCAGCAAGGTTTCTTGTTTTGCCAGCTGTTCAGCCAGGAAGGTACCACTCTTGTCGACGGCCGACCTTTCTGGTGAGAGCAGCCGTTCAAGAAAGCGCTCTCCCACAGCCTCCAGCTTTGCCGCCAGTCCATTGGGATTGGTGGACGTGATGGTGAGCTGCACGAGGTCGTTGCCCACCAGTTGCGCATTGATCGAAGTAGAAAGGGAGCGGACCATCAACTCCCGCTCTCGCTGAGGTGTGCTGGGGGTAATGTCCCCTACGTCTTCCAGAACACGTCCGAGCACATGTTCACTGTGCAGCAGCGCGTCAAGTGCGGGCATGCGCTCTTTCAGGTTGGGGCCAATTGCAAGGTCTTCCAGAAATGGGTTCAGCCGGGCCGGTTCCTGAACAAGCACAGTCATCGTCGCTGCGTAGCGCTTCGGTGCATAGTCGGAGACGAAAAATGCCATTGCAGGCAGGATAAGCATGGGAATGCAGATCATGTACCGCCGACGCCATGCCGCTTCGAGCACAAGCAGGAAAAAGTCTCGGATTGATCTGCCTTTGCCATTTATCATCATGAATACTCTACGTGAGGATGGGCGCTTGCGTCTGCTGCTTTCTTTTTGTTTTCTCAATAGTTTGTCGCAGATATTGCTCAATTTTTATGAGCATTTTTCCGAGGCAGTCCTGTTACCTCATGGGGTGATCTCAAGCAGCGCTTCGCCTGCTTCAAGGTCCGGTGACACGCGCTCACGAACCTCAATTGTGTCCGGCAAGCTGGCAATGATACGCTTGCTCACCGCCCGAGCCTTGCGAAGGCGTTCAAAAGCCTCGCCGTGGTCAGGCAAGCCAACGGTCAGCATCAAGGACCAATTGTTCTCAGCCGCCAGATAAGAGAACCGTTCCAGATCACTACGCGCCTGTTCCGAAAGCGGCGTCACCTCATCAAGGCCTTGAAACACAAGCGTGTCGCCCGGACGTAGTTTGGGAGAGGGTGCGCTTTGAGAAGCGGGATCTTCCGCGCTCAATGCGGCTCGTGCTGCAGCAAGCAACTGCATGCGGGCGTTGATGAGCGCTGGGTCTGTGGCAGCGCTCCGCCCAAAGACGTCAGCGCGGGAAGCTTGAGGTGTTTCAGGAGGTCGGATGCTGCCGGTTATGTCGTTAGCGTCTCCTGCATAGCTCGGAACTGCTTGCACAGGCCGGCGCGCCATGAAATCTCTAAACAGCTCTTCTGCAGAAGGCTGTCCCGTGTACGGAGCCGTGGTCCCATCTGCGGTGAGCCTGTTTGCGTCCTCCCGCTGTTGCGGTGACGGTACTGCAATGCCCGCCCGCGCTTCTGCCAGCATGCGTTCCCTCACGCTGTCCGCCGAACTGGGGTCCGGTCTCTCAGCGTCACGGCTGGTCTGGGAAAGCGCATCGTCACCTTCACCAGCTGCACGTGCGCTGGCTGCCTTTCCCTGTGCTTGGAGGTAGTCCGGCAAAAGCTCAAGATCATCCGTTTGAACGCAAGAAGCGAACATCAAGCAGAGTATAACGATAAGGACTTTTGTCCTGATCATTGATTTTTGCCTCAATAAACCGCGTTTAATATTATGTTTTATTTTTGTGTATCAATTATTTTTTTAATTTCTTCTTCATAAGTATTTGGCGATTTGTTTCGATCCCACCAGAGTGTTTCGATGTTTTTCCATAGTTTCCACTTAAGGTCTTGCGCTTCTTCGTCTTCTTGTTGCCCAAAGTGCAGCAGCCAGCGCTGGTCAACCACACCCTCGGCCATGTCCAGAAGGCCAGAATGGATATCGGGCTGACTCGGGCACACCTCTGCACTCGGCAACAGCATCATCACATCGCCCTCGCGGCCGTCGGTTGGGTCGAACGGGTCCGCCGTTGGCATGCGGCTGTGCCACTGAACATAGGCCTCTGCCCCGGTCACCAGAACACCCAGAGCGGCCGTCATCCGAGGCTGTCTCGTGTTGTAAAGCCAGACCTTGAGCCCCTCCCGCTGGAGGGAGCGGATATCCATGGGCTGCAGGCCATAGCCGTCGTTGATCAGGACGAGGTCGAACAGCCGGGCCAACGCACGGTCTTCTTCCGAGTTCAGTTGCGCCGCCAATTTTACATCAGGGGCGACTTCCCGGAACACGTCAACCAGATGCGGCAGGTCATAGGCTTGCATGTCCGGGTTTGAAGGTTCATCCGCCACGCTCCAGTAGATCGGGGAAAGCCCTCGCTCCTCTGCCTCTTGGGTGATCCGTTGAAGCTGCACTGCGGCAGCTTCAATGCCAACCTGTTCAATCAGGCGCTTTGCGGGCGTATAGGCCATCACAGCGGGCGCGAAAGGCTTTGCTGCGGACAGTTCTTGGAAAAAGGCCTGTTCCTCATCTGGTGTGGGTGTAATCAGCCCTGGTGCCAGCGGGCTGAGGCCCAGCTTATTGACGAAAGCAATGTCGCATTGCAGCTGAGCCACGCGCTTCTCACCGTCCTGCCAGGCCCAGGTTAGATGTGGTGCCTCATCCATGTAAAACCCGGCAGGGGCTCTTGAGGGCGGCAATGTACTCTCGAGAACTTCAAGGTTGATGGGAAGGCTCACATTGCCAAAGCTGCTCGTCACCGCCAGTTGCATGGGATAGGTCCCCTTTGGCGTGTCGGGCGGCACTGAAACCCAAATTTCCACACGCCGGGGACGTTCTGGAGCAACTGTGAGGCCGCTCACGTCAGACAGAAGGCGTGTTTCCTGAACGCTCAAGGAGCTGGCGTTCGCTGCTGGCCTGTCCAGTGTCCGAAGGGCCGCCCAAAGAAACAGCGCTGCTTCCGGGGGGCCGCCCGTCAGGGAAGCGCTAAGCAGGTCTTTTCGCTCATCGCTCACAAGGTCTACACTCAGGCGCGCTCCTGTTCCGGCGGCGATGCGCAAGGGCACGGCCACCATTGGCTTCACTGCTTGGGTCAGATTAAAAACCGCATCTGCGGGCTCTCGGGGGCCCAATGGCACCACGGGCCAAGCCGCGCGCGCAATTCGGGCGCGTTCTTCCAGCACAATGTTGAGCGCTCTGTCATCCCCCTTGGGTGTGAGCAAAACGGCGGAGAGGTAGGTCGCATCGGCGCTGTCGCCAGCAAGGTCAATGCGCACGCCTTCGCTTGTGGCGGTGGTGGTCGCCTTCAGATACCCTCCACGGTAGCGCGCCAGGTCCGTCCATGCATCACCTTGTCCCAGAACCTCGCGCCGTTTGCCTTCCAGATAGCGCTCACGCACCCAGTCTTCGATGCTGTGGCTTTTGTAAAACACGGTGTGGTCGTTGATGTTGATGCGCCGTTCCAGCGGATGAGGCAAATGTTCCCATTCACCAATGTCTTCAGTCCATAAATGCACATCAACCTCATCTCCTTCACGCCACGGCAGAACGACACGCTCCATTCCATTGATCCCGTTGGTAATCAGCGGATCGGAGCCTGTCCTGCGCACCGCTGTGGGACGGCCTGACTCAATTATCGAGCTTTCCGGTGTAACCCGTTGAAAGCCCGGAAAAACCGGCGCATCGGTCTCGCCAAAGCTATAACCAGCCGACCCTTCCGGGAGAGGGGCGGGTGTGAAAATGGAGACTTCCACCTCGCTGAAAATGGTGGAACTGTCGGGTGAAAACACAAAGACATCAGTGAGCTGGGCAAGGTCCATCAAACGCCCGCCGGTGGCCTTGATCCCGCGTAGAGGAATGCTGAGTTCAAAAGGTCCGGGCAATAATGTTTGTTCCAGATTGTATCGGCTGGCATATCCGGTTGAGGCGTTGTCATCAATGCGGACGATCAGCATCGCTTCACGTGCGCCCTCAAGCCGCCCTCGCACAATCAATTGTTCATTGCCGCTCAAGGTGTCCGAAGGCAGCGGCGTTTCAAGCGGTAGATTTCCTCGGGTCAGCTCCTGTGCGGGCAGAGATACACTCAAGAGCGCGGCCAACCCAATGGTGGCAAGCAACAGAAAATGCCCAAGTGCTGATCGCATGACTACCTCTCGCCTATAAGCTCTTCAAAGCCGCTTCCAGCTGCGCCGCCCGGCTCGACCAGGATTCCGGACGAACCACCTCGCGGCGCACGCTGTTGCGCTGTTTGTCGTTCAAGGCAAAGTTCAGGGCATGGGCCAGCGGTTCGCCGGTCTCAAGGACTGTCAGGAGAGGGGCATAAGGCTCCATCGCCGGAAACCGCGTGGTGATGATTGGCGTGCCCGCCGCAAGGTATTCTCTCAGCTTCAGCGGATTGCAGTTGCGGATCTGCTCGGTGTCTTTGAAGGGTAACAGCGCTGCATCAAAATGTTGGACATAGCCCGGCAGCAGGTCATGGGGGCGACGCCCCAAGAAGTGGATGTTGCCGTGTTTTTCCAGCAAGGAGATGTCTGTCTCAACGGCCCCAATCAGGACGAAATGCCAGTCAGGACATTGGATCGCGGCCTCGCACAGCATGGCAACGTCCACCCAGTCGGCAATGGAGCCATAAAACCCCGCAATCGGGCCGGTCTGCGGCAGGTCACTGGGCCTGTCAGCCGGTTTTGCGAACAGATCATAGTCCACCCCGTGTGGCAGATAGAGCGTCTTTTCAGCAGGAAACCGGTCCGCCAGGTGCTGGCTTGCGGCAACAATCAGGTCAGCCTTTTTGACAAGCTGTCGCTCCATGGCCGCGACGGGTTTATGGTCGACACCTGCGAGCGACGAGAAATCATCACCGCAATAGTAAACCACGGCCCGTTCTTCAAACTCGCCAAGAGCTACAACGGCGGTCGGCAAGGAAGTCCAGAGGATCGGTCGTTTCACTCCGTCTTCTCGCATCCAACTGGTGACCTGACGGGCAAGCAAACGCCGGTTGGCACATGCAGCCAACCTGCTGCCTGGCCAAGGTATGGCTGTTGGCGCGTGAACATGAATGTTTGCAGGCACCAAAGCGGTGGCTGTTCCGTTCATCCTTTTGGGCCGAGAAAGAATGCTGCCCAGCTTCTCGGTCACCCGTTTCAGGTCTCGAAAGCTGAGGCGCGGACGGCGCAGGCCAATGGAGTTCACCCACACCACCTGCCAGTCGTCAGAAAGGCGCGAAATCAGATGCTGGGTGGAGGAAGGGTGTCGGCCCCAGTCCTCACCAAAGACCACGAGATCAGAGGGCATGGGATTTTGCCACCTCCACATCAGCGTGGATCGGACGGATCACACGGGCTGGGGACCCTGCGGCCAAGACGCCCGGAGGAATGTCTTTGGTCACCACGCTTCCTGCTGCGACCACGGAGCCCGCGCCGATGCGTACCCCGGCCAGCACGATGGTGCCAAAGCACAGCCAGGCACCTTCTTCCACAATGATGTCACCCACCTGATCAGGGGTCGCAGGAAGGCCTGCAGCGCGGTCCGCAGGATCCAAGGGGTGGCCGGGATATCCAGCAAGGAAGCACCGTTCTGAAAGGCGCACATTGTCTTGAAGTTCAATGCGCGTTCCCACCGCGAAAGTGCACTGCCAGCCGATATCTATGTGGCTGCCCACCTTGAGTTCCGGCGTGCTTTCAGCGTCGGACCGGCCAGTGAAGGTGGTTTGGCCGGAAAGGCGCACATCATCACCAAACGCCATCTTCAGCGGGCCGATCACCAACGGCATGCCACCAAAGATGTAGAGCTGTTTGCAAGGTCTTTCGAGCTGGCTTTGAAAGAGGGGCGTGGTCCAACACACGCGCACAAGGTTCAAGAAAACCCCTTTGATCCCGCGGCTGATGGTGTAGAGCGCGCCGTGAAAACCAGGGATCACCGGAAATGACGCACTGCGTACCTGCTTCAAGGTCTTGTAAAGCCACTTGGTGGTTGGGGTGTCCTGACGCTTGATCCACCCTTTGAGTTTGTTCACTGCTGTCATCGCCCCATCCTGTTGTTATCGTTGGTTCCCTCCAGCACTTTGACGCGAGGTCGGGATCTTGGGCTGCGTGCTCTCAGCCTATGAGCAAAGGGTGAATCTTCCACTTGCGACGCGTCCGGCGACGCTCCTTGAATTGCCGGGGGTTCAAGCTCCTTGGCATAGCGGGACAAGGCCACGGTGAGCGACAGAAGGATGTAGATCGGCCAGGTAAAGCCTTGGGTCAGGAAGGTGCCGGAAATGCAAAAGCCGGTAATCCCACCAATGAGTGCCAGCGCCGTGGCGCGTGTGCTGGCCGGGGCGTTGTGAGCATCCAGAATTCGGCTCGACTCCCGGTTGGTCAGCACCATCAGCACCACCATGGTTACGAACGCGATGAGACCCGGAAACCCCGTTTCACCCAAAACGCCCAGCCAAGTGGAGTGCACGGCCTTTGCCATGCCGGTCCAGTGCGGCGTGAAGTAGAAGTAGTTGGCAACAAAGTTATCTAGCCCAACCCCATTCAAGGGGCGCGCCAGAGCCATGTTCACCGCCGCTTGCCATGCGTAAATGCGGCCCATGGCACTTTCATCAATGCCGCTCTCTGCAGCGCCGCCCGATTGCCGGTCGGCAATGCCTGCCATCACCATAAGGGCCGCCAGCCCAACGGCACCGATGCCCGCAAGAACGAACTTGTTCTTGATCACACGGGTTCCCCCGATGCCAAGCACGGAAACGATGCCAAGCAACCCGCCACGGCTTTGCGTTGCAACGATAGCCCAGCAAATGCAGAGGGTGGCGACAATGCCCAAAAGACGGTCCAGCTTTGTGGGGCGAATGATGGCAAGCGCTGTTGCAAAGCTCAAAGGGAACAGCAGCACCAGCGACAGGTCGTTGGGGTCACCCAAGACAGAACCGTAGTCTCGGCCAATTGTCACACGGCTCCCTTCCACCAGGCCGATGCCCTGCAGTTTGCGCGAGATTGTCACCAGCGCCACCGCTATGCCTGCAATCACAAAGACCCGGCAAGCGGTGGCAAAATCCTCAGGCTTTCGAACGATCCACGCAATCGCCAGCACCATGATGCCGATCTTGATGTAGGTGGCGGTGTAATAGGAAAACGCCAGTGATCGGTTCATGGCCAGCGCCAGACCCAGCGTGACAAGGCCAAAGAACACGGCAAACGCGGTCAGATCTCTGTTCCAGAATGGTTTCAGCGACTTGGCGCAAAAAAGCTGCCAGCACAGCACCCCGAGAGTTGGCAGCGCCAACAGGATGGGAATGCGAAACGGCATCAGAAACGGAAACACTTCGTGGATGCGGAAGAACGAGAACACCACGAACCCAAGGCAAAGATAGAACAGGTTCTTGAAGGCAATCACCGCCCCGATGGGCAGGATTGCCACAACGACAATCAGCAGGGGGTGCAGCGGATTGAGAATAGCCAGCCCCACCCCTAAAGAGGCAAGAGCCGCAATAAGCACATGGTGGTGGGCTTTGTTCTTGGTGGACAGTTGGCTCAGGTCCGTCATGGCTCAGGCCTCCACCGGCGCCAATGCACCACGGGATTTCAGACGGGACATGACGCCATACCCTGCCGCCAGCATGATCAGACCCGCCGCGATGGCATAGGCAAACTGCCAGAGCAAAGAAACGCTGAGCGGCTGGCCCGCCACCGCGAGGACGGCAAGCCCCGTAAACACGGCCATCTGAGGCAGACGATAGGGGATTGGGGCCTTCCGGTGAAACAACCCTAGAAACAGCAGAAGCCGCAGGCCATGGCCCACCAGCGTTGCAAAAATCGCACCGGCAACACCATGGGACGGCGCAAGCAGCCAATAGCCGAGAACGGCTGCAGCCCCGCCAACAGCATTCACCCCGAGCACATAAAAGCCATGCTGGGCGCGGTACGTTCCAACATTGAGCAAAGAGCAGAGCTCATTCAGCGAAAAGCACAGTACAAGCCACGGCACATAAGCAATGGCAGGCAGGTATGAGGCGGGCAACAGCCACGCAATGAAAATCGGCGCTGCAAGGGCGGTCCCCAGCGCCCCAACCACAAGCACCCAGTAGCCAAGCAGCACCACGTCAGCGGAGTGGGCAAGACCGTTGCTTTCTTCCAGAACCGCAATGCGTTTTGCATACCACCACAAGCCAAAGGGCTGTAGCAGAAGCGGCGCGGCCAGCGACAGTTTAACGGCAATTGAATAGTGAGCCAGTGTTTCCGGCGAAATGGCCGTCACGAGGAACCAGCGGTCGCAGGAGCCAAGCGCGAACATGGCCAGCGCGCCTCCAACCAAGGGCAAGCCGAACTTCACCGTGCGCTCAAAACCTTGGCGGGAGAAACCAATGCCGGTGCGCGAAACTTGGAGCGCGAGCAAGCTCATCGCCAGTACAACGTCAATGCTGCCGTTTGCGATCAGGATGGCGTCAATGCCATACCCGTTCATCAGCAAGACCACCATGGTCAGCGCTTGCAACACACCGCGAGAGGCCGTGAAAATCAGGAAGAGCTTGGGCTTGTTACCAAGCCGCAGCCACGCCAGCGGCAGCTCGATGAGCCCGCCAAGAGTGGCGCCCAAAATGCTCAAGCGCAGCGCCCATTCGTTGATGGGCAGATCCCATGCGCCAATCACCAGCGGCATGAACAGCTGCACCAGAACGCCAAAGAACAGTGCCAGCACCAACGCGCTGCCGGTAATCACAGCAGCTTCTCGGTTGCGTTCAGCTTCCGTGCGCTGGGTGCCGGAGAACCGAAACAGCGTGTCCGCCAGCCCCATGGCAAACACCAGACCAATGAACTCCAGCAAGGACGCGGCTACATCCAGATAGCCCACATCCTCCGCTGCCATGTATCGGGTCAGCACGGGAATGGTAATAACCGCAAGGCCCTTGGTCAGAACAATGCTGGCCACATAGGGCCAGGCATGGAGCAAGCTCTTCAGGTTCATGCGTCAGGCGGCCTTTCGGTGCGGTATGGCCGCTTCCACGAGGTTGGAAAGCGCTCTGGCTTGGTTTTGCAATGTGAAGGTCTCACAAACCCGGCGCCGCCCCGCCGCCCCCATTTCCTCTTGGTTTTCTGGAGAAAGCGCGAGAAACGCTTCCAGCGCTGCCTGCAATGCCTGGGGATTGCCGGGGGGCACTTTGTAGCCGCACTCGGGAGTAATCGTCTCTTTCATGCCCATGAAGTCAGTGGTGATCACCGGAAGCGCCATGGCCATGGCTTCCTTGGCAACAAGGGGTCCGGAATCGCGGGATTTGTCCGGAGCGACCTTGAAGGGCGCGACCAGAGCTTTGTAGTGAGGTCCGTTTTCCGTCAGCCACTCCGCAGGTTTGGGCCCCAAAAACGCGAGCCCTTTCTTCTCCAGCTCAAACTTGATCGCCTGCGCTTGGAGCCTTTGCTTCAAAGGGCCGTCTCCCACAATGTCGACGGGGGGCATGGCATCGCCCATTTCATGGAGCGCGGTAAAAAGGTCATCGATGCCTTTCTGCTCCACCAATCGCCCGATGAAAAGCAGTCGGCCATTGTCGCCGCCGTTCAGGCGGGGGCGGAAACGGGTCGGATCTATCCCACAAGGGACGATGGAGATTTCCGCTTCCGGGCACAAGGTGTGCAGGTCTTCTGCCATGTCGTTGCAAACAGCGACCACAAAGTCCGCAGCTTCAAGCTTCTCTGGCAGATCAATTGCTTCTGAGTAGACGTCGTGTCCATGGCATACGAACGAGCAGCTTACCCGCATCAACCGCGCGGCGACGATGGCATGGGCTGCAGCTGGTCCGGCGAAATGCGCATGAAAGTGCTCAATCCCTTCCTGTCTGGCAATACTTGCAATCTTCATAGCATTGCCCAGCAGCGAGTAGACCGGCAAGCCGGTTTGTTGGCGGCAGAATTGCAACGCGGAAAGGAAGGAGCTGGACAAGGACGGCAGCGCTTTCAGCGCTGAAAAATCACTGTGCTCCGGCAGGTAGTGGGCAATCTCTTTCAGTTTCAGGTCGGCGGATTGCGCTGGGCCATCGGTACGGCGCAGCACGATGGGCACAACCCGGTGCCCCTGTTCCTGCATGGCCCTGATTTCGTTTCCAACAAATGTCTCGGAAAAAACCGGAAAATCAGCCAGCACATATCCAATGGTTTTCACGAGGGCGCGTCCTTTTTTGTTGTTATCTCGCGCGGTCTTGGCCTCGAACTCCCTGTAATGTCGGGGATTAGAATTGGCTCAGAACCTGCAAAGCTTGCCTTGAAGCAGCAAGCTCGATGCCAACCCATCGCTTTCGAGCTCGATAAAAAATCAGGAGTGTGCCATGGAGCCGGGGTGTTCGGTTGTGATCCCGACAAGAGATTGTCTGCCGTATCTGAAGGAAGCCATCCGCAGTGTTATCGAGCAGGCATTTCAGCCCCTTGAATTGATCGTGGTCGACGACGGTTCAACAGATGGCACAGGCGAGTGGCTCTCCCGGCTTGCCGTAGACTGCGATGAGCTCGTCGCCCTTCAAGGGCCAGCGAAAGGCCCTGCAAGTGCGCGGAATCTTGCCATCTCCAAGGCCCGGTACAGCCACGTTGCCTTTTTGGATGCAGACGACATCTGGTATCCCGGCAAGCTCGCAGAGCAGATGCGCTGGCACTTTGAACAGCCCAATGCACTGTTCAGTTTCACTGATTATCGCCACGTGGGCATGGCTGGGGAGGACCTTGGTACCTGCTTCGAATTCTGGCAGGGCCATTTGAATGCGCGCCCTGAAGAACACTATCAACTGCTTCAGGACCCTCTGGCTGCGCTGCTGTCGACCAACATCGTCGGCACCTCTTCAGTCGTCGCAAAAACAGAAGCTTTGCGATACGCAAATGGATTTGCAACAGCGTTACCATCCGCTGAAGATTGGGACCTTTGGTTGAAGCTGGCGGAAAAGGGCGCCGTAGGCATCAGTGGAACGGTGACCATGGACTACCTGATGCGTCCCGGAAGCGAGACCCAAAAACGGCAGGCACGCATTGATGCCATGAACACAATCATCGCACGCTACGAAGACAACGCATCCCCCGCCGTGCAGGCGGCCTTGAAAAAGGCTCGCGCCAACATTTTAGTGGCCACAGCTGAAAAGGAGCTGGAAGAAGGCAACCCGTCAGCTGCCTTGAGAACCCATATCAAAGCCGCCATGCTGAACCCGGACAAGCGCACGCTACATGCCGTTTTGTCGGACGCCAAGGCTTTGCTTGTTTCCAAAAGCGCTTGAGGGGAGGCTTCAATGAACCTGTTCAAGGCCCATAGCCCAGCCACATTGGACGGCGTGTCCAACTTGCGCAAGCGCCTGCGGCAGCGTTTGTCGGCGCTGGCCATTCCAAATGCTGTTTCAGAGGACCTGCAACTGGTCTGGTCAGAATGGGGCGCAAACCTGGTCAAGCATCCGGCCCAGCCGCCCGTTCAAATCGAAGCTTCCATCGACCTTCAGGGCGCAACGCTGGTCATGACAATCGCAGACGATGGAACGCCTTATCCGGACATGGTTGCCAGCGGTCCAAGCCCATCACTCTGCGAAGACCCATGGGCCATGGAGAGCGGCCGGGGACTTGCGCTCATCAAGGATATGGTGGAGGGCATCGCCTATCAGGTGGGCGATGTGGAACGCCGCACACCCAATCTTCTGACCATCAGCCGCAACCTTATGGACCGTCGTCCTACCGTTCTGGTCGTGGATGATGATCCCACGCTGGCTCAATCCTATGCCGCCTTCTTGGGCTCAAATTTCAAGAGCGTTGTCGCAACGTCTCTGGATGAGGCGTTTCGAAAGGCCTCGGAAACACCTGTCGATCTTATCCTCACCGATTATCACCTTGATGATGGAACAGGTGAGAGCATCATCTCCCTTTTGGAACGGGACAGCAAACGCTTGCCAGCGCCGGTTCTTGTCATCACCGGTGACCGAGATCCAGACCTCAAGATGCGGCTTGAGGACCACGGGGTGGAGGGCGTCATTACCAAGCCTGTATCACCTGTTCAGCTCAACCGATTGGTAAGGCACGCCTTTCGCCGTACTTTGCGCCAACAGGCTGCATTGATGCGCCATTTCGAAGCCATAGCCCGCGATTTGCGTGCAGAGCACCAGATCGTTCATCGCCTCAAGGGCTTCAAGGTGGAGCGGCTTACGGCCAGTACCGACACCGGCTCGGGAGACGCTCTCATCATTCATGAAAGGGAAGGCAGCCAGCGGATCATTCTGGTTGATATGGTTGGGCATGGCATTGTGGCGCAGGCCAGCAGTGTAGCCTTCCTCTCGATCCTGCGCACGATCAATGCCTTGCATCCACAGATCGGTTGCGGTGCCTTGATCACGCAGGTCAACCGGATTCTGAACGAAGACATCGGCCTTTCTGGCCTGCTCTGCACATTTGCAGTGGTTGATTGCTATCCCGATGGCCTGATCCGCATGGCATCTGCCGGGCACGTGGAGCCGGTCATTGCCAGCTCTGAAGGTGTGCACCCAATTCCCATCTCAGGGCCATTGATTGGCCTTACCGCAGATCAGGAGTATGAGGGCGTTGAGCATCTCCTGAAGCCCGGGGAGCGTCTCTTTCTCATGACTGATGGGCTCGACCCTGCGGGGCTGGCCAGCGGAGATCAACTGCCCGAATGGCTTGAAGCGGCACTTCAGAAAACCGTTTCAGATGGAACAGCGAGCCCAACGCCCATAGAGAGCTTGAGGCGGTGCATCAGCGAGGCGCTTGGTCCTGAACTGGAAGATGACTGGACCCTCGTCTCGATATGCCGGGAGACACCTCCCGAGCCTTAGCCGCCAGACAAAATCCGGCATCCTCATAGACCTGTAAAATCTCCGGCATCTTGCCCTCGGGAGAATAGCGTTCCTCAATGGTTCTACGGCTGTTTTGGCGCAGGCGCTCCAGCTCGGCCTCCGGGGCCTCTGCCCATTGTTGAAACTGCGCAGCGGCTTTCTGCAAATCCTCAGCATCAAACAACCAGCCATTCACGCCATTTTCAATCAGTTCAGGCAGCGCGCCCACGCGCGCGCCAAGCACAGGGATGCCGTGGGCCATGGCTTCCAACGCCACCAGGGGCAATCCTTCTGCCCGCGACGATATCATCAGCAAGCCAAGCTGAGGCCAAACAGGGGTCAAGTCGCTGACCATGCCGTGGAAGCCAACAAGGTGCCCATATTTTGCTTCCAGCTCCGGCCGCATGGGGCCATCCCCATAAAGGTGCCAGCTCACGCCCGGCGTATTTTGCGTGGCAGCAAACTCGCAAAAAAGGTCCGGGCCCTTTTCATGGGAAAGGCGTCCGACAAAGGCAACGCTGCGGGAGTAGGGCCGGGTGAGTTCACTCTCTGGCAGGTTGATGAAATTGTCGATGACCGTGGACGAAAACGGCAGGCTCCCCGCGATTTTCTTGCTTACGCTGATCCGTTTGCAGAGAAAACTGCTCCAGCCGTCGAGCCGCTGATAAAGCGAAACGGGGAACGGGCCGGTCTCGCCCGCATGAAAGGTGGAAACAACCGAAATGCCAAGAAGCCGAGCTGAAACCCGGCCCAAAATGCCCGCCTTGTAGCCGTGGGTATGAAGCAGGGCAGGCCGCTGCGTGCGCAAGGCCTGCATCAAACCGCCCATACCTCCGGGCAGCACCGTATAGGGCACACCTGCTGCTTCAATTTGCGCGATCCACGCGTTGTCCTCATGGGGCGTTAGCAGCACAATCCGCGCCGAATACCCTTGCGCCCGCAAAGCTTGCGTCAGCACCACCATATGTTTTTCGATGCCGCCGATGCCACTTGAATCGACCAGCTGCCAGATCTCGGCCATGTCTGCCTCTTTGCTATTTCAAGCAAAACAAGCAACCATGGTGCCAGATTGCCCCCTAAGGGGCGGCAGCCTCTGCTTTTTGACTGGAACGTTCAGAGATGAAAATCCCGCCAAGCACCAGCACCAGTGCGAGCGCGTGATAAAACTCGAAGGGTTCACCCAATATCACGATTGCAAAAATGGCCCCGAAAATCGGCACCAGATTCACGAAGATCCCAGCCCGTCCGGGGCCTATCAGCTCAACGCCGCGCATGAAAAACACCTGAGCGATGAAGCTTGGGAAGATCGCAATATAAAGGCAGATCAGCCAACCGTTGAAGTTCGGCCAGAGTGCATCGCCCGCCATCCCCTCCCACAGGAGCAGCGGCACCGAAACGACCGCCGCAACTGTGGACGTAACGGCAAAGAACGGCAGCGCAGGCACCTTTGGGCGATTGCGCAGAGCCAGTGTGTAGCCGGAGTAAAAAAGGCAGGCAATCAGCATCAAGGCGTCGCCGGGATTGATCTGAAACTCCAGAAGGCGCGCCACACTGCCGTGGCTGGCAACGGCAATCACACCCGTCATGGTAATCAGGATGCCGCCCACCTGCGCCATCGTCAGGCGGCTGCGGTAAACCAGAAACGCACCAATCGCCACCATCATGGGCAGCGATCCCTGAATGATCCCGATGTTGAGCGCTGTTGTTTCATGAGCCGCCAGATAAAACAGCGCATTGAACCCGGTAAAACCAAAGGCGGACATCGCCGCCACCATCAGCATTTGCGGGCGCATGATGTGCCAGTGCCGCACCACCTCACGCCAGTAAAGGCTCAACATGATCAGGCTCACGATCAGCCAGCGGATGAACACGACCACAAAAGGGGAGACATTTCCAACGGCAAGTTTGCCAGCAATGGTGTTTCCGCCCCAGAAAATGGTTGTGAGAAACAAAAGTAACAGCGGACGATTGTAAACGGACGATACTGGCATGAGCCGCGAAATTCCTGTGAGCCTCTGGTAGACCGACTGGTCCAAGTAGTAATACCTGTTATTTTGCGCGAACACTGGTCGCAACCACCCCATAAGGCAAACGATTTTTTCTCAATCGCGCGGGTTTATCTGCGAAACTGATAAATTCGGCCTATTGTTTCCGTTTTGGAAAAGGTTCTTATTGGAGCGACTGATTGAACAGGACTCCGAAAATTGTAAGGTGGGGTCTACGTGAAAAATATTAGTGACAAAGCTGTATTGAGGGGGACCATGACGGACCGCACCACAGTTGCCGGCCTTCAGGTTGCAACAGAACTCTACGATTTCATTGAGAATGAAGCCCTTCCGGGAACCGGTGTGGATTCAGACAGTTTCTGGATTGGCCTGAGCGAGCTTGTGGCCGACCTTGGCCCGCAGAACAAGGCGCTTTTGGAAAAACGCGACGAGCTGCAAGCCAAGATCGATGCCTGGCACAAGGCCAATCCCGGTCCGGTCGATGGCGGTGCTTACAAGGCGTTTCTGGAAGAAATCGGCTATCTGGTGCCCAGCAGTTGGGACTTTGAAGTCGATACGCCCAATGTGGACCCGGAAATCGCTCGCCTTGCAGGGCCGCAGCTTGTGGTGCCGATCCTCAATGCCCGCTATGCCTTGAATGCCGCCAATGCGCGGTGGGGCTCTCTTTATGATGCGCTCTACGGAACCGATGCCATGGGCTCAGCCCCGGAGGCTGGCGGCTATGATCCCGAGCGCGGCGCTCAGGTCGTTGCTTTTGCCAAGAAGCATCTGGATGAAGCGGTGCCACTCGACAATGGCAGCTGGGCGGATGTGGTCGATGTCTCTGTTGTCGCTTCCTCTTTGGCGTTGACCTTGAAGGATGAAGACATCGCCGGTCTGGAAGATCCGCTCCAGTTCGTCGGCTTCGTGGGCGAGGCGGATGCGCCGCAAAAAGTGCTGTTGCAGAAGAACGGCATCCACCTTGAGCTGGTCATCGACAAGTCATCGCCAATCGGGGCCTCAGATCCGGCAGGCATCGCCGATGTGGTTCTGGAATCTGCGCTCTCCACCATCATGGACTGCGAGGATTCAGCGGCCGCCGTTGATGCACAGGACAAGGTTCTGGCTTATCGCAACTGGCTCGGCCTGATGAAGGGCGACCTGAAGGAAGAAATCTCCAAGGGCGGCAAGACCTTCACCCGCGCCTTGAACCCAGACCGGGAATACACCGACGCGCAGGGCGACAAGTTGGTGTTGTCTGGCCGTTCCCTCATGTTGGTTCGCAACGTGGGGCACCTCATGACAAACCCGGCGGTGCTGGACAAGCAAGGCAATGAGATTCCAGAGGGCATCATGGATGCGCTGGTCACCTCCATGATTGCGATCCACGATATCGGCAAGGGCCGGGCGGTTGAAGGTCGTCACGCCAATGCCCGCGCCAACTCCGTCTACATCGTTAAGCCGAAGATGCATGGCCCCGAGGAAGTGGCGTTCGCCAACACGTTGTTCGAGCGCGTTGAAGACATTCTCGGTTTCGACCGTGACACCATCAAGATGGGCATCATGGATGAGGAACGCCGCACCACGGTGAACCTCAAGGAGTGCATCCGCGCTGCAAAGAGCCGTGTATGTTTCATCAATACGGGCTTTCTGGACCGCACGGGGGATGAGATCCACACCTCCATGGAGGCCGGTCCAATGATCCGCAAAGGCGACATGAAGCAGTCCACCTGGATTGCCGCCTACGAAAACAACAATGTGGATGTAGGGCTGCATTGCGGTCTGGAAGGTCACGCGCAGATCGGCAAGGGCATGTGGGCCATGCCGGATCTGATGCAGGCCATGCTGGAGCAGAAGATCGGTCATCCAAAGTCTGGTGCGAACACCGCGTGGGTGCCGTCGCCAACCGCAGCCACGTTACACGCGCTGCACTACCACAAGGTTTCCGTGGCCAGTGTTCAGGAGCAGTTGCGCAACCGCGCTGCGGCCAAGCTTGATGATATCCTCACGATCCCTGTTGCCGTCTCGCCAAACTGGAATGCGGAGGAAATCCAGCAGGAGCTGGATAACAACGCGCAGGGCATCCTCGGCTATGTGGTGCGTTGGGTTGATCAGGGCGTCGGCTGTTCCAAGGTGCCGGACATCAACCACATCGGCCTCATGGAAGACCGCGCGACACTGCGAATTTCCTCTCAGCACATGGCCAACTGGCTGCACCACGGTGTGTGCACCGAAGAGCAGGTCATGGAAACCATGAAGCGCATGGCCAAGGTGGTGGACGAGCAGAATGCAGGCGATCCGCTTTACAAGCCAATGGCACCAGACTTTGAGGCGTCCATCGCTTTCAAGGCAGCGTGTGATCTTGTCCTGAAGGGGCGTGAACAGCCGAGCGGCTACACTGAACCGGTTCTCCACGCCCGCCGTCTGGAAGTGAAGGCAAAGGCAGCTTTGCACTAGCGGCTTTCACGAGGCCAAGGACCGTCTGAGTTGAGGCGCGGGTATCTCCCGCGCCTTTTTACTGCGTGGCGGTGCGGCGCCGGTCCTTTGGCACGGGACCTCACACGCGAGAAAGCGCAAGCCAATCCTTTGGCTATTCCGCTGCCTGATTTTGTTGTGATGGCGTGTCCAGATGACGGAAGCCGCCAAAATCTGGCTTTTGCGGGTTTATCAGGTCCTTGTCATAGGCGTTGGTGGCTGGTTCCTGAGACAGGTTCCAGTTGCCACTGTCGAGGAAGGTTTGATGATCTCGATATCCACTGGACTCGCTCAGCCAGCAATAGTCAACGAGCCTGTCATTGAGCAGATTCTGGCAGATCAAGCCACTGCCATAAACGCCGGGTTTGTATCGCCCCGCCAATGCGGTTCTGACTGCTTCAAAGTAGGGTTTGATACGGGTGTCGTAGTCGTTTTGGCTTGCATCATAGTCGACCGCAAAATAGATGGCGCTGCCCGCAGGTTGCCCAATGGCTTGTGCCTGTTGTAGCGCTGTTGTGCCGTTTTGGGTCCCATAGGCAGCGCTGAAGTCGCCCGGTGCGTTCTGCGCATCCTGATAAACCGTAAAGATCTGGATGCCGTTCTGGGTCAACGCAACTGCTTCATTGCGTTGTATCCGTTTCCAGTCGCTGAGGGATAGATAGCGGCCAACGGCAACGATGTCGTTGGCTTTCAACTGGGCAACGGAGTTGCTCAGGTCGTCTGTTGTGTCGATTGCATAGCGATTGGTCACCGTAACTCTCCTTGTATGGTGTTGCGTGACCTACCGACGTGTTGAAGTGAGTGCTGTGAGAGGGCAGACAAAATCAGCCCTGTCAGAGCCTTAACGCCATGATTAAGGCTCTAGATAAGGTCGAGTTGAGTTTGATTGTCTGCTTAGAGCGGCAAGCGAACGGTGACGATCAAGCCGCTGCGATCCTCACGGTTTTTCAGCGTGATGGTGCCGCCGTGAGCGTGGATGATGCTCCGGCAGATCGCAAGGCCTAGACCAATGCCGCCGGTTTCTTCGCTGCGGGATTCTTCAACGCGCACAAACGGTTCAAACACCTCATTCAGCTTGTGCTCTGGAATGCCGGGCCCTTCGTCGCGCACTTCGATAACCGCCTGATCGTGTGCGCGCGACACATGCACATGGGCATGTGTGCCATAGCGCACCGCATTGTCGATGATGTTGCGGAACGCGCGCTTCAGGGAAATGGGCCTGCAGGTGATGACAATGCGCTCATCTGCCTTCGACTGCACATCCTTGCCCATATCCTCATAGTCATTGGAGATGCTTTCCAACAGGCCGCTCAGGTCCATCTGCTTGGTTTCTTCCGCCTTGGCCTCATCGCGGGCGAAGGCGAGGGTGGCCTCGGTCATGGCTTGCATCTCGTCAAGCGTTTCAATCATCCGCTCCCTGTCCTCCGCGTCTTCAACGAACTCGGCGCGAATGCGCAAGGAGGTAATGGGTGTGCGCAGATCATGGCTGATTGCAGCCAACATCCGCGTGCGGTCCTTGACGAACCGGGTCAGCCGGTCCTGCATCTCGTTGAAGGCGCGGGTTACCTGCCGCACCTCAAGCGGTCCCTTTTCCGGCAATGGATCAACATCCGCACCTCGGCCCAGCTGTTCTGCTGAATCTGAAAGCGCCCGGAGCGGCCGTGTCAGCCGGTACACAAAGGCCCACACGATCACCACGATAAAAAGCGCCATGATCAGGATCGGCAACAGCACCGGCACCAGCGGGCGCGGTGGCAGGTTGAAGTTGCTCTGGAAGTTCAGCCAGTCCCCATTGTTCAGGCGAATGGAAGCGTAGAGCGTTGCGCCTTCAATCCCGTCGAACCGGCGCAGCATGCGGTCCGGTGCGTGGTGTGGGTTCCAGTTCCCCTCGGGTCTGCGCCTGTCCGGCCCGCGCCGTGTCTCGTCTCGCGTCTCACGTTCCTTGAACAGTGGCGGTTCATCCTCGGCACTTTCCCGATAGTTGATGAAAACGCGCACATCTCGGTCGTCCTTCAGGCGGCGTTTCAAAAAGCCCGTCAGCGCTTGTTCCAGCCGGTTGTCGCCTGTGGCGGTCACCAGCGGTGCAAGGCCCAGATCATAGTGCGTGTTGTTGTTCGAGATGGCCCGCAAAACGCCGGGATGCACCGTGCGCGGTGTATCCTCAATCAGGCGCACGATGCTGGCGGTGCGCCACAGCGCGTTGTCTCTTGCCATGCCGATAATCGCCATGCGCCGTTCATCGGTGAACAGGTAAAAGCTCACCGACTGGGAGATCAAAAGGGCCACCAACAGCAAAAGGATCAGCTGGGTCGCCATGCGCCGCGGATAAAGCCGCTTCAACAAACTCATTCAGCGGGCTCCGTCACCTCGGCAGTAAAGGTATAGCCGCCGCCCCAAACAGTCTTGATCAGAACGGGGTTCTTGGGGTCTTCCTCGATCTTGCGGCGCAGGCGCGAGACCTGATTGTCGATGGAGCGGTCAAACACCGCTGGTGTGCGTCCGCTGGTGAGGTCCAGAAGCTGGTCGCGGGAAAGCACCATCTTGGGCCGCTTCAAAAAAGCAATCAGCAGTTGGTATTCGCCCGTGGAGAGCGGCACCATGACGCCATCAGGCCCGGTCAGCTCGCGCCGGTTCACATCCAGCTCCCAGCCTTCAAACCGTAGCTTTTCCGTTTCAATCGGGTCGCGGGTCTTGGGTACGTTGGACATCCGCCGCAGCACAGCGCGAATGCGTGCCAACAGCTCACGCGGGTTGAATGGCTTGGTTACATAGTCATCAGCGCCAATCTCAAGGCCCACCACACGGTCTGTGTCCTCGGCCATGGCGGTCAGGAGAATGACAGGGGCCTGATTGGTTTCCACCAGATGGCGGCAGAGCGACAGACCGTCTTCACCGGGCATCATCACGTCCAGCACAACAAGATCAATCGAAGCCGCTTTAAGAACCTGCCGTGCCTGCGCCGCGTTTTCCGCCGTGCTGGTGCGAAATCCGTTCTTTGTCAGGTAGCGCGCCAGACTCTCGCGAATGTCGCGGTGGTCATCAACGATCAAGATGTGTGAGCTTGGGTTCGACATGATGCGTTCTCGGCCAATTCCTCTTTGTGTACGTACAGCACGATCCTTGGGGGCGGGTCTGGCATTCAGCGCTGCAACCCTCTCATAACACTCAATTTACACGAGCCTCGGAGAAAACCTGTAACAAACTGTATCGAACCCCGGGGCTTATCACAGCTTGGTACACTTCCCCCTCAATCCCGGTGTTTTTCTGCGACAATTGCAGCCTAGGTTGAGGTCATCGAAGCAGACGCCCCCGCTGCTTCACATGGCCTCAAAGGAGAAACACCATGAAACCTGTAAAGTCTTTTGCTGTCGCTACTCTGGCATTGTGTGTCGCCTCTACTGCACTGTCCTCCGCTTATGCATTCCCAGGTGGCGATGGCCCAGGCTTTGGCAAGCGTGGATCTGGTCCAATGCAGATGTTCGACCGCTTTGATGCAAACGGCGATGACACCATCACCAAGGACGAAGTGAACGCGGCCCTTCAGGAAGAATTCACCACTGCCGACACAACCGGTTCAGGCGATATCACCTTGGAAGAGTGGAAGGTTGCTTTTGCAAACCGCGCCCAGCAACCCCAGGTGCGCATGTTCCAGCGTTTCGATGGCAATGGTGATGGTCAGATCACCAAGGAAGAGTTCCTCAACACAGCCGAGCGCATGTCCAGCCGCATGGAGCGCATGCAACAGCGCATGGCCAAGTGGGACGGTGAACGTGGTGAAGGCCGCAGAGGCGGCAAGGAAATGCGCGGCGATGGTCCGCGAGATGGAGATGGCCCACGCCAAGGGCGTCGGCATGGTCAGGATGGCCCCGGTGGTTTCATGAAGGGCGCCAAGTTTGCCTCAATTGATACGAATGGCGACAAGAAACTCTCCGCCGCTGAACTGAGCGCCTATGCTGATACCGTGTTTGCAGATGGCAATGTGGATCTCGATGGCTTCAAGGCGATCTGGGCCGAGTGGTCAGAGCCAATGATGGTGCGCTCCTTCCAGCGCATGGATGCCGATGGCAGCCTGACGGTTACACTGGAAGAGTTCACGACCCACGCCCAGTTCATGTTCGACCGGTTCGATCAGGACGGCGATGGTTCCTTCACCAAAACCGATCTGCGCGAAGCCATGAAGCAGCACAAGCGTGGCGGATGGGGTGATCGTGATGGTCGCCGCGGAGATGGTCCACGCGATGGCAGCGGGCCGCGCAACGGTGCAGGTCCTGACAACGGCTAGTTCATTCATTGGTATGGTGCGTTTCGCTGAAGCTCCATCCCCCTGATACCCTCAGAAGTGGCGCGCACCAGCCAAGAAAAAGGGCGGCTTCTCCACCAGAAGCCGCCCTTGTCCTCATGAGAATGTGTGATGCCGTCACGCCTTTTGCGGCGTGGGCTCCTCATCAAACTTGTGGTCGTAGTCAACAGCCACACCGTACCGTGGATCTTCCATCACGGAGAGTTCCACCATGTCGCCCGCCTTGCTCAGAAGGCGCTTGCAGTCTGGTGACAGGTGGCGCAGGTGCAGCGTCTTGCCCAGTTGGATGTAACGTGCCGCCATACTGTCGATGGCCTGCAAACCGGAATGGTCCACAACGCGCGAGTTGATGAAGTCCACGATCACGTCATCCGGATCCTGCTCTGGGGTAAAGATCTCCTGAAAGCCAGCGGCTGAACCGAAGAACAGCGGCCCTTCAAGAACGTACTCCTTCTGGCCTTTCTCGTTCATGGATACGCGCGCATTGATGCGCTTGGAGGCGTTCCATGCATAAGCCAGTGCGGAAATGATCACGCCCACAACAACTGCCACCGCAAGATCTTCTGCAACGGTCACACCGGTTACAATGGCAATCACCACCGCGTCGGTGCGTGGGATCTTGTTGAGGATCTTGAACGTGTTCCACGCAAACGTACCAACAACTACCATGAACATCACACCAACCAGCGCAGCCAGCGGAATCTGCTCAATCAGCGGAGAGGCAAACAGGATGAACGCCAGCAGGAACAACGCGGCCATGATGCCTGCGATGCGGGTGCGGGCACCCGATTTCACGTTGATCATGGACTGGCCGATCATTGCACAGCCACCCATGCCGCCAAAGAAGCCGGTCACCACGTTTGCTGCGCCCTGAGCCAGACATTCCTTGGACGCACCACCCTTGGTGTTCGTCATTTCAGAAACGAGGTTTAGGGTCAAAAGGCTTTCAATCAGGCCAATTGCCGCCAGAATGAGGGCATAGGGGAAGATGATTTCCAGTGTCTCAAGGGTCAGCGGCACCATCGGGATGTGGAACTGCGGCAGACCGCCCGCGATGGACGACATGTCGCCCACAGTACGAACGTCCAGCCCGGCACCGATCACAATAGCGGAAACCACCAGAATACCAGCCAGCGGGGCAGGGACCGCGCTGGTGATCTTGGGCGTTACCCAGATCACGAACATGGTCAGGCCAATCAGCCCCAGCATCATGTAAAGCTGCAGCCCTTCCATCCAGACAGGGTCGCCGCCAGTTGGGGCTTCCACCTTGAACTGGGAGAACTGTGCGATGAAAATCACAATGGCAAGGCCATTCACAAAGCCCAGCATCACCGGATGCGGGACCATGCGGATGAACTTGCCCCAGCGCATGATGCCAAAGATGATCTGCAAGATACCCATCAAGACCACAGCGGCGAACAGGTATTCAACACCGTGCTGCGACACGAGGGAGACCATCACAACGGCCAGAGCGCCGGTCGCACCGGAAATCATGCCCGGACGGCCGCCGAAAACGGCGGTAATGATGCCCACGATGAAGGCCGCGTACAACCCCACCAGCGGATGAACTTGGGCAACAAAGGCGAAAGCAACGGCCTCTGGCACCAACGCGAGGGCGACAGTAAGACCGGCAAGAACTTCAGTTTTGATTAGGTTCACGGACATGCCATTTTTGGCAGACGCAAGAACTTCAGAGGACGAGTGCAAACAGCACCTCCATTACAAGTAGTCGTGTTGGGTAGGAATAAGTCAGGCAATTCCTACGGCACCTTCCCAGCATCAAAAACGGATGAAAGGTGCGGTTGAGTGTGAGCCTTAAGCAGCATCTGCGATCAGCTGATCTGTTGTGCAATGCTTTAACTGCGTACTGTGAAGCTTCCATGAAAAATGGATCTCATGAAAACGGCTGGGACACTGGACCTTTGACCAAGGAAACCATGTAGCCCTGAGTATTGACGCAGAACTCTTCAATATGGGCTGCGTTATACGGGAACTCCCTGCAAAAGGCCATCATCCATTTGCATGCCTGCCTTGCTCTTGTGGACGCCAAGGGCTTTGCACAGTCAGGCTTGGTGGTCCTCTTTCACGGCGGCCCACCATTGCGCCGCTGCCCTAAAGGCGGTTTGAACCAGCCCCTTCAGTTTTTCCAAAAGCCACTTGATCACACGTGCCCAAAACGACTAAGTGCTTGTCCTTAAATATGCCTTTGCAGACCGCTGCGAAATCGCTAGCTTCAAAGGCGCAACAAGACTTGGCAGGGGGAGGGCAAATGAAGCCGACCAATCCGGTATTTACAGGCGTCAAGACGACCATCTTCGAGCGGATGTCCCGCCTTGCCTTGGAGCATGCGGCCATCAATCTTGGCCAGGGGTTCCCGGATGTGGATGGCCCGCAGGACATTCGCCAAAGCGCGGCCGACGCCCTCATGGCTGGGCCCAACCAGTATCCACCCATGCTGGGTGTGCCGGAGTTGCGTCAGGCCGTTGCTGCGGCCAACAAGCGGTTTTATGGGCTTGAGGTCGACTGGCAGCGCGAGGTCATGGTCACCTCTGGGGCAACTGAAGCGCTGGCGGACGCCATTTTCGCGCTCATTGAACCGGGCGATGAAGTCATTCTCATCGAGCCGCTTTATGATTGTTATTTGCCTTTGGTGCAGCGGGCCGGAGGCGTGCCTGTTCGGGTGCGGGTCACTCCGCCAGACTGGAAGCTGAATGTGAAGGCACTGGAGGCCGCCTTTACCGAAAACACCAAAGCGGTCCTCATCAACAATCCCATGAACCCTTGTGCCAAGGTGTTTACTGAAGCCGAGCTTGGCGACATCGCCCGTCTCTGTCGTACAAACGACTGCTACGCCATTTGTGATGAGGTCTACGAGCATCTGACCTTTGAGGGGCACCGGCATCTGCCCCTGATGATGTTCGATGGCATGCGCGAGCGCTGCGTGCGCATCGGGTCAGCGGGCAAGACCTTCTCGCTCACAGGCTGGAAGGTCGGTTACATCACTGCAAGCCCTAACTTGCTGGAGCCCATTGCCAAGGCGCATCAGTTTGTCACCTTCACCACGCCGCCCAACCTTCAAAAGGCCGTTGCGCTGGGTCTTGCCAAGGAAGACAGCTACTATCACGGCCTTGCAGGTGATCTGCGCGTCAAGCGAGATTTCCTTTCCAATGAGCTGGCGCAACTGGGCTTTGCCGTTCTGCCGTGCGACGGCACCTATTTCGTCACCGTGGATGTCACACCTCTTGGCCTGAATGGGACCGATGAAGAAATCTGTCTGCGCATGGTGGAAGAGGCGGGCGTTGCTGCTGTTCCTTTATCTGCATTTTATGTGTCTGACGCCCCCACCAACTGCATCCGCTTTTGTTTTTGCAAAAAGGACAGTGTATTGAAGGAGGCAACAGACCGTCTGGCAGCGTGGCTTAAGGGCTTGGGGCTCAGCGGTTGAATTCCTGTTTCGGGCGAAGGGTCTGCACCTTGCGCCAAAGCACCAACACTGAATGTGAGAAGGTCTATGGACAATCCTGTATTGGTCGAGGTTACACGCGGCGGGCTGGTTGAGAGCCGCCATCGCGGGTCGCTTGCTGTGGTGGATGCGAGCGGCAAGCTGGTGTTTGGTGTGGGAGATGTCGCACAGGCCGTCTTCCCGCGTTCCGCCATCAAGGCGCTTCAAGCTCTGCCGCTGGTCGAATCCGGCGCTGCCGAAGCGCTGGACTATGATGATGCGGAACTGGCGCTGGCCTGCGCTTCTCACAACGGGGAGCATGTTCACGCCAACACGGCCCGCGTCATGCTGATGAAGGCTGGTCTGACAGAAGACGCGCTGCTGTGCGGGCCTCAGTGGCCAAAGCACATGGAAGATGCAGCCCGCCTCATTCTTGAGGACGAAGAGCCATGCGCCCTTCATAACAACTGTTCGGGCAAGCACGCAGGCTTCCTGGCGTTGGCGCGCACGCTCATGCTCTCCACCGAAAACTACATCGACTATGATCATCCGGTGCAGCAGGAAATTCGCGCCGTTCTGGAGAACCTGACCGGTCAGATCATCGGGGCTGATGTTTGTGGCACCGATGGCTGCTCCATTCCAACCTATGCCCTTAATCTGGACAAAACGGCCATGGCCTTTGCCAAGTTCGCAACGGGTGAGGGCATGGATCCTGTGCGCGCAAAGGCCGCCGAAACGCTTTATGAGGCCTGCGTCAACGAACCTTACATGGTTGCTGGCAAGAACCGCTTCTGTACCGATGTGATGGACGCCTTCCAGGGGCGCGTTTTCGTCAAGACCGGTGCGGAAGGTGTTTTCTGTGCCGCTCTGCCAGAGCTGGGTTACGGCGTCTCCCTGAAATGCGACGATGGTGCCACACGCGGTGCGGAAGTTATCATGGCTTCTGTCATCGAAAGCCTGCTGGACACCAGCAAGGCCGAAGAAAAGGCACTTGAGCCTTATCTGCGCCAGCCACTGAAGAACCGCCGCGACATCCACGTCGGCGATGTCCGCCCGGTGGAAGACTTCAAGGCCGTGCTGCGCGGCGGTTAGGCGCGCTGCCCTACAATCAGCTGATTGTCCCGGATCAGGAGGCGCGGCCATTCTTCCGCGCCTTCATGGGCCAGGTCTCCGCTCACCGGTTTGGTCCACTCATGGGCCACAATGCCGCCCTCGGTAACCCCATCAAAGACGTTTTGCGTCAACACCGCGCCGCCCGCGCCCGGTGCCACACTCACGGCGATGCCCATGGGCGTTTCGCGGATGATGTTCTGCGAGGCAATAACATTGCGCATGTAGGGCCCCCAGCCCACCACGATGCCGATTGTCTCTGCATTTTCAATCACGTTACCGGTCACGGTGGTGTCTGCTTCAGCTTGAATGCCAATGCCGAAATCCAGCCCTTCCGGTTCGTAGGGTGCCTTGTTCACCAGATTTCGGATGATGTTGCCCGTGCATACACAGGTGCGCCCGCCGTGATCGAGATTGGTGATGGAAATGCCCAGTGCCGCTCCATCAATGATGTTGTTTGTGATGATCGCCCCATCAAACGCAAACTCGGAGAATACAGCCACTTCGCCCGAGCGCAGGCAGGTGTTGCCGCGTATGTGCAAGTTGGAAGCCGAGTTCCCGCGTATGGCGCTGAAGGCGCAATCACTCACGCTGTTGTCAGCCACGATCACGTTGTCCGCCCGGAAGATGTTGATGCCATTGCCGTTTTGCCCGGTGCCGCCGTCACGGGCTGCAATCCGGTCGATCCGGTTTCCGCGCACATGCGTGCCGTCCGGTCCCTTGGTCCAGCGGTGCACCAGAATACCGCCATTGCCGCAGTCATGGATCACGTTGTCCAGAATGGACAGGCCGTTGGCTTCCATGGACCAGATACCCGCATGGGCAGCTCCGGAAATGGAGCATCCGGAAATCTCGCCGTTGCTGCTGATGGCGGAAATCGCCGAGCGTGAGCTGCCCAACAGCGTCAGGCCGCGCAGTCTCAGCTCATCCACCCGTGTCAGGTCAACAAGGCCGCGATACTGTTCTGAAATGGGACGTTTGCCCCCATCCAGCACAAGGTCCTCAAGGGAAACACGGGTGGCACCATGGGCGGCAAGCAACGTGCCCGTTCCTTGATAGACCAGCTGGGTTTGCCCTGGCACGCCGCAAATCGCCGTGTTGCTGGGCAGGTTCAGTTGGCGCACAACATAGCGGCCCGCAGGCAAAAACAGCACCTTGCCGTCCTTTGCCGCCTTGTTGATGGCACTTTGCAAGGCATCGCTCTGATCGCTTGAAGGGTGCGGCTTTACACCGTGTGTCGAGGCATTCAGCGTTCCGCGCAGGTCCGCCACTTGGAAACTGCCGGAGGGCAGGGCCAGGGCAGTTGACGCCGCAAGGCCCACCGCGCCAGTCGCGCCTAGCCGCAGAAATCCGCGTCTGGAAACGCCTTTTACCGCAGTGGTCTTGTTCAAGAATGACATGTGCAACGCCCCAAAGTTCAATTGGGTTGCTACAAACAAAACTCGTGCCGGAATTTTTGTGCCAAATCAGGTCACACGCGGCTGTGTTCGACAATCTGCCAAGCGCGCATTCCTTTTTTGAGGTGGACAGCACCGCTGGCATCCGGTACTCACCTTACGAACAAAAGAGGAACTTCCCCAATGGCTGCCGTCTCTCCCATCCTGCTGGCTCTGTTCAGCTGGTCCATTCTGCTGGTCGTCTCCCGCGCCATTCTTGTCGAAACCGGTCTTGATCCATGGCTTTTCACATTCCTGCAAATGATGGCGGGCGGTCTCATTCTCATGGTTCTTGGTGGGTGGCGGCAGATCGGGCTGTCAGCGCTGAAAGACCCTTTCACCTGGGGCTTTGGCGTCCTGCGTGTTTTGACAGCCGCTTTTTTTACGGCAGCTCTCGTTCACACCACGGCCGCAAATGCCAGCTTTGTCGGCATCATCGTGGTGCCTCTTTCCATGGCTGTGTTGTTTGCCTGCGGGTTCCGGCAGCCGACCCTGCGCGAGTTGCCGGGTCAGCTCATTGTTCTTGCCGGTCTTTGGGTCGTGGTCACCGGGCTGGAAGGCGGGTTTTCCAATCCTGCGCTGGTTTACATGGTGCTTTCCGAGATTTGTGTGGTCCTTGCAACCCTGATCTCCGAACTTCACCCCATGAACCAGACAGAAGACATGCGTCAGCGCGCCGGACTGACCGGCGTCATGCTGTTTGCTGCGTCCATCTGCATGCTTGGCGGAGCCATTGCTCTGTCGCTCCTTGGGTCCGCGCTGCCAACTCTTTCAGAGGCGCTGCCCGCTGCACCAGAGTGGATCGGTACGCCGTCCTTGCTGCTGGATCCAACGCTCTGGATCGCCGCCATTCTGGTCGGTGCGCTGTTGCGCGGAACCTCCCAGTTCCTTTCCTTGCGCGCAGTCTATCGTGTAGGCACCGAAAACTATCTGGCGGGCATTGCGGCCCTGCCGTTCATGTCCCTTGGCCTTGAGTTCCTGTTCTACCAGTTGGGGCTCATCGATATCTTTGTGTTTTCGGGGCAAACCGTTCTGGGCGGCGTTATCATGACCGCAGGTTCCTTGGCCGTTCTGTTTTCCCGTCGGCACACCTCCACCCGCATCGCCCGCCAAACCTCACCACAATCCCCTGGCGGCACCCACCAACCGCCACAATAGTCACTCCATAGCGCTTGTGCCTGCACCACCTCTGCCATCCCACATCCTCCACCCCACACTCTGCCGTCATCCCGGCCTCCGAGCCGGGATCCAGCCGAGGCCCAGCTAGGCCAACGGGTACAACACTGTCTTTCCGCAGCGCTCAGCCTCCACTCTACACCCCGCCGTCATCCCGGCCTCCGAGCCGGGATCCAGCTGAATGTCAGCCACACGCCCAGCGTTCTGGCCAACTAAACTCGCAGCACTGCAGGATGGTTTCTAGCGTGCGGGCTCGCTCTCCTTTCGCTGGATCCCGGATCGGCGTTTCGCTTTTCGCTCAACTGGTCCGGGATGACGTCGTAAGCGCGAGGTGAGTGCATCGGTCACCCCCCACACGCTGCCGTCATCCCACTGCCTACACCCCACACTCTGCCGTCATCCCACAGCGCCACCCCACAGCCTACGCCTCACACCCCACCGTCATCCCGGCCTCCGAGCCGGGATCCAGCTGAATGTCAGCCACGAGCTCGGGTGCTGTTGGCACTGGCTACAGCATCTTCGCTCAACTGGTCCGGGATGACGCTGTAAGCGCGAGGTGAGGGCATCGGTCAACGCACAGCCTGCATCCCACCCTCTGCGGTCATCCCTCAGCCTACGCCTCACACCCCGCCGTCATCCCGGCCTCCGAGCCGGGATCCAGCTGAATGTCAGCCAAGATCTCGGGTGCCGTTGGCACTGGCTACAGCATCTTGATTCAACGGGGTCGGGATGTCTTCGGCACGGCAGAGGGTGTTACCGGCGCTTGTCTTGCGTCAGAGCTTGATCCCGAACGCCTCGGCCAGTTGCCGGGCTGCAAGGGTCGCAGGCATCCGGCCATCGCGCACCGCCGTTTCCACGTCCGGCAGCAAGGCCTTCACATCCCCATTGGTGCGCAGGGCTTCCATCAGCCGCTCCTGCAAAAGGCTCCACATCCACGCCACTTGCTGGGTGGCGCGTTTTTGCTGAAACTCTCCAGTTGCCGTCATCCGGTCGCGGTAAGTCAGGATCTGCGCCCACATCTCATCAAGGCGTTCGTTGGCAAGGCCGGAAATGGTCATCACGGGCGGTGACCAAGTCTTGGAGCGCGGAGCCAGAATGTTCAGCGCCGCCCGGTATTCCGAGGCCGCCGCGCGAGCCCGCACCGCGCCGTCGCCATCGGCCTTGTTCACGGCGATCATATCGGCAATTTCCAGAACACCTTTCTTGATGCCCTGCAGCTCGTCCCCCGCACCGGGCAGCATCAACACAAGAAAGAAGTCCACCATCTGTGCCACGGTGGTTTCCGACTGGCCGATGCCTACGGTCTCCACAAGGATCACATCAAACCCGGCAGCTTCGCACAGAAGCATGGACTCACGCGTCTTGGCCGCAACGCCGCCCAGCGTGCCAGCAGAAGGAGAGGGCCGGATATAGGCGTTTTGGTCCACCGCAAGCCGGGCCATGCGGGTCTTGTCGCCAAGGATCGAGCCACCTGTCCGGGTGGAGGTCGGGTCTACCGCCAGCACCGCCACCTTGTGGCCCGCCGCCGTCAGATTGGAGGCAAAGCTGTCGATCGTGGTGGACTTTCCAACGCCCGGAACCCCAGTAATGCCAAGGCGAAAAGCCCCGCCGGTGCGGTCCATCACCTTGGATAGCAGCGTTTCGGCCTGCCGGCGATGAGCGGGGTTCTTTGATTCCACCAGAGTAATGGCCCGCGCAAGAGCCGCTCGCTGTCCGCCAATCAGCTTTTCGGCCAGCTGCTCCACATTATCGCGCGGTGTCTTTCCGGTGTCAGTCATGGTGTCAGGGCGCTTTTTCCTCTGGAATCGCAGATCCCTAACCTTCAGGAACGGGAGGAAAAACGCAACCCGTCCCTGGATGCACAAAAGTCTAGGCCCGCGTTTTAGCGGTAGCGCACCGCGGTCCCTGTGGCCGTCACCATCAGCATGGAGCCGTTGCTGCCCACGGTTTCGTAGTCAATGTCGATGCCGATCACCGCATTGGCACCCATCTGGCGCGCTTCCTCGCACATCTCGTTGATGGCGATCTTGCGGGCTTTCAAAAGCTCTTCCTCGTAGGCACCGGAACGGCCACCCACGATATCGCGAATGCCTGCGAACAAATCCTTGAACACGTTGGCACCCAAGATGGCTTCTCCATGAACCATTCCATAGTACTGATCAATTTCGTGATTCTGCAGCGTATTGGTGGTTGTGGTCAGCATGCGGTTTCTCCCTGTTCTAATGCTTCGCCAAGTATAGGAGAGGTGCGACCGCTTTTTAACGGCGATCGCAGTTGCGCACGGATTTCTTCTGCAACCTGGATTTCTTCTGGAAAAAGTACCGCTAGGTTTTGTTGGTGGAATATTTCACTTGCGTCATACACACTTACGCGTAAAACAACCGGCGAAATAGACGCCAACGCACGCGCCTCTGGCCTTGGGGTGGTTCTTTCCACCCAACGTGTTTACGTAGCGACGGTAACGTCTCCCTTGGAAGTGAGCGGTCATATATGGCCGGGTCTATTGGAGATGCACTTGAACGCATACGTTTCCGAACATATCGGGCGTGACGCTATTGCTGCGCCCGCACGCCTTGAATCCTACATTCGTTCCAACAGCTTTGACCGACCAACCCTGGTGGTGGATTCGGTTGCAATTGCACATCAGTTTCGCGCGTTGAAGCGGGGCTTGGGCGACGTTGCAATCCACTATGCGGTCAAGGCCAACCCGGAACCTGCCGTTCTGCGGGTTCTTCTGCAGGAAGGGGCAAACTTTGATGCCGCTTCCAGAAGCGAAATCGCGCTCTGCCTGTCATTAGGGGCAACGCCAGACCGAATTTCCTTCGGCAACACAATCAAACGCGCTTCGGACATTGCCTGGGCCTATGAGCACGGCATTCGCCTGTTCGCTGCTGATGCAGAAGAAGAGCTGCACAAGCTTGGTAAAAACGCGCCCGGTGCCAATGTCTTCATCCGCATCGTGGTCGACGCAACCGGCGCAGACTGGCCGCTTTCGCGCAAGTTTGGTTGTGCGCCAGACAAGGCGATCAGCCTGTTCGAACTGGCCAGGCAGCTTGGGCTCAACCCCGTCGGTCTTTCTTTCCACGTCGGTTCGCAGACCCGCGAACCCGCCATGTGGGTGGATACCCTCGATCAGGTGCAACAAGTGTGGCAAGCCGTGCACCAAGCAGGCTTTCAGTTGTCACTCCTAAACATCGGCGGCGGATTTCCCGCGTCCTATGACAAGGATGTGCCGCACCCCTCGGTTTATTCGGCCATGGTCATGGAGCTGGTGCACGCTCGCTTTCCTGGTGTGCCTCATATCATTGCGGAGCCGGGCCGGGGGCTTGTTGCCGAAGCGGGCATGATCGCCTGTGAGGTGCTCTTGGTCTCCAAAAAGTCTGAGAAGGATCCGCACCGCTGGGTCTATCTCGACATTGGCAAGTTCTCCGGGCTTGCTGAAACCATGGACGAGAGCATTCGCTATCGGTTTGTCACCGATAAGGACGAGGCCGATCATGGGCCCTGCGTTGTTGCCGGGCCGTCTTGCGACAGCGCAGACGTGCTTTACGAAAAGCAGCATGTGGCTCTGCCGGAGAGCCTGTGTGCGGGCGATAGGGTGATGATCCGCTCCTGCGGGGCTTACACCTCCACCTACGCCTCTGTGGGTTTCAACGGCTTCCCGCCGCTGGATGTCGTGGTTATCTGATCAAGGCTTTGCCACTTGGAATGCGGAAGCCGCCCTCGGGCGGCTTCTCTCTTTTATGCATTGCCCCACTAGTGTCATACCGGACAAGGGGAGCGGGAGCGAGCCGCTGATCCGGTATCCAGCACAATGAGCGTGAGCAATTGCGAACGCAGAACATAAAGTTCCGAGCACTGACCGAAGAGCCCGACTGGATCCCGCATCAAGTGCGGGATGACGGCGAGGGGGAAGGTGATGCGGCGTCTCTCTTTTGTCCACTGTCCCACTCCTGCGTCATACCGGACAAGGGGAGCGGGAGCGAGCCGCTGATCCGGTATCCAGCACAACGAGCGTGAGCAATTGCGAACACAGAACCTAAAGTTCTGAGCACTGACCGAAGAACCCGGCTGGATCCCGCATCAAGTGCGGGATGACGGCGAGGGGGAAGGCGATGCCGGGGTGACGGCGGCGGAGTGGTGCGGGATGACGGTAGTGGTATAAGGTAATGCTGAAAGACACATCGGCCAACGCCAAACAGAAGCGTAGCACCAGCACTGCGCGTCATCCTCAGCGTCCGCAATGGGCCTGCAGCACCTCTGTCCCACTCCTGCGTCATACCGGACAAGGGGAGCGGGAGCGAGCCGCTGATCCGGTATCCAGAGCCAGGTGCCATGGCCGGGTCGGAGGGCGTTGGCACGCCCTTAGATATTCTAACAAAAATCCAGCAAATCGAACATCTTTCCTCCTTCGCAGACCGAAAACAGCCCATAGGCTAGAGCCATCTCGTCGATGAGATTTGCTGCACTCATTTTGGAGGAAATGAATGGAAGAGCTGAGCAACAGCGCTGCGCGCCATCTGGATGCTTTGGGAGCAACCCTGCCAGTTTCGGGCAAAATGCGGGAGGATCTGGACCAGAAAGGCTTCACCATCATCGAAAACGTGGTGGATGCTGATTGGCTGGAAGACATGCGCCGCACCTTCGACAGCCTGGTGGCCCGAGAAGGGGAAAACCTTGCCATAGAGCATCATCAGGAAGATGGGGCCACGCGCATCGCCAATCTGGTCAACAAGGGCACGGTCTGGGAGAAGGTTTGGGCCCACCCGCTTGTTCTTGCTGCGTGCCATCACATCTTTGCCGGCGAGTTCAAGATCTCCAGCCTCAACGCCCGTGAGGCTCTGCTCGGCGGTGGCCACCAGCCGCTCCATGCTGACTGGAAGAAACCGCGCCCGGACTTCCCAAAGGTGCATCTGGTGAACTCAATCTGGGCAATCGATGATTTGTCCAGTGAGAACGGCGCACCGCGCATTCTGCCGGGCACGCATCTGCGTCCCGAATTGCCCGAGGATGTGCTGGCAGATGTGGAGGCCCCTCATCCAGATGAGGTGGTTTTCGAATGTCCGGCTGGCAGTGTGATGATTTTCAACGCCCACACCTGGCATGGCGGCACCACGAACAAGACCGGCGCCCGCCGCCGCGTTCTTCATGGGCTCTATATCGACCGCCAGGACACCGCACAGCAAGAGCAGCAGAAATGGATCACGGCGCATACGCTAAGCCGCCTTACCCCCGCGCAAAAGTGGCTCCTTGATGTTGGCTGATTGAAGACCTGGCCGTTGAAACGCCGCTCGAACAGGCTGGGCCAGCGCGGTGGGGTGCTGCCGCGCTTGTCTTGCCTTTTAGGGCTTGTTGTTTGGCCGTTTCAGGTGCGCAGGCATTGGACCTGTTTTCAAGCGCACTTCCTTTGGCACACCCATGTGGTCGAGAAAGGCCTTCAAGCCTGTGAGCCCAACCAGTTCGCGCTGGATCACAACATGCCATAGCGCTTCACCGGCTTCGTGAACAAGGCGCTGCCGGTCTTCTTCCGGAAGTTCCTCAATCTCCAGCCGGGTGAGCCTGTCCACTGCCGCTTCCAGCTTTTTGTTGAGCCGCGACAGGGTGCCAACCTTCTCTTCCATCACCTCTTGGTGCAGCGCCTCGGAGATGGGGTCGCTCTCGGCTTTGTTTCGAAAGGCTTGAGGGGGACGCACGAACATGGGGAGACTGCTCCGGCTGGCATCAACTTGCCCCCAATATGGCGCGGTTGCAGCCAACAGAAAAGAGCAAGGAGCGCCCAGCCCGTTTCTCAAGGCGAGGGCGCTCCCCAGGTTCTTTAGGGAATTCGCTGATTACTTCGCAGGTTCCAGTGGAAGGTAGATGTCGGTAATCAGTTCATTGGCCGGTGTGTCCTGCGGTGAGTTGAGATAGACCTCAAAGCTTGGGCTGTTACGCACTTCCCGGCCAGACTTTGGCAACCATTCACCGAAAAGATAGGTGTAAGGGGTGTCGAGGCCAGCATAAGGGCCCACGTAGCGCAGCACCGCATGGGGTCCGGCTGGCAGGTCTACAGGCTCCAGACCTTCCGATACATCCACATCAGCAGAAACGACCATCCCGGCGTGGGAACGCAGCTCAGCTTCTGCAACCGAACTTGGGTCATCGTAGTAAACACCCACCGCTTCCCCGGATTTTGGCCACAGGTTGCGGCTGGTGAAGATGGCAGAAAGCTTTTCGAAAGCCTCGCCCACCTTTTGATAGCTTCCCTTGTGCGGCACGGCAGCGATATGGCGGGCTGGTTCGTCTTTGATCGTGATTTCATACATGGCGAATACTCCGTTCTTGGTGAGGCCAAGCGTTGGCAGCTCCGCGCCATCCTTTCGGAATGCGCCAGGTGTTACGCTCATTCCTGCTTTGAATGTCCGGTTGAAGCTTTGCACACTGGGGTAGCCGCAGTGGCCAGCGATGTCCTCAATGGTCTTGTCAGACCGCAGTAAATACCCCGCCGCCCGGTGCAGCCTGATCCGCCGGATTGCGTTGGCAAGGGTTTCGCCAGTCATGGAGTGGTAAACACGGTGCCAATGAAACCGCGACATGCAGGCCACATCAGCCAGCCGGTCCAGAGACAGGTCTCCGTTCAGATTGGCATGAATGTACTGCACCACACGCAGCATCCGCGCTTCATATCCAGCCCGTGTTTCATCTCGGCTTTGGCTCATCTTTTCGGCGTGCAACGTTTTTCACTCTCTAGGTTTCGCCCTTGCACCTTTGTTTAAAGCACAGGTCAGACGAACAAATCTTGCGGACCTTGCCCTGATACACGGTTGCAGGTGGGGGTAAGAGTTATGCCCCCAAAAGCACACCCTGCCTTGCAGCGTAAAAATCAGCAACCCGATCCGCCACCTGTCTCACGTGCGTTTCAAAACGTCCATCCCCATGCATTACGAGCCATTGGTGTTCTCGCAGCTCTTCAATCTCATCGCCGGTTCGCTGCAGCTGCTCTTGCGCGTCCCCAATGAAGCAAGGCAGCACGGCTTTGCCAACTCCTTGCAACGCGAAGTCCAGCATCAGACGGGGTGCTGTCACATAGGCCGCGATAGCTTCGCTATGATTGGCCATCACATGGCGGGAGGAGCGGGTCGATGCATAGTCAGGATGCAAACACAACCACCCCATGCTATCAGCGTCTGTCACATTTTTGGCAGCGTAAGGGGCAAAGCCAATCTGTCCAAGGCGCTTGGCAGCAAGGTTGCCCTCCTCAGGCCGGGCACCGCGAATGCCGATATCCACCTGGCGGTGTTCGATGCCAAGCCGAGCCTCCGTTGGCACGAACACCAGATCAAACGGGTCATCGCTCCTGCATAGTGTTCTGAACCCGTTGGCCAAGAACAGCGAGGTCCATGTGCCTGCGGAAAGTTTCACTTGAGGTTTCCGTGTTCCTTGGCGCAACCAGCTCTCCAACTCGGCCATTTCAGTGGCCAGAGGTCTCAAGCGAGCGAGCAGCTCTTGCCCTTCAAGAGAAAGGCTCAAGCCTGACTTGCCTCGGTGGAACAGGCGTTGGTTCAGATCCTTTTCAAGTTTCAAAAGGCTCCGCCCAAACGTTGCAGAGCTGACACCTAGCTGTCGGGCGGCTTCGGCCTGCGTGCCGAATTCGCTGAGCGCCAGAAACGCGCGTATCTCCGAATAAATGCCGGGTTTCATTTCTGAAAGCGCCTTTCAAAGGTAGCTACTGTGAGGACATGAGTAAGATCAATAACTTGAGGGCGTTAGAAAACCTGAGGAAGTTCCATGTTAATTGTGCCTCTGCCCCCAGTAAACCGTGAAATAGGTCAGAAAACTCCAGAAAAACGGGATGAAGAGTTCTACCAGAATGCCGAGTTTCTTGAGGTGCCGCCGTCCGTCCGGCGCTTGCCGAGGGCGCTCGCTGCGCTGGCTTTCTCTGTGCGCCAGATGTTGCTCATTAGAAAAGCGTTGCTTGTAATCCGGCTTTGGTCGACACGTTAGGTGCAGGCAGGGCAGAACCGGGCGCCCTGCAAAAAAAAGGCTGGAGGAGCCTCCAGCCTTTCCTCAGTCTGTCAGGTCGGCATCAGAGCGTGATGCGGTATTTCGCGAAGCCGTCCGCCCCATCTCCTGCGGCCTCAATGGCCACACCTTTCACATCCGCCATGAATTTCTGGCCTGCCGGACCAGTTTCAAACAGCACGGTTGTGTTCGGGGCTGGCTTGAAGGTCCAGTTGGCATCGGCAGACGGGTTGATGGTGCCCTGTTCCACGATATAGCGCACGATGACATCGCGGTTGGTGTCCGGGCCAACAAACACCACAACCTCATCGGTAATACCCGGGAAGTTGCCGCCGCCACCGGCGCGGTAGTTGTTGGTGGCCACAATGAAGTCCTGCTCCATGTCCAGTGGCTTACCGTCAAATTGCAGGTCAACGATGCGGCTGGCGTCCGGGTTTATCAGCTCTCCCTTCGGGCCATACTTGGAAGGCTGGGTCAGGTCGATCTGATAGGTCACCCCATCAATCACATCGAAGTTGTAGCTCGGGAAGGTCGGATCAATCAGCGGCTGATCTGCCTTGCCCGGTTCAATCTGCTGGAAGATGCCGGCTGAGCGCTCCAGCCATTCCTTCACGTCCTTGCCCTTGATCTTCACCGCACGCACGGTGTTTGGATAAAGGTAGAGGTCCGCCACGTTCTTGATGGCGATGTCGCCTGCAGGCACATCCGTGTAGTACTCAGCGCCGCCGCGGCCACCGGCCTTGAACGGTGCCGCCGCCGATAGCACAGGCAGACCAGCAAACTCGGAACTCTTCAGCATCTCCTTGATGTACCAGGTCTGCGCCTGAGACACGATCTGCACGGATGGGTCATCTGCGACCAGCGCGAAGTAGGAATGAAGCGGTGCCGAGGTCTTGCCCACCGGGCGGCGGATGTAGGCAAGTGTCGCCTCATGGTCTTCGGCAACTGCTTCAATCAGCCGTGGGTCGCTCTCTTCCAGTGGAATGTTCTTGCGCCCCTCCTTCTTGTAGATCGCTGGCGTTTCAACGGTGTAGTTGGCAATGCGCCAACCGTTGTTGCCATCCCGCTCCACCATCAGGTCGATCACGCCAAGGTTTGAGCCCCAAAAGCCGCCCATGGCGGTTGGCTTGCCCATGACGGTGCCTTTTTCCGCGTCTACGCCCGGAATGCCTTCAAATGCAGGGCCAGGGAACACCAGATGCTGGTGCCCGGTGAACATGGCATCAATGCCATCCACACCTGCCAGATAGAGCGACGCATTTTCCATGCCTTCGCTCTGGCTTTCGCCGCTGATGCCGGAGTGAGACAGCGCAACGATGATGTCGCAGCCTTCTTCCTTCATCTGTGGCACCCATGCTTTGGCGGCATCCACAATGTCACGGGCGCTCACATTGCCCACCAGATGGCGGGCGTCCCAGTTCATGATCTGGGGCGGTACAAAACCAATAAACCCAACCTTGATTGGGTGTTCAGCGCCGCTGCCATCCTTGATCATCTTCTCAACGATCACGTAAGGCTTCAGGAACAGGTCATCGCCGCGTCCGTTGCTGGCCAGAGTGCCCTTGGCAACGTTGGCGCAAACAAACGGGAAGTTGGACCCCGCCAGCACTTTGCTCATGAACTCAAGGCCATAGTTGAACTCGTGGTTGCCAAGCGTACCGGCATCAAAACCAAGAACGTTCATGCCCTTGATGACCGGATGCAGGTCACCTTCACGCATGCCGCGCTCATAGGCAATGAAGTCGCCCATGGGGTTGCCCTGCAAGAAATCACCATTGTCCACCAGCATGGTGTTGGTGGCCTCAGAGCGGATGCGGTTGATGATGGATGCCGTCCGGGCCAAGCCTGCCGTATCAATCGGCCTGTCCGAGTAATAGTCGTAGGGCATCACATGAACGTGGAGGTCGGTCGTCTCCATCAGGCGCAAATGCGCCGTGTTTTCCTTGGCCAGTACAGAATAAGGATGAAGCATGCTGGCCGCGCCGGTGGCCGCAAGGCCTCCCATGAAGCTGCGGCGGGAAAGACGAAATCCGGTCACGTTTGGTACCCCCAAATGATAGGTTCGGGAAAGGAGAGCAAGGCCCCAGTCTGCGCCCGCCAGTCCTCATGGCAGACGGGCAGGATGAAGCCCCATCGTTCTTTTGAAAGACGCGCAAAGCATCCCAGAACAATGTTGCAGCATAATGATACTTCACCGAGAGGTTGTAAAACCCTGCCGCATCACTTTCCTCAAGCTTTTGCATCTTTTGGTTGTGGTAGGGTGAAGTCACCAAGCGTCGTCAAATAACCCTGAAAAATGCCGATTGCTGCCCGGTTTTCGCCTGCAAATCAGGTCACCCATTGCTCCTGCCCACGTTGCGGGCAGTTCATCCCTCCCGGTTGAGTTTCATTTGCGTTGAATGGTTGTGCGCCCCGCAGTCACGCTCTGGTCTGTGATGGGCGCCGGTGCGTCCCATTGGTGGTCTCGCCTGTCGTTTCAAACGTGTTTGCTTCTCGGTGGGAGCCAAATCAACGATCCAGGAAAAGCAGCAAGGCTTTTCCAACCAAGTATGTGAGGGCCATAACGTGATCGCTCGAAAGAAGCCCCTAGGCTTGCTGGCAGGTGTGTGCCTGCTCGTGCTCTCTGGCTTTTCCGCCAGTGCCACAGGTGCCAAGATGGAGCCGTCGGCGGACGACCCGCTGGTCAGGAATTTTGCAGCAGTTGAAGCGGAGCTGGGCAACCGCGTCGGGGCCTTTGTTCTGGACACGGGCTCAGGAGACGTGTGGTCTTACCGCGCCGATGAACGCTTTCCCTTGAACAGCACATTCAAGAGCTTCGCCTGCGCCGGGTTGCTTGCGAAGGTGGATGCCGGTGAGGAAAATCTCCTGCGCACCATCAAGATCGAAAAGGCAGATCTGGTCACCTATTCCCCCATCACCGAAACCTTTGCCGACAAGGAGCCCATGTCCCTTGGCCAGCTCTGCCACGCCATGCTCACGGTCAGCGACAACACGGCCGCCAACATGGTGCTGGAGGCTACAGGGGGCCCAAGAGCGCTCACGGCCTTCCTGCGTTCCATTGGCGATGAGGTCACCCGCCTTGATCGCTATGAAACCCGAATGAATGAGGCAACGCCCGGCGACCCGCGCGACACCACGTCCCCACGGGCGGCCGCGACATCCTTGCAAAAGCTATTGATGGGCGACGTGCTTGAGCCCGCTTCACGGGCGCAGCTGCTTGACTGGATGCTCGCCAATCAGGTCAGCAGCGCCTTGCTTCGAGACAACCTGCCGGAACGCTGGCAAATCGCTGATCGCTCAGGGGCAGGCGGTTACGGGTCTCGGTCCGTTATCGCAATGATCTGGCCTGAAAAACGCGATCCAATCGTTGTCGCGCTCTACATCACCGGCACGGACCTTTCCATGGAACAGCGCAATGATGCCATTGCCAAAATGGGCACGGCGATTTTCAAAAGGGTCCAGCAACAGGCCAACTGAGGCCCATGAGAGCTCAGGCTCAATTGGCACAGTCTCCCCCGAAACGCGTCCGGGGGAGACCTTTCGCCTCGCGTTCACGTTCCTGTGATCGCACAGGTTCCACGTAGCCAGCCTTTTCGCAACACCCTACGTTTTAGTGCAGGTGACGTTAGGAGAGGTTGTCGGCGATGTTCAAACACTTGCGATTGTGTGTGCTCCTTCTGTGCTTTCCCGTGTTTGTGGCCAGCGCCTCCTCAGAGGAGCTGGATTTGGAGCTGGTGCTTCTGGCGGATGCGACCGGCTCCATCGACAACGCGGAAATCCGTTTTCAGCGGCAGGGCTATGCGGAAGCCATCACCGACCCAGCCGTGGTTTCGGCCATCACCGACAACATCTACGGCAAGATTGCCGTGACCTACATCGAGTGGGGCGCCACCGGCTCCCAAGACATCGTGGTGGACTGGATGGTGATCGATGGCGCTGACACTGCAGCAGCGTTTGCTGCTAGCCTCCTCGAACCTCCTCGCCGGGCCTATGGCCGCAATGCTATTGGCGAAGCTCTGCTTTTTGGCATGGCCCGTATTGAAAGCAACAGCTACACGGGGCTGCGCCGGGTCATTGATCTTTCTGCGGACAGCGCAACAAACTTCAGCGGCCCGCCGATCAGCAGTGCGCGCGAAACGGTCGTCAACGCAGGCATCACGATCAATGGCCTTGCCATCTTGTGTCGCCACTGCTCGGGCCGCCCCTCCAATTATGATCTGGAAAAAGCCTTTGCCGAGCGGATCATCGGCGGGCCGGGCTCTTTTGTCGTGACGGCTGACACCATGGAAACCTTCTCAGATGCTGTCCGCCGCAAGCTCATTCTCGAAATCGCAGGCATTGAACCGGAAACCAAAGTCGTCCGGCTGGATTGACATTTCTGGCATCACCAGCACATCGCCCGCCTCACACTGATGGCGCCACCCCGCCGTCGGTCAAACTGTCGCGGGTGTCTCGTCGCGCTTACACCCCCGCCGTCACCGCTTACCGCAACCCCGACGCACTGATAGTGTCATCCCGGCATCTCCCACACCCCCGCCGTCATCCCGCACTTGATGCGGGATCCAGTCGGAAGGACGCCACCAACTCCGGTGCACTTTGTTCTGGATACCGGATCAGCGGCTCGCTCCCGCTCGCCTTGTCCGGCATGACGCAGGAGGGGGGGAGGCCCGTCAGCATCACGCTGCCCGCGACAAGGCTACACGACAACCTCCCAGATGTTTTTGTCTGTATGGAACCAGATCACTTCATGGCTGGCCGCATTGCCTCATACCACTATCACCCGTCGCGCTCACACCCACACCGTCACCGCTTACCGCAACCCCGCCACCGTCACCCCGGCATCTCCCACACCCCCGCCGTCATCCCGCACTTGATGCGGGATCCAGCCGGCAGGTTGCCACCAACTCCGGTGCACTTGGCTCTGGATACCGGATCAGCGGCTCGCTCCCGCTCCCCTTGTCCGGCATGACGCAGGTGGGGGGAGGAAACGCCAACGGGCCTCCCAACCTTCGCGGGAAGAAGCTTGTCATTCGGGGCTCCGCCTACGATTGGGCCTTGCCGAAGTGTCTTCCGAGCGTCGCTCGTTCTCCCAAGTCGCCCAAACCGTCACGGCTGTCCCGTCGCGCTCACACCCACACCGTCACCACTTACCGCGACACCACTACCGTCACCCCGGCATCTCCCACACCCCGGCCGTCATCCCGCACTTGATGCGGGATCCAGCGGAAGGACGCCACCAACTCCGGTGCACTCGGCTCTGGATACCGGATCAGCGGCTCGCTCTCGCTCCCCTTGTCCGGCATGACGCAGGAGGGGGGGGCGACAGCATCACGCTGCCCGCGACAAGGCTACACGCCAACCTCCCAGATGTTTGCTGTCTGTATGGAACCAGTTCTCTTGATGGCTGGCCGCATTGCCTCATAGCACTATCACCCGTCGCGCTCACACCCCCGCCGTCATCGCTTACCGCAACCCCGCCACCGTCACCCCGGCATCGCCCACACACCCGCCGTCATCCCGCACTTGATGCGGGATCCAGCCGGAAGGACGCCACCAACTCCGGTGCACTTGGCTCTGGATACCGGATCAGCGGCTCGCTCCCGCTCGCCTTGTCCGGCATGACGCAGGAGGGGGAGGAAACGCCGACGGGCCTCCCAACCTTCGCGGGAATAGGTGCTGCACTGGCGCCATGCTTCTGTTTTTTCCGAGTAGCGCCCACGCCCCCGCCGTCACCCCTTACCGCAACCCCGCCACCGTCACCCCGGCATCTCCCACACCCCCGCCGTCATCCCGCACTTGATGCGGGATCCAGCCGGAAGGACGCCACCAACTCCAGCTCTGCGGGCACAGCCTCAGCCGCTATTCCGCTGCTTCACTGGGTTCGTAGCCAAGGCGCTTGTTCAGCTCGTGAATGAGCCCTTCTGCCGCTTCAGAAATGACAGTGCCCGGTGGGAATATTGCCGAGGCGCCGAAGTCATAAAGTGCATCATAGTCTTGCGGCGGCACGACACCGCCCACCACAATCATGATGTCCTCACGTCCTTCCTCGGCCAGCGCTTTGCGCAGGGCGGGAACAAGGGTGAGGTGGCCGGCTGCCAAAGACGACACGCCCACAATGTGCACGTCGTTCTCCACGGCCTGACGCGCTGCTTCCTCTGGTGTGGCAAACAGCGGGCCAATGTCCACGTCAAAACCAAGATCGGCAAAGGCGGAGGCAATCACCTTCTGGCCTCGGTCATGCCCGTCCTGACCCATCTTGGCCACCAAAATACGCGGGCGTCGGCCGTCGTTTTCCTCAAAGGCCTCAACCAGTTTCTCCACGCGGGCAACGGCGTCAGACATGGTGCCAACCTCTCGTTTATAGACCCCGGCGATGGACTTGATCTCCGCCCGGTGGCGACCGAAGGCCTTTTCCATCGCCATGGAAATTTCGCCCACGGAGGCCTTGGCGCGGGCTGCTCTCACACACAGGTCCAACAGGTTGCCGGTACCCTCTCGTGCCGCGTTTTCAAGATCGCCGAGGGCGGCCTGCGTGTCGGCCTCAATGCGTTCTGCCCGCAGCCGTTCCAGCTTCTCAATCTGCCGCGCGCGCACCTCCGCATTATCCACCTGCAAGACTTCAAGCGGCTCCTCCCGGTCGGGGCGGAACTTGTTGACGCCAATCACACTTTGATGGCCGCTGTCGATCCGGGCCTGCGTCTTGGCGGCTGCTTCTTCAATCCGCAGTTTTGGGATGCCTTTTTCGATGGCCTTGGCCATGCCGCCCAAGGATTCAATTTCGGCAATGTGTTCCAAGGCCTTGGCTGCCAGATCGTTGGTCAGGCTCTCAACATAGTAAGAGCCGCCCCATGGGTCGATCGTCCGGGTGGTGCCGCTTTCCTGCTGCAAGAACAGCTGCGTATTGCGGGCAATGCGCGCCGAGAAATCGGTTGGCAGGGCAAGGGCTTCATCCAGCGCGTTGGTGTGCAGCGACTGGGTGTGGCCTTGGGTGGCTGCCATGGCCTCCACGCAGGTGCGAATGACGTTGTTGTAAACGTCTTGCGCCGTAAGCGACCAGCCCGAGGTCTGCGAATGGGTGCGCAAGGAAAGGCTCTTGGCATTTTGCGGCTGGAAGTTTTCGTGCATCAGCTTAGCCCATATCAAGCGTGCTGCACGCATCTTGGCCACTTCCATGAAGAAGTTCATGCCAATCGCCCAAAAGAACGACAGGCGCGGTGCAAACCGGTCAATGTCCATGCCCGCTGCCACGCCTGCGCGGGCGTACTCGATGCCATCAGCAATGGTGAAAGCCAGCTCCAGATCCGCCGTCGCGCCAGCCTCCTGCATGTGATAGCCGGAGATGGAGATGGAGTTGAACTTCGGCATGTTCTGCGCGGTGTAGGCGAAGATGTCGGAAATGATCCGCATGGAGGGCGCAGGTGGGTAGATGTAGGTGTTGCGCACCATGAACTCTTTCAGAATGTCATTCTGAATGGTGCCGGACAGCTTTTCCGAGGAAACGCCCTGTTCTTCTGCGGCCACAATGTAAAGCGCCATGACAGGCAAAACCGCCCCGTTCATGGTCATGGAAACGCTCATCTGGTCCAGCGGAATGCGGTCAAACAACGTGCGCATGTCATAAATGGAATCGATGGCCACCCCGGCCATGCCCACATCACCGGCCACCCTTGGGTGGTCACTGTCATAGCCCCGGTGGGTGGCAAGGTCGAACGCCACGGAAAGGCCTTTCTGCCCCGCGGCTAGATTGCGCCGATAGAACGCGTTGGAGGCCTCGGCTGTCGAAAAACCGGCGTACTGGCGAACGGTCCACGGCTGCTGCACATACATGGTCGGGTAGGGGCCGCGCATGAACGGGGCAAGTCCCGGCCATGTCTCAAGGTGTGCCATGCCTTCAAGGTCGGAAGGGGAATAACTCGGCTTCACCGAAATCCCTTCCGGCGTCAACCAGCTTTCGGCCATCCCCTTGGGGGCGGAAGGGCTGGCGTCTTCAAAGGCGATCTTGGAAAAGTCAGGAAACCGGCTCATCACATCGCCTCCTTTGAACTGGCAGCGGGCATGTTCATGGCATCAACGCAGGCCCGCAGTTCCTCCAGTATGTTGCTGCCCGTGTAAATGAAGGCGTCAAGCCCGGCCGCCCGCAACTTGTCTTCAAGGTCTGGCAGTCGGCCAGCGAGCGTGATCCGGCGAGCCCCAAATTTTTTCAGCAATGAGCAGGCATCAGCCGCCTGCTCGGCATAAATCTCGTCAGAGGAACAGAGGCAGGCAATTGTTGCGTCGCTCGACGCAAAATCTTTCGCAATATCCTCGATTTGTTCAAAATCTTTCATAGGCGTGCACTCAAAGCCGCCAGCGGCATAAAGGTTGGCCGCAAACGTCGCCCGCGCCGTATGTTGTGCAACAGTTCCTAAAGTGGCAAGAAACACCTTTGGAAGGTGTCCGTTCTTGGCTTTGAACGCTTCTGCAGCGGCTCTAAGTTCTTCAAAAGGCTCAGCAAGTCGTTTTGGCTCAAGGGGCGGGCAGGTGTCGCCGCCAACGCGCGTACGCGCCGCAATCACATCCGCTAGTGAGGCTTGTCCCCGTAGTGCGGCCACAACGGCCTTGCTCAGCGCGCCATCTACAGTCGGTCCAGGCAACTCAATGTGGTTTGTGCTTTCCGAAAGGTCCTGGCTCGCAACATTCAGCGTTTCAATGGCTGCTTCATGCAGGTTGGGGAAAGAACTTGTCCCCGTCAGAGGGGCCTTGCCTGTTGCAAGTCGCAGCTCCTGCTCACTGCGGCTTTTCTGAATGTCTTCAGCCAGTTGCCCACTTGTGAGCGCGTTGTAGATGCCGCCAAGTCCCTCCAGCTTCTGGAAGTAATCCCAGCTTGCGGCCACCAGCGCATCGGTGCGTTCTTCAATCATGCCGCTGCCAGCACCCGGATCCACTACGCGATAAAGGTTGCTCTCCTCAGCGAGGATAAGTTGTGTGTTGCGTGCAATGCGGCGGGCAAACGAGTTGGGAAGACCGAGGGCCGAAGTGAAGGGGAGAACACAAACACTATCCGCGCCGCCCACACCAGCCGCAAAGGCAGCGACCGTGCCACGCAGCATGTTCACCCAAGGGTCGGATTTCGTCATCATCCGCCATGAGCTTTCCATGTGCAGCTTGAGCGGCAGCTGGTCATAGCCGGAGGCCGCCAGCAGGGCCGCCCACAGCTTTCGCATGGCGCGGGCTTTGATGATCGTTAGAAATTGGTCGGAGTCGGCGCTCAAGGTCACATTGATCAGGGCAGGAAGGCGGTCCGTTGGCACGCCGCCCCGTTCCAGCACGCGGAAATAGTAGAGAGTGCATGAAAGGGCAATCGCGAGCTCTTGTGTGGCATTGGCACCAGCATCATGAAAGGTGCGCCCATCCGCCCGCACCAGGGCACTTTGTACCCCCCGCTCTGTGGCATAACTCACCATGTCGACAAGGCGGCCTTCAGGCACTTCAGGCGGATTGCCTAGCCAGCCACGACGGGCATAAAACCCGATTATGTCGGCAACACCCTCCACTTTAAGCTGGTTGGGATCTACGCCTTGATCGAGACAAGCTTCAATGACAGCCAGTGAGCGCGCGGTCGCCTCATGACCACAACTCAATCTCAGGGTGATAAGATTGCTAAGCACACCGTCAAGAAGGCGCTTGGCATCATCAAGCGTGCGAAGGTCTATCCCCCCGGATCTGGCGCGGCAGCTGGCCGGAAAAACCAGGTCTATCCCACTTGCACCGCCCTCAAGGTCCTCAAGGAGCTGGGCATTTGCCTGCGAAATATCCGGGATATCCACGCGCTGCACGAGCGTCCATGGCAGCGCGTCCTCCCTCAGATGAAGTGGAGCAGCTGTTTGAGATCCCCCGTATATCGGAAGGGTGATAAGTCCATCCCCACCAACACTCCGCAATTTTTCAAGAGCCGCACCCTTCAGGGCCCTGGTTGCCGCATCCTCCCAGTCGGCACGCGTGCTCTTCAGAAACTCTTCTGGAATATCAATATGTTGCGCTGTCATTATTCGTCCTTCCCCCGGTTTTATACGAATGAACGGCTATCGGGCGCAAGCTATGCCTTTGATTGATCCGTATATCACAGCCCTTTCTACTGGAAGCTCTCCCTAGGTTTCGCAGTCCCCAAGCGTTTATGGGCAATAATAACACTAGGCTTAATTGTCCTAAACTTATCCTAGTTGACCCTGCTTCAAGTTGCGCTGTTAATTATGCTTATCAAGAGGTTAACAACCAAGCGGTTCAGGTGGGTTGAAGGCTGTGGAAGCCGTTCTAAGTCTTTGGGTGGATACGCCGGTGTGCAGATAACACCTTTAGGCCATCGAGGGACCTGAACCCAAGTGATTAAAAGGAAGCGTCGAGGGGCTTGTCAGTCTAACTCCTTGAATACGCCACTGAAATGTCGGTATGGCGTTGGGAGGTCCGAGAGCGGTTCTTGTTCACTTTCTTGGAAGTGGGACGTCAAACAGAGCGGAGGCTTGCTCCTCAGAGACTTAAAAGGGATGCGGGCTGAAGCGCATGAACAGGTTCGGGACAGGGGGATAACAAGGGCTCAAGAGTGCCTGCGCTGCAACCTGCGAACCAGAACAACAGTTTTGAATTGATGAATTACGTGCAGGCTTTGGGAAGGTGGACAACATGAACGATACTTTGGACATCGAGGCAAAGGTACGGGCGATCGCAGAGGCGCGAGCCGCCAAACCAGTTCTCGATATTGTGGAGTCCTATCTGCGTCGTTTGGGTGCCTCCCACATTCTCATCACCGGTCTTCCCATGCCCAACCGGACCATCGACAGTTTGGTCCACCGCTTCCGTTGGCCGGACGAGCGCAACGGAGGCATTGAGCGCACGGCGCTGGCTGCCAACGATCCGGCACTTATGCTCGGTCTGTCCGGGAGTCGTCCCGCCATTCGCTCGGTCGCCAGTTCTGAGATGGCTAACTCGGAACTCTTTGGCGCCATTGGCGAAGGGGCGCGTGTTATGGTGGTTCCGGTCGATGCCTTACGTCCCTTCCAGGCCATGGTCATGGGGGCAGGGCGCAACTTGTCCACGGAGGCCTATGACCTTGCGTCTCTCGAGATCGTATCTTCTGCAGCCTTCCGACGGCTGTTTGAGTTGGGGGTCATTTCAGACCAGCGGCCGGGTGATTTGTCCACGCGGGAGCGTCGGGTTCTGGAGTTGACTGCGCTCGGCAAGACCGCCCACGAGATTGCCGATCTTTTGCAGATTTCTCAGCGCACCGTGCACGCCCATCTTCAAAACGCCAGTGCCAAACTCAATGCCTCCAACAAGACTCACACCGTGGTTGAAGCGCTGCGCTACGGCCAAATTCAGATTTGAGGCTCGGGGACAGTTTTTTGTCTCATAGGTCAGGTGATTTATTGAGCGCTGACTTATCCTCCTTTCTGGAGTGAATAAGTCGATCGGGAGTGCATGTGTTTGGCTGCGCTAAACCGTTCCTCTGTCGCCAAAGCATGCCTTGTTTGCGGCATTGGCTGCGGACATGATCCCGGCATTGTAGTGGGCGTTCTTGCCGAAAACACACGCACGCGTCCGGGAGGGCGGTAGCCTTTTTGGCACTGGCGGGCCAGCAGGCTGGCTGGCAGTCAAGCAGCAGTGGTGCTGGATTGAAAGTGCAGAGGCACCCGTAGTGTGAGGCGTCGAAAATTCCGCCTTTTTGCAAAAGACAACCGCGCGTTGAGGCTGCAGGAAAAAATCGCTCTTGGGCGGATACTCTACAGGCAGAAAATAGGCAGAAAATAGGCAGAAAAAAAGCCCGTCGCTCTCAAGCTGCGACCGGGCTTTCATTCATGGGGCGGGAAAGGTCCGCGAGGCGGGGCAGGTGCCCTTAAGCGATCTGCTTCAGTCCTGGTACCTTCGCAATGATCTGATCAACGCGCTCGTCGCCAATGCGCTCTTTTGCAAGCTTTACGGTCTCCCGAGCCACTGTGTGGATCTGCGACATGCTCAGGCCTGCGCCTGTAAGCTCATTCAGCGCAGCCAACATCCCCACGGAAGAAGACATGCGATTGGCCAGCCCGCCCAACAGGCCGGAGTTCTCTTTGGTCTCTTCTGCATTCAGGAAGGACTGTGCGGCCGGAAATGCTTCCAAAAGCGCATTCATATCTTCCTGACCCGCATTTTTGGACACGAAGTTCAGGATGACACCCACAGCGGTTTTGGCTTGTTCTTCGTCCAGTTCCGTCTTCTGGACAATCCGATCAATAAGTACGTGCATATCTCTCTCCCTATCCGCCCCCTGACCAAACCGATCGTGTGGATCGGAAAGAAGCGAGTGCGGGATTTCCCGTTCAGGATGACTACCTTAAGATTAAGTTTCTCTGCGCTAATTAGCAAGGCATCATAATTGGTAGTCAATCCGCCCAAAGGTAGTAAGCGCCTGATTTTCAAAAGCTAATGTTTCAAATTGCGGTTCAAGCTCTGCATAAGCGTTGTTTCATTCACAAAATCAGAGAATTTGACGGTGAGTTGTGTTAGGCCAGAAACGCTTATCTGACCGTTTTTCGCCGATGGTCCCCGCATCGGTGTCGGATCAGATGTCTTCAAGTGCGATGAAATTCAAAAAGGATGGCCAAAATGAGCGCTGTGAATCAGGTCCTGAACCGCATTGATCAGGATATCGACGCCAGCGTGGAGCGGCTTTTTGATCTGCTGCGGATCAAGAGCATTTCCACTGACCCTGAGTACAAGCAGGACTGTCGTTCTGCAGCACAGTGGCTGGCGGATGAACTGACCGCCATTGGTATTCCTTCTCAAGTGCGCGACACAACGGGTCACCCAATGGTGGTGGGTCACCGCGTGGCCGATGATAAACCCGGTCCGCACGTTTTGTTCTACGGCCATTACGACGTGCAACCCGTTGATCCAATTGAGCTTTGGGACAACGATCCGTTCGAGCCACGGATAGTGACGCGTGATGATGGCTCCAAGATCATTGTTGCCCGCGGTGCAAACGACGACAAGGGCCAGTTGATGACCTTCGTGGAAGCAGCGCGCGCCTGGATTGCTGAGACTGGTGATCTGCCGATTTCGGTCACCGTGATGCTGGAAGGGGAAGAGGAAAGTGGCTCTCCCTCTTTGAAACCGTTTCTAGATGCCAACAAGGACGAGCTCTCTGTTGATCTGGCGCTGGTCTGCGACACCAACATGTGGGACCGCGAGACCCCTGCGATCACGGTGATGCTGCGCGGCCTCGTAGGAGAAGAAATCACGCTGCGTGGTCCAGACAAGGATCTGCACTCCGGAATGTATGGTGGTGCGGCGCGTAACCCGCTTCACGTCCTGTCCGACATGGTTGCCGGTCTTCGCGATGAAACCGGACGCATCACGCTGCCAAACTTCTATGACGGCGTAATCGAAATGCCGGAAGACGTCATGACAACGTGGGGCAACCTTGGTTTCTCCGAACAGGAGTTTCTGGGCGGCGTCGGGCTGAAAAATCCGGGCGGAGAGCAAGATCGCACCGTTCTAGAGCAGATCTGGACCCGACCGACCTGCGAAGTCAACGGCTTGTGGGGTGGCTACAATGGCCAAGGCTTCAAGACAGTCATCCCATCCGAGGCCTACGCCAAGATTTCCTTCCGTCTCGTGGGCGATCAAGACCCCCTGAAGATCCGGGAGGCGTTCCGTTCCTACCTCAAGTCCAAGACCCCGGAAGACTTTGAACTGGAGCTGCACCCGCACGGCGGCGACCCTGCCTTGCGCATGGCGTTTGATGCACCTGCACTGGACAAGGGCCGTCAGGCGCTGACAGAGGAGTGGGACAAGCCAGCAGCGCTGATTTGCTCGGGCGGCTCCATTCCAATTGTGGGGCTGTTCAAGAACGTTCTTGAAATGGATTCTCTTCTGATCGGCTTCGGTCTTGACGACGATCAGATCCATTCACCCAACGAGAAGTATGAGTTCAACAGCTTCCACAAGGGTATTCGCAGCTGGGCGCGCGTTCTGGATGCGCTTTCCAAGGACTGAGCAAAGATGATTTGCAGGTTGGAGACCGGGTGCGAATACCCGGCTCCAATCAAGTGAAATGGGAGCGACTATGAAATCGATTTGTGTGTTCTGCGGCTCAAGCCCGGGAAAGCGTGAGGAATACAAGGTGGCAGCGACCCAGCTTGGGCGTAGAATCGCCGAGCGCGGACAGACGCTGGTTTACGGCGGTGCCAAGGTAGGCCTCATGGGCATGGTTGCCGATGGAGCCTTGGAAGCAGGCGGCAAGGTTGTGGGCGTTTTGCCAGAAGCGCTATCAGCGAAAGAACTGGCGCATCCGGGCCTGAGTGAATTGCACATTGTAGGGTCCATGCATGACCGCAAGGCCATGATGTCAGACCTGTCCGATGGCTTTGTGTGCCTGCCTGGCGGTGCTGGCACAATGGAAGAGATGTTTGAGGTCTGGACTTGGGCTCAACTTGGCTACCATAAAAAGCCATGCGGCCTTCTGAATGTGAATGGCTTTTATGGGCGCTTGCTCGCCTTTCTTGATTTGATGGTCGAGGAAGAGTTCTTGAAGCCCGACATGCGCGAAATGGTGCTCGTAAAGGACACGGCAGCGGCGATGCTGGACGCCTTTGATGCCTATCAGCCACCTCGCGTGCCCAAGTGGATTACTCGCGCAGAAACCTGATGCCAGTCTGGTTTAGCAGTTAAAAAAGTGATTTTGGTCAGTGGTCGAGGTAACTCTTGTCGAGGCGACTGACCAATAGAAGCGCAGCCACAATGGCTGCCATTGCGCCCCATTCGAGCAGAGAGGGCCAGCGCGCAGCCGCAAGGCTGCCCAAGATCAATGCGGTAACGCATTCAAGGCCGCCAGCACTCGCACTCATCACTCGTCCAGCGATCGGCGCACCATAGGCCATAAGCATCTGCGGAATAATGCCTGTAAGCAGCATAAGGCCCAAAAGCGCGCCCCAACCGTTGAGCCCCTCCGGCATCACTTGAGTAGCAGATGACAAAAGCAACAGAGGCAGCACCACCAGCATAGTGCCCGTGAACAGGCAGGCTGCGACCTGAAGTGGCGCTAGGTAGTCCGCGCCTTGGTTCATCTTGTGGAGCACGAGGGCGTAGGACGCGGGTCCAAGAAAACCGTAGGCAAGTCCTTGCAAACTGAGCGGCTGCGTTGCGGAAGTTCCAGACCAAACGAGGCCAATTCCCAAGAGCACAAGGGCAGCACTCATGGCGCCGGACTTTCCGATGTGCTTCTTGTCGAAGAGCTTGCGGGCAACCAGCGAGAACAGCGGATAGGAGAAGAACAGCAGTACCGCCAGCGTAACGGGCAATAGCGACAGGGCTTTGAAGAAGGACCACGCGCCAAGCCCCATAAGTGCCCCGGTCAGCAGGAATTGCTTGCCGCCTGTTCCCGTTTTCAGTGCACGAGGCAGCAGCCATCCAAGAAGCAACGCGGGAAACCCGTAGCGTGCCACAACGGCGATTTCCGGCGTCAGGTTTCCTGCGTATCCGGCAAGCGCAAAATAGGGAATGCTGCCATAACCCACCGCGCTCGCAAGCACTGCAAGCACGCCAGTTTCCGATCTTTGAGCATGGGGAAGCGAGGGCTCCGGTATCATGACGACAGTGCTACCAGAAGCAACAAATGCCGTTCAACCGAAGCCCTGATCTTTCCGGTGGATACACCTGAAGCATGCCCTAAAACCGTCACAGGTGTGTGGCGTGCACATCAGGTGTGGCCGGTTCGCAAGCGTTCAAAGGCGAAGTTAACCCAGCGCGATCAAGCCATCTAGTGAGGTGAGTACAGCTGCCGGGGACAGATCCTGATACTCATCAGGAACGTTAAATCGGTTGATCCAGACGGTTCGCATGCCAAACTTTGAGGCACCTGCAATATCCCAGCGGTTTGACGACTGGAAGGAGCAAGCCTGCGGGTAAAGCCGGAAATGCGTGGTCACCATGTCGTAGACATCAGGGTCTGGCTTGAACTTGCGCAGCGTATCGACAGAGAACACCTCGTCGAAAACGTAGGTCATGCCAGCTGCATTCACAGCCGCCTCGAGCATCGCAGGGGAGCCGTTGGAAAGGATCGCAAGGCGCGCCCCTTGTTCCTTCAGGGATTTCAAAACCTCCGGCACTTCCGGGTAGGTGTCCATGTGCCAGTACGCATCCAGCAGATCTTTCTTTACGCTCGGATCGCATCCCGGAACGATTTGATAAGCCGTATCCAGCGCTTCCTTGGTGAGCTCCCAGAAATCCGCGTACTGGCCCATCAAGGAGCGGGTCCATGAGTATTCCAGCTGCTTTTCACGCCACACGGCGGACAGGCGAGAGCTGTCAGGTCCAACGGCCGCAGCATATTTGCGAACCGCCGCATGCACATCGAAAAGCGTGCCGTATGCATCAAAGATATAGGCTGAATGGCTCATGATAAACTCTCGGGGTTCGCTGCATTTTCTCTCTAGGAAACCGCGATCTCGCTTATTCGTCAAGTCGGTCAAGCTATTCAATTTACTAGGTCTTTTGTTAGTGTGATGTATCTTCCGCAAGGGATAAGCATAAAAATGTGTGCGCCACACATCCTGAAGCTAGTTTGAGCTTTGAAGGTGAACATGCGCAAACGGTGCGCTCGGTCAAAACCATATCAGAAACAAGCCCTTACGAACGTGCTGCCAGCAAAACCATGCCAAACAGGAAACCGAGCCCGATGCGCACCGGCTGTTCGCACCGGTGTATCGGGATTGTTGAAATTTCTGTTGCTTTTCCGCGTGGAGGACGCATGAACCGGAAACACAGCATGTTTCCTTTAAAACAAAGGAGAAAGGAAACGACCTGTCGAGAATCGTCCCGGTTGCAACATGTGATGCTGCATTTGCGAGATAGCACGCTTAAATATTTCCTTTTTCGCCAGCTATCGTGAGAACATATCATGAAACTATCTGGGCGGGCGGATATCTTATGCGTGTTTTGTTGTTTAGGCTAGAAACAGTTGACCTCAATCAATTTTCTAGTTTCGATCCCTCCTAAACAAAAACAGGTGGGACGAGCGCTCTGGCAACGTGCGCTGAAAAAATGGAGAGATAAAAATGGCCGAATGGTCGAAGACATGGACTTGGGTTGATGGCGAATGGTTGGAGGGTAATCCGCCGCTGATGGGGCCGCGTACCCACGCAGCATGGCTTGCATCCAGCGTGTTTGACGGCGCCCGCGGGTTTGATGGTGTGATGCCGGATCTCGACCTGCACGCGCAGCGTGTCAACAACTCTGCCGGTGCCCTTGGTTTGTCTGCGACCAAGCGGTGGGAAGAGATCGTTGAACTCTCAATCGAAGGCATGAAGAAGTTCGAGCGCCACGAGGCGGTCTACGTAAAGCCAATGTACTGGGCCGAAGCCGATGGCCCAACCGTTATTGATGGAGCGGCGGACTCAACGCGCTTCTGCCTGTGCTTGTTCGAAGCGCCCATGCCGCCGAAAGACAAGTCAATCAGCCTGACCCTGTCGCCGTTCCGTCGTCCTACCATGGAGACCATGCCGGTGAATGCCAAGGCCGGTTGTCTTTACCCAAACAACGCTCGCGCCTCTGTTGAAGCCAAGAACCGGGGCTTTGACAATGCCATCATGCTGGACACTCTTGGCAATGTGGCGGAGCTGACGTCGGCAAACGTGTTCCTCGTCAAGGACGGCGATGTCCATACCCCATTCTGGAACGGCACGTTCCTTAATGGCATCACACGCCAGCGCACCATCCAGCTTCTGAGAGAAGCTGGCTACGAGGTTCACGAGCGTACGTTGAGCTTCAAGGATTTCCAGGAGGCTGATGAGATCTTCTCGACTGGCAACTATTCCAAGGTTGTTCCAGTAAATCGCCTTGATGACAAGGAGTTCAAGGCGACGCCAATTGCTGAGCGCGCTCGGGAACTGTACTTCGAGTATGCTGCAAAATCACCGCACACTTACTAGGCGCGAGTGAGCCCTTTTGAGACACGACGACAAAGGCCGGTTTTCTGGCCTTTTCTATGCGTGCTCACGGCGCTCAGATGGCGCTGGCAGTGCCTCTGTATTAAATGGCTTGATCGTCAGAAGAGCCGCAATGATCAAGGTGGCCGCTGCGACCAACGAGGCTTCAGTAAAGCTTCCGGTCCATTCGAAAAGGTAGCCTGAAAAGGTGGGGCCAATCACCTGGCCAAGGCCAAACGCAGCAGTCATCAAGCCAATGATGGAGCGCGGGCTGTCCGGGGCCAGTCTGCGCGCCTCCACCAGTCCGATTGCAGTGATGCCGACAAAGGTTCCGCCAAGCAGAATCGCCGCTAAAGACAAGCCAATCAGGTTTGGCATCAGGACACTGAGCGCGACCCCAACCGCCTCAAGAAGGCACGCCACGGCGATGGCACGGCCATAGCCAATCCGAAGGGCGACACTGTTCCAGAGAAATACGGAGGGCATGATGGCAAGTCCCACCAGCAACCAGCCACGTGTTGCGAAGTTCTCAAGGCCCGGTGTGGTGGCAGCCAGTGCGCCAAGGAATGTCGCTGTGATCACGTAACCAAAGCCGAAAAAGCCGTAGGCGATGATAAGACGATAGGCGACGCGGGGCAAAGCGGGCTCACGGCTGGCAGCTGCGCCATTTGTCCGCACCACCGGGGCTTCTCGGGCAGGAAACAGCCAGAGCACACCGCCAATCAGGACGAAGCTGATGATGCCGCTGATGAGCCACAAGGTGAGCGAGCTTTGTACCCAGCCATCTGCCAGTTCAATGAACAGCGAGGAAAGAGAGATCCCCAAGCCAACACCTGCAAAAATAACGGGTGTTAGGTTCACGCGGCCCAATTGATGCAGGCGAGGGATGATGAGAGTAGACGCCAGAACGAACACGTAGGCGCTGATCAGGCCTGAAAGAAAGCGAACGAGGCTGTAATAGGAAGTCGAGCCATCAACCGCCATGATGAGCGTGGTAAACGCCGTCAAAAACAAGCCAACGGTAAAGACACGGTAAGCGCCGCCCGGCAAGGGAGAGCGTGAGGCAAGAATGGCGCCCAAGAGGTAGCCGATGAAGTTGGAGGAAGCGATAAGCCCTGCGCTGACCTCGGTGATACGGCCTTCCAGCAGCATCCATGGCAGAATAGGGGTGTAAACAAACCGGCCGATTCCCATGACAGTTGCAAGGGCAAGGCATCCCCCTAGGGCGAGCTGAAAGGGCGTGCGGTTGTGAAACATATAATCCTCAAAGGTACTTAGCGCGTGGTTCTGGGGTCGGCGTCTCCCAAAAGCCCCAAATCGAATGCCTTAACTCTAATCAGTTTGATTGATATCCAGTTTGAAACCGCTTGTCCCCGCTACGTTAGGTGGAACCCGTAGAAAAAAATAACAAAAATATTTGCAAATTATACGTAGAAACCGTTGCTGTTGCCCTGAAAGGACACTATGTTTCCCTCCGAGTTGCCAGTTCGGCTCCCCCGGAATGAGCAGCAGGAATTTTCAACCAACGCTCAATTGGAGGCAAACGCATGTCTTTCGCACTTGAAGATCTGCCATATGCATACGACGCTCTTGGCCCATACATGTCTGCTGAAACTCTCGAGTATCACCACGACAAGCACCACCTGGCTTATGTAACCAACGGCAACAAGCTGCTCGAAGGTTCTGGCCTGGAAGGCAAGTCTCTGGAAGAGATCGTCAAGGAAAGCTACGGCACCAATGCAGGCCTCTTCAACAATGCTGGTCAGCACTACAACCACCTTCACTTCTGGAAGTGGATGAAGCCAAACGGCGGCGGCGCTCTGCCAGGCGCGCTGGCAAAGAAGATCGACGAAGACCTCGGTGGCTTCGACAAGTTCCGCGCCGACTTCATCAACGCTGGTGTAACCCAGTTCGGTTCCGGTTGGGCATGGCTCGCAGTGAAAGACGGCAAGCTGGTTGTCATGAAAACACCAAACGGCGAAAACCCACTGGTTCACGGTGCAACGCCAATTCTCGGTTGTGATGTTTGGGAGCACTCCTACTACATCGACTACCGCAATGCGCGTCCGAAGTACCTCGAAGCTTTCGTAGACAACCTGGTAAACTGGGAATACGTCGAAGAGCTCTTCAACAAGGCTGTTTAAGCCCTGATCAGAGCCATGAAGGTTTGAAGAAGAGCGGTCCGTTGGGCCGCTCTTTTTGCGTTTGGGCTCAGCTGAACAATTGTTTCTGAACGCCGAGCGTGCATCTGGACGTGATCACTTGTTCCAACAGGCCGTTCATCATGTAGAGGTAGGCCTCACATTCAGACTGCGTTGTGAAACAGGCTGTTGTGGTCACGTTGTAAGGACGGTTGTCGCTCAAGACCCGGCCCCCCACGTTGGCCTGGAACAGCTGGGAAGGCGGCGTGCTCCTGCTGGCGATGCTGCAATCGTACTGCGTGCTTTCCACAACGGGAATGGTGCGCCCGGTCGTGGGGACAAGACGCGCTTCAAGATAGTTGGTGCTTGGCGGGCTGGCGCACCCGCCAAGCACCAGAACGACAGCGGAAGCTGCGATACTGATTTTCTTTATCATTTTTGTCCTCGCAGCTAGGGTAGGGGGCCACGCTGCTGTCGTCTGTTGGGAGTGGTTAGTTAAACAGGCCTTGGTAGTAGCCGCGCTGGCAGGCCGCGCTGTTGACCAGTTGCAGGTAACCTCGCATGAAGTTCAGATAGGCATCACATTTCTGCGCTGTCTGAAAACAGGCCACACTGGAAATGAAGCGGCTTGGATGGTCGGTGAACCGCCCCGTTACAAACGCTTGGTAGACGTTTTCCGGGCCATCTTGCTGTACACGAATGCGGCAGTCGAACTCGGTGCCATAAACGCGCGGGCGAGATTGCATGTCATTCGGCAATAGGAAGTTGAAGGGATACTCGGCTGGTTTGAAGAAATAAGCCACATGGGGGCTTGCCGGGTTGCGATAAAGGTCAGAAGCCTGAACGCTTGGTGCAAAACAAAATGCTGCAAGCGCAGCAAGTAGGATGGGGGACTTTGTCATTTTTATCTCCCTTAGCGGGCTCTTCTTTGTGGTTTAACATCTTACAAAATAATTATAATTCTCTTACCTGTATAGGTTTACAGATTATCTGTTGTATTGTTTGAAACGTATGTATGGCGTTTTGGTATAATTGTGTTTTCGTGAAATTTCCTTGCCTGAATACTTAGATTCGCTGTTAAAAGTTCACCGTAATCAGCCGGAGTGTAACTTGAGCGCAGCCGGTGCCTTAGCGGGCGAATGCTGCCGATATCACGTGTTTTTCATGATGCTAGTCAGACGCCTCGCAGTTTTACATAACGCTACGTCACGCATCTGAGGGTGGTGAGGTGGGAAAAGGCAAGTTTGGCCAGCTGTCATGAAAAAAGGGCCGCTTGCGCGACCCTTTTTGTTGGCATCTCTGCTTTGGACGAGGCTTAGGCGATTTTGCCCGTTGTCTTGAGCGCAAAGGAATAGACCAGCGCCACTTCCTTCAAGCGATCAAAACGCCCGGATGCTCCACCATGGCCCGCATCCATGTTGGTGCGCAGCATGAGCAGGTTGTCATCCGTCTTCTTCTCACGCAGCGTGGCAACCCATTTGGCAGGTTCCCAATAGGTGACTCGGGGGTCGGTGAGCCCGCCAAGAGCAAAGATCGCCGGATAGGCCTTGGCTTCCACGTTGTCGATTGGCGAGTAAGAAGCGATGTAGTTGTACGCCGTCTCATCGGTGATCGGGTTGCCCCACTCCGGCCATTCTGGCGGGGTCAGGGGCAGGGTGTCGTCCAGCATGGTGGCCAGAACATCAACAAAGGGTACCTCGGCAATGATGCCCTTGAAGTTCTGTGGTGCCATGTTGGCAACCGCCCCCATGAGCATCCCGCCAGCAGAACCGCCCTGAGCCACGATCCGATCGTGCGCGGTAAAGTTCTCCTGAACCAGATGGCTGCTTGCAGCGATGAAGTCCGTGAAGGTGTTCTTCTTGAACTCACGGCGTCCAGCCTTGTACCAGCCAAAACCCTTGTCCTTGCCCCCACGAATGTGAGCGATGGCATAAACAAATCCGCGATCCACCAGGGACAGCGCATTGGTGTTGAAGCTCGCAGGAATGGAAATGCCATAGGAGCCGTAGCCATAAAGCAGGCACGGGGCACTCCCATCGAGAGGCGTATCGGCGCGGTAAAGCACGGTTACTGGCACTTTGACGCCATCCGGGGCAACGGCTTGCAGACGACGGGTCACATAGTCAGAAGGGGTGTGGCCGGACGGTACTTCCTGCTCCTTGCGCATGACCCGCTCCCGAGAGGCAACGTCATAGTCAAACACGCGGGATGGGGTGGTCATGGACGAGTAGGTGAAGCGGATCAGTGTGGTGTCGAACTCATAGCCTGCGGAAAAGCCAAGGCTGTAGGCTTCCTCGTCAAAGGAAATGCTGTGTTCCTCGCCATCTTCGAGCCGGTGGACCATGATACGCGGCAGGCCTTCAAAACGTTCCAGACGGATCATGTGCTCCTTCAGAACGTTGAAGGAGAGGATGAGGCGACCGGCCTCATGGGCAACAAGGTCAGTCCATGTGGATTGGCCCGGATTGGCCAGCTGCGTCTCCAGATCTGTTGTGACGATCTTGAAGTCTTCTGCATCCCCTGCATTGGTAAGAATGATCAGCTTGTCGCCGTGGTCTTCAACGCTGTACTCGATGCCCGTTTCACGGGGCGCAACCAGTTTTGGCGCCGCGCTCGGATCATCTGCGGGAATAAGCCAGACCTCGGCGGTTTCGTGATCATGAATGTCGATGGTGATAAACCGCCCAGACTGTGTGCGGCCCACGCTCATGAAGAAACCGGCATCCTTCTCCTCATAGACAAGGGTGTCCTCAGACTGGGGCGTTCCCACTTGGTGGCGGAACAGCTTGGAGGGGCGGTGGTTGGCATCCATCTCCACATAGAAGACGAACTTGCTGTCGGCGGACCACACGCCGCCACCTGCCGTGTTGGAGATAATCTCATCCAGATCAGTGCCAGAGGCCAAGTCGCGGATCTTCAGCGTGAAGTACTCAGAGCCTTTGTCATCATAGGCCCATGCCAGCTTGCTGTGATCATCACAGTGAGACGCGCCTGCAATCTTGAAGTAGGCTTGGCCTTCCGCTTCCTTGTCGCCATCAAGAAGGATCTCCTCCTGGGCTTGCTGGCCTTCTCGAGCAACGCGGTAGAAGATTGGATGCTGGCCGCCCTGCACATACTTCAGTGCATAGGCAAAAGGACCGTCAGGCGAGGGGACAGAGCTGTCATCCTGCTTGATGCGCCCCTTCATTTCCTCAAAGAGCGTTTCCTGAAGAGCCTCCGTATCCGCCATCATATGCTGTGTGTAGGCGTTTTCCGCTTCAAGGTAGCTGCGGATCTCAGCATCCAGAACAGAAGGATCGTGCATGACCTCCTGCCAGTTCTCAGCACGAAGCCAATGATAGGACTCGGTTTTGGTAATGCCGTGGTGGGTAGAGACAAATTCTTTTTTCTCAGGACGCGGTGTGTTCATTTGGAAGGGGTGTCCTTAAGCACAAAATTGGTTCTGTATCGGAGCTTCAAGGCCTTGAGATAGGTGGCCCGAGTCGATTTGCCAGCACACTAGCGCCTAAAACTGGACATGTCGCCATGCCCGTTTCTCATCCGCGACAAGTCACAGGAGTTGTGGTTTATTGGTGGCCCAATTCTAGGTTTTGGCGATAAATTGGTGTGGCAATCTGTCGGGTCCGTCCATGTGCTGGCGTCGGTCCGTTTCAGAGCAAGTGATGCCGAAGGCATAGCGACGGCGCAACAGGGGCTCGCGTTTCATGTAGATTTTCCGCGATTCAAGGGGCGCTGCATCCGGCTGAAGGTGAAGCGTCGATCAACATTGGACGAAAATGCGCTTCACTCCGTAGAAAATTGGCAGAAAGTGCTCGAAACCTGTCGATATTTCCTTTTCTTGCGTGCCGAGGCAGAATTTGTGGAACTGGGGCTTGGTCCCTTTGAGTAATCAAAGGCGAGAAGTTGTCATAAAACGACAAAAATCAGCAAGATTGACCACGAGATCATTCTGGTAAGCAGTATAGCAAAATCGCTTATCGAGACTTTTCGGGCTCTGCTCTTGAAAAAATGAAGTGCATTTTTGTATTCGCAGCGGATGTAAGGTGCTCAGAATTGTCGCAGGCACAATACTCTATGTAGAAATGGGGTGCGACAAAATAGAGATGTATGTCTATCGGCGGAGAACTAAGCCAAATAAGTGTATTTGCATAGCGACATATCGAATATACCCAACGTAATCGACTTGCCGTTTTGCGATGGGCACATTATGTCATGTCTTCGGATGTTGAATTGTATGCTTTGGTATCGATTCGGCTGACCAAAATGAACCATATGACTAGCCTTTTAACGGAGTGCTAAATGCCATTTTCTGGTGTTGAGGCGACATTTTGGGCGATGCTCGCGCCCTTTGTTGCTGCAGTGCTCGCACCAATGCTGACGCAGAAGTTGAAACACAACGCTGCTTGGGTATTGGCCGCGGTTCCAGCGCTGATCTTCGTGCACTTTCTCTCGCTTGTTTCTAGTGTTGCGGCTGGGCAGACGCATACGCTTGGACTTGAGTGGGTGCCCACCTACGGCGTCACCTTCTCCATCTATCTTGATGGGCTATCAACTCTTTTCGCGCTTTTGATTTCCGGCATCGGAGCCTTTGTTGTGCTCTATGCAGGCGGATACCTGAAAGGACATCCGCAGCAAGGGCGTTTCTTTTCCTTCCTCTTCCTGTTTATGGGCTCGATGCTCGGTGTTGTACTGGCAGACAACCTGATCACCCTGTTCATCTTCTGGGAGCTGACTTCCATCACCTCGTTCCTGCTGATCGGGTTCGATAACCTGCGCACTGCATCCCGTCGTTCTGCGGTTCAGGCGCTTGTTGTCACCGGCAGCGGCGGCATGGCCTTGTTGGCCGGTTTCCTGTTGATCGGGATGGCCGGCGGCTCAATGGAGATGAGCGAAATCCTGGCCTCCGGCGACGTGCTGCGAGACAGCGGCCTGTACGGGGCCATCTTTATTCTGGTTTGTTTGGGCGCTTTCACCAAGTCGGCGCAGTTTCCCTTCCATTTCTGGCTGCCGAACGCCATGGAAGCCCCAACCCCAGTATCCGCTTACCTTCACTCAGCAACCATGGTGAAGGCTGGCGTTTATCTGTTGATGCGTTTGAACCCGGTCTTGGGTGATACCGCGCTTTGGACAACCGTTCTGCCGATTTTCGGCGGCCTGACCCTTCTGGCAGGCGTCATCATCGGCATTCGTCAGACCGACCTCAAACTCATGTTGGCTTACACCACCGTGGCTTCTCTGGGCCTTTTGGTGATGTTGACCGGTGCTTCCAATACCGTCGCCATCAAGGGGGCCGTGCTCTATCTGGTGGCGCACTCCCTGTTCAAGGGCTCGCTGTTCATGATGGCTGGCACAATTGACCATGAGGCCGGGACGCGCGACATCACAAAGCTGGGCGGGTTGCGCAATGCCATGCCAATCACGTTTGCTGCCGCGGTTCTGGCAGCGCTGTCGATGGCAGGTCTACCGCCGTTCCTCGGCTTTATCGCAAAGGAAATCCTTTACGATGGTGCCTATGGCACTGTTGGCTCAGGCTACCTGATTTCATTGGCCGCCCTTTGCGGAAACATCTTGATGTTTGCGCTCGCCGCAGCGGTTGCCCTCAAGCCATTCATGGGTGAAAAAGTGGAGACACCCAAGCATGCGCATGAAGGGCCAATTCTGTTGTGGGCCGGGCCAATTACCCTTGCCGTATCAGGTTTGTTGCTCGGTCTTTTTGCAGCTCACGCCGGTTACTTCTTCATCAACCCGATGGTATCGGCGGTTGATGGGGGGACCTATGGGAAAGAGCTCTATCTTATCCCGAAACACCTGAATATGGCTCTGTTGATGTCTGTCCTGACCATCGCTCTTGGTATCTTCGCCTATTTGCGCATCGATACCCTGCGCGAACTGGTAGGAAGAGCGCTGACTGCCATCGGTTGGGGACCCGACAGGGGCTTCGATCAGCTTATGGACGGGCTTGTCATCACTTCTGACAAGTTCATTCGCACTGTTCAGACCGGCTCCATGGTTACCTATATGCGGGCTTGCTTCATTGCCGTTGCACTGATGCTGTTCGTACCCATGATGACAACCGGCAATTGGCCGACCTTTGAAGGCTTTCAAAACCTGACGTTCTATGAATGGGCGTTTGTGATCCTCGCCGTGATTGGTCTTTACGCCGTAATCACAGCAAAGAACCGCGTGACCGGTATCGTGTCACTCGGTATCACCGGCTTCTCTGTGGCGGTCATCTACACCCTGTTTGGGGCGCCGGACTTGTCCTTGACCCAGTTCATGGTTGAGACCCTGTCCGTCGTGATCCTCGCGCTTGTGATGACCCGTCTGGACCTGAAGCCAAAGGACGTACGCTCAAAGGAAGACCGCGTCATCGACGGTGTTATTGCCGGCAGCGTGGGGCTTGGGTTTGCGATGCTGCTGATGAGCGTTGTGAGCCTGCCATTCGATGCAACACTGCCTGAGTTCTTTACTCAGTTCAGCTACAGCATCGCCCATGGCCGAAACCTTGTGAATGTTATCCTCGTTGACTTCCGTGGCTTTGATACCATCGGCGAAATCGCCGTGGTGATGGTCGCAGGTCTGGCCGTGCTGGCGCTCATTCGCGTGCGCGCCAAGAAGGCACAGCCAAAACCTGAGGTGGAAGTGATGAAGGAGGTGGCAGAATGAACACGGTAATCTTCCGTACTATTGCCCCTTATCTGTCAGCACTGATGATGGTGTTCTCCATCTTTGTTCTGCTGCGTGGGCACAATGAGCCAGGCGGCGGTTTCATCGGTGGTCTGATTGCGGTTTCCGCGTTCGCCATCTACGGCATCGCCTGCGGGGTGGCGGCTGTCCGCCGCTCCATGGTGGTTCACCCAATGTCTCTGGCCGGGATTGGTCTGTTCATTGCTGTCTTGTCCGTGCTGCCCAGCTATCTCTTTGGTCAGCCCCCAATGACAAGCCAGTGGTTGATCTTCGACTTTCTTGGCTCCGAGCTGAAACTGAGTACTCCGCTGGTGTTCGACATCGGTGTTTACCTGGTTGTTGTTGGCGCGATCACGTCAATTGCGCTCTCATTGGAAGAAAGGGATGTGGACTGATGGAATTCGTCATTGCCAGTCTCGTTGGCCTTCTGATGAGTGCGTCGATTTACCTGATGCTCTCCAAGAAACTGGTGCGTGTCCTCATGGGCATCGCCATTCTGGGTAACTCCGTGAACCTGTTGATCTTTACGGGCGGGCGCATAACCCGCAGCGTGCCTCCGTTCATTCCGGAAGGAAGCTATCTTCCTCTGGAGCAGACGGCGAACCCGCTGCCACAGGCGCTCGTTCTGACAGCGATCGTGATCTCATTCTCGTTCCTCGCCTACTTTCTGGTACTGGGCTATCGCGCCTATCAGGAATTGGGGACCGATGATGTTCTTGAAATGCGTGTGGCCGAGCCGAAAGGCGACGAAAAGCCACCGCTGGGGTACTAATCATGGCAGTTTCATCTAATACAGTTGATATCGCAGCAGCCATGGTAACCCAGCCTGTTCAGGGTGCAGACTGGCTGCTTGTCACGCCACTGCTTCTGACCATGGCAGGCGGTGCTGTGGCGATCATGCTGCGCAAAAAGACAGCGATCCAGCCGTGGATTGCAATCGGCGTGATTTCGCTTGTGGTGCTTTCGAACATTGGGCTGTTGGCCCATGTGCTGGATCACGGCGTGGTCACCATGGTAATGGGGGGCTGGTTGCCACCCTTCGGTATCGCGTTTACCGCTGACGCCATGGGCGCGTTCTTCGCATTGTCTGCTTCCATCGTGGCCTTGTGTGCTGCGATCTATGCGGCCGGTTCCATTGAAGCATCAGAGCGCCGATATGGCTTCTATCCGTTCCTGATCCTCTTGCTGTGCGGTTGTACCGGCGCATTTTTGACCGGCGACATCTTCAACCTCTATGTGTGGTTTGAGGTGCTGTTGATCTCTGCCGTTGGCATGATTGTTCTGGGCAACGACAAGGCTCAGATCGACGGCGGTGTGAAATATGCGATCCTGAACTTTGTCGCCACCACCTTGTTCCTGATGGCGACGGGCCTGCTTTACGGTCTGGTTGGGACGCTGAACATGGCCGACATCATCGTGAAGGTCAGTCAGCTTGAAGGGCAGGGGCCAATCTATGGCATCGCAGCCATCTACTTCCTGGCATTTGCCATGAAGGCGGCTGCATTCCCGGTAAACTTCTGGCTGCCCGCGTCCTACCATACCCCGCGTATGGTGGTGTCGGCGGTCTTTGGCGGCTTGCTCACAAAGGTCGGTGTTTACGCCCTCCTGCGCGTGGTGCTCATGTTGATGCCTGAACCGCGCGAGTGGTTGGGTGACATCATCAGTCTTGTTGCGATTGCAACCATGATTGCAGGGGCACTGGGGGCGCTGGCGCAGACGGATATTCGCCGCATGACCGGCTACATTGTGATTTCCGGTGTAGGCAGCATGATTGCAGGTTTGGCGATTGCCAATCAAGTGGCGGTTGCCGGGGCGATCTTCTATGCGGTGCATTCGTTCTTTTGCATCACAGCCCTTTATCTGCTGGCAGGTGTCATCAACCGCATCGGGGGCTCATTCTCCCTGCGGGAGTTGGGAGGGCTTTACAACAAGAGTCCTCTGGTGGCCGCGGTCTCCTTGATCTTGCTGTTGGCTGTCGCTGGTCTGCCGCCTTTCTCAGGTTTGTGGCCAAAGGTCATGCTGGTGGAAGGTGCTCTTGAATCTGGACGCAGCCTGCTGGCAGCATCAATCCTGATTTCAGGCATTCTGCTGACCATCGCCATTGGGCGTTACTGGATCTACGCGTTCTGGCGTGGTGGCCCGGAAGGTACCGTTGATGGGACCTTGGTGCCGCAGTCTGATGGTACGGCGACGGTTGCTTCTGTCTCCTTGCCGATGACCGTAACCGTGCCAATGGCCATCCTGACAGGTCTTGTCATCTATCTGGGACTGTTTCCAGAAGGTGTCATGGCGATCTCTACGCAAGGCGCAGCGTCACTGGTTGACCCCACCGCCTACGTTCAGTCTGTATTCGGAGTGTGGCCATGAATAGCAAACTGTTCCTCATCAACCTGATCATGACCATCGCTTGGGGCGCGGTTTCCGGCTCTTTCGATGCGTTGAACCTGGTGTTCGGTTTCATCCTCTCCTCGGTTGCGCTCTACATGATCCGCGAGCAGGTGCCATTCCAGCAGTACGCAGGTCGGACCGGGCGCGTGGTGGGGCTGGCCTTCAGCTTCCTTTACGAAGTTGTAGCTTCTTCATGGCGTGTGTTGGTGATCGTGCTTTCACCGAACATGAAGTTGCGCCCTGGAATCATCGCGCTGCCTTTGACAGTGACCAAGGACCACGAGATCACGTTGCTTGCCAACATGATCACGTTGACCCCCGGCACACTGTCCATGGATGTGTCAGATGATCGCAAAACCTTGTTCATTCACTGTCTTGATGTGCCGCATCCGGAAGAAACGATCCGCGGCATCAAGGAGGGCTTTGAGCGTCAGATCATGGAGTGCTTCAGATGACTTTCGAGCAAATCGCTGCCGGTTTTCTGGCGTTCTCCGTAGACTTCTCGTTGGCATTGTTGTCGGTCACATTCCTCATAATCGTGTACCGCATCATCAAGGGGCCAGGCTTGCCAGACCGTATTGTGGGTCTCGACCTGCTCGTGGCGGTTGCCATTGGATTGATGGCAGCAATCGGCGTGCGCTCTCAGTATGTGCTCTACGTCGATATTGCCTTGGCACTTGGTCTGGTTGGCTTTCTGGCGACTGTGGCCTTTGCCCGCTTCGTTCTCAACAGAGGGCGTGTGCATGACAGGGCCATTGAAGATGAAGTCGGCGTCTACTGCGTGAAGGAGGACCAGAAATCATGATGGCACTGCACGACATCCTTGTGGGGCTGCTGCTGATGGTGGGCGCCATTTTCGCGTTTGCCGCGAGCATGGGCCTGTTGCGCCTGAAAGACGTCTACCAGCGTATGCATGCCGCCTCCAAAGCGGGCACATTGGGCTCTGGCTTGATGCTGATTGGTCTTGGTATCTATGCACTGGATCTGGGCGTCTTTGCCCGTGCATTTGCAGGGTTCTGTTTCTTCATTTTGACAGCACCTGTTGCAGCGCATCTTATTGCGCGTGCGGCTTATTCGGTGGGCTATCGTCCAACCACGGACACAGTGATTGATCCGAAGGTACCAGCCCAGCCACAGACTGATCTGCACCGATAAGGATCAAGCTTGCCGCAAGGCGAGTTCTGCTATGAATTACACGCCGTCATCTGTTGATTCAGGTTGCGGCGTGTAATGTATCTGCGGTTTTCCCCTATAGGGCTCACCATACTGCACGCCTACCTGACCTTAGCGGAGGGCGGAATATGGCAGGCTGCCATAATTACTTCCCAACAACACAACGTTTAGTGCGGTTCAACAAGTTGCCCGAACGGCTTTCCAGAAAAAAAGCTTAGGTTTAAAGAAAAGAGGCGTTTTTTTTTCTTGTGAAAGAGTATCGCCATCTCTATAAATGGCCAACAGGTTTTACGCCCATATGAATCATCTGTATTTTCTAGGTACATGAAAGTATGCATGCCTTGCATGCGTATTTGCTTAAATACAGTCGGACGGTGTAAAGAGATTAAAATCGATTTTCTGAAGATAACGGGTGAGAAATGAGCGAGATCCCAGCAGACAATAACTTGATTGAACTGACAGCAGACATCGTGTCAGCCTATGTCAGCAATAACACTGTTGCATCCGCGGATCTGCCTGTGTTGATCACCGATGTGTACGTTGCACTGCAGAAGACAAGCGGTGCGGTCACTGAGCCAGAGCCAGAGCCGCTCAAGCCAGCAGTGCCAATCAAAAAGTCTGTGACGAACGACTACATCATCTGCCTTGAAGACGGTAAGAAGTTCAAGTCTTTGAAGCGTCACCTGCGTACGCACTACGACATGACACCGGAAGAATACCGCGAAAAGTGGGGCTTGCCATCTGACTACCCAATGGTGGCACCACACTATGCAGCAGCTCGTTCTGAACTGGCCAAGAAGATGGGCCTGGGTCAGCAGCGTAAGCGCGGCAAATAATCTGTTTCCAATCTGGGAACGCGAAACCGCCGTCCTCTCAGCGAGGGCGGCGGTTTTTTATTAGATGCTGGAACAATTTGCGTCGCAGTTCCAGTTGAACGGCAACAAGCCGATTGGCATCGAATGTCCAATGCCCGTTGTTGCCCCGAAGGCGCTCCCCCTCAAGGTCCTGCATTAACTGGTGAACCTTCAGGCGCAGATTTTCCATCAAAAATACTTATCCTCTCTGCCGATTGTTTAGGGTTGAAGAATGCCACTTTGATTCTAGAAGATCTGGCTGTTTAGATGAGTGGTTCTTGCTTAATGCTAGGTCCATTTGAGTTCTGGGGAATAATTACTCATGTAATGAGTGGCGCTTCCTTATAGAGATATCGGGCGCAGATACTTATCCCCCTGCCTGCCGAACCAGCAAATCATCGAAAAATACATGAAGTATTTCATCCTTTTGCAGGCGAGGTGTAACCATGTTCAAAACGCAGTCGCGGGAGCATAACTACAACACCAAAGATTCTCAGGTTCCAATCTCTTCAATTGCGGTAGAGGAACATCATGCCATTGAGGCCATGGAGCGACTTGTCACGGCGCGGGTTGCGCTGGCTTTCGGGCTTCCGCCCGACACGATACAAAGCGCGACGCGGGGCGTAGCACGGGTCGCCTTGGCGCGCCAAGTCTCCATGTATCTACTTCATGTTGCTCTCGGTTTTACTCTGGCGAAAGCGGGAGGTGTGTTTGGAAGGGACCGTACCACCGCAGCTCATGCCTGCCGTGTGGTGGAAGATCTGCGGGACAACGTGAACTTTGATCGCCAAATCTGCGAGTTGGAACGCTTCATTCAGCGGGCGGTCGCAGGGCAGTGCGCGCTTCGAGATGTTTTGTATGCAGAGCCCGAGAATTTGAGAGCGCTAGGGTAAAGGCCATGTCAAACCTACGCAATGATCTGCTTCGGCTTCTTCGAGTGGCCTCAGGGAAAAACGGGTTGTGCCATGGAGAGGCGCAGAAATGCTTCGCGAAGGCACTTGAGAAAGCTCTGGCAGAGAAGTTCGTTGTTCAATTGGAACAACGCCTTTTCACCACACCGGACGGTCGGCGCTTTCTGAAGCGGGGGCTCTGTGAGGGAGGGCTAGAAGCATCTGTTACAGCCGCCAAAAGCGGCATGGCCATCAGCAAGGACAGCGCGCTTGATGAAAGCCCATTGGCTTGGCTCGCAAGCCGAAAGGCAAAGGATGGCAAGGCGTTCATCTCCAAAGTGCAGTTGGTTGCCGCAGAAAAGTTCAGCGCAGATTACGCATTTGGGCAGGTGACCTCATCGCTGAAAAGCAACTGGCGTACTGTGCACATCGATGGAGCCAAGGGAGGGCAGAAGGAAATGACAGAGGGAGCGTTGAATGCGCGCCGCCGTACCCATGCTGCCATTGAGGCCATGGGGCCGGAGCTTTCAAGTGTCGTAGTTGATGTCTGCTGCTTTATGAAGGGGCTTCGGCAGGTTGAATTTGAACGCCAATGGCCCGCGAGAACTGCGCGTATTGTGCTTGGTTTGGGGCTGTCCAGTTTGGCGCGCCACTACCAGCTTGCAACCGCGAGCAAGGCTCAACGAACCTCACGAAGCTGGCAGGACGGGGACAAGGCAGAGGTATGCTTGTGATCAAGCAGCAGAAAGCGCAAGTCTTGCATCTTCCTTGATGCGTTGAACCATGGACCGCAGCCCATTGGAGCGCTGTGGTGTGAGATGCTCCTGAAGGCCAATCCTGTCGAACACCTGATCAATGTCATCTTTGGCGATGAACTCAGCGGGGCGGCCTGAATATTGAGCAAGAACGATGGCGACGAGACCTCGGACGATGTGCGCGTCGCTATCGCCTTTGTACTTCAAAAGCGGTTTGCCATCGGCTCCCGTATCAAGGCTCTTTGCCAGCCAAACCTGCGACACGCACCCTTGCACCTTATTGGCTTCGTTGCGCTCTTCATCAGAGAGGGGTTCAAGTTCACGGCCAAGCTCGATCACGTATCTGTAGCGGTCTTCCCAATCGTCCAGGAACTCGAACCCATCCAGAATTTCTTCGATTGAACTTGCCATGACCATCCACTCAATTTGCAAAACTGTGTGGCCTTTCTAGTAGCTTCCCTGATGCGGGGCAACCACACAGGCCCTCATCCACGCAGATAGCAATGAATAATGTCGTGTCAACCGCACGGGCGCCGTTGGAGGCTCATGAATGGCCTCGCAAGTTTAATTGGTTGGCTTTGATCGAGGAAGCGGGATGGCGGTTTCAACCGAACCTGTCGTGGTTACGCCTGAGCCCTCGATGTCGATGGGGTCAGCCAAAAGCGCGCCAGCGCGCTCTTGAGCGTTTTGCTTGAGTTCGTCAAGTGCGCCTGCTTCAACGGCTGCCTTGGCAAGCCTCCAAGGTATCTCAAGGTCTTCAGAGGTTAGTGTGCCGCTCTGTGCTGTGTCAGGTTGACCGCTATCAGGAGTGTTGACCACAAGCTCGCTGTCCAAACTCGGTGCGTTCTCGGAGAGTATGGTGTTCTCGTCACCAGAAAGCGCGCCATCAAGCGCTTCAACATCATCCTCATTCAGGTACTGATAGGCAAGGCGGGCGGCTTGTTTTGCTTTGAGCCCTACGAGGGTGACCACGGAGCTGCCTGTTTCGCAGGTGTCGGGGTTGCGGTCGCAAAAACCGGAAAGGTCACTGAACGTGGTTTGCGCAGCGTTAATGGCCTGTACGAAGCCAATAGACGGCGCATCTTCGTTGCTGCCCAAGCCAATGGGAAGCAACAGAAGCAGCAGCGACAGCCAGAACACCTTTCGCAGCAATGAGAACATAACCAAACCCGAGCACGTGACAGGCTTAAACATGCGCTTAATACGCGCAACGCCTTTTGGATCAAATTGTTATCGATAGGCTCCCAAAATCGCGTTTAGGAGGCCTGATGGATTTGAATTAAATCCACGATAAAACCTAAACAAAATTGACTAAACTTTTACTTAAGCCTGCCAAGCTCCAGTTATGCCTGTTGGATAAACAAGCGTTAATGTGAACGTCTTGCTTTGCGAATGGGGTTTTAGCCTTCCTTAAAGGGCAACGGTTTAACTGATGAAGGCTTAAGGGCCGGGGGAGTCGTGGTGTATCTGCGGCAGGTTAGTGTATTGAGTAAACCGCAGGGTTCTTCGTTGATTATCAGTTGCTTAGATGGTCTTTTGCACCCAAGCGCCTTAACCAGTCAGTGGCGCCTCGTTCGTCATCGTGCTTGGGTGGGGTCATGTCTTGCTGCTGGCTTCGTGGCCCTTGCTTCTTTCCCATTACTTGTGTTGATGGCAACGCAGATAACGCCTGCGCTTTGGATTTGTGTCGGCTGGTTATTATGCCATCTGGGTATATTGGTTGTCGTCTCTCGGAGCGGAGCTGAGAGACTAGCGCAGATTTCTGTTGCCGTGATATCGGCCCTAGCGATTCTTATAGGAGCTTGGGTTGCGGGTATCTCTCTTCTCAGTGCTGCGCTGATCGCTGCTGCGGGCTTCATGGAGCCGGTCCTGCGCCGCGATCGCACCGGGTCTGTTGCTGTTGGTTGTGTGTCTGCAATTGCCTTTTCCGGCGTCGTTGCCTCCAAACTCCTCGGCGCACCTGCGACCAGCCTGGATCAGGGCGGGTGGCAGCTCTTGGTTTTTGCGCAAGGGCTTCTCATCGGTCTGCGCATGGCGTGGGCACATCGCCATTTCCGCACAGAGCTGGAAACACAGGCTGCGACAGAGAACCTTCACCTGCAAAAAACCAGAGAGGCATTCTGCCTTTTCTCTGCAGAGGGTGAAATTCGGTACACGTCCAATGCCTTTTCAAGGGTGCTTCATTGGGGCGGGGGAATGGTCACCGCACGTGGTCTGTTTCAGCGCCTGCATTCCGATGACCGGCATCTCTTTTTGAAGGCGCAAACAGAAAACTGCGCAACCGGCACCCCTCAACAAGTGCGCGTAAGAACCGAAAGTGATCACGGCGAAACGCGCTACTATCTGGTGGAGTTCAGCCGCGCTGAAGGCGTTTGGCCCGCAGCCTACCATGCCAGCCAGAAAGCGTATTTCGTTGATGTCACCTTTGAGCACCGCCACCGGGTGGAGCTCGACAGGCAGATTGACACCCTCAAAGATCAGCTTGCCTTGCGCAACAATGGAGTGGCGCTCGCCTGTCATGAAATCAAGACGCCGCTCAACGCCATTGTGGGCTTCTCCGAGCTTCTATTGAACGCCAACAACTACCGCATTCCGGAGAACACTCAGCGTGAGTATCTGGAACTGATCGGGTCGACAGGTCGCCACATGGCCACTGTCACCGATCACATACTTGATCTGGCCCATTTGGAAGCAGGGGAGCTTGCCATTGAACTCTCGGAGTTCGAGCTGGAAGCTTGCCTCGATCAGTGTGTCTCGCTGCTGCGTCCGACTGCGCAGGAGGGGGGAATCGATCTGAACCTCGATCTCGCAGCTGACCTTGGGGCTGTGTTGGCTGATCCCACAGCTGTTCAACAGATTCTCACAAACTTGCTTTCAAATGCCGTCAAATTTACCAGAAAGGGTGGTGCCGTAACGGTTTCTGCCACACGCTCGCCCGATCTGGTTAGTATTCAGGTGTCGGATACGGGTATTGGCATCGACGAAGAAGACCTTCCACACGTCTGTGAACCATTTGTTCAGGCTAAGTCCGCTAGGCTCGTTCCAAATAAAGGCAATGGACTCGGCTTGGCGCTGGCCAAACAGTTGACGGAGCGCCAAGGGGGGCAGTTCCAAATCAATAGTCGCAAGGGGCAGGGTACCTGTGTAGTGGTCCGTCTTCCTGTCACCCATGAGGCTATGGAGTGTGATCCCTCCCACGAGACAGTAGAATTGCCGGAGAAATGTGTCGCGTGAGTGGAGTATTGAGTAAATGGCGCGTAGAAGGCCAGCACGCACCCATGATGATCACGAGGAGTTGGACGCACACTACGAATACTCCTTGGGAACGGAACAGGACGTAGGGCGCCAACCGGCGAGCCGGTCGTTTGTCACGACCACGGCGATCTTGATGGGTATAACCGGTTGTTTGATCGTAGGAAATGCGCTCATCTTTCAGGAAGGGCAGCATCCTGCGCCCCTTTTTGCTACCCGGGCTGTTCTCTCTGAAAGTTCGGTTGCGACCGCGGTAGATCCGCAGGTGCTGGAGCAACTGGCTCTGGTGAAGGATGTACAGCGGGAACTGCGCCGTTTGAAGGTCTATCCCGGCACTGTAGACGGCCTTGAGGGACCTGCGACCAAGCGCGCGGTGCTTGCCTATGAAAGAGCAAGAGGCCTCCCAGAGACCGGCACTGTTAATTCTCGGCTGCTTGCACGCTTGACGATGGACAGCGGACCGTTGGGTGTGCAGACCGCAAGCATTCCCAAGCCACGCACTGCGCCAGGCATTTCCCAATCTGGCAGATTGACTGCCGATCAGATTTCCGCAAGCACGAACAAGGTGCAGGCCGTACAGCAGGTTCTTGCCGATCTGGGCTATGGTCCGCTGACGGTTGATGGTGTTGTGGGCGGCCAAACCACTGCAGCTGTAAAGCAGTTTGAAAAGGACCGTGGGCTTGAGGTGACGGGCCAGCTCCGCGAGTCACTTGTCCGAGAGTTGGAAAAGATCAGTGGCATCCAGATCCTTTAGTCTGGATGGCGGTCAGCAGACCTGGGTATCCTCATGCGCGTAACCTCTGAGTTCTGGGTCACTGCTTACATCCGGAAGTGCTTTGCTGCTGGTGCCTTCGCTGGCATCTTGAAGCGCGGTGCAACGGAGGCTGGCGCGATCTTCGTCTCCATTGACCGCCTTGATGGCACCTACGATCTGTTTGGCCCTGCACCACAGAGCTTTTTCGCCGAAGAAAAGCCGCTCGATCGAGAGTTTGAACAGCTCCTGAGCGGCGTGGACCGTTTCGAGATCATCACGCGCCTCGAAAAGGAAGCACGCATGGATGATGACTTCTGGCAGGTTGAAGTGGAAGACAAAGAAGGTCGCCATTTTCTTGAGATCGCCAAGGATGGGGGCATCTGATCAGCTCACGCGGCGGGAGACACCTTGCAAGGTGAACTCTTCCGCCGCGTGGCCTCCCTGTTATCTCAGGAATGTCAGTAACTTAGTTTAGCGCACTCATCTTCGGTGCTGAGGTCGTACCCGACTGTTGACGTGCTTTGCGCAAGCGATTGAGAGCCCGCTCGCGTACCCCTGGGGTGTCCATGTACATGGCAAAGTGCCGAATGGACTTTTGTTCGGCACCATTTGCCCAGCTTTCCAAGATCAGGTGGGCAGCGTGCTCGCAAAACCCATTGTAGTGCGCAAGCAGCTCCCGAAGCGTTTCCAGCTTCAGCTCTGTGCCCAGATGGTGCAGCAATATCCAGCCACAGTACTTTTTCTCAAACCCAAGTGACTTGAGAACAATCAGGAGACAATGGCCGGATTTGTCCTCCAGCATCTCGGTTATGTCGGAAGAGGGCAGAGAGGTGTACTCTCGCAGGAGCGCTTCAATACCACCCTCTTTGCCGGTGATTACAGTCATGGCCAGCTCATGCTGATTGCAATTGGCCAATCTGCCAGTGGTAATGGCACCGTGTGGGTTGAAAATCTCTGCTTCTCGCGCCTGAGCTTCATATTTCTGTAAGATGGACAGGCGATGTACAGGGGGCAGAGAGAGAAACGACTTAATTCCGGAAGTGTGTATCTGCTGTGCAGTATGTGTGCAGCGCGTATTTGCTGAAAGGCTTGGTGACTGTTCTTTGAAGCTGGTCAGCGTCGCGTCAGCCTCTCGTGATAGCAATGCAGCAAGAACGGATTTTGGTAGATCAACCCGTTTGGATATGGCATCGCGCCGGTGCTGTGGCCCGTTCTCGACAGCGGCAAGAAGATACGCTTCTGATAGCCCATCGGCATGTTGGAGCGTCAGTCCGCTGACATCCGGGTCTGCATCTCGGCCAAGAGATTCAAGAAGCTCTGCTGGCGCCTTGGTAGAGTTGGCCAGTAGTTGAGCGACCTGATACCGGGATGAAATATCCGCGTACGGCAGGTATTCGCGGGCGAGCTCGCGGAACATTCTCTTTTCGGAGGGATCACTGCGCTGGCTGGAGACAAAAGCCTCAGTAGCATCAAGCAGGACCCCAGAGAGGTTTCGCGGCTTTAGAGTTTCCGTCGAGCGACGAGAGCTTTTCGCTTTCATGATCTGATCTACGCAGTACTCAGTATCAAAAATATCAGAGGCAACGCGTATAGCCTCGGCACAAAACACCCTGATAAAAGTAGGGGTAAATAATTTATAGGCGATTAACTCTGATGAGCTTTTAATCGACCTGAAACAGAAATGTCGTTGGAGAAGCGTCACGTGTTTTGCGAGTAGGGAAGGGAACTCACATGGGCACTGTGTATGACTTTTACGCCGCAAGGGCGAAAAACCGTCGGTACTGTGAACGGCAGGCGAAAGCCAAACCAAGTGGGCCGGCACAGATTCACCTGTTCACTGGTGTGCGTCAGGAACGGTGGGGGCTTGATTTGAGATCAAGAATCGGGACCATCCCTCAAATTACAGAGGGTGCAGCGGTTCATAAGCAGGATCATGAAGATCTTTGAGGGCCTGTACCCCGAGCGGGCAGGCCTGAACCTATGGTTTCAAAGCGAGCATTGACGGCTCAAACTACTGGAATGAACTTTCGGCATTTCATGCCAAGAAGTGTTTTGTGTGTAAGCACTGTTCTGCTTTGCGGAGTTATGGTTGCCTCATGCACACGTCCAACCGGGGACTTTGGCCGAGCCACGCCATCGGTCGTGAACGACACGCTCCTGCCCGAGGCTGGGCAAGCCCTTCGCTACACCACCAAGCAGAATGTCTCCATCTTCAACCTGACTGATGACGAAGAAGAAATGCGCAACCGCGCGTGGGCGCTCATCGCGCCTCCCAGCAGTCAGGACTGGATCGGCATTACAGCAACTGAGTTGCGCCGAACCGGTATCCTTCCTGAAAAGTATCTCTGGATTGATCCGCAGAAATATTATGATGTTCTGCGCTCGGAGACGTATCGCTCCAGCGAAACAAGGTATTCCCGTATCATAAGTGATATGAACAGCGACCGTTCGTTGATTGCCCCTTACTGCGAAGTGGCACGCCGTGTAGCGCTGGCAGATCGCGAGCGTCGTCAAGCACTGGAGCGCCGTACAGGGCCGACTTCCGCCGAAATTGCAGGCGTTTACGCCCGAATTGAAGAGAATGACGATGTAACGCGCTGGGTGCTGGGCATGGCAACCGTTCGCCTGAAGGCCTATCGGATTGCGAAAAACACCTTGGAACTGGAAACCCCATCTCAAGACAAGGTGTGGGACGCCAATCAAGCCTATGACCGCCTGACCGAAGAATATCTGCTGCTCTTCAACAGCTGCGGCTTGCAAGAGGTTCAAGACCGCCGGTCCAAAGAGCCGCTGCGATCTCGCGTGCTTCAGGGCTGGGGGCAGGAATCGCCACCGCCGCAAAAATAATTATTCCCTTTTATCGGAAACGAAGGCCATCCTTTTGAGAAGGTTGGACCTGAGCGGCATCCTCAAATCTGATTGATCCGGGAGGTGCACTCGGCCCGCTCCAACCCATCAAGCACCTGAGGCTCATAGGCTGCGCTTGGCACAAATGCGCGCAGAAGAGCGAACCCGTCCACCTCTTCCGTCTCGATGATGATCATCTCTTCCAGATCTGCGGGTGGGTTCTCACGCAAGATCGCAAGCTGCTGCTGTGTGATCACCAGCATGGAGATTTCCCCTTTGTCGGCGGTACGATCATTCAGGCTGTAGATGGTCTGGCCTTCGCGGTTGAACAACGCGACGGACCAAAACGGAGAGGAAACTTCGGCCCGCACCAGGATCGGTCCTTCATCCAGCTGGTAGCGGCAAATTGCATGACGCATAGCTGGATCCAGATCCACCAGAGGTTCCGTACGCGGCAGTACGGGAGGAAGCATGTGGAACTGACGGTCAGGACCGAACCGTGCCACCTTGTCGAAGATGTTGAACGGCACTTGAGTGGGGACGGACAGCACGATGAGGATATGAATTATCCCCCCGACAAGGAGCCCGGCAAGGCCCCAAAGATACCATCTGGGGCTCATGAGTTCACGGCGGAGCCTATGGGGAAATCTCATTGGCAATCCCCCCGTCGGATAGAAGGCATTTGCGGCCCTGCAATGCCCGCACCTGTGGTGAGGGGCGTATCGTATAGCCGAAGCGCAAACACAAGGCCGCCCGCGCTTCCCGTTGGCAGCCAGTTGCCCGGCCGGGCGTCTTGAGAGGCCGTGATCTCAAAACTGCCGTCCTTGTCGCGCAGCAGGTTCTCGCTGTTGAGGTAGCTGCGGCCTGCATCGGTTGCGAGCAACTCCAGCTGCTGATTAACCGCAGTAAGCGTCCAAACACGGGCAGGCGGAGTTTTGCCTGCAATCGTATAGGTGCAGGAAGGGTTGAGAAGCCTGCCGCGATCATCCACCACAGCATAGAACGCAAGGCCCTCTCCGCTGCCAAGAGGGATGCGCAGGGTGCGTGCAAAAATGGCGGCACTATAAGGGTCCGCAGCATCCGTGCCCGCCTTGGGGTGAGCCACCCAGACGCCGCTTTGAAGGGCCTCAAACGGCGAGGATTTGGTCAATGCCATATATGCAGAGCCGACCCCGAACACGATGGTGACAAGGAGAAAAAAGACAAACGGCCCAAAGGAGAACAGGGAGGTCCGGTACAGCAAGCGGGATACGCGAGGCCAAGGCTTCTGCCAACTGGTCTCTGGATCAAAGAAAGGCTCTTGCGGCTGCTTGAGCAACGCAAGTGAGGGCATCTTTGGCATCTTCGTCATCTGGTCAGAACGCTCTGTTGACCGACGGTGCGGGCAGCTTGGACTTGGAGTTCGGACAGGCGGGAGGGTTCATGCAGTGTCGCGAGCCGTTCGCCAATTGCCTTCAAAACCCGTTGCGATTGAGCGTTGAGAACCTCTGGTGCCTTGCCGATCTCCTCGTCCTCGGCTGCAAGCAGCTGGTTGGTCGCCTGATAGTCAGGCGCATCGACGCCGGGCATGGGCTTGAGGGTAACTTCCTGATGGGCGTATCGCATGAAGTTGCCCCAGGTCATGGCTGGCAAACTGCCACCTGTCATACGGCGGGTAGAGGAAAAGTCATCATTCCCGAACCACACAGCGGCGGACATATTGCCAGTGTAGCCAACGAACCAGGCATCCCGGTAGGCCTGAGTTGTTCCCGTCTTGCCTGCCGCTGTCACACCCTCGATCCGCGCCCGGCGGCCCGTGCCACGTTCCACGACATTGACCAGCACATCGTTAAGTTCGGCAACCTTATCAAACGGCAGAACGCGCAGTGGGCGAGGGGCATCCTTGTCGTGGTTGTAAATGATTTCCCCGCTTGAGTTGCGAATCTCTTCTACCGCATAAGGCTGCACCTTGATGCCACCGGTCGCCAAGGTGGCATAAGAGCTGGCCATGTCCATGACGGTAACTTCTGATACGCCCAGTGGCATGGTGCGGGTGATTTTCAGCTCATGCTGGAGGCCCATCATGTAGGCGGTATTGGCAATCTTGTCGCGCCCGATAGCCTGCGCCAGACGTACCGGTATGGTATTGATAGATCTGGTCAAAGCCGTTTTCAGTGTTACAGGTCCGGAATAGCCGCGGCTGTAGTTGCGTGGGCTCCAGCCACCAATGCTGATGGGGGCATCCGCCACAACGCTCTCAGGGGAATAACCGTTCATGAAAGCGGTCATGTAGACGAACGGTTTGAACGCTGAACCGGGCTGGCGCAGGGCGTCTGCCGCACGATTAAACTGGCTTGCGTCGTAATCTCTTCCCCCCACCATTGCGCGGACAGCACCGGTCGTTGTGACAACAGCCATGGCAGCTTCTTCAACTCCATAGCGGTCACCATACTGGCGCAACGTACTTTCAACCGAGGTCTTTGCCTGCTTCTGAAAGCCGGGATCAAGGGTGGTGCGAACGGTAACAATTCTGTCTTCGCCCAGCTTCGGATACTGCGCGGCAAGGTTCTTTACATCCTGAAAAGCCCAATCAAGATAATGGTCTGGCGCATCTTCCTTGCTCCGGTCAACAGCAACGGCTGGGTTGCGACGTGCGGCAATAACTTGCCCCTCGGTCATGAAACCTGCCTGAACGATGTTGGTCAGAACTTCATTGGCGCGGGCGCGGGCAGCTGGCAGGTTCTTGTGAGGGGCATAAGCGGAAGGTGCCTTGTAAAGGCCGGCCAGAATGGCAGACTCAGCAAGGGATATCTCCCTGACATCCTTACCGAAATAGAACTCAGAGGCCGCCGCGACACCGAATGTGCCACCGCCCATGTAAGCGCGGTCGAGGTACAGCTTCAAGATTTCCTGCTTGGTCAGCCGTGCCTCAAGCCATAACGCCAGGTAGGCTTCCTTGATTTTGCGTTGAAGCGTGCGTTCGTTTGAAAGAAACAGGTTTTTTGCGAGCTGCTGGGTGATGGAGGAGCCACCTTGCACCACGCGGCGGGCGCGAACGTTCTCGGCCATGGCACGAGCGGTGCCAACCACGTCAATGCCGAAGTGAGAGAAAAAGCGTCTATCCTCGGTGGCGAGGGTCGCCTTGATGAGGTGATCAGGAATCTCTTCCAGTGGGATCTTGTCGTTGAGCAAGATGCCGCGCTTGCCAATCTCGTTTCCATACCGATCGAGAAACGTGACAGAGAAGTCTGCGGTGGTACGCCAGTCCGAGGCCTCAGTCTCTTTGAACGCCGGCTGGGCGAAAGCGACCATGACCACAAGGCCTACCAGAAGATAGGTGGTGCCTTCTGAACCTACTTCGGCCAGTACGCGGTATGCACCCCGCGCTCTGAAGCGCCTCATGAATGAGGAATAGCTGCGCCAGGTTGAGCTTAAAAACTCACCGGTGCGCCAGAGGGCCGTGTCAAGCCATGCGTCGGTCGCAAGCATACGTCGCGACAGACCTCGCAAAAAGGAAGCGTCATTCCGCGGAGACTGGGGGTTCCGCTGTGAATTTTCACCATGAGCAGCGTCCGGGGTGGCGCTGTGCTCTACGCTGGTATCACGATCGTCTTTCAACAGCCTGATCCGTTCTGGCCTAAATACGCAAAACTAAAACGACGAGCGGGGTTGATCCCATTACACTGTATCTTTATCCCGCTCCTACGCACACTAGAATATAGGCATAGAGATAAATCACGATGGTACCCCCCAACTCTAGCAGTGATGAGCCATTTTGGCGATCAAAAACCCTTGAACAGATGACCCCTGAAGAATGGGAGAGCCTGTGCGATGGGTGCGGCCGCTGCTGCCTCAACAAGCTGGAAGACTGGGACACCGGTGACATCTACTGGACCAATGTTGCCTGTACTCTTCTGGATGGTCACACATGCCGGTGCATAAAGTATGAACGCCGGTTTGAAACAGTTCCGGATTGTGTGCAGCTCGATCCGGAAACTGTTCGCAATTTGAAGTGGTTGCCGCCTACCTGCGCCTATCGTCTGGTGCGCGATGGCCATGATTTATACTGGTGGCATCCGCTGGTCTCGAAGGACCCGGAAACAGTCCACGCCGCAGGTATCTCGGTTCGCGGAAAGACCGTCTCCGAAGACGGCATGGAACCGGAGGACTATGAGGATCATTTGGTGTATTGGCCCAATGAAGATCCTCAGGTAGAAGGATCTGAAGAGGAATAAGCCTGATGGCGCAGTGCGGTAGCAGGCTTCGGTTGGTCCTGAAGGTGGGTAAAACACAATGACAGCAGTAAAATCAGCGATGCTTCCCGGCGACAGTCTGCTCTATGGCCACAAGAAGCCCGGGGATTTTATGGACTGCTACGCCAAGCCTACCGCATGTTCCCTAGAAGAGGTGGCGCAGCGGATGATGACATTTCCGGCTTGGGTCAGCCAGCTGATGCGTCTGCGGAACGCCTTGGTGAAGCCTTTTGGCATCTCCACCCATTTTGCCGCTTCGGAAACCATTGGCATTTTTCCAGTAATAAGCCGCAGTGAGAACGAGATCATTCTCGGCACCGATGACAAGCATCTGGACTTCCGCATCTCCATCATGGTGCGGGATGGTATGGCTTACGCCGCCACTTGGGTGCGCACCAAAAACCTGTTTGGTCGCTTTTACCTGCGCGCCATCATGCCGTTCCATATTCTGATTGTGCGCCGCTCGGTTGCGCGCGCCTGACCCATTCTCACTAAGCGCTCTCCCGCTTATCCGTAAACAAACGGGTGCCGGAACGGCGGGGCTTCTTGACTCATGACATTTGCATAATTTACACGGCCATACTTCGAGCTGGAGGTTGCATGTGTTGGTGCATCTCTCGCTTAACAAGAAAACATGAGATCCAAGGAGAGGTCATGAAGAGCCTTTTTATGAATAAGTTTGTTTCTGGCGGCGTGGTTTTGGTCGTGTTCCAGGTGTTGGCCTATCTGGCTCTGCAGGGTGAAATGGTGGCTTCTACCGGAAGCCGTCGCAAGGCTGTGGCTGATGCAGTGAACTTCCTTGTTGAACGGTTTGGCGCGGTCCCAGCTGCTGCCATCTTTTCCGTGACGGGTATTGTGATCGCCCTGATCATCTACAAGGTGCTTGAGCGCCGCGCTGCTGCCAGCTGACAGCCAAGACATCGAACTGATACTTCGACCAAAAAGGGGAGCAGCGGGACCGCTGTTCCCCTTTTTCGTTGGATGAGGCCTCCTGAGGCCCTCAACATATCGCAGATGCGCAACCCGAGGCGCAGGCGCCGCCGTGCCCGGATCTTTCCTCTTCTCACGTGAACCGGGATCGTACCTCAGCACCACTCATTTACCTGAGGCTTGGATGGACCGTTCTGCCCGATGAGGGGGATAAGTCATTTTCGCGAACTGGTGGCTTGCGCCGCCAATGGCGAAGTTTGGCGCTGGCTTTGGCGTCCTGCCATTTATGCAAACGGGGATATCTTATCCAGCGTAAATAATCTATAAAAATGAGGAATAAATTCTTGACAGCATGACGCTGGTTTGATAGTGTTATGGCATACTAGAAAAACTGTGAGTTGCACCTTGAGTTGTGGTTTGAGGGCTTTGTTGGCAAGTTGAGAAGGCTATGCTGATGGGGTTGTCATGAAGGCAATGACGCGTCTTCGGGGTGATCTGTTGGCGTGGTTTGATGCTGTCAGGTGGTGTGTTTCTATGCTGCCAGGCGAGGGGGTTGAGCGCCCCCTTAGTGCTTTTGAGTTGGCCTGAGCAAAGGGAAGGCATCAAGAGAGGTGAGCGGGCACTGACGTGTAGCGCTCCGAAAAAATGATCGGATATGTGCATGACCGCTGCACCTGAGAAATCAGGACAGCGGTTTTTTTGTGCCTGTGTGCAGCTGGGTTCAGGAGGTGCGGGTGACAACAAAAACGTCTGACCAATCTGGCAAGGCTCCCCCTATTGACCGCGTGCATGGACGCCGGATCCCGAAAGAGACCTGGGACTGGGTGCGTCGCCGGGTCGAAACCAGTGGGGTGCCCATTGCTCAAATCTCACGGGAGACCGGGGTGCCTGCATCCTCGATTACCTCTCGCATCAGGCGGGAGGGGTGGCTGCGCAAGGCACAGCTTTCAGCAGAGTTGGCGCAGGCTGAACCGGAGGAGCGGGGGCGTTTGATCGCCCGTCTTTATAATGCCTTTGAAAAACAGGTGGGGCGTATCGAAGCGCGGCTGAAGGAGCTTTCAGCAGAAGAAAGCGTGTCGCTGGCAGAGACGGATCACCTTTCCAGAACGCTCACGAGCCTTGCCAAAACACTGGACACATTGATCAGTCTTCAGGATGCGCACAGCCCTGATGCACAGGAGGCGGAGGAGCCAGATGACCACTTGCGAGACCAGCTTGCAAAGCGCCTTGCGCACTTGTGTGAAGCAGGGCAAAGCTGAGATTTTCTTGGACAGCTTGTCCAGCCAACAGTTGAGGTATCTGCAACATGCATGGGATGCGTTCGCGCACCCCCATCAGCTGCCTCCCGAGGGGCATTGGCGGACCTGGCTCATCATGGGCGGACGTGGTGCGGGCAAGACGCGGGCGGGGGCTGAGTGGGTACGGGCGCTGGCTACCGGAAAGCCGTGGGCCGGGCAGTCTGGCCTGACAAGAGGGAGCGGGCAGATCGCACTGGTCGGGCAGACCTACCATGATGTGCGCGAGGTGATGGTGGAAGGAATTTCGGGGGTGATGCAGGTGCACCCACGGCACGAGCGCCCCAGTTGGAGCGCCTCGCGGCGACGCCTCGAATGGCCAAATGGGGTGGTGGCGCGGTGTTTCTCCTCCGAAGATCCCGAGGCCTTGCGCGGTCCGCAGTTTGCGGCAGCATGGTGTGATGAGCTGGCGAAGTGGCGCTACGCCCAAGAGACCTATGACATGTTGCAGTTTGGGTTGCGTCTTGGTGAGCATCCGCGCCAGCTCATAACCACAACACCCCGTGTCGTGCCGCTGCTGAGGAAACTGCTCTGTGACAAAGAGAGTGTCGTGACGCGCGCGAGTACCATGGCCAATGCGGGCTTTCTGGCGCCCAGCTTTCTGGAGGCCATGATTGCCAAGTACGGCGGCACCCGGCTTGGCCGTCAAGAGCTTGACGGAGAACTGATTTCCGACCGTGAGGACGGATTGTTTCTCAGGAAATGGTTTGAGTTGGGGCGTGTGCAAGAGGGGCCTGAGATGGAGCGGATCGTGGTCGCCATTGATCCGCCGGCCAGCGCGACCAAGCGATCAGACGCCTGCGGGATCGTGGCGGCGGGAACAGATCCAGCGGGCACAGCATACATCCTGAGGGATCGGACCAGTCGCGGCCAGCGTCCCAACGGATGGGCAAAACAGGCCACCGATCTCTATCATGAGTTGCGTGCAGATTGCATCGTTGCAGAAGCCAATCAGGGCGGTGAGATGGTCCGAGAGGTGCTTGCGGGGGTGGATCCAACCATTCCGGTTAAGTTGGTGCATGCGACCAGATCAAAGCGCAGGCGGGCTGAACCAGTGGCGCTGTTATACGAGCAGGGCCGCGTCTACCACGTGGGACTGTTTCCAGAGCTGGAAGATGAGATGGCCGACTTTGCGCCAAGTGGGCTTTCCTCAGGCAAGTCACCTGACCGAATGGATGCACTGGTCTGGGCTTTGAGCGAGCTGATGTTGACGGCCCGCAAGGAGCCGCGCATGCGCGCGCTATGAGGTTGCCCGGAGCACGCTCAAATGCTTCTGGAATATTCCGGCTAACCGATTCAGCGGACTCATGAATCCGCCGTGCTTGAATCGGAAACTTAAAGTTTTGAATCAACGCTTTAACCACTTTAACCATCACTTTAAGTGGCGTTTGAAAATGGAGTTTAAACATGGGCTTACGAGAGGTTCTTGATAGAATTTTCACGCCAGTTGAAGAGGTGAAGGCATCGCGGGCAGCTCGGTTCGTCGCCATGCAGACCCAGGGCCGTCCTGTATGGACACCGCGGGATTATGGCGCGCTGGTGCGCGAAGGTTACCTGAAGAACCCGATCGCCTATCGCGCCATACGGATGATCAGTGAGGCGGCGGCCAGCCTGCCGCTGGTGGTCAAGGAAGGCGCGCATGAAGTCCATGCCCACCCGGTGCTGGACCTTCTTGCCAAGCCCGCGCCGGGAGAAGATGCCTCCGGTTTTTTGGAGACGGTCTTCGGTCACCTGCTGGTGTCTGGCAATGCCTACATCGAGGCGGTGGAGCTGGAAGGCTCCCTGCGCGAGCTGCATACACTCCGGCCTGACCGGGTGAAAGTGGTGCCCGGCCCTAAGGGCTGGGTTGAGGCCTATGACTACACTGTGGGCGGCAAGACCATCCGCATCACTCAGGGTTCGGGTGTGCAGGTTGCAATATTATTACACCTGAAACAATTTCATCCGCTCAATGACTACTACGGTTTTGCAGCGCTTGAAGCGGCGCAAGGTCCGCTCGACATTCACAACGCGGCGGCGAGTTGGAGCAAGGGGCTGCTGGACAATGCGGCCTGCCCGTCTGGCGCGTTGGTCTATGGCAGCAGCGGCGAAGCCATGCATCTGACAGACGAACAGTTTACCCGGCTCAAGGACGAGCTCTCCGACAATTATCAGGGGGCAAGGAATGCGGGTCGGCCACTGCTTCTGGAAGGCGGGCTCGACTGGAAGCCCATGGCTCATTCGCCAAAGGACATGGATTTCATTGCTGCCAAAAATCAGGCCGCGCGTGAGATCGCTCTGGCCCTTGGGGTGCCGCCTCTGCTGCTTGGACTGCCGGGCGACAACACCTATGCCAACTATCAGGAAGCGAACCGGGCGTTTTGGCGTCAGACAGTTATTCCCCTTGCAAAGAAGGTGCACGGTGCGCTGTCGGCGTGGTTATCCCCGGCCTATGAGCAGCCCTTTATACTGGAGGCAGATCTGGACGGGGTGGATGCGTTGAGTGCGGAGCGGTCCGCACTTTGGGACAGGGTCAGCAGCGCGGACTTTCTGACGGAGGACGAGAAGCGGCTGGCGGTTGGGTATGGGGTGAAAGAGGAGCGCTGATGGAGATTTTGCAGCTGTTGAGTGAGCGTGGCGACCTGGCCCACCTGACCTTGTTTCTTTGGGCAAGCAGTTCCACCAGCTTGTTGCTTTGGGCGTTGAAGGAACTGGTTTCCGGCGCAAGAAAGCTCGACGCGTTTCTGGAGGAAGTGGCCCATCTGAACAAGGTGTTGCGGGACGACGAGTGGTCGTGAGTGGCCAATCATGTCATCTGCAAAGATTGAGAATGAGTGCAGAAGATAACTTCTTCATGTTTGAGTTTTGCTCGGGAGTTTGAATGCGAACACTAGCGGTTTTTTACGGAGAGTTGCCCTCCAGCAAGTGGCAGGATGTTGGGGTGGCGCTCAAGCAACTTGGGTGTGCGGCCCCGCGCCTGAAGGCGCAGCTTGCGTGGCGGCGCTACAGGAAGTCTTTAAAGCGCGGGGCCGGTCAGGCATCGGATATGCCGGGCGCAAAAGGTGTGTTGCCCAACGGGGCGGCGCTGCGCACGGCATGCGGAGCAAAGGACGGCGATACGAGACGCGAGATCTGCTGCAGGCGAGATAAGGGTGCCAGAGCGAATGGCCCTCAGACTGCGTGAGCCTGTCAATCAGAAGGAGGAGAGCTGATGCAGATTGAGGGGTATGCCAGCCGGTTTGCCGAAGCAGATGATGGCGGCGACATCATTCAGCGAGGTGCGTTTTTGCGCTCACTGGTGATGCGCCCGTCGGGGGACGTGAAAATGCTGTGGCAGCACGACCCGTCTCGGCCGATCGGAAAGTGGACCTACATGCGCGAAGATGGTGAGGGCTTGTTCGTGGTTGGTGAGGTACTCGATGGAGTGGCGCAAGGGCGCGAAGCCAATGAGTTGATCCGCGCCGGTGTGCTGAACGGTCTCTCCATCGGTTTCAAGGCCCGAAAGGCCCGTCGTGATCCGCGCACCGGTTGCCGCGAGGTGCTGGCGGTGGATCTCTGGGAAGTGTCTCTGGTGACGTTCCCGCTGTTGCGATCAGCGCGGCTTCAACCGGTGCTGTGAAGCGCTAAACCCAACTCCTGACACACAAGATGATTGCGACGTGGATCGGCCACAGGTTGTGCCGCTCTGCAATTTCCCAGTGCTTAAATAGAGGAATATAATCCTATGAATACCAAGCGATTAACCCAACTTGAAACCAAGGATCTGGCTCACCCCAAGGGAGCGGTGGTGAAGGCGGATGCCGCGCCGAGGCAAACAGGAGCAACGGCAAGCGAAGCCCTTGACCAGTTGCTGGGGGCTTTTGAAGATTACCGTCATGCCAATGATGAGCGCCTTGCGGAGCTGGAGAAAAAGTCCCAGGCAGATACGGTTGTAGAAGACAAGCTGCGCCGAATGGACGAGGCGCTGGACAAGCAAATGGCGCGGGTCAACGAGCTTGCGCTCAAAGCCCGGCGTCCGGAAAAGGCAGGGGCCGCAGCTGAGGGCCTCAAGCGCCAGAGCGCCGATGGTGGTTTTGCGTCCACCGAGCACAAGGCGGCGTTTGAGCGCTACGTCCGTCAGGGGCAGGAACATGACCTGCGCCAATTGGAAGTCAAAGCGCTCTCCGTGGGCTCGGATGCAGATGGCGGCTACCTGGTGCCGGAAGAAACGGAAGCTGCCATTCTCATGCGGCTGGCCAATGTCTCGCCCATCCGTGCCATTGCAGGCAACCGGCAGATCACCGCAAACACCTTCAAGAAGCCGTTCTCCAGGTCTGGCCTTGCCAGTGGCTGGGTCGGCGAAACGGCAACGCGCACGCAGACCGCGAGCCCGGATCTGGCTGAGCTGGCGTTTCCCACCATGGAGCTGTACGCCATGCCTGCGGCCACGCAGACGCTGCTTGATGATGCGGCCATCAACGTGGATGAGTGGATTGCGCAGGAAGTGGAAGCAGCTTTTGCGGAAAAAGAGGGCGCGGCCTTCATCTCCGGGGATGGGGTGAATGAGCCAAAAGGGTTCTTGAGCTACACGCAGGTCGATGAAGACAGTTGGGCCTGGGGCAACATCGGCACGCTGAACACGGGCGCAAATGGCGCATTTGCCGCCTCCAGCCCCGGGGATGCACTGATTGACCTGGTTTATGCGCTGAAAGCAGGCTTTCGCCAGAACGGGCGCTTCGTGTTCAACCGCTCCTCCCAGGCTGCCCTGCGCAAACTGAAGGACGGGCAGGGCAACTACCTGTGGCAGCCACCTGTGACACCGGGTGCGCCCGCAAGCCTCATGAGCTTTCCGGTGACAGAGGCGGAAGACATGCCGGACATCGGCAGCGGCACCACGCCCATTGCCTTTGGCGATTTCGCGCGCGGCTATCTGGTGGTCGATCGCCTTGGGGTGCGCATCCTGCGCGATCCTTACTCCAACAAGCCCTACGTGCTGTTTTACACCACCAAGCGCGTGGGCGGCGGCGTGCAGGACTTTGACGCCATCAAGCTGCTGAAGTTCGCCGCGTAACCGGCGGACCTTCCGTTTCTCGCCACAGAGCACCCCACAAAAGGAGAGCCCGCCATGACTGCGGTTTTGGTTGCGCCGCCGGTATCAGAACCGGTGGGGCTGCAGGACGCCCATGCCCATTTGCGCCTGTCTCACACATTGGAAGATGGCCTGCTGACCCGGCTGATTACCGCCGCAAGGCAGGAGGTGGAACGCATCAGCGGGCGGGCTCTCATCACCCAAGGGTGGCGTCTATACCTGGATGAGCCACCGAAGGATCGGATCATCCGTCTGCCAATGGCTCCGGTGAGCCGCGTCGATGCGGTGAACCTTTATGATGCCGATGGCACCCAAATCGTGCTGACTGCGGAGCAGTATGTGGCCGATCTCATCAGCAATCCGGCGCGGATTCGCCTCTGTGCCGGATGTGGCACATCGCTTCGAGAACTCAACGGCATCGAAGTGGAGGTGACAGCGGGCTATGGCGATGCGCCGGAGGATGTGCCCGCGGGCCTGCGCACGGCAATCCTGATGCTGATGGGGTTCTGGTACGAACGCCGCAACATGGTGGAAGATGGCTTGCTCACGGGGCTGATCCCTCATGGGTTTGCCGCCGCGCTTTCCCCCTACAAGGTGTTGAAGATATGAGCGCGGTTGGTGCCCTCAACACGCCGCTGACCCTCTCAGCGCCGACCACAACCTTGAAAGGTGATGGTGATGATGAGGCGGTCTATCTGGCTCAGGCACAGGTCTGGGCCAAGGTGGAGGCGGCCCAGCAGAGTGCGGGGGAAAGCGCGGGAAGGCTTGAGGAACAGAACCGATTTCGTGTCACCATCCGCGCTGGCGTGAGCGTGGAAGCGGGCTGGAAGCTCTCGGGGGTGGGGCTCGACCTCACCATTCTGTCCGTGGTGAACGTGGACCAGCGCGGGCGTTTTCTCATGCTGATGTGCCGGGAGGAAACGCCATGAGCCAACTCAGTTTCCGTGAGGCGGTGGTGACCGCGCTGAGAAGCGATGCGCAACTTGTGAGCCTGCTGGGCGGCAGCGCCGGGCGGATCGTGGACGGGGCCCCAGCCCATATTCGCATGCCATACGCGGCGCTCTCCCGCATCGAAACCGAAAGCCTGACAGGGCACGCGCAAGAGGGAGAGCGGCTGCGGTTTACCATCAACATCTACTCGCGCGAGCTGACCCGCACTGAGGCGGCTTCGATTGCAGACCGGATCAAAGCACTTTTGACCACCGGCCCGCTGACAACGGACAGCGGCGCGCGCTGTTTGATCTTCGGGATCAGCGAGGCAATTTCGGTTCTGCGCGATCGGCGAACGTGGCGCGCCGAGTTGACCGGCAGAGCCATAGTGGAACCTGAAGATCCGCAAAACTGAACTTGCAACAGGAATGGAGGTGAGCATGGCAGCACAAGCTGGCAAGGACATGCTGTTGAAACTGGACCAGACCGGCTCCGGCACGTTTGAAACCGTGGCTGGCCTGCGCTCGCGGCGGTTCGCGCTCAACGCGGTTGCGGCGGACATTACCAATGCAGACAGCGCTGGCAGGTGGCGGGAGCTGCTGGCGCAAAGCGGCACCCGAAGTGCAAGCCTTTCGGGGGCAGGCGTCTTTCGCGATGCGGCGGCCGACAGCACAGTGCGCGAGGTGTTCTTCTCCGGCACCTTTGCCACATGGCAGGTGGTGCTGCCCGATTTCGGCGTGCTGGAAGGCCCCTTTCAAATCTCAGGCCTTGAATATTCTGGGCAATTTAACGGCGAGATTACCTATGAGATTTCACTGGAATCCGCTGGGCAACTCACCTTCTCTCCAAGCGCATAGGGGTCGGGACATGGCGAACAGACATCGCGGTGAAGTGGACATTGAGCTTGATGGCAGGCGTTGGTCCATGGCGCTTACCCTTGGCGCACTGGCAGAACTGGAAGATGCCTATGCCGCTGAAAGCCTGGAAGCGCTGGTGACACGGTTTGCCGAGCACAAACTGGGCACCCAAGACCTGACACGCATTATCGGAGCGGGCCTGCGTGGGGGCGGCAACGAAGTGAGCAACGCGCAGCTGCAAGCCATGACCTGCCCTGAAGGAGTGGTGGGGATGGCGCGGGCCGTGAAGGCCCTGCTGGCGGTAACCTTCAAAGATCAAGGCACCACAAGCGAGGGCTCCCAAAGCCCCCCGTAGGAGGCGCGGCACCACAGGCTCGGTCATTTCCGTGGGAAGAGGCCATGCATTTGGCTTTCTCGCGCCTTGGCTGGTGTCCGCGCGATTTCTGGCAGGCAACCCCAAGGGAACTGGCGATTGCGCTGGGGGCTATGCGGCGGGACGCGCCGCTTGGCGGGAACGAGCTGCGTCATTTGATGAACCTGTATCCAGATCGGGAGGGCTAACATGGATGCGTTTGAAGACGATGATATGGGCGTGGCAAATGCAGAAGAGCTGCGCACCACCTTCACAGAGCTTAAAGGTCTGGCCTCCGACTTTTCGCGCGAGTTGACAGGCGGGCTCGCCGCTGCGGTGGTATCCGGCAAGGATTTACGGTCGATCCTCTCGGAGGCGGCGCTCTCGCTTTCTCGCTCCGCGTTGCAAGCAGCGCTGCAACCGCTTCAAGGGGCCATCGCTTCCGGGATAACGGGCGCAGTTTCCGGAGCCATTTCCGGCGGTTCTTCGGGTGCCGTCCTGCCGTTTGCGCAAGGCGGTGTGGTGTCAGCGCCCACCTATTTTCCCATTGGCGGCAGCGGCACCGGCGCAAGCCTTGGCGTGATGGGCGAAGCAGGGCCAGAGGCGATCTTGCCGCTGAAGCGAGGCCCCGGCGGGCGACTGGGTGTGGAAGCGGGCGGTGCGCAAGGCTCCGCTGTAACCATCAACATTTCAACGCCGGACGTGGAACGGTTTACGCGCTCGCAAGGCCAGGTGGCAGCAGCTGTTGCCCGCGCCGTCGGACGGGGACAGCGCGGGCTATGACGTCGGCATTGAAGAGGAGGGACTCAAGGACCGACGCATCTGGGTTCGGGGCAACGGGCCCGAAAAATCTGCTCTGCCGAGGGGATGAAAACGGCCGCAACTCTCTTTGATATCAAGAGCGCACGGCCTTCCGATCCCATCCCAACAGGTGAGATGACATTCCCCAATTTGCGCTGCGGTTGCCTTGAGACAGGTCAAAAGAAAGGCTGAATGCCCATGACATTTTTGGAAAAGTCCTTTCCGCCTGGGATTTCCTTTGGGGCGAGTGGCGGGCCAGAACGACGCACACGGGTGCTGACATTCGGGAATGGCGGCGAAGTGCGGGCTTCGAACTGGGCCGGTTCTCGCCGCAGGTACGATGCAGGAACCGGCATTCGCTCGCTTGGTGACCTTTTCCTCGTGCTGGAGCTGTTTGAAGAGGCTCGGGGGCGGCTTCATGGTTTCAGGTTCAAGGACCCGTTTGACCATTCAACGGCCATGAGCACTGGGTCGCCCTCGGCTCTTGATGTTGTGCTGGGACAGGGAGATGGCGCGACAGCGACGTTTCAATTGGCCAAGACTTATGGCAGCGGGGCGGCGGCCTATTCCCGAAAGATCACCAAGCCTGTGGCGCAGACACTGGCCGTGGCCGTGGATGGGGTGCCTCTTGTGGTCGGGGACGCGCCGGGCAGCGCCGTGAGCCTTGATGCCACTACGGGGCTGATCACCTTTTCGGCGGAGGCCATCCCGCAAGGGGGCAGCACAATCACCGCAGGCTTTGTTTTTGATACGCCGGTGCGTTTTGACAGTGACCAGCTGGAAGCGAGCTTGACCCATTTTCAAGCCGGGCAGGTACCGAGCATTCCACTTGTTGAGCTGCTTCTATGAACCGACCCTTCCAAGGAAACGACCATGAGAGTTCTACCTGAGGCCCTGAAAGCGCACCTTGCCGGGGATGAGTGGACACTGGCCACCAGTTGGCTGTTTGAGCGCAAGGATGGTGTGCGGCTGGGGTTTACCAGTCACGACCGCCCGCTGCAGTTTGGGGGGCAAACTTATGACCCCGGGCTTGGTCTGTTGGAAAGTGCAACGGAGCTTTCCGATGGCTTTGCCGTGGGGTCGCAGGAGGTGACAGGCGCGCTTTCAGCGGACACGCTGGATGAAGCAGAGCTTGCCGCAGGGCTTTGGGACGGGGCCGCCGTGACGGTGTATCTGGTGAACTGGCAAGCGCCAGAGGACCAGCACGCGGTCCTGATGAAAGCCCGGATTGGGGAAGTGACCCGCGATGGGCTGCTGTTTCGCGCCGAACTGCGCACCCTGCTGGATCTTTTTGCCGAGGACAAAGGGCGGGTCTATTCCGAGCGCTGCGCGGCACAGGTTGGGGATGATGCCTGCACGGTGAACCTTGATGAGGCGCGCTACAAACGGTCCGTTTCGGTGCTTGAGGTGACAGACGGCATGGAGGTGCTTGTCTCCGGGGCCGAAGATTTTGAGGAAGGTTGGGCCGCTGGCGGCGCGCTGACCAAGGAAACGGTCGGTGGTGGGGTGAGTTTTACGGTTCTGCGCCATGAAAAGCAGGGCTCTAAAGACCTGTTGGTGCTGACCCGGCCCGTGGAAACCTACTTGAAACAGGGCGAAAGCCTGACCCTTAAGGCAGGCTGCGACAAGACCTTCGAGACCTGCCAGAAGAAGTTTCAGAACACGCTGAACTTTCGCGGCTTTCCTCACATGCCCGGCAATGACTTCGTGCTGTGGGGACCAAAGCGCGACACGGGTGAAAACACCGGAGGGGCGCTGTGATCACTGAACGTATCGTACCGCCGGTTCTGGTTGCCAACGAGGCACGGGAGTGGCTGGGCACACCCTACATTCATCGCGGCTCACTTAAAGGAGTGGGCTGTGATTGCCTGGGACTGCTGCGCGGGCTCTATCGCATCTTTTATGGCGCCGAACCCATGCGCCTGCCGTTCTATGCGCCGGAATGGGCTGAGGTGAGCGACCGGGACACGTTGCTTGCGGCAGCGCGCCACTACCTGGTGGAACGCTACGGAAACGAGCCGGAATACGGCGATATCCTGTTGTTTCGCTGGCGGGCAGAATGCCCCTGCAAGCACATTGGCATCATGTCTGGACCAGACCGGTTCATTCACGCCTATGAAGCGGTGGGCACAGTGGAAAGTGCGCTGGTGCCCACATGGAAGAACCGCATCGCAGCGCGGTTTGCTTTTCCCGAAACACAAAAACACCAAGGAGAGGTTGGCGAATGGCAACCATGATCCTTTCCGGCGTTGGCTCTGCTATTGGCGGCGCTGTGGCTGGTCCTTTTGGCGCTCTCATCGGGCAAGCCATTGGCGCGCTGGGCGGCGCGGTGATCGACAACGCTGTGTTTGGCGAAAGCCGGGAAGTGGAGCGCGGCCGGATTGGCGATGTGCATTTGCAAACCTCCTCGCAAGGCCAGAGCATTCCAAGGGTCTATGGCCGCGCACGGGTGTCGGGCGAGGTCATCTGGGCAACCCGATTTGAAGAAGTGGTATCGCGGGAAAAGCACGGCGGCGGAAAGGGCGGCGGCGGCAGTTCTACCACAGTGACGACCCACAGCTACTTCGCCAATTTTGCCATTGGTCTGTGTGAAGGGCCGATAGCGGATGTCCGTCGCATCTGGGTGGATGGCAAGTTGCTGGACCGGCAAAGCGTGAATATGCGCATTTACAAGGGCACGTCCGACCAGCTGCCGGATCCGCTGGTCGAAGCCAAACAGGGAACCGCGCCCGCCTATCGCGGACTGGCCTATGTGGTTTTTGAACGCTTGCCGCTGGAAGCCTATGGCAACCGTTTGCCGCAGATCTCCTTTGAAGTGATCCGGGCGGTAGAGCCGTTGGAGCCCATGGTGCGCGGCATCACGCTGATCCCCGGAGCCGACGAGTTCATCTACGCCACAACGGAAGTGCTGAGCGAAACCGGGCCGGGGGCGACACGCACCTTGAACCGTCACTGCAAGAGTGCAGGGAGCGATCTTGCTGCGTCTCTGGACGAACTGCAGGCGCTTTGCCCGAACCTTGAAACGGTAGCTCTGGTGGTGAGCTGGTTTGGAAATGACCTGCGCTGCGGGGAATGCCAGCTGGAACCGAAAGTGACCTACAAGAACCGAAATACGTGGCCGCAAGACTGGCAAGTGGCTGGATATACGCGTGCAACAGCGCCAGTAGTTTCTGATGTGGAGGGCCGCCCGGCCTATGGCGGCACACCCTCGGATGCCTCGGTAAGAGAGGCCATTGCAGAACTGAAAAGGCGCGGCCTGAAGGTGATGCTCTATCCGTTTATCCTGATGGATATCCCTGAGGGAAACGGCTTGCCCGACCCATATGGTGGTAGTGAACAGGCGGCGCACCCATGGCGCGGACGGCTGACCACTTCGCTTGCCGCCGATATGGCCGGAACGCCGCAGGGAAGTGAAGCCGCCCGAACGGAAGTGGACCGGTTTGTCGGCACGGTTGATGAGGCAGGTTACCGCCGGTTCATCCATCATCACGCCGACCTTGCCGTCTCTGCTGGCGGCGTGGATGCATTTCTCATCGGAACGGAGCTGAAGAACCTGACGCGTATCTATTCCAGCTCAGGCGTGTTTCCGTTTGTCGAGGCGCTGATGGCGTTGGCGGGCGAAGTGCGGGCGAAACTCGGGGACGATACCACTCTATCCTACGCTGCCGATTGGTCGGAATATGGCAGCTTCGTTCCACGAAATGGAGAGCTGCGCTTTCCTCTGGACCCGCTTTGGGCCCATGCAGAAATCGATGTGGTGGGGATCGACTGGTATGTGCCCCTGACTGACCAGAGAGGGAGCGAGAGTGCTGAAGCCCGCTATAACCCGGCGCTGCTGCGTGAGGGCCTTTCAAGCGGGGAGTACCACGATTGGTACTATGAAAGCGCGGCGGACCGCGTTGCGAGGCAAAGAACGACCATCACCGACGGTGCCTATGGCAAGCCGTGGGTCTACCGCTCCAAGGACCTGAAAAGCTGGTGGAGTGAGGCGCATGTGGAGCGCGCAAATGGCGTGGAGCTGAGCGCGCCAACCCCGTGGGTGCCGCAATCCAAGCCAATTTGGCTGACGGAGCTGGGCTTTCCGGCCGTGGACTTGAGCGCAAACCAGCCCAACGTATTCTATGATGAGAAATCCTCGGAAAGCGCGCTGCCTCACTTTTCCAGCGGTGCCCGTGATGATCTGGTACAGCGCCGGGCGCTTGAGGCGGTGCTGAGCACGTTCAGTGCAGGCCATCCCGACTTGGAGATGGGAGAGAACCCCACATCCGCCGTGTATGGCGGACCAATGGTGGATCCTGACGGGATCTTTCTTTGGACATGGGATGCGCGCCCATTCCCGGCCTTTCCAAAATACACCGGCGAATGGTCCGATGGCATCAACTGGTATCGCGGACACTGGCTGAATGGCCGCCTTGGCGGGGTCTCTGCGAAAGGGCTGCTGCGGCAACTGGTGAAAGACTTCGGGATACCCGAGGACGCAGTGCGCCTGGAAGAGGCCGCCGCCACACTGGACGGGCTGGTTGTGCCCGGCATTACCTCTGTCCGGAGTGTGCTTGAACCGTTGATGAGCGTGCTGGGGCTGGTGATGGCCGATGAGGGGGTTCAGCTTGCGCTGCGCAGCAAATGGTCCGGGTCTGGGCCGGGGACGGGGACAGGGACAGGGACTGGGGCCGACACCGAGACACTGGGGCTTGGCGACCTGGTGGTCACGCGGGAAGGGGAAGCGCCTCTTACCTTGCAACGATCCAACAGCGCCGACTTGCCCGCAGAACTTCGGCTCAGTGGCTATGATCCCTATCAGGACTATGCCCGTGTTTCTGTCGCCACCCGATATGGAGAAGCGTCAGGTGCACGTGTGCTGACCCAATCGCTTCAAATCTCGGCGGGGGCCGAGACCTTGCAAATGCTCTGCGAAAAGCAGATGCAGAGCCTGTGGCAGGAAAAGGAAACCGCGCGTTTCATTCTGTCTCCTCGTCACGCCCATGTGACACCCGGTGACGTGGTGCGCCTTGGCGCTGATCTGGTTGATGGCGCGCATGATCAGGTGAGATACCGGGTGGAGCGGCTTACCTGGGGCGACGCGCTGGAAGTGGATGCGCGGCAGGTAAGCCAAGAGCCGAAAGCGACTTCCAACGGTGTGCCCGGTCTCGAAAAGAGAACTGCGTTTAACGGTGCGCGGGTGGGGCCCCCAACCGTTGTGATTGCCGATTTGCCCCGCTTCCGGGACGGGGCAGATGATGGCCATCCGGTGATCGCGGTCCACGGGGATCCGTGGCCCGGGCCTGCGCAGGTTTATCGCAGCAGCTCCGGGGCCTCCTACGACTTTATAACCGAGGTCGCCACACCGGCCACCATGGGGCGGCTTTCTGCGCCTTTGCCTGCCGGTCCGGTTTGGCGGTGGGACACCCAATCACGCCTTATTGTCACCGAGCTGACAGGGGCACTGCAATCCGCAGACCCAATGGACGTGCTGAGCGGGGCAAACCTGTGCGCGGTCGAGGTTCAACACGGGGAGTGGGAGCTTCTTCAGTTTCAAGAGGCGGAGCTCATCGCAGTCAATACCTACCAGCTGACGGGCCTGCTGCGCGGCCAGCAAGGCACGGAGCACCTTGCTCAGCTGGGTGCTCCAGAAGGCTCAGGTTTTTTGCTCCTCAATGAAGCGGTGGAGCGCCTGCCATTTTCTGAGGAAGCCCTTCAACGCGCTTTTTACTATCGCATTCTGCCTGCGGGAGAAGCGTTCAACAGCGCCCTTAAAGTGGACAAATCCTACGAAGGCACAGGCATTGCATTGCGCCCGCTCTCACCGGTTCATTTGAAGGCCCAGCAATCCGGCCTTGGTGATATCGAGGTGTCATGGGTGCGCCGGACGCGGTTGAACGGAGACAACTGGGCCTTGGCACAAGTGCCGGTCGGCGAGGTACAAGAAGCCTACCGGGTGCGCGTTGAGACGCAATCCGGGGATCTTCGCCGAGAAGTTGAGGTGACCGCGCCGCGATGGACTTATACAACCGCCATGCAAGCAGACGATTCGATTGCGGCGGGGGAGTGGCTGGTGATTACAGTTGCTCAGCTCTCAAATACTGTGGGAAGTGGAAAAGCAACCAGCAAAGCTGTCGAAATTATGCCGTAATCAGCCCTTCATGAAAGGTGTGTTCATTTCATGTTCAGCCAACCTGCATTAAAACAGGGCTCATGATGAAGCTCTGGTTTTTACAACACAAATTGGCGGTGGTCGCGCTGGGCGTTATGCTGGCAGTGCCACTTGCGCCCTCAGCAGTGGCTGCGCAGTGCCTGTCTGCGGGTGAGGCGCGGTCTGCGGTCAACAGCGGGCAGGCGCGCGCGCTGGGATCCCTCGGCATAAGTGGCAAGATCGTGGATGCCAAGCTGTGCCAACAAGGCGGGCGTCTGGTCTACGTGCTTTCCGTTCTTCAGAACGGGCAAGTGCGGCAGATCACCGTTGATGCAAAAACCGGAAGATAAGCCACCGGCGTGGCTGGAGTTATTTCATGCGATTGCTCGTGGTTGAAGACGATCAGGACCTGAACCGTCAGCTTTCTGAAGCATTTGAAGATGCTGGTTATGTGGTCGACAAGGCGTTCGATGGCGAAGAAGGCCATTTCCTCGGAGATACCGAACCCTATGACGCGGTGGTGCTGGACATTGGCCTGCCGCAAATGGATGGCCTGAGTGTTCTGGAACGCTGGCGCCGGGATGGCAGAGCCATGCCGGTGATCATCCTGACCGCTCGTGACCGCTGGAGTGACAAGGTGGCTGGCATTGATGCCGGCGCCGACGATTACGTGGCAAAGCCATTCCACATGGAAGAAGTTCTGGCCCGTGTACGCGCTCTGGTACGCCGCGCCGCAGGCCATGCCTCCAACGAGGTGTCCATTGGCGATGTTGTTCTTGATGTGAAAGCGGGGCGGGTGACCAAAGGCGGCTCTGCCGTCAAGCTGACCTCCCACGAGCTGCGCCTCATCGCCTATCTGATGATGCACAAGGGGCGGGTGATATCGCGAACGGAGCTTGTGGAACATCTCTACGATCAGGATTTCGACAGGGACTCCAACACCATCGAGGTGTTTGTGGGGCGTCTGCGCAAGAAGTTCGGCTCGGATTTCATCGAGACTGTCCGGGGGCTCGGCTATCGCATTCAGGATGAAAATGGCTGAGACACATGCCCCTGAGGTGAAAAAGAAAAGGCGTATGGCGCTGTCCATACGCCTTATTCTCGTTGCGGCCCTGTGGTCTTTCTTCACGCTCATCATTGCAGGCGGTGTGCTGGTCGCGCTCTTTCAAAAGTCGAGCATTGAAGCTTTGGATGATCGGCTGGACGTGCATATGACGTCCATCATTGGTTCCATTGCCAGAAACATGCCGGACAAGCCAGAACGACCAGCCGCGCTGGGCGAAGCCCGGTTCGACCTGCCTCTGAGCGGCTGGTATTGGACCATTCGCGATGCCGCTGACCCCAGTGTGGTGATTTACGACAGTGTGTCCCTGTTTGGTGACAGGCTAGAGTTCGAAGAGCCGGAAAAGCAGGTTGAAAAGCAGTTTTACACCACGGGCCCCGCAGGGCAGCAGCTGAGGGTGCAGTGGGACACCATCGGGTTTTCAGATGGGTCAAGCTATCTGATCGCAGTGGCAGGCAGCACCAGTGAAGTGGATCAACGCACCACATCTTTCGCGCAGCTTGCTGCTGCGACTCTGGGCATTTTGGGGCTGGGACTGGTCGCTGCAATTGTGCTTCAGGTGCGCTATGGCTTGTGGCCGGTTACGAACCTGCAGGCCTCTCTGGCAGCAGTGCGGCGCGGCGATGCAGAGGCCATCGACGAAGACCTGCCGCGGGAACTCAAGCCGCTGGCAGAGGAACTCAATGCGCTTATCAAGTCCAATCAGGAGATCGTGGAACGCTCCAGAACCCACGTGGGTAATCTGGCTCATGGGCTTAAAACACCGCTCTCTGTGATCTTGAATGAGGCGCGCAGCGAAGACAGCCGCTTTGCTCACAAGGTGGAAGAGCAAGCCAACCTTATGAAGGATCAGGTGACACACTATCTGGAGCGGGCGCGCATGGCTGCGCAACGCCGGGTGATTGGTGTGTCCTGCGAAGTGGCACCGGTGCTCTCACGCCTCACTCGGGCCATGGAGAAGATCTATCGGGACAAGGATCTGGAGATCGACAGTCACCTGCCTGAGGAGCTGAGATTCCGAGGGGAGCAACCAGATCTGGAAGAAGTTGCCGGGAATCTGATCGACAACGCCTGCAAATGGTGTGACGGGAAAGTCGCAGTTCGCTGTGAATTTGTTGAAATGCAGGGCTCAACACGGGACATGATCCGCCTAACTGTGGAGGACAATGGGCCCGGATTGACTGAGATTCAACGTAAGGAAGCACTGCGAAGGGGCAAGCGACTGGATGAAAGCGTTCCTGGATCGGGACTCGGATTATCGATTATTGTTGATCTTGTAGGCGTTTACGGCGGCAGCTTCGAGCTTGAGAAGAGTAAATTGGGCGGTCTTAAGGCGATCGTTACACTGCCGGGCCTTAAATCCTGAGGGGGCTTGCGCGATTAATCTGGAGCGATAAAGATAAATTCGTCTAGTGATTTTGTTGGGTTGCGTCCTAGTTGCACTTATAGGCATATGCCCCTCAATATGAATTCGGGACTTGAACGGAAAAACAAACCAAACCGTTTTCAGGGTTGGTAGAGCGTAACAGGGGAGCCTTCGGCTGCGCACCATGGTTCGGATCGGCCTGTGCCTTTCAATGTGTCTTGCTCTTGCAAGTTGTGGCACCACGGGATCGGATGATGCTGGGGAAACCAGCATGGTCGGTTTCTGGGCGTCACAGTCTGCTGAAACGCAAGGACAAGAGGCCATCAACGGTATCATCTCTGAAGAGCTGCAGAGCTTGCTTGCTTCACGCGATTTGACGATGGCGGAGAGGGCGCAGACAGCTGCTCTGAATTCTAACGATATTGGCGGTCTTGTTGAATGGACCAGCCGTCGTTCGGAAGCGGAGGGTTCGGTGCGTTCAGGTCCGATTTATTTCGTGAATGAAACCCAATGCCGTGATTACTCTCACGCCATCACCATCGAGCAGCAGAAGATGGTGTTTAATGGCGCTGCATGTAAAACGGGTAAGAATTGGACCCTGTTGAATTAAGAGGGCGCGCCATGTGCGTCCCGGGGATATCTTCCTTTCTTAATCCTTAAGTAATTCGATCAGATTATACTCAATCCAAGTTTCAGGATGAGTGTATATGCCTAATGCACAATTGAAGTCGGAAAAGCTCTCGGAGTTTCTTGGGGGACTGTCGCCCAAGGCCCTTCGCATGCTTGTGCGCTCAATCGAGGCCTCCGAAGCCAAGGGCACGCAGCTGACCAATAGCGCCCTTGTTCTGCCTATGGCCCAAGGGTTGATCCGAAAAACATCCTCCGCACGTCGCATGGGCTACAGGTCTTCGCCCCTACAGCGCGCCGTCTTCTCTCCGTTGCAGCCGTTTTTCATCAATGAGCACATGCCGGTCAAGACTCAAGGTCTGATTGAGCGCGGCTTTCTGGATGGGTTTTGGCGCTATCTGGAAGATGAGCTTCTGAAAAGCGAAATCGAGCAATGTCGGCACGCCATGAAAGGTTGGCATGACGAGCTGGACATGGAGGAAGATGCATTCCTCCAGTCGTTGGCGGCTGAGCTGCGCAAGCAAGTGGTCAAAGCGGCAAAAGAACAGATCAAGGCTGCCGATGCGTCCATGAGCGAGCACCGCAAGCTGCGGCGCCGACTGGGCGGGGAGCGGTATCTGGAGGAGCTGGAGGACGCACTCAAGATCTTTGAGGCTTCAGAGCGCCTGCGGGTTCTGATGGACGAGTTGCCGCCGCTCGAAAAGGACGAGAACGACCTTTTCAGCATGAAGGCCATCCGTTACCTGAGGGAGTATTTGCAAAAACACCCCGGCGACATCAATTATGTGGCCAGCCTCTTGATCAACCGACGGGGGCAGCAGGCTGCCGCATTGATCGAGCTGGCCATGGACATGTGCAGCTCCCGAGATATTCGGGTGGTTGAGGAAAGCACTTTCAAGCCGCTTGTCTCCCACGCCCTTTGCGAGTTTGCCCGCCAGATACAAGGTGTTGAGAACTGGAAGGCAGCTCCGTTCTGCGAGTTGGGCTATCCGGAAGCCCTCCGAGAAGCACTGAAGTCTCTGGAAGACATCTTGCTTCTGACGGATTTCCAAAAAAGCAAGCACTGGTCCCGCGTGTTTGAGCAGACAAGAGCATTCATCACCAAGATGGTGCGTGAGGACATAGAAAACACCATTGGGAGCATGGATGCCGCACTTGATGAGGCGCGCGCCAAAGGGAGCGGGGAGCGCAAATCTCTGCGCAACGCGATCCGTGTTCTAAAGGTGGGCGATCTTATGCCGGGTTATGCACAAACTCTTGGCTTATCAGAGGCTTCATTGCCGCTGAGCCGCAAGATCGAGCAATACTTTGAAGGCCGAAGCAACAAGCTGCTGTCACAGATTCAGTCTCAGAACTTGCAAGATGATCACAAAGAGGTGCGCGCGTTCGACTGTCTGGTCGCCCTTGGAGAAAATTGTTTTGGAAATGAATACGGTAGCCTGATGATGAAGCGGCGCCGTGCAGCCCAAAAGGCTGCTGCATAACCTAATGAAAAATCTGTAAAAATACCTGTGCGGCAAGGATTGCGTGCTTCTGCTTAAGGTACCATATTGAGCCTGCGACCGCTGGTCGCAGTGTTGGGCATGTTGCCTAAACGCTCACGAGTCTGTCTATTGCACCGCTATGATGTTTTGGATCGTACTAGCCCTTATGACTGCGGCAGTCTCACTGTCCGTGCTTGTCGCCGTTTCTCGTTCTCGCAACAAGCCGGAACGCGAAGACAATGATGTTCTGGTTTTCCGGCAGCAGCTGACTGAAGTCGAAGACGATGCGCGAACTGGTGCGATCTCTCCGGAGATGGCCGAAGCGGCGCGCACTGAGATCTCCCGCCGCTTGCTTGCTGCAAGCCGACAGGCAGAACAGCGCGCAAAGAAAAGCATCAGCCCGGCAAGTGCCATTTGGGTGCGGCTTGCGATTATCGTCTTTCTGCCGCTGTCGGCACTGGCACTTTACTTTTACGTGGGGGCTCCGGGCGTGCCGGACCAACCGCTGGCGGAGCGTCTTGCTCAGATCCAGCGTGAACCCAATCTGGAACAGTTGATTACCCGAACCGAAGAGCATCTGGTCGCCAACCCGGATGATGCGCAGGGCTGGCTTGTACTTGCACCGGTTTATTCCCGCATTGGCGCCTATGATAAGGCACAGGCGGCTTATGGCGAGGCCATTCGCATCATTGGACCTAATCCTGAACTGGAATTGGCGCGGGCGGAAAACATGATTTTTGCCGCGCAAGGCCAGATCAGCGCGGAAGCGGAAGCCATGATGCAGCGTGCAAGCGCCGCCGCCCCAGACCAGATCAAACCGAAATTCTACCTTGCGCTTGCGCTTGGCCAGCGTCAGGAAAACGAGGCGGCCATTGCCGCTTGGACCGCGTTGCTTGAAGAAGCGGATGAAAACGAGCCGTGGGTGCCTGTAGCACAGGCGCAGCTGAACGAGTTGCGCGGCCAAACCAACGAGCCGCAGTCATCCGCACTGGCAACCGCGCCAGCACCTCAGGAAGGCGCTGAAGCACTTTCCGGACCGAGCGCGGAAGAAATCGCCGCAGCTCAGGAAATGACCGCTGAAGACCGTCAGGCCATGATCCGTGGCATGGTAGAAGGGCTTGAACTGCGCCTGACTGAAGATGGAGGGTCCGCCGCTGAGTGGGGCCGTCTGGTGCGGTCTCTCATCGTTATTGGCGAAGAGGGCAAGGCTCAGGAAATGCTGCTGGCAGCACGTGAGGACCTGAAAGCAGATCAGGGCGGGCTGGAGCAATTGGACGCATTGGCTCAGACACTGGGCTTGAACTAAGAATAGTTCTAAATAGATTGGTGTGGCCCCGTGTGGGCACCGGGCATGAGAGGCATGGCTGCGGGTGTAAAGGCAGCCTAACTTATTGAGAGCGATGACGAGAAAACAAAGACGGTTAACGCTGATTGGTCTGGCGGGCGTTGTGTTGGCCACAGCGGCTGGGTTGGTGCTTTATGCGCTGAACGATCAGATTGTGTTCTTCCAGAGCCCCTCTGATATTGCAGAGAACCAGATCCCGGCAGGCGAGCGCATTCGCTTGGGTGGTCTCGTCAAGGACGGCTCCGTCGTGCAAGGCGACAACGCGCAAGTGTCTTTCATCGTGACAGATGAAGTCGAGACCGTTGCCGTGTCCTATACCGGCCTGTTGCCGGATCTGTTCCGCGAAGGGCAGGGTATCGTGGCTGAAGGGTACATTGACCCGAACGGCGTGTTTCAGGCCGATCAGGTTCTTGCCAAGCACGATGAGAACTACATTCCAAAAGAAGTAAAGCAGGCCCTTGAAGATAGCGGACACTGGATGGAAGAGGAACAAGGCGCAGCCAGTTATGGCAGCAGCAAGTCCTACTAAGCCATTTTCTGGCCCCAACAAGGCCGCCGTGACCGTTCTGAGTGAAGACAAGGAATTGAGATGATTATTGAAATTGGGCACTTTGCTCTGATCTTGGCGCTCATCGCCTCAGTGGTTCAAAGTGTGTTTCCGGTTTGGGGGGCACTGAAGAACGATCAGCGCATGATGGCAGTGGCACCGCCACTGGCAAATGCCCAGTTTGTTTTGGTTCTCATTTCCTTCGCAGCACTTACCCATGCTTACCTGACCTCGGATTTCTCGGTGCTCAACGTGATCGAGAACTCTCACTCAGACAAGCCGCTGATCTATAAGTTCTCAGGGGTTTGGGGCAACCATGAAGGCTCGATCCTGCTCTGGGTGCTGATCCTTGTGCTGTTTGGTGCACTGGTGGCGGCATTCAGCCGAAACCTGCCGACACAGCTGCGCGCAGCGACACTCGGGGCGCAAGGCTGGGTCAGCTTTGCCTTCCTGATCTTCGTGGTTTTCACCTCAAACCCGTTCTTGCGCGTGGCTCCGGCCCCCATGGAAGGCCGCGACCTCAACCCAATGTTGCAGGACATTGGCCTCGCCATCCACCCGCCGCTGCTTTACGTCGGCTATGTGGGCTTTTCCATTGTCTTTTCCTTCGCCATTGCTGCGCTGCTTATTGGCCGTATCGATGCTGCTTGGGCCCGTTGGGTGCGCCCGTGGGTGCTCGTCTCATGGATTTTTCTGACCCTCGGCATCGCCATGGGCTCCTACTGGGCCTACTATGAGCTAGGCTGGGGCGGCTGGTGGTTCTGGGACCCGGTCGAGAACGCCTCCTTCATGCCGTGGCTCACAGGTACGGCGCTGCTGCACTCTGCCATCGTCATGGAAAAGCGTGATGCGTTGAAGGTCTGGACCATTTTCCTGGCACTGCTGACCTTCTCGCTGTCCCTTCTGGGCACCTTCCTCGTACGCTCCGGTGTTCTCACATCCGTTCACGCGTTCGCCGTAGACCCCGCCCGCGGGCTCTTCATCCTTGGCATCCTGATGGTGTTCGTCGGTGGATCTTTGACGTTGTTTGCATGGCGTGCCCCGCTCCTGAAGACGGGTGGCTTGTTCGCACCGGTAAGCCGTGAAGGGGCGTTGGTGCTCAACAACCTGTTCCTGACAACGGCAACGGCTGCCGTGTTCTTCGGCACGCTCTACCCGCTAGCACTTGAAGCCTTCACAGGCGAGAAAATTTCTGTTGGACCTCCGTTCTTCAACCTGACCTTCGGGCCTTTGATGATCCCGGTGTTGCTCATGATGCCATTTGGTCAGCTTTTGGCTTGGAAGCGCGGGGACGCGTGGGGGGTAACCCAGCGCCTGACCGGGGCGTTCTTCGTAACACTTGTTGCGACCTGTCTTCTGGCTTGGTTCATGGGTGGCACAGGCATTCTGGCTGCCCTTGGCTTCGGTGTGTCGTTCTGGGTGATCTTTGGTTCTGTTTGGGAGATCGTGGACCGCGTAAAACCGCGCAAGGTGGGCCTCAAGAAGGCTTGGAGCCGTTTCGTTGGCCTTCCCAAGACCGTCTATGCAACGTCGCTTGGCCACTTGGGCATCGGTTTGACGGCGCTTGGCATCGTGACTGTTTCGGCCTTTGAGACCGAGACCGTACTCACCATGCAAACCGGCCAGACCCAGCAAGTCTCGGGCTACTCCATGACCTATGATCGAACATGGGATCAGCGGGGGCCGAACTTTGTGGAGCGCGTGGCACAATTCACGCTCCGCCAGGATGGCAATGTGGCAGCAACCATGATGCCCTCAAAGCGTGTTTACAATGTCAGTGGGCAGCCCATGACAGAAGCCGCGCTCTACACCTCTGGCTTCTCACAGGTCTACATTTCCATTGGCGACAACATGGATGACGGCTCACTCGTAACCCGTGTCTACTACAAGCCGCTGATTACCTTGATCTGGATCGGGACACTGGTGATGTCGCTGGGTGGCTTTATCGCGCTAATTGACCGCAAGCTCCATGTGGGCGCGCCCCAGCCAGCCCGCAAAGCGGTCAAGCGCCCTGTCGCAGCAACCCCGGCCGAATAGAGGAAGCCAGTGACCATGAAGATACTTCTGCGCACTCTGGCTGTTTTGGCGGTACTGGCAACACCAAGCTGGGCCGTCAATCCGGATGAGGTTCTGGACGACCCCGCATTGGAGCAGCGGGCGAGGGACCTTTCCGCGGAGATCCGTTGTGTGGTCTGCCAGAACCAGTCCATCGACGATTCAAACGCACAGCTTGCGAAAGACTTGCGTTTGTTGGTTCGAGAGCGCCTTCAAGAAGGCGATAGCGACGAGGAAGTTCTGAACTATCTGGTGGACCGCTACGGCGAGTTTGTACTCATGAAGCCGCGCTTTGCCCCGCATACATGGCTCTTGTGGGCAGGTGGCCCGTTGATCCTTCTGGTCGGCGGTGCTGTGATCTTTTTCAGCTTGCGCAAACGGCGCAAGCTGCTGGAAAAAGAGATTGTTCCGCCACCCTTGAGCAAAAAGGAAAAGGAAGAGCTTGAAGCGCTTTTCAAGGAAGAGTGAACCGCTTCTGCGATTTCGTGTTGATTACACCCTTTCAATCTGGAGTATCTCTCTTAACTGTTAAGCCGCAGGCTCGGATCAGAACTGGAGAGAACAATGGGTGTGAAGCCAATCAAGCTGAGTTTTAAAGGATCCTCTGGCGCTGAGCTGTCCGCTCGGTTGGATTTGCCTGCGGGTGCCGTGCGCGCCTATGCCCTGTTTGCGCACTGCTTTACTTGCTCAAAGGATATCTCTGCTGCGCGCCGGATCGCGCAAGCGCTCACCAATGACGGCATCGCAGTCCTGCGCTTTGACTTTACCGGGCTTGGCGGCAGTGGCGGTGATTTTGCCTCATCCAACTTCTCCAGCAATCTTCAGGATCTTCTTCTGGCTGCAGACTACATGCGCCAGAACTTCGAAGCTCCAAAGCTTCTTGTCGGTCATTCCCTTGGCGGCGCGGCAGTTCTTGCCGTTGCAAAGGAAATCCCGGAGGTTACAGCGGTTGCGACCATTGGGGCGCCCTCAACGGCAGATCATGTGCTGCATAACTTCCACGTGGCGCTCGATACCATCCGAGAGCACGGCGAGGCGACTGTCGATCTGGCCGGACGACCATTCAAGATCAAAAAACAGTTTGTAGACGATCTGGAACAACAAGATGTGCGCGGCCGCATTGGCGAGCTGAAGAAGGCCGTTCTTGTGCTCCATTCGCCTCTGGATGAAACGGTCGGCATCGATAACGCCAGTGAGATCTTCGTGGCGGCCAAACATCCGAAAAGTTTCGTCTCTCTTGATAATGCAGACCACTTGCTCACCAAGTCAGAAGATGCCGATTATGCGGCACGGGTGATTGCGGGTTGGGCCTGCCGTTACATTGATGACACGACCGAAAAGGTTGTGACGGATGCACCCGTGAATGCGGTTGTTGAGGAAACGGGGCTCGGCAAGTTCCAGAACATGGTGAAGGTTGGGCCGCATCGCATGATTGCAGATGAACCTGAATCCGTTGGCGGGTTGGACAGTGGCCCATCTCCCTATGACTTTGTCAGCGTGGCGTTGGCAAGCTGCACGTCCATGACCCTTCGAATTTATGCCGGTTTCAAGAAAATTGATCTGGGTCGCGTTCGCGTTGAAGTCGCTCATCAAAAGCTGCCTGCTGACCACTGCGGGGACTGCGGTGCGGTCGCAGAAGGCAAAACAGGCAAGATTGACCGGTTTGAGCGCACCATTCATGTGGAAGGTGAGCTGGATGAAGAAACAAAGACAAAGCTGCTCGAAATCGCTGATAAATGCCCAGTTCACAGAACACTGGAAAGCAGCGCTGCGGTGATTACCAAGATCGCAGAACCGCAATCTGCGTAATGGTCCTGCGGAATATTACAGAAGCTTAATCTGCCAGATAGGTCTCTGTAAGGTTCGCGAGTTCATTTTGTTGATCAAGATGAAGAGAGACGCCTTCGCTCCGCTCCCCAGGGCGCTCTCTTTCCCCCAATTGTGACTGACCAACAGAAGTGAATTCAATGAAACTTGCAAATTCCAAAGCTTCCCTTCGTTCCAAACTCCTGACCGGTGCTGTCGCTTTTGCTGTTACCGGTGCGATTGCTGCGCCACTCGCAGTGAACAGCGCGCCTGCGTTTGCAGACCCGGTTCGCGTTGAGGCTCCCGCAATTGCAAACTTCTCGCCTGTTGTAGAAGCCGTGCAGCCCGCTGTTGTCAGTGTGCGCGTGCGCACTGAAATTCAGCAGTCTTCTGTTCGTGGCGGCATTCCGCCCATGTTCCGCGACTTGCCGAAGAACCATCCGTTCCGCCACTTCTTTGACGAGTTCGGTGGGGGGCGTGATGGGGACCAGGAACAACGCCGTGCCCCGCGCTACGGTCAGTCTCAAGGCTCTGGCTTTTTCATCTCTGAAGACGGTTTTCTGGTCACCAACGAACACGTTGTTGGCGATGGAACCGAGTTCACCGTGGTAACGGATGACGGTGAAGAATATGAAGCCACCTTGGTCGGCTCCGATGAGCGTTCGGACCTTGCGCTTCTCAAGGTTGATGCTGACAAGGAGTTCACCTATGTCGCGTTTGCCGACACGCCGCCGCTGGTTGGCGAGTGGGTTGTTGCCGTGGGTAACCCATTCGGCCTTGGCGGCACAGTAACCGCTGGCATCGTCTCCGCACGTGGCCGTGACATCGGCGCAAGTCTTTACGACGACTTCATCCAGATCGACGCTTCTGTGAACCGCGGCAACTCAGGTGGCCCGGCCTTCAACATCAATGGTGAAGTGATTGGCGTCAACTCCGCCATCATCTCTCCAAGCGGCGGCAATGTGGGCATTGCATTCGCAATTCCGGCCTCCACCGCAAGCAAGATCATTCAGGATCTGAAGGAAGATGGGTCAGTGACCCGCGGTTGGCTCGGAGTTCAAATCCAGCCGGTAACCGAAGACATCGCTGAGTCTCTTGGCCTTGAAAGCACCGATGGCACATTGGTTGCCGAAACCCAGCCGGATACGCCCGCAGCGGTTGCCGGCCTCGAAGCTGGCGACGTGATCTTGAAGGTTGATGGCAAGGAAGTGAACGGCCCACGTGAGCTTGCCCGAACCATTGCCGAGTACCGTCCAGAGTCCGAAGTTGTGATCGAATACTGGCGCAATGGCGAGATTCAGGAGAAGACCGTCAAGCTTGGCATCTTCCCGCAAGATGAGAGTGTTGCTTCCGCCGAAACCAGCAAGGACACCAAGACGGCACTTGTCGATAGTCTGGGCATTGAGCTTGCAACGGCAAAAGAGGCCGGTCTGGAAGGCGAGGGTGTTGTCATCACCCGCGTTGAGCCTGACAGTCCTGCTGCCGAAAAGGGTTTGCGCCAAGGCGCAATCATTACCGCAGTCGCTGGTCATCCTGTCTCTACTCCTGCTGATGTTGCCGAGCAGGTAGAGGCCGCCAGAGAACAAGGCCGTAAAGCCGTTCTCCTGCGTGTGACAAGCAATGAAAACACATTGTTTGTGGCAATCCCTTTTGAGGATGCCTGATCAGCATTGCTCAGGGTCGGCTCTTTAGGCCCCGACACAAAAGAAGAGCCGACCCACTCAAGGAAAACACCTGCGTCCACTCAGGTGTTTTCCTCTTTCCTATCTGATGCGCAGAGATCTGCCGGGTCTATCAACTCAATAATAAAATCAAGCTGTTTTCCCGAGAAAGGTGTGGTGCTATGACTCCCCCAAAGGACCTTTGCCCTATGAAAATCCTGATCATCGAAGACGACATACAAGCCGCGCAATATCTCGTAAAAGCGCTCAAGGAAGCAGGACATAATCCCGATCATGCCGCTGATGGGGAGGCCGGGCTTGAGTTTGCGCTCGCCCAGACCTGGGATGTTCTGGTGGTAGACCGCATGCTGCCAAAGCGCGATGGCCTTTCCATCATTGAAGAGCTGCGCGCCTCTGGTGACCATACGCCGGTGCTCATTCTTTCAGCGCTTTCTCAGGTGGATGACAGGGTAGAAGGCCTCCGGGCAGGTGGTGACGATTATTTGCCAAAGCCCTATGCCTTTTCCGAGTTGTTGGCGCGCGTTGAAGCGCTTGGCCGCCGACAGAGTGCGGGTCAGGTGGAAACGCAGCTCAAGGTAGGCGATCTGGTGCTCGACAGACTGGCCCACAGCGTCACCCGTGCCGGTCAGCCCATCGTCCTTCAACCTCGCGAATTTCGCCTGCTCGAGTACCTGATGAAACACGCCGGACAGGTGGTGACCCGCACCATGCTTTTGGAAAATGTCTGGGACTATCATTTCGATCCGCAGACCAATGTGATTGACGTTCACATCTCACGTCTGCGTTCAAAGATCGACAAGGGCTTCGAAGTGCCGCTCCTTCACACAATACGCGGGGCAGGGTATTCCATCCGTGACGGCGCTCGGTAGACTGGTAAAAACCACCGCATTCAAACTGTCCATGATCACCATTCTGGTGTTCATCGGGCTGTCCTTGTCCATGTTCCTGTTCATCTCCAAGAACACAGATGACCTGATGCGAGATCAGGTTATTCAAACGGTGGATGCAGACGTCAACGGGCTGACCGAGCCCTATGCATTTGGCGGCATCACCGGCCTTGCTCAAGCCATTGAACGGCGCGTGCGTCAGCCCAACGCAAACCTCTACCTTCTTGTGGACTTTGCGGGCAACCTCATCTCCGGCAACATTTCCCACCTTCCCACCGCCGTACTGGACAAAGCCGACGGTGAAATCCACGTGGTCAATTATCAGCGCCTCAACGAGCGGAGTGATGAGAGCGCCCGTGGGCAGGAGAAGAGCTACAACGCTGTCGTGCGGGTCTTTAAGCTGCCGGGCAATTTCCGTCTTCTCGTCGGCCGAGATCTGGAAGAGCAGGACCGGCTTCATGGCCTTTTGGGAGATGCGCTCAAGCTCTGGCTTGTCGGCATGGTCGTGCTTGCTGCGGCCATCTGGTTCTTCATCAGCCGCCGCATGCTTGCCCGAATGGACGGCATCACCAAGAGCAGTCAGCAGATCATGGCGGGCAATCTGTCCCGACGCATCGAGGTAACAGGCAGCGGCGACGAATTCGACCGCCTCGCCATCAGTCTCAACCAGATGCTGGAACGCATTGAAGAGCTGCTCCGGGGGCTTAAGGATGTTTCCGACAACATTGCCCATGATCTGAAAACGCCGCTCACCCGCATGCGTGGCCGCGTGGAAGGTGCGCTTCGTGATCACAAGGACGAAGCGGGCCTGCGTGGTGCGCTGGAAGAGACACTTGTTGAGACCGATGAGCTTATCAATACGTTCAATGCTCTGCTGAGAATCGCCCGAGTAGAGGCGGGTTCTGAAGGCGTGAAAATGGAGAACCTGCCGCTCTCGAGTGTGGCAGAAGACCTTTGCGAGCTTTATGAGCCTGTTGCCGAAGATCAGGGTGTAGTCTTCCACAGTTCAATCGACACGGGTACCGTGGTCCTTGGCGATCGCCAGCTGCTGTCTCAGGCCGTTGCCAACCTTATTGAAAATGCCCTCAAGTATGGCGGATCTATCGACGAGGCCAAGCCATCTGAAGTCAACGTAAGCCTGTATTCACGGGATCAAACAGCGGTGCTTGAGGTGGCCGACAACGGGACCGGCATTCCGGAAGACGAGCGCGAGCGGGTCTGCGAACGCTTCGTGCGGCTTGACCATAGCCGCACCGAGCCGGGGTCAGGGTTGGGTCTGGCCTTGATTAAAGCCGTAGCTGGGGTCCATCATGGCGAGTTGGAGCTTGCCAGTGGTAACCCGGGCCTGATCGCACGTTTGGTCTTGCCACTGGCCCGGGAGAGTACCAGTGGTGGAGATGACGGTGGCCAAAGAGAACTCAGTAGCGCACCCTCTTGAGGATCAATCCTGTCTGGCTGAGCGTCTTGAGGTGATACCCGTCGCTGATGACACGCGACTGGCAGAAGCGCATTGGAAGGATGTTGAGCTAGCCCTTGAAAAGGCCGGGATCGCCGAAGCTTTTCAGAGCGCTTGCGACGAGTATCCAAAGCTGAAGTCCTTTCTCACGGGCGTATTCGTCAACTCTCCATTTTTGAAAGAGATTTCCTTGAGGGATGTGGAGCGTCTCTTGCGCATCCTCACTTCTTCTCCCGAAGCGATAATTACCGATCTCTGCCTGCATGATGCCTATGACCATGCAACGAGTGAAGCCGACCTCATGCGGGTCCTGCGCCTTGCCAAGCAGGAGCTGGCATTGACCACCGCCTTGGCAGACCTGGGCGGCGTTTGGCCACTTGAAATGGTGACGGGCGCGTTGTCCGATTTTGCCGACGTCTCACTCAATGCCTGCATTCGCTTGTGTTACCGCGATCTTCAGGCCCGCAGCAGGTTTGAACCTGTCCATGCAGATCGCCCCGAAAAGGACGCTGGCTTTTTCATTCTTGCCATGGGCAAGCACGGTGCAGGGGAGCTGAACTACTCCTCAGACATTGACCTCATTGTCTTCTATGAGCCAGAGCTCAGTCGCTTGCAGGGCAATGCGGAGCCGCCTGTTGAGTATGTGCGCATGACCCGCCGCATCGTGAAGATGATGAGCGAGCGCACAGGGGATGGCTATGTATTCCGCACCGATCTTCGGCTAAGGCCCGACCCGGGCGCTACGCCGCTTGCGATCTCGGTTCCCGCCGCGCTGGTTTACTACGAGAGCCTGGGTCAGAACTGGGAGCGTGCCGCCCTCATCAAGGCCCGCCCCTGCGCCGGCGACGTGGCCGCTGGCGAGATCTTCCTTAAGGAAATTCGTCCCTTCATCTGGCGCAAGTATCTGGACTACGCCGCAATCTCCGATGTCCATTCGATCAAGCGCCAGATCCATGCCCACAAAGGCTTCGGAAAGATCACCGTGGCTGGCCACAATGTGAAACTGGGCCGTGGTGGCATTCGTGAAGTGGAGTTCTTTGCCCAGACCCAGCAGCTCATTGCCGGGGGCAGAAATCCGGACCTGCGCACGCGTCAGACGTTGGTGACCCTTCAGGGGCTGGTGGAGCACGGCTGGATTGATCCAAGCGCCTGCGAAGAGCTTGCAGAGGCCTACACGTTCCTGCGCAATGTTGAACATCGCATCCAGATGGTGAACGATGAGCAGACACATATTCTGCCAACGGACCCAGACGCGCTGGCGCGGGTTTACAAGCTATTGGGCTTGGCAACCCTGGAAGAGTTTACAGAAGCGCTCCTGAAGCGATTCAACACCGTTCAGGACCACTATTCAGCCCTGTTTGAGAATGAACCGGAGTTGACTGACAGTCTCGGCAATCTGGTCTTCACCGGGGACAGCGATGATCCGGATACGGTCGCAACGCTGGAGCGGCTCGGCTTCAAGCGCCCATCAGAGGCCATTCGCATCATTCGTGAATGGCACTATGGCCGCTATCCAGCCATGCGGACCGCCAAATCCCGTGAGCGCCTTACCGAACTGCACCCGGTCCTTCTGGATGCCCTTGCAAAGACGGACAACGCAGATAGCGCACTACTGAGTTTCAACGCGTTCCTGTCCAAGTTGCCTGCTGGTGTTCAGCTTTTTGGCCTGCTGCGTTCCAATCCCCATCTGTTGAACCTGCTCGCCACCGTCATGGGCTCGGCGCCGCGCATGGCAGAGATCGTCTCCCGCCGGGTTCACGTGCTCGACGCTGTGCTTGATCCGGCCTTCTTTGGCGATGTGCCCACACAGGCCCAGATCGTCTCCGGCCTGGAAACCACCTTGGGGCAAGCAAGGTTCTACGAGGAAGCTTTGGACCGGGCACGTATCTTCGTTCAGGAGCAGCAGTTTCTCCTCGGCCTGCGCCTCCTTACGGACAGCATCACACCTTTGCAGATGGGAGAATGCCTGTCTTATCTGGCACAGGCGGTGTTGCAGCAAATGCTTGCCCGTGTTCAGGCCGAACTGGAAGAAACCCACGGCCAGCTTCCGGGTGCCGAAGTAGCCCTGCTTGCCATGGGCAAGCTGGGTGGGCGCGAAATCACCTGCAGTTCCGACCTCGATCTTATCCTGCTTTATGAGGTGCCAGAGGAGGTCTACGAGAGTGATGGAGGCCGACCGCTTGCGCCAAGTCAGTATTTTGGCCGTCTCACGCAACGGCTTGTGAGCGCGCTCACAGCACCAACGGCAGAAGGGGTTCTGTTCGAAGTTGATTTTCGACTGCGTCCTTCTGGAAACTCCGGCCCCCTTGCCACAAGGTTCTCCGCATTCACGGAGTACCAGCAAAAGGAAGCCTGGACCTGGGAACACATGGCGCTGACCCGCGCCCGCGTGATTGCGTCAAACTCAGACAGTTTTTCCATGCGGATCGAGCGCGGCATAGAGGACATCAAGTCCGGTGCCCGTGACCTTGAGAAACTGCGCAAGGATGTCTGTGAGATGCGTGCGCGCATCCAGAAGGAAAAGCCTGCCAAGTGCCCTTGGGATCTGAAGCAGGTCTCTGGCGGTCTGGTAGACATTGAGTTCATCGCACAGTACCTGCAGCTTGCGCACGGCAAAGATCATCCGCAGGTCCTAAAGCAGAAAACCGAGCAGGCGTTGCAGGCCGCTGTCTCGGCAGGTGTTTTGGACCAAAGCCATGCGGATGTGCTTGTGCCGCAATTGCGTCTCTACGAGGCCCTGACGCAAATCTTGAAGCTCACTCTATCCGGTAAGTTCGACCCGAACACAGCCCCAAGGGGCATGCTGGACCTGCTGGTCATGGCGGGCGGGGAGCCCACCTTCGAGCGGCTGACCCGCCTTCTGGAAGATCAGCAAGTCGAAGTGCGCCGGTGCTTTGAAGATATCATTGGGCCCGTCACATTGGCGGCCGCCGGTTAAACAACAAAAAGGCCAGCTCGAAAACTGGCCTTTTGTTGATCTTTATTGGGAAGCCAATCAGGCGGCTTCGGCCCTCTTAGCCATCGTCTTGATTGGCAGATAGATGGTCACTTCGGTTCCCTTGCCAACCTCGGACTTCAGCTCCATGCGCCCGCCATGCAGCTCACAAAGAGACCGGGCAATCGCAAGCCCAAGGCCGGAGCCTTTATGGGTCTTGGTGAACTGGTTCTCCACTTGAACGAACGGCTTGGCGAGCCGGTCAATGTCCTTCTTGGCAATGCCAATGCCGTTGTCGGCGATGGTAAGAGCCACAAAGTCCTTGGTCTGGTTGCCGCTCACGGTCACCTTGCCGTTGTCCGGGGTGAACTTAACGGCGTTGGCCAACAGGTTGAGGAGGATCTGCTTGACGGCGCGGCGGTCGGCGTCGATGCCAATCGCAGGAACCTTCACACTGGATACCTTGATGTTCTTCTCGGCAGCGGTTGCGGAGATGATGCGGGTGGAATCTTCAACGATGTGGTCGATCTGCACGTTCTCGACAGCCAGTTCCAGACGACCGGCTTCGATCTTGGACATGTCGAGGATGTCGTTGATCACGTTCAGCAGGTAGGTGCCTGAGGAGTGAATGTCCTTGCAGTATTCCTCATACTTGTTGCTGCCCAGAGTGCCGAACATTTTCTGGTTCATGATCTCGGAGAACCCGATAATTGCGTTCAGTGGCGTGCGCAGCTCGTGAGAAATGTTAGCCAGGAATTCGGACTTCGCCTGGTTGGCATCTTCCGCGCGGGTCTTTTCTTCCGCATACTTTTCGGCCAGCTCCACAAGCTGCTGGGCCTGCGTTTCCAGTTTCTGGCGGGACTGACGCAGGTCAGCGACTGTCGCCATCAGCTGGCGCTCGGAGTTGAGAAGCTGCTCTTCGTGGCGCTTTAGCGGGGTAATGTCAGTGCCGACGGAGACGAAACCACCGTCCTTGGTACGGCGCTCAGAAACCTGCAACCAACGGCCATCTTCCAGCTCAGCCTCATAGGTGTCCGCCAGATCGATTTCGTCGCTTTGGGTTGGCTCTGAGGTGTTCAGGATGCGCTGACGGGCAGCAGCCATGACCGTCGCATAGGGCGTTCCAGCCTGAACCACATGGTCCGGCAGGTTGTGAAGCGCACGATAGTTGGAGTTGCACATCACCAGACGGTTCTCGGTATCCCACAGAACGAACGCCTCGGAAATGGTCTCAATGGCATCACGCAGGCGCAGATCAGCAGTACGGCTCTGTTCCGCCAGTTCCTTTTGCTCGGTCACATCAATGCAGATGCCGATCAGATGCGGTTCAGCGGTGCCTTCGTCGGTTTGAACTTCAGCGCGGGCACGCAGCCAGATCCACGAGCCATCGGCGTGGCGCATGCGAAACTGCTGGTCTACTGTGGTCTGACCGGTTTCAAGCAGCCCCTGCGCGAGCTGATATAGGTCGATGTCTTCGGGGTGGGTCAGCTTGCTGATCTCGGAAAAGCCCATGATGTCGTTGCGCGGCTCCAGTCCCAGCATCTCATAGAGCGAGGCGGACCAGAAGATACGGCCGCGGGCCAGATCCCAGTCGAACAGGCCACATCGGCCACGGGTGAGCGCGGTGTCGATGCGGAACCGGGTTGCAGCGTATATGCTGTCGGCTTGCTGCGCACGGGTTGCCTGGGCGAAGAAGGCGTAGATCAGCACCAGAAGCACGCTGGCCGTTCCAACGAAAATTGTAACGTTCGCGGAAACCTCAGAGCGCCAGCTCGCAAACACGGCGGCCTCCGGTTGCACCACAGACACCATGCCGAGGCGGCCAGCGAGGTGGTGGATGGTGGCGAGCGACGCATTGTCCTGACCTTCGTTGATGGTCAGCACGCCAGCCCGCTTGCCAAAGAAGGTCATTGGCTGGGTGGCGCCCACAATGTCGGTCAGGCTCAGGCCTTCGATCTCAGGGCGGGTAGGGGCAGTTGCAACAATCTTCCCGCTCTGGTCAGCAAGCAAGATTTGACGACCCTGACTGGTGGCGCGCGGCGGCAGCGAGTCAGCGAGGGCGTTTTGAAGAGCTGTGTGATAGCCCACCTCGGGCAGAGTGCCTTCATAGCTGTCCATTTTCACGGTCAGGGCCGTGGCAATCAGCGTCAGGTCGTCCTCGGCTTTTTGGGCAATCTGGTCGTAATCGTAGGTGAGCTCGATACCACGAAAGGTTGCCATGCACACAATAAATACAATGCAGAGGGCAGGAATCAGTTTCCGAAGAAATGGTTCGGTGGTAATAAGCCTTTGATACGCGGGTTCCGCGAGTAGCTTGATGTGTCCCGTCAAAGCTTCCGCCCCGGAGATGCGCTTCGGGAAGCGCATGAATCGCCGAGCGGCCGCGCCCTGTGTAAAGGCCCGTGCCATAGAATGCCCCCAAAATGTAAAGTTCCGCCGCAAGTGATCGGGGTGTTGCCGTCGCCCGAATCACCTCCATTTGAATCTAAACGATTCGTCTTGTCTAGGGCTCAATTGGAAAAACAACGAAAAACGGCGATGCTTCGCACCGCCGTTCAAGGGACAAATCTAGATAGTGGGTAAAGTCTCTACTGCAGACACCTTTCCGCAATATCTTTCGTGTCTGTAGAGAGCGACTGCTCAGACGCGAGAATGCTGTTCAGTGCAGCTTTAGCTTTCATCTGGCGTTCCGGTTCAAGCGCGCGCCAAGAGCGGAAAGCATTGAGAATTCTGGCTGCTAGCTGAGGGTTCTTCGGATCGATCTTCAAAGTAACTTCAGCAAGGTAGTCATATCCGGAGCCATCAGATTCGTTGAAACGCCGTTGGTTGCCTGCGCAGAACGCACCCACCAGAGAGCGCACACGATTCGGATTGGTCCAGGAGAAGCCTGCGTGCTCGGTCAGCTGCTTGACACGCTCCAACGTGCTGGCTGCAGGGGAGGTTGCTTGCACTGTGAACCACTTGTCCATGGCAAGGTGATTGCTCTTGTGGCGCGCCTCAAATGCGTCCAGTGCCTCATTTTTGCCAGGAAGATCTAGGTGGACAAATAGGGTAAGTGCGGCCAGCCGATCGCTCATGTTGTTGGCAGCATCGAAGTGCGCCTTCACCAGGTGGATGCCCTCGGCTTCACCAGAAGCTGCAAGGTACCCCAAGAGGCGGTTGCGCAGCGCGCGCGTGCCTGCCGCCTGTGCACTTGGACTGAAGCTAGCATCTTCAGGTGTCAGCGCTGTGTAGAGCTCCCGGAAGCAGCCATAAAGCCGCTGACCAATCGCTGTACGCAGCGCTTCATGAGCCAGAGCCAGTGCTTCAGGGTCCACATTCTCCGCAATCTCGCGTGCAAGATCAGCTTCAGATGGCAGCTGAAGAGCCAACGCCCGGAAGGCATTGTCCAGCGTTTGATCCGAAGCAATCACGCCCATTGCATCTATAAACGCGTCTTCTTGCGGCAAGCTTTCGCCTTGGCTGCGGGCGACCAGTAATCGTGTTGCAACGGTCTGGGCGGACTGCCAGCGATTGAAGGAGTCGATGTCGTGACGCATCAGGAACAGCTGTTCCTCAAGCGTCAAGTCGCTGCGCAGGTTCACAGGGGCGGAAAAGCCGCGTAACAAAGAGGCAACCGGCTTTTCGGAAATTCCATGGAAAACAACAGTTTGCTCCGCCCGATCAAGGATGATCACATCTCCCTCGACGGTCGCGCCTTCCACCTTGCTGAACGCCATGTCCTTGCCCTTGGGGCCCACAAGACCAAAGCGCACCGGCATGACAACCGGTTTTTTGTCCTGCTGGCCCGGAGTTGGTGGCGTTACCTGCGTCAGGTTGATTGTGAAGGTCTGCACACTTGGGTCATGGCTGGTTTGCGCCGTCAGGGTTGGCGTGCCAGCCTGAGCGTACCAGACGGAGAAGCCACTGAGATCCTTACCCGTTGCGTCTTCAAATGACTTCAGGAAGTCTTCAATGGTGGCGGCGTCGCCATCATGTCGCTTGAAGTAAAGATCCATTCCCTTTCGGAAGCCGCTTTCTCCAAGCAGGATCTTGATCATGCGAACAAGCTCTGCGCCCTTCTCGTAAATGGTCGCAGTATAGAAGTTGTTGATTTCCTTATACTGTTCCGGACGGACAGGGTGGGCCAGCGGGCCGCTGTCTTCAGGAAACTGAGCAGCCTTGAGGCGTTGCACATCGGCAATGCGCTTCACCGCGCGGGAGCGCTCATCGGCAGAGAACTCCTGATCGCGGAAAACGGTCAGGCCTTCCTTCAGGCACAGCTGGAACCAGTCGCGACAGGTGATGCGGTTGCCGGTCCAGTTGTGGAAGTACTCGTGCGCCACCACGGTTTCAATGCCCGCATAGTCGCCGTCAGAAGCTGTGTCAGGATCCGCAAGGATGTACTTGTCGTTGAAGATGTTGAGGCCCTTGTTTTCCATGGCCCCCATGTTGAAGTCGGAAATGGCAACGATGTTGAACACATCCAGATCGTATTCGCGGCCAAAAACCTTCTCATCCCAACGCATGGAGCGGATCAGGCTGTCCATGGCCCAGTCGGCTTGGGTTTCATTGCCATGTTCAACGAAAATACTCAGCTTCACCGCCTTGCCAGAAGCGGTGGTATAGTCCGCATCGATATGGGCCAGATTACCCGCCACCAGCGCAAACAGGTAGGATGGCTTCGGGTGTGGGTCATGCCACACGGCATAATGCTGGTCGGTGCTGGGCACATCGCCGCTTTCAACCAGATTGCCGTTACCGAGAAGGACCGGATAGGCCTTCTTGCTGGCTGTAATGCGCGTGGTGTAGGTGGCCAGCACGTCCGGGCGATCATAAAAATAAGTAATGCGTCTGAAGCCCTCTGCCTCACATTGGGTACAGAACGTGCCGCTGGACACATAGAGCCCCATCAACTGTGTGTTGGTCGAAGGGTTGATTTCCGTGTCGATGGTCAGCGTGAAGGGCTCAGCCTCAGGGCTATGGATCACCAGCTTTTCTGGCGTTGCCTCATAGGCCTCATCGTCGAGAGGAATGTCGTCCATGGCAACGCTTGCCAGTTTCAGGTCATCGCCATCCAGCTCCAGCGGCGTTCCAGCCGCAGTGCCGTCGCGGCGGCGCATGTGCAGCTTGGTACGGACAGTGGTGCTTGTGGGGTGAAGCCTGAAATCCAGCTCAACGTTGTCGATGATGTAGGGCGTCTGGCGGTAGTCTTTCAGCAAGATGGGAGCAGCGTTGTCCGACCGCATGAGGTACTCCTGAATTCCAATTAAGAAAGCCGACGTTGGGGCGTCGGCGCGTGTCTGTAGGCACCCGTTCTAAGCGGTGGCTGAGGATTTGAAAACACGAATTTGCATTTGAAATGCAAAACATAGCGAAACCATGGCTGACCTGCATCTTGAGCGCTGGTAGGAACATCATGACAGTTCCTCCGGCGACATCTGCGGCGAAACACGCTAGCACCGTGCGGGCAGCAAAAGGCGAGAGGACACCGTGAGCGCACCCCTTGAGAACGTTAAAGTCATCGAACTGGCTCGGATTTTGGCCGGCCCCTGGATTGGGCAAACACTGGCGGATCTTGGCGCTGACGTCATCAAGGTGGAAAGCCCCAACGGCGATGACACGCGCACATGGGGACCCCCGTTCATCGAGGATGATGAAGGCGGCAAAAGCGCGGCCTATTTCCATGCCTGCAACCGCGGCAAGAGATCGGTCACCGCCGACTTCAGTACAAAGGAGGGGCGTCAGTTCGTTTTGGATCTGGTCGCAGACGCCGATGTGCTGATCGAGAACTTCAAGGTCGGCGGCTTGAAGAAGTATGGCCTCGACTATGAAACCCTGAGCAAATTTAATCCTCGCCTCATTTACTGTTCCGTTACCGGGTTTGGTCAGGACGGTCCCTATGCGCACCGCGCTGGGTATGATTTCATGATCCAGGGCATGGGCGGAATTATGGACCTTACCGGTGATCCCCATGGCGAACCGCAAAAGGTCGGTGTGGCCTATGCTGATATCTTCACAGGTCTTTATGGTGTGATCGGCATTCAGGCGGCGCTCTTGCGCCGGCAGCGCACAGGTGAGGGCGAGTGGATTGATATGGCCCTCATGGACACGCAGGTCGGGGTGCTTGCCAACCAGGCCATGAACTACCTTGCAAGCGGCAATGCACCGCGCCGCATGGGAAATGCCCATCCGAACATCGTACCTTACCAGGTGTTCGCCGTGGCCGATGGACACCTCATTATCGCCGTTGGCAATGACGGCCAGTTCAAAGCATTCTGCGAGGTTCTTGGTGTACCCGGGCTTGCCGAGGAGCCGCGTTTTGCCACCAATCCGGCCCGCGTTGAAAACCGCGACGAGCTGATCCCCGCACTTGAGGCGTTGTTGAAGGAGTGGCAGCGCGATGAACTGCTGGCAAGGCTGGAGGCCCGCTCTGTTCCTGCAGGGCCGATCAACTCCGTTGCCGAGGCTCTGGAAGACCCGCAGGTAGAGCATCGTGGCCTTGTGGTGGAACTGGAAGGCGCGTCCCTTGGGCAGACCTCTCAAAAATATGTGCGCACCCCCATTTCCTTCAGGAATGCGAATCTGAATCTGACCAGACCTGCACCCAAGTGCGGCGAGCACAACAAGGAGCGCGGCAAATAGGCATCACAGGTGCCGGAATAATCCCAAATAACCGTAGCGCAAAGGTTGAATAAGCCGCAAAACGCCGGACCGACGTGTTGTGGTGATACAATGTTTGACCCTACTGTACCTCTCGATTAGAGCTAGTCCGAGGATTGAAACGAACCCTGCTGTGTAGCGGGGCGGGGGGTCTTGTGCGATTATTCAGGACACTGGCTTTGCGGCCGTGGCAACTGAGACGAAAACTGCGCCGTGTTTCGCTTACGGCCATTGTCGGGGTCGGGTTTGGCACCTTGGTTGCCGTCTGTGGCGGACTGGTGCTCATCCTTTCCGTTTCGGCCAATCTGAAGAACACCCGCGACCTTCTGGAACAAACCGCAGACCTCTCCCTGTATTCCATCGAAAGCGTGATCAAGTCGTCTTTTGACCCGATCTCCAGCTCCATTCAGGAACTGAGAGACTTTGTTGAAGGCGGTGACATCTACATCTCAGATGAAGATCAACTGGCTCAGGTTCTGAGCGGCGTGCTTTTGGGCAACCGCAATATCGACATGGCCGCCTTTACTGATCTTGCAGGCCGGGCGTGGGGCATTGGCCGCACCAAGGAAGGTGAACTGATCCGATTTGAAGGACAGGCCCCTTCGGAACTGCAACTGCAAAACTTCTTCTCGGTAAATGGTCTTTCCGGCGAGCCGCAGTGGGGGCGGTTGCTTAAGGCTGATGGCCGGATCTTCGCCAACGTCTCCGTGCCCGTGCATTATCGTGAGATCCTTATTGGCCACGTCACAGCCGGTGTCTCAATGGAGCAGCTCAGCAGCTCGCTCTCCCAGTTCGGTGTGGATCACATGCTGACCACCTTTGTTCTGAGCAACAGAGGAGACGTGATTGCGTACTCGGGCAATGGCCTGTTTTCCGAGGTCGAAAAAGGGCCACTGCTTTCGCCTATAAAGGAATATGGCGACCCTGTTTTGGCGCAGCTTCCTAATGCAGCCGATTTTACCCGCCCAAAAGCGGTGAATGAACTCGGCCTGAGGGTCCTTCAAGTCACCGTGGACGATGTGGACTATATCATCCTCCTTCGCGAAATGCAGGGCTTTGGCTACAGCGATTGGATCGTCGGCCAGTACTTCGAGGAAAGCACGGTTGAAGGGGAGATCCAGCGTCTCGCTCGCTCAGCGTTGGCTGGTGGTTTTATTCTGATCATCTCCGCCATTTTGGCCATCATCGTTGGTCGCCGCGTTGCCGGGCCATTGGGCCAGATTGCAGACCGGGCCGAACATATCGGCCGTTTGGAGTTTGAGAACATCAAGCCCATGGATCGCAGCATGATCCTTGAGCTTGATAAGGTTGCAACGGTCATGAACCACAGCACTCAGGCTCTGAAGGCCATGAGTATGTATGTACCGCGCACCTTGTTCTCCAAGCTGCTGAACAAGGGGCTCGACAACGCAACCAAGCCGCGCGAGGCACAGCTCACCATTCTCTTCACCGATATTGCCGAGTTCACCACAATTTCGGAGACCCACAGTGCCACCGAAGTGGCGGAGCTTCTCAACGATCACTTCGCCATTCTCGTGAAAGCCATTGAGGATGAGGGCGGCACCGTTGACAAGTTCCTCGGCGACGGCTTGCTGGCCTTTTGGGGCGCGCCGGATGAGCGTCCCGACCACGCGGAAGCGGCCATGCGGGCCGCACGGCGTATTGCCAAAGACATTGCAGAACACAACCGGGCCAATCCGGAGGCTGCGCTCAAGATCCGCATCGGCGTTCACAGCGGTGCTGTTATCGTGGGCAATGTTGGCGGGCAGGACCGCTGGAACTACACCGTGATCGGCGATGCGGTAAACGTGGCCAACCGCTTGCAGGGGTTGGGAAAGGGCGTTGCGCCGGGGGCTCATGCTGTGATTCTGGCGAGTGGTGAGACCGTAGAACAACTTTCGCACAAGGAAGGCCTTCAAAACCATGGTCAACGCCAGATCCGTGGCCGCGATGCACCAGTAGAAATTTGGGCCTACGAAGAAGAGTAACCTCGCGGATTTGGCCAAAATTCTAGGTTTTCCGTTTTACATCGCGTAGTTCTGCAATGTTTCAGGCCTGCCCCTGCCTGCAATCTGTGATTTTTGTTTTAAAGAAAACACAGTAATGTAAGATGTTCCTGATAAAAACCTCAACGTCCACGTGAACGTTGCGTAAAAAACAGCAGGAACTTAGGCATCAGAGGTACCATTTGGAGGGAACGACCCACGGAAAACGTGGGCAGGAGGCAACCCCTTGAATTTATTGTCACTCGAGCGACTGACGGTTGACTTTAATACAGCCGAGGGCAGGATCAGGGCCGTCGACGATGTGTCATTCCGCATTCCGATGAACCGCTCAGTGGCGCTTGTGGGGGAGTCTGGCTCCGGCAAGACCGTCATTTCACAGGCGATCATGGGCCTGTTGCCCTCCCGTGCCTCCATCTCTTCGGGGCAAATCCTCCTGCACGATCCGCTCAACCCGGACGTGGATCTGGACATTGCAAAGCTCGCCCCGGATGGGCCACAGATGCGCGCCATTCGCGGCAACCGCATCGCCATGATCTTTCAGGAGCCAATGACATCCCTGTCGCCGCTCCATACCATTGGCGATCAGATCGGTGAGGCTGCACAGCTGCATCAGGGTGTATCCGCGCCCGAAGCCCGTGAGCTTACCCGCACAATGCTCTCGCTCGTTCAGTTTCCGGACCCGAACCGGGGCATTGATGCCTATCCTTTCGAGTTGTCTGGCGGTTTGCGCCAGCGCGCCATGATCGCCATGGCCCTGATTTGCAAACCAGCCCTTCTGGTTGCCGATGAGCCGACCACTGCGCTGGATGTGACCATTCAGGCTGAAACGCTGAAGCTGATCCGGGAAATTCAACATGAGCTGAACATGTCCTTGCTCATGATCACCCACGATTTCGGCGTGGTTGCCAATATGGCCGATGATGTTGTGGTCATCTATCACGGCAAGGTCATGGAAAAGGGCAGTGCGGAAGATCTGTTTCGCGAGCCCAAGCACGACTATCTGAAAGCCCTTCTCAACGCCGTTCCAAGCTTTGGAATGAAAGAGGGACAGCGCCTTGTTCCCATCCGTTCCATCAAGGCAAATCTGGGCAGCTTCTTGAAAAACCGTGCCGAGGCATGTGGCAGCAAGACCGGGAACATCCTGCAGATGTCCGGCGTCACCAAGCAGTTCACCTCCCGCAAGGGCGGACTGCTTCGGGCCAGTCCTCGGGTTTTCACCGCACTGGATCAGGTGAGCCTCAGTGTCAAACGGGGCGAATGCCTCGGCGTTGTAGGAGAATCCGGCTCTGGCAAGACAACCGCCGCGCTTGCCATGTTGCGCTCGTTTCCGGTCGAGCAGGGCACCATCACCTTCGACAAGGGAACCGGGCCGGTCGACATATCGACCTTCAACCGTGCGCAGATGCTGGACTATCGCCGCCGTGTGCAGTTGATTTTTCAGGACCCGTTTTCCTCACTCAATCCGCGCATGACGGTCAACGACATCCTCATGGAGCCCTTGATCATCCACGGCATTGGCACCCATCAGGAGCGTCAGCAACGGGCCCGCGAACTGATGGACCTTGTTGGCCTCAATGCCAAGTACCTGCGCCGATATCCGCATTCGTTCTCCGGCGGTCAGCGCCAGCGTATCGGGATCGCCCGTGCCCTTGCGCTCAACCCGGAAATGATATTGTGCGATGAGCCGACTTCGGCGCTCGATGTGTCCGTCCAGGCGCAGATCCTCAATCTCTTGCAGGATCTGAAGAAGGAGTTGGGCCTCACCTACCTGTTTGTCAGTCACAACCTCGCTGTTGTTGACTACATCGCAGACCGCATTGCGGTCATGTGCCGGGGGCGGCTGGTAGAAATTGGCCCGACGCAGTCCATCGTCGAGGCGCCGATACATCCATACACAAAGGCGCTTCTGAGTGCGGTGCCCGAGCCGAGCCTTGATGCTCTGCTCGACTTTGAACATTTGGACGCCATGCGCGCGTCCGAACCAGAACTTTGGCCGGAACCATTCCGTCTGGAGCAAGGGGTAGCTCCGGAATTGGTCGAGGTCGCGCCAGACCACATGGTCTGCGCACCGGGGATGAAGACAAGAGAGACTATAGAGATGTTGGTTGAGAGGGTGTCTTGAACAAGAGCATTGCATTAAGAGGCGTTGCAGCGGCTCTTTTTATGACGTGGGCAGGGTCCGTTGGGGCCTTCACCATGCAGGAAACATCTGGTTTGCAGGAGGGGCTGCCGCCGATCGCTGAGCGCGCGCCTGTCGAGCCGATGATCACAGAAATGGAGAGCATTGGCCGCACCACAGGCAAGCAGGGCGGAGAAATGCACACTCTCGTAGGGCGCACCAAAGATGCGCGTCTCATCAATGTTTGGGGCTATGCCCGACTGATGGGCTATGATGAAGAGCTGAGCCTTCAAGCCGACATCCTCAAATCAGTTGAGAACGAAGACGACCGCATTTTCACATTGAAATTGCGCGAAGGCCACAAATGGTCTGATGGTCACCCCTTCACCTCTGAAGATTTCCGGTTCTGGTTCGAGGACATTCTCAACAACGAAGACCTCAACCCATGGGGCATGCCACCGTTCATGATGGCTGGCGGCGAAGCACCCACCTTTGAGGTGATCGACGAAACCACTGTTCGTTTTACCTGGAACAGCCCCAACCCGCTGTTCCTTCCCGAGTTGGCCAAGTCGCGCCCGCCGTTCATCTACCGGCCGGCCCATTACCTCAAGCAGTTCCACGAAGCCTATGGCGATCCTGCGGAAATTGCTAAGATGGCGGCCCAGTTTAAGGTGCGCAGCTGGGCACCCTTGTTCAACAAGCTGGATGACATGTACAACGGCCGCAACGTCGATCTGCCTTCCTTGCAACCCTGGGTCAGGGTCGATGAAGGGGACGACCGCCGCATCGTTTTCTCGCGCAACCCGTACTTCCACCGGTTCGACAGCACGGGCCAGCAACTGCCTTACATTGACCGCGTTGTGATGACCGTCGCCGACGGCAAGCTGATTCCGGCCAAGACACAGGCTGGCGAAAGCCACTTGCAAGCCCGCAACCTGAATTTCTCTGACATTTCTGTTTTGAAGCGCGGGGAAAAAGGCGAGGGGTACAAGACGCAGCTTTGGCTCTCGACCAAGGGCTCGGAAGTGTCCTTGCTGCCAAATCTGGCGGTCAAAGACCCGGTCTGGCGCAAGCTCAATCAGGATGTACGTTTCCGCCGTGCGCTGTCCCTTGGCATTGACCGAAGCATGATCAACAAGGTGCTGTACTTCGGTCTGGCACATCCGGGCAACGACACGGTGCTGAGCATGTCACCGCTGTTCAGGGAAGAATACGCCACCAAATGGGCCGAGTTTGATCCGGACAAGGCCAACGCCCTTTTGGATGAGATTGGCTTGGTAGAGCGCCGTGAAGACGGTGTCCGCCTGCTGCCAGACGGTCGGCCGCTCGAAATCATCATTGAAAGCACCGGTGAAAGCCGCGCACAGGATGATGCGATCGAGCTGGTTTCCGAGACGTGGCGCGAGCTTGGCATTCGCGCGTTCTTGAAGCCGAGCCAGCGCGATACCATCCGTAACCGCGCCATCTCCGGCGATCTTGTCATGTCAGTCTGGTCCGGCTTTGAAAATGGCGTTCCAACCGCCGAAATGCCCCCTCTGGACTATGCGCCAACCCGTGGTGACTTCCTCTCCTGGGCCACTTGGGGTGACTACTACGAGACGGAAGGCAAGTCTGGCGAAAAGCCTGACTGGGCACCTGCAATTCGCCTCAACGAACTTTACGAGGCGTGGCTCTCCAGTTCTTCAAACGAGGAGCGCAGCAATATCTGGCATGAGATGCTGCAGATCCATGCGGATGAGACCATTCATATTGGTCTTGTCAACGAAGTGCGCCAGCCTGTTGTGGTCAAGGGGCTGTCCAATGTGCCGGAAAAGGCAATTTACGGATGGGATCCGGGGTCACACTTCGGCATTCATCGCATGGACGCCTTCTACTTTACGGATCTGAAGTGAGGGCATTCGTGCCCTCCCACTTCTTCAAGCCTGAGCGTTAAACCCAATGCTTTATTACATCCTCCGCAGACTACTGACCATGATCCCGACGCTTCTGGTGATCAGTCTGCTCACGTTCTTCATCATTGAGCTCCCGGAGGGGGATTACATTTCGAACCAGATTGCGGTTCTGAAAGCCTCAGGTGAATCCGCCTCCATAGCCAAGTTGGAGTTCTTGCGTCAGGAGTTTGCGCTGGACCGGTCGTTTTTTGAGCGGTTCGCCATCTGGGTTGGCCTCTGGCCGGGACCGCATGGGTTTGACGGTCTCATTCAGGGAAACTGGGGCTGGTCGTTTGAGTATGACAAGCCGGTCTACGAGGTGGTGGGGCCAACCTTGCCACTGACTATTGTCTTGAATGCGGCCACCATCCTGTTCGTTTATCTGGTGTCATTTCCCATCGGCATCTATTCCGCCACTCGGCAATATTCGTGGGGCGATTATGGTTTCACCTTTCTGGGCTACATCGGCCTTGCCACGCCCAACTTCCTGCTTGGCCTTGTTCTCATGTATCTTGCCAACGCATGGTTCGACCTTGCCATAGGTGGTTTGATGGATCCCAAATACATTGGGGAGCCGTGGTCGGTGGACAAGGCGCTCTCTGTGCTCTCGCACTTGATTGTCCCGACCATCGTGATCGGCACTTCCGGAACCGCTGCCATGATCCGGCGTCTGCGCGCAAACCTTTTGGACGAGCTGCACAAGCAATACGTCACCACCGCGCGGGCCAAGGGCATGAAAGAGGGCGCGCTTTTGGTAAAGTATCCGCTGCGCATGGCCCTTAACCCGTTTATTGCAGACATCGGCAACCTGATCCCTTCGTTGGTCTCCGGCTCCGTGATTGTTTCCGTGGTTCTCAACCTGCCAACGGTAGGCCCAGTGCTTCTCAATGCTCTGCAGTCGCAGGATCAGTTCCTTGCAGCATTCATTTTGCTGTTCGTTTCCGTGCTCACCTTGGTTGGCATGCTGGTATCGGATTTGTTGCTCGCGGTGCTTGATCCGCGCATCCGTCTTGGGGGAGGGAGCGGCTCATGACCAACCGTATCCGTCAGACACCGCGCGAAGAACCGCATTACGTCAACCCGGAACCGTTTGACCCCACCTCAACCGACGTGCTGACGCCCGAGCAGGAGCGCTACTATCAGGCGTCGCAGTGGAAGATCATGTGGTGGAAGTTCCGCCGCCACAAGCTGGCGGTCTGGTCTGGCATCATCCTCATTCTGTTTTACCTGTGCGTGCCATTTGCCGAGCTGATTGCGCCATACACACCGAACGAGCGCAACAACGACTTCCTCTACGCCCCGCCGCAAGCCTTGCACCTCTTCCATGAAGGCTCTTTTGTCGGGCCGTTTGTCTATGGCTACAAGGCGGATGTGGATCTGGAGACCCTGCGCTGGGTCTATGAAGAAGATACCAGCCAGGTGCAGCCCTTGCGGTTCTTTTGCTCTGGTAGCACCTACCGGTTCTGGGGCCTGTGGGATATGGATTTCCGGTTCGTCTGTCCTGCGCAGGATGGCACCATGTTCCTTGCAGGCACAGACCGTTTGGGCCGTGACCAGCTCTCCGGGCTGATCTACGGCGCGCGCCTGTCGCTCACCGTGGGCATCGTCGGCATCACCATCTCCATGTTCCTCGGCATCCTGCTTGGGGGGCTGGCTGGCTATTTCGGCGGCATCATCGACAGCCTGATCCAGCGTGTCATCGAGATCATGCGCTCCTTGCCGGAGTTGCCGCTCTGGATGGCGCTTTCGGCTGCGCTGCCCGTAACGTGGTCACCGGTCTGGATTTATTTTGGCCTCACCATCATTTTGGGGCTGCTTGATTGGCCGGGGCTTGCACGTGCTGTGCGCTCAAAGCTGCTTTCTCTGCGCGAGGAGGAGTATGCCAAGGCCGCCGTGATGATGGGCGCTCGCCCGCGCCGCATCATCTTCAAGCACTTGCTGCCGGGCTTCACCTCACACCTCATCGCTTCGGCCAGTCTGTCGATCCCGGCCATGATCCTGGGGGAGACCGCGCTGTCCTTCCTGAATTTGGGGCTGCGCAGGCCTTCCGTATCGTGGGGGGTGCTCCTAAATGAGGCTCAGAACATTTCGGTTGTGACGTTGTACCCGTGGCTCATGGCTCCGGTGATCCCAATCATTATCGTGGTTCTTGCATTCAATTTCCTTGGCGACGGTTTACGTGACGCCGCCGACCCTTATAAATAAGGCACTTTCGGGCCATTGAGTCTTTTTCGGCTCTGGCCCGCGCCACCAACAATGGGGACTAATCCATGAAAAACGCCAGTACCGCTGATGGCTGGGATGAGGAATATCGTCAGGGCCGTTGGGCATTCCTGCGCTCACTACCGGAAAGCGGGCGCTACGGTATTATTGGCATGTGGTTGGCACTGACCAATTCCAATGAAGAGATTTTGGACATCGGCTGCGGCGAAGGTCTGCTCTATGAGCGCCTCGCACCAATGGGCGTGAAGCGTTATGTGGGCATGGACCTTGCCCCTGCAGCTCTTGAGATTGCTGATGTCGACCCATCCATCGCGTCTTTGCGGGCAGGGGACATGCATACCTTCGAGCCAAACGAAGGGGAGACTTTCAGCGCAATCATCTTCAATGAAGTGCTGCACTTTGCCGAGGACCCGGGCGCGGTTGTGGCCCGCTACGTGCCATACCTCAAGGAAGATGGTGTCATCGCCCTTTCCATGTATTCGCCAAAGCGGCCTGAGTCCGGTGCCAACAAGCTCATCGCAAAGCTTTGGGAAGCAACGGATGATGAAAGCAAGTGGGAAGTGCTGGACGACTACGCACTGCGCTCTGACAAGAAGAACGTCACATGGCGCATGCGGTTGGTAAAGCCAGTCCGCTAAGCCGCATTTGCATTCAGAATGACACAAGGCGCCCGGGTGGCGCCTTTTTCATGCCTCCTCTGCCGACTTATTGTGCCACCACACACCCATTTCTCCCGCCGTTATCCCAACGCCCCATCCCTCTGCCGCCATCCGGCCCCTCAACCCTCTGGCGTCATCCCGGCCCCCGAGCCGGGATCCAGTTAGGGCGTCTCCTTCGCACCTCGGTGCTTTGGGCTCTGGATACCGGATCAGCGCTGCGCTTGTCCGGTATGACAGTGATTGTTTTGGTATGGTGTAGAAGGTCTCACGGCCACGTTGTCTTGACGGTCATGATGCCATACAGATTTTCACGGTCCGCGAGCTGATCTCTCGGCGCTTGGGTCGCGTTCGCCACCTCGCATGACCACCACCATGATCCAGCGCCTTACCCTCTGCCGCCATCCGGCCCCTCAACCCTCTGCCGTCATCCCGGCCCCCGAGCCGGGATCCAGAAGGAGTGTGCAGCAGAAACGTCAGCGCTCTTGGGCGTCAGGTTCGAATTGCCTTGGCGCGGGCCACTTCCTCGGCAAACAGCTCGGGAAGCGCAGGCCACGCAGCGCCGGGGTGATTGGCGGCAATGCTGAGGAACTCCTCAAGGAAGGTGTAGCAGCCTTCCTCATGAGCCAGATGGTGGGTCAGAATGCCAAGCGGCTCCTGCGGGTTGGTGCGACGGCGCATGAACTGCAGATCAAACCGGTCCATGGCACTCTTCCAGCCGATAAAGCGGTTGTTCTTCTTCCACTTGATAATGTCCACATGCGACTGCACCTGCGCGAGGGAGTAGGGGTGCATCCATGTGAAGGTGGAAAGACTTTTAAGCCCAATGCCTTCCAGACGGCGCACCACACCCGGATCAATCCGGTTCCACGGCGGCACCACAGCAGGAATGAAGCGGTCGGGAAACAGCTCTGAAAGGCGAGCGAAGCCTTCTTCGAGTTGCGTCGTGATCTCATCAAGGTCCCGGCGACTGCCCAGCTCGGCTGCCTTCTCACCCAAGTCCTTGCGCTGAAAGTTCTTGTGTTGCCAGCCATGCTGGAGAACCCACGCCTCATCACTGGTTTCAAGACGTGCGGCCAAAGTTTCCTTGGCGTGTTTGGGGATCACCGCCAGAGCTACGGGCACTGAATAGCGCTTGGCGATGTCAAGCAGGCGTTCCAGATCGTCCGTTGGCTCGATGGCATCGTCATCTCGCCACCAGAATCTCACCTTCTGGCCGCGCGCAGCAAACCAGTCCAGATGGTCGCGCAGAGAGCTGCGAAAGGCGTCAAGGGCCAGTGCATCAGCGGCGGTCATGAAATCACCTGTCTTTCACGCTCGGCAATCAGAATATCGGCGCTGCGCTCGGCACCGCCAAGCAGCACGGTCATGTCGGAGCGGGGCAGGGAAAGCGCATCATCCACGGCAGCGGCAAGGCCCTCTGGTGTCAACGTGTCCTCCGGAATGCTGACCGCACGCTGTCTTTGCACCAAAGCTTCGGCCCGCTGGGCCTGCTCGGTCTCACGCACCTGAGCAAACGGCACGAACACAGCGGCAACGCCCGCAACAAGGACGTCGAGAACGGTGTTGTATCCAGCCTGCGAAACGGAAAGCCGAGCCCGGGTCAAAAGCTCGGGGAAGTCCGGCCGGGCGCGCTCGACGATGCAGCCCTCATGGGCTTTCAGTTGCAGCGCGGCAAACGTCTCCTCATTGATGTCATGGCCCACGAGCACGCGCCACGTGGTGTCACCGGCCCTGCGGCTCAAGGACCGTGCAATCAGCGCACTTTCAAGCAACTGCGCCCCTACAGCGCCGCCACCGCATGACACGATCACCTCGTCATGACCATCAGAGGAGGGGGCGATTGTGTCGCGCTGGGCGTCCACATACCCCGTATAGCGCAGGAGGTGCTCCACCTGCTGTGCAAAAGGAAAACTGTCGGAAAGCCGCACGAACTCCGGGTCGGAATGCACCAGAACACAGTCGTAGTATCGCGCCGCCTGCTTGGCCATCCATTCCTCCTTCCAAAGCTGCTGCTTGCGCACCAGAATGTCGCGAATGGAGGAGGCAATCAGTGGCGGCCGTTCCTGTGCCTTGGCAAAGCGCAGCAACGGAGACAATTCCTGCTCGAATTGACGGCGTCCGAATGGGTAGGTTTCGGTCAGCAGAATGTCGAAGTCGTCGGCCTGAAAAGCCTCAAGGGTTGTTTGCGTGCGCCGCTCGAACCAGCTGTCGTCAATTGGTGTGCCGTCTGGGGTCACCAGCTTGTCGAAGACCGCATCCGGGCTGCGAACGGGCGGCAATTCGACCACGTTCAAACCATGGGTGTTCAGCGTGGGAGGCACCGTGTTGCCCGAGGCAAGGGTCACTTCCACACCGCGGGCGGCAAGAGCACGGCCAATTGCCGCTGCACGCACCACATGTCCGGTTCCCAAAAGGTGCTGAACGTGGATAAAGGCTTTCATCTATGTTTTCCGGGTGTTCTTTTCTTTGAAAATTTCGCGGGCCCGCGCCAGCAGCATGTTCAGGTTCTGTGTGCCAGCGGCAAGGCTGTGCCGGTTCAGAATGTGCGCCCGCGCGGCACTGCCCATTTGGGGTGCCAGCTCTGGGCGTTCAAGGATGCGCTCAATGTTGGCCGCCATTGCGCTCACATCCCCTTCAGGAGATAGAAAACCGGTTTTCCCATCCTCCACGATGTCGGGCACACCAAACGTGTCCCCGCCAATCACCGGTCGGCCCGAGGCCTGCGCTTCAAGGAACACGAAGCCAAAGGCCTCACGAATGGCCGGCCACACCAGCACGTCGTGGTCGGCGTAGACCTGTGGAATGTCATCGCCCACCTTTGGTCCCAGAAAAGTAACCGGCAGGCCGCTGAACATCTCGCGTACCTCATGGAATTCCGGTCCATCGCCAACGATGGTCAGGCTCCAGTTTTCAGCGCGCAGGAGCCTCAAGGCTTGCGCCAGCACGGCATAAGACTGCACCTTCGCGCCCGGCCGCATCATGCCCACTGCCAGAAGCTTGAGCTTGCCGTTTTCTCGAAGGGCAACGGGAGGCGCTCCCAAAAACGGGTCTGCATCAATGAAGGGCGGAATGATGGTGAGTTTGTCGCAAACAACGTCGCGCAAGCACTGTGCATCTGCGCGGTGCAGGGCCACCACCTGATCCGCCGCGGAAAGGGCCTTGTCTGCCTCGGCAAAACCGAAAGACCACTCGCCAGTGGCTTGTTTGGGCGCGCGGCTGGCCTCAATCACGAGGTAGGGACAGCCGAACTCCTCAGAAAGCGCCGGGCCAATCCAGTCCGGTGCCTTGTGGTAGAGATGATAGGTCAAGAACGCATCCGGCTTGTACCCGGTGCTGCGCCATCTGGCGGCAATGGCTTCGGCTTCACAAAGCGCTTCGTCTTTGAGGGCCTGTTGCATGGCAACGCCCCCGTTCTTGCGCCAGCTTCGGAACCGGGTCGGCACCTCCACCTCATGCCCGCCTTGCTCCAACGCCCTGACAATGAGCCGTGCCAGCGTCCGGTCTCCCGAGGGCGTCGGATCATCCAAAGGCTTCATGGGTGCCGTGAAGGCCAGCTTCATGCTCTATCTCATAAAACGGTGTCGAACTTGGCTTTCAGCCTGTCCAGTCCCGGTGCGGTTTCAAAGCTGCTGCGCACATGCGCCGAGCCTGCCTGGCCCAGCCTGTCACGCTGCTGCGGATCCTTGATAAGCTCTAGAAGCACATCTGCCAATTCCTTTGGCGCTTCCGGTGCCACAAGACGGCCGGTCTTGCCATCTTCAATCAGCTCAGGAATGGCAGAAACCTGCGTAGAAACGCAGCAAAGGCCCATGGCCTGCGCTTCCATCAAAACATTTGGCAGGCCGTCCCGGTCGCCGGTCTTGGCAATCTTGCAGGGCAGAGCGAACAGGTCTGCCTGCATACAGGCTTTGATGACTTCCTCGCGCGGCTGGGCTCCGCGCCACTCAATCCGGTCTGCAATGCCGAGCTTCTCACCAAGTGTTTTCAGCTTGTCCGCAAGCTCGCCGCCGCCGATGTGAACGAAGCGCCAATTCAGGTCCTGCGGCAGCTTTTTCAAAGCCTGAAGCAGGGTGTCGTAGCCCTTTTTCTCAACGGCCCGGCCCACGGAAAGCAGTGTAACCGGGGTCTCTTGAGCCCCCGTCAGCGGTTGCCGCGCGCCATCCTTTACCGGAAATGAGCTGAAATCCAAGCCATGGTAGACCAGTTCTATTTTCTCCGGTGCATCCATCAGGCTTTGCAGATAGTCCACGTTCACCTGGGTGCAGGTCACTCCCCATGCCGCGTCTGCCAGCTTCACCTTCAGGTCCCACTCAGGAGAGGTCCAAATGTCCTTTGCATGGGCAGAGAACGACCACTTGCGGCCGGACAGGTGCGCAGCATAGCGCGAAACCGAACACGGCGTGTGCAGGTAGTGGGTGTGAATCCAGGTCACATCCTCCGGCAGCTCATGGGCAAACACACAGGCTTGCCCCCAGCGCCGCTTGCGGTTGTTGTTGTTTTCATTGGCAAGGTCAGCCTCAAACAGCGCCCGTGCCTTGTCATAGGTCGGCTGTTTCTTTGCCCAGGAAATGGCCTTGGCTACCCGTTTGGGGTCATCCTTGATGTACTCGGGCAAGTACAGCACGTCGCTTTTGATCTGGCGGTGCAGCTCGTGAATGTAAGGATCATAGGGTTTGCGCAGCGCAACGATGAGCTGGCCAATGCCCCTGTTCTGCAGCCCCAGAATCTCTTGGGCAATGAACGTCTCAGAAAGGCGTGGGTAGCCTTTCACCACTACAGCGATACGTGACATGTAATTATTGAACCTAGGAAGGCCGATGAGCGGCCAATTGCAGCACGGGGGTGTCCTCTTTGTAGACTGGGGTTATATCGCGTGCACGGTAGATTTCATCAACCCGCGCATTGATAACCTCAAGACCGCCGAGAACGGTTCTGGACTGCGCCTGCGAAGGTGCCGGTGCCCCCGGCAACTCGGAAAGCGCATCCAGCATCAGGTCGATGTCAGGATAGGCGTCGATCGGCAGCACGCGCACAAGGCCAAGGCGTTTGGCTTGCTCGGCGCGGATCGCTTGCTCGCGGCGCGGCACAACCCGCGGCACCAGCAAGGTCGGCTTGTCAAACGACAGGATCTCACAGAACGTGTTGTAGCCACCCATGCCCACAACGGCCGTCGCCCGGTCAATGTAGGGCTCCATTTCCGGTGTAAAGCGGATCACTTCCACATCGCGCAGCTCCTCGGCGCGTGCGGCAAAGTTCTCCACCTTCTCTGAGGGCATGAAGGGGCCCAGCACAATCAGGGCTGGGAAGAGGGGGCGCTCACGAGATTCATAGGCGCGCATCACCCAGTCCACCAGTTCAATGCCATCACCACCCCCGCCAGGGGTAACCAGAATGTACGGCGCGCCATCGAACGGCGGCGTAAAGTTGGCAGAAACCTTTGGCAACGAGCGCTGCAGGTAACCAGTGAAAAGCGTCTTGTCATGAACGGACTGCGGCAGGCCCATGCCGTCCAGCGGATTGTTCATGAAAGACGGGCCGTAGACCCAGATTTCGTCGTAAAGGTCGATCAGCGCCGGGTCCACGTTCTTGCGGTCCCATTCTTCGCGCAAAACTTCCGGATCATCCATCACATCGCGCAGACCCAGCACCAGCTGAGTCGGCGTGTCGGCAAGGTATTGCAGCGTCGGCAGCACTTCCCCGCGCAATCCCAAGGGTTCCTTATCAACAATAAATATGTCCGGATTAAAAACCTTAGCCGTGTGCTCGATTATGGACGAACGAATGGCAAGCGTGTGATCGATGTTCAAGTGCAACGACAGCGATGTGTAATCCCCGCTGCGCAGCTTGATGACGCCGGGGATACGGACAAAGTCCACCCGAGACTTGAACTCATAGCTGCCTATGATCGGTGATCCGGAGAGGATGAGCACGGACATTTCCGAGAATGTGCCCACCAGAGACTGTGCAATCGCACGGCAGCGGCGCAAGTGGCCCAAGCCGAATGTATCGTGGCTGTAAATCAGAACCTTGAGGGCGTTGGAAGTCATGCACTCATCATAATTATAGGAGGATACCCTTACGCCAACCAGTACACTCGGCGCTTTTGCTGCGACACTAAAAGCATAGTGGCTGATCCGCAATGACTTAGATTGTCAAAATGGATTGAGTCTCTTCTGGATTGTTAATAGTTGAATCTCTACTGTAGCGCAGGTTGTAGCACAGGCCGAAGGTCGGGTGCGGCCAGCGCTGTGCCCGAAGATCAGCGCGGCACCCCGTATGCCAGCGCCCTGCCAATGAGAATGAGTGGACCAGGTTCCTAATGGAGAAAAGCCTCTTTCGGTTTATCTGGAAGAACTCAGCCAGGTATCAGATCACGATTTTGCTGATTACCTGTCTGTCCTATCCAGTCAGCTTCATGCTGCTGGATCTTCCAAAGCAGATTACCAACGACGCCATTCAGGGAACTGCCTTTCCGCGTGAAGTGATGGGCGTTGAACTGGACCAGATCGAGTATCTGGCCTTTCTGTGTTTTCTTTTCCTGTTTCTGGTTGTGGTCAGCAATGGCATCAAGCTGTTCCTGAATGTCTACAAGGGCCGCCTCGGCGAGCGCATGTTGCGCCGCTTGCGGTTCGACCTCTACCAGCGTGTTCTGCGTTTCCGGTTGCCCCACTTCAGGAAAGTCAGCTCCGGTGAAATCATCCCGATGATCACTGCGGAAGTTGAGGATGTGGGCGGCTTCATTGGCGAGGCCATCGCTCTGCCAGCTTATCAGGGCGGCATGCTGGTGGTGCAGCTGGGCTTCATCTTCTTGCAAGACCCGCTTCTCGGGCTGGCAGCCATCAGCTCCTATCCAATTCAGGCCTACATTATCCCGAAACTGCAGAAAAAAGTGGTTCTGCTGTCTCGCGAGCGTGTACGCAATGTGCGTGTCATCTCCGACAAGATCGGGGAGAGCATTGGCGGTGTCACGGAGATCCACGCCAATGACGCCTCCGCATGGCACTCGGCGGATCTGTCTGATCGCCTCTATAAAAACTTCCGCATTCGCTTCGATATTTACAACCGGAAGTACTTCATCAAGTTCGTGAATAACTTCATGAACCAACTGACGCCGTTCTTCTTTTATCTGATCGGCGGCTATCTGGTCATCAAGGGCGAGCTCAGCATTGGTGCTCTGATCGCAGTCATCGCGGCCTACAAGGATCTGGCAGCTCCGTGGAAAGAGCTTCTGGCTTACTACCAGATGACCGCTGATGTGAACGTCAAGTATCAGACTGTGGTCGAAAACTTCGATCCGCAGGACATCTACCCACTGGAGCGCATCAAGGGCGAAGAGAGCTTCAATCTGGATGGCGATCTGGTCATGACCAATGCCACATTCGCCGGAGGCTCTTCAGGGCAGGAGGTCTTCGGTATCAACCTCACGGCCAAAAGCGGCAAGACTTTCGCGGTGATTGGCGTCGACGGCTCCGGCCGGACGGAAGTGCTCCAGATGGCGGCTGGTCTTTTAAGCCCCACGGCTGGCCGTGTCGAGATTGGCACCCACAATCTGGAAGGGCTCTGTGAGGCCACGTTGGGCCGTCAGATCGCTTATGTGGGCGGTTCGGTTCACGTTTGGACCGGCACAATTCGCGACAACCTTTACTATGGTCTGCGCAACCGTCCGCTGGATGAGCCATCCAAAGAGCATGCTTCATCCTCGGAATATCGCCGCTGGATGGAAGAGGCGCGCGCCACTGCCAATCCGGAGTACAGTCTGGATGTGAACTGGCTGGACTATGACCGTGCTGGCGCAAAAGACACGGAAGAGCTTGATAACCGGGTTCTGGAGATCATCGAGGTACTGGGTCTGTCGAAGGATCTTTATCGCCTCGGCCTTCAATCCGTCATCGATCCAGAACACGACGCCGAGCTGGTACAGCGCATTCTGGATGCCCGGCACGTGCTTGCCGGAAAGGTTCAGACCGATCCGAAACTGCGCAATCTCGTTGAGCTGTGGGACATAGACACCTTCAACGCCTCTGCAAGCCTTGCGGAGAACCTGTTTTTCGCGGTTCCGAAAGACAGCTCACTGCAGCTTGAGGACGTGTTGAAGAACAAACGGGCCGTCAAGTTCCTCGAAGACACCGGACTTGATGAGCGCCTCGTCGAGATCGGTAAGCAGATCGCTGAAATCATGATCGAGCTGTTCTCCGACGTGAGTGGCGACAGTGAACTTCTTGACACATATTCCTTTATTAAGCAGGAAGATTTGCCTGAGTTTGAGCGCATTCTGCGCCAGATGAAAGCGGGCAAGCTGCCGAAGAAGACCAGAATCGCGGACCGCAACCGCATGATCAACCTGGCCTTCAAACTGGTGCCGTCCAAACACCGTCTCGGTGTCATGGATGATGCGTTGCAGGAAGAATTCGTCAAGCGCCGCAAGGAGTTCCGCGACCGCGTAGGGGCGGAAAACGACGTCATCACCTTCTTCGACAACGACACGTACATGCCAACGCTCACCATTGAGGACAACCTGCTGTTTGGTCGTCCGCGTCTCGACCGTCGTGATGCACGTCAGCGCATTGATGAAGTGGTGCGCGAGCTTGTGATGGAGTTGGGCTTGCGCCAGCCCGTGCGCCGCGCCGGGTTGGACTACCACGTGGGCGTGGCCGGGTCGCGCTTGTCTGCGCACCAGCGCCGCATGATCTGTGTGGCGCGGGCGCTCATGAAGTCGGCACCCATCACGATCTTGGACGACACCATTGCCGGTGTCACGGAAACGGACCGTGAATTGCGCAATGGCATTCGCAAACTGCTGGAAGGAAGAACGCTCATTTTCGGATCCACCAACGTTCCGGTAAAGGATGAATTTGATGCGTATATCCTCTTGGAAAACGGAAGGGTTTCGTCTTTCTCCTAAAAAGTTGTAGGGTTGAAGCAGTGAGTGAGTCCGAACCGTGTGGCCGATTGAAATCTTTCCGTTTGGGTGGAGGAAAATGAAGTGAGTATCGATACAGAAGTTGCAGCATTGAGAAAGGTGCCGCTGTTCTCAGGTATCGACCAGACCAAACTCCGCTTGCTGGCGTTCATCAGCGAGCGCATGGAGTTTCAGGACGGAGAGGACATGTGTGTTCAAGGAGATGTGGGCGACAGCGCTTTCATCATCCTGTCCGGTGAAGCCGCGGTGGTGGTGGACGGAGAACACGTGGCAACTGTGGGTCATCATGCCATTGTCGGTGAAATTGCGATCCTGTGTGATGTCCCAAGAACCGCTACATTGAGAGCAGTTGGGACAACAGACGTGCTGACCGTATCCAAAGACAATTTTCTTAAACTCTTGAAGGAGTTTCCGGAGATGTCGCTGGAGGTTATGAGGGTACTGGCGCAGCGTCTCGAAAAAACGACAAGAGATCTGGCCGACGCCAAGGCTCACTCCTGAGGCAAAAGGCTGGACGAAAGGATCGGGAAGGTAGTTTGGTGCACGAGTTTTCGCTAAAAATTTGGGGGGTGCGCGGCTCAACCCCAACGCCGGGGACGGGGACCCTGCGCTATGGCGGCGAAACGACCTGCTTTGAAATCAGAGCGGGTGATGACCTTATTGTTGTCGATTGCGGCTCTGGCGCGCGCAACCTCGGTTATGAACTGGTCAAAGGGCCAGGGCGTCCGGTGGACCTGTTCTTTTCGCACACTCATCTCGATCACATATGCGGCCTTCCGTTCTTCAAGCCAGCTTATGACCCGCGCTTTCACATCAAGGTTTGGGCAGGGTGTTTCAACCCGCACCGCGAACTGAAGGATGTGATCTGCCGCGTGATGTCTCCGCCTGTGTTTCCGATCACGGCGTCGAACCTGAAGGGCATCGAGTTTGGTGAGTTCATTGCAGGTAGCTGCATGGACCGGGACTCAGGCCTGCGCATATGCACCATTCCGCTCAACCATCCGGGAGGCGCATGCGGCTACAAGTTTATCTATGATGGCAAGTCCATGTGCATCATCACCGACCATGAAATGGGCGATGCGGAAATTGATGTTGCTGTCGTGGAGTTTATTCGTGATGCCGAAGTTGTGATCTACGATGGCATGTACACCAGCGTAGACTACGAAAAATACAAAGGCTATGGCCATTCCACTTGGGAGCATGTGGTTGAGCAGTGCGTCAAGGCAAACGTCAAGACGCCGGTGATCTTCCACCACGACCCGACGCGAACGGATGACGAACTGGACGAAATTGGCATCGCAGCGAAGGAACGGCACCCGGGCGCTCTCATCGCCTCGGAAGGAATGGTGTTCCGCCCCTAGGCTTCCGGTTTTGTCACACTCTCAGTCTGTTGGCGTCAGATGTGCTCTGCGCGCAGGGCGTGGCCGTAAAGGTTAGAGCCAGTGTGAGTTGGGAGCCATCTGCATGCATCAGACCACCGGAGAGCAAATCTCCGAGCGCCTTCCAGAAGAAAAATCTATCCCAGAGCCCGCAGTCGCTCCCAAACGGCGCATGCGCATTGTGTGGGAGAGCATCCTTGGCCCTCGTGTGACAGAGGGCGTTCTTCCCTCCCGTGTCCGTCAGGAAATTGCCCGTCAGGAAGTGGCTGCCGAGCGGTTGATCGGCATCATCCAGCTTGGTGTCATCGTGTTTTTTGCGGTGCTTTATGCCATCGCACCGCGCGCCGAGGGCTCTGAAGGGTTCAATTTCGTGCCCTATGCCATAACCGGCTACTTCCTGTTCACGATCGTGCGCATTTATCTTTCGTTTCGCGCCGTGCTGCCGGATTGGTACTTGATCATCTCCGTTTGTGTGGACGTGGCGCTTTTGGTGGCCATCATCTTTTCCTTCCACATCCAGTATGGGCAGCACCCGGCGTTCTATCTCAAGACGCCCACGCTCATGTATGTTTTTCTTTTCATTGCGCTGCGGGCCTTGCGGTTTGACCCCCGGTTCGTGCTCTGGACAGGCGCTGTGGCGACCGTTGGTTGGCTGGGGTTGGTGTCTTACGCCCTCATGTCGGAGATGGGCGCCATGAAGATCACCCGCAACTACGTGGACTATCTCACCAGCAACGCCATTCTCATTGGTGCAGAGCTCGACAAGCTGATCATCATCATCTCTGTCACGGGCCTGCTGTCCTTGGCGTTGTTACGCGGCCGGCGCATGCTGTTTGCGGCGGTCAGAGAGCATCTGGCGGTGGAGGATCTCAGCCGTTTCTTTGATCCTCAAGTCGCCAACTCCATTGTGTCGGCGGATGAAAAGGTGAAAGCCGGGCAGGGCATGATCCGCGACAGCGCCATCCTCATGGTCGACATCCGCAGCTTCACCTCAACAGCAGCAACCCTGACACCCCAGGCCACCATGCGTGTTCTGGCGCTTTATCAGCAGCTTGCAGGCAAGATCATCACCGAGGCCGGTGGGCAGATCGACAAGTTTCTGGGTGATGGCATTCTGGCCACCTTTGGCGCGGTTGAAGAAACCGAGGCCAATGAGGCCAAGGCCCTGGCCGCAGCTGTAGAGTTGAACCGGGTTCTCACGGCAGCGGCTCCCCAGTTTCGGGAGGCGGGCTGGCCATTGGATTTCCGCATCGGCGTTGGCGTGGCATCTGGCGAAGTGACGGTTGGAGTTGTTGGAGTCGACGATCGGCTTGAGTTCACCGTCATAGGAGATGCGGTCAACCGCGCAGCGAAATTGGAGGACGCCAACAAGGCCGTGGGGTCTACGGTGCTCACTGACCGAACAACCTATGATGCCGCTGTAAAACAAGGATTTTCCGTAGCGGAATTGAACTTTAGGTCAGGTGAGGTTGCAGGAATCAATGGAACAGTAGAGCTTGTTGTTCTTGCGTAATTGTCCGAATTAGGGTCAATACGAAGATGGCCGTCGTTTTTGGGAGGGCCGATTAGAGAACAATGGGATTTTAGGGTCTATGAAACTCGATAATACTGTTTCTGCCGTCGTAACGGGAGGCGCATCTGGTCTTGGCGCAGCTACGGCACGCAAGCTCGCCAGCAGAGGCGTCAAGGTAACGCTATTTGACTTGAACGAAGAAGCCGGTCAGGCAATTGCGGAGGAAATCTCCGGCCTGTTCATCAAGGTTGATGTCACCAGCGAAGAAAGCGTGACCGCAGGTCTGAAAGCCGCGGAACAGGCCCATGGCCCCACGCGTATTCTGGTCAACTGCGCTGGCATCGCCATCGGCATGAAGACAACCTCCCGCGGTGAGCATCACCCGCTGGAAAGCTTCCAGAAGGTCATCGACATCAATCTGGTCGGTTCCTTCCGCTGCCTCACCCACGCTGCCACTTCCATGGTTCAGCAGGAGCCAATCACTGACGATGGCGAGCGTGGCCTCATCATCTGCACGGCGTCCGTTGCCGCTTACGATGGTCAGGTCGGTCAGGCTGCCTACTCAGCCTCCAAGGGTGGCGTTGTCGGCATGACGCTTCCAATCGCACGTGATCTGGCAAAGTCTGGTGTGCGCATCATGACCATTGCACCGGGTATCTTTGAGACCCCGATGCTCGGGGGCATGCCGCAGGAAGTGCAGGACTCTCTGGCAGCTCAGGTGCCGTTCCCATCCCGTCTGGGAACGGGTGAAGACTACGCCAAACTCGTTGAGAGCATCTGCGAAAACACCATGCTGAACGGCGAAGTCATCCGTCTGGATGGCGCCATCCGCTTGGCACCGCGCTAAGCCAGCGCAGGGGAGATTAAGGAGGGCGGCCCGCTGCCCTCTTGTTTTTTCGCTCGGTCCGGTGGAGATGGCCATGGTCACGTATTCCGATCAAACCCCAAGGCAGTTTGCTGGCGTTCTGCCTGAAGCAACAGATGTGCTCATCATCGGCGGGGGCGTGATCGGCATCAGTACCGCCTATCATCTGGCCAAGAAGGGCGTGAAGGTGGTGGTCTGCGAAAAGGGCCGCGTGGCCGGGGAGCAATCCAGCCGCAACTGGGGTTGGATCCGTCAGCAGGGGCGCGACCATGCCGAATTGCCCATCACCATGGAATCCAACCGCATCTGGCAGCAGCTCGTCACCGAGACCAACGAAGACCTCGGTTTCACTCAGCAGGGCGTTTACTATCTGGCCGAAAGCGAAAAGGACCTGGCTTCCTACGAAGCATTCATGAAGCTCGCCAAGGAGCATGGTCTTGATACCCAGATCCTCACCGAGAAACAGGTTCTGGAGCAGATTCAGGGGCGTCCCGGCAGGTGGCGCGGCGGCATGGTAACGCCCAGCGATGCCCGTGCAGAGCCGTGGCAGGCCGTGCCTGCAATCGCCCGCATTGCCGAACGCCTCGGGGTTACCATCGTAGAAGACTGTGCCGTGCGCACGCTGGACTTTGAAGGCGGCCAGCTCACAGGAGCGGTCACTGAGCAGGGCCGCATCAAGGCAGGGCGTGTCCTTCTGGCGGGTGGCGCTTGGTCCGCCTTGTTTGCAGACAATATGGGCGTGAAGATGCCCCAACTTGCCGTGCGCGCCACTGTGGCCGCAACTGCTCCGGTAGAAAATGTGTTCAACGGCAACGCCGCAGACAGCAACTTCGCCTTCCGGCGGCGCGTGGATGGCGGCTACTCGTTGGCCCTGTCCGATCTGCATAACCACTTCATCGGGCCTAGCTCTTTCAAGCACCTGTTCAAGTGGTTGCCGTCCTACAAGGTGTCCTTCAAAGGTGTTTCTCTGGGGCTTAAAGGGCCCAAGGGGCATCCGGATTCATGGGGGCACAAACGGTCATGGACCGGGAACGACGTCACCCCCTTTGAGAATGTGCGGGTCATGAACCCGCAACCAGCACCTTCTGCAAAAGCCACCATGCTGGCCCGGTTGGCAGATCGCTTTCCGCAACTGGCAGGCACCCGGCTGGTGGAAATCTGGGCCGGGATGATTGATGCGATGCCCGACTTCATTCCGATCATGGATGAAGCGCCAGATCATAAGGGGCTGTTCATCGCCACCGGCTTTTCAGGGCACGGCTTTGGCATTGGCCCGGCGGCAGGGCGCATCATGAGCGATCTCATGGAAGGCAATCCGGCAGGTCATGACATGACCCGCTTCCGCTTCAACCGTTTCCATGATGGTTCAAAAATAGAACTGGGCCCTTTCCTCTAGAGGAGGAAAAGGCACGTCTTTAAAAGAAATTCCCTAATTACCAGTAGAAAATCAGTATCTGACCGTTTGTGTCGCTACGTAATTCATTACAATTGAAAATTGATTGGGTGATTCTACTGGGGGTTGAGGTTTTAAATGCTGGGTTTTTCAAGGATTATTGTTGTTGCGGGCATAGCGGCACTTGCCGGATGTGCTCCACAACTGAAACTGAATTTCGACAATGCAGAAACTGCGATGGGCTATGTCAACACCAAGGTGTATTCCCATGGGCAGGTGTTCATCTGGGACACGGAAGCGGAGTCTTTGACCCACGTTCTGGATATTCAAGCTGGTGACTTTGATACCAGCAACTCCGGAACAGTGGGCAGGCGCTATTCCAAGGCGGTCAATGGGGTGGATGCAGAAATCAGCGGGGTGCAACTCACGCCGGATCTGCAGGCAAAGCTGGAAACGCGGGCCGCAAGGGAAACGGTCATTGAGCTTAATGATGTGGAGACGGTCCGGTTTGTTGACCCTCGATATGTCATGAACAGCCCGGAAATGGCGGCTTGGCGCATTGAAGAAGCGCAAATCCGCGGTGCAAACTCCCAGCGTTATCGCTATGTGCTGCTGTCGGGCATCGTGAATGCAAAGAAAGCGACCTTCAGTGTTGCAGGAACAAAGGGCGAGAAAAACGGGGTCGAGGTCACCCTTGGGGATACCACCTTCAAGCTCAATGTCATTGGCGAGAGCGTGGATCTTTGGGAAAACAGCAACGCACCGGTGCTGTACAACGTGAACGTTTTCAGGTTCCGCAAGGATCCTGAGGGAGCGACCGGCTATCGTTTTGACTACGACACCAGCTTCCCCAAAGAGGATTACATCGTCGCACTCAAGCGCAGCTAGAACCGCGCCGACGGCGCCAAAATGCATGAACAAAAGGCTCGGCGGTCATCCTGCCGGGCCTTCTTTGTATCGGCTTGCCCCGTCGGGATGGTTCGAAAATTGAGATTGGACCGTTCCTTTAAAGAGATTAGTTCAATCGATCGATGGGGAATAAGCCGTACTGGCGGGTACACCTTTGCTTTGAAATGGTGTAGGGTTTCGAAAATTGCGGAAATAATCTTGAATTTCTAACAATGCTGCGCAAGCTGCTGGTTGGAAATCAACTCTAGAGGAAGCCAATGCCCAACTATCGCTCGCGTACCTCCACCCACGGCCGGAACATGGCCGGGGCTCGCGGCCTGTGGCGCGCCACCGGCATGAAGGATGACGACTTCGGCAAACCAATCATCGCGATTGTGAACTCCTTCACCCAGTTCGTGCCAGGTCACGTACACTTGAAGGATCTTGGCCAGCTCGTTGCCCGTGAAGTGGAGAAGGCGGGCGGTGTCGCCAAGGAGTTCAACACCATTGCGGTGGATGATGGCATCGCCATGGGGCACGATGGCATGCTCTACTCATTGCCGTCTCGCGAGCTAATTGCCGATGCGGCGGAATACATGATCAACGCGCACTGCGCGGATGCCATGGTCTGCATTTCCAACTGTGACAAGATCACGCCAGGCATGTTCATGGCCGCCATGCGCCTCAACATTCCTGCCGTCTTTGTTTCCGGCGGCCCCATGGAGGCCGGCAAGGTCACTCTGGCCAACGGCGAAGCCCGCAAGCTCGATCTGGTTGACGCCATGGTGGCCGCGGCCAGCGACTCCATGTCCGATGAGGACGTGAAGTCCATCGAAAGCGAAGCCTGCCCAACCTGTGGCTCTTGTTCTGGCATGTTCACGGCGAACTCCATGAACTGCTTGACCGAAGCGCTGGGCCTGTCTTTGCCGGGCAACGGCTCAACGCTGGCAACCCATGCCGACCGCAAGCGCCTTTTCATTGAAGCCGGTCACCTCATCGTGGATTTGACCAAGCGCTACTACGAGCAGGGCGACGAAAGTGTATTGCCGCGCAACATTGCCAGTTTCCGCGCCTTCGAAAATGCCATGACCATGGACATCGCCATGGGCGGGTCCACCAACACCATCTTGCACCTGCTCGCGGCCGCGCAGGAAGGCGAGATCGATTTCACCATGGATGATATCGACCGTCTGTCACGTTCCGTTCCCGTGCTCTGCAAGGTCGCGCCAAGCATTGAGAACGTCCATATGGAAGACATCCACCGCGCTGGTGGAATCATGGGTATTCTCGGCGAGCTGGACCGCGCAGGCCTTCTGCACACGGACGTTCCTACCGTCCACTCTGCCACCATGAAGGATGCGCTGGATCGTTGGGACATCATGCGCAACCCGTCGGACAGTGTGCGTGAGTTCTACACAGCAGCGCCGGGCGGCGTACGCACCACTCAGGCGTTCTCGCAGAATTCTCGCTATGCCGAAGGCGTTGATGACGACCGCGAAAACGGCGTTGTCCGCTCCAAGGAACATGCGTTCTCGCAGGACGGCGGTCTGGCCGTGCTTTATGGCAATCTGGCCATCGACGGCTGTATCGTGAAGACAGCAGGGGTGGATGAAAGCATCCTCAAGTTCACCGGTCCGGCGCGCATCTTTGAAAGTCAGGAAAAGGCTGTCAGCGACATTCTCACCGGCAAGGTCAAAGCGGGCGATGTTGTCATCATCCGCTACGAGGGGCCGCGCGGTGGGCCGGGCATGCAGGAAATGCTCTACCCAACCAGCTATCTGAAGTCCAAGGGTCTGGGGGCTTCCTGTGCGCTCATCACCGATGGTCGCTTCTCTGGTGGCACCTCCGGTCTGTCCATCGGACACGTCTCCCCAGAGGCGGCTGAAGGCGGCAACATCGGCCTCGTGGAAGAGGGGGATATGATCTACATCGATATCCCGAACCGCATCATTCGCATGGAGGTTTCCGACGAGGTGCTGGCCGAGCGCCGCGCAGCGATGGAAGCCAAGGGCGATGCCGCTTGGAAGCCGCTTGAAAAGCGCAAGCGCAAAGTCTCCACGGCGCTGAAGGCCTATGCCAAGATGACAACCAGCGCGGCTATGGGTGCCGTGCGCAAGGTGGATTGAGCATCCGCTTGAGACCTTGAAAAAGCAAAAAGCCGGGAACTCCCATCCCCGGCTTTTTTGTTGTGTCAGTACAGCTTCTCTTTTTGAAACCAAGAGAAGCTGAATGCGCGATCTGCAACCAGCGCCCCAATGGCAGCACCCATGAGGTACTCCGCCGGGCCGGTGAATTGCATCGCAAATAGCAGTCCAACAGTGATGAACGCGCCCGCTGCCATGCCACAAAGCGCGAGTGCTTCCTTGTTTTTCACGAGAGATGCCCCCCTCATTTCCCTTGGCACGTCCCAGCCTGAGCCCACAGGAGTTAATGAAAACTCACTAAAGATGGTTAACTGGGCCTCGGAACAATACTAGGGAAAATCAGTGGCGGATTTCCGCCACTGAGTGCATGTAGGCTACATCCGTGTTTTTCTGTAGATAATCGCCTGGTTGATCACGTTACGGATGATTGCATGGCCTGCATCCTGATCCAGAGACATGATTGATTCTGGATGGAACTGAACCGCGCTGATCGGCAGGCTCTCGTGTTCAATGGCCATCACCACTCCGTCTTCGGTCTCAGCGGTCACTTTCAGCTCAGCCGGCAGCGTGTCCCGTTTGGCAAACAGGGAGTGGTAGCGGCCCACCGTTACAGGTGACGCAAGGCCGGCAAACACCTTGGAGCCTTCGGTGAACGTGACCGCAGACGGTTTGCCGTGCATCGGCACATCAAGCTGCCCCAACGTGCCGCTGAAGCTTTCCGTGAGCGCCTGAAGACCGAGGCAAACGCCGAAGATTGGCAGCTCACGTGCGCGCGCCTTGGCAATGGTTGCCGCGCAGTCGAAGTCTTTTGGAGATCCGGGGCCGGGGGAGAGTACCACCAGATCCGGTTTCACCTCATCAAACACTTCTTCCGCAACCGGCGTGCGGTATGTCACCACTGTTGCGCCCGTCTGCCGGAAGTAGTTGGCCAGCGTATGGACGAAACTGTCCTCGTGGTCCACCAGAAGGATTTTCAAGCCTGCTCCCGGCTTTGCGGCTTCAGCCTTTGCTTCCGGCGCAAGCGCCAATCCGGCCTCGCGCACGGCAGCGCGCATGGCAGAAGCCTTCAGCTCTGTCTCGGCCTCTTCATCCTCCGGGATGCTGTCATAAAGCAGCGTTGCCCCGGCGCGGATCTGCGCCACGCCGTCCTTGATGCGCACGGTGCGCAGGGTCAGCCCGGTGTTCATGTCGCCGTTGAACAGCACAGCGCCAATGGCACCGCCATACCACGCCCGCGGGCTTTTCTCATGGTCCTCGATGAACTGCATGGCCCAGCGCTTCGGCGCGCCGGTCACAGTCACTGCCCAGGTGTGTGAGAGGAATGCATCCAGCGCGTCTTTATCAGGCAACAAGGTGCCCTCGATATGGTCCACGGTGTGGATCAGCCGGGAGTACATCTCGATCTGCCGACGGCCGATGACCCGCACGGACTCCGGCACGCAGATGCGGCTCTTGTCGTTACGGTCCACGTCGGAGCACATGGTCAGCTCGGCTTCGTCCTTGGCGGAGTTCAGCAGCTTTCGAATTTGCGCTTCGTCTTCAATGGCGTTTCGGCCCCGGCGAATGGTGCCGGAAATCGGGCAGGTTTCCACCCGGCGGCCACCCGTGACGCGCACATACATTTCGGGAGAGGCACCCACCAGATATTCGCTCTCCCCCAGATTGATGAAGAAGGAATAGGGGGATGGGTTGATCTGCTGCAGGCGGCGGGAAACCGCAGAAGGCGGGTTTTCACAGACCTCATAAAAGGTCTGGCCTGGCACCGTCTCAAACAAGTCACCCCGGCGGAAATACTCCACGGCCTTATGCACCAGCTGTGCATATTCGCCCGGTTCGTGATCCCCGCGTCCCGGTGTTTCACCTGCTGGAACATAGGGGGTTTCTTCCCCGGTCCGTGCAAGGCCTTCCGTGGACTGGCCGTCAACCTCAAACTCATATTCCAGCACATGGGCTTTGCGGCCATAGTGGTCCACGATCAGGATTTCGTCAGGCAGGAACAGCACCATGTCACGCTGGTCGCCCGGACGGTCCAGCTTCAGGTTGATCGGCTCGAACTGGAATGTCAGGTCATAGCCAAACGCCCCATAGAGCCCGAGCTGGTCATCGTCGCAGCCAAACAGCTCGATGAGCGTGCGCACAACCGAGAACGTGGAGGGCTGACGGGAGCGTTCCTCCTCCGTGAAGGCACGATCAGGGACCTTGATGGTCAGATCGATGCGGCTGCCTTCGGCTGTGAAGCTGGCAATGTCAGGGTGATCTTGCAATGCCCTTTGAACAACCGGCATCAAGACTTCACCGCGCTGGTTGAGCGCGCGGATCATCACCGCCCGGTCGTTGCTCTCCAGCAGAAGCGGCGGGTTCGCCAGCGCCATATCCCAGCGGGTGTAGCGGCCCGGATACTCATAGGAGGACGAAAGAACAGCACCGCGCTGCCGATCCAGCCGATCCATCCACTCAGACGTGCCTGCTTCGTAGTTCGCTGGGCGTGTCTTGCGGCGAATGGTGATGCCGCCTTTGGTCAGGTAAGTCTGTGCCGCCAAGTCTGGCATTTCTCAACTCCAACTGGTTGGCCGCGCCCTGCAAAACATGCGAAAAACAGGCGCCAGATACAACAAAACCGCCTGCGAAGGAGCGCGGCGGTTTCTGTTCAACTTGTCAACTCAGGACATGCGTTGTCAGGGGCCGCCGTTAAGCGCGCCACCAACCCTGCAGAATCTGATGCGACAAAATAATCATGGCAAACTGCTTACAACAGAGCACAGAAAGAGGCAACGCCCTAATCTGTCAGGCCCCCGCCTGCTGAACAGCTATGTTGGGCCTGCTTTGCTCGCAGGCCATCGCTACGGGGGCGTGGTCCTGCCATGGGGGCCACCTCACGCAAATGTGCGCCTGCCCCTTGTTGTGTGGTTTAAGTAGTTTCCGCTAGGTTAGGTCTGTCGGCTTTTGCCCATGCCAAGCGCCGCATCAGCATCTAACGAAGAAGCGAGATCCCAATGAGATCAAATGAAATGAACCGCCGCAGGTTTCTCGTAGCCGCAGGGGCTGCCGGGCTGGTGCTGACCCAAAGCCCCCTTGCGCTCACGCTTCCGGCACAGGCCAAGGGCCTTGCCCCAACGCCCACCATGCGCGGCGGGGCCAACAACTATCGCCCCAATGCGCCCCTTGTTGACCGTTTGGGCTCCGGGTTCTGGGTCACCGGCACCGTTCGCCGGGCAGGGGATGGCGCACCGCTTTCCGGCGTGCGCATTCAGATCTGGGCCGCAACCACAATCGGCGGAGAGCGAGAGCCGCGAAATCACGGCAGCGTGCTGACCGCCGCCGATGGCACCTTCCGGCTGGAGACAGAGCAGATTGTTCCAAACTTCGGTGAGCCGCACGCCCACCTTGCCTATGATGATGGCGCTTTCAAAACCGTGTTCTTGCGCCCGGTCATGCCAAGTGCCCGCGACACCTCGGTAAACGCTGATTTTGTGTTGGCTCCGGCCTGACGGGATTTTCGAAAGGAACATGGCCAAACAGCACAAGAACCTCGTCAGTTTTGGCATCTGGACAGGCATCGCGCTTCTGGTGGCGGTGCCGGTCGTTCTGGCCACCACAAGCCCCTATCTTGGCTACCGCAGCATGGCCTACATCATCGGCGGCTTCGCTGGCATAGTGGCGCTTGCCCTGTTCTTGCTGCAGCCCTTGCTTGCCCTTGGCGCGCTGCCGGGGGTGAACAAGGCGCACAGCCGTTTGTGGCACCGCTGGGTCGGTGCCAGCATTGTGGTGGCCGTGCTGCTTCATGTGGGCGGGCTCTATATCACCAGCCCGGCGGACACAGTGGATGCGCTGCTGCTGGTCTCTCCCACCGCTTTTTCCATCTATGGCGTCATCGCCATGTGGGGCGTTGTCATCACGGCAGTGCTTGTGGTTTGCCGCCGCCGGTTGCGGCTGCGCTTCTCCACTTGGCAGCTTGTTCACAATGGCCTTGCACTCGTGGTGGTCATCTCCACCGTCATCCATGCCGTGATGATCCAGGGCGCCATGGAGGAGGTCTCCAAATGGGTGCTGTGCGTGGCAGTGCTCGCCACAACCACAGGCGCTCTGGCCCTCCATTGGGTGGTGAAGCCCCTCTCAAGACGCCGAAGGTTAGACCGCAAGGCCCTCTCAGACTAACCGGCAACACCCGCGCCCTCCGCCCCACATCAGCACAGCACCAATCCAGCATCAAGTCGGTCTTGCAAGTAACTACCCGCAAGACAATAATTTTTCAGCCTAGTTATAGCCTTAGCTTCTCCAGTTCTTTCATGTTTGTCGATCCCTATCATCCCCCACTGGCGTCATGCCGGACAAGGAGAGCGCAGCGAGCCGCCGATCCGGTATCCAGAGCCACAAGGCACTGCGGGTGGGGCAGTCACCCGACTGGATCCCGCATCAAGTGCGGGAGGACCATGGTGGTCTGAGGCAATGCTGCCAGCCTTCAAGAGATCTTGTTTCATAGAGACAGCGAGCGCCTGAATTGCTGGCGCTTGGCCCTTTCAGCACCAGTGCGATCCTCAACCCCATCCTCCCCACCGGCGTCATGCCGGACAAGGGGAGCGGAGCGAACCGCCGATCCGGTATCCAGAGCCACAGAGCGCGGCGGGTGGGGCAGTCACCCGACTGGATCCCGCATCAAGTGCGGGAGGACCATGGTGGTCTGAGGCAATGCTGCCAGCCTTCAAGAGATCTTGTTTCATAGAGACAGCGAGCGCCTGAATTGCTGGCGCTTGGCCCTTTCAGCGCCAGTGCGATCCTCAACCCCATCCACCCCACCAGCGTCATGCCGGACAAGGAGAGCGCAGCGAGCCGCTGATCCGGTATCCAGAGCCACAGGGCACGGCGGGTGGTGCGCTTGCCCGGCTGGATCCCGCATCAAGTGCGGGATGACAGTTAGTAATCAAGCACGGGGTTGCTGGGTAATGAAAAACGCCCGAGCACCATCCCCTTGGATGTCATGCCGGACCAGCGCAGCGCCGGTCCGGCATCCAGAGCCACAAGCCATAAGCCATCAGCCACAAGGCAGGGGCTTGCACCGCTAGGAAGCCGTTTCAATCAGATGATCCAGGAAGCGCTCGCATTTCTGCATCTCGGAGATCTTGATGAACTCGTCCGGTTTGTGCGCCTGTTCGATGGAGCCCGGGCCAACCACCACGGTTGGAATGCCCAGCATTTGCTGGAACAGGCCACCTTCCGTGCCATAGGCCACCTTGGCATGATCGTTCCGCCCGGCAAGGCGCTTGGCCAGAATGGTCACCGGTTCCTCCGCTTCCGTATCCAGCCCCGGAATTTCGGAGGACGGGATGAACTCGATATTGGCCTCAGGATAGACCTCCCGCATCTCCGGCAGCAGTTCTTCCATGGCATAGCGCTTGATTTCCGCAACACAGGCAGAAAGGCTCTCACGCGGCAACACGCGGAACTCAAACATCAGCTCACACTGTTCCGGCACGATGTTCAGCGCCGTCCCGCCGCGAATGACGCCTGTGTGCGCCGTAGAAAACGGCAGATCAAACAAGTCATCCCGTGGGCCAGCGGCCAGCTCCTTTGCCATCTGCTCAATCTTGTTCACGAAGCGAGCGGCGTAGTGAACCGCGTTCACCCCGTGCGGCGCCAGCGAGGAGTGGCAGGATAGTCCTGTAAACACAACGCTATAGGATGCCTTGGATTTGTGCGCCAACACCACCTGCATGTCCGTTGGCTCACCCACAAAGCAGGCTTCAACGTCAAGACCCCTGGTCTTCAGGTCCTCCAGAAGACCGCGCACACCAATGCAGCCCACTTCCTCGTCATAGGAAAACGCCAGGTGCAGCGGCTTTTTCAAACGCGCTTCCACCATCTTTGGCACCTTGGCAAGACAGCAGGCCAGAAAGCCTTTCATGTCGCAGGAGCCACGGCCATAAAGCTTGCCGTCTTTCTCGGTCAAGGTGAACGGGTCCTGCGACCAGTCTTGCCCGGTAACAGGAACCACATCCGTATGTCCGGAGAGAATGTAGCCAGCCGCGTCGTCAGGGCCGATGGTCACAAACAGGTTCGCCTTTTCACCAGTGTGGTCATAGACCCGGTAAGGCTCCAGCCCAAATTCCTTGAGGTAGTCTTCAACCCAGTCAATGAGTGGCAGGTTTGAGTTGGCGCTCGCGGTATCAAAGCCAACCAGTTTGCTAAGGATTTCTGTACTGTTCATTCCACTCATTTCTCATTTTTCAAACCCGCGAGAGGTGTCCTCTCACGGGGAACTTGTTGCAGCAGGGGAAGGACCCGCCTTCTCAAATGGCATCGTTCCAGAGCCACGCAGCACCGCGCACGCCAGAGCTATCTCCATGCAAGGCTTTGCGGATTGGAACTTCATACCCATCAGAGAAGATGTAGGGACGCATCGCACTTGGCAAGTCCTCGTAGAGTTCTTCCAGGTTAGACATTCCTCCACCAAGCACGAAACAATCCGGGTCCAGCAGGTTGGCGACCATGGCCATGGCGCGGGCAAGCCGGCTGACATAGCGCTCATAGGTGCCGCGCGCCTGGGCGTCCCCGTTGCGCATCAGCGCCACGATTTCCTTCCCCTTCAGCTTCGTGCCAGTGGCGTTTTCATAGTCCCACTGAAAGCCGGTGCCGGAGCATAAAAGGTCAATCGGGCTGTGCTGCCCGGTCCAGTTTGTCGGGCCGGGGTGCTCTTCAGGCCGGAGCCACGGCACCGATGTGCTGCCCCATTCGCCTCCAATCCCGTTGGCACCGCGCAGCGGCTTGCCGTTGATGGCAATGCCGGAGCCGCAACCCGTGCCGATGATGATGGCGTGCACCACCGCAAAGCCTGCCCCGGCACCATCCGTTGCCTCGGAAACCGCAAGGCAGTTGGCATCGTTTTGAATGCGGATCGGGCGGCCCAACGCCTGTTCCAGATCCTTGTCCAATGGCTTGCCGTTCATCCAGGTTGAATTAGCATTTTTCACCAAACCTGAAGAAGGGGAGATTGAACCCGGAATACCAATGCCGACAGAGCCCCGTTGGCCGGTCGCTTCTTCAGCGGCTGAAACCAGACCGACAACCGCATCAATACAGCCATTGTAGTCATCGCGCGGCGTGTCCACGCGCTTGCGAAACATCTCTTCGCCCTGATCAGACAGTGCGATGATTTCGATCTTAGTGCCACCCCAATCAAGTCCAAGTCTCATGGCCTGAACATCCTCCCATTTGATTTGCTTGGCGTAGTCTATGAGAACTCCCTCATATTTCACCAGCCCGCGCAATCACATAGTTGGGTATTCACGCCCTGTAGGGGGGGGCTGTTTTCGCGCTGGTGCAGAAACTCCGCGTTTCATTCAAACCAACGCAAGATCAGCGCAAAGTTATCCCCCTTCAACGGCCAAGGCGCGGGCCTTAGCTTTTTTGCCGTGCCGTTCTGGCCTTGATCTCGGCTTTGTGGCGCCGCTTCAATGACGCGTTGAGGTCGGGCGCGGCGGCCACCAACATGCGGGTGTAGGGGTGCTTTGGGTGGCGGAACACCTGCTCGGTGCTTCCTTCTTCGACAATTCGGCCGCCATTCATCACGATCACCCGGTCGGTAATGGCCTGCACAACGGACAAATCGTGACTGATAAACAGATAGGCAACGCCCAGCCTGTCCCTTAAATCTGCAAGTAAATCAAGAATTTGAGCGCGAATGGAAACGTCCAGAGCGGATACCGGCTCATCAGCCACAATCAGCTGTGGTTCGGTCACCAGCGCCCGGGCAATGGCAATGCGTTGCCGCTGCCCGCCAGAAAACTCGTGGGGGTACTTGTGGGCATCCTGCGGCTTCAGGCCCACGGCTTCCAGCGCGGCAATCACCTTGCCGTTCTTGGCCGTCTCGGAAATCTCGTGACGCAACAGGTGCAGCGGCTCTGCTACCGTCTTGGCGATCGTGTGACGGGGGTCAAAGCTGCCATATGGATCCTGAAAAACCGCCTGAATTCCGCGCTTTAGCGCCTTTTCTTCCTTGTGAGACACCTCAAACGGGTTCTTGCCAAGAAAGCTGATATGCCCCTTGGTGGGCTCTTCCAAACCAAGCACTGTTCGGGCAAGGGTGGATTTTCCGCATCCGCTTTCGCCCACAAGCCCAACGGACTCATGGGGCAGGATGCGCAGGGACACCGTGTTCACGGCCGTATGGTACTGACGCTTTTCAAAGACAGAGCGTTTTGGCAGCGGATAGGTGCGCACCAACCCCTCAACCGCAAGCAGTGGCTTGGCATCCGGGTCCAATGGCCGCGTGCGCGCTTTGGGAATGTGGCTGGAGGCTTCAACCAACTGCTGTGAGTAGGGGTGGGACAGGGTTCGGAACAGCTGGCCGGTTGGCCCATGTTCAACGATTTCCCCGTCCTTCATGATGGCAACCCGGTCAGCCATATCTGCCACCACGGCAAGGTCATGGCTGATCAGCAGCAGGGACATCTGGTCCTTGCGAACAATTTCCTTAAGCAGAGCAAGGATTTGCGCCTGAATGGTCACGTCGAGCGCTGTTGTTGGCTCATCCGCAATCAAGAAGCGCGGCTTGCAGGCGATGGCCATGGCAATGACAACGCGCTGCCTTTGTCCCCCTGAGAGCTGGTGCGGATAACGGTCCAGCATGTGATTGTCGAAGGGCAGGCCCACACGCTCCAGCACCTTCTGAGTGCGCTCCAGTGCCCGTTGCCGGGTCATCTTGAAGTGCCACAACAAGCCTTCACTCACCTGATCGCCGATGGTCTTGGTGGGGTTCAGCGCCGTCATTGGCTCTTGAAACACCATGGAGATGGACCGACCCCGGACCTCGTTCATGGTGCGCTCGGAAGCGCCTACAATCTCATGCTTTTTATAGCGAATGGAGCCGTCTTGCGTCGCACCATCCGGCAGCAGCTGCATTGCCGCCAAGGCACTCATGGATTTGCCGGAGCCACTTTCGCCCACAAGCCCGAGTATCTCGCCCTTGGCAAGGGAGAAGCTCACGTTCTTCAGGATCGGTGTTCCGTTGATGGAAACACTCAGGTTTTTTGCGGAGAAAACGGCCATCAGCGGATCCTCCGTCTCAGGCGAGGATCAAGCAGATCGCGCAGCCCATCTCCCAGAAGGTTGAAGCCCAACACACTGACAACAATGGCTAATCCTGGATACAGCGCAAGCTGCGGTGCAAACGCCATCATTGTTTGCGCTTCATTCAGCATGCGTCCCCAGCTCGCCAGCGGCGGCTGCGGCCCAAGGCCAAGATAGGACAGGCCAGCCTCTGCCAATATGCCAAGTGAGAGTTGTATGGTCGCTTGTACGATCAAAAGATTGGCGATGTTCGGCAGCACGTGTTCAAGCGTAATGCGCAGGCCGCTTTTGCCAGAAAGGCGTGCCGCCAGCAGGAAATCCCGTCCAGAAAGCGACAGAGCACCCCCACGCGCAACACGTGCAAACACGGGAATGTTGAAAATGCCAATGGCGATTACTGCGTTCACAGCGCCCGGTCCGAGGAGCGCAGTGATAAGGATGGCCGAGAGAATTGCTGGAAATGCAAAAATCAGGTCGTTGGTGCGCATTACGGCTTCTTCCACAAGCCCGCGTTTTGTGGCGGCCAACAGCCCGAGTGGCACGCCAAAGAGCAGACCGATGCCTACAGCAATCAGCGCCACAATGATGGAGGTGCGCGCGCCGATCATAAGCATGGAAAGGATGTCGCGGCCGTACTGATCGGTCCCCAGCCAATGCTGACTGCTGGAAGCCTGAAGCCGGTTTGCCACGTTCAGGCTGTCAATGGCGTGAGGGGTCCAGAACAGGCTGATAAAGCCCGCAATCAAAATTAGTGAGGCAAGACAGAGGCCTATAAGGAAGGAGCGGCTCTTCCATGCCCGGCGGAAGGGGTGGATTGGGGCTTCGAACGTGTCCATACTCAGCGCCCCCGCCGCAGGCGTGGGTCGACTGCTGCATAAGCCAGATCCACGATGAAAGTGATAAGCACGACCAATGCCACCAATACCATGACACCGCTTTTGACAGTGATGAGGTCCCTCTGGGTGATGGCTTGAAAAATCAGGCGACCCAAGCCCGGCAGATAAAACACGTTTTCAATGATGACGGTACCGGCGACAAGGAATGAGAATTGAAGGCCGAGGATTGTCAGCACTGGAATAAGGGCATTGCGTACGCCGTGACGCCACAGGGTTACCCGTGCAGAAAGGCCCTTGGCGCGGGCGGTACGAATGTAGTCCTCGCTCATCACATCAATCAGGGCGGAGCGCATTACGCGGGCAAGGATCGCCGCTTGCGGCAAGGCAAGGGCAATTGCTGGCAGAATAAGCGCTTCCAAACCATTGAGAACACCTTGGTCCCAGCCGGGAAAACCACCTGAGGGCAACAACCGCAAGGTGATTGCAAACACATAAACAAGCAGGATCGCAAACCAGAAGTTCGGCAGAGCTATGCCCACCTGAGTGAGCCCCATGATCCCCGTATCCAGTGCCTTGCCTCGGAACCGAGCCGCCATAATACCAATGGGAAACGCAATTGCGGTGGACAGGATCAGGGCGATTGCGGCAAGCGGCAGGCTGACGGCTGCGCGCTCCGCTATCAGCTCGGAAACCGGGACGTTGTAGGTATAGCTTATGCCAAAATCGCCCTGCAGCATGCCAAGAACCCAGTCCACATACCGGGTCAGGACGGGGGCGTTCAGGCCCAACTGTTCCCTCAAGGCCGCCAACGTATCTTCTTGCGCACTGATTCCGAGCATCACCTGAGCTGGATCTCCGGGCAGCACCTCAAGCACGACAAACACCACAATGCTTGCCGCAAAGAGTGTCAGTGATAAGCCGAGAAGGCGCAGCACTCCGTAAGAAAACATGGCAAACCAACGGCTTGAGGAACAAAGGTCCGGGCGAATGAGCAGGGCGGGCAAACCCGCCCATCTCGTGTCGGGACTAACCTATCCGGCGGGCACATGCAATTTTTAATGCGAGCCTTTCCGGGTAATATCAGCCATGCGGATGAAGACAGGCTTCACCCGCATCCTGCTGTTTGATCTAGTTTTTCCAAGAAACGCCGGTGATGTCGTTTGCCTGAATCGGCGAGTTCACCCACAGGCCCTGAAGATTGGCATCCCAAACACCGGCCTTGCCCAATTGGAACAGGAAAACATTCACAGCATCGGCTGCGATCATTTCTTGCGCCTGCTTCATCAAGGCATAGCGTTTTTCCTCGTCGGTTTCCCGATTGAGCTGGGTGATGATGTCGTCGAACGCCGGGTTCTTGTAGTTGAAGTAGTAGTCATCGCGGGCATAAATGCCTATATCCATCGGCTCCGTGTGAGACACGATGGTGAAGTCGTAATTCTTTTCGCGGAACACCTCAGAAAGCCACTGAGCCCACTCCAGCGGAACAATTTCCAGATTGATGCCAACTTTTTGCAGGTCAGAGCGGATCAGCTCGCCGCCGCGCCGCGCATACTGAGGCGGTGGCAGCTTCAAGGTCGCGGTAAAGCCCTCCGCGTAGCCGGCTTCTTTCAGCAGTTCCTTGGCCTTTTCAGGGTCAAAGGTGTAGGTACCCGTCAGATCTTCATAGGCCGGATGGTGCGGCGCAAAGTGGGAGCCAATGGGCGTGCCACGACCAAACATGGCACCATCAATGAGCGCTTGCTTGTTGACCGCGTGCGAAATGGCCTGACGCACCAGCTTGTTGGAGAGCGGGCCGCTCTCATTGTTCATAGCAAGGATGGTCTCGCCTTCTGTCGAGCCCACAGCCACTTTAAAACGCGGATCCGCTTCAAACTGGATCAGTGTTTCAGGTGCTGGAAAGTTCGGAAATGCATCAACGTCGCCTGACATCATGGCCGCAAAAGCGGCATTTGGATCAGCAATAACCTTGAAGGATGCTTCTTCCAAGGCAACGGGCGTGCCCCAATAGCCTTCATAGCGATCCAGCGAAATTTCTTGCCCCTTGATCCAACGGTCAAACTTGAAAGGGCCGGTTCCTATCGGATTGGTCTTGTTTCCCGCTGCACTTTCTTTGGAAACGATCACCGCATCGCCCCAGCCAAGGTTAAACAGGAAGCTGCCAACAGGTTCTGACAGGGTGACTTGAACCGTATCTTCATCCGCTACATTGACGGCTGATATGGCTGCAAACAGAGGCTTTTGTGCGTTGGTGCTGTCTTCGGCCCGGGCGCGGTCCAGTGAGAACTTCACATCCTCGGCAGAAAATGGCGTTCCATCGTGGAACGTGACGCCGTCTTGAAGTTCGAATGTGTAGGTGAGGCCATCCTCGGAAATCTCCCAGGACTTTGCAAGAGCAGGCAAAACCTCACCGTTCGGGCCAATGCGGGTCAATCCCTCGAACACGTTGGCATAAGTCACTTCATCAATGGCTGCGGCCGCCCCCGCAGTCGGGTCGAGATGCGGCGGTTCCAGCACAATGCCCAGAGAAAGAGCAGATTTTGCGTGCGCCACGGATAACGCCAGTGGTGAAGCACTTACCACCAAGGCCACGCCAACTGCGAGTGAACGCAGGGCCTTCAGTGTCCCTTGAACTTTCATAGTATCCCCCTCCAAAACGGGCGGTGTCAAAGCCTTAAAGTGCGCCTGTTCCACCAAACAGTAGTGCGTGGGTTGCATGCGCCATGACTTTGGCACTGTCCACCATGTCATCAATCACGACAAACTCATCGGGCCTGTGAGCCATTTCAAGAAGCCCCGGACCGTAGGCAATGCAGTCGTGCAAGTGACCCAGACGCGCAATGTGTTTTTGGTCATAGGTGCCGGGTGAAATCACCATCTCGGCGGGCCTTTCCAGAACCGCTTCAATGCCTTCTGCCACAGCTTTCACGACCGGCGCGTCTTTTTCGGTCATGGTCGGGATGACTTCAAGTAGGTCTTTGATCGTGTATCGGAAGTTATCCCGTTCTTTGCTGAGTTCATCCAACAAGGCGATGACTTCGGTTTTAACGTCATCAAGATTTTCTTCAATGAGATAGCGGCGGTCCAGCACGATCCGGCAACTGTCCGGCACACAAGGGGAAGGCAGCCCGTCAAAGCCCTCAGGCTGACCTCCATGGATGGAATTGATGTTGAGTGTAGACTTGCGAGCACCTTCCGGAACCACAGGCATTTCCGTGTGTTTTGCCGCCAGCTTGGGATAAAGGCGCTTCTCCAGAGCCTCCAGAAACGCTCCCATATGGCGTACGGCGCAGTCCCCCAGAAACGGCATGGATCCATGCGCAATGGCGCCATGGGTCTCAACTTCGCCCCACCAAACACCCCGATGCCCGAGACAAATGCGGTCTTTGTGCAGCGGTTCGGGGATGATGACGTGGTCCACGCGTGGTTTAGAGAAATAGCCCTTTTGCGCCAGATAAGCGACGCCGCCCAGACCACCTGATTCTTCATCCACCGTGCCAGAAATCTCAATGGCTCCGGGAAAATGCGGGAAGCATTCAAGAAATGCTTCAACTGCGATGAGGGAGGCTGCAAGCCCGCCTTTCATGTCGCAGGCCCCGCGACCATAAACCCGGCCATCGCGCACAACTCCGGCGAAAGGATCCACCGTCCAACCCTCACCAGCTTGCACCACATCAATGTGTGAGTTGAAATGGACCGTTGCGCCTGGGCGAGCGCCCTCGCGGCGGGTGACAACATTGATGCGCGGGTGTTTGGCGCTGTCGCCGGGCGTCCCTTCGCCTCGTATGTATTCCACTGTAAATCCGCGGGAAAACAGGCGCTCACCAATGTATTTTGCACAAGGTGCGTAGGCTTCTCCAGGCGGGTTCACGGTTGGTATCCTGATCAAGTCTTGGGTCAGGCAAACAAGCTCCTCGCGTTTACTCTCAATTCGTTTGCCAAGGTCCCCGAGCATTGAACAGCATCTCCGTAAAATAACGGAGGTATCTTGCCGTAGAGATGCTAAGATGGGAAGCCTTTTGGTGACAGTGATATTCTTGCCCTAGAAAAAGCGAACTATTGCAGCTAGTTAAGTTTATTGTCGTTGTTGATGGCGCGGATAGATTGAAACCGGCGCTGCTTGCCGTATAGGTTGAATTTGGACTTGGAACAGATGCCGAAAATAATTCCTGCGATTTTGTCGGGCGGATTCGGGTCACGTTTGTGGCCCTTGTCACGGCGCGAAAGACCAAAGCAGTTTCTGCCCTTGTTCGATGGCGAGAGCCTCTTCCAAAAAACCTGCAAGCGGACCATGGGCGATGGCTTTGCTGCCCCATTGGTGATCTCCAATCAAGATCACCGGTTCCTTATTGGCGAACAGCTGCAGGAACTGGGGGTAGAGGCCCAGAGCATCGTTTTGGAGCCGTGCGGGCGCAACACTGCAGCCCCTGCGGCGCTTGCAGCCATGATGGCGCTTGAGACAGATGAAGAAACGCTCGTGCTGCTGCTGCCCTCTGACCATCTCATCGGCGACGAGGACGCCTTCAAAGCAGCCGTGGAACTGGGTGTGCCAGCCGCCTCGGATGGGGCCATCGTCACATTCGGCATCAAGCCGGAAATGGCGCACACAGGCTATGGCTACATAAAGTTCATCCCGTCCGACGCTGATGCGTTGATGGTGGACCGGTTCGTTGAAAAACCGACGCAAGAGGTCGCCGAACGTTTCGTCTCGGAGGGAACCTATCTCTGGAATGCCGGGATTTTCTTGTTCAGTGCCAAGGCCATGAAAGAGAGCTTCCTGACATATGCTCCTGATGTGTGGAACGCGGTCAGCGAAGCATACATTGGCGCCCGCGCTGATCTGGATTTCCTGCGTCTGGATGCGCACGCCTTTGAAAAAGTGCCGAGCATCTCCATCGACTACGCCATTATGGAGAAGCAACCCGGTATTCGCTGCGTTCCCATGGATCCTCAGTGGAACGATCTGGGGTCCTGGCGGGCCATTTGGGAGACCATGCCCAAGGACGATGACGGCAATACCTCGCTGAGCGAAGCCATCTTTGAAGACAGCAAGGATTGCCTCGTCTACTCTGATGATGCGCTGGTAAGTGTACTGGGCCTCAACGACGTGCTGGTGGTGAACACCAAGGATGCGCTGCTGGTGGCCTCCAAAGAACACGCAGAGCAGGTGAAAAACATCGTGGCCCGTCTGGAGGCGGAAAAGCGGCCGGAGACGGTGCAGCACCGCCGGGTATATCGCCCGTGGGGATGGACCGAGGAGATCTCACGCGGAGACCGCTTCCGTGTTCAATCCATGATGATCAAACCGGGGCAGGGACTCACCTTGCAGCGGCACATCCACCGCGCCGAACATTGGGTCGTCATGGGGGGAACCTTGGAAGTCTCTGTGAATGGCTCAACGAAATATGTGAGTGAAAACGAATCCGTGTTCGTGCCCCTTGGCGCGCCTCACAAACTCCATAATCCGGGGATGATTGATGTGCGCATGATCGAGGTGCAATCTGGCGCTCTGATTCATGACGATGACATCCTGCGAGAACCGACAACAACCAATGAATAGGGCCTGCGACTTGTTTAGCCGGTTGGCAAAACGTCATAAGAGGCTGTTAAATAACACCCAACCTATTCGCATTAGGAGCTTTTATGTTTGATAAACCTGTTGCTCAGTTGACCCCGAACACTCTGGAATACGAGACGACACCTCTGGTCAAGCCAACGGGGTTCCGCGAGTACGACGCACGTTGGTTGTTTGAAAAAGAAATCAATCTCATGGGCATTCAGGCGCTGGGCATGGGGCTCGGCACTCTGGTGCATGAGCTCGGTGTACGCCCCGAGATCGTGACAGGTCACGACTTCCGAGGGTATTCCGCGTCTATCAAGATGGCCCTCATCAACGGTTTGCTGGCATCCGGCATGAAGGTTCACGACATTGGCCTTGCCATGTCGCCCATGTCCTACTTTGCCCAGTTCGAGCTGGATGTGCCTTGCGTTGCAATGGTCACCGCCTCGCACAATGACAACGGTTGGACAGGGGTGAAGATGGGTGCAAACCGCCCATTGACATTCGGTCCCGATGAGATGGGACGTTTGCGCGACATCGTTCTTGCTGGCGATTTCAAGCTTCCGGGCGGGGGCTCCTATGAGTTCCATGCCGGCTTTGCAGAGCGCTACTTCAACGACCTGACAAAACGCGAGAAACTGAAGCGCCCGATCAAGGCTGTGGTTGCCTGTGGTAACGGAACGGCCGGTGCGTTTGCACCGCGCATTCTGGAAGCGCTGGGTGTTGATGTGATACCGCTCGACTGTGAGCTGGACCACACGTTCCCGAACTACAATCCGAACCCTGAAGACATGAAGATGCTTCATGCAATCCGCGACAAGGTGCTTGAAACCGGCGCGGAAGTGGGGCTCGGCTTTGACGGTGATGGCGATCGCTGCGGGATCGTGGACAACGAAGGTGAAGAAATCTTTGCAGACAAGGTCGGCGTCATGCTGGCTCGCGATCTGTCCGCCATCTATGACAACGCCCAGTTCGTGGTGGATGTTAAATCCACGGGCCTGTTCAACACTGATCCTGTCCTCAAGGAGAACGGGGCAAAGACCGACTACTTCAAGACCGGCCACTCCTACATCAAGCGCCGCGTGACCGACCTTCAGGCCCTTGCGGGCTTCGAAAAGTCTGGCCACTACTTCTTCAACGCGCCAATTGGCCGTGGCTATGATGATGGCCTTGTCTCCGCCATTGCGGTTCTCGACATGATGGACCGCAATCCAGACAAGACCGTTGCCGACATGCGCCGCGCTCTTCCCAAGACCTGGGGCTCTCCAACCATGGCGCCCAAGTGCTCCGATGAAGAGAAGTACGATGTCGTCGACAAGGTGGTAAAGCGTTTCAAGGACATGCACGCCAATGGGGAGAAGGTCGCCGGTCAAGCCATCACAGACCTCATCACAGTAAACGGCGTTCGCGTTGTCTCCGAGGACGGCACCTGGGGCCTCGTTCGCGCTTCCTCCAACAAACCAGAGCTGGTCGTGGTGGTGGAAAGCCCGGTCTCCGAGGAGCGTCTGCACGAGATGTTCAAGGCGGTTGACGCGGTCCTTCGTGAAAACCCAGAGGTCGGTGAGTACAATCAGACTCTCTAACTTCTGACCCGTTTCGTAGCGAACGGCTCAAGTTTCATGCGTCACCCTTCAGAACGAGGGGTGGCGCTTTTTTTGTTTTGGCGCAACCTTGGGACTGTGAGGGAAAGCAAGCCAACAAATGTAAAATCCGGGTCAGAAAGACGGTCGCGCCACTTTGCTGTGCAAGTGGCAACCACGCTGTGCGTCAGTGTGTTTATGGCTTGCAGTGTGCTGGGGCTTTACTGGGCGCTTTTGAGTTCCGGGGACCGGATGGAGATTGCACAATGGTTCGTGGCCCTTGGTGGTGATGATGCGGCAAGTCCATCGGCGCTCGACCCTACCAGCGCACGCATGTTGGCCAGAGAAGTGGAGTTTGAGCAGGAGTTTCGCCGCATTATCAAGGCAACGCCACAGGACCTGTGCCAAAGATTTGCTGAGGAGGGGTTTCAAAACAAGGGATGGCGTCGTCTCACCATGGGGCCCGGATATGGCTGCAGCTCCGATGTGATTACCATTGGACGCGCCCCGCTCCTTGAAAGCAGGCGTGATGATGAGACCGCACAGGCAGCCGATCAAGCGACGGTGTTCTTTTCCATGCGCGGGCCGTCAGTCTCCGATGTAGCTTCGATCAGATTTCAGGGTACGGCGGGTCAGGATGCACTCATGCGCCCCGCTATTGGTCTCATAACCAATGCACTGGAAACGGTACTGGCTGATCTTGGCGAGGCACCGCCTGAAGGGGTTCTGACCGCTTTCCGGGAAGGGCGCAGTTTCGACCAGCGCATTGGCGGGGTGCATTGGAAGGTGTTGACGCTGTCAGGCCTCACCGAAGAGGGCGAGGCCAAACCTGTGAGCAGACACTTGCTTGCAAGGCGGACAAAGGGCGGTCACCCACCCTTTGTGCTGTTCCCTAATGGATTTTAGCTCATGCCGGGAAGAGGGATGAACTCTTCCACATCGCCCGGTACACTGCCAAACTTCATGGAGCGCCAGTCTTCCTTAGCCTGCTCGATACGTTCCTTTGAGGAGGAAACGAAGTTCCACCAAATGTGACGAGGGCCGTCCATCGGCTCGCCGCCAAACAGCATGATGCGTGCATTGTCCTTGGCGCGAACGGTCAAGGCATCACCAGCGCGCAAAACGAGAAGTTGACCCGGCTCAAACACGTCGCCATTGATCTCGATGCGGCTAGTCAACGTGTAGATTGCTCGCTCCTCATGGGTTGGATCAACCGGAAGAACCGACCCTGCGTTAAGCGAGATGTCTGCATAAAGTGTCTCGCTGGCTGTGTTCACGGGTGATGTCTGGCCATAAAGCGACCCTGCAATCAACCGCACGCGCTTGTCGTTGTCGGTGATCACCGGCATCTTGTCATTGGCATAGTGTTCAAAGGCTGGAGCCGTTTCTTCCATGTGTTTTGGAAGTGCAACCCAACTCTGAATGCCAAACAAGCTGCGCGGCGTGCCTTTCACTTCAGGACGCTCACGCTCGGAGTGAACAATCCCCTGACCTGCGGTCATCCAGTTCAGCTCTTCAGGCTTGATGATCATGTCGCTACCGAGGCTGTCTCGGTGGTAGACTTCGCCTTCCAGAAGGTATGTTACGGTCGACAGGCCGATGTGTGGGTGGGGGCGTACATCGATCCCGCCACCATGCAGAAACTCGGCAGGGCCCATCTGATCCCAAAAAATGAAAGGACCAACCATCTGACGGCTCTTTGTCGGCAGTGCGCGGCGCACCTCAAAATTGCCGATGTCATGGGCGCGCGGCACAATGACCTGCTCGATCGCGTTGATGCTCTGCTCATCGCCTGGAATTGGATCTGGCTGGTTTGGCAATGTCATGGCTATGGCCTTTCAATCGGGCATCGCCCTTTGGCGGTGCGTATGTCTGCGTTGAAATCAACATACCGTTCTCGGCGCGGATTGAAAGTGAACACACAGTACGCGTTTTAGTGAACAATCTTGAGGTTGAAGGCCTATTGTTGCTGTTTCGATGAATGAACAAGGATCAAAACAAATGCCGTTCGGCCAGTACGCTCTCAACAATGAAGTCACCTAGCATCTTGATCCGGCGAAGGTTCTTTGTGGTTTCATGGGTAAGCAACCAATAGCTGCGCTCAATGCGCCGCTCCGGCAGTACGCGCACAAATGTCGGGTCCTGATTGGCAATGAAAGCATGAAGCACCCCAATGCCTGCGCCCGCGCGAACGGCTTCTGTTTGGGCAAGCGCACTGGCGAACTCCAGTGAAGAGCGCCACCCCTTCAGGATTTCCTCGGTATAGTTGAGGGAAGGGGTAAACACGAGATCGTCCACATAACCGATCAGTCGGTGTTGCTTGAGATCATCGGAAGTAAGCGGTACGCCGTGTTTTTCAATGTACTCTCTGGAAGCATAGAGATTGAGGGAATAGTCCACCAGCTTGCGGGTCACGAGGCGGCCATGCTCGGGGCGCCCCACGTTGATCGCAATGTCTGCTTCTCGTTTCGACAAGGAGAAGCTGCGGTGGAGGGGGACCAGTTGAACAGTGAGATTGGGGTACTTCTCGTTGAACTCTCCGAGGCGAGGCGCAAGGAAGTTCACGCCGAAGCCATCCGGGGCGGCAATGCGCACGGTCCCGGAAAGCTCCACATCCATGCCGCCAATGACAGCTTGCGCATCCTGCATTTGCGCCTCCATCACCTCTGCGTATTCCAGAAAGCGTTCGCCTTCCGCCGTCAAGGAGCAACCTGTTGTTGCGCGCTCAAGAAGCTTTGTTTGAAGCGCATCTTCCAAGGCTGTCACCCGACGGGCGACCGTCGCGTGGTTGATACCAAGGCGCTGGGCAGCGGCGAGGATTTGCCCGTTGCGCGCAACACTCAAGAAAATGCGGGTGTCATCCCAGTTCATAGGATCTCCAATGCGGTTATGTGCTTTAATTAATGCACAACGGCTTCGTCAAATATCAGGTTGAACTGCAATAAATATAGTTCATTCTGGGCCTACGTAAAATCTGGTAATCTGCTGAAAAGCGTGATCTGGAAACTATTTGGGAGGAAGCAGATGGAACTGGGCCACTTTGTTGGAGGAAAGCGCGTACCTGGGCGCTCTGGTCGTTTCGGCAACATTTTCAACCCGGCAACCGGTGAAGTGACCGGCAAGGTCGCGCTGGCAAACCTTGATGAATTGCGTGAAGCAGTCACAAACGCTGCACAGGCACAAATTGGCTGGGGCGCTACCAACCCGCAGCGCCGGGCCCGCGTCATGATGCAGTTTGTCAACCTGCTTCACCGCGATATGGACAAACTGGCCGAAGTGCTCTCCAGCGAGCATGGCAAGACATTTCCGGATGCAAAGGGCGATATTGTCCGCGGTCTGGAAGTGGCGGAGTTCTGTATCGGTGCGCCTCATCTCCTGAAGGGTGAGTTTACTGAGGGCGCAGGGCCGGGCATCGACATGTATTCCATGCGCCAGCCGCTGGGCGTTGTAGCTGGCATCACGCCCTTCAACTTCCCCGCCATGATCCCGATGTGGAAGTTCTGTACTGCCATTGCGGCGGGTAATGCGTTCATTTTGAAGCCATCCGAACGCAACCCAACGGTGCCGGTCATGCTGGCTGAACTGATGATGGAAGCAGGCCTGCCTGAAGGCGTTCTGAACGTTGTGAACGGAGACAAGGAAGTCGTGGACGGCATTCTTGATGATCCGATCATTCAGGCCGTTGGATTTGTGGGTTCCACGCCAATTGCCGAGTACGTTTATACCCGCGGCTGCGCCAACGGGAAGCGCGTTCAGTGCTTCGGCGGGGCCAAGAACCACATGATCATCATGCCGGATGCGGACATGGACCAGGCCGTGGACGCGCTGATTGGCGCAGGCTACGGCGCAGCGGGCGAGCGCTGCATGGCCATTTCTGTGGCAGTACCTGTTGGTGAAGATACGGCGGATCGGCTGGTTGAGAAGCTGGCTCCGCGTGTGGAAGGCCTCAAGATCGGGCCCTATACAGCCGGTGACGATGTCGACTTTGGCCCGTTGATCACGCCAGAGGCGCTCTCACGGATCAAGGGACTGGTGGACCGTGGCGTGGAGCAGGGTGCAAAACTGGTCGTCGATGGCCGTGATTTCAAACTGCAGGGCTATGAAAACGGCAACTTCATGGGCGGCTGCCTGTTCGACCATGTTACCAAGGATATGGACATCTACACGCAAGAGATTTTCGGTCCGGTTCTGTCCGTGGTCCGCGCTAAAAACTATGACGAGGCGCTGGACCTGCCTATGAGCCATGAATACGGCAACGGCACCGCCATCTTTACCCGCGATGGGGATACGGCACGAGACTTTGCCTCTCGCATCAATATTGGCATGGTTGGTGTAAATGTGCCGATTCCGGTGCCGCTGGCTTACCACACGTTTGGCGGCTGGAAGCGCTCTGGCTTCGGCGATCTGAACCAACACGGTCCGGATGGTTTCAAGTTCTACACTCGTACCAAGACCGTCACGGCCCGTTGGCCGTCAGGCCTGAAAGACGGTGCAGAGTTCGTGATCCCAACCATGAAGTAGGGCTTGGCTGGCAAAGAAAACAAAAAACGGGCCTCAGATGTGGGGCCCGTTTTTTTGTTAGCGGGTAAAGCGCATCGTTTGGGACAGATCCCGTGCCGCCGCTGGAATGGCGGCCTTCCAGGAGTCCAGAGTTGCTTCATCCGTTCGGTGCTTGGGGCCACTGATGCCGATGGCGGCAATTACTTTGCCATCGCCATTCACCACAGGTGAGGCAATGCAGATCAGACCCATCTCGACTTCTTCGTTGTCGATGGACCACTGGCGTTGGCGGATGGCCCGCAACTCGGCGCGAAGCTCGTCTGCTGTGCAGAGCGTGTTTTCCGTCAGCCGCGGAAACGGGCCTTTGGCAAGGTAGTCTTCCTGACGCTGTTCGCTGGAGTAGGCCAGAATCCCTTTCCCCATGGCGGTGCAATAGAGCGGCGCTTTGTGGCCTGCCTTTGCAGCAACGCGAATGGAGTAGGGCGAGTCTATACGGTCCATGTAAAGCACGCTATCTTCGGTCAAGATGCCCACATGAACACTTTCCTTGAACTCCGCTGAAAGCCGCTCCAGAGTTGGCCGAATGACTTGGCGCAAGGAGAAATTCTCTTCGTAGATCTTGCCCAGCTCGAACAGCTTGATGCCCAGCGAGTAACGGGAGGTGTCTGTGTCTTGAGTGATCAGCCCATGGATCTGCATGGTGGCGAGAATGCCGTGCAACGTGCTCTTTTTTAGGTCCAGAGCATCACACATATCCATCAAGCGTGCGCTGTTCCCATTCTCTGCAATGAAGCTGAGTATGCTCACGGCACGGTCAATTGACTGGTTTGTCTTCTTCTGTTCCAAGGTTCAAAAACTTTCTTACCTAGTGCCGCCGGTTCACGAAGGTCTCTCAATCACAACGGGTGCTTGCGCTTAACGCAGAAGATGATTTTCAAGAACTGCCCTCTGTTGAAAATATTCGAACTGGTTCCTTATTGTCAAACCATTGGGAAAAAACACACTGTCGCATGGGGTTATGACGTAGTGCATGCAACCTATCCATTGTTGGTAAACACGTCATTGTTTTTAAATGTGTGCGTGATACACACTCAAGGATTGGTATTGAACACTTTGATCACCCTGTGGTTTTCGCGGCGTACACCTAATGATCCCGTGTGGCAAATTAGCGGAGGTTCATTGGGAACCGCCTTTGGGTGAGCTTTCCGGTGACACGTGGTTCTAACGGGTTCTGGAGAGAATAAGCAGCGCTGGGAAGCGTTGCGCTTGTGGCGTGGAGTAAAAAATGAACAAAAGAGTTGTGGTCACTGGCGGCACCTCACGGTTCGGCAAGGATGTGGTGAAGCGCTTCGTAGAAGCTGGCAACCACGTGCTGTTCACTGGCATCGAACATCGCGACGATGGGGAAGCCGTAGCCGACGAACTGAAAGCAATCAATGACGCAGTCACCATAGAGTATTGCCGTTGTAATCTCTCTTCAGAACAGAGCGTCAAGGAAACAGCGGGTGCGGTGGCAGAGCGCCTTGGCGGATGCGATATTCTGGTGAACAACGCAGCCAACCTGAAGTGTGGCGCGGTACACCAGATGGAAGTCTTCGCGTGGGAGCGGGTTTTCGACGTGGATGTGAAGGGCGTGTTTCTCACGTGCAAACACATCTTGCCCATGATGATGGAGCAGCACGGTGGTGCCGTGGTCAACATTACTTCGGATGCTGATGGGCTTACCGGTGGTAGTACAGCTGTGTCTACTTCTGCAAATGGTGCCGTTCTCAACCTGACACAATCAATGGCACTGGACTATGCAGACTACGGCATTCGGGTGAACGCTGTTTCGCCCATGGCGCTTGCCAGCAAGTTGTTTGCAAGAGGGGCTGCGCCAAGTGACCTTGTGAATTACGCCAAGTCCGTCCCGTTGAAGCGGATTGCAAAGCCGGTTGAAGTGGCTAATGCGGTCTTCTTTTTGGCAAGTGATCAGGCTTCTTTCATTACCGGCGTTAATTTGCCGGTGGATGGGGGCTTGAGCGCGTCTAGGGGCCCAATCAATCTAACTGGCCCGAGCTGAACGAGATACTTCTGGGCCTATCTGCTTGAAGCTAATTCAGCGGATAGGCGCAGGGAACTGAACCGACGTCCCGGCACGGTTCGAAGTATCCAACACGGCTGGCAGACCCATCCTGCCAGATCACTTGAACAGCAACGGCGTCAGCCGTCCCGGGAGCAAGAACCAAAGCGGTGTCTGCCAATGAGGTGCTGCTCGGCATGGCAAAGGGCGCCACAGAATTGCAGGGCGGAACCGGGAAACGTTCCTTAAGGCCCTTGTTGTCAATGGAATAACGCAGCTCCTTCAACCGGCAATGCAGAAGCAGGATCGGTTTGAAGTGGATGATCTGCTGGTCGGCCGTTTCCTGAAATGTGACCCAGCTCGTGAACTGGGAGCCCTCAGCAAGCTCCTTGTAAACCGCAAGGGGTGGCAATGTTGCTTTTTGAAGAGTGGTCTGTGCTGCGATTGTGGGAGCGTAGCCAAAGATCAATGCAAGGGCACTGGCGAGCATTTTTAGGTTTTGGGGGCGTGAAAACATGGGGCATCTTCTTCTGGTTTTTATAGATGCACCGTGCCTGACCTTTCCTGAGTGATCAAGAAGACGGCCTGAATCCATTCAATTCAGGCCGAAAACAGTTAAAGCGGTCTTTTTGTTACTCTGCGGCGAGCAATTTCGGCTCCCCGTTGTCTTGAATTGACCGGTGCCCCAAATAAAGCGCGCCGAAGCGGTTCGCCAGAAACGCTTCAAGAGGAATGTCCTCCTGCTTGATGAAGCCAGATTTGGCAAGGCGTCCCTCGCGGATCATGTCCAGCGTTGCGCAAATGCCGGCAGCCGTTGTGATCTGGATCGCACTCCAGTGAGTGCCTGCAATCTGGCCAGCGTTGATCTCGTTCAGGTAGGAACGTTCTTCCAGACGACCGTCAATCATGCCGCTTGCTGTAATGAATACTACAACGACATCCTGCTTGGTGGTCGGCAGCGCGGTCTCCATCACCTCTTTCAAAAGATCGCGGCGGTTCTTGAGGCCCAGATCTTGAAGCAGAAGGCTGATGATTTCCCGGTGGCCAGGATAGCGAATGCTTAGGTATTTGAGAGAGTTAACTTTGCCGCGAAGGGTTTCATGCAAGGACCCAAGGCCACCAGAGGTATTGAACGCTTCGTAGTCTACGCCTTCAAGCGAGAACGTTTCCAGTCCTTCAAGCGGCGCGACCTCCGTCAATGTGCCATCAACAATGGCAAGGCACGGGTTGCAATACTCGTTGATCAGGCCTTCGGTAGACCATGTCAGGTTGTACTTCAATCGGTTTGTAGGGTAGCGGGGCAGGGCGCCAACGCGCAGAGTAAGGTTCTCCAACTTGTCGAACTTACGGGCCAGATCATGGGCGGCAATTGAAACAAAGCCTGGTGCGAGGCCGCATTGCGGTGCGAAGGCAGAGCTGGCATCCTTGGCCAGATCCATTACGAGATTGGTAGAAGATACGTCTTCTGTCAGGTCTAGGTAATGCGTGTCGGAGCGCTTGGCGGCTCTGGCAATAACCGGGGTAAGGAAGAAAGGAGCAGCGGACAACACCGCGTCCACGTTTCCAAGCGCCGCAGCCAATGCATCTTCATCGCTGACGTCTATCCGAACCCGCTCAACATCCTTGAGAGCCTTCAAGGCGTCTTCGTTCTGGTCAAAGATGGCTATGGTGTAATCGCCGCTCTCTTTCAAAAGCGCTGCAATCATGACGCCAATCTTGCCAGCGCCAACAATTCCGACATGCCATTTCGTCATATGAGCCCTCCACTCGAATGCCTAAGCGCTCAAGTATACGGGCTGATACTTACGAAAGTGAGAGGGCAATCTGCCGAATTGTCGGTAATATCCGTGATTACGCTGATTAAATAGGTATTTTGACGGATTTCTGTCGAATTCCGCTAGGGGAGTTAGAATCAATTTAAACTCCCAATCCGCGGGCTCTGTACCTTTAAAGAGCAGAGCTAAGCGGATTTGATGGTGCAATCGGCTTTTGGCGTTCGAATTTTTTGGAGAGCACAATTGAGCTTCGGGAGCGCACCACGCCCGGGATGGCTGCAATCTCGTCCAAAATATCGTCCAACTCCTCAAGGCGGCTCGGTTCCACGATCAAGAACAGATCAAACTCACCGGAGATGGTGTAGCAAACGCGAATTTCCGGATAGGATTCCAGCTGTTTTACCAGTGTCTTGGATTGTTGCTGTGCCACAGAGAGCATGACAACGGCTTGAACCTGCTGCCCAGCGTGGACATCTCCCAAGAGCGCTGTATAGCCTGCAATGACGCCATTTCTTTCCAGCCGCGTGATGCGTTCCTGAACTGTAGACCGGGCTACATTGAGGCGTCTTGAAATAGAAGACACGGGTTCCCGTGCATTGGCTTGCAGGATGGAAATCAGTTTGCGGTCGAGGTCGTCTTTAATGTCAGGCATTAGCGATGGGTCCTTTTCCGGCAATATAACCGGGCCTCCGTGATTTTGTCAGGGCGATATTTATGCCTCTGACAAAATCACACAGAAAAAACGAGGCTAGGACGACGAACTGAGGCTGCTCAGAATGTCGGACTCGGTGATGCTACCAACAACCTTGCCATGATCGAGCACTGTTATGGGCTCATTGGTGGCCTTCTTGACCTCAATGACCTGCCGGAGCGGCGCGTCGGCAAGGCAGTTCGGGCGGCCAGCTTCGTGTACAGGTGCTTCAGTCACCGCGACGGGCGTCATGATGTCCTTGGCGCGAAGCACATTGAGTGGGTTCATGTGGGACACGAAGTTTGCCACATACTCATCCACTGGCTTGGTGACAATTTCCTGCGGAGTGCCGATCTGCACAACATGGCCGCCTTCCATGATTGCAATGCGGCTGCCAAGCTTGGCTGCTTCATCAAGGTCGTGACTGACGAACACGATGGTCTTGTTGAGCTGTTGTTGCAGTTCCAGAAGCTCGTCCTGCAGGTGCGCGCGAATGAGCGGGTCGAGGGCCGAGAAGGGTTCGTCCATCAACAGGATAGGGGCATCCGTTGCAAAGGCGCGGGCAAGGCCCACACGCTGCTGCATGCCGCCTGAAAGCTCATGGACATACTTGTTTGCGTAGTCTTTGAGCCCCACAAGTTCCAGCTGACGTTCAACCAACTCCCGCTTTTTTACGCCCGAAATGCCAGAGAGTTCAAGGCCAAAGCCAATGTTGCTGCGCACCGTGCGCCATGGCAGCAGCGCGAACTGCTGAAACACCATGGCAACGCCGTGGCGGCGCAGCTCTCTCAAGTCCTTGGTGCTGCAAGTGCCGGGATTGACCAATGCATCGCCATTGGAAACATGAACCGCCCCCCGGCTGATCGGGTTGAGGCCATTGATGGCGCGCAACAAGGTCGATTTCCCGGAGCCGGAAAGGCCCATGAGAACCAGCAGTTCGCCTTCCTCAATGTCAAAGCTTGCGTTGGCGACACCAACCAGCTGACCTGTTTCCTTGAGGATGTCCTCTCGCGAACGGTTCTGGTCCACCAGTTCAAGCGCTGCCTCAGGATTGTTGCCAAAGACAATGGAGACGTTCTCAAAGGAGATGGCGCGACTTGGGTTCAAGTCTCTCATTTGTTTGTCTCCGTCTTTTGATCGCTGCGGAAGAAACGGTCCAGGATGATAGCCACCAGCACAATTGCCGTGCCCACTTCAAAGCCCTTTGCAATGTTCACCGTGTTAAGTGCCCTAAGGGTGGGCACGCCAAGACCATCTGCGCCAACAAGGGCGGCAATAACGACCATGGAGAGTGAGAGCATGATGGTTTGCGTAAGGCCAGCCATGATGTTTGGCAGGGCGTAGGGGAGTTCGATCTTGAACAACTTTTGCCAGTAAGTCGCCCCGAATGCCTCACCTGCTTCCAAAAGATGCGTTGGTGTGGAAACAACACCAAGCTGCGTGAGGCGAATGGAGGCAGGCAGTGCGAACACGACGGTCGAGATGAGGCCCGGCACAACGCCCAATCCAAACAGGATGAGGGCCGGAATCAAATAGACGAAGGTTGGGATCGTCTGCATCAGATCAAGAACAGGCCGTATCCATTCGAAAAACTTGGGATGATGGGCGCTGTAAACGCCAATCGGTACACCAATCAACATGCAGATGAAGGCGGCACACAAGACCAGGGCGAGGGTCTCAGTGGTTTCGGACCAGTAGCCTTGGTTGATGATCAGCAGCAGGCTGAGCGCGACGAAAACAGAGAAGCCAATCTTGCGGCGCACGCCGTAGGCGAGCGCTGTGGCTAGTGCGACGATTATCAGCGGATGCGGTGTTGTTAGCGCCCACAAGACCGCATCAATCATCGCTTCGATTGCGATAGAGATACCATCAAAAAGGGCTGTGGCATTGTCGGTAAGCCAGTCCACTACCCATTTGGCCCAGGTGCCAATGGGAAGTTTGTGGTCGGTTAGCCAATCCACGCGAATACCTCAAATTTTAGTGTTTTGAACAGCACTGAACGCGTGGCGAGGGGCACTGAATCGCGTCCCCCGCCACCTTGCGAATGAATATGTTACCGAAGGCCGAGGGCGGACTTGGCCACAACCGGGCCGTCTTGGCCGTCAAAAGTAGTGACACCGTCAAGCCAGGCGTCAATTACCTCTGGGTTGTTCTTCAGCCATGCACGAGCGGCATCCTGTGGGTCTTCGCCTTCGTTGAGAATGGCGTTCATCAGTTCGTTTTCCATCTCAAGCGTAAAGGTGAGCTGGGTCAGGAACTTGCCGACGTTCGGACATTCGGCGGTATAGCCTGCACGCACGTTGGTGCGAACATCCGCGCCGCCATAATTCGGGCCGAAGAAGTCGTCGCCACCTGAAAGATATTCAATCTCGAAGTTGGAGTTCATCGGATGTGGTGCCCAGCCAAGGAAGACGATTGGCTGCTCGCGGCGAACCTTCCGAGAGACCTGTGAAAGCATGCCTGCCTCGGACGATTCAACCAGATCAAATCCTTCAAGATCGAAAGCGTTGGCCTCGATCATGTCCAGGATCAAGCGGTTGCCGTCGTTGCCCGCTTCGATGCCATAGATTTCGCCATCCAGTTCATCACGGAACTTGGCGATGTCGGCGAAGGACTTTAGGCCTGCTTCGTAAGTGTACTTTGGTACTGCCAATGTATACTTGGCGCCGACGAGGTTTGTTGCAATGGTTTCAACGGTACCTGCTTCACGGTAAGCAGCGATATCTGCTTCCATGGTAGGCATCCAGTTGCCAAGAAAAACGTCGAGATCGTTGTTGGCAAGTGATGCGTAAGTAACTGGTACGGAGAGAACTTTTACCTCTGGCTCATACCCAAGGGCGTCCAATACAACAGCAGCAGTTGCAGTGGTGGCGGTGATGTCGGTCCAGCCTACATCTGAGAAGCGCACGGTTTCACACGCTTCCGGATCCTTCGCCTGCACTGCGCTTGCGCTAAGTAGTATTGCGAGCGAAGAGCCAAGGGTTACAAGTGTTTTCTGTAGAGTAAAAGTCATGTAAATCCCCCATTTTAGAGTTTTTAATTGGCCTTATCTTTGTTTGACTTGCAATAATGCTGCCTATTTTAATTTTCTTCGGCCAATTGATGTGCGTCTTGTGATCGCCTCCTTAGCTATTAGGCGGTGCAACAATTTATATCAAGGGGAACTTTTTGCGAAAAAATACACCGGTATGCAAATCAATACTTTTCAATCGCTCCAAGGTACTCTAAAAGAGGGAAAATATTGATTGGCTGTTCAATCAATTTTCTTGTGTGTAAGGGGAAATTGGTATGGGGCGAGCGCAAACTGTAGCGGATCGCAAGGCGTCCATCATCAATGCAACGATTACCGTGATTCATGATCGTGGGTATTCTGAAGCGACAATGGCTCAGATCGCCAAGAAGGCCGGGGTCTCCACGGGCCTGCCGCATCATTACTTTGGCTCCAAGGCGCTGCTTTTGAACGCGACCATGGTCAAGCTGCTCAAGGATCTGGCCATGCAGGTCAAGTCCCGCATGCTGCCGTTGACCGACCCGAAGCAGCGAATTCGGGCAATCGTGCAAGGGAGCTTCAGTGCGGAGCAGTTCCGGCCTGAGGTCATCTCAGCCTGGCTGGCGTTTTACGTTCAGGCGCGAACCGAAACAGAAACTCGGCGACTGCTGCGCGTCTATCATGGTCGCCTGATATCCAACCTTATCCACGAGTTCACAGGCGTTATGCCACGGGCGAAAGCGGTTAAGGCCGCCAGATCCACAGCGGCGTTGATTGATGGGCTTTGGCTTCAGATGGCGCTTGCCGGTGACCATCCAGACCCACAAGAAGCCTCAGAAACGGCATTGGATCACGTTGAACTCGTACTTCAGGCACAGCCGGCGACAGAAGACGTCTGACGGGCTGTCAAAAACAACAAATTGAGCACTATGCAACCAGATTTCATCATCGTAGGGGCGGGCTCTGCTGGCTGTGCGCTGGCAAACCGCCTTTCTGAAGACCCGCGCAACAAGGTTTTGCTTCTGGAAATGGGAGGCACCGATATGGGGCCATTCATCCAGATGCCAGCAGCGCTGTCCTATCCCATGAACATGCCATTTTACGACTGGGGCTATCAGACGGAACCGGAACCGCATTTGGGCGGACGCCGTCTTGTGACGCCACGCGGCAAGGTGATGGGCGGCTCGTCCTCCATCAACGGCATGGTCTATGTTCGTGGGCATGCCAAGGACTTCGATACCTGGGAACAGATGGGTGCAAAGGGCTGGTCCTATGCGGAAGTTCTTCCCTACTATCAGCGCATGGAACAGGCTCACTCCGGCGATGCGGGCTGGCGCGGCCGAAAAGGTCCTGTGCATGTAACGCGCGGTGCGCGTTGGAGCCCACTTTACGATGCATTCGTCAAAGCGGGCGAACAGGCTGGGTACCAAACGACCGAAGACTACAACGGCTACAAGCAGGAAGGCTTCGGCGAGATGGAGATGACCGTCTACAACGGTCGTCGTTGGTCCGCCGCCAACGCCTACCTGAAGCCTGCCAAGTCCCGCGAGAACCTTGAAGTGATTTCGGGCGCCCTGACACAGCGCATCTTGTTTGAAGGCAAGCGCGCGGTTGGGGTGGAGTACAGAAAGGGCAATAACGTCGAGAAGGTTACCTGCACCCGCGAGGTCATCATCTCCGCGTCCTCAATCAACTCACCGCGGTTGCTGATGTTGTCGGGCATTGGTGACGCTGAAGCCCTTTCGGCTCAAGGCATCACGCCGCTTGTTCATCGGGCCGGGGTAGGGCAGAACCTTCAGGATCATCTGGAGCTGTATATCCAGCAGGCCTGCATTCAGCCCATCACCCTTTACAAGTACTGGAACCTGTTTTCCAAGGCGCTGATAGGTGCCCAGTGGCTGTTCACCAAGACTGGCAAGGGCGCGTCCAACCATTTTGAAAGTTGCGCGTTTATCCGCTCCAAGGAAGGGGTGGAGTATCCAGACATCCAGTTCCACTTCCTGCCGTTTGCCGTGCGCTATGACGGACAAGCCGCAGCAGAAGGCCATGGCTTTCAGGCTCATGTGGGCCCGATGCGTTCGAAAAGCCGGGGCGCTGTCACGCTGAATTCCGCAGATCCGTTGGAAGCACCGAAGGTGAAGTTCAACTACATGAGCCATGAAGAAGACTGGGCAGACTTCCGCCAGTGTATCCGCTTGACCCGAGAGATCTTTGGACAGGACGCGTTTGCGCCATTCCGCGGGGCAGAGATTCAGCCGGGTGCAGCGGTTCAAACCGACGAAGAGCTGAACGCCTTCATTGGGGAACACGCGGAGAGCGCTTATCATCCCTGTGGGACATGCCGTATGGGCGATGCAGAGGATGAGGGCGCGGTCGTCGATCCAGAATGCCGCGTCATTGGCGTGGAAGGCCTTCGGGTTGTCGACAGCTCCATCTTCCCGCAAATCACCAATGGTAACTTGAACGGCCCCTCCATGATGGTGGGTGAGAAGGCCGCGGACCATATTCTCGGTCAAACACCGCTGGCTCCGGTGCAGGATGCGCCGTGGATCCACCCCCATTGGCAAACGCAGCAAAGATAAGGACGAGATCATGACCACTGACAAGAAAACGCTGCGGGCGCAGCCGCAAGCCTCGCACTACATTGGCGGTGCCTATGTGGAGGACGTGGCTGGCACGGAGATCGCCTCAATCTATCCCGCAACCCAAGAAGTGATTGCGCGGGTTCACGCTGCAACGCCAGAAGTCTTCAGCAAGGCCATTGAAAGCGCCAAGACCGGCTTTGCCATTTGGCGGAAAACCAGCCCGGCAGAACGCGCCGAGGTGCTGCGCAAGGCAGCGGAGCTGATGCGTGCCAAAAACCATGAGCTATCGGTTCTTGAAACCTTGGACACGGGCAAACCTCTTCAAGAGACGTTGGTCGCGGATGCTGCCTCGGGTGCAGAGGCGCTCGCCTACTTTGCAGGCATAGCGGCGACTGAAAACGGCGAACACATCAATCTGGGTGGCGCTTTTGCGTTCACCAAGCGAGAGCCACTTGGTATTTGCCTAGGTATTGGCGCATGGAACTATCCAATTCAAATCGCCTCGTGGAAGGCCGCTCCCGCGCTTGCTGCAGGCAACGCCATGATTTTCAAACCTTCGGAAGAGACCGTGCTCTCGGCATTGAAGCTCGCTGAAATCTTGACTGAAGCCGGTTTGCCCGATGGTGTATTCAATGTCGTGCAAGGCGACCGTGAAGCGGCAAGCTTGATGGTGAACCACCCCGAAATCGACAAGGTGTCTTTGACGGGCTCTGTTCCGACAGGTCGCATTATCGCGCAAAACGCCAGCAAGTCGCTCAAACACCTCAGTCTTGAGCTGGGCGGCAAGTCTCCAATCATCGTGTTTGAAGATGCGCACATCGAAAACGCGGTAGCTGCGTGCATGAACGGCAACTTTTATTCTTCCGGCCAGATATGCTCAAACGGCACCCGCGTGTTCGTGCACAAGAGCATCAAGGACAAGTTCCTGGCCAACCTCAAAGCGCGCACGAGTGCCATTCTCCTGGGCGATCCGCTCAACGAAGAAACCCAAATGGGGCCGATGATCTCCAAGATGCAGTTCGACAAGACCATGAACTACATCGCAGTTGGTCAGGAAGAAGGGGCAACCCTGTTTCATGGGGGTAAGCGCGCAGATGTTGGTGCGTGTCCTCAAGGCCTTTATGTGGAACCAACCATTTTCACAGAGGTGAAGGACGACATGCGCATCGCCCGCGAAGAAATCTTCGGTCCGGTCATGTGTGTGCTCGACTTCGAAGATGAAGACGACGTGATCGCACGCGCAAATGACACGGAGTTCGGTCTCGCGGCTGGCGTGTTTACCCAAAACATCCAGCGTGCCCACCGCGTTATTGACCAGATTGAAGCGGGAACCTGTTGGGTCAACAACTATAACCTGACACCGGTAGAGATGCCATTTGGTGGTTACAAGCAGTCTGGAATTGGCCGTGAAAACGGGCACTGGGCGTTGGACCAGTATTCCCAGGTCAAGAGCGTTTACGTTGAAATGGGGGACGTGGAAGCAGGCTGGTAACGACTGGCTGAGCAGCATTTAATTGAGGCGCGGGTGGCACATGCTGCTCGCGCCGTTTTTATCTGTCCGATCTTTTTGTTGTGCTCAAAGGCCGACAGCTTTAGAAGTTGCAGCAACGAAGGCAGGTTCTGGGCGTCCGGCGAGGCGGCCTTGCGAAACGTCTGCCACTTATCTTGAGAATGATGAGAATGCCTGATGCTCCGTTGCAGAGCATGTGAAGGCTATGAAGTCCCATAGGCTGTGAATGACCGATCAAACCAAAAAACTCTACGACCTTGCTCAGCCAGTTTTTGCCGTTGCACCCATGCTGGACTGGACCGATCGACATTGCCGGTCTTATCACCGCGTGCTGAGCCGCAACACGCTGCTTTATACGGAAATGATTACCACCGGTGCGCTGATTCACGGCGATCGTGATCGGCATCTCAACTTTGACCGGAGTGAACAGCCGGTAGCCTGTCAGCTTGGTGGGTCTGATCCCAAAGCGCTCGCTGAATGCGCCAAGATGATTGAGGAGTGGGGCTACGATGAAGTCAACCTCAATGTCGGCTGTCCGTCTGACCGGGTTCAAAATGGCAGTTTTGGGGCCTGTCTCATGCTTCAGCCTCAGCTCGTTGGCGAGTGCATTGCGGCCATGAAGGACGCGGTTTCCATTCCTGTAACCACCAAATGCCGGATTGGCGTTGATGAGCAGGAGCCCGAAGAAGCGCTTCGCGCGCTGGTGGGAGAGGTACTCAAGGCAGGCACCGATGCCATATGGGTCCATGCTCGCAAAGCATGGCTTCAGGGGTTGAGCCCCAAGGAAAACCGGGATGTCCCGCCGCTTGATTATGAGCTGGTCTACCGCCTCAAGGAAGAGCATCCAGATGTCTTCATCGGCATAAATGGGGGCATCGCCACTCTGGAAGAGACGGAAACGCACCTTGGCAAAGTAAACGGTGTGATGATGGGCCGCGCAGCGTACCACTCGCCAATGCTGCTTGCGAGCGTGGATCGCCGGATTTTTGGCGCCGATACCCCTGACATTTCCGCTGAAGAAGCGGTGAACGCTTACATTCCATACATCGTGAAGGAGCTGGAGAAGGGCACAAAGCTCTCCCAGATCACACGCCATATGCTTGGCACCTATCAAGGTGTTCCGGGGGCTCGCCATTTCCGCCGCATCATGACGACAGAGGCGGTAAAGAAGGGCGCAGGCATCGAGGTGGTTGAACAGGCAATGGCTGCCGTATCTCAGCCAAAGGTGGGTGGGTTCGGCGCGGACGAGCCTGAAGGAATTGGGGCAACTGCATTTTAAAGGTTGGGCGTTCGCCCACCGTATTTACTGGGTATACTGATGGATCACTTTTCAGCTGAACTCCTGCCTCTGGTTGGAGCGCTTCTGGCCGCCGGTGGGTTGGCTGGCTTCATGGCAGGCCTTTTTGGAATTGGCGGGGGAGCGATCCTTGTGCCAGTTTTATTGTCCGTTCTTGTGCCTGCAGGTGTCGATCCATCCATTGCCATGCATGTTTCCGTGGCAACATCCCTCGCGGTGATTGTGCCCACGTCTCTGCGTTCATTCTTTGCGCACAATGCCCGCGGCGCGGTGGATCATCAGCTCCTGAAAAGCTGGCTTGTTGCTGTGCCTGCCGGGGGCGTGATTGCTGCCTGGGTTGCCTCGTGGATCTCAGGGGATGGTTTGAAGGCCATTTTCATGATCACAGCCTTCTTCGTGGCCATGCGCATGTTGTTCAACAAAGAAAGCTGGCGCTTGGGCGACGATGTTCCGGGCAACCCCCTACGCGCATTCATTGGCATGTGTATCGGTTTTTTCAGCACGCTGATGGGCATTGGCGGCGGGGTGATGACCAACACCTTCATGACCCTGTTCAACAGGCCAATCCACCAGGCCGTAGCAACTTCCTCTGGCGTTGGAGTGCTGATCTCAATTCCGGGTGTGCTGGGTATGATCGCAGCAGGATGGGGGCAGGGGGATCTGCCTCCGCTGTCACTGGGCTATGTGAACCTGCTTGCGGTTGCGATCATCATTCCCCTCTCCATTTTCATGGCACCGATCGGAGCGCGTGTCGCTCACTACATGAAGCGCCGTCATTTGGAAGTGGCTTTCGGGATCTTCCTGTTGTTCGTATGCGCCCGTTTTGCCTTCAGCCTGATTTGAGCGGGCCTAGCTGCCCCGAGGCGTCAGAATCATTCGATCGCCTTCCACACGAATGCCGCTGAACCGGTCCAATGTGCTCATGCCCATAAGGCTTGAGTTTAGCATGCCTTGCTGGGCCACGAATGCCCGCGCATCGTTCAGCGTCACATCCCCAATCTGAAGATGGTCGATGCGGATCGGCGCTACAAAGCCGGTTCCATTGGCTGTCTGAACAGGCACGGTGTAGCGGAGCCGGTCCATTGGAAACTGGGCGCGGCGCGCGTCATCAGAGGTAAGAGTGATGTGCGAAGCACCCGTATCAACGAGAAACTGAATGCTGGTACCATCAACAAGAGCGTTGAGAACGAACTGACCGTTTCCAGAACGGGCAATGGCGATTTCGCCAGCGGCCGTTGTCACGGTGTTGCCGGGCATCAGTTCTGCCATCACCCTGTCCTTGATCATGGAGAACTCGTGGCGAAAGGAGTAGAGCGCAACGAGAAGCAGACCAAGACCGCCCCAAAGCAGTATGGACTTCAACACCTCTCCACCCGACGGACGCTGTGCCACAAGTCCCGCGCTGACGAGAAGCAAGACGCTCAAAAGGCCGACCATTTGCGGCCCGATCTCGTGAAGCTCGGAGGAATAGAAGTCCGGGCCCATCATGTAACCGGAAACCACGCCAATGATCATGGCACCTACAAGAAAGTACAGGCCGAACTTCAGCATTACAGGTTGGGCTCCAGTTTCTGACCGGCAGCGGAACGACGCTGCGCCACACGGCTGTTGGTGAGCCGTTTATCGGCATCACTCATGGAAGACCATGTGGCGATCTCCTCGAGCGTTCGCAAGCAGCCGGTACACAATCCAGTTGGCCTGTCAATCTGACAGACCTTTATACAGGGACTTTCGACGATAGGGGCCTCCAACGGTAAAGCAGCAGTGTCTTCTATACTCAGTAATCGCCTGATGGAACCACTGATGTGGTGCGTCCGGCCCGCGCAATGGAGGCCGGTACCGTAATAACTACGCTGGCTGCATTGCCAATGAAGCTGCCAAGGTCGCGGCCCGCATCGCCCACCGAACGGGAGAAACCACGCTCTCGGGCGATGTCGCCATCAATTTGCTGAGAAACAGCGCTTGCAACCTGCGGAATCTGATTTGCAAGCAGTGCAAACTTGTTGTGGTTGGCAGCGTCGTTGCCTTCAAGGTCGGTCAAATCAAGTACGATAACACCCAGCTCCGACAGTTCCTGCGTATCGGAAAAGGAACCAACGCGTCCCCGGCCGCCTGCAAGGGTTCCGGAAACGCCGAGGGCCCGATCATCTTGAGAAGTAAGGACTACAAACGGGTTGTTCGGCTTGCGCAGCAGCTCCATGTGGTGCTGGAATACGTCCAGATCGACATCAGGGGCAGCCATCACCACGGTTACATTGGACCGATCGACGATGCTGTTTCCGGATAGCTCCATTTGGCGCAGCGTTTCAAGCAATGCCCAGTTGCCCAGTGAGTGAGCCATGATGATGATCTCATCCGGCTTTGTTGCAGCGACGTCGAGCAGCGTTTGCTGAAGCCCGTTTCGGGCGATTGTCGCACTGTTTGTGTCGTAGACGTAGCCGGTCACGTCGCCTTCAGAGGCCCAAGTGAAAAGCACGGGCACCCCGTCAAACTTGGAGTCTGCTGTGAACTGGGCGAACCGGAACACCGCCTCTGCAAACAGCGTATTGTAGCCATGGATAAAAACCAGAGCGGTGCGGCTGCCTTTGGGCTTGGCCCGCAGCCTGCTGCTCAGTTCGGAGCGGAACGCGGTTTCGCCGTCGATGAAGGCGGCAGAGCGTACCACAAAGTCCGTATTCGGATCACCGGGAGGGGAACTCGGCCACTCGATGTTTCCAGGCGTGTGCGTTGGTGGGATTGAAACCGTGACCTCAGCGAAATCAAGGCGCTCCTGACGCTGGGTACCAAACAGCGTGTCCGGCTCTTCAGCGCGGGCACGCGTCGTGGCAATCAGCATATCGGTCTCGGTCGTGCCTTGTGCAGGTTCTAGCGATACCTGCATGCCACCGCTGTACGGGCGAGAGGCGCACGCTGCAACAACGACCAGAGAAAAGATGGCGAGGCCGCGAACAACCCAACTAGACCGAACAGGCGCACTCAAAGGATGATCCTTTTAAAATCGATATCTGATTTTTTCTTATGCAGTACCGCAGCGCCAACCCGCTGATAAGGGGGCGCAAAAATTCACCTAGAGCAATTACATGATTCGAGGTCAGCTCTGTGAAGCCTCACAGCAAGGCGCATCCAAATAGAAACGAGATGCTGCAAATTTGCTGCAGTGCGCCCAAAACATCCCCGCTCACACCGCCTATCTTGCTGCGAGCCACAGCAACAAAGCCAACAGCAACGCCCAGTGAGACGATTGAACCGAGAAGAAGCTGTGAGAGGGGGAGCGCAAGCAAAGTCAGGAGCCACAGGACAAGTGTCGTAAGAACGCTCCAGATCACTGCTTCCCAATCCGGCAAACCAAACCGGTGACCGAGCCCTCCCGGATTGGCGCTCGGCTGGCTGTGCCAGGCTGCAACCATGCTGCTGCGGCCGATGGTCTCCGCCATCAGATAGAGCATGGCCGTGGCAAAGCCGCCAATCTCTTCCAGGGCAGTGCCAAGCAGAACGATCCGCAGACCTATGGTGAAAATCAGTGCCAACGTCCCAAATGTGCCAATGCGGCTGTCATGCATGATCTCAAGGCGTTTTTGACGGGTGGTGCCGCCAAAGAAACCGTCGAAGACATCGGCAAGGCCATCTTCATGTAGGCAGCCAGTGAGAATCGCTGTCGTTGCGACAGCAATCAAAGCTGTGGTCAAGACTGGCAGGCCAGTGAAGGAAAAAATCAGCAGAACCAACGCTGCGGGTAAAGAAATCAACAGCCCGGCCAGAGGGATAGCGCGTGCAGTACGGCGAAAGTCTGGTGCGTGGTCCAGCCTGTCATTTCGGCCAATGGATGGGACGGGAATGCGTGAGAAGAAACGAATGCACGTAACGATATCAACGGCTAACGGCTGTTCGCGTGTTTCCGTTTTCTCCACGGGGCCTTGGTTGGGCATGCTCTGTAACTTTTTGCGCCTATTGACTGAAGGAATGGCTGGGCACATGTGCCTCTCATCGGCGATTGTAAAACACCCGCGCTTGCTTATAGAACACACAGTACCGACACGCAGAACCGCTGACTACTCGCGCTGGAGAAATACTATGTCCATGTCCACCACTGGTTTGCCCTTTGACGATTTTCGAGCACTCGTGGAGGCGATGCCGGGACCAGACATGGAAGCAGTAGCTGCTGTAAAAAAACGGGAAGCAGAGCTGACAAAGCCGCAGGGCTCTCTGGGGCGTCTGGAAGAAATCGTGGAATGGCTGGCTGCTTGGCAAGGCAACCCAAAGCCGCGCGTCACCCGGCCACTGGTTGCAGTTTTTGCGGGCAATCACGGCGTTGCCAAGCGCGGCGTTTCCGCGTTTCCAATTGAAGTGACCGAGCAGATGGTTTCCAACTTCGCAGCAGGCGGAGCGGCCATCAACCAGCTTTGCATCGCCAACGATCTTGGCCTGAAGGTCTTTGAACTGGCATTGGAAGTGCCAACCGGCGACATCTGCGTGGAAGACGCTTTTGAGGAAGCGGACTGCGCTGCCACCATGGCTTTTGGCATGGAGGCTTTATCCGGTGGTTCTGATCTGGTGTGCCTTGGTGAAATGGGCATTGGAAACACCACCGTCGCTGCGGCCATTTTCTATGCTCTGTTCGGCGGTACGGCTGAACAATGGGTAGGGCCCGGCACAGGCGTCAAGGGCGAGGCATTGGCACTCAAGGTGAAGGCGGTGGAAGACGCGGTGGCGCGTTGTGGCGGCCCTCAGTCCATGGAGCCATTCGAAGTGTTGCGCCGTCTCGGTGGTCGTGAAATTGCCGCGATGACGGGTCTCATTCTCGCCGCGCGCATGCAGCACGTTCCGGTTCTTATCGACGGTTTCGTCACGACCTCGGCAGCAGCCGTTCTCTATCAGATGGACAAGACCGCCCTTGATCATTGCATGTTTGCGCATGCCTCCGCAGAACCTTCGCACCGTAAGGCCATTGAAGCCATGAATGGAAATCCGCTTCTGGACCTTGGAATGCGTTTGGGTGAGGGCACTGGTGCAGCTGTCGCCGCCGGCATCGTGAAGGCGGCTGCGCAGACCCACTCGGGGATGGCAACCTTTGAAATGGCAGGCGTGAAGAACGCAGCAGGCGACTGAGCCATTCAGGCTTTGAGCTGAGTTGAACGGGCGGGGAGCTTTGCGGCTTATCCCGCCTTTAACATGCCATCGAAGCTGTTTTCAGGGTGTGTGAACGGCGAGCTTGGATCGCGGACAACACGACTTGGCGGAAATTCGATGCGTACAATCGTTCCTTCACCCATCTTTGAATCCAGATCAAAGCGTCCGTCATGCATGTGCGCCAGCGCTTGCACAATGGAAAGGCCGAGGCCAGTTCCTTGCTCTGCGCCTTGAATGGCTTGTGAGCCCTGACCAAAAGCCTGTAGGACCAACGGTATCTCGTCCTCTGGAATGCCAGGACCGTTGTCCGCAATGCTAACGAACTGGCCGCCCATTTCGGTCGATCCGACGGTAATGAAAATCTCGCCCTCATCAGGAGTGAACTTCACTGCATTGGCAAGCAGGTTCAAAACCATCTGCCGCACAGCCCGCTCATCGGCCACCAATAGCGGAAGGTTAGCCTCGTAGCGTTCGCTCAAGGAAAGGTTCTTTGCTTTGATGCGCATTTGCATCATGCCCTTGCACGCCTCAACAACTTCATCAAGGGGAAGGGGCGCTTCATTCAATTCATAGCGGCCAGCTTCCACCCGGGAGAGGTCCAGAATTTCGTTGATCAGGTTGAGCAGGTGCTGACCAGACTTGTGGATGTCGCTTGCGTAATCCAGATAGGTCTGGTTCTGCATCTTGCCCAAGACCTCGTCTTTCATCACCTCCGAGAAGCCCAAAATGGCGTTCAGCGGCGTGCGCAGTTCGTGGCTCATGGTGGCAAGGAAGCGCGACTTGGCAAGATTGGCTTCCTCTGCACGGCGGCGGCTCTCCAAGGCCAGAGCGTTCACCTGTTCCATCTCTGCGATCAGGTCATCCTTTTCGGCGCGTGTCGCCAGCATGGTCAGCGCCGAGGCGTGAAGCTGGTGACTGAGGATGATGAAGAACCCCTGAGCGCCGATGGCCATGGCAGCCATGGCGAAGTGAATGGACGAACCATAGTTCATAAAACAGACAACAAGTGTCGCTGTGATCGGTACTGTCGCAGCCAACAGGGCCGTGGGCAGCGCCGATGACAGCATGGTACTCATGGCGATGACGATAAGAACAGTGGCAAACTGAAAGACGTCCAGGCCATTCACGGGCATGGGTTTCAGGCTCAAAAGCAGGAAACTGGTCCAGATCAAACCATAGATACCATCGCTCAAAGTGAGTTGGAGCTTAATGGACTTCAGCTTGCGCCGTTTCAGGAGCTTCAGTTCAATGCGCCGGGTGCGCCAGTTGATGAGGAGATGAAGCGCAAGGGCACCAAACAACCATCCCGAGATCCACATCAACGGCAGCCATAGTGAAGAAATGGCCGCGACCACACTCATGAACAAAGGAAGCGCGTAGGCGGCACTCAGGCGGTTCTTCACGAACATGAAGACCAGCTCGGGCTCAAAACCAAGCTCAGCGGGCTTGGAATTCAGTCTCCCACTGTTTGAACGCAGAGTTTGAGCAAACTGTCGGCGGCGCGCAGCGCGTGCTCCGTCAATTTTGTTCGTCTCATTGCGACCCGTCGTGTTTACTTTGCTCATCAGGAAGGTGGCCTGTTTTTGATTTAGACTGAGCGGATACTTTCCTATTTGGCCACCATGAACACTTTTCCTTAATAATGCTCTGAATACTATGGTAAATATTTGGTAAATACAAAATTGCGCAGTTTAGTTTGCTGCGTCATACTGGAACAAGTACACTGCGAAATCTCATAGATTCTTCTTTGAGTTGAGGGAGGCGATTTTTGAAACTCTTTATTTCAGAGCGGGCACCAAACGTGGTGCGTGTAGAGATCTTTCTTAAAGAAAAGAACATTAACGTTAAAACCGAAGTGCTGGATATCATGAAGGGGGAGGCTCAAACTCCGACCTTCACAGCGCTCAATCCCATGAAGCGTGTTCCAGTGCTGGAGCTGGACAACGGGACGCTGATTTCTGAATCGGTGGCAATTTGCCGTTACTTCGAAGCACTTCAGCCTGAGCCGTTGTTGATGGGGTCTTCTGCCGAGGAACAGGCGGTTATTGAAATGTGGAACCGGCGCGCAGAACTTAATCTTCTACTGGCAATTGCCAGTGTGTTCCGCCATTCCCATCCAGCAATGGCCAAATTGGAAGTGCCGCAGATCAAGGACTGGTCAGAGGCCAATCGTCCAAGAGCGTTGGAAGCCATGGAAGTTTTCGACGCGCAACTTGCAAAGAATGAGTTTGTGGCCGGAGATAAGTTCAGCATTGCGGATATTACGACCTATGTGGCTATGATTTTCACACGTCCTGCCAAGGTTGAAGTGCCGGAAAGCCTTTCAAACCTACATCGCTGGCTTGGTGAGGTCAAACAACGACCAAGTATTGCCAGTTGAGGCCTGTCCTTGAGCGCATTTGATACCTTAACGCAGCTTGAGGACGCGATTTCTTCATGCCGTGTTTGCGTCGAGGCGCCTTTGGGGGCGCCTCTACCTCACGAGCCAAGGCCTGTGGCCGTCTTCTCCAGCACTGCGCGCTTATGCATATGTGGGCAAGCGCCGGGGACGCGGGTTCACGCTTCCGGGCGTCCGTTTACGGATCCCTCAGGTGTGCGCCTTCGGGAGTGGATGGGCATCGAAGAGGCTCAGTTCTATAATCCGAATTTGCTTTCGATTGTGCCCATGGGGTTCTGCTTTCCCGGTCTTGATAGCAAAGGGGGCGACAAGCCGCCGCGTAAGGAATGCCGGCGGACATGGCATGATCATGTGTTTCGCCACATGTCTCAGCTTGAAACCGTGTTTGCAGTGGGCGCGCACGCGCATCAGTACCACTTGGGTGAACTTGCATCAAAGCGCTCGCGCGAAACCATCGCCAATTTTAAGGAGATCTGGGAGGTGACATCGAAGCGTCGAGAAAAAGGTGAGGGGCCAGCTGTTGTGCCATTGCCGCATCCCTCCTGGCGCAACAACGCCTGGCTGAAGAAGAATGCATGGTTTGAGGAGCAGGTCTTGCCGCTTGTAAAAAAAGAGGTCGCCCGGCTTATGGCTTAGGCGACCTTGTAGGAATTGGCCAGACATTGCTGCAAGGGCCATGGAATGCAGCTGTCTGCAACCTTCCGTCTAACCGAACATCAAAAAAGATCGGAGCCGTTGGAAAGTGGTTCCACACTAATGGTGATTTCTGTAAATGTAGAGAAACCACCACATTAAAAAGTCTATTCAGTTAGAATTTTGATCTACAATTCTGGTGAAATAGAAAAAACGGATCGTAGCGCAAGGCGTGGGACACTTTATGATACGCCTGAACCACTAGCTGCTCGCCATGATAACAACCAGAGGCCCTAAATGATTGATCGCATCGACCGACGCATCCTGTCGATACTTCAGGAAGACTGCACCATTCCGGTCGCGGAAATTGGGCGCAGAGTAGGCCTTTCAACCACACCATGTTGGCGGCGGATTCAAAAGCTGGAAGAAGACGGCGTGATCACGCGCCGTGTTGCGGTGCTTGACCCCAAAAAGGTCAATGCCAAGGTGACGGCTTTTGTGGCCATCACCACAAACCAGCATACCGATGACTGGCTGCGAAAATTCGCCGATGTCATCCGGGAGTTTCCAGAGGTTGTCGAGTTTTACCGCATGGCAGGGCAGGTGGACTATTTGTTGCGCGTGGCTGTGCCGGATATCGATGCCTACGACGCATTCTACAAACGCCTGATCGCAAAGATCGAAATTGCAGATGTGTCGACCACTTTTGCGATGGAACAGATCAAATACACCACGGAACTGCCGCTTGGATATGTTCCCAGCGAAAAACCGAAGGTGGCTGGCGCCTGACAGCAACAATTAGAAAAGTCATTAGCCAGAGTGCGGTCACTCTGGCTTTTCTTTGTCTCAGCTGTCGGCTTTCTTCATGCGGGCCAGCAGGCTGGAAGTGTCCCAGCGCCCACCGCCCATGGCCTGTACTTCAGCGTAGAACTGATCCACCAACGCTGTAACCGGCAAGCGTGCGCCGATCTCGTCGGCTGTTTTGAGGCAGATCTTCAGATCTTTGCGCATCCAGTCAACGGCAAAGCCATGTTCATACTCATTGGCATGCATGGTCTTCCATCGATTTTCCATCTGCCAGGACTGCGCAGCGCCGCCGGAGATGGCTTCAATGACCTTCTCCACATCAAGGCCAGCTTTTTCTGCGAAATGTATGCCTTCAGAAAGGCCTTGAAGCAGACCTGCGATACAAACCTGATTGACCATTTTGGTTTGCTGACCTGCGCCGCTTGGTCCCATCAAGCCAACCTTTTTTGAAAAACACTCCATGATTGGAAGGGCGCGCTCGTACGCGGTTTCGTTTCCGCCAACCATCACGGTCAGAACCCCGTTCTCTGCCCCTGCTTGCCCGCCGGATACGGGGGCATCCAGAAAGGAAAACCCTCTGGCTTCAGCTTCCTGTGCGAGCTCCTGAGCGACCTCTGAGGACGCGGTGGTGTGATCAACAAATACCGCACCCGCTTTCATGCCTTCAAAGGCACCGTTGTCACCAGTCGTAACCCCGCGCAGGTCATCATCGTTGCCAACGCAGCAGAAAACCACGTCGCAGTCTTGAACTGCTTTCTGAGGCGTCGGAGCAAATGCGGCACCAAATTCCTTGGCCCACTTTTCTGCTTTTGCAGTCGTTCGGTTGTATACGGTGACATCGTGGTTGCCACGCGTCGCCAGATGACCTGCCATGGGGTAGCCCATTACACCCAGTCCAAGAAAAGCGACTTTTGCCATGCTATCCCCCTCAGATTGTTCGTTTTTAGATCAGATTGGAGCCGGAGTTTAGCGCTCCAGATTGGTGGCGCAACCAGCAATTAGGCCAATGGAACGGGCAGGTAGGCACAAAAGAAAGCCCCCGCTCCAATTAGGGCGGGGGCTGAACTTCAACGTTGGAGGTGACGTGTCAGACGCGCTTCCAATTGGTTCCAGATCCGGCGCAGCGTTTCCACCATGACCAGATACATGATGGCAGCCCAGACATAAGCCTGAAAGTCATAGGTCCGAGAAAAGGCGCGGCGTGTTTCGCCCATCAGATCCAGAATGGTAATGATGGACACAATCGCGGATCCCTTGATCATGAGGATGATCTCGTTGCCGTATGGGCGCAGGGACACAATCAATGCTTGCGGTAGAATGATCTTCCAGAAGGTGAGCCAGCGCGGCAAACCGAGGGCTGATGCTGCTTCCCACTGACCTTTTGGCATGTTCTGGATCGAACCGCGCATAATTTCCGCCTGATAGGCCGCTGTGTTCAGCGTGAATGCAAAGATGGCGCAGTTCCAGGCATCTCTGAAAAAGCTCCAAAGCCCCATATCGCGGAGTTCATGCATGAAAGATCCGGCGCCGTAGTAGATCAGAAAGACCTGCGCCAGCATTGGTGTGCCGCGGAAAAAATAGACGTACGCATATGCGATGACCGAGAAAGCTTTCACGTTCGACATGCGCATCGCGGCGATTGGCACCGAGAGAAGTGCGCCCAAAAGGACCGAAACACCGACGACCTGAAGGGTTACCCAAAAACCTTCAAGGAGCTTCATGCCATAGCGTTGCAGGAACTTTGGGTCCGCACTAAGATCAACCCAAGGAAAGCCCTCAGCCACATTGAAGTTGATGGTGACGTTGTTGCGTACCACCAGAAAATAAAGAATGCCAAGGCCCGCGATAATCCAAAGGGTCACCAGAAAGTTCCCGACAACACGCCCGAACGTCCAGCCTTTCTTTGGCGGCTCTGGCTTCTGATTTGTCGGTTCAGCGGTGTCTGGCAAGGCTGTATTCGTTACGCTGTTTGTCATCTTGGGGCCTCCCCACGCTTGGTCCATTTTTCAAGGCGTGAGATGCCAACAGAAGAGATGAGCGCAAGAACCAGATAGATGGCGCATGCGATGGAGAAGAACAGGAACGGTTCCTTCGTGGTGCGTGCGGCCATGTTTGAATAGCGGATAATGTCATTCAAACCAATGATCGAGACCAGACTGGTTTCTTTCAACAAGATCAGCCACAGGTTTCCCAGCGCCGGCAGGGACAGGCGGATCAATTGAGGAAGAATAACCAAGCGCAGGGTTTGGAGCTTGGAAAGCCCGAGTGCATGCGCGCCTTCATACTGGCCTTGGGAAATGCCGCGAAAAGCTGAGAGAAAGGCCTCGGAAGCATAAGATGAGAAAACAAGTGACAGGGCGATCATGCCCGCAAAGAAGGCACTGACTTCAAAATTGGTCACCCCGAAAACACTGAGCACTTCCTGAATGAGTATCTGGCCCCCGTAGTACACCAAAAACAGGGTCAGCAATTCAGGAAGGCCGCGAAAGATTGTCGTGTAGACGTCAGCCCATGCACGTAAAGAAGGCTCTGCGGATTTTTTCGCCAGCGCCAGAACAAGACCCGTGGCAAGGCCAAGCGGCAGGCTGGCAAGTGCCAGTGTAACGGTAATATAAACGCCCGCTGCGATCTGGTCTCCCCAACCATCTGGACCGAACGAGAGCATTACCAGAATGTCATTCATTGCTAAGGTGTTCCTTCTTGCACCTAAGGCGAACGGCGGGGAATACATCCCCGCCGCTCATGTAACACAGCCGATGTCGCGCAGGCTTATTCGCCGTAAACGTCGAACTTGAAGTACTTGTCGTTGATTTCTTTGTACTTGCCGTTTGCGCGGATCGCCACAATTGCTTCGGAGAACATGTTGGCAAGGTCCTCGTCGCCTTTGCGAACGCCAATGCCAGCACCTTCACCGTGGATCCGTGGGACGGACTTTAGGGTGCCGAGGATCTTACAGCAAGAACCTTCTTCAGAATCAATCCACTGCGAAAGCACCATCACGTCGTCAACTACCGCATCAACTCGGCCGCTTTCGAGGTCAAGTTTGTACTCTTCTGCGGTTGGATAGAGGCGAACGTCGGATTCGGTGAAGAATTCTTCAGCGTATACGGAGTGCGTTGTGGAAGACTGAGCGCCGATGGAAATGTCCTTGAGGTCATCCGCAGTGACGCCAGCTAGTTCAGAATCCTTACGAACGGCGATTGCTGGAGGGGTGTTGTAGTACTTTTTGGAGAAGCTGATCTGCTCCTGCCGTTCAGGCGTGATGGACATGGACGCCAGAATGGTGTCGTACTTGCCTGCAACCAGACCGGGGATAATGCCGTCCCAGTCCTGAGTTACCCACTCACATTCAATCTTGAGCTCTTCACAGAGTGCATTACCGATTTCGATATCAAACCCGACCAACTTGCCGTCAGCAGTAGTATAGTTGAACGGAGGGTAAGCACCTTCAGTGCCCATGCGAACTTTGCTCCAGTCCTTTGCATGAGCTCCCCCAATAGTTGCTACGGCCAAAGCCGCAACAGCTGCAAAACGCATAAAACGCATTGTTATTCCCCTGGTGTTTATTTGTTACGGGCTCTCGTGGAGTTGCCCCCGTTTTGACCCGTACTCAGTTCACATCAAATCTTTCCATGGATCAAGCTTATTGACGGGTCCAGTGCTGAAACTTTCGTCAAATCCGCTGTCAGATTGCATGATATGCCGTCAATATGATGGATCTGGGGAAAATTATTCCGCTAATATACCAGTTAAACAGGCAGTTTACCCAACGATATCCTCGAATCTCAAGGGTATGCGGGCCGAGGGCGCTGGATCTGGGGATATATACGTATGCGTGGTGTAGGGCTTGCAGGGCGCGCGGGAAGTTGGTTGCCTGCAACAAAAGACTAGAGGTTGAAGACCGCTTCAATCACACTCGCATCTGCGACCTTTGCAATCTCAAGGTCTTGTGGCGTGTTGATGTTGAAGAAGGGGTCGACTTCAATACCGTCAACGATTGGTCCGCCAAAGCTGACAACTGGCGGGGTGCGTTCGCGAACAAAGCCTTGAATGCTTCGACCTCCCATCAACAGATAGGTACGAATGTCTTCCGCCAGATAGATGGGCCAGAGCGCAAAGGTTGGGTGAAGCTGTTCGCGGGACTGGGCCATGGTAATCAGTGGCACAATACTACCAGCCGGTTCTGCAAGCTTCTCAGTCAGATCCAGTGGGAAGAATGGGGTATCAGCCGCAGCGCTTGCAATCCAGATAGCGTCCGGCTCGTTCACTCGAGCCCACTCCATCGCCGCCAGAATACCCGCCATGGGCCCAAGTTGGCCTGGAAGAGTGTCGGGGAGAAGCGGTACATCAAGGCCAATGTGGTCTTCGGTCGGATTGTTTACGCTGACGACAAGTGACTTGACCTGAGGGGCGAGGCGAGAGGCGGTGATGTTGACCAGTTTCCTGCCGTTTAGCTCTGCCAAGGTCTTGTCATGCCCACCCATACGGCGAGATTGCCCGCCACACAGCAAGCAACCGATAATGCGGTCCCGTACCCCCTGCTTTTGGAAGGAGGCTGCAGCGGCTGAGGTCGCATCCGGATTGCCCGTATGGCTTGGGGTGCACATGTGGATCTTTCCTGTAGTTTTTTCAGGTGTCTCGCCTTGGCGTTGCATCTGAAAAAAGCGTTTTCCCTAAGTTATCTCAACATATGCGTGTGAAAATGGCTATTTTGCGTTTTCCCAAAAATTTAATCAATTCAGTAATTAGCTGGCTACATCAGGGAAAGGCGGTTGGTAAGTTGCCTTTCGGTAAGTGTCAGGGACAGCACTTGAAAGAGTTCAAGCACTCCGTCGCGATGCATTCTGTCAGCGTTTCTTGAAAAGCCATCAAACGGATCTGGAGCGTTACTATCGTCCTCGCTTCTCAGGTCAAAGAACTGCATCCAGCTGCCATAAAACAACTTGTTTTCTTGTGTGCCGTTATGAAGCACAGTCAAATGACTGTGTCTTTTGTCCTGAAGAACGCATTCGAATGTGCGTTTGACGGCTTCCCATGGTCCTTCCAGCATCTGAAAAACATGGGTATCTGTGAGAATGAGAGCACCGGTAACCCCAGCTCTGGAATTGATACGACGAATACGCATCAAAGTGAGGTCCATCTCCGTGTCCAGATCGTGCCGGAGCGCGGGCCAGTGGATGCGACTGCGATAGCAGAGCTGCGAGACACTCATGTTTTTCTCCTTAACCTTTGGAAAGCTTAGGAGATCAGGGTTTCCAAAAAACTAATGGGAACTCTTGAAAGATTTGCGCTTGTTAATAGTGAGGAAATAAAATCAAAGTTGTAATAAGCAACAGTGCTTTCTCTAGTTGATTTTGTTTCAAGTAACTAGGCTGGCTAATGTTTCCTCTAAATAGATGTGATAGGTGCGGTGCTACCTGCGTGACAAGGCGGCACGAGATGCCTACATGTGGGGCACAGCAAGACCAAACAGGCTCGCCGGGTTGGGCTGGAGCCTCATAGAACAGGGACTTTGAGATGTTTTGGAAGAAGGGTCGCCAGCAAGAGGATGAACTGACAAACGAGCGCGTGCTGGAGGTTTTACAACAGGTCAAGGATCCCACAGGCACCAGCAACATTGTCGAAAAACAGTTGGTGAGCGACATTTCCATTCTGAATGGGCGCGTGGTTTTCTCCATTAAAATTCCGGCAAATGAGGCCGAACGCCTTGAAGGTATGCGCAAGGCGGCGGAGAAAATTGTCTCCGTCCTGCCGGGCGTGGAAAAGGTGATGGCCGTGCTTACGGCTGAAAAAACTCCGGGCAGGGCGCCTGCATCAGCCCCAATACCTTCAGCACCCGCCGCAGCTGTCAGTTCTGGGCCGGCCGCGCAAAAGTCCCTTGCGCCAGAAACGCAAGCCTCAAGGCCGAGCGGTGGGGGGAAACTTGAGGTGCCTGGAGTTGCCAACATCATTGCCGTTGCCTCCGGCAAAGGCGGCGTAGGCAAATCGACCACAAGCGCCAATCTGGCGATCGCGCTTTCCAGATTGGGGCTGCGCGTCGGCTTGCTTGATGCTGATATCTACGGCCCTTCAGTTCCTAAACTCATGGGCGTTTCCGGCAAACCTGAGCTCGTCGAAGGGCGCATCATGAAGCCCATGGAGGCCCATGGGATCAAGTTGATGTCCATCGGTTTTCTGGTTGACGAAGAAACGGCCATGATTTGGCGAGGGCCCATGGTAACGTCAGCTCTCAACCAGATGCTGCGCGAAGTAGCGTGGGGCGAATTGGATGTGCTTGTGGTGGACATGCCGCCGGGCACCGGTGACGTCCAGCTGACCATGGCGCAAAAAGTGCCTCTCACTGGCAGTATCGTGGTGTCCACGCCGCAGGACTTGGCATTGCTGGATGCGCGACGCGGCGTTGCGATGTTTGAGAAGGTTAGCATTCCCGTTATCGGCGTAATTGAAAACATGAGCCACTTTGTGTGCCCTGATTGCGGGGGACGTCATGAGATCTTCGGCCATGGCGGTGCGCGGGAAGAGGCGCGAAAGATGAAGGTGCCGTTTTTGGGAGAGGTGCCGCTCACCATGGAGCTACGCATGCAGTCGGACGCAGGAACGCCGATCGTCGCTGCCGCGCCAGATAGCACTGTGAGCCATGCCTATATGACGATTGGTGAGGAGATCAAGACAGCGCTGGAGAACAAAGGCGAAGTGCTGACCAAGCCAGCCCCTCGGATCGTGATCGAGTAAAGAACCTTGTCTGATGCAAAAGCAACTCTCGCGGACTGATCTGCGCGGGAGTTTCGTTTCTTAGCCTAAAGTCTACGTCTAAACCCTAGTGCGTACAACTATGTAAATATCTGATATTTCAATAGAAATAGCTCTAAGGCGTCGTATTGTCGCGTCTTAAATTACTCCAAATCGCGTTACGGTAACAACCGGATCGAAGGGGATGTGGCGACCTGTGTGGAGACCTTCGGTTGCCGCTTTCTCAAATTGTAAATCTCCCGGCGATTTGGAGTGCCCAGGGAATGCTTGCCAAAGAAAATGGCCGCGCGTTGTTGGCAATGTTTTTGTCGACCGCCTTCTTCATGTTCAATGATGCGACATTGAAATACACCGCCCAGACAATGCCTCTGGGGCAGGTTATCTTCCTCCGCGGCCTCGTAACAACAGCATTGATGGGTATGGTGTGCCTCTATCTGGGACAGTTTAAGATTGGTTGGCGCCTGTGCCATCCAGTGGTTCTGGCCCGTGCGCTGTTGGAAGTGATTGGGTCGATGATGTACCTGACTGCACTCACCAAGATGCCAATGGCCAACGCAACTGCCATGCTGCAGGCCATGCCGCTTATGGTGACCGCAGGTGCCGCCATTGTTTATGGCGAGATTGTCGGTTGGCGGCGCTGGAGCGCTGTGGCCTTCGGCTTTGTTGGTGTGATGCTGATTATCCAGCCCGGACTTGATGGCTTCGACGCATGGGCCCTGCTGGCTCTTGGAGCGGTGTTCTTTATGGCCACCCGAGATCTTGTGACCCGGCGCATGCCAAAGGGCCTCCCTTCATTTGGTGTGACTTTTGTTGTCTGCGTTGCCGTCACCTTCATGGGGGCGGGGCTTGGCGCAACCGAAGTCTGGGTGCCGGTGGACACGTGGTACCTCTGGCCGATCCTCGGGTCATCTGCCTTTATTATCGGGGCCTATTACTTCGCTATTGTTTCCAACCGCTTGGGCGAACTCGTCGCGGTAGCTCCAATGCGTTACACGGGCCTTTTGTGGGCAACAGCAATTGGTGTGCTTGTTTGGGGAACGTTCCCGGACTGGATCACGATGACCGGAATGGTGATCGTCGTTGGCTCAGGCCTCTACACTGTTCATCGTGAGCGGTTGCGTCTGCGCGCAGAACAGGCCGTGGAACAGGCCGAAGTCAACAAAAAAGCAGCAAGCCGCCCGAGCGCTTCTCAGGACCCCGCTTCAACGCGGGCAGCTGCCACAGCCTGAATTTTCTTCCCAGCCCGGCTGTGGTGACCGGGCTGGAACGCTTGCCGAGGACGGTGCTGTCCCCCTCGGAAAAACCAAAGGTTCGAAAAGGAGAACCATCATGATTGTGCACCATTTTGCCTCGGCTTCCGAAATCAACGGCAAGCCAATGAACACCCTCCTGATGAGGGGAAGTTGCGCCAGGTCCAAAGCGGCGCTGACATTTCTGAAGTGGATTTTGGGGCGCAAATAGCGCCCTTTATCTTTTGGGGAATCTTGATGAGTGAGTCCCAACAAAACTGTCATTCATCTAAGTCGAGTTTGCCGCCATTGTGATTTTTTACAGCCTAGTTAAAGCTTTAGTTAATGCACGGTAAAAACATTTAAAAGTCATATGTGATGGTAATAGTCTTATTAAAACAATTGCTTATCTAATTTTAGCCGAAGCGGATGCTCAGCTTTCTGCCTGCCTTCGCTTCTGGATTCTGGCATGACAGTTCTGCCCCCCTTTTGTTCATAGATTGGAAAGAAAGTGCTCCGTATTGTCTGGCCATGCCCTCGGGACATGTAGGGGCAATTTGGGTTCAGTTGGAGTAAAACACATGTTTGCAAAGTTTCTGAAAGACGAGTCCGGTGCGACCGCAATCGAATATGGAATGATCGCAGGCTTGATCGCAGTCGCGATCATCACGGCAGTTGGCCTTCTGGGGGATCAGCTTTCTCAGGCGTTTACAGCAATCAATGATAAGCTCACCGCAGAGGGCTTGACAGGATCATAGTCACTAGTGGTGATAGCCATGCGTAAACCCGTCAGCGTGTGCTGGCGGGTTTTTTTCATTCGCGATACAAGTTTACCCCCCGGTAACGCTCATGTGACGTGAGACAGCCGGTTTTTTTGTGTCTCGATCAATGACGAAGTCATGGCCCTTTGGTTTGCGGCTGATTGCTTCCTCGATGGCCTGTGACAGCAATTCGTTCCCCTCTGAGGCCCGCAAGGGCGCACGCAGATCGGCCTGATCATCTTGTCCAAGGCACATGTAGAGCTGCCCTGTGCAGGTCACTCGTACACGGTTGCAGCCCTCACAGAAGTTGTGGGTGAGGGGCGTGATCAGTCCAAGGCGTCCACCGGTCTCTGAAACGGAATAGTACCGTGCAGGTCCGCCGGTCTTGTAGGTGAGCGGCTCCAATGTGAACCGTTCCTCCAGACGCGCGCGAACAGTATTCAGCGGCAGATACTGGTCCACACGGTCCCCGTCGATTTCACCAAGCGGCATGGTTTCGATCAATGTCAGGTCGTGACCTTCGCCGTGGGCCCACTCCATCATGGGGATGATTTCGTGTTCGTTGACGCCCTTAAGGGCAACAGCATTGATCTTGACCTGAAGGCCTGCCGCCTTTGCGGCTTCAATACCATCCAGGACTTTTGCCAGATCGCCCCAGCGGGTGACCTCTTTGAACTTCACCGGGTTGAGAGTGTCGACGGACACATTCACGCGCTTGACGCCAGCCGCCGCGAGTTCATCGGCAAAGCGTGCCAGTTGCGAGCCATTGGTTGTCAATGTGAGTTCTTCCAGAGCGCCTGTTTGAAGGTGTCTTGAAAGCGAACGGATGAGGCTCATGATGTTCTTGCGCACCAAGGGCTCCCCGCCAGTCAGGCGAAGCTTCCGCACGCCTTTCTCGATGAACGCGGAACACAGCCGGTCCAGCTCTTCTAAAGAGAGAACTTCGCGCTTGGGAAGAAACGTCATGTCCTCTGCCATGCAGTAGAGGCAGCGGAAATCGCAGCGGTCGGTCACGGACACACGAAGATATGTCACGGCGCGTCCGAACGGGTCAATCAATTGCGGCTGATGCGCGGTCACAAAGGAATTTGCCGTCTCCAAAAGCCCCTCCTGAAATGGGTTTCTAAGTATTATTGTGGATTCAATCTAATTATCGGTGCACACGCGTCAATGGCGGGGCATTGACATTTTGTTGACCCAAGCCCCACATCAGGGCAATGCAACTGTTAGAGCGTGGAGTAAAGAGTTGGCAACCGAGACTGTGCCGTGGCCCACTGAAATTCGATTGAAGCAAGATAAACGAACCCTCGTTGTGTCCTACGACAACAAGCAAGCCGTTGAGTTCACTGCCGAGTTCTTGCGCGTAAATTCTCCGAGTGCAGAAGTTCAGGGGCATGCACCGCACCAGAGAAAGACCGTCGCGGGAAAGCGTCAGGTTCAGATAATCGGGGTGGAGCCGGTAGGAAACTATGCCGTAAAACTTGTGTTCGACGATCTCCACAACACCGGGATTTTTACGTGGAGCTATTTTGACGACCTCAATCGAGGCCGCTCAAAACTGTGGGAGCGCTATCTGAAGGAGCTGGAGGCGAAGGGGCTTTCAAGGGACTAGGGTCTGTGAACAAAAACAGCCTTGCGAGGGAGTCGAAGCTCGCAAGGCCGCTTGGTCCAATGGGCAGTCTGAGGCTAGCGAAGCACAACCACCTTTGAACCAACTCGCACGTTCTCATAGAGGTGGATGACGTCCTCATTTGCAAGACGAATGCACCCGGATGAAACCGCTGAGCCAATTGTCCATGGCTCATTGGAACCATGGATACGGTAGATGGTAGAGCCGATGTAAAGCGCTCGGGCACCCAATGGATTGTTGGGACCACCTTCCATGTAAGCTGGAAGAATACGGCCTTTGCGACGCTCACGTTCACGCATCACGGCTGGTGGTGTCCAACCTGGCCATTCAGCTTTTCGAGTGATGCGGTGTGTCCCTGCCCACTGAAAGCCGTCACGGCCAACGCCAACACCGTACTTCATGGCTTGGCCACCCGGATAGATGTGGTAGAGGCGCCGCTCCTGTGTGTTTACAACAATAGTGCCCGGTCCATAGGGGCCACTGTATGAAACCATCTTGCGCTTGATGGGAGACTTACCGTAATTGGCTGCCCCGTAAGACACCCACTTTTTGGAGGTTGGGTCGAAAAATTTGCCGCTTGCGGCCTGAGACGATGTTGCTGCAAAGCCTGCGGTCAGCAGGATGGCCGCGATGGCCAACAGTCTGAGCATAGTGATCCCCTGTAATTATGTTTATTTTTTCTCGACTACATGAGGGTGCCTCTGCGTCAAGTAAGTGTACGCTGTCATCGGCGCGTTGCAAAGCGGTTAACGCAGCTTTGGCGTGTGCAGTAATTTTGCGGGGAAGTGTCTGATGTAATTAATAAATTGCAGCGGAGAATAAGTAAATCTGGTTAAAAAGAGATCAGATTCAATCAAGTGCAAATTGGAATCACGATTGTTGAATTCCGCTAACTAAAGAATCGCTGGTATTGCCGCAGGGCTGGTAGCTCGTGAAAATGGGCTGGCCAATGCCAGCCCATGCCGTTGGACCATTAGCCCAGATTCAGTTCCTTGAAGAAGTCGTTGCCCTTGTCGTCAATCACGATGAAGGCTGGGAAATCCTCAACTTCAATCTTCCAGACAGCCTCCATGCCGAGCTCTTCAAACTCGAGCACTTCAACCTTTTTGATGCAATCTTGAGCAAGGCGAGCGGCCGGGCCGCCAATGGAGCCCAGATAAAAGCCACCATGTGCCTGACAGGCGCGGCGCACCTGCGCAGATCGGTTGCCCTTTGCCAGCATGACCATGGAGCCTCCAGCAGCTTGGAACTGGTCCACATAGGCGTCCATACGGCCCGCTGTGGTTGGACCGAATGATCCAGAGGGCATCCCTTCAGGCGTTTTGGCAGGGCCTGCGTAGTAGACGGGATGGTTCTTCATATAGTCAGGCAGCGGCTGACCGCTCTCAAGCAGGTCTCTTAGTTTGGAGTGCGCCAGATCGCGAGCAACGATCAAAGGCCCGGTCAAAGAAAGGCGTGTCTTGATTGGGTGCTTTGTGAGCTCGCCTAAAATCTCGCTCATTGGCCGGGTCAGATCAATCTTGACCACATCATCAGCCAAGTCGTCCTCGGTCACCTCCGGCAGGAACCGCTCCGGATTGCGTTCCAATTGCTCGAGGAAAATACCGTCCTTTGTGATCTTTCCCGTGGCTTGGCGGTCTGCTGAGCAGGAAACGCCAATGCCGATTGGCAGCGACGCGCCGTGGCGTGGCAGGCGGATCACTCGCACGTCGTGGCAAAAATACTTGCCGCCAAACTGAGCGCCGACGCCCGTGGACTGGGTCAGCTTGTGAATTTGCGCTTCCATCTCCGTGTCACGGAAAGCATGGCCAAGTTCGGAGCCCTCTTTCGGTAGCTGGTCCAGGTAGCGTGCAGAGGCCAGCTTCACAGCCTTGAGGTTCATTTCCGCAGATGTGCCGCCAATAACAATGGCAAGATGGTAGGGCGGGCAGGCAGCAGTACCGAGTGTCAGGATTTTTTCCTTCAGAAACTCGATCATTCGCTCTGGTGTCAGCAGGCTGGGGGTTCCTTGAAACAGGAAGGTCTTGTTTGCAGAGCCGCCCCCTTTTGCCATGAACAGGAATTTGTAGGCGTCTTCACCTTCGCTGTAGAGATCGATCTGCGCTGGCATGTTGTTCTTGGTATTCTTCTCCTCGAACATGGACAGCGGTGCCAGCTGAGAGTAGCGCAGGTTCTTGTGGAAGTAGGCATCGCGCGCGCCTTCGCCAAGAGAGGCTTCATCCTTGCCATTTGTCCAGACGCGGTGGCCCTTCTTGCCCATCACGATCGCCGTGCCCGTATCCTGACACATGGGCAACACACCAGCAGAGGCAATATTGGCGTTCTTGAGAAGATCGTAAGCGACGAACTTGTCGTTCTCAGTTGCTTCAGGGTCGTCCAGAATGTTGCGCAACTGCTGTAGATGGCCCTCGCGCAGGTAGTGGTTGATATCCTTGAAGGCTTCCTCTGCGAGCAAGCGCAAGCCTTCCTGCTCCACCTTCAGAACGGTCTCGCCGTCAAACTCGGTGGTGCTCACATATTTATCGGTGAGCTTGCGGTAGGGCGTTTCGTCGGGGCCAAGCGGAAAAAGCGAGGAGTGGACGTACTCTGGAGGAAGGTTCTCTGACATCTCAAGATCTCTGGTTTATCTGCAGCATTTCGGCCTTCGGCCTTGTTGGCTCTGGTTTTATAGTCAAAAGGCCGGATGCGCAAAGCGCTCCGGCCTTTTGGTTGGCAATTTAACCGATTAGGTAAAGTGATTACCTAGCGTGCGCGTGGATAACTCATGCGCCGTTACCGTGTGGCCCACAGATCCAGCTTTACCACGACCTTGTCTGGCACTGTTTCTGGGGAGATGTCCTTGCCCATTTCATAGGAAGTTCGGCTGAGATCAACAGTCGCAACTGCGTGCGCTGTCGCATCTTTAATGCTCAAGGTAAATGGGAGCGTCAAAGGCAACTCAATGCCGCGAATGCTCAGAGTTCCTCGCGCCTCAAAGCCATTTCCGCCGGTTGGGACAATGGTCTCGGATTTGAAGACCGCGTTTTCAAACTGCGCAACATTGAACCATGCATCGCTAGCCAGTGTCTGGTTGATCTGGCCATTTCCTGTATCAGCCGACTGGGTAGAGATGGTTGCTTCGATCTTGCCGTTTTCCGGATCTGCCGGGTCGAAGTTGATGACTGCAGTCCAGTTCTGGAACGTGCCGGAGAGCGGCTGCCCATTCTGCATGGTGTCGAAGGTGAGGGCGCTCTTGTCGCTGTCGACCGTCCATTCTATTGCATAGGATGGCGCAGCAAAGAGCGTGGTGGTTGCCAAAACGCCTGCGGCAACGAGTGCTTTCAAAGAGGACATCACAGTTCCTTTTCGATCCATTAGTGAGAGGGCCGAGTTAGTCGGACTTCAGGCGCGTCATGCGACGCAGCACATCATCCTTGGAGATGAAATGGTGCTTAAGTGCGGCGGCAACATGCAGGACTACCATCAGGATCAAGAAGTAGGCTGAATATTCATGCACGATCTTCAACAGGCCTTCCGCTTGCTCTTTTGTTCCCAAAAACGCTGGAACCGGCAGGTGAGGCAGATTGAAACTGTCAAAGATGACCGTCGGCAAGCCCCAAGGGGACGCAGAAACCATCAGCCATCCAGAAAGCGGCAGAAAAAGCATCAGGCCATAAAGGCCTGCATGGCCCAGGTGCGCGGCTAGGCGCTCAATCCATGGCATTCCCGCTGGCAGTTCCGGAGATGGGTTCAAAAAGCGCCAGACGAGGCGCATGACAGCCAGAACCAAAACTACAAAACCAAAAGACTTGTGCAGCTGATAAAGCTGAAAAGTCTCTGGATCCGTCAAGGGAAGACGGACCATGTACAAGCCGAGGGCGATGAGACCGATAATCAGGAGCGCCATGAGCCAATGAAAGCCCATTGCGACCAAGCCGTAATTGAGAGGAGTGTTTCTTATCATGTCTGACCTCGGTGCGTTGGGCGAAGACAATCAAAACGCCTTCGCCCGCTTTCCATTACTGCTTGATCAGCGTCTCAGCGTTGATCACGACTTCCACTTCGTCGGATACGTAAGGAACGTATTGTTCCATGCCGAACTCGGAGCGAAGAAGAGTTGTGGTTGCTGTAAAGCCAATGGCTGGCTTCTTGAGCATTGGATGCTCGGCAATCTTGTTCACGTTTACGTTCAGAACGGTTTCTTGGGTCTGACCGTTGATGGTGAGGTCGCCGGTTACCTTCAGCTCTGTCTCGCCTGTGCGCTCAACATTGGTGCTTACGAAAGTTGCCTGTGGATGAGCTTCCGCGTTGAAGAAGTCAGCGGAAAGCAGGTGCTTGTCCCGCGCTTCCCAGAAAGTGTCGAGGCTGTTTACATCGATGGTGATGTTCACCGTTGAGTTCTCAGGGTTCTCTTCGTCGATGAGAAGCTTGCCTTCCCACGAGCCAAAACGGCCATCGGTGGTGGAGTAGCCAAGGTGATTGTAGGTGAACGCGATGTTCGCGTGGGACATGTCGAACTCGTATTCGACTGGATCAGCCAAAGCTGGCGCGGTGAATAGAGCAGTTGTCAGAGCAAGTGCTGCAAAGCGGTTCATCATTTCCAAGTACCTTCCTGTTTGGTCAATCGCGTCCAGCGATCTGCGTAAAAACCATGATGGGATTTTGTGAGGTTCTTGTGAAATTGCAACTGAACTGACTGTTCATTATAAATGAACAGTTTGGCGCATTGCGGGCTTATTTCCATTTATTGTTTAACGTTCTTGCGAAGGAAACCGCGCGTTTCAGCGCCAAATCAATCAGAGAGGCGCATGGCGGCTCGCGCGATTAGAGCCAGCCATCACCAATCCGTGATTGAAAATGACCGCCTGAAGCAGCACCAATCCACTGTCAAAATGCTCAAGAGAGCTAGGGTTTGACGCTGAACAAGATACCATTCTTGTCTCGGATGATATCGAAACCGGCCTTTTTCAGAGAATCGCGGAGCTGGGGAAGCACGCTTTTGTCATCTGCCAACAGCATGTAGCCGTCGCTTTTGAGCATGCCCATGTACTTCTCCAAAACACGCACTCGGTTGTTGGAGGGCAGCTCATGGAAAAAGCGATCGAACACGATAGCGTCGAACTCATGGGAACAATGATAGCCAATCGCATCCGCATGCACGGTTTCAATTGAGAGCTTTTCATTTTCAATGCGTTCTTCGAGCTGCTTCAAGCCCACTGCGGAACTGTCCAGCGCAATCACATGATGACCTCTATTGGCCAGATAGATTGCATCGCGGCCCTGTCCGGCACCAACGTCCAAAATAAGCCCGGCATCGAAATCCAGATTGTTGAACATGGTAGTGAACTGCTTCGAGGTATGGCCGAAGTAGTCTTGGTTCTTTGAATAGATCTTGTCGTATTTCTGCATCTTGCCATCTGCTTTTGGTTTGGCCACGTGCATACAGACTGCCCCAGCAAAGAGCAAGCTGCACACCTGTTTCTCAGCTATCGCGCGTGTGCCTTCGCTGTGAGCTGACGACGATAGAACAGGGTCTTTTCATCTTTGAAAAGAACCGGTTCTTCCTCAATGAAGCCAACGCGCAGAGCAAGGCCTTGGCTGGCAGTGTTTTCGGGCGCGATGATGCACACCACCTCGGAAAAGGGAAGATGGTGGTCCGCCCAGAGGAGTGCGGTCGTGACGGCTTCTGTGCCAAACCCTTTACCAAAGAAATCAGGAGAGAGGATCCAGCCCATCTCAGGTTTTCCTTCAATGGAAACGGACATCTCACGCTTGAAATCAGCAAAGCCGATCTCGCCCACATATGCACCCGTTGTTTTCTCTTCGACAGCCCAGTAGCCGAAGCCCATAAGGTTCCACATGCCGGAGAAGTTCAAAAGACGTGACCAACACTCTGACCGTGTGGAGGGTTTGCCTGAGATATGGCGATAGACCTCTTCCTGCATCCAGAGTTTGCTGCTTGGTTCAAGGTCCTTTGGCAGAAAGCCGCGCAAGACTAGGCGTTCGCTTTCAAGCCGAGGGGCAGGGCCGCCGATCATTGTCATGACAGATGTCCATGATGAGTGGGATTTGGAGTGGAAACACCGGGAAGGTCTTTGAAAACAGAGATCAGGTTAAGGGGGGGCCATTCATGTAGGCAACCCTATAGCACCTTTCGAAACACCAAGTCTTCAATCCCATCATTTAGATAACGGCCTGTTTCAACAAATCCGAGCCGCTTTGCGAGTCTGACGCTGGACGTGTTCACGGGATCTACGAGGCAGTAAATCTCGCGATCTTTCAAGTGATCTGTCGCCCAAGCAAGAACAGTTTGTGCGGCTTCACTGGCAAAACCCTTGCCGAAGTACTCTGGAAAGAGCATCCAGCCCATTTCAGGCAGGTTGCCGTTGGCAAGAGAAAAGTTGCTCTTTGTCTCAAAGAGACCAATTTCACCAAGGTAGGCGCCGCTATCCTTTTGCTCTATCGCCCATGATCCATAGCCTTTGAACGCCCACATGCCCGTCGCACGTAATAGGCGATACCAGCACTCTTGCCGTGTTGAAGGCTTGCCGGAAATGTATTGATAAACGACTTCCTGATTGCGAAGCGCATAACTGGAATCTAGGTCTGCTGGCTCGAAGCCACGCAGAATGAGGCGCTCACTTTCAAGGCGTGGCGCTAATGCCTCACGGCAAACAGTCATTTTCTTCCAATGCAGCTTTCTTGGGCCCTGAGGCGCCTGGAGAGTTAGTACTCGCGCTCGAAATAAAAGCCCGCTTTTGTGTCTCCAGTAGAGCCTGCTTCGCCGCGAATGCGCAAGTCCTTCGTCACCTCAATATCAACATTGGCGGCGTTTGAACCGTCTTTGGCGTTCTGTTTGACGCCCAGATAGATATTGTCGTTGATGTAGGTACCCGCCGACAGCTCGGCTTGGCCCTCAGAATTCACATTCACATCGATGTCACTCAGGCCCAAGACGTTTCGCAGTGCGCCCAACGGGCCTTCGGAGCTTCCGCCAGCCAGCGTGGTCACAGCGCTGGCCAGCTGAGCGATCTGAACAGGGGACAAATCTGTAACCGACTGTCCAAACAAGAGCTGCGCCAGAATTTCATCCTGGGGCAATTCTGGCGAGGAGCTTAAAGTAATCTCAGGCTCTGTTGCTTCGCCAACAATGCCGATGGTGACATTTGCCGAGGAAGTGGCAGTGGTGGCGGCGAAGTTCAGGTAGGGGGTGAGGCTGCCATCGAAAGTAACGGAGCCTTGTTGGAACTCCAGCCTGCGGCTCAGTATATCGAAACGGCCTCGGATCAACTGGAAGCCGCCAATGCCTTCGATGTCGCTGGTCGTACCTGCAAGGCGCAAAGAACCGCCAACTTCCGCGTTGAGACCACGGCCGCGTACGAAGATTTTGCTGGGTGCGTTGACGTTCAAGTCCAGTTCGATGGGTGTGCCTCCATTCCCACCGGCAGACTGGTCGCCAGTTTCACCTGCATCAATGGCGAGCGCACGGGCTTGGTCCATGACGGGCTTGGGGGCATTGAGGTGGCGCACAACAACGGGGCTGACACCACCGCCAAATGAGCTTGGAATGCCGATGTCGGCGCGTTGGATTGTAACCGTACCGCTCAGCCTTGGTGCCCGGCCCTGGGCCGCAAGTGGGCCCGACATGTTCATGTCAGCATCAATCAAAACGTCAGCCAGCGTTCCTTGAATGTAGCGGCCCTGATCAACCACGGCTGTCACCGCGATCGGGAGACCTTCATTCAGGCCTACCGTGCCATTGACCCGAATAGTGCCTCCGGTGCGCAGGTTTGCGCCCAGATTATTCACGGCAACCCGTTCCTGATTGGCTTCTACAGCACCGCTGAAATTCTCAAGCGTGAGGCCGGTCGCAAGCTGCGTGATCTCCATGCCGTCAGGTGTTACGGCGGCCGTAAATTGGGGGGCAGAAAGCGCGCCGTTGGCCTTGGCAGACAAGTTGAGGAAACCAGAGCCGGTGAGCCCGGTGCGGATTAGGCGCGCCCGCAGAACCTCCAGTGGAACGCGCCCGGAGGCCTGCACATCAAGGCTGCCTCCTTGAGCGAGAGACACCTTGCCTGTGGAAGCAAGATCAAGTCCCGCATTGCTCGTGACTTTTGTTTGTTGCGTTACAACATTGTCTCGCAGGTTACCGCTTGAGGTGATCGCGAAAGGTGAAATCTCATTTTGCCGCATTGCGGTGATACCCACGCCCTCAGCTTTCACTTGCCATTGCGCTGACGGTGAGGCAGGGGCACCGGTCACCTCTGCTGTTGCATTGACGCGGCCCTGAAGCCCAAGGCTTGGAGCCAGAGCATTCACAAGCTCCAGCGGCAGCTGGTCCACCTGCAATGCCAGATCAAGGTTTTCCCCGCCAGCGCCGGTCACCGTCACCGAGCCATCTCCAAGAGCCAGGATGAGGGGCCTGTTCAAGGACACCATGCCAGCTTTTGCGGAAATGCGGCTTGGTTCCTTGAGCTTGGTTTCAAGCCCGCGGTAAGCGCCTGCGATCTGATTGACGTCCACCTCAAGGCCGTCGTCGAGCTGGCGCAGCACAACTTCTGCGTCGAATGTGTCTCCGGGCCCATCAAGAACGGAGTTGAGGACAACAGCCGTCTCGTTTCCACGGGTGCGTGAGGTTGCGTTCGCACTTGAAACCACAACGGCCCCAGCGTTTAGGTTGGAGAGCGTTACCTCTCCATCCACTTCCGGTTCTGAAAGGGCCTTGAGGATACGAGCCTGCGCACTGAGGCTTTCAAGTGCAATGCTCTCCCAGACAAACGCACTGGCTTGCGTATCAAGATCGATCCGCATTTCTCCGCCCAGATCCTGAACCTGCACGCGGCCCACCAAAGCACCGTCAATAGGGGCCAACACCAAAGGGGAAATCTGCGCCAGTTGCGGAGCGTTCACATCCAGATGACCTGTAATGCCAGCGGGAAGAGCCCCCAGATTTGCGATTTGAACTTCGCCTGAAGCTTCATTGTCGCCAACACGCACTTCCAGATTTTCAACGGCTGCGCCATCTCCAGAAGGCTTGAGGTTGGCAGTGAGCAGGATTTCCCTGTCGCGCAGCGATCCCTTTAGGGAAACATCCGCCTCCGGTGCACTGGCACTAAGCACCAGAGAGCTGTCAAGCTCTAGGTCATCCACCGGCGTGCCAAGCATCTCCAGATCTTGAGTGGTCGCTTCAACATCAAGCTGAGCGGCATCAACCGGGCCTTGAATGGTCGAAGTGGCAGACAACTCTCCGGTAACGCGTGAATCCAGCATTGAAAGATCGGAAATGGAAAGCTGGAATTCGCCGTCAACTGCGCCGTTCTCTAAAGAAGTGCGGGTGCTTATTGAAAACTGGTCAGAAGAAATCTCCGCATCATTGATCACCAGCTTCCCTTGCGCCGGAAAGTCTTCCGGTATGCGTGCATCCATGTGCCCTGAAAGGGTTGTTATGCCGCGCAGCAGGTTGTCCGCTTGCAACACCCCAATCTGGAGATCCTGCGTTTGACCTCGAAAACGGATATTCGCACTGCGTTCTTGAGGTGATCCTACCAGTTCGAAGTTGAGTGTCGCTGCACCTGCAAGCGGGCGTTGGGCAAGGCCTGCATAACGGGTCAGATCATCAGCCTGCATCATGCCCAGTGCGGTTATTTCTTGAGTTGAAGCCACTACATCCTCCAATCGAAGAGAGGCTTCATCACTCACGGCAGACAGATAGCTGATGCGGGCAGTTTGGGCACTGAGATCCACAGCACCTTCCATGGAAAGAGAGGCTGCGGTCGGCAGGTGCTTGGCAAACTCACCACCTTTCAGTTCAACGCCTTCCATCACCATATTGGCCTTCAGTGGCGTTCTGAGCTGATCGGCTAGCGCTGAGGCACCGGTCCCTTGGGCATTCAGACGCAGCGACTGCATGTTTCCAAGTTCCGATACAACACCGGCGCTTTCCGCAACCAGTGTCCAATCTAGAGCTTCCAGTGCGCCATCTGCTGTCAGTGTGGCATCAAAGCGGTCAAGGCTCAGGCCTATTTCTGGAATTGGCAGGGCGAGTTTGCTGCCGGATGGTTGGCGTGTTCCAACATTCGCCTTTAGCAGAGCGGTGCGGCTGCCTTTCTCGATTGAACCGTTGGCTTTGATGAAAATGGCATTTGTCGCCAAACTGGCATCCAACCTGGTTGGGAAGAATGTGTCGTCCAGCGTTCCGTTTGCAACAAGTTGGGTCTGGCCTGTAAACAGACCTTCCAAATCACTCGGCAAGACACTTTGAAGATCGCCGTTGAGGTCAGCGGAGAAAAGCCTGTCCGCCCCTTGGCGATCCATGGTTATGGAGCCGCCAACGGTCGGTACACCGTCAAGTGCCAAAGCCATGTTGGCCTCCAGCGCATCCAGCGATCCCTTGCCAATCAGATCAAAATCAAAAGACGGGGATTGAGGTATCTCCAGAAGCGAAGCAATCAGCCCACCGGGTGCTTCGCTCACCATGGTGTCCACGTCAAATCGGAAGTCCGCAAGATTGAGTGTGACGGTAGCGTCCACGCTCCCCTTGATGCTGTCCAGTCGTTCAGCCTGAATAGTGAGGCTCACAATCTCCGGAGTTGGCGTCACCGAAGCGGAGCCATTCAGGCTCAGCGTAATCGGCTCGCCTAGAACTGAGCGCGCAATGGATATCTCCTGAACGCTGAAGTCCTGCACCGAGCCAGCAAAGGGAAGCGAGGTCGCTTGCTGTTCTGCTGTTGAATCCGTGTCTGTTTCCGTTTCTGGAGCTAAGGAAGGCCGGCGTACAACGCTGACTGAGGCGGCGCTTAAGCGTTCAATCTCAACGTTGCCTCTGACCAGCGCAAGGGGGGACCAATCCAACGCGATGCCGTCTACCGAGAGCCATTCCCCATCTGCGTCGCGCAAGGCGACACGTGCCACTTCAAGGTTGCCGCCGAGGCTCAGGGCAGGGGCATCCACCTCAATACCCGGTACAAATGTTGTGATCACATTGCCAAGTGCAACGCGCCCTTGCTCGACCTGGCTGGTTGCCACCAACGCACCATAGCTGATGGCCACCAGCGCGATTACGGTCAAGACCAAACGGGCCAACACTCCAAGAATGCGCAGGATCACGGGTAACGTCCTCATCTGTGGTGGGGAGCCCAGCAGGTATTCTAAACTAGAATGACTGGCTCAGACCCACGTATATGGCAAAGGATGGATCATTGTTTTTTGGGTCCAGCGGAACGCCCACGTCAAGGCGAAGCGGCCCTACAGGGGTAAAGTAACGCAGACCAGCGCCAACACCAACCTGCAGCGGTTCACTGAAGTCGGGCAGGGATGTGTCGTAGGCCGCACCAGCGTCGACAAAGCCGACCAATCCAATGGTGTCGGTAATCTTGGTTCTCAGCTCACCGTTCAAGAACAGGTAGGAGCGGCCACCGATGACTTCATCCCCTTCGCGCGGGCCAATGTTTTTGTAGGCGTAGCCACGCACTGAACCGCCGCCACCAAGGAAGAAGCGCCGGGATGCAGGCACGTCCTCAACGCTGTCGGAGTAGATCGCCCCGGTCCCCAAGCGTCCTGCCAGTATAAAACGCTCGGCTTCATCGAGGCTCTTGTAGGTCGCAACCGTGAATCTGGAGAACAGCAGGGGGGAGCTGTCCAGCGCATCGATGGCAGGTTCTATAAACCCTTCCGCAAAGATGCCGGAACTCGGGTTGAACTCGTTGTTGCGGCTGTCGTAGGTCACGTATCCGGGAATGCCAACGAGAAAATAGTTGTTGTTGCCAAAAACATCCTCTTCGTTAGCAAAGTAAAGCTCTCCACCAACGCGCGCAGATAGCTTTTCATCAAACTCTTTGACGAAGAATGCGTCAGCGGAAATCGAACGGGACCTGTAGTTGTCAGGGCGCTCCTGAACGGCTGCAACGCTGGTCGTGAAAGCTGTCGTGGGGCCAAATGCGCCCGGTTTTTCAAAGGCAAGGCGCAGCGCATATTCCAAGTCTTCCGGGTCTACGGCATCAATTTGACCCACCGAGCCAGAAAGCTGAAGTTTTTCCGCCTGTCCAAACAAGTTACGGTGGCGCCAATAGCCTTCAACGCCAAAACCTTCGTTGCTTGACCAGTTTGCGCCAAACCCGAAAACGCGCCGCGGCCGTTCGGACACGGTAATATTGATCGGGAGAGTTCCATCGGGGGCTATTGTCTCGCCGGGTTGCACACGCAAACTTGCAAAAACCTCAAGGTCTCGGAGGCGGGTCTCAGCGCGTTTCAGGATTTTCGCGTCATAACGCTCACCCTCTGGGATGTTGGCGTATGTCCTGATGAACTCGGGATCGACGCGTTCGGCGCCGGAAACAGTGACCGGGCCGAACTTCGCCAGGCGACCACCATCAAAGACGAGCGTGACATCAAGGGTGCTGGTCTGGTGGTTTGCCGTCAGACGGCGTGCCTTGACTGCCGCTTTCGGGTATCCAAGGTCTTCAAATGCCCGCAATCCTCTTGTTTCTGCAGTCAGCACCTTTTCCGAGAACGCTGGGGCTCCTTGTTGCAGACCCAAAGCCTCCGCCGTAGGCAGCTGGCCCAAAGTGGCGTCGCGTGCAACATTGTAGTGAATATCCACGGTGCCAAGAGTGAACTCAGGTCCGGCCGTAACCGTGATGTCAACCGGAATGGGGCGGGCAGAGATCGGGGTGGGGTCTTCAATCACTGCATCGACAGGTCTGCCATCTACGAGGATAGTGACGACGCCGCCATAGTATCCTTGTGTGTAGAGCGTGCCAACTAGACGCTCAAAATCGCTTGCTGCCAGCGCCAGTACGCCTGCTTCACCTGAAACGGGGGTGTCTTGTTTGCTGAACAGCTCACTGTTGGTTTCGAGCGCGGACTTCAAGTCTGTGTTGACTTCACCGGTGGCCGGATCGGGGGACAGTTCGAGCGTTACCGCAAAATCTGTTGGTTCGGGAATAGCATCTGCAAGATTGGCTTCAGGCTCTTTTTCACCCCAGAGGTGGAAACCAAACAGGCTAAACGCTTCCGCTGCAGAACTCGCGGGCATGGCAAGAGCTGCAACGACGCAGGTAATTACACCCAGCCGCTTCAACATATGCCTGCTCTTTGACGCAGATGCGTACACACCAAGCCCCACAAACCACTCCGACAAGATCCCTGCCATTTCAACCTTATAAGGTCGTTGCCCCAAGCAGGATCCGCGAAAACTCACCAAACATCAGTTCTGAGGGGATGAGCCTGCTAAAAGGAAAACCCCCAATGCCTTCAAGGCTGTTGTTGTTCTTGGTCCATGCCATGGCACCCGTTGTTTTGCAAACACTTCTTGGCCCATGTGCAACCGCGATGAAGGATCGGGAAGATATCCGACGAGATTGAGGAAGACTGCCAACAAATTGTGGATGATCTCGGGTGCAGCCGATTGCCTAGGGTTTATGAGAGTATTTGTTTGGAATTCAGAGTTGTGAACCCTGAAGGAGACCACAATCCGCCTGAGTAGAATCGGCAATACCAACAGTAGGCGGGCGCCTTTCTCTAATTGCTTTATGGTTAATAATACCTAACAACTATTTCCTACTAACTTGTTGCGTTTGTTTAATTTTCCGCTCTGCGTCAAATTTGGCCCGTCTGGTTTCGGGAATCGCTCGGAGCCTGAATCTTGGTTTGCGAATTCGCTTGGAACTCTTGATGCGCTGGATAACAGTCTTTTTGATTTCGGTTATCTTGGCAGCGTGTGGTGCGCTGCCGGCTCAGGGCCCATCCTCAGCGGCAATTACCTCTGAGAAAGTTGCGTCGGACGCAGCTCTTGCCAACTACACACTGATCGGTCTTGATGATCAGGCAATCTCTGTTTTGCGTCATTACAAGCCGCAGAGTTTTGCCAATCGGTTTGGCGCTGTCCCCGTGGCAGGAAGAGGGACACGGCTGGGTGTGGGCGATGCCATCCATATTCATATTTGGGAAGCCGCACCCGATGGGCTGTTTTCTACCGAGCGCTCGAAGCAATCCGGCATCGAGACAGTCATTGACGAGGCGGGCTTCATCTTCATCCCATACGCAGGCCGTATTCGCGCTGCGGGTCTGTCCGTTGAAGGGCTGCGAACGACGGTCCAAAACAAGCTGATCGGAAAGGCGATCGAACCTCAAGTGCTGATCACGGTCCTGAGCAACCAGAGCAACAGCGCAGTTGTCGTGGGAGACGTGGTCAAGCCAGGGCGCTATCCGATCTCAATTCGTGGCTCCAAACTGCTGGAGCTGGTTGCCGAAGCGGGAGGGGCACGTGAAGCCTCCTATGAAACCGTCGTGACGCTCAAACGCGGATCGCGTTCAGGTACCGCCCGTTTTGAAGACCTGATCGAAAATCCGCAGAACAACATTTGGGTGTCTTCGGGAGACAACATTTTGCTCTCCCATCGCCCGCGTAGCTTCTCAGTGTTTGGGGCGGTGACCAAAGAACAGCTGGTTCCATTCCGGACGCAGGAAGTAACGCTAGCAGAAGCGCTGGCCTATGTGGGCGGTATTCGGGACTTCACTGCCGATCCTGCTGGCATCTTCCTGTTCAGGTTCGAGGAGGCGGGGCTGGTTCGTCAAATGGCACCGGGGCGGTTTGATGCTCACGTTTCGGCTTACACCTTGGTGCCGGTGGTTTATCGCCTGAACCTGCGAAATGCGGACGGGTTCCTTCGGGCGCGGTTTGTGCAAATGAAGGATAAGGACATCCTATATGTCGCTAACCATCCAACCGCAGAGTTTGGCAAGTTCCTGCAGATCATCTCACCGCTGATCTCAAACGTTTCTACGGTAAACCGCTTGGAGTTTTTCTAGGATTGTTCGCCGCTGGCAGCGGTTTAAAACAGGCATAGGGCATTTGAGTTGAGTAAGAGGCCGCGCACAAGGCGAGGCTAGGGTTGCTTGAGTGGGGTGGAGCAATGGATGCAGAGCAAAGGGTTTTCTTGTTTCTGCAAGGTCCACCCTCCGTTTTTGCTCGAAAGCTGGCAGACGAACTTGAAGCACGAGGAGCCAAAACTCTTCGCATCAACCTATGCATTGGTGATTGGGTTTTTTGGCACGACAAACGCTCCGTTTCCTATCGTGGGCGGCTCGCCAACTGGGAAGCGTACCTGCGCCGGTTTCTCTTTGAAAACAAAGTGACGGACGTTGTCTACTATCAGGACAGGTTCCCCTACCATGCCATCGCCAATGAAGTCTGCAACCAACTCGACATTCCCTGTTATGCCTATGAATTTGGGTACTTGAGGCCAGATTGGGTGACCCTTGAGCGAGATGGCATGGGAGCCTACTCGCGCTTTCCCGAAGATCCGCAGAAGATCAAAGACTTGGCGCAGAACATGATGCCTGTCTCCACCGAAGTTGAATATCCGTACCCGTTTTTCAACGAGGCATTCGGGGAGGTTTTTTACAACCTGCTCAACTTCTTCTTCCCCTGGCCCTATTACCTTTTCGATGACGACAAGGTTTACAATCCGCTCTTTGAATATCTGGCAATGATCCCTCGGCTTCTGATGGCGAGACGAAAGGACGAGGGGGCCAACATGCTCATTGAAGATGTGGTCGAGATTGCTGCTGGTTATTTTGTTTTTCCGCTTCAGCTGCAAAGCGATTATCAGCTGCGCTACAACTCGCGCTTTAATCATCTGAGTGAAGCAATCGAGCTGACAATAGCGAGTTTCGCTCATCATGCGCCCAAGGCTCAGCACCTGGTGTTCAAAGTGCACCCGCTTGATAATGGAATTGAACCTTGGACCGTGATCATTCGTCGCTTGTCACGCAAGTATCACGTCAAAAGGCGGGTTCATGTCATTGATGGCGGGAACCTGGCCACGCTTTTGAAAGCCGCACGCGGCGCCATAATGGTGAATAGCACCACAGGGCTTCACGCCCTCAGGCTGAAGTGCCCCGTAAAGATACTCGGCATTGCCATCTACGACATTGACGGATTGACGTTTCAAGGTGGACTGGATCAGTTTTGGCATGATCCAGAAAAGCCGGACCAGCGACTACTGCGCGCCTTTGAACAGGTGCTGGCCAGCACCATTCAGGTTAAAGGCAACTTTTATACTCGAGTGGGGCGTAAAGCTGCCGCAGTAGCCGCCGCTGAAAGGCTCATCGCCGAGACTGTAAATTTGCCGGGCGCGTTGGAAAATGAACCGCTGCGCCTGAAAAAGGCAATTGCCCAAGGCATCCCGGTAACATCGCGAGCGCAAATCAAGACAAGAGGCAAAAAGCAGCACAAAGAAGACGATTGGGCAGGGCTTGAACATGAGCTTTGAAGAGCGGCCCCATCGTACTCATGGGCACAAGGAAACTCGGCAAGACTTGCCCGAACGCCGCTACCTGTTTCTCCAGGGTCCTCTGTCACCTCTTTATTGCCGAGTGGGTCGGGAGTTGATTGGGCAAGGCGCGCCGGTCTTGCGCATCAACCTGTGCGTTGGAGACTGGATCTATTGGAGTGGCCGAGAGACACGAAGCTATCGGGGGAGAGCGAAGGATTGGCGAGCCTATTTCGAAAGTCTCATCAAATCCTGGCGGCCGACTGATCTGATCTGCCACGGGGACGAGCGCTTCTATCATCGCTGCGCGATCGACTTGGCGTGCGAAAACGGCATTCGCGTTTATGTAAGTGAAATGGGGTTGGTTCGACCGGGCTTCATGACATTGCAGCGCCAAGAGGGGCAGCCATATGGCGGACTTCCAAAAGATCCGAAAGAAATACAACGCTTAGCAAAGGCGCTGCCGATCATTGGAGAGGAAGCAGAGTTTCCATCACGGTTTCTGCGCTATCAGGTGCTGCCAGATCTCCTATACAACTTGAGTAACTACTTCCTGTGGTACTTCTATCCGCGCTACCAAAAGCATACTCTTTACAACCCTTTGGAAGAATATGCGCTTTGGGCGATAAAACTCCTTGGCGAACGCCGAGCCGAGGAGCGAGCGAGCGCTCTCCAGAACTCGCTGGAAGGCAGGAAAAGTGTTTTTCTGTTCCCTCTTCAGCTTGAAGGCGATTATCAAATCCGAGCCAAATCGGATTTTGGCAGCATGCTCCCTGCGCTCGAAGTTATTCTAAGGTCGTTCGCGACTTGTGCTCCCCACGACGCAAACTTGGTGATCAAAGAACACCCTCTGGATGCAGGCTTTGAAAAGTGGCCAGATCAAGTGGCACGGCTCAGCGCGGAACTCGGCTGCGCGCAGAGGGTTCATTTCGTGCGCGGTGGCGCCATGGCGCAGTGGCTCAAGGTGGTTCAAGGGGTGGTTACGGTCAACTCGACCGCGGGCCTTGAAGCCATGCTCGAAGGTGTCCCTGTTAAGGCATTGTCTTCGCCCATCTATTGCTTTGAGGGGCTTACAGATCAACAGCCACTACATGATTTTTGGCGTGCGCCTTGCGCGCCCAGTTCGGCATTGCTCGCCGATTTTGTCCGCCTGCTCAAAAAACGCACGCAGGTCAAAGGTGCGATCCATAACGCTGCCGGTCTGGAAACCGCAGTAAAGTCCTTCGTCACGAAACTTTCCGAGCCGCCGGAGGAACAAAAGGTACTGCCGAATTTTGAACAAGGTGAACTTGGGGAGGTCGCGTCATGACACCCATTTATTGCTTTGACTCCGAAAGCCGCAGGTTTGGCAAGGACTTGATACGCGCTTTGAACCTTCAAGGAGGGGTGCTGGGCGCGCCTCTTGCATTTGCGAAAATCTGCTTTGAAATGCGCGAATGCGATGTGTTGGTGAACGCACGGTGCTGGGCGGAGAAGTACGGGAATACTGTTTACATTTGGTCGAAACCAGCGCAAGAGGTCAGCCATCAGGTCGCGGGAACAACAGTGCGTTCCGTTGAACTTTATGGTGCTGCCAGTGAGTTGGCAGCTGTTTCAGAAACGAACTATGAGCGTGGGCCTGTCCCGCTAAGGCTGGTGGAGAAGATGCAGAAGGTGTGGTTGTGCAACAACGGCATGCACGTTGGTGAGCGCGAAGCGCTTGAACTCAAAGAAGCTGAAATCAGGCATGCCGCTGAAACGCTTCAGCCCGCAATATGTGTTGGTGTTAAATTTTGGAACCACCGGGGCATCAGAAAGCTGATTGGTCGTGGGCGCAATGTGCGTTTTGTGAAAGATCCAGAGACAGGATTTAAAGAAGCAGCAAAAACACGCAGCCGCCTGATTGGGTGGGGGAACTCTGTTCCGAACAGCATCATTGAGGCCTGCCGGAAGGAAGAAATCACTTTTCAGCGTATCGAAGACGGGTTCTTGCGCTCTGTGGGTTTGGGGGCGGGCCTCATTTCGGGGGCCTCCGTGGCATTTGATGATCATGGCATCTACTACGATCCTCGGTCCGACAGCCGATTGTTTAGACTGCTGAACCAGCTCGATCTTTCTGCAAGACAGTTGGAACGTGGCAAAGAACTCAAACGGATTTTGGTAGCGGCACGGGTTTCCAAATACAATCTGACAGGTGCCCCCTCTGAACTATCAGCAGGCCTTGAGCAGGAAGTTGTTTTGGTTCCTGGGCAAGTTGCTGATGACATGGCGGTGCGCAGGGGGCTGTCGGATTTGTTGGACTGCGAGAACAGTCCAAACATCAATATCGATCTCCTGAAAAAAGTCAGAGAAGACTTCCCAGAGGCCTATGTGGTGTACAAACCGCATCCTGATGTTGCGGCGGACCTTCGCAAAGGAAAGGTGTCAGAGGCCGTTTCGGCAGGGCTTTGTGATCAAGTTGTTTCGAATGCCGATATCATCGATCTAATAGAGCGGGCAGATCGTGTGGTGACCTTTTCCTCTCTCGCGGGTTTTGAAGCGTTGGTTCGAGACAAACCGGTCACAGCCTATGGGCTGCCGTTCTATGCGGGGTGGGGGCTGACCGATGATCGCACGAAAAGTCTCTTGCGGGTGCGGCAGAGAAGCCTCGAAGAGCTCCTTTACATCACGCTGGTCGAATACATGCGAGCCATAGACCCAATAACGCTTAACGTTACGACACCTGAGATCCTTATCCGCCGGTTGATGGAAATGAGGGAACGCACTGCCGCGCGCCCGAAGCGTTTGGCTTTGCAGTACATTTCTTGGGCTGCGCGTAAACTGCGGCTATAAGGAGAGGGGAATGACGACAACCGAAACGACAATCGTCATCACAGGAGCCAGTCGGGGAATTGGCGCCGCTCTTGCCAAGGCCTATGCAGGCCCAAACATTCGCCTCGCGCTCATCGGGCGAGACCGCCAGCAGCTCAGCAGCGTTGCCAACGACTGTGCTGCCCAAGGCGCCCACGTGCATGTAATCGAGTTGGATGTGAGAAACCATGAAGTGCTGCGCGCAACACTGCAGGCGTTCGACAACAGTTACGCGGTGGATTTGGCGATTGCGAACGCCGGAGTAACCTGTGGCAGAAAGGATGAGACCGGTCTGGAAGATCCGGAGGAGGCGCACCGGCTGACGCAGGTCAACTATACGGCCGCAGTTGAGACTGCACAGGCCGTTTTGCCCGGCATGAAAGCGCGGGGCCATGGCCAGATTGCTTTTGTATCATCGCTTGCTGGCCTGAGAGCACTTCCAGATATGCCAAGTTATTCGGCAACCAAGGCAGCAATTGCCTCTTATGGTGCTGCATTGCGTGGCCAGTTTCGGGGAACCGGCGTTGCGGTGGCGGTGATTTATCCTGGGTTTGTAGCCAGCAGCATGACTGCAAGGCATCTTGGCGCAAAGCCTTTTAAAATATCAGCCGAAAAAGCTGCGCGGATAATCAAGGCAAGACTTCACAGAAAGTGGTCGGTGATTGCGTTTCCAATACCTTTGGTCGTCGGCATATGGCTGCAGAAGACATTTCTGATCCCACCATTGTCAGATCTCACTATGGGCTTGTTCAGAGCCAAAATTTTGGAGGATCCAAGTTACAGAAACTTGGATCAGACAAACGTTCCAGAGCTGCGGGAAACAGAGAAGACCGACTAGGTAAAGAAAAGGCCCGTGGGAAAACGGGCCTTTGGTGTTTGTCTTCTTGTCGGCCGATCAAATTTCCTGATCGGGGCGACCAACGCAGGTGTATGTAAACCCGTGCTTTTCAAGCTCTTCCCGGCGGTAGATATTGCGCAGATCAACCAGAACAGGAGCCTTCATGGTTTCTTTCAGACGCGCAAAATCCAAGGCGCGGAAAGCGTTCCATTCGGTCACGATAACCAGAGCGTCTGCGTCCTGGGCAATCTCGTAGGCGTCTTTGCCGAACACCACATTGTCCATGAGCTGGGCGGCACTCTCCATGCCTTCCGGGTCATAGGCATGAATGAGTGCGCCTTTGTCTTGCAGGGCTTGCACAATTGACAGCGAAGGGCTGTCTCGCATGTCGTCGGTGTTTGGCTTGAATGTGAGGCCGAGAATGGCAATTTTCTTGCCACGGACATCTCCGCCGACCGCAGCTTGAACCTTGCGAGACATGGAGCGCTTGCGGGTATCGTTGATGGAGCAGGTAGCCTCGATCAGACGCACAGGAGAGGAGTTGTCTTGCGCGGTTTTGACAAGTGCGAGGGTGTCCTTTGGAAAACAGGAGCCGCCGTATCCAGGTCCCGCGTGCAAGAACTTGGCCCCGATGCGGTTATCAAGACCAATCCCGCGAGCGACATCCTGAACGTTTGCCCCCACAGCTTCGCTCAGATCAGCAATTTCATTGATGAAGGTGATCTTCATGGCAAGAAACGCGTTGGCGGCGTACTTGATCAGTTCGGAAGAACGGCGTGATGTAAACAGGATAGGGGACTGGTTGAGGTATAGAGGACGATAAACCTCGGTCATTGCATCGCGTGCGCGCTCGTTCGATAGACCAACAACGATCCGGTCCGGGCGTTTGAAGTCATCAATGGCGGCACCTTCGCGAAGGAACTCGGGATTGGAGACCACTTCAAAGTCGGCATCCGGGTTTGCTTCACGAATTATACGTTCGACTTCATCGCCGGTGCCCACCGGAACCGTTGATTTGGTGACAACTACAGTAAAGCCGTCCAGCGCCCCTGCAATCTCCTTGGAGACGTCGTAAACGAAACTCAAGTCAGCATGGCCATCTCCGCGACGAGAGGGCGTGCCTACTGCAATAAAGACAACGTCTGCCTTCTTGACTGCGCTAGGCAAGTCGGTGGTGAAGGACAGGCGGCCTTCATCGCTGTTGCGCTTGACCAGTTCATCAAGGCCCGGTTCAAAAATCGGAATTTCTCCGCGCTTCAGCCCTTCGATCTTTTCGATCGCCTTATCAACGCAGATAACCTCATGGCCAAAGTCTGCAAAGCAGGCTCCTGAGACGAGCCCTACATAGCCGCTGCCGATGACTGAAATGATCATTGTAGCTCCTGTCGCCAGCCAAAAGACTGACCCATTCCTGCTGGTTCTGGATGGGGGAAAGCATTAGCGCGAAGTTTTAGGCATTTAAAGACCTTGGCCTACTAAATGTGTGGGAGGCAGGGGAGAACCTGCTGCAACCATACATTTATAATAAAGGTCCTGTGCAGGCAGGGCTCGAAACCTACTTGTCGGTCAAGGCGTAGTACACCCCGCGCAGGGCGCGCAGGTCCTTAGCCGTGAAATCCTTAACCTCGCATGGTTCCGATAGAAACTGGATTCCAACTTCCGAGTTCTTCTTCCATGCCTGACGATAGAGAGCAATTTTACTATCGTCGTCGAAGTATATCTGTCCTTCGATGGGAACGGCATCGGCATCGCCTACGAGTAGCCTCGCACCGGATTGTGTCCGGTCCCGAATGACGCAATCAGCCACAAATTGGTCCGAAAGATCACATAGCTTACCTGCTCTAAACCGAATCCTTTGCCGATTCTCGCGTCTTTTATCCATCAAAGCGGCGAAATCCCTGATTTTTTATCCCATAAAATTGCGTGGAATTTAATGAGCTGAATTGGTTAATTGGACCCTTATATGACCAATTCATCTCATGACGAACTTGTGTCGGACTGACTCGGTCACTCTTGCAAAATGCATCTTATGCCTTGAGATTCCGAGGATATTTCCATTTGAATAGCAGATAATATAAAATTTTAAATAAATGTCCGTAGATTTTGCGAAGATTAGATTAGTTAACAAACGGTTAACCCCTTAGATAAACTGAATAATTTCGCAAAAACTTAAATTGACAGCCAATAATGACCTGTATTACTGCCATGAGTGTCCGTGGGGTATTTGGAATTGGGGTCATGTATCTAATTGTTGACGAACAGGAGCTTGTAACCGAAGGCTATGCGTCGGGTTTCAAGCGAGAGGGTATCTCCTCTAGTGGGTTCAAGCCGTCAGAGTTCCATGATTGGATTAGCTCTGCACCAGACACAGATTTTGAAGCGGTAGAGGCCATTTTGATTGGTGAGTGCCTTGAACGCGAACAGTATCCGCAGATTATCCGGCGTCGTTGTGGTCAGAAGCCGGTAATCGCGTTGAACAGCACCACACAGCTGGAGCAGACCTTGAAGTTGTTTGCTGCCGGCGTTGATGATGTTGTTCGCAAACCAGTCCATGTGCAGGAAATACTTGCACGTGTGAACGCGATCAAGCGTCGTACGCAAACACAGTCAGTACAGGTCGAACTGGGTGACCTCACAGTATTCTTTGATGGTCGCGATCCTGAGGCAAAGGGTGAAGTATTGCCACTGCCACGTCGCGAACGCCGTATTCTCGAGTATCTTGCTCAGAACAACGGGCGCCGCCTGACAAAGGCTCAGATCTACAACTTCGTCTACGGCATCTTCGAAAGTGAAGTAGATGAGAATGTTATCGAAAGCCACATCAGCAAGCTGCGCAAGAAACTCCGTAATCGCCTTGGATACGATCCAATCGACTCCAAGCGTTACCTCGGCTACATCATCAGCACCATGGAAGAAGCTCGCTAAAGCCTCTTCCATCTTAGATCGAAGTCACCTCATTCCATAAAAAAGGACCTCACCGCGCAATGCTGTGAGGTCCTATTTGGCTTTATGAAAACATCAGCTTCAGAGCATCTGCGCCAGTTCCGTGAACGCATCAGTGCTGGAAGGGGCTGTGCTGCTCTGTGAGAGCGCATTATAGAGCTTGGGTACCAGTTCTATGGCTTGATCCAGAAACGGCTCTACGCCCTGTTTGTAGCCGCCCATCATGCGAAGATCTTTCGTGTCCTCAAACTTGGCCACCATCGATCGTAGTTTGAGCACAAGTTCCCGCTCTTGAGGAGACCATGCGTGCTGAGCAAGTCGAGAGACAGAAGACAAAATGTTGACCGCCGGGTAGCGGCCATCCTCTGCAATGTGGCGGTCCAGAACAATGTGACCATCCAGAAGACCGCGAATGTTGTCTGCTACTGGATCGTTGTGATCGTCGCCATCGACAAGCACGGAGATGACAGCAGTGATCATGCCGCTGCCTTCGACACCAGGTCCCGTGCGTTCCAGAAGAGCTGGAAGCTCGGTAAAGACGCTCGGAGGATAGCCACGCGATACAGCGGGCTCACCTGCAGCCAGAGCAACGTCGCGTAATGCGTGCGCATAGCGGGTGATGCTATCCAGTACCAGCAGGACGGAATCCCCTCTGTCTCGATAGTATTCTGCTACGGAAACTGCGGTCTTAGGGGCAAGGCGGCGCATCATTGCGCTTTCATCACCCGTAGCGACGACAACAACAGATTTACCCATCTGTTCGCCAAGCGTGTCCTCGATAAACTCACGAACTTCTCGCCCACGTTCGCCAATGAGGCCAATCACAACCGTATCGAAGGAGTTGCTTCGGGCAATCATTGAGAGCGTTGTGGACTTGCCAACGCCCGAACCGGCAAAGATGCCAAGGCGCTGCCCGTGCATCATAGGGGTGAATATGTCGAGGACGCGAACCCCAGTTCGCGCGTGTTTGGTAACCCGGGCTCGGTTGATGGCAGGGGGAGGGGATTGATTGAAGGGAATGTCCTCTTCACCGCGTCCCAGTGCCCCTTTTCCGTCAACCGGTTTGCCCATGGCATTGATGACCCGGCCTTTCCAGCTTGCATCAGGACGCAGGCTCAAATCGCCGCTACGTTTGATTTTGGTGCCCAGCCCCAGGTCGTTGCGGGTGGCATAGGGTTTGACGATGACGCTTTCAGCATCAATCTTGATGATCTCGCCAAAGCAGGTCTCTCGCCCGTTCGAAAACGAGACTTGGTCGCCCAAGCTAACCCCGCTGGAAAGCCCTTTTACCCGCAAATAGTTTGCCGTGACTTCACTGAGCGTGCCGCTGATATCGATATCCCAAGCATCTGCCGGGATGCTTCTCGTCAGCTTTTGAAGCCTCTCAAGATGGTGCATTTACGAGTTGCCCAGGTGCTTGGCCTGTAGCTCTCTCAAGACGTCTTCTGGAAAGACGTTGCGAGGATCATTCGCCAGCGCCGTAACGTTTGGAGGCTCTGAGAAAGAGGTGTTTTTTGAAAGGGCTGCCACTAGGTCCGCTTCGCTCACGGATGGAATTTCAGGGGCGCGGGACGACAAGGACTGGTTCATCTCCACGTTGCCGAACAGGGGCGGTACGTTGGTGCCAATCTGGTTGTAATCAACCCCGGCAACGGCGGTTGGCGGTGCGTTGCCTTCCAGTGCAGCGAGCTTCTGGTTCACCGCGTCAGCGCCAGTTGCCATTTGGCTTTCTTGTTCAAGCGTGCCGTCCATGGCCATCTGAACCATGTTTGCGCCCATAAGGCCAACCATGCCGAGCGGGCCGCCGATCAAGCCGAACAAGGTGCTGCCGATTGCGCGGGAGCGTACCGAGGCGGTGTCGCCTGTCATGCCTTGATAGAGCGTGTTGACGCCCGGAATGTGTTGCAGCGGATTGATCATGTCGATGAACTCATCCATCGTGAAATCCGGTGCCGTTGACGCAGCGCTCTGGTTTTGTTGTGCTTTGAGGTCCGGATCCAACTGTGGGCCAGTCTTGGAATAAACACCATCAACATACATTGGATTAGCCTCCGAGCTGGCGGATTGCATTCTGTCTGGCGGACTCAGCCGTTTGCATGGCTGAGTTTGTGCTTTCAAAGGCGCGGCTGATTTCAATCAGGCGGGAGATTTCCATGATTGGGTTCACGTTGGAGCCTTCAACGTAGCCTTGTTCGAGCCCGTTTTCGGTAAACTCGAAAATGGGCTGGGCAGGTTGATTTGGCACAACGGCAGACCCGCCCAAGCGGCTAAGCTTGGCGCCTTCTGGAATGTCGAACAGACCGATAACGGCGACGCGCTGGCCGTTCTGGAACACAGAGCCATCGCGGAGAATCTCAGGCTGCCCTCCAGCAGGATCAAGCGCGATCACGCCGCCGCCAGCATCAAGAATCGGATTGCCCTCAACGCTGCGCAGGAGACCGTCAACGGAGATCTGCATGCGGCCATCACGGGTGTACGCTGGCCCGTTGCCGGTTTCGATTCCGAGCCAGCCATTGCCAGCGACTGCGACATCAAGGGGATTACCTGTCTGTTTAATCGGGCCGCCCTGACGATTTATGTAATTGTCACCAGTGGAGGCGTAGGCAACGGGATCGGCGCCTGCGCGATTGATTTCACTGTTAAACTTCACAGCATCAGCGCGATACCCTGCCGTATCCATGTTGGCCACATTGCGGGCCACTGTTTCCATGCGGCGCTCGAGTGAAAGCTGGCCAGACAGTTGAACGTAAAGCGAAGATTCCATTTTTACCCGCCAAACTTGAGAGAGTTGACCTTGAGCAGAACATCTGGATTGACGCCGGATCCGCTGTTTTGAAACAGGGAGAGGGTAGGGGCTATCGAGATATTGTTCTGCACATCATAGAGGTTGGTAAACTTAGTTAAGAACTTATCCAGTTCCTCGGGATCTTTGAGGATCTCAAGATCAAGACGCGATTCTATGTATTTCGCTTGGGCGTCAACGTCGCCGCCGACCATCGCCTCAGGCATGCCGATGGCGGTGCGTACAACGGCATAAAGCGCTTGATCTGCAAGAATCTCATAGGTGTTGGTCAGCTCAGGCGCTTTTCGTTTGAAGTAGAGCGCGAGGCGCACGCCTTCGTTGTCCTGACCTTCATTCAGCTCAAGTGTTTGAAGCACGTAGGCGTCGACAACGTCTTGCTGTGCGCGGTCAAAGCTTGTGGCTGTCGAGCCGTAGGTCTCGAAATTGAAGGCAGTTGCAAGCTCTTTGTATCGTTTATCTTGAAGGCGATTGGCGTAGCTGGTCGGATCAGTGATGCCCTGCTCCAGCACGTCACGAACAAGGCCTTTTGCATAGATCATGTCCTCGAGGCCCATAGCTTTCATGGCATACCGATATATCCGGTCATTGTCCATGAAATCATCTATGCTTTTGATACTGCGAATGTTTTCTTGGTAGTACTGTGTCTCGCGATCGACGATCGGATCTTTGGAAGTTCGCTCGATGGTTTTATCCATGTCACGTGTGAGCATGGTATAACGCAACGCTGTATCAAGCATAGGGCACCTCAACAAAAAGCATACTTGCCCTTAAACTACGTTTTCTGGCTTGCCTGAAGCTGATGAGAACTTTTTCAGTTTGCGCCAGTTTCAGACAAGCATGCGCTCCTATGAATGTCCCAATATGGAATTGGCTCGAAGAGTGGAGCGCGTTTTGAATATTGCGGTCGGACTGGTAATCGTTGTCGGGTCTTTGCTCGGTGGTTACATGGCAATGGGCGGTCACCTCGGTGTGTTGTGGCAGCCTTTCGAGTTCGTCATTATTGGCGGGGCGGCATTTGGCACCTTTGTTGTCGGTAACTCATTTAAGACAATGAAGGATACCGGCAAAGGCATCATGCAGGCATTCCTATATGCCGTGCCAACAAAACGAGATCACTTGGATACGCTGAGTGTTCTTTATGGGCTGATGCGTACCTTGCGTGCCAAGGGGCGAAATGATGTCGAAGCAATCATCGATAATCCGAGCGAGTCGGAGCTGTTTCAGCGCTTCCCTGGCGTCTTGAACAACAGCTCGCTGACCAACTTTATCTGCGACTACTTCCGCTTGATTGTGATCGGCAATGTGCGGCCTCATGAAATTGAGGCGCTTATGGATGAAGAGCTTCACACAATTGGTCGTGAGGAGCTAAAGCCTTACTATTCTCTGTCAACAATCGCAGAGGCGCTGCCTGCGCTCGGTATTGTGGCAGCGGTGCTCGGCATCATCAAGGCGATGGGCGCGATTGATCAGGAGCCTGAAATTCTCGGTTCGCTCATTGGTGCGGCTCTTGTGGGTACCTTCCTTGGTATTTTTCTGTCCTACGGCATCGTGAGTCCGATCAACGGTCGCATCAAGACCGTTCGTGAACGTCGCTATCGCCTCTACATCGAAGTCAAGCAAACCCTTCTTGCATTCATGAATGGTGCAGCCCCTCAGATCGCTCTGGAGCATGGACGTAAGACCATTGCCGCTGATGAGCGCCCATCGATTGATGAGGTTGAGGAAGAAACAATGAACGCGGGAGCTGCATAAGCCATGCAATATCAAGGTGATGTGATCGAGCCGGGTGGATACGAGAACACCGAGGAAACCGAGGCGCAGAAGTTCGATCTGCCATCTCGTCTCTTGGATGCTGCTGGCATTGGTGTTGATCGTCTGCCGATGCTGCACGTGGTGTTCGACCGGATGGCGCGGCAGTACATCGATACGCTTCGTCAGATGGCGGCGAGTGCGCCTTACATTGCCGTGCAGTCCGTAAGAAACGACCGTATCGGCGATGCTCTGGATCAGTATGAGGATCGTGCGATCATTGCGGTTTTGCATGCTCAAGAATGGGATGCACGCATCCTCCTTGGTTTTGACAAGCAGTTCATATTCTCGATGGTCGAGCTTCTCCTTGGCGGCGACGGCGAGGAAGAGGCCTTTGATGAGGACCGCGCGCTTACCAGTGTAGAGCAGCGTCTCGCGCACAAGATGTTCGAGGAGGCAGCCTCGGCCATGGAGAGCGCATTTGAGGCCATTGCGGACGTGACCATCAAGGTTGAGCGTCTCGAAACGCGTACCGAGTTTGCTCAGACTGGCCGGCGCAGCAACCAATGCGTTGTGTGCCAGATGAATGCCGAACTCATTGGCCGTGAGGGCGAGATCTTTATCGTAATTCCGCAGTCGGTTCTGAACCCGCTGCGACAGAATCTAACGCAAGTATTGTCTGGCGAAGTAGCCGGACGTGACACGCGCTGGACCAAACAATTCCAGCATGAAATTCAAAAAACAGAGGTGAAGCTAACAGCGGTCCTGGAGGAGCAGCGTCTCACGCTTGAGCAAGTGGCGCAGTTCGAAGTTGGGCTTGTTCTGGAACTCAATGCAACACCTAAAACACCTGTGCGGCTGGAGTGCAACAGACAACCCCTGTTCAACTGTAAACTTGGGCAGGTTGCCGGATCATATACCGTTCGAATTGACGAGTTGATCCAGCAAGACGGAGATCTTCTCGATGACATCATATCTAATTGACGGGTTTTTATTCCTTGCTCTCCTGGTGACCACGTGGCGGGTGGTCCTCATGTATCGCCAGCTGCGCGTCATGTCCTCGCATCACGAAGACTATCAGCGCATCTTTGATCAGACTTCAGAGGCGATGGACGGCATCAACGTCTCGCTTCAAGAGCTGAAGGTGCGCGGTGAAGAAATCACCAAGACGCTTGGTGAGCGTATCGATGTTGCCAAAGAGACAACGGTTGATATGAACGCCGTCATCCAGAAGGCGCAGGACGAAATGAGCGCCATGCAAGAGTATGTAGAGTGGTTGCAGGCCGCTTCCGACAAGGTTGGCGTGGACTTGGCTCACGTCTCTGCGCGCCTGCCTGATAGGGCTTCTCAGGCGCCCGGGCGTGGCAGTCGCGCACCTGCTCATCGTGGGCGTGCAGCCTCTGCGTCCAAGGGCTCTGCAACGGCGCAGCGCCCGCAGCCGGGAGTTGGTCGAGGTGTTGCCGCGAAACCGGGTAGTGCAAAGCCAGGGGCGGCGAGCGCTGGGGCCGCGGCTCCTGCTGGCCATGGAAGTGAAGCAAAGAGTGCTGGTCAAAGGCCTGCGAGCGAGCAGAATGCCGATGGTTCAGCGACTGCTGTCTCCGCCGTTGATAAACAGAATTTGCGCGTGCGCAAAGTCAGCTTTGGACAGGCTGCGCCTTTTAGAAGCGTGAATGTCAAAGACTAAATGACCTCTCTTTTGGAGTGACAGGTAATGACCAATTCCAACGACATGAGCGATGAGGCTCTTGCCCTTCAGTGGGAAGCTGCTGCAGCAGAGGCTGATATGAGCATGGAGGAGGCCATGGCTGCCACTCCCGCCGCTGCTACACCTGCCGCGCCCGCTGATAATGATGGAATGAGCGATAGTAACGTAGATCGCAACCTGGATGCCGTTCTGGGCATTCCGGTAGATATGCAGGTGGTTCTGGGGTCGGCGACCATGCCTGTAGCCAGCCTTCTCAAGCTGGGACGCGGTGCGGTTATTCCACTCGATCACCGCGTTGGTGAGCCGGTCAACATCGTGGTGAATGGTCGCACTGTAGCACGTGGTGAAATCGTTGTTGTTGAAGACGATAACTCCCGTTTTGGTGTTTCTCTCACCGAGATTGTTGGTGCGAAGGGTAGTTACGCGTAAGACCTTTAGGAAATCAGTATGAACACAGCGCTTCAGGTTCAGGGAACAAGCCCTGGCACGGCGGTAAAGAAGACCGGTACTCAAAAGGCGGCGGCACTTCTCCTTGCAATGGGCAATGAGAAGGCGACGAGGGTGCTCAAGCATTTCGACAACGACGAGATGCGCCTGATCATTCGGTCCGCAGCCGAACTTGGCACGGTCCCTGCGAATGAGCTTGATGAACTCATTGAAGAGTTCATTGAATTGTTCTCAGGCGGTGTGAACCTGTTCGGTACCGCTGAGGGCGCTGAAGGGCTGCTGCGCGGCATCCTGCCTGAAGAGCAGGTTGCTGAAATCATGTCTGACGTGATGGGGTATTCCAAGCGCTCCATCTGGGACAAGGTTTCGCAGATCTCTGATCACGTTCTTTCAACCTATCTCTCGAAAGAGCACCCGCAGACGGCTGCGTTCATTCTCTCCAAGATCTCTCCAAATGCGGCGGCTGGCGTAATATCTCAGATCCCACGTCGCAAGCGTAATGAGATCGTGCGTCGGATGCTCACTCTGAAGCCGATCGTGGAAGACGTCATGGACGAGGTTCAAAAGACGCTTCACGAAGACTTCATGGTGAACTTCGCTCGGACAGTTGGTACCGATGCGCATGCTCGCATGGCAGACATCCTCAACAAGATGGAGCGCGACGATCTGGAAGATACGCTCAGCAATCTGCGTGAAGTTCTTCCAAAATCTGCAGAGCAGCTGGCCGGTCTTCTGTTTACCTTCGACGATATCGTCAATCTGGATCAGCGGACCCGCATGGCGATCTTCGACGATGTAAACACGGACACGATCACGCTGGCCCTGAAGGGGACGGAGAACGAGTTCCGTCAGGCAATTCTGTCCTCCATCTCTTCGCGTGCAAAGCGTATTGTTGAAAATGATTTGGCCTCCGGTGAGCCTTCACCGCAGCGCGAAGTTCTCGATGCGCGCCGTCAGATCACCGACCTTGCACTGGAAAAGGCCAACAGCGGCGAGATTGATCTTGATCTTGGACGTGGCGACGAGGTGTACATCTAGTCCGGCATGCCGGGAGGAGTATGGCGCTTTCTAAAAGCGGCGAGGGGGCATGGCCGAAGATCAGGATCAAGAGAGTAAAACCGAGGAACCCACGGAGAAGCGGGTTCGCGATGCCATTGAGAAGGGGAATATTCCCGTTTCTAAAGAGGCGTCGGTACTCGCTTCCTTTGTGGGCATGATGTTTATTCTCACGTTCATGCTCAATGATGCAGGAGCCGGTATTACTGGGTTCCTGCGCTGGTTTCTGGATAACCCGGGTGAGATCCGCATGCTCAGTGATGAGGATGGGGTTGAGTTGCTACGGGTCGTATCTTTGGAATTTGGCAGCTTCCTTTTTCCGTGCGCTGCTCTACTTACCATTCTGGGTCTGGCGTCTTCGTTTCTTCAGAATTCACCGCGAATGGTTCTTGATCGCATTCAGCCGAAGATGAACCGTATATCTCCGCTGAAAGGTTTTGGGCGTATCTATAGTATGAATGGGTTGATGGAGTTCGTGAAGTCTCTGATCAAGCTCACCATTGTGGGCGCGGTGGCGGTCATTGTGTTGCGCTCTCAACAGGCAGCAGCGCTGACTGCCATGTATCAAGATCCAACACTTCTGCCGCAAACCATTCTCGAGATTGCTATCAAGCTGCTCTCCGCGATCTGTGTTGCAACCATTGCGCTTGTGGGTTTCGATTTGGTTCTGGCCCGTTTCCAGTGGCGCAAGAACTTGCGCATGACCCGGCAAGACATCAAGGATGAGTTCAAGCAGGCCGAGGGCGATCCAATCCTAAAGGCCAGGATGCGCTCGCTGGCACGTGATCGTGCACGCAAGCGTATGATGTCTAACGTTGCAGAGGCGACGGTGGTCATTGCCAACCCAACGCACTTTGCAATTGCGCTCTATTATGACCGCGGTGAGAACTCCGCCCCACGTGTTACCGCGAAGGGGCAGGATCTGGTCGCGCTCAAGATTAAAGAACTTGCCTATCAGCACGACGTGCCAGTGGTGGAGAATAAGGAGCTCGCTCGCGGGCTGTATGCAGCAGTTTCTGTGGATCAGTATATCCCCCCTGAATATTACAGAGCTGTTGCAGAAATCATTTCTTACGTGTATGTGAGTAGAAGATGAGTAGTGCTGTAGCGGCGTGTAAGGATACTATGCAAACAGTTGCATTCGCCGAAAGTCTAATATCGGGTGCTGAAGTAGACACCTCGGTTTCGCAACATGCGGAGCGCGAGGCTTTGCTTGCTGAGGCCGTACGTCCTGTTGCGGCCGAGCTTCGGCTTGTCGACTTGACCTGTCTTGCCCGACATATTTTGGGCAACGAGACGGCGAATATTTCCGATCTGATCGAGTCCTCCGCTGAGTTGTCCTTTAAAGAAGGCACACTCACCTATGCAGGTACCTCCACCATTGATCTGAATTGGGGAGGGGATCAGTCGATCTGTTTTCATCTGAACTTCCAGAACAAGGGAGTTAAGGTGATGTTCGAGCTGTTCTTGTTGCCGCTCAAGTCGGCAGTGGATGTCAAGTTCATCGCGTTTGATCGCATTCAGGATGATATTGCAGACAACTCTCAGCGCTTTACTGAGGCTCTGGAAGATGCTTTGGTAAAGCGCAGCTAAACTCCTGCCTCTCTTGGATGTTTCAGGCCCGCACATCGGTTGCGGGCTTTTTGTTTTAGCACTCCCAAAAAACCGAGTTCGTGACGCGGTTCGTTGCAGCCGTCAGCCCCGTGCAAGATTCAATTGGTACCCAAGGGCACTATTGTTATCCATGGAGTAGCGTTTTGGAACCGGTTTACCTGTTCGATCTTGCTTCGCGCCAGTCGACTTGGCTGTCAGTAAGGCAGGCGACAATTGCTGAGAACGTATCTCAGTCAGATACACCTGGATATGCAGCCAAGGAAGTTGAGCCGTTTCGCGATGTGCTTGACAAGACCCAGTTGGGTATGGCCGCAACCAGTGCAGGTCATATCGGCGGTGACTTCAGGAATGCTCGCGATATTGGAACAGAAGAAGCAGAGCCTTGGCAGGTGTCAGCTTCTAAGAACTCTGTCTCCCTTGAGCAGGAAATGATCAAGTCAGGTGAAGTAGCTCGTGCTCACCAGCTGAATACGGCTGTTGTGCAGAAGTTTCACGGCCTGATGCTCGCAAGTTTGGGAAAGCGCTAAATCATGGTTGATCCACTCGTAGCCTCTCTGAAAATCAGTGGCTCTGGCCTTCATGCGCAATCTCAGCGCATGCGTGTGGTCTCAGAGAATCTAGCCAACGTGCAGTCCACCGGCAAGACCGAAGGATCCGATCCATACCAGCGCAAGACCATCACTTTTCAAAGTGAAATGGATCGCGCACTGGGCGCTGAGCTTGTTGAGATCGATGGCATCGGCAAAGACGATAGCGCTTTCCGAATTGAATATGATCCGTCCCATCCAGCTGCAGACAAGGACGGTAATGTTAAGTACCCGAACGTGAACACGCTCATCGAGCTGGCAGACATGCGCGAAGCGACGCGCTCTTATGAAGCTGGCCTGTCTTTGATGAAGCAGTCACGTGAAATGATTACCCGAACAATTGACTTGTTGAGGTCGCGTTAATGGTTGGTTTTATCGAAGGCCTTGGTGCTATTGGAAGTCTGTCTTCCAGCTCCCGCCTTGCCGGAACAGGTTCTATCGGCGGTGTTGCGGAATCTCGTCAGTACGCTCCAGTGAGCGATACAACTGCCACGCAGGAAGCCAGTTTCACGGATGTAATGGCAGACGCCATGAAAGAGACGGCCAATACGCTCAAGACTGCTGAAGTAACATCAGTTGCGGGCATCAAGGGCGAAGTTTCAGCGCAGGCAGTTGTTGAAGCTGTCATGAACGCTGAAGTTCAGCTTCAGAGCGCCATCGCCATTCGCGACAAGGTGGTCTCCGCCTATCAAGAATTCTCCAGAATGACAATCTGAGGTTAGCCCCATGAAAGCTCTCGCAATTGCTGCAACGGGTATGGCTGCCCAGCAGACCAATCTGGAAGTTATTTCCAACAACATCGCCAACATGAACACCACGGGCTACAAGGCCTCGCGTGCAGAGTTCACTGATCTGCTTTACCAAGTGGACCGTGCTGCAGGTGTATCCACGCAAGCCGGCGAGTCTCCAATTCCTGAAGGTATCCAGCAGGGCTTGGGTGTGAAGACGGCAGCAGTCCGCAAGCTTCATGCTCAAGGTGCGCTCGTTGAAACCAGCAACACCTTCGATCTGGCGATTGATGGCAAAGGCTGGTTTCAGGTAACCGGCCCTGATGGTGAAACCCTCTACACACGTGCTGGCGCGTTCAATGTGAACAATGAGGGCCAGCTCGTGACACTCGATGGCTATGAAGTTCAGCCGGGTATCACAGTGCCGGAAGACGCGATCCGCGTTTCCATCAACCAGAGCGGCGAAATCTTCGCGATCCTTGACGGCGATCAGGCACCGCAGGATCTCGGCCAGATGTCATTGGCAACCTTTGTCAATGATGCGGGCCTTTTGGCTCTGGGCGGTAACTTGTTCCGCGAAACTGAGGCTTCAGGCGCAGCTACAGAAGGCGTGCCAGGTGATCCGGGCTTTGGTGTTGTTCATCAGGGCTATCTGGAAAGTGCCAACGTCGATCCAGTGAAGGAAATTACCGAGCTGATCAGCGCGCAGCGCGCCTATGAGATGAACTCAAAGGTCATTCAGGCGGCAGACGATATGGCTGGCACCGTCAGCAAGGGCATCCGCTAATACTCCTCCTTGAAGGTGGTCTCACTGTGAAAGAAAAACGCTCCATCCTAGGCGCAACCGCGTTGGTTCTGGCAGGTCTTTTCTCGTCGTTCGCTCACGCTTCCGACAGGGGAACTACAGAGCTGCCAACCCCCTCCATGGTGATTTATCCAGGCGATATCATCAGTGAGGGAATGCTTCAGGACAAGGTTTTCCTGAACCGTGGTGTTGCCGAAATGGCCGTGGTTCTCAATGCAGAGGATGCGATCGGAAAAGAAGTGCGTCGCACATTGGTGCCGGGTCAGCCCATGCCTTTGAACGCACTTCAAGAGCCTCTCGTGGTCAAGCGTGGCACGCTCACAAATTTGGTCTTTCGCGAAAACGGTCTGGAGATCAGAGCGGTGGTAGAGCCGCTTCAGTCCGGCGCTGAAGGTGAGCTGATCAAGGCCCGTAACGTGGACACAGGGCAGCAGGTAACAGGGGTCGTTCAACTCAACGGCACCCTGCTGATAAAAGGTGATTGACGGTGTTGGCAAGAGTTTCGCAGCTATTCAAGAGTGTGTTGGGCGCGGCGGTGCTCAGCTGCCTGATGGTCGTCAACGCCGATGCGCTCGTGCGCATCAAAGACATTGCTGAGCTTCGCGGCATTCGTGACAACCAACTCGTTGGCTACGGTCTGGTAATCGGCCTCAACGGTACGGGCGATACCATGCGGAACTCGCCATTTACGGAACAGTCACTGCAATCCATGCTGGAGCGTATGGGAGTCAACGTGCGTGAATCGCAGCTTCGTGCTCAGAACGTTGCCGCGGTTGTTGTCACAGCCGAACTTCCCCCTTTTGTTGGCAATGGGTCCCGCATCGACATTTCCCTGGGCTCTTTGGGCGATGCATCGTCGCTGCGGGGTGGGATGCTTTTGGTTACCCCGCTCATGGGTGCTGATGGCAATGTCTATGCAGTGGCGCAAGGTTCTGTATCCGTATCCGGCTTCAACGCTGAGGGTGATGCAGAAACACTGACGCAAGGCGTGCCGACCTCCGGCATGATTGCCAATGGGGCACTCATTGAACGCGTCCTGCCAGATTATTTCAGCAACTTGCAGAAGCTGGTGTTCGAGCTGAAAAACCCGGACTTCAAGACGGCTGTGCGTGTTGCGGATGCGATCAATGCATTCACCACGACGCGCTACGGACGCAAGCTTGCCAAGGAAAACGACTATCGGTCCATTGAGGTCCAGCGCCCCAATGGGTTGAGCGCTGTGCGTTTCATCTCTCAGATTGAGAGCCTTCTCGTGCAGCCAGATACGCCAGCGCGAGTGGTTGTTGACGAGCGCACAGGCACCGTGGTCATCGGGCAGAACGTGACCATCTCTACAGTGGCTGTCACTCATGGCAACCTGACTGTTCGCGTCTCGGAGCAGCCTGAGGTCTCCCAACCGAATCCGTTTGCAGAGCAGGGTGAAACGGTTGTTGTACCGCGCACCGAAATTGAAGCGACGGAAGAAGATGGCCAGCTTCAGATCGTTGGCGGTACCGACCTTCAGACGCTGGTGAACGGGCTGAATCGCATTGGCCTCAAGCCAAGTGGCATCATCGCAATTCTGCAAGCCATCAAGCGAGCAGGCGCGCTTCAGGCAACACTGGTCGTCAAGTAATTGGCGGCCTGTGTGCCTCTACAAGCCACGGGCAAGTTTCTAACCCCATGATCGGGTCAATTCATTCTTCGGGAACAAGGGTGCGATGGCTTTTAGCAGAAAATCGCTAAATCTTACGGGTGTATGCGCAGCTGCGGTGCTGGCTCTGACGCTGTCCGTCTCAGCTCAGGAAGCTGAGATGAGCGAAAAGCAGCAGCAGCAAAGCATCGAAGACGCACTGAACTATTGTCAGAACGTCTCAGAAGATGCCGATGCCGCTCGTATGAAGTGGCAGTTGCGGGCGATGTTCGATGCTGAAGAGCAGATGAACGCCAAGATCGTAGAGCTGGACGCCAAGATCGAAGAACTTCGCAATTGGGTTGAACGGCGCGAGCAGATCCTGCAGCGCGCTGAGGGGCATGTGGTTGAGATTTACGCGAAAATGCGCTCTGAAGCGGCCGCAACTCAGCTTTCCACCTTGGACGATATCACCGCAGTTTCAGTGCTGATGCAGCTCAAGCCTCGTCAGGCAGGTGCGATTCTGGCGGAGATGCCAGCGGAGCGCGCCGCTTACCTGACCGACACCATGGCGCTGTTGACGCAAAAGTACAAAAAAGGGGCCGACTCGTGAAGAAAGCCGCTCTTCTCCTTCTGGCTCTTTCCTTGGCCGGTTGTAATTCGTTGAAAAACGTCGGCAAAGAGCCGGAGCTGACCCCCCTGGGTAATGGCCTGGCCCCAAATGTGGGGGCTCTTCCCGTTGCCACATCCATGCAGACCAAAACCGAAAAGCGGGCGTTTCATGGTCTGTGGGCTGAGGGTGAGCAGGACTTCTTCCGCGATCCGCGCGCAAAGCAGATCGGTGATGTCCTGACTGTTACCATCGAGATCGACGACAGAGCGGAGCTGGACAACGAGTCTGAGCGCTCACGCAATTCAAATGCGCGAACTTCTGCTGACGCCGCTTTTGCTTGGGGGTCGATTTCCAGTGGCAGCGCAAACGGCAATATCGGGGCCACTGGCTCAACAACCAGCAAAGGTGAGGGCGCAATTGACCGGTCTGAGCAGATCGATCTCTCCATTGCTGCGATCGTGACACAGGTGCTTCCAAACGGAAACCTGATTATCAGCGGTCAGCAGGAAGTCCGTGTGAACTATGAGGTTCGCGTTCTTTCTGTCGCCGGCATTGTTCGCCCTGAGGACATCACCGGGCGTAACACAATTCCTTATGACAAGATCGCTGAGGCTCGTGTCTCCTATGGCGGTCGTGGTCGCATCACCGAGGTCCAGCAGCCAGGCTGGGGTCAACAGGTGATGGACATCATCTCGCCGTACTAGGAGTAGCTCATGATTGGTGGACTTCTGAAGCGAGAGTCTTCTCTGATTGAAAACATCATAGCCATTTTCATCGTCACGGTTGTGGCGTTGGTTAGTGGGTACTTGCTTGGCGGTCATTTGGTTGTTCAGGTGCATGATCAACTTATCGCTGCACGTGAAGTGGAAGACGAGGGTATCGTAAATCCGATTTATGCCGAGGAAAGTCAGATTGTTTCCTTGAACCCGATCGTGACGAACCTCTTGTCTTCCTCTGAGAACTGGATCCGCATCGAGTCTTCACTGGTCGTGGAGACTGCGAAGATGGGCGGCAAGGATCGCGATGTTCTTGCAAAGGAAATCGAACAAGATCTGCTGGTGTACGCCCGCACGTTGGGTCCGCGTCAGTTGGAAGGGTCACGTGGCCTTTTGCGCCTGCGGGACGATCTGAACGAGCGCGCCCGCATGCGCGGCGGCGACGCTGTCCATGAACTCATCCTAGAATCGGTGGTCATTCAGTGAAGATCAAAGCGCTTAGTCTTTTTGCTGTTGTATTCTTGATGAGCGCAACGGCGGGCTTGGCCCAGGAAATTGATCTGTCCTCCATCTTGCCGGATGGGCAGGCCAGCACCACCGGGCGCATCATTCAATACATCGCGATCCTGACGGTCCTGTCGCTCGCGCCCGGCATTCTGATCATGGCGACCAGCTTCACCCGCTTCGTGGTGGCGCTGTCGTTCGTGCGCTCTGGTATGGGGCTTCAGACCACGCCAGCAAATATCATCCTCATCTCTCTGGCCTTGTTCATGACCTTTTATGTCATGGCACCCACCTTCGATAAGGCGTGGGAAGACGGCTTGCAGCCCTTGATCAACAATGAGATCACAGAGGAAGAGGCCTACGACAAGATCACCGGTCCCTTCAGGGAGTTCATGCTGAACAATGTCCGTGAAAAGGACTTGGCATTGTTTGATGAGCTCGCCGTTGAATCATTCGACTATGATCGCAATACGCCTATTGAAGAGATCGATCTTCGTGTTCTTATACCAGCCTTCATGGTCTCAGAACTACGCCGAGGTTTTGAAATCGGCTTTCTGATTGCCCTGCCGTTTCTGGTCATTGACTTGATTGTGGCAACTCTCACCATGTCCATGGGTATGATGATGCTGCCGCCAACCGTGATCTCTCTGCCATTCAAGGTTTTGTTCTTTGTGTTGGTGGACGGGTGGCATTTGTTGACTGCCGGTCTCATAAGGTCGTTTGTCTAGATTTCCCTTATGAACACAAAGAGTTCTGAAAAAGTCGACCTTGGGTCGGCTTTTTCGTATGAACTACGTACAATCATACCCGGCAAACTAATTAAAATTGTAGCTACGGTCAGTCTCAAGCAAGTTCATTCCCTATACTGGACGGCGAGTTTAAAAGTACGAGTTTGAGATTCGCCGTTTTATGAGTTTCTGATTGGTCGTTGTTGTTAGCTCCACGATCTTCAAAGCAACGGTGAAAGTCCATGGAAAGGTGAGGGCATGGGACCTTTTCCATTCAGGGCCGTCAGAGACAATCGTTGTGAAAGCCGGGTTCGCCCATCACAACGTGTTCTCGAGGGCGTGGTGAATGTTACGTCTTGGGAGACGGGCGCAGGTCTGGCGCTTGCTGTCGATCATCAAGACCTTCCGAATGTGGCCGCAACACAGATATGCTCTGCCTACCGCGAAGTGGTTGGTGATGGCATGCGTGAAGCTTTCGAAATTGCAGAGCTTCAGGTGGAGTTGATTGGCCATCTCACGCAAATAAGGCACCTTCTGAAGAAGGCTGTTGAGCCGCTCGCGGACCGTCGCGAAATTCAGTTCGAAATTGCGCATCTGCAGGAGCGGCTGTCGCTTTGTGCCAACTCACTAGCGCACAAGCAGGAGCTTATTGGCCGGCTGCGGCGCGGCAACGGTGCATCGATCAGTTTCAAGTCAGTACCTGTTGACATTGACGGTCACGCAGATGGGTGTGCGACGGTTACCCATATGCTCTTGAATGTTTCAAAGCTCTTGCTGATTGGTGTTGAAGGCGAAGGACTTCTCGAAAAGCCGTTGGCTGGGGCTGGAGCGTTCACTCAAGATCCAGCCACGATCCTTGATCTGGATCTCACCGAGCTTGACGAGATTTTTGAAGATCCAGGCAAGTTCCGTCAATTGATTGGTGTGACAACCGTTGTCCAGCAAGGTCTGAAAATGGCTGCTGATACGCTTGAAAGTTATCAGGCGCAGCTTTCTGCGCACAAGCGAGCGTTGGAAGAGAAGATCTCAAGGCGCAAGTTGGAAATGTACGACAAGGTCGATCCAGCTCTGTCACTCAAGCGCGCGTTCGAGCTTGCCGGTTTGACCAAGGCACACCTCGGCGCGAGCCGAGAGGGAATCGCCAACGGACGGTTGATGTCCCTGCAAAACTTGCCGATACCGGCTTGAAGCTTGCGCCGCGGTGGATTTCCTGCCGCGGCCACCTCGGAAAACCCTAGGTTTTCCGCCAAATCTTGCTGCACCACCTTCGCGCAAGGTTATTGGTCAAAATAGGGCACGAATGTATAGCATCAGAGGTGCGTATGGCTGCCCGCGAAAATGCAGAAAAAATCTATTCCAACTTGGCTCAACTAGGCACAAAGCGGTTGATCGCCCTTGGATTTGTTGGACTAGTCACCTTTGTAGCGATTGGTGTTGCTGCATATCTCCTGTCACGTCCACAGCAAGAAATTCTCTACGCCAATCTTGAGCGTGATGACGTAAGCCAGATCGGCACTGCATTGCAAAATGCTGGGATCCCGTTTGATGTGAGCTCCGACGGCTCTGTGGTGACTGTTGATGTGGGGTCAACAGCACAGGCGCGGATGCTACTTGCTGAAAAAGGGTTGCCGCGTGGTTCCGGCGCCGGCTACGAGCTCTTCGATGAGATGGGGTCTCTTGGTTTGACCTCGTTCATGCAGAGTGTGACGCGCGTGCGTGCGCTTGAAGGCGAAATCGCAAGAACAATCCAGTCAATGCGCGGGGTTAAAGCCGCGCGCGTTCACTTGGTGATTCCCGAAAAGGCAACGTTCCGCCGTGAAGATCAAAAGCCGACCGCTTCTGTTCTTATTCGCGCGGATGCGGGCCAGATCAACGGTATAGCCCAGTCCATCCGTCATCTTGTGGCAGCTGCCGTTCCAAGCCTTTCTCCTGACGGTGTCACCATCCTCGACACCGAAGGGCAGCTTCTCGCAGCCGGGGATAGCGAGTCCAATGCGTCGAGTGGTCGAAAGGTCATGCTGGAAGAGACCATGGTCTCTCGAGCGCAGTCGTCGATCCGTCGTGCGTTGTTGCCTTACTTGGGTATCGGTAACTTTGAGGTCAGCGTCTCAGCGCAGCTCGATACGGATACGCAACGCGTTTCCGAGACCACTTTTGATCCGGAAAGCCGCGTGGAGCGCTCTTTCCGTGTGGTCCGCGAAAACGAGCAGTCGCAGAACGCCAGCGTTGAAACGCCTGTTACTGTCGAGCAGAACTTGCCTGAAGAAGATGTCAATGCGCAGGGCGGGGAACGCTCTTCTGAGCAAAATGAACGCCGAGAAGAGCTGACCAACTACGAAATCTCCAGCCGCACAGTTGAGACCATCTTCGATGACTACAAGATCGATCGTCTTTCTGTGGCCGTTGTTGTGGACCGCGCACGCCTTCTGGCAGATAGCCCGAATGGCGAGGAAGTGACGCCTGAGCAAATTCAGAGCAAGCTGGACGAGATCCAACAGATCATCGCTACAGCAGCAGGTCTGGATGTTCAGCGTGGCGACCAGATCAACGTCAGTGCGGTGAACTTTCTCACACCTCAAGGTCAGCTCCAGCCAATCCCGCAGCAAACAATCATGGACGCTTTGATGCGTAACATGGGCAGCTTGGTGAACGCTCTTGCGATCCTTGTTGTGACGCTCATGATCATCTGGTTCGGTCTGCGTCCAGCAGTTGCCTTCCTGCTGCCAAGCCAGCAGGAGATGGAAGACGAAAAAGCAGCTTCCACTGCCATTGCAGCCCTGCCTGAAGGTCAGGCTGCTCTGGCCGCAGGTGGTGCAGCACCAGGTATGATTGAAGGCGCAGCGCCAGAGGGTGCCTTTGCTGCCCTTGCCGACATGTCGCAGGCCCATGAAGACGATGATCCAACGATGGTCAACCGCGTTGCCCTGCGCAAGCTTGAGCGTGCCGTTGATCTGGATGACGTTCAGGCGGCCATCATCCTCAAGCAGTGGATGTACAATCAGGATCGTGCTTCATGAGTAAGGCGCTGTCCGAAACGCTTGCTGATTTTACCAACGCAACAGCTTCTGCGCAGAGCGATGTACTTGAGCAAAGCGATGTAGTGGCGTTTCTGCCCAAGGCCTACGGTGAGGGCGGAGACTGGGTAAACCGAGTTTTTGAAGCCTATGAGAACGGCTTTTCTGAGGGGGAGGAAGCTGCAAAGGCGGGATGTGACGCACGCATCGAGGCCATGAAGCAAGAACTCGACGAGAAGCTTGAAACAACACAGAAGGCCTGGAAAGAAGAACAGGGTCGCATCCTCGAAGAGGAAATCAAGCGCTCCCTGACCATTCTTGAGGAACGGGTGTCCGCAACTGTGGCGGATATCCTTATCCCTTTCCTGCACGAGGAAGCGCGCCAAAAAGCGATCCTCAGTTTGTCACAGGTTCTCCGCCGGCACTTGGCCGGCAACAAGGAGAGTGTGGTCGAAGTGAGTGGCCCCAAAGATCTCTTCGACCTCTTTCAACGCTCTTCAGGCGAGATGTGTCACATCATGAAATACAAGGAAACCGAGGACGCCGATTTGGAGGTCCGAGTTTCCGACATGACGTTGTCATCCGGTCTTGCGGACTGGCTCGCTGAACTTAACGAAACAAATCAAGGCTGAGTGTGGCAATGGCTGAAAAAGAACAGTCTGAAATCATCATTGTTCGTCGGCGAAATGACGATATGGACCAGGGTGTCAAATCCGGTGTCTGGAAGATCGCCTACGCTGACTTTACCACCGCAATGATGGCGTTCTTTCTGGTCATGTGGCTGGTCAATGCCTCTGACAACGCAACGCGTCAGGGTGTTGTAGCCTACTTCAATCCGATGAAGATTGTAGACACTGCATCCGAGCGAAAAGGTCTTCGTGATCCTGAGGATGAAAACCCGCCGGCTGAGGGCAACGAAGGCGTTGACGACATGAAAAAGGCCGGTGAGGGTGGCACTGAACTTGAGGGCCCCACCACCGGCGGCGGCAGCGACAAAGCTGAGCCAATCACCGAAGATGTTGACAAGCAGCCCAAGGGACCTGGCCAGACAGCTGACAGTGTTCCGGGCGAAGCTTCCCGCATGCGCACCCCGCAGGCCGGTGAAGCAGGGCGCTATACTGAACAAGAACTCTTCGACAATCCTTATGCGATCCTTGCTGCACTGGCAGTTGAAGCCGAGGCTCTGGTTCAAACGGACGGCTCCGCAGGTCAGGGTGGTCCGGGTTCCATGGAAGCAGCAACGACGCCGGTCTTGTTTGCCCGTCCTAACCGCGATCCTGACGGCCAGGGTCTCGCTGATGGGTCCAGTTTCCGCGATCCATTCGATCCATCTGGCTGGCAGAGTGAGGAGCTTCCGGGCAACTCGCCATTGTTGGCCCGCGTTCCGATCGTGACTGAGGTTGAGAACGGTCTCGACGTAACAGAACTTTCTGCAGAGCAAATCCGTGTTCTGGAAGATGCAAAAGATCTTGCGCGTGCAGGCATCAGCGACCCGAATATGGAGGGCTCAGAAGAAGCGCTCACCAGTGGGTCTTCCGTCGTTTATCGTCCGGAAGCTGGGTCTGATACCGAAGGACTGGAGCAGGGCACGGAAACTGGCTTGCTCGAACGTGCTGAAACGCAGGAAGAAGGCGGCAGCAGCAGCCGTGTGATCGTGCTGGGCCAATCTCCGGAAAACGTTGGCCTGGATCCTGAACAGCAGGAGTTTGCAGAGATCGCAGGCGCTGTTGCAGAGACCCGGGCAGTGCGGGCGACGCAATCGGAAGCCGACGGTTCGGAACAGGCTGAACTCGCCGCAAGCAATGCGGAGAGCACAGAATTCAACGTGTCCGTTGATGAAACTTCCGAGCTAGCAGAAAACGGCAGTTCAGAGCTTCCTTTCAACGGCACGTCCAACGTCAACCAGAACGGAACCTCTAATTTCACAGAGAACGGATCTTCTGGGGAGGCTGAAAACGGCACATCCTCTGAGACGGATACTGGCAGTTCTTCGCAGGGAGAAGATGGCACTTCGGATCAGCCGCTAGACGGTGAAACCAACGTTGCGCTTGTGGGTGTTTCTGACAAGAGCGAACAGGGCATCGGAGAGACGAAACCAACCGTACCTCAGGCGAAACCTGTTGACGCTCAAGAGCTTGCGGAGATCCGTTCTGAAATTGGTAACGCTCTGAAGGGTGTTGCGTCGGGCGCAAGTATAGACTTCTCGCAAAACGCCAACGGTGTTCTGATCCAGATCATGGATAACGAGCGTTTCGGTATGTTTGCCGTGGGGTCTGCTGAGCCTCGCCCGCAGGTTGTTGCTGCCATGGAGCGCATTGCCGAGGTGCTGAAGTCGAAGAAGGGTGCCATCGTCATTCGCGGGCATACGGACAGTCGTCCGTTCCGGTCGCGCGATTATGATAACTGGCGTCTGTCGACAGCCCGTGCCCACATGGCCTACTACATGCTGCTGCGCGGTGGCATCCCGGAAGACCGCATCGTGGGTATCGAAGGGTATGCAGACAAGCGTCCCAAGATCGCTGGGGATACACTGGCCCCACAAAACCGCCGTATCGAAATCATGCTTCTAAACGATACCGAGGTGTAACGGATGCGGGCTGGAAAACATCTTCGTGCCGCGTTTGTCGCTCTAAGCTTGGTTGGTGCCGGGGTCGGTACCAGCCCGGCTACGGCACAGGTATCTGTCAGTGCCGATCCGGATCTGATGGTTCTGGAAATGCAGATCCTTCAGGATGAGATCATCCGTGGCAATCTTGAGGCCTATGACCTTCTTCAGCCTTCGCTTCTTGTTCTGGGGCGCCGGTTTTTGACGGTTGATCCGCAGGTTTGGGAAATCCCGAAACAGGCAAACGCAGCTGTGGCGTTCATGCTGAGCGGTGGTTCAGGCTCCGTCTTTCAGCAGTTGGCCAGTCAAGGCATTGTGTTCAATACGGACCAGAACCTGTTTGCTGGCGCGATGGCTTATTCTCAAGGCAACCGTCAGGCCGCCAAAAATCTATTGTTGAAGGTGGATGTGCACCGTCTGCCTTCCGGGTTGGCGGGACAGGTAGCACTTGCGCAAGGTATTCTGCTGAGCGCAAACAAGCCTGAAGAGGCTAATAAACGGTTTGATTTGGCACGCCTTTTGATGCCGGGCACATTGGTCGAGGAAAGTGCGCTCCGTCGTCAGGTACCTCTGGCTGCGCGCCTCGGCAATCACGACAAGTTCGAGCGCCTGGCGCAGCGCTACCTCTTTCAGTACCCGGACTCGGTTTTTGCCCCTGACTTCAGGGACAAGATGGCCGCGACCATGAGCACGCCTTACTACCTGCAGCGTGAAAGTGACTGGGAGAAAGTATTCCAGCTTCTTGCAGACTTTGATGAGGATTCTCGTCGGCATGTGTTGTTGACGCTGTCTCGCGCAGCGCTGGTAAGCGGAAATACTGAATTCGCCTCAAAGGCAGGCAAAGTCATCAAGGACATGGAGAGCACTTCAGAAGAAGAGCATCTCAAGGCAGATCTTTTCATCGCGGCTTCTCTTGCCTCAACAGAGGATTGGCGGGATGCGCTGAACGGCATTGGTCAGCTCGACTATTGGTCGCTCTCTCACGAAAACCAGGTTCTGGCTGACGCGGCAACGCGTGTTGCGAACTCCATCCGCGATTGGCCAACCCCACAGATCGAACAGGCATCGATGTTCGCACCGCACCTGTCTCAGGCCGTTTTGAAGCGGAACGGCGTGGATATGAGCGTTCTCGCTCAGGCTCAAGCCTCCCTGGACAGTGCGAACACCACACTGAAGGACGCAGAATTTTGAGTAACGCACAAGTCCTTATGACCCCCGGTATGGGTGGAGAAAACAAAGCCGCAAAGAACGCCCTCGGCGAGAAAGCCGATGCACAGGGCCGTAGCGGTGAGTTCAATGCTGTTTTCGAGCAGCTCGGAAAAGGCAAGGAGCAGAAGCTCCCTGAAAGCTTGGTGAAGGGCGAAATTGCCCAGCAAGCGCCAAAAGCATCGGTAAAGGCCGGTGTTGCACCTGATGGCACTGAAACAGCTTTGCACAGCCTGCTGGCCAAAGTGGAGGGCAGCAAAAAGGGAGCTGCGCAAACACAAGGCCAAGCCTCGGAAGAGGGCAAGGGGCTGGAAGCAAAGCTTTTAGGGGCAAGTGAGGGTGATACGCTTGAGAATGCCGAAAAAGCCCTAAAAGACCTCTTGGCTGCGACTGGCAGCGGCGGCTCTGCAAAAGCTAAAGACGCAGAACTGCCTTCTGAAACGCAACTTGAAGTTACCCCAGGCGCTGGCCAAGACGGTGAAGCCGCAGGCGCAGTCTCCTCAGAGGTTGGAAGCGCAGGCCAAGGATTGGCAGTGGCTTTGGCCGCGGTTTCATCACAAACGAGTGGGCAGGCTCAAGTGCCTTCATCGGCTGCCACATCTGCAGCTGCAGTTGCTGTCCCAGCTCAAGCCTCTGGCGAAAGAGGTAAGACCGTTGATCTTGCTGCGGCCACAGCAACAGCAGGAAAAGAGGCAGGAAAAGCGGCTGCCGCGTCTTTGGGCACTGATGCCTCAGCTGCCAAAGTCGCTGTCGCTGAACAGTCTGCTGATGGCAAGCTGATGCCATCTAATGCTTCAGAGAAGGTGACCGTTGATCTGGCCGCGGCCAAGTCGGGCGCTGAGGGCGAGCTTCCAAAAGAGGCGGGCGACGTAAAGGTCTTGAAAGCTGAAACGCATTTCATGCCAGCTGCTGACCTTAAAGGGCCGACCCGCCAGGTAGCCAATGCACTACTTGGTCCCGACAATGGTCTGGGTGATCCGGCTAAGCTCGCTCGTGAGCTTTCGCAAACTGCTCAAAACGTGAAAAACGGCAATCCGGTCAAGACTTTGGAGATCCAGCTGCGCCCAGACAATCTGGGTACGGTAAAAGTTTCCATGCAGCTGGTTGGGAATGAACTCGAAATCACCATGACTGCGAGCAGCAAGGACGCTGCGGACATGCTCCAGCGTGATGCGCTGGCACTAACCAAGGTGCTGCGTGATGCCGGCTATCGCACGGACAGCACCAACATCACCATCAACCATCGCAACGATGGCTCAGACCAGTTGAAGCAGCAGTTCGCTGGTCAGGGCGATCGAGGTGCGTCAGGCGACAAGGCTGGTGAGGGTCGTCAGGGCGGTGAAAGCCGTGGTGACGAGCAGCGCCAACACAATGGACGTGATCAGAGCTACCAGGAGGGCATGGGCGGTGAAACGCGTACTGGCGTTGATGCTCGTGATTTGCGCGACGGCATTTACCTCTAGCGTGGTTCTGGCTGCATCGGGGTCAAAAACAGGAGTTCGGCTATGCGAGCGTGAGCTGGAACGTGCTTCTGCGCTCTACGACGTGCCGCTGGGCATTTTGTACTCCGTTGGGCTTACTGAAACAGGGCGGCGCGGATCCTTGCATCCGTTTGCTCTGAACATTGAGGGGGACTCCCATTTTGCTCCGAACGCATCTGATGCGGTTCGGGAAATCCGCCGAGCACAAGCTCGCGGCAAAAAGCTAATCGATGTCGGGTGCATGCAGATCAACATTCACTACCACGGAGAAAAATTCGCTTCCGTGCGTGAGATGTTGGTCCCAAGGGAAAACGTCACCTATGCGGCGCGTTTTCTCAGTGAATTGAAACGCAGGGAAGGGACTTGGACCATGGCTGTGGCCAGGTATCACGCCGGTCCAAACAACAATCCTGCCCAAAAACGATACATCTGCCGGGTGATTGCCAACATGGTGGCAAGCGGGTTCGGGAAGTGGACTTCCAACGCTCGGCAGTTTTGCAAGTGAGACACTACAACTTTTCCGTTCTGGGCGAGGTTTTACCAGTCAGGCTCGGGCAAGTTTACAACAGTTAACTTAGGGAACATCAAGGGTCCCTGCGGTCTTTAGGAGCGATAGATAGATGAGTATCTACGGTATCATGAACACGAGCGTTTCCGGGATGAACGCTCAGGCAAACAAACTGTCTACCGTTGCTGATAACGTCGCGAACGTGAATACGGTTGGCTACAAGGGTGTCGCGACGCAGTTCTCCTCAATGGTGATTGGCGGAAGCGGCTCTGGCCATAACTCCGGTTCAGTGCGCACTTCGGTTACTCAGTCTATCTCCCAGGAGGGCGGGTACAACTTCACGACCAGTGGAACCGACTTGGCTGTGACTGGCAGCGGTTTCTTCATCGTGAACGACAGCTCTGGTACGCCTTATCTGACCCGCGCGGGCTCATTTGTGATCGACGCAAACGGCGATCTGGTGAACACCGCAGGTTACTACCTTCAGGGTTATCCGATTGACATCAATGGCAATATCAACTCAGCGGCCAACAGCACTGCAGGCCTTGAGACCGTGAATGTTGCCAATATGGAAATGCAGGCTGTTCCGTCTGATACAGGTTTGCTCAACACCGGGCTGCCATCTGGCGCGGCAGTTGGTGACACCGAAACCACATCCATTGTTACCTACGACTACCTTGGCAACGAGGTGAAAGTCGATTTCACCTACGAGAAAACTGGCGCTAACCAGTGGAGTGTCACAGCGACTTCTGGCAGCGCTGGCTATAACGTAGCGCTGAACCCGGCAACCGCGGTTATGGATTTTGACCCGACGACCGGTGCGGTTACTGCAGGTGGTGCTTTCGATATCAATATTGACAACCTCACCACCGGTGCGCCAACGCAGGCCATCACAATGGACGCGAGCGGAACCAAGCACCTGGCAACAGATGACTTCTCTGTACTTGGTGTGGATGTAAACGGCAACGCGCCATCTTCCGTCGAAAAGATCCGCATTGATCAGGACGGTACGCTGAACGCGATCTTCGGCAACGGCGATGAAATTGCAATCTACAAGATCCCGCTTGGTGATGTGCCGAGCCCGGACATGCTGACAGCACAAAGCGGCAATGTTTATTCCGTAACGAACGCTTCCGGTGAGCTACGTATTGGCCTGCCCGGTGATGCGGGCTTCGGTGAGATGCTCTCCGGCGCGCTTGAGGGATCTAACGTCGACCTTGCAACCGAGCTGACTGAGATGATCCAGGCACAGCGTACCTACAGTGCAAACTCCAAGGTCTTCACCACCAGCTCTGAAGTTCTTCAGGAACTAGTAAATCTGCGTTAAGGGTTCGTTGAACTATGTCTCTGACATCAGCACTGCTGACAGCTCAAGCGTCCTTACAGGCGCGTTCCGCTGAAATCGCTATCAACACGCAAAACATTGCGAACGTAAACAATCGTAGCTACAGCCGCCAGACGGCGGTTGTCAGCACCATTGTTACTGATAGCAATAACAGTATTTACGTCTCCAATGCCCAGCGGGCTGCAAACCGCACGGCATTGGAAGCTGTCATAGGCAACGGCAGTACTGCGACGGCCACCGAGACTTATGCGACCCTACTTGACCGCCTGGGAACGACCACTAGTGATCCGTTCTCAGGCGGCATCTCCTCGAACCTTGGTTCGTTGGAGTCTGATCTGCGTGCCTATGCTAACGATCCGACCAACCTTGTGCTCGGGCAAACCGTTGTAAATACCAGCAACGAGCTGGTGACCAATCTGCGGAATGCCTCTCGGAGCGTGCAAAACCTGCGTACTGAAGCCGATGCGTCGATGGAGGCATCGGTTGAGAACATCAATACGCTCTTGGCGGACCTCGAGAAGGTCAATACCAAGATCGTAAAAGGAACTGCGAGCGGCGATGATGTGAACGCGCTGTTGGATCAGCGTGATCAACAGCTCCTTGCGCTGTCTCAAGAAATCGGCATCGAGATTGTTTACCGCGACAATAACGATATTGCGCTCTACACCGATAGCGGCATCACCCTTTTTGAGACGTCTCCGCGCGAAGTCACTTTCGCGCCAACTGCAGCTTATGATGCAAATGTAACCGGCAACGATGTCTATGTGGACGGAATTGCGGTTGCAGGTCCAAATGCTACCAAGCCGATATCTGGCGGCAAATTGGCCGGTTACGCTCAGCTGCGCGACGTGACGGCAAATACCCTTCAGACCCAGTTGGATGAAACCGCCAATGCACTGATCGACATCTTTAAAGAAGTTGATCAGGTAGGTGGTGGCGCCGATCAGACAGGCTTGTTCGATTGGCCAGGCGGGCCGGGCATGCCAACTGCCACTGATGTTCCGGGCCTTGCTGCCAATATCTCGGTCAATGCTGCGGTAGATCCTGCTCAGGGCGGTGATTTGGACGTTTTCCGTAACGGTGGCATCAACGGTGCCAACTACGTTTACAACACTGCGGGGACGGATGGTTTCGCGCAGCGGCTGAACGACACGGTCGACGGCATGACCGCGGGACGCACGTTCGATCCTGCCAGTGGCGTCAACCCGAACTCGAGCCTTCTGACCTTCTCAACAAACTCGACAAGTTGGTATTCAGCAGAGCGTCAGCGCTCAACGGATATCGCTCTGGTTGACTCTGCCGCTTTCAACTCCTCGGTCGACACCCTTTCAAACACGACCGGTGTCAATCTGGACACGGAAATGCAGCGCATGTTGGAGATCGAGAATGCCTACTCGGCATCTGCCTCTCTCCTCAACACCATTGATGAAATGTTCAAAGAACTTCTGGCTACGGTGAGGTAACAATGACTCTCTACAACGTTTCAAGCCTGACCATGTCTTCCCGGATGATCAAGTACATCCAGGATGAGAACAACGATCTCAACCGCCTGAATATTGAAAACGCAACAGGAAAGCATGCCGACATGGCTCTTTCTGTTGGCGCGCAGGCAGGTACAGCCGCATCGCTGAAGAACGATTTTTACTACGCTGAGCGTCTCGATCTGTCCAACAGTCAGACGGAGATGAAGCTTGATGTTTCCTATCAAGCAGTGGACACCATCCGCAACAATGCCGAAGCATTCCGTTCCCAAATGATCGGTGTGCGCGATACCGGAGGGGCAATCATCACCCTCTCGCAACTGGCAAATACAGAAATGAGTTCGCTGACCTCCGTTATGAACTCCAGTGCTGGCGGCGTTTACTTGTTTGGTGGCGAGAATGTCAGCTCCGGACCGATGCAAGAGTTCGAGGATGCAGCAAAGGCGTCAATTGAAGCTGCCTTCAATACTCACTTTGGTTTCCCAATCACCGATGGTGCGCAGACCTCCAATATCACTGAAGCAGACATGCAGATCTTTCTGGATGATGTTTTCAATGATGAGGCGAGTGCCACCAACGAGTTTTCTGCGGCAAACTGGACAGCAAACTGGTCCGGCGCGACAGATGGCGTGATGAGCGCAAACATAGAGACCGGCGTAGATATTGAGACGACGCTCTCAGCCAACGATCAGGCCTTCAAGGAACTGGCAAAGGCATATGCGATGGTGGGTCTCATTGGTACCGCAGATCTATCGCCAGAGGTCGAAGCTGTTGTTATCGAGAACTCCGTAGCAGCCATTACCACAGGTATTGACGGAGTAAACTTCATCCAGACCAAGATCGGCGCGAGACAGCAGCGTCTTGAGCTCGCTGAGAAGAGCTTGGAGACGCGTATGACGACGCTCAACATTCGCATCAACGACATCGAGAATGTTGATCCGAATGAGGTCGCAGTTCGCCTGCGGGATACCCAGGACCAGCTCGAGACAAACTACGCGATCACTGCGCGGCTCAATAATCTGAGCCTGTTGAACTTTCTCCGCTAAGCGGTTGAATTAAAAAGATAGAATAGGTGTTGTCATGTACCAGATGTCCTACGCGGAAACCTTAGAGGACTCGGCGGTCGACAAGCGCTCCCAGGAGCGCGAAGTCTTCACTCTTGCCATCAAGCAGTTGGAAGAAGCGCGCGATAATGGGCCTACTTCTGATGAGTCCTACAAGGCTCTCACCACAATCCGTCAGCTCTGGTCCTTTCTGATTGACGACTTGGGCAGCGACGATAATGCACTGCCTACGGATCTGCGCGCGGAGCTGATCTCGATTGGCATTTTCTGCATCAAGCAGGCCGACAAGATCCGCGCAGGCGAGAGCGAAGACTTCGCTTCGCTCATTCAGATCAACGAAACAATTCGTGACGGCTTGAACTAAGGGGAGGGGCTACATGCGCATTCATCTTCGGGCTGGTGAAAAAGTCTTCATCAACGGCGCTGTATTGAGTTTTGACCAGAAGACCACAATCAACCTGTTGAACGACGCTACGTTCCTTCTTGAAAATCACGTATTGCAGCCGGAAGACACCACCACGCCACTACGCCAGATGTATTTCGTCGTTCAAAATGCGCTGATTGACCCCTCAAGTGAGGGGCAGGTGATCAACCTGTTCGAGGAGATGCTCTCGGCGCTGCGTGTGGCGGTGGCCAATCTGGACATTCATGAGGGCTTGGACAAGATCGAGGACCTCGTTCAGCGGCGTCGTTATTTTGATGCCTTGAAAACCCTTCGAAAGCTCTTCCCTGTTGAAGCGGAAGTGCTTTCCAAGTCCGATGTGACGCCAGAGATGCCGTCCATTGAGCAAGTAAGCAGCCGCGCTGCTTGATCAGGAGCAAGTAGATGACCGTTTCAAGCGTTACCGGTACTCAGAGCCAAGCCGCTCAAGCGACGGCACAAACGACAGCACAGACGGACCGGGAAGATGCCTATCTGGACTATCAGGCCTTCCTGAAGCTCTTCATGGAATCCTTGAAGAACCAGGATCCAACCGAGCCAATGGACACCGCCGAGTACATGGGCCAAATGGCACAGTTCTCTGCCGTGGAGCAGTCCACATTGATGAACCAGAACTTGGAGTCCATGCTGAAGCAGAGCTCCATTGATCAGGCTTCAGGCCTCATCGGCATGACAGTGACAACAAACGATGGCAAGGTCTCAGGCATTGTTGAATCTGTTCAGGTGACCTCTGAGGGGAACGTGGCCATTCTGGAAGGTGGAACGGCCGTTTTGGTTCAGCCTGGTGTAACCATCTCCAAACCAACGGAAAGCTAGGGCCGGATGGCCCTCCTACAATACATGCTTGATCCTCGGGGCTCCATAAGGCAGTGGAATGAACGAAGCTGACGCTCTCGATATAATGCGCAACGCGGTCTGGACTGTGCTGGTTGCCACCGGTCCGGCCGTGGGCGTTGCCATGGCTGTCGGTCTTGTAATCGCGTTGTTTCAGGCATTGACGCAGATTCAGGAAATGACCCTGACGTTCATTCCCAAGATTGTTGCGATTTTGATCATGGTCGCCGTCACTGGTCCCTTCATTGGGGCGCAGATCTTTGCGTTGACAGAAATGCTCTACGGACGCATCGAAAACGGCTTCTAAGCCGAAGGTTCTCCAAGACAATCCGTCGTGCTTCCACGCTCGCACAAGTTTCGCTCGGCATGGTCCAGATTACGTTGGACCAGTCCTTGTCGATTTCGGGTGAAATAAATAATGAGCGACGCAGTGCAAGCAGCAGGATCCAGCCGCCGTGACCTTGGGTTTGCGGTCGGCATAATCTTCATCCTGTCTGTTCTGTTCCTTCCCATGCCAACCTTCATGATTGACATGGGGCTCGCAATTTCCGTTGCATTCTCGGTACTTATTCTGATGGTGGCGCTTTGGATTCAGCGGCCGCTTGAGTTTTCTTCGTTTCCGACAATTCTTCTGATTGCCACGATGCTGCGGTTGGCGCTGAACATTGCGACAACCCGCGTCATCTTGGCCGAGGGCCATGAAGGGCCACTTGCGGCAGGCTATGTGATTCACGGCTTCTCGAAATTCGTGATGAGCGGTGACTTCGTCATCGGTCTGATTGTCTTCGCAATTTTGGTAACCATCAATTTCCTCGTTATCACCAAGGGTGCGACCCGTATCGCGGAAGTCGGAGCCCGCTTTACGTTGGATGCGATCCCCGGCAAGCAGATGGCCATTGATGCGGACCTGTCCGCAGGCATGATCGATGACAAGGAAGCACAGCGCCGCCGCCACGAGCTTGAAGAAGAAAGCTCGTTCTTTGGCGCCATGGACGGTGCATCCAAGTTCGTGCGCGGCGATGCGGTCGCAGGCCTTATCATCACGGCGGTGAACATCCTTGGCGGGATCATCATTGGTGTGACCCGCTACAACATGGAATTGGCCGAAGCCGCTGACGTCTTCACCAAGCTCTCTGTGGGCGACGGTCTGGTCTCTCAGATTCCGGCTCTGATTGTGTCTCTTGCAGCTGGTCTCCTTGTGTCCAAGGGCGGGACCAAAGGCTCTGCCGAGCAGGCGGTCATGGGCCAGCTTGGTGGCTATCCACGTGCACTTGGCGTGGCAGCCATGCTCATGCTGCTTATGGGTCTGTTGCCGGGGCTTCCGTTCCTCCCGTTCACCTTCCTGGCTGGTGTTCTGGCCTTTGCCGCTTACAGCATTCCAAGAAAGCTTGAGGCGGAAAGACAAAAGGTCCTTGCCGCACAGCAGGCCGTGGCTCAGCGCGAGGCGGCTGCCAAGCGGGAATCTGTAAAGGATAGCTTGGAGCTGGCGGAAATCGAAGTACGCCTCGGCAAGCAGCTCACCGCGCGTCTTCTGGCCGCAAAGCCAGAGATCGGGTCCCGCATCAACAAAATGCGCAAGAAATTTGCCGAGCAGTACGGTTTCGTGGTGCCCGAGATCAAGCTCACTGACAACATTGATCTGGAGCCGAAGAGCTATGAGTTCCGCATTCATGGAACCATGGTCGCGGCTCAGGACATCAAGGTGGGTGAGCTTCTTGTCATCGGTGGAGATCGGGACCTTCCTGCTCTGCCGGGCACGGAAACACGCGAGCCCGCGTTCGGGATGCGCGCCATGTGGGTACCAAAAGCGTTCGAGCACGAGGTGAAGCGGTCCGGTTACACAACGGTCGACAACCTCTCCGTGGTTCTGACACACCTGTCAGAGGTCATCCGAAACAACCTGTCTCAGCTTCTGTCCTACAAGGATATGCGCGCACTCATCGACCGTCTCGACCCCGCCTACAAACGGTTGGTAGACGATATCGTTCCGCAGCACGTGAGCTATTCAGGTCTACAGGCCGTCTTGAAGCTGCTGCTCGCGGAGCGCATCTCGATCCGAAATCTGTCGCTCATTCTTGAAGCGATTGCGGAAATTGCGCCGCATGCCCGCCGTCCTGAACAGATTGCTGATCACGTACGTGTGCGCATGGCGACCCAGATCTGCGGTGATATTGCCGACGATGGGCATCTGAAGGTGCTTCGCCTTGGCAATCGCTGGGACCTTGCTTTCCATCAGGCGCTGCGCCGCGATGCCAGCGGTGAGGCCATCGAGTTCGACATGGAGCCCAAGCAGGTGGAGGACTTTGCCAAGGAGGTCTCCGAGGCGATCCGTCAGAGAATTGCTCAAGGCCACCGATTTGCAATTGTTGTGTCGCCTGAAGCGCGTCAATACGTGCGCATGATTACAGAACGCATGTTCCCGGCATTGCCGATCCTGTCGCATATGGAAGTGGCGCGTGGCATTGAAGTGGAGACCTTGGGGACCGTATCGTGAATCTGACGGAGATGCCTGATCTTCTCCTCTCGGCTTTCGTTATTTTTTGCAGGGTAGGCGGGTGTCTCATGGTGATGCCCGGATATGCCTCCCCACGGGTATCCATGCAGGTGCGTCTTTTCATTGCCCTGTCGGCAAGTCTGGCGGTCGCACCGCTCATGATGGCCAACGTGCTGCCTGTGGTCTCAAATGCCAGTACCTCGTTTCTCTATCTGATCATCCTGTCCGAGTTGATGATCGGAATTGTCATCGGCATTTTTGGCCGCGCCTTCTTCGCAATGCTGCAGATGTTGATGGGCGCTGCGGCCAATGCCTCCAGCTTCAGCATGCCTGCAGCTCTCCCGGAAGATAACGAACAGATTCCGCCGCTTGCGGGTATCGTTACGCTGTCAGCCACCGCCATGCTGTTCATTTCCGGGGCTCATCTAGATGTTTTCCTGGCGTTGGCCGAGTCCTACGCAGCCGTCCCGGTGCAGGGCCTTTTCATGCCGGATGCGGCCACGATGCAGCTGGCAGATCGTCTGACACGTGGCGCGCTTCTGGCGCTGCGCATTACGGCACCATTCTTTGTCTTCGGCATCATCATCAACCTCGCACTTGGCTTGACCAACCGCTTGATGCCACAGATGCCGGTGTACTTCGTCGGTCTGCCGCTGATCGTGATCGGAGGTGTGTTCGTTTTGTATCTCACGATTTCAGAGATGATTTCCCTGTTCTTCAACGGATTGGGAACATGGTTGATGTTGGAGTAGGGCATGGACAAGAAACGGTTTTTGCGCATGCAGCGCATCGTGAAAGTACAGCGCCAGCAGGAAGATGCTCTGCGCTATGAGATTGCCGTGGCCAACAGCGAAATCACGCAGCTTGAAGAGAAAAGTGCTGAACTGACAGGATATTGGGGCTCGCAAGAGGGGGCTCTAGGTGAAGTCGTAAACAAGTCGATCGACCGCAAGCTCAAAACCGCCGCGCAGGAAAAGTTCCGCAAAGAAGCTCTGGTCAAGTCCCTTACGGACAAGCTGATTGGTGAGAAGCGCAAGACCAACATGGCTCAAAAACAGCGTGACGTGGCCAAGCAAAAGCATGACCGCAACGAGGAAAAGAAGACACTGACCGAGATCGGTGAGCTTCAAGTGCTCAAAAATCTGGTCAGGTCGGGATAAGCCTCGATGGTTAGTGTTTGCCACACTAATCGTGCTCTTGGGATTTGAGGTGTTTGGGTATGGCTGTTTCTCCGGTTGGTGACCTTGTTCTTGATGTGCTCAAGCAGGCTGATCCGCTCGAAGCAAGTTCTGCGCGTGAGACACTGGCAAAGCCGGTGAAAGTCTCCGCCGATCTGCCCATCGCTGGCGAACAGGCTGACTGGGCAAGCGCCATGAGCCGCGCCGAAAAGGTGGGGCCAGCGGCCTCCGGAGTTGGGTTGGCCAGTTCCGGCACACCTGTTGAAACGCTCACTTCCTTCGCCCAGCACAACATTTCAAACCGTACGCAGGAATCTCTTGGCGAACGTCTTGAGGCCGCCGTTCTGCAAACCTTCGTCAAGTCCATGCTTCCTCGCGAAATGGAAAGCTTCTTTGGCAGTGGCACCGCAGGCCACATGTGGAAGGGCTTGATGGCTGAGCAGCTTGCCACCCAGATGGCGCGCAGTGGCGGCATTGGCCTTGCTGAGAAGCTGGTTCCTGAAAGCCTCCAGACTGAAACACAAAAAGGTGACGCCTAATGTCTGAAACGACCCAGACGAGTTTGGTCGCAGAAAATGAACAGCATCAGCAGGTCGCCCCGCTTCAAACGGGCGAGCCGCAGTACATCTCCAGTCAGGATTTGGCGCGCCTTGAAGCGATTATAGCGCGCGCCGAGCAGGTGATTGAAGAAGAAATTGACGCGATCTCTACTCACAAGCCTTACAACATGGAAGAAGCTTCGTTTCGCAAGAGCAAGGTCATGCTGGAGCTGGAACGTGCTGGCGAGAGCATTTCCATGGATGATCTTCCTTCCGCTGTTGTAGAGCGTCTTCAAAACCTTCAGGAACGTGTCGCATTGAACCTCAAGTTGTTGTCTACGCAGCTTGATTCAGTGAAAGACCTTTCTGGCAAGTTGGCCAGCGCCATTCGTGAAATGGATTCAGATGGCACGTACGACGCTTCTGCGGGTGGGTGGTAGAAACACATGTTTAAAGTTCTCCTGACCGGTATCTGGATTTGCGGCGTTACACTGTTTGCAGGTTATGCCACAGCGCTCTGGAAGACCCAGAACGACCCCATGATGCAAAAGGAAGCCCACCTTGAAGGGCTGGACTATCAGAAGACCCAGCCCATCAACGTACCGGTTCTGGAAGATGGTCAAATCTACGGCTACATCATCGCCCAGTTCGTCTTCACCATTGATGCAGATACGCTGGATAAGCTTGCGGTGCCGCCTCACGCCTTCGTGGTTGATGAGGCGTTTCGCCTGATCTACAGCCGCGCCGACAAGCACTTTGCGCAGCTGCAACGCACCGAGCTGAAGGACATCACAGAAGAGATCAAAGCCAAAGTGAACGCACGCTTTGGTGTTGGGATCATTCAGGATGTTCTTGTTCAGGAGTTTGCTTTCCACATTCCACGAGATGTTGAGCAGCCGACAGACGATGAGCGCGGACTATCAGATAATTCATAGGGCGGTCGGCTATATCGACCAGGATGAGGAGGGGCACGACATCCGTGCCAATCTTCTCGTGATCGTGCGCCCGCCTGAGGCGCCAATGCGCTCTGAAATCCTCTACGCACCCATACGGTTCTACGAACAGCACGGCGGTATCTGGACGGTCTCTACAGCTCATGGGGATATGCGGGTGCGTGCAACAACGCTATATGGCGGACGCCGCGTAGCTATCGAGCAGGGGCATCAATACACCATCTTGATGGGAGCGAGCGGCAGAACCGCTCGCCTCGAACCCATCTAAAATCGCGCAGGCTTAGCGGGCCAGCGCGATCTGTTCATGCTGCTCTGCCTGTTCAACAGCAAAGCGTGTCAGGTGGTCCATCAGCTCGGCAATTGCCGCTTCAGCCTTCTCCGCATCATTCTCTGCAAGCGCAGCAGCAACATCCCGGTGCAGCATGGCAGAGTCTTCGAGCTTTTCTGCGCCGCGGAAGGCGCTCCATGCCCGGCGGCTCATGGTCTGCAGCGGGGCGCAGGCGCGTGCTGTGTAGGGGTTTCTTGAAACAGCGCAAAGAACTTCGTCGAAGATCTTGTCAGCGCGCAGGTAGCCTTTGACGTCTTCTGCACGGGCCTGTTTCAGGATTTCTTCGGCGCACTCATGCAGCGCTTCACGTTCTGCCGGTGTTGCACGCTTTACGGCTGATGCAACAAGAAGCTGTTCCAGAGGCTTTCGTGTTTCCAGCATGAGCACATACTCATGTGGTTCAACTTCAGAAACAAACAGTCCCTTTCGAGGACGAATAACAATCAGCCCTTCAGTGGAAAGGCGCTTGATTGCTTCACGCACAGGGGTACGACCAATCTCGGTCCGTTCACAAAGATCACTCTCTGTCAGAACCATTCCAGGCGAAAGGTCAAGATTGACGATCAACTCTTCAATCAGACGATAGGCTTTGTCAGCCAAGCTTTCGCGCGAATGTTCTGCCAGTATATGGTCAATCGCCATGGGGCCACTTTCTTGTTAAGGCATACACACGATCGCAACCTGTCGATGGGCAGGTGCTTCCAATGATGATGACAGCAGAAATATCTGTCAAATCGATGGAACAAGTTTTACAGCTTTTACGCTAATTAAAAAAGGTCTGAAACCATGCGAACAGATGTCACACCAGACCTTTTCTAACACTTGTCCCAGATAAGGCTTGCCCTCAGCTTTCCAGAATACTTCCCTTGCCGGTTTTGCTCGGTTTTGTTCCCAGAAGTTTTAATAGTGCATCACCGGAACGCGTGTAACGGTGACTTCTACGGGTTAGGATTAGTCCTGCCTGTGGCGCGTTCAGCGTCACATCCTTTTCAGGATTTCCCGGCTCCTGAAGCAAGGTGACCAGCGGCTGGCCTTCTTCCACTTCAGAGCCCGGCTCCACATGATAGAGGATCACGCCCGGTACTGGCGCTTCCAGCATGTCGATGTTGATGAGCGGGACAACCGTGCCCTTGTAGTCTGCAGGATGCTTTTGGCCCACATCGGCCTCGATTACGCCGCGTGCCACAAGAAAGCGGAACAGACGGCGTGCATCCATGTGGGCTGTGGTCAGATCCACATCGCGTTGGCCACGCAATTCCAGTGTTGAGACCACCAGCTTTTCTGCGAGCACATTCTTGTAGTCCGGGCCTAGGTAGGGAGCCAGAACAGCAGACTCGAACGGCTGATCGGCATCGCCAGACCATAACAGCACGGCATCTGCCTCAAGGCAGCTCGCAAGGTCCTGCGTCTGCGGCCATAGCTCTTCTGCAATGTAAACGTAGTTCAAGCTCTCATCGTCACAGTGCAGGTCCAGGATGATGTCATGGCCAAGAGACAGTTTGGCAAGGCGCCATTTCAGCTTCTTGTCCGCGCTCATTGCGCTCTCGTCTTCATTCAGAAGAGCGGCGTCGGGCGTAGCAAGGTGAGGGTGGGCTCGGTTGAAGTTGTCTCGCGTCCCAAGATGGAAGCGGCCTTCCATCTTGCCAAAGTGGAACTGGTTTGCCCCAATTGGGTTTGCATGCGGCACAACGGTTATTTTTCCGAGGATGCGGTTTTCTGCTTCCGCTTCCTTCAGCATTTCCAAAAAGAAGTGCAGGGCGGCCGGGCCCGGCAGTTCGTCTGCATGCAAGCCCGCCTGAAGATAAGCGGAGGGGGCCTCGTCCGCGTTTGTGCCGGCAAACGAGTAAACCGGAATGCTGTAGGACACACCCGTGGTGTCCCCTTCAATCGTTTCAATAGTGCGCTTCATTTATCCTCACGCAGGTCTGAGCGTCATTGTTCTACATCTGGAAGAGCACTACCGAGAGAGGTCAGTAGTGCGGAGGTTTGCGGTCCGCTGGAGCCTGATCAACCAGATCCTGCAGATCCGTAACGAGCTCTTTCATTTGATTGAGTGAGTTCATCAGCCGGTCGATCGTTTTGGCTTGTGATGTCACTACCTGATTGAGCGTCTCAAGGGTATCTGCCTGATGTGCGACATGAATTTCAAGATCCATAATGCGCTGTTCGACGTCCTCAATCATTTTTCACCCCTTTTGTGAGCAGTCTCTGACGGAAGACACTGCCGATTTATCCATGAACGATGACAATGGGGTGATGCCGGACAAAACTCAATGAAAATCCAACAAATTCAGAGCCTTTGCCGCGCAACTGACTGCAAAATATGCAGTTCCCGGCTGTTGGCGCATTATGGTTGTGGAGAGTGAGCGCATTTCAATGGTTCGATGATTTTCTGTCAACGGTGCTTAAAGGGCTCCCTAGCGTCAGCTTTTTCTCAAACTGCGCCTAAGGGTCAGTATCGAATCGTCAATCGACTCAAAAAACGAAAACTGAATGTGTCAGCAAGCTGAAGTCCACATGAGGAAACTGCGCAGATGGTGTGTTGTCCACAAAATTGATCCCCTCAAAACGGCCCGAAGGGAAGGGCTTTTCATTGCTCAGATGCCTAAATATTAGGCTTGCATGGCTCCATTGGTCAGTTCTTCTGCCCTATTTTTGCGCTGGTAGCACAAATGCGCATGTAAAGTAAAAAATGCTACGTACAAAGACTAATTGAATGCCGTAGGGTGGAATTTTCTACTCCCTTGGCAGGTTTGTGGGAAAGAAAATGAGGCCCAAGGGATATTCTGGGTAACAACCACTCTCCTTCGGGCTAGCCGGAGGAATAGGAGACGGTCGGGCGAGTTCGAGATTGTCAAGGAAGCCAGATAACGTGTGTCTCTTTCTCTTTCCTCATAAGCCGCAAATGCTTCAACACCCTGCACGCCGTTTGAGGCGGGGAAGGGTGCTCCAAGGTTGCGGAACAAGCAACCACGCAAAATCTTTGTTGTAACAATCGGTTGAATACCTTGAGGAATAAAATGGAACTTAAGAAAAGCCTGCTCATGGGGGGCGCGTTGGTCGCCGCACTGGCCTTTGCTAATCCAAGCATGGCAAAAACGCTTGTGTATTGCTCTGAAGGATCTCCAGAAGGCTTCACACCTGCGCTGTACACGTCTGGCACCACATTTGATGCAAGCTCCCGTCAGGTCTACGACAAGCTGGTGCAGTTCAAGTATGGCACCACGGAAGTAATTCCTGCGCTTGCAGAAAGCTGGGAAGTGTCTGAGGACGGTCTCGAATACACCTTCAAGCTGCGTGAGGGCGTCAAGTTCCACACCACACGTGAGTTCACGCCTTCCCGCGACTTCAACGCGGACGATGTGATTTTCTCCTTCATGCGTCAGTACGACAAGGACCATCCGTACCACATGGTATCCGGCGGGACTTATGAGTACTTCAACTCCATGTCCATGAAGGATCTGATCAAGTCCATCGAAAAGGTCGATGACTACACCGTGAAGTTCGTGCTGACGCGTCCGGAAGCGCCGATGATCGCGAACCTTGCAATGGACTTCGCATCCATCCATTCCGCTGAGTACGCGGAAAAGATGATGGATAACAAAGACGTATTCGACCAGAAGCCGGTCGGTACAGGTCCTTTCCAGATGGTTGGCTACCAGAAGGACGCTGTCATTCGCTACAAGGCAAATGCGGACTACTGGGCTGGGCCTGCGAAGATCGACAACCTCGTTTTCGCAATCACCCCTGATGCATCCGTTCGCTATCAAAAGGTCAAGGCCGGCGAATGTCACGTGATGGCATACCCAAATCCAGCTGATCTCGACGCAATGAAGGCTGATGAAAACATCAACCTGATGCAGCAGGAAGGCCTGAACGTCGGTTACCTGGGTTACAACACCCAGATGGCACCGTTCGACAATCCGAAGGTCCGCAAGGCGCTGAACATGGCCATCAACAAGGAAGCCATCATCGATGCGGTCTTCCAGGGCGCTGGTAAGGCAGCAAAGAACCCACTGCCACCTACCATGTGGGGCTATAACGATGAAATCGTTGACGATCCATACGATCCGGAAGCTGCAAAGGCGATACTGGAAGCTGAAGGCGTAACGGATCTATCCATGAAGATCTGGGCCATGCCGGTTCAGCGCCCGTACAACCCGAACGCACGCCGTATGGCTGAGCTGATTCAGGAAGACTTCTCCAAGGTCGGCGTCAAGGTGGAGATCGTGTCCTTCGAGTGGGGCGAGTACCTCAAGCGCTCAACCGATATCAACCGTGACGGTGCGATCCTTCTCGGCTGGACCGGTGACAACGGTGACCCTGACAACTTCCTCTCCGTTTTGTTGAGCTGTGATGGTGTTGGCGGATCAAACCGTGCTCAGTGGTGCCATGAAGGCTTCAACGAGTTGATCATGAAGGCGAAAGCCGTTTCTTCAGCAGAAGAGCGCACCAAGCTCTACGAAGAGGCACAGGTTGTATTCAAGGAGCAGGCTCCTTGGGCAACGATTGCTCACTCACTGGTTTCTGAGCCAATCAGCACCCGCGTTGTTGGTTACAAAATCGACCCTCTTGGCGGGCACTACTTCTACCCTGTTGACCTGAAGTAGAATAATTTTCCGCTGGACTTTGCGTATCCCGGCGAGTATTCGCCGGGATACATTTTTGTATTTTCACGTATCACGACGATTGTTGTTGGTCGTTGTGTTCCAAACCGACAAAAAGTGTGTCAGCAGAATGCTTCGTCTCATACTGAGAAAACTGGGGCTGTTACTCCCCACATTCATCGGAGTTACACTGACTTCGTTCTTTTTCATTCGCTTGTTGCCGGGTGATCCAATCCTTCTTCTTGCGGGTGAACGGGGCGTCAGCCCGGAACGCTATCAGGAACTCATGGTCCAATTCGGCTATGACCAGCCGGTCTGGCAGCAATACCTGACCTATCTTGGGAACATCCTGCAAGGTGATCTGGGCACGTCAATCGTCACCAAGCAGCCGGTTCTGAGCGAGTTCATGGCCTTGTTCCCTGCGACGGTTGAGCTCTCCGTCTGCGCGATCATTTTCGCAGCAGTTCTGGGGCTCCCGGCGGGCATCTTGGCGGCAGTGCGTCGCGGCAAGACCCTTGATCACACCGTCATGACCACCGCTTTGGTCGGTTACTCCATGCCGATCTTCTGGTGGGGTCTGCTGCTCATCATCCTGTTCTCCGGTATCCTCCAGTGGACGCCTGTCTCCGGTCGTATCTCACTGATGTACTGGATTGAGCCTGTCACTGGGTTCATGCTGATCGACACACTGCTCTCCGATCAGGAAGGGGCATTCTGGTCCGCTGTGAACCACCTCATCCTTCCAACCGTTGTTCTGGGGACCATTCCGCTGGCGGTGATTGCCCGTCAGACCCGGTCAGCGATGCTGGAAGTTCTCGACGAGGATTACGTCCGCACAGCAAAGGCCAAAGGTCTGTCCACCTATCGTGTGGTCGGTTTGCATGCGCTGCGAAACGCGCTCATTCCAGTGATCACAGTGATTGGTCTTCAGATCGGGGTTTTGTTCGCTGGTGCGATCTTGACGGAAACCATCTTCTCATGGCCAGGCATCGGCAAGTGGATGGTCGATAGTATCTTCCGTCGTGACTACCCGGTGGTGCAGGGCGGTCTGCTCATGATCGCAGCTATCATCATGATCGTGAACCTCATCGTCGATCTGGCTTACGGTCTGATCAATCCCAAGATCCGGCATTCGGAGTAAATCATGACTGATACAACTCATAGCAGCGCGCCGGATACCCGCATTGAAGTTCTCAAAGGCTTCTGGCGTCATTTCAAGACTAACCGTGGTGCGGTTTTCGGGCTGTACTTTTTCCTGACCCTGGTGGTGATCGCAGTATTTGCGCCGTTGATTGCACCCCATGGTGCAACTGATCAGTACCGCGATGCGCTTCTTGTGCCACCGGTGTGGATGGACGGCGGAAGCTGGAACCACATTCTGGGTACGGACGCCGTCGGCCGCGATCTCCTGTCTCGCCTGATCTACGGCAGCCGCTTCTCCCTGTTTATCGGCGTGGTCGTTGTGTCAGTAGCGCTGGTGGTCGGCATCTGTCTGGGCCTCGTGGCTGGTACATTCCGTGGTTGGATCGATACCGTGATCATGCGCATCATGGATATCATTCTGTCGTTCCCATCCTTGCTTCTCGCGCTTGTTCTGGTGGCGATCCTCGGGCCTTCCTTGATCAATGCCATGATCGCAATCGCGATCGTTCAGCAGCCGTACTATGTGCGTTTGACTCGCGCGGCAGTGATCTCTGAAATGAGCCGTGAATACGTGATGGCGGCCCGCGTTTCTGGTGTACGCACGTTGCGCCTGATGTTCGTGACGGTGCTGCCAAACTGTATGGCGCCGCTCATCGTTCAGGCGGCCTTGTCGTTCTCTACGGCCATTCTGGATGCGGCAGCTCTCGGCTTCCTCGGCATGGGGGCACAGCCTCCGACCCCAGAATGGGGTACAATGCTGGCAGAAGCCCGCGAGTTCATCCTGCGTGCGCCATGGGTTGTGACCTTCCCGGGTCTTGCAATCCTGACCACCGTGCTTGCGATCAACCTGATCGGTGATGGTCTGCGCGACGCACTCGATCCGAAGCTGAAGAGGAGCTGATCACAATGGCTCTCTTAGAAATCGAAAACCTGACGGTTGAGTTTGACACCGTCAATGGCCGCTTCCGCGCACTGGACAACGTGAGCTATTCCGTTAACGCCGGTGAAGTCATGGCCATCGTTGGTGAAAGTGGCTCGGGCAAGTCCGTGGCCATGCTGGCGGTGATGGGTCTATTGGCCAACAACGGTCATATCAAGGCTGACAAGATGGTGTTCGAAGGACTGGACCTGATGACCATGTCCCCACGCCAACGCCGCAAGGTGATTGGCAAGGACATTTCCATGATCTTTCAGGAGCCAATTGCCAGCTTGAACCCGTGCTTTACCATTGGTTTTCAGATTGACGAAACACTGAAAGAACACACCGAGCTGAACAAGAAGCAGCGCAAGGCCCGTGCTGTTGAGCTGCTCAACTCCGTGGGTATGCCAGAGCCGGAAAAGACGCTGAAGAAGTTCCCGCACCAGATGTCCGGCGGGCAGTGCCAGCGTGTCATGATCGCCATGGCAATTGCATGTGAGCCCAAGCTGCTGATTGCTGATGAACCAACCACTGCGCTCGACGTGACCATTCAAAAGCAGATCCTCGATTTGCTGATGGATCTTCAGGCGAAGTCCGGCATGGGCCTGATCATGATCACCCACGACATGGGTGTTGTGGCAGAAACCGCTGACCGGGTGGTGGTGCAGTACAAGGGCAAGAAGATGGAAGAAGCCGATGTGCTTTCCCTCTTCGAAAACCCGCAGAATGCCTACACCAGGGCACTGCTCTCTGCGCTGCCTGAAAACGCAACAGGCGACCGTCTTCCAACGGTCTCCGACTTCCACTTGAACGGCGAGGGGGCGTGATGTCAGAGGATATCATTCTTGAGGCCCGCAATCTGGTCCGGGAATACCGCACCAAAGAGGGCATGTTCGGCAAGCTGAACATCACACGCGCGCTGAAAGGCATCAGCTTCAAGCTGGAGCGGGGCAAGACCCTTGCGGTTGTTGGCGAAAGTGGCTGCGGCAAGTCTACGCTCGCACGCATTCTGACCTTGATCGACCCAGCAACGGAAGGTGATCTGCTGATCGAAGGCAAGAAGATCGATATTGCCCAGCAGAAGATCACGCCGGAAATGCGCGGCAAGGTACAGATCGTGTTCCAGAACCCCTATGGTTCGCTGAACCCGCGCCAGCGCATTGGCGATGTGCTCACCGAGCCATTGATGATCAACACCGACATGACACCGCAGGAACGCCGCGACAAGGCGATGGAAATGCTGGTCAAAGTGGGGCTCGGTCCTGAGCACTACAACCGCTATCCGCACATGTTCTCCGGTGGTCAGCGCCAGCGTGTGGCGATTGCGCGCGCGCTGGTCCTGAACCCGTCTCTGCTGATCCTCGATGAGCCGGTCTCTGCACTCGACCTTTCTGTTCAGGCCCAGATCCTGAACCTTCTGGCCGACCTGCAGGAAGAGCTCAATCTGACTTACCTGTTCATTTCCCATGACCTTTCCGTGGTGCGGTATATCGCAGACAAGGTGATGGTGATGTACTTCGGCGAAGTCGTTGAGTATGGCACGCGGGATGAAGTCTTCGGCGATCCGAAGCACGACTACACAAAGACGCTGTTCAATGCCACGCCGCGGGCGGATGTGGCCCACATCAAGGAACGCCTGGCACGCACGGCTTAGGGCTTGATCACAACTGACTTGATGAAAAGGGCTGATGCGGTGCATCAGCCTTTTTTGTTTGTGCGTGAAAAAGCGAAGAAACGAACAAATATGATTCTCGCAATTGAACGCGCGCGGGTGGTGGCAACCTGAAATTGTTCCAGCGTCCAGACGCCAAAACGGCACCTCAGGACGGGCAAAATTTTACGTTTCACTCACTCAAGCCAACATAAATCCTAAGGGTTTTGGGCCCTCCAAGGGAGAATATACCAAAAATGCCCTATGAGGTGTTTACGTATTTTTTCCTTCAATATATATCAGAGTAGGCGAGTGAGCTGCACCGGCGGTTGAAATGAGGAGCTCGTTTCTGACCGAACAGGGGTGGTGCTCGGCGAACAGAATTAACAGCTGGTCTGCATGGTTTCGTGGGATAGAGAGAGCGAAGCTTTGCAGGAGAGCCAGTTGGTTTCTGCAGAAAAAACCAATCAGTTGGGGAAGTACTATGAAAAAATCATTTTTGCTTGGTAGCGCACTGGCCGCTTCCATGGTTCTTGCTGCACCGAGCATGGCCAAGACCCTCGTTTATTGCTCTGAAGGCTCTCCAGAAGGTTTCACTCCTTCCCTTTACACCGCTGGTACCACCTTTGATGCTTCGTCCCGCCAGATCTTCAACAAGCTTGTAGAGTTCGAGCGCGGCACCACCAACATCGTGCCTGCGCTTGCCGAAAGCTGGGAAGTATCCGAGGACGGTCTTGAATACACCTTCAAGCTGCGTGAGGGCGTCAAGTTCCATACCACGCAGAACTTCACGCCTACGCGTGATTTCAACGCCGATGACGTCATCTTCTCCTTCATGCGTCAGTACGACAAGGACCACCCGTACCATATGGTATCTGGCGGCACCTACGAGTACTTCAACGCCATGTCCATGCCGGACCTGATCAAGTCCATCGAGAAAGTTGACGATTACACAGTCAAGTTCGTGCTCGCCCGCCCAGAAGCGCCAATGATTGCAAACCTGGCCATGGACTTCGCTGCCATTCACTCCGCTGAATATGCTGAAGCGATGATGGACAACAAGGATGCCTTCGACCAGAACCCGGTCGGTACCGGTCCTTTCCAGCTCGTTGGCTACCAGAAAGATGCGATCATTCGCTACAAGGCCAACCCAGACTACTGGGCAGGCAAGGCACCAATCGACAACCTCGTTTTCGCAATCACGCCAGATGCATCCGTTCGCTATCAGAAGCTCAAGGCGGGCGAGTGTCATGTGATGCCTTACCCGAACCCAGCTGACATTGAAGCGATGAAGGCTGATCCAGACATCAACCTGATGCAGCAGGAAGGCCTGAACGTCGGCTATCTGGGCTACAACACACAGATGGCACCATTTGACAACCCGAAGGTCCGCAAGGCCCTCAACATGGCCATCAACAAGGATGCGATCCTTGAAGCTGTGTTCCAGGGTGCAGGTAAGGTTGCAAAGAACCCGCTGCCACCAACCATCTGGTCCTACAACGATGAAATCGTTGACGATCCATACGATCCGGAAGCTGCAAAGGCCATGCTGGAAGCTGAAGGCGTAACGGATCTTTCCATGAAGATCTGGGCAATGCCGGTTCAGCGTCCGTACAACCCGAACGCACGTCGTATGGCGCAGCTGATCCAGGAAGACTTCAGCAAGATCGGTGTTAACGTCGAGATCGTATCCTACGAGTGGGGTGAGTACCTCAAGCGCTCCAAGGAACTGGACCGCGACGGTGCTGTTCTTCTCGGCTGGACCGGTGACAACGGTGACCCGGACAACTTCCTCGCAGTGCTTCTCGGCTGTGATGCTGTTGAAGGCTCAAACCGCGCTCAGTGGTGCCACCAGCCATTTGAAGATCTGATCCAGAAGGCCAAGGTAACCGCTGATCCGGAAGAGCGTGCAGAGCTCTACCGTCAGGCACAGGTGGTCTTCAAGGAGCAGGCTCCTTGGGCAACCATTGCGCACTCTGTTGTGTCTGAGCCAATCAGCGTTCGCGTTGAGAACTACAAGATCGATCCGTTCGGTGGTCACATCTTCTACGGCGTAGATATCAAGTAAGAGCCTCCCAATTTGCTCTTATAAGAACAGCCCTCCGGCGGGAAACTGCCGGGGGGTTTTTTGTTGAGTTTTTCCGGTATCTCCTAGGCCAAAAGATCGCTTGCGTCACGCTACCCCACGTTGAATGATGGAGGTCTGCAAGCAAGGGCGCCAGAGGCTGAAAACGGCCCGGTGCTGATGGATAAGACTGACAAGATGCGAGCCCGTGTAACTGGCTCGGCTGCGGGGGAACAATGACCAGTTATCTGAAGCAATTTCCGAATAAAGAGGGGTATTTTGGCGAGTATGGAGGCGCATTTCTGCCGCCACAGCTTGAGCCTCACTTCAAGGAGATAGCTGAAGCCTATGATCGCATTGCCGGGGATGCCTCTTACATTGCTGAGCTTCGCTACATTCGAAAGCACTATCAAGGCAGGCCGACACCCATTTCTCACGCCAAAAACCTCTCGGAAAAGCTGGGTGGTGCCAACATCTACCTCAAGCGCGAAGACCTAAACCACTCCGGCGCGCACAAGCTCAACCACTGTATGGCTGAAGCGCTTTTGGCCAAACACATGGGCAAGAAGAAGCTGATTGCGGAAACTGGCGCGGGGCAACACGGTGTGGCGCTGGCAACGGCGGCAGCCTACTTCGGCCTTGAATGCGAAATCCATATGGGCGAGGTGGATATCGCCAAGGAACACCCCAACGTCAAGCGCATGAAACTGCTCGGCGCAACGGTCGTACCGGTGGGCTTTGGTGGTCGCACATTGAAGGAAGCCGTTGATTCTGCTTTTGAATCTTACCTTGGGCAGACGGAAGAAGCGATCTACGCCATCGGCTCAGTCGTGGGGCCGCACCCATTCCCGAAGATGGTTCGTGACTTCCAGCAGATCATCGGCATAGAAGCTCGAGAACAGTTTCTGGAAATGACCGGCAATCTGCCAGATCACGTTGTCGCCTGTGTGGGTGGTGGCTCCAACGCCATGGGTCTTTTCTCAGGATTCATTGATGATGACGGCGTGAAACTCCATGGCGTTGAGCCTATGGGCAAGGGGCCAGAGGAAGGGCAGCACGCGGCAACGATCACCTACGGCAAGCCGGGAATGATCCATGGTTTCAAGTGCTTGGTCCTGACGAATGAGGCCGGGGAACCGGCACCGGTCCACTCCATCGCCTCCGGTTTGGACTATCCGGGCGTTGGGCCAGAGCACTCCTACCTGCATGAAACAGGGCGTGCCCAGTATGGCTATGCAACCGATGAGGAGACCCTTCAGGCGTTTTATGCGCTGTCTCGCCATGAAGGCATCATCCCGGCACTCGAAAGCAGCCATGCGGTTGCCTACGCCATGAAAATCGCCAAGACCATGGCGGGTGAAACCATCCTGGTGAACCTGTCTGGCCGGGGGGATAAAGACCTGGACTATGTGACCGACAATTTCGGCCATGGTGAGGGCTATTCGCTGTAAGGCATTGAAAACAGAAAATAAAAGAGGAGGTCGTTGAGCCTCCTTTTTTATATGCCGTTCCGGTGGTCAGGCATCTTCTCGGGGGCCTTTGACCCTCTGATAAACAGCGGAAGGGACGCCGATGACAGTGGCAAGGCCTGCCGCCACTTTGAAGTTCGGGCCCCCATACAAAAGCACCTGTACGAACACCAGTGCGGCAAAAATCAAGGTGCATAGGCCGAAAAGCATGCCGCCGAACAGGAACACCTGCTCAGACCAGCTTTTTTTCTTGTTGGCTGCCAACACGCCCTCCATCCGTTGCGTTGCTTTTGCGATGTAATGAATGAAAGACGGATTTCAAGCAAGTTTTTGCGTTCACTTGCGCGCGCAATCAGCAAGCAAGATGGAGCATCAAATTTCTTGGGAGGAGGTATATTTTTGGGGGAGAGGAAATGGTGGGCGATGAGAGACTCGAACTCCCGACATCTTCGGTGTAAACGAAGCGCTCTACCAACTGAGCTAATCGCCCGACCAGAGCGCCGTGCGGCGCGTCGTCGTTGGAGGGGTATTTAGGCGGTTTGATTTGAGAGCGCAAGCCTCCTCGGAACTTTTTCCCAAAAGATTTGTATAAAACTTCTTCCCCTCGGATTTTATTGTGCTTTTCCCAATGTGTGACGAGCAGGTGACGCGTTCTCCAGCGCATTGGCCACGGTCTCCGGAGAAAGGCCAAGGCCGGAACTTGGATAGCTCGTGTAAGAAAGCTCCAGCACGGGTTTGCGCGACGGCCGCCGGTAAAGCCGCCAAGCAGTGAACAGAGCCAGCAGACCCGACAGCACGACCGTCAGGACCGGGGCCGCCCGGTCCGGTAGCACTGGCGACATGGCACTGATCGCAAGCGGGCCAAACACACTGCCCAATGCCCAGACAAACAGCAGGTAAGTTGAAAGCGCCGGGCCATTGTCCACCTTGAACTCAAATCCATGCGCAAGGCACAGGGAATAAAGCGGAAAGCTCAAACCGCCAATAACCACCAGCAAAATCGACAAAATGAGGAACAGGTTGTCATCGGTGTCCCCAATCGTCTGCCAGTTCTTGAAGGGATCGGTGATCAAGTAAAGTGCACACAGCACACATATGACGATAGCGCACAGCAGGATCAGAAAGCGGCGGTCCATCATGTCGGAGAGCGCACCCATGGGCCATTGGAAGATCAAACGCCCAACATAAAGCAGGGCCACCAGAAACGCCGTGGTGCCCGCGGCCACACCTGCATCGTTCAAGGCGAAGGGCACGACTGTCAGGAAGCTGGTGGTGATGGCACCTGCAACAAACGCCCCGAGCAGGGCGACCGGCACCTCTTTGAAGACCTGGCCAAATGACAGCTTTGCCTTGTCGCCGGTAACCGGCGGCACAGAACGGGTGAGGCACAACAGAACGATGGAGCAGACGCTGAGCAGCAACATGACGTCCAGCATGAGCAGGGGATCATCGGAAAAGTGAAAGAGCAGAACCTGGGACAAGATTGCCATCACGCCAATGGCGAGTGAGTTGATTGAGAGGATACGCCCGCGCACGTTGTCAGGGGTGGCCACGCTCAGCCAAGCATCTGCCGCTGAAAACAGCATGGCAATGGCACCCCCCATAATGAAGCGAAGGGCCGCCCATGCCACCAGACTGTCGGTCATACGGGCGAAGATGATCATGATGGCGGTCAGCCCGGCACCTGCTGCAAAGGCGCGGATGTAACCGACCCGGTTGATGATCTTCAAGCCACGCAGGCACCCCACCATGAAGCCGAGGGAATAAGCCGCGGCAATGAGACCGACTTCAAAAGTATCGCCGCCCTGCGCGCCCACATAGAGCGGCACAAAGGTCATCAGCGCTGAGCTGGTCACTTGCATGCAGGATGCAGCAATAATGATCGCCAACAAGGACACAAGGTAGGTTCTGACCATGGGATAAGTCGCTTATGTTTTTCTTTTTGTTGTCAGGGAGGGCTGGAGAACACGCGCAGCCCTTGCAGCGTTGCCCGGACAATGACAGCGACCTGGGGAGATATTTTGGGGGGCGTAAGGCTTTTTCTCGAAGAAATGGGGGCACCTTGCCACAATGAGAGTCGCCCGCATGCAGCGATGGCCCGCAAGCTGGCCTAGAGGTGAAGGTGGCGGGATTATTTGATGGGCTGGCAAGGCAGAAAGGCAGGGGAGCGGCTTCAACAAAGCCCGAGGAGAGGGTCAAACAAAAAGGGCGCCCGAGAGCGCCCTTTTAAAGAAGATCATCGATGTGAAATCGATCAGTCTTGTGCAGAAAGTTTTTCTACGGCTGCTTCAAACTCGTTGAAGTGTGAAATCACGATGTCAGGATGCAGGTCCGCAACCGGCACATCGGTGTAGCCGAAATCAACCGCAATCACTGGCAGGTTTGCATTGCGCGCGGCCTGAATGTCTGCACGAGAGTCGCCCACAAAAATGGAACCTGCGGTATCACCGCCCGCCATATCAATGGCGCCAAACACTGGCATGGCGTCAGGCTTGTTCTTGGAGAAGGTGTCTCCGCCGACAACAGCGTCGAACAGCTCAAGCATGTTGAGTGCTTTCAGCAAAGGCATGGCAAGACCGTGCATCTTGTTGGTGCAGATTGCCGTCTTCCAGCCCTTTTCGCGCATGGTACGTACCGCGTCCAGCGCACCCGGGAACGGGTGAGAATGGTCCGCAATGTGGTTCTCGTAATACTTGATGAACTTGTCCAGCAACGGATCAAGAATTTCATCTGTTGGCTCGACCTTATTGGCCTTGAGGCCGCGGCTCATGAGAACCCGCACGCCAGCACCGACCATCGTACGCACCCGCTCTGGCTCAATGGCCTCATATCCGGCTTCAACCAGGACGTGATTCATAGAAGCTGTGAGGTCTCCCATAGTTTCTACAAGGGTGCCGTCGAGATCGAATACCAATACTGGTTTTATCATTAGGAATGCCCGTAGTCGTTCGCTTAAAGTGGCGCCAACCTAGCGCAAGAATGTGAACTGTCAATTTGCAGTGAACCCGCATACAGGAGTTTTCTTTTCCTGCTTGGCCCTGTTTGTTGGACATGTTAAGCAGCCCCCAAAGGGAAATGGGTCGGCTGAGGTAAACACTCAAGACTTGTGCTCTGGTCAAAACGGGAGCGCAGGCAAGTTGGCCGCAAAATCTGTGGGATCGCAATGAGCGCAGCATTGAAGGTTGAAGCCGCCGCAGCGGCACTGAAGGAAGTCAAATCCGGCATGCGTCTGGGCATTGGCTCCGGCTCTACAGTCAACGAACTCATCAAGCTTCTGGCGGAAGAAGTGAAGGGTGGCCTCGATGTTGTGGGCGTGCCTGCGTCTGAAGCCAGCGCCAGCCTGTGCCGTGAACTCGGTGTGCCGCTGACCACGCTCAATGAAACACCTGAACTGGATTTGTGCATTGACGGGGCGGACGAAATCGCGCCTGGCCTTGCTCTGATCAAGGGCGGCGGGGCGGCTCTGCTGCGCGAAAAGATGATCGTGATGGCCTCTCAGCGCTTCATCGTCATTGCAGATCAGACGAAAATTGTGGAAACGCTCGGCACGTTCCCGCTGCCAATCGAAGTTGTGCAGTTCGGCCTTGGCGCGACACGTGTAAAACTGGAAAAGCATGTGGAAGCCCATGGTCTTGCTGGGGAATTGGTGCTGCGCGGTGGCGCAGACGCGCCGCTGGTGACCGACAATGGCAACTACATCATTGACGCGCATCTGGGATCCATTCCAGATCCTGAGGCTTTTGCCGCTGGATTGAATGATATTCCGGGGGTCGTTGAGAATGGCCTCTTTATTAATCTGGCCATGCGCGCTTATGTTGCGGGCACGGATCAGGTAAAGATCATTGAGCGCTAACATCCGGGCCCGATGGCCTGTGATTACTATTCATTTGAAGGGGAGAGCTCCGATTATGCTCGTTAAATCACTGAATGCGGTTGGAAAGAGCCTTGCTGGTGCAGCGCTGGCGGTCGTTCTGTTGTCCGCTCCATCTATCGCACAGGAAGAAACCTTCTCTGCGGCGCACCTGGATGCAGCCCGTGACGCGGTCATTGCAACGCGCTCCATCGAAGGCTTCGACAACATCCTGCCAGATGTAGCTGAGCGCACCCGCACGCTGTTCATCCGCTCCAATCCAGCCATGAGCGCGGAAATCGACACCGTGGTCAATGAAGTGGCTCTGGAACTGGCAGCTGAGCGTCCTGCGCTCGACAAGCTGATCTATGAAGTTTGGGCACGCCGCTTTTCCGAGGAAGAGCTGAAGCAGATTGCCACGTTCTACAACACTGAAGCGGGCTCCAAGCTCGCCAAGCTGGGTGGCCAGCTGAGCGCGCTTTCCATGGGCGCTGCAAAGCAGTGGAGCGATGCACTGAGCCAGCAGATGGTTGCCATCTCTCGCGAGCGCCTGCAGCAGCTCTCAGCTCAGTAAGCTTGGTTCACGATTGTGTGCAAGGGCGGCCCGCGACTTGAAAAAGTTCGGGCCGCCCTTATTTTTGCAAGGTGTTTTGCAAGGCCGTAGTCGTTGAAGACACGGCCTTTTTAATGAAAAGGCCCATGCCCATGGCACAGTATGATTATGACCTCTTCGTCATAGGCGCCGGTTCGGGCGGCGTACGCGCTGCGCGAATTGCCGCTCAACATGGCGCACGCGTTGGTGTGGCTGAGGAATTTCGCTACGGCGGCACCTGCGTAATTCGCGGCTGCGTTCCGAAAAAGCTGTTTGTTTATGCCTCCAAGTTCGGCAAGGACTTTGAAGATGCCGCCGGTTACGGCTGGAGTCTTTCCGAAAAGCCATCATTTGACTTTGCCAAGCTGGTTGAAGCCAAGGACGCGGAAATCACCCGCCTTGAAGGCATCTACCGCCGCAATCTGGATAAGGTCGGTGTGGAGCTGCACGACACCCGTGCAGTGCTGGAAGGGCCAAACCAAATCCGCCTTCTGGCAACCAACACGGTCGTGACGGCCGAGCGTATCCTGATTGCTGTGGGTGCAAAGGCCAACATTGATCCCGACTTGCCGGGCCGCGAACATGTGATCACCTCCAACGAGGCCTTTCACATGGCTGAGTTGCCCAAGCGCATCCTGGTGGCCGGTGGCGGTTACATCGCCGTTGAATTTGCAGGCATCTTCGCCGGAATGGGCGTGGAAACCACGTTGATGTACCGCGGCGAGGAAATTCTGCGCGGCTTTGACGATGATGTGCGCACCACGCTTCATGAGGAGATGGTGAAGAAGGGCATCAACGTCATCACCAAGGACACCATTGCCCGGATCGACAAGGAAGGCGAGGAGCTGCATGTGACCGCCAAATCCGGCGAGAAACACGTGTTCGACAAGGTGATGTTCGCCATTGGCCGCAGCCCCAACACTGAAGACCTCGGCTTGGACAAGGCAGGCGTTGCGCTTGACGACAAGGGCGCCATCAAGGTGACAGCAGACAGCCAGACCAACGTGCCGAACATCTATGCCGTGGGCGATGTGACCAACCGTGCCAACCTGACGCCCGTGGCGCTGCGCGAAGGCCATGCCTTTGCTGACAGCATCTACGGCGACAAGGCGTGGGTGGTCGATCACAGCATGATCCCGACAGCCGTGTTCTCGCAGCCCGAGATCGGCACGGCTGGCCTGACCCAGGCCGAAGCTGAAGCGTCCTATGACAACATCGACATCTACAAGACGTCTTTCCGCCCCATGAAGCACACGCTTTCAGGCCGCGATGAAAAGACAATGATGAAGATGATCGTGGACGCAGATACAGACACGATCCTCGGTGTTCACATCATGGGGCCGGAGTCTGGCGAGTTGATTCAGCTGATCGGTGTGACCCTGACCATGGGCGCAACCAAGGCGGACTACGACCGCACCATTGCTGTTCATCCAACCTCTGCGGAAGAGCTTGTCACTATGCGCGAGCCCACAGAGCGCATTCGCAAGAACGGCTAGTAATCAGGACAACCGTAATGAAAAGGGCGATCAACGGGTCGCCCTTTTCGCCTTTAAATGAGCAGGAAGCGATTTTCATGGATGTTGCAGTCAACCAGATCAGTTATTTCGGTTATGGCTCTCTGGTGAATGAGGACACGCTGCAAGAGGGAACCAGGGTCATACCGGGCCGCCTGAGCGGCTGGGTGCGTGAATGGCGGGGCTGTGCACGCTGGCGTGGCAAGGAACACGCCGGGATGGCCGGTGTGTGTGCGCTGGGCGTGCGCCGCAAGCAAGGTGCGCACATCCGCGGCGTGATGGTGCTGGACCGGAAAGACAACCTGCCATGGCTGGACGACCGTGAATGGCACTATGACCGCAACACGCTGGAGGAGGGCAGCTTTGCGCCAGATGCCAGCGCCCACGTGCCTGAAGACACCTTCATGTATGCCATCAAGGACCAGCACTATTTCTGGGGCAATGACGACTATCCGATCCTGCTGAGCTATCTGGACTGCGTGCTGGCGGGTTTCGACCGGCTGTGGGGAGAGGCGGGCGTGCGCCACTTCTTTGAAACCACAGACGGCTGGGGCCGGGTGCCGGTTCTCAACGACCGGGGGGACAAGATCTACCCACGTGCCGTAACGATCTCAACGGGCTTGGAGAGCCGAATTGATTCTCTTTTGCAGGAGTTCGGTGCCCGGCATTTGAATCGATAGATGAACCATGGCGGCTAAAGGCTTGCACTGACTCAGGAATTGACGGTGGGGACACGCAGATCCTGCCTGTGCATACAAAAAATCTGCCTGAGTTTGAAACATGCTTTCGCACGCCTCTCCAAAACCGCGGTTCTATGCTATTTTGGCCAAAAGCCATGCAACAAACTTCCGCTTGGGTTGGCTTTGTTGAGCTAAGCTCACAACAAGCGCAGAATCTGGCGGGTTTGGGCTCTGGCATCTGCCGCTATGGCCGTGTATAAGCCTACCCCGTATTTGCTCTTAGAGTTCGATACGAAACTTATTTTGTCGGGGTTTCCCAGTTTCTTGAAGGAGGGACCCCAAGCCAATGACTGTTGGAGTTTATAAAATGGCGGAAAATTGGACACCGGATTCCTGGCGATCAAAACCGATCGTGCAGATGCCGGACTATCCAGATAAGGAAGCACTGGCCGACGTCGAGCGTCGCCTTGCATCTTATCCGCCGCTCGTGTTTGCAGGTGAGGCGCGCAAGTTGAAAGCGCAGCTCGCTGATGTTGCCGAGGGGCGTGGTTTCCTCTTGCAAGGTGGTGATTGTGCGGAGAGCTTTGCGGAGCATCATCCCGATCACATCCGCGACTTTTTCCGTGTCTTCCTGCAGATGTCCGTCGTATTGACCTATGGAGCGAAACGGCCGGTTGTGAAGGTTGGCCGTATTGCAGGCCAGTTCGCCAAGCCGCGCTCGTCCGACTTCGAAACGAAGGACGGCGTGGAGCTGCCGAGCTACCGCGGGGACAATGTCAACGACATCGCGTTTACGCCGGAATCGCGTACGCCAGATCCACATCGTCAGCTGATGGCCTACCGCCAGTCCGCTGCGACGCTGAACCTGCTGCGTGCTTTCGCGCAGGGCGGTTTTGCAAATCTGGATCATGTGCATCAGTGGATGCTGGGCTTCGTCAAGGACAGCCCGCAGGGTCAGAGCTATCAGGAACTGGCGGATCGCATTTCCGAAGCACTTGAGTTTATGCGTGCGTGCGGCATCGACCCGGACAGCGCCCCTCAGTTGCGGTCTACGGATTTCTTCACCAGCCATGAAGGGCTTCTTCTGGGCTATGAAGAGGCGCTGACCCGTGTGGATTCCACCACTGGTGAGCATTACGCCACCTCTGGCCACATGATCTGGATTGGGGACCGTACCCGTCAGCCTGATCACGCACACATTGAGTTTGCTCGTGGTGTGAAGAACCCGATTGGTCTCAAGTGTGGCCCATCCCTGTCTCCGGATGGCCTGTTGGAACTGATCGACCTGTTGAACCCGGAGAACGAACCGGGCCGCTTGACCCTGATCGCCCGTTTCGGCGCGGACAAGGTGTTCGACCATCTGCCACAGCTCATTCGTGCCGTGGAACGTGAAGGCCGCAAGGTTGTCTGGTCCTGTGACCCGATGCACGGCAACACGGTTACAGCCAACGGCTACAAGACCCGTCCGTTTGAGCGCGTGATGCAGGAAGTCGATGCATTCTTCGCTGTACACCGCGCTGAAGGCTCTCACGCCGGTGGCGTTCATGTGGAAATGACCGGACGCAATGTGACTGAATGTACCGGTGGTGCACATCAGCTCTCCGCTGAGGACCTTGGGGACCGCTACCATACCCATTGCGACCCACGGTTGAATGCAGACCAGTCTATCGAACTGGCCTTCAGAATTGCGGAAAACCTGCGCAAAGAGGCTGAAAAGGAAGCAGCTCAATAGGCTGACTTTTATTTTTCAGAAAATTTTAAGTTGTGTTAAAGGGCCGCTAACCAGTGGCCCTTTACCTTATGTAGAGTGCAGTTAACAGGTTGCCGGGAGACGTGGCGTGCGGCACAAGAAAGCTGCCTTGAGCAATTACTCTGTTCTGATTGCTGAGGGTAACAACTACATGCGAAGCTTGCTTCGAACCATGGTGGCAGGGTTCGGCGTTCGCAACATTTACGAAGCGCAGGACGGGGCGGATGCGATCGCCATCGCGATTGACCGCAGACCGGACATTATCCTGTGCGAGTGGGTCATGCGCCCGCTGGATGGCGAGGATTTCCTGCGCATCCTGCGTGAAGACTCAGATCCAGACATTGCCCAGACACCCGTGATCGTGATCAGCGCCGATGCGCGCCGGTCTGTGGTCATTCAGGCGATGCGGGCCGGGGTCAACTTGTTCCTGTCAAAGCCCTTGTCGCCAGCCGTCCTGCAAGACCGCATGATTGCGATCATGGAAGGCCACTACATCCGCAAGAAGCCAAACTTGAAGGAAAGCGCCATACGCTCCAACTTGAACCAGCATTTGCAAAAGCTGGAGGAGGAGCGCCAGAAGAATCTCGATCCGGCCTCGCCTGATCACCCGTTGAAAGCTGTTGCCGAGGAGATGAAATCCAAAAGCGACAAAGGCGTACATGAGCGGCTTGTCAAAGCGCCGCAAGAGAAGGTGCCATTTCGGCGTGGCAAATAGACGGTGCGCAGGGGATGCACTTCCTGTTCTTATTTGATTGTCTCTCAGGCCTCGACCCGTTACACAGGGGATATGATTTGACACGAGGCTAAGATCTAGCATCCCCATGATTTCAGATAGATTTCGCATTGCCGTCGTTCAGGCCAACCCACGTTTGGGTGATATCGCCGGAAACATCGAACTGGCGCGCAAATGCTATAAAGACGCTGCTGCACAAAACGCCGATCTGGTGTTGTTCTCCGAACTGTTCATCTCCGGTTACCCGCCAGAAGATCTGGTGTTGAAGCCTGCCTTCATGAAAGCCTGCCGCGCCGCTGCGGAAGAGCTTGCCGCTGACACCGCAGAAGGTGGCCCGGCCATGCTGATTGGCGTGCCATGGACGCAGGATCACAAGCTTTACAACGCCGTGGCCTATCTTGATGGCGGCAAGGTGGAAGCGCTGCGCTTCAAGGTGGATCTGCCAAACTATGGCGTCTTCGATGAAAAGCGGGTTTTTGATTCCGGACCCTTGCCGGGGCCAATCAATTTCCGCGGTGTGCGCATTGGCGTGCCGATCTGTGAGGACGCCTGGACCGACGAGGTAACCGAGTGCCTTGCAGAGACAGGCGCTGAGATGCTTCTGGTCCCCAATGGGTCTCCCTACGACCGAGGCAAGGCAGAACGCCGCCTGCAGATCATGATCCAACGGGTTGTTGAAACCGAGCTGCCGCTTGTTTACTGCAACCAGCTTGGCGGGCAGGACGAGGTGGTGTTTGATGGCGCCTCGTTTGCGCTGAACTCAGACCGTGTTCTGGCGCTGCAAATGCCTCAGTTGGAAGCCGGCATCGCCTATGTGGACTGCACCAAGCAGGATGACGGTTCATGGCGGCTTGAAGGTTCCGAGATGACGCGCCTGCCAGAAAACGACGAGGCCGACTGGAAGGCCTGTGTCATGGGGCTGCGCGACTACGTGAACAAGAATGGCTTCAAGGGCGTGGTGCTCGGCCTTTCCGGCGGGATTGACAGCGCGATCTGTGCGGCCATGGCGGTGGATGCGCTTGGCGCGGAGCGGGTGCACTGTGTGATGCTGCCGTATCGGTATACATCCGAGGAAAGCCTCGTCGACGCCAAGAACTGCGCCAATGCTCTGCGTGTGCGCTACGATATCGTGCCGATTGCAGAGCCGGTTGAAGGCTTCCACTCTGCGCTGGCCGAGATGTTTGCAGGCTCCGAGCCGGGCATTACAGAGGAAAACCTTCAGTCTCGCGCTCGTGGCACGATCCTCATGGCGATCTCCAACAAATTTGGCTCCATGGTGGTCACCACAGGCAACAAATCCGAGATGTCGGTGGGGTATGCCACGCTCTACGGTGATATGAACGGCGGCTTCAACCCGATCAAAGACCTTTACAAGACCGAGGTCTACCGGCTCTCTGACTGGCGCAACAACAATCGCCCTAGCGGCTGTTTGGGGCCTGAAGGCGAGGTGATCCCGCGCAACATCATCACGAAAGCACCAACGGCGGAGCTGCGTGAAAACCAGACGGATCAGGACAGCCTGCCTGAATATGATGTTCTCGATGACATTCTGCATTGCCTCGTGGAAGAGGAAATGTCCGTTGATGCCATCGCGCAGCGCGGCCATGAAGTGGAGGTCATCCACCGTATCGAGAACCTGCTATATATTGCCGAGTACAAGCGCCGTCAGGCCGCGCCGGGTGTGAAGATCACCCAGAAGAACTTCGGACGTGATCGCCGCTATCCAATCACCAACAGGTTCCGCGACCGCTCCCGCTGAGCGTCGCTCGATTGTGAAAGACCAGAAAGCCGGATAGAGTGAACCTCTCTCCGGCTTTCTTGCTGCTAGGAGCAGCTTGAAGGGGTTTGTAGTTGTAAGCAAGCCTTTGTGGAGCAGGCCCTCTACTAGTCCTGCGGGTTGTGGATGTAGCATATAGCAACCTTTTCTCATCGCTTTTGGCCTAGAGAAAATGCCTCTGCACAAAAGTCTTGTGTCTTTTTCTAAATAAAGTTGCTTTCTTGGTGCAATACAAACATATGCGAAACTTAATTTATTATAGGAGATAACAATAATGGCGTGATCCGGTATGAGTTCACCTTCTGAGCCTAAGCGCTTAGTTTAGATGATACGCCAGCGTTTCTTTGGTAACTGGTTCAAGCCATGCCAATGGTTTTAACTGTAAGATCATTTTGATAACCTTCAGATTCCAGAAAATAGCTTTTCTGCTGCATATTCCGAACCTACAGTGTTTAGGTGATTATAATCGTGATACAGAGGGGTTCCCTCATGGATAGCAAAGCATTTGCTGCCAGAACAGAAAGCATCTTTCAAATCAAGAATTTTATTGTTTCTAGAATCAATAAATTCTTCTGAGATTATATGATCTAGACTGAGCTGTTTTTTGATACTCTGAGCAGATATTTGGCATTGGCTCGGTTCAAGATCATTCTTCGAAACAATGTAGGCCAGTTTACATTTTTTGTGTTCTTTTGAGGATGGGAATTGTGGTGCTTGTGTCACAAAAAGCACCTTATGCCCAAAGCTGTTCAGGTCGGTTATAGTATCTTGCAATGCTGCTAGAAAATTCGGAACTTCACGTTTGTTTTTGTCGTCATATAGAAGACCATTGTTGCTACTGTATAAAGACCACCTTGCAGCGAGAACAATCAGATAGATGTCTTTTTTTGACTTAACATAGTCAAATGCGCTCGTGTTGTTTGCGCTGCAGGTTCTAGAATCCATAGCACTACCAGTGCGCGTGGTTCCAATAAGAGGTGCGCAGGCAGGGCTTTCAAAAAGTACACCTTTTATCCGTTCAGATTTGAATTTTTGATTCAAACCATAAAGTAAATGCCGAGCATGAGAATCTCCCCAAACTAAAACCGTTTTATCAGATTCAATATCGCCAAATAGGCACGGTTTTCTGTCGCCGTTATGGCAAGAATTCTGACGGACTTCGTAATAAGCAGACTCGAGCCGTTTAAGCTCTACAAATTTGTCATTTAGAATTGCTGAGTTTAGCTGCTCGTACTTCAGGACCACAGCCCCAGAGATAACTATAGTTGCAGCGCAAGCTGGAGCTGCCAAGAAACCTAATTTCGTTTCACGAAGCCCTAATGCCCGCATTCGTTTTTCTATAAGATGGAATAGTAAAACAGAAACGAACAGGGAGGCTACAACAAAGCCGATCCTGATTGCTGTATTCTCGTTGTAGGTCTCGAAGGTTGCGTTTCCTAAAACAACCATAGGCCAGTGTATGAGGTACAGGCTGTATGAAATTTTGCCAAGCCAACGTAATGGAGGTAGGGAGAGGGCAGAGGCTGAATTGGTAGCTTGGCTACTTCCGAATATAATTATTGTTGCAGTGGCGATGGTCGGTATCGTAGCATATATGCTAGGCCATTCCGTTTTAGGCGCGATCCATGCAGAACCTACTATGAATGTCAAAGAGATTGTTTGCACAAGCGTTTTGGTTCGTTTTGGAAACCGGAGGCCTTCTTTGGTAATTAAAAGTGCGGCCAAAGCACCGAAACAAAACTGCCACAGACGACTAAATAATAAAAAATAAGCAACTTCAGGATCCTTAATAACCAGAACCTGTGACAAGATAAGTGATATTACAGTAATTGCTACAAGAGATATAATTTTTGTCCTATAGCTTTTACCTTTTATTAGCAGAAGTACAATTGGCCATACTAGGTAGAATTGAACTTCCACTCCTAGAGACCAGAGGTGTAGTATCGGATTATTGATAGCTTCAGTGCCAAAATACCCAGTGTCAGAAGGGGCTACGATATTGTAGGCGTATATTGTAGAGTAAAGTAGTCCAGTGGATAACTTGTCAAAATCGAATTGCCAAGGAAATGCATAGATGAGGCCCAGAATTGCTAGTAACACCACATAGTAGGATGGAGCTAAGCGCCAAAAACGTTTTCTGTAGAAAGACAGAATACCTGAGCGGTTCCACTCAAATTTGGGATTGAGTATAATTTGTGTCATCAGGAAACCGGAGATGACAAAAAAAACATCTACGCCGATGAAGCCTGCTTGTAAGCCCAATAGGTTGAAGTGAAAAAGAATTACAAGAAGAACAGCAAGGCCTCGCAAGCCTTCTATGTCAGGCCGGAAGCCTTGACTCGCCCTATTGAACATTAACAACACGCATAGGCAGTTTGAATTTCAGTGTGAATTTTCGTGCGTTATAAGCGAGGGTGCGTAGGATGTCTAGTGCGGGGAAGCCAGAGCATCTCCAAAGTGAAAATTCAATTTTTTACTATCACATTGGTTTTGGTGATTTTCTTCCTTTCTACATGGTAGCATCCACGCAATGCGCCTGATTTTCGTGTTGAAAATTGTTTCTTTGCACGTCATTCGCAACTTCTAGCCGTGAAGACGTTTGCAATTGGTAGTTTTGAAAGTAGTTAGTCTCTCAATAAAGTCGAATGTCTCAGCTGAACTAACTGTTTCGCTAATGGATTGTCTTCAATTCTAATTAAAAACATCGTCTACGTTGGGTGCGATCAATAAGAGTATATTGAAGGCGGGTGGATGCTTGAACTGGAGCGTCACTTGGGCGTTGGCATTTGGGACCTATAACATATCGTCATGATTTACTTTACGGGCACTTCACTGCTGTCACAAAACCCGCAGGTTTCTTGCGCATGGCGCACCCGGCATGCCGTCAAACGGTTGACCCTTGAAGGGCAACAGGCTACCGGAAGAGCATCAATTTCGTTTCCTTAAGACAAGGACAGATCATGACTGTAACCGTCCGCTTTGCACCATCGCCAACCGGCCGAATTCACATCGGTAACGTGCGTCCAGCACTCTTCAATTGGCTTTATGCTCAAAAGCAAGGTGGATCTTTCATCCTGCGTTTTGATGATACCGACCGGGAGCGTTCGACAGAAGAGTTCGCCCAGTCCATCAGCGAGGATCTGGCGTGGCTAGGCATCAAGCCAGACCGCGTTGAAAAGCAGTCCGAGCGCTTTGCGCTCTACGATGCGGCAGCTGAAAAGCTGAAAGAAGCCGGGCTCTTGTATCCGTGCTATGAAACCGCCGATGAGCTGGAACGTCGCCGTAACCGTGCCCGGGCGCTCGGCAAGCCACCGATTTATGACCGCGCGGGCCTGAAGTACACCGATGAGCAGCTGGAAAAGTTCAAGGAAGAAGGCCGCACGCCCCATTGGCGTTTCAAGCTGCCAAACCACCCGGAAGGCGATCCGTTCACCTTTCAGCGGACTGAAGTGCACTGGGATGATGTGATCCGTGGCCGCCAGACCGTGGACTTGGCTTCGCTTTCTGATCCGGTGCTGATCCGCGGCGATGGGACTTACCTATACACGCTGCCTTCCATCGTGGATGACGCGGATATGGGGGTTACTCACGTGATCCGTGGGGAAGACCATGTGGCCAATACCGGCGTTCAGATTGCAATTTTTGAAGCTCTGGGCGCGGCTGTGCCGTTTTTCGGCCACCATAACCTTTTGACGACAGCAAGTGGTGAGGGGCTGTCCAAGCGCTCCGGCGCATTGTCCATCAGCTCTCTGCGCGAAGCAGGCTACGAGCCAATGGCCGTCTGCTCGCTCGCCGTCCTGACCGGCACCTCTCACGCCGTGGAACCGGCGGCCAATCTGGAAGCGCTCGCCGAGATGATCGACTTCACCGGCATTTCCAAGTCAGCCGCCAAGTTCGACCCGGAAGATGTGGGGCACCTGTCTGCCAAGATTGTGCATTCACTGCCATTTGCAGAAGTCAAAGGGCGTCTTGAAACACTGGGCATTGAGGCAAGTGAAGCCTTCTGGAATGCGGTGAAAGAAAACTGCTCTTCCATCAAGGATGTGACGGAGTGGACCCCGATCGCCTATGGCCAGATTACGCCAGTGATTGCTGAGGAAGACCGCGCATTCATCGCAGAAGCAAAAGAACTGCTGCCAGAAGAGCCGTGGGATGAAACCACCTGGGGCACCTGGACCAAGGCGGTGAAGGACAAGACCGGCCGCAAGGGCAAGGGCCTGTTCATGCCACTGCGTCAGGCGCTCACAGGTCTGTCCCACGGGCCAGACCTGAAGAGCATGCTGCCGCTTATTGGTCGGCAAAAAACTTTGGACCGACTTGTCTGACAGGGCCTGACTTGGGTTCAACCTTTCGCGGTGCAGGGCGTTCGCTCTGCACCGTTTTTGTTTGTGCTGCGGCTTCTTCCGAGGCCGCAGGTTCTTCTTGAATCACAACTTCATCTTGCTGACTCTGCGTTGTCAGGTCGTTTGGATCGAGTTCTTGAATCTCACCGTTAGGTTGAACTTCATAAAGTGTACTCGGAGCGGCAGGATTGACCGCGCCTGTGGAGTAGTCTGGTGCGACGGAAACGCCATCAAGCGCGGGCAGGGACGCTTCTTCAATGCTGTTTGATTGGGGCAGCTCCATGCCGCCCTGACAGGAACAGGAAGGGGCGGTGCCGTTCTTGAACTGATAGGCCGTTGGCAAGGCGGTGTAGGGCGCACCTTGCGGCGTGCGCAACTGCTCAATACCTTCCCCTTGCAGATGAACGTAAAGCTGGGTCTCGGTACCCGGACACATGGAGGAACACAGCGCTGCATCTTCGTTGAGGTACTGCTGCGGTGTGCTGCTGCTTACAGGGAAGTAATAGCCGTCACACGTGCGCACGCAGTAACTGGTGTAGCTCGCGGCCCCGTTCTGGTTGATCGTCGCTGAGGAGCGGCTCGGCTGCGGGCTGAGCGGCTGCACATCAGGGCGCATGTAGGTGGGGCGGTTGTCGTTCGGGACGCTGCCGTAGACGGGGGCCTGCTGAACACCTCCGGGCGGTGTGGGAACGCCGGGCTCGATGGTGCTGCCATAAACCGGCTGAACAGGTTGCTGAATGGACGGACCGCCACCACCGCAATTCAGGTCCATCAGGGACTGGCGGACAGCAGCAAGACGCTCATGAACGCTGCCTGCGCGGATGCTGCGCGAGCGCTCGTCCTGAAGGAAGTCCAGATTGGCCTGCATGTGCGACAGGCGCGAAGCAAGGGCATCACACTGCTGCTGGGGGGCAAACTGGCCGCCGCAGCCAAGACGCTGGGCCTGCTGCCGTGTCAGGCGCATGGCTTCCAGCTGCTGCTCATAGGAATCAGCAAGGATGGCGCTCCGTGGCGCCCCGCTGGCTTCGTTGCTCAGGCGAATGAACTCCGCTTCCAGACTGGTGCAGGCCTGTGGGCGCGCGTGAACGGCTCCAACGGCAAGGGCACTGGAAACGAGGGCGGTGAACAGGACGGTAGCGGGTTTGCCGAACAACATGATGGTTTTTATCAAATACTCTGTTTGTGGAACTGCGTCGTGTTAGAGCACCATAACGCTGCCGATATTTTGTCCTTCGGCCAGCAAAAGTAAAGTAGCACGGATTTTATAGGCCGTTTCTCTTTGGCGTTGTGGCATAGGTCTCTTATATCAAACTTGCGTGTATTTTACGGAACGAGGCTTTTATGAAGATTATCGCTGCGATTTCACTCGCGCTGAGCCTGTTGGCCGCCCCGGCACTGGCTCAGGAACCGGATCTCATTTTCAAGAAATCGACAGTCTGGAAATTCTTGAGCCCAGATCACAAGCTGGCGACCTATGCCATCGATGACCCCATCGTCAAGGGCGTGGCCTGTCACTTTACGGTGCCGGAAAAGGGCGGGTTCAGCGGCCTTATCGGCGTAGCGGAGGAAGTCTCCGACATCTCGCTGGCGTGCCGTCAGGTTGGCCCTGTCGAGTTTACCGAGAAGTTTGAACAGGGCGATGAAATGTACCGCGAAAGCCGCAGCCTGTTCTTCAAGAAAATGCGCATCGTGCGCGGATGCGACGCCAAGCGGAACACGCTTGTCTATCTGGTCTACTCCGACAAGCTGGTGGAAGGCAGCCCGAAGAACTCAACGTCCACGGTGCCCATCATGCCTTGGGGTGACCAGCCAGCACAAAAATGTGCAGATCATCTGGAGGACTGAAAGGGCGGTCTTTGTGGCCTTAAGCGCCAACGGTCAGCTTGACGGCGGCAAATACAACAACTGGGCTAGAGATCAGCGTTGCGAGGGTGAAAGCACCAATCAACATCCGTGTCATTTGTTTGTCTCCTCATGGCCAGCACCCTGTGTGCCGGTGATGAGGAGACAATAGGCTTTGCGGTCTGAAGCGTTGCTGAGCGCTGCATTCAGAAACCGTTCATGTTTCTAAATGCCTCAGGAATATGGATAATTCTGAGCAGACAGGGCTTCGATCAGGCCCTTGTCATGGCCATAGATGTCATGACGGAATTGAACTTTGCCATCTTCGCCGATGAACGCCGTGAAGTAGCGCAGGTGTACAGGCACCTTCTGAGACAGGTTGATGCGCTGTGGGTCCTGCGTGCGCTGACGCAGCTGAGCAAATCGGTCCTGCGTCCAGCCATCTGTCGAGAACAGCTTCTCACCGAAAGCGAACGGATCTTCCACGCGGATGCAGCCATGGCTCAGCGCCCGGCTTGAGCGGCTGAACAGATGCTTGGAGGGCGTGTCATGCAGGTAAATGGCATGGCGGTTCGGGAACATGTACTTCACGCCGCCAAGCGCGTTGTTCGCGCCGGGGCGCTGCTGCAAGGTGAAGTTGAAGAACCGCGGCTGTACCGTGGACCAGATGATGCTGCGCGGATCAATCTCCCGGTTGCCATGGAACACGCGAATGCCTTGCCGCATGACCGCAACAGGATCCTTCTGCAGGCGTGGCAGATAGGTCTTGAGCGCGATGGAACGGGGAATGGTCCAAGTAGGGTTTACCTCCGCATAGGAGATGCGGTGGGAAAAGATCGGCGTTTTGTACTTCGGCTTGCCCACCACCACGCGGGTTGAATGCACGGTGCGACCGTTCTCGACAATGCGCAGCATCTGGGAAGCGATGTTAACATCCACAAAGCGACCGCTTGCCTGATAGTCATACCAACGCAGGCGCTCCAGATTGGCCTCAATCTGCCGCACACGATCGTCGATGGAGGTATTCATCACCGCAAGTGTGTTGCGGCCAACAACGCCGTCCGCAGCTAGTCCGTTGGCGCGCTGAAATGCCTTTACGGCTTCTACAACGTCGCCGTCATACTGGCGGTCCTGGGTTGCCAGAGAGCCGGTGTAGTAACCCTCCTGCGCAAGACGTTGCTTGATGGTTTCCACGCGGCTGTCCGCATCGCCAGCGCGCAAGGTCGGGCCACTCGGTACGCGCACCAGCTTTTTGGTCTTGGCCAGATCTCGGTAGCGCTTGAGCTCTTTTTGCAGCAGGGCGTAGGATGGATCTTGTGGCTGGAGCGCGTGCAGCAAAGCGGAAATGGAGCTGGCCTTTTCAAGGCGCTCAAACAGATCCTCATTGCTGGGCCGTGTGGGCTGAAGGTAGATATCGTCGCCCGTGCGTGACGGTTTGACCGCGCCGGCAGCCAGATCGCCAGCGAACTGCAGATAGGCCAGTGTCAGGTCCAGCTCGACCTGTTCTTGTGCGGGCCAGCCAGCAAATGAATTGGTCTGTGCCACATAGCTGTGGGGCAGGTAATCCTCGGCACGAAGGCCGTGAGAAGAGGCGTTGCGTACGGCGCTCAGAAGCTCCTTGCCAGCCGCGGACAGACCGCTCGCTTCTGTCCATTGCGGCTTGTAGCGATGGTCGCTGTAAAAGTCCTCGAGCTGCTCGCGCTTGCTCTCTTCAAATTTCTTTGAACTCTTCAAAAAACTGCGGAAAACAGATGAGCTGAACGGTTTGCGCGCCGCGATGGGCTCCGCTTTCGGCTCTTCGCGCTGGTTTTCAACCTCTGCGGGTTGCTTTGACGGCGGTTCGATTCGTGGTTTTGCGGATGCGGCCGGTGCTGGCTGCTGCGCAGACACTTCCTCTTCCGGCACGACAATGGAACCGGTGGTGTCTGGCGGCGTGTTGTCTTGCGTGAGTGCCACGATAGCGCCACCGTCATGCAATCCAAGCGGGTCAACAAATTGTTTTTTATTGACTTCTTCCGCAAGAGCAGTGGTGCTGGTCAGAGCAATCAGCGCAGCGGATATGCATAGATGAGTGCGCAGGGAGGTCACGAGCGGCGGCTTCCTAGTTGTTTAAAACAGCAATACGATTAAAGCTGCCCCTCAAAGCCAAAGATAAAATTAACTATAGAAACTTTAGTGAGGATTGTTTGCAGCACCTTGACCTGTACGCAACAATCAGCGAAAAGCAAGGTCATGAAAACGGCGATGCACATTTCTTCTTTCATCACCATTATTTGCAGCTAGCGAAATCGCTGGCTGTGGCCGTTCCTTCCTGCCTTGACATGTGAGATGGACGTCCCGGCCAGCCGGCCAGGAGATCCACATTCATGAGCGCTCAGCACAAATTGATGCTCACCAATACCCTCACGCGTACGAAGGAAGAGTTCGTACCGATCGATGAGAAGAACGTGCGCATGTATGTGTGTGGTCCGACCGTTTACGACTACGCGCATGTGGGCAATGCCCGTCCTGTGGTTGTGTTTGACGTGCTGGCACGCCTTCTTCGCCTGATTTACGGCAAGGAGCATGTCACTTATGCACGCAACATCACCGACGTTGACGACAAGATTAACGCCCGCGCTGCCGAAGAGGGCATCACGATCCGCGAGCTGACCGAAACCACGGCTCAGCAGTTTCATGATGACATGGCAGCATTGGGCGCGCAGTCCCCTGATATCGAACCACGCGCCACCGAGCACATCGAGGAGATGAAACAGATCATCGAAACGCTCGTTGAGAAGGGCCATGCCTACGTTGCGGACGACCATGTGCTGTTCAACGTGCCCAGCATGGAAGACTACGGCAAACTCTCCGGGCGTTCTCTGGATGAGATGATTGCTGGTGCCCGGGTGGAAGTGGCGACCTACAAGAAGGACCCGACCGACTTCGTGCTCTGGAAGCCTGCCGGTGAGGGCGAACCGGGCTGGGACAGCCCATGCGGCATCGAGCGGCCGGGGCGTCCGGGCTGGCACATCGAATGTTCTGCCATGTCTGCAAAGCACCTGGGTACCGTTTTCGATATTCATGGCGGCGGCATCGATCTGACGTTCCCGCACCATGAGAACGAAATTGCTCAGTCACGTTGTGCCCATGGCACGCCGGTGATGGCGAACGTTTGGATGCACAACGGCTTCCTTCAGGTGGAAGGTGAGAAGATGTCCAAGTCTCTTGGCAACTTCTACACGGTTCATGAGCTGCTGGAGAGCGAGAACTTTGGCGGGCGCAAATGGTCCGGTGAAGCGATCCGTTACACACTGCTGCAGACCCAGTACCGCCAGCCCTTCGACTTTACCGAGAAAGGGCTTGTGGAAGCGGAAAAGCAGATCAAGCGTTGGACCGACCTGTTCATCAAGTTGGGTGTGGTGCAGAACAGCGATCCCAAGCCCGAGAACGAAGTGGTGATGGGCTTGACGGATGACCTGAACACGCCGCGCGCCTTTGCCGCCATGCACAAGCTGGCTCGCAATGCTCGGTCCGGCGACAAGGAAGCTGCTCAGCAGCTGGCAGACAGCCTTGCTTTCCTTGGTTTCGATCCAAAGTCTTGGGTGGAAGCTCAAACGAGGGAGGAGCAATCCACCCTGGAGAACATTGATCCTGCGCTTCAAGCGCGTGTTGAAGAACAAATTGCTCTGCGTCTTGAGGCGCGCAAGAACAAGGATTTTGCCGAGTCAGATCGCATTCGTGATGAGCTGGCAGCCGAAGGCATTATTCTGAAGGATCAGAAAAACAAGGAAACAGGTGAGATCGAAACCACCTGGGAAGTGAAGTAAACACGCAACAAACGACAGCCAGCGCCAATCATGGGACGCAAGACCTTCGCAAAAGAAGGCAAGACCTGTGGCGCTGGCCTTCCAGAAATCCAGTCGGGAACAAGAACAGATGGCCAAAGAACGGCTCTACCTATTTGACACAACCTTGCGCGACGGGGCGCAAACTTCGGGCATCGACTTCTCCGTTGACGAGAAAATCGCCATCGCAGGCCTCCTGGAACGGCTTGGTGTCGACTACGTGGAGGGCGGGTATCCGGGAGCAAACCCGACCGACACCCAGTTCTTCGAGAAGAAACGCACAGAAAAGGCCAAGTTTACCGCCTTTGGCATGACCAAGCGGGCAGGACGCTCAGCCGCCAACGATCCGGGCGTCCAGATGCTGCTGCAAAGCCAGTCGGACGCGATCTGCTATGTGGCAAAAAGCTGGGACTATCACGTGAAGGTGGCACTCAACTCCACCAATGAGGAAAACCTTCAAGGCATTAGTGAAAGCGTGAAGGCCGCACTTGAGGCTGGCAAAGAAGCGCTCGTTGACTGTGAGCACTTCTTTGATGGCTTCAAGGCGAACCCGGCGTTCGCTCTGGCCTGTGCCAAGGCCGCCTATGATGCTGGTGCCCGATGGGTCGTTTTGTGTGACACAAATGGCGGCACGCTGCCTGAAGAAGTTGCCTCCATCGTCAAGGCCGTTCAGGAAGCCGTACCAGGTACACACTTGGGGATCCATGCCCACGATGATACGGGCCATGCGGTGGCCAACTCGCTGGCCGCTGTTCGCGCCGGGGTGCGCCAGATCCAGGGAACACTGAACGGGATTGGCGAGCGCTGCGGCAACGCCAACCTTGTCACGCTGATCCCGACCTTGATGATGAAGTCGCCATTCATGGAGACGTTCGAGATCAGTGTCACAGAAGGCGCTCTGAGAGAATTGACTGCAATTTCAAGAGCTTTTGATGAGATCCTGAATCGATCTTCCAACATTCATGCGCCTTATGTGGGCCGGAGCGCCTTTGCGACCAAAGCCGGTATTCATGCATCTGCGCTTTTGAAGGAGCCGGAAACCTACGAGCACGTGCCGCCGGAAATGATCGGCAACCAGCGCCGCGTGTTGGTCTCCGATCAGGCGGGCAAGTCCAACCTGTTGGGCGAGTTGAAGCGTCTTGGGGTGGAAGCGGACAAGAACGATCCGCGCCTCGATACGCTGTTGGCCGAGGTGAAAGAGCTGGAAGCCCGCGGTTACTCCTATGAGGCAGCCGATGCATCCTTCGAGTTGCTGGCACGTCGCCGGTTGTATTCTGTGCCGGACTTCTTCAACGTGATTTCATTCCGCACTGGCGTTGAGCGGCGCTACAACGCGCTGGGCGAGCAGGTGACAGTGTCAGAAGCTGTCGTGAAGGTAGATGTAGACGGCGAAACGTTCATGTCCGTTGCCGAAGGTAACGGCCCTGTAAACGCGCTTGATCTTGCCTTGCGCAAGGACTTGGGACGCTATCAGGCCATGATAACCAATCTGGAACTGATCGACTACAAAGTGCGTATCCTCGATGGTGGTACGGGCGCTGTTACACGGGTCTTGATCGAAAGCATGAACAAGGAGACCGGACACCGCTGGTTTACAGTGGGAGTGTCCAGCAATATTGTCGACGCTTCGTTTCAAGCGCTCGTCGATTCCGTGCGCTATATCATCTTCAAAACTGAACAAGCGAAAGCCTGAAGCGCTTTTTGAAGCGCTCTTGGTCTGTCGTGGAGACCGGTCATGGCGCAATCTCAACTAAGCATCACGACAGATGAGGCCCAGGCCTTCAAGCTGGGGCTCCTGTCTGCTTTTGGGGCCTATTTGTTGTGGGGCGTGGTGCCCGGTTACTACAAGCTGACAGCGGAAGTGCCGGCGGCCATCGTCATTTGCTATCGCATTCTTGGTTCGGTGTTGTTTGTCGGCGGCTATCTGGCGCTTGTGGGCAAACTGCACCAGCTGCGGGAAATCGTTGCCAGTAAACGCACCTTCTTCATGGTGTGTCTGGCGACCCTGCTGGTGACCACAAACTGGCTTGTGTTCATCTATTCGGTTGAAGCTGACCGCATTCTGGACGCCAGTCTTGGCTATTTCATCAATCCGTTGGTGAGCGTGGCGCTGGGCGTTGTGTTTTTGAAAGAAAGGCTTTCAAAAGGGCAGGTACTGGCACTGGCCATCTCGCTTCTGGCTGTGCTCTATCAGACGTTCCTGCTCGGAATTTTTCCGTGGATTTCGCTTTATCTGGCGATCTCCTTCGCGCTCTATGGTCTGGTGCGCAAGAGAACGCCGGTGGGGGCGCTGTCCGGGCAGTTGGGCGAGGTGCTGATTGCAACGCCGGTGGCGTTGTTTGGCTTGGCGTATTTTGGCAGCATCGGCATGAACGTGGTGCCCCATGACGACCCATGGTTGCTTGTTGCGTTGATCGGAACCGGCCTTGTGACCGCCGTGCCACTGACCCTGTTTGCCTATGGCGCGCGCAGATTGCCACTCACTTACATCGGCTTCATGCAGTACGTTGCGCCTTCGCTTCAGTTCATTCTGGCTGTCTGGGTGTGGAACGAGCCGCTGAGCTGGGAGCGCTTCCTGAGTTTCGCGGTCATCTGGTGTGCGCTGGCGATCTTCACCATCGACAGCGTCTATGGCTATCGCAAACGGCGGGCAGCCCGGTAGGGCGCGCTGAAGCCACAAAAACAAACAGCCGGAGCGTGTCCGGCTGTTCGCTTGGTTTTTTAGACCCGACTATTAGTAGTCCGCGATGGTACCAACCGCCTTGTCCTTGTGCAGGACCGGCTTTTGAATGGAGGCACGCAGCAGCGGAATGGCGTTTTCCATGTCATCGGTGACTTCGTAACGCACTTCCATTTCTTCGCGGATGAACTTCTCCTGCTGCATGTGCTGCAACAGGGTCTTCAGCGGTTCCCAGAAACCGTCGATGTTTGCTAAAAGGACCGGCTTCTGGTGCTGCCCAAGCTGCGCCCAGGTCAGCATCTCCACCAGCTCTTCCAAGGTGCCAATGCCCCCCGGTAAGGCGATGAACGCATCGGCCTTTTCAAACATGATCCGTTTGCGCTCATGCATGTCCTGTGTGACGATCAGATCATGGGCTTCCGTTAGCATCACCTCACGGTTCTTGAGGAACTCAGGGATAACTCCGGTAACACTGCCACCATGTTCAAGCACGCTTCGTGCAACGATGCCCATAAGACCAATGGAACCGCCACCATAGACGAGACGAATGTTGTTCTCAGCAAGAAGGCGGCCAAGGGCTTCTGCAGCTTTTGCATAGGCAGGATTGGTTCCTTCGCCGGAGCCGCAGTACACACAGATGGTATTTAGTTCACTCATATTGCTTCAGGTGCCTGTATTTTTATGGGAGTCGCTTGGGGTTGATGAGGATCATCCGCCAAATCTAGCATTTTGGACGTGATGTTAAATATAAATATCGCGCACAATGATGCGAAAACGCGCGATATTGTTTAAGATATTGAGAGATAGCGGAAAAGATGCCAAAACAGGCGCAAACCACCGCGCCGTTGGTGCGAAAGGTCGCGACAGTAGGAGCGAACGGATAAAATGGCAAACAAAGGGATGAACTGGCTATTGGGGACGGCTGCACTCGTGGCCGTGGCGGCCATTGGTGTTGGCGTATATGTGCTGAACACTGGCTCATCCTCACAACAGACCGCATCAGGCGATGGCACTCTGGTAACGCCGGTTCGCGGCAGCGGCCAGCAGTCTGGCGGCGTTGGAACGGATGAGGAAAAAGCTGCAGGCAACGCAGATGAAACGCAGGTTGCCGCGCTGGATCCGCAAGAAACCCCAAGCGAACCGGAAGCGCCTGTTCAGGCCGCACCGGTTGAGATTGACAACACGCCAACATTTGACGTGATGCGCGTTGAGCCCACGGGCGATGCCGTTGTAGCGGGACGCACGGAAGCCGGTGCGGTTGTCGTTGTGGTGGCTGATGGCAAGATTGTGGGCCGGGGCGTTGCCAATGCAAACGGCGAGTTTGCCATTGTGCTGGACAAACCGCTCCCGCCAGGCAACCACGATGTGAGCCTTGAAGCGACCAATGAGACAACCCAGGAAAAGTCAGTCTCAAAGCAGCGCATTGCCGTTTCCATTCCAAAAGAGCAGGGCGGCGAAGTGCTGGTGGTGCTGAACGATCCGGATGGACCGTCCACCGTGCTGCAACTGCCTGAAGCAGACACTCAGACCGCTGCAGTTGCGCCGCAAACGCAAACCTCAGGAGACGGGCTTGAGGCCGATGCTCAGCCCGCTTCAGAGGCGGACCAGCAAGTGGCCTCTGCCGCGCCCACAGGCGGCGCTGCGGTATCAGACGGCAACCTGCGCGTTGAAGCGGTGGAGTCTCAGGACGGAAAAGTTTATGTGGCCGGTGAAGGCGCTCCGGGATCGAAGGTCCGCGTCTATGTGGGTGAAGACCTGATTGGCGAAGTGACAACGGACAAGAACGGCCGCTGGCTGGTGGAAGGTGCCCGTGACGTTGCCACCGGAAATGTTGAGGTACGCGCCGATCAGGTAAAGGGCAGTGAGGGCGAGGTGGTCGCCCGTGCCGAGGTGACCTTTGCCAAGACCGACGACAAGGTGATCTTGCAGCCGCTGCTGGCCGTTGCCTCTGGCACCGCTTCCGGCGCGGCAGGCGCAACCATTGAAGCGGGCGTGGGCGAACTGCCGAATGTGATCATTCGCAAGGGAGACAACCTCTGGACCATTTCCCGCCGTGTCTACGGCGATGGCTTTAGATACACCACGATTTATCAGGCAAACGATCGCCAAATTCGCAACCCCGACCTTATTTATCCGGGTCAGGTGTTTGTGCTGCCAGAGAGTGATTTGAACTGGCAGGAAGAAACCAACTAATCTGCGCCATGAAGCAGGAAGACAAGGCGCTGTCCGCGAACAACGGGCAGCGCTTTTTCGTAGGATGCTTGAGTGTGGCTTGGAATCTCTTTATTTGAACTGTTGTAAACCAATGGGTTTTCGAAAAAATTCTTGAATTTTGGGCCAATCCGGGCCTGTTAATTTCGCCCAGACACACTAATTCAGGACGACTGGCCTTGTTTTGGAAAGAGCGCCTGGAGCTGTACCCATGAGGATCGAAGCCTTGAGAAAAGGGCCCTGAACCAATCGATCTTCTTGATTGCAGCGCTTACGCTTTCCGTGGCCGACGGAAACCCTGATCAGATCAGATGCGGTTGAAACGCCATTGCCCTCCTTGGTTCGTCCCCGCTGATCCTAGCAATGAAAAGGCACAGGCATGACAGCCTCACCTCAGAACAAGTCCGCGCCTTCAAAGCGGAGCATGAATCCCAAACTGGATGCCGATGACAGCGGTCTGTTCAATACGCTGAAAGCCCTTTGGCCCTACATGTGGCCCTCCGACAGACCGGACTTGAAAAAGCAGGTGGTCATCGCAATGGTGGCCTTGATCATTGCAAAGATCGTCACGGTGTTCTCGCCCTACTTCTTTGGGTGGGCAACAGATTCCTTGAATAATCAGAGTGACTTGCCCTCTTGGCTGCCAGAGGTGCTGATTGCACCAGTGATGCTCGTACTGGCCTATCAGGCCGCCAGAATTCTGGCCGTGGCGTTCAACCAGTACCGCGATGCCATCTTTTCCGGGGTGGGGCTTCATGCGGTTCGTGAACTTGCAAACCTGACCTTCCAGCACCTCCACGCCTTGTCTTTGCGCTACCATTTGGGACGCCGCACCGGCGGGCTGACACGGGTGATCGACCGCGGTGTCAAGGGCATCGAGGGCATCGTGCGCTTTACGATCCTCAACGGCGTACCGACGGTAATCGAATTCGCCTTCATGGCGGTGGTGATCTGGTTCCAGTTCGGTTTCCTCTATGTGGTCGTGGTTGCGGCAACGGTGGTGGCCTATGTGCTTTACACCGTGAAAGCCTCCAACAAGCGCATTCAAATTCGCCGCGACATGAATGAAGCGGACACGGATGCCAACACCAAAGCCGTGGACAGCTTGCTGAACTTTGAAACGGTCAAGTACTTCGGAAACGAAGGCATGGAACGCACGCGGTTCGATAATGCCATGGCAGGCTATGAAAAAGCGGCCATCAAGACGTGGACGTCTCTGGCTTGGCTGAACTTTGGTCAGGCTCTGATCCTGGGCATCGGCATGGCGGTTTGTATGGCAATGTCGGCGCGGGCCATTCAGGCGGGCGAGCAGACCATTGGCGACTTCGTCATGATCAACGCATTGCTGATGCAGCTGGCCATGCCCCTGAACTTCATCGGCTTTATCTACCGCGAAATCCGGCAGGGCATTGCCGACCTTGAAGCCATGTTCGATGTGTTGGGTGTGGAGCCCGAGATTCAGGACAAGGAAAACGCCAAGCCGGTTGAGATCAAGCAGGGCGTCATTCGGTTTGAAGATGTTCACTTCCACTATGATGAAGCCCGAAAGGTGCTCCATGGTGTGAGCTTTGAAGTGCCCGCTGGCAAGACCATTGCCATTGTCGGTCCGTCCGGGGCAGGCAAAAGCACCATCTCGCGGCTGCTGTTCCGTTTCTATGATGTGACCGGCGGGGCCATCACCATTGATGGGGTGGATGTGCGCGACGTGACTCAAAGCTCCTTGCGCCACAAGATTGGCATGGTTCCTCAAGACACGGTGCTGTTTAACGACACCATTGCCTACAACATTCGCTATGGCCGCCCTGACGCGACAGATGACGAGGTGCGGGAAGCAGCGCGTCTGGCGCAGATTGACGGGTTTATTGAAAGCCTGCCAGAGGGTTACAACAGTCAGGTAGGTGAGCGCGGCCTGAAACTTTCTGGCGGCGAGAAACAGCGCGTTGCCATTGCCCGCACCATTTTGAAGGCACCGCCAATTCTGGTGCTGGATGAGGCAACATCTGCCCTTGATACGCATACGGAACAGGAGATCCAGTCAGCTCTCGATCTGGTGTCAAAAAACCGGACAACGCTGGTGATCGCTCACCGTTTGTCGACGGTGGTGAATGCCGATCTCATCCTTGTCCTGAAGGCAGGCGTTGCCGTTGAGCAGGGCACCCATGCAGAACTGCTGGCTCAAGACGGCCTCTATGCCTCCATGTGGGCGCGCCAGCGCGAAGTGGATGAAGCCGAAGCCAGACTGGAAGCCATGCGCAAACAAGACGAGGGTTTCATTCTCAAGGGAAAAACAGCCGAAGAAAGCGCAATTGAATCACTTCCAGTTGAAGGGTAAGACAAGACACTCTATGACGCCTTGTGCCAGTGGCTGTTTCTCGGGGTGGGGACAGCTGCAACTGGCCAAGACGCACTGACAGCTAAAGGGTGTGCTATGTCTCTTGCGGACACGATTTCCAAGACCTTTGTCCCGATCCACCGGGAAGGGTATCCATTTATCGCCATTGCTGGGGTGGCGACGCTGATCCTGGGTTGGTTCTGGTCACCGTTGTTCTGGATTGGTTTGATCCTGACGGCGTGGGTTTGCTACTTCTTCCGTGATCCGCCACGCGTGACGCCTGTTCGCGACGGTTTGATCGTATCGCCTGCGGACGGTACGGTGTGCTTGATCGGCCCTGCCGTGCCACCGCGTGAGTTGGACATGGGCGAAGAGCCGCTGATGCGCGTATGCATCTTCATGAACGTGTTTAACTGTCACGTGAACCGTGCGCCAATGGCTGGCCGGATTACCCGCGTCGCGTACAAGGCGGGCAAGTTCCTGAATGCGGAACTGGACAAGGCCAGCGAACACAACGAGCGCAACGGCATCGTCATCGAAAACGAAAACGCCCGCATCGGCGTTGTGCAAATCGCCGGACTGGTGGCGCGCCGTATTGTGTGTTTCGTGAAAGAAGGTGAGACAATTTCAGCAGGTGACCGTTTTGGCCTCATTCGCTTTGGGTCTCGCCTTGACGTTTACATGCCATATGGTACGCAGCCGTCAGTCGCTTTGGGCCAGACGATGATTGCCGGTGAAAGCATCATTGCCGACCTGAACAGCACAGAAAAGAACGATGTCGTAACGCGATACTCGTAAGAGGTAGACAAGGGTGACGGCTCCATTTCCTCCATATGACCCGGGTGGGTCAGTTGAGAACAAAAAGAAAAGAACTCGGCGCTTTCAAAAGGTTCCCGTGCGCATGATCTTGCCAAACGTGGTGACACTGCTGGCGCTATGTGCGGGCCTGACAGCCATTCGGATGGCTTTTGAAGCGCGCTGGGAATTTGCGATGGGAGCCATCATCCTCGCTGCTGTCCTCGATGGCCTTGATGGTCGCGTTGCGCGCATGGTGAAGGGCACGTCCCGGTTCGGGGCGGAGCTGGATTCACTGTCGGACTTTGTCAACTTCGGCGTGGCACCTGCCATCATCCTTTATGCCTGGATGCTGGATGAGGCCAGATCGCTTGGCTGGATCGCGGCCATGATCTACGCCATATGCTGCGCGCTGCGTTTGGCACGCTTCAATGTGGCGCTGGATGAGGAAAAGCCCAAATGGGCCGGAAAGTTCTTCACCGGCGTGCCGTCACCTGCCGGAGCCATCATCGTGCTTTTGCCGCTCTACATCGAGCGCCTTGGCATGCCGCACTATGAGGAACTGGCAACGCCGGTCGGTCTCTATGCGCTGCTCATAGGCTTTTTGATGGTGAGCCAGCTGCCATCGTATTCCGGCAAGCAGTTTGGTACCCGTGTACGGCGCGAATGGGTGTTACCACTGTTCGTGGTGTTCGTTGCGCTTGTCGCGCTGCTGTTGAGCTTCCCGTTCGAAACAATGACGGTGGTCACCCTGGGCTATCTGGCATCCATTCCATTTGCCTTCCGGTCCTTCCGAAAGCACATGCGAGAAGATGCAGAGGCCGCCGCAGCCGCTCTTCAGGACACCGAAGACAAGGCCTGAGGGTCACATCTTCAAAGGCGTCTAGCTTGAGCTAGAGAGTTTTGTCTTGTTCGCAAGACCCAATAAAAATGCCGGGGCAGTGCCCCGGCATTTTTGTTTGATAGAGGCGCTGACGCCGTTCGCAGATTATTCCGCAGCGATCTGAACGTCATCAACCTTGGTCTTGCCACTCATTGCCAGACCTGCTGTTGTAGCGTCCATCCCGTCTGTAGCATCCGGTGCGCTGCTGCTCCGTTTGCTGGTAAGACTGGAGATGAAATTCCACCACACGTTTGGCAGAGCCAGCATGACCGGGATCATGATGAGGGTGAGCAGGGTGGAGAACCCCAGACCTGCAATGATCGCCGTTGAAAGCTGCACCCACCACACCGCTGTTGTGCCGCCATAAGTGGTCACCTGACTGAAGAAGTCGAAGTTCAACTGCGTTGCCATCGGGATCAGACCGGCGATGGTGGTGATCGTTGTCAGCAACACGGGGCGCAAGCGCTGGGCAGAGGTCTGCAGGATCGCATCCATCGGCTCAACGCCGTCCGAGCGCAGGCGGTTATAGGTATCGATGAGAACAATGGCGTTGTTCACCACGATACCGGCCAGCGCCACGACGCCCGTACCCGTCATGATGATCGAGAACTTTTGCCCGGTAACCAGCATGCCAAGCAGCACGCCAAAGACGGACAGAACCACCGTGGAGAGCGTGAGAACACTCTGGTAGAAGCTGTTGTACTGAGTGACCAGAATGATGAACATCAGGAACAGCGAGCCGATCATGGCTTGCATGAGGAAGGCACCGGATTCCTTCTGCTCCTCATCTGCACCTCGGAACTTCAGGAAGACCCCCTCTGGGAAGGATTGGCTGTCGAGCCAGGCCTGAAGCTCCTTCACCTTGTCATCCACGAGGAAGCCAGCAGCCTGATCAACCGAGGCCTTCACGTCCATCGCATAAAGGCCATCACGCCGGGTGATGGTGGACACTTTCTGCTGCGGTGTACGGTCCACGAAGTTGGCCAGAGGTACAATGCCCAAGTCCGTTTGCAAGCGGAGGGCGTCAAACCGGTCCAACGTCCGCTCTTCTTCAGGAAGGCGCACACGGATATCAACTTCATCCTCCGCGTCAGACGGGCGGTACTTGCCGATGAGAACGCCGTTCGTCACAAGCTGTACCATGGCCCCAACCGCCGAGATGTCAGCACGGTAGCGGGCGGCTTGTTCGCGGTCGATATCAAGCGACCATTCAATGCCGGGCAGGGGACGACCATCCTCTTGATCGAGCAGGCCTTCCATCTGGTCTACGTGGTTGCGAATGCGCCCAACTGCGGCAACGACTGCGTCATAGTCGTTGGACGTGACCTGCAGCCGAATATCCTTGCCTGTTGGTGGGCCTCCCTCTTGAGCGCGGGTTTCAACCCGGATGCCTGCCAGCGAGGAGGTCTGTTTGCGAATGTCCTCGAAGATCTCAACGCTTGTACGGCGACAACAAAAGTCGGTGAACTCCAAGTCCAGACGGCCAATCAGGTCGACTGGGATGTCGCTGCCGCCCACGCTGCCACTGCCGCCGCTCGGAAACGCAGTTGCCACCGCATTCTCAATGCCCGGAATGGCAAGGACGATGTCGTTTACATCTCGAACCAGATCAAGCGACTCCATGGCCGACATGTTGCCTCGGCCCGAGACAAACACAGTGGCGCGTTCTGCTTCTTCATCAACAAAGAACTGAACGCCTGTGCTGTTGGCCATGAAGCTGAATAGAATCCCGGCACACAGCCCGACCATGGCAATGATCGTGAGCGTGGAGCCAATCACGTTCCCCGCCAGAAGCTTCAGGGTGCGCACATAGATGCCCGTGAAGCCCTTGACCTGCTTCGGGTCGAAACTGCCTTCACCTGAGAAAGCGCGCGCTGCCTCCAACTCCTCAATGCGGCGTTTTTCCGTCCGGCTGCGGGAGATGTCCGCAAGCCTGCGCATGACACGGAAGACGGGAAGGGCCAAAACAAGAGCAGCACCAATGCCCGCGACAAGCGCGAGGGAGCCAAGCGTTGCTGTCAGTACCGGCAAAGTGGAAACCACCAGGCCAACGGCCGCCAACACCATGGGGGTCATGACCCATTCCGCATGACGACCAAGGAAAGCCGAGACACCAGCGATCACACCCCCCGTCACCGGCAGGAACACCATTGCCGTCAGCAGGGACGCAGACAGAACGATAATCACCATGATCGGCAAGTAGCTCATGAACTCACCGGAAACCCCCGGCCACAACAGCATGGGCAGGAAGGCCGCCAGCGTGGTGGCGGTGGACGAAACGATGGGCCAGAACATCAGCTTGGAGGCGCGAATGTAGGCCTGCTTTGGCGGCATGCCCTCGGCGGTCTTTCGGTCCGCATACTCCACCATCACGATGGCACCATCCACCAGCATCCCAACGGTGAGCACAAGGCCGAACATGACCATGGTGTTCACTGTCATGCCGAGCGAAGACAGGATCAAGAAGCCGGTCATGAAGGACGTTGGAATGGATAGGCCAACTAGCAGAGCGGATTTCAGACCCAGCGCGGCCACCACAATCACCATGACCAGCATGACAGCGGTCATGATGGAGGACTGCAACGAGCCGAGGATCTGATAGATGTTGTCGGATTCGTCCAACATCAGATTGACCTTGACGGACTCCGGCAGGTCCTTGGTCGCGGCCTGAACCGCCGCGGTTACGGCTGAGTTGTTTTCGATGATGTTCTCACCGATCCGCTTGACCACCTCCAGGGTGATTGCGCGCTCACCGTTTACCAGCGTGAACTCCGAAGCGTCCTTGAAGGTGCGCTTAATAGTGGCAATGTCGCCAAGTGTGACGACGCTTTCACCAGATTGCTTGAGCGGGAGGGAAAACACATCTTCCGACGTCTCCACCAGCCCGGGCACCTTGATGTTGAACCGGCCTGAACCCCCATCAATGAACCCTGCGGGAATGAGCTGGTTGTTCTGGGTCAAGGCGCGGATCAACTCGGACTGAGAAACCTCATAGGCTTCCATCTTGAGTGTATCGATGACCACTTCGAGGAGTTCCTCGCGGTGGCCCTTCATGTTGGCTTCCTTGACCGTCGGAATGGCCTCGATCACATCCTGAAGGCGGCGCGCCGTGCGAAACAGGGCGCGCTCGGGCACGTCTCCGGAAAGGGTCACATAAAGGACTGGCTGGAGCGCCATGTTCTGCGGGAAGATCGTCGGTTCATCCGCGTCTTCTGGGATGTTGGCCTTGGCCTGATCCACCTTGTCGCGAATGTCCGCCAGCGCCTTGTCCTTGTCAAAGCTGATGTCGAACTCAAGAAGCACACCCACATGGCCCTCACTGGCAATGGTGGTGATCTCCTTCAAGCCCTCAAGGCCGCGCAGTTCCGTCTCCATGGGCTTCACGATGAGCCGGTTCGCATCTTCTGGAGAAATGCCCTGCTGACCGATGGATACATAGAAGAACGGCACGTCGATATCAGGCGCGGCCTCTTTGGGCACGTTGATATAAGACATGATGCCAGCCACAACCATGACCACCATGAGGGTGAGCACGGTTCGAGGCCGGTTCAATATGGCTTCAAGCATGGAAGTCATCAGTTTACCTCCAAGCTTTCAAATACAGGGTCTACCTGTTTGCCTGCGCTCACGTAATCCTGCCCCACAACGATGATGGTCGCCGTGTCGGGAAGGCCGGTGAGCCACACGCCGTCGCGATCACCGCCGATGACTTCCACAGGGTAGAACACGACGCGGTTGTTCTCGTCCACGCCCCGCAGGCCAACAATGCCGCTGTCGTTCAATGTCAGATAGGCCGGGCTCATGAAATGCGCCTTCTGCGCCGCCAGCTTGAGGCGGGTGAGGGCGGTGACGCCATCCAGAACCTTGGCATCCTCATTGGGGATCAGAACTTCAACACGGAATGTCCGGGTGTCAGGGTCGGCGGAAGGCGCAATGTAGCGAACGGTGCCTCTGACACTCTGCCCCGTAACCAGTTTCACCTCAGCGGGCTGACCGATGTAGACCTTGCCAATGTTGGTTTCGGAGATGGTGCCGATTGCAAGCATCGGATTGGGATCGACAACCGTCGCGCAGGTCTGTCCCGCAGTCAGGATCGTTCCCATTTCAACCATGGGGCTTTCGACCACGCCTTCAACCGGAGAACGGATCTCGGTTCGCTCCAGTTCGATCTCTGCCTCGCGCAATTCGGCCTGAGCCGCATCACGGGCAGCCTTCAGAGCTGCGACGCGATTGTTGGCGGCAAAGCCCTTGCCTGAAAGCTGGTCGGCGGCTTCAAAATCCAGCTGCGCTTGAGCCAGCAACGCGTTCGCCTGCAGAACGCGGGCCTCGCGTGCTCCACGGTCCAGAACGCACAAAAGATCACCCGGTTTGACCTGCTGACCTTCTTTCACCGGGCGCTTTGCGACACGCGCCGTGGTTTCAGCCCGAACCTCAACCTTGGCGTCTGCCTCGGTGCGTCCGCGCAGCTCAAGATAGGCCTCACGCATCTGGCTGTGAAACTTGGCGACACGAACGGAAAACGTTTCCTCGTTTTCGGCAGAAATTCGGGTTGCAGGAGGTGGGACAGATTGATCGTTCTCGCCTTGCCCGCCGATAACCACGGAGCCCGAACTCATCCAGAGGGCGATCCCTCCAGCGATCCCTGCGGCCAAAATATATGAAAAACGGATAGCCATGACTTTGTCTTTTCGAGTTACTCGGCAGCCTGCGCGGGCGTTTGGGAGGACGCTTGAGGCAGGGCTTCCAATTCGGAGCGATTGTCTTCGATGTACTTCAGGCCGGCAGTGAGCGTTGCAATGCCCATACGCAACGTCCAGCAGCCAGCAGGATGGGTGCAGACTTCCAGTTCGGCCTCTAGGGCGGAAATTCTATTTTGGAGTTCTTCGATGCGCATATCTATGCGCCCAGAAAGGAACTCGGGAGAAAGGTGCGCCGCGTGCAGAGCGGTAAACAAGAATGGGGAGCGATACGTGTCGTCATAGGGAGGTTGTTGCAGCTCCTCACAGAACGCAAGCCGCCCCTTGTCAGTGATGGTGTAGACTTTTCGTGAAGGCTTGCCGGGAGCAGTTTCTTCCCGAGAAGTGACAAGACCCTCGGCTTCAAGCTTGTTCAAGCACGGATAAATCGAACCATAACTGGCATCAGTGAAGTAGCGATGCAGGCCGTCCTTGGAGCGTTTGCGAAGATCGTAACCTGTCGTTTCACCCTTCATCAGGATAGAGAGGCAGAATTTCCGTGTACTCATGAAGGATCGATCCTGTTGATGACCATGCTGGGTGGTTAGCCGCGATTAAACTCAAAACGAGTATATGTATCGGTTCGATATATCGCTTATATACGTATCGAGCCGATATAAGTCAAACGTTGAGTGACGCAACCGTCATTTACCTCACGCGCTGGCTACAGGGATCGGATCATGGAGCGGATTGCTGATCTTTTAGTCAGCTTTGGGATGGATAACGCTGATACGCTCCTGGAGCGTTGATTCAGGAAACCATTGGCGCAGCAGGCTTAACGCCTGCGAACTGGTGTCGGGTCTGTGCGCGGCAATGAGCCGTTTCATGGCTGCAAGTCGCTCCTCAAGCTGACATTCATATGCCATGAGTTCCGAGTAGCGCCCGGACCGGTGCGTTGAGGAGGGGCGAAGAGATGTTGTGCGAGACCGCGACACGGCAGGAAGATCAGCGAGAGAGGCTTCAGGCGAGGGCTCCGGGAAATCCTTGGCGAGTGTCATCAGGTAGGTCCTCTTGGTATAACGCACGTTACGTAACGTAATATGAGAGGCTAAATGTAAATTGTGTCTGAGCGTTGACACTAAATTTGGAACGAGTTGGATTACAGGCTTGATGCCGCTTTGGGGATGTGCTGGCATTGCAACTAAAAAGCAAGCAATCCCATTGGTTTAAGTAGCGTTTTGCAGGCGAGGCACCATAGATATGAATTACCCTAGAGATTTAGTGGGTTATGGAAGGCAGACACCGGACCCCAAGTGGCCTAACGGGGCCAAGGTCGCCCTCCAGTTCGTGATCAACTACGAAGAGGGCGGGGAAAACAACATCCTCCATGGCGATCCGGCCTCAGAGGCGTTCCTCTCAGAAATTATTGGCGCCGAACCGCTGGTGAACCAACGCCATCCGAACATGGAAACCATTTATGAGTATGGGGCCCGGGCAGGCTTCTGGCGGCTGTGGCGCGCATTCACCTCCCGCAACATGCCGGTAACGGTTTTCGGTGTGGCGACAGCCTTGCAGCGCAATCCGGAAGCCGTGGCTGCCATGAAGGAAGCGGACTGGGAAATCGCTTCTCACGGCCTCAAGTGGATAGAATACCGAGATTTTTCCAAGCAGGAAGAACGCTTCCACATGGAGGAAGCCATTCGCATTCACACAGAGGTGACAGGGGAGCGGCCCCTTGGCTGGTACACCGGCCGATGCTCCGAGCGCACGCGGGATATCGTCATGGAGACCGGCGGTTTTTTGTATGATGCAGACAGCTATGCCGACGACTTGCCCTACTGGACCGAAGGCGAAAACGGACCGCACTTGATTGTGCCTTATACGCTAGACAACAATGATATGCGCTTTGCAACCTCGCAAGGTTTCAACTCGGGAGATCAGTTCTTCGCGTATTTGAGAGACAGCTTTGACACGCTCTACGAGGAAGGGCAGCAGGGCGCGCCCAAGATGCTCTCGGTTGGTTTGCATTGCCGTCTCGTGGGACGCCCCGGACGTATGGCAGCGCTGAACCGCTTCTTGGATTATGTTGCAGCGAAAAGCGATGTGTGGGTGGCCCGGCGCGTTGACATTGCGCGCCATTGGCATGAGCACCATAAGCCGGGCTGAGCGGCCAGATTTTGCTTCTCCCCCTTAAAAGTTGAAGAACAAGCCGCTACACAATTTCGTGAGCGGTTTGTTTGTTTAAAACACACAAATCCACCAGAGGCCCCTGTGGTATCAGGTTCTGTTTGCCTTATTTCGACATAATCAAATGGTCTAAGCGCCTCTGTGAGTTTTGGGGTCCCGCGCTGTTACACCTTGTTTAATGTCCATTAAGCATAAGTGGGGCAAATTTGATGATAAATTTTTGGGCTTCCTGCAGAAGTTCGTTAGGGTAGGCGTGCAAGATCTGCCCTAAGCCCATGTTAGATTAAAAGGAAAAAGTGCGGTGAAGGCACAAGAACTAATAGGAATGAAAAACGAGTTGGCCTCATCGAAGCTGACCCGCCGCAGCTTCCTCGTTGGATCATCGGCCCTCTTGTTGGCAGGGTGCCAGACAACCTCCAGCCCGCGGCCCCGTGCAACTTTGGATTTGCGCGCTGATCCTTATTACGTCGCCATGTACGGCCCCATTCCGGATGAAAAATTCCCAATCCCCGCTGTCGATCTGAAACAGGTTTCGGATTCTCGTTTCTTGCGTCAGGTGGTGCCATACACTGGTCCTGAGCGTGCTGGCACGCTGGTGGTCGATCCGGGCGAACGGTTCCTCTATTTGGTGCGGGCTGACGGCACTGCTATGCGCTATGGCGTTGGCGTCGGTCGTGCAGGGTTCGAGTGGTCTGGTGATGCCAGAGTGCAGTACAAGCGCCAGTGGCCACGTTGGACACCGCCGTCGGACATGATTGCGCGCCAGCCAGAGCTGGAAAAATACCGGAATGGCATGGAGCCGGGGCTTGGTAATCCGCTGGGCGCAAGGGCCCTCTATCTGTTCGACAACGGTGTTGATACCCTGTACCGCATTCATGGCACCAACGAAGACTGGTCTATCGGACAGAATGTATCGAGCGGCTGTATTCGCTTGTTCAATCAGGACATAATCGACCTTTACAATCGTGTGCCAGATGGCAGCCCCGTTGTGGTGCGCCAGTCAGTGGCAGCCGTGTAAAAGCTGCAAACCCAAGTTTTTTCAAGCGGCTGTCTTCGGGCAGCCGTTTTTGTTTGTAGCCAAACGCCGTGGTTCGCCCTGCAATAAGTGTATCAAAGTGTATCAGGAGACGATGTTTCAGATAGTTGGTTACCTTTCGGGCGCGCACAACACTGGCGTGCTCCATCGAATTCGGAGATAAGACTACCACTAGGATTCCGGTGGCATTTGTGTTCTGGCCACGGAACCATTCGGGTAATTCTACGAGAAGCTGGCAAGGCTTCCTTCCGCACTGAAAAAGAGATTGGAGTGTCTTCCCCATGAAGGCTCTGAAGTTCGCAGCTACTGCTGGCGTTACGGTTGCAGTCGTAACAGCTGGCTATTTTATGATCGGCGCCCCCATGCTGGAGAGCCAGAAGCTCTCAGGACTGAAAGACTTGGGTGTGGTGCAGGACGCAAATGCTGCCACAGCAAACGCACAGCCAGCAGGCGGTCCTCCGGGCATGGGGCCGGGCGGTCCGCGTGAGGTCGCTGTCCACGCCCGTAACGTGGTTTTGGCGCAAACCGACACCTTTGTCCGTGCCATCGGCACTGGCAGATCCATTCGCACCACCGATCTTTATCCTGAAACAAGTGGCCGCGTGACAACGATTGCTTTCACCGCTGGCGACAAGGTGCAGGCAGGCGATACACTCTTCACGCTGGATAACATCAATGAACAACTGGCTTTGCGCCAGGCAGAGATTGAGCTTCAGGATGCCATCGATCAGGTGGACCGCTACCAGCGCCTGAACCAAAGCCAGAGCCAAACCATCTCCTCAGTACAGCTGCAAGACGCGCGCATCGCAAAGGAGAAAGCTGAGCTGCAACTTGAGAAGGCCCGCGTCGAACTCAATAAACGCCGTGTAGTTGCGCCGTTCGAAGGGACGCTTGGCATTGTGGACGTGGAAATTGGCGATCTGGTGGATGACAAGACACGCCTGAGCGGGCTTGATGACCGGGCGGAAATCCTGGTGGAGTTCGTCGTGCCGGAGCGTTTTGCAAATGAAGTGGCTATCGGCGGCCGCGTCGAGCTGACCACAGAGGCAGCTCCCGGTGTTGTTTTCAATGGAACGATCAGCACCATTGATAACCGTGTAAGCTCTGAAAGCCGAACCTTGAAACTGCGCGCTCTTGTGAGCAATCCGCGTGATTTGCTTAAGTCTGGACTGGCCTTCTCCGTTCGCGTGCTTTTGGAGGGGCAGGAATGGCCCGCCGTCCCACCACTGGCTCTGCGATGGGACCAGGACGGCTCTTATGTGTGGGTTGCTCGGGAAAACAAGGCCCAGCGTCTGCCCGTTACCATTATCGAGCGCAACTCGGATCTGATTTTGGTTGAGGCCGACTTGAAGCCGGGTGAGGTGGTGATTACCGAAAGCTCCCGTGGTCTTCGAGAAGGGGCCAAGCTGACCATCACCGCGCAGCCGGGCTTCAGCTTGCAGATGCCAGAGGCCGTGAGCTCCGACGCCTCAAAGGACCAGCAAACCACGTTGCCAAACGGCGCTTCCGGGGTGGGGCAGCAGGCTGCTGCCTCCGGCGGTGTGCGTTAAGTCTGTCCAGTGTAGAAAGAGACCCATCCCATGCATAAGCAAAATGCGGTGGAGGACAAGAACCTCTACAGTGGCATCTACGCGCTGTGTGTGCGCCGTCCTGTTCTTGCGATCGTGCTGAACCTTCTGCTCGTGGTAGCAGGGGCCGCGGCGTTGCTCGGTGTTGAAATTCGCGAAATGCCGAACGTGGACCGTCCGGTGATTACCATCACCACAACCTATTCCGGCTCGCCGCCGGAGGTGGTGGATGCAGAAGTCACCAGTGTGATTGAAGAGGCGGTTGCACGCACCTCAGGTGTGTCCTCAATCTCCTCCACCTCCAGCTATGGGCGTAGCCGCGTCACCGTTGAATTCTCCGACAGTGTGGATGTGGGCGAAGCGGCCAACGACATTCGTGACGCCGTTGGCGGTGTAACGCGCAACCTGCCAGATGACGCCGACACTCCCACCGTGGTGAAGGCCGATGCGGACGCCGAACCCGTCATGCGCGCCACGGTGACCTCACCCCAGATGCGTGTGGAAGACCTCAGCGCACTCGTTGAAGACGTGATCGTCGACCGCATTGCCTCCGTTTCAGGGGTGGCCAGTGTGGACACTTACGGCAGCCGGGAGCCGGTCTTCAAGATCGCGCTGGACATGACGGCGCTTTCCAGCCGGGGGCTGACGCCCAACGATGTGCGCGGTGTTCTTGAGGCTTTGGCCATGGACACCTCTGGCGGCGCGTTGGAGACCACCTACCAGGAGCTTTATGTCCGGGCACACAATGACATCGAGACCGCAGAAGACATCGCCGCCGTGAAAATCAACAGCACCACCCGTATCCGCGACGTGGCGCTGGTGACTTACGGACCTGATGATGCCGCGTCAGGGGCGTTCATCAATGGCGTGCGTGCCATTGCGCTGGGCATCATTCGCGCCGCAGATTCCAACACCATCGAGATTTCTCAGGATGTGCGTGCGGTGATTGCCGAGTTGGAAAAGCAACTTCCCGAGCATGTTGAAATCATCATCACGGCAGATGATGCGGTGTTCATTGAGAGCGCCATCTCGGAAGTTCTCATCAGCCTGCTCATGGCAACGGCAATCGTGATCGCAATCATCATGCTGTTTCTGGGCTCGTGGCGTGTCACCCTGATCCCGGCAGTTACGGTGCCAGTGGCGCTCATGGGCGCTGTGGTCGGGATTTGGCTTGTTGGCTTTTCCATGAACATCTTGACGCTTTTGGCACTGTTGCTGGCCACCGGCATGGTGGTGGACGATGCCATTGTGGTGCTGGAGAACATTTCCAAGCGCGTTCAAAAGGGCGAGGGAACCCACGCCGCTGCCATTCTTGGCACGAAGGAAGTGTTCTTTGCGGTTGTCAGCACCACGGCAACGCTTGCTGCCGTGTTCATCCCAATCTCGTTTCTTTCGGGAAGTGTGGGCAAGCTGTTCTCCGAGTTCGGCTTTGTGCTTGCCATTTGTGTGCTGCTGTCATCGTTCGTCGCGCTTACCCTCGCGCCCATGATGGCCTCACGGATCTTGAAGCCGGTCGACGCGCAAAAGGCGGCGCGCCCTTCCATGCTATGGGTGCTCATCATGAAGATGGGCGGCGCGCTTGCGCGCATCTATGAAATGCTGCTCAACAAGGCTTTGAAGGTGCCGCTTCTTGTGGTGGCAATTTCAATTGGCTTTGGCGCGCTGGGCTGGAACTACTACCAGACCTTGCCGGAGCAGCTCACTCCGCTTGAAGATCGCTCGATCATCTTGATGATGGCCCGTACGCCGCAGGGCTCAAGCCTTGACTACACCCGCTCAAAACTGGCGGAGATCGAGGATATTGCTGGCCGTTATGTGGAGAGCGGTGAAGCGCAGAACCTCATGACAATTGCAGGTGTACGCAACAGCAAGAACATGGGCTTCCTCATTCTGCCACTGAAAACGTGGAGTGAAAGAGACAGAAGCCAGCAGGAGATCGTGGCGGAGATGAACCGCGCCATGATGAGCCTGAAGGGTATTGATGTGTTCCTCATTCAGCCGAACACATTGGGCATCCGCGGGGCAGGGGAAGGACTGCGTTTTGCGGTGACGGGCACCAACTACGACGTGTTGGCAGAAGGGGCACATGCGCTTTCCCAGGCCATGCAGGATGAACTTGGTGACAAGATCGGCCGCACGAACATTTCTTATGACACGACCCAGCCGCAGCTGCTGTTCAGCGTGGATCGGGACAGGGCGGAAGATCTGGGCCTGTCTCCAGAGCTGGTCATCTCCACCCTGCGCATGTTGCTGGATGGCTCGGAAGTGGCGGAGCTGTTCGTGGAAGATGATGGTATCCCCATGATCATGGAGTCCGGAGCGACACCGCTGCGCTCCACGCGCGATCTGGAAAACCTGTTCGTGAAGGCCGCAGATGGCACAATGTTGCCCCTGTCATCCATCGTGAGCGTCAAGGAGGAGGCTGTCGCCCCGTCGCTGACCCGTGAGCGGCAGCAGCGCGCCGTACCGATCTCCATGAGCCTTAATGAGGGCTATGATCTGTCCCAATCCATTGAGGACATGCGCCGCATTGCAGCTGAGGTGCTTCCTCCGGAGGTGACAATCACGCTGCTCAGCGAGGCTGCGGTGTTGGAACAGACATCCTCCAACATGTTGCTGACCTTTGGCTTTGCGATCCTGATCGTGTTTCTGGTGCTTTCAGCGCAGTTCGAAAGCTTCCTCAGTGCCACTGTCATTCTGGCAACAGTGCCCTTCGGTCTGGCCGCTGCAGTGTTTGCAATCGCGTGGACCGGCGGCTCGCTTAATGTCTACAGCCAGATCGGCATGGTGCTTCTGGTGGGGATCATGGCCAAGAACGGCATTCTGGTGGTGGAGTTTGCAAATCAGCTGCGCGAACAAGGCAACTCAGTGCGAGACGCCATCCATAAGGCATGCCTTCAGCGCCTGCGCCCGGTGATGATGACGGTCATTTCCACAGTGCTCGGTGGAGTACCACTTGTCCTCGCTTTTGGCGCTGGTGCCGAAGCGCGCATGGAGCTGGGCTGGGTGATTGTTGGCGGCCTGGGCTTTGCAACGGTTGCAACGCTGTTTGTAACGCCGGCAGCGTATCTGCTGCTTGCCCGCTTCAGCACACCGCGTCAGCATCATCTGGCACGCGTTCATGAGGAGATGCGCGCAGCATTGCAAGATAGCGCTGCGCACAAAAACCCAGACTGATCGCAAGGAAAAAGGCCGCTGAGGGGCCGGACAGCCCCTCAGCGATAGCCGGTATAGCGGTGGATCACTTCCACATCGTCTTTGATGTAGCGGCGCGCAAGATAATAAATTTGCAGGAAAAGTTCACTTAGCCGGGCATTGGCATGGATCTGCTCATCCTCTGACAGAGCATGCATGCGCGTGCGGGTTAGATAAACATCTCTCAGCGATGGACTGGAATGAAACAGTTCAAGCAGCTTTTCCGCATTCACATATGTGTTGCCGATCATGTCCACCTCACGCGTGGCACTAAGTTGATCGCGCCAGAATGCCTCTCCGTGCTCTTCCAACAAGTTCTCGCAGGTGACTATATGCTCATGAAGGCTCGATGTTGTTAACATTTTATTCTCTTTCGGGCCTGTGATTACTATGCGAAAACAAGCTAGGTTGAACCTATTAACAAAGCGGGATCTTACCTTGTTAAATTTACTTCATATTATGCAGAAAAGAGACAGTATTTAAGAGAATTGTCGCGATTTGTAATGCAAATGAAATAAAGCGCAAAAAATGCACCTGACCTATGGTAAGGTTAAGGATCGTCAACCATCCAGAAAGGCGATCTCATGACGAAAACCATAACAACAGCACTGTTGACACTCTTGGGAGCCGTCTCCCTGAACTCCATCCCGGTCAATGCGACCGAAATTCAAAAGCTCTCCGTGGTAGAGGGGCGGGCAGAGGTGCTCAATGCCAAGGCCCTGAACATCTACAGTGACTATGGAATAACTCGGGTTGAGCTGATGTGGCCGGCAAAATCAGCTATCGAGCTGCAAAGCCAGTTGCTTGGTGTCAGGACCGTAAAGTGTTTGCTGTTTGGGAGCAGGCTGTCGGTCAGCTGTATGGCCTATGACAGTTTTGGAACGTCATGGGCACTCGGTAGCAAGAAAACACTTGCCCTGACCAAATAGATTTCAACTGTCTTGAAAAAAGTCGGTTGGCTGGGGAACCTGGACTCGAACCAGGACTGACGGAGTCAGAGTCCGCTGTTCTACCATTAAACTATTCCCCAGTAGAACCAATTGGCTAAGCGTTTGCGCCGCCCGGACGCCGTGGCGGCGTCGATGAACGCCTGTTTATTTAGTCGCCTTTGGCTTGTCAATTGCCTCATGCTGCTTTGTGGCAAAAGCCTGTGTGAAACAATTTCGGTGCAGTTCATTGGTGTTGAAGCCAGTTTACCGCAACTGAAGTGCTGTCTTTCGAACTTCAATAGGTCCCTGCGTCGCTGACTGGCAGTGTGCAGCCAGATGCCTCGCACGCCTGCGGTAAGTAGCAAGATGACGATCATCCGCTTACAGGCCCTGCTTAAGGCCTGCTGGTAAGCATTGTGAAACTCTAAGGATGTCGGGAGAGGCTTGGCTGGGGAACCTGGACTCGAACCAGGACTGACGGAGTCAGAGTCCGCTGTTCTACCATTAAACTATTCCCCAGTAGAACCAATAGGTTAGCGCATAATTTATGGCTGGGCGTTTGTGGCCCAACCGCGCTGGTGGGCTGCTATTTATGACCCACAGCGCATCTTGTCAATCGGATCAAAACCAATCCTTTCAAAAACCTGCGTTTCTTCAGCAAATCCAGCTGCATTCTGTGTAAAACTGACAGGTGCCTACGAGGAACAACCTAGTGGCGCGCTAGGCAAGAGCGCAAGAGCGGGCGGCAGACCCACCCGTTTCAACTTGATCCTGCTATCGTGGGTGGCTCTTGGAGATGCGCCGCGCGCAAATGTGGCATGCGATGTCGCATTTGCCTGTTAGAAATAGATTGGCCGCAATGATGAAAGGAAAACGCGTGACATCAGACCAAGGTGCAATTGGCAAAGACGATACCCAGCGCTGCGTTGGTTTTGAAGTGGAGTACGCAGGCGTAAACTTGGCCATGGTTGCCGACGTCATTGTTGACCTTTACGGCGGCCATGCGCAGCTCATGAACCCGCTCAGCGGCGAGGTGACGGACACCGAATGGGGCAGTTTCAAGCTGCTTTTAGACTCTGCGCCGCTTCAAAAACTCCACCACGCCCTAAACGAGGATTTGCCAAAGGAGATCAAACTTCCTGATGCTTTGAGCGATCTGCCGCAAAAAGTCGGGGACACCATTGGTGAGGTGGCCGTCAAGGTCGTGCCATTTGAGATCGTTCTGCCGCCGGTGCCGATTTCCCAAATCGATCGTCTCGAGCCTTTGATCACACGGATCAGAGAGACCGGTGGTATGGGGACGAAAGGCAGTTTGCTTTATGCTTTTGGCCTTCACATCAACGCTGAAGCCGTATCCACTGAGACCGCAAGCATCTTGCGCCACATACAGAGTTTCTTGTTGCTTGAGCCGTGGCTCATGGAAGAACACGGCGTGGATTTATCAAGGCGCATATCCGGTTTTGTGGCGCCGTTTCCCAATGACTATCGCCGATTGGTGGTGTCACCCGATTATGCGCCGAACCTGAAGCAGCTCGTTTTGGACTATCACAGCCACAACCCGACCCGCAGCAGATCGCTCGATCTGTTGCCACTGTTTGCGCATCTGGATGGGGAGCTTGTGCGGAGCCTCTATGGGGCCGAGGAGAAGATATCGCCGCGGCCTACCTATCACTATCGGTTGCCAAATTGTGAACTGGGAAATCCGGCGTGGTCGCTCTCGCTGGAGTGGGAGCGTTGGCGGTACGTTGAGAAGCTGGCGGCAGCGCCAGACATGCTTACCAGCCTAATGAAAGATTGGAAACGGGACCATGCCCGAATGCTGGAGCCAGCGGCCATCTGGCATGCTGAAGGGATCGGATTTCGCTGGCGGTGACCGGGCCCGATGAGACCGATTTGCTTGCAAAAAGCTTCGGCCTGATGGCGGGCCGGGATCTGTCGGTGAGGGTTCTGATATCTATTTGTACTTGGCCGCCGCGATGAACTCAGAGAAGGCTTCGCACCACACCAGAACGGTGGTGTAGTTCTCTATATCAACATCCTCCGGGATATCGAGCACGAACCCTTGGAAGGTTTTGACCGGGCCGATAACCTGACTTTGGTCTTTGAGCGGTAAAAACTCATCTTCGTGCGCAACGAACTCCGGTACGAGGTAGACCATATAGTCGGGGCCTGGGGCCAGCTCACCAGTGTGCACGATCTGCGATCTGGTCAAACTGACTGTGCCTTTGCCCCAATGAAGAAAATCATGCCCGCGCAAGTCCTGTTCAAATTCAGAGGTATAGAGCGCGTCTTCGGCCATTTCTTGCAGCGCGGCGACATCTGGTGAAGGAGGGGCGGTCAAAATGGGAAGAAAATAAACGCCAAGCGCAAAACCAAGCCCCAGCGCCGCGCCGTGGGTCACTATGCCAATAAAAAGCCGCAACATGTTCGTCCTCCAAATACTGAAACCACTACCTCAGGTCACAAACTCTGTCGAACCGCAACATGTCAGAAAGGAACTCACATCGCTAGGCACATGATTGGAAAACGACCGCCCATTGGCATCACAACTTCAAAGAAGTCCGGCCGCACTCTCTGGGTGTTTTCGTGGTTGGCGGTGTTTCTTGCAGGCGGAAGGCCAGTGAAACTCATGCCGGGTTCCGAGAAGCGTATGAGTACCTGCGATGGCTTTCTAATTACCGGAGGCAGCGATATCAACCCGGACCTCTACGGTCACAAAAACACCGGGAGTCACTTTCTCGACCACCCGCGTGATCAACTGGAACTGTCTGTGGTCAAACACGCGAGCGCCGAGAACAAGCCTCTTCTTGGCATTTGCCGCGGCGCGCAAATGATCAACGTCGCGCGGTCGGGAACGCTCCACCAGAATGCCCGCGACATTTATGAGGGGTTCCAACCAACCGAGAGCCTTCTGGCGAAGGTCTTCTCACGTCGGTTCATTGAGGTTGAGCCTGCCACGTTGGTAGCGCGTGCCTTCAAGGGCGATTTGCGCCCGCGTGTAAACAGCCTGCATCGCCAATCGGTGCAAACGCTGGGGCGCGGACTGCAGGTGTCTGCGCGCGATGCTCTTGGCATGGTACAGGCGCTGGAATCGGAACCAGGGCAGGGGCAGTTTGTGCTCGGCGTCCAGTGGCATCCCGAGCTCATCTTGTACCGCCCTTCGAGCCTGCGCATGTTCCGCGCGCTGGTCCGCGCTGCGCAAAACACCTGACCTTGCCTAAGCGGTTGTCTGGGCACCGCAGTTATTGAACCGCTACTCGCCTCACAGTGGCAAGCAATTTGCTTTGTACCACCGGAAAGCGCCCATTGCCCTTCCTCGTTTCAATCCCTAATATGAAGGTAACTTGAAATGACATGAGCTACCGGCTTACGGCGGCTCCACAAAGGCATAGTACTTGAGCAAAACGGGTGACGATTCCTCTGAAGCCAGAGTGAAGTCGTCCGGCGCAAAAAGCGGCCACTACGCCACAAGAAGGCGCAGGCGGCAGAGAAGAAAGAGTGGCGGGGAGGCCAATCATCAGGCACCCCCTCAAGTAACAGTCTCTCCAAGTGCATCTGGGGAGAAGGTATCTTCGCGTCCGGAAGGCATAAAACGCCAGAGGAAAGCGCGTAGGCAAAAGCCCAATCGGGCCGAACGTCGGGCGCTCGCAAACCAAAGCAGAAGCTTGCCGGTGGTCCATGTGGAGCCGGACGGCACCTCTGTGCATATTGAAACGCCTCCTGCACCGGTTCCTGAACCAGAGCGGCAAGAGCGTCCAAAGGCAAAAACTCAGGAAAATCGCAGCAAGCAGGACCCTTACGGGCCGAGGCGCAAGCCCCGTCCAAACGATGAGCCGCGCCGCGACGGTGACACCCGCAAAGGGGGGGCACCCAACAGTCAGTCTTATGGCAAGGACAGGTTCTGGAAAGCTGGCAGAGAGGGCAAGCAGCCATACCCACCCCAGTTGGGCGGCCAGCAGGGCCTCTATAAAGCCAATGGACACGTCAAGGAGCTTTATGCGGCGTTGGATCTGGGCACGAACAATTGCCGCCTGCTGATTGCGCGCCCGGAGCAGCGTGGTTTCCGCGTGGTGGATGCCTATTCACGCATCGTCCGGCTCGGCGAGGGGGTGGGGTCTTCCAAGCGCCTGTCTGATGCGGCAATGGAACGGGCCATTGAAGCCCTGAAAATTTGCCGCCAGAAGCTCGATGAGCGCGGTGTCAAACGGTCCCGCCTCATTGCCACCGAAGCCTGTCGGGCAGCGGACAATGGCGAGGAATTCATCACCCGCGCGCGTGACGAGGCGGGGCTCTATCTGGAGATCGTTTCTCAGGAAACGGAGGCCAGGCTTGCCGTTGCCGGCTGTGTTTCACTTGTCGATCCAGATGCCGATGGTGTGCTCCTTTTCGATATTGGTGGCGGTTCCTCAGAGATCGTGTGGTTGGATCTGCGCAACCGATACGGTGCCCGCGGCTTTGCGCTGACCCGGTTCATCCGCACCTGGATTTCGCTTCCTGTGGGTGTTGTGAACCTTGCTGAGCGCCATGGCGGGAAGAATGTGACTTCCGATCTGTTCGAAGCCATGATACAGGACGTCGCCGAGAAGCTGGAAGCATTCCCGCTGAGCCGCGAGCTGTCTCGCGCCATTGAAACGGGCAATGTTCATATGCTTGGAACCTCTGGAACGGTGACCACACTGGCCGGGGTTCATTTGGAACTCAAGAGATACGATCGCCGCCGTGTCGACGGGGCTTGGATGGACAGCGAAGACGTGAGCGCCATGGTCGGCAAATTGCTCGCCATGTCTTACGAACAGCGCGTCCTCAACCCATGTATTGGTGAGGATCGTGCCGATCTTGTGCTTGCAGGCTGCGCCATTTTGGAAGCCATTCGCCGCAAATGGCCATGTCAGCGCCTTCGGGTGGCCGACAGGGGATTGCGCGAAGGCATCCTCATGGAGATGATGGCCTCAGACAAGGTCTGGCGCGGTGGACAGAACAAACGACGCAGCGGTGTTGGAAAGGAAAAAAGATGAGTGGCAACACCAGTGGTCGCGGACGTGGGGACCGAAACATGTTCACGCGCGTCAAGACTGCGCGCAAACGTTCAAATTCTTCAACGCTTTGGCTGCAGCGCCAGTTGAATGACCCCTATGTGCAGAAGTCAAAGATTGATGGCTATCGCTCCCGTGCGGCCTACAAGCTGCTTGAGATCAACGAAAAGCACCAGCTGATCAAGCCGGGAATGCGCGTTGTTGATTTGGGTGCCGCACCGGGCGGTTGGTGTCAGGTGACTGTGCCAATTGTCGGCTCTACGGATGATGAACCGCTTGTGGTTGGCATCGACTATCTGGAAATGGAGCCCATCCCGGGTGTGGTCTTGTTGCAGAAGGACTTTCTGGACGATGATGCACCGGAAATGCTGATGGATGCTCTGGGTGGTCACCAGCCCGATATGGTTATGTCCGACATGGCGGCACCAACTACTGGCCATCGCCAAACGGATCACCTGCGCACCACCTATCTGTTTGAAGTTGCCATCGACTTTGCTCGCCAGAACTTGGCAAAGGACGGTCTGTTCCTGTCAAAGGTGTTTGCTGGCGGGGCGGAATCCTCTCTTCTTCAGGAACTCAAAAAGGAGTTCAAGTCGGTCGCTCACATCAAGCCACCGGCCAGCCGCAAGGAAAGCCCGGAGATGTACATTCTCGCCAAGGGCTACCGAGGCAACAACCAGCGCTAACCCAAAAGGCCGCCGTGAGCGGCCTTTTTCATGCCCTTTCATCGGCTGTCTGACGGCGGACGAGCTGCGCCGCCCACGGTGGCGGGCTGGTGCTGTGAAGCCTCTGCTCCGGCGCCGGGGTCAAGACGCGCGAACTCCACAATCGACAGCAGGATGATCCCGGAGATGGCGGCGAAGGCCAGAGAAAAATCGATAGGTGCCAATTCTGTTCCGCCTCGCAAGGACTGGAAGGCATAAAGGAAGATGGCCCCCACACCCACGCCCATGGTCAAAGAGAGCTGCTGTGCCATGGAGCTGAAGCTGGTGGCACGGCTCATTTGCGCATCATCCAGTTCCGAGTAGCCCACCGAATTTATGGCGGTGAACTGAAGTGAGCGGAAGAAGCCGTTGAAGAACAGCACGATGAAGATCGCGATCGCCGAGGTTTGCGGGCCAAAGAACACAACCATCGCCATCAAGAGGGTGACCAGCACCGTGTTCCAGATCAGCACCTGACGAAAGCCAAACCGCGCAAGGGTCTTGGTGGCGAAAATTTTCATGAACAGTGCGCCTAGGGCGGTGGCAACCACGAGCATGCCCGAGGCCAGCGGAGACTTGCCAAAGCCTTCCTGCAGCATCAAGGGCATGAGAAAGGGAAAGGCACCGGTACCCATGCGAAACAAGGTGCCGCCGACCACGCTGGCGCGGAACACGGGGATCTGCAGAAGATCCAGCTCGAGCATCGGGTTGGATACGCGCTTGGCATAAACCACATAGAGTGTGAAGGCGATCATCGCGCCAACGGCAAGGGCGAGTGTAAGAGGGGCAAGAGGGCCAAATTGCAGCAGGCTTTCGATGCTCAAAACCAGAGCAACGGCCCCTGCGCCAAACACCACAAAGCCGATCCAGTCAAATCGCTGTTGTTCGTCCGCCTTGAAGTTCTCGAAGTAAATCAGTGCCATGATTACGCCCACGACACCAATGGGAATGTTGATCCAGAAAATCCAGTGCCAGGTTGCATAGGTCACCAGAAACCCACCAAGCGGTGGGCCAAGTACAGGGCCCACGAGGGCAGGCACGCTGACCCAAATCATGGCCTGCACCATTGCGCTGCGCGGTGCTGAGCGCAAAAGCACCAGGCGGGCAACCGGCAGAGTCAAGGCACCTGCCATGCCTTGGAAAGCGCGCGCAACAAGCAGCTGTGTCAGGTCCTGCGACAGAGCACAGGCGATTGATGCCAGCATGAAGGAAATCAGCGCACCGATGAAAACCGGCTTTGTGCCAAAGCGATCTGCAATCCAGCCGCTGATGGGAATGAACACTGCCAGCATCAACAGGTAGATCGACATGGTCATGTGCATGGAAACCGCAGACACGCCGAAGTCCCGGCTGATGGCGGGTAGGGCCGTTCCAAGAACAGTCGCATCAATCATGTTCAACATGAGGGCGCAGGAAACGATGAGGGCGATGAGGCGCAGGCGAGGCGTCACTGAAGGTCTCTTTTAGGTTATATGAGCTTGAAGCAGCTATGGAAGGCCAATCAAGCCTAAGTGAGTCGGCACTGCGCGCCTAGAAGGGGGCTGTCGGCGCATGGCTGCCATGCATCCAGTGGCATCAACTGCGCAGTACTACCTGCAATGCGGGCACAGGTCGCTCGCCTGTCAGTGCACCTTACATGAAATATTGCAGAGGGTGTCTTTTCAAGGTCGCAATCCCGTGGTAATGACCCGCGTCAACTTCTCTAGGCAGAGCTGGTTCTATCAGCAATCCATTTCGCTCCTCCCGAGATGGAAAGAGTGCCGCATACGACACGAAGGGAAATTGGCAATGCCGAAATTTTTTGAGCCTTCATTCGGTCAACAGGCGTTGACTTTTGATGACGTGCTCCTGTTGCCTGGTCACTCTGAAGTGATGCCAGGTCAGGTAGATCTCACCTCACAGATCAGCCGCAATATCAGCCTGCGTCTGCCGATCCTTTCAGCCGCAATGGATACGGTTACCGAGGCACGCCTGGCAATTGCCATGGCACAGGCTGGCGGCATCGGCGTAATCCATAAGAACCTGACCGCAGAACGTCAGGCCGAGGAAGTTCGTCAGGTAAAGAAATTCGAAAGCGGTATGGTGGTGAACCCACTGGTCATTGGTCCGGAAGCAAGCCTCAAGGACGCATTGGACCTGATGGATGCTCACCGCATCTCCGGTATTCCGGTTGTCGAAAACGGCAAGAACGGTGGCTACTACACCGGCCGTCTCGTCGGCATTCTCACCAACCGCGATGTCCGTTTTGCGTCGGACCCAAGCCAGCGCGTGTTTGAGCTGATGACCCGCGAAAACCTTGTGACCGTAAGCGAAAACGTCAATCAGGAGGAAGCAAAGCGCCTTCTGCATCATCACCGCATCGAAAAGCTGCTGGTGGTTGACGCCGCTGGCAACTGCATCGGTCTGGTGACGGTAAAGGACATCGAAAAGGCCACACTGAACCCGAACGCTTCAAAGGATGCGCAGGGGCGTCTTCTTGTAGCTGCTGCCACGAGCGTCGGCGATGAAGGCATGAAGCGCGCAGAAGGGCTTATTGATGCTGGCGTTGACCTTCTTGTGGTTGATACTGCGCATGGCCACTCTCAGGCAGTGCTCGATACGGTCGCTCGCGTGAAGAAAAACCACAGCAACGTGGAAGTGGTTGCCGGTAATGTGGCAACCCGTGAAGGCACAAAGGCCCTTATCGACGCGGGTGCCGACGGTGTGAAGGTTGGCATTGGCCCAGGTTCCATCTGTACCACACGTATTGTTGCAGGTGTGGGTGTGCCTCAGCTCACCGCGATTTTGGAATGCGCTGATGAAGGCGCGAAGCTGAACACGCCAATCATTGCAGACGGCGGCATCAAGTTCTCCGGCGACATGGCCAAGGCTTTTGCAGCAGGTGCATCCGGTTCCATGGTGGGCTCGCTTCTCGCTGGTACCGAAGAAAGCCCGGGTGAGGTCTACCTCCACAAAGGCCGTTCCTACAAGGCGTATCGCGGCATGGGTTCCGTTGGTGCCATGGCACGTGGTTCTGCCGACCGTTATTTCCAGGCGGAGGTCAGCGACAAGCTCAAGCTGGTTCCAGAGGGAATTGAAGGTCAGGTTCCATACAAAGGGCCGCTGCTCAGCGTACTGCACCAGCTTGCTGGCGGTGTTCGTGCTTCCATGGGCTATGTCGGTGCGCCGACCATGGCTGAGTTCCAAGAGCGCGCGCAGTTCGTTCGCATCTCTGGCGCATCCTTGCGCGAAAGCCACGCTCATGACGTGACAATCACCAAGGAAAGCCCGAACTATCCTGGCGCTGTTTAAGCGAGTTGTGAGATAAAAGATCAAGAGGGTCCGCTGATACGTTCAGCTGGCCCTTTTTTGTCTCTAGCGCCCAAACCCGGGGAGCCAAAGAGGGTGGGTGTGGCGTCCCCGGGAAAGAAAAAGCGCTAGCTTTCTCTTTATGGTTTCAGCTTCAGACTGTGATTGACGTCTTGGCGGTATGTGGCACTTCCGCCATAAGCTGGAAACCAGCCTGCACAGAGCAATCAGCATCATCCCTGAGTGCTGCAGCAAATAGGGGTGGCGATGCGATGCAGAGTGCACGGCACCACCCTTATAAGTTGATTCCTGTTCATTTGAACCCTCTTTCTAGAAAGAAAACCACCTATTGCCGATAGAAGATTTAAGCTGAATTTTAGTCTTAAACTATTATCTTTTTTGGCTTTACTTGCCCCAGGCTGCACATGCGGGGCCAGAACAGTCACCCGGCCGCAGCTTTGTGCATTGCTTTAGGTTTCAAATGAACAGACAAGCGGCTGTGCCAAACAAAAACGGCTGTGCCCGGCAAGAGTGGGGGCGCAGCCGTTTTTGATCTACGCTTAGAGGCACCGGTTTCAGGAACCGTTCAGTGGTTGTCGATAAGATCCTTGCCAATGTGCGGCGCCAGCGCGTACCACGCCTTGTCTATGAAGTAAGCGAGTACCAGCGCCAGTACGATGCCGCCGCTTTGCCATGTCACATAAAGACAGAACGTGATGACCAATGCGGCGAGTGCCAGAATGAAGGTGGCTTCGGGGGAATATCTGCTCTGCATAGCTTATCCAGTCTTCAAGTCATGGACCAAGTTGACTTGGTATCTTCTGCCGGTGGACTGCGACGATAATGTTCGCATGCCTCAGTGGCGGAAACGGGGCCATTCACAACACACACTATCGTTCTAATCTAGCCTATTCTTTGCCGAATGCTTCTCGGCAATTGGTTTGAAGACTTTGGATGAAAGGCCATTCAATGGGCAACAGCTCTGGCTTTTCAGAGACTTGTTTGTTGGAAAAGGTCCCGAAATGGGTCAACTCTGCGTCAGCTCGCGATCAAATCCGGTGGATTGTTATCTGCGGTCATTATTTGTCGCGCTCTGGATGCTATCAGTTGCCGCATTCGATTCGACCGATCTAGCGGGTAGGGTGCTCTGAATGTCCCGATATCCGCGAAGGTCTCTGCGGAATTCTGGGCAAATATGATGAAAAAACTTACACAAGTGACTATCGCGGCAGCGCTTGCTTTGTCTGTTGCAGCTTGTACGACGACCGACCCGTATACCGGGCAGTCTGGCGTTTCAAATACAGCTGCAGGCGTTGGTATCGGCGCGCTCGGCGGCGCTGTTGTTGGTGCAATCGCTGGTGGTAGCGATCACCGTGCAGAGGGCGCGCTCATTGGTGCAGCAGCTGGCGGCCTCGTTGGTGGCGGTATCGGTGCCTACATGGACCAGCAGGAAGCCAAGCTGCGTCAGCAGCTGCAGGCAAGTGGCGTTTCTGTTACCCGCAGCGGCAACGATATCATTCTGAACATGCCGAATGATGTGACTTTCGGAACCAACGAAGTGGCTCTGAGCGGACGTGCCATGCAGGTGCTCTCCAGTGTTGCTCTGGTTGGCAAAGAGTTTGATCGCACACGCTTGAATGTCCTCGGTCACACGGACAACACCGGCTCTGAGAGCTACAACATCCAGTTGTCTCAGCGTCGTGCCAATTCGGTCTCCGGTTACCTGATGAACCAAGGCATCGCTCCTCAGCGTTTGACCGCTTACGGCTACGGTTTCTCCCGTCCAATCGCGACAAACAACACCGAGCAGGGGCGTGCGCAAAACCGCCGCGTGGAAATCGTCCTGACACCGCTATAAGCAGCGGTTTTTATGGGCTAACTGATTGGGCTCGCCGCAAGGCGGGCCCTTTCTGTTTTGCAGAATGCCTTTCATATCGCCAGACTCAAACATTCCTCGGATTTTCTTGGGTTATAAGGCGCTGTTACTATAGACAGGCAGAGGCTTGCTGCATTAAACGCAGGGGCGATTGAACGATTGATCGCGGCGCTCCGGCGCGCGAACGGTGCCTTGTCGAAAGCATTGATGTACCGAGATGAAGATTAGGATTTTTTATGCGTGATGGTGGGCGCCTTGCTGCGGCGATTGAGGTCTTGGCTGAGATTGAAAGTCGCAGACGGCCTGTACAGGAAGCTCTGAAGGACTGGGGGAATTCACATCGTTTTGCAGGGTCTGGCGACCGCGTCGCCATTGGCAACCTTGTGTTCGATGCGCTCCGCCATAAGCTTTCATATGCTCACATCATGGGTGAGAGCACGCCGCGGGCTTTGGCGTTGGCGACCTACGTGATTGGCTGGGGGAATGCCGTTGAGCAGTTGGAAGGCGCGATTGAAAGCGACCCCCATGCTCCAGATCCCCTGAGCGAGGCAGAGCGCACCGCGCTTACCGAACAGGATCTGTCTGCTGCACCTGATCATGTCGTTGCAGATGTGCCAGAGTGGTTGTTCAGCCGTTTTGCGTCCGCTTTTGGCGAAGAAGCGATTGCCGTCGGTAAGGCCCTGTCGCAGCGTGCGCCAATTGATATGCGCGTCAACACACTGAAGAGCACCCCTGAAAAGGTATTGAAGCGCCTTTCTCACCTGAATGCTCAGCCCAGTGGCTTGTCTGGCAACTGTGTTCGGCTGGCACCGGTAACCGGCCCCAAGAAGTCGCCGCATGTTCAGGCAGAGGAAGGCTTCCGCAAGGGGTGGTTTGAACTGCAGGATGAAGCCTCTCAAATCGCAGCGCTTCTTGTTGGCGCTCAGCCGGGAGAGCAGGTTCTCGACCTGTGTGCAGGCGGTGGCGGCAAAAGTCTCGCGCTCGCAGCCAACATGGATAATAAGGGCCAGATTTACGCCTACGATGCCAGCAAGCTACGCCTTGCCCCGCTTTATGAGCGCATGACGCGGGCGGGTGTGCGCAACATTCAGGTTGTCGATCCGCAAACAGGCTCTTTGGATCAGCTCAAGGGCCGCATGGACCGTGTCATGGTAGATGCACCTTGTTCCGGAACGGGTGTATGGCGTCGTCGTCCGGATACAAAGTGGCGTGTAACGGAAAATGCCCTTGCTGGCCGCATCGAAGAGCAGCGAAAAGTGCTGGCCCATGCTGCCGAGTTCGTCAAGGATGGCGGCATCATGGCTTACGCCACCTGTTCATTGTTGCCGGAAGAAAATCAGGATCAGGTGCTGTGGTTCCTTGATAACCACAGCGAGTTTGAAGCACTGGACATGCGTCTTGAATGGGCCAAGCTGTTCGGCAATACGGAGCGGCACCCATTGTTCTCGGAGGATGGCACCCATGCAACGCTGTCCCCTGCGCATACGAACACAGATGGCTTCTTCATCTCGTTGATGCGAAAGAAAGCAGACTAAGCCTTCAAGGCTTAGTCTCGTCTTGGCTCCGCCTCCTGTGGCGGTTCATCAAGGGGCAGTTCATCCTCGTTTTCTGCCTCTCGGGCCGGTACAACAGTTACCGGCTCATCTGTTTCCGGGTGGCGGAACTCGTACTCCACTTCCTCGCGGTCCACACTGGCATCTGCTGTGTCAGGCGCGGTGGCTTCTTCCTCGCTCTCAACAGTCCCTGCAACAGTTTCGCTCTGGCCCAGAGTGTCCTGCGGGCGACCGGTAATGCCGCGCGCTGCCAGGTCTTCAATGGCTGCGATGGCGGAATGCGTTGCTTCGGGTACAGTGCCGCCGGTGTTCAGTGAGGTCAGGACAGCGCGGGCGGCGTCTTGCGCATCGGCGGCGGCGAGGGCGGCTCCCAAAGTGTTGCAAGCCTCACGGCTTTCGGGAACTTGGCGCCATGCAGCGGCTGCGTGGGCAACGGCCATGTAGACTTCGCCATGACGACGCTCTGCCACGGAAAGGTGGAGCAGAACCTGCACGTTGTCCGGTTCTATGGCCTGCGCAATCTCAAAGGAAGAAATTGCGCGCTCATAGTCCCCCTCCATGATGTGCGAATGGCCGAGGCTGAGAAGAACATCGATGTTGCTCGCCTGCAAACCATGGGCATGTTCAAGATAGGTGCGGGCTTCTTGTGGCTTGCCGCGGCGGATCAAGATTTTTGCCAGTCCCAGCAAGGCAGGCACATAGGAAGAATCGATCCGCAGCGCGGTGCGGTACTTGAGAACAGCGGTCTCCTGATTGGCCTCTGTTGAACAGGCGTCCGCATAGACCGTCAGCGCCGCTGCGCTTTTGGGAAGCAGTTTGACCAGTGCCTGCGCAGGAACAAGCGCATCCTTATGGTGGCCCAGCTGCACCAGAATGGAGGCAAGTCCATAAAGGGCGTTCCGGTTGTCCGGTGCTTGTTCCAGAACCTGAACGAAGGCGTCCTGAGCCTGTTCCAGATAACCCAGTAGCAGCAGACAGTTGCCCATGTTGCTGCGCGCGGCAACATCGTCAGGCCGGGTGAACAGCACCTTGCGCAGATGAACGATCGCTTCTCGCAGCTCTCCGGCACGCATCAATGCGGTTGCCATGCGGTACAGAATGTCGATGTCATCCGGGTATCGGCTGATTAGGTCGCGATAGAGGGGCAGAGCGTCTTCATAGCGACCGCTTTGCTCCAGGGAGGAGATCTCGTCCAGTGCGCGTTGGATCTGCGCGGAGCGTTCATCATCGGTCGTATAGGCCATCAAGTTCTGGTCCTTGTCGTCTGCCATTCTGCCGATCCTTTTGGTTCATCTGGCTTCCTGCGTTGGAAAGCAAATGGTAACCATGTTCGAATCATGAATTCATCTGATCGGTAAAACGGTAAGGCTTTGTAAATACTCCGTCAAAGACGTCTGTAATCAACAACAACAGTGCATATCACCGCCGTCAAGTACTCACTGGTTTCAACTGTGGATCTCTGCAATCCGTGAGCATTTGCGAATATGAGTTGCCTGCACCAGAGCCTGACTGATATCACCGCCGTGAAGAGTTCTGACCCCATCCCACGGTCCAAGGCGTATCCGGTAAGAAGTATGTCCGAAACAGATGACTTGTTTTCGTTTTCACAAGGCAGCCTTTTTGAAGGCGAACGCGGTCTTGATTTGGAGAACTTTCTCCCAGTCAAACTGATCTGGGCGGGCCGCAAGGTGGAGCGGTGGCTCCAAGACCGTTTGCAATCGACCTACGACCTAACCATTCCGGACTGGCTGGTGCTCAACGCGTTGATGAAGCAGGATAACGTCTCCGTCAAGCAACTGGGGCCGAGTATTCACCTCGATACAGTAGCCGTTTCTCGTGCAACGAAGCGCCTTGCAGACCGGGAGCTGGTGATCAAGGACCCCAACCAGAAGGACCGCCGCTTGGTGGTTCTGGTGCCCACGGATGCGGGCAAGGGCGTGATTGACGAGATTGATCGTGACCTGAAAGATTTCGAGCAGGGGGTTCTGCGCAAGCTTGCCAAGCTCGAGCGCAAACACTTGGGCCAGCACCTTGCAAACCTGAGCGAGCCTAAGGCTAAACGCTAAGGGTGGCAGCGCCACAATGCCGACTGTCCCGGCAATCCTGCGAAATGTCGTGCATCGTCGTCGCATTCGGTGTTTTTTGCATGGAAAGAGGTTCAAAAATGCTCAGTAACGGAGTAAGAGCAGCCCATGACTGACCGCATCCTTATTATTGACTTCGGATCTCAGGTCACACAGCTGATTGCCCGCCGCGTGCGCGAGTCAGGTGTTTACTCCGAGATCGTACCGTTCCAATCTGCTGAAGCCGCTTTCAAGGAAATGAATCCAAAAGCGGTCATTCTGTCAGGTGGTCCGGCTTCCACCACGGAAATGGGGAGCCCACGCGCACCCCAGATCGTATTTGACGCTGGCATCCCGGTTCTGGGCATTTGCTATGGCCAGCAAACCATGTGCGCCCAGCTTGGCGGCGAAGTTGAAAGCTCAGATCACCGCGAGTTTGGTCGTGCTTTCATCACAGTCAAGAAAGACAGCGCGCTGTTTGATGGCATCTGGGAGATGGGATCCGACCATCAGGTCTGGATGAGCCATGGCGACCGCGTCAACAACATCCCTGATGGGTTTGAGGTGATTGCGGCGTCGGAAGGCGCACCATTTGCTGCCATTGCGGACGAAACCCGCAAGCTCTATGGCGTGCAGTTCCACCCGGAAGTGGTGCACACGCCCGATGGGGCGAAGCTGATCGAGAACTTCACCCACAAGATCGCAGGCTGTTCCGGCGATTGGACCATGGCAGAATACCGTCAGCAGGCGGTTGAGGCGATCCGCGCTCAGGTGGGCGAGGGACGCGTTATCTGTGGTCTTTCCGGCGGTGTTGACAGTTCCGTCGCTGCGGTTCTGATCCACGAAGCCATTGGTGACCAGCTGACCTGCATCTACGTTGACCATGGGCTGATGCGGCTGGGCGAGAGTGAACAAGTGGTCTCCATGTTCCGGGATCACTACAATATTCCTCTGGTTCACGTTGATGCTGCAGACCTGTTCATCGGCGAGCTGGAAGGCGAAACCGATCCGGAGATCAAGCGCAAGACCATTGGCCGCCTCTTCATCGAAGTCTTCGAGGCAGAAGCCAAGAAGCTTGGCGGTGCCGAGTTCCTTGCGCAAGGCACGCTTTATCCTGATGTAATCGAGAGTGTCTCTTTCACCGGCGGTCCTTCTGTCACCATCAAGTCTCACCACAACGTGGGTGGTTTGCCAGAGCGCATGAACATGCAACTGGTTGAGCCTCTTCGCGAGCTGTTCAAGGACGAAGTTCGTGAACTGGGCCGTGAACTTGGTTTGCCGGAAAGCTTCATTGGCCGTCATCCGTTCCCTGGGCCAGGTCTTGCGATCCGCTGTCCCGGCGGCATAACGCGCGAAAAGCTGGATATTCTGCGCCAGGCTGATGCCATTTACTTGGACGAGATCCGCAAGGCGGGCCTTTACGATGCCATTTGGCAGGCGTTTGCTGTGCTGCTTCCGGTCCAGACCGTTGGCGTCATGGGCGATGGCCGCACCTACGAGTATGTCTGCGCCCTACGTGCGGTCACCTCTGTGGACGGCATGACCGCAGACTTCTACCACTTCGACATGAATTTCCTTGGCCGTGCGGCAACCCGCATCATCAACGAAGTTCGAGGCATCAACCGGTGTGTCTATGACATTACGTCGAAGCCTCCCGGAACCATCGAGTGGGAATGATCACAGGCTAGGCATCTGCCGCTGTGAAACAGAATAAGATAGCAATTAAGCCCATGTTTTCATGGGCTTTTTTGTTTTGTGGCAGGAAGTCTTTATAGAGGGGGCCACCTCGTGCCTGCTGCAAATTTGGTGTTGGCTTTGATGCTTGGGGACGGGGAAACGTTCACGTCCAGGGAAAGCAGGTCTGCGCTGCATCAGCTTGCGCGCTGTGACAACCTTTTAATGTATCCATGATTGGACGCCCCGCGGTGCGTGCATTAGACTCCGCCTCATCAGAGTTGAGGAGGGGTATAATGAAGATACAATCGATCGCCGGTTTTGCGACCATCACCAAGGATCCAAAGGCGAGCGCGAAACTGTACAAAGAGCTTCTTGGTTTGGAGCTGCAAGCCCAAGAAGACTATCTTTTCATGGACAAGTTTCCGGGCAGCAATCACTTTGGTGTCTGGCCGCTCAAGATGGCAGCCAAGGCTTGTTTCGGAACGGAAGAATGGCCTGAAGAGTTTCCTGAGCCGACATCGACAGTTGAGTTCGAGCTTGGCTCGCCGGAAGAAGTATCCTCCGCAGTTTCCGAGCTTCAGGCCAATGGGCAGAAGTTCATTCATGGTGCCATTACAGAACCATGGGGGCAGACTGTCGCTCGGTTCATCAGTCCGGAAAATGTGCTGGTGGGTCTAAGCTATGCGCCATGGCTTCACGACGAAAAGGCCGGGTAAGTGGCGTCAGGTTCAAAGCGCCGCAAATGCACGTGTTTTAAGGCCATCTGCCGAGCGGGCCGGCTGTTTGTTCCTAAGGCAAGGCGACAGCGGAAATCATGGCTCTTCCGCTTTCTTTGCCCGAAGCCTGTGCGATTTCAAAAAGCGATTGTTCCGTGTCCGTAACGGTAAAACCCTTGGCCGTGAGCCGTGCGGCCAATTCTTCCGGGGCAAGATCATAAATGGCGGCCACCTCAGAGACTGTGCTGTCTTGTAGGGCGGTCAATGTCACCATCAAAGGATTGGAAGCGTTTTCTGCCATCACGGAGGGAAGAGTCATGACCGTGGCCAAACCCAATGTCAGGCAAAGCGGCACCCACACCACCTTGCGGCGGAAGTACATTTTCATTGGCAACCAGTTCTTCCAAACGTGCAGGGCAACAGGCACCAGAAGAAGCAAGGCAAGCCATTCGTGAACAAAGGCAAAACCAGCCGGAGCAACATGGAAGAACATGGTCACGCCTGTGATCGCCGTGACCATGAACAAAGCCAGCGTAAACAACGTGCCGTAGGTTTTTAGAGTGGAACTCATGGGAGGCTCCCTTCGCTATGCAATTGGATTTGCGAGGGAACCTAACAGGAAGATGTTCTTTAAGTGTGCCGAACAAAGACCAGTTTGTCGTAAAGTGTATCAGCTCTGAAGTCGGGCACAGGAGATGCAATAGAGCGCGGCAGGATCAATGCGCAGACGCTCCTGCGGGATGTCCTCGCCGCATTCAAGGCAATAGCCGTATTCGTCTTCCTTGATGCGCTGAAGGGCGCTGTCGATGCGTTGAAGGTCGATGGCACGCTGACGCTCATTGGCCTGAGCCATCGCTTGTTGCTGCAGAGCGTCCATGCGCGATAAGCGGCCAACAGATTGCTGATCCAGTTGCACCGGCGCTCGGGCCTCTTTCGACATCCTGTCCAGTTCTTGAAGCTCTTTCCTTTTGCCTTCCAGAAGATCTTTGGCTTCATCTGGTGAGAGCGTCATGGCGTGTTCCTTCTGCAGGCGTGCCTGCCGAAGGCTTTAGAACTTCAACAGTCCCGGAAATTCTTCGAGGGCACTTACAAACTCAACGCCCATAGCGTCGCCTGTTCTCCAGCGAACTTCAACCTTTGCGCGCTGTCTGTGCTGCACGATGTAGAGAAAAAACTCATCAGGGATGTCTTGCGTCGTCTCCAGCAACAAACGTGCGCCTTCATCCGACAGATCACGGATCGTACAGTCGATAACCACACTGTGGTCGTTGAAGACCACACGACCTTCTTTCAAGGTCCGGCGGCGGCGGCTGCGGCGTCGTTCGTCCTCCGGCATCTCTGCATTGGTTTGGTTCATACCTAAACTCTTCGTTGCTTTCGCGTAGCAGTTTCTGTCGATTGCTTTTTGCGGCTATATTGCCCGAATACACTTTCATGAACAGTGCATACTTCGAGTTTTCATCAAGACTATTACAGTAAGCCATGACGCGAGCTTGCACATAAATCTCGCCGACTTGAACTGCATCCCTTTGATTTCTCAGTACTGACCTATCATATCTATGCAAACTATGGTTTTGTACCAATCCGTTATGCACCTAGGTGCCTGTCACGCTACTCTCGGGGGAGATGATGCTAATTCTAGTCCTCGGCCTAATCGTTTTCTTAGGCTGCCATATGCTGCCAACTTTTGTTGGATTGCACGATTCGCTGAAAACCAAAATGGGTGATGGGCCTTACCGATTGGCCTTTTCAGCTGTTTCCGCGATCGGGATTACGTTGATCGTGATCGGCTACGGTGACGCAAGGTTCGCGGGCTACCTGCCAATCTACGATCCGCCAATCTGGATGCGCCATCTTGTTCTCCTCCTCATGCTGCCTGTTTTTGTCCTGTTTGCAGCAGCTTATCTTCCCGGCCACATCAAGAAGCGCACCAAGCACCCCATGATCCTCTCGGTAAAGATCTGGGCTCTGGCGCACCTTCTGGCCAATGGCGAGCCACAGTCTCTGCTTCTTTTCGGAGGTTTCCTTGCCTGGGGTGTAATCGATCGCATTTCACTGAAGAAGCGCGATCTGGCACAAGGTGGCCCGGCGCAAGTCGACATGTCCCATGCGGTCCGTAACGACGCCATCGCCCTTATAATTGGGTTGGGTATTTATCTCCTCTTCGTGTGGAAACTTCACGAATTGATCATCGGTGTGTCCGTCATCGGTTGACCTTTTGTGTAAACCTGCTGTTTTCACGGTAGAGTCTGCGCGCATCTGCTTGATTAAGCGGATGCGCAAGGTCTAAATGACGCTCTGCCCTAATTGTGCCACCTTGCACGGGGAAGAGGGCGCACGGGCAAATGAATTTTAACAAGGTCTCTGCACGGCACGGAAGCTGCGCGGAGTGAACCTGAAGAAGTTGCTGCGGGAATAACATAGCCATGTCCGACATCTTTCGCGAAGTCGATGAAGACGTAAGAAACGAAAAATACTCACGCCTTTGGAAACGCTTCGCGCCTTTGGTATACGGCACTGCCGCTTTGATCGTCGTCGGCACCGGTGGCTACCGTGGCTATGAGTATTGGGTGGACACCCAGTCCAAGGCAGCCGGACAAGCTTTCCTTGAAGCGGTTCAGCTTTCCGATGAAGGCAAGCACGAAGAAGCCATCGCGGCATTTGAAGCCCTCAAGGACGACATTGGCGGCTATCCAATGCTCGCGGATTTGCGCATTGCCTCTGAACTGGCAGCAAGCGGCAAGTCTGCTGAGGCTGTGGAGCTGTTCGATTCTGTTGCAACACGCAGCGGCGTGTCTGAACTGTACCGCGGGCTTGCATCCATTCGCGCAGCCTATGTTCTGCTTGATACCGGCAGCCTGGAAGACGTGAAGATGCGTGCCAACTCACTGGCGCAGGCAGGAAACGCTTGGCGTTTCCCAGCGCTGGAAGTCATTGGTGCAGCGGAATACAAGGCTGGCAATATGGATGCGGCCAAGGCCCGTTTTGAAGAAATTGTAAATGACGCGGCAGCTTCTGGTGACTATGCCGGGCGCGCTCGTGTCTACCTGGATTTGATTAAAGCTGCGAACGGCTAAGGGGATTTTAAAGTGATTGGATGCAACCGAAAGTCCTGGCGGGCAGTATGTGGAACCCTTGTTCTGGCAACCGCGTTGTCCGGATGCTCCGCACTGTCTGGTATGAACCCCTTCGGCGGTGACGATGACTTCCTGCCAGGTGACCGTCAGCCGCTTTACAGCTCCCAAACCATCAATGCTGAAAATGTCAGCGCGTCCATCGGTCCTGCAACCGGTGGCTCTGCGTGGCCCCAGCCAGCAGGTCCCGCCGACAACGATCCGGGCAACATTGCCGTGGACGTGAACGGCTCAGTGGCCTGGAACAAGTCCATCGGCAAGCCGCGCGGCGGCGGTTTCCTGAGCGTTGGTTCTCCGCCACGCAACGCGGCGCGCCCGGTCTCGGACGGCAGCCGCATCTACGTTTACAAGCAGGATGGCGATCTGGTCGCCCTGTCAATGAACGGTGGCTCGGCCTTTACCCGGTCGCTGCGCCCGGAAGGCGAGTCTGAAGTCGGTATTGGTGGCGGCGTCGCCCTCGACAACGGCAAGATCTTCGTCGCAACCGCTTACCGCCAGCTTCATGCGCTGGATGGTGCAGGGCAGATCCTTTGGACCAAGGACCTCGACATTCCTGTTCGCGGCGCACCAACCGCAGCCGGCGGGCAGGTGATCATCGTCACTCAGGAAAACGAGGTGATGGGCATCAGCCAGGAAGACGGTTCCCTGTCCTGGTCCTTTACCGGTATTTCTGAAAACGCTGGCCTGCTTGCATCCTCAAGTGCAGCAGTCTCCGGCAACACCGTTGTTGTGCCATTCTCTTCTGGTGAAGTGATGGCGCTGGACGTCAAGTCCGGCGAGCCGAAGTGGATTGACGCCGTGGCGCGTTCTTTCCGTACACGCGCGCTCTCTGGTCTTTCTGACGTTTCTGCAAGCCCGGTTATCCATGATGGCCGTGTGTTTGCAACATCCATTTCGGGCCGCACCATCGCGGTGTCATTGCGCGATGGCGAGCGCTTCTGGGAAGCTGACATCGGCAGCGTTCACACACCAGTTGCTTCTGGTAGCGCGCTCTTCATGATCGGTCTTGACGACAACCTGTACGCCCTCGATAACAAGAGCGGCCGCGTGCTTTGGGCAGCAGATCTTTCTGCTGGCGATGACGACGCTGGCAACTGGGCCGGACCAATTCTTGCCAATGGCAAGTTGATCGCCATGTCCAGCGAAGGCAATTTTGTACAGGTAGACGCGAAAACCGGTGCGGTACTCGCATCCAAGAAAACATCCGAAGACGTGTTCGTAACGCCGATCGTGGCCGGTGGCCGCATGATCGTTCTGAGCGGAGACGGTTCGGTTGCAGCGCTGAACTAAAGGGTTCAGCGCCAACTTATTTAGGAGAAATCGCGTGACTGCGACAGTCGCCATTATCGGCAGACCAAATGTCGGCAAGTCGACGCTCTTCAATCGACTGGTAGGCAAGCGCTTGGCGCTTGTCGATGATCAGCCCGGCGTGACCCGTGACCGACGGTCAGGGGATGCACGCTTGGGCGATTTGCGATTCAGGATCGTTGATACTGCAGGACTTGAAGAGGCTGAAGCCTCTAGCCTTGAAGGACGCATGCGTGCGCAGACCGAAGAAGCCATTCGGGAAGCGGACGTTGTGTTGTTCCTGATTGATGCCCGTGCGGGCCTGATGCCTTTGGACGAGCACTTCGCCAATCTTCTGCGCCGCAATCAGACCCCTGTGATCCTTGCTGCCAACAAGGCAGAGGGCAGGGCTGGTGAAGGCGGCTTTTATGAAGCCTTCGGTCTGGGTTTTGGTGAACCGGTCCCCATGTCCGCAGAGCACGGTGAAGGTCTTGCCGATCTTTATTCCGCGCTCCTGCCTTATGTTGAAGCGGTGGAGGAGCTGGAAGCAGCTGCTGACGCCGACGAAGCCCGCGCCAACGTCGATGTGATCGATGGCGAGGAGGAAGAGGAACAAGAGGAGATCGGCACCAAGGAGCGTCCGCTTCGCGTTGCCATCGTGGGCCGCCCGAACGCGGGCAAATCCACCATGATCAACCACATGCTGGGCGAGGACCGCCTTCTGACCGGTCCGGAGGCGGGGATCACCCGCGACTCCATCAGCGTGGATTGGACGTGGCAGGACCGTCACCTCAAGGTATTTGACACCGCCGGGATTCGCCGCAAGGCACGCGTTCAGGAGAAGCTGGAAAAGCTCTCCGTGGCCGATGCCCTGCGCGCAATCAAGTTCGCAGAGGTCGTTGTCGTCACGCTGGACGCCACCATTTCCTTTGAGAAGCAGGATCTGCAGATCATTGAGCTGTGTGCCCGCGAAGGCCGCGCCATTGTGATTGCAATCAACAAGTGGGACCTCATTGAGGACCGGGATGGCGCGTGGGATCATCTGAAAGATGCTCAAGAGCGCTACCTCAACCAGCTGCGCGGTGTTGAGATCGTCACCATGTCCGGCCAGACCGGGCAGGGCCTAGATCGGCTTATGAAGGCTGTGTTCCGTGCCTATGAGATGTGGAACCGCCGCGTCAGCACCTCAGCGCTGAACCGCTGGCTCGATGGGGTGTTGGTGCACCATCCGCCCCCAGCGGTCAGTGGGCGTCGTGTGCGCCTGCGCTATATGACACAAGCCAAGACGCGCCCACCACACTTTGTGGTGTTCTGCTCCCGCCCGGAGCAGCTGCCAGAAAGCTATACCCGCTATCTGGTCAATGGCATTCGCGAACGCTTTGACATCAAGGGCACGCCAGTGCGCCTGTCTTATCGCAAGGGTGACAACCCATACGCTTCCAAGAAGAGGCGTTAGTCACACACCTGTCGAAAAAGACGGGTAACCGAGCGGTTCAAATAACAAAGCCTGCCCTTGGGAGCTTTCTCCAAAAAAGGGCAGGCCTCTCCCTCCCACCGTTCTTCGATTGAGTACCATGTCTGACGAAAGATTTGAGTTTGCCAAAACGCTTGCCGAGCGGGCAGGCGCGTTTGCGCGCGAGCATTTTGATCGCTTTGAAAGCCTCACCATTGAAAGCAAAGGCCATCAGGACATGGTGTCCGAGGCCGACCGCGATACCGAAACATTGGTGCGCGATGCCATCATGGCGGCGTATCCGCAAGACGGTATTCTTGGCGAGGAGCACGGCCGCGTCGAAGGCTCCAGCGGCTATCTTTGGATCATTGATCCAATTGATGGCACCGCCAACTTCGTTACAGGCATTCCCCAGTGGTGCGTCATCATTGCGTGTCTGAAGGACAACGAAAAGCACTTCGGCGTCATCTATGATCCCGTTTCTGGTGAAATGTTCACCGCCCTCAAGGGCGAAGGCACCAAGGTAAATGGGCGACCTGCGCAGATTTCTCAAAGCGCGGGCCTTCATGAAGGTTCAGTGGGTCTGGGGCACAGTTCCAAGTCCGACAAGGACAAGACCTTGAAGGTTACGGATCTCATTCTGTCTTCCGGCGGCATGTTCTTTCGAAATGCCTCTGGCGGCTTGATGCTGGCCTACACGGCAACTGGTCGATTGACCGGTTACATCGAGGAAGAAATGAACGTGTGGGACTGTGTGGCAGGTCTTTTGATGATCGAAGAGGCGGGCGGGTTGGTCCAGCCGTTCGATATGGAACGCGCGTTGACTGACAGGTGCCGTGTCGTTGCAGGCGGCCCGCAGGTCTACAAGGCGCTTCAGGAGATCTCTGAGGAGGTTTTCGGGTAAATCTGATCCCAATGTAGCCGAAAATGAAAACGGGCCTCAGGGGCCCGTTTTGCGTTTAAGAGGCGATTTGCTGAAACTCTCGGAGTTCCCCTGACGGGTGGTCGTAGTAAAGACCATTGGCTTCACTGTCCGGAGAGGAGAACTTCAAGATGGGCGCCGCCAGTTCCGCTGGATGCGGCAGCGTTTCAGGATCTTCACCCGGCATGGCCAGTGCGCGCATGGCAGTGCGCATCGGTCCAGGGTTCACCAGCATGGTGTGAATAGGCGTCTTGCGGGTCTCGTTCACATAGGTGCGTGCCATGGCTTCAAGCGCGGCCTTGGACATGTTGTAAGGGCCCCAATAGGCCTTGCACTTGTGAGGAGAGCTGGAGGTGATGAAAACCGCACGGCCCGCATCAGACAGACGCAACAGCGGATCAAGTGAGCGCAGCAAACGCCAGTTTGCAGTCACATTCAGCGCCATGACTTGATCGAACTTCTTGGGGTCCACATGGCCGAGCGGCGAAGTTGGGCCCAAAACGCCCGCATTCGCTACCATGATGTCCAGCTTTTTCCAGCGTTCATAAATGGCGCCGCCCAACCGGTCGAGGCCGTCATAGTCGGTCATGTCCAGTGGGACGAGGGTCGCAGACCCACCCGCTGCCTTGATGTCGTCGTCCAGTTCTTCAAGGCCACCCACTGTACGTGCCACAGCAATCACGTGGGCACCCTGTGCGGCCAATTCCTTGGCAGCAAAGTAGCCAATTCCGCGGGAAGCGCCGGTTACAACAGCGACGCGTCCCTCAAGTGCTTTCGTCATAATCTATCAACCAACTTCCACCAGGCGTGGTGCCGCCCGGTTATCGTCGTCATTAATCAGGTCGGTCAATGGCGTCGGATAGTCGCCAGTAAAGCAGTGATCGGTAAACTGCGGGGCGTCGTTGTTGCGCCCTTCTTCATAGCCCATGGCTTTGTAAACGCCGTCTACGGACAGGAAGTGCAGGCTGTCTGCGCCAATGTAGTTCTTCATGCCCGCAAGGTCGTATTTTGCTGCCAGCAGCTTCTCGCGCACCGGCGTATCAATGCCGTAGTAGTCGGAATACTTGATCGGCGGAGATGCCAGACAGAAGTGAACTTCACTCGCACCCGCGTCGCGGATCATTTGCACGATCTTCAAAGAAGTCGTGCCGCGAACAAGACTGTCATCCACCAAGACAACGCGCTTGCCTTTGATCTGGGCCTGGTTTGCCGAGTGCTTCAGCTTGACGCCGAGCGTCCGGATCTGTTGCGTTGGCTCGATGAAGGTCCGCCCAACATAGTGGTTGCGGATGATGCCAAGCTCAAACGGAATGCCTGATTCCTGAGAATAGCCCAGAGCGGCCGGAACGCCGGAATCCGGCACCGGCACAATTACGTCCGCCTCGATCTGGCTCTCAAGTGCCAACTGACGGCCGAACTGCTTGCGCACATCATAGACGCTGTGGCCACCCAGAATGGAATCGGGGCGGGAGAAATAGATGTATTCGAAGATGCACGGGCGAGCAGGGCGCTTGCCAAACGGGAAGTAGCTTTCCATGCCGCCTGGCGTACAGACGATCACTTCGCCGTTCTCAACTTCGCGGATGAACTTGGCACCGATGATGTCGAGCGCACAGGTCTCAGATGCAAAGATTGGCGCCCCATTGAGGTCACCCAGCACCAGCGGACGAATACCAAACGGATCACGGGCACCAATCAGCTTCTTGCGGGTCAGCGCGACCAGAGAGAAAGCGCCTTCCATCTGGGTGATGGCTTCAATGAAGCGGTCCACGATCTTGGTTTGACGGCTGCGTGCCACCAGCTGCAACACCACTTCGGAGTCGGAGGTCGACTGACAGATCGCGCCATCTTTGATGAGCTGGCGGCGAAGCGTCATTGCATTTGTGAAGTTGCCGTTGTGACAAACCGCGATCCCGCCGCCGTCCAGCTCCGCAAACAGCGGCTGGACGTTGCGCAGCACCGGCGCACCTGTCGTGGAATAGCGCACGTGTCCAACGGAGTAAGAGCCCTTCAGGTGCTCCATGATTTCCGGCTTGGAGAAGGAATCGCCTACAAGTCCAAGGTGACGCTCGGAGCGGAACTGCTCGCCGTCATAGGTCACGATGCCTGCTGCTTCCTGTCCGCGGTGCTGCAGGGCGTGGAGGCCCAGTGCGGTCAGTGCGGCAGCATCCTCATGGCCCAGAATACCGAAAACACCGCATTCTTCATGAAGCGTGTCGCCATCAAGGTCTTCCTGAGTCAAAGCGACAGAATTATCCGCGCCGTTCATGGCGTTGGCTCCTTGTTCTTTTTTATGACCAGTCCCAGCGACATCCCGAAAGATCGGGAGATCAATTGCGCGAGGTGCCTGTTTCACTCAGCTGATCCAAGCTGCGACGCTCGGAGGAAGAATAGGTCGGCTCTTCCGCTTCAGCTGCCGAATTGGTGCCTGCTTCAGGTGCAGACTTGCGGATCTGATCCATTATGGCTTGTTCCGGGTCTTCAGGCAAAACGGCGACAAGGCTTGCACCGGTGGTCACGAGCAGGTGGCGGGACTTGGCGTTCATGACCCATTGTGGCTGTTGCTGCTCTGGAACGAACCAGTTGAAGAACAACATTGCGACAACGACGATCAAAAAGCCGCGTGCTGCGCCGAACACGAAACCAAGTGTGCGATCCAGTGCCCCGATCCGGCTGTCCAGAACGAAATCTGAGATCCGCATTGTTATATAGCTAACAATAAACAGCGTCAGCAGAAAAACGACACCGATGGCGACGACGGTCGCGACGGTGCCATTTGAAATGTAATCGGCCAGAAAAGGTGTGACGGGCTTGTAAAAGTAGTAGGCGGTAACTGCAGCCGCGATCCAGGACGCGATTGAAAGCACTTCCCGAACAAATCCGCGGATCATCGCCAGAATGGCCGACAAGAACATGATGACGAGCAAAATGCCATCGAGTAGTGTGATCGGCATGGATCGACACAGCCCCTTCGTTTGTAGAAGGCCCCGATACTCACTGGGGCCCTTCAAGAACCAAAATTAGAACGCAAACAGGTGCACATCATGTGCTTTCTGCCGCTGGTGCCTTAGAGGCAACAGCTGCAACCAATTCCCCCAGTTCCTCTAGGCCTCGGACCTGTCCCAAGCCTTGAGAGCCATCCTTAAGGTTGGCATTTGGTACCACCGCCGCACCAAAGCCCAACTTTTGGGCTTCCTTGAGGCGCGAGCCAGCTTGCGCCACCGGACGAATGGCACCCGACAAACTTACTTCGCCGAAATAGACGCATTCGAGCGGAAGGGCAACCCCACTCAAGGAAGAGATCAGCGCAGCAGCCACAGCCAAGTCTGCCCCCGGCTCGTTGATGCGCAAACCTCCCGCTACGTTCAGGTAAACATCGTGTTGTGAGAACCGCACCCCGCACCGTGCCTCAAGCACGGCGAGGATCATGGAAAGGCGCGCTGAGTCCCAACCGATGACCGCACGGCGCGGCGTGCCCAGCGGTGAGGGTGCCACGAGCGCCTGTATCTCCACCAGCAGGGGCCGTGTGCCCTCCAGACCGGCAAAAACCGCCGCTCCCGGACTGGTGGCATTCCGTTCACCAAGAAACAAGGCGGACGGGTTGGCCACTTCCGTCAGGCCAGCGTGCTGCATCTCAAAGACGCCGATTTCATCGGTCGCGCCAAAGCGGTTCTTTACTGAGCGCAGGATGCGATATTGGTGAGCGCCATCGCCCTCAAAGTACAGCACCGCGTCGACCATGTGTTCCACCACGCGCGGGCCGGCGATCTGACCATCCTTCGTCACGTGGCCCACGATAACCACACAGGTGCCGGTCTTCTTGGCATAGCGCACCATGGCCTGTGCGCAGGCGCGAACCTGAGTGACCGTGCCGGGCGGCGAATCCACCTTGTCGGTCCAAAGCGTCTGAATACTGTCGATGATGACCAGTGCCGGGCGCTCGATGGATTGCAGCGTTGCCAGAATGTCTTCGACACTGGTTTCTGCGGCGAGCTTTACAGGCGACTTGGAAAGACCAAGGCGTTCCGAACGCAGACGCACCTGATCAACGGCTTCCTCGCCGGAGATGTAGACAACGCTGTGGCCCTGGTTCGCCAGCACAGCGCTGGCCTGAATCAGCAGCGTGGACTTGCCGATCCCCGGATCGCCGCCCACAAGCAGCGCGGACCCTTTCACAAAGCCGCCGCCAGTAACCCGGTCCAGCTCCGCAACACCGGTAATGATGCGCGGTGCCTCTTTGATCTTGCCGGACAGCCCTACCAACTCCAGAACCCGGCCACTCGACCGCGTGCTGCGTCCGGGGCCACCTCCGATGCCTGAATCGCTGCGCTCTTCCTGAATGGTGTTCCACTCACCACAGGATTCGCAGCGGCCCACCCATTTGGTGGTCACTGCGCCGCATGATTGGCAGACAAAGGCGCTGGAGCGTTTAGCCATGTGTTTACGTGTCTTCCTCGTCCTGAACGGAGCCTATGTAGGTGCGCTTATAGCGCGCACCAAGACCCGTTAACAGTTCATAGGAGATCGTGTGAGCGCTCTCAGCCACCTCATCAACGGAAATTGTTGGCCCCATCAGTTCAACCCAGGTGCCTCGTTGCACCATATTGGCGGGCAGGTCGGTTACATCCAGCGCGATCATGTCCATGGAGACTCGGCCAAACAGCGGAACACGGGCGCCGTTCACACTCGCATAGGAGCCATCTTGCCCGTCCGTTGAGCCGATCAGTCTGTGCATGCCGTCCGCATAGCCCACGTTGACGGTCGCAATGCGCGTCGGTCGCTTTGTCGTGCGGGCTGCGCCGTAGCCCACGGTTTCGCCCGGGGGAACATGACGCAGGTGAATCACCTCCGCTTCAACACGGGCCACGCATGCCATCGGATTATGTCGGGTTGGAATCGGATTGCCGCCATAAAGAGCGATTCCCGGCCGGGCCAGTTCAAAGTGATAGTCTTCGCCCAAAAAGATACCCGAGGAATTGCTCAAGGATCTCGGAATTCCGGGAAACAGATCTGCCGCGCTGCGAAACGCTTCCAGTTGGGCCTGATTCTTCGGATGAGTCGCGTCATCGCCGCAAGAAAGGTGACTTACAACAAGACAAAGCTTGAACTTGCTCAAGGTCTCTTCATCGCGGGAAAGATCACGGGCTTCAGCGTGTGTAAGGCCCAACCGATTCATGCCCGTATCAACGTGAACAGCGGCGGGCAGGGGCGTTCCCTGACTTTCGCAAAACTGCGCCCACTCGGCAATTTCGTCGGGGTGTCCCAAGACTGGTCGCAGAGACGATTCTGCATAAAAGTGGCCCCGGTCGGAGTAGGCTCCGCCCAGCACGTAGATTGTGCCCTGAGGCGCTGCGGCCCGGACAAGGCGGCCCTCTTCGGGCGTTGCCACAAAGAAAGTCCGAGCCCCCGAGGCATAGAGTGCTTTGACAGCTTCCTCCGCGCCGAGGCCATAAGCGTTTGCCTTCACGACAGCCGCGCATTCACACCCATTGCCGGTGCGCTCATTGAGCTGGCGCCAGTTCTTTTGCAGGGCCGTCAGGTCAATGATCAGCCGTCCTGCACAGGACACCTCCTGTGAATCGCTTTGGTAGGGCACGGAAACCTCAGTCTTTCTTGATGCTAACCCACCTTAAGAGCCAATTGAGCAAACAAAAAGCCCGGTTACCGTTGCCAGTAACCGGGCTGTGAATGTTTTGCACCGCTTGGGCTTACTCCATCATGCGTTCTGGCATGTGTTCGCCATCGGCCAGATCGGAGAAGCGGGTGTACTCGCCCTGGAACTGCAGATCCACAATACCTGTCGGACCGTGACGCTGTTTGGCGATGATTACTTCTGCCTTGCCGCGCACCCGTTCCATCTCGGCACTCCATGCCTCGTATTCCGGGGTGCCTTCCGGCGGCTCCTTCTTACCCATGTAGTATTCTTCGCGGTACACGAAAAGAATCACGTCCGCATCCTGCTCAATCGACCCGGATTCGCGAAGGTCAGACATCTGCGGGCGTTTGTCGTCACGCGATTCTACCTGACGGGAGAGCTGGGACAGGGCGATGATCGGCACCTGAAGCTCCTTCGCCAGAGCCTTGAGGCCCGTGGTGATCTCGGTGATTTCCTGCACGCGGTTGCCAGAGTTCTTGGAGGAACCGGTGATCAGCTGGATATAGTCGACCACGATCATGTCGAGGCCTTTTTGGCGCTTCAAGCGACGCGCCTTGGACACCAGCGATGCGATCGAGATACCACCTGTCTGGTCTACATGGAGCGGGACATGCTGCATGTGCTGAGTCGCCGCCACCAGCTTCTCAAAGTCTGCCTCGTTGATGTCGCCGCGGCGAATCTTGGAGGAGGAGATCTCGGTCTGCTCCGAGATGATACGAGTCGCCAGCTGTTCGGCGCTCATTTCCAGCGAGAAAAAGCCCACAACACCGCCATTTACGGTCTTTCTGGAGCCATCTGGCTGCTCTTCTGCCGCGTAGGACTGGGCAATGTTATAGGCGATGTTGGTAGCCAGCGAGGTCTTACCCATCGCAGGACGTCCCGCCAGAACAATCAAGTCTGAGGACTGCAAACCGCCCATAAGCTTGTCCAGGTCGCGCAAGCCCGTGGAGATACCAGACAGAGAGCCTTCACGGTTGAAGGCCGCAGCCGCCATCTCGATGGTTTCTGTCAGCGCGGTCCCGAAGTCCTGAAAACCACCATCAGAACGGCCGGTTTCCGCCAGTTCGAACAGGCGACGTTCCGCGTCGTCGATCTGGGCGTTCGGGCCCTTTTCGATCGGCGCGTCATACGCCAGATTGACCATGTCTTCGCCGATTCGGATCAGATTCCGCCGAACCGCCAGATCATAGATGGTCTGACCGTAGTCTTCTGCGCTGATCACGGAAGCCGCGTCCGCTGCGAGTCGCAAAAGGTACTGCGCTGCAGGCATGTCGGCGATCTTCTCGTCAGCCGGGAAGAAAGTCTTCAGTGTAATAGGGGAGGCAATCTTGCCTGCCCGGATAAGTGCGCCACACTTTTCGTAGATATCCCTGTGCGGAGCCAGAAAGAAGTGCTGTGGCTCCAGGAATTCTGAGACTCGATAATATGTCTCGTTATTGACAAGGATTGCACCCAGAAGCTGACGCTCTGCCTCTGAGTTGTGCGGTACTACGCGCGCCGTCTCACTTGCCGTTTCTAGTTTTTGAACTTTACCGTTCATTACGCCCCTCGTGCCTCTTGGCACTCTGACTACCCTTTTGCCGGGTATTGGGAAAGGGTGCTCAGCGGATCTAAAAACAGTTCTTTTTTTTCACCAGATCAACGGGGAAAATTGCTGGTTGCTGATTGACAGTGAAGCCAATATTACGCTGCGTCACTACTTTGAATTATATGTAAGTAATTCAAGAAAGTTACTATGAACGCTTTGAAATATAGAGGTTATTTAGAAGAGTTATAGAACGGTTCTGTGTCAACTTGAAAATTTTAGTGAAAATTAAGAAAAAAGGGCGCGCCTCATATTGAAGCGCGCCCTTCTTGGAAAGATATAGCTCAAATAAGCTTATTTTTCTTCTTCTGTTGCTTCAGATTCAGCTTCTACTTCTTCAGTTTCAGCTTCTTCAGATTCGCCTTCTTCGCCTTCAGCTTCTTCTTCTTCGAACTCGAAAGCCTCGTCATCACGAGTAGTCAAATCTTCGCCGGCTTCCTGTCGAACAGCTTCATCTTCAGAGCGTGCAACATTAATGGAAACGCCAACCTCAACTTCAGGGTGAAGTACGATGATAACGTCATGGATGCCGATGGTCTTGATCGGTGCCTTCAGGGAAACCTGAGAGCGAGAAACGGTGAAGCCACCGTCGTCAAGAATCGTTGCAATGTCGCGAGCTGCCACAGAACCGTACAGCTGACCGGTTTCACCGGCAGAGCGGATAGCAACGAAAGACTTGCCTGCGAGCTTTTCGCCGACTGCTTCTGCTTCCTGCTTGCGCTCAAGGTTACGAGCTTCAAGCTGTGCGCGTTCGCGTTCGAAGCGCTCGAGGTTTGCCTTGTTAGCGCGCAGTGCCTTGCCCTGTGGCAGAAGGAAGTTACGTGCGTAACCGTCGCGTACACGAACAGTGTCGCCCATCTGGCCCAGTTTGGCCACACGCTCAAGAAGGATAACGTCCATTTTGGAATCTCCAGATCCGTCTGTCCTGCATGTGTCATGCAGTTAGAGATTGGACTTTAATGACTGCCCGCCAATCTCAATCGGGTTTTTGGTGCTGGATGCACCGGCAGATAGGAAAGGGAGCCCTGAGGCTCCCTGACCGAAACTTACTTGATCACGAATGGCAGCAGGCCGAGGAAGCGTGCGCGCTTGATGGCCTTGGCCAGTTCACGCTGCTTCTTTGCAGATACTGCGGTGATACGGGAAGGAACAATCTTGCCGCGCTCAGAAATGTAGCGCTGCAGCAAACGAATGTCCTTGTAGTCGATCTTTGGAGCGTTTGCGCCAGAGAACGGGCAGGACTTGCGGCGACGGAAGAATGGACGGCGTGCAGTTTGTGCTGACATGATCTGTTACTCCGCTGCTGCTTCGTTACGACGAGGGCCGCGGTCACGGCCACCTGCTGCGCCGCGCTCACCGCGACGACGGTCGTCACGATCGCGCTTCTGCATCATTGCAGACTGTTCTTCGTCAAGTTCTTCAACCTTGATGGTCATGAAACGAAGAATGTCTTCGTTCAGGCCCATCTGACGTTCCATTTCGGCAACTGCCTTGTGTGGAGCATCCAGGTTCATAAGGATGTAGTGAGCCTTACGGTTCTTGTTGATGCGATAGGTCAGGGTGCGCAGACCCCAATTCTCGATCTTGCCGACCTTGCCTTCGTTACCTTCGATCACAGCCTTGAACTGCTCAACGAGGGCTTCAACCTGCTGGGTAGAAATGTCCTGACGAGCCAGGAACACGTGCTCATAGAGCGCCATGCGTATAGCCTTTCTGGTTTGGTTTCATCCGGTCGCGGCGCAAAGCCTCCTCGAGGGCCTTTCAGAAAGGCATAGCGAAGAATTCTTCAAGAGCGGGAACACGGGGAAGACGGAGTTCTTTCGATTCCTACAGCAAATCGCTTTGCTGCCTTCCTTTCAGCCCCCGGCCAGCTTCCGGAAACGAGGTGCTCTTTAAAGTGTTTACGCGCGGATGACAAGCGGATCTGTTCAAAAAAGCCTTTTTTCCGCACCAAGACTTGACAGAAACGGCCGTTCGCGGCTCATGTCAGCCGAAATGACCGGATTTTGCTGTGAATTTGACCATAAAGCCGTCGCAATCTGCAGTTTAATTGCCGGCCAATTCACGCATAAGAACACATCTCATAAGAGTAAATGGAGCAGGTTCCAATGAGCATCGCATTCACATTTCCCGGACAGGGCAGTCAAGCTGTCGGAATGGGCCAGGAATTGGCCAACGCATTCCCGGAGGCAAAGGCCGTGTTCGATGAAGTGGATGCCGCCCTTGGGCAGAAGCTCTCTTCTATTATGTGGGAAGGTCCAGCTGACGAGCTGACCCTGACGGCAAACACGCAGCCAGCATTGATGGCCGTAAGCCTTGCCACCATGCGCGTTCTGGAATCAAAGGGCGTGGATCTGGCACAGGCCGCCAAGTTCGTTGCAGGGCACTCACTGGGTGAATACTCCGCTTTGGCGGCGGCTGGTTCCCTCAGCATTTCTGATGCAGCGCGTCTCCTGCGCATCCGCGGTGATGCCATGCAAAAGGCTGTGCCGGTGGGTGAGGGTGCCATGGCAGCGCTGCTCGGTCTGGACTTTGAACAGGCCATGGAAGTCGCGGCTGAGGCCGCTCAGGGCGAAGTTTGTCAGGCTGCAAACGACAATGCCAATGGGCAGGTTGTTGTGTCCGGCCACAAGGCAGCCGTAGAGCGCGCCTGTGAAATTGCCAAGGGCAAAGGCGCAAAGCGCGCCGTACTTCTGCCGGTATCCGCGCCGTTCCATTGCGCCTTGATGCAGCCTGCTGCGGACGCCATGGCGGAAGCGCTGGCAAATGTAGAAATCAAGGCACCTGTCGTGCCTGTCGTGGCCAACGTTCTGGCCCAGCCGATCTCTGACCCTGCTGACATTCGCGCGCGTCTTGTTGAGCAGGTCACCGGCACCGTTCGTTGGCGTGAGTCTGTCACCTGGATGGCAGAAAACGGCATTGAGACATTCGTGGAAATTGGCACTGGCAAGGTGCTGACGGGTATGGTGAAGCGCATCGTGAAGTCTGCAGAAGGTGTTGCAGTCAACACCGCAGAAGACATTGATGCTCTGGTGGCGCGTCTTTCCGCCAACTAAGCCCGCTCTTGAAAGTAGATTCAGCCGAGGAGAATACGGCAATGTTTGATTTGACTGGAAAGTCCGCACTGGTCACCGGCGCAACAGGTGGCATTGGTGCTGAAATCGCCCGCGCCCTTCACAAGCAAGGCGCAACAGTCACCCTGTCCGGAACCCGTGTAGAGCGCCTCGAAGCGCTGGCCGCAGAGCTGGGAGACCGCGTTCACATGCAGGCTGCCAACCTGTCCGATCGAGGCAGCGTGGCCGAGCTGGTTCCAGCTGCAGAAGAAAAGATGGGCGGTCTCGATATCCTGGTAAACAATGCAGGCATCACCCGCGACAACATCTTCATGCGCATGAAGGATGACGAGTGGGATCAGGTGCTGGAAGTTAACCTTACCTCCACATTCCACATCTGCCGTGCCGCGATTAAGGGCATGATGAAGCGCCGTTCCGGCCGCATTATCGGCATCACCTCCGTGGTTGGTGTAACCGGCAATCCGGGTCAGGTGAACTACTCCGCGGCAAAGGCGGGCATGATTGGCATGTCCAAGTCCCTTGCACGTGAGGTCGCCAGTCGCAATATAACGGTGAACACCATCGCACCGGGTTTCATCAAATCCGCGATGACGGATGAGTTGAACGACAAGCAGCGCGATTCGATCCTCGCCTCCGTTCCAGCAGGTCGTTTGGGCGGTGCTGAAGAGATCGCAGCAGCAGCTGTTTACTTGGCAAGTAATGAGGCCGCATACGTAACGGGACAGACCGTGCACGTGAACGGTGGCATGGCAATGATCTAATGGTTTCAACTAGGTAGTTGAACCGCTGTAAAACGGGGAAATGAAAGGGTTTGGCGGCTGGTAATACTTTATAAAGTATGCTAGGACGCCGCCGATCAGATTCAACCTCTGAAGAGTGAGGCGTAGTGTCAGCTGCGGTTTCCTTGGGAAGGGCCCACCGTTGTTCAGGTAGAGGCTTTTCAAAGGGCCAAGAGTGTGCCACACGATCCCTACGAAAAAACCATGTATGGTCCGTTTGTCGGGCTATCAGGCATCACCTTGAAAACAATTGAGGACTTAAAATGAGCAACGTTGCTGAACAGGTAAAGAAGATCGTTGTTGAGCATCTTGGCGTAGAAGCCGACAAGGTCACTGAAGCTGCAAGCTTCATCGACGACCTGGGCGCGGACAGCCTTGACACTGTTGAGCTGGTAATGGCTTTCGAAGAAGCTTTCGGCGTTGAAATTCCAGATGACGCTGCAGAAACCATCCAGACCGTTGGTGACGCAGTTAAGTTCATCGAATCCAAGGCTAGCTAATAGCTAAGCCCTGAAATTATGGAACAGCGGTAGGTGTCTCACCTGCCGCGTCCTTTTATGATTCAGGCGCGTCCGCCTGAAACAGCTTTCCAAAAAAGTGCAGGATTATGCGGCGAGTCGTTATAACAGGTATTGGTATGGTCAGCCCGCTTGGTTGCGGTGCTGAAGTTTCTTGGCAGCGAATTCTGGAAGGCCAGAGCGGTGCTCGTCAGGTCGAAAACTTCGAAACTGATGACTTGCAGACCAAAATTGCCTGCCAGATCCCACGTGGAGATGGAAGCGACGGGACCTATAACCCTGACGACTGGATGGCGCCTAAGGAACAGCGCAAGGTAGACGAGTTCATCGTATATGCCATTGCCGCTGCAGATCAGGCCCTGACAGATGCAAATTGGAAGCCTGAAACCGAAGAAGATCAGAACCGCTCTGGCGTGTTGATCGGCTCCGGTATTGGTGGCTTCCAGGGTATTGCCGACACAGCCATCCTCCTGAAGGAAAAAGGCCCGCGTCGCGTTAGCCCATTCTTTATTCCGGGCCGGTTGATCAACTTGGCCAGCGGTTACGTTTCCATCCAGCACAAGCTGAAAGGCCCGAACCACTCTGTGGTCACAGCCTGTTCCACCGGTGCGCACGCCATTGGCGATGCAGCCCGTCTTGTTGCGCTGGGTGATGCAGATGTGATGGTCGCAGGCGGGACTGAGTCCCCAATCTGCCGCCTTGGCATCTCAGGCTTCAACGCCTGTCGTGCTCTGTCTACCGGCTTCAACGATCAGCCTGAAAAGGCTTCCCGTCCCTACGACAAGGACCGTGATGGCTTCGTCATGGGTGAGGGGGCCGGTGTTGTCGTGATTGAAGATTACGAGCACGCAAAAGCACGCGGCGCCAAGATCTACGCTGAAATCGTCGGTTACGGCCTGTCCGGCGACGCTTACCACATTACCGCACCTTCCTCTGATGGTGACGGCGGCTACCGCTGCATGGAAGCAGCTTTGAAGCGCGCTGGCATGACCATGGAAGATGTGGACTACATCAATGCTCACGGCACCTCCACACCACTAGGTGATGAGATCGAGCTTGGCGCAGTTAGCCGCCTTGCGGGTGAACATGCCAAGGGCCTGACCATGTCTTCAACCAAGTCCAGCGTTGGTCACCTGTTGGGTGCTGCTGGTGCGGTCGAAGCGATCTTCTCCGTTCTGGCGATCCGCGATGGCATTGCACCGCCAACCATCAACTTGGACAACCCGTCCGTTGAAACGGATATCGATCTTGTGCCGAACAAGGCCAAGAAGATGGAGATCAACGTGGCTCTTTCCAACTCCTTCGGGTTCGGTGGCACCAATGCGTCACTGGTCTTCAAGAAGGTTGAGGCATAATTCCATTTTTCTGGGTTGATTATTTGGGGCCAGAGGCCGCAGACTGCGGTTTCTGGCTTCCTTGCTTTGAGGAACACGAATGGCAAATACGCCCGGATCATCTGAACATCCTGAGACCGAAGACGCCAACGGCGGCTCGCAGCAGCGTGTGAACCCACGCAGCCCTCGTCAGGCCATTCAGCCGGATAAGGCCCCGCCACCACCAACGCGCTCCCGCCATGCGCGTAACCCACTGGTGATGGTCATTAATTTTCTGCTCACGCTGGCCGTTCTCGGCATTCTTGGCGCCGGTGCATTGGTGTACTGGGGCAAGGGCGAGTTTGAAGGCGCCGGACCGCTGAGCGAAACCACCTCCGTCATCATTCCAAAGGGAGCCAGCCTTGGCTCCATTGCAGATCGCCTTCATGAAGCAGGTGTAATCGAAGACACGCTTGTGTTTGAAGCTGGCACCCGGTTCTACAAGAATCAGAACCGTATGAAGGCCGGTGAGTATGCTTTCGCCCCGGGCGTCAGCATGCATACCGTCATGGAAGATCTGGTTGAGGGCAATGCGGTCTTCCATACCGTGACCTTCCCGGAGGGGTGGACCAGTTGGCAGATCATCAACCGTTTGAACGCGGATCCGATCCTGGTTGGTGACATCACCGAAATACCGGCGGAAGGCAGTCTTTTGCCTGAGACCTATTCCTTCACCCGCGGCACCACCCGTCAGAAGATCATCGACGAGATGAAAGAGGGCATGCAGCGGGCGATTACACAGGCATGGGAACGGCGCGCGCAAGACTTGCCAATCGAGTCCCCCGAGGAACTGGTAACGCTGGCCTCCATCGTCGAGAAGGAAACCAGCAAGGCCGATGAGCGTTCTCGTGTGGCCGGTGTGTTCGTCAACCGCCTGCGCAAGGGGATGCCGCTTCAGTCCGATCCGACCATCCTTTATGGCCTTTTCGGCGGTGAAGCCTGGACCAAGGACCGTTCTGCGATTACCCGGTCCCAGCTGCGGCAGCAGAACCCTTACAACACCTACCAGATCAACGCACTGCCTCCGGGGCCAATCGGCAATCCGGGCAAGGCAGCACTGGAGGCGACCTCCAATCCATCCCGCACCAACGATCTGTACTTCGTTGCGGATGGCACTGGCGGCCATGCCTTTGCTGAGACCTACAAGCAGCATCAGCGCAACGTTGCAGAGTGGCGCAAGATCGAGCGCGAAATTCGCGCGCGTCAGGCAGAGCAGCAACAGTCTGAAGGCGAGTGATCCCGGTGCCTGCGCACAGGTGTATATAGATCGAAAGGCCGCACGTCAGTTCCATAGGCGTGCGGCCTTCTTTGTTCTAAGGTGGCCGGACACCCGCTGTGTCTGCCAAAGATTAAGGAAGTACATGCCATGACCCTGGCAAGCATGACTGGCTTTTCCCGCGAAGAGGGGACGCTCGACAACATCCGCTGGACGTGGGAACTGCGCTCTGTAAATGGCAAGGGGCTGGATATGCGCCTGCGCATCCCGCAGGGCTATGATGCGCTCGAAGCGACGGTTCGCGGGCTCGCCTCCAAACGTCTCAAGCGCGGCAACGTCTCCATCAATCTTCAGGTTCAGCGCGAACAGAACACAACAACGCTTGCAGTAAACGAACAGGCGTTGGAGCAGGTGCTTCAGGCCCTTGCGGTTCTTCAACGCCGCCTGCCAGATGCCGCCGCACCCAATCTCGATGGCATCCTCGCCCACAAGGGTGTGTTGGAGCTTCAGGAAGCAGAAGAGACCGAAGACCAGAAGGCCGCCATCCTCAAGGCGCTGGAAGACAGCTTCAAGATCGCACTCGACAATCTCGTCGTGATGCGCGAGCGCGAAGGCGAAAGCCTCAACGAATTGCTCAGCGGTCAGGCCGCCGAAATTTTGCGCCTTACCGAGGAAGCTGAGGGCCTGCCATCTCGACAGGCCGATGCCATCAAGGAGCGCATCGCCGCACAGGTCGCCCAGCTCATGGAAGCAAACAACACGCTGGAGCCCCAGCGGCTCCATCAGGAAGCTGTGCTTCTTGCAACCAAAGCAGACATCCGCGAGGAGCTGGATCGCCTCTACGCCCACGTCAACGCCTTGAGGGACCTCATTAGCACGGGCGGGGCCGTTGGACGGCGTATGGATTTTCTGGCTCAGGAGTTCAACCGCGAGGCCAACACCTTGTGTTCCAAGTCAAACAGCGTGGAACTCACAGCCATCGGTCTTCAACTCAAGACCGTGATTGACCAGATGCGTGAGCAGATCCAGAACGTAGAATAGAAACCAGCGGTTACACACCGCCAATAGATAAGAATAGACGGAGTATCCGAATGTCCGAGCGCGCCTCTGGCACAACAGTATCTTCTCAGCAGGCTGAAGACACCCGCCGTGGCCTCATGCTGGTGTTGTCCTCACCTTCAGGGGCAGGCAAGTCCACCATCGCCCGCATGCTGCTGGGTGAGGAGAAGGATCTCACTCTGTCCGTTTCCGTAACCACGCGCCCACAGCGCTCGACGGAGGTGGACGGCGTGGACTATCACTTCGTGTCCCAGGACAAGTTCAAGGAGATGATCGAAGCCGATCAGCTTCTGGAGTGGGCCGAGGTCCACGGCAACTATTATGGCACCCCGCGCGGTCTGGTCGAAAACTGTCTTGAAAAAGGGCAGGATGTGCTTTTCGATATAGACGTCAAAGGCACCTTCCAGCTCTACGACAAGATGCGCTCGGATGTTATTTCCATCTTTATCCTGCCGCCGTCCATTGCAGAAATGGAAGCGCGTCTTTCCAAGCGCGGTGAGGACAGCGAAGAAGTCATCTTGAAGCGCATGAAGACCGCTGTTGGCGAGATGAGCGCGTGGTCCAAGTACGACTACATCATCATCAATGACGATCTTCAAAAAGCCTATGAGAGTGTTCGGGCCATCCTGCGGGCAGAACGTCTACGCCGCGAACGGGCCGTGGGCATTGCACCGCATATTGACGGTATGGTGGAAGACCTGCGCAGCCGCATTGAATCCGGCTCTTAAGGTTGCAGTCCAAGTCATTGAAAGAAAATAAAAAAGCGCCTCTTTGAAAGGGGCGCTTTTTGCATTCTTAACCCAAGGGTTGAACCCTAGCTGAAAGCGTGGGCCAGAGCGATGAAGCCTGCCACATCGATCTCTTCAGCGCGCGCAGTCGGTTTGATGCCAGCTGCCTCAATGCGTGCTTCCGCGTCTGGGCGCAGGGACTTGAGACTGGCGCGCAGCATCTTGCGGCGCTGACCAAATGCGGCGTTCGTTATCGTCTCCAAAGCCTTCAAGGGGCACTCCAGCGGCTTCTCCCGCGGGTGCAGCTGCACAACGGCGGACGTCACCTTTGGCGGCGGGGTAAAGGCCTGCGGGCTCAAATCGAACAGAATATCCGTATAGCACCGCCAGTTGGCCAGAACGCCCAAACGGCCATAAGCCTTGGAGCTGGGGTCTGCCACAATACGTTGGCCGACTTCCTTCTGGAACATCAAGGTCAGAGATTCCCAGTAAGGCGGCCATTGGTCGACCGTGAGCCAGTTCAGCAGCAGCTGTGTGCCCACGTTGTAGGGCAGGTTGGCCACGATCTTGATAGGCCCCTCGGTGATCTCCCGGGGGTCGATCTTCAATGCGTCCCCCTCGATCACTTCCAGACGGCCATCATAGTAATCGCTGATTTCCTGAAGGGCCGGGATGCAGCGGGTGTCCTTTTCAACGGCAATCACTTTTTTCGCGCCTGCCGCCAGCAAGCCCCGTGTCAGACCACCGGGGCCGGGGCCTACTTCCAGAACGGTCACGTCCTCCAGTTTGCCAGCGCTGCGGGCAATGCGAGAGGTGAGGTTCAGATCGAGAAGGAAGTTCTGGCCGAGCGCTTTGCGCGCATCAAGACCGTGTTCGCGAATGACATCGCGAAGCGGAGGTAGGTTATCAATTTGAGCCATTTAGACCAATTCCGGTTCACTAAGAGCCACGGCAAGGCGCATGGCCGCAGACAGGCTGTCCGGGCGGGCCGTGCCATGTCCGGCCAAACCAAAGGCTGTGCCATGGTCCGGTGAGGTGCGCACGAAAGGCAGGCCGAGCGTTACATTTACCGTGTCGTCGAAGGCCAATGTCTTCACTGGGATCAGCGCCTGATCGTGATACATGGCCAGCACCACGTCGTAGGTTTCTCTGGCGCTTTCATGGAACAAGGTGTCGGCTGGAAGAGGGCCGCGCACGTCAACGCCTTCATCCCGCAATTTATCAAGGGCAGGAACGATAATCTCCAGATCCTCAGTCCCCATGGTGCCGTTTTCGCCAGCGTGTGGGTTCAGTCCAGCCACCGCAATGCGCGGCCGCTCAAGACGGAACCGGCGCTTCAGGTCACGGTCCACAATGCGGGCGGTATCGATGATGAGCTGAGGCGAAAGAACATCCCAGATCTTGATAAGGGGAATGTGCAGCGTAACGGGCACGGTCATCAGGTCAGGGCCTGCCAGCAGCATGATCGGCTGCTGCGCCCCTTTGCCAAACATTTCTGAAAGCGCGCCCAGGTACTCCGTGTGCCCCGGGTGTTCAAACCCGGCTTGATAAAGCACTTCCTTGGCAATCGGGTTGGTTGCGACTGCGCAGGCCAGGCCATCGCGCACGTGCTCCACAGCGGTGCGAATGGATTCCAGCACCATCTGCGCGTTTGCGGAAGAAGGAACCCCCGCAACCGCATTTACAGACTTCGAGAGCGGAACCACCGGCAGCGCATCGTGAAACACAATGTGAGCGTCTTCCGGTGTGCACACCTTGATCTTGACCTTGAGGCCAATCTGTTTGGCGCGCGTTTCAAGGAGTTCCGGGTCAGCGATTACATAAAATACTGGCAGATCTCGCTTCAAGCGTTCAGCCCAAGCCATGAGTGTAATCTCTGGTCCGATACCTGAAGGTTCTCCCATGGTAACGGCCAAGGCCCGGGCTGGTGCCAGCATCTCAGTAGTCCTTTATCCTCTTAGCGGTCTTCAATCACGGCGCGGGTGCGCAGTTCATGCAGGTAACGGCGTGCCAGACGCTGACCTTCTTCATTGCGAAGCTCGCCTTCAACCTCACTGCGGGCAGCCGCATCGCTCTGCAGCGTGCGCTTGTCGCAAAGGGCGATCATTTCGTAACCCTGTTCAATTTCCTGAGCTTTTGTCAAACGGCCCACGGAAATGTTGTCGAGTTCTTTCTTCATCGCAGGCGACAGGTCGTTTTCAAGGCGCTTTCCAATTGGGCGCACAACAACCTCTTTCAAACCACCGGCAATGCGAAGGCCTTCGCTGCAAGAGGTAAAACGGCTGCGTAGCTTGTTCATTTCGCTCTGCCGGGCGCGCCGCTTGCTGGCGCTTGCACTTTCAGGCACCACGAAGATCACCCGCTGCAGGTCATATTCTACAGTCGTGTTTTCCGTGTCTTGAGAGCGGTCACGCAGCGCTGCGATCACGTCAGACTGGTTGATCCGCACGGTGGCGCGGAACCGCCGCATGACAACATCGCGCCAAGCCAACTCTGACCGCAAACGGTCCTTGAGGGTCTTGGAATTGATGCCGTTCTGGCCAAGGGCCTGCGTGAACTGGCTTGGTGACAAACGCACACGGCGGGCGATATCACCAAACGCGCTGTTTACATCCGCATCGCTCACCGACACGCCAACCCGTTCGGCTTCTTGCATTTTCAGGGCTTCTTCGATCAGCTCGTTGCGGGCGCGGCGCTTGGCAACGCTCTGAGACGAGCGGGTGGTCAAGACGATCAGGCGCGACCGTTGAGTAAGATCGTAGCTGGTGATTGGTTTGCCATTCACCACCAGTTCAATGCGGGTTGCCGCTTCCGCCGGAGCAGAAAAAGCGCCAACAAGCGCGAGAAAAAAAGTTGCAAGAACAATTGCAGGAAGTCGCGAAGTTTTCATATCTGCTCGATACCCGGATCGCACCGGCCCCGTTTCCTTGTCGCATTAAGCCCTCACCAGACTACGTTGAGTAAACGGGTGACAGCGGCAGTTGAGCGTTACCATTAAAAAGCGAGCGCGGCATTCAGATGGCCACGCTCAAACTCTTTGAAACTTATAACACTACTCACTTGAAGTGGATAGGCTCGTATCGCCAATCGTTCGCAATCCGACCCGGAAGAAGAAGGTCTTTTCAACGGGTTCACCGTTGTTTCGGCTTCTGTCTTCCCCATAGGAGAAGGAAACCGAGAAGCCTTCATCGTCATAACCGATACCGACGGCGTCCTGAACCACCTGACTGTTGACCAAGTCATAGCGCACCGAACCAAACAGACGCCAGTTTTCCTGCAGGGTCAGGTTGGTGGAGCCAACAAGTTCCTCGCGGTCTTCATTGATACCCGCATCAGGACGTTCACCAAGGAACGCATAGGCAACAGCAGCAGACAGTGGGCCGTAGCGACCACTGGCGGTCACTTCCGCACGCTGAATAGAGAAGTCATCTTCATCAAAGCGTGCGTTGCTGCCAATGCGGAAGCCCGTATTGGTATCAAAGTAGAGCGCAGTTACCCAGTCAGACTGGTCAGTCTCAAGACCGGAGTCGCCCGTTGCGTCCAAAATATCCGGAATCTCATAGGAGTTGTCTCCGGCAAGTTGAATGGACTTACCGAACGTGGCGCTCACGAAGGAGCCTTGGTCGAACTGCAGACGGTACTGCAGGCCAAGGTTGGCGCGCGTGCCGCCTTCGTCACGGTCAAAGCCGGAGAACTTGTCCCATTCGAACAGGGTAGAGGCGTCAAACACGATGGATTGCGCGTCTTCGTTTGGCAGTTCACCAATCTTTTGTTCATCGGGGCGCACGATGATCTGAGCAATTGGCGTAATCACCTGATTGCCGCCCTTGAAGGTCGCAATGAACGGATACTTGTATTCAAGGCCAATCGCAGGCATCCCGCGGAACGCAACGGTGTCGTCCGTGAGCGATGTCACGTTCTTGTCCGCAGATTCCATCAAGTAGAGATTGGTCTTCACATAGGCAAACGGGGTAAACACCTGTCCCAACGGGTCAATCAGCGTGCGCCGCCAGGTCATGTTGGCGCTGGCGCGTGTGAATGTACCTTCAACACCGCGGAACCGATTGTTGTTGTTCACTGAGAACGCATCGGTGGTGTTGCGGGTCAAGCTGGTGACGTTGCCCGTGTAGGAAAGCTCACCGCCCAGGATCGGATCCGCAAAGATCACGGAGTGATCGATCACCGGATGCACAACGGGCTGCTTTTCCTGAAGGTCATCATCAACAGGGGAGAACGGCGCCGTCGGGTTTGCTGGATCGTTCGGGGTCGGGTTGTCTTCCTGAGAAACCTGGAAGGCGTAAGCGTTGGCTTCAAAGCGATTTCGCTCTGTCACGCCATTCAGATAAATCTTGGAGACCTCCGAGGCAGAACCAAACTTCGCAAACGAATAGTCTTCGCGGAACGCCCGGTCGGTGGCGTAGGTCAGATCCCACCCGGCAGACCAGCGATCCGCCAGGTCGTACGCACCTTCCGTGTTGATGATGAAGCGGAAATCTTCGTCACCACTGGAGCCGACAAACTCGTCAGGATCGGTCTGATAGATGCCACCGGTCGAGATGGAGTAGTCGCCGTTCAGCGTCTCCTGACGCCAATCCAGCTGCAAAAGCGCACCTTGCTTGGAAAGCGGGGTGAGGGTCGTGGTCAGATCATAATGCGGATCAAGCGCCCAGTAGTAAGGGATGGACGCGCCATACCCAAGGCGGCTCTTGAACACCACTTCCGGGAAAAGGAAGCCAGAGCGCCGTTTCACTGAAGGGTCAGGCAGTTCCAGAAAGGGCACGGTGGCAATGGACTTGCCCAAGAACTCCAAGGAAGCTTCCTCAAAGTAGATGGTTTGTTCCTGCCGGTTATGGATGATCTTTGCTGACTTGATGCGCCAAAGGGAAGGCTTGGCCGGGCTCGTGTAGACCGTGTAAACGCCGTCGTTCAGTGTGATCTCGTTGGCATTCGTGCGCTCGGCACTCTGTGCGATCAAACGGGTGAACTGCGGTGTATCGATACGCAGGGAATGGATGAAACCTTCGCGGAAATCATCGCTCAGTTCCAGCTCATCGGTCAGAATGAGATTACCGTCCGGCTCCGTCATGCGCACATTGCCAATGGCAGAGAAGCGGCCGGTCTTGCGGTTATAGACAACGCGGTCCGCTTCCAGCGTGTATTCATCAAAATAGATGTCTACAGAGCCAGAGGCCGTAATCACGTCATTGTCGAAATCGTATTGAAGATTGCTTGCTTCAAGCAGCATCGGTTGCGTGGTGTCGATGCTTTGAGAAACTGCGCCCTCAAAATCAACCTGTGCGTGTGCATTCGTCGTCATCCATGCGGTCGCATTTGCGCACACCAAAGCAAGTGCAGAAACACCTGCCAGATAGCTGGCAAACTTGCGCCCACGCGCTTTTTCAGAACGACGTTGTCCTAGGAGGGATGGCAATGCCACCATTAGCCATCCTCCTGATTCAACAGGATCGTAAAACCCATAAGTACCCCAAATACGCCAGGTGCCCACGCAGCTACTTCTGTAGGGACGATACCCGCGCCCCCTAAATCTCTAGAGAGTTCAGATACAACGTAAAGCACGAAGCCTGCAACAATGCCACCCACAATAAGACGGCCAATTCCACCAAAACGCGAAACTCTTAACGACACCGCCGCAGCGATTAATATCATTGCCACCAAAAGAACCGGCTTGGCGAGCAGACTCTGATACTGAAGTGCATACCGATAGGCGGGAAGTCCCGCTCTTTGTGAGAGTTCTATGAACCTCGGCAGATTCCAGAAGCTGATTGACTCAGGGGATGCAATGCTTTCCCGCACCTCAGTTGGCGTAAGGTAAGTGCTTAACGTGTAACTGCCATAAATTTGTGGATCACTATCCACTCTAAACACAGTCACATCGCTGAGCCGCCACATGTTATTGGCCAGAATCGCCGTACTGGCTTCGATTCTCTCTGCGAACTCACCATCGCGGTCGAAGGCGAAGATGGTTACCCCGTTCAACCGGCCGCCGCGATCCATGATGTGGCGGGCGTGAACAACGGATTCGCCGTCCGCCCCGTCCTGCCGCAGCCAGACTTCCCCAGTGGTTTGAATCAGATAGGTCTGCTCCACGCCAAAAAGGCCAGCCGCAAGCTCATCGGACATTTCCTGCAGTTTCACTGCAGCCGGGTTGTAAACGCAGATCGCAAATACCCCGAGAAAGATGCCGGTCAGGATCGCTGGCATGGTGAACTGCCACACGGAAATGCCCGCGGCGCGCGCCACCACAAGCTCAAGACTGCGCGACAGGCTCAAGAATGCCCAGATGGAGCCGAACAGCACCGCAAAGGGCAGCACTTGCTCCAAAATAAGAGGGACGCGCAGCGCCGAAATCGCGGTTACACGCATCAACGAGAAGGCGTCGTCATCGCTCCCGCGGCGCACCAGTTCCAGCACGTCGAACAGAAAGATCAGCACTGCTGAAAACAGGAACAGCCCGATAATCGACTTGAAAAAACGCAGGGAAATGTAAACGGAGAGGGTCTTGCCAGCCATCATCTCAGGCGCTCTCCCCACTCTCTGCTTTCCGGCGCCCCAAGCGCTTGGTTCTCATGCGCTCCATTAAGGTCTCCAGCTTGAAGGAAAGCTCGCTCAGCCATGCAGGTGTGCGCCCAAACACAATTGACCAGACCGCGAGCAGTCCCGCAATCACCGGGATCGCATAGAGTATAGGGAAAAGAGACACTTGAGAGTTCACAATCATTGTGCCGCCAAAGCCAAGTGTGCGCACGGCAAAGCAGCTCACAAAAGCGCCAAGCAGCGACATGCTTTGGTTTTGACGGGTGGTTTTTGCTGAGCCGAGAAACGCATAGAGGATCAGACCGAATGCCAGCGGATAGAGCGGCTGGCTCACCCGGTCATGAAACTCCACGATCAGGCGGTTCCAATGCCGCTGGGCGTAGGTATCGTCAGGGTCGGCGTTCAAAAGTTCCAGAGTAGGGCGGTCGCTGGCCTTGTAGGTGGGCTCGCGCGCCTCCGGGATCATGCTGGACAGGTCAAAGCCGTAGGATTCAAAACTCACGATCGAGATGTCGCTGCTGCCTTGCGGGCGGCGCTGAATGGTCCCGTCGAGCATCACCAGAATGGTCTTGTCTGCCGCTTCAATGATCCGGCCGCGCTCTGCGGTGTAGGTAAAGCCTGTTTCCTGTTCGCGCTCATCACTCAACAGCAGGCCTTCCAGAATGCCATCACCGGAGCGGTTGCGAATATGGAATGTCAGCCCGTCTTCAATTTCGATGAAACGGCCGGGTTTGACGATGTTTGCCACCAGGTCAACGCGCACCTTGGTAATCTCATCGCGCATCAAGGCGCGGCTCGTCGGTGCAAGGTAGGTCGAGAAGAACCCCAGCAGCAGGGCGATCAGCAGCGAGAACAGCATGATCGGGCGCAAGACGAGGCTGCGCGACGCGCCAGAGGCATTGATCACAATCAGCTCGCTGTCCCGCGCCATGCCGTTCAGCACGATGATCATGGCAATGATCATGGCAAACGGCGCAACGATCACCACAAGAAACGGCAGGCCCAGCATGGTGATGTAGAAGAACTGGAGTAGTGTCTGTCCCTTGGAGGTTACAAGATCGAGCTGACGCAGAGCCTGAGTGGACCAAACCACGCCTGTCATCGCGATCAATGTAACAAGAAAAGAACCCAGCGTTCTTCTCAGGATGTAGCGTTCAATCGTTTTCATTGCACCGGGCGCGTAGGGCTCTGCTTCTCATTCTGGTTGTCGTTTCTCTTAGCACGGATCGTTTGGCAAGATAGCTCCGAACCATCAATTGATGCATAAACTCTCAGATTTATTGGACTGATCTTGAAAGCAAACGCATTAGCGGCCATTGTCTCTTCATAATTCACAGCGCTCCTCCACATGAGTGCTACCTTTCCTAAAAGACCAATCCAACAATCACGGAAGAAAGAAGGATCCAATGGCAACTCTACCGTCCATTAGAATCAGTGGTTTGGGCAAACCCTCCGAAGCCGTCGCTGTCATTTTTGCGGAAAAAGAGAACAAGCTCTCTGATCAAGCCGTTGATATGGTGGGTGGGGACGCAGCATTCATCGAGCGTGCTGCAAAAATCTCCGAGTTTGAAGGCAAGAAGTCGTCTTTCCTTGATGTCATCGCACCAGAAGACAGTGCAGTGGACCGCGTCATCGTGGTCGGTCTTGGTGATGCAGCTGAGTTGGAAGAATCCGATTGGCGCAACCTTGGCGGCGAACTGGTGGGGAAGCTGAAATCCCTCAAGATCGAAAAGGCTGAGCTGCGTTTTGATGCGCCAGACGCCTCCGCAGAGACGCTTGCAGCGTTTGCGCAGGGCGGTTTCCTGCGCGGCTATGTGTTTGATGCTTACAAGACCACCAAGAAGGAAGAGGAAAACAACGCTGACTGGGCGCTGTCACTCACCATTCAGTGTGGTTTTGAGGCCGAAGCTGCCGCAGCATGGAAAGAAGCTGAAGCTGTTGCGGGCGGTGTCCTGCTGGCGCGCGAGCTGGTGGACCTGCCGCCAAACGCGCTTGGCCCGGTTGAGTTCGCGCAAAAGGCTGTCGATCTTGGCGCTCTTGGTGTCGAAACCGAAGTTCTGGATGTTGAGCAGATGGAAAAGCTCGGCATGCACGCGCTTCTCGGTGTGGGGCAGGGTTCCCGCCGCCCATCTCGCCTTGCCATCATGAAGTGGAACGGCGGCAAGGACGGCGACACTCCAATCGCTTTCGTCGGTAAGGGCGTTGTCTTCGACACCGGCGGCATCTCACTCAAGCCAGGTGCTGGCATGGAAGAGATGAAGGGCGACATGGGCGGCGCAGCCGCTGTAATCGGCCTCATGCATGCGCTTGCCGCGCGCAAGGCACCGGTCAACGTAATCGGTGTTCTGGGCCTGGTGGAAAACATGCCAGACGGCAACGCACAGCGTCCGGGCGACATCGTCACCTCCATGTCTGGTCAGACCATTGAGATCCTGAACACAGACGCTGAAGGCCGCCTCGTTCTGGCAGATGCGATCTGGTACACGCAAGACCGCTTCAAGCCGAGCTTCATCATCGATCTGGCAACCCTGACCGGGGCCTGCCTCGTTGCACTGGGCACCCACCGCGCAGGCCTGTTCTCCAACGATGATGAGTTGGCAGAGCGCATTCACCAGGCGGGTGAGTTTACCGATGAGAAGGTCTGGCGCCTGCCGCTCGGCAAGGAGTACGACAAGATGATCGATACGCCGAACGCCGACATGCGCAACACCGGTGGCAGCCGTTTTGCTGGTGCAACAACGGCAGCCCAGTTCCTGCAGCGTTTCACCAATGAAACCACATGGGCGCATTTGGACGTTGCGGGCACCGCCATGGGCTCCAACAAGAACGCCATCAGCCAGGGCTGGGCCTCCGGCTTCGGCGTGCGTCTTCTCGACAAGCTGGTCAAAGACCACTACGAGAACAGCTAAAAGAAAAGGCTGGTCGGGAAACCGACCAGCCTTTTTCGTGAATTGCTCAGGGCTGCCTTGCAGCCACGTTGCCTGAAAATCTCTTTGATTTCAGAGCTTAACAGGTCTGATAATCCTGACAGATGCTCTGGTTTTCTGGGAGCATGGCGCCAACGGCCGCCGTTACTCCAACCAGGCCACACACCAAAACAAAAAACAGGACGATACGCGACAGCATTAGGCGCCTCTTGCACTCAAAAAGGGACTATATCCAGAGCCATTGTAGTCAGCTCTCCGGATGAATCATGCATTGATAATTCAGTGGTTTTCTTTAAGCACTGTTAATTGAAGCGAGCATGACGGAAAGTCCAGTCTCAAAGCAGTGGATCACACTATTATCAACGAGACTTCGACGGTGCGCCCCAGTCGTTTCTGGATAACTCCCCGGTCCGTGGCGGAAATGTGGTGCTGTTGCCCGTCAGGATGGTAGGACCACATTGTTCTCGCAAGACATGACTCGTAACTCCGGATGGTCCCATGAGCGAAGTGCTATTCTATCAACTCTCGCTGTTCCCGCTTGAAAAGGCGCTGCCGCAAATGCTGCAAAAGTGTATTGAGCGCGACTGGGCAGTAACCATTCAGTTCGGCTCACAAGAGCGCTGCGAAGCCATTGATGCCCATCTGTGGACCTATTCGGACGACGCTTTTCTGCCCCATGGCACCAAGAAAGATGGTTTTGAGGAAGCGCAGCCAATCTACCTGACCACAGAGAACGACAATCCGAACGATGCCATTGTCCGGTTCGTGGTAGACCGCGCGCCAATGCCCGATCCTTCCGGCTATACCCGTGTGGTATACATGTTCGATGGCAATGATCCGGAAGCCCTTCAGGAGGCCCGAAAGCTTTGGGTCGAGGTAAAAAAGACCGATCATGAGCTGACCTACTGGGCACAAACACAAAATGGGGGCTGGGAGCGCAAGGGATGAGCCGGGCAAAAACACCTGAGCACCTTCGAGCGGAGCGTGAGGCTTTGCGGACGCGGCATGATGCTATTCCCGGGGGCACCGGAGATGGCGATTGGGAGGCCCGCAAGAATTGGTTTGATGCCGTTTATGAAACGGCAGCGGGAGATGCCGGGCAGGTGCCTTGGGCGGAGCTGCGCCCCAAGGCACCCATTTTGAAGTGGCTCGACTCCCATCCCGGGCGTGGGAAGACCGCTTTGGATGTGGGGTGTGGACTTGGTGACAACGCAGAAGCTCTGGCCGGCGCAGGGTATGAAACAACCGCGTTTGACGTATCCCCAAAAGCCATCGAATGGGCTAAAAAGCGGTTCCCGAACAGCCCGGTGGCCTATCGGGTCGAGGATCTTTTCGCCCTTCCAGAGGATCTCATTCTAGCCTTTGATGTGGTCTATGAATGCTACACCATACAGGCCATTGCTCCGGAGCAGCGCTCCGACGTGATCAAGGCCATTGCCTCTTTGGTCAAGCCGGGCGGAACCTTGCTGGTCTTGCAACGCACCACCACTGAAGCGGAACGTAGCGGACCGCCGTGGCCGTTGCTTGACTCAGAGTTATCAGCGTTTTCTGAGGTAGACTTAAAGTTGCATATCCGGCAGGACTACACGGAAACGCGTCCGGATGGACGCCAGATCCCTCATTCTTTCCTGATCTATGAAAAGCCCGCGTCTTCCAGCTAGGCGCGAGGCTTAGCCCTTGCCCCAAGGGCACCGACTGGATTCTGTTTCTGAGCCTGTTGACTCACTCTGTGAAGCAGCTGAATCAAACGATGATTTAAACTATATAAGTAATTGAAAAATATTCGTAAAAGCCCGTTTAAGGTAGGGCGGCGCGCCGCCGCTTCCAGCATCAGATCCGCATTTGCCCGTCATGGCGAAAAAGGCATTGACCCTATCTGGTTGCCATCGGGTGTTCCGGGCTGAACTGCAGAAGGTCCCATAGGTTGCCATAGAGGTCCTCAAAGACGGCAACAGTGCCATAGTCCTGCGTCTTTGGATCGCGAATGAACTTGATTCCGAGGGATTTCATCCGCTCGTAATCGCGCCAAAAGTCATCCGTACTCAGAAACAGAAAGACCCGCCCACCGGCTTGATTGCCGACAAACGGGCGCTGTTCTGGCTTGGACGCCTTTGCCAGAAGCAAGGTCGCGCCGTGAGAGCCCGGCGGGGCCACCACAACCCAGCGCTTGTCCTGTTCCGGTTGGTACGTGTCTTCAATGAGTTCGAACTGGAGCTTGTTCACATAGAAATCGAGGGCCTCGTCGTAGTCGTCGACCACCAATGCAATGTGCATGATGTTTTGCTTCATCTGCGTTGCCCATTCCCATTCATGTGCACCAAGGCACGCCCGTTCCAGCCCAAGCGGAGAAGGGTGTGTTACCCTTCAGCGCTTGCTTGTTCATACTCGTCTGACAGCATGAGCCAGTTTTCTTCTGTCTCTGCCAGCAGCTTGACCGTATCGGCACGCTTCTTGGCGTAGTCCGTCGCCTTGTCTGGAGCCTTGGTGTAGATCTCCGGGTCCGCGAGCAGGCCGTCCAGCTTCTCGATCCGTTGCTGCAGCTTCTCCATGTCCTTTTCCGCAGCCGTGATCTTCTTCTTCAGCGGTGCAAGCTGAGCACGCTTTTCTGCAGCCTCCCGGCGGCGGTCGCTGGCAGAGCCTTTTTTCTCTTCCGCCTTGCTGTCATCTTTGGCGGGCGCGGCGTCGCCTTGCAGAATGTAGCGCCGATAGTCGGCCATATCACCGTCGAAGTTGCGCACGGTGCCATCAGCCACCAGCCACAAGCGGTCCGCGCAGGCCTCAACCAGGTGCCTGTCGTGGCTGATCAGGATCACCGCACCCTCATAATCATTGATGGCGTGCACCAGCGCCTCGCGGCTATCGATGTCAAGGTGGTTGGTCGGCTCATCGAGGATTACAAGGTTCGGACCGTAAAAGGTGGCCAGGCCCAAGAGCAGGCGGGCTTTTTCACCCCCGGAAAGGTCTTTGGCAGGGGTCAGCATCCGGTCGGTTGGCAGGCCAAACCCATCAACACGGGCGCGGATCTTGGATTCCGGCGCTTCCGGCATCAGGCGGCGCACATGTTCAATGGGGTTTTCGTTGGGCATCAAGTCGTCGAGCTGGTGCTGGGCAAAGAAGGCTGTGCTCAGCTTGGCGCTTTGCACCATGTCACCGCCTTGCAGCGCCAGACGTCCGGCAATCAGCTTGGCGAAGGTGGACTTGCCGTTGCCGTTGGCCCCTAACAGCGCGATCCGATCATCATGGTCGATATTCAGGTTCAGGCGTGACAGCACGGTCTTGTCGTCATACCCAACCGAGGCGCTTTCCAGCTTGATGATTGGCGGCGAGAGCTGCGTATCTGGCTTTGGAATGCGGATCGGCAGGCCCGAGCTTTCATCCAGCACGGAGATGGGCTGCATCTTTTCCAGCATCTTCAGCCGCGACTGTGCCTGACGGGCTTTGGAAGCCTTGTAGCGGAACCGGTCCACGAAGCTTTGAATGTGCTTGCGTTCCTTCTCCTGCTTCTCCTGCGCTTTTTTCTGCAAGATGATGGTCTCGCGGCGCTGGCGGTCAAAGCTGTCATAGCCGCCGCGATAGAAGGTCAGCTTGCCTTGATCCATATGGACGATGCTGTCCACGGCCTTGTTGAGCAGGTCGCGGTCGTGGCTGATCAGCACCACTTGGTAGGGATAGCGGGCAATGTAGGTTTCAAGCCACAGCGTCCCTTCAAGGTCGAGATAGTTGGTCGGCTCGTCCAGCAGCAAGAGATCAGGCTGAGAAAACAGCAGCGCTGCCAGCGCCACACGCATCCGCCACCCGCCAGAAAAGTTGGCGCAGGGCTGTTGCTGCTCTTCAAAGCTGAAGCCCAAGCCGTGCAAAATGGCCGAGGCGCGTGCTTCCGCACTATGGCTATCAATGTCGGCAAGGCGGGTGTGAATTTCCGCGATGCGATGCGGGTCTGTCGCTGTTTCCGCTTCCGACAGAAGCGCGGTGCGTTCCGTATCAGCAGCCAGCACCACTTCCAAAAGCGTGTCCTGCGTGCCCGGCGCTTCCTGCGCCACCTGGCCAATGCGCGCCTTGCGCGGCATCTGCACATCACCGCTTTCAGAGGAAATCTCACCGCACAAAAGCTTGAACAAGGTCGACTTGCCCACGCCGTTGCGGCCCACAAGGCCTGTCTTTGCGCCCGAAGGAATGGTCACACTGGCGTTGTCAATCAACAGCCGGCCGGCAATGCGGTATGTAAGGTTCGAAATCTGTAACATGCCGGTCTGTTTGCCGCCGTTCTTTTGCAAACACAAGGGTATAAATCCACGCAGCTCAGATTTTCACCGCCACAAGAACCACCCTGTTGCCCGCTACACCTCTCACCCCACTGCACTCACCACACACGCCCACCACACACGCCCACCACACACGCCCACCACACACGCCCACCGCACTCACCACCGCGCTCACCACGCACTCCCACCACGCACTCCCGCCGTCATCCCGCACTTGATGCGGGATCCAGCAGGGCGCTCACCCCAAGTGAAGGCGATCGGTGACTGGGTTCTGCGCTCGCAAGTGCTCACGCTCTTTGCACTGGATCCCGGATCCGCGCTGTGCTTGTCCGGGATGACAGTGTTGTGTTCTTGGCGCACCACACACCCCACAGTCATCCCGCACTTGATGCGGGATCCAGAAGGACGCTCACCCCAAGTACAGGCGACCGGTACTTGGGTTCTGAGTTCGCAAGTGCTCACGCTCCTTGCGCTGGATCCCGGATCCGCGCTGCGCTTGTCCGGGATGACAGTGTTGTGTTCTTGGCGCACCACACACACCCACCGTCATCCCGCACTTGATGCGGGATCCAGCCGGGCGCTCACCCCAAGTACAGGCGACCCGTACTTGGGTTCTGAGTTCGCAAGTGCTCACGCTCCTTGCGCTGGATCCCGGATCTGCGCTGCGCTTGTCCGGGATGACGCTGGAGTAGGTCGAGGGCAGGAGAGGCTTTCACTCTCCTCGCAGCAACGCCAACGAACCCCGCGCACCCATGACACCCCGGGCCCATGACACCCCACGCTTTGTGAACCTCACCACACACCCCACCGTCATCCCGCACTTGATGCGGGATCCAGAAGGACGCTCACCCCAAGTACAGGCGACCGGTGCTTGGGTTCTGCGCTCGCAAGTGCTCACGCGCCTTGCGCTGGATCCCGGATCCGCGCTGCGCTTGTCCGGGATGACAGTGTTGTTTTCTTGGCGCACCACACACCCCGCCGTCATCCCGCACTTGATGCGGGATCCAGCCGGGCGCTCACCCCAAGTACAGGCGACCGGTGCATGGGTTCTGGGCTCGCAAGTGCTCACGCTTTCTTCGCTGGATCCCGGATCTGCGCTGCGCTTGTCCGGGATGACAGTGTTGTTTTCTTGGCGCACCGCTCACCCCCACCGTCTTCCCGCACTTGATGCGGGATCCAGCCGGGCGCTCACCCCAAGTGAAGGCGATCGGTGCTTGAGGTTCTGAGTTCGCAAATGCTCACGCTCCTTGCGCTGGATCCCGGATCCGCGCTGCGCTTGTCCGGGATGACAGTGTTGTTTTCTTGGCGCACCACACACACTCACCGTCATCCCGCACTTGATGCGGGATCCAGCCGGGCGATCACCCCAAGTACAGGCGACCGGTGCCTGGGTTCTGAGTTCGCAGGTGCTTACGCTCCTTGCGCTGGATCCCGGATCTGCGTCTCACATGCGTTCGCCTTGTCCGGGATGACAGTGTTGTGTTCTTGGCGCACCACACACACCCGCCGTCATCCCGCACTTGATGCGGGATCCAGCCGGGCGGCCCCCCAAGTACAGACGACCGGTGCCTGGATTCTGAGTTCGCAAGTACTCCCGCTCTTTGCGCTGGATCCCGGATCTGCGCTGCGCTTGTCCGGGATGACAGTGTTGTGTTCTTTGCGCACCACACACGCCAATCGTCATCCCGCACTTTGGCCGGCACTGTTCCTTTTAAAACAAGAAAAACCCTGCCAAGGCGGGCAGGGTTTTGGAAGGTCAGGTCAGGTTTTTAAAGAATGGCGGGCCGCTCAAGGGCGCACCATGTCCTCCTCGCGCGCCATGCCAAGGCCGGTTTCGCGCTGGAAGTAGATCATGTCCACCGCCTCGGGCGTGCGGCCCAGCTGGGTCAGCATGCCGTGAACCTGGCCGCGGTGGTGGGTCTGATGGTTGAAGAAGTGGAACAGCGCCGCCCCCAGGGGCTGCTGCATCACAAGAGGCTTGCGCACGGTGCGATAGATCAGCGTGCGCATGAAGTCGCGCTCCTGCATCCGGTCGATGACCGAGATGATGCGCTCATCCATGAGCTTGCGCTTTTCGCGCAGGTCCGCAAAGCCACCGGTCAGCGTGTCGTCCAGACTGTCATAGGCTTCCCCTTCGCCGGTAAAGCGATAAAGCCACAAACGGTCTGCAACAAGCTGGTGGTCAAGCGTGCCGTGGATCGAGTTGAAGTAAACTCCCAGATCACGGTGATAGTCCGCTTCATCAAGCTGGGCACATTCTTCCAGGAGAAGGTTGTTCGCCCACTGGTTATAAGCGGCGAACATGACAAAGGCAGCTTTCATTCTGCAAATCCTTTCAGTGTGCGGGTTAACTTATCATCACCGGAAAACGGCTCTCGCGAATTGACCGGAATCAAATCTGAGGCCCTGTGGTATTCGCATTATAAAAATTTAAAGGACGCTACGGATCTTGGCGGGAATACTTAAGTTGTTGCTGCCCGAGCGTTTCCTAGGGTTTTTCGTTGCAGCGCAATCATATCTCGGGATTCTACGTGCCTCGGCACTTGCAAAAACACGTAGGTTGTCGCTATATCCGCCCCGAGTACTGGAAAAATATTTCCAGCAAAGGCTCTTTGCGGGGAGCATAGCTGCACAAGAGCTGTCCTCAGTTATCAGCTAAACCTACAGGCAGGATAAAATGGCCATCGAACGTACTTTTTCCATGATCAAGCCAGATGCAACCAAGCGCAATCTGACCGGTGCAATCACCGCCAAGCTTGAAGAAGCTGGTCTGCGCGTTGTTGCGTCCAAGCGCGTATGGATGTCCCTGAAGCAGGCAGAAGGCTTCTACGCTGTACATAAAGAGCGTCCGTTCTTTGGCGAACTGACCGAGTTCATGTCCTCCGGCCCAACCATCGTTCAGGTTCTGGAAGGCGAAAACGCAATCGCGAAGAACCGCGAAGTCATGGGCGCAACCAATCCGGCAGAAGCAGCCGAAGGCACCATCCGCAAGGAATTTGCCCTGTCTCTGGGTGAAAACTCCGTACACGGTTCTGACGCTCCAGAAACAGCAGCTGAAGAAATCGCATACTGGTTCTCCGAGACCGAAATCGTAGGCTAATCAGCCTCCGCTCTGGCGGAAACGAAAATGCGAGGAGCTGGCAGCACTGTCAGCTCCTTTTTCTTTGGGTAAGGTGGATGACAAGCCCGCAGGCCGTCAGCTCGCAATAGCCCGCGCCGTGAGCAGCTTCAGGGCAAAGCCGCCCATAAGCCCGGCAAAGGCCCAGTCAAACACCCGCATGGCCTTGGGGGAAGATTTCAGACGCTTGGCAATGCGGTCGGCACAAAGAACCATCAAAAGACAACAGGGCAACCCAAGACACAGGAAATAGAGGCCCAGAAACAGGAGCTTTCCTGTCGCGTTGGGGTCTCCAACGGAAATGAACTGGGGCAGGAACGTCACGAAGAACAGGATGATCTTCGGGTTCAGCAGGTTGATGGTGAGCCCCTGAAGGTAGGTCTTCATCAAAGGCTCAGGTGGCCGTGCAGAGCGGTCCAGCGAAAGACCGGTTCCACTGCGCACTGCCGCCACTGCCAGATAGACCAGATACGCAGCGCCAATGTACTTCAGCACCGTAAACGCAGTAGCCGAAGCGGCCATCAGCGCTGACAGTCCTAGGGCTGCGGCCAGTGAGTGAACCACAACACCTGACGACGCGCCCAAGATGGCGGCAATGCCCGCGCGCTTGTTCTGTGTCAGCGTCTTGCTGAGAAACAGCATCATGTCCGGCCCAGGTGTCAGAGCCAAAAGAATGCCCGCCAGAGAAAAGGCCGCGAGCGTTGCTGGATTGGGAATGAAGTCCATATGATCCTCTGGCCAGTAACCAAAACACACGTGTATTGAACGTTTGAAAGCCGGCTTGGCAAATCACAAATCGTGTGGCCCTGTAACATAGAGGATGACCGGCGCTCTATGCGCCGGTTTTCTGACGAGCCAGATGCAGGTCGTGAACGGCCCCTGGCCGGGGAGGCCGATCAAACCGGCGTCATCGGCGTGTTGCTTTGGAACTTCTTCAAATTGCAGCAGCCTATGGTGTTGTGCGAGCGCTGCTCCTTGACTAAAGTCGCCAACATATCGGGAAAAATAGATACAAGTAGCGTTTGATGAACAAAGCCGTTAAGCCACCACGCAAGTTTTCTGCGTGTCCGCATGATTGCCCATCTACCTGTGCTGTAGAGGTTGAGCTCAGCCCGGAAGGCCGCGTCAAGCGCCTGTTCGGTGCCAAGGACAACACCTATACGGCCGGTGTCATCTGCGCCAAGGTGGCGCGCTATTCGGAGCGTATTCACCATCCGGATCGGCTGCTTTATCCGCTTCGGCGCACGGGGCCCAAAGGCAGTGGCCAGTTCGAGCGTATCTCATGGGATGAGGCGCTTGATGAGATCACCGCGAAATTCCGTGCAGCTGAAGAAAAGCATGGCCCGCAAACGGTTTGGCCCTACTATTATGCAGGCACCATGGGGTTGGTTCAGCGCGACAGCATCAACCGGTTGCGTCATGCCAAGGGCTATTCGGGCATGTACGGTACGTTTTGCACCAACATGGCGTGGACCGGATACATCGCCGGAACCGGAAGCCTGACCGGGCCGGACCCGCGCGAGATGGCGGTCTCCGACTTTGTTGTCATCTGGGGCACCAACGCGGTGGCAACGCAGGTCAACGTCATGACCCATGCCATCAAGGCGCGCAAGACCCGTGGTGCCAAGATCGCCGTGGTCGATGTCTACCGCACGGAAACCATGAAACAGGCCGATATGGGCCTGATCATCAAACCGGGCACGGATGCAGCGCTGGCCTGCGCGGTCATGCATGTCCTGTTCCGTGATGGCCATGCCGACCGGGACTACATGGCGAAATTCGCAGATGTGCCGGAAGAGCTGGAAGCGCACCTTCAGTCCCGTGGCCCCGAATGGGCGGCAAAGATCACCGGCCTGAGCGTTAAAGAGATCGAGGACTTCGCCAACCTCATTGGCACCACGCAGCGCACCTTCTTCCGCCTTGGCTACGGCTTTACCCGATCCCGAAACGGCGTTGTCTCCATGCATGCCGCGTCCTGTATCGCCGTTGTGGGGGGACACTACCAATACGAAGGCGGCGGCGCGTTCCACAACAATGGCGGCATCTTCAAGCTGAACAACTCGAAGATCGAAGGTCATGAGTTGAAAGACCCCACTATCCGCCAGCTCGATATGGGGCAGGTGGGCCGGATCCTGAATGGAGATGAAGAGGCGCTGCTGGGTGGTCCGCCCGTCACCGCCATGATCATTCAAAACACCAACCCCATGTCGGTAGCGCCGGAGCAGGAGCTGGTGAAGAAGGGGTTCGCCCGTGAAGACCTCTTCACCGTTGTGCATGAGCAATTCATGACAGAGACCGCCGAGATGGCCGATATCGTGCTACCGGCTACCCAGTTTCTGGAGCATGACGACATCTACAAGGCAGGGGGGCAGCAGAGCATTCTGTTTGGGCCAAAAATCATCGAAGCGCCGGGTGAAGCGCGGGAGAACCTTTATCTCCTCAATGAGCTGATCCATCGGTTGGAGGGGGCCCCGCTGGACGCCCATTCCTGGACAGCACGTGAGCACGTAGATTGGATGCTGCATGCATCTGGATATGGTGGGCTGGAGCGCCTCGAAAGGGAGCGCTGGATTGATTGCCAGCCCGGATTTGCAGAAAGCCACTACCTGAATGGCTTTGGCTATCCGGACGGAAAATTCCGCTTCAAGCCGGATTGGGTCAACGTTCCTGCGCCCAATGTAGGGCCAATGGGCCCATGGCAACAGCTTCCAAGCCTGCCGGACTATTGGGAAACCCCGGAAAAGGCCACGGACAGCGAGCCGTACCGCCTTGTTACAGCTCCGGCGCGTTCCTTCCTCAACTCAAGCTTCAACGAAACCGAGTCTTCGTTGAAGAAAGAAGGGCAACCCGTAGCTATGTTGCATGCAGATGATGCCGCCGCGCTGGGCGTTGCCGATGGCGACGTGATTGCGCTCAAGAACGCTCGGGGCGAAGTTCACCTCCACGCGGAAATCGGCGAGCGGGTGCGAAAAGGCACCGTTGTCTCCGAAGGCTTGTGGCCCAACAAGAGCTTCATCAATGGGAACGGCATCAACACCTTGACCGGAGCCGATCAGGTCGCGCCGTTTGGTGGCATGGCCTTCCACGATACCCGCATCGCCATCGAAAAACTCTGAAGCAGGTTTTGATGGCACCGTTAGCTCAGCCGGAGAGGGCGCAGTCTTCCTCTCCGGGGCCTGGTTGCCACTCAAAGGCGCGATGGCAGGGCAAGTGGCCTCATTGTCGCGCTGTATCCTTCCCAATTGCGCATGGCGTTTTATGCAACCTATGATCCAGTCTCCTGAACAGCTGGGAAGGGTAAGCCGCTGCGCGATTTTGACGAAACTCTGGAAGTTCCCAGCAAGACTGTCTGCACGCTTCTTGAATTCCTGCAGCAGGTGGATGTGGACCACCCGCACGATGGTGCTGTCATCTATCGCGGGCAATCGCGGCCGGGCAGTTTGTTGCCGTCCATTGCCCGCCATATGCCGGACTGGAACAGCACCGACATCGAAAAGCGCATGATCGTCAAGCTCAGACAGATCGGTGCAGCACACATCTCGGCAAAGGAAAGCGATTGGGAGGTGCTTGTCAAAGCGCAGCACTATGGCCTCAAGACCCGTCTGCTGGACTGGACCTCAAATCCGCTGGCAGCGCTCTGGTTTGCCTGCAACGGGGTGCTCTCCCATAACCGGCAATACACCTACATCTACATGCTTGACACCCGCGAGCTTGACATGCAGCCCGATCTGCAAAAAGGGCCATGGGATCAGGAGAAGACCCGCGTCTATCGTCCGCATCTGAATAATCCCCGTGTCATCGCGCAAAATGGCTACTTCACGGTCCACCAGTATTCAGAGCATTTCGGCAAGTTCCTCTCCCTAGATCACGCACCGGATGTTTATGCCAAGATCACCGAGTTCAAGATCCCGAAGGACTGCGTGCGCGGCATCATGGCATCCTTGAGCTATCTGGGCATCGGCGCGGCCAGCCTCTACCCAGACCTCCAAGGCGTGTGCAATGCCATCAACCAGCAATTCCTGTATGACTTGGATTGCAATGGATGAGAAAAAATAATCGATAACAGGGCGGCGAAGGGCTGGAACGAGGAAAGGGCGCTGTTGTCCGAGAGCGCACCCGGTTCGGCGCGCTGGGCGGCAGCAGTCATCGCAAGAAATGCGCGATTCATTCAAACCAACGCAGCATCAACGCAAAGCGCGTTCAAACGTGGCCACGGGGATAAGTCGTTCTTGCGCGGCTCAAATGAAGGCGCGCGATTTCCATGGCTGAAAGGGGGAGCAGAGGGGGATAACGGCGTCGCCCTCCGCCAGATCTCAAAGGTCCGATCAGACCGTGGGTGCGATCAGATCATCATCCAGATCGTCACTGCCGACGATGGTCACCCGCATGCCGTTGATCTCGGTGCGTTTTGCCGCAACCAGCGCCAGCGCTTCCGGATAGATCTGGTGTTCCACTTCCAGAACACGGGCAGCCAGGGTCTGCTCGCTGTCATCATCCAGCACAGGCACCGCGCCCTGCATGATGATTGGTCCAACGTCCATTTCGCTTGTAACGAAGTGCACCGTCGCGCCATGGAGCTTCACACCGGTCTCAAGCGCCCGAGCGTGGGTGTTCAGGCCCGGAAAGCTCGGCAGCAGGGCCGGGTGGATGTTGATCAGGCGGCCTTCCCATTCTTCGGTAAAGCCCGGCGTCAACAGCCGCATGAAGCCAGCCAGAACCACCAGTTCCACATCGTGCTTCTTGAGTTCAGCGGAAAGCGCGCTGTCAAACGCGGCCCGATCCTTGCCGAACTCCTTGTGATCTATGGCAAAAGTCTGAAGACCGGCCTCTTTGGCAGCCTCAAGGCCAGCAGCGTCGGGGCGGTTGGAGCCCACCACAACGATCTCCGCCGGATACCCCGGCTCCTTGGCAGCCTCAATCAGGGAAGCCATGTTGCTTCCCCGTCCAGAAATCAGCACAGCGACGCGTTTTTTTGTTGCTTCAGACATGCTTATAGTCCCAGAAAGCCAGTAAATTCAACAGGTTCGGACCCGCGTTGATCCAGCTGGCCAATCACGAAAACCTTCTCGCCCTGAAGCTCAAGCAGGGTTTTGATGCTGTCTGCTTCCTGCGCAGAAGCAACCACCACCATGCCGACGCCGCAGTTGAATGTGCGCAGCATTTCAAACTCTTCCACCTGCGCGGTCTGTGCCAGCCATTTGAACACCGCAGGTGCCTCAATGGCATCCAGATTGATCCGTGCCGTCAGGTTGTCAGGCAGGACGCGAGGTAGGTTCTCAGGCAGGCCGCCGCCTGTGATGTGGGCCAACGCCTTGACGCCCGTGGTGTTGCGGATCGCCTCCAGAAGGGGCTTCACATAGATCTTGGTTGGCGTCATCAGCGCCTTGCCAAGGCTCTTGCTCTCGTCGAACGGCGCCGCATCCTCCCAGGAAAGACCGGAACGCTCAACGACCTTGCGCACCAGCGAGAAGCCGTTGGAGTGAACGCCGGAAGACGCAAGGCCCAGAAGAACATCTCCTTCGCCAATGTCGGCACGAGGCAGCAATGTGCCGCGTTCTGCAGCGCCAACGGAAAAGCCTGCCAGATCGTAATCGTCCTTGGCATACATGCCCGGCATTTCTGCAGTTTCGCCGCCAATCAGCGCGCAGCCTGCTTGCTTGCAGCCCTCGGCAATACCGGCCACAACCGCCGTTGCCCGATCAACATCCAGAGAGCCGCAGGCGAAATAGTCGAGGAAGAACAAAGGCTCAGCGCCTTGCACTACCAGATCGTTCACGCACATGGCCACAAGGTCGATGCCCACCGTGTCATGGGTGTCGGTGTCGATGGCGATCTTCAACTTGGTGCCAACGCCGTCGTTGGCGGCAACCAGAATAGGGTCCTTGAAGCCTGCGCCTTTGAGGTCAAAAAGGCCGCCAAACCCACCAATATCGCTGTCTGCTCCAGAACGGCGCGTAGCCTTAACCAGAGGACTGATCCGCTTTACAAGCGCGTTGCCCGCATCAATGTCCACACCTGCCTGCGCGTAGGTGAGAGACGAACCGTCATTCTGGCTCATGACTGTGCTCCAATCGTAAGAAGAGGGTTAGGCCGAGCGCCCTTTGAGTTTGCGCGCATAGAACCCAAAAAGCACCCCAATTGCAAGGCGTATCGCGCGTTTTAGGCGGTGAAAAACGCGCATTCTGTGCCTCAGCTGCACCCCGGATGTGGCGGGTTCCCACAAGTCTGGGTTTAGGTCTGTTTAGGGATAAACGCGATCATATTGGTGGAAGCACTTGACCGGCCAATTCTTGGTACTTAACACGGGCGTAAGCTTGCCGGTATTATGGCGGGGAGCGCCACAGGATGGAGGTCGCGGAGCAATGAGTTTACGCCAGCAAGTTGGGTTCTGGTTCGCAACCTTTATCGGCCTTGTCCTTTTCCTGTTTGTATTCAGCGACATTCTGCTGCCGTTCGTGGCCGGAATGGCGCTGGCATATCTGCTTGATCCAGTTGCAGATTTTTTTGAAAGACACGGCGTTGGCCGCTTGTGGGCCACCTTGATCATCTTGATCTTGTTCGTCTTTCTGTTCTTCTCCGCACTGTTGATCATTGGCCCGCTCATCGGCACTCAGATCGCCGGTTTCCTTGCCGAGATTCCGCGCATCGTCAACGGGCTGGAGGTCTTGATCTCCGAACGCATCGGCCCGCGCCTTCAGGAAATGGGGCTCCTTTCACAAGGGCAGGTCCAGTCGCAGCTCGGCACCATCATGGGGCAGGCGGCAAGCTGGGCGGCAACCGTACTCCAGTCCATCTGGAGTGGTGGTCAGGCGCTGCTTTCCATCGTTTCTCTGCTCGTCGTTACCCCGGTCGTGGCTTTCTATCTGCTGCTGGACTGGGACAATATGATCGCGCGCATCGACAGTTGGCTTCCACGGGATCACCAGAACACAATCCGTGAATTATGCGGACAAATGAACACGGCCGTTGCAGGGTTTGTTCGCGGTCAGGTACTGGTGTGCCTCATATTGGGAACTTTTTATGCGGTTGGTCTTCTGTTGGTGGGTCTGAAGTTCGGACTCCTCATCGGGCTAACGGCGGGTGTGGTGAGCTTTATTCCTTATATCGGTGCGCTTGCGGGCTTCCTCATGTCCATCGGTGTAGCCATTTTCCAGTTCTGGCCGGATCCTCTCATGATCGGCGCCGTGCTTCTGGTTTTTGCAACGGGCCAGTTTCTTGAAGGCAACATCCTTCAGCCCAAGCTGGTAGGCCACTCCGTGGGCCTGCATCCGGTATGGCTCATGTTTGCGCTGTTTGCGTTCGGCAGCCTGTTTGGTTTTGTCGGAATGCTCATTGCCATCCCCGCCGCGGCCGCAGTGGGTGTTCTGGCCCGGTTTGGCCTGCGGCAGTATCTGTCCAGTCCGTTCTATGCGGGTGTGCACCCCAAACAGAGCAAAGTGGAAGAAGTGGAATGAGTGGAGCGATCACGCCACAGCAATTGCCGTTAGTCTTGCCCCATGAGGAGGCATTGGGGATTGATGATTATCTGGTGAGTTCGTCCAATCAGGTGGCTTTCAACCTGATCAACAATTGGCCGGAGTGGCCATCACCCATCGTTTTGCTTGCAGGACCAATAGGTTCTGGCAAGACACACCTCGTAAACGTGTGGCAGGAAATGAGCGGTGCAACGGTCGTCAAAGCGTCCGATCTGCAACGATGTGACGTGAACAGCCTCTCGGAAAGCGGGCCCGTCGCCGTTGAAGACATCCATCAGGGCTTTGACGAGCGAAGCCTCTTCCATCTGTTCAATGCAGTGCGCCTGCACGGCAGCTCCATGCTGATCACATCCCGCGTGTGGCCACAGTCCATGCCGCTGCAGTTGCCGGATCTGGCCTCCCGTTTCCGGGCCACAACGCCCGTGGAGATCGAAGAGCCGGACGATATGCTGCTCAAGATGGTTCTGACGAAGCTGTTCGCGGACCGACAGATTTCTATTGATTCAACCGTAGTGGATTTCCTTGTGGTGCGCATCGAGCGTTCACTCAATGCGGCTGCACAGATGGTCGATCGGCTTGACCGGCAGGCACTGGCAAGTGGCAAGAAAATTACCCGCGTTATGGCGTCGCGCATGCTCGAAAGTTTAGATGAGTAAACAACTTTTTCGGGCAACTGACAAACGGCTGTAACTATTTGGGTCGATTGAGAAACATCTATTGATTTTACCGGAGGTGCCAGAGAATGAATGATATGACCGAGTTGAGCGCGCAGCCGGTGGCGACGCGCGAAGAAGATTTGGCAAATCTGGAAGACGGCGCGGCTCTGATGCGCTCTCCGGAGCGCTTTGTGAACCGCGAACTGTCATGGCTACAGTTCAATCGCCGGGTTCTCGAAGAATCCATGAACCCCAGCCACCCGCTATTGGAGCGCCTGCGTTTCCTTTCAATCTCTGCCAACAACCTCGATGAGTTTTTCATGGTCCGCGTTGCGGGCCTGCGCGGTCAGCAAATTGCTGGCGTGTCCAAGCGCTCCGATGACGGCTTGACCCCCCGTGAGCAGCTCGACAAGATCTCTGAGGCGGTTGAGCGGTTGCAAAGTGACCAGCAGTCTCGCTTCCGGCAGCTTCGCACCGAGCTTGCTGAAGAAGGCATCTTCATCGTCGATGGGGATGACCTGAGTTCCGCCGAGCGCACTTGGTTGGAAGACTATTTTCTCCTGCACATTTTCCCGGTTCTCACACCGCTGGCACTGGACCCGGCGCACCCGTTCCCGTTCATTCCAAACCTTGGCTTCTCCCTGATCCTTGATCTGAAGCCAAGCAAGGGCGGGCCGGGCATGACCGCGCTGCTGCGCATGCCAAGCCAGATTGGCCGCTTCGTGATGTTGCCAGAGCCCGATGGTGAGGGCACAAAGGTGATCCGTTTCATTACTGTTGAAACCATCATTAGCCTCTTCATCGCCCAGCTTTTCCCGGGTTACGAAGTGCGCGGGCAGGGGGCGTTCCGCGTAATCCGCGATTCCGATCTGGAAATCGAGGAAGAAGCGGAAGATCTGGTTCGTCTTTTTGAGAGCGCTTTGAAGCGCCGGCGTCTGGGGTCCGTAATCCGTCTGGAAATCGAAGAGGGGACGCCTTCGAACCTGATGCGGTTTGTTGCCGACGAGCTGAATGTAAAAGGCGACGAAGTCTTTAAGGTCAATGGCTTGTTGGCTCTCAACGAGTTGTCACAGCTTATTGACATTAACCGTGATGATCTCAAGTTCACCAAGTATTCTGCGCGCTTCCCTGAGCGCATTCGAGAGCATGGTGGCGACTGTTTTGCAGCGATTCAGCAGAAGGACATCCTCGTCCACCACCCTTATGAGAGCTTCGACGTTGTGGTCCAGTACCTGCGGCAAGCGGCACAGGACCCGGATGTTGTGGCCATCAAGCAGACGCTGTACCGCACGTCCAACAACTCTCCGATCGTAAAGGCGCTGATTGAAGCGGCTGAGGCGGGCAAGTCCGTAACCGCTCTGGTCGAGCTGAAGGCGCGTTTTGACGAGGAAGCCAACATCCGTTGGGCCCGCGATCTGGAACGGGCAGGCGTTCAGGTGGTGTTCGGGTTCCTCGAACTCAAGACACACGCCAAGCTGTCCATGGTGGTGCGCCGCGAGCATGGCGGCCTAAAGACCTACTGCCACATTGGCACAGGCAACTATCACCCAATCACGGCGCGGATCTATACCGATCTGTCCTACTTCACCTGTGATCCTCAGATTGCACGTGACACGGCGAAGATCTTCAACTTCATCACCGGTTACGCCGAGCCGGGCGCGCTGGAGAAGATCGAGATTTCTCCAATGACACTGCGCCAGCGGATCATCGATCTGACTGAGGCCGAGATTGAGCACGCGCGCGCCGGTCGTCCTGCTCAAGTATGGATGAAGATGAACTCGCTTGTGGATCCCGGTATTATTGACTGCCTGTACAGGGCAAGTCAGGCCGGTGTACAAGTTGATCTTGTCGTGCGCGGTATTTGCTGCTTGCGCCCTGAAATTCCTGGACTTTCCGATAATATTCGCGTGAAATCCATCGTAGGACGTTTCTTGGAACACAGCCGAATTTTCTGTTTTGGCAATGGTCATGGGCTTCCATCTCGCGAAGCACATGTGTATATCGGCTCCGCGGATCTTATGCCGAGAAACTTGGATCGCCGCGTGGAAACGCTCGCGCCGGTGGTCAACGCAACTGTGCACGAACAGATTTTGGATCAGATTATGGTCGCCAATCTAGAAGACAATCAGCAGAGCTGGCGCCTGCTTCCAGATGGCAGCCATGAGCGTATCATAGCGGCTCCTGATGAAGATCCGTTCAATGCACACATGTATTTCATGACGAATCCGTCATTGTCTGGGAGAGGTTCATCGCTGAAGGGGGATGGACCAAAACTGTTTGTGGAGCGCCCGAGAAGTGCCTGAAGGTTTAGAGGGTGAGTGTATTCGGGGCCGCTTTATCGGAGCTGGCCCCGTTGCGATCATTGATATTGGTTCCAACTCTATTCGACTTGTTGTTTATGAGCGCCTGTCGCGCAGTCCGACCGCTCTTTTCAATGAAAAAATGTTGGCAGGCCTCGGCCGTGGTCTTGGTCAGACGGGACGTCTGGCCGACGACCGTGTTGAAGCCGCACTAAAAGCGATTACCCGATACCGCGCCGTTTGTGAGCACATCGGGGTAACAGAACTTAGAATTCTGGCCACCGCCGCCGCCCGCGAGGCCTCCAATGGCCCGGACTTTATCCGGCGGGTTGAAGAGATTTGCGGCACGACGGTGCAGATTTTCTCAGGGCGAGACGAAGCCCATTACTCTGCAAAGGGCGTCGTCTCCGGTTTTTGGCGAGCGGATGGCATGGTGGGCGACCTGGGCGGGGGTAGCCTCGAGCTGGTGAACCTTGATGAAGGTACCATTGGCCATGGCATGACGTTTCCCCTTGGCGGCATTCGCTTGCAGGAAACCGCCAAGCGTAGCCTTTCCAAGGCTGCAAAAATCGCCACTACGGAACTGGGAAAAGCCGATTGGCTGACAGAAGCGCAAGGGCGCACGTTCTTCGCAATCGGCGGCACCTGGCGCTCTCTGGGCCGCCTGCATCTGTTCCGTGAAGGCTATCCACTTCATGTCATGCACGACTACTCCATTCCGGCGGATGCAGCTATTGCGTTCTGTGAACGCGTGATGCGCGACGAAGAAGTCGCCATGCGCGGCATTCAGTTCATCTCCAAAGCCCGCCGCGCCCTGTTGCCTTACGGTGCCACGGTGATGCGTGAGGTGTTGCTGCAAAGCAAGGCGGAGCGGGTGGTGTTTTCCGCTTTGGGCGTGCGAGAAGGTCTGCTTTACGAAATGCTGGCGGATGACGAACGGGCCAAGGATCCGCTGATCGAAGCCTCCAAGGAGCTTGGTCTCTTGCGGGCGCGCTCGCCCAACTACGGCACGGAACTCGTGGCGTGGACCAACCGCTTGTTTAACCTGTGCGGCGTCAGCGAAACCGACTATGAGCGCCGCCTGCGTACAGCAGCCTGTCACCTTTCGGATATTGGATGGCGCGCCCATCCAGACTATCGCGGTGAACAGTCTCTCAATGTAATCTCAAATGCAGGCTTTGTGGGCATCGATCATCCGGGCCGGGCATACCTTGCGCTCTCTGTGTTCTATCGCCATGAGGGGCTGGTGGATGATGCCGTCTCTCCTGAGCTTTACAAGCTGTGCAGCGAACGGCTTCTCAAGATGGCCCGTATTTTGGGTGCATCCTTGCGAGTGGCGTCGCTTCTAAGCGCCTCCATTGAAGGCGTACTGCCGCAGCTTGGGTTGAGCCTGGAAGAAGACAAGCTCGTTTTGACGCTTCCTGAGGGATACGAAGCCTTTGATGGGGAACGTCTGCGCAAGCGGCTCAATCAGCTGTCGCGTCTGTTGGATCTCGACTCTGAAATAGTCGCAGCGGCCTGAGGGCTGGAAAACAATGCAAACAAAAAGGCCCTCCAGATCGAGGGCCTTTTTGTTATTCGCCTGTCTCTGCTGTGGCTGGTGCTTTGGGCCGGGAGTTTCTGTTCCGGCGACGGCTGCCATTGCCTCGTGTCTGGACAACCCGCTCTACAGGCTCACCCTGTTCGCACAGCACCACCTGGCGTCCGTTGAAAGCAATTGCCACTTCACCGCGCTTGAGACGCAGGGCCGGTTCCCCAAAGAGTTCCCGGCGCCAGCCCTTCAAAGCTGCAACATCTGCCTCATCGTCTGCGGCGATCTTTTCAAGATCCTCGACAGTAGCAATCACTTTCGGCGCGACGCCTGAGTTCTCGCTCGTCATCTTTAGAAGAACCTTGAGAAGATCAACAGCGGCTCCAGAACCATCTGGCGCAGGGCGGCCTTTTGGAAGTTCAGGAAGCTCTTCTTCCGGCACAGCAAGGCCACGCGCAACCGCCTTCAAAATGCCGTCCGCGTGCTTGGAGCGCTCAAATCCCTTTGGGATCGTGCGCAGCTGGCTCAGCGCTTCTGCACTCTTGGGGTGCTGCATGGAAATTTCATAGATCGCATCGTCTTTCAGCACCCGGCTACGCGGTGTGTCGCGGCCTTGGGCTTCAGACTCACGCCAAGCTGCCAGTTCTTTCAAAATGGCAAGGTCTCTTGGCTTGCGAACCCGCAGCTTCAGCCGCTGCCAAGCCTTGTCCGGGTCAGAACGGTAGGTTTCTTCCGAGGTCAGCGTTTGCATCTCATCGCCAACCCAATGGGCGCGCCCTTGCTCTTCAAGGCGCTTGATAAGGTAGCGATACACGTTGCGAAGGTGCGTGACATCTGCCAGCGCATAGGCAAGCTGCTTTTCGGTGAGCGGTCGGCGTGACCAGTCCGTAAAGCGGGAAGACTTGTCAATGGCGGTTCCGGTAATCTTCTGAACCAGTTGGTCATAGGAAACCGAATCGCCAAAACCGCACACCATCGCTGCGACCTGGCTGTCGAACACCGGAGAGGGTACAAATCCGCCCAGATGGTAGATGATTTCGATGTCCTGACGGGCGGCATGAAACACCTTGGTAACCGCCTCGTTGCGCATCAGGTCGAAGAACGGTTCAAGATCGAGCCCTTCGGCAAGCGCGTCAATGATCACGGCGTCATCGGGGCTCGCCATCTGAATGACACAGAGTTTCGGCCAAAACGTGGTTTCCCGTAAAAACTCGGTATCAATGGTAACAAAATCGGATTGTGCAAGCAGTTCGCAGGCCTTAGCCAGCTCGTCGGTGGTCGTGATCATCTTCATGGTTTGCGAGCTATAGCGTAATGTCGCCATTTTGTCCCGACCAAAAATTAAATCTGGCAGCTCTTGAGGCGGATAAAGGCAGATTATTGACAGGAACTTTCCCGATACGGCAGTTCCCGAACGGCGAAACTTCGTATTCTGGGAAATAATAGCGTTAAAGCCGTGTGTTTTGCTTGCGTCCCTTGACTTTGCCGTTATGACATGGCTTTTCCACCCGACGACCTGTCCAAGGGGACAGGACTCATCAGTTCAAATTCGAGTTTTAAGACTATCACTGAGGACGCTATGCATCGCTATCGAAGCCATACCTGCGGAGAGCTGCGGGAAACCCACGTAGGTGAAACGGCACGCCTTTCCGGTTGGGTTCATCGTGTTCGCGATCACGGCGGTTTGCTGTTTATCGACCTGCGCGACAACTATGGCATGACGCAGTGCGTTGTTGATCCTGATTCCGCCGCCTTCAAGCTGGCTGAAACCGTGCGCGCTGAATGGTGCATCCGTATCGACGGCGAAGTGAAGCGCCGGTCTGAAGAGACCGCAAACGAAGGTTTGGAAACTGGACACATTGAGGTGTTCATCCGTGAAATGGAAGTTCTGGGCGCTTCTCAGGAGCTACCGCTTCCTGTTTTTGGTGAGCCTGAGTATCCAGAAGACATTCGCCTGAAGTACCGCTTCCTTGATCTGCGCCGCGAAACTTTGCACGCAAATCTTTTGAAGCGCACCAAGATCATCAATTCCATGCGCCGTCGCATGAACGATGCGGCGTTCAACGAGTTCCAGACACCAATCCTGACCGCGTCTTCTCCAGAAGGTGCACGCGACTTCCTGGTTCCGTCTCGTATTCACCCAGGGAAGTTCTACGCGCTGCCACAGGCACCGCAGCAGTTCAAGCAGCTGCTGATGATGTCCGGCTTTGACCGTTACTTCCAGATCGCACCTTGTTTCCGTGACGAAGATCCACGCGCTGACCGCCTGCCGGGCGAGTTCTATCAGCTCGACGTGGAAATGAGCTTTGTTACTCAAGAAGACGTTCTGACCACCATGGAACCGATCATCCGCGGTGTGTTCGAAGAGTTTGCCGAAGGCAAGCGCGTCACCGGTGAATTCCCGCGCATTCCTTATGCCGAAGCGATCCGCAAGTATGGCTCTGACAAGCCGGATCTGCGTAACCCAATCGAAATGCAGGAAGTGACCGAACACTTTGCAGGCTCTGGCTTCAAGGTCTTCGCACGCATGATCGAGAACGACCCGAAGGTAGAAGTTTGGGCGATCCCGGCACCGAAGGGCGGCTCCCGTGCGTTCTGCGATCGCATGAACTCTTGGGCGCAGAGCGAAGGCCAGCCAGGTCTGGGCTACATCTTCTTCCGTAAGGAAGGCGATACGTTGGAAGGCGCTGGCCCAATTGCCAAGAACATTGGTCCTGAGCGTACAGAAGCCATCCGCACTCAGCTCGGTCTGGGCGAAGGTGATGCTGTCTTCTTTGCCGCTGGCGATCCAAAGAAATTTGCAGATTTCGCAGGCAAGGCACGTACCCGTGCGGCAGAAGAACTGGAACTTGTTGACGAAGACCAGTTCGCACTGTGCTGGATCGTGGACTTCCCGATGTACGAATGGGATGAGGAGAACAAGAAGGTCGACTTCTCTCACAACCCGTTCTCCATGCCGGAAGGCGGCCTTGAAGGCCTGAACTCCAAGGATCCGCTTGAGCTGAACGCATATCAGTATGACGTGGTGTGTAACGGCTTCGAGATTGGTTCTGGTGCGATCCGTAACCACCAGGTCGAGGTCATGAAGAAGGCCTTCGAAATCGCTGGTTACGATGAAAGCCTGTTGGAAGAAAAATTCGGCGGCATGTTCCGCGCATTCCAGTATGGCGCGCCTCCACACGGTGGCATGGCTGCTGGTGTAGACCGCATCGTGATGCTTCTGATCGGCGCAAAGAACCTGCGTGAAGTGACCCTGTTCCCGATGAACCAGCAGGCACAGGATCTGCTGATGGGTGCACCGAGCGATGTGTTCCCCGCGCAGCTGCGTGACCTGCACATTCGCCTGAACCTGCCAGAAGCGTAAGTCGTAGGGCAGGTTGCAACGCGATGTTGTAATCTCATACCAATTTGGAGGGCGGCCTTGTTTATAGGTCGCCCTTTTTGCGATATAGCGCGAGGTGACTCCCGCGTTTCATACTTGAGGACTTCAGGTGTTCAAAGCCATTGGTGATAAACTGTTTGCTGATCCGGATGGGGCGCCCGCGCTGATCCGTCGGCTGATGAGGGAAAACTTCCGGGACTATCGTGGCAGGTATGCGCTGGCATTCCTGTTCATGGCCGTTTCTGCAGCCGCCGGTGCAGGCAGCGCTGCGATCATGAAAAACGTGATCAACGAAGTGTTCATCAACCGCGATGCCCAGATGGTCTACATCATCTCTGGAATTGTGATCGCGATCTTCACCATTCGTGGTGCGGCCACCTACGGCCAGCAGGTCATTTTGAGCCGCATTGGCAATTCTATCATCGCCAAGCTCCAGCGCCGGATGTATGAGAAGGTCAACAGTCTTGGCATGCGGTTCTTTGATCACACCTCCTTTGGTGAGATCGCCAACCGGTTCTCGCACAATACGTCTGCCGCACGGCAGGTCATGGATCTGGTTATCCTTGCAGCAGGTCGTGATGTGATGTCTGTGATTGGACTGGTTGCGGTGATGGTCTACCAAAATCCACTTCTCAGTCTGATTTCTCTCACCATCATGCCGCCGGCAATTATTGCGGTAGCGCACCTTGTGCGCCGCGTGCGCAAGATTGCGAAATCCCAGTTTGTGTCCCAGTCCAAGATCCTTTCTTTGGTCAAAGAGACCGCCTTGGGGATCCGGGTGGTTAAGTCCTTCAATTATGAAGGTGACATGCAGCGTTCCATGGATAGCGCCGTGGCTGATGTGGAGCGTCAGGCCAACAAAATCGCCATTTTGACGGCACGAACTTCTCCGCTGATGGAAACGCTGGGCGGCTTTGCCATTGCGCTGATCATCCTCTACGGCGGCTACAGTGTGATCCACCTCGGGCAGGATCCCGGAGCGTTTTTCTCGTTCATTACCGCTCTTCTTCTTGCCTACGATCCGATGAAACGGTTGGCACGCCTGCAGGTGAATCTGAACACGCAGCTGGTTGGCGTCAGGTTGCTTTACGAAGTGCTGGACATGGAAGAAGCGCATCCAAATGACAAGAACCTTCCGGATCTAAATGTCACCAAAGGCGAGGTGAAGCTCGACAATTTGCAGTTTCATTATGATGAAGCGCCAGCATTGGATGGCATGACGTTGACCGCAAAAGCGGGCGAGGTAACTGCGCTGGTTGGGGCGTCTGGCGCAGGCAAGTCAACCGTGTTTGCCATGATAGAGCGGTTTTATGAGCCGCAGGGCGGGGCCGTGCTGATCGATGGTCAGGACGTGACACAGTACACCGTGAAGTCACTACGCAAGAACATCGCTATTGTCACGCAGGATACTTTCCTGTTTGACCGTAGTGTCCGTGAGAACATTGAGATCGGTCGCCCGGGCGCTTCCCTCGAAGACATCATGGAAGCAGCAAAAAACGCCAATGCCCACGAGTTCATCATGGCCATGGAGAAGGGCTATGACAGTCCAGTAGGTGAGGGCGGGCTTCTGCTTTCGGGTGGGCAGCGCCAACGCGTAGCCATTGCTCGCGCGATGTTGTCCAATGCACCAATCCTGCTGCTGGATGAAGCCACATCTGCGCTTGATGCCGAATCTGAGAACAAGATCCAGATCGCATTGGCGCGGCTCATGAAAGGCCGTACCACGCTGGTGATTGCGCACCGACTTGCTACCGTGCGGGATGCTGACACCATTCACGTTCTGGAGGCTGGCAAGGTTATCGAGAGCGGCAACCACGATGCGCTCTACAAGATGGATGGGGTCTACCGGCGTCTGTGCGAATTGCAGTTCCGTTCTGAAACGCAGTCCTGACCGTCAAGTTCCTGAAGATAAAGAAAAACCCGCGCTTCCGGATGGAGGCGCGGGTTTTTTGGTTTTGTGGTGATTGGCGGTAGCGCCTTAGTTCTTGATGGTTGCTCCCAGAACCTTTGGTAGGGCCTGCGGGGCAAGCATGGCGTTCGCCGCAATCTGCATTACCGGAACAGCCTGTTCTGGTGCCAGCTCGATCTCAAGATTCTCCGGGTTCAGAAGGAACAGGGCGAGCTTGTCCTGAAGTTCCTTGCCAAACTCGGTGTTGGCAACCGGACCCAAATTCTTGACCATCTCGGAAACAAGCATATCGACAAGGACGTCTTCCGGCATGCCGGATTGTTCCGTAGACTGTTTGATGAACTTGGTTACCAGCTTGGCATCTGTAATGCGGATAGAGCCGCGGTTCAGAGTAATGTTGACCAGTGCAGCTTCAGCCTCGTCCGGCGTTTCGAAGATCATACGGTCAACGCCGCCAAGCTCAATGTTCAATTGAACGTTGAAGCCCTCTGCAAGCTCAATGTTGTCGTTGAGAACCAGCTCTTGAGTGTCCTCATTCCAAGCAATGTCGGTGTTTTGGTCAAGCTTGATACGTTCACCAACCAGTGGAACCAGAGCGTCGCCGTCAAACTCATTCGGCATTACATTGAGGGCTTCGGTTTTGAATGAGACCTTTGTTGGGATCTTGTTGATGTAATCCGTCAGGTAGAGCGCCATGCCTTTCAGCGACAGCGCGTCCTTGCCATCTTGCACCAGCTTGATGTCGCCAAGTTCAATTGCGCCAATCTGCGGAGCTTTATCCAGAGCAGCCTGAATTGGTGTTTCAGACACATCCTTGGCTGAGAGCATCACCTCGACGAGATCAGGATATATTACGTCCCTGATGGCGAAGTGGCCGAGTGCCATGTTGCGCTCATCGCGAACAGAAGAGATTTCCAAGCCCGTAAGCTGGATACTGCCAAATCCCTTACCGCTGAAGTCGCGCAGGGCAATCTCACCAAAGTTGGCTGTGGCAGCTTCGCTGCCGAAAGAGATGTCCTGAAGCAGGAAGCTGTCAAACGCGAAAGAGCCAATATGTTTGAAGACATTGCGAGCTGCAGTCTCCTCAAAATCGCCATCGGTTTCGTTGTTGTCTTCGATTACTTGAAGCAACCGGCTGAAATTACCTGGTGCATACTTGAGCTTGGAGATGGACACCAGATCTGCGTTAAAGTTGGCTGTTTCATCCTTGGTTTCCACCTCGGTTCTAATGTCCTGGATGGACATTGATCCGATTATTTCCTGCAGACCCTCAGTTTGCTCCGAAAGACCCAGGAAACTGAGAATTGGCAAAGAACTGAGATCTCGTGCAGACGTTTGCCCCATGGTAATGGCTATTTTCTTTGGCCGGTCGGTCTCTGCGCTCTCTGGGAAAATCTCGGTGGTCTCATAGGAAGCCACATCGTAACGGGCGAGCTTGCCACCTCTTCGATCCAGCAAGTCCATTCCTGTCAAGCGCGCTGTCTGACTTCCCCCACCAGGAAGTTCCATCTGTGTTTCGACGCTCGCAATCGTCTCCCTATCTGCCGAACTCGCCAAGAAGAAAGCCTGCAATTTCGCATAGTTTTCAAAAAGCGACGGTGATGTCAGGATCGGGTAGCTACCCTCTTTGGGAATGCTGACATTAAAGCTCCGGTACTCCAAGAGCTTGCTGGTGCTGCTTGTTGGAAGATCCGCATCCTCGGCGTCATCAGGGTAGTTGAAGGTCATGTGCATTCCGAGTTCCGGAATAACAATCTCCTCAAAAATATAGGAATCGGCGTTTTCTTCAGCCCCAACGAGATCAACGGTCGCGGTGTCGAAGGCGGCATGAATTTCAAATGTGGAGTCCTTGAACGTGAAGGAAATCGGCACTTCCATCTTCACGTTGGAAAGCGTGACCGTATCGCCTTCTTCTGAAAAGCCTTCGTAGCTTGCGACAGAGGCACCTGCTGCCTTGTAGGAGGCCATTACGCCATCGACGATGGAACGGGCATCGGAGGCCAATGCAGGCGTGGCAGCGAGGCTCAGCGCAAGCACGGAGGCGCACGTCGCGCTGCTGTAAAATGAGGATGACTTAAGCATGCAAATTTGAAACTCGGTTAGTGGGTTGTGCGTCAGCGATCATTGGGTGTTCGCTGTGATTGTAGCCCCTAGCAGATAGGGAAGACTGGAAGGTGACAGCATAAGGGTTCCCATCACCTGAGCAACGGGAACGGGAGCCGTCGGGTCAAGTTTAAGTTGAAAACTCTCAGGTTTTCGCAGGAACGCTTCTGTACCACTTATGAGTTGTGCATTGAACTCGGGCGCTTTGAAGGGCAGCAAGACCCGTTCAAGCGTTTTGCCGAGCTCCTTTGCCAGTGCTTCACGGTCCTGATCGCGGGCGTTGGCCTCCATATCCAGTATGTCGGCGAGCTGACCGTTGTTTTCGAGACGAAGGCTGAGCGAGCTGATCTGAATGGTTTGCAGCAGGTCCAGCGCAATCACGCTTTCCTGGGCGGCAAGGGTCGTGAACTCGAGAATGAGTTCCTCGGTAACGCCGCCAAAGGAAGCGGAAAGGCTCAAGGTCGCATAGTCTTCTGCCGAAATCGAAACATCGTTTACAGTTAGAGTGCCGCTTTCGGACTCCCAAAGGCCATCGGCAACCGCTGAAAGAGACAGTTCGCTGATTCCGAGACGCGCCAGAGCACTCTGCTGACCGGTGCTGAGCGCATTCAGGTCTGGGCGCAGGCCTGAAAGCTCAAGACGTGCGTGGGACGGCAGACTTCCTTGGTCCCGATCCAGCGCCACTGTAATTTCGCGAATGGGGACGATCGCCCCTGTGGTGTAGTCTTCGATCACAATGCCCTGTACCGCAGCCGTGCTGTAGGACAGAACAAGGTCGGTGTGTTGGTCCACTGAGAACTTGGGCGCGCTCGGAAAGAACATTTCTGTCATGAGCACCCGGTTGGCCGAGAAGCTCAGTTCCGGGCTGCCGAAGGACAGCGCGTCAATGGCAAGCGCTTCCACCGATAGGTCACCGTTAGCATGGAGCTTGGGTTTGGCAAGGGCAACACCCTCAAACACCAACGCATATTCGGCGCTGTTGTTAAGCGTCGCGCGCAGATTGCCGATGCGAATGTTGCCATCTGTGACGGTGATTGTCTCATAGGCAAGGGCCGTGGCACCCCGTTGCTTGAGTACTTGGAAGAACGCTTCAGCGACTGCGTTCTGCTCTGCTGAAGCAGGTCCGCAGTAGAGTACGATCACAGCCGACAGTGTGAGGACTGCGCTCCTTAAACTGGATGCTACTTTCACGATTAGCCCTCCCAAGCGCCGTTTGAGGCTGCTACTGAAACTGGTTTGGCGCCTGCTTGCAATCAAATTTTGACGAAACAAGGTCATCGGCCCTCAAGGAGAGCCGTCTCGCTTCGGTTCCAATAGCGAAATCGTGAAAGATGCCTCGGTGTCTTCAACGTCGCGCAAGGTGGGTAGCGAAGCTTCATTTCCAAGATATTGAATGGAGTAGGCCGAGGCGGTGCGTGCGAAGCGGAAATGGGTCTCCCACTGTTCTGTCGGGTTTGTCAGATAGGAGTAGATGTAAGCCCCGTGGAAGGTGTCGCCTGCGCCATTGGTGTCTATGGTCTTGGAGGGCGGTATGGAAAGGGCAGGCAGGTGCCTTGTCTCGCCGTCTCCTTCAAACCACAACATGCCATACTCCCCGAGCGTGACGCCGCCTACTTTCACTCGTTTGGACCGCAAGTAGTCAAGCGTCGCGTCATATGACTTGCCAATCTGCTCGCAGAACAACTCTGAAACAATAGCTACGTCTATGAACTCCAGAATTTCGTCGGTATCCTCGCGAAAGGCTCCGCCGTCCATTGAAGTCAGGATGCCCTTCTTCCGGCAGGCTTGGGCGTAGTGAAGTGCTGCGTCAGGCATGTGGCCATCCACATGCAGTGCCCGGCAGCCCTCAAGGGAGAGTTCCGGGTAGGGATGCAGAAAGTCGTTGTCTCGGCAGCGCACAATCGCCCGGTGGCCTCCTTGAGGCATGATGAAAGACAGGGAGCTCTCATTCACCTTCCGGCTGTGAAGATGAATTCGGTACTTTGACGCCATATCGCGGAACATATGAGCCAGCCAATCCTCCGCAACGGTGCACATGAGGTCTGGCGCTAGGCCCAGCTTTGCGCATGCAAACGCTGCTGTTACTGCATTCCCGCCAAAGCTGACGGCATAGTCTTCTGCCAGCGTCTTTTCATCTCCGGTCGGCAGAGCTTTGGTTAGAAACGTGATGTCGATGTAGGCTTGACCGATAAAAAGGGCTTCCATGAAAACCTCCCTGCAGCTGATGAGAGATATACTAGCGCATCCATGCGCTGGGGACATTCGGGAAGATCAAAACAATGATTAAAGAAGTTCGCAGTTTCTTTACTCTTTCATAGTTAAACAGGAAGCTGAGGTATTGCTGCGCACATAGATCTAGGATCACCCATTGTCACGACGTTATACCAGCTTCATTCGGTCGCTGTGCCTGGCGTTGATCTTCTCGCTTGGCCCCTTGATCGTGGCCAACTATGTGCTCGAAAACTTTGCCCTTCAGCAGGCAAAGCAGGAAGCGCGCTCCATTGGCGAGCGTTTCATCACCCGCTCAGAACTGACAATCAACGAAGTTGTCTTGGAACTGCAGTCCTTGGAAACTGCAGGCGTGGTGACGTGCCGCCGCGATCACTTGGATGCACTGCGGGAAGTCGTTAGCAAGTCGGCGTACATGGAATCCATCGGCATCGCAGATGCAAGCGGTAAGCCGATGTGTCTGGTGCCAAGTCGGTCATTGCGCGGTAAACCTATCCTTACAATGCTGGATGATGGAGCCCCGCTGATTGGCATCGGGATGACCGATCAAGGCTATGACAGCATCAAGAAAGCCATAATCTCTCTGCGCACGCCCAACGGATGGCGCCTTTTTTCTGAAGTGTCTCCCTTGGCGCTCAACATTGAGCCAGGGCCTGAATATCTGCGTGGCGCGGTGCGGACAGAAGTAAGGCTCGGACCAGAGACAATCTGGGCCACGGTCGGCAGTCTCAATCTGCCGGAGGGCGAGAGCGATACGACGATCATTTCTCAAACTTCGCTCTCAACGTGGTATCCGTTGGTGGCGCGAGTAGACATTAACGGCTACGCGGCTTTATCACTGGTCGGCCGTTTGCAGATAATCACTGCGATCGTGTGTGCAACAGTGGCCGTGCTGTTCCTTGTCATTGCTGTTTGGTACTCATGGCAGCCTGACAACGAGAGTGAAGATGAGTTCGTCGCTGCCATCAAGAACAACGAGTTCATTCCCTACTATCAGCCAGTAATCGACATTGAGACCGGTGTTTTGCAGGGGTGTGAGGTGCTCATGCGCTGGCGCCGTGAGAATGGCGAAATGGTCTCTCCTGGCCAGTTCATGACCTATGCCGAGACATCCGGCCACATCTTTGAAATGACGCGCCGCTTGATGGTTCAGATCATCGATGAGGTAGGGGATCTTTATGAAGCAACGCCGGATCTGAAGATTTCCATAAACCTGTTCGCTGGACACTTCAAAGATCGAACCATTGTCGAGGACGTTGGAGAACTGTTTCAGGGCAGCCCAATCAAGTTGGAGCAGGTGGTTCTGGAAGTGACAGAACGTCAGCCACTGCATGACATCAATGCCGCAAAGAAGATCATTGCCGAACTGCAGGCCATGGGCGTGCGCATTGCGCTTGATGACGTAGGAACAGGGCACGGCGGCCTCGCGTATTTGCAAAAGCTCGGCATGGATATCGTTAAGATCGACAAGATGTTCGTTGACCCGCTGGGACAGGAGACCAGTACCGCACGGATCGCCGACGCAATTGTTGAGCTTGCAGAAAACCTCGGCATGGGCATCATCGCTGAAGGCGTTGAAACCTATGAGCAGATCCTTCATCTGCGAAAGCTGGGTGTGACAGCCGCTCAAGGCTATATCTTTGCAGCACCACTTCCGGGCGATGCGTTCCTCAAGTTTGCTGAGGAGCATGAAACCGGTACTCGGAATATCGTGGCGGAGCTCGACAGGAACTATGAAGCCCGTCAAGAAGAAGCTCAGCCTGCTGCTGCCGGCTCCTAACTAATCCTCCTTCCGAATTGTTTTGGTAGCCTTAAGAGTAGCGCTGCCTTAATGCGCGCTGTTTGGCACGACGACGCTTGGCATCGCAATTGAGCCATCACTCTGAGCATAATCATAAATTATTCCATAACTACAACTGGTAATCTATCTTTTGCCGATTGATAGGGTCGGGTACTGGGTTACCTCGCATCCAAACCAAGCCCTGTGGTTCTTTGTGCGGGGAAGACCTTGGTGCGAAAGAATGTGTGGTAATACCAATCGTGGTTTGCTATAGGCGCTTTAAAGTAGAGGTGTTCTAGTCAACCGCTCTGACATAGATGATTATTCTACAGGCTGCCTCATTTTGGTCAGCGCTGACGTCGAACGGTGCTTGTTCTGAAGCTATAACCAAGAACACAGAGACGACCACGTTCAGAATATGGGTACACAGATGAATGTCATCATGAGAGGTGAGGAGTTGGCTGCGGCGATTCCGGAAAACGTGCACGCTGAAAAAGTCACTGCCGTGAAACACTATACCGATCGCTTGTTTCAGTTCCGCATCACGCGTCCTTCAAGCTTCCGTTTCCGTTCTGGGGAGTTTGTCATGATCGGGCTCATGATCGATGGCAAGCCGTTGTACCGCGCCTATTCAATCGCCAGTCCGTCATGGGATGAAGAACTGGAGTTCTTTTCGATCAAGGTGCCAGACGGTCCGTTGACCCAGCATCTCCAAAAGATCGAGGTCGGCGATACCATTCTCATGAAAAAAAAGCCAACTGGTACCCTCGTCAATGACGCGCTGGTGCCAGGAAAGCGTCTTTACATGTTCTCGACAGGCACCGGCATTGCGCCTTTTGCGAGCCTCATTCGCGACCCCGAAACCTATGAGAAGTTCGAGGAAGTCATCCTGACGCACACATGTCGCAATGTGGATGAGCTCAAGTATGGTGAAGACCTTGTTGCCGCCATTGGCGAAGACCCACTTATCGGCGAGCTGGCCCAAGGAAAGCTGCGCCTTTATAACTCCGTGACCCGTGAAGATTATCCGCGCACCGGACGCATCACCGATTTGATCGAAAGCGGCAAACTCTTTGATGATCTCGGTGTGCCCAAACTGGATCCTGCGGTGGATCGCGGCATGATCTGTGGTTCCATGGAAATGATCCGTGATACCAAAGTGCTTCTTGAAAAGAACGGTCTTACCGAAGGTGCCAACAACAAGCCGGCAGAGTTTGTCGTGGAACGTGCTTTCGTAGGCTAGAAGTATTTTAGAAAGGCCTCTATTCAGGTGACCAGTTCTGATTGCTGGTGAGACTTGAACAGGGGCCATTTTTGTCGCCGGAACGACGTAAAAAGTATCTGAAAAACGCAGCCGCCTACTATCTTTCCAAACACGCTGCATCCGAAGAACAGCTTCGGCTGGTTTTGGTTCGCAAAGCGCGTCGGAAGGCCGAAGCGTTGGAGCAGGAACCGGAAGAGTGGCTCTCCGACATCTCTGAGACAGTGTTATGGTTTGTCGGCCACGGTTTCGTCAACGATGCTGAGTTCGCTCGCGTCAAAGCCAATGCAGGGCTTGCGCGGGGTAAGTCCTCAAGGCGCGTACAAATGGAGCTCAAGGCCAAGGGCGTGGCTGACGAGATTGCCAAGGATGCGCTTGAACAATCCGATCACGATGAAGATCTGGCATGTCTGCGACTGGCAAGGCGTCGGCGCTTGGGTCCTTTTGCCCGGCCGGATACACAGGTCGATGAGGCGAGGGAGATAGCCAAGTTTGCGCGCGCCGGCTTTGGCTATGACACCATCCGCCGCATCAGGGACTTAAGCCTTGAAGAAGCCGAGAATGCGCTTCTTGATGGCTTTTTGCCCTGACCTTCATTGTTTCTTCCAAAATCAGCAGCATAGTACCTTCAGAACGTTGGGTGAGCCTTGCCTTTCGCTTTGGCTTCTCCGCGTTCTCGCAGAGTGACCTATAACAATAAATGGGGCCGCACATGGCGCTCGATAAGTCACGGGTCCTTCACGGACTGCTCGCGGCGTTTCTCCTTGCCGGCATCCTGGGGCAAAGCGCTGAAGCGCGCAAAACCCCCGGTTCCGGGGAAGGCAAGGAAAATGAAAAGCCGCTTATGGTGCGCGAGTGCGCCATACTTGCCGATGACTTCGCTCATTTCCCCGATCAAGAAGTTTGGGACCCTGGACGGGTAAAGCCACCTCACGCCTTTAACTTGGACAACATCACCGTGCGACAGGGCGGTTCGTCGCTTGCCATCTCCATTAGTGGTGAAGACCAGGTAGACGGAGAGGGGAACCTGAAGCATGAGCTATGGGTGGCCAATGACAAACGCTGTAACTTTGGTGAAGAGGTCTGGTATTCCTTCAGCTTTCGCATTGAAGGGCGGTTTTGGAACACGGGCAGCACAAGATGGGTGATTGGGCAATGGAAGGAAGACAGCGGTGGCAGCCCGTTCCTGGCGCAGCGTTTTGACAATGGCGTCTTTCACATCACTGTTCAGCACAATGAAACCCGGGAGCTTGTGGCCAAGTCCGCTGGTAGCTTCGAACAGGACTTCGCGCTATTTCGCAATGAGTTCAAGCAGTTGCTTTTGCTCGATCCCAACTACGCCTTGAGGCAGGCGAACAAGGCAATCGCGTCGAGCGAAGTTGCGAGCTATGAGGTTGCGGTTGAAAAGTACAAGGAAGCGATTGCGACGCAGGATGTAACGAAGTTTCCGTTTTTGAACGACAAGGCTCAGTTCAAGAATGATCCCGGCATTCATATAGAACTCTCCGATAACCCCTTCCTGCCAGACCCCACTGAAGGCTGGGTGGATATGCGCTATCGCATCAAAGGGAGCCGGGAAGGGCAAGGAATCATCGAGATATGGGCCAACGACCGGTTTATTGCCCGAGTTACCGGTTTCATCGGAAATAATGAGTTCGCAGGGCCGACGCAGTATTTCAAGTTTGGTCACTATCGGGACCCGGACCGCCACGATTTCAAGGCCGTGCTCCATTTCGACCGTTTTCGCCGCGGTCATAGCCGTGAGGATGTGGACTAGCCCCGTCCTCACGCCATGACAATTTCCGGTCTAGAAAAGGCCCTCGATCTGGCCGTTTTCATCGAGGCGGATGCGTTCTGCTGCGGGACGTTTAGGCAGGCCCGGCATGGTCATGATGTCACCGGTAAGGGCTACAATGAACCGGGCCCCGGCTGAAAGACGCAGCTCGCGGATGTCAAGTGTGTGGTCGGATGGCGCACCAACCTTCTTCGGGTCCGTTGAGAACGAATAGGGCGTCTTGGCGATGCACACCGGAAGAGTGCTTTTTCCGAGAGCCACGGTCTCTTTGATTTGACGTTTGGCGTTTTTGCCGAGCGAAATACCTTCTGCGCCGTAGATCCGGGTTGCAACTGCGTTCAGCTTGTCTTCGATGGAGCTTTCAACAGTGTAGAGCGGCTCAAACTGTGCTGGCGTTGTCTCCATGAGCGCAACCACCGCTTCTGCAAGTTTTTCGGTGCCTTTGGAGCCCTCCGCCCAGTGAGAGCACAGAACTGTGTCGGCACCGCAATTGCGGGCCGCCTCACGGATGAGATCAAACTCCTGCGGTTGATCCGAAGTGAATTGATTGATGGCCACCACAACCGGTACGCCGAACTGCTGCATGTTGCGGATATGGCGCTTTAGGTTCTCACAGCCCGCGCGCAGTGCGTCTTGATTGAGCGCATCCAAGTGGTCTTTGGCCACGCCGCCATGCATTTTCAGCGCCCGCACCGTTGCAACCACAACCGTCGCCTGAGGCTTGAGGCCTGCACTGCGGCACTTGATGTTGAAAAACTTCTCCGCGCCAAGATCGGCACCAAAACCGGCTTCTGTCACCACAAAGTCTGCCAGCTTCATGGCGGCTTTGGTGGCAATGACCGAGTTGCACCCGTGGGCAATGTTGGCAAAAGGGCCGCCGTGGATGAGCGCAGGCGTGTTTTCCAAGGTCTGAACCAGGTTGGGCTGCAACGCTTCCTTCAAAAGCACTGTCATGGCCCCATGCGCATTGAGGTCCCGTGCGGTGACAGGAGACTTGTCACGGCGGTGAGCCACAACGATATCGCCAAGGCGCTCTTCAAGGTCGCTCAGGTTCTCAGCAAGACAGAGGATCGCCATGACCTCAGAGGCCACGGTGATGTCAAAACCGCTGGTCGCGGGATGGCCGTTCTTGATACCGCCAAGGCCTGTGGTGATTTCACGCAAAGCCCGGTCGTTCATGTCCTCAACCCGGCGCCAGACAATGCGGCGCTGATCAATCTCCAACGCATTGCCCCAGTAGATGTGGTTGTCGATCATGGCGGAAAGCAGGTTGTGGGCGCTGGTGATGGCGTGGAAATCGCCTGTAAAATGGAGGTTGATGTCCTCCATGGGCACCACCTGCGCATGGCCTCCGCCAGCCGCGCCTCCCTTCAGCCCGAAACAGGGTCCAAGGGAGGGTTCGCGCAAGCAGATCGCCGTTTTTTTGCCGATGCGGGAGAGGGCGTCTCCAAGCCCGACGGTGGTCGTTGTTTTGCCTTCACCTGCGGCTGTGGGCGAGATCGCCGTAACCAGAATGAGCTTGCTCTGGGGGCGATCGGCCAAGCCCTCCAAATAGGTATTGCTGATTTTCGCTTTGTATCGACCAAAGGGCTCGATGGCGTCTTCCGGAATGCCGAGTTCCTCACCGACCTGACTGATCGGTTTAAGGGAAGCGGCACGGGCGATGGCAATATCGTTCATGCGGATCCAGTCTGATCTCTCGCGCGTTACCGCGAGGGCTATGGCAGGGTTCAGCGCGGTTTAGCAAACACCGAAATTCCATGCAATGGGACAAACGCCATGCGTGAGCCCATCGGCCGTCGAACTTGGTCCGCAAATGGAGCCGTTTCGGGCGACACCTGCAACATATGCAAGATTTGGGTGGGGAACCGGAATGCAGTCTTTCCTTGCGCCCTTGTGCGTACTAACAATCTTGGTCCCAACGCTTTTTGAGTTTTCCCATGTTTATGTTCGAAATGGCCGCGCTTGGTGCAGCGCTTTGCTGGGCAGTCGGCGGACTAATCTCCTCACGCCCCTCCGCACATCTTGGCGCAATCGGTTTCAATTGCGTACGTATGTGGTTCGTCGTGGCCATGACACTGGCGTATGCGCTGGTGTCCGGTGCCTTGTTGGACTTTGACTTTGGTACACTGGATATCATCCTGATCTCCGGTTTCGTCGGCATCTTCCTTGGCGATACCGCCCTGTTTTTGACGTTGAACCGCATGGGGCCGCGCAGGACCTCGATCCTGTTCGCAATGAACGCACCGATCTCCGCCGTGCTGGGTTGGATCTTTTTGGGAGAAGATCTTTCTGCCTTGGCAAGCATCGGCATTTTGACTGTTGTTGTGGGCGTTGTTCTGGCCATCGTATTCGGCAAGCGCAAAGATCAGCTGCACCAATGGGAAAGCATCAAAGGGCCCGTGGTTGTTGGCGTTGCCCTTGGCCTTGTGGCTGCGCTCTCCCAGTCTCTTGGGTCACTTGTCATCCGCCCCGTGATGCAGGGCGGCGCTGATCCCGTTGTGGTCGCATTGCTTCGCTGCCTCATGGCGGCCACATGTTTGACGATGCTCATGCAACTGCCAAATCCTCGGTTCAAACTGGCCAACCCATTAACAGGACAGATTGTCAGGCGCACAGCGCTCTCTGGATTCTTAGGAATGGGCCTGGGCATGACCCTGCTGCTGTTTGCACTGGAAGGTGGTGAGGTGGGTATCGTTTCAACACTGTCCGCCACAAGCCCGGCGTTGCTGCTGCCCATGCTGTGGTGGCGAACCAGAGAAAAGCCAGCCATGGGCGCGTGGATCGGCGCCGCTCTGGTGGTCATCGGCTGTGGTTTGATCTTCACGTCTTAAAGTAGAAAGTTATTTATTTACAAAGATTTATCTAGAGTAGGTAAAGCCTTGCATCATGCACATACCGCTAAGGTGTCGTGAGCCTCTTCAGTCCTGTAGGATCATGCTCCTCATCGATTGAAGCGAAGCGCGACACAGCTCAATGAGGAGCCAGATCAAACAGATCCGACTAGGGCTCATAGACCCATTAGTCGTCTTGTTTGCGCAAGCCACTGATGGGTTTACACGCTAAAAAGAACCCGCCCGATCGTTTCCGATGGGCGGGTTCTTTTGTTATCTAAGCCGGTTTGAGCCGCTTATTGGCCTAATTTGGGCGTCCTATGCAGCTCGGGACACCAAGGGGCTGAAGCGTTAGCTGCAGCCACTGGTGGAGCCACAGGTGTCGCACTTCAGGCAGGTGCCATTGCGCACCATGGTGAAGTTACCGCACTCCGAGCAGCTCTCGCCCTCATAGCCTTTCATGCGGGCCTGCGCGACCTGAGAGGCGACGGATGGCTGAGGTTGCGCTTCTGCCAAGCCGACTTCCTGCACAACCGCTGCCGATGCGCTGCCATCACGGCTGAACGCTGTGGCAATGGCCTGGCTCTTGATTGCGATCTCGCCATCGGCAAGCCCGGCAGGCTCTCCACCCGGTACCAGACGGAAGCGTTCGGTCTGGCCGCGGACAAGACCGTGAGAGACCACAGCCGGCTGGCTTTCAGTTTCCGCGTCCCCTTCAGACAGAGCGGTTGCCGAGCCGATCGCCTCTGGCGGTACATGGGCCAGATCGTTGCGACCCAGATAGGACACGGCCAGTTCACGGAAGATATAGTCAAGAATGGAGGTTGCATTCTTGATGGCGTCGTTGCCCATTACCATGCCCGCAGGTTCAAAACGGGTGAAGGTGAAGGCGTCAACGTATTCTTCAAGCGGCACGCCGTACTGCAGGCCAAGTGAGATGGCGATGGCGAAGTTGTTCATCAACGAGCGGAAAGCCGCGCCTTCCTTGTGCATGTCGATGAAGATTTCACCGATGCGGCCATCCTCGTACTCGCCAGTGGTCAGATAGACCTTGTGGCCGCCAACCGATGCCTTTTGGGTGTAGCCCTTGCGGCGGTTCGGCAGGCGTTCGCGGGTGCGCACGGACCGTTCGACAATGCGCTCCACGATGCGTTCTGCAATCACTTCAGCGCGGGCAGCTTGCGGCTGAGCAGCAATGGCCTCAACAACATCTTCGGCTTCTTCCTCATCATCTTCAAGCAGCTGAGAGTTCAGCGGCTGAGACAGTTTGGAGCCGTCGCGGTAAAGGGCGTTTGCCTTCAGACCAAGCTTCCATGAGAGCATGTAGGCGTCTTTACAATCATCAACGGTGGCTGCATTTGCCATGTTGATGGTCTTGGAGATCGCGCCGGAGATGAACGGCTGGGCCGCTGCCATCATGCGGATGTGGCTTTCAACGGACAGGTAGCGCTTGCCGATACGACCACATGGGTTCGCGCAGTCAAACACCGGATAGTGCTCTTCCTTCAGGTGCGGCGCACCTTCAAGGGTCATGGCACCGCACACATGGGTGTTGGCGGCTTCAATGTCTGCCTTGGAGAAACCAAGGTGGGCCAGCAGGTCGAACTCGAAGTCGTCGAGCTTGTCCGCTGGAACGCCGAGCTTTTCCGTCAGGAAAGCATCGCCAAACGTGAACCGGTTGAAGACAAACTTGATATCGAACGCAGAACCCAGAGACCCTGCGAGCTTTTCAAGTGCCTCATCATCAAAGCCCTTGGCCTTCAATGTTGTTGGGTTGATGGCCGGTGCCTGATTGATGGACCCGTGACCAACAGCGTATGCTTCAATCTCGGCAATTTCAGAGGCCGAGTATCCCAGTGCACTCAACGCTTCCGGAACCGCGCGGTTGATGATCTTGAAGTAACCACCACCGGCAAGCTTCTTGAACTTGACCAGCGCAAAGTCTGGCTCAATGCCGGTTGTGTCGCAGTCCATCACCAGACCAATGGTGCCGGTTGGCGCAATCACACTGGTCTGTGCGTTGCGGTAGCCGTTTTTCTCACCAAGAGACAAGGCGTTGTCCCATGCTTTCTTGGCGCGGTCGATCAGGATCGGTTCAGGGCATGACTTGTGGTCAAGCGCAACGGGAAGGGTGTTCAGGCCCTCGTAGCCCGCGGTTTCGCCATGGGCGGCGCGGCGGTGGTTGCGGATCACGCGGAGCATGTTCTCTGCGTTTTCGTCATAGCGCGGGAACGCCCCAAGCTCGCCAGCCATTTCGGCGGAGGTGGCGTAGGAAACGCCGGTCATGATTGCGGTGATTGCACCACACAGCGCACGTCCTTCCTCACTGTCGTAAGGAATGCCGGAGGTCATGAGCAAGCCGCCAATGTTGGCATAGCCCAGACCAAGGGTGCGGTACTCGTAAGAAAGCTGCGCGATCTGCTTGGAAGGGAACTGGGCCATCAGAACGGAAATTTCCAGAACGATGGTCCAAAGACGCACGCCGTGTTCAAAACGCTCGTGGTCAAAGGAGCCGTCTTCCATGCGGAACTGAAGCAGGTTCAGGGATGCAAGGTTACACGCGGTATCGTCCAGGAACATGTATTCAGAACATGGGTTGGACGCGCGAATTTCCCCACCAGCGGGGCAGGTGTGCCAGTCGTTGATGGTGGTGTGGTACTGAAGGCCCGGATCAGCTGAAGCCCATGCGGCATAGCCGATCTGTTCCCAGATGTCCGCTGCCTTGACGGTCTTCACAACGTCGCCCTTGACGCGGGCGACGAGATCCCAGTCGCCGTCGTTGGTGACTGCGTCGAGGAAGCCGTCTGTCACGCGAACGGAGTTGTTGGAGTTCTGGCCCGCTACGGTCAGGTAGGCTTCAGAGTCCCAATCCGTGTTGTAGGTCGGAAACTCGATGGTCTTGTAACCTTGACGCGCAAACTGAACCACGCGCTGGATGTAGTTGTCTGGAACCAGTGCCTTCTTTGCCGCCCGCATTTCGCGTTTGAGGGCAGGGTTCTTCTTTGGGTCGAAGCAATCGTCGCCTGAACCTTCACAGTTCACGCAGGCGCGCATGACCGCCTGAAGGTGTTTCTGGCAGATTTTGGAGCCGGTCACGAGAGCCGCAACCTTCTGCTCTTCGGTCACCTTCCAGTTGATGTATTCTTCAATGTCAGGATGGTCTACATCGACCACCACCATCTTGGCAGCCCGGCGGGTGGTGCCACCAGACTTGATGGCGCCAGCTGCGCGGTCACCAATGCGCAGGAAGCTCATCAAGCCGGAGGATTTGCCGCCGCCTGCAAGCTTTTCGCCAGAGGAGCGAAGGCGAGAGAAGTTGGAGCCGGTACCAGAACCGTATTTGAACAGGCGTGCCTCACGAACCCAAAGGTCCATGATCCCGTTTTCGTTCACCAAGTCGTCGTCTACGGACTGAATGAAGCAGGCGTGCGGTTGTGGGTGTTCGTAGGCAGAAGAAGAGCGGGTCAGCTTGCCGCTTTCATGATCCACGTAGTAGTGGCCTTGGCTTGGACCATCAATGCCATAGGCCCAATGCAGGCCGGTGTTGAACCACTGCGGAGAGTTCGGCGCCACCTTTTGGGTCGCCAGCATGTAGCGCAGTTCGTCGAAAAACGCTTGAGCATCAGCCTCGCTATCAAAGTAGCCGCCTTTCCAGCCCCAGTAGGTCCAAGTACCGGCAAGACGATCGAATACCTGACGGGAGTCGGTTTCAGATCCGAATTGTTCTTCTTCAGGCAGATCCTTTAAAGCGCGGGTATCAGGCTTTTTGCGCCACAACCATGAAGGCACGGAGTTTTCCTCCACGGCCTTCAGGCGGGCAGGCACACCGGCTTTGCGGAAGTACTTCTGCGCAAGAATGTCGGAGGCGACCTGTGAAAACTGAGTTGGTACCTGAATGTTCTCCAGGCGGAACACAACGGAACCATCCGGGTTGCGGATTTCGCTCGTTGCTTCACGGAACTCGATATCGGCGTAGGGGGATTGCCCCTCCTGCGTATAGCGCCGTTCGATCTTCATACATGCCCCCTTAACAAGCCACCAGCATGCCACACTGGTGACGGGTAAGAAATTTGCTTCGCGCCCGTCTCCGCCGCTGGATCAGGTGTTAATCACGAAGCTGGTTGCCAATATAGTATGGTCGAGACACATTCACGATAAATCTGCGCAAGGCCTACCATATGTTGTGTTTATTTTTGGTTAACACACAATAGATAGGTCTTGCTCGCGCAAAAGTCTACGGCTGCTCGATTTCATTTTAAGAAACGCAAGCACCGATCAAACTTCGTATTTATAGAGAACGCTCGGCAAGAACGCGCCGATTTGCCCCGACCCCGAACACCGGGCAAAAGTAGATTGAATCGGACATAGGCGTCAAGCGGTGGGGCGCTAAGTGTGGTGCTTTAAAAATTGTTGGCCCCACCAGATATTGTGGTTTAGCCAGGTTAACAAATGGCCGGTAAAGGTTGCTGTAATGGCTGTTTTCCGGTGTGCTTCTGCATGTGGAAGTGAGTGGATTTACCAAGCTGTGCCCCTTGAATTAAGCTGGGGAGAAATTCTAATGGATTGACCAGCAGAAAACGGGTGGAAAACGCCTGTGTTTTATACTGGCACAAGGCTGTGCTGGTAATTGTTTTGGGATATCAGAGCGGAACCGCGCAAAGGCGCGGGGTCTTGGCAGAAAGGTCGGCGATTTGGGCGAGCACCATAGAGCCTATGGCAAGCAGATTTCGGAGTTGGATGTCGCGATTGTTGAAGACTCGCGCGCGGCACAGACGATTCTGAGAAGCCTCATGAATACCATGAAGGTGAAACGGTTCCGCATCTTCGATTCTCCCAAAGAAGCGGTGCCACAGATGTTTGCGGATCCGCCGAACCTCATTTTGAGTGACTGGCATATGCAGCCCGTCTCTGGCTACCAGATGTTGTGCCTGCTGCGGAATCCGAAGATGGCACCACTTACCCATGTTCCGCTTATCTTTGTGACCGCTCATGGGACGCGCGGCCTCATCAGTAAGGCGATGCGGGCAGGGGCGCATCATGTATTGGCCAAGCCGCTCTCCGCCGCCGGTCTGCAGCAAACTCTGGAATGGGTGACCAGAGACGCTCGGAAAATCATCGAATCCGACGATGGTGGTCTTATCGTGGAGGGCGTCCGGGAACTTCTCGATCAAGGTGAGGAAAAATACGCGGCTTTGCTCAGGGCAGAAGAAATGAACAAGACTGCCAACAAGGAGATGGTTGACCGAAAGGCCAAGCTCGCCGCGCACGAGTTTGCTTCCTTGATCCTTCATCCTGACTTTGAGGCGGATAAAGATCGTGATGCGCAGCGTGACGAGCCTCGTACGCAAAAGGAGCGTTCGTCGCGCGCATTTGGCGAAGGGCGGCGTCCAAAAGACCCTGGTTCCGGTGCATAGTCTCTTTTACTAGGCGCAAAGGGTGGACAGACGCGTGTCATGGGGCCATATTCGCGCCCAAAGCGAACCGGTAAGCGGAAAAACGATTAGGAGCTGCCGCTATGAAGCAATGGGTGCTCGAGCTGTTCACGTGGTGGAATAGCCAGACCATGGGAACGCGCTTCTTCACATGGCGCAAGGGTGAGTTTGTCGGCGAAGACGAATTTGGCAACAAGTACTACCGTGAGCGTGCAGGTAAGCGCCGCTGGGTGCTTTACAATGGCACGGCAGAGGCTTCTCGCATTCCTGCTGGCTGGCATGGGTGGATGCATCACCGAACCGACGTGCCGCCAACCGAGGACAGCTACAAGCCCCGCGAATGGGAAGCTGCATATGTGCCGAACATGACGGGTACGCCCAATGCGTATCGTCCAAAAGGCTCCATCCTTACACCGGAGAGCCGCCCGCGTGTGACTGGCGACTATGAAGCTTGGTCCCCTGGCGACTGATGAAAAGTTTCGAACAACGAAAAAACCCGGCCTGCAGAGCCGGGTTTTTTGTTGGTCTTCGCCCTGAGGACGAGGGCCTTACATTTCTTCGTTGATCAGTCCTAGGCGCTTGTCGAGATACGAGGAGCAGTCCTCCATCAGAACATCAACATTGTCTTCAAAGAAGTGATTTGCTCCCGGAATGATCTGGTGATCGATCGTGATACCCTTCTGGGTTTTCAACTTATCCACCAGAGCCTGCACGTCCTTTTGCGGCACGACCTTGTCCTGATCGCCGTGGATGATCAGGCCGGAAGAGGGGCACGGTGCAAGGAATGAGAAGTCGTGAAGGTTGGCTGGTGGCGCCACAGAAATGAAGCCTTCTACTTCCGGGCGACGCATCAGCAGCTGCATGCCGATCCAGGCGCCAAAGGAGAAGCCAGCGATCCAGCAAGCGCGTGCATCTGGATGCACAGTTTGCACCCAGTCAAGCGCCGCAGCGGCATCAGAAAGTTCACCCTGACCATGGTCGAACTGACCTTGGCTTCTGCCCACGCCACGGAAGTTGAAACGCAAAACCGCAAAGCCACGCTTCGCGAACATGTAGTACATCTGATAGACGATCTGGTTGTTCATCGTGCCGCCGAATTGCGGGTGCAGATGCAGTACCAGTGCGATCGGCGCGTTGCGCTGTTTCGCAGGATGGAAGCGTCCTTCCAGTCGTCCGGCAGGGCCGTTAAAGATCACCTCAGGCATAGGCGCGAGAAATCCCTCTAGGTTACGGGCTGTTTTCACAGCTGAATGTATAGACCGCGCATCTGCTTTCCGATAAAACTTGACTCAGAAACGCAGGTTTAATAGGGTCCAGTTTAGAATTATTCGAAAGAGGTTGGTGCTTCGCCAACAAACCTACTCGCTCATTTAAATGAGTGCGCGGTATATCGCAAGCAAGAACCCTGAATGATTCTCGCAACTTCTCACAAAGCGTCGATTTGCTGGAGCTGGCATCGCTTTGTAAGGCGGGTAACGGTGCAATTGGGTCAAAGAGCAAGCAGAGATTACTGTCTTGAAGAACAACAGAACATATCTTGATTACAATGCCGGAGCCCCGTTGCGCGAAGAGGCTCTTGCGGCCATGCGGGAGGTTTTTGCTTCTCCCGGAAATGCATCTTCCATCCATGCAAATGGCCGCGGCGCGCGCAGCGTTATTGAAAGAGCACGCGAGAGTGTTGCGGCTTTGGTTGATGGGGATCCGCAGAACGTCATCTTCACCAGCGGTGGGACTGAAGCAAACGTCACAGCACTTTCTCCTGTCTGGATGAGAGATGGCAAGCCGTTTGACGTGAAGCACCTGTTTGTAAGCGCTGTTGAGCATCCTTCTGTTCTTGCTGGCGGCAGGTTTGCTGTAGATCACGTCAATGTTCTGCCGGTGGACGGCGAAGGGCGTGTGGATCTTGCGGCATTGCAGGACAGCCTGGCGGCCGTGCCACAAGGCGAAATAGCTCTTGTTTCAGTTATGGCGGCCAACAGCGAGACCGGCGTCATACAGCCCTTGAAAGAGATCGGTGTGATTGTTGAGGACGCCGGTCACTTGTTTCACGTAGACGCGGTTCAAGGGGCCGGGCGCCTTGATCTGTCCATGGCCATGATCGGCTGTCAGGCGCTTTCAATCTCCTCGCACAAGATCGGTGGCCCTCAAGGGGTAGGTGCGCTTGTCTTGGCGAAAGGCATTCTGCGTCCGGCGCCTCTCTTTACTGGCGGTGGTCAGGAAAGTTGGCGCCGTGCGGGTACGGAAAACACGGCAGGCATCGCGGGCTTTGCAGCAGCAAGCGAAGCGGCTTGTTCAGAGCGTGGTTCTCTGAGGTTGGTGGAATATCAGCAAGACTTTGAAAACAAATTGAAATCCAACTACCCAGACCTCTTGATTTTTGGTGAAAATGCGCCACGTCTAGGTAATACTACTTGCTTTTCCGTGCCGGGCGTTCCAGCAGAGACCGCGCTGATCTCTTTCGATTTATCAGGCGTGTCGGTTTCTTCCGGATCGGCGTGTTCCTCCGGCAAGGTGGGTGTGTCCCATGTCCTCACCGCAATGGGGGTTGATGAACAGGCTGCTCGCGGCGCGATCCGCTTGAGTATGGGTTGGGCGACAAGACCGGAAGATTTGGATACGGCGTTGAAGGCGTGGCAGCGCATTTACGAGCGCATAAGCCCACGGCAGAAACAGGCCAATGTGGTCTGAATGCCGATCCAGTGACTAAAACGAATTAGGGCACTCAAACCAACGTCAAAGTTGGCAAACAGTCGAAGATAAATAACGGAACGCAAAAGCGTTCTCCAAGCGGATAACCCGCATACGGAGTAGATTATGGCGGCAGTCCAGGAAACAATTGATCAGGTCAAAGCGATCGACGTAGATCAATACAAATACGGCTTCGTGACAGACATCGAGTCCGAATTGGCTCCAAAAGGTCTGAACGAAGACATTATTCGTTTCATTTCTGCAAAGAAAGAAGAGCCGGAGTGGATGCTGAATTGGCGTCTTGAGGCTTTCAAGCGCTGGCAGACCATGAAAGAGCCAAGCTGGGCCCGCGTGAACTACCCGCCTGTGGAGTTTCAGGAGCTGCACTACTATGCGGCGCCTAAAGCCAAGGAAGGCCTCAAGAGCCTTGACGAAGTGGATCCGGAAATTCTGGAGACCTACAAGAAGCTTGGTATTCCGCTTTCAGAGCAGGAAATCCTCGCAGGCGTCGCGCCTGAGCACCGCGTTGCAGTCGACGCCGTGTTCGACAGTGTGTCTGTCGCGACCACCTTTAAGGAAGAGCTGGCAAAAGCTGGCGTGATCTTCTGTCCGATCTCTGAGGCCATTCGTGAGCATCCAGAGCTGGTCCAGAAGTACCTCGGTTCCGTTGTGCCGGTTTCCGATAACTTCTATGCCACGCTCAACTCTGCTGTGTTCTCTGACGGTTCGTTCGTTTACATCCCAGAGGGCGTGCGCTGCCCCATGGAGTTGTCCACTTACTTCCGTATCAACGAGCAGAACACCGGCCAGTTTGAGCGTACGCTCATCATCGCTGAGAAGGGCTCCTACGTCTCCTATTTGGAAGGCTGTACGGCACCTCAGCGCGACGAAAACCAGCTGCACGCGGCTGTTGTGGAACTGGTTGCGCTGGATGATGCGGAAATCAAGTACTCGACTGTTCAGAACTGGTATCCGGGCGATTCAGAAGGAAAGGGCGGTATCTACAACTTCGTGACCAAGCGTGGAGATTGCCGTGGCAAGAACTCCAAGATCGCATGGACACAGGTTGAGACAGGCTCTGCCATCACTTGGAAGTACCCAAGCTGTATCCTGCGCGGTGACAACTCCGTAGGTGAGTTCTACTCAATCGCCATTTCAAATGGCCACCAGCAGGTGGACAGTGGCACCAAGATGATCCATCTCGGCAAGAATACCTCAAGCCGTATTATCTCGAAGGGTATCTCCGCAGGTGTTTCTCAGAACACTTATCGCGGTCAGGTCTCAGCGCACCGCAAGGCGTCAAACGCGCGTAACTTCACTCAGTGTGACTCGCTGTTGATTGGTGACAAGTGCGGCGCGCATACCGTGCCTTACATCGAGAGCAAGAACGCAACGGCTGTGTTCGAGCACGAAGCAACCACCTCCAAGATCTCTGATGATCAGATGTTCTATTGTCAGGCCCGCGGTCTTGATGAGGAAGAAGCTGTGGCGCTGATCGTGAATGGCTTTGTGCGTGACGTAATCCAGCAGCTTCCAATGGAGTTTGCCGTGGAAGCGCAAAAGCTCATCGGGATCAGTCTTGAGGGATCAGTAGGTTGATGAGTGCCTCGGACATGCCGATTGCTACTCTGTCTGAGCTTGCTCTTGATGATTGGAGCCAGGGCGACTTCTTTTCAGCAAAGGATGCCGCCTTTGGCGACCTGCTGAAGCTGAAAAAGCTTGGCATCGGTTACAACGAAGTACAGCCCGGCAAGTCTGCTTGCCCTTTTCACTGCCATCATAATGAAGAGGAGATCTTCGTTATTTTGGAAGGGAAAGGCACATACAGGTACGGGCAAAACAAAGTGTCATTCTCCGCAGGAGATGTGCTTGGTGCACCAACAGGCGGTCCCGAGACCGCGCACCAGATCATCAACACAGGTTCAATGACCCTTAAATATCTGGCCATTGCCAACAAATCTGAGACGGAAGTCTGCGAATACCCAGACTCCGGCAAGTTTCAGGTCACCAGTTACAAGCCCGGAGGACGGTTGCGTCATTGCGGGAGAGAAAGTGAAAACCACGTCAACTATTGGGACGGCGAAGCTTAAAAGCGGCGCGTCAGACTAAACAGGATCTGAGAAATGTTAGAGATTAAAAACCTGCACGCCCACGTAGAAGGCAACGAAATCCTCCGTGGCATCGACCTCACTGTAAAGCCGGGTGAAGTGCACGCAATCATGGGGCCAAACGGTTCCGGCAAGTCCACTCTCTCCTACGTGCTGGCCGGTAAGGAAGACTATGAGATCACCGAGGGTTCAATCTCCTACAACGGTGAAGACATGCTTGAGCTTGGCGCCGATGAGCGCGCGGCTGCCGGTATGTTCCTGGCCTTCCAGTACCCGATCGAAATTCCAGGTGTCGCAACCATGACCTTTTTGAAGACCGCGCTGAATGCTCAGCGCCGCTCTCGTGGTCTGGAAGATCTTCCGACACCAGAATTCATGAAATTGGTCAAGGAAAAGTCCAAGGACCTGAATGTGAGCCCCGAAATGCTCCGCCGTCCGCTGAATGTTGGCTTTTCCGGTGGTGAGAAAAAGCGCGCCGAAATCCTGCAAATGGCGCTTCTGGAGCCAACTCTGTGTGTGCTCGATGAAACGGATTCAGGTCTGGATATTGATGCCCTGCGTATCGTGTCTGAAGGCGTTAACAAGCTGCGCGACCCGAGCCGCGGCATGATCGTCATCACTCACTACCAGCGTCTGCTTGACCATATCGTACCGGACTTTGTGCACGTTCTGTCAAAGGGCAAGATTGTGAAGTCTGGTGGCAAAGAGCTGGCACTTGAGCTGGAAGCCAATGGGTATGCGGATTACGTCGGCGAAGAAGCTGCTTAATTAGGTGAGGTGAAATATGAACGCTGAAGTACGGGTTCAGGAAACCCAAGCGGAAGCCAGCCTGATTGAACAGTTTGCAGGTCTTGCAAAGGATCAGGGTGGCGTTTCTGCAGAAACGCGCGAGAAAGCCTTTGCCGAGTTCAAAGAGGCCGGGCTTCCTCATCGCCGAGTGGAAGAATGGCACTACACCGATCTGCGCGCCAAGATGCGGCAGGCGTTTGCGCCAGCCGCGAACGCTGGTGAAGCCGTTGCTCTGCCAGAGCTTCTGGATGATGGTGCAACTGCTCGTATCGCCATTGTGGATGGCTACTATCGAGCGGATCTGTCCTCAGGTGTGCTTCCGGAAGGTGTAACGATCTCTCCAATTGCAGAGGGTGCCTCACTCTTTCCGGCCAAGGATGCCATCATCAGCTTGAACGCAGCGTTCCAGCAGGAGGGTGTGTCCATCGAGGTCGCTGAGGGAGTGGAAGTCGCCACCGCGATCGAGATCTCCCACATCACCACAGGTGCGGAGAAGGCAACCTATCCGCGCAATCGCTTCGTGGTTGGCAACGGCGCAAATGTGCTTATCGTCGAACGGTTTTTAGGCGAAGCAGGTGCGGTGTACCAGACGAACGCGGCTACAGAAATCCGTGTTGGTGATGAGGCATCCGCAACCTTCATCAAGCTGCAGGATGAAAGCCGCAAGGCACAGCATCTGGACAGTGTGGCCTTGAAGATTGGTGCGCATGCAGATGTGAACCACTTCACACTAAATGCCGGTAGCGATCTGTCTCGTACTCAGCTGTTTGTTGAGTTTGAGGGCGAAGAGAGCAACCTTGGTGCGCGAGGCATCTCTGTTTTGGGCGATACCCAGCACTCGGATGTGACGTTGTTTGTGGATCATGCGGTGCCGAACTGCGAGAGCCGTGAGCTTTACAAGTCCGTCATTGCAGATAAGGCACGTTCGGTTTTCCAGGGTAAGATCATTGTGCGGCCGGATGCACAAAAAACAGATGGCCAGATGATGGTGCAGTCTCTTTTGCTTTCTGAAGAAGCTGAGATGAACGCCAAGCCTGAGCTTGAGATCTTTGCCGACGATGTACAGTGCGCGCACGGTTCCACCACCGGTGAGATCGACGAAGATCTGCTGTTCTATCTGCGAGCCCGCGGGATCCCTGAGGCCGAAGCGCGCAAAATGCTTGTACTGGCATTTTTGGCAGAGGCCATTGAAGAGATCGAGAACGAGCGTGTTGTTGCTCTGCTGGAAACACAGCTGCGCGCGTTGCTCGGTTCTGAGGAATGAGAAAATGAATATCCCTTCAAGCCAACCAGTAAACACAGGCTACAATGTCGAGGAAGTCCGAAAGGACTTCCCGATCTTGTCTCGTGAAGTTCACGGAAAGCCGTTGGTTTATCTGGATAATGGCGCGTCTGCGCAAAAGCCGCAGGCGGTAATTGATGCGATCACAAAGGCGTATTCCCACGAGTATGCGAACGTTCACCGTGGGCTTCATTATCTGTCCAATACGGCGACGGATAACTTCGAAGGCGCTCGTGAGATCGTACGTGCCTTTCTGAACGCCTCAAGTATCGACCAGATTGTCTTTACCCGGTCGTCCACGGAGGCCATCAACACGGTTTCCTATGGCTTGGCGGATGAGATCCAAGAAGGCGATGAAATCATCATCTCCATTCTGGAGCACCACTCCAACATCGTGCCCTGGCATTTCTTGCGGGAGCGCAAAGGCGCTGTCATCAAGTGGGCACCGATTGATGAGGAGGGCAATCTGACCGTTGATGCGGTTGAGCAGCTCATCACAGATCGTACCAAGCTGATTGCCGTGACCCACATGTCCAACGTAACTGGCACTGTGGTTCCGGTAAAAGAGATCTGCGGGTTGGCCAAGGATCGCGGGATCAAGGTCTTGCTGGACGGTTCCCAGTCGGCCGTCCACATGCCGGTCGATGTTCAGGACATTGGCTGTGATTACTATGTTTTTACCGGCCATAAGCTCTATGGGCCAAGCGGTATCGGCGTTCTCTACGGTAAGCCTGAGGCTCTTGATCGTCTTCGCCCGTTCAATGGCGGCGGTGAGATGATCAAGGACGTCTACGAAGACACGGTTACCTATGCAGATCCGCCACACCGTTTTGAGGCAGGCACACCGCCGATCGTGCAGGCCATTGGCCTAGGAGCCGCGATTCAGTATGTTGAAGCGCTCGGTCGAGAAAACATCGCGAACCACGAGTTGGTGCTGAGAGACTATGCCCAACAGCGGCTTTCGGAAATCAACTCTCTGCGGATTTTGGGCAATGCGGCGAATAAAGGCGCAATCTTCTCCTTCGAAATAGAAGGGGTCCACGCTCACGACGTTTCCATGGTGATTGACCGGGAAGGCGTCGCGGTTCGAGCAGGAACCCATTGCGCACAGCCTTTGTTGACACGATATGGTGTAACAAGCACCTGCCGGGCGAGCTTTGGTCTCTACAACACAACTAGAGAAGTTGATGTTTTGGTCGAAGCGTTGCACAAGGCCCTGAGGTTATTTGGATAGGAAGAGCGATGAGTGAACAGCCAGCAGTGAGTGAATTCTCCGGCGAGCCAATCAAGGCCACCGAAGTCACTCAGCAATCTGCCATTCCGGCAGATGAGTTGGAGCGGTTGACTACCGACATTATCGGTGCGCTTAAGACCGTGTATGACCCGGAGATTCCGGTCGATATTTATGAGTTGGGCCTAATCTACAAGGTGGACATCGAAGACGATCGTTCCATTAAGATTGACATGACCCTCACGGCACCGGGCTGCCCGGTTGCAGGAGAAATGCCGATCTGGGTTGAAAACGCAGTCGCCTCTGTGCAAGGCGTTGGGCACGTGGATGTATCCATGGTGTTTGATCCACCATGGGATCCCAGCCGCATGTCTGACGAAGCGCGTGTGGCGTTGAACTTCTTCTAATACGGGTATGAGGCCCTCTGAGAGAGGAACAGCACAGTTATGATGAATGCAGCCAAGTTTCAGGTTCTGTCTCTGACCGACGAAGCCGCAGAGCAAGTGCGCGAGCTGCTGAGTGATGCCGACGGCGCGCTTGGTTTGCGCATTGGTGTCAAGAAGGGTGGCTGTGCCGGCATGGAGTACGATATGAGCTTGGCCTTTGAACACAAGCCGGGCGATGATCTGGTTGAGGACAAAGGCGTGAAGGTGTTCGTTGATCCGTCAGCAGTCCTGTACCTCCTTGGCACCGAAATGGGATTTGAAACAACCAAGTTCCGTTCTGGGTTTACCTTCAAAAATCCTAACGAGGTGTCTGCCTGTGGCTGTGGTGAATCTGTTGAGCTTCGCCCGTCTGAAGGCGCGCCGCTCGCGAATTGAACATCATGAAACTTTTTGACCGCCTAAAAGATGCCGCCAGCGAAAGCTGGCGGGAGTACACTCATCATTCCTTTGTGGAGCAGATGGCTGCAGGGACCCTTCCTAAGGAAGCCTTCCAGACCTATTTGGTCCAGGATTATCTGTTCCTGATCGACTTTTCTCGCGCCTATGCGCTCGCCATTTATAAAAGCCGAAATCTTAAGCAGATGCGTAGCAATCTTCTCGGGCTCAAGGGACTGCTCGAGGTGGAGATGGATCTCCATGTCCGGATTTGCGAAAGGTGGGGGCTGTCTCCCGCAGATCTTGAGCAAACACCGTTGGAGACAGAAACGCTGGCTTATACCAGCTATGTTCTAGAAGCCGGTATGCGTGGCGATCTGCTCGATCTCAAGATTGCACTGGCACCCTGCGTCATTGGCTATGGTGAAATAGCGGAACGCCTGGCCGAGGTGCCTGGGGCGTTGGCAAAAGACAACCCCTATGCTGAGTGGATTAGCGAATATGCCGGTCGTGAGTATCAGGAGCTTCGAAGCCACGCCATCGCCGAGCTGGATGAACTTGCACCAAGCCACATTGAGGCCGACCAGTTCCAGCGTCTCGTGACCATCTTTGATCAAGCGACAAGGTTGGAGACAGATTTTTGGCAAATGGGTCTGAAGCGCTTACCTACTCGATGAACATTGTGGAAATTGCATAAGATAAATTTTAATCAGTCCTACGGCTAATTGCGATAATCGGTCGCACGAGTCCATCATTGGGAAAGTTGGTGGATGGCGTGGTGTTATGACAGTTGGTTTCAGTAGGATTGCATTGAACTACCTGAAGACTCTCGACGGAGTGCGAACGCGGGAGATGTTTGGGGGAACAGGCATTTTCCATGAAGCCACCATGTTCGGTTTGGTGAAGGAAAGTCAGCTCTATCTGAGGGCAGGGTGCAGCAACGTCGCCGACTACCTGAAGCAAGGGCAGACCCCCTACATTCACAAATGCTTTGGTAGTTTCTTCGCTTTGCCCTACTACTCAGTTCCTCATTTCGTTCAGTTGGAACATCAAACACTGAAAGAGTGGGCGGAAAAAGCCAAAGCTGTCTCCAAAAACCCAGACAAGGCAAGGCATCGTTACTTCGCTAAATGGACGGAGTTCAACGTTCGGCCAGTCTATGAGGAGTGATCAGGCCACGTGATTTTTGGCGGGGCCGCGGTCGATGTCTTTTTCAGATCTCACCAAATTTCGCCCGGCATTCTTTGCTGTGTAAAGAGCATCATCTGCTCGCGAGACGATCGAATGCAGTGTGTCATCGGGGTGGGAGATGGCAACGCCGATTGAGATTGTAATACGCCCCAGGTTTTCACCGGTGGATCGTTTTACAAGTTCCTTGGAGGTGACTGTTCGTCGAATACGTTCAGCTACTTCCTTGGCTTTCTCCAGTGTACAATGCGGCATGATGATGCCGAACTCTTCTCCACCGTACCTGCAGGCGATGTCGTGGCTGTTGATGTTTTGTTTTACCGACAGCGCCACAAGTCGCAGTACCTGATCGCCGGTTTGGTGACCATAATTGTCGTTGAACTGCTTAAAGTGATCAATATCAGTTAGGAGTAGGGCAACTGGACGGCCAGTATTGGCCGCTTCCTGCAACTCTTTTTCCAAAGACTGATCGAAATGCTTGCGGTTGTTGAGGGTTGTCAGCTCATCTGTGAGGCTTTCGTAGCGAATGGCCTCAAGGCTATCCCTTAGGGTGCTAATCTGCTTGCGCGCCGAAATGAGCTGGTTCTTGAGATCGCCGTTGGTTTCAGCTGTGGCGGTGGTTGCATTGATCAGGCCGCGAATGACCTGCTCAAGCTCCTCCCGAGTATTCACCTCTTGAAGTGACTCAAGTGCGGTGCGAAGTCTGCCGCCGTACTCGTCGGTTGCGACCTTGCCGCTGTCAATCGACGCCAGCAGATTTTTGACCTCAATCGAGATCTGTTCGCCAACGTCATCAATGCGCTCCCCCAAGCGGTTGGGGGACAGAAAACGGTTGTAGATCTTCTGCGTTTCATCAGCAGTGATCTTGCCGTTTTTCTCGATGATTTTATTGATGGCCCGATTGAGGGACTGATTGAAGCCAGAAGCATAGCTGTACCACAGCTCATAGTTGCGCGGATATGCAGGCAAACTATTGGTTTTGATGAAATCTAGCGCGGTCTCGCCATAAGCGATCGTACGCAGAAAATCGTCCCCATTGCTCATAAGCTTCTCGCAGTTTAGCAGCAGACACTGCCCCAGTGCCTGCTTTGATCACCAACCCTCTGAAAGATCATTATTAGTATATACCTAATTTAAAATTAAGGTGCATTTCCGCGGAGCTACGAAGCGACCTTACGCTTGGTGTCCCTGAGCAGAAACGCGGGAATGTGGCCGCTTTCCTTGAAGGTTAAACCTTCACCATTCCCGGAATTTCGCCGATTTGGACTGCGTCTTTGAACGGGTTGAGAGATCGGAATCGGCTGGAAATCTATTTCGCTGGCTGAAGAAAATTCCACAGATTCATCTGTATTCAACTTCGGGCTATCTTTTTTTGCGCTCGAATCTTTTTTCCCACGGCGTCCTTCCTTGACGGATTTGGACTTTTCACCGCGGCGATTCTTCTTGCGAGCCTTTTTCTCCTCAGCAGCTGCTTCGAAGTCGACAGGCTCACCAATCCATTCCAACGTGCGGTTAATGGTTTTCTGGATGGCGTCCAGAGCTTTCTCATCGTCGCCTGTCACGATTGAAAACGCGGCACCCTCGCGCCCCGCGCGGCCCGTACGGCCGATGCGATGCACATAATCTTCCGCATGGATTGGAAGATCGAAGTTGAACACATGAGATACGGACGGAATATCAAGGCCGCGTGCCGCCACATCACTGGCGACGAGGATCTTGATGTTGCCGGTCTTAAAGCTTTCCAGCATCGCCATGCGCGACATCTGATCCATGTCCCCATGAAGAGCACCAACAGAGTAGCCATGCTTGTCCAGAGAGCGGAACAGGGTGGCGACATCGCGTTTACGGTTGCAGAAAATGATGGCGTTCTGCAGGTCTTCAGCGTTGTCGATGAGTTCACGCAACGTGGCGCGCTTCTCATAGTCTTCAAAGCCGGTGCCGGCGAGGCGCTGTGTCACTGTATCTGCTGCTGATGAAGCCTTCGCTACTTCCACACGTTCTGGATTGTGCAGGAATGTATCCACCAGACGCTGAATTTCGTTTGGCATGGTGGCTGAGAAGAACAGCGTCTGACGCGTGAAGGGGATGAGCTTGCAGATGCGCTCAATATCCGGGATGAAGCCCATGTCCAACATGCGGTCTGCTTCATCGATGACGAGAATCTCGACGCCTTGAAGCAACAGTTTGCCGCGCTCAAAGTGGTCAAGCAGGCGGCCTGGCGTTGCAATAAGCACGTCGGCGCCCTTTTCCAGTTTACGGTCCTGCTCTGCGAAGGACACGCCGCCAATCAAAAGCGCAACGTTGAGCTTGTGATTGATGCCGTAACGCTGAAAGTTCTCTTCCACCTGCGCGGCAAGTTCGCGGGTCGGCTCCAGAATGAGGGTGCGTGGCATTCTAGCCCGCGCTCGGCCTTTTTCGAGAAGCGTTATCATCGGCAGGGTGAAGGATGCCGTCTTACCTGTGCCCGTTTGCGCGATCCCAAGAACATCTTTTCTTTCAAGAACATGCGGGATGGCTTGTGCCTGAATTTCGGTAGGTTCTTTGTATCCAGAAGATTCTACTGCAGAGAGAACTTTCTCGCTGAGGCCTAGTGAAGAAAATGACATATGTACGCGATCTTTGCGGCGGCAACTAAAAGTCTGAGTGCCTACACCTTAATTGGACCAGAATTCGTCTATTGGCTCGCCATCCCGCAGATCTACGTTTCACTCCGTAATAATCGGATGTGACCCGCAGCTCTATGCGACTTCCATAGGGTCATGTCTCGAACGTTATTTTAAAATACCGCCCTAAGCTGAACCTGCAGCATGTCGAGTAAACATTTCTAGGTCGCTCTTGTACCGAGTTGCGAGATGAAACTCAACCTCTTCAGCATTGCTGTGGCTAGGAAAACTGATTGAAAAGTAATTTTCAAGCTCGGAGCGCTCGAAACTGCCCATATCTACGCCGGTACGGCGGCTAATGATTGCACGTAAACCTTGTAGGCCTTCTTCCATATGATCTGTTGTTAGGACAAAGTCTGGTACGAACTGTCCCCTATGGCTTAAAATATCGATCTGGCTACGAAAATAGTTGTCTGCCCGATAATCGGGCACCCTGCATATACGGCGCACGAAGCCTCCGAAGCTCGTCGACTGATCAAGGCCGTAATGTTCAAGACGGGGCGAGGGGATGCCCTCAGCACCAAAGTGCTGGCGATAACACGACATCAGGCGATGCAACGGATGTTTGAGGACTGCAATGGTCATCAGCCTGTTGGGTGTGCGCAGCAAGTCTCTTGCTTTGACGCACTCTAACGCTTCATAGGGAAACTCAGGGTCTGGCTTGAAGTCAGGAGATCCGTGCTCCAGGGCAAATTCGATGGAGTTCAAGCGGCGCAAAATCGGATCACCTGCACATCCACTTGCGCCGGGTATACGCCCGTAGGCCATCTTCAAGTTGGGAAGAATGAAAAACACCCGGTCGCGTAAAGGGCGCCGTGAACGATCATAAAGGCTGTAAAGGGCTCGAAGCATCCGATGACGACCCGAATCTCAAGAGGTTAAAACTACATCCTGTTTACCTTAAGAGATCGGGGCGGTCATATACTCAGATATCGAGATCAGTGGCGAACTCTGCACGTTCTTGAATAAAGTTGAAGCGCGCCTCGGGTTTATTACCCATCAACTTTTCGACAGAACTACCTGTCTCAATGGCATGCTCGTCACTTACAACAATCTTCAGCAGCGTTCTATTGGCTGGATCCATTGTTGTTTCTTTCAATTGCGCCGGAAGCATCTCACCAAGACCTTTGAAGCGGCCGATTTCGACTTTTCCACTTTTTTTGAAGTGCTTTGCCAGAAGCTCATCGCGGTGAGCGTCATCTCGGGCATACATCGTCTTGCCGCCCTGGCTGATGCGGTAAAGCGGCGGTACGGCAAGATACAGGTGCCCGCCATGGATGATTTCAGGAATCTCGCGGTGGAAGAACGTTATCAGCAGTGAGGCGATGTGCGCCCCATCCACGTCCGCATCAGTCATGATGACAATGCGCTCATAGCGCAGGTCTTCTTCGCGGTAATTGGAGCGGGTGCCGCAGCCGAGTGCCTGAATAAGATCAGCAAGCTGCTGGTTGCTGGCCAGCTTTTCACGCCCTGCATTGGCAACGTTCAGGATTTTTCCTCGCAAGGGCAGGATAGCCTGATTAGAGCGGTTCCGCGCTTGCTTTGCCGAGCCGCCAGCCGAGTCACCCTCAACAATAAAGAGTTCAGTTCCCTGCGCCTGACTGGTGGAACAGTCCGCCAGCTTGCCCGGAAGGCGCAGCTTGCGCACAGCGGTCTTGCGCGCCACATCCCGTTCCTGACGGCGTCGCAGCCGTTCGTCAGCTCGGTCAATGACCCACTCAAGGAGCTTGTTTGCCTGATTTGGAGAGGCTGTCAGCCAATGGTCAAAGGCATCGCGCACGGCATTTTCAACAATGCGGGTCGCCTCATTCGTGGCCAGTTTGTCTTTGGTCTGGCCAACAAACTCGGGTTCACGCACAAAAACGGACAGCATGGCACCAGCAGAAGTCATGACATCATCGCCGGTGATCACACTGGCTTTCTTGTTGCCAGTGAGCTCGCCGTAGGCTTTGAGGCCACGCAGCAATGCATAACGCAGACCGGCCTCATGGGTGCCTCCTTCAGGTGTTGGTACCGTATTACAGTATGAATTCACAAAACCATCGCCTGCAAACCAGGAAACAGCCCATTCAACGGCACCGTGTTTGCCAGTTGCTGAAGTGCGACCAGAAAAACTCTCATCTGTGACACGGCGTTCAGAAGCGAGTGTTTCTGCCAGGTAATCCTTCAGACCATCAGGGAAATGGAATGTAGCTTCAGAGGGAACGTTCTTCACGTTCTCCAAAAGCTCGGGCGCACACCGCCACCGAATCTCCACGCCGCCAAACAGGTACGCTTTTGAGCGCGCCATATTCATAAGGCGTTCTGGACGGAAGCGGGCACTCTTGCCAAAGATCTGATGGTCGGGCTTGAAACGCACCTGAGTTCCGCGGCGGTTGTGTACATCACCCACATGTTCCAAGGGGCCCGTTGGGATGCCGCGGCTGAAGATCTGGCGATAAAGCTGCCGGTTTCGAGCGACCTCCACCACCAGTTCTTCTGAAAGGGCATTTACAACAGAGACACCCACACCATGCAGACCGCCTGATGTCTCATAGACCTTGCTGTCAAACTTACCACCGGCATGCAGCGTGGTCATGATCACTTCCAGAGCGGACCGATCCTTAAATTTCGGGTGAGGGTCAACCGGAATGCCGCGACCATTGTCCGTGACGGTCAGATAACCGTCCTTGTCGAGGTTGACGTCGATCCAGCTTGCGTGACCCGCAACCGCTTCGTCCATGGAGTTGTCGATGACTTCCGCGAACAGATGGTGCAGGGCCTTGTCATCGGTGCCGCCGATGTACATGCCTGGGCGGCGCCGGACCGGTTCCAAACCTTCCAGAACTTCAATATCTGCTGCCGAGTAGGCTTGCTCAGCACCTGCTTCGCCGTTTCTTGGGGCCGGCTTGCTGGCTGCCTTCGGCTTGGTTGGCGCAGCTCCTCCCTGCACGGATGTCCCTTCTGGCTTTGGCGTTGTGTCCAAGGCAGTCAGGTCTACGTTTGCAAAAAGGTCGTCTTTTGAGCTCATGGTCAGTTCTGGTTCTCTTTGAAACAGGTTTGCAGCCGCGTCGATAAAGGGACGGCAACGCAAATTGGGGCCGGGCACTTTTCCAAAAAAGCTCCGCGAAGAAGCTCTGTACACACGGAAAACAAGATTTCGCAGTTTCCGTTCTGTAAAATGATTTCAGCCCCATTCATCCTCAGGGAGCTTTATAGCGGTAGATCCACGGTTTTGTCTAAGGCGTTTAACAAAGCTGTGGGCGACGTGCCCAAGTTATTCAGCCCTTATTCCACCTAGCTTGGGTGTGTTTGTTCGTAGGTAGCGCCATACGGGTAGTGTGCCGGATCTGCAACAGCGCGCAGATATGATCCGCCTCAGCATCATCGTCTTCACAGTTTCTCCAAATTTTCCAGATTAGTTTGGCCCCGCTTGATTGTTAACTTGTTCAATTTTCTGCTAGTTTCTGACAGGGGTAAATTTGTCAGGAATCTTGGTGGGCCTAATAAAGCCGCAGGCTCGATGGGTTTTAGTGCCAAAATTGACACTTTTGACATTTAGCTTGAGGGGAGTAGCGGGCGTCATATGCGCACGCAATAAAGGGTAGTGAGCCATACTGGGTCATGAGTAATTTTTGCAGACATAACAAACGTGCTCGACACGTTATGGGTGCAGGTGCAGGACTTTGTGCAGCGGTCTTGATGCTGGCTGGCGCAACGCAGGCGGCGTATGCGCAGGGCATCGATCATCAAAATGATGACCCGCTGAAAGCTATTGAGAAACTCGATAAGTCAACGCCTAAGTCTACTGGCGCAATTACGCCACTTCAGGCACTGCAGATGGGTGCTAAGGCCTATTTCGCAGGTGACAAGGCAGCCGCGATTGATCCTTTGCATTATGCAGCAGAGCATGGCCAGCCACTTGCAGCCTGGAAACTCGGCCAGATGTATGCAGTTGGCGATGGTGTGAAGGAAGATGACCTTCGTGCGTTCCGGTATTTTTCTCAGGTAGCGAGTTCCTATTCGGAGGATCGTCGGGATTCGCCATCAGCTTCTCTCGTGGCGGATTCCATCGTCGCGCTGGGTTCCTATTACATGACTGGCATTGGCGACAGCCCGGTGAAGCCGAATGTTGCAAAAGCACGCCAGTTGTTTACCTATGCGGCCTCTTACTTTGGTGATGCAGACGCGCAGTTCAACCTTGGCAACCTTTATTTGTCGCCGGATACATCATTGCATGATGCCCGTCAGGCCGCGCGCTGGCTGAAGCTTGCAGCCGCCAAAGGGCACGTGGGGGCCCAGGCGAAGTTTGGTGAGTTGATTTATACCTCTGGTTCCATGCGAAATGCCAAGCTTGTCGGTCTTCAGTGGATGACGTTGGCCCGCAGGCAGGTCACAACGAGCACCGATGACTGGATCGTAAAGACCCACGAGCGCGCTTTCGCGCTTGCTTCTGAAAATGAGCGTCGCCGCGCCGCCGAATGGGCGGATAACTGGTTGTCCGTTCACCGACCGCAAGCTCAAGCTGCTGCTGCGAGCCAATAATTCAGAATTTCAGCAATTGAATTGCCCGGCCCCAAGCCGGGCTTTTTAGTTTTCTAAGGTTCGGTTGACAGGAAAGGCTGCGGCTGGCTATAAATATGATTGTAAAACTCATGTTTTACGTGTCGCCTTATCTCTTTTTGGTTTGGCGGAACTCTGGAAACACCTTGGGGCAGGCTGGACCTGCCTCTTTTTTCAGATATCTCTCAGAGGCTTAGGAGTTATCCGGTTATCTACAATCCCAATAAGATTGATCCACCGACGTTTTGGATAAATCGCATTTTTGGTATTGCCATAAACCTGTCATCTGAATATAAGGCCCCTCAAGAAACAGTGCAGGGCACTGAAGAAGCCACGGGGCATAGCGCAGCCTGGTAGCGCATCTGGTTTGGGACCAGAGGGTCGCAAGTTCGAATCTTGCTGCCCCGACCACTTCTTCAAATCTCTGCTGTCGGGGCATAGCGCAGCCTGGTAGCGCATCTGGTTTGGGACCAGAGGGTCGCAAGTTCGAATCTTGCTGCCCCGACCATTTCTTGAAATCTCTGTAGTCGGGGCATAGCGCAGCCTGGTAGCGCATCTGGTTTGGGACCAGAGGGTCGCAAGTTCGAATCTTGCTGCCCCGACCATTTCTCCAAAAATATCTTTCATGCTCAACGCAATGCGCCGGTTACGACGGCTCATGGCGGTTTTGTCGTTTCTTCTCGCAGAAACTGTTGGAAGAGCAAAAGAAAAGCCCGCCATTGAGGCGAGCTTCGTTCTCATTGCATTGCTTGCTTGTGACCGCTCACGGCATCAGGAGGCCGGTAAGCGCGGCATAGACCATGGCCGATACACCGGCTGAAGCCGGAACTGTGATCACCCAGGCCGCCACAATCGTTGTGAAATGCGAACGCCGCACCAGCTTTGGGCGCTTGGTTTTGGCTGTAAGCTGAGTATAGCTGCTGCGGCCGGTTTCTGAGTGCATGTAGTCCACGCGGCGCTTTGAGGAGCGGGTGTACCATTCTCGAAAGAAGCCAACGCCAAACACCGCGCCCACAGCAATATGAGTCGAGCTGACAGGTAGACCAAAGCCAGAGGCGATAATGACTGTGATGGCTGCGGAGAGTGCTACACAGTACGCGCGCATTGGATTGAGCTTGGTGATCTGTTCTCCCACCATTCGGATGAGTTTTGGGCCGAAAAGCAACAGGCCGAACGAGATGCCACAGGCGCCGATGACCATGACCCAAAGCGGAATGGAAACCTTGGCGGCAACCTCTCCAGCGCTGATGGTATGCACAATGGCCGCCAGGGGGCCGATGGCATTCGCAACATCGTTTGCGCCGTGGGCAAAAGAAAGAAGGGCGGCAGAACAAATCAGCGGCATACGAAACAGTTTGCGCAGCGATTGGTTTCGGTTCTCCAGTCCTTCGGCCTGCCGCGCAATCAGCGGCTTGACGACAAGATAGCTGAGGAGGCTGGCTGCAAAGCCGAAAAGCAGCGCTTGCCACAACGCAATGGAAATAACCTTCTTCAAGCCTTTCATGGCTAGGTATGCTGAAAAAGCGCCCACCATGATTGAAATGAGGAGAGGGACCCAGCGCCGGGCAGCAGCAATCTTGTCACTCTGATAGATGATGAAAGTCTTGATGAAGAACAAGAATGCGGCTGCGATCAAGCCGCCGAGGACTGGAGAGATTACCCAGCTGGCGGCAATTGAGCCCATCGTATCCCAGTTGACCGAGCTGTAGCCTGATGCCGCCATGCCAGAGCCCATCACACCGCCAACAACCGCGTGCGTGGTAGAGACCGGTGCGCCAATCCAGGTGGCCAGGTTGACCCAGAGTGCGGAAGAAACGAGGGCGCTCAGCATCACCCGTACAAACACATCGCTTTGCGATACGGTGGCAGGGTCGATGATGCCCTTGGAAATGGTGCCAACCACATCGCCACCAGCAATCAGCGCTCCTGCGCTCTCAAAGATAGCGGCAATTATCAGGGCTCCGGTGATGGAAAGTGCTTGAGAACCAACGGCGGGGCCGACGTTGTTGGCAACATCATTTGCGCCAATATTCAGCGCCAGATAGGCCCCAACACCGGCTGCTGCAATGACAATTCCGGTGCCAAGCTCGCCGGTCATGTAAATGCTGGATATGCCCATGGCCAGCAGGAGGAACACAAAGCTCAGGCTTGGTGCTGCAAAGCGGGCAGTGAGGAACGTGTTGGCGCCCTGAAGGCGGGAAACCTTTTCAAGATCTTTATCCAGTGTGGGCTTAAGCGTTGTGTTGCTCATGCAGATTCTGGCTTTCTGGCAGTGCTTTTAAGTGAAGATTTTGTCCCACTACGAGCTTTCCAGGGGCCGCTGACCTCTAACTGTCGCAATACTGGCGAAAGGGGAGTGATCAGTGGCGCTTAAGCTGCAATGTTACAATTTTATGACGGTGGCATAGCTCGATAAAAACGCGGCAGGCAACAACTAAATGCCGTCGTCACAAAGCACTCGCACCCAATTCACGGATATCGGCTCGACAGGAGCAACCAGTGCATCTCTTCTGCATGCAAGAACAGTTCAGCGGGAACAGATTCGCTGGCTAATCGGGGCAAATACGGTGGCTAGTTGGATTGGCTCATTGACAAGCAACAGAAATTTCGGAAAAAACGACCTGAAGCCTCATCGTGAGGCCCGTTTCCAAAAGAATTGAAGGGCAGGGCTCGAACATGGTTGCGCGCATCTATCGGCCATCCAAAACCGCAATGCAGTCCGGAAAGGCAAAGACCGAGAACTGGGTTCTCGACTTCGAACCATCCGCAGCTAAGAGCATTGAGCCTTTGATGGGCTACACAACCTCCTCGGACATGAAGCAGCAGGTTCGCCTGACGTTTCAGACCAAAGAAGAGGCGATTGAGTTCGCACAGCGCAATCAGATTCCTTATCGTGTGGTTGAAAAGCAGCCGCGCAAGGTACGTATCGCGTCCTACTCAGACAATTTTCGCTATGACCGCGCTGCGCCGTGGACTCATTGAAATTGGGCATTGAGATATTTTGGTGAGTGGCTTATGAAACGCCACACCAGCAAGACGCGTGTGGGCAAGGCCTTCGCGCGCGATACGGCCCCTTAGCTCAGCTGGATAGAGCACCGGCCTTCTAAGCCGATGGTCGCAGGTTCGAATCCTGCAGGGGTCGCCATTATTTCTTCTCTTATGTTGAATGGCTTGGCTTGCGCCGTCGTGCGTGGGCTCCAGGCAAAAAAAAGCCGCTGAAGCATGGGCTGCAGCGGCGTTTCGTGTTGGCTTGTTCAGGTCCTACTTGGAGAGTGCCTGAAGGTCGATGCCACGTTTTTTGGCGATGTATTTTGGAATGAGAGACACGCCGAACAGAATGAGCCCAGCCACTGCGAACTTCACCAGCAACATCACAGAGACGCCGTTGGTGGCAATGTCACCTGCCATGTAGGCGAAGATGAAGGCGCCAGGGGCCATGGTCACCAGCGATACAAGCACATAGGTCCAAAAACTGATACCTGTGAGGCCGTAGGCATAGTTCTGCAAGCTGAAAGGAAACACCGGTACAAGACGGGTCAGGATGAGGAAGCTCATGCCATTTTCTTTCACGCCGTCGTCAATTTTCTTGAAAATCGGGTTGGAGCCGAACTTGTCAAGGATGAGACCACGCGCCAGAAAGCGTGAAACGATGAACGCGGCGGTTGCGCCGGCGGTTGCAGCCAGAAGCGAGATGATGGCTCCAATGATGGGCCCGAATGCGATACCCGCGACAATTGTGAAGGCGCTTCCCGGCAGCATGAACACGCAGGCTGCGATAAAGGCCAGGAAAAAGACGATGTAGCTCCAGGCACCAAAGCTGGAGATCCAGGCCTGTAGTCCTTGTACATCAGTGAGAAGTGCCAGCATTCCCGTCTGCTTGGCAGCGTAGATCAGCGCGGCGACAACAATTGCGGCAATGACGATATAGACATATTTCATTGGCCTATCTTTCCAATTTATTAGTAGAGTTGGCCCAAAGGCGTTGGTTCAAGCAACCAGAGCGCCCATTTCCTCCCCACGGGCGCTCAGGTTATCACTTGGCTTAGCAAGCCATGCAGCGGTTGAGGCCAACCTTGCTGCGATATCGGTTCATCCAGGATTTGACGGGGCTGGCCAGTACGTTGGCAGGCGGCTCGTCGCCTTGCATCACCACAGGCCCCCACAGAAGGTCCAGAATGTGCCAGGACTTCGTCCCAATGCCCATCATGGAGGCACGGCAGGCCGCGCAGTAAACCACCACGTAGTCGGTTTCAAACTCTTCTACACGGCGTTTAATGACGCGATCTGCAAGATCGGGATTCGCCGGAACAACCATGCCGCCAAAGCCGCAGCAACGGGCATTCTCGCGCGTGTGTTTGGGTTCCACGACCTTGTAGCCAAGTTCCTTGAGGACCCAGCGAATACCTTCCTGAAGCTCGGTTTCAAAACGGGTGGAGCAGGAATCGTGAATGGTGAAAGTCACGTCACTATTCTTTGCTTTTCCTACCAGCTCAGGCGGCAGGCCGATCTGCGGCAGCAGCGCCCAGAGAGACACCGGCTTTTGGCCGCTGGCGTTCTTCGTGATCATGCCAAAGCAGCTCTGGCAGGCCACAATCACTTCTTCTGCTTCGACCTTGTCGAAATCCTTCTGCAGGTCAGCGAAGCGTTCCTTGAACTTCTCTGTTTGACCAATTGCCGCCGTTGGCTTGCCGCAGCACTTTTGCACGGCACCCATGTCTGGGTAGACGGACTTCAGATAGGCGGCTGTTTTGGAGACGGCCTCTGGATTGTAAGAGGGCAGGCTGCAGCCCGGCATGAAAATCTTGTTTGTCATCGTTACCGCCCCACTGCTTTCTTTGCCATTGTGAAGATCCGAGAAAAACCAAGTTTCTGGTGCATCTCGATGGCCTTGTGGCCCGGAATTGGCGAGTGGCCATTGTTGGCTTTCACGAAGTCTGCGCGGGCTCCCATGAAGATGCTCTTCATCGGGAAGTCCTTTGGGCAAACAATCGTACACTGATCGCATGCGTTGCATGAGTATGCCAGCAACGGCTCCATCTCTTTTTTCTCGATGAAGTCGCTGAACAGAGATTTTGGGCAATCGCCAAAATCGTTCATCATCACGCACTCATTCATGCAGAGCTTGCATTCACACTGGAGGCAGCGATCCCCTTCGCTCGTGACCTGCTCTTCGGTGAGCCCCAAATCTACCTGAATGAAGTCCCGCTTGCGTTCTTCGGCCGGACGGGTGTTGTGGTGAATGCGCGGCGTGTCAACGGTACCTTCCGGCAGAGGAACATCAAGGCGGGTCTTGTAGGCGCCTTCCTCTTCAAGGTTCCGATCCGCCTCCAAAGCGCGTTCAGTAAACAAGCGTTCGATGCTGAGGGCAGCTTTGCGGCCAAGTGCCATGGCTTCAACCACAATGGCACCGCCAGAGGCATCGCCGGCAACGAAAACATCTGGCAGGGATGTGGCAAGGGTATCCTTGTTCACCACATAGCGGCCACCGCGTCCTTGTTCCAGCGCACCGTCAGTAATATCGGCGACAACCTGTCCGGTTGCGAAGATCACTGTATCTACAGCTACCTCTCGGGTTTCATCGCTGTAAGCCGGTGAGAAATTTCCGTCTCCATCAAAGATGCTCAACACCTTTTGAAGAACCACGCCGACCACCTTGCCATCTTCAACAAGGATTTCCTTCGGCCCCCAACCAGCGTTGAAAGCAACGCGTTCTTCCATTGCCTCGTCAATTTCAACCTGACTGGCGGGCAGGGCCTCCATTTCCTCCAAAGAACACTGATGAACCTCATCGGCACCAATGCGCCAAGAGGAGCGGGCGCAGTCCATGGCAACGTCGCCACCGCCAATGACGAGGATCCGCTTGCCTGCGCGCGGGAACGCCCGTGTCTCGGAGATTTCCTTGAGGTACTCAACGGCCGAATAGACGCCCTCGGCCTCGTGACCTTTGATCGGGATGATGGAGCCCACATGGGCACCATGAGCCAGAATGACCGCGTCATGGTCGCTGCGCAGTTCATCGAAGGTGATGTCTTTGCCAACCTCAACGCCAAACTTCACCTCAACGCCCATCATGTCCAGATAGCCATATTCGAAGTCGATCACATCACGCGGCAGGCGGTACTCAGGAATGCCCACGCGCATCATACCGCCAAACACCTTGAGTTTTTCGAAGATGGTCACGGCATGGCCTTGACGGCGCAGCTCAACAGCGGCCTGTGCGCCCGCCGGTCCGGCACCTACAACAGCAACCTTTTTGCCCGTTGCTGGAGCTTGAGCAAGGTTCCAGTTCTCTTTCTTGTCCGCTTTTTCAGCAACAAATCGCTTGATCGCGGCAACGCTGATCGGCTGCGAGAACTCTTCATTGCGACGGCACGCAGCCTCGCAAGGATGCGCGCAAATGCGGCCAAGCACCTGCGGCATGAAAATCTTTTGTCTGATGACGTCGACAGCTTGCTGGTATTCGCCCTCGGCGGCCAGTTTCACATACTGTTTCACGTCAGTGTGCATAGGGCATGCGCTCTGGCAGGCGGGAGCTGCATCACCCATGCAGCCGTCCACGATCTCTTGAGCCGTGTCATAAAGAGGCTGACTGAAGTTGACGTGTTTCATTTCTACCGTTCCCTTGAATGAGGAGGAAAGGGCATCTCTTCGTTAGAGATGCCCCTGTTCTTGGGATCAGCTCTTCCCGCCATTCATGATTTCTATGCCTTCGCGGCCTTCCTCATAAAAAGCGTGGCTCCATTCAATCCAGGATCCGTCGTAGTTGTAGACGTCTGTTGCTCCCAGTACTTCTTCCAGAACCATTGTCGTGTGGGCAGACCGAACACCAGACTGACAGTAGGAAATGACCTTCTTGCCCTTGATGAGATCACCGTAAAGAGCTTTCAACTCGGCAGCAGTCTTCAAGGTACTGTCTTCGTTGACGGCTTTGGTCCAGTTGATGTGGACAGCGCCCGGAATGGCGCCCGGACCATAAGCACCGGACTTGACGCTTGTGCCATCAAATTCGTCGGTGCCGCGGGTATCGATGATGACCCAGTCATCATCTGTAATCGCATTCCGTACCATTTCGATTGTGGCAAGCTTGGTTTCATTCTTGTTTGGGGCCACGTAGTCGGTCGCCTCAACTGTTGGATTTGCATTGCCGACAGGAAGCTCTGCGCCAAGCCATGCGTTCAGGCCGCCGTCAAGGTACTTTACGTTTTCATGGCCAAGCAGGCCGAGCTGCCAGTAGAGGCGGGCGGCGTCATGATGCTTGTTGGCTGCATATACTACAATCGGGCTGTCTGGAGAGGCGCCAATTCGGCTCAGCAGGTCTTCCATTTCTTCTGCTGTATTGCGCATTCCGCCATAGTCATAGGCGCTCTTTTGCGCAGAGTAATCGCCCCGCCAGAATGTAAAGGAACCACTGATCGGGGTATCGCCCTTTGCAGGGTTCAACGCGCCAATGACGATCAGCTTGTCGTCTTCCTTCATCATCTTTGCGAGTTGAAGTGGTGTCGTAAATGCCGCTGGATTTGCGTAGTCTTCAATCTTTTGCGCTTGTTCCGTAGAGTTAACGTCTACAACAGTTGCCCCGAAGATGTAGCGGTAAGCTGGATAGCCCGCGACTACGACCAGTGCAACGACCCCCAATGCCAGTTTGCTTGTAGTGGATTTGAACATGATGATCTCGCCTTTTTTTGATGGGGCCTGCTCCAAATCCAGAAAACCCCAAAACTCCCTCACTAACAGGCTTTACCAAGAGACCCAGACCAACATGCTGCAATGCGGTTCATGGATAGGCTCTTGGTTCACTCCGTGCCTAGTGTTAGCTCCTTCTGGATATTGCGATGAGATATATGATCTTGGCAATATAAGTAATAGACACTACTATATTGAAATTATTGGATTTTTTGATTTGTAAAATATAAAAACTACTGATTTGTTTGGCCTCTGTTGATAGCCGTTTCGGTTATTACTTACGAATATTTTCTGTTTGGATGGTTTATTTTATTTCTATTTGAAAATGCGAGTGAGTTGCAATTGTGAGGCAGAAGTCGTTTGCCGAAGACAGGGCCTCCTACACGGTTTCTCTGAGTAGAATTCAGGGAAGGGTTTAGTGTTTAATCCGGCAGGCGATCCTCTGCGGTTTTTGCGGGGCGCACCTAAAGCCAGCATGGATGCCTGAGGTTCGGGTAACCGAAGTGCATGGCAAGAAGAGTTTGAGACCCACATCACGGATCGAACATCCACTGAAGCGCAAAAACGCCATGCAACTTTCTAGCTCCGAGTGACAGAACTGGCGGGCAACAATAACCGGCCATCTGTCCTAGGGTAGTTCTGATGTGCAGCATTGCCGAGTGTTTTGGATACTGGCTCGAACACTCTAATTTTAACCAATGAACTCCAGCAGCTTGCAGTAGTCTGTGGGCAGCGGGTACAAGCCATGACTTATACAGATGTGTAGTAGGAATATCATGGCGTTATAGGCATCTTCTGGCTATTGTTTGCCCCATCTTTTATCGATTTGAGTTGTTTGATGCTTCAATCAGTTTCCCGTAGGTCAAAGCGCTCTCCCATAACAGAGGCTTTCAAGTCCTGCCGCTCTGCATACCTGTCAATCGGGGCTATCAGTCTGGTCATCAACCTGTTGATGCTGACAGGCCCGATCTTCATGTTGCAGATCTATGACCGGGTGCTGTCCAGTGCCAGCGTCCCCACACTCATTGTCATCGCGGTGTTCGCAGGTGTGCTCTATGTCTTCTTTGCTCTGCTGGAGGGCATCAGGGCGCGAAGCTTGAACCGCGTGTCTCAGGAGATCGATGCGCAGCTTTCCGCAGCCTCTTATGCTGCCAGCTTGAAGCTTCCTCTGCGGCTCGGTGCGCAAGGCAAGAACGTGGATCCGGTCCGGGATCTTGAAACCATGCGCCAGTTCTGGGGCGGTCAGGGTCCATCGGCAATCTTCGATGTGCCGTGGATGCCAGTTTATCTGGCCATCGTGTTCGCGCTTCACTTCTGGCTTGGCGTTCTTGCCCTTGCTGGCGCTGTGGTGATTTTAGCTTTGGTTATTGCGAATGAGCTTCTCTCACGTGAGCCTAGCCGCGCCCTGAGTATGATGAACGGCCAGCGCAGCGGCTTTGTAAACGGCACCCGCAGGAATGCGGAGGTGATCCGGGCCATGGGCATGAACCAAACTCTGGTGGAACAGTGGCAGCGCTCCAATGAAGACTACTATGACGTCCAGTCGAAGGCGGCGGACCGGCAGTCATTCTTTGCAACAGTCATCAAAGCCCTGCGTTTCATCCTTCAATCTGCTGTGCTTGGCGTAGGGGCTTGGCTGGCCATCAAGCAAGAAGTTTCTCCCGGTGTAATGATTGCAGCCTCGATCATTACATCGCGTGCGCTTGCACCTGTTGAACAGGCAGTTGCTCATTGGCGCGGGTTTCTGGCCTCTCGTCAAAGTCGTACCCGGCTCGAACAAGCTTTGCAGGCCATGGACGAGGAGGAGCCGCAGACCGAACTGCCACTCCCCAAGGACAATCTTGCCGTCGAAAATCTTGCCACCGCAGCGCCCGGCGAGAAGGTGCTCACCTTCAAGGGGGCAACGTTCCAGCTGCGCGCAGGGGATGGCTTGGGCGTGATCGGCCCGTCTGGCAGCGGAAAGACAAGCATGATACGGGCGCTTATCGGCGTTTGGCCTATCTTGCGCGGGTCCGTTCGGTTTGATGGGGCTGAGCCCAATCAGTGGAGTGAGGAGCGGCTTGGCGCGGCGATCGGCTATCTGCCTCAAGATGTCGAGTTGTTTGATGGAAGCATTGCCGACAACATCGCGCGTTTTAGCGCTCAGCGTCAGGATGAGGATGTTCTGCGTGCCGCTCGAATGGCCAATGTTCATGATCTCATCACAAGCCTGCCGGATGGCTACGACACTCAAGTGGGGGATGGGGGAGCCCGTCTTTCTGCGGGGCAAAGACAGCGCATCGGTTTGGCTCGGGCACTCTATGGAGAGCCCTTTCTGGTTGTTTTGGATGAGCCCAATTCGAACCTCGATTCAGAGGGTGAAGCCGCGCTTATGGAAGCCATCAAGGCGCTTCGTGAAAAGGGCAGTATCGTGATCGTGGTCGCGCATCGACCGAGTGCAATTGCGACGGTGGACTACCTCTTGGTGATCAAAGAAGGTCAGCAAGTGGCGTTTGGACCGAAAGATGAAGTACTACAAAAGGTTGGTGCGAGCGTAGGAAAGCCAGCACCAGTGGGGGCCGTTGCTCATGACAGAAAATAGGGCTCTTGAAAAAGCACGTGCCTCCCGGCGCAAGCATACTTGGCTTGGCCTCGCCATGGTCGGGGTACTTGTTGGTGGGCTTGGCGGTTGGTCAGCCGTTGCAGAAATCAGCGGTGCCGTGATTGCCTCTGGCTCTGTGGTCGTCGAAGGGCAACCGAGAAAGGTTCAGCATCAGGAAGGCGGCATTGTTGGCAAAATCTATGTGGAAGAGGGCGACCGTGTTGAGGCGGGTGACTTGTTGGTGCGCCTCGATGACACGGTCGTGCGGGCGAACTTGGAGATTTCCTCCAAGCAACTGGACCAACTCTATGCACGTGAAGCGCGCCTGAATGCCGAGTGGCAGCAGCTGGATGAAGTCAAGTTCCCACTCCACCTGACAGCGCGGGAACTCACGAGCCCAAACGCAGCGACGGCGGTCAATGGTGAAAGAGCCTTGTTTGAGGCCCGCGCACGGGCTTTGGAAGGGCGGAAGCGCCAGTTGGTAGAGCAGATCTCTCAGCTTGAAGAGCAGATCAAGGGGCTTGAAGTGCAGCGAGATGCAAAGGCTGAAAGCATTGCGCTGATCTCAGACCAGCTCGCAGACTTTGAAACGCTCATGGAAAAGCGTTTGGTCAATGCCTCTCAGGTGACCGCGATCAAGCGTGACAGAGCTGAGTTGGTTGGTGATCGAGGGGCTTTGATTTCCCAGATTGCCCAAACCAAAGAAGGGATCAGCGAGCGCCGCATTCAAATCCTTCAGTTGGATGAAAGCTTTCTTGAAAATGTTCTGTCCGAACTGCAGGATACCCGTTCCCAAATTGCCCAGTTGGAAGAACAGAAAACCGCAGCTGAAGACCGGCTGAACCGCATCGAGATCATCTCTCCAACATCAGGACTGGTTCACCAGTTGGAAGTCAATACCGAGGGCGGTGTTGTTGGGGCAGGTGCTTTGTTGATGCTGATCGTTCCCGACACGGTAGACCTTGTTGTTGAAACACGGGTGCGTCCGACTGATGTGGATCAGGTCACAATCGGGCAGGAGGCGCGGGTGCGCCTTGCTGCGCTGGATCAGCGCGTAACGCCGGAGCTGTTTGCCACGGTCAAGCACGTTGCTCCAGACCTGACACAGGATGAGAAAACCGGCGAGCAGTATTACAAGGTGCGGCTGGAGATCAGTGAGGACGAACTCGAGCGGCTCGAGGGTCAAATTCTGGTGCCCGGAATGCCGGTTGAAGGTTTCATCAGGACCAGCTCTCGCACGGTTCTATCTTATCTGCTGAAGCCGCTTCGTGATCAGATTGCCCACGCACTGCGCGAAAGCTGATCGGAACAAATGATAGGCATTCATGACGCCGACCTCGAAATGAGGTCGGCGTTTTTGTTTCAGTCGCTGTTTTTTGCATAGACCATGCGAAGGATATGTTGCGGTCCCGCCGCACCTCCATGATAGAGCTCGCCCGTATCCTCGAAACCGGTGGCTAGGTATAGTCTATAGGCTACTGGGTTTTTGCAGTTCACCGTCAAGACGATGGATCCGTGCTTGGCGTAGTGGGCCTCCAGGTGCTTTCGAAGGGCTTCCATGGCTTTTTTCGCCAGTCCGCGCCCTTGGTACTCATGGCCGATCAAGAATGCTCTGAAGCCCAGCTCACCCGTCTTCGCGAAGTCGTAGGTATTGGGGTAGGCGGTGTCGAGGTTGAACATACCGACGATCTTGTCCCCGTCGACAATCACGTGCAGGTGGCTTGTGTCCGGCGCTGCTTCCACGATCTCCTGAGTGGTGCCAACAAATTTAAGCTGCTCTTCCGTTACCGAAACAGCAAAAAGCTCATCCAGGTCTGTTTTTTCCAGGTGCCTGACCACAACCATTTCGCGCTCTCCTTAGTGCAAGAGGCTTGTATCTAGCACAACCAAAAGGAGATTGGAACAAATATGGAACATATTTGAAACTTGAAAGATTAGGCAGCGGATTTTGCTGCAAAATGAACCCCAATCCGCCGGTCTCCGTAATGCAGATCAAACCAAGGAGCTTATATGCCTTCCAAACGGACTGCCTCATGGATGATCGGACTGAGTGCGTTAGCGGTATTTGCAACAAGCAGTGCCGTTTATGCCGACCTCTCAGAGTTTCAATGGAAAAACCGCCTGCTATTGGTTTTTGACGATAGTAAGGACGCGGCTTTGCTGCGCACACAACGCAAGATCTATGATGAAAACCAGGCAGAGATGAAGGAGCGGAATCTTCTGTTTTTTGAAGTCGCCAAGGACAGGGCCCGTGTCATCGGAAAGCCTGCGCCTGAGATGGATGCGGCGAAGTTGAGATCCCTGGTGAGTGTGGAAAGCCAAGAAAAGCAGGTCGTATTGATTGGCAAAGACGGAGGCGTAAAGCACAGGCGCGAGGGTGTAATCGAAGCGCCTGATCTGTTCGCAATCATTGATGCCATGCCAATGCGCCAAATTGAAATGCGTTCAAACGACGAGATCAAGTGAACCAGGGCGTGCCTCAGCATCGCCCCTGTTCCGCTTCCACAAACCGATGCTCAGAACCGTGCCACCTGTGAAGGCATGTGGCTACGGTCGTGAGGCGCTGTAAAATCAATGCCATCAGGTCCTTTGGCAACAATACCGAATGGGTTGATCGTCCTCAGTGACTTGAAGTAGTGCGCCTTGATATTCTCCATGTGGATCGTTTCAGTTATGCCTTCCCATTGATACAACTCGCGGAGGTAGGCAGAGATGACTGGGTAGTCGCTGATGCGGCGCAAGTTGGTCTTGAATAGGCAAACATACACGGCATCAAACCGCAGTAAGGTCGCGAACAAACGCCAATCCGCCTCTGTTATGGTATCACCCGCCAGATAGCGTTGAGATGAGAGAATTTCTTCCAGCCTGTCGAGGGATTGAAAAACCTCTGAAACAGCTGTCTCATAAGCCTCTTGAGAGCGTGCAAAACCTGAGCGATAGACGCCGTTGTTGATGGTCGGGTAGATCCAGGCATTGAGCTCATCAATCTTCTCGCGAAGGTGTTCTGGATAAAAGTCGATGTCGTTACCGGCAACGCCTACAAATTCCGAGTTCAACATGCGAATGATCTCTGAAGACTCATTGCTCACAACAACGTTGAGCCTCTTGTCCCAAAGCACTGGAACCGTTACGCGACCTGTGTAGTCGGAGTCTCCTTTTATGTAGACTTCATGCAGATAGGTAAAGCCGTTAATCGGGTCTGGATCGGTCCCATTTTTCCCTGAAAACCACCAGCCGTTTTCGCCCATGTAGGGGTCCACAACAGAGAGCGAAATGGCGTCTTCCAGGCCTTTCAGCTTGCAAAAAATACGTGTCCTGTGGGCCCACGGACAGGCGTCCGCCACGTAGAGGTGATAACGGCCAACTTCCGGTGCGAACTTGGTGGAGCCATCGGCCTTGATCCAGTCACGGCAGACGGCATCTGCTCGCTTGAACGCGCCGTCTTCCTTCGCCGCGCCAACTTCGCCGGTGACCCATTTCCCTTCGACAAGCTTGCCCATGACACCCTCCAGCTCGGAATTTCACTCTGGAACAAGTCTAGCTTTTTTGGGTGGGCAGGGCACCAACAGGTCTGGTTGAATGACTGTTCATGAAATGCGAACGGCTTTGGGGTGCGGGCGTCATTTGAGCACTTGGTTGTTTGAAGAGCAGCCGCGGACAAGAAAACAAAAAGACCGCCATGACGGCGGCCTTGATTGTTGGTGGGGCTGCAAACTAGGCAGCGTCCCCTGGCTTCCAATCCACCGGAACACCATCTTTGGGATCGAAAGGTGCCTTGATAAACACCGCCTTCCACGGCACGTCGCCTTTGTTCTCCACGTAGTGGGCTTCCCCGGGCTCACAGCGGAGAAAATCGCCAACGCCGAGCACATGAAGAGTGCCGTCCACATACATGTGTACTTCACCGGCAATGGTCAGAAAGTTCTCTTCGATGCGGCAGTGCTTGTGGGCTGGAAAATGCTGGCCGGGCTGCAAGGTCACAACGCCAATGTCAGATCGAGGTCCGCGTTGCAGGTACTTTGGGCCATGATCTTCAAACCGATAGGAATGATCGCTTTCGCTTGTTTTAAACATGATTACTTGAGGCGCCTGCGCAAACCGAGGATTGCCACGCCTTCCTCCTCGTTCTTAAAGCCCAGGGGCCTTCCACATGGACCGGGTGATGTTTTGATCAACCAGCGCACGCTGCGCTGCGTAGGCGGTGCGCCATTTCTCGGTGATCTCGCCGTAAAGCGCGTGATTAGCCAGGTCAGGGGTGTAGCGGCGCTTCCACCGCACGGTCTTGTCTGCCGCTTCCATCAGCGAACCATAGACACCAATGCCAACCCAAGCCGCTAGCCCTGCCGCAAATGCAGTCGCTTCAGTCACTTCCGGCACCTTAACAGGCATGCCGGTTGCGTCGGACAGGATCTGGCACCAAAGCTTGCCCTTGGATGCCCCCCCTGCAAACACGATCTCGTCAAGTTCGACATCAGCCATGTTTGCTGCCAGACGAAGGTTTTCATTTGCAACGATCGCAGCGTTTTCTTGTAGCGCGCGGAAAATCTCTGCCTTGCCGCAGGTGTTGGCATCCAGTGAAAGGTTCAATAGAGACGGGGCTGCGTGATACCATGAGCCATAGTTCATCACGTCCGTAAAGACGGGAAGGATGCCACCAGCCCCAACTGGAACAGCGCTGGACATGGCCTCAAGTAGTTCATAGACGTCCAGACCCCGTTCCTGTGCAACACGCTGTTCTTCTTGGCAGAAGGCGTCCCGGAACCAGCGCGTGGTCATGCCCACCATGAAGGCAATACCTTCTGCCTGACTTACGCCGGGCACCACATGTGGATTGACACGAATACGCATTTCCGGATCTGTCTTGGCGCTGCCCATGTTCACCACTTCCTGCCAGAAGGTGCCACCAAGAACAGCTGCCTGACCGGGGCGGGAAACTCCAAGGCCCAGCGCACCAAATTGCACATCACCGCCGCCCATAATGACAGGGGTCCCCGTTGCGAGGCCGGTTTCCTCTGAGGCCTTGGCGGTGACGTCACCTATTGGCGTGCCTGTCTCGACAACAGGCGGGAAGATCGTGTTTTTGATACCAGCGCGGGCTGCGATATCGGGACACCAGTCACGGGTTTCTAGAGAAAAGATGCCGGTTGTTCCAGCGTTGGATGGATCGGAGGCAATGACACCGGAAAGGCGTGCCAGCATCCAGTCCGAGAGCATGGACATCTTGTCTGTCTGCTCATAGACCTGCGGCAAGTGTTTTTCGATCCACTTCAAACGCGGTATCGCGCCCAGAGCAAATGTCTGGCCTGAAATCCGGTAGGCGTCCTTCTCTAGATCCGGAGTATTGGCCTGCAAAGCGCGCACTTCTTCGGCGGCCCTTGAGTCCACGTTAGCGCAGGCCCAAAGTTCAGAACCATCCTTACTATAAAGAACGATACCCTCGCGCATGCTGGTGGCGCTTACGGCCCGGATGTCGCTTGCCTTCAGTTTGGCTTCTCCCAAAGCCTTCTTGATGCAGCGACACAGCAAAGCCCAATTGGCTTCGCAGTCGAAAGCCATGGAGCCCGGAAATTGCGGATCGCTCAAATGGCTCCACTCTTCCTGCCCCACGGCAACCTGCCTGCCTTCGGCGTCGAAAATGACAGCTCTCCCGCTGCCCGTTCCGGCGTCAATAGCCAGGACATAGCCCTGGTTTTGACTCATGATGTTTCTCCCTTGATGATGGCCTGCGCCGTCGGCTCATCTGTGATCAGCACATTGAAGTGCTTGCCTTTGGCCGCAGCCCGAATGGCGTCCACCTTGTCTTGACCGCATGCTGCAGCAACCACCTGAGGAATGTTGCGCAGAGCCTCCAAATCCAGCCCGACAAGAGTGTTGTGAAACGGCAGGTCGAGAACCTGACCGTTCTCATCGTAAAATACAGCTATGATATCGCCGACAGCGCCTTGGCGGCGAAACGCCTCAAACTGCGAGCCTGTTGCATAGCCTGATGTGATCAAGGTCGCCTGATTGGCCACTGAGCCGACGCCAACAAGAGCGTAGTTGGCCGTTTTTGCCATGCTCATCACGTCCATGACATGGCGCTCGTTGCGCAAGCTTGCTGCCAGATCCGGGTTTGAGACCAGCAATGGGGCAGGGATCAGGTGCACGTTTTGAGAAGTGCGCCCAGAAGCAATACCTTCAATGTAAGCAGCAACCCCGCCCGTAAGGCTTACAAGTGAGATGTCGCGATGCGACAACGTCTGCGCCAGTCTCTGCAAGGCGCCCATTACCATGGCTCCCCAGCCGACCGCCAAGAGGTCTGACTTCTTGAGCTTTCCCATGAAGTATTGGCTGGCCGCTTCCGAGAGCCTGTCTCCGGAGTTTTCCTGGGAGTTCGCAGGAATGACGCGCACTTCAGTCAGCCCATAGAGCTGCTGAAGGCGATTTTCGAGTTCAAAACACCCGCCATAGCTGGAATTAATATGAATATGGATTAAGCCCATACGGCGGCCGCGCTCAAGCATGCGCGACACCTTGATACGTGACAGGTTTAGACGCGTGCCGATTTCGCTCTGCGTCATGCCGTCGTGGTAGTAGTACCACGCCACGCGGCTCATGAGCTCCTCTTCCTGAGGTTCAAATGTCTGGTCTTCGGTCATCTCGTTCACAGCGTCTCTCCAACTGCCCTGTTGCTGTGCATATGATCACTTCAAAGATAAATGATCAAGCCTTCATTGCGGAATGAGTTTTTCATATATCCGGATTATCCCGTAATTTTAAAAATTTTAAATGAATTTCCCTCGCTTTTGGAAGGGTTTGAGTGAAATTTCACCATAGTGGATAGTGATCATATGTTTCGGTGCGCGCATTTTTGTAACGTGAATCGGGTTGACCTATGCCTCTCAGCGGCAATACTCAGGTGAGCAATTGATGAGTCGCTGTTCACATGAACGACGCTTCTCGGTGAGGAGTGAATGCGGCCTAACAACAATGAGCGGAGAGCGTTATGGCTGACATGGACGATGTAAAAGAAGGCAAGAACTTTTGTGAGGACATTCCGGTTGAAGTGAAGCCGTTTCCTATCCGAGGTTCCAACGCGCTGGACTGGGGGATGCAGGACCGTATGGCGCGCATTTTTCAGGAAAAGAGTGGCAACACGGTCATGCTGGCGTTTGACCACGGATACTTTCAGGGTCCGGCAACAGGGTTGGAGCGTCTGGATCTCACCATTCGCCCGCTGGTTCCTTACACCGATGTTTTGATGTGCACCCGCGGTGGTCTGCGCGCCACCATGCCTGCAGATAGCCGTAAGCCGGTGGTTCTGCGCTGCTCTGGCGGCATGAGCGTTCTCACAGAACTTTCAAACGAGCTGGTTGCGGTCGATATTGAAGACGCTGTGCGTCTGAATGCTTCTGCCATCACCACCAATGTGTATGTCGGTGCGGAGTACGAACACCAGTCTCTGGCAAACCTTGTGAAGCTGATTGACACCGGCAATCGGTACGGCGTTCCAACAATGGCCGTAACCGGGATTGGCAAGGACATGGCACGCGACGCTCGCTATTTCGGCCTCGCAACACGCATCTGTGCCGAACTCGGCTCGCACATCATCAAGACATACTTTGTCGAAGAGGGTTTCGAGAAAGTCGTCGCAGGGTGTCCCGTGCCGATCGTGATTGCGGGCGGCAAGAAGCTGCCGGAAATGGATGCGCTCTACATGGCTTACAAGGCGATCGATCAGGGCGCGCATGGCGTTGATATGGGCCGAAATATCTTCCAGTCCGACAGCCCGGTTGGGATGATCAAGGCGGTACGCGCTGTTGTTCACGATGGCGAGAAGCCAGAGAAAGCCATCGAACTCTATGAGGCTGAAAAGGCCGCTCAAGCACAAGCCGCTGAGTAATCGAGGAGTGCTCCAGCAGAACGCGAAAGGTTGGGAGACGGGTGACCGTTGCCTTTTGCCGCTCTGAGGAGCCCGGCCGTTGGCCCAACGACACAACACGCGGAGAGGGGAGCCTCTCCGCGATAGGGGAGAATAGCGGGAAACTGCTCAAAACCAGGGAGTGCGTTCGACATGACGGAACAAATACCGTCTACTCTACGCGAAACACTCATCAAAGCCGATGCCATCTGGAAATTCTTCGGAAGCGTGTCGGTTCTGAAAGGCGTGGATCTCACGCTTGAGTCAGGTCAAATCCATGCACTTTTGGGAGGAAATGGCGCTGGCAAGTCCACGTTGATGAAAATCATCGCCGGATTGCATCCGGTTGATCGCGGTGATCTTTATGTGGGCGGCGTAAAGGCCAACAATCTAACACCAGTTCTTTCACGGCAATTGGGCATTCATCTGGTTCCTCAGGAACCCATGCTGTTCCCAAACCTTACGGTAGAAGAAAATGTGCTGATGCACATGCCCGGCAATCGGGCGGAGTTGAAGTCCCGGCTGATCGACCTGATCAAAGAGGTCGGATCATCCCTAGAATTGCACACACCAGCTGGCCAGCTTGAAGTGGCTGATCAACAGATGGTGGAGATCCTGCGCGGCCTCATTCGCAATGCCAGGATCCTTATACTGGATGAACCCACATCGGCTTTGACACCGCGGGAAGTGGCCAAGCTGTTTACCCGCATGCGGGCACTCTCTGCCCAGGGCGTCGGCATCTTTTTCATTAGCCACAAGCTTGGCGAAATTCGGGAGATCGCCGAGACGGTTAGCATCCTGCGTGACGGCAAGGTCGTGCTCGCAGGCCCACCCAAGAGCTTCTCTGATGCCGAAATCGTGCGAGCCATGACTCAGATTGAAGGCAAGTCTGCCTTCGAGATTGATGAAGCTCGGCCAGAGTTCACCGAAGGCATGGAAGTGCTCAGGGTTCAAAATCTGTGCGGCGAAGGCTTCGCCCATATATCTTTCAGCTTGCATGCGGGTGAAGTCTTGGGGTTGGCGGGCGTTGTTGGCTCCGGCCGCACCGAGCTTGCCGAAACGCTTTATGGCATCCGAAAAGCTGCCCGAGGCCGCATCACAGTTGACGGTTTGGATCTGACAGAAACCTCGCCGATCAAGAGCCTTGACCATGGCGTGGTCTATCTTCCGGAGGACCGTCAATCCAGTGGCCTGTTTGTCGATGCATCGCTGTGCTGGAACTCATCCTCGCTGGTCTTGTACCGCGAGCCCGCATGGCTTCGTCTGGGCGCGGAAGAGCAGCGCTTCCAAGACTATGTGAAGTCGCTCGGAATTGTCTGCGCATCTTCCTCCCAGGCTGTGCGCACTCTTTCCGGTGGCAATCAACAGAAGATCCTTCTGGCCAAATGCCTTGCGGCCAACCCCAAGGTTTTGATCCTTGATGAGCCCACCCGCGGCGTAGACGTGGCCGTTCGCGCTGATATCTACAGGTTGATCGATGACCTTGCCGCGCGTGGTGTCGCCATCCTTTTGATCTCCTCGGACCATGAAGAAGTCCAGCGCTTGAGCAATCGAGTTCTGGTGATGGATCACGGCCATCCAGGTGGTGAGCTCAGGGGAGCGGAAATCAGCGTCGATACCATCGCACAGCTGTCCTTCGGCGTTACCGCAGAACAGGGGGCCAAACAATGTTGATACGGTTCTTGCAAACCAACCGCGAAGCTTCTGTTGCGGTCATCATCCTGCTGCTATTCGTCGTGCTGGGGGTGGTGGATACATCGTATCTCTCCTTCGAGACGGTACTGTCCATCTACAACAACAGCCTGATCCTGCTGGTGATTGCCATCGGCGCCACACTGGTCATGGCAACCCGCGGGTTGGATGTCTCCATTGGCTCGATCATGGGTCTGTCCGCCGCTGTGGCGGGAATACTGATGAACGGGCAATTCGGTATCGGCCCCAGCATTGCCATCGCATTGTTCGTTGGTCTGCTTTGCGGTCTCTTCAATGGCTTCATGGTTGCCATTTTGCGGGTGCCTGCCATCGTGGCTACCCTTGGCACACTCGGTCTCTATCGCGGTCTTGTGCATCTGGTTACAAGCGGTAGCTGGATCGAAGGCTTGCCGGAGGGTTTCAAAGGCCTGTCTCATGCAGGCTTTCTGGGGCTCTCAGCCTTTGCATGGATTGTTCTGTTCCTGCTTGTCGGCACCCACTGCTGGCTTCGGTACACCGCCTTTGGTCGTTCGCTTTTCGCCGTTGGTGACAATCGGGAAGGGGCCCGCCTGCTGGGTATCAAGGTAAGGCAGGTTCAGCTCACTGCTTATGCGATCAACGGCGTTCTTGCAGCTCTTGCCGGCATCATCTTCGCAGCCCAGATCGGCTTTATTCCAAACACCGCTGGCAACGGCATGGAAATGCGCGCAATTGCCTCAAGTGTCCTGGGTGGCGTGAGCCTGCTTGGCGGCACCGGAACGGTCATCGGCGCTGGTCTTGGGGCCTACTTCATGACCTCCATCGACAGTGTTCTGGTCATGCTGCGCCTTGACGCTTTCTGGAACGACATGATCGCGGGCGGCATCCTTCTGGTGGTCCTGATCGCCGACGGAAAGATCCGCGAAGCCATGGGGTCCGCTCTGCGTTATCAGAAGTACCGCAAGTTCATTGAGACAGACGCCCAGAACGACAAGTCCGTCGAAACTCCAACCATCAAGGAACTCGGTGAGGTGCGCAAATGAACAGGCTCCACTTCTTGAAGCGCTGGGAGACAGTGCTGGCTATCCTCCTGATTGGCGAAATTCTGGTGTTTGGCGCCATCAATCCGGCTTTCCTGCGCCCTTCAACATTGCTGTTTTCAACGAGCGACTTCGTTCATATCGGCATTGTGGCTCTTGCCCTTACTCTGGTGATCATCACCGGCGGCATTGACCTTTCCATCGGGGCTGTAATGGGGCTTGCAGCGATCACTCTTGGGCTGCTTTGGGTGAACGGCGTCAACATTTGGATCGCCTGCTTTGGTGCCCTTTGTGTTGGCTGTGCAACCGGTGTTCTTAACTCGGTGGCCATTCATGTGGCCAAGGTCAACCCGCTTGTGATTACGCTTGGATCAAGCTTCTTGTTCAGCGGGGCAGCACTGGTTCTTTCCGGTCTTGGTGGGGCCTCCGGCTATGAGGGCATCAGCGGCTTTGATGCAAGCTTTGTGGAATTGGCGAACCTGGAGGTCCTCGGCCTGCCATTTCCGCTTGTCATCTTCTTTGTGGCGACCGGGATCTTCATGGTCATCCTGCATCGCACCCGCTTTGGTCGCTACATCTATCTGATCGGCCAGAACGACCGGGCAGCACGGTATGCAGGGGTGCCTCAGTTCCGCACGCTCACCATTGCCTATGCCCTTACCGGTATCATGGCAGCGCTTTCGGGGCTGGTACTGGCAAGCTACTTCGGCTCAGCCCGTTCAGATTTTGGCTCTGCGGCGCTGATGCCCGCCATCACCGCAGTGGTTCTGGGTGGGACCAGCATCTACGGCGGCTCTGGCACCATTCTTGGCACAGCATTGGCAGCATTGCTGGTCGGCTACTTTCAAACAGGTCTGCAAATCATCGGGGTTTCCAGTCACGTCTCCAACGCGCTCTCTGGCGGGTTGCTGGTGTTGGTGGTTGCCCTGCGCAGCCTGAGTGAGATGGGACGCGCTTATTACCTCCAGTGGCGCGTGCTCAAGAGCGTTGGGCAGCAGACAAGCTGATCCAGCGCACCAATGGGAGACGGTCCGCACGCCTTCTGGGAGAGCTGGCAGGGATGCGGGTTACATAATCAAACTTCGGGAGAAACACTATGAAACGCCTAGGTACGATTTCTACAGCACTGGCATTGGCATTTGCAGCATCCACCATGCTCACCACCGCAAATGCTGCGGAAAAGCGCATTGCGTTCATTCCAAAGCTGGTCGGCGTTGGCTTCTTCACTTCCGGCGGTCAGGGGGCTGTCGAGGCTGGCAAGGAGCTTGGCGTGACCGTGACCTATGATGGGCCAACCGAACCTTCGGTATCCGGACAGGTCCAGTACATCAACACCTTCGCCAATCAGGGCTATGACGCAATCTCTATTTCCGCCGTCTCTCCAGATGGCCTGTGTCCGGCCCTGAAGCGCGCCATGAAGCGTGGCGTAAAGGTTCTGACGTGGGATTCCGACGTGAACCCAGAATGCCGTAGCTACTACATCAATCAGGGCACACCAGCGCAACTTGGTACCCTTCTGGTGGATATGGCGGCAGACCAGCACAAGGAAGAGAAGGCGAAGGTTGCCTTTTTCTACTCAAGCCCGACGGTGACCGATCAGAACGCCTGGGTAAAGGCGGCAAAGGAGAAGATCGCAGCTGAGCATCCGGGTTGGGAAGTCGTGACAACCCAGTTTGGCTACAATGATGCACAAAAGTCTCTGCAGACCGGTGAAGGTATTCTTCAGGCCTACAAGGATTTGGACATCATCATCGCGCCAGATGCAAACGCACTGCCTGCCGCTGCACAAGCTGCAGAAAACCTTGGACGCGCTGGTGAAGTGATCATCGTTGGTTTCTCCACGCCAAACGTCATGCGTCCTTATGTCAAGCGCGACACCGTCAAGCAGTTTGGGCTGTGGGACGTGACCAAGCAAGGCCGCATCTCCACCTTCGTTGCTGAGCATCTTCTCAATGAAGGCCCAATGAACGTTGGTGACACCATGGACATTCCGGGCGTTGGCACCATCGAAGTCAGCCCGAACAGCGTTCAGGGCTACGAGTACGAAGCTGACGGCAATGGCATCATCCTGCTGCCAGAACGTCAGGTCTTCAACAAGGAAAACATCGACAACTTCGATTTCTAATCGAGGCTTTTCAATCTCCACAACTCATCGGCAAGGGGAGGCGCATCCAGCGCCTCCTCACGTCAAAAAACTGTGCCCTTGTCGGGCAGCAAAGGACTTGAACCCATGCACGTAACCCTCGTCGAAATTCAGGTAAAGCCAGACCGCATCGAAGACTTTCTGCGCGTCTTTCGCCCAAATCATGAAGGGTCCATTCAGGAACCGGGCTGCCTGCGGTTTGACGTTCTGCAAGACCCGGAAGATCCCACCAAGTTTTCCATCTATGAAGCCTATGTCGACCAGGATGCCGTTCTGGCGCACAAGCAGACGCCTCATTATCTGAAGGTGAAGGCTGAGCTGGAAGACATTATGACCGGTCCGCGCACACACCGCGTCTTTAAAGGCATTCTGCCAGAAGTTTAAGGGGCCCAGCTCATGCAATCCGGTTCATCACACCAACGTCCTGGCCCTCAGGATCTGATCTCCCGCGAAGCTCTGGTCGCATGGTTGCGCAGCGCTGCTCCTCATTTGAGCGTCGGGCTGATGGCGGCCAATGCCATGGCCTATGGTGCCGCAGTCTCAGAATTGGAGCAGGCAGGAGTCAACCTCTTGCATTACGATGTCATGGACGGTGTTTTCTGTCCGCAAATGACAGCGGGCGCCGGTCTTGTCAAAGCAACTGAAACAACCATGCTCAAGGACGTTCACCTGATGGTGGATGATCCGCTGAGCCACATTCAGGCATTTATCACGGCTGGTGCGGATATCGTTCATGTGCATGCAGAAGGCACCCGCCATTTGCATCGCGCGCTGGTCGAGTTGGATGTGCCCGTAGTTGGAGCGAAAAGCGACCGCAAGATTATTCGTTCCGTTGCCCTCAACCCCGGAAGCTCAGCAGAGCTTGTGCGGCCAGTGATACGATCGCTTGAAATGGTGACCTTGATCGCCGTTGATCCGGGTTGGAGCGGGGGATCCCCCAACGAGGCGACGGCCGAAAAAGTCAAAGCGATCCGGACCATGGCAAGAGAGGCGGGCGTTGATCCGCTTGTCTGCATAGACGGCGGCATCACGCCAACAACATTTCCAATGGCCGCGGCCATGCAGGCGGATATCATTGTCAGCGGCAGTGCGGTCTTCAAGAGCGGCAAGTCGATTGCTGACAACCTGAAGAGCCTCACAACCATTGAGTGAGCCAGCGTTTCACCTCATGACACGCACATAGGAAGGCTCTCTTGTCCGGAAAAGGGCAGGAGAGCTTTTCTGAGCTGTGTCCTTGGAACAGATCCTAGCCGATAATCTTTGTGGTAATGAGGAGAAGAAAGCCGACTGATGAAAACATGGCAGCGTAGGCGGCGGTTGTGAAGACGAGGTTCTTGACCTGCATAGGGAGCTCCTTCCATGAAGCTTCTTGTCTCTAACGTGGTGACCTTACGTTATCCTGTTTGCAAAATCGAGCTAAATAACTGTTATCGCGAAAATAAATACTTTTATTTACGATTAGGTAAGGCCCGCCAAGAGGTTAGGTTTGGCGGGACTTGTTCATAAGATTTTACGCAAACGTTTCAGCACGCGTCGTGCTCTTTGCCGCATACAGAGAACGCGGTGCCAGCGTTGTTCCATTTGATCAGAAGGCCGTAATTGTAGCTGTCTTCCTCTGGATCTGTGGCGGCGTCGGTGACGAACATCTTCAGCACCTCATCATGAAATTCAGAGAGCTTGGCCGCATTCAATGGGTCTGTGTATGCTTCACAGGCCTTTTGCCAGTTTTTTCCAGTCTGGTTGTACTCGCTCGCATTGGTATCACCTGACCAGATCTTCATGATGTTGTCGACGACCTTGTTGAAACCCGCGTTGTTCGAATTCGTGACATCGTATAGATCCTTGGCTTCCGAGAGCACGGCGCTGCCATCGCCAACCAGCGCACAAGGACCCTTGGGGCCGTATAGTGAATTGATGTTGTCGTCATACTCGGCGTTCAGCTTGCTGCGCGCATTTCCTGATCCTGTATAGCAGCCACTGAAGAACACGGTTTCCGGTGTGCTGGCGTGAGCTGCCTTGAAGTATGTGGCAAAGTCTGCGTTAGCGATGCCGCCAACGTTTTCAGGGCTGCTGTGGGCGGAAATGTAGACCGTGCTGAAGTCATCAAAACTCTTGTCAGTCTTTACTTTGGACACGGTGCCATCGCTTGCCATGAAGAAAACGTCTGTAGCGCCCTTTGTCGCTGCCCAATGCGAAACCATAATGTCCGCCGGGTTCGCACAAATCTGTTTGGTAAGAAGTACGGCCCCTTCTGCAAACGCAGAGCTGAAACTCAGCAAGCCTGCGAGCAGTGAGATGCCAGCCGTTTTCAATGGGGATTTGATTGGAGCCATAACGAACCTCCTTGTGTTGATGGCAGCAGGAGAGACGTCAGAGGTTGCTAGCCTGTGATATCTGGTATGCCATATGGTTTCAGATCCATAAACTCCTTGGCGACAAATAATGACAACCCAGATGCGTTGAAGTTATAAATAGAAAAAAGCCCGCAGCAACGTCTGCGGGCTCTCTTCCTCAAGCAAAACAATGGCTATAAATTCCTATTATTTACACTTTTCGCTCGTTTTTTCTGGTTTCCACTCTTCACCATTGAGGTAGGTGGCGCAAACCTTGATGTAAGGTAGGTCCATCTTGTTAACTGACAGAGGATCACTGTCCAGTATTACGAGGTCAGCTCGTTTGCCTGGTTCCAGACTCCCAATGTACGGATCAAGACCATTTTGCTTGGCGGGGATCGTGGTTATGCCTTTGAGCGCCTGATAAACATCGATTTTCTGAGCCAGATTGCTGCCCGGTGAAGGGAGCTCATAGCTGGCATCGGACTTGATATCTGGGTATGTCCAAGTATTTCTCGTCACCATTTGGGAAACATACCAAAGCGGGCTCACAGGTGTAATCGGCGCATCGCTATGAAACGAAACGTCAAAGGGTTCGTAGCTGTTCTGAGCGCTTTCATCAGATGCTTTGTCGCCTCCCAGTTCCGCTTTGTTTGCATCCAGCCACGGAGCGCGGCCTTCCTCATCGCTGTCTGTCCCGAGTGCTGTAAAGTTGACTTTGCCGTCAAGCAAGCTCAAGAAGCCGCCGCCCCAGTAGGCGACGTGCCCAGATGTATGGGATAGGCCGATGTCATATTTTTGCGCGACTTTCTCGCCGTCGCATTCAACGTCTCGTGTCTCCCCACGAATTTTGCTCAACAGCTCTGCAACAGGGGTGCGTCCATAGCTCTGCGCAAATCCGCCTCCAACGGTTGCATGGTGTAAGATCATCGGAAGGGATCCGTCGTCAAATTTCCAGTGGCAATCCTCGACAAGCTTTTGAGCTGTTCTCGCAGCGCCTATCATGGCCTTGTCACCATTTGCATGCACTTGAATTTGCATTCCCTTCTCAACAAAGGGCTTCATGGCATTGTAAAAGGCCACGCCCTCATCGGAGTCCGGTCCGGTGTAGATGGAAGCAGTAAGTGCAGCTGCATTGTTGTCTGGATGTTGAGTGCCATCATGGGCTGCGTTCGCGAAGACAATGTAGTTCGCACCATGAGAGCCATGCACACCTTCGCCAGCTTCAGTGCAGATCCCATTCGATGCGTAAGAATCTACCAGAAAGGCGCTGCAGCCTTGCGTCGAGCCATCGATCCAGAACTTGATGCCATTGACGCCAAAGGTGCCCAGCTCGTTGTCAATCGTTTTGCCATTGATCGTCACTTTTTCAGGCCATGGCCCGGTGTACAAGCGCTCAGCAATCTTGGCGGCTTCCTCGCTGTTGCTGTGGTTTACGTTCGAAGCAACCAGAGTGCGGATGCGGAAGGGAGCGGCCTTCATGTTTCCTTCATAGCCAACCTTTTCGCTGCCGACGGCAACAGCCCCCAAATACTGGATCATTGGCTCGGAAAAACCGCCCGCATCGATCAAGGTGGTCACACCCTTTTCTGCGATCCTCTGGACGATTTTGCCAGTCGCCTCTACGCCATCTTTCTTATTCATGAAGTAGAACGGGCTGCTCTCATCAGCCCCGACTGCTTCCTGAATAGCCTTTAGGAACAAAGCGTATGCATCTTCTTCCTGAAGTAGGCCGGTGTAGTTTCCATCATCACCTACAGCCCATTTTCCGAGAACGGGAGGGTCCTTTTTGGCATCATCAGGACCACACGGCCAGCGTTCGCAAATGCCTGATGCGATGAACGCTTGTCCATTTACGTAGGCAACGTGTCCAGATTGGTCGAGAAGGAAAACAGGTAACTCACCAGGGCCTGCGCCTTTTACATTTTCCTCAATGGAAACTGCCGGATTTTGACGAAAAGCCTGTGTCATCTCGATCGCTTCTTCGGTTACCCCAAAGCGCGCAGGATCAATTCCATTGCCCACGATCCATTCGGTTTTGCCATTCTTGCCGCCGATCAGGCGACTTTCGCTTTCATTCAGGACTGTCATTGTCCAATCGAGAACTGTTAGGTGGGGGTTCTCAGCTTGCCAGCCGTCGCTCGTAAAGTAGTTGCCTTGGTCATCTTTAAAATTTGGAAAGTCACCGCAGGTAGAAACCTCTCGACCATCAACCATCATCGTGTCATCGCCGTAAAGACGGTAGTGGTAGGGTTCAGGTAGACAGGTTGAAAGATCGGCACCGGCGGAGAAGTTAACCATCAGAGGCAGGTGGACGTGAGGCTCTACAAAGCCAGGCATCAATGTCTTGCCATTCAGGTCTACAACCTTAAAAAAACGCCTAAAATGTAATGGCATTCGTGCGATGTAGTCTGCAATCTCCTGCGTGCTGTTAAATGTTTGAAGGATCGTATCGCCTGCGGTGAGCAGGCCAGCCGGCCTATCATGTTCATTGACCATAGTAATGATCCGGCCAGGTGTTTGTCCGTCTGCGCGAAATAGTTTTATTTCCCCCCATTCAATACTGGCACTATCCTCCGCCATCGAGGGCGCATGACTAGCAAGAAGCAAGAGGCTGACTGCTGTAGTAAATGTGAGATGTAGTAAGGAGCTGCAAATCGCTGAAGTTTTATTCAGTAAATACTTGTAGTTGGACATGTCGGTCTCCGTATATAATCGTGTGCGGACCGCATGCTAATACTTCATTTTCTCATTATGGATTTTTATAGATCAATAACATTTATGATATAGTCATTATTTTTGTAATAATTTATTTCGTTACATCTTAAAATTATTGATAATGTAAATACTCTGATGAGTTTTGGTTTTTATTGTAAGCGCTTATCTCTGCTCTAACGGTTGTTAGCGCATTTTGTACACCTACATTATAAAAACACGTCTTGAAAAACTTTCATTGGAATATGCCAGATCCCGCGTACACACCACCAGTTCTTGCCGGTCCGATCCTTCGCCGGATGCGTCCAGAGCAACTGACCATTTGGCTTGCAACCCGCGCGCCTGCAAAGGTGCGCTTGGAGCTCTATCCGGAGTCTGGCGAGCCACAGTCCATCGGACTGGTGCCTGGCACCTCTGAACTGCAGCTTCTGTCTGCCGGAACCAATCTTCATTACCTTCTTGTGAACGTGTCGCTGGACAAGCAGCTCCCGCTCGATGAATGGGTCAGCTATCGCCTGTCGTTGCTCATGGAGGATGACGAGGAGACCGGTTGGCAAGATCATTCGGTTTGGGCCCCGGACCTGACCTATGAGGGGCAGAAACTGCCCGGCTTCATGATCAAGTCGAGAGTAGGGACGTTGCTTCATGGGTCTTGCCGCAAGCCTCACCATGATGGCGGCGATGGACTTGTTGCTGCCGATGCACACTTGCAAGGCCTGATGGAAGCTGGCCGAGGTCCGAAGGCGCGCGAACAGTGGCCTGCCGTACTCGTGATGAGCGGCGATCAGGTCTACGCCGATGATGTGGCGGGCCCCATGCTCAAGGCCATCCATCAGTTGATAAATCGCCTTGGTGTTCACGGTGAAAAGCTTGGCGAGTTGGAAAGTCGGATTCCGCCAACCGCTGAAGACCTCTTTGCCCACCACGACACCTATTACAAACGCGAGAACTTTCTTCCCAATCTGGAGAAAAACCGTGCCCTTTGGATGGTGTTGTTTGGCGGTGTCGAAAAGCCGATCTTCACAGCCGATCACGCCCACAACCATCTGATTACGCTCTCCGAATTTTTGTGCATGTATCTGCTCATCTGGTCGCCTGCAGTTTGGCAAGGCCTGTCTCTGGAAGCGCCGGAGAACCTGAGTGCAGAACATGCCGCGCTCTATGAAAAAGAGCGAAAAGTGATCGAAGGGTTTGTGGAAGGGCTGGGGCAGGTACGCCGACTGTTTGCCCACCTGCCAGTTGCTATGATCTTTGATGATCATGATGTAACCGACGACTGGAATCTCAACCGCGATTGGGAAGAGACGGCATATAGCCATCCGTTTTCGCGGCGGATCATCGGAAATGCGTTGGCGGCTTACATGCTCAATCAAGGCTGGGGCAATCGGCCGGAAGTGTTCGAGCCAAAGTACATGGAGGCGTTGCATCAAACGCTTGCCGCACCCGGCACGCCAGCCCACGACGCGTTCTTGGACGATCTCTACGATTTCGAAAAATGGGATTATCTGTGGCCAACAGATCCGCCATTGATTGTGCTTGATACCCGCACCCGGCGTTGGCGTTCAGAAAGCGCAGGTTACAAGCCCTCAGGTCTGCTGGACTGGGAAGCGGTAACGGACCTGCAGCGGGAGCTGAGGGGCAGGGACAGCGTCATGCTTGTGTCCGCTGCGCCGATCTTTGGCGTCAAACTCATCGAGACGCTGCAAAAGCTCATGACCTATTTGGGCAAGCCGTTGATGGTCGATGCTGAATACTGGATGGCTCACCCGGGCACCGCTGACGGCATCTTGAATGTTTTCCGCCATCGCAAGACGCCTGACCGTTTCACCATTCTGTCAGGAGATGTGCATTACTCCTTTGTCTATGATGTGGAGTTGCGGGGGCGTTCTGGCGGCCCCGACATTTGGCAGATCTGCAGCAGCGGCATCAAGAACGAGTTTCCCGCGTCGCTGCTGAGCAAGCTGGATCACCTGAACCGCTGGCTTTATTCACCACGCTCACCACTAAACTGGCTAACACGGCGCCGTGGCATGAAGGTCATTCCCCGAAAACCTGAGGGCATGCCCCACGGGCGTCGTTTGCTCAACGCCAGTGGCATAGGTCTGGTGGAATTTGACGAGAACGGCGGCCCGAAACGTATCAGCCAGCTCCTGACGACCGGAGAACAGGTGTTTTTCTCGCGCAGAGAAAATGAAGCCCGTTGGGACTAGTGCCCTAAGTCAGTTCTTCGAAATAGGACTTGAGGTGATGAGTTCCCATTGGCTGTCCAACCATGTTGGATCCCATTGCCGATAAAAAGAATTTGGCTGGCCCATGGATATGTGCGGGCGTTACCCACGGCAGTATCTTGATCAAAAAGCGCCGAAGTCCGTCTGGTAAATGCGCAATCTTCTGAGGCTTTCCGATTACCGCAAAGGCGAGCTGGGCCAGTTCTTCATGGGTAAAAATGTCGGGACCGCCCACCTCAAAGAAGGGCTGTTCTGCTTCTACCGCGTTGAAAACCGCCGCGGCCAAATCCTCACCGTGTATGGGGTTGAGTTTTAAATACCCTTCGCCGAACAGCCACACGCGGCCAGCGCGCGCCATCTCCAGAAAGTCCTTCATGTCGGAGAAAAAGCCTGAAGGGGCGACCACCGTGGATCGAATTGGAGTGCTCTGCAGGCGGTCTACAAAGGCCTGCTTGGCGTCAACCAGCGGAACGCCTTTCATAAGCTTTGCGCCGATGACATGAATGTAACCAAATTGGGGAACACCCGCTGCCAGGGCTTCCTCAAGCAGATTGGCATTCGCCTGATAATCAACATCCTGATAAGTGAGGCCATCTCGCTGCCGTGTGATACCAAGGCTTGAGATCACCAGATCCGCACCGTCAAGAACCCCTTTTAAGGTCTGTGGTTTGGTGGCCTGTGCTTCCACCAGTTCTGCACGGCCGAGGTCCAAACGAGCTGCGCGTGTTGCATCGCGCACCAGCGCACGCACGTGCCATTCTTCTTCCAGATAGCGCCACACCAAGTGTCGCCCCAAATATCCTGTTGCCCCGGCAATTACGACGGTTTTCATGTCTACTCCTTGTCGCTTCGCAAGGCACTATGGCGCAGCTGCAATCCTCCCGTCAATTTATTATGACCAATTGGTCATTATAAAGCTGCGCAGTGGGGATTGGCCGGGCTTGGGTCACCAAAACAGCGCAGCTGGATGCGGGAGTTCATGCATCAATACGTTTCAGGCATTGCGGTTCACATCCCAAGAGCTGATAGCAACAACATCATGTCGCCATTTGCCGGCGCCTATTCGGCCTACCGTCCTGTAATGGGTATAAGGCCTTTGAATGGGAGCAGCGTTAGCACTGCGTTGACAGCCTCCCATCAAAGCGCGTAGATGGCGCTCGTGAAACATGATCTTGCAATAGTGAACCGATCGCTGAAAGCCGTCCTTGGCTTCTTTGTGGTCCTGTCGGTTGCCCTGGGTGGGCAGCTGCCAGCCGGGCCACGATCACTATTGCAAACTGCAGAGCTTGCCAGCACTCAAGCGGGCTCACCGTCCGCAGGAACCAACGCCAGCCACAAGCTTGCCGAAACCCGCTATGAACGGGCGACCACGCTTTCTCAGGGCGGCTCTGAACCTGTTCTGAAGGCCGTAGCCCTTGCAGATGGGGTGCCGCAGTTCTTGCGGAAAAAGCTACAGCTCGCCGCAGATCAAGTGGTTCTGTTTGGACGCTGCGGACAAGCCAACCAACCCCGCGCACCACCTTTCGCTTGAATTCCCAGCCGCTGCACGGATCATCTCGGTTGTTGCAGGCGGCAAAACCTCAAAAAAATTAAGAGTATGCGGCGCTTTTCTCGGCTGAGCCAATGAACTGCGCCATGGGGATTTCATGCAAAGACCAACGTTATTCAAACGCCTCACGGTGTGGGGCATCTGTATCTTGTGCCTTTGGCTTGCCTTGCCAAATGCATTTTACTCTCATGTAGAACGCCACAACGACCTGATAGAGCAGGGGCAGAGCGTCGCCGCCAATCAGGAGGTCAACTGGCCCAGTTGGCTATCTTCGCGCTTGGTCAACTTGGGGCTCGACCTGCGCGGCGGTGCCCACCTTATGGCTGAAGTAGATGTACAGGGCGTTGCAAAACGCCATATGGACGCCATGTGGCCAGAGCTTCGGACCGCGCTCCGCGAGCAGCGTGACCGGGTCGGCGGTTTCCGCCGTCTTGAGGCACCAGAAGGCGAACTGCGCCTGATGCTTTCAGACACAAGCCACACTGATTTTGCAAAGCAGGCGGCAACCACATTTGCAAACGCGCAGGGCTTTGTTACCGGCACCGCAGACCGGCGCTTTGTGGTGTCAGAGGAAAACGGCCGCATCACGCTAAAGTACTCGGAGGCAGGCCTGCAAGAATTGCGCGACCGCGTCGTGGCTCAGAGTTTGGAGGTGATCCGCAAGCGTATTGATGAGGCTGGTACCCGAGAGCCAACCATTGTGCGGCAGGGGGCTGACCGGATTGTGATTGAAGTGCCAGGCATCTTCGATGCAGAGGCTCTCAAGAGCCTTATTGGTACAACAGCTCACCTGTCTTTCCATCCAGTCCTTGATATGGGCCGCAGCGTCGCCAGCACCGGTTTGGTGCTGCCAGCAGCCAATACCCCGGATGTCTACTACCAGCTCGATCCGAGAGCTGTGGTGACGGGCGAACAGTTGGTGGACGCTCATGCAAGCTTTGATCAGAACAGTCAGCCTGCCGTTTCGTTCCGGTTCGATGCAAGTGGTACACGGGCCTTCAGCGAGTACACTGCGCGAAATGTTGGGGCACCGTTTGCCATTGTACTTGATGACAAGGTGCTGTCCGCGCCGGTCATCCAGGGCCACATTCCTGGCGGCAGCGGTATCATCACCGGCAATTTCTCGGTGAAGGAAACCGTTGAGCTTTCAACATTGCTTCGGGCAGGGGCTTTGCCCGCCGAGCTCAATTTCCTTGAGGAACGGACCGTTGGGCCAGAGCTTGGACAAGATAGCATCAATTCAGGGGCTCAAGCGGCCATAGTCGGCATCATCGCGGTCTGTGTGCTCATGGTTGCTTGCTACGGCTCGATCGGGTTGGTTGCCACCTTTGGGCTAATCGTAAACATGACCCTATTGATCGGCTTGCTGTCGCTCATCGGCTCCACGCTCACATTGCCGGGTATCGCAGGTATCGTGCTTACTATCGGTATGGCGGTTGATGCCAACGTTCTCATTTTTGAGCGTATTCGCGAAGAAATGCGTGCCGACAAGAACACGTGGCGGGCCGTTGGACGTGGGTTCGATCATGCGTTCTCAGCAATTCTGGACTCAAACCTTACGGGTCTTCTGACTGCCGGACTCATGTTCTGGTTAGGCGTTGGACCGGTGCGCGGTTTTGCGGTCACCATGGGCCTTGGCATCATGACTTCCATGTTTACGGCCGTGTTTGTCACCAAACTGGTGCTTCAATCCTGGTTGCATTGGCGCGGCACGGCCAAGCTCAAGGTCACCGGCCTGCTGCGGTATCTACCGGAAAAAACGAGCATAGACTTCTTCCGGGTCCAGTGGGCGACCTTTGGTCTTTCACTGATTGCAGTCGTTGCTGCCTTGGTGCTGGTCTTCACCGCCGGGCTTAACCTGGGCATCGACTTTACCGGGGGCACCAGCATGCGCGTGGAAACACAGCATGAGCTGCAGTTGCCAGCCTACCGCGGCGCTCTAGCCGAGCTGGGCTATGAGGATGTGGTGATCTCTGAAGTCTTCACCGCTGACAGCGCAACCACGAACCATGTGGCGTCAATCCGCCTTGCTGGGGACAGCGAGGCCGCCGAAGGGGGACTGGCACAGGTGAAGGAAGCGCTGTTGAGCGTTGATCCTGAGCTTTCCTTTTCTTCAGTCGAAAGCATCGGGGGCAAGGTGTCGCCAGAACTCGTCAGCGCCGCGCTCTGGGCAATTGGCGGGGGGATCGTTGCGATCCTTGTCTACATCTGGTTCCGGTTCGAGTGGCAGTTCGCTCTGGGGGCTGTCTCAGCTCTCGTACACGACATTGTCGTCACGCTCGGGGTCTTCGCCTTGTTCGGCCTAAAAGTGGATCTCACAACCGTTGCTGCGCTTCTCACCATCCTTGGTTATTCAATCAACGATACGGTGGTGGTGTTTGACCGGGTTAGAGAGAACCTTCGCCGTTACAAGAAGATGCCATTGCGCGATCTGCTGAACCTTTCTGCAAATGAAACACTCAGCCGCACCATGATGACTTCACTGACAACGCTGGTGGCGTTGATTGCGCTGCTCGTCCTTGGCGGCGATGTGATCCGTGGCTTTGTCTTTGCGATTACCTTCGGCGTGGTCATCGGCACCTATTCCTCACTTTACGTGGCGAAGAACATTGTGCTCATGCTTGGAGTGGATCGCCGCAGCAAGGAAGAACGGCAAAAGGCATTGGAATTTCAGCCAAAAGGCGCCTAGTTGCCTTAACAAAACGCTCCCTGTCCGCCGTAAAGCGGGCAGGGAGCCCCGTTGGGTCTTGTGGTCTGCTTGCAGTCGAATGTGTCGCTTACGGATCAAGCCGCCTTGCACCTGCCGGGGCAAGGGAGAGCAAGCCAATCAGTGCCAGGCCAACGCCAATCCAGAGCGGAGACACAAGGCCATATCCGGCCTCGATGCCCAAGCCGCCGGCCCAAGCTCCGAAGCCCAGACCGATGTTGATGACGGAGGTATGCACGGTGTTTACCAGCGGCCCAGGATGGGCGGCATGCATGACGCGCACCACCATGGCCGGGTTCATAGGGACCCCGACAAAGCCGATGACGATAAACGCTGCAACGCTGAGGACCGGGCTCCAAGCAAAGAGAGCGAACGCCGAAAGCCCGATGGCGAGAAGAACAAGCCCCCCGATCAGAATGAGGAATGTATAGCGATCAGCATAACGCCCGACAACGATGTTGCCGATCACGTTAACCGCGCCATAGACAGCGAGCAGGAGAGGGATGGCGCCGGGTGCGAAGCCCGAAATTTCGGTGAAAATTGGCGAGAAGTAGCTGAAGGCGGCAAAGGTCGCGCCGATGATCAGACCGCTGGTGGCATATGCAGCCCACAGTCGTCCTTTTCGAAACGAGGCGAGTTCTTCGCGCAGGCTTACCCCTGCCGACACTCGTGATGCAGGGACAAGGAACATAACGGCCAGTGCACATGCCAAGGCGAGTAGAGCGACGATCCAGAAACTGACCTGCCAGCCGAAATTCTGGTCGACAATGGTGGCGAACGGCACGCCCAAGACCGTTGCCAGCATAAGGCCTCCGAGTACGATGGATGATGCCCGCCCACGCGCGTCGGGCGCTACCAGTTCTGCGCATATCGTAAGGGAGACGCCAAAGCACGCCGATCCCGCCACCCCGGTCACCACACGGGCAAATGCCATAATCTCGTAGTCAGCAGCGGTTGCTGCGATCGTGCCACCTGCCACATAAAGACCCAGAAGCGAGATCAGCGCGCGCTTGTTCGGGACACGCAGGCGCAGCAACACCGCGGTTAAGACCGGACCGCCTACAACCATTCCAGCTGCGTAGAGCGAAATCAGGTACCCCACATCTCCCAGGCCTACACCGAAAGCGGCAGACAGGGAGGGCATCATCCCCGCGACCATGAATTCGGAAGTCGTAAGGACAAAGATTGTCAGCCCCAAAACATAGACAACAATGGGGAGTCTCATTCCTTGACGGGCCGGGAAATTTTCCATTGCGCTGCCGGTGCAAGTGCCCGCCGTTTCGCATGACATGATCAATTATTCCTTTTGTATAAATGTGACTACATAAATCACTATCGGGCTTGCCAGAAAGGGTCAAGGAATTTATATAATTCCTACTACAGAAAGGGTGAGGATGGCTGTATCAAGAGGACGCCCCCGCAGCTTCGACCGTGACGACGCTTTGCGTACCGTGATGAAAGTGTTTTGGGAAAAGGGGTATGAAGCCGCTCAACTCAACGACATAACAGCGGCGATTGGCATAACACCACCGAGTTTTTATGCTGCCTTCGGATCGAAGGAGGCGGCCTTCCGTGAGGCGGTCGACCTTTACAAGGCAACAACGGCTTCGGTGTTCCTGGGCGCCCTTGAAACCGGGGAAACGGCACAAGACAGCATCCGTGCCATGCTTAAAGCCAGTATTGACGTGGCAGTTTGTTCGCCCAATTCCGCTGGCTGTATGCTGATTACAGGCGTCTTGAGTTGTCAGCCAGAGAGCGCCCCGCTTTCAGAGCTCCTAAAAAGCATTCGGCAGGAGAGTATCGCCCTAATTGAAAAGCGTCTGATGCGTGGGCGCGAGGAAGGTGACGTTGCGCCGGAAGTGGACATTCCGGTGCTTGCGCGCTTTTACAGTGGAATGATGCAGGCAATTTCGATGCAGGCGCGTGATGGCTTGAGCCGGGAGCAACTGGAAGCGCAGCTTGACCCTGCGATGGCGGCCTTGGCTCGCCACTAGTGACCACAGTTTCCTTTATGGTTTAGGGCAAGAAATGCCGTAGGGCCGTTAGTTTCCTTCGAAACATGAATAGTCTAACCGGCTGAAGGGGCAGCCCCTCGTGATTGCTGGAAAAAGACGATATCTATCCCATCCCGATGCAGGCAGAAGCGGCTTTCCTTGCGCCATAGCGCACCTTGAGCCCGTTGATGGCAAGCATATCTCCGTCGTTGAGCAGCCAGAACAGGTCTGCGCCATCCTTGGTGACGTCATCGCCAGCAAGGTTGATCGTTGACCCTCGTTGTTCTCGGAGTAACCGGGGTGCTGTGAGAGAAAATACAACGCCTATCAGAGGCCAGTCTCGGTGAAGATCAACTGCGCATTGGTCAATATGATTTGTTTCTTGCGGGAGAAGATGAAATCAGTGCGGTGGTTAAGTCCTTTGACTATCGGCACTGAGGTACATCGTTCGAGCTAACTGGCACCAAGGCTATGTATCAGCTCGTCACGCCCAACGCGCATTAAAACGCAAAAATCCGGCCTAGGCCGGATTCTGGAAACGCTCTCGCGTTGGAAGTATGGCGGAGAGGGTGGGATTCGAACCCACGAGACGCTTCCACGCCCGCCGGTTTTCAAGACCGGTGCATTCAACCACTCTGCCACCTCTCCGGCCTTCGTGGTGGGGCACCTTTTCGATCATCACACGGCATAAGTCAAGCGCATTTCTTTTCTACTCCCCAACGAGACTGTGAATAAAGCGAAGGGGTTAGTTAACTCTAGATATGCCCCGGCAAAGCTGGTAGCACGGATCGCATCACCGCAATTAACCCGCGAAAACCCAAGGGGCGCACTTAGGTTTGCAACTGGTTAATGTTTTTATGTGAAAACTGCACTCATGAACGGGGATTGCTGCACTGTATCCGTCATCTCCCCAACAGCGTGAATGTATTGAGTCAAACGCGATGAATAATGCTCTGTGTACACCTGCCAAGAGCGGGCAAGCCCTTGTTTTTGCAAAAGCAAAGACAGGACGTGGAACCACGTCTGCCAAGCAGACACGATCCATCCTGCTGGTAGCGGCAAGCTGTCTTGTGCTTGCAGCCTGCGGCGGTGATTCCAGCAAGGTGAAGTTCAGCGAATCTGATTATGGCGTGAAAGCCAGTCCCCGTATGGTGACTGACGCCAAACCGGTCCCCAAAGGGGGAGGGCGTGCCGTTGTAGGCAAGCCCTACAAGATCGCTGGCAAATGGTATTATCCCAAGGATGATCCGAACTACCGCAAGGTGGGTATGGCCTCTTGGTATGGGCCGACATTTCACGGACGCATGACCGCAAACGGTGAGATTTTTGACCGCAATGGTCTTACCGCTGCGCACACCACCATGCCGCTGCCATCCTATGCGCGCGTAACCAACGTCACCAATGGCCGTTCCATGATCGTGCGCGTAAATGACCGTGGCCCATTCCACGGCAATCGCGTTATCGACTTGTCAGAGCGCGTTGCGACAATGCTGGATACCAAGAAGCATGGTGTTGCAAAGGTAAAGGTCGAGTACATTGGCCGCGCTCCTTTGCATGGCCAGGACGAGAGTTATCTCATGGCGTCCTACACGGGGCCGGGCTCCGTTGCGCCGGGTGCAACCCGACCAGGTACCATGCTGGCCTTCAACCGGCCATCCACACGCATAACCGGCCCGGTTCCAGCACCAAAAATGCGCCCATACGCTGCGCCTTCTCTTGTCGCGTCCGCCAGCCCGACTGGATATCCAGCACAGCAGGTCGCTTCTCTTGATCCGGGCATCGTGTTCGAGCAGAGCGCTGCGACCATTCAGGTGGCGTCCAACAACGGCTTCACTAATCAGGTTCAAGAGGCGCTGCAGCGCCAGCAAACGCCAACCGCGTATCGAGCGCCAGCACCCCAGCCAACGTATCAACCAGCGCAGCCAAGCTTTAACAGTGGGCTTCTGCCGCCGCCATCGTCCGGTCCGGTTCAGCCAACATGGACACCAGGAAATGCGGTCTCTTCCTTCGCCGCAGAGGACCGCGTCGCCACAGCACATGATGCTTTTGACAATGTCTCAGGCGGAATGGGGTTGAAAAGACTGCTAATTGCAACTGCAAAAGGGCAACAGTAACCCTTGTTGAATAATTCTCGAGGAGTATCTTGAACCAAAGAAAACACTCAGGTGCCTTGGTTGAATGGATACTCCTCGCGTATTTCTAAGGTGGGCTTTTCTAAGCCTCACTGCTCTCATGATGAGTCTGACCGCAACGCAAGCGGTCGAGTTGAACTCTACCTCTGCCTTTTTGTATGACGCGGACCGCAATGCGCTGGTTTACTCCAAGAATGCGCAGACCCCCTTTGCACCTGCAAACCTGACGAAACTCATGACGGCGCTCGTCGTCCTTGATGCGATCCGTGCTGAGCAGGTAGCCGCTTCAACAGAGCTTCCCATCAGCGAAGATGCATGGCGACGGGGCGGGGCACCTGCACGCGTTACAACCATGTTCGCGAATGTGCGCAGTTCGGTTTCCGTCGAGAACTTGCTCAAGGGGCTGGTTGTTCATAGCGCCAATGATGCAGCTATCGCCCTTGCTCAAGGCATTGCCGGGGATGAGACCGCATTTGCGCAGCGCATGACCGAAAAAGCCCAAGAACTGGGCATGACCAATACAACCTACGCCAACGCAACGGGGTATCCGGATCCAAACAATACCACCACATTGGCGGACCAGTTGAAGCTGGTGTTGCACATCATCAAGGAAGAGCCAGAGCTGCACGGTCTTTTTGGTGTGCACCGATTCACTTGGAATAACATTACTCAGCGCAATAAAAACCCGCTCCTGCGGGAAATCGAAGGGCTTGATGGCTTCACCGCGGGTTTTGCGGAAACCTCCGGTTACTCAGGCATTGGCACACTGCTGGTGCATGGCAACCGCTATGTGGCCGCTGTTGCTGGCGCTCGCAATGAGGAGGAGCGGCTTGAGGACCTGAAAACCCTACTTGTTTCAACCTTCTCCGGGCTTAGCATACGGCCAGTTTTCTTGAAGGGCGAAGAAGTAGCAAGAGCCAGAGTTTATGGCGGAAAGCAGCCAACAGTGGCGCTGGTGACGCCGGGCGCGCTCCATGCTCTGCTGGATATCTCAAAGAAGGAAGAGTATGGCCTGCGTGTTGTATACGACGGGCCGTTGCCGGCCCCGGTACAGGCGGGCAAGCAGGTTGGAGAGCTTCAACTGCTCGCAGAAGACACGGTTATTTTCACAAGCCCGCTGATTACAGGGGAGTCGGTCCAGAAAGGAACATTGCAACAGCGCAGCATGGACGCTATTGCTGAGCTGTTCTGGAAATTGTTTTAAGGTCCGGTCTCTTACGTGAGATTGACCAAGGGATTGAGGTAGCGTGGCCGGAAAATTTATCACCTTTGAAGGCGGTGAGGGCGCAGGCAAGTCCACTCAGATTGCCCGTCTGAAGGACAGGCTTGAAAAGTCCGGCGTGGATGTGATCGCAACACGCGAACCCGGAGGTACGGCTGGCGCTGAAATGGTGCGCTCTGTTCTCCTGTCCGGCGCGGCGCGCCTTTATGGCCCGGAGGCCGAGGCGGTTCTTTTCAACGCTGCCCGGGCTGATCACGTGGATACGTTGATCAAGCCGGCGCTTGAGGCGGGCAAGTGGGTGTTGTGCGACCGATTTGCGGATTCATCTCGCGTTTATCAGGGCGAGGCTGGGGTATCTGATGCGCTGATCGACCAGCTACAGGAAGTTGCTATTGATGGCCATGAGCCGGATATGACCCTTCTCATTGACGTGCCCACCGAGGTGGGGCTTGCGCGCGTTACCCAGCGCTCGGAAAAAGGCGCAGAGCATGCTCCAGACCGGTTTGAGCAGGATACGATTGAAACCCATGAGCGCCGCCGACAACTGTTTCTGAAGATTGCGGAAAATGCCGCACACCGGTTTGTGGTGATTGACGGCAGTCAATCCTTGGACGCGGTAGAGCAGGCCATCTGGCAGGCGGTAGAAGACCGTTTCTTGAAGGCAAAGACGCCAGCAGGCGAGGCGCAGGGAGCCGCAGAAAATGGCTAGAGCGCCCGCAATACAAGAAATTCCCATTCTCGATTCAATCGATGGCGTGCCGCTTCCCCGTGAGCATGGCCATCTGTTCGGCCACAAAGAGGCGGAACAGGAGCTTCTGGATGCCTACCGCTCCACGCGCATGCATCATGCGTGGATACTGGGTGGTCCCAAAGGCGTAGGCAAGGCAACCCTTGCATTCCGCTTTGCCCGCTTTGTGCTGACACATCCGGACCGAAATGCTCCTGAAGTGGCGCAGGCTACCTCGTTGGCCGTGCCTGAGGACAGCCATGCTGCCCGAATGATCGCAGCCGCATCTCACGCGGACCTGCTGCACCTGAAGCGTCCATGGGACGAAAAAGGCAAGCGTTTCAAGAAAGAGCTACCTGTTGATGAGGTGCGGCGAACCGTATCTTTCTTCGGTTCTACCTCTGCAGGTGGCACATGGCGCATCTGCATCGTCGATGCGGCCGACGACATGAATGCAAGCGCGGCCAATGCCCTGTTGAAGGTGCTGGAGGAGCCGCCGGAACGCTGTCTGTTTCTGGTGCTCTCCCACAATCCGGGCCGGTTGCTGCCAACAATCAGGTCCCGTTGCCGTCGTCTGGAACTGCGCCGCCTTGAAAATCAGGAGATGTATGGAGCGCTCCATACCTTCGGTTTTCCGCCAGATTCCGGCGAAACCTACTCAGAGGCACTGATGGCAATGGCCGATGGCAGTCCGCGGCACGCCATGCTGGCCATTGGCGGTGAGGGGCAAGAGGTGGCAACAAGGTTCTTCCAGCTAGTCTCTTCTTTACCGCATGTGGACATGAGTGAAGGGCACCGGTTTGCAGATCTGGTTGCAAGCCGGGGAGCTGACGATGCCTGGGCTACCTTCCTTGATTTGGCTCGCAGTTTTCTATCGGAACAGGTCCGGAAAGATGCGCAACACGGGGCACGCTCTCTTGTCAGGTGGGCCGAGGTGTGGGAAAAGGTGGGCCAAGCGGCTGCAGCTGCTGATGCTTTGAACCTTGATCGTAAGCAGGTTGTCCTCAACTTCCTGAAGGACCTGCGGGGCTGACCCGCTTCTGCACGCCGGTCAATCCCTCGTCGAAGGCTTCCGTCTGAAACGCGGGAGCTTTTAGTGCCTTACGATCCAACCCTTCGAGATCGATCGAACAACATGACAGATAAATCGCCTTTCTATATTACGACAGCGATTTCCTACCCCAATGGCGCGCCGCACATCGGCCACGCCTATGAGGCAATCGCAACTGACGTGCTGGCCCGATTCCAGAGACTGGACGGCCGTGAAGTACACTTTCTGACCGGTACCGATGTACATGGCCAGAAGATGCTTCAGACCGCCGTCAAGGAAGGCATGTCACCCTCCGATCTCGCTGATATGAACTCCAAGCGCTTCCGCGAAATGGTCGAGGTTCTGGGGTGTTCCAACGACGATTTCATCCAGACAAATGAGCCGCGCCACTACGAGGCCAGCAAGGCTATCTGGTTGAAAATGCAGGAAAACGGCGACATCTACAAGGATAGCTACGCCGGTTGGTACTCCGTGCGCGATGAAGCCTATTATCAGGAAGGCGAAACGGAACTGCGCGAAGATGGCGTGCGCTATGGCCCGCAGGGAACACCTGTTGAGTGGGTGGAAGAAGAAAGCTATTTCTTCCGTCTCTCCGCCTATCAGGACAAGCTCATCGAGCTTTATGAAAGCCAGCCAGACTTCATCGGCCCATCTACACGCCGGAACGAAGTGATGAGCTTCGTCAAGGGGGGCTTGAAGGACCTTTCTATTTCGCGCACCACGTTTGATTGGGGTATCCCGGTTCCCGGTGACGAAAAACACGTTATGTACGTGTGGGTTGACGCCCTGACCAACTACATCACGGCGCTCGGCTATCCTGAGATGGATGGCATGATGGACAAGTTCTGGCCTGCCAATGTTCACATCATCGGCAAGGACATCATTCGTTTTCATGCTGTCTACTGGCCGGCTTTCCTCATGTCCGCCGGTGTTCCTGTGCCGAACCGCGTGTTCGCTCACGGCTTCCTGTTCAACTCTGGTGAGAAGATGTCCAAGTCATTGGGCAACGTGATCGCTCCAGCTGATCTGGTGGAGAACTACGGGCTGGATCAGATCCGTTACTTCTTCCTGCGTGAAGTACCATTCGGACAGGACGGCAACTACAATCATGAGGCCATGGTCAATCGCATCAATGCGGATTTGGCCAATGATCTCGGTAACTTGGCGCAGCGCTCTCTCTCCATGATTCACAAGAATTGTGCGGCGAAGCTGCCGCAACCTGGCGAACTGCAAGAGGCTGACAAAGCCATTCTGGATCAGGCCGATGCGATGCTTGAGACTTGCCGTGCTGCCATGGCGCGTCAGGAAATCCATCAGGCGCTTGGCTGCGTGTGGGCAACTGTGGGTGAAGCGAACCGCTACTTCGCCTCTCAAGAACCTTGGGCACTGAAGAAAACCGACCCTGAGCGCATGGCAACCGTGCTCTATGTAACGGCTGAAATCATCCGCCAGGTGGGTATTCTGGCTCAGCCTGTGATGCCGGGCTCAGCTTCCAAGCTATTGGATTTGCTCGTTCTTTCTGAAGATGAACGTCAGTTTGACAAGCTAGGTGCGCAGGGCCGTCTGGCGCCGGGCAAGGAGCTGCCAAAGCCACAGGGCGTGTTCCCACGCTATGTGGAACCGGAAACTGCAGAGTAATCGCCCTTTGGGTTCCTGCAACTATTGAAGGGGTGTTCCGACACCCCTTTTTTGCGTGTAAACACGGATGGGCCTCTGGAAACTGCGCGCATTTCGGCGCATATGGGCCTTGGAATTGATAGGACTCGACTTCGACCATGCTGATCGACAGCCATTGCCATTTGGACTTTCCGGACTTTGCCGAAGAACGCGATGAGATAATCACGCGCGCCCATGAAGCTGATGTAAAGCTGATGGTCACCATTTGCACGCGCGTGCGTCGGTTTGAACAAATTCGTGAGATTGCGAATAATTATGCGTCGGTCTTCTGTTCGGTGGGCACGCACCCCCACAACGCCGCAGAAGAGATCGATGTGAGCGCCGACGAGATCTTGAAACTGAGCGCGGAGCCGAAGGTGATCGCGATCGGTGAGGCGGGTCTCGATTACTACTACGACAACTCTCCGCGTGATGAACAGCAGACCGTGTTTCGACGGCACATTGCCGTTGCCCGCGAGACCGGATTGCCACTTGCCATTCATACCCGCGACGCGGACGAGGACATGGCGCGCATCCTGGAAGAGGAAATGGGGAAGGGGGCGTTCAAGTTCCTGCTGCACTGCTTCTCCTCTGGCCGTGAGCTGGCGATGCGTGCAAAGGATCTGGGTGCCTATTACTCGCTCTCCGGTATTCTGACCTTCAAGAGGTCTGAGGAACTGCGTGAGATCGTTGCTGACCTGCCGATGGATCGGTTGCTCGTTGAAACCGACGCACCGTATCTGGCGCCGCAGCCGTGGCGCGGCAAGCGCAACGAGCCAGCTTATGTTGCCCACACCAACAAGATTTTGGCGCAGGTCCATGGTGTCTCTGAGGAAACCATGGCGACCCAAACAACCGATAATTTCTTTAAGCTCTTCTCGAAGGTGCCTCAGGAGCTTCACATTCGCTCTGAAGGATAAAACTCCATATGGCCGATCAGCTGAAATTCACGATACTTGGATGCGGATCCTCAACCGGCGTGCCGCGCATTGGCGGGGATTGGGGCGCATGCGACCCACTGGAGCCAAAGAACCGCCGGCGCAGATGTTCATTGCTGGTGGAGCGCATCTCGCAGACCGGCCGCACTACCTTGGTCGTGGACACGGGCGCTGATCTGCGGGAACAAATGATATCCGCGGATGTGAAGGCGCTGGATGCGGTGCTCTACACACATCCGCATGCAGACCACATTCATGGCATTGACGATCTTCGCTTCTTTGCACTGATGCAGCGCGCACGCGTACCCGTTCACATGGATGAACCAACCTCCAACCGGGTGCGCACCGCGTTTGAGTACTGCTTTACAACACCTCCCGGTTCCGGATATCCGCCCATTCTTGAGGAGCACCGCATAACGGAGGGCGAGCCCATCGTTGTCGAAGGGAAGGGTGGTTCAATCCAGGCACTCCCATTCCGGCTTCAACATGGCGATATCACCGCTCTCGGGTTCCGGTTTGGTGATCTGGCCTATTCGCCGGATGTCAACGACATTCCCGAGGCCGCCTTCAGCGCGCTGGAGGGCTTGAACATCTGGATCATCGATGCGCTGCGTCACAAGCCGCACCAGTCGCATTTCAACGTGGAAGACGCGCTGAGATGGTCAGCACGGTTCGCGCCACGGCATACAGTCCTGACCAATCTGCACTGCGATCTGGACTACAACGCGCTATCGGCAGAGGTCCCCGAGGGGGTGGAGCCCGCATTTGACGGCATGACCCTTTATCAGGACATCAGCTAGGCGATACGCTAAAAAATATAGATGAATTTGAAGAAATCTTGAGGCGGCTTTCAAAAACGCACAGGATCATCTGTCCAACTGCCGGAAAACGACGTTCTGACCATTATTTGCGCCTCTGCCAGTCAGAAAGCCGTGAGTCGCGTCTGCGATTTACGTCGAATGCAACAAAAACCAAGCGCATTTATATAGGCGTCTAATCAACGCATCAGATCAAACACATGCTCGTTGCATCTATGGGCTTTGAGGGTTCCGTCAAACGATTTTCAGCTCACATCATACCGTATTCGAAATGAATTTTGTGATGATAAAATCTCCCGCTTCTGCCAGTGACAAACTGCTGATTCCTTTGGGTGAACCCGGAGGATGACCCTGAGAATATTCCGAAACAAGAATCGATTATTGATTATGTTTTGGGGAGCGTTTGAATGGCACGTTCAGCGACTAATACCTACATGTTTTCGGTGATTTAGAAAGGCAGTTCAGGGTTTTCGCTTTCCAACCTCTGCAAAACCGATGATGCCGCAAGGAGATCATTACTTGTTGATGGGCGCCATGTGCGCAGCGGTTGCGCAAATTTTGGCTATCCTAATGGCCATAATTGATTTTATATTTGCATTATTCATGCAATTTTTGAAATAAATGCCCATTGGGGTCTTGGGGCTGAATTTGCCCCTCGGAAGGGAGACCATGAGAGAGAACCACGTTGCCGGTCAGTCTCTGGACCAACAGAAATTGAAACATGAACGCCTACGGCTCTGGTCTGGCCTGTCGCGTGCAAGTGCGCGCATTGAAGCTGAACTGCGTGAACGCATGCGAATTCATTTCGCAGACGTAACATTGCCGCGCTATGACGTTTTGGCCGCTCTCTATGAGGAGCCGGAGGGGCTTTTGATGTCTCAGCTCTCCAGGAGCCTGATGGTCTCCAATGGCAACGTTACTGGCATCGTGGAGCGGCTGGTTAGCAACGGTTTGGCTGAAAGGCGCTCACGTGATGGAGATAAACGTACGCATCTGGTGCGTCTCACAGCAGAAGGCCGCAGAAGCTATGAGATCATTTCTGCCCACTATGAATGCTGGGTGGACGAACTGCTTGGTTGCTTTGATGGGGCAGAAACCGAGTTCCTCAACAAGACCCTGAGATCGATATCCTAGGTAGCTCAAGCGCGTTGACAGCAACCCCAGATGATGGCACAGACAAAACGTGAACATTTTCGGGAGTTGATAGGATGACCGTGCGAGATTGGGATAAGGCCTACGATAACAGCGGCGCATTTCCGGAAGTCGACGCCTATTTTGCCCAGCGGCAAGCCATGGCAATCGAGTTCAAGGCAACCGCCAATACATCTGCGGATTGTCCGTATGGCCCAGGAGAGCGCCATCGCTTTGATCTGTTCCGACCTGAGCACAAGGCGCGAGGACTGTTCTTTTATGTCCATGGCGGCTACTGGAAGGCGCTTGACAAAAACGCGTTCAGTCACGTGGCGCAAGGGGCTGTAAAACGCGGGTTTACTGCGGTTTTGCCCAGTTACACCTTGTGTCCGCAAGCGCGCATCTCTGAAATTACTGCCGAAATTGTCATGGCTTTGGAAGCTGCCGCCCGCAAGGTAAATGGACCCATTTACGTGGCTGGACACTCAGCAGGTGGACATTTGGTCAGCCGTTTGTTGTGTAAGGATGTAAAACTGTCCGATGACGTTTCAGCACGGCTTCGCAGAGTGGTTTCCATTAGCGGCGTTCAGGACCTCAGGCCGTTGCTCAAGACGCAAATGAACGAGGTCCTGGGCTTGAGCCCTGAGGACGCCCGATCTGAGAGCCCCATATTGTGCGACCCAGTCGAAGGCTCATCCTTGATGTGTTGGGTGGGTGCCGATGAGCTCTATGAGTTCCGTCGTCAGAATGCGGCGCTATACGAAGTGTGGCGTGGTTTTGATATGACCGTGTCCAAGCACGAAGCAATCGGCAAGAACCATTTCACGGTGATCGATGATTTGTGTGATCCTGACAGTTGGCTCATGTCCAGTCTGTTGGCGCCGTAGTATGACGGCTTCAAAGAGTGTTATCCTCGTAAGCTCAATCCCAGGCACAATGAGAGCTCAGATATCCTTATGATATGCTTAGGTTCCATAATCTAGCTTATGCGAAATATGGATTTAGCGAGGGCTGATCGGTTGTTGGTCCACTCTTGCTGTACCAGAATTGCCTTTTCTGCCTCTCAAACAAGACTTTGCTCTCCTTACAAATGTGTTGCTGCGACGGCGCTCTATGGCATTCGCGGATCATAGTTTTGATCTCTCATGTGCGCACCAAGTCTGGCTGATCGTTTCTCGAGCCTTCGCCTGATGGACTTGCAACGAATTCGGATTGGAAGCAGACTGTGCTTCTCGGTCACTATCGTAACAGACGGTCACTAAGCCTTCTTGGATGACCGTGAGATGCGCTCGACAACAACAAAAACAGAGAGAACGCAGTGAGCACCAAACCCAAGGATACACACCACGATCATGTGCATGGACCCAAGTGTGGGCATACGGCCGTAAGGCATGGTGATCACGTGGACTATCTGCACGATGGCCACCTGCATCACCAAAATGGCGATGATGTTGAAGAGCACGTTATCGAGGTCTCCGACAAGAATCCTGAAAAGTGTGCGCCCCTGAGCACAGATGATCTGGGGCATGAGCCAGGTCATGTGCACGGACCCGGATGCGGCCATGAAGCGGTGCCGCACGGCGGCCACATCTGCTACCTGGTCAATGGGCGCCTCCACCACCCACACGATGGCCACTGCGATGATCATGGGCCACTTGAGGTGGTGTCCAAGCCCGGTTGAGTAAGACGGGGCTTCAAGCCGCTGTCAACCGCTCCATTGTCTTCATTAAGGCGTCGTAAGGCTCGGTTGAGTTCTGGATAGACGCCTGCATCATGGCCCCTGAAAGGCCCAAGTGGATCACCTGACCAGTTGCATCTGGATCAAGTGCAGATGGCATGGAACCATCAAGGTGGCCTTGCCGCACCACATCTGCATACTTCTTGATCCAGCTGGCGGATGCCTGCTCTAGCGCTGTGCGCATGGGTTCACTCGTCGTGGCAATTTCACCAGAGAGTTTGACCACCAGACAAGAGATCCGGAACGACGCGCTCTTTGTTTTTTCCATCTCGGCCCTGATGATGCCCAACACGCGATCGCGCGCGGTGCCGCCGGCCTCAAAAAGCTGCTTGTGTACCTGCGGCCCCTTCTGTGCTGCGTAGTGCTCTATCAACCGAGCGCCGAAGTCCTCTTTGGACGCGAAGTAGTGATAGAACGAGCCCTTTGGTATGTGCGATGCCTTCAGGATTTCAGAGAGGCCAATGCCATTGAAACTCTTGGCAAGGATCAACTGCTCGGCCGCTTGGAAAATCTTCTCTCGGGTCTGCAGTCCCTTGGCTGTGTTTTGGGCTTCTTTTACGCCTGTCGGCATGAAAACACCTTGCTTCCTTCTGGCGCATTCTCGGTTTCCTTGGGAGCGCACGCTCCCTGCTCCGATCAGGTTTTTGCTTGAATGGTGCCTCCACAGCCCCTGGGTCTGTGCGGCCTTGGCGCGGTGGTTTGCATCAATCCCCGCGGCAAAACCTGCGTCTGGGATCCAAAATAGACCAGTCGTCTACTTTTTGTCAAGCTCTATAGACTGATTGGTCTATTTTGAGGAGCCCTCGCCTGACCCCTCCTGTTCTTGCTGAGGAGCCCGGAGAGAAACCATCGAAAACTCAATGTTTTCCAGGTTAGAGGGCGAAGAAAGCCTGATGATTCTGAGGTGAAACAAGTCTTGAAGCCTGTTTAGTGCATATATTGAAGAAAATTAGAGATAAATATTTGTAATTGCATTTTACTAAAATTGTAATTGCCCCATTTTTGCTTCATTTTGATACATATTTGATTTTTCTACGTAATTTTGGGGCCAAACATTCAAGATTATTATGTGAATTTAGGTTTTGGTTTACTTTTATCGTCGGTTCCAAACAGATAAATTAAAAATCGAGGCAAATAGCTGACGTTTGCACAAAGCCTCTTAAACTTGAGACAAATTGTAATCGTTTGTTTCAAGGTTTGAGGGCACCGCAAATTGAAAGCATCCCGAGAAGCGGAAGAACCACTTTCGGGACTGTCTCTGACCAGCAGGTGTCCGACCCATCTGGGCGCCTCATTGAGTTTTACGTTATGGGCGGCGTACAAACATGATCATAGAACTGGCAGAGTCTCTTGGTGAATTCCTCGTCATCGCCACACTTGGTCTGATGACATGTGCACTCATGGTAACGCACATCGTGAAAACCCGCGCGGCAACCGTGGCGGCCCCTCTTCCTTCTGGGCCACGCCACAACGGCCCTCGCTCCTTTGCAGGCAATCAGCGCCCTCGGCGCAACTATGATCCGGTTCATGCCGGTCATCCGGTCACTGAAAAGCTGCGCAAGGAAGAGCGTAAACGCTATAAGCAAATCCTGAACCGCTCCACCATTGTCATTGCGACGCCAAACCACACGGCAGTTGCCCTTCGGTATGAACATGGAAGCAGCGCAACGCCTCTGGTAACCATCAAGGGCAAAGAGGTGAAGGGCGTAAAGATCCTCGAAATCGCACGTGAACTGGACATCCCGGTTTTCAAGAGCACAGGGCTTGCCATGCAGCTCTACACCAGCGTGGACGCAAACAAGCCGATCCGTGAGGAGCATTTTGTTCCCGTCGCTGAACTGGTGGCCAAGGTCGTTCACTAAACGCCGGTTCGCGCGCTGATCAGCTGAAGACGCTGATCCACTTAGGTGCATTGGGGTACATGGCGGGCGCATTGGGGGGCGCATGGGGGGCTGCAAAGCAAATGCCCCTCGCCCAAGGCAACACACCAGAAAGCCAACCAACAGCCCGCAGGAAGTGATCTGCCATTGGCATCCACCGTGCTGTCTGACAGGCCCTGTGACATGCAGGAGCTGATGGCAAGGGCTGATGAGGGCGCGGCGTCCGCCACTTTGTCGCCGCGCCCGTTGTGGCTACTTCAAGAGTTCAGACAAGGCCTCCGCCACAATTACCGTTGCTGACTTCAGGTCGCTAAGCTGCAGATGTTCATCCGCGCCATGGGCATTGGCTTCCAGGATTGAGCGCGGACCAGCCCCGTAGAGGATCGTCGGAATGCCAGCCTCGCTGTAATGCCGGGCATCGGTGTAAAGCGGCACCCCTGTGGGCTGCACCTTCACGCCGAGCTCTGCCTTGGCAGGCTTTTGAATGGCCGCGACCATCTTCTCAACGCCCGGAAGCTCACGCAAAGGCTCCGCCAACATGATGCGGCGGCACTCCACCTCAACCTTGGAGCCTTTCGGCAACGCACCCTCGATCAGCTCAATCAGAGCGTCCTCGACCTGCTCGCCGTTTTCCTCCGGGATCAGCCGGCGATCAAGGCGCAGGGCAACACGGTCTGGCACCACGTTGGTGTTGATGCCGCCCGAAATCAGGCCCACGGTGATTTTGGGCGTATCGATGCCCTTCTGCGCGCTCTTGATCTTGGCAAGGCGGGCGCGCTCGCCATAAACCGCCTGAAGCACGTGCGTGGCCGCTTCAAGTGCATCGTGACCGGTTTCGGGCATGGCCGCATGGGCTTGCTTGCCTCGCAGGATGACCTCCATGTGAAGGCACCCGTTGTGGGCTGTGGTGATGGCGTAGGAAAAGCCTGCGGAGATCGCCATGTCGGGTTTGGAAAGGTCCTGCTCCAGGATCCATTTCGGCCCAACGAACCCGCCAGCTTCCTCATCATAGGTCAGGTGCAGCTCGACGGTGCCGTTAAGGCCCTTGGCGTTTTCCTTGAGTGCCAGAAGCGCAAAGGCGTATGTGGCAAAGTCAGACTTGGAGACGGCGACACCGCGGCCATACATTGCGCCATTGTCGATTTCCGCGCCGTAGGGGTCCTTGGTCCAGCCATCGCCGGGAGGCACCACGTCCCCATGGGCGTTAAGGGCAATCACCGGCCCCTTCCCCTTGCCGAAGGTTTCCCGGACAATCAGGTTGGTGACGGAGACCATGCCGTTCTGGCGCACGAACGGTTCCGGTACCGGATGTTGCTCGACCACAAAACCAAGCTTTTCCAGAAGCTTGGCGGCTTTCATTGCATGGGGCTCTGTATCACCGGGGGGATTGTCGCTCGGTACCTTGACCAGCTTGCGCAGGAACTTCACCTGCTCTTCAAAGCGCGCCTCTATTAAGGCCTTCATGATTTTGCCCTTTCCTCCTCGGCAATCGTCTCGATCCATCGAACCAGAGCCTCGACGGCGAGCCCCATATCGTGGGGTTCTACATATTCTAGCGGGTTGTGGCTGATGCCGCCCTGACAACGGACGAACATCATACCGATATCGGTTAGCTGGGACATGGCCTGACCATCATGCCCGGCACCGGACATGAGGCGCAGCGGGCGCAGCCCCAGCGACTTGATCGCCTTTTCGGCGGTGTTCTGAAAACGATCCGCACACAAGCAGGTGCTGACCTCATGATACTGCTCGAAGCCGACAGAAAGGCCATGCTTTGCTGCAATCTTGTCCGCCGCTTGCTTGATCGCCCGTGCCGCTTCATGGCGCGGTTCGTCAGTTGCTGCGCGCAGATCAAGCGACAGCACCACTTCCGCCGGGATCACGTTCACAGCGCCCGGCTCCACGGAAAGCTCACCCACGGTGGCAACAACACCGTGATCATTGGCCTCGTGGGCGATCTGATTGATGGCGCAAATCAGCTCTGCGGCCCCCACAAGGGCGTCACTGCGCAAATGCATGGGAACAGTGCCCGCATGCCCGGCCATGCCCGAGAGCGTAACGCGGTAGCGGTTGGCACCGGCAATGGACGTGACAATTCCCACGCTCAGGCGCTCCGCTTCAAGCACTGGGCCTTGCTCGATATGAACCTCAAGGTAGCCAAGCACACTGTCAGGGTCGCGGGCCGCCTTAGCTGTGGCAGCAGGATCGCCGCCGAAGTCCTTCAAGGCATCGCAAAGCCGAACGCCGTCGGCGTCGGTGACTTCCAGATCTTCGGGCTTTGCCACGCCTGCAACCGCGCTGGAGGACAACAGCGTAGATGGAAAACGCACGCCCTCCTCGTCGCCAAAGGCAAGTACTTCAACGGCGAACGGCAGCTCGATGCCGCGCTTCTGGATTTCACTGACAGCCAGAACACCGGCCACCACCCCAAACGGGCCGTCATAAGCGCCCGCGTTGATCACGGTATCAATGTGGGAGCCAATCAGTAGCGTCTTGTTGGAAGAAGACCTGTTGTTGGCAGGAAGGATGCCACACACCGTGCCAATGGCATCGTTGGACACCGTCAAGCCCGCCTGCTCCATCCAGTCGGAAACCAGAGCTGCGGCCCGCTTGTGTTCAGGGCTCAGGAAAAGGCGGGTGATCTGGCCCTCCGTTTCGGTGATCTCTGCAAGGGCGCGGATCATCTCTTCAGAGCGATTGCCAAGCGCGCGGACGGTCTCCGATACAGCCAGTGTCATCCTTCCGATCCTCTCTCGTGGGGAGCCTCGACAAGCGCTTCCAGACGAAAACGGAAGATCCGGGCGATCTGCCGAAGCGCTTCAGAAAATTCCTCAGACGGGCTATTGTGCAACCTCGGCTCGAACGCTGCAAGGATTTGCGTCTTGGTTGCGCCCTTTACCGCAAAAATGAAGGGGAAGCCGAACCTGTCCTTGTACGCGTCATTAAGCGCGCAGAAGCGCGCGAACTCTTCCCGGGTGAGCCGATCCAGCCCGGCTCCGGCTTGTTCATCTCTCGAACTTTCGGCAATCTCTCCCGCCAGCGCAGCTTTTCCTGCAAGATCAGGATGGGCGCGTATGAGCGCCAGCTGGTCAGCTTGCGGGGCTGTGTCCATCGCCTTGCTAAAAGCGTCCGCCAGATCATCACGGGCCCGAAATGGTCCCAGCTCATAAGCCTTTTCTGCGACCCAGGGGGAATGTTCGGCCACGTCCCCAAAGGCGGCGACGAACGTTTCCTTGTCCATTTGATTGACTTCAACCAGTGAATAGCTCATGCCCCTCCTCGCCGACTTGATTTTGTTGTCCGGCTAACCCGTCCAGCTTACTTGCTCAAAAGCCACGCGCCAAGTTTGTCCCGCTCTTCCCGTGTCATGCCGGTCAAGTTGCCAAGGGGCATGGCATCGGAATGAACCGCTTGGGCCATGACCAGATCGCTGTAGCGTCGCAAATCCGCCGCGGTTTCCAGAAGAATGCCCTTGGGTGCCTCCTCGAAGGCCGGATCGCTTGGTGAGGCCGCGTGACAGGCAGCGCAATGGGTCTGGGCCAGTGAAACCGCCTCAATGTCGGCAATGCGTTCTGCTGAGCTGACATCTCGCGGTGCGGTGTAGATGATGGCGGCAACAAGCGCCACGGCCGCCGCTGGCAAGCTCCACCAGAACCGGGCGAAATTGTCGTGCGCATCGTGGCGGTTTATGAAGTGGCGCAGCATCCCGCCCATGATCAGAATGAGCGCAGTAACAAGCCAGATCTGCGGATGGCCCGTGAGCATGGGATAGTGGTTGGAGACCATCATCAACAACACGGGCAGCGTGAGATAGTTGTTGTGAACGGAGCGCTGTTTGCCAATTTGTCCCAGACGCGGGTCAGGGTCGTGGCCCGCCAGAAGGCTTGCAGTAATCTTCCTCTGGTTCGGGATGATCACCCGGAACACATTGAAGGCCATGATCGTTCCGACCAGTGCCCCCACGTGGATGAGTGCGCCCCTTCCGGAAAACACGTGGGAGAAGAACCAGGCTGCACCAACAATGAGAACAAAAAGACAGGCAGCCAATACAGGCGTGTTCTGACCAATTGGCGAGCGGCACAAAAAGTCATAGATCACCCACCCCACGCCAAGGGAAAAGATGGAAATCACGATTGCTTCTGACGGATGGATTGCCATCACGCTCGGATCGATCAGATAGGCCGAGGCGTTGAAGTAGTACTGCACGACCAAAAGCGCAAAGCCCGTGACCCATGTCAGATAGGCTTCCCAGCGGTACCAGATCAGGTCACTTGGAAGCTCCTTTGGTGCGACCATGTACTTTTCGACATGATAAAAGCCGCCACCATGAACTTCCCAAGCGGTGCCTGCGACACCCGGGTTCATTTTCTCCCGTTTTTTGAGGGAGAGATCCAGTGCAATGAAATAAAAGGACGTCCCAATCCAACCAACGCCGACGATCAAGTGAGCCCATCGGAACAGCAGATTGAGCCAGTCCATAGCAAATGTGACGGTCATGGCTCTGCTTTTCTGTGAAACTTGGCATGGTCCAGAGCCAGGGCGGCGGTGGTACGCCGCCCTGTCTGTTTTTGAAACTGGAATGTAGATTGGTTGAGCAGCTTACTTTGGAAGCTGGTCGTCAACGCCTTTGATGTAGAAGTTCATGCCCAGAAGCTGTTCGTCGGTCGCCTGCTGACCTTCTTCCAGGAACACAGAACCGTCCTGCTTGGTGATTGGGCCGCTGAACGGAACCAGTTCACCCTTGCGGATTGCTTCTGTGGTTGCTGCAGCTTCTGCTGCCACTTCTTCTGGCAGGTTGGTGAAGGGTGCAATGTGAACCAGCTTCTGGTCCAGACCGCCCCAGGTGTCGCCACCTTCCCAAGTGCCGTCCATCACCGCCTGAACGCGTGCGATGTAGTACTCGGACCAGTCATCGACAATGGCTGTCATCTGCGCGTTTGGCGCAAACTTGATCATGTCGGATGCCTGACCGAAGCCCTTGATGCCACGTTCTTCAGCAACCTGAAGCGGCGCAGGACTGTCGGTGTGCTGGACCATGATGTCCACGCCCTGATCAACCAGTGCCTTGGCAGCGTCAGCTTCGCGGCCCGGGTCGTACCAGGAGTTTACCCATACGATCTTCACCTTGAAGTCCGGGTCTACAGACTGAGCACCCAGCATGAAGGCGTTGATGCCGCGCACAACTTCCGGGATTGGGAATGAGCCGATGTAGCCTGCAGTGCCGGTTTCAGAAACCTTTGCTGCAATCTGACCGATGATGTAGCGGCCTTCATAAAAACGGGCGCCGTAGGTGGCGACGTTTTCAGCCTGCTTGTAACCGGTGGCGTGCTCAAACTTCACATCTGGGAAACGCTTGGCAACCTTCACAGTCGGGTTCATGTAGCCGAAGGAAGTGGTGAAGATCAGATCATGGCCGGAGCGAGCAAGACGTTCAATCGCACGTTCCGCATCTGGTCCTTCAGACACGCTTTCGATGAAGGTGGTTTCCACCTTGTCACCGAAGTGCTCTTCGATCGCTAGACGGCCCTGATCGTGCTGGTAAGACCAGCCGTGGTCGGAAACCGGACCAACATAGATAAAGCCAACCTTGAGTGGATCTTCTGCAGAGGCAATACCCGCAGTAAGACCAAGTGCAAGAGTAGCCGTTGCGGCCAGGCTCAACAGTTTGCGCATTATGCGCCTCCCCTCTCTATACGGCAGTCCAAAATTTTTGAGGCCTTCCTGAACCAGTCGGACTGCAACCCGGTTCGGGAAGAATAGCCAAATCTCCTGAGACCGATCTTATCGTCACGGATGAGCGCTCTCCTTCGCCATCAACATGAGCCGGTCTTTGTTTGTTTCGGGTGCCAAAGGACCGCGCGGGGCAGTCCTTTGGGACCATGTCGTTCGGGCTGCTTAGGGCAGCTCTCGATCAGTTCGGCAGGGCCGCGTCAAAACCTTTGACGAAGAAGTTCATGCCAAGCAGTTGCTCATCGGTGATTGTAACACCTTCTTCGAGAAACAGCGTGCCATCCTGCTTGTAGATTGGACCAGTGAAGGGCTCGAACTCGCCGGATTCCAGCTTGGCAATGGTTGCTTCTGCCGCTTCCTTGACTTCATCGGACACGTTGCGGATCGGGGCCAGTTTCACCATGCCGGTGTCGATGCCACCCCAAGTGTCTGTCGGCTCCCATGTGCCATCAAGCAACGCCTGTACACGCTCGATGTAGTATGGCGTCCAGTCGTTAAGGAGTGCAGAAGCCTGAGAGGTCTCTGCGAACTTGATGTTGTCAGAGGCCTGCGCAAATGCCAGAACGCCGCGCTCCTGTGCAATCTGCAATGGTGCCGGGCTGTCCGTATGCTGGAGAATGACATCAACGCCCTGATCTACCAGAGCCTTGGCCGCATCAGCTTCACGGCCCGGATCATACCAGGAATTGACCCAAACAACTTTCACCTTGAACTCAGGGTTTACGGACTGAGCACCCAGCATGAAGGCGTTCATGCCGCGCACCACCTCTGGGATTGGGTAGGCGCCAATGTAGCCAGCCGTTCCTGTTTCGGAGGCTTTGGCCGAGATCTGGCCCATGACATAGCGGGCTTCGTAAAAGCGGCCATTGTAGGTCGCCATGTTCTTGGCGCGCTTGAAGCCGGTGGCGTGCTCGAACTTCACTTTCGGGAACCGCTTCGCCACTTTCAGGGTCGGGTTCATGAAACCGAAGGAAGTCGAGAAAATCAGGTCGTGGCCAGAACGCGCAAGGCGTTCAACGGCCCGTTCAGCGTCTGCGCCACCCGGCACGTTTTCGATGAATGTGGTTTCCACCTTGTCGCCGAAATGGGCTTCAACGGCCTTGCGGGCAAGGTCATGCTGGTAGGAGTAGCCATGATCGGATACCGGTCCTACATAAACGAAGCCGACTTTCAGCGCTTCGTCGGCAACGGATGATCCGGCACCCAGACCGAGTGCCAGTGCAGCAGTAACGAGAAATTTTGATAGTTTGCGCATGGATGCACGATCCCATCTAGTCATTGGGTCCACTGGAGGAAGATGCTGGCCACCGGCATGGACCGTACCGCTGGCCAGTGAGGGCCCTATCGATCGGGCGAGAATGGTCTGCCAAGGCAGGCTGGCGTGTTGGCTCGGGTCACCGCCTGATTGCGGGAGATGATGACCAGAACAACGATAGTCGCCAGATATGGCAGAGCCGACATGAGCTGGGACGGCAGGCCGATGCCAGCCGCTTGGGCGTGGAACTGAAGCACGGAAACCGCACCAAACAGATAAGCACCCACGAGAAGACGCAGCGGGCGCCAGCTTGCAAACACAACAAGCGCCAGCGCGATCCAGCCGCGGCCTGCGGTCATGCCCTCCACCCACTGCGGGGTGTAGACGAGAGACAGGTAGCCGCCGGCAAGACCGGAACACGCACCGCCAAACAAAACCGCGAGATAGCGTACTTTCAACACGGAGTAGCCAAGAGCGTGGGCTGAGGTGTGGTTGTCACCCACAGCGCGGATGACAAGCCCTGCCCGCGTCTTGAACAGGAAGTAGTAAACAGCCGCAACCAGCGCCAGCGAGATGTAAACCAGAATGTCCTGAGACAGCAGCACCGTGCCGATAAACGGGATATCGGAAAGACCGGGGATGTGCAGCACCGGCAGTTTGATGCCCGGCTGGCCAATGAATGCTTCACCCAGCATGCCCGAAAGGCCAAGACCGAGAATGGTCAGCGCCAGACCGGTTGCCACCTGGTTGGTCATGAGGTTCAAGGTCAAGAACCCGAACAGCAAGGCCATGGCCATGCCAGCGAACATGGAGGCCACCACGCCAAGATAAGGCGAGCCGCTCATGGCGGTGATGGCAAAGCCCATGACGGCGCCAACGATCATCATGCCCTCGACGCCCAGATTGAGAACCCCGGAGCGCTCGGTGATGAGTTCACCGATAGCGGCGAGCAGCAGCGGCGTTGATGCGGTGATGATGGTCAGCAGAATAGGTTCAAGCGCGCTCATGAGCGCCTCCTGCCTTTGGTGCCGACTTGATCAGCCGGATGCGGTAAAGAATGAGGGTGTCACAGGCCAGAACGAAGAACAGCAGCATGCCCTGGAAAACGCGCGTGATCTTGTCAGACAGGCCGAGGGCCACCTGCGCGGATTCACCACCGATGTAAGACAGCGCCAGAAGCAAGCCTGCAAACACGATCCCGATCGGATTCAAACGGCCAAGGAAGGCAACGATGATCGCGGTAAAGCCGTAGCCCGGCGAAATGACGGGAGTGAGCTGGCCGATGGAACCGGAGACTTCGGCCATGCCAGCAATGCCGGCAAAAGCGCCAGAAACCATGAAGCCGAACCACACAATGCCCCGATGGGAAAAGCCCGCAAAGCGCCCTGCCCGCGGCGTTTCACCCATGACCTTGATTTCAAAGCCTTTCAGGGTCTGCGAAAGCATGAACCAGATCACGAAGACAGCCACGAGCGCAAACACGAAGCCCAGATGCAAACGGCCATCCCCAAGGGTCATGAGCGTGTGTGCATCGTCGAAAATGCGGCTTTCGGGGAAATTGAAGCCATCCGGATCGCGCCATGGGCCGCGCACCAGATAGTCGAGCAGGAACTGAGCCACATAGACCAGCATGAGGCTGGTCAGGATCTCGTTGGTGCCGAACCGCGTCTTCAGAAACGCGGGAACGGAAGCCCAGACCATGCCGCCAAGCGCCCCCATGAGGACCATGAGAGGCATGGCCATTGGCCCGGTGTATTCATGAAACAGAATTGGGATCATGGACCCGGCAAGCGCACCGATGGTGAACTGACCTTCTGCGCCAATGTTCCAGTTGTTGGATAGAAAACAGACCGATAGCCCTACCGCGATGAGGATGAGCGGACCGGCCTTGACCAGCAGCTCTTCAATGGACCACTGGTTGGTCAGGGGTTCAATGAAGAATGCATAAAGCGCTTCACCGGGGTTATACCCCATGGCGGCAAACAGGATGCCGCCCGCGACAACTGTGAGACCCAGAGCGACGACCGGCGACAGCACGGTCATCAACGCGGAGTGCTCAGAACGTTTTTCAAGCTCGAGCCGCATGTGCCTGCCCTTCGTCCGATTTTGAGGTGTTCTTTTCACCCATGCCCGCCATCAGCATGCCGATGCGCTCGCGTGTCATCACGTTCGCAGGCTCTGCTGGAGACAGTTGGCCACGGGAGATGACCGCAATCCGATCACTCACCTCATAAATTTCATCAAGATCCTGAGAGATAACCAGAACCGCCGCCCCCGTGCGCGCCAGATCAATCAGCGCTTGTCGGATCAGCGCCGCAGCACCGGCATCAACACCCCAGGTGGGTTGGTTGATGACCATGACGCGCGGCTTGCGGTCCAGTTCACGACCCACAACGAACTTTTGCAGATTGCCCCCCGACAGCGAGCGCGCCTCGGGGTTGTCGTGGGTCATGCGCACGTCGTAGTTCACCTTGATGCGCTGTTCCATCTCCGCTGCGTTGCCACGCTTCAGGATGCCACGCAAAAGCAGGCTGGGCTCGGTGCTGAACCGGGTCAGCATCACGTTGTCGGACAGCCGGAAGCCCGGCACAGCACCATGGCCAAGACGTTCTTCAGGAACAAAAGCTGCGCCCAGTTTGCGCCGTGGGTTGATCTTCTTCTTGCCGACCGGAACGCCGAGAAGATTGACGGCATGAACGTTCTCAACACGGCGCTCACCAGAGATCGCATCGAACAGTTCACTTTGACCGTTGGCCGCGATACCCGCAATGCCGACAACCTCGCCTGCAAAGACCTCAAGGTTGATGTCCTTGAGCTCAATACCAAAGGCGTTGTCTGCTGGCAGGTTCAGATCGCGTAGCGTGATCAGTGGGTTGCCTGTGGTTATTTCAGAGGTAGATTTAATTGCGTGTACGTCTGCACCCACCATCATGCGCGCCAGACTTGCAGGCGTTTCCTGACGGGGATCGCACTCGTTCACCACCTTGCCATGCCGCATGATGGTGGCACGTTGACAGATGCGCTGCACTTCCTCAAGCCTGTGCGAGATGTAAAGGATTGCGCAGCCTTCAGAGGCCAGACGCTGAAGTGTCTTGAACAGCTCGTCAGCTTCCTGAGGGGTCAGAACCGAGGTCGGCTCATCCATGATCAGGAGGCTCGGCTCCTGCAACAGACAGCGGACGATCTCGATGCGCTGACGCACCCCAACGGGCAAATCCGCCACCATGGCATTGGGATCAAGCGGCAGGCCGTACTTCTTTGAAACCGAAATGATGCGCTCTGGCAGGGCCTTGAGGTCCGTGTCCTTGGGCAGTGCGAGCGCGATGTTGTCAGCAACACTCAGAGCTTCAAACAGCGAGAAATGCTGAAACACCATACCGACACCCAGCGTGCGGGCGTCAGCAGGATTTGCTATTTTTACGGTATTTCCGCGCCAGACGATATCACCTGAAGTTTGCTCCAGCGCGCCGTACAAGATCTTGACCAGCGTGGATTTGCCTGCACCGTTTTCACCCAGAAGCGCGTGAATTTCGCCCTCCCGGATTGTCAGGTCCACACTGTCATTGGCCAGGACTTCCCCGAACCGTTTGGATATCGAAACAGCCTTCACAAGAACCGGTTGGTCAACCGCGTCCGACGAAGGCACCCCTTGTTTGCTCACGCCACGAACTCTCCTTCGTAAAGGCCCTTATTGGTCGGGTGTCCCCGACTTGGCAAGCGCAAAGTTTGACCGTTCCTTGCTCTGTTTTTGATCAGCAACCTGCAATAGCTGAGCGACCACTGAAGCGGCGATCTGGGCGGGCTGCTTACTGGAAATTCCGGGAATACCAATAGGACACACGAGCCGTTCTAATTGCTCATCTGCCAGGCCTGCGCTTCGAAGTCTGCTTAGTGCTCGTGCTCGTTTGGTTTTGCTGCCAATCATCCCCACGTAAGCGAGGTCGTTCCGGCGAAGAGCTGCATCAGCCAATCTCTGATCCAGAGCGTGGTCATGCGTCATCACCACAACGTATCCATCGGCTGGAACCGATGCGATTGCGTTTACGGGGTCGTTTAGATGAATACAGCTCACATTGCTAGGGACATGAGCGGGAAAAAGGTCGCGCCTGTTGTCCACCCATTGAACGTTAAACGGCAAAGGAGCGAGCGCCAGCATCATGGAGCGGCCCACATGCCCTGCCCCAAAAAGAAACAGTTGGCTGAAGGCTTGCCCGAACTGCTCTTTCAGAACACCCTTTTCAAGGTTCAAAACCCGAGGTGGTGCCCACTGCGTCACTTCGCGTAGTACCGGCTCGCCTTCGCGGATCTGTGCCTGCGTTGAAAACGGACCGCGTTGCTCCAACGCTTCAAGTTCGTTTGCTAAGCCAATAAGGACGCGAGGGACGATTTCGATATAGACCTCAACCCAACCCCCACAGCATTGTCCAAGGTCTGGCCCAAGAGAGAAGCTGGTGGCGTGCAGGCCAATGGCTTCTTTAGCCATCAAGGTTTGAGCCTGATGTATGACATCATACTCAAGCTGACCGCCACCAATGGTGCCGGTAAAATGCCCGTCTGCATGCACCACCATCCGCGCGCCGACCTCACGAGGGGCCGATCCACGAACCTGTGAAATAGTCACAAGGGCACAGGATTTGCCGACGGATAATGCGCGTGAAACAGCTTGCCAGACGTTCATGAGCCCACTCCGCGTCGAATCTCATGAACAGCAGAAAGAATCGCTTCCGGGGTTGCCGGAGCGTTCAAACGCGGGATGAAACCGGGTTTCAGGCTCGATATGGCATCATTGATGGCACAATGTACTGATATTGGCAACATCAAAGGCGGCTCGCCCACCGCTTTCGAGTTGAACACCGTCTCCTCAGGGTTGCCCTTGGATTCATAGAGTTTGACGTGAAAGGCCTCAGGAACGTCCGTGGCGGTCGGGATCTTGTAGGTGGACGGCGCATGAGTGCGAAAACGCCCCTGCTTGTCCCAGCACAGCTCTTCCGTGGTCAGCCAGCCCATGCCTTGAACAAATCCGCCCTCGATCTGACCGATATCAATGGCTGGATTGATAGAACGCCCAACGTCGTGGATCACGTCCACCCGGTCGACCCTGTTCTCACCGGTCAGGGTGTCCACTGTGACCTCGGCGCAGGCCGCGCCATAGGCAAAATAGAAGAACGGCCGCCCCTTTTGGGTCTCCCGCTCCCAGTTGATCTTCGGCGTGGCATAATACCCAGCAGCAGACAGAGACACGCGGCCAGAGTAAGCCGCGCGGGCAAGGTCCGCCACGCTCATGCTGTTCTGACCTTCGAAGTAGACCCGATTGTCTTCCAGATGGATTTCGGTTTCCACCACATCATAGTGACGGGCAGCAAAGGCGAGCATGCGCCCTTTGATCTCCCGGCACGCCAGCACCACCGCCATACCGTTAAGATCGGTGCCGGAGGATGCAGCCGTGGGCGAAGTGTTCGGCACTTTCGAGGTGTTGGCGGCAGTGATCTTCACCTTGTCCAGGGAGACACCCATTTCGTCCGCTGCGATCTGGGCGACTTTCTGGTAAAGGCCCTGCCCCATCTCCGTGCCGCCGTGATTGAGGTGAACCGAACCATCCCTGTAAAGATGGACCAGCGCGCCCGCCTGATTGAGATGGGTGAGCGTGAAGGAAATGCCGAACTTGACTGGGGTCAGCGCAAGTCCCTTTTTCAGGAACCGGTTTTCCCCGTTGAATGCTGCGACTTCTTCGCGGCGGGTGCGATACGCGCAGTCCGCTTCCAGCGTTTCCATAAGGTCTTTCAAAAGGGCATGTTCTTCAACCACCATGCCATAGGGCGTCAGATCACGGCCCGCGCTGTACAGATTGGCATAGCGCACATCGAGTGGGTCTTTGCCGAGCGTGATGGCAACCGTGTCCATCAGGCGCTCTGCCGCAAGCATTCCCTGCGGCCCTCCGAAGCCACGAAATGCGGTATTGGAGACGGTGTTCGTGCGCAGCCGCTTGGAGCGGATCGTTGTTTGCGGATAATAGTAGCAGTTGTCCGCGTGGAACATGGTGCGGTCGTTGATGCCAAGTGACAGGTCTGCCGAATAGCCGCATCGGGAGGCAAACTGCAGTTCGGTGGCCGTGAGCTTGCCGTTTTCATCAAACCCCGCCGCAAGATCCACACGAAAGTCATGGCGCTTGCCGGTCATGATCATGTCGTCATCCCGGTCAAGACGGAGCTTGCAGGGGCGTCCGGTCTTGTGAGCGGCAAGGGCTGCAAGCGCTGCCCATTGGTTGGCTTGAGATTCCTTGCCGCCAAACGCTCCGCCCATGCGTCGCACCTCCACGGTGATCGCCGCCTCAATGGTGTTCAGAACCTTGGCAACGGAGTGCTGGACTTCACTGGGATGCTGGGTGGACGAAAGGACCGTCATGTCGCCATCTTCACCGGGCAGCGCCATGGCCACCTGTCCTTCCAGATAAAAGTGTTCCTGACCGCCGATATAGAACCGGCTTTCCACTTGATGGGCGGAGGCCTTAATGGTTGCGGAAGGATCGCCGCGCTCGAACTGATAATCAGGTAGAAGAGACGCATTGTTGGCCAGCGCATCATCAACCGTCAGAGCTGCTGGCAAGTCCTCGACTTCAATGGAAACGCGAGAGGCCGCGCGGCGTGCCGCTTCTCGGGTCTCTGCAAGAACGAGGCAGACAACCTGACCATGAAAGTGGATGATCTCATCGGCAAGAACCGGGTCATCGCCCATGGAGGGCGAGCAATCGTTGATACCTGGAATGTCTTTGGCGGTGAGGATGTCCAGAACGCCGGGCACTGCCAGAGCTGCGTCCAGATCAAGCGAGAGAATGCGCCCGTGAACGCAGTTGCGGGCAAAGGCCGGGGCCAGATGCAACGTCCCTTCCGGCTCACGGACGTCGTCCACATAAGTCGCGTGGCCCGAAACGTGTTTGACGGCGCTGTCATGAGGCAGAGCCTTGCCGGAGACGGTTTCGCGCCCTCCTGTGAGGGCCATGGCTTCCTGTGTGCTGTGGGTCTTATGCAACATCGCGCACCTCCCGTTCACGGTGCCCGGTCACGCGGGTTTGCGTTGTTGTGCTTCCGCCCACCTCAAGCAGTGCCTTGGTGAGCAAGGCCTTGGCCACATCCATCCGATAGGTGTTGCTCGCTCTCATATCCGTAAGCGGCGTAAAGTCGCTTTCCAGCGCCGTAACGGCGCTTTGCCACGAGGTTTCATTGCTTATGGAGGCCCCGATCAGAGCGGTTTCGCAATGGGCCGCACGCTTGGGCGTTCCTGCCATGCCCCCGTAGGCGATCCGCGCATCCACCACCCGGTCCTTGACCAAAGAGAAGCGGAAGGCTGCCATGACTGCGGAAATGTCCTGATCAAACCGCTTGGAAACCTTGTAGGCGCGGAAGACCTGATTGGCATCAAGACGCGGCACGAAAATGCCGGTCAGCACTTCGCTCTCTGCGATGTCCTGCTTGCCGTAGTCGATGAAGAAATCTTCAAGAGGCAGTTCCCGCTCCACACGTCCCAGCCGCAGGGTAATGCGGGCACCGAGAGCTATAAGCAGCGGCGGACTGTCCCCGATGGGAGAGCCATTGGCAATGTTTCCGCCGATGGTACCGGAGGCGCGGACCTGCACAGAGCCAAGGCGGCGAAGAACTTCGCCAAGATCAGGGTCTTGCTTGGCAAGAACCGTTGCAGCCTGAGCAAAGGTGACACCGGCCCCGATGTGGGTACCAATCGGGCTTTCTTTAATCTCCTGCATGTCCGCAATGCGGTTCAACAGGATCACCTTGGGAAGCTCCTTCATATGCTTGGTGATCCAAAGCCCCACATCTGTTGCGCCAGACACGAGTGTGGCATCGGGGTGCTGCAGATAGACCGCGCACAGGCTGGCAATGGTGCTGGGAGAAACCGTAAAGCCGGTATCCTTGGAGCGGATGAAGATGTCATCGCCGTCGTTAAGGTCTTCCAGAGCCGCGATGGTCTTGGAGGCACGAGCACTGAACGCGTCGTTTGCAGCGTCCCGGCAGGTCTCAAGCGCGGCCTCAACAATGGGACGGTATCCCGTACAGCGGCACAGATTGCCTGCAAGCCACGTGGCCACATCCTGATGGTCAAGGCCCGGCGTATCCCGATGATAAAGCGTGAAGAGGTTCATGATGAACCCGGGTGTGCAGAACCCGCACTGTGAGGCGTGAACGTCAACGAAGGCCTTTTGGATCGGATGCAGCGTACCGTCTCTCGACAGGTCTTCGATGGTCACCAGCTCGCAGCCATCGATCTGCGCCAGAAGAAGGATGCAGCTGTTCACCGGTTCGTAGACAAGCTGACCGTCGCGCAACCGTCCAAGAGCCACCGTGCATGCGCCGCAATCCCCCTCGCCGCACCCTTCCTTGGTGCCGGTTTGCCGCGCTCTCAGGCGAATGTAGTCCAGTAGAGTTTCAGTTGGCCCAACATCCTTCAGTTCGATCACTTGGCCGGACCATAAGAAGCGGATGTTGTGGCGCATGATCAACTCCCCCGATATGTGCTGTAGCCAAACGGAGAAAGCAGAAGCGGCACATGATAATGCTGATCCGCCGCTTCAATTCCAAACCGAATTGGAATTTCATCAAGGAACAGAACCGCGTCACAGCCCTCGCGGGTATGGCGCAGATAGGCGCCAGCGTGAAACGTCAGCTCATAGGTGCCCCTCTTCAAGGCATCGCCCTCAATCAAGGGGGTATCCACGCGCCCATCACTGTTTGTGGTGAATGTGCCGAGAAGATCCCGGTCATTTCCCTCAAGCCTGTGAAGGGTAATCTTCAGGTTCTGAGCCGGCCGCCCAAGGGCCGTATCGAGAACATGCGTGGTGATGCGCCCCATCGAAGTCTCTCTTTGGCTAGGTTTTCAAGCGCGCTTTCTGCGCGTCTCTCTCCTAGCCAAGAGATTAGCCGTAAAATTACTGATCGAGAAAGAATTAATTTTGGCGCTTGGTGATGCTTTTTTGGCATCACCTCTGATTTTTCAAGGGAAACGCTCGGTCATTTGTGGCGATTTTAAGCCGTAATGGGCTTCAAAGGCCTGTCCTGCCCGTCCTCACCACATGGTTTTCGCAGCCCGTTCTGGCCACTCGCGGTCGTACTTTTTGCCATCAATCTCTCGCTGCGACATTTCCTGAAGGATCGATCCGGGCGTGGGCAGCGTCTTGGGGTCAACATGGGTCTCCATGTTCCAAAGGCCTGCCCGAATGACGGCACGGGCACACTGGAAATAGAGTTCATTGATGGTGATCCGAACCACGCAGCGCGGCGCGTTCCCCTCCTTGGCAAAGCGGGCAAGCAATTCTGGATCGGTGGTGAGTTCTGCCGTACCGTTGATACGCACAGTGGTTCCTGAGCCTGGAATGAGCATCATCAGGGCAACACGAGGGTCGCGGACAATGTTGCGCAAGGAGTCGATGCGGTTGTTGCCACGCCGATCCGGCAACAGAAGCGTCTTCTCATCCTCCACGATCAGACAGGCCCCCTCGTCACCACGCGGTGAGCAGTCCACACCCTCCGGGCCTACGGTGGCCAGCGCGCAAAAAGAGGAGGCCTCGATCAGATCGCGGTACTTCGGGGTAATCCGGTCACTGACCTTGGCCGTGGAAGCCAATTGCGGGTGACCATAGATGTTCTCCAAGGCCTCGATGGAGCGAATGATGTGTGACACGGGCAGGATCCTGAAACGTGAGGTTTTAAAAGGTAGGCCCTCACACTATCTGGCGGACGCCAAGCCTCGTCAAGTTTCCCGCAGGTCGGGTGGCAAGCTGATGGCGGGCAGCATCTTTTTCAAGTTGGCCACCGCATGGTCAAAGAACATGGCTGGCGCCAAGGGCAGACCACGCATGGCAGAAGTGATTACGGACAAACGATCTTCACTGAGCTGCGGTTCGTCCAGCTCCTTGAACAGAATGCGACCGGCGGCAATCTCCTCCTCCAGGCCGATCATGGTCTGGAACGAAACCGTCTGATCGTCCCGCGTCAACAGACGCATGAAGCTCAAGGAGTTGGCCTCAATGCATGTCTTTGACCGGGGCATGGTCTTTTCAAGGATGGCGTCCAGCTGGGTGCGCAAAGAAAGGCCCTTGCTCGGCAGGGCTACCGGGTAAAGGAAGCACTGTGCGAGTGTCAGAGGAGAAACTTCGGCCAGAGGATGCTGGGGCGACATGATCGCCCCAATCTTCAATGAACGCTGGAAGGCCACGTCCACCGAGCCGGAGCTTGTGGGATCGAAGGTAAAGCCCACATCGGCCTCGGCATTCTCGACCGCTTCAATCACGCCCTTGGACGAGGTGATGTGCAAGGAGACGTGAATGCCGCTGAATGACTTGCGAAACGCGCTGATGACCTCGGGAAGCAGTGTCTGGCTGACACTCTCCACGCTGGCAATGGACACCGTTCCCCGCCGCACGCCTTTCAGGGCTTCCAGCTCTTCAAAGGTGCTTTGAAAGTCCGAGAGCGTGCGTTTGATGTGCGCCAGCACGATTTCACCCGCCGTTGAAAGGCGAATGGTGCGGCCTACGCGCTCAAACAGCTGAACCCCCAGCTGGTCTTCCAGCGTCAGGATCTGCCGATTTACGGCAGAAGAGGCCACATTGAGCCGCCGGGCAGCGGCACGAATGGAGCCCTCTTCCGCCGTACAGGCGAAATATCGCATGGCAGGGCCATAAAGAAACCGGGAACGGTCCATTAATGCAGTGCTTCCTGTTAAGGGATCAGGACGGTGGTCCCTGTGGTGCGCCGCCCTTCCAGATCGCGGTGAGCGTGAGCCGCATCCTTCAAGGCATAGCGCTGATTAATGGGCACGTTGACCGCACCCGATGCAACGACCTCGAACAAGTCACTGGCGGTTTCCACGAGGTCCTCGTGTTTCTCAATGTAGTTGAACAGCGTTGGACGGGTGGCAAACAGGGAGCCCTTTCGGGCCAGAATGCCCAGATCAATCTCTGGCAGAGGCCCGGAAGACTGGCCGAAGCTGACCCACATGCCGCGATGCTTCAAGCAGTCAAGTGATCCTGGAAAGGTATCCTTGCCGATGCTGTCGTAAACCACGTCGCACTTCTTGCCGCCAGTAATTTCCAGAACACGCTCGATCCAGTTCTCACTGCGGTAGTTGATCACGTGCTGGTAGCCATTTGCCTTGGCGAGCGCTGCCTTTTCCTCTGAGCCGACTGTGCCGATCGTGACCGCACCAAGTTTGGAAGCCCACTGACCGGCAATGAGCCCGACGCCGCCAGCAGCTGCATGGAACAGCATGGTCGTGCCCTCACCCACCGGATAGGTTGCCTTGAGAAGATAGCGAGCCGTCATTCCCTTCAACATCATGCCTGCAGCTGTCTCATCCGAGACAGTGCTTGGAACCTTGACGAGGTTCGCCGCTGGAATGTTGCGCTCTTCAGTATAGGCGCCCAGCGGACCGGCATAGGCGACCCGGTCGCCCTCTTTGATCTCGGTAACATCAGGCCCAACGGCAATGACGACGCCCGCGCCCTCGTTGCCCGGAATGAACGGCATGCCGAATGGCGCAGGGTAAAGACCTGAGCGGAAGTACGTGTCGATGAAGTTCAGGCCAACGGCGGTGTGGCGGATCCGAACGTCGCCCGGCGCTGGTGGCCCAAGATCAATGGTCTCCCATTTCAAGACATCCGGGCCGCCAGTCTCATGCACCCTGATTGCGTTCACCATGACTTCACTCCTCCACTTCAATCTTGAGCCTACGCGGGTTCTTTCGGGTAGTTGTCTCTCAAAAACACCCGTGAATGCAAGGCCATAGCCCGCTAACTCAGTCTATTGGCCAATAGAAAACGGAGCGCGAGGTCAGGGCTAGGCAAGTTTCGCGATAAGCTGCTGAACAGCGCCGACAAGGAACAGGTAAAGACTTGAAACCGTGATCACCACAGTCAGCGTTTCGCCCACCTGGAAATTGAGCAGCACTGAATAGGCGATGGCAAAGGTCCAGAGGGCAAACACAAGCAATGTAAGCGGACGCCACTGAACGGTGCGGACCGGGTGCACGAAATGGACTGGCAGGAAGGTGAGAACCGTGCACAGCGCCACAAGTGTAAGAATGAGCCAAGGCGACGCCTGAATGGCAATCAACGCAACGATGACCATGTTCCAAACACCGGGGAAGCCGCTGAAGTGGCCAGTTTCCACCTTCATGTCTGTATCGGCGAAGTAGATTGCACCACTGAACACGATGATTGAGCCACTTGCCAACGCCCAGAAGTTGCTCAATAGCCCGCTCTGATAAAGCGCAAAGGCAGGCAGGAACACATAGGTGGCATAGTCGATGACAAGATCAAGGATTGCGCCACTCCACCGCGGCAACCGGGTTTGAATCTGAAAACGACGGGCAAGCGGTCCGTCAACCCCATCAACAAACAGGGAAATCGCAAGCCACAAGAACATCATGGCCAAGTCGCCCTGCGCACCCGCAATCAACGCCAGCAGCGCCAAAGGCGCGCCAAGCGCTGTAAACAGGTGAATGATGAAGAGCTTGTTTTCAGATTTGTCAGCCAAAATTGTTCTCTTTTGATCCTGATTGCAATGCGCGTACACCTACATGGTGAACAGACCAGCGATTGCATTCATAAACGGCGTTGCCCCGGAGGAGAAGTAGAGGTTTGCAGCTCCCCACAGAATGAGGGCCACACCGATACCATAGGTCACAGGGCGTGAGTTGGATGTCTTCTCAAGCGCCATAACAAGTCCAAGCAGCGCAATCCAGATGATGTTCATGATGCCAACAGCAAACATCAGCGCCATGAGCGCCCAACAGCAGCCAAGGCAGTAAAGCCCTTGCTCGATGCCGAACTTGAAGGATGACGGCTCATTTTCCGCAGCATAGCCCGCCAGCATTGTATTGGGCAGCCGGCAGCGCACAAGACATGCCATCTTGAACGGCGTGAACTGATAGATGCCTGCAGCAAAAACGGTAGAGGTGGCCAAAATGCTGATGGTGGGAACCATCATGGTGGTCAAGGCCCCGACACTGTGCAGCAGCATCTGAAGGACTGTTGCCAGCACGCTGAAGGCGGTCCAAACCGCCAGATAGCCGAAGGTCACGCCCAATACCGCGTTGCCGGGACGAACCTTGCGATAGGCGCTCAGCATGGGAACGGCGCTTGGCAACATCATGGCGAGCACCATCATCAGCCACATCAGAAAGATCAGCAGAAAATCGGAGAGCGAGCTGTCGACAAGGCCGGGCATGCCAAAGGCTTCATTGGCCATCGGTAGGCACAAAACCGCAAGTTGTGCGCGAACCTCCGGCGATAAGCCATTGAACATGTTGAACTCATTGAAGATCTCCATGCCCGGGCCCATGGCCCCCATGTCCATGCGGGAAACCATATCCACAACCATGTAGCCCAGATAGGCCCACCCGATGGCAATGGCACCTGTAAGCACCACGACGGGCAGCGCATCGCGCCAAAACCGATGGGAAGTGGAGAGATTGTCAGCCATGCTGTACAGCCTTGAACTCGAAGGGTTTCCTGTTTCGCATTAAACGGTGTTTCGAAATGAATCGCCATGCCGATCTTTCGCCTTGTCTTTTGGCAGAATTTCTCCAAGTTCTAAAGTGTTGAATCAGATGCAAAAGCACGCAGGACAGTGAAAATCAAATGACCCAGAACCAAGGACCCTATGATTGTATTGTTGTTGGCACAGGCCCTGCCGGAATGATCTGCGCGTTGGCGCTTGCGGCAAAAGGGATCAACACGGCAATTGTAGGCCCCGCCCCAAACCTTGAAGACAGCCGCACTACGGCGCTCATGGCGGCCTCCAAAGAGTTCTTGGTCAACATCGGTATCTGGTCCGCTTTGGAACAGGACTTCACGTCACTTGAAAAGATGCGGCTGATCGATGGCACAAATCGCCTGATCCGTGCCCGCGAAACAACTTTTGATGCGGCCGAACTGAAACTGCCAGCATTCGGCTACAACATCTTGAACAAGAACCTTAACCGCTTGCTGGGTGACCTCATAGAGCAGACCGACAACCTGACCCACGTGCCCGGTACGATCTCCGCGGTACGATCTGACGCGAAGACTGCGAGCGTGACGATGGCAGGCGGCGCAAAGCTGCAGGCACCGTTGGTGGTTGGTGCTGATGGTCGCCGGTCTGTGGTCCGCGAGTGTGCTGGCATTGAAGTGGAAACATGGACCTATGAGCAGTCCGCATTGGTTTTGAACCTTGCCCATCACCTGCCCCACTACAATGTATCGACGGAGTTTCACCGCGAGACCGGCCCGTTCACATTGGTGCCGCTCCCCGGCCGGGAAAGTTCGCTTGTGTGTGTCGAGCGCCCCGAAGAAGCAGAGCGGTTGAAGAAGCTGTCCGATGAGGAGCTGGCCCTCGAACTTGAAAAGATCTGCCATTCGGTGCTTGGCAAATTTGAAGTGATCAGTGAACGCCAAGTGTACCCGATGTCCGGTCTGAAGGCTCTGAAACTGGCGGGCAACCGTTCTGTTCTCATTGGTGAAGCCGCGCACGCGTTTCCGCCAATTGGGGCTCAGGGCTTGAACCTTTCCCTTCGTGATGTGGCCGTGATCACCGATCTTGCGGAGCGCACCAAGAAGCAAGACGGCGATCTTGGCTCGGAAGACGTGCTCAAGGCCTATGAGAAGCACCGCTGGAGCGACATTACATCCCGCACCAGCGCGGTTGATCTTCTGAACCGCTCGTTGTTGAGCAGCGCCCTGCCCGTTCAAGTGCTACGTTCCATTGGCCTTTACACTGCCGCAACAATCAGTCCCTTGCGCAAGCTGTTGATGCGCGAAGGCATTGCCCCATCGTGGCGTCTGCCCCGTCTGATGCGTTCTTCGTGACGCCTCAAAGGTAGCCGTTGGTGATGAGATAGATGACTACCGGCACCGTCACCACCGAGGCGATGGTGCCGATAAGAACGGCGGTAGAGGCTCTCTCCACGTAGGTGTGATACTGCTGCGCCAGCACGTAGACGTTGGCCGCTGGCGGCAGACTTGCCATCAGGACTGCGGTGAACACCCAAAGCGGATCGATGCCGCCAATGGCGCTTAGGATGACGTAGACCACCACGGGATGCACCACCAGCTTGATGAAAAGCAGCACGGGAAGCTCGGCGGGGCGTTTGTTTGCCTTCTGCAACGCAATTGTAACGCCCATGGCAAAGAGCGCGCATGGCGCGGCTGCACCGCGCAGGTACGTCAGCAACGTGTCGATGGCAACGGGTGGCTTGAACTCCACAGCCGCCGCCAGAATGCCCGCAAACACGGCGAGAATAAAAGGGTGCGTCGCGATCTTGAACAGCACTTGGCGCACAACAACGTGGAGCGGCTGGGTTGCCGTGCCGCCGAGCGACATCATCGTAGGCACAAGAACGAACAGGAGAATGGTGTCAAAACACAGGATGAGCGCCGTTGGCACCGTTGCCGATGCGCCAAGGACCGCAAGAGTGACACCGGGGCCCATGTACCCGATGTTCGAATAAGACCCAATGAGCGCCTGAACCGTAGCGCTGTTGATTTCCTCACGCACGATAAACCGGCCAATGCAAAAGGCCATGATGAAAGCGATGAAGGTAGACGCCGTGGTCGCGGCCACGAACTCAAAGCTTGCCAGCTGCTCCAGCGGCGTTTCGGAAAGCAACTGAAAGAACAAGGCTGGCAAGGCAATGTAGAGAACGAAAAAGTTGATCCACGCCAATCCTTCCTGAGGCAATTTCATGAGTTTGCCGGATGCAAAGCCGATAAATATCAGAAGAAAGAATGGCAGCGCCAAATTGAGAACATCAATCATTTGAACCTAAGCAGAGATTCTGCTTCCCTCTCCCCCGGTAATGGGCAAATGAGTTGCGGAAAATGTTGCGTTTGCCGGAGTGATTGGCTAATCAACCTGCCTTATCGGGATACATGCTTCCGGTCAATGAATTGAGCACAACTACGCATTAATGCCGGAAGACAAATAAACCTGCGGATCCTTAGCGCGAATGCAATTTTTTGAAAAACTGAAGCTGAGGCTGGAATGGTTCGCGCTTGTGTGCGTTTCGAGCCTGCTTGGCCTCATGCCATTGGATACGGCCTCGGCACTCATGGGCAAGGCTTGGCGCCTCTTCGCACCAATGACTGAGCGCCATCCAAGAGCCGTAGATCACATTCGCAAGGCTTACCCGGACATGAGTGCCGAAGAGGCAGATCAAACCATCCGGAAAATGTGGGAACACCTAGGTCGTGTCGCTGCCGAAACGCTTCTTCTGGACCGTCTGTTCGCCGCAAGGGACCGCGTCAGATTCAAGAACCCGGAGATCCTTGAGAAGATCAAGGCTTCTGATGCCGGATGTGTGTTTGTGACCATGCATGGCGGCAACTGGGAAGTTGTCGGCATGGAAAGTGGCCGTTTGGGTCTGCCTATCGCCGGTGTCTATCAGGCTCTCGCCAATCCGCTTTCAGATGAGTATCTGGCCGCAAAACGCCGCCCAATCTATCAACTCGGCTTGTTCCACAAGAGCCACCGTACCGCGCAAAAGCTCATATCCATCATCCGCAAAGGCGGCTCAACCGCGTTCGTTGCCGATGTTCGGGATCGCCGCGGCGTTGAAATCACCTTCTTCGGCCAAAAGGCCTACGCTACGCACATTCCAGCCTACCTCGCACGGGCTGGCAACGTTCCCGTGATCGCCGTACGTGCCATCCGCACCAAGGGGGCGCGCTATGTGATCGAGGGCAAAGACGTTCCGGTGCCCCGCACCGACAACAAGAAGCAGGACGCCATTGACGGCACGCAGGCCATTCACGACCAGTTTGAAGCCTGGATTCGCGAAGACCCCAGCCAATGGATGTGGATCTTGAAAAAGTGGCAGCGCTGACCCGACTTAGCCCAATGGCCTGATTTAGCCCGCTGCAAGCTGAGGTATAGTTTCTCCCAGTGCAACCTCATAGGTGCAGTCGGAGAGCCGCATGAAATCACACCGTTCCTTTTATCGAGCACTTGCGATCGGCGCCCCTGCCCCTTTTCAGAGCATGCCCGTTGCGCTGGAGCGGATGATCCATTTTGTCCCGCCTCATATGGAGAAGGTACGCGCCAAGGTTCCGCAGCTCATCAAGCAAGTGGACGTGATCCTTGGAAACCTTGAGGACGCGATCCCCCTGGATGCGAAGCAGGCTGCCAGACAGGGCTTTATTCAACTCGCAAACGACAACGACTTCGGATCAACCGGCCTTTGGGTGCGCATCAACTCTCTGGAAAGCCCATGGGTGCTTGATGATCTTATGGAGATTGTTCCGGCCTGCGGTGAGAAGCTGGATGTGATCATGCTGCCCAAGGTAAATGGTCCCTGGGACATCCACTATCTGGACCAATTGCTGGCGCAGCTGGAGGCCAAGGCAGCGATCTCCCGGCCCATCCGCATCCATGCCATTTTGGAAACGGCAGAGGGCGTCAACAATGTGTCCGCCATTGCTGAGGCCAGCCCCCGTATGCAGGGCATCAGCCTTGGACCTGCAGACCTTGCCGCCTCGCGGGGCATGAAAACGACTCGCGTCGGCGGTGGCCATCCGGATTACAAGGTACTTGCAGATGATGCTGGCGATGCACCGCGCGCCAGCTACCAGCAGGACCTCTGGCACTATACCCTCGCCAAAATGGTGGATGCTTGCATGGCGGCTGGCATCAAGGCGTTTTACGGCCCCTTTGGCGACTTCTCGGACCCAGCCGCATGTGAGGCCCAGTTCCGCAACGCCTTTCTTATGGGCTGTGCCGGTACATGGACGCTGCATCCGAGCCAGATCGACATCGCAAAACGCGTATTTTCCCCTGAGCCGGAAGAAGTTGCCATGGCGCGGCGCATCCTGGCGGCCATGCCGGATGGCTCAGGAGCTGTGATGATTGATGGGAAGATGCAGGATGATGCCACGTGGAAGCAGGCTAAGGTGCTGGATGATTTGGCAAAACTGGTGGCCGATAAAGACCCTGAATATGCAAAGTTCTATCAGGTTGAGTGATGGAAACTAAGTCAACAAGGGACTTGTGACTTGACTTTCACGGCTCCCCATGACTTTTAGAGCGCCCTGAAGTCCATGAATATGCATGGGCGAAGAAATGGGATTGTGATGGAGAAGATAAGAACGGCAAAGTTTCGCATTGGTCAGGTGGTACGCCATCGGCTCTACCCGTTCCGGGGTATTGTGTTTGATGTGGACCCGACCTTTGACAATACCGAAGAATGGTACGATTCCATTCCGGAAGATGTCAGACCAAGCAAGGATCAGCCGTTTTATCACCTTCTCGCCGAAAACTCCGAGACCGAGTATATCGCGTATGTTTCGGAGCAGAATTTGGAAAGCGATGAGAGCGGCGAACCTGTGCGCCATCCTCAGATCGACGAGATTTTTGATGAAGCAGAAGACGGCAGCTACATCCCGAGGGACGTAGAGATCCACTAAAGCTCGGTCTTCAACATCTACAATAAACGCAAAACGCCGCCCCAATCGGAGCGGCGTTTTTTGTTCAACGTTGTCTCAACAACAACTTAGTTGTTTGCTGCTTCGCTCGCCTTGCGCTGCTGTTCGATCAGGCGCTGACGTGCTTCTTCCGCGCGCTTTTGCAGTTCGGACTGAAGCTGCTCTTGCTTGCGCTGCAGTTCTTCCGGCTTGATTGCCTCACCGTCGTAAACGCGGGTGAAACCAGAAAGCGTCATGTCAAACGGACGTGGCTTGCCCTGCTGGTTCAGCGTCGTGATGACCAGCTTGTTGCCGCGCTTCATGGAACCGATGAATGCGTCGTCGATCACGAGTTCAGCGATACACGCATTCGGGAAACAGATGGTGTATTTGGCTTCGGTCGGGTTTGCAGCATCGATCTGAACACGCAGGCCAGGCTGGATCAGCATTCCTGGAGGAACTGCCAGGTGCAGAAGCTTGCGGCTTTCGCCGGTCACTTCGCGCACAACTGCCTGAGCAAGGAACTGGCCAGTGTCGGTACGCAGTTCCTGGGTAATGAGGCAAAATTCCTTCTTAGAGTTCGGATCAGTGTTACACACCTTTACCCAAGCATCATCAGGCTGAGCCTGTGCGGACGCAGCAGTCGAAAAGCCGAGTGCCGCCACGACAGCCATTGCCCCACCAGCAACAATGCGCTTCAAATGATTGGCCATTCCAAATTCCCTCAATTGTTTGCGGCCGACCATAACTGAAGACAGTGCATGTCGGCGACCTGTAAATCTGTGAGACAAGCTCTCTTCCACCACATAAACACAGCGGCTGATTGCGCCAGTGCACCCGCTTGAAGGGTTCAGAGTAAACACCAAAGCACGAAGAGGAATGCCATTTAGCCCCTGTTTAAACATGTCCACGGCAAATTTCTAGGCATAGAATACCCGTGAATGGGGGCTTTTCCAAAGGTCGGTAGGCTGGCGTTGTGACAGAATCATATTAAACATAATTCCTAAACAGTTCCCTAGGAGAAATCTGAATGGTCTCTTTCTGCAGTTCCCCAAGCGCTGTCTCCACCAAAAGGCTGCGCTTTATGCTTACTGCATTTCTCGGCATGGCCTTGGCCGCCCCCTTGAGCGTGAGCGCCCCCGCCTTCGCCGATGAGACCGTTCCATGGGGTCACGGAATTTCCATGCACGGAAAACCCGCGCTCCCGGAAGGGTTTACACACTTTCCTTATGCCAATCCCGATGCGCCCAAGGGTGGCCGTATCCGGCTTGGTGTTCAGGGTACCTTCGACAGCTTGAACCAGTTCATCCTGAAAGGGGCCTGGACCTCTGCGCGCGGCATGAAAGAGCGCCAGATGGGGCAGAACATTTTTGAAAGCCTTCTCATAAGATCTAATGATGAAGCGTTCACGCTTTATGGCCATCTGGCCGAAGCCGTACGGATGCCAGACGAGAGAAATTGGATAGAATTTCGCCTGAATCCAGCCGCCAAATTCTCCAATGACAAGCCTGTGACTGTGGAAGATGTGGAGTTCTCACTGAAGATCATGAGTGAGAAAGGACGCCCGCCATTCAAAGGCTGGTACAGCCGCATCACGGAGTTTGAACGTACCGGAGAACGCTCCATCAAGTTGCACTTCGCCGATGGTAAGGATCGCGAACTGCCCCTCTTGATTGCTTTGGCTCCGATCTTCTCCAAAAGCGATACGAATCCAGACACCTTTGACCAAAGCACCTTGGTGCCTCCGGTCGGCTCGGGCCCCTATACCTTTAAAGAAGTCGATCCCGGCCGCCGCGTGGTTTATGAGCGTGATCCTGACTACTGGGCTAAAGACCTGCCTGTAAAAGTCGGCTTTGACAATTTCGACGTGATCTCCATCGACTACTTCCGCGACAGCAATGCCTTGTTGGAGGCATTCAAGAAAGGCGATGTGGAAGCTTTGCAGATTGGGAACCCAGCCACCTGGGAGACCGGTTTCGACTTTCCAGCATTCAACGAAGGGCGGGTCGTCAAAGACGTCTTTGAAAAAGGAACCCCAGCCCCAATGCTGGGCCTCGCCTTCAACACCCGTCGTCCGCAGTTTCAAGACAAGCGCGTCCGGCAGGCGCTGGGTATGCTCGTTGATTTCGACTTCATCAATCGCACGCTCTTCCGCGGTCTCTACCAGCGCACGGCGGGCTATTGGGACAATTCCGAGCTGTCTTCCATTGGCCAGCCGGCCAGTGCACAAGAACGCCATCTCCTTGTTGAGTTTGAAGGCGCGGTTGATAGCGATGTAATGGATGGAACTTGGCGTCCCTCTCAGGCGGATGGTTCTGGCCGCGATCGCGCGGTACTTAGAGGCGCGCTTTCTCTGCTGCAAGAAGCCGGATACAAGCTGCAGGACCGCAAACTGGTAAACGCCGAAACAGGAGAGCCTCTTTCCTTCGAAATTCTCGTTCGTACTCAAGATGAAGAACGTGTGGCGCTGACCCTGCAACGCACCATGAAACTGGTTGGTGTGGATATGCAGGTTCGCTCCGTTGATGCCTCTCAGTTCGAGGAGCGCCGCTTCAACTTTGATTTCGACATGCTGTTCAACAGTTGGTCCGCTTCCCTGTCACCGGGCGGTGAACAATATGCCCGGTGGTCGTCTGAAGCTGCAGACATCAAAGGTTCGCGCAATATTGTTGGGGCAAAAGAACCTGCACTGGATGCTTTGATTGACGCCATGGTCGCGGCCCGCAGCCGTGAAGACTTCGTTGCCGCTGTTCGCGCCATGGACCGTGTGCTCATTTCCGGTGCTTATGCTATACCTCTTTACCACGTTCCCAATGAATGGGTGGGCCGCTGGACCACGCTGGAACACCCGGAAAAGAGCCCGACCTATGGTCATCAATACGACAATTGGTGGTCAGCCACCGCTTCTCAATAAGGGTCACTGACGGGGGCAACATGATCCTTTGTAGCGAAGAGACGATCGCGCAATACACCACCAGCGGTGTCTGGGGCTCGGTAACCTTGGATGCGCTGGTGAAACGCGCCGCGCAGACAAACCCGCACCAATTGGCACTGGTGGACGCGCCGGACCGCGCCCAATGGACCGGCGGCAAGCCGCGCAAATTGACGTTCAAGCAGGCAGAAGAAGAGATCAATCGCATTGCGGCGTTTTTCTCTGCCGTGGGGCTGGAACCCGACAAGGTGATCGGCATTCAAGCGCCCAACACAGTTGACACGGTGCTGACCATGCTGGGCGCATGGCGGGCCGGTTTGATTGTGTCCCCCTTCCCGCTGCACTGGCGTCACCGGGAAATCCTTCAGGCTTTGAGCACGGTGGGCGCTAAGGCTTTCATCACCGCTGACCGTATTGAAGCGCGTTTCCTCGGCGAAGATGCGCGAGATGCCGCTGCGGATTATTTCTCGCTGAAGTTTGTATTTGGCCTTGGCAGTTCCGTTCCAGATGGGGTGCTGGAGTTGGCCCCGCTCGTGCAGCAGTACGCGGAGGCTGCAGAAACAGTTGGGCGCAGCGCGGACAAGAACGCCGCCAACCACATCGCCACACTTACCTGGATCCAGACCAAACATGGTCCGGCACCTGTACCTCGAAGCCACAACCACTGGATCTCGGCGGGATTGATGCCATTTCTGGAGGCGCGGCTGAAGACCAAGGCCAATCTGGTCGTGCCCTTTGTGGCCTGTGGCATGACTGGAATCGGCGCAGGGCTGGTTCCCTGGCTTTTGAGCGAAGGAACCTTGCACCTTCATCACCCGATTGCCCTTCACAGCCTCACCGACCATGCCAGAACGGTGGACGCGGATTATGTTCTGGTGCCAGGGGCGCTGGCCCCGCACATCGATGAAGCCTTGCAAGGCTGGAACACGGCCGTAACCGCTGTCTGGTCGCCGACCTCAACGCGCCCTGCCCGCTACAAGTCAAATGGCACCTTCATAGATCTTCATGTGCTGGAGGACTTTGGTTTTGTCGCCAAACTGCGCGGCACCAATGTTCTGCCAAACAAATTGGAACTTGGAAACGTGCATGCGCCTTCCGGCAACATCCATGGCCCGGTGCTCATGTCTTTGGATACGCTGGATAACGGGGATGAAACCCTAATCACTTTGCAGGGGGCCATGGTGCCGAGCGCCAACTGGCCGGACGCGGAAACCTGCCTTGAACTCACCGAAAGTGGTTGTACGCAAACCAATCTTCCCGTTCAGATCGCAAACGGTGCGATTTCCGATTTTGGCCGTACCGGGACGATTGCACCTGATTCCTCTGAATTGCCACACCTTGATATGATCTACAGTGCATTCCCGGGGGTAAGCGAAGCGGCTGCTTTTCTGGTAGAAGATGAGGTACTGGGTGCCCGTTTAATGGTCGCAGTCGTGCCCAGCGAGGGTGCAACGGTAGATGTGGACGCATTCTATGCGTATCTGGATGCAGAACGCGTCAGCTTGGCGATGCTGCCCCACCGCATCTTCTCATTGCGCTCGCTGCCACGCTCGGAAGCGGGTGAAGTCGATAGAACAAGATTGGCACGCCGCTCTCAGCCAAGAGAGAAAACCGCGGTGGCCTGAGAGGACATATGACCCATCTGAGCTCCGTAAATCTGCAAGTAGAAGAGACCAGCAGCTTCGGGAAGATCCTGCTCCTGTCTCCCGTCAAGACGCACGTTCTTGACATGCTGGCACCGCTTGCGGAGCTTTCAGACCGGCTCACCATCATCCGCAGTCTTTCAGCGCTTCAGGATGAACTTGATCATGCTGCGCCGTTGCCGGTCTGCGTCATCCTGCCGTGGTCGGTGGCAAACCCACCAGAGCTGACGGAAATGGCCGCGTATCTGAAGGGATACAGACGCAACCAGCATGTTGAAGTGCCGTTGGTCATCATAACCTCAGGCAACGCGCAGGTGCCGCTCAACATGAAGGCCAGTGCGTGCTTTAGTGATGCCATTCCCCCAAGCGTATTGATCCCCCGCCTTGCCATGGTTCGGCGAATGGCCTTGCGCTCGGAAGAAGCGCGTTTGCGCCGCCGCTTGCTGGGAACACAGATCGCCTCGGAAACCTTCAGCGACATTGATGACAAGCCCACCCTGCTGCTTGCCGGGATGGGCGGGCATTTTGCGCTGGTACAGAGCCTGACTGACCGCAAGGCAGAAGTGATTGCAACCTTTACCGCTGACATGACACTGGAGTTCCTCGGACAGCGGAGCTTTGAGGCACTGATGCTGGATGGGCCTCTTTGGGAAAGCTGCGATACAATTTCGCGCCTGAGAGCTGACCCGCGCTTTTACAGCTTGCCCACCCTTGCCTATGCCTCGAACCGAGAGGATGCGGAAACTTTGTACGCAGCAGGCGCTACGGACGTGCTGGTGGGCAACATGGCCGATCCGGCTGTCTATGGGCATCTGATGTCAGCTCTGCGCGCAGGACGGCGCCAGCGCCTCTCCAACGGAATTTTGACGGCATCCAGCAAGCTGCTCTCACGGGGGCAGTCCAATGGATTGTTGGATGAGCAGATCTATCTCGATTACCTGGAGATGCTCAAGGACTCCACTGGTCGACGCGGCGAGTCCGTATTTGAGCTGGACCTTCTCGATTTGATTGGCCGTTTTACGGCTCACGACGATTCACTGATGTCTCGTAATAGAGACGCTTGGACAGGGACAGTTCTTTCTATCGCAATGGCCGTGTGCCGGGATGAGGACTTTGTCGCCAATGTCGAAAACCGGGGGCCGATCGCGCTTTTGCGCACCAAAAAGGGCATGGACCAGCTTTCCAGCCGCATCATGATGATGGTACGCACAACAGGTCTTGGTAACTGACCATAGGCGTCCCCGGCCACTCAACGAGAGCATAAAGATGTTTGGACCTGTTCCCCTCAAAGTCAGCGTGATTTCAGACGTGATGTGCCCTTGGTGCTACATCGGAAAACGGCGCTTTGAAAAGGCGCTGGCATTGGTGCCGGACATCAAAGTTGAAACCACATGGCTTCCGTTTCAGCTCGACAGTACGCTGCCAGCGGAAGGCAAAGACCGTCAGCTTTACCTATCAGAGAAATTCGGCGGGGCGGAGCAAGCCAAGGAAGTCTATTCCCGGATCGAGGCCGCAGGCCAGCAGGAAGAAATTCCATTTGCCTTCGACAAGATCACCAAGTCCCCCAACACCTTGAACGGACATCGCCTCATCCTGTGGGCTCAAGAAAACGACCGGCAGGAAGAGATGGTGGAAGCTCTGTTTCAGGCCTTCTTTATCGACGGAAAAGATTTGAGCCGTATCGACACGTTATCTGAGATTGCTGGGGATGCAGGCCTTGAGACTGAGGCGATCCGTCGAAGACTGGAAAGCGATGAAGACCTCGCCAATGTCAGTGCCGCTGTTGAGCAAGCTTCAGTGATGGGTGTTACTGGGGTGCCGTTCTTCGTGGTTGACAACCGGTTTGGCATTTCCGGGGCCGAGCAACCCGAAACCATCGCTGCAGCGCTGATGCATGCAGACCAGACCCGGTCCTTGAGCTGAAGACGCGGGACAGCGCCATGCGACGCCTTTTTGTTGCTGTTCTACGCCCAAAGATTCTCCTCATTCTCTATGTGGCATTTCCCTTTGCCATCTGGCTTGGCTGTGTGGCCATCATGATCTTGGTTGGAAATTTCACAGATTGCATGGTGCACGAGGGCTTTCCCAATCCATGCATGATCGCGGGGGTGGACGTGGGCGACACCCTCTACTCTATTGGCATGATAGCCGCTTGGGGGCTGCTGATGGTGCCTTTGTTCTTTGGCTACACGGCCCTGCCCTTCGCTCTTGTTTGCGGACTGGTGTGGTGGGTTCGCAAGAGCTTTGACTAAGCGCCATGAGGCTAAATCCAGACAACAAAAAAGCCGGGTCGAAACCCGGCTTTTCGTTTGGTCTGGATACGCTCCGAACCGATTACTTGCGCAGGATTGAACGGCCTGCGTAGATGCCCATTGTGCCGAGCTCTTCTTCGATGCGAATGAGCTGGTTGTACTTTGCCATACGGTCAGAACGGGACATGGAACCGGTCTTGATCTGGCCGCAGTTGAAAGCAACAGCGAGGTCAGCAATGGTGTTGTCTTCGGTTTCACCGGAACGGTGAGACATGACGGAGGTGTAGGATGCGCGGTGCGCCATTTCTACAGCTTCCATGGTCTCGGTCAGGGAACCGATCTGGTTCACTTTCACGAGGATGGAGTTTGCAGTGTCGTTTGCGATACCGCGAGCCAGGCGCTCAGAGTTGGTCACGAACAGATCGTCGCCAACCAGCTGGCACTTGTCGCCGATTGCTGCTGTGAGAGCCTTCCAGCCGTCCCAGTCTTCTTCAGCCATACCATCTTCGATGGAGAATACTGGGTACTTGCTGACGAGGTCTTCGAGGTAACGAACCATTTCGTCGGAACCCAGAACCTTGCCTTCACCCTTCAGGTTGTACTTGCCATCCTTGTAGAACTCGGTGGAAGCAGCGTCGAAAGCGAGCATTACGTCGTCGCCTGGGGTGTAACCAGCAGTTTCGATTGCCTTCAGAACAAAGCTGATGGCTTCGTCGGTGGAACCGATGCCTGGAGCAAAGCCACCTTCGTCACCAACGTTGGTGTTGTGACCAGCAGCAGACAGGCCCTTCTTCAGGGTGTGGAAGATCTCTGCGCCCATGCGCACGCCTTCACGAAGGGAAGAAGCGCCAACAGGCATGATCATGAATTCTTGGAAATCGATTGGGTTGTCAGCGTGCTCACCGCCATTGATGATGTTCATCATTGGAACTGGCAGAGTGCGTGCGCCGAAACCACCGATGTAGCGGTATAGTGGCAGGCCGGAAGCTTCGGCCGCAGCCTTGGCAACAGCCAGAGAAACGCCGAGGATCGCGTTTGCGCCCAAGCGGCCCTTGTTGTCGGTGCCGTCGAGTTCGATCATTGCGCGGTCAACTTTGATCTGATCTTCAGCATCCATGCCGCCAACAGCGTCAAACAGTTCGCCGTTTACAGCTTCTACTGCGTCCTCAACACCCTTGCCGAGGTAACGCTCGCCGCCATCGCGGCGTTCTACAGCTTCAAAAGCACCGGTAGAGGCACCAGACGGAACAGCCGCCCGGCCAAAAGAGCCGTCTTCCAGAAGGACGTCGACTTCTACAGTCGGGTTACCACGACTGTCGAGGATTTCGCGGCCGATAATATCGATGATAGCAGTCATCTAAAACTCCAGTGTACTGGTCGAGTGAGGAATTTTGGCTCGCTGCGCTTGTACCCGAGGTCCGACTAAAGTTAAAGAGCCGAACCTCACAACCTGAGAGCAAATGGACATTCACCGCTGATTTTTTTGTTGCACGCGGTGGATATGTCCATGACGGTACGTAATTACCCCGAAACCCTTTCGAAATCAAAGAGTAAAACTACGTGCCTTTGTGATCTTGTCGTACTCCTGAAGCCAAGAAAGAAGCTCTTTCAATCGGTTCAAAGGAATCATGTTCGGTCCGTCAGAGGACTTGGTGTTGTCCGGATCGTCATGGGTTTCAATGAAGAGACCACCAATGCCGACGGAGACAGCTGCACGGGCCAAGGTGGCGACAAATTCGCGCTGACCACCTGAGGAACCACCGAGGCCACCAGGCTGCTGCACGGAGTGCGTCGCATCAAAAACCACTGGAGAGCCCATGGCCGCCATGATTGGCAGCGCGCGCATGTCAGAAACCAGTGTGTTGTAGCCAAAGGTGGCGCCGCGTTCACACAACAGGACGTTCGAGTTGCCACTCTCCACGAGCTTGGTCTGAACGTTTTTCATGTCCCAAGGGGCAAGAAACTGACCTTTTTTCACGTTGATGGCCCGACCGGTCTGAGCCGCTGCTACGAGCAGATCGGTCTGTCGGCATAGATAAGCTGGGATCTGGAGAATATCGCAGACTTCGGCAGCAGGCGCACAGTGGGTGGATTCATGAACATCGGTGATCACAGGAAGGCCAAAGGTCTCCTTGATTTCCGCAAAGACTTCCAGACCCTTTGCCATGCCAATACCACGAGACGCAGAAAGGCTGGTGCGGTTTGCCTTGTCATAGGAAGCCTTGAACACATACCCAATGCCCAGCTCGTCGGTGATCTCCTTTACCGCCTGAGCCATCTCCATGGCGTGATTACGGCTTTCCAGCTGGCAAGGACCAGCAATCAAGGCAAATGGGGCGGAGTTGGAGAATTTTGCATTTCCAACAATGACTTCAGAATTAGGCTGGGTCACGGCTTCAGGCTCCTAAGCGTAGAATCGTCTGTAGTTCTGGTAGAGGCAGAATATGGAAAAAACAAGGGGCAGCACATGCCGCCCCTTTTGATCCAAGGATAACCGTGTTTTCTGCAGTTAAATGTGCCACTCCAGTGCACGCTCCAGAACGCCATTTTCTTCCAAACGATCAATAATCTCATCAGCAATGTCTTCTGGTGTCCGTCCCACGGTGCTGACGCGAATTTCCGGGTTTTCCGGCGCTTCGTAAGGACTGTCGATTCCCGTAAAGTTCTGGATTTCTCCTGCCTTTGCCTTGGCGTAAAGGCCTTTGGGATCGCGTTTTGCGCAGTCTTCCAGCGGCGTATCTACATGGATCTCGTAGAACTCCCCTGCTTCCACCAAAGACCGCGCCAGCTGGCGTTCCGATCGGAACGGTGAGATAAAAGACACCAGCGTAATCAGCCCAGCATCCACGAAGAGTTTTGCCGTTTCGGCCACCCGGCGGATGTTTTCCACCCGATCAGCCTCTGTAAAGCCGAGGTCCTTGTTCAGGCCATGACGAATGTTGTCGCCGTCAAGAACATACGTGTGCTTCGCGCGCTCGCTCAGTTTCAGTTCAAGCGCATTCGCAATCGTGGATTTGCCAGACCCAGACAGGCCCGTAAACCACAGGAGGGCCGGACGCTGGTTCTTTAACGATGCGCGCTCCGCCTTGTTGATGTCGAGCGCTTGTCGGTGCACGTTGGTTGCGCGCCGAAGGCCGAACCACACCATTCCCGCTGCAACGGTTTCGTTGCTCATGCGGTCAATCAAGATGAAGCTGCCCGTCTCCTTGTTGGCCTCGTAGGGATCAAACGCCACCGGATGAGACAAAGCCACGTTACAAAACGCGATCTCATTGAGTTCCAGCTGCTTGCCTGCAAGGTGTTTGAAGGTGTTGACGTCAATCTTGTGTTTGATCTCGGTGACCTGGGCTGAAACCGTTCGCCCGGCAATCTTGAGCAGGTATGGTCGCCCTGGATACATGGGCTGTTCGGACATCCAGATCACATGGCTTGCAAACTGATCGGAGACATCCGGCCGATTATTGGCGGGTGCCAGCACATCACCACGTGAAATGTCGATCTCGTCCTTCAAGGTGACCGTTACAGCCTGCCCTGACGGCGCTTCGCTGAGCTCCCCATCCATGGTCACCAGCTTGTCGACGACCGTGGTCTTTCCGGAGTTTGCCACGACGATCTCGTCACCCACCCGCATGGGACCGCCAGTCACTGTTCCTGAAAAGCCTCGAAAATTGAGGTTCGGGCGATTGACCCACTGGACAGGAAGCCGGAAGGGCCCGCCCTCCTCTTCCTTTTCAGCCTCAACGGTTTCCAGGTGTTCGAGCAGGGTCGGTCCGTTGAACCATGAAAGCTTGTCACTGCGCTGCGTGACATTGTCGCCAAAACGGGCAGAAAGAGGAATGGCCACCGCGCTGTCAAAGTCAAAGCTCTCCGCAAACTGGTCGAACTCCGCGCGGACTTCCTCAAAACGCTCTTGGCTGTAGTCAACAAGGTCAATCTTGTTGAGGGCCAGAACCACGTGTCGTACCCCGAGAAGAGAAGCAATAAACGCATGGCGTTTGGTCTGTGTGAGAATGCCCTTGCGCGCATCAACCAACAGCACGGCAAGATCGGCGGTAGAGGCGCCCGTTGCCATGTTCCGGGTGTATTGCTCGTGGCCCGGAGTGTCGGCAACGATGAACTTGCGCTTGTCCGTTGCAAAGAACCGATAAGCAACATCAATGGTGATGCCCTGCTCTCGCTCTGCTTCCAGACCGTCAACCAGTAGCGCCAGATCCATCTCTTCGCCAACGGTGCCGTGGCGCTTGCTGTCGCGCTCAAGAGCAGAGAGCTGATCCTCAAAAATTAACTTCGTGTCGAATAGCAAGCGCCCGATGAGAGTGGACTTGCCATCATCCACACTGCCGCAGGTCAAAAAACGCAAGAGCCCCTTGTCTTCTTGAGAGGAAATATACTCCGCAAAGTCTTCCGCCTTGATGTCCGGATTAATGTTCATCAGAAATACCCATCCCGCTTCTTTTTTTCCATCGAGGCCGCATCGTCATGGTCAATAAGGCGCCCGTGACGCTCGGAGGTCCGAGCAATAAGCATCTCGCGAACCACTTCAGGAAGTGTGGTGGCTTCTGATTCAATTGCCGCGGTGAGCGGATAACAGCCAAGGGTTCTGAACCGAACCATCTTCTCGTCTATCTGTTCACCCGGCTCCAAGCGGAAGCGCTCGTCATCAACCATGATCAGCAATCCGCCCCGGTTCACCACCGGACGTCTTGCCGCCAGATAAAGGGGAACAATGTCGATTTCCTCGGCAAGAATGTACTGCCAGATATCAAGTTCGGTCCAATTGGAGAGCGGAAATGCTCGAATGGACTCGCCCGGCTTGACCCGAGCGTTGTAATTGTTCCATAGCTCCGGACGCTGGTTTTTGGGGTCCCACGAATGGGAGGATGTGCGGAAAGAAAAAACTCGTTCCTTGGCGCGCGACTTTTCCTCATCACGCCGGGCCCCACCGAAGGCTGCATCGAACCCATGTTCAGTAAGAGCCGCCTTCAGCGTCTCGGTCTTCATCACATGGGTGTAGTTTGAGGAGCCATGATCAAACGGATTGATGCCCTGCCGTACACCTTCCTCATTGGTGTGCACGATAAGTTCCAAACCGTACTTTTCCGCAATCGTATCGCGGAAGCTTATCATTTCTCGAAACTTCCAGGTGGTGTCTACATGGAGCAAGGGAAACGGCGGTTTGGACGGATAAAACGCCTTGAGCGCCAAATGCAGCATGACGGCGGAATCCTTGCCGATGGAATACAGCATGACAGGATTCCGGCACTCCGCCGCAACCTCGCGAATGATTTGAATACTCTCATTCTCAAGACGCTTTAAATGCGAGGATGGATTAATCGGCATCAAATTCTCCGGATAAAACCGTAAAGGTCAGTCGTTGCACTGAAAGCTAGACGGTTTTTCCAGAGATGCCGAAGTCTACCAGCCTGACTTCAAGCTGAACCGGGAAATAATTTGCTCATCACCAACAGCAATGAAAAATGGATTTTCGAAGGCTCGCTGATTTGTCTCATCGCGCTTGTTGTAAAGCAAAGGCCCGCCGCCGGAGACGATTGTCGCGCCACCGGCTGCCGTTAGAACCGCCTGCCCAGCAGCGGTATCCCATTCCATTGTGGGACTTAGGCGCGGGTAAAAGTCAGCGGCTCCTTCAGCCAATCTGCAGAACTTCAGAGACGAGCCTGCGGCCATCACCTCGACATTACCGAGGCGGTCGATCAGGGACTGAGTTTCTGGTGTGCGATGAGAACGGCTTGCCAGCACAACAACATTATTCTCATCAAGGCCACGCGAGCGAATGGGTTTCGTTGAAACGATCTTGTTGTTCTCAACTGTCGCCTTGAATGCCCCATTGTGGCAGTCGCCCCAATAGAGTTCTCCCAGCGCTGGCGCATATACGACGCCTGCGATGGCGACACCGCCCTCAATCAAGCCGATGTTGACCGTGAACTCGCCATTCTTCTTGATGAACTCTTTCGTGCCATCAATTGGGTCGACGATGACAAAGCGGTTGCAGGTTTCAGGAACCTTGCCCGCAGCGGTGCTTTCTTCGCCAATCACCGTCAGATCTGGAAAGGCCTCTCCAAGAATCTTGATGATGACATCTTCAGCAGCTTGGTCGGCTATGGTAACCGGTGAGCCATCCTCTTTGTCCTCCACCATAAAATCAGTCTCATAAATCTTCATGGCTTCTTGACCAGCGACCAAGGCGGCTTCTTTGAATTTCTCAATCATCTTCGAGATCCAACGGTATGGAGGAGTTATACTTAAGCCGGGCAACACTATTGAGCCCATATGACCGACGCGAGTCATTATTAGACAGGTTTCACAGCTTTCACCGGACGAAATGCCATGAAACAATTCAAAGCATTGACCAAGGGCAGCGGAAGCGCCTATCAAAACCGAGGTACATTAGTAACAATGAGGCCGATATGAGCAAAACAATTCGCAAAGCAGTTCTTCCCGTTGCAGGTCTTGGGACCCGCTTTTTGCCAGCCACCAAAGCTGTGCCGAAGGAGATGCTGACTGTCGTGGATCGGCCAATTGTTCAGTATGTTGTCGACGAAGCGCTTGCAGCGGGTATTGAGCACATCGTCTTCGTGACTGGCCGCAACAAGCACGTCATCGAAGACCACTTTGATATTGCATATGAGCTGGAAGAAACCCTGAGCAGCCGCGGCAAAAAGGCGGCTCTAGGCCTGCTGGAAGACATGCGGCCCGCAGCGGGCAGCACCAGCTTCACCCGTCAGCAGGAGCCTCTGGGTCTAGGACATGCGGTCTGGTGTGCACGTGAAATCATTGGCAACGAGCCGTTTGCCGTGCTTCTTCCAGATATGGTCATGAAGTCGGAAAAAGGCTGCCTGGCTCAGATGGTCGAAGCCTATGAAAAGAATGGCGGCAACGTGATTTCTGTCGAAGAAGTGCCATGGGATCAAACGCAGAATTACGGCATTATCGAGCGATCAGAACCCATGGCAGACGGCACGTTCAAAGTAACGGGTATGGTTGAAAAGCCCGCGCCAGGAACTGCGCCAAGCAATCTTTACATAAATGGCCGCTACATCTTGCAACCCGAGATCTTTGGCCTTTTGGAAAATCAGGCCACCGGTGCAGGAGGCGAGATCCAGCTAACGGACGCAATGCTCACGTTGATGGGCAAACAGGATTTCTTCGGCGTTGAGTATACCGGTGAGACCTATGACTGTGGCTCGAAAGCAGGCTTCCTCGCGGCGAATATTGCCTATGCAATGGACAATGAGGAGTTGGCCGCTGAAGTGCGCCCTCTCCTGGAAAAGCTGCTGAAAAACTAGGCGAAGCGCCTGCTACGAGATTGAGTTAGATGGAAAAGATCCTTGTGACGGGCACGGCGGGTTTCATTGGCAACGCCGTGGCCCTGAGGTTGCTCGAATTGGGCTATCACGTCATTGGTCTTGACGCGGTAACCGACTACTACGATGTCAATCTGAAAGAGAACCGTCTCAAAAGGCTTCAAGGATCTAACCATTTCGAAGAAAGCCGTGTTTACCTGCAAGACCGAGATGCTGTCATGAAGGTCTTCGTCGAGGCAAAGCCAGACTACGTGATCCATCTGGCAGCTCAGGCGGGTGTAAGATATTCATTAGAAGAACCTCAAAGTTACGTAGACTCAAACGTAACCGGCTTCCTGAATATCCTTGAAGGCGCGCGCGCTCACCCCGTCAAGCATCTCGTTTACGCATCCACGTCGTCCGTGTTCGGTCTCGACAAGGACATGCCGTTGTCACCCCACAAAGGTGGCAACCATCCTGTGTCATTCTACGCTGCTACAAAAAAAGCGAATGAAGCGATGGCGCATTCTTATGCGCATCTGTTTTCCATTCCGTGCACGGGCCTGCGCTTCTTCACCGTCTATGGGCCTTGGGGGCGGCCGGACATGGCGCTCTTCAAGTTCACAAAAGCCATTCTGGAAGACAAACCAGTGCCGCTTTTCAATGGCGGTAACATGGTGCGAGACTTCACTTACATCGACGATATTGTAGAGGGCATTGTTCGCGTCAGCTTCGTTCCACCGCAGGCGGATGCCGAGTGGGATGCGGTTGCAGCCGACCCAGCAACAAGCAGCGCGCCCTATCGCATCTGCAACATTGGCAACAACGAACCTGTTGAGCTCCTCACCTATCTTGCAGCTATAGAGAAGGCTCTGGGCAAAACGGCAAAACGCGAACTCTTGCCTTTCCAGCCGGGCGATGTAGCTGCTACCTGGGCAGACGTAACAGATCTTATTGACATCACTGGGTTTAAACCCCAGACCAGTGTTGAAGACGGCGTCGCCGCCTTTGTGAAGTGGTACCGCGAATACTACGGCGTTTAAAAGCCGTCAGAGGAATTCAATGTCTTTGACAGTCTCAGTTGTTGGGCTTGGCTATGTGGGCCTGCCTGTTGCAAGCGCATTTGCAAACAAGGGTTTCTCGACCATCGGGTTTGACATCAATGAAGCACGCATAGCTTCCCTGAAAGCAGGTCATGATGTCACCGGATCTGTTGAACCATCCAGCCTTGCAAACAACCATCTGCAACTGACAGCAAACCCTGAAGACCTGAAGCGCGCGCACATTCACATTGTCGCCGTGCCAACCCCCGTCGATCAGGCAAAGCGGCCAGATCTCAAACCATTGGAAAAAGCAGCTGAAACTGTCGGCAGCCAAATGAAGCGCGGCGACATTGTCGTATTTGAGTCGACCGTTTTTCCCGGCGCAACCGAAGAAATTGCAGTGCCCATTCTTGAGGCGCAAAGCGGGCTCAAGTTCAAAGTTGACTTTGAGGTTGGCTACTCCCCTGAGCGCATTAATCCGGGCGACACTGAGCATACTTTTGAAAGCATTCTCAAGATCGTTTCAGCCTCCTCTGAAGCAGCTCTGAACACCTTGAGTGAGCTGTACGGCACAGTTGTTACCGCTGGCATTCACAGGGCACCGAGCATTCGGGTTGCAGAGGCAGCCAAGGTCATCGAGAACACACAGCGCGACTTGAACATTGCGCTCATGAATGAACTTGCCATGCTTTTCAATAGTATGGGCATTGATACCCGTGATGTGCTTGAAGGCGCTGGGACAAAATGGAACTTCCTGCCTTTCAAGCCGGGCCTTGTGGGTGGCCACTGCATTGGCGTCGATCCCTACTATTTGACGCACAAAGCCTACGAGCTGGGTTTTTCACCGCAGGTGATATTGGCGGGCCGCGGCACCAATGAAGCCATGAGCCGGTTCGTGGCGGGTGAGATCATTCAAGGGTGTGTGCGCCTGGGCCGCCAGATGCCGCCGAGTATTACGGTTCTGGGTATCACCTACAAGGCGGACGTACCCGATACGCGCAACTCAAAGGTGGTCGATCTGGTGCGCGAGCTGCAAAAGTTTGGCGCAGACGTGCAGATCATCGATCCTCTCGCAGATCCTGCAGAAGTTCAGGAGGAGTACGGCTTGGCGCTAACACCGGCATCAGAAGCAGTTCCAGCTGATGCCGTCGTGCTTGCCGTTCCGCACAGCCTTCTTCTGAACAAGGAAACCGCTTGGGCGTCCGTTTTACCCTTCTCGGCAGACGGGCGCGTGTTTGTTGCAGATCTGCACGACAAACTTTGCCGCGAAGAAAAGCCCGATCAAGTGGAGTTGTGGCGTTTGTGATGACGCCCTGCGTTCTCTGACTGCATTCTTCTCTTGGGTCTCTAGCCTCACGCCCTATGTTACGTTAGGGTATATGGCATAAAAACAGGGACCGAAGAGATGCGCCACACCGTACTTGCGCTTCTGCTTATCCTCGCAGGCATCACCGCGCACCCCATCAAGGCACAGGCCGACGAGCTAACCGCTGGCAAGCAAATCAAGTCAATCATACTTGAGCAGATCGAAGCGCTCAAACGCAGCGATGCAGCCAAGGCCTACAGCTACGCAGCAAGCGCCATCAAGGCACAGTTTCCGTCACCACGCGACTTCATCGAGATGGTACGCGCAGGGTATCAGCCACTGTTGACCGCTCAAGATATTGGTTTTGGACGAACTGTCGAAACCGATGGCACTCTGTTTCAAGAGGTTTGGCTGAGCGACACCGACGGTGAGTCCTGGCTCGGCATTTACAAGCTGAACCAGCAGCAAGATGGCATTTGGAAGATCAACGGCGTGATGCTGCAAAAAAGGCAGTCAACCGCAAGCTGACTGCCTTCATGAGGCCTAGGACCAGACATAGGGCTCGATGTCTCCTCGAGCCCAATCTTCCTTGGTTTTCTGACGGAATTCTTCAAAGGTACCTGTATCAATTGCATCGCGAATGCCCTGCATGAGATACTGGTAGTAAGCCAGATTGTTCCAAGTCAGGAGCATTGCAGCAAGGCCCTCATTCACACGGACCAGATGGTGCAGGTAAGCGCGTGAATACTCACGCGTGGCAGGGCAACTTGAGGCCTCGTCCAGCGGGCGCGGATCCTCTGAATGGCGTGCGTTTTTCAGATTCACCTTGCCGAAGCGTGTGTACGCCAGGCCATGCCGACCAGCGCGCGTTGGCATCACACAATCGAACTGATCAATCCCGCGGGCGACGCTTTCCAAAATGTCCTCTGGCGTGCCCACGCCCATCAGGTAGCGTGGCTTGTCAACCGGCATGACCGGAGTAGTGACCTCCAGCATTTTGAGCATGACTTCCTGAGGTTCACCAACGGCCAGACCGCCAACGGAGTAGCCTTCGAACGGCATGTCACCCAGTGCTTTGGCAGACTGAACACGCAGTTCGGGATTGTCGCCGCCTTGAACGATGCCGTAGAGACCCTGCCCCTTTTCAGGTCCACCCATTTTTTCAAACTGAGTGCGAGAGCGCTCTGCCCAACGGAGGGACAGCTGCATGGCTTCCTCGATCTCGCTGCGCTCGGCAGGCAATGCAATGCACTGGTCAAGCTGCATCTGAATGTCAGCGCCAAGCAGCCCCTGAATTTCGATGGACCTCTCAGGGCTCATCTCATGAACGGAGCCATCATGATGAGATCGGAAGGTAACCCCCTCCTCGCTCATCTTGCGGAGCTGAGCCAATGACATCACCTGAAAGCCACCGGAGTCCGTCAAGATCGTATGCGGCCAATTCATGAACTTGTGCAGACCGCCGAGCTTTGCAACACGCTCAGCCGTTGGTCGCAACATCAAGTGATAGGTGTTGCCCAAAATAACATCGGCGCCAAGATCGCGGACCTGTTCCGGGTACATGGCTTTAACCGTTGCTTGCGTTCCAACCGGCATGAAAGCCGGCGTGCGGACAACACCATGTGGCGTGTTGATTTCACCACGGCGGGCACCGCCATCTGTCTTTAGCAGCTTGAAGGAAAACCGCGCTTGGGTTTGTTCACTCATTAATCACCTTTGGGAAACAGGAGAGAGCTGTCGCCATAACTGTAGAACCGATAGCCGTTTTCGATGGCAAACGTGTATGCGGCGCGCATCTCATCCATGCCGGAGAACGCGCTCACCAGCATGAACAGCGTAGACTTCGGCAAATGAAAGTTGGTCATCAGGCCATCAATCGCCTTGAACTTGTAGCCTGGTGTGATGAAGATATCTGTGCTGCCAGAAATCGGCTTGATGACCTTGTCATCGCCCGTTGCGCTCTCAAGAATGCGAAGCGATGTGGTGCCAACGGCAACCACTTTATTTCCTCGAGCGCGAATTTCATTGAGCTTCTGGGCGGTCTCTTCAGAGATCTCACCCCATTCATGATGCATTTTGTGATCTTCAGTCTTGTCTACTTTGACAGGAAGAAACGTACCTGCCCCCACATGAAGGGTCACAAAGTGGCTTTCGATGCCGCGTTTTTTCAGAGCATCAAACAGGCGATCGGTGAAATGCAGCCCTGCCGTTGGTGCCGCCACAGCACCTTTGTGCTCAGCATAGACTGTCTGATAATCTTCCCGGTCCTGCGCATCCTCCGCTCGCTTTGAAGCGATGTAAGGCGGCAATGGGATATGGCCAACTTCCGCGATGGCCGCGTCCAACTCACCGGCGCTCTTGTCAAAGCGCAGCAAAAGATCTCCAGCCTCGGATTTCTCGCAGATGAGAGCGGAGAGCTTTAGCTCACCTTCACCATCATCATTGCCATAAAACTTGACCGTATCGTCCAGTCTGAGCTTCTTCGCAGGCTTCACAAAGGCACGCCATTCATTGGCACTCACCTTCTGGTGCAAAGTCACGCCTACCTTGGCCCGAACTCCGTCTCGGTCCCTGAAGCCCAATAGCTGAGCTGGGATTACCTTGGTGTTGTTGAAGACCAGTGCATCGCCAGGTTCCAAAAGGTCTGGCAGTGACAGCACGGCACTGTCCTCAAGAAGCTGATCGGCTCCCGGACGCACCACAAGCATGCGGGAAGCATCCCGCGGTTTTACAGGCCGCAGTGCGATGTTTTCCGTGGGAAGGTCAAAATCAAAATCGTCTACGCGCATTAGTCGCCTTGTTCAGGGCTAAACGTCCGGCACACTTTGAAAGATCGCCAGACGCGTGTTGATTTGTTCTCTGTTGGAAATGTTTGAGGTGAGCCGCTGTCACCAGCCCAAACCCCAAGAACGGTGTGGGGTTTAGCGTGGAATAAGCCATATGGTCAACAGGAACCGGAGTGCACCTTCCAAAAACAAAGGCGGCAGCCTTTTGAAGGGCCACCGCCTCTGAAGAAACTAACTGCAATCCGCCGAATTAGGCGTCAGCAGCAACCTTTACAGAAACCATCTTGTCAGGGTTCTGGACTGGTTCGCCGCGCTTGATCTTGTCGACGTTTTCCATGCCTTCGATGACCTGACCCCAAACGGTATACTGGCCATCAAGCCAAGAGGCATCTTCAAAGCAGATGAAGAACTGGCTGTCAGCAGAGTTTGGATCCATTGCGCGTGCCATGGAGCAAGTTCCGCGAACGTGCTTTTCGTTGGAGAATTCAGCAGCCAGCTTCTTGCCGGAACCGCCCGTGCCGGTGCCGTTTGGATCGCCAGTCTGAGCCATGAAGCCATCGATCACACGGTGGAAGACGATGCCGTCGTAAAAGCCGTCACGCACCAGTTCCTTGATGCGAGCCACGTGTGTTGGTGCCAAGTCTGGGCGCATCTCGATGACAACATTACCCTGTGTTGTTTCCATCAGCAGGGTGTTTTCTGGATCTTTAATGTCAGCCACGGGCTATTCCTTGAGTTCCTGTGAAAATTTACGGTGCACCACTTAGCCCTTATTGGGCATCAGCCGCAACCTGCATCTTGATGATTTTATCCGGGTTTTGGACAGGTTCCCCACGCTTGATCTTGTCAACGTGTTCCATGCCGGAGATGACCTCACCAAAAACGGTGTATTGGCCGTTAAGGAAGGCACCATCCGCGAACATGATGAAGAACTGAGAGTTTGCACTGTTCGGATTGGAGGCGCGCGCCATGCCGAGTGTCCCGCGCTTGAATGGCTCTTGAGAAAACTCTGCCTTCAGGTCTGGCAGATCGGAACCACCACGACCGGTGCCGGTCGGGTCGCCAGTTTGAGCCATGAAACCATCAATCACACGGTGAAAGACGATGCCGTCGTAAAAGCCATCGCGGGTCAGCTGTTTAATGCGTTCAACGTGCATTGGAGCAAGATCTGGCCGCAGCTGAATTTCAACGCGTCCGTCCTTCAGGTCCAGATAAAGAGTGTTTTCCAGATCCTGAGAAAATGCTGCCGAAGTTCCAAAGAGCGATGCGAACATCACGGCAATTACAGCAAATAAGCGAGCCACTGTTGGTTCCTTCTTTTGGGTAAAGCTGAATTGATACGCGGTTATTAGGAAAAGCGTGCCTGAAGACGACCAACCACGCATTTCGGGACGAAGGGCGCATAGTCGCCGCCCATTTTCGCGATTTGACGAACCAATGTGGCCGTTATGGGCCGCATTGGCGGTGAACTGGGCAAGAACACGGTTTTGACTTCAGGTGCCAATGTTCCGTTCATGCCTGCCATCTGCATTTCGTAATTGAGATCTGTGGAGTCTCTAAGGCCGCGAACCAGGATCTTGGAGCCGTACTCTTTGGCGGCCTCAATCACCAGGCCGGTGAATGAGATACAGCGGATGCGCTTTGCCTCGACATCGCCAAAGGCCTCATTGCAAGCTTCATCAATCATTGCCACGCGATCTTCAAAGCTGAAAAGAGGCTCTTTTCCGGGATGAATGCCAATTGCCACAATCACTTCATCGGCCAGACTAAGTGACTGCTCCAATATATCCAGATGGCCAAAGGTCATTGGGTCAAATGATCCCGGATAAAGTGCAATTCGCTTCATATCTGCCAGCCCTGTTTTTGGATGGTTCGGCCCGAACCCTTGGGCTGGACCTTAACAATCAATGCCTACGGAAAACAACAGGGGAACCAACCGGAAATTGTGCGAAGAACCACTTTCTTAAAAGAAGGCTTTTTGTGACGGCTATCACAGCACTTGATCGGGATTTCAATATTATCACAGTCAAGCGAACTTTAGAGGTGCTGGACAAAAATAGCCCCCCAAAACAACAAGTGTCCGGCAACATCCCCCATCTAAGTGCTGCCAAGACTGCCCCTGTCTTTCAGCACTTCCTCTAAACGGAGCCTAGGAGTTTGCATGTGACCGGCGCCCCCCGGTTTTGCAGATTGCTCCGATCAAAAGACCAATATGTTGATGTCATTGAGCAAATCATTCCTGGCCCGATATCAACATAACGACAAAACCCCCGACACAACGGGGTTGGTAAAGAGATTTCTCTGCTGCCAAGCAGGGTCCTAATCCTCAAAAAAACCTCTCTATTTGTCTTGCGGGGCCCTCACGGGCCCCGCTCCCCTTATGTGCAAAGGATGTGTGTTGCAAATCGTTTGCGCACCACGGCTTGTGTTTTCTGCGCAACATTGTCCGACTCTCGTTTCCTGTAGAAATAGGTAGCAGAGCAATACTGCGCATAAACCCCTAGTATGAGCGCATGGCCATAAAAAAGGGCCAACAGCCAGCCCCAGTAGAGCTGGAAGACCGCACAGGGGCCGGCACCCGATAAACAACAGGGGGTGACATGGCATACGCGCACGTTCCACACCAAACGATCCCGTGCATCAGGGAGCGAACACCCGCTCTCTTAACTGCTTTGGTTCTTTCAACACTCGCGTTCAGCGCCCTGCCCGGCAAAGCTGAAGAGCAGAGCAAGACGACACCGGTCAACAGTGACATAGTCCTTTGCGCAACCAGCAGCACGTTAAAGCAGGACCGGTATGTTGAGGCGATAACACAGCCGATACCGGGAAGTTTTGTTGAGGAAACCCGCGTGGAAGCACAGCAGCTTTCCATTCTGGCACAAGCTCAACAGAACGGTTGATCCTACGAAAACGGGGCCCGATAGGCCCCGTAATCTGTCATAAATCAAAGCAGTTCAGGCGTTTACTCGTCAGAGCCGTCCTGTGGAGCTTCAGGTGCCTCGGGCGCATCAGGGCTCTCGGGCCCTTCGCCTTCGGCATCCAGATCAATGGCACTGTCGCCATTGCCTTCAACGTCGCTGATGCGTTCCACGGCGACCACCTTCTCGCCCTTTGAGGTCTTGAAGACGATGACACCCTGAGTAGAGCGGCCCGCGATACGAATGCCGTTGACCGGACAGCGGATCAACTGACCACCGTTGGTGACGAGCATGATTTCATCGCTTTCTTCGCAGTGGAAGGAGCTGACCAGCTGGCCATTGCGCTGGTTCACCGCCATTGCAACAATGCCTTTACCGCCGCGGCCTGTGGTCCGATATTCAAAGGAGGATGTACGTTTGCCATACCCCTCCTCGGAAATCGTAAGGATGATCTGCTCGGCAGCGCTCATCTCGATGTAGCGCTCCTGACTGATGCCAGCCCCATTCGCCACCGCGCCGTTTTCCTCACCCTCATCTGTTTCTCCGCGCATTTGACGGGACAGCTTGAGGAACGCGGCACGCTCATCTGAATCGCTCTCGAAATGACGCAGAATGGTCATGGAGATGACGCGGTCCTGATCAGCTAGCGCAATGCCGCGAACACCAACAGAGTTACGGCCGGTGAAGACACGCACATCTGTCGTTGGGAAGCGAATGCACTGACCGGCTGCAGTCGTGAGCAGAACGTCATCTTGCTCGGTGCAGGTCATGACGTTCACGATGCCATCGCCCTCTTCGAGCTTCATGGCGATCTTGCCGTTCTTGTTGATCTGAGCAAAGTCTGAGAGCTTGTTCCGACGCACTGTACCGCGTGTCGTCGCGAACATTACGTCCAGCTCTGCCCACGTCTCCTCATCCTCAGGAAGTGGCAAGATGCTGGTGATGTTTTCACCTGGCTCCAGTGGCAGAAGGTTGATCAAGGCCTTGCCGCGCGCCTGCGGGCTGGACAACGGCAGACGCCATACCTTCATCTTGTAGGCGATTCCGCGCGAAGAGAAGAACAGGACCGGCGTGTGCGTATTGGCAACGAATAGACGGGTGACGAAATCCTCATCCTTGGTCTGCATGCCGGAACGACCCTTGCCACCACGACGCTGTGCCCGATAAGTGTCAAGAGGCACACGCTTGATGTAGCCCCCGTGGCTCACAGTCACGACCATGTCTTCACGCTGGATCAGATCTTCATCGTCCAGATCTCCGCCGCCCTCGGTGATTTCCGTACGGCGCGGGGTGGCAAATTCGTTTTTGACCTCTTCAAGCTCGTTGCGAACAATCTCGAAAACCCGCTCACGTGAGCGGAGAATATCCAGATAGTCCTTGATTTCATTACCAAGGCCATCAAGCTCGTCGCCGATCTCGTCCCGGCCAAGAGCAGTCAGGCGTTGCAGGCGCAATTCAAGGATCGCTCGGGCCTGTTCCTCGGAGAGCTTGTAGGTTCCGTCCTCCTGAACGCGGTGGCGCGGATCATCAATCAGTTGAATGAGCGGCGTTACATCCTTTGCCGGCCAGTTACGCTCCATCAATTGGGCACGAGCTGTGGCAGGATCTGGCGCAGTACGGATGAGCTGAATGACTTCGTCAATGTTGGCAGTCGCAATAGCAAGACCAACGAGAACGTGGGCGCGGTCGCGCGCCTTGTTCAGAAGGAAACGCGTGCGGCGATTGACCACTTCCTCGCGGAAATGGACAAATGCCCGAAGCATGTCCTGAAGGTTCATCTGCTCTGGACGGCCACCATTCAGAGCCACCATGTTGGCGCCAAATGACTGCTGCAACTGCGAGAAGCGATAGAGCTGGTTCAGGATCACGTCAGCAACGGCGTCCTTCTTCAGCTCAATAACAACGCGCATGCCCTGACGGTCGGATTCGTCGCGAATGTCCGAAATACCCTCAATGCGCTTTTCTCGAACAAGCTCAGCGATCTTCTCGATCATGGAAGCCTTGTTCACCTGATAAGGAATCTCGGTGATGATAAGGCTTTCACGGCCGCTACGGGTCTCTTCAATGTCGACCTTGCCGCGCATGACAACGGAACCGCGGCCATTTTCATAGGCACTGCGAATGCCTGCGCGACCAAGGATCAAACCACCTGTCGGGAAATCCGGCCCTGGAATGATCTCCATGAGCTCTGGCAGCGTGATGTCGGGACGCTCAATCAGAGCAATCGCACCATCAATCACCTCTCCCAAATTGTGCGGCGGAATGTTGGTTGCCATACCAACCGCAATACCACCCGCACCATTTACAAGAAGGTTGGGATAGCGTGCAGGCAGCACTTCCGGTTCAGTCTCGGACTGATCATAGTTCTCATGAAAATCGACAGTGTCCTTGTCAATATCAGACAGCTGCGTATGCGCCACCTTCTCAAGGCGACATTCGGTGTAACGCATGGCTGCAGCCGGATCACCGTCAACAGAACCAAAGTTACCCTGACCGTCCACGAGTGGCAGACGCATTGAGAAATCCTGCGCCATGCGAACCAGCGCATCGTAAATGGCGCTGTCACCGTGCGGGTGGTATTTACCCATCACGTCACCGACAACACGGGCGGACTTGCGATAAGGCTTGTTCCACTCGTAGCCATTTTCATGCATGGAATACAAGATGCGCCGGTGCACGGGCTTGAGACCGTCTCGCACATCTGGCAACGCACGACTCACGATAACACTCATGGCGTAATCGAGATAACTGCGCTTCATTTCCTCCGAAATGGAAATAGGCTTGATATCGCTGGGGAGACCACCCTCAGGGGTGCTATTGTCCTGATCTGCCAAGGAATATTCTCATTAATTTCGTTGAGTTAATTTGAGCTAGGTTATAGCCGATTCAATGGCGATCTCCAAATTCCCTAGCCCCCGTAACCTCAAGAGATCACAGGGCATTTTTAATAGGTTGCGTTATCCACCGCAAAGGCACCGCTTAGCCATCAAAGCACAAATGAAAATCACCGGTTTCCGGGGTTCGTGTTGCTAGTTTCATACGGATTTGTTAGCGACGAACCAATACCGATATTGGCTATACTACTGACTCAGGAGAGAGCCTTGCTCGACTTCCTCACCAACTCCTTCGCCATGCTGTTTGTGACCATCGATCCAATCGGCCTGGCCCCCATGTTCTTGGCGGTAACTGCAGGCGCAACCACAGCAGAACGGCGATCAATTGCTATCAAAACCATTATCATTTCTACCGCAACACTGATGGTCTTCTTTGTCGCCGGTCAATCAGTCCTGAGTGTGCTTGGCATTTCACAGCCCGCATTTCAGGTAGCTGGGGGCTTGCTGCTTTTCATCATTGCCGTCGAGATGGTGTTCGAACATCGCACCAAGCGCAAAGCAGAGAGCGCAGAGAAAGCGGTGGAAGAGGATAACGACCTTTCACACGTTGCTGTGTTCCCGCTGGCAATCCCCCTTATTGCCGGTCCAGCTTCCATTTCAGCATTGATCCTGCTGACAGCACAGGCGCCGGGCGCAGCTGGCATCATGGGCCTTCTGGCGGTCATGTTGGTTGTTCTCATCATCACCTTTTTCGTTTTCATTCTTGCCGACAAGATTGAGAAGGTGATGGGCTCCACGGTCCAGTTGATCATTACGCGGTTGTTCGGTGTGCTTCTTGCCGCTCTGTCTGTGCAGTTTGTTGCTGATGGGCTGTTCAATTTGATCGAAGCCCACTTCTAATTCCGCTATCGTCAACCATTGCGAAACATTTGCGCCAATAACCTGAATGCAAAATAGGTTTAAAACCAAAGGACGTTAAAATGGCCATTCTGGTAACAGGCGGTGCTGGATATATCGGTAGCCACATGACCTGGCTGCTTAAAGATGCAGGAGAAAAGGTTGTTGTCATCGACAACCTCTCGACCGGCTTTGAGTGGGCATTGCCAGGTGACGTTCCCCTGATACGGGGTGACATTGGTGATCGAACGCTGTTGGACAAGGTGTTAACCGAGCATTCCATTGAAGGAGTCATACACTTTGCTGGCTCGATCATCGTTCCAGAATCCGTGTCTGATCCGCTCAAGTACTACAAGAACAACACCGCCAACTCCCGCGAGTTGATCGAAGCATGTGTACATCACGGCGTCGGCAAGTTCATCTTCTCCTCGACTGCCGCTGTGTATGGCGACCCGGAAACGGTTCCAGTGGATGAGGACGCCCCACTGCGCCCTCTTTCCCCCTATGGTACGTCAAAGCTCATGACGGAACTCATGTTGAGCGACGTTGCTGCAGCGCACGACTTCCGCTACACAGCTCTGCGCTACTTCAACGTGGCTGGCGCCGATCCCGAGGGACGAACCGGCCAATCAACAAAGAATGCGACCCATTTGATAAAGGTGGCCTCAGAGGCTGCTCTCGGAAAGCGTAGCGAACTCGGCATCTTTGGAACGGATTTTGACACGCCGGATGGAACGGGCGTGCGCGACTACATCCACGTCAGCGATTTGGTTGGCGCCCACTACCTTGCACTGAACCGTCTGCGTGACGGCGGAAACAGCCTCGTAATGAACTGTGGCTACGGCGAAGGCTACTCCGTGCGACAGGTCATCGAAGCTGTGAAAGCCGTTTCTGGCGTTGACTTTAAGGTTGTTGAACAACCACGCCGTCCTGGTGACAGCCCCAAGGTGGTCGCCAAGAATGATCGCGTGCTTAAGGAACTGAGTTGGAAACCAAAGCACAACGACCTGCCTAAGATCGTGGAGCATGCTTTGAACTGGGAAAAGAAGCTCTCTCAGCGCAATACTGAGGTCTAAGCCCGCCTGAACCGGATCTAGATACAAAAGGCCGCTCTCAAGCGGCCTTTTAAATTTCTACCCGTCGTTGACTACTATCGGGTTGGCACTTCAGAAACCTCAACGCCCAAGCGGAACTGATCACCACGGCTCAAGCCGGTGCGAGCAGCCATACCTGCCTCGAACTCCACAACGTAGCGAACGGGCCCGCGTGATGAGATTACAGACTCAGAAAAGGGCTCTGCATTCTCATGAACGTGGTGTACACGCCAATCATCCGTCAAAAAGATGATGTCCAAGGGCAGAGGCGTGTTCTTCATCCAAAAAAGCTGATCCCGGGTGCGCTCGAAAATGAAAAGCATGCCGTGGTTCTCAGGCAGGCTCTTGCGATACATGAGACCCTTCCCGCGAGCCTCAGGTGTTTCCGCAAGTTCGACAGTGAACGCGTAGGTTCCCCGCGCAGTCACCAGATCGAGCTCGCGCACTTTCACCTCAGATGCCCATGAAGAGAACAGCGTCGCCCATAGAGCAACCAAAATCCCAAAGCTACCAAGGATAGAACGGATCAAACTCAACTCTTTTCACTTTACGCTGCCAATCAGTTTCGTGCCGCCAAGCTGAAACGGACTGGCCAGAACGACTGGAGTTCTCTTTCGGCCTCTGAAAGAAAAGTTTCCAGTCGCTACAAAGCATCAATGAGAGGCAGGAATATGAATCCCCAGTCCCATCGGACGTACCTCTGCTGCCATCTTGCCCTTTGGGCCATCGCCAAAACGAACCTGAACCTTTTGCCCAGGACGTAGCTCGGTGATGCCATAGCGCCGCAGTGTTTCCATGTGAATGAAAATGTCTTCAGTGCCTTCACCACGGGTCAGGAAGCCGAAGCCCTTTACCCGGTTAAACCACTTCACCTCAGCCTCTACAAAACCACCTTCCGGAACCACCTGCACGTGTGTACGCGATGGAGGAAGCTGTGACGGATGAACAGCTGTGCTTTCGTCCATGGACAAAATGCGCATTGCCTGCAAGCCGCGTGGTCGATTCAGAACTTCACAGACAACACGGGCCCCTTCGTATGCTGTCTGAAAACCATCCCGACGTAAGCAAGTCACATGCAACAGTACATCCGGCAAATCGTTATCTGGTTTTATGAATCCGAAGCCTTTGCCGACGTCGAACCACTTGATCGTTCCGCCAATCTGCAGAACGTCAACTGCTACGTCGTCGCTCACATCTTCAACGAAACCTGTTTCAGGCGTCGTTTTTATAGCCATTTTAATGCCCCGTAGTCGTTGCCGCATCAAGACCAATCAGTCCGTACAGGGAATGCGATCCTGATTGATTCCTCGCCTTCGAGGATATCATTCGCCAACGGCTGCTCCAGATGAAAAATTAAAAAAGCTTAAATGATCCCCTGCTGTTTTGTTCTTTTTCTCACAGTAGGCACAAGATCCAGTAGGTCTTATGGAGTACTGATTACAAGATTAGCACATCCTACACATCCTGAATTGGTGGATAGATCAGGGTAAGTTTGTGGATCACTTCGTATTAACCAGTTTATTCTGCGAAAGTGACTTTAGCGGAAGGTGCTTTCTCATGGTTTTACCCTAAAGGTCACCTGCTTCACTTTAGCATGCATTGATATCCAGCCGCGCTCTTTTATATTCCCAGAGCGTAACAGTATCTCACTCCAAATAAAGGGCTGACTTAATGCGTTACCTACATACGATGGTTCGGGTCAAAGATCTGGACGAGTCCCTCGATTTCTATTGCAACAAGCTCGGCCTTGAAGAAGTACGTCGCTCCGAAAGCGAAAAGGGTCGTTTCACTCTTGTCTTCCTGGCTGCGCCCCAAGACAAGGAGACCGCAAGTGAGACCAAAGCACCCTTGCTCGAGCTGACCTACAACTGGGATCCGGAGGAATACACCGGAGGGCGTAACTTTGGTCACCTCGCCTACATGGTGGACGATATTTACAAGACATGTGCTGAACTGCAGGGCAAAGGTGTAACCATCAACCGCCCGCCACGTGACGGCTATATGGCCTTTATCAAGTCACCAGATGGCATCTCCATCGAGCTGATCCAGAAGGATGGGCCCATTGAGCCTCAAGAACCATGGGCATCCATGGCCAACACCGGCACTTGGTAACAGGTCCTGATCTGAACGAGAGGGCGCGGCTGATCAGTCGCGCTTTTTCTATGCGAATTATCAACGCCCCTTCCCTTGCAATTTCAATAGGTTATCTTTTTTTATTTCAAACTGTGGATTTTTGTTGGACTGACTATTGCCAGCCAACGGCAATCTGAATATAAACCGCCCCACACAAACGAACGGGGTGCTCCTAACGCCCACGGTTCGAACAGAGTGCGCCCATCGTCTAGCGGTTAGGACGCCGCCCTTTCACGGCGGAAACAGGGGTTCGATTCCCCTTGGGCGTGCCACTCTCCTCCTCCAAATTCCCGACTTTTGCTTATCAGATGAATTTCGTGGCGTCGTGCACGCAGCTCTTCACTTCGTGCTGTGTTCTGGCGAACGAAATAAAAAAGCCCTGCACCCGAAGGTGCAAGGCTCAAAAAGTACTGTTGTGCGAAACCTTAGAACGGAATCTCGTCGTCCATTCCGCCGCCGGGGCCGCCAAAGCCGCCGCCGCCTTGCTGGCCTCCACCGCCAAAGCCGCCGCCCTGACTGCCACCCTGGCCTCCGTCAAAGTCACCGCCATAGCCGCTTCCACCACCGCCACCGAAGTCGCCGCCTTGACCGCCGCCAAAGCCACCACCTTGGCCGCCGCCTTCACCGCGACCGTCCAACATGGTCAGCGTGGAGTTGAAGCCCTGCAGCACAATCTCAGTAGAATAGCGGTCCTGACCGCCCTGATCCTGCCACTTGCGAGTTTGAATTTGGCCTTCGATGTAAACCTTGGAGCCCTTGCGCAAGTACTGCTCAGCCACTTTCGCAAGACCTTCATTAAAGACAACAACCCGGTGCCATTCCGTGCGCTCACGACGTTCACCGGTGCCACGGTCGCGCCAGCTTTCAGAGGTGGCAATGCGTAGGTTCACCACTGGGCGACCATCCTGCATGCGGCGCACTTCTGGATCAGCTCCCAGATTACCTACGAGAATGACCTTGTTGACGCTTCCCGCCATTTAAAACTCCTGCAAGTCTTGGCGAGCGCAAATGCGCCATCGCCATATTCAAAAATCTTTTGCGCAACCTATCTATTCCGAACCAAGGTAGCAAACGGCGAGCTCTTCACAGCCTGTCTTGTCCACACGAGGGAGGCTGAACACCTGTTGGAGCGCGCAGCGACCGGAGGTTGTTCACACATTGTTCTAAATATAACCGGGATTGACGCGGCGCGGCAACACCCTTTTCTTTGGTGGCGGTCAATTATAAAGCCTCCAAGAAATCCCTTGAATGCTGTAGTGTGTTCCGTATATGTTCCAGTTAAATTTTTCACCAACGCATCCCTCTAGCCTGCCCCTCGACAAAAACAGACACAGATTGCTATCTGCATGAACCGCCAAACCACGCAGGCCGCCATACCCGGGAAGGGCAAATGACTACGAAACCATCGCAAGATACGGCCCTTTCCAAGGCCGCCCACGGCGAAGCGAAGATGATCTCCGTTCGAGGAGCCCGTGAGCACAATCTGAAGAATGTGGATCTGGACCTTCCACGCGACAGTCTGATTGTGATGACGGGCTTGTCCGGGTCGGGCAAATCTTCCCTCGCCTTCGACACCATCTATGCCGAAGGCCAGCGCCGCTACGTGGAGAGCCTGAGCGCCTACGCGCGCCAGTTTCTTGAGATGATGCAAAAGCCCGATGTGGATCAAATTGATGGCCTGTCGCCTGCCATCTCCATCGAGCAGAAAACCACCTCGAAGAACCCGCGCTCAACAGTTGGTACAGTAACGGAGATCTACGACTATCTCCGTCTCTTGTTCGCCCGTGTTGGTGTTCCCTACTCGCCCGCCACCGGCCTTCCCATTGAAAGTCAGACCGTCAGCCAAATGGTTGATCGGATCATGGACCTTGAGGAAGGCACGCGCCTCTACTTGCTGGCGCCCATCGTGCGCGGCAGAAAGGGTGAATACCGCAAGGAACTGGCGGAGTTGATGAAGAAGGGTTTTCAGCGCGTCAAGATCGACGGCACCTTCTATGAAATCAGCGAGGCCCCTGCCCTAGACAAGAAATACAAGCACGACATTGATGTGGTTGTAGACCGGATCGTTGTGCGTGAGGATATCGCCGGACGCTTGGCTGACTCACTGGAAACTGCCTTGCAGCTTGCCGAAGGATTGGCAACAGCCGAGTTCGCGGATCAGACCGATGAGAAAGGCGACCCAAAACAACTTGTCTTCTCAGAAAAGTTCGCCTGCCCGGTCTCCGGTTTCACTATTGCCGAAATCGAACCACGTCTTTTTTCGTTCAACAACCCCTTTGGGGCTTGTCCAAAATGCGATGGCCTTGGAACTCAGCTTGCATTCGAAGCCGATCTTGTTGTTCCGGACCCGAACCTGAGCCTTCGCGGCGGTGCGGTTCTGCCTTGGGCCAAGACGGGGTCCACCTCGCCATACTACACCCAGACGCTGGAAGCACTGTGCCGGCACTATGGTCAGTCCATGACAACCGGCTGGTCCAAACTGCCAGAAGATTTCCGCGCCAAGGTTCTACATGGAACGGGCAAAGAAAAGATTGAGTTCGTTTACGACGACGGCACGCGCTCGTACAAGACTGCCAAGCCGTTTGAAGGCGTGATTGGCAACATCGAGCGCCGTTGGCGTGAGACGGATTCCCAGTGGGTCCGCGAAGAACTTTCGCGCTTCCAATCTGACCATGCCTGCGACGCCTGCGGCGGCTATCGCCTGAAACCAGAAGCCCTTGCGGTCAAGATCGACAGCAAACACATTGGCGAAATCACTCAGCTCTCAATCAGGCAGGCCTACCATTGGTTTGATGAAATCGATCAAAGGCTGAGCACGAAACAGAACGAGATTGCCTATCGCATCTTGAAGGAAATTCGCGAGCGTCTGAAGTTCCTCAATGATGTGGGCTTGGAATATCTGTCCATGTCCCGATCTTCTGGCACCCTTTCCGGTGGTGAAAGCCAGCGCATCCGTCTGGCATCACAGATCGGCTCTGGCCTGACGGGCGTTCTCTATGTGTTGGATGAACCGTCTATCGGTCTCCACCAGCGCGATAACGCCCGATTGCTGGAAACGTTGAAGCACCTTCGGGACCTTGGCAATACGGTGGTCGTGGTCGAACACGACGAAGACGCCGTACTGACCGCAGACCATGTGGTTGACGTTGGCCCGGGCGCAGGGATTCATGGCGGCCAGGTTGTCTCTCAAGGCTCACCACAGCACATCATGTCCGATCCCGCATCGTTGACTGGACAGTACCTGAGCGGTGCCATGGAGATTCCAATGCCCGCGAAACCGCGCAAGGTGAACAAGAAGCGTTCCTTGAAGGTGTTCGGAGCCCGCGGCAATAACTTGAAGAACGTTGACGCGACACTGCCACTTGGCACCTTTACCTGCGTTACAGGGGTATCAGGTGGCGGAAAGTCAACGTTCCTCATCGACACTGTCTACAAGGCTGCAGCGAGACATCTGAACGGTTCGCGCGAAAACCCCGGTCCTCATGACCGTATTGAAGGTTTTGAGCACCTCGATAAGGTTATCGACATCGATCAGTCCCCAATCGGTCGCACCCCGCGCTCCAACCCCGCCACCTACACGGGGGCGTTTACGCCGATCCGTGAGTGGTTTGCTGGGATGCCGGAAGCAAAAACCCGAGGATACGCCCCCGGACGGTTCTCATTTAACGTGAAGGGCGGCCGCTGCGAGGCCTGTCAAGGCGACGGTGTCATCAAGATCGAGATGCACTTCTTGCCAGACGTTTATGTGACCTGTGACGTTTGCAAGGGCAAACGGTACAATCGCGAGACCCTTGAAGTGCAGTTCAAAGGCAAGTCTATTGCCGATGTCTTGGACATGACCGTGGAAGAAGCAGCAGAGTTCTTTAGTGCGGTACCGGCTATTCGAGACAAGATGGAAACTCTGGCCCGTGTGGGGCTGGGCTACATCAAGGTTGGCCAGCAAGCAACCACCCTCTCCGGTGGTGAAGCTCAGCGTGTCAAGCTGGCCAAGGAACTCTCTAAACGCTCAACAGGCCGCACGCTGTACATTCTGGATGAACCGACAACCGGATTGCATTTTCATGACGTAGCAAAGCTTCTCGAAGTGCTTCATGAGCTTGTTGAGCAAGGCAATACTGTCCTTGTGATCGAGCACAATCTGGAGGTCATCAAAACTGCCGACTGGGTGGTCGACCTCGGCCCCGAGGGCGGCGATGGCGGCGGACAGATTGTGGCCAGCGGCCCACCACAGGAAATTGCAAAAACACCCGGCAGCTATACAGGCGTGTTTCTTGCAGAACTGTTTGAGCGCCGCACCAAGGCCAAGCGCAGGGACGCTGCCGAATAGCAACCCGTAGCTGCCCCCCCCCTAAAAGTACCTGATTAAAACCCCGGATCGTTTCCGGGGTTTTTCGCATGTGCACAATATAGAGAAATATTCACACGCCGAAAATTCCTGCGAATCCTAGGGATTCATGAGATAAGGCATGCATTTTATTGGTCCGTATTTTGTTGTATTCCAAGAATAAATCCCGGAATTGCACCATTTGTCGCAGTTCATAAAAATACGTCTTTTGGATTGCCATGCTGCTAATGCATATCTGACATGCACAATGATGTGGTGCAATAATCCAAGAACTGTTCTATATCTTTTTTCAGACGCAACGGGGACCTCCTCCCAAACCCCAAGCGTCAAAACATAGCCTGCGGGTAACCTCCTCCCATACCCAAAGGCAAAAGCGTACGGCGATACCTCCTCCCAATTTCGTCGTACAAGAGTTACGCCCGCCGATTCCTCCCACCGGCGGGCGTTCGCTTTTTCAGGACAAATTTTTGACGTGATTTGTTTGAGGCTTAGCACCCTTGGCACTGGCCAGCGCGCGCCTTTGCGGATCAACTCTCAGGTCGAGGAACCTCCAGCTCACTGGATCGAACACGGAACCATTTTTCCAGGAGCATTACATCCGGCGGCATTGCATTGGCGAGACGCCAGCTGTCCACTGCCCACTGTACCCCTTTCTCTTTTTCAGTGATAACCGCCGTCGCGTGCGGATAGCGTCCATCAAGGAAGAAACCACGCGCTACCGGGCGAGAGACCGTATGGTGTTTCAAGAAACCTTGTTCTTGAGCGTAGATGAGCAAACTGGTCGTGTTAGTTGCCTCATCAATGCAATCCATTTGGCCTCGTACGCCAGAATTGCGCATATCAAGACCACCTATGTCTTTTGAAGAGCCAACAATGCGCCCAACGCGCCTCTCCTGCCAGATGATCGCCTTTGAGAGAGCTTCACGCTCTGCTGAGGGAGACGACGCCTTGCCTTTGCTGAAGATCCGCGCCAGCGCTTTTCGGTCCTTTTCAGAGAAAGCTACCACGGTCTTGTAGGTGCAACCAAAACCATGGCAGATATAGATCCGGTTTCCTGAGGGCTCCCGGCCATTCATGGAGCTATACCACGTGCTCGGATTGGTCCCGGCCAAGGTCATGCACCCGGCAAGAACAGCGCACGCGGACAGGGCCGAAATCAGGCCTAAGCGAATCTGCTTCAACTAAGAACTCCAAGACTTGACGAAGAAACCGAGGGACAGCATATCCCGGTTGGCTATTCAAATTATTGCATGCGACAGGTTTGCGCTGTAATCAAGGGCAACAAATCATGGCTGTGTGTAAGCCTTGGACGACTGAGGTCTGAAGTCAGGCCCGCAGAGAGAGCGCACACGCTGCGCCTCCATCTTATTGTACCAACTGGACTCGGAATGACAGAAAAACCAATTCACGTGGTCGGCGGCGGCCTTGCCGGATCAGAGGCCGCATGGCAAATCGCGCAAAAAGGCCATCCCGTCGTACTTCATGAAATGCGCCCACACCGCAAGACTGATGCGCACCAGACAGAAGGACTGGCAGAGCTTGTTTGCTCCAACTCCTTCCGCTCTGACGATGCCGCAAACAATGCTGTGGGCATGCTGCATGCGGAACTGCGCATGGCCAAATCTCTCATCATGAGCTGCGCTGACGCGCACCAGGTCCCGGCAGGTGGCGCACTCGCAGTGGACCGAGATGGTTTCTCTCAAGCGGTTCAGAAAGCGATTGAAGACCATCCCCTAATCGAGGTTCGCCGTGAGGAAGTGCCCGGTGTACCACCGCAAGAATGGGGACAAGTCATTCTCGCAACAGGCCCGCTCACTTCGCCGTCGTTGAGCGAAAGCATTCTCAAGCACACCGATACAGATGCACTGGCTTTCTTCGATGCCATTGCACCGATCGTGCATAAAGACAGCATCAACATGGATGTTGCCTGGTTCCAGTCACGCTATGATAAGGTTGGCCCGGGTGGGACCGGCAAGGACTACATCAACTGCCCCATGACCAAGGAGCAATATGAAGCATTCATTGATGCTTTGATCAGTGGTGAAAAGACCGATTTCAAGGAATGGGAAGCAAACACCCCATACTTTGATGGCTGCTTGCCAATCGAGGTTATGGCGGAACGCGGACGCGAAACGCTGCGCCACGGTCCATTGAAACCCATGGGTCTGACAAATGCCCACGACCCGGAGGTGAAGCCTTATGCGGTCGTTCAGCTTCGCCAGGACAACGCGTTGGGCACGCTCTACAACATGGTCGGCTTCCAAACCAAGTTGAAGTACGGCATTCAGACCGATGTCTTCCGCATGATTCCAGGCTTGGAAAACGCTCAGTTTGCCCGTCTTGGCGGTCTGCATCGCAACACCTTCCTGAACTCGCCAAAGCTGCTGACAGAGCAACTACAGCTCAAGGCGGCGCCGCATGTGCGCTTTGCAGGGCAGATCACTGGCTGTGAAGGCTATGTAGAGTCCACGGCAGTTGGGTGCCTTGCTGGCCTGTTCGCTGTTCACGAGCTCCTTGGTGAAACCATGGAGCTGCCGCCAGCGACTTCGGCCATGGGTGCGATTCTGAACCATATTACTGGCGGCCATATTTCGCGCACTGATAACGAAGGGCCCCGCTCCTTCCAGCCAATGAACATCAACTTCGGCTTGCTGCCACCATTGGAAGAGTTGCCGAAGACAGAAGATGGCAAGCGCTTGCGTGGCAAAGAAAAAAGCCGCGCCAGGAAGCAGGCCATGTCAAAACGCGGCCTTACTGCTTTTGAAGGGTGGATCGCAAAGACCGGCCACTAAGCTTGGTGTACATGAGAAACAAAAAAGCCTCTCTGCCATGCAGAGGGGCTTTTTGCGATTTAAACCGGATAATCGAGTTCACCTAACCGGGGTACTCGAAGTAATCCATGGTCGATGTTTCCTGAAAGCCAACAGACCGATACAAATTAAGCGCGTTTTCATTATCAGGAGCCACCTGAAGCAAAACATCTTGTATGCCCAACTCATGTAGCTTCTGGACCCCCTTGGTAAGAATTGCCCGGCCATATCCCTTGTTTCGGTGAGGTGGAAGAACGCCAAGGCCAAAAATGCCTGCAGGGTTGGAGCTGCGTTCAAGATTGATCTTCCCGACGACCTGACCGTTCACCTCCGCCAGAAAGATGCTCATGCCGCGCTTGGCCTCCTGCGCCGGATCCACTTTAAACCCAAGCGCCTCCTCAACACGCACCTCCGCAGTGGTTTGAGCAGACCTTGCGGCGCCAAAATAAATCGCATTTTGACGTGCGATCTCGTCAGCATCTTCTGCCATGGCGATCCGCAAGGTTAGGTCCGAAGCCACATCTTGCTCTTCAAAACCTGCAGTTCCCACAAGTACCATTTCATACTCTGAGAAGGAGTAGGTCGCGCCAAACCCTTTCAGAAAGGCCTGACCGCTCTCTGAGTGACGGTCACTGAGCATCAAGAGTTTCGATGACCCACGCCGACGCCATTCTTGGATGGAAAGGCGTACCAACTTTGAGAAAACACCCTTCCTGCGATAGTCAGGATGCACCATGCCGTTCGCTTCAACGGGAGCTGCGGCGCCGCCAAATCCACAAAGGCCAAGGTAGCCAATCAGCTCGCCCTCAAACATATAGAAGAACTCGTTGATGCCGGTGACCATGTCCTCCTCGGGACGTGTGCTGGCAAGGCTTCGCTTGTAGTCCAGCTCCAGCTTTAGCGCAGCCCCATCATGAGCTTCGCAGGCGGCTTCCAAAGCGAGTATTCGATCAAGATCATCCGCATCAAAGAACTGCTTGAGCTCTATATCCCCATCCAAATCAGGCATTCAAAACTCCAGCGTATCGGCCATCTAGGCCATCAGTTTTTTCAAGGCGCGCACGCCCTTCCAATAGGTCCAGTGCAGCTTGAGCGGTGACTCACTCTTTCCAGGCTTGAGATAATCCACATCATCTGCTGTCAGGATATTTAGCTGTGCAGGCACGCTCGTGAGCACAAGAAATGCAGGCGCAGCAACGCTGGGTGTTTCTTTCAAGGCAACCTGTGCTTTACCGTAGTGAATCTGGGCAATGCCCAGAAACTCCTCCACCGCGCTTGTGAGTTCAGGTGTTGAATTGCCGCGAAACATCTCGGTTGAGGAGACCCCATGCTTTTCCAAAAGGTCTTTAGGGAGGAAACACTGCTGGCGCGCAGCATGCCAAGGCAGCGCGCGTACAAGGCCCACCATGGCATAGGCAACACCGCCGTGGCCACAGGCATCCGCAAACGCGCGGCCTGACAGATCGCGATTCAGAACGAGTGAAGCGAGTTGAAGAAGGACTGAGCTGGTCTCTCCAGCATACCCTTCAAGGTCCTGTTGGCTCGGCATCGGATCGTTGTAAAGATCAAAAACCCGAGCATCGATGAGACGCAAAAATGCCTCTACTGGCAGATCATGTGTATCGATCGCTTGCAGAAGCGCCGCAGCCACAGGATTGTCGCCGACAGATCCGTGCCCTTGTCCGGCCAAGGTGTCACGCCACCATTGCAAACGCATCTCGCCGGGCAATGCTTCACGCACCAGTTCGCGCACGCGCGCGATCTCTGATGAAAACGCATAAAGCGCCATCAGGGCGTCCCGCGCTTCACGCGGGGCATAAAGAACACTCAGGTATCGAGGATAATCGAATTTACGCACCACTTCGGCGCAATAAGTCGCGTGGTCCATGCGGGCTCCTCAAGCCAACAGGTCAGGCCGCCTCAATCGACGGCGAGGAATGCCGCTGCGATGGCCCGCTTTTCGGAAAAAAGAACGTTGAATGTGCGAACGGCAGCTCCGGTCGACATGCTGTCAACCATAATGCCTTGCTCGCGGAAAGGTGCTTTGAAAGCATCGGAAAACGGTACAAGGCTGTTCCCTGTTCCAATCAGGAGCACTTCCAATTGCTCGCTCTCATCCAGCACCCGCTGAAGAGATTTCAATGTAATATCTTCGAAGGTCGACGGCTCCCAGCCATAGGTACCTGAAGGCACACTTAACAGGGAGCCGCGATGAGACATGTCGGCGAACCGGAAGCCGCCTTCCCCATAGGCCGACAGTTCGACCTGTTGCGGAAGGTGAGCATCTCGAATGATCAGGGGTTCGCCGCGTTTTGCCAATCTCTTGTCTCCTTAGGCCTGAATGGCCTTGTTGTCGTCCTCTTCCTTGCGGAAAGCCGATGGTCGCAGCTTCAGCATGATGAGGAATGGACATGCCAGGAAGACCGAGGAGTAAGTGCCGATAACGACACCGAAGATCATGGCAAGAACGAAGGACTGAATGACCTCCCCACCAAAGATGTAGAGCGCAAACAACGCCAACAAGGTGGTGAGAGACGTGTTCACCGTACGCGCCAGTGTCTCGTTGATGGAGCGGTCCAGCAGCTCATCAAGGGGCAGTTTCTTGTAGCGGCGCAAGTTCTCACGCACGCGGTCGTAGACAACCACGGTATCGTTCAAGGAGTAACCAAGGATCGTTAGGACGGCAGCAATACTGGACAATGTGAAGTCCAGCTGGAGCAGTGAGAACAAGCCGATGGTCACGATGATATCGTTCAAGGTCGTCAGAATAGCCCCAACCGCAAAGTGCCACTCAAAGCGGATCCAGATGTAGAACAGGATCAATACCAAAGCACCGCCAACAGCCATGATGCCCGCTTGAGCCAGCTCGCCGGAAACACGAGGCCCCACAATTTCTGTACGGCGGAACTCTACATTTTCTCCAAGAGCTTGACGCACGTTGGTCAAGACTTCCTGTTGATCGGCATCTGCATCGCCCTGATGCTCAATACGAATGAGCACCTCCTCGGGGCTTCCGAACTCCTGCACCTGAATATCACCGAGATTCAAGTCGCCGAGCTTGCCGCGGATTTCGCCAATATTCGCAGGCCCATCGGTGGTCTTGATCTCAATCAGGGAGCCGCCCTTGAAGTCGATACCATAGTTGAGGCCGACCGTCAGAAACAGCGCGATAGAGGCAATCGCAACAAAAGCCGTAAACGGGTAGCTCACGCGCCGCCAGCTCATGAAACGAAGGTTGGTCTTATCTGGGACCAGTCGTAGCAATTTCATTTTTTGTCTCCAGATCAGATCGGCAATGTAGATGGGCGCTTGCGGCGATACCACGTGGACACCAGGAAGCGCGAGAACGTCACCGCGGAGAACACCGTCGTGAAAATACCAACCATCAAGGTAACGGCGAAGCCCTTCACTGGACCGGAACCGATGAAGAACAGGATCAGTGCTGCAACAAGGGTCGTGATGTTCGCATCAAGAATGGTTCCCATGGCACGCTGATAGCCCGCATCGATGGCACTCACGGCGGAGCGCCCTGCCCGCATTTCCTCGCGAATACGTTCATAGATCAACACGTTCGCATCCACAGCCATACCGACTGTGAGCACGATACCTGCGATACCAGGTAGCGTAAGCGTGGCTTGAAGTGTTGTCAGAACGCCGAAGATCAATGTCACGTTCGCAAACAGTGCAACGTTCGACATGACCCCGAAGACGCCATAGGTCAGAATCATGAAGATCACGACTGCTGCAGCACCAACGTAGGACGCGATTTTACCGCTCTCAATGGAGTCAGCACCAAGACCCGGACCGACGGAACGCTCTTCGATCACATTGAGCTTTGCCGGCAACGCACCAGCGCGCAGCAGGACGGCAAGGTTGTCAGCGCCTTCCACGGTAAAGCTGCCGGAAATCTGTCCAGAGCCGCCTGTGATTGGCTCACGAATTACCGGGGCAGAGATAACCTCGTTATCCAAAACGATTGCGAAAGGACGATTTACGTTCTGACGGGTCACATCCGCGAACTTGCGCGCACCAGCGGTGTTGAAGCGGAAGTTCACTACCGGCTCATTGGTTTGCTGGTCAAAAGCAACCGAGGCGTCCTGAAGCTCTTCACCAGTCAACAGCGGTGTTTCGTCAAGAAGGTACGGAAGTTGATCCTCCACTCCATAGACGATCATTGTACCTGCCGGAGGGCGGGACTGGAGCGCCTGCGAGGGAGACATGGAATCGTCAACCAAATGGAACGTCAACTGAGCAGTCTGGCCGATGATATCCTTGAGACGCTGCGGATCGCTTTCACCCGGAGCCTCCACGAGAATACGGTCGGTGCCCTGACGCTGAATGCTTGGCTCGGTTGTACCAAGTTCGTCAACGCGGCGGCGAATAACCTCGATGGACTGTTCAACGACCTTCGCGAGGCGCTGCTGCAAACCATCATCAGTGAACGTAAACCGGAAAAGACCATCGCCTTGGTCATCGAGCTGGAACTCATTCACTGTCTGACCGCCAAAAACGCCGGTGTTCAGTGGGTTCAACTGCTCGTTCAGGCGGGCGCGCGCTTCATCGATCTTGGCGGCATCACGAATGCGCACCTGCACCGAATCTCCTTGAATACCCAGCCCGGTGTAGCCAATGCGGGGATTTTCACGAAGCGCTTGGCGAACATTGCCAACCAATTGGCGGAATTGCTGCTGCTTGTAGTCTTCACTATCGACTTCATAGAGCAGATATGCGCCCCCTTGAAGATCAAGACCCAATACAATCTGCCGTTTGGGCAGGAAATCGGGCCAACTCTCAAGCGTAGACTTCGAGAAGAAATTTGGCAGTGTTGCCAAAACGCCGGCTAGGACAACGAGGAGGATCAAGGCGATCTTCCAACGCGCGAAATAAAGCATGTTTCTCTGCCTGGTTTAGGAAACTCCCCGCACGCGTATCGACAAAGTCCATACGCCTACGGAGAGTTCAAAGTTGCAATCAAGAAGCGGCTTATTCGCCTTCTTTTACCGGCTCAGACTTGGAGCGGACTTCTTGAACCATTGCACGCACAACGCGAATTCGGACGTTCTCAGCAATGTCGACCTGAATTTCGTTATCGTCGACTACTTTGGATACCTTACCAATCAGACCGCCAGAAGTAACGATGGTATCCCCACGGCGCAGATTGTTGACCAACTCCTGATGTGCCTTCATGCGCTGACGCTGTGGTCGGATGATCAAAAACCACATGATCACGAAGATCAGGATGAATGGAAGGATGGACATCAGCATGTCCGGTGCGCCACCAGCACTCTGCGCGTAGGCGGGGGTAATAAACATTCTCTTCTCCTTAGCCCGAAACTGCCAACTGCAGCGGGAGTTCAAACCACCGGTTTATGTAAAGGCTTTGTGGCCCCGTTCAACCGAAATCGGTTAGTTTGCGCCGGACTATACAAGCCATAACAATGTTTTCAAGATTTTGCGGCTCTCAAGAGGACTTTCCCCAGCCACAACCGACATGCTAGTGCTTGTGGCATCGAAATATTGCCGCGATGCTTGTTCTCTGAAAATTTATGTTGTGAGCAACCGCAGCCGGCCAACTCAAATCATAAGACTTCCAGAATATGACAAATCAGAACGCCGATTTTACTGCTCTGACCGAGCGACTTGACCGACTTCTTTCACTCGTTGAACGCGCTGTCCCGCAAGAAGACAGGCCGCCAGATTTTGAGGCCGCAGATGCTTTCATCTGGCACCCCTTGCCAAAAGGGGTACAACCTGTAGCAAGAGTAAACAAGGTACCACTTGACCTGTTAAAGGCCGTAAATCATTCTAAAACTGCTCTTTTTGACAATACACAGCGCTTTGCCAGAGGCCTTCCTGCGAACAATGCGCTCCTGTGGGGCGCTCGTGGTATGGGAAAATCGTCGCTGGTCAAAGCGATACACGCGAGCATCAATGAAGATCGGCCAGAAAACACCCCTGCCCTTAAACTCATCGAAATTCACCGGGAAGACATAAGCACCCTACCCGACCTCTTGAGTCGGCTTCGCGATAGCGCGTTCCGTTTCATTGTCTTTTGCGATGATCTGTCTTTCGATGGTGATGACGCCACCTACAAAAGCTTGAAAGCTGCACTGGAGGGCGGCATTGAGGGACGGCCTGAAAATGTCTTGTTTTATGCGACGTCTAACAGGCGGCACCTGCTGCCGCGCGATATGATGGAAAACGAACGCTCCACTGCCATTCACCCCGGGGAAGCCGTGGAAGAAAAGGTCTCCTTGTCAGATCGATTCGGTCTTTGGCTCGGCTTCCACAAGTGCTCGCAGGAGGACTATTTGGAGATGATCTCCGGTTATGTAGCCCAATACGGATTGAAGATCGACGAAAAGGAGTTGCGCACGCAGGCGCTTGAATGGTCCACAACACGAGGCGCACGATCAGGCCGAGTTGCGTGGCAGTTCATCCAGGATCTGGCGGGCCGACTGGGCCAAAACCTATCGTAGGTCTCAGGCCTGCCATCAGACACTGTAATCTACCTGGAGATATGAAAAAGGCGGCTCCATAAGGGCCGCCTTTTTCAAATCAAACTTCTCGCAACTAGGAATTTGGCAGGTGCTGCAATGGATCAACGGGCTTGTTGTCCTTGCGCAGCTCAAAGTGAAGCTGAGGCTGAGATACCGATCCCGTCGCGCCTGCCTTGGCGATAACCTGACCACGCCGCACTGAATCTCCCCGGCGGACCAGAAGTTCGCTGTTGTGGGCGTAAGCTGACACCCAGCCATTGGAGTGACGGATCAAAACCAGATTACCGAAGCCTTTCAGCTCATTACCGGAATAGACAATAGTGCCATCTTCAGTCGCCTTGATCTCTGTTCCTTCCGGAACAGCAAGGTTGATCCCGTCATTATGTGCGCCGCCCGGCTTCGGGCCAAAGTCGGAAATGATCCGACCACTTACAGGCCAACGGAAGAAGCGTTTTGGTTCCGTACCTTCCTGCGGGTTCAAAGAGGCGGTTTTCACCTCCTCTGCCTGTTGAGGCTGTGCCTGTTGCACTGGCTCGACACGCTGAACAGCTGGAGCTACCTCCATCTGGGTCGCAGGAGCACTTACACGCTGTACCGGCTGAGAAACCGTTGAGGTGGATACTTGGCGCACACCAGACGAGTTCACTCTCGATGATGCCACGGCGGGCTGAGCCGTAACTGTCGGCTGTGTTTGACGCTGAACCGTTTCAGGTTGAGGTGCACGGGCGACCTGTACTGGCTGTGTAGGCGCTGCAACCGAACCGACACGCTTTGGCTCAGGGACCGCCGAAATGCCCGCCAAAGACACCGGCTGGGTAACGGTCTGTGCGACTTGCATTGTTCCTGGTTTGGACTTTGGCAACGCAGTAATCTTCACAGTCCGTTCTTGGTAGACCGGTTGCTGATTTTGAAACACTGGCGGATTAGCCGCCTGCTGACCACGTTGTGGTTGGTAGGTTGGCTGCAATGGCTGCTGCTGAACCGGCTGCCGATAGACAGGCGCAGGCTGTTGGTATTGCGGCTGATAGGTTTGCTGACCCGCACTGGACGGCTGCCCAACATTACCAGGCGGTAAGCGCAACTGCGCCAACTGTGCTCCAAACTCTTGGCGTTCTGCCTGAATCAGGTCCGTATCAGTGGCAACCGCGAGACTGGCCGTCTCGGAGCTGGGTACAATCCCGCTACTAGATACGTTCGATGGATTAGTTGCCACCTGAGGTGAGTTGAAAGCTTGCAGGGTTTGCTCCCGCACCGGGATGATAACACTGTCTCCGGCCTTGAATGCCGAGGGAGAAGTCACCCTGTTTGCGTGCATGATGGCAGCAGCAGGAACGTTGTGTTTACGGGCTAGACTGTCGAGGGTCTCTCCGCGCTGAAGCACGACAATCGACCCGCCTTTCGCCTGCCAACCGAGGTTCTTGTCTGGAGCCTTGGCAAGGCTTGCAGGAACGCGTTGGCTCGCACTGCGCTGAAGCGATGCTGATGGAAACGAACCGCGCTGTGAACCTTCAGCAGCCGCATAGCTAGACGAGAAGTCCGGCTGCCACGCGGAGCTTTGAGGTGCACTTGCAATGGGCTGCAGTGAACTTGTTGTAATTGGTTCCGACGGCTCAGAGACCGGCGGCAAAGACGCCACTTGTGTTGGCGCAGAAGTCAACTCTTGCGCCTTGACCTGCGCTGCAGGTGGAAGCGACTGGTTCTCGTATTCAGAGACCTCGAAGCGATCAATGCGCGAGCTGCAGCCAGCAAGGCCAGTCGCCACGATCAACGCGCAAGCAGCTACGCCGCGCTTTAGCTTTTTAGAAGACTCAGATTTGGAAAGCATAACCGCCCCACACAAAACTAGAAAAGGCAAACTCTAGTTTTTTGTAGTCCAACTACGGTTGATATTTGCTTAATTTAAGAAATTGTTTAGCTAAAGCTTTGCCGCGATACCCGGTGTCAGAGGCAAAAAGCGAAAGGCTCCAAGAGGTTTCTGCTCTGTGGATCTTCCGGCCTTTTCAAATACCGTTAGAATCGGTAAGCGCCCCTCGCCCCGAATTGGGACATATATTTTGCCCCCGGGTAAGAGTTCATCGAGCAAAAAACCCGGCAATCGATCGACACATCCATTGAGAAGGATTCGATCGAACTGCCCCCGCTCCTCTTCATCGCTGACCGCAGAAAGGCCATCCGCATGCAACACGGTTACGTTTGTGATCCGTGAGGAGCGAATTCGGTCTTCGGCCAGTTGAGCCAAAGTTCTGTAACGCTCCAACGTCACAACCTCACCTACCAACTTCGAGAGGATTGCGCTCTGATAGCCCGAGCCTGTGCCAATCTCCAAAACGCGGTGGTCGCCTTTAAGCTCCATGAGGCCGCAAATTTTTCCGGTCATGGATGGCGGCGTGCTCATCTGGCCGCAATCGATCGGAAACGCCCTGTCGGCATAGGCAAGCGCCTGATGCTTGGCATAGAGGAACATGCGCCGATCAACCGCTTCCAAGGCACCAAGAACAGCATAATCGGAAACGCCGTTTGAACGCAGATCCATAACCCACGCTGCGCGCCGTTCCCGTTCCGCTTCATGAGCTTCTGCCGCCCCTGGAACCTCTGAAAGATCGGTTTGGTCCATTGCCATCCTGTCCAAGACCGCTCCCCATGCGGGAGAGCGTCTAGAGAGCGCCCCTCAATGTTTCATCGAGGGAGGCCATCAATTCACGAGCCGTTAGATTGAGGTGCAAAGGTGTCACCGAAATGTAGCCCTGTTGAATAGCTTCAATATCGGTACCCGCGTCGCCTGCAAACCAGCGATTGTTGAATGCAAGCCAATGGTATGGATTGCCGCGCCCGTCTTTGCGGCTCTCGATATACATGGAGTCCGCTGGACGCTTGCCTTGCGGCACCACACGAACGCCTTCCACCTCTTCAGGACTGCGTTTCGGGAAGTTGATGTTGAGCAGCGTGTCCCGCGGCAAGTCGAATGAAAGCAGCTGCTTTAGCAGGCCTGGGCCGTGCGCTTCAGCTGGATCATAGTTTGGCCCTGCATCTTCACCGAACCGATAGTGTTGGGAAAGCGCAATAGAAGGAATACCCAGAAGCGTGCCTTCTATCGCACCGGCGACGGTACCGGAATAGGTAATGTCATCGGCAATGTTCACACCGCGATTGATGCCGGAAAGAACCAGATCCGGAGGCGTATCCAGAACCTTCTTTACACCCATGATCACGCAGTCAGTCGGCGTGCCCCGCAGTGCGAACTTCTTGTCTTCAATCTCGCGCAAGCGCAGTGGGTCGTTTAGTGAAAGCGAGTGGGAAACGCCACTTTGGTCCGTTTCCGGTGCAACAACCCACACATCATCGGATAGCTGATGCGCAATGCGCTCAAGTGCCGCCAAACCATCGGCATGAATTCCATCATCGTTCGTAAGCAAAATCCGCATTGCGCGTCAGTCCTCAAATTATCCGATTTTCTCAAGGCCATTCATGTATGGCCGCAGCACTTCCGGCACCACAATAGAGCCGTCAGCCTGTTGATAGTTCTCTAGAACGGCGATCAAGCAGCGCCCTACAGCAACACCAGACCCGTTGAGGGTGTGTGCAAACTGAAGCGCCTTGTCACCGTCAACACGGTAGCGGGCATTCATGCGGCGTGCCTGGAAGTCCCCACAGACAGAGCAAGATGAAATCTCACGATAAGCATCCTGCCCCGGCAGCCAAACTTCAATGTCATAGGTCTTGCGCGCACTGAAGCCCATATCACCCGTACATAGGGTCATGACACGATAATGAAGACCGAGCTTTTGAAGAACTTTCTCCGCGCATTCCCGCATGCGTTCCAGTTCATCCAAAGAACTGTCCACATCTGTGATGGAAACAAGCTCGCACTTTTCAAACTGGTGTTGACGAAGCATGCCGCGTACATCGCGGCCCGCAGAACCCGCTTCAGAACGGAAACAATAGGTCAGGCCCGTAACGCGGATTGGCAGTGCGGTGGAATCGAGGATCTCACCGGCAACCATATTGGTAAGCGGTACTTCCGCAGTCGGAATCAGCCAACGGCCTTCGGTAGCCCGGAAAAGATCGTCCGCAAACTTCGGCAGCTGACCCGTACCAAACAACGCTTCATCACGAACCAGCAGCGGCGGAGAAACCTCCAAGTAACCGTGCTCTTCCGTATGCAGGTCGATCATGAACTGGCCCAGAGCACGCTCCAGACGTGCAATCTGGCCTTTCAGCACGGTGAACCTTGAGCCGGAGAGTTTCGCGGCGGTCTCAAAGTCCATTCCGCCCTGCGCTTCGCCCAGCTCGTAATGTTCCTTCGGGGTGAAATCGAAAGACGGCTTTTCGCCCCACATGTGAAGCTCAACGTTGTCGTTCTCATCCGCACCCACTGGCACGTCAGAAAGACCGATATTCGGGATTCTGCTGAGAGCTTCCTGAAGCGCTGCGTCGAGCTTGCGTTCTTCTTCTTCACCGGCCTGGATGAACGCCTTGATCTCGGCGACCTCCTTCATGAGCGCCTGCGCGCCTTCCTCATCACCAGAAGCCTTGGCCTTGCCAATTTCCTTTGATGCGGAGTTGCGGCGCTGCTGCGCCTCTTGAAGTTTGGTGACATGAGATCGGCGCGCATCATCCAGTTCAAGGAGTTGTGCAGCACGTGGCTCGTGATCGCGAGCCTTCAGACCGGCATCAAAAGCCTCTGGGTTCTCGCGTATCCATCTGATGTCAAACATGGCTATCTTAGTCCCGGCAGGGTTGGTAGTTGTGCCCGCCGGAGCTTAGAAACCAAAATGATCAGGCGTCTTGTTCGTCCTGGTCATCCTGCCGTTCCCGCTTTCGCTCGACGAGCCGAACACAATAGATTGAGACTTCGTAGAGAAGCAAAGTGGGAAGCGCAAGACCGATCTGCGAAATCGGATCAGGAGGTGTTAAAATTGCAGCAGCTGCAAACGCAATCACAATGGCATATTTGCGCTTGGACTTGAGCGTATCAGCACTCACCATTCCTGCCCGCCCCAGAAGTGTCAGCACAACAGGAAGCTGAAAGACCAAACCAAAGGCAAAAATCAGCACCATGATCAGGCTGAGATATTCACTCACGCGCGGCAGCAACTGAATGGCTGCCTTCCCTTCTCCGCCAGCTTGTTCCATGGACAGGAAGAACTGCATGGCCATTGGCATGATCAGGAAATAAACCAGAGCCGCACCGATGCCGAAAAGGATTGGGGTCGCGAACAGATATGGCAGGAATGCGCGCTTTTCGTGCTTGTAAAGCCCGGGTGCCATGAACATGTAAATCTGCGTTGCAACAACCGGGAATGACACGAACAGCGCTCCGAACAAAGCCAGCTTCATTTGAGTGAAGAAGTACTCCTGTGGCGCTGTATAGATCAGCTCAATGGACCGTGATGCACCTGCAGCCCGCTCGTAAGGCCAGATCAGAATATTGAACACATCCGTTGCAAAGATGAAGCAGATGATGAACGCAATGGATAGTGCAATCACCGACTTCACGAGACGTGAACGCAGCTCAATCAAGTGCTCAATCAAAGGAGCGCGCGAGGCTTCGATCTCGTTTTCACTCATGCGCTTCCCCTCCAGCAGATTTATGAGTTTTCTTGGAAGAGTTTGATCCCTCTACAGAATCAGTCGAGAGCACGGGCTCTGGAGCCTCTTGAACTGTTGGCGCAGCGACCGGAACACTGCTGACTCCATTCACGCTATCATCAGACGCTTCGCTCTTGGGGGCGTCGGATTTTGTTGATGTGTCAGGCTTGGCTTCAATGCTCTTTTTGAGTTCACGCTCTTCTTCAGAAAGAGACTTCTTCAAATCCCCCAGCGGATCAAAGTTTTGGGCGGCATCCGCTTTGCGACGCATCTCATCGATACCGGCCTGCTTTTCAGCTTCTTTGATCGCATCATTGAACGTGGACTGAAAATCACCCGCCATGCGTCGCACAGTACCAATTGTCTTGCCGAGTGTTCTCAGCATACCGGGCAATTCCTTGGGCCCCACAACGATGATTGCTACCACACCAACGAGCAGCAATTCTGTCCAGGAGATATCGAACATGTACTCAAGCCGCTTTCAAAATACACGACGCCAGCCGAACCCACATCTGCGGCCGCGATGGCCGCAGACCGACGGAGTACGGTCTTAGCTCGCCTTGGTCTGGTCGCCGGTCTTTTCAGCGCTGGACTGAGGAGAAACGGTCTCTGAGGCCTTGTGGTCCAGAACCTTCGGTTCTTTCTCCTCGGAAGCCGCCTCTTGAGCATCATCCTTCAGGCCTTTTTTGAAACTATTGATTCCCTTAGCGACGTCACCCATCAGCTCGGAAATCTTACCGCGACCGAACAACAGCACCACAACCACTGCGATGATGACGATCTGCCAAATACCAATAGAGCCCATAGACCAAACTCCTGTTTCTTGGACTATTCATTTCCATGAGTCAGATTAACATACCGCCTCTTGCAAGGGGTAGAGCTAGCCCAAACTCCTAAACACAAGATCTGTCAGGATCACCTTGAAAAAACAAGCACATCCCTCTGATCCACGGCGAAATTCACCTGTTCACCAGCAGAAAACTGCAAAACATCGCTGGTTCGAACCCGAATTGGCTTGTCCAAGCCCTCTACCTTGACTTCTAACAGGTCAACCTCTCCTGCCATATTGCGCTTTAGTACCGTTCCACGCTGGGTCAGAGGCCCTGCTTCTCGCTGGGTGCGAACATGATGAGGCCTTACACAGATAAGAACTGAATCACCCTCTTCAAATTCTGAGGCTTCAAAAGAACCTAATGGTGTGTTCACCGTTTTGTTCTTGACCACAGCTTCAACCTCGTTGAGATCTGAGAAGAATCGGGCACAGAAAAGGTTGACTGGTCGGAAGTAGATCTCTTCAGGGGTTCCCACTTGCACCACTTTACCAGCGCTCATAAGAGCTATGCGGTCCGCAACACGCAAAGCCTCCTCGGGATCGTGGGTGACCACCACGGCGGTCGCTCCCTGCTTGCGGATCATATCGAGCGTGTGCTGACGCACATCATCGCGCAACCGGCTATCAAGACCTGAAAAGGGTTCATCCATAAGCAACGTATGAGGTTTCGGTGCCATGGCACGGGCAAGCGCTGCGCGTTGCTGTTCTCCACCGGACAGACCATGCGGATATTCATTCGCATAGCGGGCCAGGCCGACCATGTTGAGCGCGTCCATTGCCCTGCTCCGCGCTTCAACTGCGGGCAAGCTCTTCAAGCCAAAAAGCACGTTATCAAGGATCGTAAGATGCGGGAACAAAGCGTAGTCTTGGAACATGAGGCCCACACCGCGCTGTTCTGGCGGTAGATACCGTGCATCGTCAGCAACGACCTCGCCGTTCAGCAGAACCCGCCCGCCTTCTTGGCGAACGACGCCTGCCGCGATGCGCAGCAAGGTTGTCTTACCGCAGCCCGAATGGCCCAGAAGACAGAGAACTTCGCCAGAAGAAAGACTTAAGGACACATCGTTGACGGCAGGAAGAGTGCCATAGGAGTGGCTTATGTGCTCAAACGCTAACCGCGCCATGGGGTCTCCAAGTTTACCTTAGTTTACGCCCCTCATGCCCCAGCTGGCCGTTTAGGTCAACCGGCCTGACCTGGTTCACTTCAAAGCATCACCCTTGTTCGCCTTGCTTTCCGTAGCGCCGCCTTCCTCTTCGCTCTCTGACAGGGCAAAAAGATCGTCCTCATCCAACGGATCTTCATCCTCGGAGAGTTCCGCATTGTCGTCTGGCACCGGCACCTTGAAGCTGGCCGGAATCGCGCTGTCCAGAAGCCCGGACCCTTTCAGTTCATCCAGTCCCGGCAGGTCACGGATACTTTCAAGGCCAAAGTGATCAAGGAATTCAGTTGTTGTTCCGTAAGTAACTGGTCGCCCTGGTGTCCGCCGGCGTCCGCGCATTCGCACCCACCCCGTTTCCATCAGAACATCCAGCGTACCCTTTGATGTAGAAACGCCCCGAATTTCTTCAATCTCTGCTCGGGTCACAGGCTGGTGAAATGCAATGATAGCAAGTGTCTCCAGCGCTGCACGGGAAAGTCGTTTTTGCTCGACAGCTTCCCTGTGGAGCACGTGCTTAAGATCATCAGCCGTTCTGAAGGCCCAACGTTCCGCAATCTTTCGCAGTACAACGCCGCGCTTGGCGTAGTGCTCAACCAAAACATCCATGGCAGCTTCCACGTCGCGCTTGGCAGCCCGCAGACGCTCAGAAAGCTCGCTTGTGCCTATTGGTTCGGCAGAGGCAAACAGGATCGCTTCGATCTTGCGCTGCAGATCTACTGCCTCAAAAAAAGCTTCATCATTGAGTGGCAATTCGAAAGGATTAGCCGTCTCGCTAACGCTACCTGAAGTCTTGCTCATTCAAGTACCCCCTGCTCTTGTGCTTGCTCGTCGGCCTCGGGTGATTTCGGCCTGGAGCGCATATAGAGCCGTTCAAATGGTTCCGATTGCTGAAGCTCGATTTGCCCCTCCCGAACCAACTCCAGACTGGCAGAAAAGGTGGACGCCAAAATTGTCGAGCGCTGTCGCGGGTCGTCCATATATTGCAGCAGAAAGCGATCAATGGGTGTCCAGTCGGCCGCAGCGCCAATCAGCCGCTGTAACAGTGCCCGCGCTTCTTGAAGCGACCAGACTTGGCGCTTCTCATAGTGCACTGATGTTACCGAGCTCCGTTGGCGCTGAGAAGCATACGCCGTGAGCAAATCATAAAGGCTTGCAGACCAGACACTGGTTTTTTCGATCGAAACTGTTTCCGGCGTCCCGCGAGGAAAGACGTCACGCCGAAGCCGGTCCAGGTTCATCAATTTGGCAGCAGCGTCACGCATTGCCTCAAGACGTTGCAATCTGAAGGCCAGAGCCGCGGCCAGTTCCTCGCCACTCGGTTCGTCGTCAGAGCTTTCGACCGGCAAAAGCAAACGCGATTTCAGATAGGCAAGCCAAGCTGCCATAACCAGATAGTCCGCTGCGAGTTCAAGGCGTAAGCGCCGCGCTTCGCGAACAAACGAAAGATACTGCTCAGTCAGCTGCAAAATGGAAACTTTGGTAATGTCCACCTTTTGCGAACGTGCAAGTGTAAGGAGCAGGTCCAACGGCCCCTCAAAGCCCTCCACATCCACGCGAAGGCTCGGCTCGGACAACCCGGCGTTTTCCGGCGCTGAAGGGGTCAGAAAATCATCCTGAACCTCCGTCGCCCCACCTTCTGCGATGGACGTATCAGACATATATTAGGTCAGCTCCCCAGCCTGACGGACCAGTTCCTCAAATTCATCTCTAAGCCCTGAAGCATTCGCCACAGGCTGTGGTGCCAGAGCAGATTGCATTGCTTCATTAGCCCGCATGAAGCAGCCATCCTTCGCCCATGGCACAGCCCGTGCCACTGCCACCATTTCTTGCATATCGCCGTTGCAATGCAAGACCATGTCACACCCGGCCTCAATGATGAGCTTTACCCGTTGCTCAACATCACCACCAAGTGCCTTCATAGAGATATCATCGCTCAACAGGCATCCTTGAAACCCCAGTTTCCCGCGCAACACTTCAGAAATGGCGCAGGGTGACTGCGTTACCGGATTGTCAGGATCGATCGCCTCAAAAACAATGTGAGCAGTCATGGCCATTGGACAATCCGCGAGCGCCTTGAAGGGAACGAAATCCTTTGTTTCGAGTTCCGCCAAAGCCGCTTTCACTCTCGGGAGTTCAAGGTGGCTGTCAACAAGCGCCCGGCCGTGACCCGGCATGTGCTTCATGACCGGAACAACGCCAGCTGCAAGTGTTCCATCGATAGCGGCACGACCAAGCGCGATGACAACATCCGGGCTGGTCCCATAGGACCTGTCTCCGACGATATCGCTCGCCCCTTCAGTGCGCACATCAAGAACCGGGAGGCAATTGACTGTAATCCCGAGGGAAATCAGATCAATACCCATCAGATAGCTCTGGAGGTATACGGCTCGCTTGGCCTTCTCCGGGTCTACGTCCCAAAGGCGAGCGAGCTTTCCCATGGCCGGATACTCCGGCCAATGCGGCGGCCGAAGGCGGCGAACACGCCCGCCTTCCTGATCTATGAAAACAGGTGCATCTTCTCGTTTCACAGCCATGCGAAACTGAGAAGTAAGGTGTGAAATCTGTTCTGGGGTGTCTATGTTGCGCGCAAAAACGATCAAACCCCAAGGCTTTTCAGTCTTGAAGAAATCGATCTCATCCTCGGAAAGTGAGGTGCCCGCGCATCCACTGATAAAGGTTTTGTAGCTCATTACCCATTCGGGGTAGCTTGACGCGTCCGCCGCGTCAAGCAAGAGAGCAGCTTAGTTCCGGCGAACGAAGCAATCCCCACCAGCATTTTTCAGATCTGTGCAGAACTGGTTGGCGCTGCCCTGCCCGTCAAACGGAATTCTCACCCGGTAGAAAATCCCTTTGTCACCAAGATCAGCACGCACCACGACAGGGTTTACGCCCGACATCAGGCTTGGGAAACGGTTTCTAAGGCTACGAATTTCGCCATTCGCCTCTTGCTGCGTGCGCACAGAGGAAACCTGAACAATGTACGCCCCAGCCGGTATTGAGCCTCCAACAGATGGAGCAGCGGCAGCTGGCGCAGGAGGTGCGGCGGTTGGGCTAAGCACAAGTGGTCCTGAGGTGTTACCGCTAAACGAAGCGGAGGCAACCTGAGTTGCCGGAACCTCTGGCTTGATGCGAGGCGTTGCCTCTACAATTGCTTCAGGTGCAACTTCAGTCACCTCTTCGTCGCCATTTTGCGCAGAAACGTCAAACGGATTCGAAGGCGCAGGTGTCGCAGGCTCTTGTGAGGTACTGCGAATACCAAGAGACGAAGATTGTGCCTGCGTCGTTCCAGAGAACGCCCCAACGGTTGGCTGGTTGCCAGAACCAGAGGCATCACTGCCAATGGTACCGAGCGAAGCCGTCTGCTGCTGTGACAACAAACGCGTGCTGTCCTGCTGGGCGTTTTCAGACAGGCTGTCTGCAGAAACGATTGTCCCGTCCGGGCGCACAACAACGGTGCGAACACGCTTTGGTGTATTGACGATCAGAGCGTTATTTTCTTCCGCCTCTGCATCAGGTGCAGGTGGCAGAGGATCTACCCTCGCGGTGTCCCGAGGCAACATCCGTTCGCCCTCTGGAGCTTCCTGACTGCTGTTTGGAAGAAGGATCTGAGCCTGATTTTTGTCCGAGGGTTGCTCAGCCGGATCCGGGAACTCTTTCATCGGAGTGTTTTCGGCCAGAATGATGCGCGGAGGAGTGCTGTCTGCAACCTCACCGCCGAGGCCGAGCACAAAGTACCCTGCACCGCCGAGGATGAGTACACCGCCAATGGATGCCGCCGCCAACAGGCCGCGTTTCAAACCACCGCTCTTGCGAAGAGCTTCCTCTTCCTCGTCATAGGCGCTCTGCGTGGCAGCAGCGGGCGCGACAGCCGGCAAAATGCCTTCTCCATTCAAGGACGGATCCTCGGCGCGCATGGCCTGCGCAACCGCATCCAGATCATATCCTTGCGGAGGTGGTGTTTGATCTTCGTTGTCGTCGTACTCACTGTTTGAAATGTGCTCGGCAGCAGCTGGCCAAGTCATTTCATCAATATCTTCCTCGTCCTTCTTCATCTGCGCGGCGGAGTAACCCGGAGGGGCAAACAGCTCGTCGTCCTGCGCATCTGCAAGAGGTCGTTCAATGGCACTGCGATCCATTGAGGCAATCAACTCATCTTCAAAACTTGCCAGCGGATCAGGTGCACTCTGTTCCTCTGACGCGCTTTGCTCTACCGAAACCTCAGGTGCGTTGTTACCAGTATCGTACACGTGCCGCGCATTCAGCTCTGCAAGAAGATCGGCTTCAAACTCCGGCACTTCTGGAGCAGCGCGCACTGACGCTGGCTCCAGAGGTATCGGAGAAACGGCAGTCTCATCTTCGCCCTTCGTGTCCAACTCAAACTGACCGAAGTCAGGAGTGAAACCGCTAGAGGGGGCTGGAGTGTCCAACTCGCCTGGATGCTGGTGCGTTTCGTCAAGGGAGGAACGCAGGTCGACTGCTTGAGGTCTTGTTGGCTCAATGCCCGATCCCAACTCATAAGCACCGGTCACCTCATTAGAACTGGCCGCAACACCAGCACCCGGCGCAGTCGTAACAGGTACGTGTGCCGCGACGGTTGGAGCAGCCGCGTTTGGCGCGCTCACACTTGGCTGTTCAGGCAGAGGCGGTTCTATAACCGGCTCAGCAACGTCGGAAGACTTTTCTCCGCCAAGGCTTGCAGCCAGGCTGCTTTCCAGGTCACGAGAAAGTTCGGCTTCAAAGTCAAAGTTCGGCTCGTTAGGACGAGCCGCTGCATCCCCAACCAAGGCTGGCGCTACAGGCTCTTCCGGCTCGCCAAAATTTGGCTCAGCAGGCATTTCAGGAGAGACTTCAGACTCTGGAAAGACTTCAGGCTCAAAAGCTGCGTAAGTTGTTGACGAAGCACTAGCCGCCGCAGAAACAGGCCCCTCTACTTCAGCAGGCTTGGCTGGGGACGGCTGCGAACTGGCAGAACTCGCCGAAAAATCGTGTGTAGACGACGGCGACTGAGGCTGCTCGTCTACGCCATACTCATAAAACGTATCACCGGAGCGCGGATCAGCAGACGAAGCTTCGGCCACTTCCAGCTGCGCTTCACGATGGGTTGGGAGCTCAACAGATGGCGCTGGTGATGCGTAAACTTCAGGTGCGCTGTCATTCGGAGCAGGCGGCGCGACGAATGGTTCATTCGCTACAAAACGCTCGGGATCAAACGGCTCACCAGTTTCAACGGGCGGGACGTACGGAGAAGTAGCTCGCGGCGATTCCGAAACGCGCAACGGTGATGGCGCATCAACCCGCTCATCTGAGCTCTGAGCTGCCTGCTCTTCAGGCGTTACTTCCTGTTCTGCTGGAGTCCCCAGATTGCGAAACGCGGCATCCAAAGCGGCGAATGGATCGGAGTTTGGTGTCTCGGCCGGTGTACTTGTTGGTGGCGGCGGTAAAATGCTGTCAGGGGTACCATCATCCAAACGAGAGCTTGGGCGGTAACGTGTGGCGCTCTCGCCTACGATGCGGGCCAATTCCACCAACGGATCTTCGTCAGGCACCCAGCCTTGCTGTCCTGTGTTCTTTTCAGGTGCTGGTTGCGCGCCACCCGGAATATCGTAGTCGGTGCGTTTGGACATAGCAGCGAAGTCTTCCCCTAAAGCAGAGGCTCGCGACCAATACCGCGAACCTCTGTACTCTGATACACTAAGTCATTGACTGCACTATCGCATTTCCTCAGGAGCATCCACACCCAGTACCTTCAGGCCGGAAGCGATCACTTGGGAAACCGCATATACCAATGCGAGTCGAGCCAAGGTTAATTCTGGCTTTTTATCATTAATAAAGCGTAATTGCGGCTTTTCCTTGCCTTTTGACCAGTGTCCGTGAAGTGCACTTGCCAGCTCGTAAAGATAAAACGCCACCCTGTGAGGTTCGTGAGCTTCAGCTGCGCCGTCAACTATCCGAGGCCATTGAGCAAGTTTAGCAATGATATTTTGCTCACCTTCATCCTCCAGCAAAGCATAGTCAGCAGCTCTAAGACCTTCAGGAAAAACAGAAAGCCCGCCTAACTCTTCGGCAGCCTGGCGTAGAACGGACTTACAGCGGGCGTGACCATACTGCACGTAAAAGACGGGATTGTCTTTTGACTGCTCCGTAACTTTCTGGAAGTCAAAGTCCAGATGTGCGTCATTTTTTCTATAAAGCATCATGAAACGCACAGGATCTCTTCCAACTTCTTCCACAACATCGCGAAGAGTTACGAAGTTACCCGAGCGTTTGGACATCTTGACTGGCTCACCAGCGCGGAAGAGCTTTACCAACTGGCACAGACGACAAATCACCTCTGCAGAACCACCGGAAACGGCACGGCCCACAGCTTCAAGACGCTTTACATAGCCCGCATGGTCTGCACCAAGGATGAAGATCATTTCCTTGAAACCACGATCGAGTTTGTCCTTGAAGTAGGCAACATCGGCGGCAAAGTAAGTGTAGCTGCCATCAGACTTTACCAGCGGTCGGTCGATATCATCGCCATAGTTGGAAGAGCGGAACAGTGTCTGCTCGCGATCTTCCCAGTCATCTGGCAACTCGCCTTTAGGGGGCGGCAAGGTGCCTTGATAAACCAGATCACGCGCACGCAAGGAGTCGAGCGTCAGGTCGATGGCCTTCCCCTCACCATGCATCGACTTTTCAGAGTAGAACACATCGTGATGCACATTGAGAAGATCGAGGTCGGCCTTGATCATCTCCATCATCTTGGAGACAGTAAAATCCTTCAAAAAGGCATGGCGCTCTGCTTCAGGCTTGTCTTTAAAAGACGCGCCGAACTCTTCCTTCAAGGATTGCCCAACCGGGATCAGATACTCACCAGGGTACAAGCCCTCTGGTATCTCGCCAATATCTTCGCCAAGGGCTTCCAGATACCTAAGGTATGCAGATTGTGCCAGAACGTCGATCTGAGAGCCCGCATCGTTGATGAGGTATTCACGGGTTACATCGTAACCGGCAAATGAAAGGAGGTTGGCGAGCGCATCACCGACCACGGCCCCACGGGTGTGCCCCACATGCATGGGCCCTGTCGGGTTGGCTGAGACATACTCAACGTTCACCTTGGTGTTTTGCCCGCGAGCTGAGCGGCCAAAATTCTGTCTAGCAGAGACAACAGCGCCCAGCACACGGGACCAGACGACTGGATTGACGCGGATGTTGATGAAGCCTGGCCCGGCAACATCAACAGCAGCTACGTCGCTGTCAGAGCGCAGACCTTCAGCGATCTTCTCAGCAAGATCGCGCGGCTTCATCTTCAACTGCTTGGAGAGCACCATGGCAGCGTTCGTCGCCAAATCACCATGTGCAGCATCTCGCGGCGGTTCAACCGTTACTCGGGAGAGGTCAAGCGCTCCCGCTTCCGGTTCCAACCCAAGCGCAGCAACAACCGCACTTATCCGCTCAGCAAAATCTGCGAAGATGTTCATTGTTTCTAGCCTAAATGTGTGTCTGCCACCCTGCCCGCGCTGAAGGCTCCCCAGCAGCCACTAAGGCAGGATAGATTTTTTGTTTGCTTGGCGGCACTAGCGCAAATCTGGCGTATCGTCAAATAATCTGCGGTGCTCGTCGATTGCGTAACGGTCTGTCATTCCAGCAATAAAATCGCAAACGCGTCGCGCAATGTAGGTGGAATCCATGCCAGCCAACCCTTCAGACCACGGCTCTGGCATTTTTATCGGCTTTTTCATGTAGAGATCAAAAAGATCACGCGTTACCTGCGCAACTTTCTTTCGCACCTCAAGAACATCTGGATGACGATACAAATTCTGGAAAAGAAAAGCCTTTAAAGCCTTTTCCTTCTTGGCCATATCGCTTGAAAACGAGACCACCGCATGATCTGCAAAGCGAATTTCATCAACGCGACTTGGCGCAAGTAGCTCCAATCGGCGGATGCTCTCAGAGATGACATCTTCGACCATACGTGTAATGCAACGGCGCACCATCTCATGGATCCGGCGTCCATCCTCAAGCCCTGGATGAAGCGTATCTACTTCCGTCAGGATTTCATCGAGCAATGGAACCTCATGCATCGCATCAAAGCTCAAAAGACCCGCGCGCAGACCATCGTCAAGATCATGCGCATCATAGGCAATGTCATCGGCAATTGCCGCCACCTGTGCTTCCGCACTCGGCCAGGACCACAACATCAAATCCTGACGCTTCGCATATTCTTGAATCGCGAATGGAATTCCGTTTTTTGCCAGCTTGCCAACAGCATTCCCTGCCCTGTCCGTAATAGGCCCATTGTGCTTCACAAGACCCTCTAACGTCTCCCACGAGAGGTTCAGGCCATCAAACTGCGCATAGCGACGCTCAAGATCCGTCACAATCCGCAATGACTGAGCATTGTGATCAAATCCACCATGGCCTTGCATGCACTCGTGCATCACATCCTCCCCCTCATGACCAAACGGCGTATGGCCGAGGTCGTGGGCAAGCGCCAGGCATTCTGCCAAGTCCTCATCAAGACGCAACGCTCTTGCGAGCGAACGAGCGATCTGCGAAACCTCAATAGTATGCGTAAGCCTCGTACGGAAGTGATCCCCCTCATGATAAACAAAGACCTGGGTCTTGTGCTTGAGCCGGCGGAATGCGGTGGAATGGATGATCCGATCACGATCGCGCTGGAACGGAGTACGCGTCGGGCTTGAAGCCTCGGGAAAAAGCCGATCGCGTGTGAGGTTGGGGTCAACAGCATAGGCAGCACGGGGCTGCGCGCCATATCCAAGTGTAACGGTCATTTGTTCATTTCCCCCAATGCAACACCTTTTAAGGGCATTGACGCTTTGCTCTGAGACACATACCTATTGAGGTAGTTCATCAATGAAACCGATAGGTGACAGCCTCCCCAGAATCCTGAGGTGATTTGCCTCAGGTAAAACAGATACAGGCTGAAACTACAAGAGATTGGGCACTATAGCCTCGACGGGAACTAAGAGAATGAGCGAAACACCAGTGGCTATCACAGATGCAGCGATCAAACGCGTAGCCAAGATTCTCTCTAATGAGCCGGATGGCACCGTCCTGCGTGTAAGCGTTGAAGGTGGCGGATGCTCCGGCTTCCAATACAAATACGACCTCGTGACTTCTCGCGAGGAGGATGACCTTATCTTGCAGCAAGACGGCGCAACGGTATTGATCGACCCGATCTCCGTGCAGTACATGGACGGCTCCACCATCGACTTCGTCAATGACATCATGGGACAGTCTTTCCAGATCAAAAACCCTCAGGCAACTGCGGGCTGTGGCTGCGGAACAAGCTTTTCCATCTGACAATTCGGCTGCCCGACCAAATTGGTTGGGCAGTGCCCTCTCACTCCACTTCCACCCTCTTTCGTTTACGTGGTAGAAACCCTGTACAAATCACAGGTTCGAAAACGATGAGGGCTCCCATGAAAATTGCAAGCTGGAACATCAACGGCGTCAAAGCGCGCCTTGAGACTGTTCTGACGTGGCTAAAAGAAGAAAGCCCGGACATTGCATGTTTTCAGGAAATCAAATCAGTGGACGAGAACTTTCCACGACAGCCCTTTGAAGAGCTTGGCTATAATCTTGAGACCCATGGCCAGAAAGGCTTCAATGGCGTAGCCCTGCTCTCCAAACGCCCGTTTGAGGAAGTCAATCGACGCTTGCCGGGTGACGACAGCGACGAGCAAGCCCGGTACATCGAAGGTGTGGTCGCTGGCGACACGCAGCCGGTCCGTTTTGGTTGCCTTTACCTGCCAAACGGCAATCCGATTGAGACCGAAAAGTTCCCATACAAATTGAGCTGGATGGATCGCCTTCACGCCCATGCCATGGAGACACTGAAGAAGGAAGAGGCATTCATATTGCTGGGTGACTACAATGTGATCCCTCAGCCTGAAGACGCCGCCAAACCGGAAGCTTGGGTCGGCGACGCCCTCTTCCAACCGGAAAGCCGCGCCAAGTTCCGCGCGCTCCTAAATTTGGGCTTCACCGAGGCAATCCGCGCAACCAACAAGGATGCAGGTGTCTACACCTTCTGGGACTACCAGGCTGGTGCTTGGCAAAAAAATAACGGCATCCGAATTGATCATCTCCTTCTGTCGCCCGAGGCCGCAAGTATTATGACGGGTACCGGCATCGACAAACATGTTCGAGACTGGGAAAAGCCATCCGACCACGTACCGGTCTGGGTGAACCTCGCCGCGTAATCATTTTCTAGCAAGCATTCAGGGAGCAACTGCCATGGGGTATATCCCATCTGACCAGCGCTACGACACCATGAAATACAACCGATGCGGGAAAAGCGGCTTAAAGCTCCCGGCGATCTCGCTTGGTTTCTGGCACAACTTTGGGGAAGACTTCCCACATGCAAACAAGCGCGCGATCTGCCAAACCGCATTTGACGCCGGCATCACTCATTTTGATCTTGCAAATAACTACGGCCCACCGAAAGGATCAGCTGAAGAAGCATTCGGGCAGATCCTGCGCGAGGACTTCCGTGGCTACCGAGATGAGATGATCATTTCCTCAAAGGCCGGATATGACATGTGGCCCGGCCCATATGGTGAGTGGGGCAGCCGCAAGTATCTTGTCTCCAGTCTGGACCAATCATTAAAACGCATGGGGCTGGACTACGTCGACATTTTCTACTCCCACCGCTTTGATCCTGAAACTCCACTTGAAGAAACAATGGGCGCACTGGACCAGATCGTGCGCCAGGGCAAGGCCCTCTATATTGGTATCTCCTCCTACAACGCCCAGCGAACAAAAGAGGCAATTGCCATATTGAAGCAGCTTGGCACCCCGCTTCTTATTCATCAGCCAAGCTATTCCATGTTGAACCGCTGGGTTGAGGAAGATGGGCTGCTCGACACGCTTGATGAGGAAGGTGTCGGCAGCATTGTGTTCTCGCCGCTGGCGCAGGGTATGCTGACCACCAAATACCTTGGCGGTATTCCGGAAGAAAGTCGCGTCGCTCAAGGCAAGTCCCTGCCTCAAGGTTTCTTGAAAGAAGAAACTCTGGCGAGCATTCGGGCACTTAATGACATTGCCGCAAGCCGTGGCCAGACATTGGCTCAGATGGCACTGGCATGGGTTCTTCGCGGTGGCCGTGTCACATCAGCCCTCATTGGTGCCAGTCGACCAGAGCAGGTATCCGATTGCGTCGGTGCAATCCAGAAGCTTGAGTTCTCTGAAGAGGAGCTAACCCTGATTGATAAGTATGCAAAAGATGCGGACATAAACATCTGGGCCCAATCTGCAGAGCGTGAAGGACCATCAAGGAAGTAGGTTCTAGTCTGATCGCCTTTACGAACAAGCCTTCTTTAAAGCTGGCCCGAACGCGGGCTGGCTTTTTTTTGGGTCTCTGAAAGGCTTAGAGATAAGGCATCTGAATCGCGCTGTTTAGGCAAATCCTACGTAGTCATACCTCTTATTTTCCACCCCTGGCGTCCATTTACGGCCCGATTCAAGATATTTCAGTTTTTGCATGGCAGATACGACTCATTTGCATATCTTCCATTTACGCATATTCCCCTAAGCTAAAACCGTTTAAATGTGGCATCGTATACATTAGAATTGGCCAAATTTTAATATATGACAGTTTCAAATCATTCTAACTCCAGTAATTACACTTAGAAAAATCCAAACAACAAAAATAAATTCGGCTGAATTCTGCCATTTTTATTGATTACATACTTTAGAATAAGATTAAACAGCACAGCGTTGGTATACTTTTGCATGAACATGGTCTGCATTTCGCGCATCCCTGCTACCCGGCTTACTGTTGACCTAGATCAAGTTACAGCCCCCGCAGAAGCGTAAATTGGGGTCACCAAGCATTGGAACGCAGCTAAGGCGTTGCACTACAGATCCGAGGATGGGTGTTTTGTGGTCGATCGCGCCGAACTGCAAGAATGAGGGAAAATAAGATGGGCGTCCATCAAGACATCAACAAGGTTACAGACAGCAGCCTTCCATTCCTCGACGACGACACCCCTGCAGCATACAAGGGTTTCGTAAAAGGCGATTGGAACAAGGAAGTTGATGTTCGTAACTTCATCCAGTTGAACTACACCCCTTACGAAGGCGGCAAGGACTTCCTTGCTGGTCCAACCAAGGCAACAACAAAGCTTTGGGACCAGGTTCTCGAACTGATGAAGGAAGAGAACAAAAAGGGCGTTCTCGACGCAGACACCGAAGTAGTGTCCTCGATCACTTCTCACGGCCCTGGCTACCTGAACAAAGACCTTGAAAAGGTAGTTGGCTTCCAGACCGACGCGCCTCTGAAGCGCTCTCTGCAGCCATACGGCGGCTTGAAGATGGCGATAGCTGCGCTGGAAAGCAACGGCTACGAAATCTCCAAGGAAACCGCGGAGATCTTCAAGAAGCACCGCAAGACACATAACGACGGCGTATTCGACGTTTACACCCCAGAGATCCGCGCAGCTCGCTCTGCAGGTATCGTAACAGGTCTTCCTGATGCATATGGCCGTGGCCGTATCATCGGTGACTACCGCCGCGTTGCGCTTTACGGCATTACACGTCTGCTCGAAGACAAGAAAGCACAGAAGGCTTCTCTGGATGGCAACGTTCTGACCGAAGACGTCATGCGTCTGCGTGAAGAGCTGTCTGAACAGACCCGTGCTCTTCAAGAACTCCTGGAAATGGGCAAGGCATACGGCTTTGACATTTCTCGCCCTGCTGAAAACGCACAGGAAGCTTTCCAGTGGCTGTATCTTGGCTATCTGGCAGCAATCAAGGAACAGAACGGCGCAGCCATGTCTCTCGGCCGCACCTCTACCTTCCTTGACATCTACATCCAGCGCGACCTGGACGCAGGCCTGATCAACGAAGAACAGGCACAGGAGCTGATGGACCACTTCGTCATGAAGCTCCGTATGGTTCGCTTCATGCGTACACCAGAGTACAACGAACTGTTCTCTGGCGACCCTGTTTGGGTAACCGAAGCAATCGGCGGTATGGGCATCGACGGTCGTACTCTTGTAACCAAGAGCTCCTTCCGCGTTCTGCAGACCCTGGTTAACCTCGGCCCTGCACCAGAGCCAAACCTGACTGTTCTGTGGTCTGAGTTCATGCCGAAGGGCTTCAAGGATTTCTGTTCCGAGATCTCCATTGAAACTTCTTCTGTCCAGTACGAAAACGACGATCTGATGCGTCGCTACTGGGGTGACGACTACGGCATCGCATGTTGTGTATCCGCTATGGCCATCGGCAAGCAGATGCAGTTCTTCGGTGCGCGCGCTAACCTTGCAAAGGCTCTTCTCTATGCCATCAACGGTGGTGTTGACGAAAAGACCGGCAAGCAGATCGGTCCTCGCCTGAGAGCCTACACCGGTGACGTTCTCGTATGGGACGAGCTGGAACCACTTTACGACCAGATGATGGACTGGATCGCCAAGGTATACGTGGACGCGCTGAACTGCATCCACTACAGCCACGACAAGTACAACTATGAGCGCATCGAAATGGCGCTTCATGACCGCGACATCCTGCGCACAATGGCGTGCGGTATTGCTGGTCTGTCTGTTGTTGCTGACAGTATCTCTGCGATCAAGAACGCAAAGGTCAAGGTGATCCGCAACGAAGCTGGTCTGGCAGTCGACTACGAAATCGAAGGTGATTTCCCAACCTTTGGTAACAACGACGACAGCGTAGACAGCATTGCAGAAAACCTCGTGAAGAAGTTCATGGGCAAGATCCGCAACCAGACCTTCTATCGCGATGCAATGCCAACTCAGTCTATCCTGACCATCACCTCTAACGTGGTGTACGGCAAGAAGACTGGCTCTACTCCAGACGGTCGTAAGGCTGGCGAGCCATTTGCACCGGGCGCAAACCCAATGCATGGCCGCGACAAGAAGGGCGCAGTGGCTTCCATGAAGTCTCTCTGCAAGCTTCCTTACGAAGACAGCCAGGACGGTATCTCTTACACCTTCTCCATCGTACCGAACGCACTCGGAAACGATGAAGCAGAGCGCATTGAGAACATGTCCAACCTGCTGGACGGCTACATGCACGACATGGGTCACCACATCAACGTAAACGTCTTCAACCGTGAAACTCTTGAAGACGCAATGGAACACCCAGAGCTGTACCCACAGCTGACGGTTCGTGTATCCGGTTACGCTGTGAACTTCATCAAGCTGACCCGTGAACAACAGCTTGACGTGATCAACCGTACTTTCCACGGTCAGCGTTAATCAAAATAAAGCACCAAGTGCTCTAAAGCGGGGAGCGCGGTGAATTTCATCGCGCTCCCCGTTCTTATTCGGCCCCATTTGTTCTAAGGTGCATCCCCATGGAAGACATCGAAGGCTATGTACACTCAGTAGAAACTGGCGGTAGCGTCGATGGACCGGGTCTCCGGTACATCGTGTTCGTCTCTGGCTGCCCACTTCGCTGCCTGTACTGTCACAACCCCGACACCATGAAAATGAAACGGGGCGAAAAGACCTCTGCCTATAAGCTTCTGAAGGATGTAGCCAGCTATCGCACCTACTTCCAAACCGGCGGCGGCGGATTGACAGTGAGTGGTGGAGAGCCCCTCGCCCAACCTCAGTTCTTGAAGACCTTGTTGTGGGGCGCCAAGCAAATGGGCGTGCACACTGCGGTCGACACCTCTGGCTATCTTGGCAAGAAGGTGGACGAGGAGCTGATGGATCTGATCGATCTGTTCCTTCTGGACATCAAGTCATGGGTACCTGCGACCTATAAACACGTAACAGGTGTCGAGGTCGAGCCGACGCTTGAATTCGCAAAGCGCCTTGCTGCTGAGAAAAAAGAGGTTTGGGTCCGCTTTGTTCTGGTTCCAGGTCTTACGGACGCCCAAGAGAACATTGAGGGCATCGCGAAATTCGTCTCAGAACTTGGTAACGTCACCCGCGTGGACGTACTGCCATTCCACAAGATGGGTGAAAACAAGTGGGATGAACTCGGCATGAAGTACCAACTCAATGATACGGAAGCACCCTCCCATGAGCAAACTGAAGCTGCCCGCGACACCTTCCGCAAATATGGTTTGAACGTTCACTAAGAACGCTCCCACATAGAGTTTCAAGAAGGCCGGACCCAAGATAGACCGGCCTTTTTTTTAATTTTAGGTCACTAGTCCTTGCCCAGCATGGACAGCACTTGCTCTCTGTCTTTGGGGGCCGAAAACCCCAGCTTTTGACGAATGTCGGCAACAGCGGCAACGCGCTCCGCATTGTTCTTGGCAATGCGCCCATCCGCATGCCACAAGCTGTTTTCAAACCCCACACGAGCATTTCCGCCCATAGTGAAAGACGCCGCTAAACAAGCTGTTTCTGCTTGACCAAAGGCACAGAGCATAAAAGGTTTTGACCACTCAGTCTGGCCACCCTCTTTTTTCGCATGAAAGAAAGAAAGCAAGTCTGGAGGCCTGCTTTGCTGCCCGGTTGAATAGCGTCCCAACACGAATAGGCAGGTTCCAAAGCCACTTGGAACGATGTTTTCTTGTTGAAGCCGCAACAAGGACTGAAGATCCGCCGGGCTATAAAGGATGTGTTGAAGCGCGATACCGGCCTCTCGTGCGAAGCCGTAAAACCTCGCAGCAACTGCAGGGTCACTGGCCATTTCCGATAGGGCCACCGAAACAGCTTCCGGCATCGCCTGTTCTACTGCCGCAGCCTGTTGCTGCGGCGAAAACACGCCAGCCGCTTCCGTTGTGATCTGACAGACGGCGTCTGGCAGTTGAAGCTTGAACTCCTGAAGCAGCTCTGCATAGCGCGCGCCATCAAGGGTGTGCCGCCCTTCCTCATCACGCACGTGCAGATGAATTGCCTGCGCCCCGGCTGCTACGGCTTCTTGAGAAGCAGCAATACTCTCGGCAATATCAATCGGGATTGCAGGATGGTCCTCTTTGGTTCGCCGAGCTCCGTTCGGCGCACACATGATCAGCCGAACATTGCTCATGGCATGCCTGCTTCTTCAAGACTGACCTTCAAAGCAACATCAAGCCGGTCCATGATCTCTTCAATCTGCTGATCTTCAATGATGAACGGAGGCGCCAACAGAATGTGGTCACCGTGCTTGCCATCGATGGTCCCTCCCATGGGATAGCAAACAAGACCATTGGCAAAGGCATGTTTCTTAACCCGCGCATTGAGCTTCAAGGCAGGTACGAACGGTTCTTTGGTTTCCCGGTTCCATACCAGCTCCAGACCAATGAACAAGCCCCGCCCCCGAATATCGCCAATATGTGGGTGGTCACCAAAGCGCGCGCGCAAAGCAGCAAACAGCTTCTGACTGGCTATGTTTACCGCAGGCATGGTTTCGGCCGCACTCAACTGCTTGAAGACTGCCAACGCGGCAGCTGCGGCCGTCGGGTGGCCAACATAGGTATGGCCATGTTGGAAGAACCCTGAACCATTTTCAATGGCACTATAGATCTCAGATGAGCACATCATCGCGCCGATCGGCTGATACCCAGCCCCCAGCCCCTTGGCCATGCACAGGATGTCTGGCGTAACCTTATCCGCCTCACAGGCAAAAAGATAACCCGTTCGGCCCATGCCACACATAACCTCATCGAGGATCAGCAGGACACCATAGGTGTCACAGATTTCGCGGATGCGGCGAAGATATCCCGGCACGGGCGGAACAGCGCCCATGGTTGCGCCAACAACAGGCTCTGCAATAAATGCGGCTACCGTTTCCGGTCCTACCCGCAAAATCTCCTCTTCAAGCGCATTGGCAGCACGCATGCCGTAGTCTTCAATGGATTCGTCGTCGCGCTTGTGACGATACGCGTAGCAAGGATCGATATGGGACATGTCGACCAGCAGCGGCTCAAACGGCTCACGCCGCCACATGTTGCCCCCTGCTGCCAACGAGCCGAGAGTATTGCCGTGATAGCTTTGAAGACGAGCAATAATCCGGCTACGCCTCACATCACCCTTTTCAACATGATACTGGCGCGCCAGCTTGATCGCGGCCTCCGTAGCCTCTGACCCACCAGAAACCAAGTATACCCTATCAAGGTTTTCTGGTGCTTTGGAAGCAAGCAGATCTGCCAGTTCTTCTGCAGGCTCACTGGTAAAGAAACCTGTATGAGCAAAGGCGATCCGGTCTACCTGTGCTTTTATGGCGTCGCGAACCGCTTCGTTGGAGTGACCAAGGCAGGAGACGGCAGCTCCACCCGATGCATCCAGATAACGTTTGCCGTTCTGGTCGATGATGTAACACCCGTCACCCTTCACGGCACGTGGCAGTTGCATGGCGGTATGTCGAGGGAAAATGTGGCTCATTTGTCGGTGGTTCCACGACTTCAACTTGTGATAATATTTCACAGCAGATAAGGCCGCATTTTCACTTAGACAACAAGGCAATTATTCTTTTCGGCAATTTTGCCGCCAGAGAAATCATCAAGTGCTTCGGCGTTAAGCTCAACGGTAAGCCACTACCTCTTCTATTCACTAGGCAGCCGCTGGGGCAACAGAGCCGACAAGCCGCTTGGGCAACTTGGACCAAAGCATCAACAAAGCAATTCCCAAGGTCATGGCCTCAGCCAGAGGTAGCGCAACAAACGCACCTGTGGGGCCCCAATAGTACGCTGCAATGAAGATCAGCGGCACGGGTAGCACCAGCGCCCTGAGCGCAGCAACCACAGCAGATTGGCCCGCGCACTGCATACCGGTGAAGTAACCAGAAAGCGCGATGTTTATGCCGTTGAACAAAAAAACCGGCCAGACTACGGCAATGAAGCCGAGCGTCAGGTCAAGTGTCTGCGTGCTGCCATCCCTCAAGAAAACGCCAACCAGGACCTCAGGAACACTCAGAAGAAGCACAATAATGCAAAGACCCGCCAAGACATTGGTGGCAACACCAAAGCCAAGGAATGTCAGAATGCGTTCGGGCAACCGTGCTCCATAATTGATGCTCACCAAGGGACCCAGCGCTTCACTGACCCCGTAGAACACCATGATCCCTAGAAACAGGATGTAGTTTACAATTGTAAAGGCTGCGACGCCCTCTGCACCATACTCCAGCATCAAGATCCAGTTGAACACAAAGGCTACGACGCCAGCAGAACTCTCGTTAACAAACTCGGACAGTCCGTTGAACGCAGCCCGCCCGATAACGCGCCAAGACCCCTTCGGTTTAACAAATCTGAGCAGGGACTGTTTGCGCAGCAAATGCGTTGCCAAGATCGCGGTAGCCAAAACCTGCGCGATACCGGTTGCCAAAGCCGCCCCAACTATTCCCATATCAAGCCAGGCAATCAGAAGAGCATCAAGAACAACGTTGAGCGCAGCGCCGCTCAACATAGCCCCGAGTGCAAACCCGGGACGGCCGTCAACCCGAACAAAGATGCAAAGAGCCATGGAGGCCGCAAACAACGGCAGGAACAGCGCGACAACCCGGATATAGGAAACCACAAGGCTGGAAACGTCTCCATCGGCACCCAGCAGCCCTGCTAACGTGTTCGCGCCAAAAAAGCACAGCACCATAAACAGAAACGCGAATGCCTGAACAGAGATAAACGCTTTTGTAAAAACCTGAGCCGCATCCCCTGTCTTCCGTTCCCCTAAGAACTTGCCACAGATAACAGCTGCCCCTACCACGAGCATGATGGTCACGCCCATGAACAACGCGAAAAAAGGCAACATGAGATTGATGGCAGCCAGTGCGATTGGCCCAACATAGTTCCCGACAAAAATGCCATCAACCATGAAGGCAGATTGGACAGCGATCAGGCCCAGGATGGCTGGAACGGCAAATCGCGCGAACAAGCCAAACGGTTCGGCGGTTGTTATTTTTGCATTATTCGACATGTTTTCGCTCTCCAGCTGTGCGGAACTGGGTCACTCGGCTCTTAAGAATTGACCTGACTTGGTTCTATGACCTAGTGTTTTGAACAGATGTTCAAGACAACTTGGACATATGCTCAAATTTGAAATTGGTCAAGTGTTCAGGAAATAAAATGTCCTACATGCCGAAAGAGGAACGCCGCCGCGCAATCCTTGAAGCGACGATAAAACTGGCGGGAGAAAACGGCTTTGCTGGCCTTACAGCTAGGGCCATAGCCAAGGAATTAGGTGCGGCGACCGGTCTCCTGCACCACCACTTCTCATCACTCACTGAACTAAAATGCGCCGCCTTTCAATACTCCAACGAAAAAGGCTTCAATAAGCTGGTGGCAGAGGCAGAGGAATTGACACCAAAGGCTGCCATCAGAAAGCTGTTGGCCAGCTATCCGGAGCACGGTGAAGAACTTGAGATACGCATCTGGATGTCCGCCGCAGATGAGGCACAGCGCTCACCGGAGATGGCAGAGGTCTTTGCGCAGGTGAACAACGACACGCAGAAAGCTGTTGCCTCAGTCATACGTCGGGGCATCGAGACTGGAGAGTTCGAACGACGGATGGAACCGGATAAAGCGGCATGGAAGCTCATCAGTGCGTGCTTCACCATCATGGACGTCTCCTCAATGCCCCAGACAAACCTCACGCGAGAGACCGCTCTTGAAATCGTGGAGGATGAAATTACAACAACACTTGGTGCAAAGTTGGCATAAACCAGCTGCAAAACACTCTTTTAACCAGATGGTCGGCAGTGTAGAACTCTTAGGAGCAAATGCTGTTCTGTCAAAACATCTTAAAACGCAAGCGGTCCATCGAAAATGTCGAAGAAAGTGCTGGTCCTGAACGGCCCAAATCTGAACCTGCTCGGCCTGCGCCAACCTGAAGTGTATGGCAAGACCACGCTGCCGGAACTGGAACAGGCCTGCCACAAGCACGGGGCCTCTTTGGGCCTCGACGTAGAGTGTAAGCAATCAAATCACGAAGGTCAGCTCATCGACTGGATTCACGAGACCCGTGCAACAAACACAGGTATTGTGCTGAATGCGGGTGCCTATACGCATACTTCGATTGCAATAATGGACGCAATTGCCAGCGTTGAACGCCCTGTCATTGAGGTGCATCTCTCAAACATTCACCAGCGTGAAGAGTTTCGGCACACATCCTACGTTTCGAAACAGGCTGTAGGCATGATCTGCGGCTTGGGCCCGCACGGTTACATACTCGCAATCGATGCAGTAGCGCCCTTATTGGCTGATTGATCCCCTGCCTGCCAATGAAGAGACACTGGACAGCAACTGTCCTTTTCTTTCTGCACATAGCTGGAGCCGCGACGGCTTGCCTGATGCAAACAATAAGATTTGCTTCGAGACGCTCAAACTCCTTTGAGCTCAGGACCGCTGCACACCGTTGCGAGCAGGCCCTGCTTTGGCGTTGAAGTGTTCCCATTCAAACGCGACAGTGTGCTTGGGTAGATTGGGCCAAGCGTTCCGCAGTGAGCATCCTCCAAAATCTCGCCAAGCAATGCAGGTGTGGGCACTCCGCGCAAGCACGTTAGCGATCTTCCTGCCTTACCACTCCTGAGCACCTGACCAACTCGCGCCAAACCACCCCTGAGGTTCAAACAGCAGGGAATACCAAGCGAAGTGAGATCTTCGTAAAGCTCAAGGCTTCGGTCTAAAGTCCGCTCTGAAACCGGCACAAGAACGGCCAGTGCAGAAGCTCCCGTACGCTTGATATGACGGGCCAGTCTCTTGATAGGAATCCGGCTTCGGCGCTCATCAAACACATGACTTTCAATTGCAACGGACGGACCCAGTATAAAGTCTTTGCGGCATTCGTCCGACACAGCCTCAAACTGACAAAGCACTGCTGATGCGGGCTGTCTTCCCAGCCATCTGGACAGAGCGCCAAGCCGATGTTCTTCTGCCGGCCTGATCAAAATAAGTGAAAAGCGGCTTCGATACAGAACCTCCGCAGCATAGTATGGATCTTCGCGCAAAGGCATGTGGCTGCAACACTCCCCTAACCCGAGCCTTTCTGCCGAAAGCTCCTATGGCCCTTAGAGCCTCATCTTAAGTGGAGTGGGAAATGTGCATCAGCCGTAGAATGAACAGGATTGACTACATCTAGTACTCAATGGTTTTCCGGCTTCTCATTTTTTTCGTGGAAGATCGTTGTTTCTTGCCTTCCAGGCGCCTCTTCTTGGAGGCAAGCGTCGGTCGAGTTGCCTTGCGTACTTTAGGCACGTAACCTGCCTGCCGGATGAGTGCAAACAACCGCTCAAAAGCATCTTCACGGTTTCGCTCCTGTGTCCGAAACCGATCTGCTGTGAGGACAATTTCACCCGAATTTGTGAGACGACTGCCCGCAGCACGCGCCAATCTTGCCTTGTGGCCTTCTTTCAAGCTTGTGTTGCCAGCAAGGTCAAAGCGCAATTGCACTGCCGATGACACCTTGTTGACGTTCTGACCGCCTGGTCCTGATGCGCGAATGAAATCCAGGTGAATGTCGTCCTTGTCGATATGATAGCCGTCCCCGACGTCGAGAAGGCGTTGTTCAGTCATCGCACTAAAAGTCCATTTAAAAGCACGGTCTTGAGCGTACGTTTCGCCTCCCGCGCAAAAGAGTTGTTTGCCAGCCCCTTACCGGTAATGGCTTTGATCTGCACATCAAAATCCGAGTAATGCTGGGTTGTGGCCCACACCATAAAGATTACATGATAAGGATCAAGGGTCCGCATCTTGCCGGCTCGCATCCAAGCCCTCAACACGGCAGCTTTCTCATCAACAAGCTTCTTTAGTGATCCCTTGAGAACGTCTCCAACCACTCCCGCACCCTGCAGAACCTCATTGGCAAACAACCGTGATGCTTCCGGGTGATCGATAGACAGCTGAAGCTTTTCTTCGATGTAACTACCAAGCGCTTCTTCTGGATCATCGTCCTTGTGCAGACGCTCCAATGGCTCCAACCAACCTTCAAGAATATGCTCCATTACCGCTTCATAGAGCTCCTTCTTGGACCGGTAATAGTAGAGCATATTGGACTTGGACATGCCCGCTGCTTCCGCTACTTCATCTAGCGTAGCACCATGAAAACCTGACCGGGAAAAGGTTTGTAGCGCCGCCTCTATGATCCGCGCACGATTGATTTTTTGAATGCGCGTTTTGTCACCGTTGGAACCACCATTTTTCATTTCAAGGTCCCCTCAACTAGAAGCACAGAAAGGATTATCGACTGCCTCAAGTTAAGGAACCATAGCATGCCATTCTTGCATTCCATCCAAGGCCATCCACCGAACCCACCAAAATCCCAAGAAATCACATGAAGTGCTTAGCCTATATAACTACAATCGCGACGTTAGATATGCAACTTTAAGCTACATGATCGACATCCAAAAGCAATCTCTGAGCGCCACACTCGAATATGCAGGTATCACACTAAATAACCCATACATCCCTTTGAAATTATGTAATAAAGTTGAACTTTATCACCAGAGGTCAACCACTAGGTAATCGACACTGGTCTCGGCCATTTCATGCTGATAGTGTGCCGTGAAATCACTCATTTTCCCGGATCTTAAATCAAATCATGACTCCAAGCCGCGACATCTCCCGCCTCATTGAAATAATGCGCGCTCTCAGAACTCCTGAAACAGGCTGCCCATGGGACCTCGAGCAGACTTTTGAGACCATCGCACCCTACACAATTGAGGAAGCCTATGAGGTGGCGGAGGCAATCCAGAACGGTGACATGGATGAGCTGCGCGAAGAGCTTGGCGACCTTCTTCTGCAAGTCGTCTACCATTCCCGCATGGCGGAGGAAGAGAACAGTTTCGAGTTCTCAGATGTAGTTGAGGCTGTCACCACCAAAATGATCCGCCGACACCCGCATGTATTCGGAGATGAGGAAGCGCGCGCGACCGGCATGGAAAATGGCATGTGGGCACGCATCAAGGCTGAGGAACGCGCGGAAAAAAGTCGGCGCCGCGCCGCAATGGGGCTACCAGAAAAGCAAGAACACTTTCTGGACAGCGTCCCCACCGCTTTTCCCGCCCTTACAGAAGCAGACAAACTGCAACGCAAAGCGTCCACTGTAGGTTTCGATTGGGGAGCAGCCGGCCCGGTTCTTGAGAAGATCAAAGAAGAATTCGAGGAACTCTCTGACGAGGTTTACGCAGATACGCCGGATCGCGATAAACTGGAAGACGAACTCGGGGATGTGCTCTTCGCCGTAGCAAACTTGGCACGACATCTGGACATTTCACCCGAAGAAGCCCTTAAACGCACCAACAGGAAGTTCAGAGCGCGTTTCGAGCACATTGAACGCGGAGCAAATGAAGAAGGTCGGCAACTTGCCGACCTCTCTCTCGATGAAATGGAAGCTTACTGGCAGGCTGCAAAGAAAAAATAGCCGCCTTCTGAGCCTCGCTAGATGGGTGAGTAGCCTTGGTTGCCACCCGCATTCTCATCGGGCATATCAAGCTCAACTTCACCATCGAAGTACTTGGCATAGCGCTTGCGGACGGGCTCCCGGTGCGCATCGGGAACTCGAACCACCAGATGAATGGCCTCCTCACCATCCTCACGCTCCAACACCTCACAATGCTGGTAGAGCCAAGCCAACTCAGCGCCAGCACTAAGAGGCAGGCTCATGGAGACAGAGTCCAGCTTTTCCGTCAGCCGCGCCTCAATGCGCTCGAGAAGAACATCCGTCCCGTCCCCTGATATGGCAGAGACGGCAATCGCCCCCTCATCCGCGCTGTTCACTTCCAGAAGACGCTCACGGTAACCTTCATCCAGCAGGTCAATCTTGTTCCAAACTTCGATCACGTGATCAGCTTCTGAAACCTTCAGACCCAACAGCTCAAGCGTCTCGTCGACATCCGCGGCTTGCGCCTTGGTATCCTCATGGGCGATGTCGCGCACATGAAGCACAATATCCGCCTCAATGACTTCTTCCAGCGTAGCACGGAACGCCGCCACCAGATTGTGCGGCAACTCTGAAATGAAGCCCACAGTGTCCGAAAGAATAACCTCTTTGCCATGAGGCAGCTTCAGGCGCCGCAGCGTTGGATCAAGGGTCGCAAACAAGAGGTTTTTTGCAAATACCTCCGAGTTTGTTAGCCGATTAAAAAGCGTCGATTTGCCAGCATTGGTATAGCCAACAAAGGCAACCACCGGATGCGGCACTTTCTTGCGCTGTTTGCGATGGAGGGCACGAGTGCGCTGAACCTGTTCCAGTTCTTTTTGCAGGCGCGCGATGCGTTCCTGAATGATGCGCCTGTCCGCCTCGATCTGGGTTTCGCCGGGACCACCAACGAAGCCCAATCCACCGCGCTGTCGCTCCAAGTGGGTCCAGGAGCGCACCAAACGGCTCTTTTGCCATGTGAGATGGGCCAGTTCCACCTGAAGGCGGCCTTCCTTTGTCTGAGCACGCTCACCAAAGATCTCAAGGATCAAGCCTGTCCGGTCGATCACTTTTGCCTTCCACTCGCGCTCCAGATTTCTCTGCTGGATCGGAGAAAGAGGATGATCCACCACCACCAAGGCGATGTCTTCCATCTCCACCTGAAGACGGATTTCTTCAACCTTGCCAGACCCAATCAGAGTACCCGGCTTAATGGTGTTGAGTTTGACAAGACCTGAGGAAACAATGTCCAGCTCAATGGCTGCGGCCAAGCCAACGGCCTCTTCAAGGCGCGCTGCATCGCTGCGCCCGGCCCCGAAAGGACGCTCGTTGGATTTTGCGGAGGAGTACGCCCGCGAACTGATAACAGGTACGACAACGAGAGACCGGGTTCCCCGGGTCACCTCGGTTTCACCGGCCTCAACATTCGCATCCAAATCTTTGCGCGAGAGGCCGGTGTCTTTTGGGGATTGGGGCTTCAATCAGCCTCCTGCTTTTTCGCCTTCTTCGTCCTGAGGATCGAACAATTGTACTGGCGTGTTTGGCATGATTGTGGAGATTGCGTGTTTGTACACGAGCTGGGAGTGTCCGTCCCGACGCAGCAATACGCAGAAATTGTCAAACCAAGTGACGACGCCCTGCAGTTTGACGCCGTTGATCAAGAAAATTGTAAGCGGTGTCTTCTGCTTACGAACATGATTCAAAAATGTGTCTTGAAGATTTTGAGCGCGGTCAGCCATCTCTCTTATTATCCTATTTCTCAGCGGACGCGGCCGCGGCATCCACTGTGTTTAATGTTCCCATCCTCAAACGGCTCCCTCTGACGCCAACAAACACAAGAATTGCCCGAGTTAGATTGGAACCGCCGAAATACCTTTAGTTTGTTATTGCCCCCAAGAAGCTTACGCTTCAGGCACCGCCGAGTTTAATCAACTCAGCCGCGTCATGAAACGTTTTTCTCAAGTCCCTTGCAATCGAGCCCGGTGCCCCATTTGCGATAACTGTATCGTCAATTCTGGTCACCGGCATTACAAGTGCAGACGCAGCCGTGATAAACGCTTCCCGTGCCGACTTGGCCTCTTCTACGGTAAAAGCACGCTCTTGAACAGAAATACCCTTCATTTCCGCCAGTTTCATCACAACAGAGCGTGTAATACCCCTCAAAATGCCGTGGTCCGCCGGACGAGTGACAAGTGTCCCATCATTAAGAACGATCCATGCATTAGTAGAACCACCCTCGGTTACGAACCCGTCTTTATCCACAAACCAGGCTTCTTTTGCCCCAGCTTCCTTAGCCTTTTGTTTAGCAAGTACATTAGGCAAAAGACCTACGGTTTTAATATCAACCCTGGCCCAGCGATTCTCAGGAGTCGTGATTACTGAAACGCCCTGCTCTGCCGCTGCCTCATTCTTCGTGGCAGAGACTGACTTGGCGGTCATCACAATTGAAGGCGGCGTATCCTCGGGCGGGAAGTAATGATCACGACGCGCAACCCCGCGGGTAACCTGAATATAGATCAGACCATCCTTGACGCGATTGCGCTCTATCACTTCTCTCATGACCCTGATGAGCGCGCCTCGTGCCATTGGAGCACGAATAGCCAACTCTCTTAGAGAACGGTCCAGTCGCTCCAAGTGCTCCGTCTGATCAACGATTTGTCCCTTCCAGATTTCGCAGACCTCATAAACGCCATCTGCGAACTGGTATCCCCTGTCTTCAATATGGACCGCTGCCCGTGAGTGGGGCACGTACTGGCCATTGACATATGCAACCCTGCTCATCGGTTTCTCCTGATTGATCTTATTGGAACCGGGTAAAGGCACCAAGGAAGCGCCATGGCATTCCTAGTGAAACATTACCCGATCATCCCAGAGCAGTTGGCATTTTACAGAAGTTCTACATCAAGCAGTGCTGTTATACACTCATCGTTATCCTAGAAAAACTCAAGTGATACACGGAACATCTGCTCAACCTGTCGTACGCGCTCGGCCAGAGCGAAAATAACAACACGGTCATTTGCGCGAACTTTGTCTTCTCCACTTGGCGGCAAGACTTCGCCATTACGGTAGATCGCACCAATGCGAATGCCTTCTGATAGCTCAACTTCGCGGAGAGGCTGTCCTACGAGCGGCGATGTTTCCAGAGCTTCTGCCTCAATAACCTCAGCAACACCATTTTGCAGCGAGTGAACAGAGCGGATACGGCCACGACGCACGTGCTGCAAGATCTTCGAGATCGTCACTTGACGTGGATTAACGAAGGTATCGATGCCCAACGCATGCGCAAATGCCGGATAGCTGGAGTTGTTCAAAAGCGTTAAGTTGCGCTCACAGCCCAGCTTCTTGGCCATAACGCACGACAAGATGTTGACCTCATCCTCGTTGGTCAAGGCAACCATCATGTCCGCATCTTCTACATCCGCCTCCTGAAGCAGCACCTGGTCCAAAGCACTGCCGTGCAGAACAACCGTCCGGCGCAGCTCATCGGCAATACTCATCGCGCGCTCGCGGGACTGCTCAATGATTTTCACCTTGGTTCTGACCTGGCGGCTTTCGAGACGGCGGGCTACGTAGGAACCGATATTGCCACCACCAGCAATGATGACGCGGCTGGCCTCTGGCTCTTCGTGACCGAAAATACCAAGCGTTCTGCGCACTTGTTCGCGCTCACAACATACATAGACCAGGTCCCCTTCGCGCATCATATCACTGCTGTGCGGAACAAAAATCTGACCGTCACGGAAGATACCAACCACGGTCGATTTGAGATCTGGGAACAGGTCTGTCAGCTGCCTCAGCGGTGTATCAACCACCGGGCAGTCTGCTTGACAATCGATGCCGACGACCACAACACGGTCATCGGCAAACCGAACCGTTTCCATGGCACCAGGCAGCGACAAGCGCCGCAGCACCATCTCTCCCACTTCGATTTCCGGCGAAATGATAACGTCGATCGGCATGTTCTCTCTGGAGAACAGGTCGCTATACCGGCTTTCCAGATAACTTTGAGCACGCACGCGAGAGACTTTGGTCGGCACGTTGAACAAGGAGTGCGCGACCTGACAGGCCACCATGTTGACCTCGTCGTAGAGCGTAACGGCGATGATCATGTCCGCGTCCGCCGCACCTGCCTGCGCAAGCACATCCGGATGCGCACCGTGGCCCACAAAACCCCGCACATCCAGAGTATCGCGAATAACATTCACCAGCTGAGGCGATGTATCGATAACGGATACATCGTTCTGCTCAGAAGCCAATTTTTCGGCGATGCCGTAGCCAACCTGCCCGGCACCGCAAATCACGACTTTCATTGCTTTGTCCTACAATTCGCGAGTCATTGCTCGCGACCCTATCATGAAAGTCCGAGCGATTTCAGCTTTCTGTGTAGCGCTGAACGCTCCATGCCAACATATTCCGCAGTCCGCGAAATATTGCCCCCAAAACGGCTGACCTGCGCCTTGAGATATTCGCGCTCAAACTGCTCTCTGGCCTCTCGCAATGGCAAGGACATCAGCTCTGTGTTGCCACCAGCACCCGGCATACTTGGCAGTGTTGACGCCACCTCAGAGGGCAGAAGGTCGGCCGTGATCACTGCATCCGGTTCTCCGCGGGTCAAGATCATCAGGCGTTCCACGTTGTTCCGCAACTGCCGGATGTTGCCAGGCCAGTCATGGGTTTGCAAAACCGCCATAGCGTCTTCCCCAATTCGGCGCATCGGCAAGCCAGTGGAATTAGAGATCTGCTGCATGAAATAATGGATGAGCTGCGGGATGTCCTCGCGGCGCTCTTCCAGTGCCGGCACACGGATCGGCACAACACCGAGGCGATGATAAAGATCTTCTCGGAACCGTCCTTCCGCGACCTCGCTTTCCAGGTTGCTCGCACTTGAAGACAAAATACGAACATCAACCTTCACTTTGGAAGATCCACCGACACGAGAAAAATTCTGGTCGACAAGAACGCGCAGGATCTTGTTCTGAGTTTCGCGCGGCATATCGCTGATCTCATCGAGATAGAGCGTTCCACCGTGCGCCTCCTCCAGTGCGCCAACTTTTCGTGGCTGGCTGTCGGTCTCCTCAATCCCGAACAGCTCTTCCTCCATGCGCTCTGGTGTGATGTTAGCAGCACTCATCACCACAAACGGGGCCTTAGAGCGGGAAGAGGATTCGTGAATGGTCCGTGCTACCAACTCCTTACCTGCCCCGGACGGGCCGTTGATAAGGACGCGGCTGTTTGTCATCGCAATGCGTTCAATGGTGTTGCGCAGACTGTTCATGGCCGCCGAAGAGCCGACGAGCTGAGCGGCATCCGCACTGCGCTGCTTCAGCTCCTTGATCTCACGCTTCAGGCTCGAAGCCTCAAGGGCGCGTTCAACGATCAGCACCAGTCGATCCGCCTTGAAAGGCTTTTCGATGTAGTCGTAAGCGCCGCGCTTGATTGCCGATACGGCTGTTTCGATGTTGCCATGACCGGAGATGATGACCACCGGCAGATCAGGGTTTTGCTGCTTGATGATATCAAGCAACTCCAATCCGTCCAGGCGGCTTCCTTGAAGCCATATGTCAAGAATGACGAGCGACGGGCGCCTTTCGGCAATGGCCTCCAACGCGCTATCGCTGTCGCCAGCAGTGCGTGCTGAATAGCCGTCATCATCTAGGATACCCGCGATAAGGTCACGGATATCGGCTTCATCGTCCACAATAAGAATGTCACTTGCCATGGCTTGTATCCACCACTTCTTCTGTCCGATTGGATTCACTGGATGGGTTGAGAGATGCAGCTAGTGTCAATCGGACCATAGCCCCATGCCCCCCTCGGCTAACGGCAGGCGCATCAAGCAGCTCGATCCCCCCGCCATGATCTTCCATAATTTTTCGTACAATCGCGAGGCCCAGACCAGTCCCTTTTTCTCGGGTTGTCATGTATGGCTCAAGCAATCTGGTGCGCTGTTCCGAAGGCAGACCGATTCCGTTGTCGATCACCTCAATCACGCGGTTGTCGCCTTGCTCATAAAGGCGGACACGGATCTCGCCCTTCTCCTCGGTGTCAGTCTGTTCAAGAAACGCTTCGACAGCTTCGGTCGCGTTCTTGATCACATTTCCAACGGCCTGCCCGACCAAGCGGCTATCAAACTGAGCGAGCACCGGCTCTTCTGGCAACTCTGTCTTGATCTGCATTTCGGAGTTCGAGACGGAAAGCATGAAGGCTGTTTCGCGCACCATAGCGCGAAGATCGCCCTGCTCTATCTTCGGCTTCGGCATGCGGGCGAACGAAGAAAACTCATCGACCATGCGGCCAATGTCTCCCACCTGACGGACGATGGTGTCCACGCATTGGTCAAAGACCTGCCGGTCGTCTTCACTGATGCGTTTGCCGTAGCGGCGGCGAATACGTTCTGCCGAAAGCTGAATCGGTGTCAGCGGGTTCTTGATCTCGTGCGCGATACGACGAGCCACATCTGCCCAAGCCGAATTGCGCTGCGCGGCCACAAGGTCTGTGATGTCATCAAGTGTCACAACAAAACCGTGCTCAGACCGGGTTGCTTCTTCCGTTGTCACGCGAACATTGACAGTTCGCTCTCGGCCATTTCGAACCAGCGAAACCTGAGCGTATTTACGATGATCCCCGCGGCCATTGAGAGCCTCTTCCACGGCATCATTGAGTTCAATCACCGCTTCTGCAATCGGCCTTTCAAGCAACTCGTTCTCATCTTGATCCAAGAGATTCAAGGCTGAACGGTTGATCAGGGTAATGTGGCCTTCATCATCAATACCGATGACGCCAGAAGAAACGCCAGAAAGCACCGCTTCGGTAAACCTGCGGCGCTTGTCAATCTGATCATTTGCGGCCAGCAGTGCGGCGCGCTGTCCGCGCAGCTGCGAGGTCATGTTGTTGAACGTGGTGCCAAGGTTTGACAGGTCACCAGCTGCCTTGTCGGTTTCAACTTCAACAAGGTAATTGCCCTGCGAAACCTGATCCGCCGCGCCAATCAGATTTCGGATCGGCTTTACGAGGTTGTTGGCAAAGCCAAAGCCCACCCAGATGGAAGACAACAGCAAGACAAGCGCCACCCCAACGTAAACCAGAGCAAAGGCAAGCTGCACCCCGAACCGGCGCGCCTCAAGCTCGGCGTACTCGTTGATCCCCGCCTCTGCCAGACGCTGGTATTCAACCACACGCGGGTCGAGCGCTCTTGTCACATATAGATAGAGATCGTCATAGGCGGTGAGTTTCATGACGCCGCCAACAAGGTTCGAAACACCAGGCGCAATCAAAACGGGAGCGCCCGCCTGCGCTTGTTCCATGGCAATTTCTGGAGGCAGCAAGGGCTCGACATCCGGATCGCGCAACACCCGCGTAACCACTGTCCCGTCGCGCTCTAAAATATAGGCGGCGAGCAACCCGCGCACCCATGTCTGGGTCTCGAAAAAGCGGTCAAAACGAGACGGCTCGTAGTGGTAAGCGTTTCGGTTGAGATCCACATCATTGACCATCGCGATCAACGTACTGCGGAGTACATTGCCATGCTCTTGAACGTATGCCGCGGCAACGGACTGAGCATTGCCGATGATCTGACGCGTCCTCTGCTCGAACCATCGATCCAGCCCCTGATCAAGCGTGATTGTCGCAACAACTGCCACGAGAATTGCAGGAATGGCTGCCACGAGAGAAAACATCGTGACGATGCGCACATGAAGCCGAGCTGCAGCGCGCCCACGCCGGCGCGCTTTAAGGAGCTTGAAAAACTCCCACATGATCAGGCCGACAAGCAAAGCCACCAGCACGCTGTTCAACACAAGCGCGGCATAGACAACATTTGCATTGGGGACGATCGGGGTCAGTCCCATAAGGACTGTGAAGGAGATCCCAATCGACAAAAGAGAAACAATGACCACGAGCAACCCAGCCAAGCGTGCTCGGTGCCCCATCAAACCAGATTTACGTTCGGTTTTTTGTTGGTTTGCTTTGAAAATCATGCGCAACGTGTCGTGGGATACCTAAAAACTACGAAATACAGTTGCATCATTAGCACACATGTTGCCGATGCGCGACACCCGGTTATTCATGCGGATGACACTGGGGAAAAGAAGGCCGCTACCAAAGCTCAGAAAGCGGCCTCATCAAGAAATTGTCTAGCTCTCCCAACGAGATCAGGGCCTTATCTGGATGTCCTGATAACCTGAACATCGAGATCACGAATTTTCTTGCGCAAGGTGTTTCGATTCACGCCCAAGAGTTCTGCGGCCTTGATTTGGTTGCCTCGGGTGGCTGCCAAGGTCGCTGAGATAAGCGGATACTCAACTTCTCGCAGGATACGATGATAGAGGCCTGGAGGTGGCAGATCATCACCGAAGCTGCCGAAGTATTCTCCCATAAATCTCTCGACCGCGCTGCTCAGGTCTTTGTCGGCAGCACTCTCGTCACTGGACTGCGCCATGGCTGGCTGGCTCAACTCCAGATCGATCAGACTGGAGGTGATAACGTCTTGTGGGTACAAGGCGGCCAAACGGCGAACCAGATTCTCCAGCTCACGCACGTTGCCAGGCCAGCGATAGCGGCGCAATTTTTCCAGTGCATTCAACTCGATTTGCTTGGATGGGAGCCCTTCCTTTTGCGCAAAAGAGAAGAAATGGCGCACCAGATCAGGGATATCTTCGGTACGCTCTCTGAGAGGTGGCAAGCGGATTGGGACCACGTTCAAGCGGAAGTACAAGTCCTCGCGAAACAGCCCCTGCGCAATCAAGTGCTGCAAATCCTTGTTGGTGGCGGCAATGATGCGCACATCCGTCTTGATGGGGGTACGCCCCCCAACGGTGGTGTATTCACCTTGCTGAAGCACACGGAGCAAACGCGTTTGCGCTTCCATTGGCATGTCGCCAATTTCGTCCAGAAACAGCGTACCGCCGTCAGCTTGTTCAAACCGCCCGGACGAACGCGCCTGAGCCCCTGTGAACGCGCCTTTCTCGTGCCCAAACAGTTCGGACTCGATCAAATCCCGCGGAATGGCCGCCATATTCACAGCGACAAAGGGTCCATTTCGGCGCTTGCCATAATCATGCAGCGCTCGGGCTACAAGTTCCTTACCCGTACCACTTTCACCATTGATCATCACGGTGAGGTCGGTCTGCATAAGCCGCGCCAGAACGCGGTAAATCTCCTGCATTGCAGGAGAACGCCCCACCAGAGGAATGTTGTCCTGCCCCTCTTCTCCCGCGGGCACCCGGCGGGACTTGGGCTCTGCCAAGGCACGCCCAACGATGTTTGTGAGCTCCTTGAGGTCAAAGGGCTTTGGCAAATATTCGTAGGCGCCCTGCTCTGAGGCCTTTATTGCGGTCATGAATGTATTCTGGGCACTCATAATGATCACAGGCAATTCCGGACGCAGCTTTCGAATACGTGGCAACACATCGAACGCGTTTTCGTCCGGCATCACCACATCCGAGATAACCAGATCCCCCTCTCCAGAACTCACCCATCGCCACAAGGTCGTGGCATTGGATGTGAGGCGTACCGTGTAACCGGCACGGGAGAGCGCTTGATTCAAAACGGTGCGGATCGCCGCATCATCATCGGCGACAAGAATAGTCCCGCTTGGCATCGCTGATTATTCCTATTCCTCTGTAACGGCATCTGAAGCTGAAAAGGCCGGCATGAGAATGCGAAACGTTGTTCCCCGCCCGGTACTGTCACACTCGATGACACCACCATGGTCTCCTACAATTTTCGCAACCAGCGCCAAGCCAAGCCCCGATCCGTTTGTTTTTGTCGTAATGAAAGGCTCAAAGAGATGAGGTAAAAGGTCCTGTGGTACGCCCGGTCCGTTGTCCTTGACGCAGAACTCAAGTGGCAGGCTGACACGCTCCCGCGCGCCCGGGACAGAGAGGCGAACACCAGGTCTGAAAGCTGTTGTTATTGTAATCTCCGCATCCGAAGAAGCCGATAGCGCCTCACCTGCATTCTTGACTAAGTTCAGGAACACCTGAATGAGTTGATCTTTGTTGGCATAAACCGGCGGCAATGAAGGGTCATACTTTTCGACAATCCGAATGTCTTTGGCAAAGCCGTTCTCCGCAACCTGCTTCACCCGATCCAGAACCACGTGGATGTTGACTGGCTCGCGATCAATCGGCCGCTCATCGGAAAACACTTCCATACGATCCACCAGTTTCACGATCCGATCGGTCTCCTCCATGATGAGGCGCGTAAGAGCCCGGTCATTCTCGTCCGCCGAACTTTCCAGGAGTTGTGCTGCACCACGAATGCCCGAAAGCGGGTTCTTGATTTCATGTGCCAACATGGCCGCAAGGCCAGTAACAGTGCGCGCAGCACCTCGAGAGGTGAGCTGCTTGTCCAATTTCTCAGCCATCGTGCGCTCCTGAAAGAGCAGCACAACCGACCCTGGCTGATCGCTTAAAGGCGAAGCGTGAATGTCGACAAGTTTTTCCGACCCAATGCGAGGCGAGCCGATATCAACCTTGTACTCATTTACCGGCGCCCCGCGCTCGCGTACCTGAGCAATCAAGCTCAAGAGCGGGCTGCCAAACGGTACGAAGTAAGAAAGGTCATGACGCTGCAGGACTGCGAGGCTTGCTTGAAAGAAAGCCTCCGCGGCGGCATTTGCCCGGCTTATTTTTTCGTCTTCTCCGACAACCACCACGGGGTGCGGCAGTGAATCCAGAACCTGCTGCCCTGTGGTGCCGAGCCCCTTTGCACCAGCTGCCCGAGAAACGTCATTCATTATGCAGCACTCCGCACATAGTTTGTATTGTCGGAAAAAAGTTGGTGAAGAGTCATCCGAACCCAATCCGGATCTTGCGACGTCATTAGCTGCTTCATGACAGCACCCGACACCTGTGCCTTTTCAAGATTGGCCTCAATGTACCAGCCAATATGCTTACGCGCTGATCGAAGCCCGATATCGCCCGGATAATGATCCAGCATGGCGTCGTAGTGCTCTACAACCAAATCTGCCAGATCCTTGCCCTTTGGCGCTTCAAGCCGCTCCCCAGATTCAAGGAAGTGCCCAACATGCCCGGATAACCATGGCCGCCCATAAGCACCGCGACCCACCATCACCATGTCCGCGCCTGACTTTTGCAGCATCTCGGTCGCATCATCAAAACTGCAACAATCGCCGTTGGCGACCAGAGGCACATCAACGACCTCGCGCACCATGGCAATCGCTTCCCAGTCGGCTTTGCCCTTATAGAACTGGCTGCGCGTACGCCCATGCACCGTAATCATCTGCACACCGGCATCCACTGCACGGCGCGCAAGTTCAGGCGCATTAATGGAATTCTCATCCCAGCCAAGCCGCATCTTCAAGGTAACGGGCACCTTCACGGCAGCTATTGTGGCCTCGACCAATGTCAAAGCATGGTCAAGATCTTTCATGAGCGCTGAACCAGAGTAACCGCTTGTCACTTTTTTGGCAGGGCATCCCATGTTGATGTCGATGATGTCAGCACCAGCTGCTTCAGCCAACCGCGCGCCCTCACCCATCCAATGCGCCTCTCGGCCTGCAAGCTGAATGACGTGCGGAGAAATCCCTTCCCCTTCTGCGCGCATCAAGGATTCCGGGTGCCCTGTTACCAACGCCTCGCTGGCTACCATCTCGCTCACCACGAGGCCGGCGCCAAAACGCCAGGCAAGCTGGCGAAACGGCAAGTCAGTCACACCTGACATCGGCGCTAGAACGCACCTGTTTCTAAGAGGGATCGTGCCGATGAGTGTCATGGTTGTTTTCTGAGCGCCGAAAGATTCTGCACATTCCGTATGCATTGCATTATTTGCCTATAATGTAATCACTCTTAATAATCAAGCAGACGATTTCCACTTCATACTCACTCAGCGTATTGAGCAAGCGCTCCGAATAAGCCAATAAAACACCAAGAACAAGCGGCCACTGGCGCATGAAGGCCCTGCATGGCATGCCTGCAACAGACAAAGGACGAAGACAGCTCTTGACCCAAGAACCGCAGATTGTCGCGCTGGTTGTGGCCGCAGGCCGTGGCTCCCGCATGTTGACCGATACTGACTCCAGTCCCAAGCAATATCGGGATTTAGCCGGGCAGTCGGTTTTGCAACGCACTTGTCAAAAGTTCATCGACAACGAGCACGTTTCCCGGGTTCTCTGCGTTATTCATGCAGATGACTTTGACCTTTATGAAAAGGCCACCCTGTCTTTGGAGAGCCACAAGCTTCTTCCCCCTGTTGTAGGCGGGAGGGAGCGCCAAGAATCCGTTCGTCTCGGCCTCGCCGCGTTGGCGGAGCTTTCCCCTGACTTTGTCCTCATTCATGACGGGGTCCGTCCCTTTATCACTCAGGACGTCATTAATAGGGTAGTCAATCAGCTCAAAAATGGCAGTAAAGCCGTCCTGCCCTCAACAAAAGTCAGCGACACTCTCAAAAGCAGAGGCGATGATGGAACCATTGCGGGCACCATTGATCGCACACGCATCTGGAGCGCACAGACGCCGCAAGGGTTCGACTTTGATGCAATATCAGGGGCTCATCGACAGGTAAACGCAGAAAACCGCAACGACTTTACCGACGACACCGCCCTCATGGAGCATGTCGGCATACCGGTCCTGATCGTTGAGGGTGATAGCGCCAACGTGAAACTCACAACCCCTCGTGATATGGAACTTGCACGTCAGAAGGTGGCAATGGAGAACACTCTCATGCTCTCGGATATTCGTGTCGGCTCGGGCTACGACGTTCATGCCTTTGAAAAGGGGGACGCTGTGATCCTTGGCGGCATCTCCATCCCGCACACGATGAAGCTCAAGGGGCATTCGGATGCGGATGTGGCTCTTCATGCCATAACCGACGCCATCTTTGGTGCATTGGCAGATGGCGATATCGGATCTCACTTCCCCCCTTCTGATCCGCAGTGGAAGGGCGCAGCATCAGACCAGTTTCTTAAGTATGCCGTCGACAAGGTTACAGAGCGCGGGGGACGCATCGCGCATCTTGACTGCACGATCATTTGCGAAAGCCCCAAGATAGGGCCGTATCGCGATGCAATGCGCGCTCGCATCTCAGAGATCTGCGAGCTGCCAATCGAACGGGTAGCCGTAAAAGCAACCACCTCCGAAAAACTCGGCTTTACTGGGCGAGAAGAAGGCATAGCATCCATGGCGACCGCCACTATCCGCCTCCCAGGCAACGAAGATTGGTAGGGTTCAAATGACAGACCTTGTTTCATTGCGGCCGCAGGCAGAACAACTCATTGCACTATGCGCCGAAAAGTCTCTGATGATCGCTACAGCAGAATCATGCACGGGCGGCCTCGTGGCCGGACTGCTTACGGAAATCGCGGGCTCTTCAGCCGTGGTCGACAGAGGCTTTGTCACTTATTCCAACGAAGCAAAAAATGAAATGATCGGCGTCCCCCTGCCCCTTCTTGAGGAACACGGCGCTGTAAGCAAACAGGTGGCTCTCGCCATGGCTCATGGCGCCCTCGGCCGTGCCCGTGCCCAGATCGCTGTTTCCATTACTGGCATCGCGGGCCCTGGCGGCGGCTCACCCGACAAGCCAGTCGGCCTTGTGCATTTTGCCGTAAAGGCTAGCAGTGGCTTCGAGCACCATGAAGAAGCTCGCTTCGGCGACCTTGGCCGCGAAGTTATCCGACACAAATCAGTAGCCACGGCCATAAAACTGCTAAAGATCGCCGCAGAGCAATCTTAACCCTTTCAAAACACAGCATGCCTATGCTTCATCCAGTGTAAATACTACCGAATATTTTACTGGATATTTTATGAAGCGTCTTTTCGCCCTTGCTCTGTTCGGCGCACTGTTTTCGACCTCCGGCCTTGCTTCGGAGGTCTATATGATTTCACGAGATAATGAAGGTGAGTTTGTCGGCAGCCACAAGATGTTCAGCGTGGCAAAGGATGGCCACAAGCGTGTCAAGATCTGCGGCTCGAACTTCTGGCTGCGCCCCTACACAGTGGTCTGGTCGAAATGGGAAGAGCAATCTGGTCGGCAGGTCACGTTGGAGGGTCACAAGAATGGACGCTGGGATATCCTGTGCGACAATCCAACTGAGCATGTCAGCCTGCGTCAAGTCGGCGTTTATGTTTCCTTGGAAGACGCCATGCTCAACGCCCGGAACATAACAACCGATCGTAAGAACCGGTTTGAGGCCATTCGAAAAACGTTCAACGATCGCAGCCTTGGCTCGAAGAAGGAAGAAGAAAGCCCCCTTCTGCCAACGCAACCATATGATGCAAGGCCCTGACGCTTTCCGCTCTGTATAGAGCGGGAGGACACACCTCAGGCAGCAGCGCCATAAACCTCATCTGCCCGTGCTTCGAAGGCTTCAGAGAACTTTCGAAAAGCACGATCAAACATCGTTCCCATCAAAGCCCCGAGCGTTCGGCTCTTGAACTCATAGTCAATGTAGAACGAGATATCGCAGAGGTGATCTTCTGGAGATAGGAAGTTCCAACGGTTCTCAAGATGCTTGAAGGGCCCGTCAAGGTACTCAACGAGAATCTCCAGATTCGACGGATCAAGAGTAACTCGGCTGGTGAAAGTCTCCTTCACCACCTTGTAAGCCACCGTCATATCGGCGATCAGCACTTCCCGTTCCGCCTCCAAAGGGCGTCGTCCACGGACCACAAGGTTCTGACAAAGCGGAACAAATCGCGGGTACTGTTCAATATCAGCAACGAGATGGAACATATCCTCTGCTGTATGTTGAACACGGTGTACTGTCTTGAATGACGGCATAATCGTCTACCGAAGCCTTCTTCCGTTCGCATTCTGCGCCCTGACATACTTCAGGAAAGCCTGACTGCCAACACGTGGCCGATCATCAGTTCGCACTGTCCACATGCCATGATGCGACTAGTTACATGAAAAAATGTAAATACAAAAAGGCCACGCGCAAGGCGTGGCCGTCTTCAACTCTTGCTGAGGACTCAGTTCCCCAGCTTGGCTGCGCGCGCCTTCTTCAGGTCTTCAAAGTCTTCGCCAGCATGGTGCGATGACCTGGTAAGTGGGCTTGCAGAGACTTTCAGGAAGCCCTTTGAGTAAGCAATGCGCTCATACGCCTTGAACTCTTCCGGCGTCACGAATTTCATGACTGGATGGTGCTTCTTGGTTGGCTGCAGATACTGACCAACAGTAAGAAAATCAACATCAGCGCTGCGAAGATCGTCCATGAGCTGCAGAACTTCGTTCCGCTCTTCCCCAAGACCGACCATGATACCCGACTTGGTAAACATGTTCGGATCGATCTCCTTCACCCGTTGCAACAGACGGATGGAGTGGAAGTAGCGCGCGCCCGGACGAACTTTCAAATAGTTGGAAGGCACAGTTTCCAGATTGTGGTTAAACACGTCTGGCTTTGCGTTCACAACGATTTCCAGTGCCCCATCCTTGCGCAGGAAGTCAGGTGTCAGCACTTCGATGGTCGTGTTTGGAGATACCTCGCGGATAGCCTTGATCACATTGGCAAAGTGCGTGGCACCACCATCATCAAGGTCATCGCGGTCCACTGAAGTGATCACAACATGTTCCAAACCCATGGTCTGAACCGCTTCGGCGATATGCTGAGGTTCGGTTTCATCAACAGCGCCCGGCATACCGGTACGCACGTTACAAAACGCACAAGCACGGGTGCACGTATCGCCAAGGATCATGAAACTTGCGTGCTTCTTTGACCAGCACTCACCAATGTTGGGGCAGCCAGCCTCTTCACAAACGGTAACGAGCTTTTTTTCGCGAACAAGCTCATGCGTTTCCCGATAGACAGGGGATGTGGGCGCTTTCACACGGATCCACTTGGGCTTGCGCTGCACCGGGTTGTCCGGGCGGTGTGCCTTTTCCGGGTGGCGTGGACGCGCGTCCTTCTCACCTGCGATCTCTGCATTTACTGCAGCTGGTGTCGCTGGCTTTGCGTTTGGCTTATTCAGTGTATCTACGATGGTGACCATGGCACTCACATGCTGCTTTCAGAGCGAAAGGTCAAGGCCCCTTCTCTCCGAACACCCTATGCAATTTACAAACCGGCCGGGAAACAGGGACCTAAAACACCTTGCGCTTCAAAAACAACAAGAGAACAGCCCCGCAGGTAGCTATGATCAGCTGATCAATAAACCCGCCAGTTACATTAAGATTCAAGATATTTGCCAGATACCCTCCAACAAGGGCTCCAACTAGACCAAGAACCAGGCTACCGATCATACCGCCGCGACTGTCGAAAACCCGATGCGCAATAAACCCAGCAATAAGACCGACAATAATCCAAAGAAAGATACCCATTTACATTCTCCGTAGCTCAACTCGCCCAAACACATAGCATTTGATGAGCGGACCCGGCACCACCACTTTATGCGGCCTGTCGATCACAAACCGACCCGCCGGAACACGGCAGAACCTCATTTGGCGGTTCAATTCGCCAGATCAATGAGTACCTCGCTTGAGCCATTCACCGAAGTACACGCCATTGATGAACGTCCAAGCAACGTCATGCCCACCCGCTGCAAACAACAGGTGGGCATCACAACTTACATGTTCAACGCACGTCCGTACGCATCAAGAACACTTTCCTTCATCATTTCAGAGAGTGTTGGATGCGGGAACACGGTGTGCATCAGGTCTTCTTCAGTGGTCTCAAGACCCATGGCAACAACAAAGCCCTGAATGAGCTCGGTTACCTCAGCACCAACCATGTGGGCACCCAGAAGCTGACCGGTCTTTGCGTCGAAGATCGTCTTTACGAGGCCTTCTGGCTCACCAAGAGCAATCGCCTTGCCGTTCCCCATGAATGGGAAGCGACCAACCTTGACCTCATAACCTGCTTCCTTGGCTTTAGGCTCGGTAAGACCGACCGAAGCCACCTGAGGATTACAGTAGGTACAGCCCGGGATCTGCCCCTTGTCCATTGGATGAACATGCAGACCGGCGATGTTCTCGATGCAGATCACACCTTCGTGCTCTGCCTTGTGCGCCAGCATTGGAGGGCCTGCAACGTCGCCGATCGCATAGATGCCCGGCACGTTTGTGCGGCCATAACCGTCGATTACCACACAGCCACGTTCGGTCTTGACGCCAACTTCCTCAAGACCAAGGCTCTCAATGTTGCCAACAACGCCAACCGCAGAAATCAGCTTTTCAGCTGTGATCTGCTGTGTCTTGCCGTCCTTGGTCTCAACCGTTGCCGTAATCTGACCATTGCCCTTCTCGACCTTGGAAACCTTGGCTTCAAGCACAAACTTGATGCCCTGCTTTTCCATGTTCTTCTTGGCAAGAGCAGAGATTTCCGGGTCTTCCACCGGCATGATCTGGCTCATCATCTCAACTACGGTCACATCCGCACCCATGGTGCGGTAGAACGAAGCGAACTCGATGCCGATTGCGCCAGAACCCATCACAACGAGAGACTTTGGCATCTTAGGCGGAACCATGGCCTCGAAGTAGGTCCAGATGTTCTCCTTGTCAGGCTCAAGACCTGGGATCACGCGAGGACGTGCACCTGTTGCAACAATGATGTGCTTTGCGGTGTAGGTGCCATGCCCCTTCACGCCCTTTGGCGTTGGGTGTTGCGGCTCGTAAGCCGCGCGGCTTGGTGCACCAACGACGATCTCGCCCGGCTTTGAAAGCTTGGCTTCACCCCAGATGATGTCGACCTTGTTCTTCTTCATCAAGAACCCGATACCACCGTTAAGCTGGCCGGAAACGCCGCGTGAGCGCTTGACTACTGCAGTCGGGTCAAAACTGATGTTGTCGGCAGACAGTCCATAGTCCTTGGCATGCTGCATGTAGTGGTAAATCTCTGCGGAACGCAGAAGCGCCTTGGTTGGAATGCAGCCCCAATTCAGGCAGATGCCACCCATGTGCTCGCGCTCAACGATCGCGGTCTTCAGCCCAAGCTGAGCTGCGCGAATAGCCGTGGTGTAGCCACCGGGCCCAGAGCCGATAATGATGACGTCATAGGCAGTGCCACTCATCGATCAATCCTCGTTGTTGCCGCCTCTTTTAGCTGAGGCTCGACATAAAGGTCAGAGAACCGGTCAAAGTTCTCTCGAAAGTATCGGGGAAGTTCCGGGCTGTTCTTGTCGATCAGCTTGGAGCCTCCATCTCCCGTATCAAGGCGTTTCAGCGTGCGTTCCGCTCGGCCCAGATACGCGTCATTCATGTGTTCCGTGTGCGAATAGGCGGCAACTTTGGTCAAAACCTTGTCCATGTTTCCAAGATAGCTGAAGTGCCAACTCGAAGATGGTCGGATGATGCGGTGCATCGGACGTCCGTACTTGCGCAGTGCTGAAGCATGCCACATGAGGCCCTCCAAGAACTTCGGCGCCGAACGACTTCTAATCACGCGCTCACGTCGAAGGTTCTGAGCCCCTCTGAAATGCCGACGCGCAATCATGCGTGGGCAAGACGTCTGATCATTCACATCATCTTTGTAGTTCAGACGGTACCGAAAGATATCCGTTCCAAACCAGGTCAGGCCATATTGGGACCGCTTGTCAGCCCTGGCAGCTTCCAGAGCTTCAGGCTTTGGGATCTCATCAACATCAGACACAAGGATCAGATCGTCAGGTGCCCCATTCGGCAGCCCTCGACCGATCGCATCCCTTTGATGATACTCACGTGTCCAGGCTGATGGCGCATCCTCGGGCATATCCGAGACAATCACGTGGGTGATTTTGTCGGCAAATGCTGAGAACCGTTCCTTGTTATCGCTGTAAAAAAGAGCCTTGGCCCCTCCGGTAAAAGTTTGAGTAGCCTCAACAAGGATGAACTGATCGACAACATCATAAAGTTCTCCCAGCCTGAGTTCGAGAACATCAAGCTCATTAAAGAACGTAAAACCGTCAATCACTCTTCCCATTCGGCACCCTCACCTGCAACTTCCAGCGCCCCTTGGGAGCAGCCTTCCGTATAACCGTCGCACCAGAACAGGTAAGGCGGCGGCCTGAGCCAACCGCCTTACATGAAGTCGTTAGACCAGCATGCTCATCGGATTTTCGATGAAGCCCTTGAAGGCCTGAAGCAGCTCAGCGCCCAGTGCACCATCAACCGCGCGGTGGTCGGTAGACAACGTGACGGACATGACTGTTGCAGGAACAATCTCATCACCCTTCACCACAGGCTTCTTGATGCCCGCACCAACCGCAAGGATGGTTGCATGAGGTGGGTTGATGACTGCAGAGAAGTCATTCACACCAAACATGCCCAAGTTCGATACGGAAGTCGTACCGCCTTGGAATTCGTTTGGTGCCAACTTGCGATCACGCGCACGCTTTGCAAGGTCCTTCATCTCGATGGAGATGGTGGACAGTGTCTTCTCATCAGCACGGCGAATGATCGGTGTGATCAGACCGCCATCGATGGAAACCGCAACGCCGACGTCAGCGTTCTTGTGCAACAGCATGCCACCTTCAGTCCAGGAAGCATTTGCGCCCGGTACAGCGCGCAGCGCCAACGCGTGCGCCTTGATCACCATATCATTTACGGAGATCTTGTAGGCCGGGTTGCCGTCTTTGTCCTTCGGAGCAGAAGCGTTCAGCTGAGCGCGAAGGGCCAGAAGCGCATCCAGTTCAGTTTCTACAGTCAGGTAGAAATGCGGAACGGTTTGCTTGGATTCCGTCAGGCGCTTGGCGATAACCTTGCGCATGTTGTCGTGTGGGACAACCTCGTAGGAACCTTCCTCGAACATCTTGAGGATCTGCTCATCAGACTGACCAGCAGGTGCCGCAGCCTTTGGTGCTTCGGCGGCCTTAGGCGCAGCATCGGCAGCGGCTGGCGCCTCTGCCTTACCAGTGCCAGATGCCAGCGCAGCTTCAATGTCGCGTTTCACAACGCGGCCGCGCGGACCAGAACCAGCGATCTTGGAGATATCCAGACCGTTCTGCTTTGCAAGACGACGTGCCAAAGGAGAAGAGAACACGCGCTCCCCTTCAGGCTTAGCAGGTGCAGCAGCTGGAGTTGGTGCTGGTGCAGCCGGCGCAGCAGGTGTAGCCGCTTCGGCAGCCGGAGCTTCTGGAGCGGCCGGTGCAGCAGCAGGTGCGTCGGTTGCCGCATCTACTGCAGAAGCATCTTCGCCTTCTTCGAGAAGAACAGCGATCAGCTCGTTTACCTTCACACCTTCAGCACCTTCCGGTACCAAGATTTTACCAACAACACCTTCGTCGATGCTCTCGACTTCCATTGTTGCCTTGTCAGTTTCGATTTCCGCGATCACATCGCCAGCAGAAACTGAATCGCCTTCCTTAACCAGCCACTTGGCAAGGTTACCCTCTTCCATGGTTGGAGAGAGCGCAGGCATCAGAATTTTGATAGACATCGAGTTGCCCCTCGCCTTATGCGGTGTAGGTCACGGCTTTCACCGCGTCGATTACTTCCTTGGCAGTTGGCAGAGCCAGCTTTTCAAGGTTCGCAGCGTAAGGCATTGGGACATCCTTGCCAGTCACGCGAAGTACTGGGGCGTCAAGGAAGTCGAAAGCCTGTTCCTGGGTCTGGAATGCGATTTCCGAAGAAACGGAAGCAATTGGGAATGCCTCCTCAACCGTTACCAGACGGCCAGTCTTGCGAACTGAAGCAAGGATAGTGTCGATATCCAGTGGGCGGATAGACCGCAGATCGATCACCTCGGCAGAAACACCCTGCTTTGCAAGCTCTTCTGCAGCTGGCAACGCGTAGGTCATGCCGATGCCCCAGGAAACGAGCGTCACATCAGTACCTTCGCGAACGACTTTCGCACGGCCGATTGGCAGCACGTAGTCATCCATGACAGGCACATCAAAGTGCTGACCGTAAAGGATCTCGTTTTCAAGGAACACAACTGGGTTCGGGTCGCGGATTGCAGCCTTCAACAAGCCCTTGGCATCAGCCGCAGTGTAAGGCTGAATCACCTTCATGCCCGGAATGCTTGCATACCATGCGGCGTAGTCTTGAGAGTGCTGTGCACCAACGCGCGCAGCTGCGCCGTTTGGACCACGGAATACGATCGGAGCACCCATCTGACCGCCGGACATGTAGAGCGTCTTGGCAGCAGAGTTGATGATCTGGTCGATGGCCTGCATGGCGAAGTTGAAGGTCATGAACTCCACGATTGGGTTCAGACCAGACATAGCAGCACCAACGGCAAGGCCGGTAAAGCCATGCTCGGTAATTGGCGTGTCGATTACGCGCTTTTCACCGAACTCATCCAGAAGACCCTGAGAGATCTTGTAGGCACCCTGATACTCACCGACCTCTTCACCCATCAGGAAGACGTTCTCGTTGCGACGCATTTCTTCTGCCATCGCATCACGAAGCGCTTCACGAACGGTGGTGCTACGCATTTCGGTGCCAGCTGGGATCTCAGGATCCTGACCAACTTCGACCTTGATTGGCGCACATGGGCTGACGTACTCATCACCCGTTGCGGCAGGTGCCGGAGAAGTCACAACAGCAGGCGATGCTGGTGCTGCTTCTGCGGCTGGCGCAGCCTCTGCTGCTGGAGCAGCTGCAGCGGTGTTGATGGCCGAAGCATCTTCGCCTTCTTCCAGAAGAACGGCGATTGGTGTGTTCACCTTCACGCCTTCAGCGCCTTCTTCGATCAGGATCTTGCCCAGAACACCCTCATCGACGGCTTCCACTTCCATGGTTGCCTTGTCGGTTTCGATCTCAGCGATAACATCGCCAGCCGAAACGGTATCGCCTTCTTTCTTGACCCACTTGGAGAGGTTACCCTCTTCCATGGTTGGAGAAAGAGCCGGCATCAAAATTTCAATCGGCATAACTTTGTATTCCCACCCTTAGAGGATAATGTCCGTGTAAAGCTCAGATGCATCCGGCTCAGAGTCGCTCTGCGCAAAGTCAGCCGCTGCTGACGCAATTCCGCGAACTTCCTTGTCGATCGCCTTGAGCTCGTCTTCACTCGCCCACTTCTTTTCAAGAAGGCGTGCACGAACCTGCTCGATTGGGTCGTGCTCGGACTTCATCTTCTGAACTTCGTCCTTGGAGCGGTACTTGGCCGGGTCAGACATGGAGTGACCACGGTAGCGGTAAGTGATCATCTCGAGGATGTAAGGACCGTTGCCTTCACGGCACCATTCCATGGCATAGTCGGTCGCAGCTTTCACTGCACGAACATCCATGCCGTCCACCTGAACACCCGGAATACCAAAGGACTGGCCACGCTGGGACAGATCGGTGGTTGATGAGGCACGCTCAACACTGGTGCCCATGCCGTACTTGTTGTTTTCGATCACATAGATCACAGGCAGGTTCCAGAGCTTCGCCATATTGAAAGCTTCATAGACCTGCCCCTGGTTCACTGCGCCATCACCAAAGAAGGTCAAGGCAACATTGCCATTTTCCTTGTACTTGTTGGTGAACGCCAAACCTGTCCCAAGAGGAACCTGAGCGCCAACGATACCGTGGCCGCCGTAGAATTCCTTTTCCTTGGAGAACATGTGCATGGAGCCGCCCTTACCCTTGGACAGACCACCCTGGCGGCCGGCGAGTTCCGCCATCACACCATTTGGGTCCATACCGCAAGCGAGCATGTGACCGTGATCGCGGTAACTGGTGATCATCTGATCGCCCTGTACCTTGGACATCTCCATGCCAACTACAACGGCTTCCTGACCGATGTAGAGGTGGCAGAAGCCACCGATGACACCCATGCCGTACAGCTGACCCGCCTTCTCTTCGAAGCGGCGGATAAGCAGCATCTCGCGGTATGCCTTCAGCTCTTCTTCCTTGGAGAACTCAGCGATAGCGGGCGTATTTTTCATCGCCCCGCGGGCTTTAGAGGCGCCTCTTGAGCGACCTCCGGTAGACTTGGTTTCTGTTCCAGCCATGACCCTCGTCTTTCGTGACGTGTGCTAATTATGGGAAGGACAGTACTCCGGAGAACCACTCACGCCAAGCCTGACGATTTAGAACAATTCACCGGCTACAGGATTGACATATATGGATTATTTGCAATTAACCAACATCAGGTTATCTACCTACACATAACCAGATATGAGTTAATATACCTCCAAACGAGGCTATCGACGTAAGATTGCGACTTCATTTGGATGCACCAGGTTCAAGCTGGCGCGTGCGCGCTCATCGACCATATCCGGATCCAGACTGTCCGGCATAAGCAGGAAGACCCTACGTTGCAGGACCAGACGCTCTTCTTTTAGAGCCGCGAGTTCGGTTTCCAGTTCAGCAACCTGATTCTCAATGGCTGCTTTACCGACGAGACCAAGCTCACCGTTGAATGCATGATAGCCGAAGTAGCTGAGCAAGGCCACAGCGACAGCGGGGCCAAGCATCTTTTTGAGAGAGGATTCTCTGCGTTGACGAGTAGTTGCTAGCAAGGGAACGACCTACAAAATACAAATTGGTCACTGGTTGAGACTATGCCGAAATAGCCTTAACCAAGAGTTTCCGCATCCCCTGATTTTCGAGTGAAGCTATAAAAATCAGGCCCGCTTGTGAGAAGCGAGCCTGAATATTCCTCATGCAGCTTTTGACAGCTTGACCAGCTTGTTTAATATGGTCGCAGTTCCCTTCAGCCTGTCCTCCGGCCCCGGCCAGTCTCTGGTCAACACAACCTTCTGGTCCGGCTTGATTTTTGCCAAGAAGCCCTGCTCGGCAATATAGGAAACAAGCCCGGCTGGGTTTGGGAACTCCGAATTGCGGAAGGAGATCACAACGCCCTTTGGTCCCGCGTCGATCTTTTCCACGTTCGCCTTGCGGCATAGTCCCTTGATGTAAACAATCTTGAGGAGGTGATTGACCTCGACCGGCATAGAGCCGAAGCGATCAATCATCTCCGCAGCAAAACCTTCGATCTCATCTGCTTCCGTCACATCAGCAAGACGGCGGTAGAGATCAAGCCGCACTTGCAGATCGGGCACATAGGTATCTGGGATGAGAACAGGCGTGCCGACAGTAATCTGCGGCGACCACTTCTCCTCACCAAACTCTTCACCGCCAGATTTTAGCTGGGCAACCGCCTCCTCCAGCATCTGCTGGTAAAGCTCAAACCCCACCTCCTTGATGTGGCCAGATTGCTCTTCGCCAAGCAGGTTACCCGCCCCGCGGATATCCAGATCATGACTGGCCAGCTGGAAACCTGCGCCCAGGTTCTCAAGGGATTGCAGCACGCGCAATCGACGCTCCGCGGTCACTGTGAGCTTCTTGTTGGCTGGAACGGTAAACAACGCATAGGCACGTGTCTTTGACCGCCCTACGCGCCCTCGGATCTGATAGAGCTGGCCAAGGCCGAACATATCCGCCCGATGAACGATCAGCGTGTTGGCGTTCGGAATATCCAATCCGGATTCAACAATTGTCGTTGAAAGCAGCACATCGAACTTACCTTCATAAAAGGCGTTCATGATGTCTTCCAGTGGCCCAGCGCCCATTTGACCATGAGCCACCGCAACTTTCACCTCAGGAACATTCTGCTCCAGAAATTGCTGTATCTCCGCGAGGTCAGCAAGACGTGGACACACATAGAAGCTCTGACCGCCGCGATAGTGCTCCCTCAGCAGAGATTCACGGATCACCATCGGATCAAAAGGCGAAATGAAGGTGCGCACCGCAAGACGATCCACCGGCGGCGTTGCGATCAAGGACAGCTCACGCACCCCGGTCAGAGCCAGCTGAAGCGTGCGCGGGATCGGAGTGGCCGAGAGGGTCAGGACGTGAACATCCGATTTGAACTCTTTAAGGCGCTCTTTGTGTTTTACGCCAAAATGCTGTTCTTCATCGATGATCAACAGACCCAGATCACGGAAACTCACGCTCTTTCCCAGCAGAGCATGTGTCCCCACAACAATATCGACAGAACCGTCCTTCAAGCCCTTTTTGGTCTCGCTCAGCTCCTTTGAAGAAACCAACCGTGATGCCTGACGCACATTGAGTGGTAGCCCCTGAAAACGCTCAGAGAACGTCTTGTAGTGCTGGCGTGCCAACAAAGTTGTAGGAACCACAATTGCGACCTGACGACCGGACATGGCGGCAAGGAACGCCGCACGCAGCGCGACCTCAGTTTTACCAAAGCCCACATCGCCACAAATCAATCGATCCATGGGGCGGCCCGATGCCAGATCCTCAAACACCGCATCAATTGCGTTCAACTGATCATCGGTCTCGTCATAGGCAAATCGGGCAACGAACTCGTCATAGGCCCCATCCGGCACGTTGAGTGCTGGCGCTGACCTCAGCGCGCGCTCTGCTGCGGTCTTGATCAATCCATCGGCGATCTCGAGAATGCGCTTCTTCATGCGCGCCTTGCGCGCTTGCCATGCTCCCCCACCCAGCTTATCGAGCTGCGCTTCCTGATCCTCGGAACCATATCGCGTAAGAAGCTCGATGTTCTCAACGGGCAGATAAAGCTTGTCGCCGCCAGCGTACTGAAGCTCAAGGCAGTCGTGCGGAGCCCCAACAGCCTCAATGGTCTTCAGGCCGATGAAGCGACCAATACCGTGCTCCACATGAACGACCAGATCCCCCTCATGAAGACTGGTCGCTTCCGTCAGCGCGTTGGAAGCTTTCTTGCGGCGGCGCCCCTGACGAACAAGCCGATCCCCGAGAATGTCCTGTTCACCGATAAAGGCGTAGGGGCCGATTTCGAAGCCTTGCTCGATCCCAAGCACAATGAGGCCACTCATGCCTTTTGGCAGCTTCTCCAACTCTTCAATGGAGCCTGCATACCCGGTGCGATCAAGCCCGTGATCCGCCAATACCTGTACAAGACGCTCGCGGGAGCCCTCACTCCAGCAAGAAATAACAACCGTTTTGCCCTCACCGCGCAAAGCCGAAGCGTGCTTGGCAAGCGCTTCGAAGATGTTGACATCTCCGGCCGCACGTTCCGCCGCAAAGCTTCGGCCCTGCCGTCCCTGCAAATCAATTGAAAGCGCTGAACCCGGAGGCGCTGCAAAGGGCGACAAACGCCCCACGCCGCGATCACTAAGCGTGGTGGTCCACTCATCCTGACCAAAGTAAAGCAGTTTGGGCTCAACAGGCTTATAAGGTACGCCGCTGGAAATGGCAGATCCGCCCAGCGCTTCATCGCGGGCGGCATGATGCTCGCTAACCTGCTCCAAACGCTCTTTGACTACGTCCTCATCAGAACTGTCGAGAACGATGGGCACATCTCCCACATAATCAAACAGGCTTTCCAGACGTTCATGGAACAGCGGAAGCCAGTGTTCCATTCCCGGATAGCGGCGCCCCTCACTGATGGTGTGATAAAGCACGTCATCCCTGTCTGCCGCGCCAAATGTGGAGACATAGTTGCGGCGGAAACGGGAAATGGTCTCAGGTTCCAGAACCACTTCGCTCATGGGCACAAGGTTTAGGCTCTTTTTCTGAGCGAGAGTTCGTTGGGTCTCCGTGTCAAAGGAACGGATAGATTCCAACGTGTCACCAAAGAAGTCCAGACGTACCGGCTCTTCAGCTCCTGGGGAGAACAGATCCACAATGCCACCGCGCACCGCATACTCACCCGTCTCGCGCACAGTGGGCGTGCGGGAGAAGCCGTTGATCTCAAGCCACTGGATTATGGAATCAAGCTGCACCCGGTTGCCCGGCACAAGGGTCAGAGCCTGAGCAGCAGCCCACTCGCGGGCAGGAAGGCGTTGCAACGCAGCATTGACGGTGGTCAGCAGCACGGTCTGACCCTTGGCCTCCACACCGCGCGCCAGCAGTCCGAGCGTCGTCAGCCGTCGGGCTACGATGGAACTGTTTGGCGAAACGCGGTCATAGGGCAAACAGTCCCATGCCGGAAGCTCCAGTGTTTTCACATGAGGGGCAAAGAATGCCAGCGCTTCGGCCACCTGAGACATGCGGGTCGCATCCCGCGCAACATAGGTGAGGACGAGCCCCTCCTCCTTGGTCTCTTCCAGCATCTTTGCGAGCACATAGGCTTCCGCTCCATCTGGCACAGACGACAGCAAGATATTGGCGTGATCGGAGAGCAGGCTTTCAAACACCGTCAAGACTTCCTTGGCTCAAAATGAAATGGGCGACTGATCGCTCTTACTTGTTGTGAAACGCGAGAATGCGGCGGAACAGCTCCGTGTTCCGGTCCTCGGGAACGGGTTTTGACCCAATGAACCACGAGAACAAATCCTGATCATTAAGCTGCAGCAACTCTTCAAGCTCATCGAGTTCTTCATCTGCCATGATCGCCACATGGGTCTGTACATAACCGCCGAGCAACAGGTCCATCTCTTTCATCCCTCGATGCCAGCAACGGAACAAAATCCGCTTGCGGCGAGGATCAAGGTTGGCGGTCTGCGCATCACTTGGGGGCTGATTGTCGTTGATCATGAGAGAGCCTCAACTTTTGACTGCCGGCGGATTAATCCGCCGCAAAGGATCAGAGAGCCGTGTATAACGAGCGGAAACACATCTGTCAGTGTTTTCTCATCTGCGGTTGCACAAATAGCGAAGACATGCGACCAATCAAGCCTCTGTTCACGTTATAGTCCGATTTTTTGAATGCGCCCAACTCGTCTTGATCCTCTCTTCGCTCCTGTAACCAAGTTGCCGGGCATTGGTCCCAAAACGGCAAAGACACTGACATCTTTGCTTGTGGGCCATTCCGAGCGTGAAGCGCGCATTGCCGATCTTTTGTTCCACCTTCCAACCTCGATGATCGATCGCGGCCTGCGCCCAGGCATCGCAGGAAGCCCGGAAGGCATGATTGTCACCCTCACCCTTCATGTGGATCAGCACCGAGCCCCGCCAAGGAACAGTCGTGCGCCCTACAAGATTTTCGCTCATGATGAAACCGGTTCTATTGAACTGGTGTTCTTCCACGCCCGCCGGGACTATTTGGAAAGCGTGCTACCAATAGGGGAACAGCGCCTCGTCTCCGGAAAAGTTGAGTGGTTCAACGACCGCGCCCAGATGGTTCATCCGGACTATATCGTCACAGAGGAAGACGCCGCCAGCCTTCCTGTTATCGAGCCCGTTTACCCGCTCACAGCCGGCCTTTCCGGGCGCATGATCACAAAAGCCATGCAGATGGCAGTCAAGGTGATCCCCAGTCTGCCAGAGTGGCAAGACGCCAGCTTCATGGACAAGCAGGGTTTCCCATCTTTTCAAGAAGCGCTTCTTTCCGTCCACCATCCGGAGGAAGCCTCTGACCTTGTTGCGGAAAGCAAAGCAGTCCGCCGCCTCGCCTACGACGAGTATCTGGCCAACCAACTCGCTCTGGCCCTTGTTCGCAATTCCATGCGTCAACAAGGCGGTACAGAGCGCCATGGCAACGGCTCCCTGCGCTCAAAAATATTGTCAGCACTGCCTTTTCAACTCACTGATGGTCAGGTTGAAGCGCTCAAGGAGATCTCGGAGGACCTGGAAGCTCCAGCAAGAATGCTTCGACTTTTGCAAGGGGATGTAGGCTCGGGCAAAACCGTTGTCGGCCTGATGGCCATGGCACAGGTCATCGAAAGCGGTGCACAGGCGGCCATGATGGCACCAACGGATATTCTCGCCCGTCAGCATTTCGCCTCCATGGAGCCGCTTTGCAAGGCTGCAGGCATACGTGTTGCTGTCATGAGCGGCAAAGACACAGCAAAGACCAAACGCGAGATCAACGCAGCACTGGAAGCCGGTGAAATCGATCTTATTGTCGGGACCCATGCGCTTTTTCAGAGTTCTGTAAACTTCAAGAACCTTGGCATCGCAGTAGTAGACGAACAACACCGCTTCGGGGTGCATCAGCGCCTCTCTCTGTCTTCCAAGGGAGACCATGTCGAAGTGCTGGTGATGACCGCCACACCAATTCCCCGTACGCTGGTTCTTTCGTATTTCGGCGACATGGAAGTGTCTCGTCTCACCGACAAGCCCAAAGGCCGCCAGCCCATCAAGACGGTCAGTGTTTCACTTGACCGGATCAGTGAGGTGGTGGATCGGCTGCGCGCTGCCATTCATCGCGGTGAAAAGGCTTACTGGGTGTGCCCGTTGGTCGAAGAATCGGAGAAGATTGATCTTGCAGCAGCGCAGGAGCGGTTTGAAGACCTGCAGCGCGCGCTGGGCCCTGTCGTCTCACTCGTTCACGGTCGACAAAGCGCCGATGACAAACAACAGGCCATGGATGATTTCAAGGAAGGTCGCACCCGGCTTCTCGTTGCAACGACTGTCATTGAGGTCGGCGTGGACGTTCCCGACGCCACCATCATCGTCATCGAGCATGCGGAGCGCTTTGGCCTGGCCCAGCTTCACCAGTTACGCGGCCGTGTTGGTCGCGGGTCTGCAGCTTCCACCTGCCTCCTCCTGTACAAGGCGCCCCTTGGAGAAACCTCAGCAGCGCGGCTTAACATCCTGCGCGAAACCAACGATGGCTTCCTAATTGCCGAAGAAGACCTGCGTCTGCGCGGAGAAGGTGAGCTACTCGGCACGCGGCAATCCGGCATGCCAGGTTTCAGGATCGCAAATGTGGAAGCCCATGGTGACCTTATGGAAGTGGCGCGGGACGACGCGAAACTGATTCTTGCGAAGGACCCTGCACTCCAATCCCCCAGAGGCGATGCCCTGCGTCACCTGCTCTATCTCTTCTCGAGAGACGAAGCAGTCAAGCTGCTTCGTGCTGGGTAGCTACTCGGCCGCTTCCGTTGGCTGCGCCTGTTCGCGTCCACCTTTCGCTGCCTTTTGAGCAACTTCCTCACCGTTCTCTTTGAGAATTTTCGGGTATTCCGGGTTCACCAGCCCAGCCGAAATCACAAGCTTCGCAGCGTCCTCCACGCTCATGGAAAGTTCAATAACTTCAGAACGCGGTACAAATAGCAGAAAACCGGAAGTCGGATTTGGTGTCGTCGGAAGGAACACCGAAACAGTCTCGGCTTCATCCTCAAGTCGGGCAGCCACTTCCCCCTTGGTGTCCGTCGCCACAAACACGATTGCCCATAGCCCTTTACGCGGATACTCGATCAAAGCTGCCTTCTTGAAGCTTTGACCATTTTCCTGAAACACCGTCTCGAAGATCTGCTTTAATGCGGAATAAATGTTGCGCACCAATGGCATGCGCCCAACGATGTTTTCACCAAGACTAACCAGGCTGCGCCCTGCGATATTCGCAGTTAGAAAGCCGATAACAGTCACAGCAAGGAGAGCGGCTATCAGTCCAACACCCGGCACTTCCATGGACAGGTAGGTATCCGGATTATAGACCTCAGGAATAAACGGCTTCACCCAACCATCCACGAGTTGTATGAGAGACCAGCTCAGATACAACGTGATGCCGATGGGCCCGGTCACGACAAGGCCGGTCAAAAAGTAGTTGCGCAGTTTTGTGAAACCACCTGATTTGACCCCGATACCGGTTGCATCTCCCTCCCGGTTCTGATTGAAATCTGAAGGCTTCATGTTCACTTTCTTTCCTTAGGACCTGACAAGCAAGCGTGATTGGCAACCACCATCCTATTGCTTTATATGGTGAAAGTGAGAGTGTTTTATTGCAAGAGCTCTACAAATTGTTGGTGAGGCAGCACTTTTTTATGGCCACAAGGAGATAGGTGGTGCCGCGAACGTTTTACATGATTGCAGGAATTCTCCTGGTCGGCATCGGACTGATCGGCATTGTTTTGCCGCTTCTGCCCTCAACCATTTTTTTCATTCTTGCAACCGGCTGCTTTGCTCGCTCCAACCCACGGTTGGAAAAATGGCTGCTGAACCACCCCAAATTCGGAAAAAGTGTGCGTGACTGGCAAGATCATGGTGCCATCTCTGTCAAAGGGAAACTCATGGCAGTCTTCGGCATGACGGTCGGCTATGCTGTCTTTGTGATCACAACAGCGCCGTCAATGCTGCTTGCCATTATTGTGCTTGCGGTGCTTGTAGCTTGCGCGTCTTACGTTGTGACCCGTCCATCTGGCTCTAGGACTGCTCGAGCGTCCTGAGAACGTAGGCCTGTGCATGAAGCAGTGAACCATCTTCACACTGCACCTCTATGGGCACGCGAACGTATTCTTCGCCCTCCCACTCATCAATATCATCCCAGATTTCATGAAGAGACTGTGAGGAGTAAACATACCCGCGCAACCAGTCCGCCTGCTCATCAGGCACCAGCGCCGGATAGCCCTTGCCTTCGGAGAAACCGCGATCCTGATAGTGTGCCCGAACCGACGCTCGTGTCCAAACACCTGAAACTTGCGTAAGCAAATACTCATGCGAGGCTCCGGGAGCCAGGCTGCCATACACAAACAGATGGTCCATGCAGCAATCTCTCTTACAGCGCTAACGACAAAGAAAAAGAGCGGGTCGAGCCCGCTCCCTTTCCGCTATTCTACTGTAACTGATTTTGCAAGGTTTCTTGGCTGATCCACATCCGTCCCCATGAAGACGGCTGTGTGATACGAGATCAGCTGCAACGGCAGGGCGTAAACGATTGGAGACACAATCTCCGGAACGTCAGGTAGAGTGATGATGTGATCGGCTTCCAGACCGGCTGCCTCAGCACCCTTTTCGTCGGTCAACAGAACGATCCGGCCGCCACGAGCGGCGACTTCCTGCATGTTGGAAACCGTCTTTTCGTAGATATTGTCAAACGGTGCTACCACGAACACCGGCATGGTTTCGTCAATCAACGCAATGGGGCCGTGTTTCAACTCACCAGCCGCATAACCTTCCGCGTGAATGTACGAGATCTCCTTGAGCTTCAAAGCGCCTTCCAGCGCCATTGGGAAGCTCGTACCGCGCCCAAGAAACAAAGCATCCGATGCCTGAGACAGCCAATGCGCGATCTCTTCCGCATGATCAGAAAGTTTCAGTGCCTTGTTGGTGTAGCTTGGAAGCTCAGAGAGCGCGGTGATCATGTAGCGCGCATCAGCCTCGCTCAGAGTTCCACGCTGAACACCAGCATGGACTGCGAGCGCTGCCAGAACCGTGAGCTGGCAGGTAAAGGCCTTGGTCGAGGCAACGCCTATCTCGGGGCCGGCATATGTTGGGAACACCACATTTGCTTCGCGAGCGATCGTTGATTCTGGCACGTTCACGACCGCGCCAATGACCATGCCTTGGACTTTGCAATAGCGAAGCGAAGCCAGCGTATCAGCCGTCTCGCCGGACTGCGAGATGAACAAGGCCATATCACCCGCCTTGACTGGCATTTCGCGATATCGGAACTCCGAAGCCACATCGATATCAACGGGAATGCGGGCGTATTTTTCAAACCAATACTTGGCAACAAGGCCCGCATAGTAGGCCGTACCACATGCTGAAACAACGAGGCGGTCAATCTTGGTGAAGTCAACCTCAGCCCCTTCAGGCAACTTGGTTTCACCGGTTGCAAGGTCGAGATAGCGCGAGATCGTGTGGCCAATCACCTCTGGTTGCTCGTAGATCTCTTTGGCCATGAAGTGTTTGTAGTTGCCTTTGTCCACGACAGAGGCACTGACCATTGATTTGCTGATCGGGCGAGAAACAGCGTTACCAGTGGAGTCAAAGATTTCAGCGCCTTCGCGGTTCATCACCACCCAGTCGCCTTCTTCCAGGTAACAAATCTTGTCGGTAAACGGCGAAAGTGCGATGGCGTCCGAGCCCAGGAACATCTCGCCTTCGCCATACCCCAATGCCAATGGAGAGCCGCGACGGGCGCCAATCATGAGGTCGTTCTCGCCGTCAAAAAGGATGGCAAGCGCAAACGCGCCCTTCAGCTTCGAAAGCACATCAGACACAGCTTGAACCGGTGTCTTGCCGCTTTTGACGCCAAGAGAAACAAGGTGAGCGACCACTTCGGTGTCGGTATCACTTTCAAGAGCAATCCCGGCACCGACGATTTCCTCACGCAGTTCCAAAAAATTCTCGATGATGCCGTTGTGTACCACACAAATGCCGTCAGCGGCATGTGGGTGGGCATTGCGAACAGTTGGCGCACCATGGGTCGCCCAACGGGTGTGGCCAATACCGGAAGTCCCCCGTAGTGGCTCGTCAAGCAACAGCGCCTCTAGGTTGCGCAGCTTTCCCTCAGCTCGCCGGCGCACCAACATACCCTCTTCCAATGTTGCAACACCCGCAGAATCATATCCGCGGTATTCGAGCCGCTTCAACGCGTCTACGAGTAGAGGGGCTGCCGGGGTTTGGCCGAGAATGCCTACGATGCCACACATAAATCTTCTCCTGAGATACCCGATGGCTTTTCGCCACCGGATCGCAATGGTCTTTAGGCTTGTCTAGCCGCACTCCTGTAACTTAGTGAAATCAATAGATGTTTCGGTTCGTTACAGCTCAGCGGTATTATCGTACTAATACCTAAGCAGCTTTAAGAGTTCGCCTTGGCTTTTTGTAGTTCTTTTTCTTTCTCAAGACGGGCACGCATCTCGCTGGCGCGGCCTTCTTTCACAACCTGTTGAGCGCGACCGAAGGCCATGGCCTGAGAAGGCACATCTTCGGTTATCACGGACCCTGCCGCAACCAAGGCGCCATCACCAATTGAAACGGGCGCAACCAAAATGCTGTTGGACCCGACGAAAACGCCATTGCCAACATCTGTGTGATACTTGAAGTAGCCATCATAGTTACACGTAATCGTGCCAGCACCCACATTGGTCTTGGCACCCACTCGGGCGTCCCCAATGTAGGACAGATGATTCACCTTGGCGCCTTGTTCGATTGAGGCATTCTTGATCTCTACAAAGTTGCCGATATGGGCGCCCTCACCAATCTTTGCGTTGGGGCGCAGGCGGGCATAGGGGCCAACCGTTGCGTCTTTTGCAACGCTCGCTCTTTCTAGATGGGAAAAGGCTCTGATCCGAACACCGCTTTCCACTGAAACGCCGGGTCCGAAAACCACATTCGGCTCCACAACAACGTCAGGTGCAATGCGGGTATCCTGGGAAAAATAAACCGTCTCGGGAGCTTGCAAGGTCACGCCATCAGCCATGGCAGATTGGCGCATGCGTTCCTGAAACACCGCCTCACAGGCGGCGAGCTGTGCTCGGTTGTTGATGCCCTGCACTTCCGCTTCAGCTGCGGTGGTGACGGATATTTTGAGACCATCAGCGTGGGCCACCTCAACAGCGTCCGTCAGATAGTATTCGCCTTTCGCATTATTGTTCTCGATACGGTTTACGAGCGACGCAAAATGCTCGCGGCGGAACCCCATAATGCCAGCATTGCACAAGGTAACCTTGCGTTCTTCATCGCTTGCATCTTTTTCTTCGCGGATTGCCAGAAGCTTATCGCCATCTGTGATAAGCCGCCCATATCCGTGCGGGTCCGCTGCCTCAAAGCCCAGAACCACAAGGTCCGATCCTGCGCTCAGCTCCGCCCGAATGGCGCGAAAGGTTTGGGGAGTAACAAGAGGTGTGTCACCGAATAGAACAAGAACGTGATCGACCGTGCTCTCCAGATAGGCACCTTCAGCCGCTTTGGCAGCATGAGCCGTGCCCAGCCGGTCCACCTGAACAAAACACTTGGCATCAGGAACAATTTCCCTGCTCGCCTTCTCAAGTGCTTCCATGTCCGGCCCGACAACAACTGCAACCTCGTCCGCACCCGCCGCTTGAACAGCCTTCAGAACATGACCGACCAACGGAAAGTTGCCGATTTCATGCAGAACCTTTGGCAGTGCCGACTTCATCCGCGTACCCAGTCCGGCCGCAAGGACGATTGCTAAACAGCTTTCACCGGTCATTTCTTGTTCCTTAGTTCATCCAGATCTCATGCTGTGACACAGCAGCCATAAGCAAACAATTCAATGCAGTTCAGCATGCTATCACCAACATCTTTCAATGATTTAAGCAGAATACGTAAAAAACTCCGCCTTCATTTAAATTAGCATTTGCATTCTGTTAACCATAAACCCACAAGAGTTATGGGGCATTTTTGCCATAGGAATCATCGTTTGCAATAGACACGCGTTTTGAAAAGCTCTGTCGACTATAACGGCCATACCGTGGCCGACGCATCCGTGCCGAACAACAGCACCATCGTGTTCTGGGGTTTCGTAGCCGTTTGCTTTGCGACAGTCGCTTTGAGCGCCGTTATGTTCACCCCTGGCTCACTCAATGACACGGTGGAGATCGCCATACCCGGTGAACGCAGCTTGCTGATGGAAAGCAAACCACAGTATTTGCGCGTCTATAAAGACAATGAGGTCGCGACCTACCGCCCTCAACTCACAGGCCTACAGCCCGTTTCCGCTCACATGCAGGAAATCAAGCTGCAAATGGCCTCTCTTCAGCAAACCGTCGTCGATCTGCGCCAGAGCAATGCAGCTCTCCAAGACACTATTGAACTTCTGAAGTCCCAACCCCCGCGCCCATTACGTGAACGCATTGCGGACTTGGATGACGAACTATTGCCTCCGCCAGCGAAACCCGCGGCCGAGGCAGAGCCTGCGATTGATACCGCAACCTCTGAACCAGCCGCGAAACAACCGGCACCAGATAAACGGCAATCGATAATCGCGGAAAGACCGGTCAAGAATGCAGCCCCAAAGCTGGATGCAGCTGAAACCCAAGCTCCATCTCAGCTAGCCGCAAATGAAACCGTCCCCACGCCGCGCCCGAAAGCAGCAATCATTAATCCAGAGATTGCCACCCTGCCCGCACCGGAAATCGCACCAGAGGTTTACGAGAACCTTCCGGCCTTCGCTGCCCTTGTTCCCAACCAGACATCCGTCACTCTTCCAGACGCAACACCGCCTCAATTGGTCGCGTCCATTCCATCACCGCAAGAACAGCTCGAAGTGACATCAGCAGCGGGCATTGTTTATGGTCGTGCAGGATCAGTGTTCACCCGCTCGGCCTTCGCCGTAGATCTTGGAAGCTACGAAGACCGCGAGGAAGCGGAAAACATTTTGCGCCGTGCCGAGGAACTGTCGACCCTCATTGACCAGGTGGGCACACGCATCCGCCCAGGAAAACCAACGGCGGAGCAAGGCATCCTCTATCAGGCCTTGGCGGGTCCGTTTGCAAACGCCCGTGACAGCGTTCTGGCCTGTGCTCAGATCAAGGGGATGGATGCCACATGCAGAACGGTAATTCACCCAAAGTAATCTTTGACTTTAGATAAATAATCTGCAAAATCCACCCCTCAAAAGATCAGCTTTTATTGAGCTGTAGCAGTTTGAGGGATGAGGCAATGTTTAGTCAATCTCAACAAAATAGACTCATATACCCCCTGCTGTTCATCATGCCGGTCTTTATGAGTTCAAACATCATAATTGGCCGGTATGGTATCGAGCAAACAGAACCATGGACGCTCGCTTTCTTGCGATGGTTTCTGGCATTTCTCATTCTGGTACCCATTGCTTACCGCCAACTCCCACCAGCTCTGCCCACCATCAAGGCGAATTTGAAACTGCTTCTTTTCATGGCGTTTCTTGGCATGTGGATTTGCGGCGCTCTCGTATATCTTGCGCTCAAGAACACAAGCGCCACCAATGGAACGCTGATCTATTCCGCTGCACCTGTATTCATCATGTTGATCGAGTGGGTGTTTCGCGGTCGCCGCATGTCCCCCCGTGAACTAATAGGCATAGCGCTCGCACTTATCGGTGTCGCGATCATCGTCACTAAAGGCTCTCTGGCCAATCTTATTTCCCTGGAGCTGAGCTGGGGCGACCTCGTATTCGGCGTCTGCACACTCAGCTGGGCCACCTATTCTGTCCTGATCCGGCAGCGATCATTGCAGGAGATCCCGGTTTTCGTCCTGTTTGCAACTCTTGCGGGTTTTGGTGCGCTTCTATTGTTCCCGTTTGCCATCGCAGAGATGATTTGGGTCGCTCCAATACCAACAACCCCCGAAGCGTGGGGTTCAATTGCGGGCGTGACCATTGTGGCGTCAGTATTGGCTTTCTCCACTTACCAATACGGCATCAAGATGGTCGGCGCTTCAATCGCTGGCCTCTTCATGTATTTGCTTCCGCCCTACGGCGTCCTGATGGCTGTGGTGTTTTTAGGCGAAAAACTCGCGCTCTTTCATTTGGCCGGATTCTTGCCAATCATGGCCGGTCTCGTATTGGCAACCCTTCCAGCCGCCGCCTTCCAGATCCTGGGCAGACGAAGGGCCTGAGGCATACGCCGACTAGCCAATCATTCCGAGCGCTGGGAAAGTCTCCAACAACCAGAAAGAAAACGCCTGCATGTAGCCGGTCCAAAACCCGATTCCGGTAAGAACGAGAAGACCGCCCATGACACGCTCCACCGTTTGCATGTGTTGGCGAAACCCCTTCATGAAGTTCATGAAAGGCCCGGCAAACGCTGCTGCAATCAGGAACGGCACGCCAATGCCCAACGCATAGCTGGCAAGCAGCACCATGCCATTGCCAACGGAAGCCTCAGTCCCTGCAATTAGCAGAATAGATGCCAGAACAGGCCCGATGCATGGCGTCCAGCCAAAGCCAAAGGCCAGCCCCATGATGTAAGCTCCAGCAAAGCCTGCAGGCGTTGAGTTCACCTGTACTCTTGCCTCCCGATAGAGGAAAGCAATCTTGAAAACACCAAGAAAGTGCAGTCCCATCAGGATGATCATCCCACCAGCGACATAGCCAAGAACTTGAGAGTGCTGAAGGAAAAACTGGCCGAGGAACGAAGCGCTTGCACCCAGCAAGACAAACACAGTCGAAAACCCTGCAACAAAGAACATTGCTGCGATGATGACCTTGTTTCGGCGCGCCGCTTCCTGTTCATCCTGAGTCAGTTCATCAAGCGACATGCCTGCAATGTACCCAAGATAAGGAGGCACGAGCGGCAATACGCAAGGAGACACAAAGGACAAGATCCCCGCCAAAAAAGCCCCTAAAATCGTCACCTGTTCCAACATCAAAGAATTCCCGTTTCAAATAACAAGGCCCGCCCAGAGCACTGAGCGGGCCACCCTGCAAACCTGCAGGAAAGTTCTGGCATGCGCGCCGCTCTCGCTTTCTATTTAGCGACAAACGAGATCGCGCGCACACAAATCCCTGTGATCAATCGTCATCTCTTACAACAAGGACTGACTGATTGGCGTGACGCACAACACGTGCGGCGTTGGGGCCCAAAAGGTAATCTTTCAACTCAGGACGGTGAGAAGCGAGAACGATCAAATCGCAGCCCAGTTTGTCCGCAGCCTTGTTGATTTCCTCATAGATCGTGCCGTGTGCGATATGCCCTTTTACATTCAGCGTATCGTCCGGCAGCTCTCTGTCGAGAAGAGCCTCCAAAGCGTTTTTCGCCGCTTCAAGAGCGTCGTGCTCAAACTCCTTCTTGAAGTAACCACCCACGATGGCTTTTCCGAAATCGGGCATTACCGACACCACATGCAACTCCGCTTTGTAGTGTCGGCACAGATCGATGGCTATCGGAAGCGACTTCTTCCAGGAGCTCTCCTCGTTCAAGTCCACAGGAAGCAAGATATTGGAATACATATTCCCTATCCAATCTTATCAGTTAGAAGGCAGGCTGCGTCTGCCGGCGTCTCTGGGACACCACCACCAGCAACAGAAGCAAGAGAGCCGGAATATAGAAGATTTCCTTCGGCATCCGCTCCGCCTCAACCTGGGCTGAAACCATTGTAACAGGCTCATCCCCGTAGAAGTCAAACTTCTGCAATTGCTGTGCGAATGGCGTTCCAGGGAACGGTTCATCCATCAACAACTTGCCATCTTCTTCAAAGATCGTCAGCCCCTGATCCTCAAGACGCGCCATGCCATCCACCGTTGCCTCCGCAGGAACGGTAAACGGTACGGTGAGCGTGATGATATCATCAGGATTGTCAAAATCCGGCCCTGCGAGGTTCAAGCGTACCTCCGTATCGATTGGGGCTCGGCCAATTTTCTCGATTACCGGAGGTCCAGCTGTCGTGATGTAACGATCATCAACGATATCCAGCCAGAAACCCGGGCGGAACAACGTGAATGCAACAAGCAGAAGAACAAGGCTCTCCCATACTTTGGAGCGGGCCAGAAGATATCCCTGCATCGCCGCTGCGAACAGCATCATGGCGATGGTTGCAACGATGAAGACGAAGATCGCCTGTACCGGCCCAACATCAATCAACAAAAGATCCGTGTTGAAGATGAACAGGAACGGCAACAACGCCGTACGGATGGAATAGAAGAAGCCCTGCACGCCGGTGCGAATTGGGTCTCCCTGACTGATCGCACCCGCAGCAAAGGCCGCCAGCCCAACAGGCGGCGTTACATCCGCCAGAATACCGAAGTAGAACACGAAAAAGTGTACGGCAATCAGCGGTACCAGAAAGCCAGTCTGCGCCCCCAGTTCCACAATAACGGGCGCCATCAGCGACGACACCACCAGATAGTTTGCAGTGGTTGGAAGCCCCATACCAAGTATCAGGCTCATCACCGCAACCAGAAGCAACATGGCCAGAAGATTACCGCCGGACAAGAACTCCACCAGCTCACCAATCATCTGGTGCGCACCAGTCAAAGACACCGTGCCCACGATCACACCAGCCGCCGCAGTTGCAACCGCGATGCCGATCATGTTTCGTGCCCCGCCAATCATGCCATCCACGAAGTCGGCAATGCCCTGTCTCACCTCAGCGCGCCAGTTTGACTGGCGCAGGAGCGCCTTCAAAGGGCGGTGCGTCAACACGATGAAGATCATCGCAACGGTCGCATAAAACGCTGACAGAGACGGAGAAAAACGTTCGATGAGGATACACCAGATCAGAATGACAATCGGCAAAATGAAATAGTATCCCGTTCTGCCCACATCTCCTGCCAGAGGCAGTTCAGTAATTGGCGCGTTCGGGTCATCGACTTCCAGATCAGGCAACTTGGCTGCAACATTGATCAGGAACAGATAGGCCAGCAGGAAAATACCAAGCACAGCTGTGAAGGTGAGCTGTGGGAACGCAACCTTCACCCAACCCAGCCCGTAGTAGACCGCCATACCAAGAACGGAAATTCCAATAAATCCGATCAGTACGCCCATCAAACGGCGCATCATCGTCAGGTGAATTGGCGGCTTTGGCAGACCGCGCAGGTTCATCTTAAGCGCTTCAAGGTGAACGATGTAAACCAGAGCGATATAAGAGATAACCGCCGGAATGAACGCGTGCTTGACCACCTCGTGATAGCCAACACCGGTAAACTCGGCGATAAGGAAAGCCGCAGCACCCATCACAGGCGGCATCAGCTGACCATTGACTGAGGACGCCACTTCAACCGCCCCGGCCTTTTCAGCAGGAAAACCCGTGCGCTTCATCAGCGGAATAGTGAAGGTACCGGTCGTCACAACGTTTGCAATGGATGATCCAGAATAAAGACCACTCATGGCAGAGGCCACAACAGCGGCTTTAGCAGGACCGCCGCGCAGGTGACCGAGGAGCGCAAACGCAACCTTGATGAAGTAGTTCCCGGCTCCAGCTTTTTCCAATAGCGAGCCAAACAGAACAAACAGGAAGATCATGGAGGCGGAAACGCCCGCCGCAACACCAAACACCCCTTCAAGCTGCATCCAATAGTGCCACATGGCTTTGCCATAGGAGGCGCCACGCCACTGAATGGCTTCCGGGATAAATGGCTGATTGCCAAAGAAAACGTAGAAAAGGAACACGCTGGCAACGATAACAAGCGCCAAGCCGAGGCTGCGGAACACCGCAATGCCGGTCACCACCATGCCGATTGTCGAAACAATCAAGTCCATCTGCGTGGGCTGCCCTGCGCGCATGGCGATGCCGTCTTTCATCACCACGAGATACAGACAGGCAAAAACGCCGAGTGCGGCCAAAATCCAGTCATACCAGGGAATACGGCTTCTTGGACTGTTGCCGAACAGCGGATAGGCGAATGCAGCCAGCGCCAGACCGAAGGCCACATGGATGAAACGGATCTCCGAATTGTTGAAGATCAGATTGATCCCGAATGTATCCACCAGCCAGAACGGCAAGCTCGACGCCACATAGAGTTGAAACGCCGACCACGTAAACGCAACAATAGCTACAAATCGTCCAACATTGCCGGTCAGCATCCGTGCGCCGGTATCCGTCTGGGCGACGAGCTCCTGCGCATCAACCTGCGCCTTATGCCGCTCTACACTCATACTACACTCCCCACAAACAGAAATTGGGTTTCTTTAACTTGTTGTTTTTAAAGTGTTTAACAAGGAACGGGGCGAACACGTCCGCCCCGTCTCATCATGACAAGTCGTTTGGATGATTACATCCAGCCGCGCTCTTTGTAGTACTTCACTGCACCATCGTGCAGCGGAGCTGTCAGAGAGTCTTTGATCATTTCTTCTTCTTTGAGGTTTGCAAAAGCTGGGTGCAGCTTCTTGAAATCATCGAAGTTTTCAAAGACTGCTTTCACAACAATGTACACGACATCTTCAGGAACCTGAGCAGAAGTTACGAAGGTCGCACCAACACCAAAAGTGGTTACGTCTTCTTCGTTGTTGTACATGCCTGCTGGGATTGTTGCCTTACGGAAGTAGGAGTACTTGTCGACAAGCTCATCTACCTTTTCGCCGCCAATGTTCACCAGCTGCGCGTCACAGGTTGAGATGGTTTCCTGAGTGGAAGCAGATGGGTGACCAACAAGCCACATGTACGCATCAATCTTGCCATCGCAAAGAGCTGGACCAGCTTCAGCGGACTTCAATTCGGTCGCCAGTGCCAAAGCAGCGGTGTCGACAACGCCCTCTTCATTCATCAGCTGCCAAGTCGCATACTGACCGGAACCAGGGTTGCCGATGTTTACTTTCTTGCCAGCAAAGTCATCAAGACCCTGGATCTCTGCGCCTTGGGAAGCCAGAACTGTCAGCGGCTCTGGGTGAACGGAGAACACAGCGCGCAACTCTTCAAATGGCTTGCCATCCCACTGAGCACGGCCTTCGTAGGCATTTGCCTGAACGTCAGACTGGGCAACACCGAACTCCAACTCGCCATTCTGGATGGTGTTCACGTTGTAAACCGAACCACCGGTAGATTCAGCAGAACAGCGAATACCGTGGTCGCGACGGTCCTTGTTTACAAGACGGCAGATCGCGCCGCCCGTTGGATAGTAAACGCCGGTGACACCACCGGTGCCGATGGAGATGAACTGCTGTTGCGCAACTGCTGCGCCGGACATGCTACCCACTACAAGTGCGGCACCAAGTGCAACTGATTTGATCTTCATCGAATCCTCCAAGTTAACTTTTATAGTTGAGCCCCATTCAAGAACTGAACAGGACGCCGGTTTAAACGCAGGTGCGCCCAACCAACAAACCGGTGATTTTGAGGCCACCCTCCAAAACGCTCATTACCCTTCAAAAAGGACGGACGCAATTACCCGTAGTCTGAACGCGTGGTTGTCGTACGTAGGATACAACCCTTACCCCATACAATTAAAGAGAAAAATCCCCACTGAAAAGAATTGGTAATATTTTTTTCCTGAGCCCCACCCCATTCCAAGGGAATCCATGCAGGGCGAAAACATAACTGGGTGCGCCGACAACAAAACCGATTGATAACTAGGAGATAGATTATTGAACAGTCGCAGGAACACTAATGCGCCACAAGACTGACAATCTTTCCAAAATCAGTACTTAGTTTTCGATAAAAACAGCTAGATTTCTTGATAAACCATCTGCAGGAGACACGCCTGTGGGGTGGCATAAATCCTCTACGATTCAGGTTTGTTTATGAAAAACCCCGTAGAGGGCAATACGCAACCCTCAGCCATTGATCAAGAGAATCGATCATCAACACTCAACTTCTGTGATGTAATTTTGCGTGCGCCTTTACATCGGCACTCGATGGCGACAATCGGCAACTGGCCTCACCCGCCGTCGGCATGAATTCTCGAAACATCCGCAAAGCCGGGAGCACCCCAAACCAGTGAACTCATCTCAACGATCAAACACACAAGAATTTGAAGCGCGAGACGCCTAAAGGCAGGCCTTTAGGGGCACCATTTAAAGAACAAACCTCAGGTAAGAAGCTCTGTCGGAAAAGAGCGGCGTTAAGCACCGACGCTTTGATACGCTTGAATGGCAGTGAAGACTTGAGTTGACGCTTCAGAAGCGGCGGAGGCTCCTGCATTTTCCTGAAGCTGAAGCAAAGACTGCAACGCACCGCCCCGCTCTTCCTCGCCTTCTACAAGATTGCCCTTCTGATCACGCTGGTCCGCATAGGCCTGCGCCAGGTTCTGCTGCGCCTGATTGGCAACCGCTTGATCCTGAGCGGAAGGCTGCATTGGCGCAAGTGCCGCAGCAATCACAGTCTGCAGTTTTGCAATTGAGGCCTCTGGATCGCCAGATATGGGTGACGCATCAATGGACACCTCACCACCGATGGCATAGCTACGTCCGTCTGGACCACGCTGCTCGGTGTAGGTCGGCGCACTGACATAAGGCCCACCAGCGGCAACGTGCGCTTGTTCATGCGTGCGAACCTCTGCGTCACGTTCTTGCAGCTCTTCTACCTGCTGCTGCTCGCTTTCCGATAAACGCTCTCCCGAGGCATCATTGCTTTCAGAGGACGCAGCAACGGGATTGTTGAATAGGTTGCTGCCTATCTCTACGGAATCCTTAGGAACCGCATAATCGATATTGAACTTCGCCGTTTCTTCTGTCTGAGGACGCACGGAAGGGCTTGCAGCAACAGCCTGCATTCTTGCGGCGACAGATTGCGACAGGTTCAGAGCCTCGATCATGCAAAATACCTATCACAATCGAAGGGATTCTCTCAATAAAAATGCAAGGGGAATGTTTGGTGTATTGGCCGCCTGAATTTGGCAAGTTGAGGGATAACAAGTATCCCAACTGACCACGCATTGCTGTACGCATCAGCATTGGCCAGCTGCCCCTTTCAAAATCCAGCCCACCAAACCACCTCACAAAACAGTTTTTTGGCTCAATGTGGAAAATGAAAAAAAGGGGTTGCGGTAAGAAACTGAAATCCTTAGAAGACGCCTCACGGCAGCGGCGCAACGCCAAGCCAAGAGAGCCCGTAGCTCAGCTGGTAGAGCAACTGACTTTTAATCAGTAGGTCCACGGTTCGAACCCGTGCGGGCTCACCAAAAATCTCACAGAGATTTCAATTGGTTAGCAAAATATCCCAAAAGAACACTACGAGAACATGAGACCTGTGAGACCAAAAAAAAGTCTCACGAAAGTCTCACGCGTTCTTGCCCCGTTCATGGTTGTGGATCACGCTCCAACCGTTCAATAGCTTGTCTCAAGTATTTAATATCCGCCCGTATCTCAGCGAACAATTGAACCTGCACTACGCGCTCGCTGAGACGATCGCTTTCGGCCTGCTCAAGCTTGTCAATTCGACGAGTGTGCTCTGTGATTTTGGATTGTAACTGCCCCCATCCGAGAGCCATACCCACCAGCATGCCGCCAATGGTGATGATGTTCCCCAGCGAAATATCCATTCGAAGCCAGCCGCTACCTGAACCAGTCGCCATAAATAAACTCCCTTCAGGCCACGCCCTGCTTCTTCTCTGCACTACGCTGCCAGACATAGACACCTAGAACGGAGGTGCCACAGGCCAGATACGTTGTCAGATATCCGCCGATCAACCCAAGCGCCTGAATAGGATCGGCGCTGGTCGCAATCGCATAGACCAGGCAAAAGCCAAGCAGGCCATACACCATCCCGAAGATTAGGCCGAATACCGGCCGCCAAATTCGCGTCAGCAACCCACGGGCGTTTTGCTCCTTCTGCATGGTCTGGTTGATCGTATCGAGCATGGTCACCAGAAACTCTTTCTGGCTTGTCTCCACATAGCGAAGGCTCTCTGCAACGTCCTGCGGATCACGGTTGTACTTATTGGCAATCGCTTCAGGGGTACGCTCCACCCCGAGTGAATCAGCAATCAGCGTCACAACACCTGAAGCGATTTCGCCGGCGGGCGCGCCCAGGGCGCGGCCCACAACGTTGCGCAGCAATGGAACGCCAACTTCAGTCAGGATCGGAAGAAGAATGGAAAGGCTCATGGCTCACAACTCCTCGGCAAGTTCGGCCAAGCGCTGGCGATAGGCGGCCAGCCGACCAGAAGCAGACGCGCGCTTGTAGAGGTACACCCCGGCGGCCACCGCCAGTACCAATGCAATAAGCCAGATCGCGCCGCTTGAGCTGGCTGCATCCAGTTGCTCGGCACCAAGGCCGGCGCCAGTGGCCCCACTGCCCGCCCCGGCAGCGGCTTTGCCGCTCTGCTTTCTGCCCTTCTCCAGTTTTTGTGACGTACCGGCCATGTGGGCAGCCTTGGATTTAGCCGTGTAGCCCAGATCATCCAGCGCCATTTCAGTGGCCAGCACTTCGACCTTGGCAACACGGCGGCTCCAGCCTCGTTTGAAGGTGGACCAATGGGATAAACGTTGAAGAAACGAAAGGCGCTTGGCGCACATGGCGCGGATTACCTTTGTTGGCTCAAGGACCTCCCGAGCCTTTGAGACCGTTTGCGGCCCCACAATGCCATCGGCCGCCACACCGATTGACGCTTGAAGCCACTTGGCACCCCGGCTCACGCCTGAGTTGACAGCCCCGTCAAACGTTGCGAGATCCAGCCCGGGTGGAAGCAAGTCACCAGCAACACGGTCCCAATAGTCGTGCTTGTAAATGGCATAGACTTCCGCGTCTGTGATCTGTCGCACCGGGCGCGAGGGATAGCCCCGTGCCTTGCGGAACCTATCATAACTGCGTTGAATGACACCCCGATTTGTTGCACCGCCCGGGTCGCGCGGGTGGTTCACATAGCCTCCTTCAAAGCCAAGCACCACCTTCAATGATTTTTCAAAGCCACCAGCCATTATCGCCTCCTTGCTCCTCACAGCTTAGAGGCGCGCAAGCCGCGTCAATGGATCAGGAAGGCCACTCTATGACCGGTAACTCGGTCAAGAACTGCTCAACGGTTGGCCGGGCTCGTTTACCTGCTAGCACCTTGTCCAGTTCAGCGTAGGCATAGGCCCATACAGCGTCCCTCCAAGCGACAAACGCTTGAGCCTCTGCCGCCCACCTGGGGTTTGTTGATGCGGTGTAGGAAGCCAACGAGTTGCCGTGCATGTATCGCCTGGTTGCCGCAGCTTCATCAATCACCGCCTGAATGGCAGCCTCATAATCGGCTTCAGTTGGGGCTGGTGCTACATACGGCTGAATCTCGTTGCCGGCAGCAAGCCATTCCGCAACTTGTTCAGCACGCCAACCAACAATTGGATACGCACAAAACACCGTCTCACCGCTAGCATATGAAATCGCAACGCTCACCTGCTCCGACCCTGTAAACTGGATTGAGTTGAGAGGCATTGTTAGATCTCCGCATCTGCTGTGTAGTGGAAATGGTACAGGCGATCCTTAGCCCCTACATCAGCCCCACCGTAAAATTGTTGAGGAGTGACGCCGAATATACTGGCATCTAAATCAGAAGAAGATGATACATCTTCGATTTTACTCGCTACACCTGAGCCGGGGGAATAAATCGTAACATCTGGCGTCCGCACCAAAGGAGTAGGAAAATTAACAAGAACTCTGCGTCCAAAAGTACTTAACGCCAATGTGCTATCACCGGTGAAAAAACCAATCGCGCCTTTATTGGTTACTGAACCAGGAGCATCACCTTCTTGAAAACAGTATGACGAAGTGTAGTAAGGGAGGCACTTTTGTAACGTTTCTTCAAACGTCTCATAAGTGAAAGGTTGAAGATGACCACTCCAATCACCTTCGTAAAGCCCAAATTCTCCTAAGCGAAACGTATAAGGGTTTGTATTGTCGTCATTCTGCCAAAGTCTGACTGATACCGAAGATAGATCATTTACGATATCTGTAGTCTCTAATGCAGGAAGGTCGGTAACTAAGCTGATAACCTCCCAACTCGAAGGACCCTGAAAAGAAACTACTTCATCCCTAACCGTTCGTTGCGGGGTCTGGCTTTTAAAATCATACTTGAGCTCAAGGCGCATATCACGTGAGTTTGAGGCTGATTTGAACATTACAGTAACCCGCTTACCTGCGAGTTGCATCAAGTCTGGAATGTCTTGTCGCACCCCTAAGTACCGACCGGGCTGTGTCACATCGCACTTAAGGTATGATACAGGAGACGGATAAGTGTCATCTACGCGTGAGGCATTGTCTGTGAACGCACTTACTTGAGCAGCCCCCCCTGCGCCCGGCCAAAACTTCCATCTATCGGCAAAAAAAGCTTCAGAAGAAAAAGTTGCAACTCCAGGATTACGCTGATTTACCGTAAACCCTCCATTGATTACCCAATTCTTCGGCTTTGCCGCTTTCACCTGTGCCCAGGCGGCATCGCGCGCACTGATCGCTTCCGCCTTTGCAGTGTTGGCCTGCGTTGCAGAGGCCTGCGCAGCCCCGGCGGATCCGGCTGCCGCCTGCGCATGGCTTTGCGCCTGTGCCACCTCATCAGCCGTTGGGCCGGGCTTCGGCTCGCCAGCCTGGTCAAAAGCCAGCGTCCGCCCGGCCCGCGCAGATTTGCCAGGCAAGGTGCCGCCCTCTTCATCAAACCGGGCAACAAATGCGCGGCCACGCAAGTCCAGAAGGTCCCGCCCCAGTTCCTGCTCAACCATCACCCGGCGGTCCAGCTCACCATCGAGCAGCTTAGACGCGAACTTGCCACTTTGGGCAATTCCGGTCACGCGCTTCAGCGCCGCAGATCCCTCTACGCGGATCACATCGTTAGCCGCCGCCGGTGTAACCAGCACAATCTGCTGGCCCACGACTTCAAAATCATCTGGCTGAGACAGAAACAAAAACCCGTCTTCATCACCGCCAGCGCCGATGTAACGCGCCACGGCAACGTCCGCAGGATCCTGATAAGGAAAGGAAATGATGAAATCGGTTTGACCGGCGGCGGCCGTGTAATCCGCCCGCCGCACGTTTTCTGGAATGCGCTCTGACATGGCGTGCCTGTCCTGTTTAATCTCAAGCGCCATGCTGTCATGCCGGCCAGCCCGTCAATCGATCAGGGACGCACTCGCAGGCCCGGCACCGCCGGCTTTTCAGAGCGGCCGATTTTAAACCCGGCGAGTTCCGGCCCGCCCGCCTCGGCAACGACCTCAAGATCAACAGTCACCGCGTCGGTGCCATCCATCAACAGTCGTTTTTTCAACTCCGGCCAACTAAGGATCACTTGCTTTGCCGGCCACACCCGCGCCGTGGCAAACCTGTCTGCCAGTGCCTGGAACAGAACAGGCGAAAGGCCCTGTAGCTCCCGGTGATAGCTCGCCGTATCCATGGGCTTTTGATGCGCCCACCCCGGCACGCCAAGGGCAATCAGCGCATTGCGCGCCTCTGCCATCGCAAGCTCCTGGAGAATGTCATTGGCCGCGCCTCGATCGGCGGCGGAAAGCTCCTTAAAATCCGTTCGGGCAAAGGCGGAGGTGATATAGGGCCCGCGCAGCTCCTTGCGCAAGGCAGAAGCCGCCCGCATGACACTGCGCGCACGCACCATCGGATGCAGACGCCGCGCGCTTGCAGGCAGCATACTCGCCGTGACATAAGCCCGCTCGTTTTCTGTCAACTCGGCAAGATAAGCCGCAGCGCCAGCCGCATCACCGCCCTCCACTATGGCCCGATAGCTCTGAGCCACTTGCTCAAACCGTCCCCCTGTAGGAGCCATCAGATCCCAGAACTTACGAACATCTCGCGACCCCTTGGACGGGTCTTTGGCGATCCGCATTACAAACGGCATGTCATCCAGGCTGTTCCCCAGCCGCGTCTCATCGGTATACTCGTAAAGGGCGCTGAGACTTCGCCCCCAACTGCCAGAAAAGTTCAGTATAACCTGCTCGACAACGGCAGGAGACATATCAAGAGCAGCGCCCAGTTGTTTGGCAAACTTTCCCGTCCGCTCCGTATACTGTAAGGCAGGTTCCAGACCGCGCAGGTGAGCCGGCACGATTTCCCGATCGGTGAAAAAATCCTTGTTTGCGCGTACTTCAAAATAGGATCGAACGACCGGGTTACTTTCCATGATGTTTGGCGGCACCGCCACATGCATCAAGCCTTCAATCCAGCGCTCGGCCGCCGTTGGGTCTTGTTTGGCAAAAGCATCCCACGCCGCTTCGGCCGCGTTGATCACCGCCGCCATTTCAAATGGCTTGGGAATTGCAAACCACTCCTCACCAAACTTCAACATCCAGTGGGTGGCACGCGTATACTCGTGAAAGCCGCTGTATTTTTCATGCTTACTCATCAGGGCATGCAAGCCCATGCCGGCCACGGTCACGGCCGCCAGCCGTGCCCAGGCTTTGCTCGCCGTATTTAGCGCCCGCCCGTCTTCGGCGCTGACTATGTCACCCCGCATCTTGCGTACAAACGGCACCACCATGTGGCGCGCAAATTTGTCCGTGCCCTGCAAGGCCGCATTCAGGAAAGGCACCACGCGGTTAAGCCCGGTCATCTGGTGCCCGCGCCGGTCAAAATTGATGTGATCACGCGCGCGCCACACGGCCTCCAGCGCAGCCTCCATTTCGCTCAGCCCCCGCTTCATGGCCTCATTCTTGAAGGTGCGTGTCAGTCCCACTCGAACTGAAGTCTCGGACACTTCGGTGAGCTCAAGAAACGCCTTCCAGCTCGAAACCCGGCGCGCCAGCCAGCCTTTGGCGCGCAACGCATTCAAGTCGCGCTCCACCAACCCGTCGCGAACAGATGCCGAGTTAGCACCTCCCATGATACCGCCAAGCGCATTATACTCCTGCGCCATCTTGCTGTTACTCACCTCATCCCAAAAGCCCCGCCCGATGTTGCCAGCCATCCTCAGCGGGTCATCGTAGTAAACGAACGAGGTCATCAGATCTCGCACAACGTTGACGAGAATGAACATGGGGTGCGTGGTAATGCCTTGTCGCAGCACCAGAGCGGGTCCGGCCAACAACCGGGTAAACAAATGGCTTTGCTGCGGGCTCATCATGGAAAATGCCCCCATCATCTCTTGCCCGAACTGACCATCCGCCAGCCGCAAGGCTTTGATCTGGCCGCCCTCCCGGAAAAAGATGATGGGTTCGCCCTTGGCATTGGTTTGCTCTGGTCGGAACAAGGTGGCCTTTGCATCCCCCAGAACGCCCTCCATGCTGTCCGCCATCATCTCCACCTCGGCAGGTCTCAGGCCAGCACGTTCACCCGCGCTCTTGAGCGCTTCCAGTGGATCAACAACCAGTGCCCGGATTTCATGCGCGGGCACCAATTCGGCCACCCGGCCCGCTCCAGGGCCCGCCACCCGAGCCAGCTTTGCCAGTGCCTTCACCACATCGTTGCGAGCAATGGCCGCATTCGTCTCATAGACATCCGCCATGATGGTCTCCAGCGGATTGATCACGTCCCTGCTCGATCCCTTGAAACGCTTGTCGCCCAATGTCGCCGGCGCGGCTCCTTTCGCACCCCGGCCGCCACTACCAACCGGATCGCCATCATAGTCAAAAGCGCGCAATCCGGGCACATAGTCCCGGATCCGCAAGCCCGCCTCATATGTCTCCTTGTTGATCAGGCCCGAATCCAGCTTCTTTTTCCATAAGGCCCGCACGAACTCATAGACAATCTCGGCCGCCTCGATGAACTGCGGGCTGGCGGCTTCCGTTTCAGCGATGTTCGTAAGATGATCCCCCTTGCTCAGCTTGTCCGGGGGGTTAGGTATCTCGCCAGCCTCATATCGCTCCCATTCAAACACGACGCGCCGCGACCAAAGATAAGCGCCCAGGTTCGTCACCACGTCCTCATCGTACTTGGAAAAGCGGTTTTTACCCGGCCCATGCGCCACCGCAAGCGCATCATGCATACCGCGACTTTCAGGGGCGAGTGTTCGATAGCCATGCACCCCATACATCAAATCCATATGCCCGCGCTGCTGAGCGCCCCTCGTTAGATCGACAAGCTTGCCCGCATCGTCGGCCACCTTCAGGTCAAACACTTCTCCCGTATTGGCGTGGTGCATCCGCAACAACTCCCGCACCGCACGTTTGATGGGGTTAAAGTCATCCAGAACGGAACCATAGGCAGTGTAAAGCCGCTCGGCAATTGTGCCCCCTAGTCCATATCGTTTGATACTCTCGCTGAACTTTTTGAACGGTCCGGGCTTCTTGCTACTGACAATGGTTGCATCAACTACTTGAGAGCTGGGGGCAAAAATCCAGTCCTGGTAAGCAAGATAGATATCATCGATCTCGGCCTTAAGTGCCTTATCTTTTTTTGCAAGAAGGCTCTCGAAGCGGTTGAAAAGACTGGTAACTTTTTCTTTTAGGAACGCTCGGTTTGTCATGTAGAGACGGAAGAACTCGGCAAAGCCTTCCGTCAGTTTCAGCTCGTCAGGAACACCCGGATAGGCCAACCGTTCCAGCTCCAGCGGGTGGCGCTGAAACAGATCCAGGACATCTTCCTTGAAACGCTCCTCAATGTGGTGCCCCACCTCATGGGCAAAGGTGTCAAAGTCATCCTGGTGGCGGATGCGCACCACACCACTGCGCAGGTTGTAGGTTCCAAGCGGCTTGCCGCTCCCCGGCGCACGAGGGCCAAAGCGCCCTTGCCGCGTCGCGGTCAACTTCGTCACATCGCTCAACCGCTGCGCCAGATCAGAAACCCGGGCAAGTGCCTGCGGCTTGTTGACGGCCTGCGCGGTGGTCCGCCCCTGGTCCGGCCTACTTGGCTGGCCCAAGGCACCGGTCAACCGGGCCTTGGTTGTATCGCTCCCTCGATCACCACGTAAGGATCCGCCTTGGTCCGCGACTGGATCTTGTGATAATCTACTCTCCGGCGGCGAGGCAGAAGAAGAGTTCGTATCTGCCTGGTAACTGCGGTGGGACGTCGAATCTCCATCAGCACGCCGCTGCTTCCCTTTCTTTCGTGGCAGCGTGTTGTCGTAGGACGTGATGAGCCACACCTTGTCCCGTCCATCATACTGAAGATTGACAATGGACCGATACTTGTCGTTCTTGAGCTTAACCCGCCCGCCATCATTGTAGTAAACCTCACTACCAGCGACGATCTCAGGCAAGTCATCGACAACCTCAGGATGTTTGTCCTTCAACTTTTTGAGGCCAAACCCCTTGTCCACCTCCGCATCATAATAGCCCCACATCAAATCAATCGGCCCAACCTCCGGATGCTGCAGCGCCCCGCGCGCCTCACCGCTTTCCATCTCCGAAAGGCGGGCAACAAGCCCCTGCCAATTGCCCGCATAGGCCTTGGCATCAATCACAGGACCAAACGGCCCATCAGTCAGCACATCCTCTGGCTTGGCCGCAGGTGGCTCCGCCATGGCCTTCACTTCGGGCTGTGCAAGACCAACCTCCTCAAACAACTGATCCCCCAGCGCCTTTGGAGTACCGTCCTCTGAGCGGGGGGCGTCTGGCACAGGTGCCTCTTCATCAAAAAACCTGAACCCGCGTGCAATGCGTTCCTCGGCAGGCAACGCCTCAGCCTTGGCGGATGCGGCAATGGAAACACCCCGATCAGGTGCGGGCCGTGGCCGCAGGGTCACATCAAGCGGCTGGCGGGGCGATGCGGTTGTGCCCTCCTCTGGCACGGATTGCCGCACGCTGGCATCCAGTGGCGTACGCTGCGCGGGCAGCGCCTCTGCGCCTTTTTCCAGTTGCCCGGCTACCGCCTCAACCTTGGCTGGAGTGCCCGCAGGGCTGCGGCTCACAGCTCCAAAGGCACCACCTGCCACAGAGCCCAGTGCAGTTGAAGCGGCAAGATCAGTGGCGGAAAATCCTTCCCGATAACCTGAACCCACTTCCATTCCCTGGATCGCACTGTCAACAGCCAGGTTGGTTATGCCAGCATCCACGGCTCCGGCAAAAATGCGGGCGCGCAACGTGTTGTAACCAACCTGGCCGCCGCGCAACATCTTGGCTCCAAGCCCCACAGGAATAAAGTTTTCGACCGCAAGCGCCGATCCCGCCAACTGTCCGGACAGCGCCGTCAGGCCTTCAATAAACCCGTCCCATGCCTCAAACCCGGCATACTCGTCATCAAACTGGGCCCGCTCCTCCGGAAACTGTGTATCCACCGCAGCACCGGCCAGCGTGTTGTAGCGTTGGCCGGCCTCAAAGTTGATCGCAAAGCGATCCGCCAGCGAACGCCGGGGGCCGGCACGCAGGGCGTGACCAAAGGCAACCGGCGAACCGGTCTTGCCCGCTTCCAAAAGTTCATCAATCTGGCTTTGAATGTCATCGGCGGCCACGGCCATACTCCTTTGCAAGTTCATCAGCTGGAATGAAGGTCGCCCCGTTGCGGCCCCTTACGGTCAGGCCGCCCTGCTCAACTGGCGCACCCATGCTCTGTGAAACGTCAAAGCGGCCCAACACGTCGGCAGCAGCCCCTTCTCCAAAAATACCGTCAAATGCCTGAGAGGCTTGTGGGTTGGCCAAAAGCCACTCCACATGGCCGGTTGTCATGGCAACCGGATCGGTCGCCTTCTGCTCGGCCGGTACATCCACACCGCCACCCGTGCGCATGAACCGGCTGTCCATGAGTGACCGGCTTTCCTTTTCGGTCGACTGTTGCGGTGCCGAGCGCTCACCCGTCACACCGGCCACACCAAGGCCAATCACCCCGCGCTGTAATCGGCTATCAAACTTGACGGGGCCCGCATCCTCATCGACCGTCGGGGCATTGCCATATGCGGCCTCAGCACGGGCCGCCTCGACGGCATCAGCAACACTTTCGACTTCCGTCATGCCGGGCACTCTTCCACGCGCCAGCATGCTCGCCACACCGCCAATAAGCCTGGTCCCGCTCTCTGAGAAGTTGTAGGAAGCCGAGAGCTGTTCAGTAACGCGCGCAGCATGGGCCCCAAAGCGGTCCGTCATCATCTCGGCGTATTCCTGCAGCACCGATTGCCGGTCATCATTAAGCCCACTCTTGGCGTCCAGAAACGGCAACATGGTGTTCAAGAACAACAATCGCTCTTGCCGTATCTCGCGCTTCGTCAGGGGCTGCTGGCTGATACGGGCGAGGCCAATTGCCCCTTGTGCATCCAGGCGCGCCTCAATCAGCCTTTGCATCGCCTCCGGATCAGAGCGATCCGTTTCCTTGTCCAGTTGTTCAAGTTCGGGAAAGGCTTCAGAGGCCGCTAGCGCCGGATCGTTTTTGCGCAGCTTGAGGATATCGCCGGCCGCATCTGCCACATCATCATAAAGCGCCGCCTGGCTTTCATAGTCGGGAGAACCCGCCTGCGGCTCCAATGCATCCACCCGCGCCAGAACTTCGTCTTCAGGAAGCTGCGCCATGCTTTGGGTGGCATCATGAAACGCGGCAGCCTGTTTACGCTCAGCAAGCCACTTCAGCGTATCCTTTTCGCTTAGCAACGCCGAAACATGGTCAACGTTCAGCGCGTCACCACCATAAGAAACCGACGCTCCGGTCTCCCGGATTGAGGCTACATCACTATCCACCAGCCGCTTCATGCGCACGGCCGCAAGATTGGTCTCGCTCTTCTTGGCGCTGATCTCCGCCCGCGCCGCTCTGGCGATCTCTCCGGACAGGGTGCGCACCCCGTCCATATCAAGGTCCGCCACCGGACCCTCGCCGCTGGCCCAGGCATCCATCAGACCGTCCGCATAAGCCAGCCGCTCCTCGGCACTTTCCAGCGTATCGGCAACACCGCGCACCTGCGCCCGTGCTGAAACCTCGGTCATCTTCGCCCGCGTGCGCTGCGCCTCCACTGCACTCACGGCCCCGGTTGCTTCGGCCTGCTCCAAAATGCCGGCAAGACTTGCCAGCCGCGTTTCCAGCGCAGCCTGCCCTTCAGGGTCACTTGCCGCCAGATAGGCCTCTCGCTGGAGCGCGGTCAGGCCCGTATCAAGCGCCGCATTGGCATCTGCCCGCTGCTCATCCAGCAGCGCCTTGGCCGCCGCCTTGTCCGCACCGCGCTCGTATACACCCCGCCGCTTGGCAAAGGTCTTTTGTGCAAGCGCCTGTAACTCCGGATCATCAAAGGCCGCCAGCGTGCCACTCTCGATTTCCTCGAAAGCCTCACGCAGTGCCGCCGGATCATCCTTGTGCGCCTCATAGGCCTGAGACAGCGCGCCATCGATGTCCGAAGTCAATCGCCACGAAAACTGCGAAAGTGCGGCCCGGTCATAGGCATCGCCGGCCGCCGTCCCATCGCGCCGCAGGGCAAGACTGGTGTCCGCCTGGGCCACCTTCAGTCCCATCTTTTTTGCCGCCCAACCGCGCACCTCTCCGGCCGTCTTGCCAGGCAAAATACTCGGGTTTGCATTCAGCATGCGCTGCGCCTGTTTCACGCCAACAGCACGGGAAAGCGCGTCAACAACGGGCTCATCCGGGCTTGCCCCCAAAACAGCCTTGGCCCCGCCCGGTCCAAGAAAATACCCCAGGTACACATCACCATCTGTTGGGCTATGGCCCGCCGCCTTCAACTGCTCCGTGATCGATGACAGATATCCGCCCGCCAATTCGCGGGACAGTGCGCCATCCGTGCGCAGCGCCAACAGTTCGTCATCCCCCTTGCCTTTTGCTAGGTCCGGCCGTTGGCGCCGAATCTCTTGCAGCCAGGTGCTGGCAATAAACTGACCCAGCCCCGTGGCTGATGATCTGGGGTTCTTGGCAGTCGTGTTGCCACCGCTCTCAACGCCAACAACTTTGTCAACGAGCGAAGCGTTGACCACCGCTTCCGGCCCCTGATAGGCAACGGCAGTGCGCGCAGAAAGCCCAGCCTCAAGCCCGGCTTCACTGGCTTGGTGAACGGCCTGCTTTTTTGCAATCTGCCCCAACTGGTTTGAAAGGCCCGCCGTTGCCGAAGCAAAACGGCTCCACCCGTCCGCTGCCGCATTGGTACTCACCGCCGCCCCCGGCTTGGCGCTCACCTGTCCCTGCCCACGAAACTCCCGCAACTTGCCGGGAGACTGCGCCCGATAGTTCACCATTCCTGATTACCCCGCCAAACTGATGCCTGTTGAAACACCCGAGCCAACCGCCGACAGCAGGCCGCTGCGCCGGGTCGAACCGGCAACACGTCGATAGCCGGCTGCCCGCGCCTTCTGGATCGCCACGCGGGCGTCCGTATCCGCGCGGTCAATGCTGATTTCCTGTGAAGCGCGTTCTTCCAGTTTCTGCCGATTGTCGGCAGCGATACCGCTGGAAAGATCGATGCCCGCCGCCGCAAATCGCACGTCGTTGTCACCAAGAGCCTTGGCCAGTTCCCGCTTTAGATTGGTCGTGCGTTGATACCCTTTGGTTGCCTCATCAACCGCGGCCCGGTCCGCGTCCTGCGCCTGCATCTCCAGTTGGTCCGCCTTGGCATTTGTGGCTGCCATCGACCCAAGAACCGAAGCCACGCCCGCCACGCCTGAAAGTACCTGCGTTGCCGTGATACCCGTTCCAAACAGGCCAGCCCCGGCACTTGCGGCAGCGCCGGCACCAGCTGCAGCACCGGCCCCCGCACCACCACCGAAAAACGACCCAATGGCCGATAACGCCAGTTCCATCTGCGCCCCCTTTTAAAGATCCGCTTCCAGCGTAATCGACCGCACCGTGAGGCGGCCGGGCCGCACCTGGGTGATTTCAACCGTAGGCTCATCCGTGTAGCCAGGCAGCCCGCGCAACGGGATTACGCCAGTAAAGCCTAAGGCCAGTTCAGGTACGTCAACCGGTGAACCAAACCGGCGCAGCGGAATATCCCAAACACGATCCGCCACCCGCACCGCCAGACTGGTGGTATCAACCACCGAAACCCAGAGTGAGTGGATACGCCCCTTGCGCCGCACCACCATGCCGCCCCCTACGTCTCGTGGCAGCGGCAGGGTTTGGACCCGTGGCGGGCTCCAACGCCCAATCGTGAGGTTGGAAGACGCCACCGGCAGGCGGATCTTTCCCGCATCAACGACAAACGGGCCGAAGACATTGCCATCAGCCAGACACCAAACCTCCTCGCCTTCGTATTGGGACAAGCCGGTTACATCCTCACTGGCTGGCGACAGGGTCAGGTCCACAGCATCATCAAGCAGCAACCCACGCTCGAAGCGCTCCAGCGCCCGCGCCGGCTGCCCGGCCACCGTGCGCTCGGTTACCGCCATCAACTCATTGCGCCCGTTGACCGCCACTGCTTTCGTCAGCATGCCGCTCACCCGTGTGAACGCAGTCACATCCTGTTCCCGCAGCAAGTGCCCAAAGCGCAGATTGCCGCTCGTTTCACAGACCGCCAAAAGGTTCGCATCGTTGGAAAACCGGGACCGGCGCAGCGCCATATCCTGAATGCCGTTAAACAAATGCGCCGCAAGCAGGCTGATCGGCATGGCGACAAAGTTGCCGTCAACATCCGTGTATCGAAACTCGGAAATCACGCCTGCATTCTTGTGAGAGAAGATCGCCGCCCCTTCGTTCTCAACAATAGGCACACCCGGCGCAGCCCCGTGGGTCGAAGACTTCACCAGCACCGGCGCACTGGTTTTCGACAAGGCCCGATCAGACAGCCAGTATTCCCCTTGTGTTGTAAAAAGCAGCATGTTGCGGCCCGCTACAATGCGCTCCACCGCTTCACCTCCCGGCGTATCCGTGATCACCAGGAACGCGCCGTTGGCTTCATCCAAACGATCATCAAAATTCCAGTAGTCGCCGGAAACACTTGCCATCCAGGCATTGGGCAAACTCTTGAAACCGCCCACCAACAGCCGCTGCTGGTAGAACGTCCCGCAGCGCGGCCAACCCCGCGCCTCCGAAATAACCGGTTCACCCGGCGCAACACCCACGGTTTTCTTGTAGGCCACAATGGCAGCATCCGCCTTGTTGATGGATCGGCCAGACACCGCCCAGCCATCCCCTTCATTGCCATCGCCGGAAAACTTGATGCTGATGCGATTGCCGCTGGTCTTGGTCACCGTAATGCCATCGCGCACACTGGGCAGGTCCTGCACGGCCGCCTCAATTTCCGTTCGGGCATTGTCGATGCTGGAATACGTCATCGACCGGGTTTCTTCACCGGATACCGTCAGCTGAAACACCGTAGAGCTGCCCAGCCCAACAAACTCCAGTTCCCATTCCGCCGGCGTGCCATTGGTGTAGGTGTCGCCATAATCAAAGGTCGGCAGATTGCGAAACGGCAGCTCGCCGATTTCCCAGGTCGAAGTGCCCTTGTGTATGACCCTGCGCGGCTTAACGTCCATGTGAAACAGCAACAACGTATCCAGTTGCTGCGCATAATTGAGCTCACGCACCTGCGCTTCCGTGTAAGGCAAAGTCAGGCTGTCAACTTGTGCGCCGTTCAGATAAACCCGCAATAGCCCGGCAGAGAGCAACAGGTCATAGGCTGTTCCATCGCTGGCAACAAACGAGATCTCTCTGGCAGCATCACCGGGGAGAGCTGCAATGCGTCGTGTTCCGTGGCGGACCGAAAACCCGCCTTGCGGGGCCACTTCCACGTTTTCCATCAACCGGGCACCAGAGCCAAAATACTTCAGCTCGGTACGATCATGCAGCAAAACGTCCAGTTCGCCGCTGGTATAAGTTGCCTGAAGGCGTCCAGGGTTTGCCACCATGTCAGCCTCCCCGGTAATGAGCGGTCAACGGGTTGCCGGCATACCGCAGTTTCTTTGGCGGTGTGGCAATACTGTCCGCACGGATCGCCACCCCGATGACACCACCGCGCATTTGCTCTGACGGACTGCCATAGACATCCCGGCGCAAGTCGTTGCGTTTGCCGCTGTTGGCTGCAATAGCCATGATCAGTTCGGCAGCCACTGCCAGTGTTGCCGCCTCCAAAAATGCTGTAGGCCAGCGCTGCGGCTCCGGACGCACCGAGACAAGAGCGTAGAGTTCTGACGGATCTGCATGCAGGTAATCGCCCTGGAGGGCATAGTCCGTGAACACATCATCAACCAGCCGAGCCGATTGGGTTACCCGCTCTGGCGGCCCCAGCCTGTCCGGAGGCAATTGGAAGACATGGTTGTACCCGGTGTAGGGCGTGACACCATGCAAGCGCGAAAGCTGGCGCGTTTCCCTAGCAAAGCTCCACGGGTGAAGGCCCAGCAGAAACTCCACAACGCCATCATAAACATACTGAGCACTTTCCCCGCCGGGGAGGTCCTCGTTAAGGCTCTGAAACGGCTCAAGCCCAACACGGGCACAGGCACGGTTCACCACCACAAGGTCGGTCAGAACACTCATTTGATTTTCTCTCTCAGAAACAAAAACGGCCCGGGGCGCCAGATCCCCGAGCCGTCCGTAGCCGCAGCGCGGGCCTTGGCACCCGAACTGGCGGCAATCAGGTAACGTTCTGCGGTGCAATGGTGACCGAGCTTGCCGAGACGGCGGTCACCACGTAGTGACGCAGCACTGGCGTGGCGTCCACATCGCAGGTCACCATCAGCTGATCGCCTTTGGTCATCCATTCGGCAAAATCGTTGAAGTAGCCCGCAGCACCTACAGTCGCCAGATTGTCTGCGGTCACGTAGCCCCACAGATTGCGGACACTGCCCGGCCCTACGCCGGCAACACCCACGTGGGTAATCTTGTTCAAGCCCTTGAGCTGAGCCATGACGGTTCTCTCCTGATCGAAAAAGGACTACGCGGCACAGGGCGCGCCGCGTCTGGTATTAGGAAACAGTCAGTGCGCTGTTGGTCTTGAAGCGCCCGCGTACAAGACCCTGAGGCAGGATCACGGCCGCCGCGCCTTCGCTTTCCATGCGCATTGACCAGGCACCCAAGTCATTCTCCCAATCCCAATGCGAAAACAGCTCTTCGTTGTTCGCCCAGCCAGCGGCATTCATGTGCCACATGACGAGGTCCACGCTGCTATCTCCGGCAGGCTGCTGGAAGTATTCAGAAGGAGCCTTGAACCAGTTGACACCATTCCACTTCTTGGCCTTGGTCACCTTGGTGAAGGAAAGATCATCACCAACCCACTCAGCAGAGTTGAACTGTTTGTAGGTCATGGCGATATTCCAGAAGCGGCTCGGAAGCGGGCAATAGATGTTACCATCATCCGGCACTTCGGCCTCAGACAAGGCCCCGGACATCTTCAGCATGGCTTCAAGGGTAAAGTCAGCGGTAGTTCCGCCAACCATGCCAGGCATCTCGTTGGCCGCCAAATTTGGCGTCAATCCGCTTCCTACAGGCGCAGCCGTCGAGGCCTTGGCGTAGAGCGCCTGCATGATCTCATGATCCGTGCCACGTCCCAATGCCTTGGCCCCGGCAAGAGCAAGGTTCTCACGTTCGTTCACGTTGGTTCGCGACAGATCGTATTTGTAGACGTAGTCGAAGACTTCCCAGGTCTCCAGAACAGCTTCGGCCCGGCTGCGCTCCGCGTTGGCTGGCGTCGCCTTCTGGCCGCGCACCTTCTTGTTGGCAGCCATCTTGCCGAAAATCGGGAAATAGGCCTTGGTCCCTTCAATCTTTTCCGCCGGCATGACCGTGCTTTTCAGCAGGAAGCCCTCGGACTGGTAAAGGTGATAGGCGCGGGAGTTATACTGCTCTACAAAATGCTTGTCGGCTTGCATCGACATGATCAGCGTTCCTCAAGTCAGACCGTTAGTCCGGTCGAATCTTCAAAATCGCCAGTCACCGAAGGGCCGCGCCTGGCACAGGCCGGTCAAAACCGGGAGCCGCGCCAGCCACAGGTTCAAATCTCTGGCTGACCTCCAAGCTAAGGCCAGCCGCACCCCGTCAACCGTAAAGCCGTCGATACGCCTCGTCATACTGTTTGCGCAGTTGCGGATCGTAGTCTTTCGAACGCGGGTTGATCCGGTCATCCCTGTCCAGCTTTTTAAGGTCCTCGATAGACAGCGCCCCGGGTGATGCCGTCTTGCCACCTTCTGCCACGGTCAGGCCGCGCTCACTCATCAAGCTTTTCAGGCTGTGAAGGAAAGCATTGCCCCCGGCAAGATCGGTAAGATCAGACAGGAACGAAGCCGCCGGACCTTGCAGCCCCAGTTGCCCGGCAAGGTTTTGCGCAAACACCTCGTTTTCCAGCACCACCTTCTCCAGGTCCTTGGGTGAGGTCGTACCCAGCATCTGGCCAAGACTGTCCAGCTCGGCCGCTGGATTGTAAGGCGGATCGATCTGCCCCTCATCGATCAGCTTGGCAAAGGTATCGTTCACGAACCCCTGGAACTGATCATTGGACAGACCGTGTTTGTGCGCCGCTTCCCGTGCCTGGAGAAACAACGGGTCCTGATCAAGATCGCCAAAGAACCCTTGCAGCGGCTCGGCCGGGGAGAACTCATAAGCCTCGGCTTTTTCCGGCGGCTTGGGCGCACCGGTTTCCCGCAGCCCCTGATAGGCCTTGTAGAGATTGGAAATCGTATCCTGATCCGTCTCTCCAAGAAAATGCTGGGGCAGATCCGGAAGACCGCCACCCTGTTCAGCACCGCCCGGCTCACCTGCGCCAGAAGCGCCAGTTGCGCCAGTTGCGCCACCCGCTTGGTTTTCTGTGTCTGATCCGGTCTGTTCCGGCTGCAAGTTGTTCGCCCCATCGCTCATCACTCAGTTCCTTTTCTGGCGTATGGTCCCGGCCCACTTCGGCCAGATCCTTCAAAATCGTGGCAACCACCGCGTTCTGCCCTTCGCGAAATGCGCCGTGCGCATAGGCCTGCAACGGGTCCACCCCAAACTGTGTCTGGAAAGTCGTGCGGCGCAGTGTGCCGTTCAAAAGCTCTTCAAGAACCAGCCGGCCGTCCTCAGTCGAGAACACCGCAGCAAGCGCGGCCAGATAGCGGGCCCGCCGTTCGTGGGCCGCCCGCTCCTCCTGGGCACTGCGTTCCTTGGCTTGCGGGTCCGCCGCAAAGCGCCCCATCAGCTTTTCAATGCCGCCCCAGTCATCACGCTGCAGGTTGGCCATCAGCGCCTGAATACTTTGCCCGTTGCTCATGCACCTGCCCCCGTCAATGCGGCCATAGCCTCAGGATTTTCCGCGCCCAATGTGGCAGCCGCCTGCGCGGCCATCATCGCCGTTTCTTGCTGTTCCATTTGCTCCCGCTGTTCAGCGGTCACGATCATCTCTTCTGGCACGCCCATTTCGCGGCCCACATGGATCAAGGCATCCAGGAGGTGCACCGCCTTTCGGGCATCCTGCTGCAGGATCGCCATGCACATCTCGATCCATTGAACGAGCTTTTGCATCTTCTCCGCCGCCCGCGCCGTCGCCAGAGGACTGGTAACCTTGACCTTAACCAGCACCTGATCAATCTCCGGAGCATCGGAAATAAGCTGCATGTTGTAGGCGATCTCAATCAGTCGGCGGGCAACCGGCACAATGATCTCCAGCACAAGCCGGCCAAACGCCCCGGTATGATCAGAGGCAAGACGCTTAACGCGCTCCAAGATCTCTGTGGCGCTGCGCACCGCCGCACCATCCGGCGGTAAGGCCTGATCCATCATGGTGGTTTGCACCCCCATGCGCAGGTCCTGCAGCACGATGTTATTGAGATCGAGGCGCGGATCAGGGAACCGTTGCACAGAAGGTCCCAACACGCCCCCGTTACGCGCCACTTTCCAGAATGAGCCCGGCTCCATATCGGCCATATCCGGATTGAACACCCCGTCATCAACGGCGGTGTAGATCCCGAGCAAGGCAATCGCAGCGCCCTGAAGCGTCAGACGTTGCGCGGTATTCAGCGTTTTGATGGAAGGCATGGCAAGGTTCACCGGGCCCCGGCCATAAACTTCGCCTGGGACGCGGAAATAACGTGGTGTGATCCAAGGCGATGTCCGATATTCCTTCTCGGCAATCACCTTTTCCTTGTCGCACTCCGCATGCGCATAGAACATCCAGCGCTTCTTTTTCGGATCCCAAACACAGTCCTGATGGAACTTGATCAATTGCTCCGGATCATCCTTCTTGCGCCGCTTGAACTCCGCGCCAAAGTTGCCATCCGGGAACATTTCCTCAATCTGCCGGAGGCTCCACTTGCGACACCAGAACACGCCAGCCACATCGCCATACGGCCCCGGCTCCAGCAAGATTTCGTCAATAGGCACCGCAATGAAACGCGCCGGCCGAAAGTCCCGGTCGCCTTCCAGGATCAACATGGCCCCAGTGCCGGCGGAAAGGTCCAAGGCCATTTCGATGAAGGCATTATCGAACTCGCCGTTCGAAGCCAGGCCGAGACAAACCTTGGAGATCCTTTCCAGCGCCGGTGCCAGTTCATCCTTCATTTTCTGAGGCAGCACATCTCCTGGCGCCAACTGAAACATTTCCGAGCCGATCAGGTCCTGCCAGAGCTTGCCGGAAAAACGGAACGCAGAAACGATCGCGGTCTGGTCAAAGGCCTTGTCAACACGTGCCTCGCCCTTGCCGCTCTCACCCGTTGCCGCACTACGCCGATAGGGAATGGCATAATCAAACGCCTCATCCCGCAAGGGCTTGTGCTGCTCATATTCCTGTTGGGCTATCTTCCGGCGCGCAGCCAGGCTTTTGAGAATAGTCATCAATCAATCAGCCCATCTTCGCTCTGCCATTGGTGTAGCCAATGAACTGCAACAAGCGCCGCCCGCGCTTTGCATTGCCGCCGCCTCCAGAACGCGCCCGCGATTGATCCAGTTGTGACTGTTGTTTTACGTGGCTGGCCAATTGCCGGCGCTGTGCTGCAGCAGCATCATCCGCCTGTTGTTTGCGCAAGGCGGCAGCACGATCTGCAACACCGTCTGCAGCCCAACGGTTGTGGTCGGAAACCGCCTTGTCGATGGAGGATTGCCCGCCGGTTGGCGGCGGCAGTGTGGTGGACGGCACATCCTTGAGCTTGTCGTAGACACCACGACCACCGCCATATCCACGTGGCCGGCCTAGCGTGGTTGATGGAACAGTTTTCAGCCTTGTGTAGACACTCATATCTTCACCTCTCCTCAGGATCTCAGCCCAGCATTTCCTCACCGGCTCCGCCGCCGATGTAGGTCAACAACTTGCGACCACGCTTGCCGCCGCCCTTGCTGCTGGAGGCCTTTGCCTTTTCCTGGTCCATTTCCGCCGCCTGACTGGCAAGCGCCGCAAGCTGCCGGCGTTGCGCCCGCTCCGCTTCCTGCTGTTGAAGCCTCATGGCTTCCTTGTTGCTGCCGCCTCCGAACATCCCCGACATATCCAAACCTCCATGCCATCGCGTTTCCCGGCCCGTTCAAACCCGATCAGGCGCGCAAGACGCGCACCAGCGGACGATCGCACCAATGCATAGTGCTCAGCATAGGGAGAGCGGGAGAGCGTCAACCGTGTGGCCCTGGCAACAGCAACCAGCCCGGAAGCGGCCTTGGGCCCAGGCATGAACCACACTTCAGCCAAATCCAGCGAAACCGGTACAATACCGGCACAGGCAATCACGGCGTCATTTTGCTTGAGAGAGAACGAGGAACCGATGGCCAGCTGATGCTTGATCAGCTTCCAATCAATCTGGCGACACGACCCAACACACTGGGCCATGTCGAAATATGAGGCGGGAGAATGCAGCTCTGTCATACCCCGCAGGATAAGCGTGCCATGGCCGGGTCAATGGATAAGACAGAAGGGCGAGGCCAGTATACCCACTACCCTTTATCGAAAGCGGAAAATTCGTGGAAGCGCTCTGTTGAAGAGAGACGAGCCTCATTCGCGTGCTCAATACCCGCCGCTGTCAGCGCTGCCCCTTGATTGCCGGGTCCAAACAAGTGAGGAATTTCATGCTAAGAATCTCCCCCAAAAACGGTTTAAGCGACTTTTCTTCGCTCTAATTCGCTGGGGACGTTTAAATTTTCAGAAGCAATTAGCAATTCATTGCCAACACGTTTGGTTTGTACAGAGTAATTTACATCAAACGAATATTGCCTCATATGATTATACAGCTCCTGTATTTCAGGGGTGTTATCGTAGGTAACAATCCATGGCTTTTCGAGATCAAGTACTGTTTTAGCCAGCAAAGCGTGATCATCTGGTTTGTAGAAACTCGTGTATAGGCTTGATCCCTTTTTGTAATATGGAGGGTCGATACAAAAGAAAGTCTTTTCCGGCGTAATTTTCTGAGATTCTTTTATGAATTCCAACGCATCTAATCTGTATAAATGAATTCGACGTTTGTATTTTGCGACGCGACGAATGCGTCTTTCAAGGTCATCTTTATTGAATCGGCAATCCATCTTGTAATTACCTGTCTGATTCAGTCCTCCGATGACGCCAGCGTCTTTAATAATTCCGGATCGGTTAGTCCTATTTAAATAGAATGTAGCAAATCCAAGTGAAACGGGATCACTTACGTCTTGACTAGAATATACTTCCTTTTGTCTTCTCCACTCATCAATTGACATTTCTGCAGTGTTTATGCGCTCACATAGCTCTTCTGTCTCCGACAGAACGGAGTACCAGAAAGACCAAATTGAAGCGTCAATGTCATTTACATGGATTTCGCTGACAAATGACGCATATAGTAGGGATAGCGCTAACCCACAGCCACCCGCGTATGGCTCTGCATAACTGCGGTGCCGCAAGCTATTTATCTTGAGCAAATTGCTAACTAAGGGCAGAAGGCAAGATTTCCCGCCCGGATATCTAAGAGGAGACGACGACTTACTCATTACTGTTAATTTCTTTTAATTGCTCCAAAATTAACGGGGTTATAACTGTCCAATCGTTAACAAGTTGGCGATAGTCGAAATGCGCCGATTTGGCATCGTGTTTCGTATTATTTCCTGCCTTGGATAGTCGATCCAGAACATTATTGATTGTCTTGGCAGCGTCGCCTTTCGCAACACCGAGTCGACTAATTTCACCAGCTTTCCAGAAGTGAACGAATGACCTGTCGTCGCTTGCACCAGCAAGAGCGGCCAGGCTGTCAAGGAATGACCACACGCCAACAGCAACTAACGGCGCGTGCTTTTGAGCGTTCACCGTGCAAATAGACCAATGCAACTCCAACAGCTTTTCCGACCCTAATTTCTCAAGGGAATTTGCGATATCCTGCGACCATGCCAAATTGTAGCTGCGTTTTGCGGGGCGAGGTCGGCTTGGCTTTTTCGCCTCGGTGGCATCTGAATCGGATGTGGAAGTATCGTCATCACCACCGTGGCCGGTGGCATCTGAATCGGATTTGGAAGTATCGTAATCACTTTGAGAAAATAGTATTTCAGAATCATCAATCCGATCATGGCTAAGCCCGTCGAGATTCTGAAGTTGATGTGCGAAGGAGTCGATTTTTTCTTTTTTTGCTTGGGAGCCAAGTGACTTCGTCTTGGTTTCTTCCAAAAGCTCACCTAGGACGAGATCGAAATCTGCTTTGTAACGATTTCGTCTCAGTTCCTCAGGGCCGTCTTCGGTTTTTAAGCCCAAGACGTCCCGGATGAGAGGATTCCCGACAAGCCTCGCCATATGCGATATCCGGCCGGATCGTTCTTCTGCCGTCAACATGCCTTCGGCTTGAGCATAATCCAAAAGCGACTGCGCTACAGCGTTGCGTCCACCCCCGGTGAAACGCGTTTTTTGTTCGGATTTCCAAGGCATCCTGCCTCGGCCATTCTGGGCGCCATCATGAATTCGCATCAACCAGTGACGTCTTCGGGCTTCATCAGTAATTACGACGACGTCCAATTCGGTAATGGGCGTCCACTGTTTCGCATAAACTTCGATTTTTTTTCGGATCGAGGCCGGAGCAAGATCTGGATCATTGAGTAGTTTTAGCGCGCAGACACGACGATTTCCCTCCGCGACAATGAAAGTAGCGTCATCTTCTGCATCGTCTTCATCTAGCGGGATGATGATCAGCCTTTCGGCTGGATTCACACCATGCTCGGATATATCGCGCGCCAATTGTTCAATGTTTTCCGTGTTACACAACCGAGCAATAGCTGCAGCTTCACTATCTACTTCTTCGTGTCTTGGGTTATCAGTTGCTAATATCAATTGATCTACGGCAATAGTCGTCTTTTTTTCGCTCATCGAGAACTCAACTTGTCAAACATATTTCAGAAAAGTAATTTAAGCTCCCCCTCGGAACATCAAAAGCGAGTTTGCATTATAGGTATCATTTTTCCAAATCTTTTCTTTAGGTTGCGATGTCCGAACTTTGTCACGCATCCTGCCACAAACACGGCCGCACTATCGTGAACCAAGCCTGTAGTATCGAACATGGAAGCCCCATTGCGCGTTTGAGGACCGGCCGTCGGAAGCGCTGTCAAATTTGCTTATGGGTATCCCCTTTTGAGTGGTGGCGCGGCAACCGACTAATCGCAGATAACATCCCCAATCCCCGGTTTATCAGCCATCCGCCGGTTACAGACTCGGCGGGCAATTCTTCTCGCTGGCACTAGTCTGTTCGTGTTGTTTTAGAGCGAGCCCATGTTAGCTGGAAGGTCCTGCTGTCACCCGTGAAGCGCATGACAACCTCAAAACCGGTGCGGATCAAAGACAGCCTTCCGTTTTCGCCAGTCCTTTTTGGGCCGCGCAGATGATTGAGCTCTCGATGAACCAGCGGATCCGTTCACCACGGTAGGCCGTCCACGATACCCAAGTACCAGATACTGCAGCCCATCATGCGGGTGGGAATACTCGTTCTTGCTTGGCTCCGGATCATAAGCTGGACCACTGTCATTTGCGCGTTTCTTGTACTTGTACCCACTCGCGAAACCACGTGTCAGAACTTTGCAATTGGGGCTGATCAAGAGGCGCGGCCGGTGACCGTCAATCATCCGCGTCAGTTCCTGGCGCACGGCACTGAGCCTCAAGCCCAGTTCGTTGCTGCCATTGGCGGGCACCCCAACCGGCACACCGAGTGCCAGTGTCATGGTCTCAATCCAGGCAAGCTGTCCGCCTTCCTTGTCCGCGCCCCACTGAGCCGCCGGATCTGCCCATGCCATGATTTTGGGTACTCGATTGTAGCGCCGGGCGATCAGCTCATTAAGCAGTTCAGCAAGACGCTCCGCACCATACCCCTGCCCTGGCACAAGTTCGTCCAGGATAACCAACTGTCCATCTGGACGGCACTGACCAAGGATCGCAGCCGGGTTCAGGCCGGCATCAAGCCCAATCAAAAGCGGCAAGCGTTGATCCGGCTCCTGAACTTTAGGAGCGACATGAACCTCCGGATTGAACTCTGGATAGACCGGCAGGCCGTCGCGGCTATAGCCAAACTGATTGTGCACGAACCGGCGTACATACCAGTCTTCCTCGTTATCAATGATCTTTTGATAATAGTCCGCTTCCAAGTTGGCCACGTTCTCAGCGGCTGAGGATACGCCTGAAGGCTGGGCATATAGCACCCTGTCCGGGCTCGGCTCAGCCACGAACACGTCATAGGTCCAGTTATCCATGTCCGGAGCGTTGAAGTCCCCCAGTACTTGGCGAAAGCGCACGGCCGCCGGATCGGCCAGGTCAGTCTTTTTCGGGAAGCGCCCCACACGCTGTTCCGAGTATCGCAGGCCGTTCTCATCGATGGTGTCGAGCTCGTTCAGCCAGACACCGGAAAGCTCCCAGCCGCGCAGCTTGCTCTCCACAGTGGAGCCCTGAAGACCCACAAAGATTGTTTCAGCCTCTACCCTAAGGCCGTTGGGCAAACGCCAGCGCAGCACGTGTGTGACCGGCCGGTCATTGCCGCCCGTCCAGGTGGAACCGGGATAGGTTTTGGGGAACCACTGCTGCCAGCTCTGCAACACGGTTTTCTCCGCATCACGAAAGCTGGAACGCACTACTGCGTAGCGATCCCGGATAACGCCACCCTTGCATGGCGGCATTCGCGTGGCCGCAACAACCCGAGCCATGGCGCAGGAGACGGTCTTGCCGCCCCCCACCGGTCCCATGATTGCCTTGGTCAGCACATCATCACGAATAAAGCTCGCCGCTACCGGCCCCGGGGGGATGTAGTGATAAGGGTCAAAGCCTTCATCCTGCTCGTACTGGGCAATCAGTTCTGCGCCGCTGGACTGCTCAACCATGCTGATACCCACTCAACCCCGACCCGCCATCGTTCCGCACCTCACCGCGGCCCTGGACAAAACTCCTGCCCTGTGACCCGCACCGTGGGCACCACAAACCGCCGTTTTGCCGGTTTCAAAATCCAATCGGTGTGAGAGCGCATACCCCTCTAGGGGGAGCCGTGGCCGTTTCCGGAAAGGCCTGCGCGCGTTTCTGCCGATCCGCCCGCCAGCAATCGAGTTCGCGCTCGCTCTATGGCAAAAATGATCGGCAGGATTCAGCCCCCTCAACCCACGCAGCTGCAGCCCATCACGCACAGGCTGTGAGGCAAGCGCAACGCGGCAGAGGTACACTGATTTTAAATAAGTTGCACTCAAGAGCATTTTACCAATCATTTCAGCCTGTTACCTTGTTCGTGAGACCCTGCCACCGTGAGACTTTTTTCTACACTCCCGCTAAGTCTTTGATTTTATTGACCCTCGCTCTCGCCGTCCGTGGCTGGTCCGCCGATGCTCATCACCTCGGCTTCGTCGCCGTTGTACCGCCCCTGCTGGGTCTGGTCCGTTCCCAGGTCGATCATCAGCACTGGCAAGCGTTCGTCCGGATCCGTATCCTCGCGCACCGGCATCTTTCCATGCAGGTAAGGCGACACCGCATCAGCCGTTTTCATCTGCATGGCCACAATCTGCGCCACGCTTGGTACTTCCGGCAGCTTGCCTTCCTGGTACTTCTTGCGCGCCTCTTCCAGATCCATGCCCCGGGTTTTGGCCTCCAGCGTCAGGAACCACTCAAACAGATCCAGCGGATGACTGGACAGGAACTCGCCTTGCGCCATCAGCGGATCGCGATGCCCCTTGGCTGTCCAGAGCTTCTGCAACTGCTGCGTCTTGCGGTTCTTTGCACCTTTGGGGCGACCTGGACCACGCTTGCCCGCCTCATCCGCGCCAGTTTCGCGCCGCGCCGCCGGAAACACCGGCGTGTGCGCAGCCCCACCCCCGTCTTCTGGCGAGAAATCGAGGTCAGGCAACAAACCAAGCTGTTTGCTCTGATCCGTCATCACACAGCTACCCCATTGATAAAACTGAATATTTTAATGTCTTCACTCAGGCTGATCATGGGTTTGACGTCTTTCCATTCTCAAAGTGTACCCAGTGTACCCTGTGGTGTACCTTAAGATTATCTATATATATCAATAAGTTATATAAAAAGGGTACACTGGATACACTGGGTACACCTGTTTCCTTATGCGTGCGCACACACATATGGGGCTCTATTTTGGTGTACCCGGTGTACCCTTGCTCTAACCCTTTGTTTTAAAAAAGAAAGCGAGGGTACACTTGGTGTACCCAAGGTGTACCCGGTGTACCCTCCCCACCTCTATTTTCAAAAAACCTCCTGCTTTTTCAGGCTACAAGCCATCCTGTCCCGTCAACCGAAGTGCGGCGACGGGTTCATAAACAAACAACGGGTGGGGGATACTCAGTTTTCCAAACAGTATCGATCGAACTCCTTGAGTGAGATGAGGGTGCAGCGTCTTTGCACCCCGTTGATCTTGAACTTGTTGATGGCCTTGTCGTGTAAGACGATATCCGGTGGCCCCTGTCGCAAAGCCGTGGACCACACCCCATCATCGCCAGGCCCACCCCAAGGAGTGTCCCGAAAAAGGCTTGCCACCCCACTCGCCTTGTTTGGCACCACTAGACACATGCCTTGGCCCGTCTTTTTGTTGTCTGCCAGCCAAAGATCCACACTCGCCAACTGTTTTCGCACCCTTTCAAAATCCAACACACTCCCGCCTTCGAGGTCCTCCAGCAAGCCACCCACGTTGTGGCGCTCTCCATTGCGCCACACATCAACCCGGGCGGATAATAGATGCTCGAGACAAGCCCGCCAGTTCTCACGCGCGTTCTCTCTCTCCGGCAGCGAACTAGCCGAGAGCAACTGCCCCCAACTGGCAAGATTCTCAATGGGATACCCATTGTCCTCCAGCCAATCATCACCAAGCATGAGATGAGCACACGTCAAGAAGATGCCGTAGGTGTCCTGTCCTCGGCCATCATGCCCGCCGCTTTTCAGCGCTTCCCGATAAGCTTCATAGAGCACGTGGAACTGGGGCCAGCCATCAGCCAAACGCCGCAACAAGCGCGGCCCGACGGTTGTTGCATCCATGAGAAGCGGAGGCTTTGAGCTTTTCTCCGGATCAAGCTTCCCAATACTGATTACAGCCAGTCGCGATAGGTCCTGCGGCGGCAATGGTGGCGGATTGATCGCCGAAAACAGAAAGGTAGATCTAGCCTGGAAGGACGTGCCCGCGTGGTCAGATCCGCCACGCAACATCACCCCACCGGACGCAGCCAGGCGCGCCAGCTTTACCACAGCCATAACCTTGCTGTTGTCCGCCTCGGCCTCAAGTTCATCAACAGCAACCGGCAACGAGTCCTGTTTGATCCGCTGGTAGATACCAGCTGCGGACGTGTCTGGCGTTGATACGAGACCGCCACCGAAGACCGTTTGCACCACGTCTTGCAGCGTGGACTTACCCACCGCCTTGTCACCAACCAGAAACATAGAAGGCCGCCATGGCAGTGCACCACCAAGAAACCCGGCGCCGATCCAGCCCATAAACAGGAACGGATCCACTTCCGGCCGCGTCCAGTTCCAAGTCTGAAGCACCTCGAACAACTGCGGCCCGGGGTTCATGTCACCATCTACACGTTCTTCAGATGGTCGGGGCAGCTTTGGCCGCCGAGGATAGAAGTAACCACCCACTTCGCCGGTCTCATGCAGCTCACCCTTGATCCAAAGCGCATTGCCCAGGTGAAGCACCAGCTCGCCGTGATCATCCGTCCACGCACCGAGACCACGAACCCTTTCGACGCTGTTGTATACGCCTTTGCGAGCAGCCGCCGTGTAGAGCACCTCGCGCACCTTGTCCGCTTTCCAGCCAACAACCTGTCCGTCTTTATCGTGGCGGGGCCATGCCCAGTAAAGATAGTTCTGCCGATCTCCGAACAGCCGCTGGATATATCCCTGCCCCATCTGGTTTGGATTGGTTACAGTTGCTAGCTGCCCAATTGCGTCAACCAGATGCATGGCATCGCCATCCATCCCCAGCACCTGAACCGGACAATCCGGCGGCAATCCCAGATCATCAGGCTCCCAGTCTCCGGCCGGATACCCATCCCGGTGATGCCGAGCATCAGGATCCGCATGAGGCCGGCTCATGACTTCTATTTTCCGCGCCGCGTTGCCAATCTTTTCAGCTATCGCGTGCTCGCCTGCGTGTTCCAATGCATCCCCCGCCTATTTCTTGTGTTTTACCGGCCGCTCGCCCACGCTCATGGCGGGTTTCTCAGGCTTTTTCTCCTCAACGGGGGTTGGGGGTGCTTCTGGCACCAACCCGGCATAAAGCGCCACATTCGCGTCATCGCGCTCACCTGCACCGGCCATCAGCTCAAAGATGCTCTCTTCCAGATCGATCTGCGCAGATGTTTGCGGCCGCGCATCCGCGTCCGCAATTGCTGCCAGTTCCAGCGCTTCCCCGTACATTCCAAAGATCAGGCGCACCTGAGAGGAAAAGGCACAATAAGCCACCCGCAACCACAATGGCTGCCTATTGTAGCTGTCCAGCGGAAAGTCATGGATGCCCTTGAGCGCTGCATGAATGAACAGCATGTTGCCAGAGACCTCTTCCGGCACCGCAGCACATTGCGCCAGGCTCAAAACAGCCGCCTCGCCGCTGTCATCCCCTTCAAATGCATGAGCAAAGCCACCAGAGGCCCAAAGCATCGGGTCAAAGCCCTCGACAAGCCCTTGCGGCCCCATGTAAAGCGCCGCTTCACTCGCCGCCACCTGCCCGGCCCTGGCACACAGCGTCATCATGTCGATCTCATTCAATGCAACACCCGACGGGGCGCACCGTTCCTGCTCTACCTGCTCACTCATGAGACCCCCCTGAGTTGGTCGTTAAAGTCTTTTCCGTTGTCGCTGGACACGGCCACAACCGGCAGACCTGTGTCTTCCAGGCGCTTGATTGCCCGGTCAAACAGCGCGGCCGCCTGCGGCTTTCCCCAATCGTTGTCTTTCAGAATGATCCAGCCGGTAATCTTGCCCCGCGCTCTCGCGGGCAATTGGGTCGGCATATGCAGCAAGCCGGAAAGGGATCCGGCCGCCGCTGTCATAAGCTGCGGGCAGGCAAGGGCCGCAGTTCCTGCGTCCTCAATGCCCTCGCCTACCACGCATGGGCCCGCGTACTCAGGCCCGCCGCCCCGTGAAACCCATATGATGGAGCCTTGCGTCTGCGGCCACATCAGCTTTGCCTTGGTCGGATCCGGGACATCCGCCTTGCCCGTCCCGTCGGGCTTCAAAAACGTGTAGTGCAAAGCCTGCAAGCAGCCATCGGCCGCGCTCATCCGGCTCATCATCACCGGGAAACGCGGTCCCGGCTTTACCTTTACCCGCGTCAACTCGCCATTGACTTCACGCTCTTCGAACACTGCGCCGTACCACCACTCTTGCGCGGGCAGATAGCGGCAGAATTTCAAAAGCCCCGGTATCCGGGATGTATCGATGCCCCGACTGTGCAGATACCTTTCAACAACAGTGCCCTCAATGGCCTGTCCCTTGGCCCAACGACGCCGGGCGGCGGCAATGGCCTCGGCCCTCTTCTTGTCCGCTTCCCGCTTTTCCCGGGTGGCGTTGGCCTTGATCCGCCGGCGCATGTTCTTTCGGTCCTGGTCGCTCATCTGGCCCCAGCCAAGCCGCTCCATGCCCCAGCGGGCAGCGCCTGGCTTGTCCAGGTTCAACACCCTGCAAATCAGGTCGATCAGGTCCCCCTTGTCGCCGGTGGCATAATCTTTCCATGCCCCCTTGGCCGTACCACCCAGCCACACGACGAAAGACCCACCCTTTCGGTCTTCTCGCCACGGACACCGGGCACTCCAGCATCCGCCAACCCGGCGACCATCGGGCACCAGATCGCGCACAACGCTCTCCAGTTGCAATCCTTGCAGGGCCTGTTTGATTTCCTTCAGCGTAGGTGTCTGGCTCATGCCGCCACCTCCTGCCGCGCCAGCGCTTCCATCCGCGCCAATAGCGCATCCGTCGCCGGATCGTCGCGGCTATCCTCCACCTGCGACAGCGCCTTGGAGACCGCTTGCTTGGAAACACCAACCGCATCCGCTGCAACAGCCCCCGGGACATCGAGCAAGGTCACAACAAGGTACAGCGCCTGCCGCCGTACCTGGGCCGCGGCTGCCCAGTTCGGATCCCGGTGCCGGTTTTGCCGCGGCTCAAGAGCAAGCGCCGTCTCCGGACACAACCCCGCCTCTACCGCCAACATGGCAAACACCATGCGGTAAAGGGGCGCCACACGGTCCCCCATCCGCATTTCCATGTCTTGCTCTCGCTGCAACTCGGCCAGGGCATGACGGAGTTTGCGCAAGGTGGACGCCCGGCAGAAACCCGAGCGCTCAGCCCGCGTGTAGGTGGTCGGGTGAACACCAGCCGCCGCGCAAAGTTGCGCCTTGCTTAAGCCAGCCTTGGCGCGCACCCTGTCCACTTCCGCAAAGCACTGTGGACAAACACGCCGAGACCCCGGAACGGTTGACAAACGCACGTGCGTTTCAGGTTTTGCTAAATTACACACGCCTGCGCCTCCAAATCCGCCAATCCTGTGGATAACCCCTCCAAAAGGCCGGAACGATTGACAAACGCATATGCGTATTAGGAATTGCTAATTTAAACACGCTGCCGCCTCCCCTCGCTCAGTCCACTGCCGACGAAAGAGGCCGGCGCAGATGCCGCAGCATCCGCACCGGCAGTTGGACCAGGCTCGCAGGCAGGGCTCTGGTCTGGGAGGGACTGGTGAAACTGGGAAAGCAAGGCCATCAAGGTAACAGAGACAATCAGGCCCGCCTTTTCATGGTTGATTGCATCCGGATGACCGGCCAGAAGGTTCTGCGCAAACAGCACCCCGCGCTCGAAGGCAAACGGGGCCACCAACAAACCGGCGGGTTGATCTGGACTGATCTGCTCGGCAAGAGAGAACCGATCATCCTCCAGCTTCACGACACCCCGAACACCACGACCCGAGGCAGTTGCGATCTCGCACACCTGATCAACTTTCATTGCTTCCCCGCATCTTGTTGGCGGTTGCCATCACCTCTTCAAACCGCTTGAGCAAATCGCGGCGCTCCATGGCCGTGCGCACATCCTTGAGAAACGGCAGCCCGTCCGGATCAACAGCATCCAGAAACGGCAGGCCATACGTGTTCACGAGAATGAGAAAATGCGCCGCCTTGGGGCTGGCACGCAGCTGCAACCAGTTCTTGACTGTCTTCCACGGCACGTCCGTATCCCGCGCCACCCGCTTTGCCGTGTGCTCCGGATACGTCCGGCGCAAGAACGCGGCCACCCGCTCCGCCAGAAGCTGGTCCTCATAGCGCGCAAGATCCGGCACGGCGCGATGCTGCGCCTCGAAAGCGCGGGATAGACGCTTGCGCCCAAGGATACGAGGGAGAGGCCGCTCCACTGCGCTCATGCTACGTTCCTTTCATCCCGCACGGGCACCCCTTCAGGAGGCTTGATGGAAAGAAAGTCGTTGGCCGTAAGCTCCCAATTGGTCGCTTCTACCATCCGCTCAATCAGGTCGAGCGAAGGCTTTTGCTTGCGTTTGATGATGCGGGACAACGTCGGAAGCGTTGTGCCACACCGCTGCGCGAAATCTTCACGCCTCAGGCTTTGTCGCTTGAGATAGGTCTGGAGTGGATGCTGACAACACATACGCTCAACTTGCATCTAATGCAATTGCACGTCAAGCAATTTTTAATGTGATTGCATGGCCAAAGACCCCGCTGAGGATACAATTACGCCATGGTTGCATCTACTAAAACTCATCGACCCTACAGTCACCGGTATATTCAAAAATGGCGACTAAACGCGGGCCTCACCCAGTCTCAGGCGGGCGAAAAACTCGAACTGTCCGCACCTCTGATATCGCGCGTAGAGTCAGGTAAAACACAATATACACAATACTTTATTGAACGTGCCGCAGAGGCGTACGGCTGCACCCCTGGGCAGCTACTAGATCTAGATCCAAGCACCGCTTCAGTACGCCGTGAGATTGAAAAAAAACTATTATCCGCATCAGAAGAGGATCTGCAAAAATGCCTAACCATCCTCAAGACAATTCTCGGATAACACTAAAAGACCTATTTGATTTTATTAAAGACGGTGCAATCTCTATAATTTCCAGCAACTTTTTCCTTGGCTATTTAGCATATAGCGTTTGTGCCAGCGCTTTTCTTGGTGCTGTTGCCCATGAGGCTCTCGGCAGCGCATTCGATGTTTTCTGTATTTTCTTGCTGGCTCATCTCCTCAGCCCGGTTTTAGCAATCAGTGGCTTCTTAATCGTCATAGCGCTTCCGATTTTTCTCGTTGTTCAGATCTTAATATGGTTAGGGATATTCCGTCCGGATTAATATTGCATCACATGCATTATTTCTATTGACGGAATATTGCATGTAATGCAACATGCCTCCAGTTCACCACTGACTGGGGGCATTATGACCACGTATTCCCACCGCATAACCTACGACCGCGCAGCGCTGTGTGCAGCGCTTGGCATTTCCGAACGCGTCTTTGACAACGCCCGCAAGAAGCTGGAGGCGGAAGGCTTTCCAAAGCGCCTGCCCGGCTTGGCCCGCTGGAGCCGCGCCGCAATAGATGCATGGGTCGCTGCCAATGGCGATACTGAAACCATGCGCTCCATCCTTGTGGGTCCGGAACCACAAACACCATCCGGCAGCGCGCACACCAACTACCTTCTCGCTAAATACAGCGAGGCGTCATGACCCCTCAGAAAAAAGCAATTGAGCAAATCAGGCTCCTGTTGGAACAGATCGAAACCCAAGGCAGTTCAGACGGGGAGCCAACTGCGGCCGCTGCCGCAGCTATATGCGCTGCCAGAGAAGCCCGCAAGGAAGCGCTCAACCTCGCCATTTCCGTTCTGGAGTATCTACGCGCCGAGGAAATGGATCAGGTGCAAGAAGGTACCTTTTGCTACATCGACACGGGCAACCATCAGATCCGCGCGGGTGCACTCACTCAGGCCATTGAAAGGCTCAAGGAGCTCAAAGCTACGCCAGAGAGGGCGCAATGACACTGGCTTTGCTTGGATTGACAATAACCGGCGGCGTGATGTGTCTCGTAGTTGCGCTGTATCTGGACATCTTGCGCCTAGATCTGAAGGACCTCATCGATGGCGACCATTAAGATCAAAATTCCAAACGTTGCGTGGCGGGATGGCCGCCCGCGCTTCACGCCGGGGCCCAAGCTGCGGGCATTAGGCTTCAAGGGCGAAGACCTCAAGAATCCCACCGGCGAATGGATGACTGCAAACGAAGCATCGAAGTGGGCGGAAGCAAAACAGATTGAAATTGCCGCTCGCCGCAGCAGCCAATCCTCCGGGAAAAAAATAACTCCACCAACGACAAAGCGTGCTGTTTACTCTGTGGGTCATCTTCTGGCCGACTGGCAGAAGTCCGATGTGTTTCAAGAGAAGAAAGCCAAAACCCGCTATGGCTACGCAAACGACATAAAAGCGCTGGAACGATGGGATCCGGATCTGCTTGCTGCCCCAACTGCCGCAATCACTCATGAGATCGCCTACGGCATCTATAGAAAGTTGCGAAGAGACAAAGGAGACAGCCACGCCCGCACCATTTGTGCAGCGCTATCCAGTGCTTGGAGTTGGGCAGATCGTCATCGGTCCAAAACAGGTGTTGTGGGCCCAGTTTTTCGTCAGTTGGGTATGCGCCAGAGCAAGGCGGCCCCGCGCGTCGGCACGCTGGCTGAGATGCGCGCCCTCATCGCTGCGGCTGATGCCTATGGCCGTCCGGAAATTGGCGACAGCATCATGCTTGGGCTTTGCACCGGTCAGCGCCAGGGGGACCGCCTGCGCCTGGAAGAAGCTGGCCGCAAGAACGGGCGCGTCTACTTCCGCCAATCAAAGACCGGGGCTCAGGTATCCATCGCTGAAATGCCGGAATTATCTTCCCGCCTGACGGCCGCAACCCGCCGGCGTAGGGGCTGGAAGGTCACCTACCCTAATGTCATCCTTAACGAGCGCAGCCGCGAACCCTTCTCAACGGCCACCGGCAACACCTACTACAGCAACATTTTCCGAAAAGTACGAAACTTGGCGAGCAAGGGAGATCCGGAACTTGGCATACCAGCCACCCCAAGCCTTGCAACGTTCAAAGACAAGGACCTGCGCGCCACCGCTGTGACCTGGCTTGCTAACGCCGGCTGCACAGTACCAGAGATCTGCTCAATTACCGGCCACTCGATCAAGTCAGCCAATGAGATCCTGAAGCACTATCTCGGCACCACCGAAGCGCAGGCCGATGCGGCAATGGTCAAGCTATGCTCATGGCTCAAGGACCAGGGCGGGTTGCGGTAACACCGCAGACTGCCCCTCTCCCTACGTCACACTTCGTGACGATTCCCCCGATGTTTTGATTTATTGTTTATTAAAATACCAACGCGCCTACACGACCAGAGATCATTTGTTGTCGTTGGGTGAGCGAATCCACTCGCTTCCCATAGGCTCAATCTAGGAAAACTATAGGTTTATCAGAGCCCTAGCACAGGAAACCTGAGGTAAATCAAGGCCGTAATCTCGCCAATGGGCTCATCCGGCCCGAGCCTCGACCATGAATGCATTGACGTTTCAGTAAACGAGGCATCCTATGAGCTCTGAGTTGAACCACCACACCGAAGACATCACGGATACCATTTGCGAGCTTGCCGGGCTTGTTCGCCTGGGAGAGCTGGCACTTACCGGCGGGCTCGCCGAGAAACAACACGCGGTCGCCGTAGCAGTACTACTGGCAGCCATTGGTGAGCGCGTCGAGATTCTTGAGGCAATCTCAGCACAATAGAAGAACCCCGAGCCTGTGGGTTATTCTTCCAGATCACGTGAGACTTTTTCGTAAAGTCTCACGGTGAACCCTAATAAGACTTTGATTTAATTGAATAATCCAACTTTCTTTTAATCAGTAGGTCCACGGTTCGAACCCGTGCGGGCTCACCATCTTACTTTAGATGGTGAAATTGATGATCTCCCAAAATCTCAACATCATTTTAAAGCGCAATAAACTTGCGCGTGAGTTCGTCTTTGGCACCCTTCACAGGCGCTCAGATATCACTAAAGTCCTCCTGAGATTCAAAGGAGGAACGAAATGCTCTGTCGCGCGGCGCGAAATTCTGCACCGATGGGCGTTTTGAAGTGCATAGTGCTCTGCAGGAACCCAGTGGTCACTTGGGGCGTTAGAAACGCATCTCAAGCCTCCTTTCTAACACCCCTTCTACAGCACCTTTTAATTGCTGATAATTAGCTCTTGAACCTTCTTCTGGCTCTTCGGGTTGACGGTATAATTGAGCCCGACCTCTTCCATTTCAAAACTTGCAAACACCTCTCTGATCTCCGGAGCATCGTTGATCGACAGAAGGAAGCGTCCCTGAATGCCAGCAAGCTGGTCCGCCAACTTTTGGAAGTCATCGGCACTAAAGACCCCTTTCCCATAGTAGGTCTCACAGGCCCAATACGGAGGGTCCAGATAGAAGAGTGTATCGGGACGGTCATATCGCTTGATACAGTCAGCATAGGCGAGGTTCTCTATGATGACGCCAGAGAGGCGCTCATGCACATCTTCCAGCAAGGGAACGACCTTGCCGCCGAAGGAGGTGCGTTGCAGATAGAGAAATCGGGCGGCGCGCTCCAAGTCGGTCAAGGTCGTTGGATCAGTAAGGGACAACCGCTCAAACTCGGAACGGCTGGTGAGTTGAAATTTGAGCACCTCAAGAAACTGCGGGTAGTGCCGCTGAAGGATGCGAAAGAGCGTCACCACATCACCGGAGACGTCATTGATGACTTCGCACTTTGGCTGCTCTGCGCGCCGAAAGAAGACCCCGCCCATGCCGACAAAAGGTTCAACATAAGTTTTGTGGGGTACTTCATGAACTCGATGAGCCACGTGTTTTGCGAGTTGCATTTTACCGCCAATGTACGGTGCGACCGGCTTCACGGGAGTGATGGGGCTTAACGTCATTTTTTCTTTGATCGCGAATGGGCTCATCGGGCCTCAGGTCATTGAAGGTGCCACAACGGCGGCACTTGATTTCTATGCGCCCGTCCAGGGCTTTGTGATCTTTTTTGAACAGAAGCGCCGAACACTTCTGACAGCGGATAGACTCCATTCGTTCTCTCGCATAAAACACCTCCACAACGCCTGCTTGGGGGTTGATGCGGCGGAGGCAGTGTTATGCATGTTGGCACTGGCCGGGCTCAGGGTGGTACTTGTGGCCCGGTGCCCAGAGAAAAACTCTGGGCCTTCCGCTCCATATTTATGGGTTTTCAAATGCAAAGCGCCGGATGTCTTCCGCCTTCAACCAGTCTCGTGCTTCAGCGCGAAGTCGAAGGCGGGCTTTAAGGCCTCCTTTGTGTCTAGAACCCCGGAACGGATCTGGCGTTGAACATCGCCTTCCGCCTCAAAGCAGGCTTGAACGTGCGCCAGAACCGCTTGAACGATCCTGAGCATGTCGGCATTGGTGATTTTCCGAGAAACGTTGCTCTTGAACTTGAAGGTGCTGGGATCGGGACGAAGCCCCTTGTCGATCTGCGTCAGAATTGAGAGCAGCTTGGCCTGAGCCTTGTCATCGCTGTCCACTTCATCCTGTTCGCCAGATGCAAGCGTGATTGGGACCCCTTGCGCTTCCACGAGCTTGCGTATGGTGCCCAGTTCTTGCAAAAGCTCGTCTGTTGTGGGCGGCGGCGGTGTAAAACTGCGTGTTAAGCCCAGTGCCTCCGGATCACCATAATCCAGAATTTCAACGGCTTCGCCCTGCGTATCGAACCATGCTTCGCCGCGATGATCGGGCACCGTGTGCCATGAAGCCCCGTCCCATCGAGCTGCCTGATTGGATGAAAGAGCGGGCGGCGGCGTTTCCACGGTTCCCGCTGGCAGATGATATACCCCAGCCTCCAATGGGCTCTCATGGGCCAAAGCTTCGCCAACGAGATAGCCCTTGTCGTCGAGCTGATAGACAACTTTCGTGCTCATAATTCGCCTCAGTACTTGATGATCGGAAGATAGGCGGTGTTCACCATGCGGTTTTCATGCGCCGTGGGAACTTGTCGTGAGGCGTCCAGCTTGATGCCACGACTTTGGTTGTTGTGGCTTGCACTTTGAGCTATTCGGGAAGTGCTTCTGTTGGTGAATGTCAGAGCACCATTTTCTATTCCTTCGCCGCCATAAGCGTTTAGTCCGACATAAGAATCGATATGATACCCCCACAGCTCACCGGTAATGTTCCGGATCGCGTCCCCTTGCTGGCTGCCGATCACACGTCCTGGATCGAGCCCTTTACCAAGATCCAGCCCGCGATCTACCCGGCCTCGATCATCAGGCAGGTTGAACGTGGTTGAGCCGTTGCCGTTACCGTGTCTCGTCCCGATGACGTTGAAAAGGTCAGAGTAAGTCGCCCTCGAAACCGCAGCACCATTTCGGATGAGCCAGCCATTGGGCGCGGACGTGCCATCATAGTGCGCGACAGTGCCGGGAGGCACGGCAGAGCCGACAAGCCCCTTCACATAGGAGGTCGATTTGGTGGCTAAAGACCCGAGACCAAGCTTTTCTCGCCATGCGCTGGAGCTTGTTAAGGCCAGCACGGTGAGTGAGAACGCGCTGACCTTGTTGGCATCAAGCTTTGCCCCCACAGCATTCAGGATATCCGTTGCAAAGTTAGGATTGTCTCCCAACGCGTTGGCCAACTCATCAAGCGTATTCAAAGCCCCCGGAGCGGCGCTGATCAGATCAGCGATCAACTGATCCACCTGCGCCTTGGTGTAAACATCAAGCACACCAAGCTCATCAAGTGTGGTCGGCTTGTCTTCCAACTGGGCATAGCGGTGAGTATGGTCCCCACCAGATTTTGCGTTCAACGCCGCAATCAACCCAACGACCTGGTCCATCTGATGTGTGTGATCGCGTGGCGGCATCACCTCTGCCAGTGTTTCATGCAGCCGTTTCGGGTCGATCACCTTGCGCTCAACCGTCTCATCAGCAGCTTCCGCTTTGGTTGCCCACGGATAGGTCGAGACCACCCAGCCTTGGGTGGCATAGCCATCAAGCGGATTGACCACGAGCTGGATGGCGTCCGTGTTCGTGATCTGCAGAACGATCTGAATGGTGAGCGTAGAGGCCGTCCCGTCAGAAAGGATCGCCTTGTAGGTCTCGGGGTACTTCGCAATGGCGAACATGTTGCCTTGCGTATCGAACACCCCGGCCTCGCGGATCCACCAGCCGCCCACATCTGGTGGCACAATCGCTTCAATGACAAGCCATGCCGGGTTCTGCACATCCTGCGTGATGGAGGTGATTGCCACACGATGCAGCTCATTGCGTAAAGCGGCTTCGGAGCCGTCAGGGTCATAGGACGTGCCGTTGGCATCTCCAAGAGCCAACTGGCTCAATGTAATGCCACCGCCACCAGTAATGGCATCATTCAGCGCTGCCGAGCCATGGTCGGTCAGGCGTGTGTAATAGGTCGGACTGCTCATAGAGGCCTCGGATAGACGGTTGTGGTTACAAAACGGGCGCGCACATGCGCCGCTGCCCCGGCTGGGCCATGACTTGAGATCGCGTCAGGTCGCCATGGCCAGATGCGCAGGACGTCCCCGGTTGAGGCAGCGGCACCGATGCCAAGCGGCATGGCGCTAGATAGCTCGGTGGAGATCGGAGGCAGGACCTTTGTTTGATGAAGGTCAGACACGAAGCCGCGAAAACGGATTGGCGCGCGCGTAATGGACAGCCAACGTGTGGCGGTCTCCTGCGAGTGGCGCTTCGTTGCCGCGACTGATTTGAACGCGCTTTTTTGCACCTCAAGGCTGAGCGGTACCTCAGGCGGTTCATCCAGATCGCCCAACCTCAGTGTGATCTCATGGGTATCATGCAGGCCTTGTGGGCTCTGCTGCCACCAATGCTCAATGTCAGCGGCGATACCAAGCAGGCTTTGTGCAAGCTTAACGCCTTCATCACGCCCCTTTTTCTCGTGTAGTTCAAAAGCCCTGTCGACAAGTTTGCGCGCCAAAGGCTCTGGCAAGCCATCTTCACCGATGAACTCTTCCAATGAGCGGTCATGAAGGGCGAGCGACAAGGCCTCGGAAGAAATCTCTTGCCCGTTGCGCTGCATCAGCACCGAAAAGTCAAAGTCAGAGGCCATCGCCGCAAAGGCGTCGAGCACAGCGCGCGAACGTGGCTCGTTGATGCTTGGCGGGATCAGGGTATGGGGAAAGCGCCGGTCAGCCATGGCTTGTCTCCGCGCTTAATGTAATGTCTCGGATAAGGGCGAACTGAGTTGGTCCAAGCTGCCTGCCTGAAAGCCCGCTCACCTCCAACTGAACATCAATGACGCCCTCAACAGCCCGTATTGCTGGTGTTAAGGCCGAAAGTGCCAGATATTCCCCAAGCCGCTGCGACCAGATCAACCCAGCGCTGCGAATGGCGTCTTCGGCGGCCTGCCGAATGCTCTCGAAATCGCCGGTTGTCTTCAACGTGCCCGTAATGTCCAGCACCACTTGGTCTGCCGGGTGAACACTCAAATCATCGCCCTGAGGGCGCTTGGTTTCCGGGTCCATGTAGGCCAGCAGGTCACTACAAAAAGCGGAACTTGGTGCCCCGGATTTGGTCAGCACATAAAGTTCGATTTTCCCTGGCTCAGGCCGCAGCACCTCTACATCCAAGATGTCAGGTGAAAACCCACGGGCCTGTTGGCGGTAGCTTTCCTTTGGTCCCGCCTTGGAAATACGGTCAAAGGCATGGGTTGCGCGCTCCAGCAAGGAAGCGTCTGTTTCGTCCTCGGTGCCGCCATCGCTCGCGCTGGTATTCACCACCTTCACATCCGGATAGCTCTCTGGCATCTGGGTCAACTGGCCTGCAAGCAGACCGTTGGCCTCGACCCCCGGCGTAACAGCGGTTGCACGACCAACGGCTTCCGTTTCTCCTGCCTTAAGGATCAACTGACTATCAAGTGCAAATGAAAACGCCGCGGAGCCTACCGTAAGCCCTGCAGGCAGAGCCAGATCGCTTGTGCGCGGTGCTTCAAGCGTAAACTTGAGTGTCACTGTGGCGGCCTTGGCCTTCAGCCGAAAGGTGCCGTTATTAGCCGCTGCCACATCCAGAGAATGGCCGGAGGCAAACAACAGCCAGCGCTTGTCCGCTGCATCTTGGCCCTCTTTGCCCAAGAGGGAAAAACCATAGGCCAGCACGTTGATCAGCAGCATTTCATAGTGACCGGGATAGAGCTTGCGCTGCGGGCCGTCTGGATGGGTTTCCCACCACGCCACAAGCTTTTCCTTCCAGGCCTTGGCGGAGGTTGTGAAGTGCTGCGGTGGGCCCCGCCGGATCAACTCGGCGGGGCTAAGGGCTTTGATGAGATCGACCATCAGGCAACCCTCATCAGGTCAACATCGGTGCGCTGAAGCTCGGCAAGCACGTCAGAACGGGGACGCCAGTAAATGGAGGCAGTGAAGTAGGCAAAGCCCGCCTGGGCCACATCGACCCGATCCAACAACACCCGTGGCTCCCAGCGGCTTATGCCCTCCCAGACCTCCTTGGAGATGCCCGGAATGGCCTCAGCGGGCACACGGTCAACATAACTCAGCGCATCGCAAAACTGTTCTGGCTCGGTGGGAACAGAAAGCTTCGGCGTCAGGCAGATCAGGCGGATGCTCTGGGCAAGGTCATCAAGGCCGATTGCAGCCTCGTTCCAAGGCGCGTCATCTTCCTGCGCCAACCTAATCTGCCAATGGAGAGGATCTAAAACCATCGCCCGCTAACGTCCTTGCCAAAACCTTTAGTTGTCGGCAAGCTAACGCGCGGGAGATGTAGAGGTTACGGAAGTGTTCCGTCCCTATACTCTAGATCGTTACACCATTTTCACCATCGTCTGCTTCCGCGATCTTGGCATCCATGATGGTTAGTGTCTTCAAAGTACCGTCTTCTCTTCGTGTGGGCTTTGCCGTAATATCTAAAAAAGCTCTGTTTGCTACCGCTTGAATATATACGTTGTTGTCCTCTGAAAAAACGGGGTCTGAAACTGCGCAGGTTAGAAAGCCGGTGTCCGCTTCAGGGTGTTCAACCTTCAATTGGCGATTGTGGCGGATTAAGCCGTCAGCTCGGACGCGAAATGGGGCTAGATCTCCAATAACTAACTTCTCTCCTGAACGAATTACATCGGCCATAGCAACATCTACAGTCGTTGTCGGGGACTCAGAAGATTGCTGTTCATGAAAGGAAAGCTCCTTTGCAGAACGACCGATGGGTGCAACTGCATCTTTTGCAGCAGGCATCACTTTATCGAGGACGTTTAAAAAGAACTCGCGATTCTTCTCTTCGCTCGTCAGCCGATCTTTATGCATTTCCCTCGCGAATACCATTAACTCTTGATAGTGCGGATCCGCTTCTTTTTCTCGCCCACTTGCCATTTTAAACACCCAACCCAACCAGTTCGAAAGGACTTCTTTTGCATGTGCATTCATGACTTCATGCACCAGTGGTAATCCAACAGCTATATTGTCTTTCAGCCATGCGAGTAACTCGTATGATCCTTCTCTGGGCTCTCCTGCCTTAATCTGTAGCTGATACCGCTCCCCTTTTTTCGGCAGACGATTTTGAGTCAGAGCAATCAGCCCTGTATTGACAATTGTATCTATACCTACCAGCGCCTTGCCCAACTGCCCCATATTAAGCAAATGTTGATCTGCATCATGTCCAGAAAAGTGAATTACAAAGTTGCTATCCATTCCGCCCTCAAAAGTTTTTTAAACCCTAGATGAGTCATGTTGATATAAAAACAACTTTATAGTTCATGTCGTGTATTGCTGATCTAAACCACCGGCCCTGTATTGGCAGGTCCCGGCAAAATGCCGCTGTGAACATGCTTTTCACCCACTTCCTTGCCGTTGTGGGTGACACTGGCACCTTCAATCTTCACAACACCTTTCAACTCGATCAGGCTTGCGTCCAGCGTAATCTTGGGCGCGCCTTTGATCTTCATTTCGCCCGTGGTCTTGTTGATGAAGATCTCCAGCGGCCCGAAAACTTCATGGGTAATGTTCGGATCTTCGGAAGGAGGCGCGTCCTCGTCGGACCATACCGCACCGCCGATGACTCCGTCCTCTCCATAGGCATCCAGAAGGCACCACACCTGCGTGCCAACCGCAGGAATGTCGTAGCTCTTTTGCCCTTTGGTGTTACGCTGGCTGACGGATAACCACGCTGAAGCATTGCCGTCCTCATCCTGGAACGCCACCCGCGCTCTGCCACCCGCGCCATGTTCTTTAATGATGCCGCGCTTGAACGGGCTTGTGGCTTCGCCATCGGTTACTCGGGACATGGAGCCTCCTTAATACGTCTCGCCTGCTGGTCTGGAAAGATTTTGAACAGGCCCGGAGAACAGGCCCGTGCTGCTGGCAGAACTGGTATTGCTTGTTGCGCTGTCTTGTTTCTTCACAGCACCATCCTTGCGAATGGCCTTCAGCTCTAATTCGGTGGTGTAGGATCCGCGCTTGATCCTGTGAACCGCCTTGTGCACCAGATAGAGCGCGGCATACTTGCCAAAGGTTGACCCCAGCGCCACAACCTGTCCCGCAATCAGCAGCGGGTTACCGACAAGGATCACGGAAGCCGTCAACCCGTCCTCGTTCGCCTTGGCAAGACGGGCCTCGGCAATCTTCTTTGCTTCCTCTTCATCCTCAACACGTTCATCAATCGTGAGCGTGTCGCCGGATGCAACTGAAGGGTCTTCCGCTTCACCGGTGATCAGCTTTTTCTTCTGACTATGGTGGTAAGAGACTTTGGCCTTGCCAAATGTCTGGGCTGTCTGATCCTTAGCCCGCCACCTGATGATTGAGGTGCCGTCTACCAGATCAAAAAGATGAACCGGGGCTCTGTCTTCCAGTTCCTTGCGTTTGTGGAACACAAGCTGTTTGTCTTTGATGGTGAAGAAATAACCGTAGTCTTCAGAAAGTCGCCGCAAGAACTGAAGGCTCCGTTCGCGGCGCTGGCGCTTGTACTGGAACGGGATTTCTTCAATTTTGCCCGAGACGGCATAGCCCAGCTCCATGGCGATCTCGGAGATCACCTTTTTCAAGGTGGTGTTTTCAAAGGCCTTGGACTTCCTGGTGCGTTGCTCTTCGCTGAAATAGGCTGAAGTTGCCCGAAAGCTGACCCGATCATTGAGGCGCGCACCGGACGCTTCGGGTACATCCACTTCAAAATTTCCGCAGGGCATGGGCGGAAAACCAACATATCCGATGGATGCAACGACCTTGTCACCGTGCTCAGGCCGCAACGGCCCGCGCCACAGGCCTGCATCGTCGCGCAAAGTGACGGCGACTTCGTCTGCGGCCCCATGAAGGTGATCTGTCCAGGCGAACTCCAACAAGTGCGGGGCAAGGTTTGCCGCCACCTCGGTGCCGTTGATCAGCAAAGACAGGAAGGGCTCACGTAGATCCATGGCGGCCTCTATCGCTTCCACGGCGGCAGCAGGTTCACGTCCAAAGGAGCTTGTTCCACGACGGGAATGCGCAGGGGTAACCGAGGCGGCAAAATAGCTGGAAACTGAGCGATTTCACCGGGGAAGAGATGCCGGTTCTCTTTTATCAGCAATTCCATCATCCCCGCATCCTGATAGTATGCCCAGGCGATGGTATCCCAGCGCTCGCCCGGCTCGGTAACATGTTCCAGATAGTCGCCCGTTGTGTTGGTCATCAGCGCAGCCTCTTCAACAAGGGGTTCAACAGTGCAACCGCCGCGCCTGCAATACCCGTCGCCCCAATGCTGAGAGCGCCATTCGGCACTTCAACCAGTTCAAGAGTTGCCGCAATTCGAACCACGCGGCCGCTCACGCTCGTTTTGTGAGTGGTGCCCTTGATCTGCTTGATGAAATAGTTCTTGCCGTTAAAGCCGCCGCCACCAGGAATGAAAGGCATGACGTCGCCAGCAATCTTTGCAGCAACAAGGCGGGCATACTCTGCTTCGGGATTGCAGAAGCTTTCGTCAAAGAAAAAGCTGAAGCTGCGCCGATCAAGTGCTTCGCCGCCGCGTTGGGGAACTGGCTTGCCGCGAACTACCTTGTGTTCATGGAAGTCATTTACAAGCGTCTCAGTTGCCGCTGTTGGGCCAGCCATGACGCTGGATGTACCCAACTGAATGTTCCCCAGGCGTGCAAAAATCATCTAGAACTCAAGCCTCCGCCGCTCAGCAAGTTTCTGTTCAATGAGGTCAACCATGCGGTCGGCCTGCTCCTCCAGGACGGCGACAATGTCATCCTCCGTAAGTGAGGCTCCTGAGCCTATCGTGATCGTGGGGCTGAAGGTGACGGATATGGTTCCGCCAGGGGCTGCTGCTCCCATTGCGCTGGGTCCACCAGCTGCCTGAAGTGCTTGAGACGGAGGCGTGATGCCCTGCGGTGCGGACGCCGCCAAAGATGGCGAAACCGATGCGGTTGAAAGCGTTGCTGCAGTCATAGTCGCCGCTGCGGCCTTGCGCATGGCATTCACCATAGGAGCAGGCTTGATGGATGCGGCAATGGTTTCCCCGAACTTGAGCCGATGGATATCCGAGAGCGGTCCCAATTTCGCGGGAGAAGAAGGCAAATGATCTCGAAGGGTTTGGGTAACCCGGCGCATCTCGTCAACCAGCAAATGAGCGCGTGAACGCATCCCGGCGGCAATGGTCTCCATCATCCTTCGGCCATGGCGCGCAAAGTCGAGGCTATCCAATCGAGCTTCCAGCGAGGCGATGACACCGCGCATCAGGTCTGGAATCCCAACTGCGAACTCTCGCAGGGAGTTAAGTTTGGACATGGCCGAACCAACATCGATTGCGGCGACCGCGCTAAGTGTTCCTTGCAGTTTCTGTGCAGCGGCATTGGCACGCTCAAGGCTAGCTGGATCTCGAGCCGCGATGGTAACAGCGTCATCATCACCGAACAGGCTGGTGACCTTGTTCCAGGCCGCCCCGGCGCTTTGCGCCATGTTCTCAATCATGCCGCCTATGTCGGGCAGTTCAGGCAGAGGGATCTCAGGCCATTCCCACTCAGGAAGCCAGTCCAGAGAGAAGAAGTAAGTCAGGCTTTCCCGGATTTCATCGAAGCTCGGAAGATCCAGAGCAGGTAATTCTGGCCACTTCCAGTTTGAGACAAGAGCCGAAAGGTCTGCCCAGAACTGGGTGAACCACGTGCTGATTTCGCCCCAGTTGCTGATGATCATGCCGAGCGGGGTCCATGAAAACAGTGTTTTCAGGCCTTCCCAAGTGAGGTCCGCAGTTTGCTTGATGCCCTGCCAAAGCTGACCAAGCCACGCCTCAACGGCACTCCAGTTGTTGATGATGATGCCAAGGGGCGTCCAGGAGAATGCAGTTTCAAGGTAGTCCCATAGTGCGCCTGCGGCTTGTTGCATCCATTCCCAGGCGCCAACCAGCCACTTTGAAACCACATCCCAGTTGTCATAGATGAGCCATGCGGCAGCAGCCAAAACCGCTACCACAGCAACAATGGCAAGGATCGGCCAACCGACCGCGAGAATTCCGCCGCCCAAGGTCACAAGTCCCGCACCAAGAGAAACAAGCCCGGTTGCTATGCTTGTGAGCGCAGACAGAACCGGCATTGCGATTAGGATGCCAATAAGGTTGTTCCACCCACCAAGAGCATCCGCGGCGTATGACAGCCAGGATCCGACTTCTTGCAGCACCTTCGACGCTTCCACTCCAAAGGCCCAAAGGCTTTGCAAGCCGGAAATGATGTTGGCACTGATTTCTTCGGCGAGTTGGAGCAGAGATCCATCGGCCTTCATTTGGTTGAGCGTATCCAGAAACCCTTGAAGCTTGTCCTTCGCCCAGTCAAAGACACCTGCGTCCGCAATGAGAACTCGAAAATCGAACCAATGCTGGCGCATGTTGGACATCATACCGTCCCAGGTGCGAGACATTTTTTCCGAAGCGCCAACGGCCCGCTGTCCCATGAGCTCAACAAGCTTTGAAATGACGTCACGCCCCAACTCTCCGTTGGACGCCATTTTCATGAGCTCTGAGGCGGATTTTCCGGTTGCGTCCGAAAGCATGTCCCATACAGGAATCCCTCGTTCCAGGAGCTGCATGGCTTCCTCACCTTGCAGCTTCCCCTTAGTCCAAGATTGACCAACGGCCATAATGACGCCCTGCAGATACTCTGCATTACCGCCGTTCATCGCCATTGTGTCCGTGAGCGCGAGCAAAGACCCATTCGTAGGATCAATCCCGAATGCCTTTAATTTTGCGTAGGATTCGATGACATCATTCGTTTCGAGCGGCGTGGTAACAGCGAAGTTTCTAACCCACTCCAATGCCCTTCGACCTCGCTCCGCTGATCCCTCCAGAGCATTGAGTTGGATCTGATAGTTTTCAATCTGCGCGGCTGGGCCAATCACGGCTCCTGCTGCGCCACCGGCTAGCCCTGAAGCCCCAGCATAAAGACCAGCACCAAGAGCCAAACCTCGACCGATCTTTCCCGCACCGCCCCTGATGAGATTACCTCCGGAGCGGATCTTGTTTGCCTGAGCCTTGACCTTGCCGAGGGCGCGAGAAAGCAGCGCGGCTTTGCGCACCGCTTCTCCGGTTTTGCCAACAAACCGGCTCATGGCATATCGAGAGCGTTCTGCCTGGCGGGCGGTATCATTTATCCCTCGCGCAACCGCTTTCGCGCTTTGAGCCGCCTTTTGTTGAGCCTTGGCCACCTTGGCGGTGGCCTGAGCTGTTTGGCCTGTCGCTTTCTCGAGTTTTTGAGTGGTCTTGACCTGCTTCTCAGATGACTTCAGTTGTCCCTTTTGAAGCTTTTCCTGAGCCTTGAGCTGCTTTTCCATCCGGGTGTTGAAAGCCAGCAGACGCCGCATCTTTTTTGATGCGCGATCCTTAAACTCAGCGGTAATGCCAAGACGCATTGCAATCTCCCCATCTACCGCCGAGACGCAGCCTCAACAGCTTTCCTTTCGGCTTCTGCTCGTGCCTCATCAAGAGTGACTTGCTCGTCAAAGTGAGAGAGGAACTCGACTTCGCTCAGATCATCCAGGTAACCGGGGGACCAGCCCCGATTGACCATGTATGTGTGACAGGCAAGCGTTGACAGCGCTAAGCCGCTGCCGTGCTCCCGTTTCCCTCATCGTCCTCTTCAAGGTCTTCATCAGGGCCGCCGAAGATTTCTGCCAACAAGGCATTGCCATCGGTGTCCGGGATATAGGCATTCCAATCGGCCTCGGTGATTTTCTCGCCGTCAAACTGGCAAATGTTGCAAATGTAGAGGATTTGAGCCCGGCCAATCTTGTTCTTGGCCAGCGACAGTGCGCGCGTCCAGGCACCATGCTTGCGGAACTTGGGAAACGTCACGTCCACCCGTGTCTCCGGAAGTACAAAGCTCTCGGTACCGTCATTGGCGGTCCGGTAGGCTTTAAGCTTTGCGATAACACCCGGCGTCTCCGGTGTTGTGACTGTGTTTTCTTCAATCTTCTTCATGGCGCACCTCGCAGAATGGGTTTTGCGTTAGACAACAAAAAAGCCCCCCGCGCGGGAGGAGCACGGAGGGCTTAAGGTCGCGGTCTACATTGACCGTTATGCGCTTATCTGCGCCACATCTCGCCGGAAGAGTTCCGAACCGAGCTTGCAAACACGTCAACTTCAATCAAGGGCTGATTGCTGTCATGAATGCGCTGCACCAAACGGGAGATAGACATTTCGTGGGTTTGCTCTTCCGCATCCCCATTCTTGCTCTCACCAAGTTCATGACCGAAGAAGCGCGCCTGAATGACAGTGACGAGCGTATATGAGCGCTCCAAGTCGGCTCCTTCCGAACCATTGACATCCACATACTTGTGCAGCTGAAGTGTGTGGGTGACCGTTGGATTTAAAAACGCTTCTTGAAGCTCGGGATCGACACTGCTCATGGTGAGCTCACCAGTGAGTGCTTCCAGCGTTCGGGTCGGTGCCTTGTAAACGGCTACCTGTCCCAGCGTTTCAATATCGACCGTCTTCCACTCAATCTTTGGCATCTTGAAAGTCTTGGCCAGACCCACAAGCGTGTTGTCACCCAAATAGATTTCAGCATTGGTGATTTGCCCGAAGCGACCGCGATAATCTGCCATGCGCTATCCCTTTCTCTTAGCCACTTAGGCCGCTTCAGACTGGGCCAAACCCAGTGCATCGGCCAGAAGATTGATGTTGATGGAACGGCGCACGGTGATTGTTTCCATGATACCGATTGGAGCGAACTCAAGCGTGTAGTGATACCAGCCATCGGCTGCATAGGCGGCGCTCATCTTCTCGCGATCAAAGGCAAACCTGAACCCGGAGAGCTCAGGATCATTGCCCCCTGTCTTGGCAATACCCCAAGCATTGATAGCGTCTTCAACTTGCTCAATACGCGCCAGTGAGCCATTGCGATCCTTCTTTTCATCCAGAAAGTGAAGGATGGCTTCATCAAGAACATCCTGGGTGTACTGGGCGTGAAAGAAGGTGAGCATGGATGTTTGGGTTGGGTAACCAGCATTGCGGTTCCCCGAGGTATGAGGACCTTTGCCGAACCGCTCTTCTACCGAGATGATACCATTTGAGCGGGTGACTTGTGTGTCACTGGACCCATCACCCGGTACGTACAGAACATCCTGTGCTGCGCCTTCAATCCCTTTAATGGGGCGGTTGGAGGGGCTGTGGTGGTAGCCATATTCCATCACGCTCATGAGTACGATACCCATCAGATAGGCTGAGTAGTGATCTGGGATGACCTTGCCAGCTTGATCCGAGGTTTCATCAAGATTGACTGTCTCCATCATTGGCCAACAGAGATTGACCCGCGTGTCATTGGTCTGGAAGTCAAAGGATCCCATTGGCCCACGAGCTTCCTGCAATTGCTGAAGGGTGACGCCATATGGCGCATCCCAATAGCAGCGGGCGCGAATACGTGCACAGATCGCCGCCATTTCAGCGCGCACACCAGGTAGGCCGTCAAAGCCAGGCGCTGCGATGTTTTTGGGAAACCAACCAAAACGCTGATAACACGAATAGGCTAACTTCAAGCCGCTGGGCTTGCCAGTGGCATCAAATGCACCAATGATATCCAGTTGATCGACCTTACTTGGATCGGGCTGGTCGGCATCGTCCTTGTGCTGTTGCGGGTCGAATACGTTGACAACACAGATGGTTCCAATCCCGCGAGTTCTTGCCTGCTTGAACATGGCCCGAAGCTTTTGCGGCAGGGTGTAGCCCTCCCGGAAAGGACCAAACAGCTTTGCTATGTCCGCTTCTCGCCGGATCAAGATGGGGCGGTTGACATATTTGGCCTGCTCTTCGGGCGTGTCGTGCACTTCATGAATTGGCGCAGTGCCGACGATAAACGCAGTGGCGGCCTTCAACTCGCGAACAAGAACGCCATCTTCATTGGCATCTACAATTTCAGCGCCAAAAATTCGTTCAGCCATTGGCCTTCTCCATCGCAGTCTTCAAGATGCCGCCACATACCCAAGCGCTTATTGTTGGGTGGTTTGTGGGCAGTGTGTATGTCTTGCCAGGGAAAAACGTGCCTTCAAAAAAGACCGTGTGCTCTCCGTTTTCGCCCTTCGCCTTAAGCTGAACCGACTGGATCGGGCCGCTGTAGACGAAGTCAGAAAACTCGGCCGGTATCTGGTCATGAGCGCTCATGCTCTAGTCCTCCTGTCGTGGAATTGAAGGGACCGGACGTTGCGGTCCTTGGTGTTCGGAAACGCTACGCACAAGGCAGCTCACCTCGATTTGCCAGCGCCACAAGCCAGGTGCTTGGTCCACAAGGTCCTCACGCTCCATCATCAAAGGGGTGGAGCCTGCCAACGGGTAATTTTGAAGTGCAGCTCGACACCGTTCGAGACACACATAAGCGCCATGTTCGCCATTCAGGCTGGTAAAACTCAGGGCGACAACAAAGCGCATTTGACGGCTTTGGGTGGCGTTGTTCAGCCCATTGTCGCTTGAGTAACGGGATCCTCCGTAGTGAACCAGAGCTGCCATCTGAAAGTTGGCAAGGTCAAACTCTTCCGGCTTGGAAGGGAACCCGTCTACATGCGCTACAGACGGCAAGTAGAGCTTGAGCCGTTCAACGATCTGGTTCTGGAGACGTTCAATCAACGTCATTGATACCCCTCCAGTACTTTGTCCGCGCGCCCTTCACCAAAGTCGGCGGCTATGGATCCAGAGTGATGTTCCGCTTCGCCGCCATCGCTCAAGCCCAGAGAGACCCGGCCCGCTTGAACATCTTTGAGCCAGGACAGGCAGTCCCGATAGCGATTGCGGGTTTCTTCCTCAACCGCGTTCGTATGGTGGATCCGGTCTCGCAGGTAGTAGATCGCTAGATCCGAGATCACGCCCTTCAAGGCTTCAGGAGCCTGGTCTGGCGTGATCGTTTTCAAAGCTGGATAGCGGCTATAAAGATAGCCGGACGCCATGGCCTCGGCGCGGGCAAGCTGCGCTTCCAGACGGGCGCGGTCCAGCGTTCGACCGCCAACAGAGTTCGGTCCGCCAATCCCGGCAAGGGAGAGCAAATTGCTCTCGTCATGTGTCAGGATGAACTCATCAATCGTTAGAAAGCGCAGGCTTGCCATCGTAACTAACGCTCCTGCCTACGCGTTTTCAGCGGTCGCGATCAATGCCGCGTGCGCGGCTTTGACCTCATCGGCAGAAACATCAAAGCCTGTGATCCGCTCGACGGCCTTAACGCTTGGTGAGCCGTCTTTGTTGAAGTCAGCCTCCGGCGTCAGGTCGGCAATGGCCTCACAAATCAGTTCCTGGCGTTCCTCGGCAGAAAGCGCGGGTCGGTCCTCGTCAGGGTCTCCCAACACGCCGAGTGTCTGTAGCGTTTTCGCCTGGGCGGCGGTCATCTCGATCTCATCGCCCTTGGCAAAATGCTTGCCGTTGTGCTTGAGATTGGCAAGAACGGGAAAGGAATGGGTTTCCGGCTGCATATCAATTGGTCTCTTGTTTGATTGAAAGACAGTGCGGGGCAAGACCCCGTCTCAGAACAGCGAAAAAGGCCTAGGCGGCTGTGGCGTTTTGGATGAGAAAGCCAGCACGTGGCGCAACAATAAGCTCACGCACTTCTTCTGCAGAGCGAATGAACTTGCCGCCGCGAATGCCCATATTGGCCGGTAGAGAGCCCGCAACCTTGGTGCCGTGAACTGCCGTGAACCCGAATGTCATGCCGCCGCTGGTATCTGCAGTGCGGTCGATGTACTGACCTGTAACCACATTGTCCCAGACACGGGCAAGAACGGGATCTTCGCCAGGGCGTTTCAGGTTCACGCGGCTTTCACCAACCAGAATGCGCTTGACCTCAAGAAGCTCTGCAACCTGTTCTCGGGTTGCGCGTCCCTGATCTCCGGAGTTTCCGTGGACGGCCTTGACCACCTTCGGGTGCTTGCGCAAATCACGCCAGACCTTGAAGCCGAAAGTGAGCTGGGTTGGTTTCACCCAGCACGTTGCCATCATGTCTTCGATGATCGAAATGGGATCACTGGCTGTATCAGAGAACAGATCAGAACCGGAAAGCGCTTCCACGTTATCCGCATGGTAGTTGGTTGGATCGGAGAGTATTGCAGCCACTCGGATTTCGCGATCCAGATTGACAATGTTGGTAGCCCGCTCGGTGGCCTTGCCCTCCGGGTTCCACTTGTTCTTCTTGGCTTCCTCAATCGTTACGTTGTCGAGCGGAATGTCGATGCCATAGGCTTCGACAGATGCATCTTTTTCAGTGCCTTCAATCTCGACCTGGTTAGGTGCCGAACGGCGGCCCACACGTGTATCGGGCACGGTGAAGTCACCAGCCTCATCATACCTGTGGTACTTGAAACTGCGGGGTGTCGGGACACGGGGCAGCACATCATTGGCAATCAGAGATACATCCGGGTTCTTGTAGCCGATTGCGATGGCCGTAAGCGTTGGGCTTTCGGTAAACTGGTCAGTTGCAGACATCTAAGAGATCCTTGGTGGGATTGGGAAACGTGGAAATGGGCCGCTTTAGCCTGTGATGTAACCGGGCAGCACATGCATATCGCCCACCGCGCCTGCGGTTGCCGTGCACATGGCATGACCGCCGATGGCAATTGTTACGCCGCTGGCAGGCTCGGCTTTGATTGCGCGCCCCTGGGCATCACTGGTCAGGGGATCACCAAAAGCCACATCACCACCAAAGGTGACGGCACGGATGCCATCCAGATAAACGTCAAGACGCTCGCCGTCTTTTGCGCCGCGTACACCGGACGTACCGAGGATCTTCTCGTCCAATGCTGCACATTTGGTATGTCCGCCCTTTGTACCAGGAGCTATGAGACGGTATTTTTCCGTCGCACCTTGACTGGTGAAGTTCTTGATGAGCCCGAACTGCTGCATCTTTTCATCTCCGATTAGCTGATTGAGTAGGGAAAAGAGGCCTTAGCCCTTCAGGCCATGCTTCTTGCGCACCGCCGTGACAGCATCCGTCATGGAAACTTCAATGCCCGCTTCCCGCTTTGAAGCCTGAAACTCGACGGCCTCTTGTGCGATGGTTTGTTCATCAACTTCATCGCCTTGTGCCGGTTCTCCCAGGTCGTGAGTACCGAACTCGACGATCTTCGGCTGAGATTTGAAAAGTCCTTTTGCCAACTCCAAAAGGTCTTCTGTTTTGGTCTCCTTGCCTTCAGCAAAATCAACGGATCCGGCATCGGCTTGTGCAAGCCCGTTTAAAAGCGCCACGACACGGGGCTTGTGCCCGGAGGCGAGACGTCCTTCTCCGACTAGATTGTCGGCAAAGTCCTCATGCTCCTTGCTGCGCGCTTGCCTTTCTCGCGCCTGGAGCGCCGCCTCTCGTACGGCAAGAGCGGCCTCACGGGTGGCAAACTCTGTGCTCTCTTCTGGTTTCGGATTTGACTTTGGCGTTTTCGGATTTCTCACCTGATCGTCCTCTTCAGTTTCTGAAAATTCGCTGAACTCCGCCGCTGGCAAGGTATCTTCCGCCTCATCAATCCAGTTGACCTCCCAGTTGGGGATCACCTTGTCGGCGGTTTCCTTGCCGTGCTCTTCAATGAAAAACTCGCGGATACGGCGGAACAGCCCAGCCACATCCTTGAAGGCGCGCTCACCAAACTCGATGGTGACAACATCATCGCCCTCAGCGAACTCCACGGGCTTCAGGCCGGAGACAGCAGGGGCCGCACCTCCCAGAAATCCGACATGGCGGGGATAGAGCTCATTGCCCGCTGGATTTGATGGTGCGCCCGGCTGGAAGAAACTCATGGAGATCTTTTTGTAGCGGCCAGCCTCCACGGCCTCGGTAAAGGCTGGGTCTAGGTCGCCAACTTCAGCGACGAGACGCTCGGAAGCTTCGTCATATGAGAAGCTTTGTACCCAGCCATATGCAGGCGCGTTCGTCTTGGGATGGCCGACGACGACGGGAACCGGGTTCACCTTGGCATCATATCGCTCCGCCAGAGCGGACAGCTCGTCACCCGTGATGGAGAACGAGGTGCCCCCCATTGACAGGAAGGTACCTGGACGAAACACCTCAATTTGTTTGGTCGTGGCTGACGATCCTGTTTTGCCCATCTTGCGTTTGCTCCAACACCTGAGTTCAAGTTGGAGCCATCATCGCAGCCAGATTAAAAAAGAGCGCCGGAACACTTCCGCCGCTCTTTTGGGGTGTCGCGCATAGCTTCGTGAACAGGATCTCTGAAATGCATGTTGGGCAAGTTGGGTAGCCCAGCAGCACGGCCAGCGCCATTGTCAGATCAAACAGGCTTCATGTGTGTTTCTAACGGGCCTCTAACGCCGCCTCTTCAAAAAGATGGGGCCCGCGCTAGCTGAGGCGTGTACTCAACGCTCTGTGCGCCTTGAAAAGCAACACCCAACTGGAGGGACAGATGCTGATGAAACCTGAGCCAAAGAACAGCACGGACCCTCAACCGGATGTGCGGTACATCCAGTGCCCTTCATGCAAAGGGCATGGAGTGCTGGACCCATATTGCCTCGCTATAGTGGAATGCGAGGATTGCAAAGGTCGAGGGTACAAGCGGGAGGAGGTTGAAACGAGACAAGGTGGAAAAATACAGCCCATGGCTGATCATGGAGGCTTTCGTAATGAGGCGGCTGTGGATGTGGAAGCATCTCCGCCTTAATATGCAACACAGCTATGACCTGATACAACTAATGAGGTAAGTATGGTCGACAAGCTCTCATCAAAAATAATGGCAGAGGAAGGTTGCGCTCTCCATAAGTCTATTTCAAAATCATGGATTAAAAGATTTTAGTCAGACTGCATCTCTGCCTATTTAAAAATAAATGCACTTCTGGAATCAATGTGGCTTGTTGTGCTCGCCGAGTGTTCCGAGTGTTTCTCCAAACTCACGCCGGGGGTCCATTGGCAATTTGTCCGACCTTGCAATCAAGTCATGCTTTTCCTTTATCTGGTCCTTGATCTGCTTTTCCATAGCATCGGCATGGAAGTTAAACAGGCTACGGATTGCACTCACCAATGCGACGAACTTCAATCCCACCTGCAATAAGAAAAACACAGTGGCACCGTTTATAAACGCCATCCAATGGATGGTGAACCAATGCGACGCCTGAGGCCCAACCGATGTTGTGACATCTTTCCACCCGAAGAGGCCACCTAGGATCAAAACAACTCCTAACAAAATGATCGAGAAGAACAAGCCCCCCAAAAAGCTCAACTGTTTTGAGATCGCTTGCCGATATTTGTTGAATTCCACCAAACCTTTAAAGTTTGTGTGCAGTGATGTTGCGGACCAGATCATAGTAGGAACGAGGGCAGAGATCGCCAGACCAGCAAATCCGGCGATTATTGAGGCCACCCCTTTGAGTGCGTCGTCATCCAGATAAAGACCGCCAGCAAGCGCTGCTCCTAGCAAAAAGGTCAATCTAAGCAACTCAAGCTTTGAAATACGTCCCATTATTGTTCCAAATCTTCGCCGTCTATGTAGGCATTAGAACGAAAGTGTTGATAGGCTTCGATTAAAACACGTCTGGCATCATCGGGGATTAATAAGCCTCCTGTTTCATCCACCCGTCCCCCCTTGTAGGAAATCCGAGTTAGTTCTCCAGTGATCTCACCGTTCTGCCCTCTGAGTTTTAAGCTGTCCTCCTCAATATCGGATAGAATTGGCGCCATATCGACACGATTAAACCGAACTCTCTTACCTTTCCGTCTGAACTTAAAGGTCACATCAGCAATCAGTTCAGCCCCATCAGACTTCTCAACTAATTGCTCAAGCTTCGCCTTGTCTAACCCAACTATATCCGCAAGCTTCAGCGCTGTGTTTATATCGGAGGACGAGCCGCCATCTGCTTTTTGTTCTTCGACGACGTCGATTTCTTCGGCTTCTAATCTAGCTCCAGAACGCCTCTGTTTTCGAGTGGAAATCGAGATATCCTCCACGTCTGTGGCATCGCCACCCGCTTCGACTTTAGGATCCAAGGCAATTTCCCCGTCCAGTTTAGCACCCACATCGCAAATTAGCCATACGAGATAGTTCTCCAAAAGTTTTTGACTAACATTAGGCGGTTGAATATAAAGAATATGATTATCTACAAAAATGCAATACAGAACCCCTTTCAATAAATGTCTTCCATTTTCTAGCTCCATTCTCCTTAAATCAAGAATATTAGCTCCTTCTTCCTGTATTACTACTGGAACATTGTTATCTGTATTGAATAAAACCAGCTCTCCGAAGCTCCAATTTTTGACAGCTTCATATCGATTCAGTAAAGCTATGCCGCTGTCCTGTATTTCGCGGCTCCTTATTTTTGGGTCATTTCGTCGAGTTATGTTATTAACTACTTCGTCTAAGCTTTCCTCAACAAGCTCGAAAACTGTTTTGTTGATTGGCTTTTCGCTGACTATACGAAAACTCCTATACTGGACATTCACTGCTTTTTTTGACGTCATAAAAAACTCCAGAATCATATAAACTTCTGATTGCAATGGCCTTTCAGACGTCTACACTTTTTGCTCCACAGTAATGGATAGTTTTTTAGTATTATCCATTGCTGCGGTGCAGCTAGACGATTGGATTCATATTCTGGTCAACCCAAGTACCCCTCCAGCGTTTCCCTCACCAAATCCTCATCTCCGCGTCCGATGCCGATAAAGGGCCGCGCGGGGATGGTGACGCCCTTGGACAAGACAATTCCGCTCTTGCCAAAGGGAATTGCCAGGAACGGCACCCGGCGCGGCTTGATGGTCGCGCCATACTGGTTAGCCCAGACCTTGGGATGGTTGAGGTTGGTGCCGACTTCAGCTCTGGTCGCTGAGGTGGTCTTGTGAATGGAGCGGAACAGTTCCCCACTGTCTCTCAGCATACCGGATCTGGACTGCCGGTTCTTGAGTGTGATGGGATGCAAGCTCGGCCACTTGGAGCCGTCAGGTGCTTGCTCCTTGCGAATGCGCTCTCGGGTCTCATCAAGCAGCACTTCGCCGATGATATCGTGAACCACTTTTGTATCTGCAACGCGCTCTGCAAGCCGAGTGACGCTGCGCTCGAAATCATTGCTGTCGAGAATAAGAGAGATCATTGAACCTCAGGCCTTTCGAGCATATGTTAAGAGTGAGTGATGACAGCGCTTTTGGTGTATGAACAGCGGCGATGGCTGTATCTTAAAGACCAGAAGGGCGGCGGCCGACACGCCAGACAGTTCGCCCATCACTCGTTCCTTCCAGCTCTTCTGTAAAGCAACGCTCCCGAACGGTGGTTTTCAAGATACTTGGGACGCGGGTTTCCTGTTCCATTGACTGGTGTGAACGCCGTCTGCCCCTCCCAACCTTTTCGGGTATAGCTGAACGAGATGAACCCCGCGGCATCTTCAAAATAGCGAAGATAGCGGCGTACCAGGATAATTTCTCCAAGCTCGCCCGTGCTCCAGTCCACCCAGATCTCGTCTGGATCCGATAGGGTTGCGGCCAGATAGGTCATGTAAGCCTCACGGCCAAACTTCTTTACCTTCCACGCCCCCGTGGCACTCTTGAACAAGGCCTCGGAAATCACGAGGACGTGGCCGGCTTTATCCCGCACCAGCTTTGGCTTGCCTTGTTTTGCCCCAAACGGGCTCAAGAACGCATCAACATACTCACGCTCTGAAAGGTCTGGTGGCATTCGCTCCAGTTTCGGAACCGGAGCGGCGATCTCGCTAAGTTTTGGCAGGTCGGGTTCCGCTTTGGGTTTGATCCGGGTTGTCTTGATGGTGCCGGTTGCATCGGGAACAAGATCTGGCAGTGCGGGTTTGGGTCTGAGCGGTTTTTGTAGCTCTCTCGGCACCAAGGCATCCGACCAGGTCTGCCCTGGGGCATGCCCCCAGCCCATACCAACGTCCTTCGGGTACTCGATCATCTCACCAGTGGCGGGATCCCGTGTGATGATCTTTGTGATGGCGGGGGACTGATCCGGGGCCTGTTTGCCCAGGCGTTTCAGCTGGGCCTTAGAGATCGGTCGAACCCCACATGAACACAGCCAATCGTTGGGCGGATAGTAGACATCCCACCAAGGGTCGGTAGCAGGCAGTATCAACCCATCCCATGCCTTGTGCGATGCCCGCGCTTGTACCGGAACCCGCTCATGTGCGTGAACGTACTGCCAATATGGGAAGGCCTTGAGCGTCGCAGGCTCGCGCATCTGCTTGTAGCGCCCGGCGGCATAGGCTGTTTTCAGATTGGTTTCATAGATCACCCGTGCCCGCCAAAGCCGCTTGCCCTTATGGTCCCAGCCGTGGCGTTTTACGATTTCGTCGAACTTGTCGAGAAAACCGGGATGGTAGATATCGTTCTTGTCCAGCCAACCTTTCAAGGGGACACCCTTGCCAATGGCATCATCAATGGCTGTGCGGAAGTCTTCCAACAAGGCGTCTTTGGTGGCTCCGGCCACGACAAAGGCACGATCATGCGCCTGATGAAGGTGGTCGGTCCAAGCCTGGGAAGGCAAGTTTACCTTCTGGCGATAGAACTCGAGGGCTTCTTCAAAGGGAGCTGCAAAACTGATGCTCTGATCGCCCGTTTTCAGTTTTTTTTTGAGCCGCTCTCCTTTGAGATGTTCACGACACCGGTCTCATCAATAACCTCCAGTCGGCCCATTGCTTCCGCAACTGCCAAACCGTCCCCAATCAGGCTACCCAGTGGATCGGCGGAGAAAAGCGGATAGGCTTCAAGGAGGGCGTCGGAGGCATCTTGATAGGTGCCCGCAGCAGAAACCGTCTCTCTGATCTTGTCTATCCAGTCATGAACCTCTGGCCCCGCCAGTTCCTCCAATTGCCGCGTGAGTTCTCCCACCGGGTGGAGGTCTCCTTCAGCGAAGTCTTGTGTGTCAGAAGGGCCTTTATCTAACGGCGCATTTATCTGCACAGGCTTTACATTGACGCCCGCCAGGTCACTCAACCAAACAGTTACATCCTCGGGTTCAAAGCCCTCACGGCGCATGCGGCCCAATACCTCCAGCCCCTTCTTCTGGCGATCATGGCGCTTGCTCTTGTGTTCCTCGTCAAGTTGTTCGTTCTTTGGACGTGGCCGCCAGACTTGCGGCGCGTTTTGGCCTGGCCAGTTGAGCTCCACAATCCATCGCAGGAGTGTGGCATTCAGGGTTTCAGATAGAGCGTCTGCATCATCATCAACCAAAGCGTCGGTCTCATCGGCATGGGTCTGGCTGGCAGCTCTTGATCCTTGCCCCTTTACGCCTGTGGCAAGGGTTGAACCAAGCACGACTTCACTGGTTTGTTCATCCCAGTAGCGCACCCACGCTTCGTAGCCCGCTTCGCCAGCTCTGGTGGCTTCGAGAAACTCCACTTCTGTTCCGATCGGAGCAACGAGCGCACCTTGCGAGACCATCTGCTTGAGCACGCCCAGAAGCTTGTCCTGTTCCGGCTTGGAAGTGCCATGTGCATAGCGCCCAAATGGAATTGGAGAGGCGAACTTGTCCATGAACTTCATCCAGAAGCTCACGCCTTCTCGTTTGAAGAGCACGTGCCAGAACAGCACTGAGCCCAGCCCGTGGCCATAGGGGTTGTTTCCCGCTTCATCAAACCGATGCACGATGAATTTGCGCGGTGGCAGAGCTTCGCCTTCAAAGCCGCTCGTCAAGGTGAGTAGACGCGGGTTCCAGTCACGGTCAAAAACAAAGCGAGACGGGTCAACATCCTTGATTTCGATGGGGACAATAAGCCCATCCTTTCGACCCCAGACGATCTCCGCAACCGCAAAGCCCTTGAGAACCGCCTTCAGTAGCCGCTTGCAGATCCTGTCGAACGGCAAGTCCTTCAAAATACCAGTTACGCTCTGGGCAATCTCCAGATCCTTGGCGTTTTCGCTCGCGGGCTCCACATTCCATTCCCGGCGAGTGACCTTGCTGATGCGTTTGTTGATTGTGGTACGCGCGCGTCCATCCTGCATGACCTCATCATAGAGTTTGAGGCCCTTGCCGCGTCCCTTGGCATCGATTGTTGGATCCTGAGGCACCAACACATCTGAGTAAAACGGAACAGTGATATCGTTTTGAGCCGTTGCGATCAGCTTGCTACTGGCGCGGGGCAGCCTTGCGACCTTTGGCTGGTCGGTCTGCGTTGATGCGTTGGTACGCCGTGTACGTTTGTTCTTGCGGCTCATAGGCGGTATCCTCCAAGCGGGCTGGCTGAGGGGAGCGGTGCACTGCTGATCGTCGTGGCGCTCAACGTGGTGAAGGCCATGGAAAGAGTTTGCGTCCAGAGCATTTCAAGACAGTCAGGGCCATCATCATGGGCCGCATTGGGCCACTGCTGCAGTTGTTCGATTAAAGTCTGATGGGCCTTGTTAAAGCGGATCAAACCGGCTGCGACTGGTGGCTGCAGGCGTTCAATGCGCAAGTTCTTGTCGGCGATGGGCGTTACCGGAAAGCATGGCATGGCCAGACCAGCTTTAGCTGATGCTTTCATCAAGTCTGTGCGTAGCAGCTCCTGAAACTGGACAGTCTCAACGAACCAAGCCTGACAATTATACATCCGTTGCAAAGCGATGGCGTCTTCAATGATCATGTCAGGCAGGCGCTTGCGAATGGATGCTTCCACCACGTCCAGAACCTGTGTTTCCCGGTCAAACCCTGCAATCAAGATCGCGCTCGGGTCTCGGTTCTTGTTGTTCTTGCCAAGGGAGGGATCGATGGCCCCAAAATGCAGCCAATCGCGCTTCATCTGAACATAGTAGACGAGCGAGCGGAACGGATTGTCTTCGCTCATTGGCTTGTTTTGGTACTCGCTCTCGAAAGCGGAATGAGAACCCGTACGCTCTTTCATCAGATAGTCGAGCGGATGAAGTTCCGGCCAGTTCAGGACGGCTCCTTCATTCATCATGGCCGCGTGTGCAGAATAAAACGCATCAGCCGCCAGCTCTCCGTCATTAAGATAAAGCTCTTCCCATTGGTCCCACAGGTCCATCCGGTCGGGCCACTGTAATACGGCTTGATACTCGGCCACACGCCAACGCGGCTTCTTCGCGAACCGAACGATGACCGCATCAAAATGCAAAACTGTCCCGGCATAAAGTACATCCATACGCCCGTCAGCGGAGCCGAGTTTCAGAACAGCCTTTTCAACCCAGTTTTCAAGCTTCCTGCGCTGCTTTGGGCTCTCCACGTTCTCGTCGTTTTCAATGTCGTCCAGGATCACGAGATCGGGACGAAACGGCCCGTGCCGCCGTCCTCGTAACTTCTTGCCGGTACCAAAACCTTCCACTTTGATGTTGTTGCGGGTGATCAAATCACCTTCGCGCCAAGTTCGGCCTTGTCCACATATCTCCGGGAAATCATAGGTTAGACGCGGGTTGTTCTCCAGTTCGGCCTTCAGAGCTTCAATCATGACAGCGGCCTGCTCAAAGGCATCCATGATCAGCATGATGTAATGCTTCAGACCAAGCACGATGCACCAAAGCGGGAAGATCAACGAGACGTGGGTGGATTTGGCTGATCCGCGCGGCGCAGTAATCAATTCACGGCGGCCGTTTTCGTCCAGGACGATTAGCGGTAGGTTTGCATAAAGGTCCAGATGCAGCTTGCTGGGAGGGCTTGTAAGGTAGTGTGGGAAGTAGGTCTCAGCGAAAAAGCGATAGCCCGTTTCCGGATCCGCGACCTTCGCAATCCGTTGTGCGCGGGCTTTGTTGTCAACCGGAAATGCGTCCACCTCAAGATCGATTTTTTGCCGAAAGGACTCCGCCATTTCGGCCAAGGATTTTTTAAAGTCCTTGGCGCTGAGAGCTGCTCTTCTCTCACTCATCCATAGACCTCCGCCAGGTGCTCACCAAAAGGCTCCAGCACTTCCAAAAAAACTTCCGCATGCGATGGGTGGTGTTTTTGAATAAACACTCCCAGTCGGTGAAGAACGTCCTGGGCCACACCCAATTCTGAGAGTTTCGGAGCTACCCGGCCAGCAGACGAGACCATTTTGTTGAAGGCATCAGAAAGAGAGGCCATCATTTTCACACGATCGTCAGGAGCAATTTCGCTTTGTTTTATTTGCTCAATAGATGACTGAAACAGCACTACAAAATCTTCAACGACCGAGGTAACCACGGCTTCAAGGCCATCGCCAGCAAGCATATTCGCTGAACGGGCTGCATCCCAATCATCGCCTGCCGCCTTAGCGGCATGCTTCCAGCGCCGGATGGTGCTTTCAGACACACCAAGGCCGAAGGCTATCGTCGGAATTGCCTGACGCTCAAAAATGAACTTGGAGCGGGCTTGCCGTTTCTGCTCGTCTTTTGACGCCTTCTTCATTTAAGCCCCAATCTTGCCCTTGATGATGGCAACACCGACTGAGACCACGGAAGCCGTCACTGCCGAGTTCAGAAAGCTCTTTTGTTCAACGGCGCGCAGACGCGTGTCCTGCTTTTCCTGACGCGCTTCAACACCATCCAGCTTCTTGTCGATGCCTTGCAGCAGGCCCTCAATCCGGCCAAGACGGCTATGGATTTCTTCGTTCATTTGGTTCTCCGGGATGTCATGCCACGCACGGCCTTTTCGAAGGGACGAGTGAGAAAGTAGGCACCGACAATCCATCCGGCCCAGGAGTTGAGGGGTTCGGGAAGCGAGGCAACGTTCCATTCAAACTGAAAGATGCTATCTACAACTATCGCCCCCGACCAGAGCACGATCGGCCATGCAAAGGCGGGTCGGATCATTGCGGTCACCCACCAACCTTGTTCTGCCAAAACAAGATCGCGAGCCGAACGTCTTGCCTCCAGTTCAGCTTTGATTTCGCTGGCCGCCAACTGTGCGCCGATACGGTCGCGCTCATTTTGGGAACTGGCGCGCGCTTCCAGATGCTTCAGCACCCGGTCAAGTACGTTGCCGCCCAAAAAGCTCAAGCCTTTTGCTGCAAGAGACAGGAGTACGCTCATCCCAAATGCCTCCAGTTCTGAGCATCTTCGAGCCGCCGCTGCTTGATCTGTCGCGCCAGATATACAACGCCCAATCCAACAATGAGGAGGATTAGCCACTGGTTGTCCGTCATCAGTTTCAAGAGTGGGGAGAGCTTTGAGCGCAAGGATGCAAGTTGATCTGCTCCGGTCCCAATATGGGCAAAAAAACCTTCTGCCTTTTCTCCAAGTGCGCCAACGCCAACTCCGGTTCCAAGCAGCAGTTGCCCGATACGCGTCAAGCCATCAGCTTTTTGGACGGTCACCGAACCTGTTTTGCGAAGATCGCGGAGAGATAGGTCTTGCCGAGCTTCCCCCTGGCGCTGAGTAATCGGGACGGCCTTTTCTAACGCCGCTTCAGTTGTCTCACCAACAATGCCATCGGGACTAAGCCCATAATCGCTTTGGAACGCCACAACCATTCGCTTGGTTGCTGGTCCGAAGTCGCCATCTGCACGGCAGCTATACCCCAACTCCGAAAGACGGGCTTGTAGAGCCTTGACGCGGTAGCCTGAACTCCCCATGCCGAGCAACTTCTCGCTGACCCTGCTTGTTCTTGTAGCTCCTTCCCGAATGGCAAAATCATAGTGAGCACCCGCAATACGATTGTATGCGGCTTCAAGCAGAGCAGCGTAATGGTCAACTTGGCCTGGGCCGTTATAGATCCGTGCAATCGATCGCCAGTCCTTTTTGCGCAGTGCCGCGCCCAACCCCACGCTTTCGAGAAACATTACAAACGATGTGATCTGATTGTCGCGCGATTGCGCCAAGTGAAGCACGAAGTCCTGAACACGTGCAAAGCCACATAGCTGGAAGTTGAAACCCATGATCTGAGCAAGGCCGTAACTGCAAGCCTTCAAAGCTGCGGTTTCGTCAATCGCCGCCATAGCTGAGAGACGGTCCCACCGTGCATCAGAGCCTGCTGGACCAAGCCCCTTGTAGTTGGCTCTCTTCCATCTTTTGCTGGCAAGGCCCATTGCGATGGCTTGGGTGCGTTTGGCTTTTGGCAGTTCACGAAAGAATATGTGCTTTTCAGGAAGAAGGACTAAACGACCCTCTTCATCAAACGGAGCTCCCTTGCTTTCTACTTCAAGGACCGCTTGCAGTGTGGATAGCTCGCAGCCAAGCCGTTCAGCTCCTTGCTTTAGCAAATGGGTGCCAGAGGTACGCTCGCCATTCATGCGGCGTAATTGTCGGATGATAGAAGACATAAGGCCCGCCTCAGATCGTCAGTACTGAAGCGAGCCTCATATTTTTTCAGGTTCTGTGCTACGGAACTGTTCCGCTCGGAACTCACAAGTCTCTCTGGAGGAACTCTTCAAGATCAATTTGTCTGTCATCGACCTTGCGTGGACGCGGCAGCCGTTTTCCGGAGAGCAGATTACGGACATGGCGTTCCGAGACATTGAGCCTCAAAGCAATATCGATAGTGTTCTGACCATCCTGTGCCATTTGGCGGGCAATCTTGCGTGTGTCCAACCGGTCTGCATGTGTTGGGACGTAGAGTTTGTTACCAGCAAAATCAGCGATAAGCCGCTCCGCTTTGTCACGACTGATGCGAGAAAGCGGATTAGCCTCGCTCCATCTAGCAGGGACCTTTACCTCCACACCAGGGAGTTTCGTCAATAGCTCCAATGCGACATCTTCACCGCAGATCTCGTAGACGTCACGCATGTCCTCAGTAAGCTGGCGGGTATCAACCATGTGCGCCACCCGATATCACAGTAACGACCTTCCCGTTGGCAAAAACATAGCGCACATCATTGCGCAAAAGACCTGTGGCACCAGCTGTCAAAGCGGTTTCCGTCTCAGCATGAATCAGATTGCGAACTGCACTGACATCAATGTCCAAAACACGCTCCATATAGCGCAGTACCGCGTGATCCGTTACCGGGTGAAGGTCATGCATAGATGCCTCCCAAGGTTGCAGTTGAGGCTAAGCGATGATTGAATAACTCGAACAGTTTTCCTTTCACCACGGAGTGTTTAACATGAGATATCCATGGGCAGCCGCAGCGTGCCTGCTCGCCACAACCGTTTACGCGCAACCAGCAAGTCTTGAACCTTGGCAGGCAAAAGCGCTCGCAACGGTTCTTGATTACAAACGAGTTGAAACTGCGCAATGGAACGCACCAGATCAGTTGATGCTCAAATCTTCTGAGGCGGGTATTGCTTGGAATACTGTCCTGGACCAAGCGTTTTGCAAGACCAGTCTTTCTGATCTCTCGAAGCCAGAAGGACACGAGTTTACAATTACAGTTTTTCATAGCAAGACCATGCAATTTTTGGGTGCAGCTCGCTGTAAGTAACCTCATCCCGATAACCTCCCTTCGATCTCTTTGAGTGCTTCAATCAAAGGGTTGGCTTGCGCATATGTCAGCCACTCCGGGTTATCGACACCGCATCTTGTTCTCACAAAAACGCGCAGCGCGTCTTTATAGGGCGCGTTCCAATACCCCAGTTCATCAAGTCTCTTAGCCAGAGCGTATAGTTTACGCACATAGGCTTTGCTTGAAGCAGGGCGGAAACTCCCGCCCTGCTTTTTGTTGGTCCATCCAATGCGCTTGAACTCCGTAACAACGCGCAGGCGCTGTGCTTCGGTAAGATCCTTCGCACTGCCCTTTCCGGTTACCCGAAATAGAATGGCTCGGTAGCTGTCCTCATCCAGCGCCAATTCCTTCTTTGCAATATGGATTTGAGCAAGATAGCGGCTCACCTTTGCCTCCTAAACCGCTGCAAGATCAAGCGAGATCGGGGTTTGCGTGCCCGTCATCGGATCCCGCTCGTAAATCCGCAGGTATGTCTTAGAGCCAGTGACCCGTACAGCATCCGAGATGGCATCCATGGCTTTTTGCCAGTTTTCATCTTCAATATTGGAGCGGCGTAGAGCCAGAACTCGGGAGGTCGAAATCTTGCCTTCCTTGTCCACCTGGAAGGCATCATCCACCAGCACCTGCAAGTTTTGGTTGGCTCCTTCGCTCCATCTGCTAATACACTGGTCGATAAGCGACTTCGCGGCTTCCAGTTCAGGGCCAAAACTGATGTGCTCTGAAATCGCCACCTGAACGGCCAGCGTTCCGTCATAGGTCAACAAGGTCATGTTGCCCTTCTTGCCGCCTCGTTTTGCGCCGTATTTTTCTGCGATCAGATCGCGAAAGGCCTGCACATCCCCAAGCGCATCAGATTTGAACTTGGCAAGTGACCGATTAAGGTGTCGTGCCGTGCCAACGATTTGTCTAACCAAGGCATCTTCTTCCTGATGCTCGAGCTTGATTGTCTCCAGCGGCACATAGGCACCTTTGGGGTTCTTCCAGTAGCCTTCCGGAATGGCCGGAGCGTTGGTCTCAAGTGTCATTTTCTGTTCCTTTCAGGTCTGATTTCGGGTCCCGGCTAAAGACCGGGAATGGCATGATCTTGGGATCGTCGAGGTGCTGTGGCTCAAGCTCCTGGGCTTTGCTTCTTGCGAGGCGCTCCAACTGCTCGGCTATTTCGCTGCTGATCTGAAGAGAGCTGGCAATGAACTCATAGGTCTCTGGTTCCATGGGCTCTGCAGGCCGGTGAAGAATGAACAGCGCTCGCAGTTCTTTCAGCATTTCACTGAGCATGTGGCCTCTTGACTGGCGTTGGCCGGGTTCATTGGGCAGCGCCTACATGCTGTCCAGTGTCGAAGGGCCTCTGGATCAGATGTGGGGCATGGGCGTTCTCGAAATGCCGCGCAATCCTCCTGCGCAATGTCTTGGTGGAGGTGGGGGCAAAGCACCCTGTCGCAGAAGCATTCAATGGCTCTGGCTTCAAACCGATCGATCCGCCCGCCGTTTGCCTCCAACCTGCCGGTCAGATAAAGGCTTACTGCTGTACGGGAAACACCCATCTTGGAGGCAACCGCCTGCTTGCTTCCAAGCTCGCGCACCTGGTCCTCAAGCATACGAGCAACTCTCATCTGCATGGCACCACCTCACCGAGATTGTGATCGAACATGACGTTGCTTCGGGATCGCAAAACAGGCGCAATCGGCCCTGTGTCATTAAGCAACTTCCAGCGTTTGTACCCATTAGATGTCAGCTTGGTGCCAGCCATGCGGCGTGGCATTTCGAGAAGATAACCGTGCTTCGTCAGCGCCCGGATATAGCGGTGCAAGTTGTTTTCGGCCGTCTTCTCGCCTCCGGTCTGAACGACCATCATCAGGTCAGGAATAGTAAAAGCATCTCCCATCCGCATTATGTTCCAGGCGCGCTGTCTCAGTGTATTGCGCTGAGGCTTACGGCGTTTGCCTCGATCCGGCTTGATAGGGCCGCTGGTGAGTTGGACGCCGTTTTGAACAGCCTGCTTTCCAGCGTCGGTCAACCGGTAGCAGCCTGCCTCGACGCGTTCTGCCAACCCGCGAAAGATCAGTTTGGTCGCTCCTTTGGATATCTGGCGGCGCGAGAGGTCGAGTTCCTCATCCAGTTCATCCATGGTCCTGCACGCACCATCTCCCAAACTGTAGAGTATGGTTGTAGGGATCTCGCCAGGAAGCATCATGCCAGCACCTCCGGCACATTGATTGGGCGGTTGGATGTTCGATCGTTGATAATGGTAACGCCCGCCATATCGGCCATGGTCAGCCCCCCTTCGCCTGGAGGGTTCAACAGTCCGTGACGCTCGATATTTGCAATGGCCTCAAGGATTTCCCGGTTAAACCCGCTTGAAACCTTATGCACGAACTTCAGAAGGTCATCGGCCACCGGCACTTCGCAGCGTCCGTCGAGCAAGGCTCGCACATCCTCTTCAGAGCATTTTTCAAAGCGCACTTTCTGAGAAACACGGGAAGCCACCTGAGGAAACCGGGTCAGGTTGTCGTTGACTTTGCCCATACCTACGAGGATGACCGGCAACTCAATCATGTCAGATATGTCACGGATGGTTTCCAAAATGGCGGACTTGTTTGAAATGTGGTCAGCCTCGTCGATCACGAGACCGAATGTACGGTTCTCAATTCCGGCTGATTGCTGACGGCTCGCCAGTTCTTCCAGAGCTTTACGGTACTTTTTCTGGAAGGCGTGAGGCGGATGGACACGCAAGGTCTCCAGCAGCTCGTTCATGAACCATGAAGGGGTCCATTCCTTCTTGGCACGCAGGTAAATAGAGCCGGTCTGGGCCACCCACTTGCGCAAGGTTGTGGTCTTACCAAGGCCCGGCAGTCCGTCCACGACCACCAGACAAGCCTCTTGGGCACCGCGTTCATTGAGCGCTGTTAGCGCATTCAAAAAGCGGTTCACGTTAGAGGTCTTTACAAATTCATTCCGCATCTGATATTTCCTATAGTGCTTGAAAGGTGTGCTAGGCAGCGGCACGGAGGAGGTTTCGAAGGCCCTCTATGTCGATGCCAAGCGCTTCAAAAAGATCCAGATAAGTCCTGTTGGTGAGACATCCCGACAGGATTTTTTTGTCCTGTTCGGTCATCTTCTCAGGGTTATCGAGGACCCAGATGGCAAGCTCTTCCTTGGACTTAAATACTGGCCTGCCTGATCGAGATATTGGTTTGGGAGCTGGAACAGGTTCCGGTTCTGAAATGGAAACCACGTTGGTCTCGGCCTGAACCGGCTGCATAACAACGCCAACCAGTTCATCGTCATTTGGCTCCTCAAAGCCGGGTGCTGAGGAATAGACTTCCATGGGCTGCTCACCGGAATGCTCCAGCAGGAAGCCCGGACGCTGGTCCTGTTCCACGCGCCGTAACTTGTCCTGGAGCCGCTTCCTTGCTGCATCCGCCTTTTTCTCGCGGGCGCTTTCAATGACGGGCTTTGGAAAGTAGGCCTCGCTGTTGCCTTCGAACTTGGCTGTGCAGATCAACGCGCCCGGCGTCTCAATTCCGTCTACGAAATCCAGCTCCCGAACCCAGACTTGGCCAGCATCCAAGATGTCATAGCAAACCATGACCTCTTGGCGATCATAACGCTCCAGCTCTAGCGCGAAGTAGCGGTTCTTCTCAACGGTAACGAGCCCGCGGGAGACCTTGCGGCGCATTGCCGGGCGGGACAGATCATCACTGTCTTCACCGCTGAGCCGCACCGCCTGGAAACCGTTTGCCTCGAAATGCGCCCAATACTCGTTCGGCGAAAAGTGCCGTTTAGATCTGGTAATGGGGTCTCGTGTTTCCGGTAGTCCGGAATGAGGACGATCATTGTAATACTGAAGCGCCCCATCAAATAGGGTCAGGAATTCCTTCCAGCCGATGAGCAGCTCAGATGCGCCCTTTTCCTTCAGATCCTTCTTAATCTGCCGGTCAAGGCGCATAGAGGCCTCCCGGTCCAGATCGCGCCCTGCATAACTTGGCAGGGTCTTGGCAAGGCGGGTGTAAACTGAGCCATTGAAGCGCTCTATGATCCCGCGAGCCTGGGAGTTGTAGGCGCGGCTGTGCTCCTTGTGAGTGCCGAGGCGCGCAAGCATACCCACAGCAGCGTCATCAAGAAGCAGGTTTTTATAGCCTTTGCCGTTGTCGACGTAGAAGATCGCCGCCACACCGGCAGCCGTACTGGCGTTGCGCAGTGCCTCAGCCACATCATAGGCCTTCTCCTTCAAGCCAATTGAGTAACCAACGCACTTGCGCGTCGCCACATCCAGAATGGTGGTTATCTCAGGTCGGATCGGATTGCCTGAAAAAGGATGAGCTACAAACGCATCGAAGGTTTTTCCGTCGGCAGTGTAGATATCGGTAGGCTCAAGGCCTTCAGTGGATCTGCTGACATAGACCTTGCGCGCCTTGAGCGCCAAGATCCCTTCGCGCCCTTTAAAGGCGGAGATCGGGTCAGCCTTCTTGAGCTTTGACAGGTAGCGTTTCACCTGGTCATAGCTTGGTGCCTTGGAAGGGTCCGGTAGGCTTGCGCGATAGAGATCTAGTGCCAGCGCAACAGTCGGTTTGCGCGGGTCAGCATAAAATTTCAAAAAGCCCGGAGCCCATGCATATCGCGACGAGTTCAACTGATCCTGTTGGCGTTTGCCAGGAATGAGGCCCGCAAAGCCATTTTCCCTGAACGCTTTACGCCAGTTGTAGATTGCACGGCGAGAAATGCCTTTGCCCTTGTCTTTGGCGGTGCGAACCAACTGCAACAGATGCTGCTCTTCTTCAGTAAGCACATCCTGATCCAGCAGCACCTTTACTTTGGCTACGAGACCCAGAACCGCCTTGTCATAAGACATGCCACGGACCACGAGTTGCTCGACCATTTGAAGGATCTGCTTTCGTGCTTCCGCAGACTTGCGCTGACTTCCGTCGGCTTTTGCAAGTGTGGCTTGCTCGGAGACGGGCGAATTCTTTTGCACTGAGGGCAATCCAGCGTTAAGGCGCTCGATATTGAAACGGGCATCTAACGCCTTCCGTGCGGGTTCAGGCAGAAGGTCTATGTGATATTCCCATCCGCCACCGCGGCCTTTTCGTTTGCGGGCAAGTGAAGTTGATTGCCAGTCTTGGCGTTTTACAAAACGAATTAAAGCGCTCTCTGTTTCTGGTAAGGTCGCTAGCTTTAACTCAGCCAACTCGCCTGCCGTGAACCACGTACGCTGGCCGCCGTTTTCTGTGAGGGCTGGAACAGTTCCAGTCATTTCTTTCCCCTCCATTCACGGTCAGCTTGTTGGATCATCTTCTTAAGCCTGAGTTGGGCTTCTTCCATGAGTTCACGTTCGATTAGCGGGCGGTACTTCCGATCCACCACGATCATGTCCGTTCCGCTAAGGAGCTCGTTGAGCAATTCTTTGGAGTTCAAAACAGCCACCAACGCCATTAGGCGGTAAGCCGATATATTGCTGCTTTCGCGCGCTTCACTGGCCCAGGCATCCAAACTGTCCCGGCGAATGGTTTCGCCAAGCCGATCCGATAAGAGGGCTGCAATTTCTTCTCGCGAGCGACGGTCGGCCCTAAGCGCCTCTGAAAGTGCGCGTGCGACTTTTGCTGGTAGAGATGCTGCCCGTACCCTGTCGGGATCAAAGCGCGCCTCCACTTTGGGAGGCTGCCAGTTCAGCAGATCTCCTGTATGTTGGCAGCGACGGGTCCTCATGAGGCTACTCCCGTTCGATATGCCATAACGATCACACACAGCGCCCAGACCCAAACAGCAAGTGCAATGCATACTGTGGTAAGGGCGAGGATACTGGCGAAGTCTTTCAGGTGATTGTCATTGCAGCTGCCATAATCAAAGCGGCGATAAAACCGCGAGGCAGTAGGTAGAGTGAGGCCAGACCATTTCATGCTGCAGCCTCTGCCGTACGCTGTCCACTATCAGACGGAACACGGTTTTTCTGACTAGCGCTAGGCCCATGTTTAGCGCTATCGTATATCACATGAGGGGAGCGCTTCTTGCGATTGGGCCACAACTCCTGAATGGAAATACTGAGATATTTGGAGATAATTTCCGCACCGCGACCTGTGCCGGTATCCAGAGCCTTGGTCAGCGTGGTACGGTGCATGCTTTCTCTGGTCGCAATCTCAGTTAGGGTCCAGCCTTGTCGGTGAAGCTCTGCTTTGATCGAGTGTTTGTCCCAAGTTTGGGGCTTACGCTTGGCCATTGGATCTCCTTCGAAAAGCGGACTGTTGCAGCAGCCGCTTTTTTTTCACCGCGCAGTTCACCTTGGTGATTTGCGCTCGTTGGTAACGAATGAAGACATGATGCGCGATAAAATACGCATTATCAAGCGTTATATCGCGCGTCAGAGTTATGATCATCGCGCAAGTTGCGTAACAATAAGCTATCTATTTGATATTATTATTGAATAGCGAGTTGAGGCGTATTGTGTGTAACTCTGGCACGACGGTCGGAGATGGTTTTAATGAACTCTGACGGCTTTATTGAGCGACTGGATCTTATAAGAGGCGACTTGAGTGCGCGATTATTCGCGCAAAAAGTCGGTATTAGTGAGGGAACGTTGCGCAGTATACGCAAGGGGTCCAGTCCGACGCTTGAAACGCTCTTAGCAATATGCAAAGGCGCTAACGTCAACATAGGTTGGCTTACCACGGGCATTGGGCCAATGCGGCCAAGTGATGATCAGAGCACACTCCCTCTAAACGTTATTACAATCCCAAGGGTTGACGTCCGCTTGGCTGCAGGTACCGGTGCACTGAACGGAGACCATCTAGAGACGGTGGAAGAAATACCGTTTACCCGCGAGTTTTTGGGCGGCAAGTTGGGAAGGGCTTCGCAGGATGGGCTAATCATTCTAACCGCTCAAGGCGATAGCATGGATCCGCTCATCGCAGATGGCGACTTGGTGATGATTGACCGCAAGCGCAACGAGCTAGCGGATGGAGTTTACGCATTTGTTTATGGCGGGATGGCAAGAGTGAAGCGATTGCGACCAACCATTCAGGGTGATCTTGAGCTTATTAGCCAAAATCCAGAGTACAAAGATGAGTTGCTTAAGCGCTCTGATCTGGAAGATTTCCACATCATCGGCAAAGTCGTCTGGTGTGGGCACCGCTTCAGCTAGTTGGGCCTGCGCATTTTTGCGCGCTCTATGCACAACTTCGCGCCCTTATTGACCATAAGCCACGCAGTGTTGTGCAAAATGGTTTTTTATCCCGAAATTAGCATTATTTAACGTTTTCAATGGGTTCGTGAGAATTAACCCAACTTTTCACCTGTGCAGAATAACAGTCCCCCCCACATGCTCTTGCTCGGGCCCGAAGATACAAAAAACCACCTCGCCTTCCCTGCACTCATTGACGCACTCCGGGCCATGTTTGCTTCTGGCTGCGAGATGCCTTTGCGCCATCACCACAACATGGAAGTCCCGGGCGAACCGGATGCAACACTGCTTCTCATGCCCGCATGGCAGCCCGGAAAGTACTTTGGAGTGAAGCTCGCCAGTGTTTTCCCCGGAAACAGCACCCGAAACATGCCCGCCATATCAGCGAGTTATGTGCTCTCCAATGGCACCACCGGCGAAACTCTGGCACTGATTGATGGCGGAGAGCTTACAGCGCGCCGCACGGCTGCCGCTTCCGCTCTGGCCGCTGACTATCTGGCAAGAAAAAACGCCCGTCATTTGGTAATGGTTGGTACTGGCCGGCTGTCGCTGAATCTGATTGAAGCTCACGCCGCAGTTCGAGCGCTTGAAAAAGTGACTGTCTGGGGCCGCTCAAAGGACAAGGCCGACAAAATCGCTGCAGCTGCTGCCGACCGCCTCGGTATACAATGTGAAGTTTCTGAGGACTTACCGGAGACCTGTGCAACCGCGGATATTGTTTCCGTTGCCACCCTTTCAGAAACACCCGTGGTCTCCGGGGACTGTTTGCCCAATGGTTGCCATCTCGATCTTGTCGGCGCGTTCAAGCCCTCAATGCGAGAATCTGATGATGCCGCAATTTTGAAGAGCAGCCTTTTTGCCGACACCAGAGAAGGTGCAATGACGGAAGGTGGCGACTTTGCCATTCCGCTTCGTGAGGGCATCCTGACGCCCGACTCTATTCTTGCAGATCTTTATGATCTTTGTCGCGGTCACCACCAAGGTCGCCGTGACGACAGCGAAATCACCCTTTTCAAGTCGGTCGGTGCGGCGCTGGAAGATCTCGCCGGAGCAATCTTGGCCTACGAAACCGCCAAAGCCAGCAGCTAGTTCACCGATGCCATCATGAAGGCCGGGGTGATTTCTTGAAGGATCGTACCCCGGCCCAAATGCACCTTTACCGGTTGCCACATGGCATCTGATTGCGCCACCAGCTGATCCGCTTCCGGCTCGTTATCGAGTTTTACAAAAACCCGGCGGGACCGAAACACCTCCGATGACGCGTGTCCAAGGGTCTCGTCCGGCAGAACAAGTGTACCCTCCACAAATCCACCATCTTTGGTGAAGCTGCCCGCGCTCAAGTCCAGCCGCACCGTTTCTCCGTCTTGCAGCGCGTGCTTGGCCAGCGTTGTGGCTGCAATCTCAAGCTCCACCACAAGTTCTTCCTGTTCAGGCAAAATCGCAATGACAGGAGTGCTGGGGATATGCCCGTCTTCCGGGCTGCGCAGAACTTGTATACGACCACCAATCGGTGCCGGGAATGCGGGAGCAACAAATGCAGGCTTAACCGTTTCCACCGCCCGCTCCAGATCGGAAATCCGCGCTTCAACGGCACTCAAGGAGTTGGCTAAACCGCGCTCGTACTTGGCCAATACCTGTGCGCGCTCTTCGGAACTGGTCGTGATGGATTGGCTGTGCCGATTAAAAGCGCCGCGCGCCAACTGAATTTGGCTCTGTAATGTCGCGATAGAGCGCGTTAGTGGTGCAATCAGCGTTTTAGGAAGGAGTTGCCGCTGCACGAGCGGCATTTTCTCGTTCCATTCCGCCCGCTTCTCCGCAAGTTGGTCTGAAAGTCGTTTCAGCAAGTTGCGTGCGGCGCGCTGCTCGGCCAGATGATGAGCCCGAGTTTCATCTATCTTGCGCAGCTTGAACACGAGGTCAGAAAGACCCTCTTTAACAAACGGCGCTTGAGACATCTCACGCAGTTCAGCGCTGTTCGGGCTCTGGCCGGACTGAAGCGCGGCGATATAGGCCTGCTGCTTTTTCAGATCATTTGCTTCTTCGTCCAAAAGGCTCAGCTTTCCGGGGACCGGATCTTTGGGCAGAGGCACCGGAAAAACACTCACAAGTTTTCCCAGTAACTCTCCCTTTTCAACAAGCTGGCCATGCTCCACCAGGAGACTCGAAAGGCGCAATCCATCGGGCTCAAACACGATCGCAGGCGCGTTTTTGTGAATCACTCGCGCCTGACCGTGAAACGTCTCGGGCAGATCTGCACCGTTTGCCCACAGAGCGAGGCCAAAACAGGACGCAAACGTCAAAGCAAGCAACAGACTAGCAAAAATCCGGCGAAACACCTTGTCCTTTGCATCCTGCTGGACAGCTTGTAATCTCATGCGTCTTAAGCGTTTAGCGGTCCCCATCAACACCCCATGCAAAAATTGACCCGCGCGATCCAGAGGCGTCACACCATCGGAATCAAACTAAATTAACCTGAGGGTACATCAGAAAAATAACTGCCGAGGCCCATGGTAACTGACTGCGGAGAACTGCATGCTTGGTGTGCAAGAGCAACAAACTGAAAACGAGCACAAGCTCTTGGATGAATGCAGTGCCGTGCGGACCACCGCACCGCTCCGTGACGCGCTATACCAAATGCTCGCGCATTTTGACTTGTCCGGCGAGGCGATGGAGCCGCTTCAGGCCTTTCCGGCCGTGGGCGATGATACACCCATTCAGCAGGTCATCTGCGCAGTTCTTGATCTGGTTGAACCATTGGGATTGCAGGCTTCCCCCATTGACGGGCCTCTGCCGGATCTGGCGGAAGAGGCTTTTCCGTTGCTTGTCCTCCTGCCCGAGGGGCGCGGACTGTTTCTGCCGTTGAAATGGCAATCCGGGCTTTCCACTGCAGGCAACGCGGCCACCGACGAACCGGCCATGGAAAAGCTTGCCGAGCTGAAAATCATCGAAGCCTTTCAAGTAAAACCGAAGCCCGTCGATCAGCCAACAAAAACCTTTTCATTTCCCAGACCAGCCGCGACGCCATCGCGGCCCAAAGTCAACCTCGCTCGGCCCAAAGCGATGGACGCTGCCCTTGTCAGCGGCTTTACGCTGGCCCAAGCTTGCCTCAGCGCCCTGTTCCCCCTTCTCTGCATGCTCGCAGTAGACCGCTACCTGCCAGCGTCCGATCCCCTCAGCCTGCAAACCCTCGCGATTGGAGGCGTGGTCGCTGCCCTCAGTCTCATCGGGTTCAAGACGCTGCGCGCGACCTATGTCAACTGGCTGGGGCGCAGGTTTGAAAGTTCGCTGTCCGATCTGTTGTTCGAGCGCATTCTCACTCTCCCGCTGTCAGGCCGCCAGCCCTTCGTCGGACCGTTGCCCCTACCGCTCAGCACCATAGCGCGCATACGTGAAGCCAGTGGCGCAAGCCTGATGCTGCCACTAGCAGATGCCTTATCCCTTCCCGTTTTTCTGTCCGTGTTAGCACTCCTGCATCCAACCGCAGCGCTGGTCATGGGGGCAGCGGCCCTTTTGTCGCTGCTCACCTTTGCAGTGCTCGCCATGCCTTTTGGGCGTTCCGCCAAGCGCTATTTGCAAACCTCGGGCACCGAAACCAGCCTTTTTGAAGAAACGCTGTATGCACTGGAGACCATCAAGCTCAATCAAAGCGAAGGCTTGCTTCGCGAGCTCTGGCAGGAAGCAGGAGCAAAAAGCATCCGGCCAAGACGGACCTTCACGTGGCTCGTTCTTTGGAATCGCGGCACCATTGAGCTGATTACCTACAGCGCGCTGGCTCTGCAGCTCCTGTGGGGGGCCTCTTTCATCATGGCAGGCACGTTGTCTTTGGGCGCGTACTTTGCAACTTTCATGCTTTCTGCATTCTGCGCACTGGCTCTCCAGCGCATGGCAGACGCGTATCCTAGCCTTCACCTTGCCCACGCGGCCTACAAGACACTGTCCCCGCTTCTCGATCTTGAGGTGTCATCCAACCAAAGTCCAGCACAGGGGACGGATCTGACTGCTCCGCTGGATCTGAAGCTCGAACAGATCACGTTTTCCTATTCGACTGAAACTTCGCCGGTATTCACCAACCTGGATCTGGAGATCAAACAGGGAGAAAAGGTTGCGATCCTTGGGAAGATCGGCTCCGGCAAGACTTCGCTTGGCCGCCTTCTGGGCGCTGTCTATCAGCCTCAGCACGGCACCTACACCATCAGCAATCAAAACGCGCGGGACCTTAACGGAGAAGCCATTCGAACTGCCATCCGTGTCATAGGTCAGGATGCGTGCCTGCTTCAGGGCACGATCCGGAGTAACGTCACCCTAGGCCGGGCTGGATACAGCGATGAGGACGTACAAAAGGCACTCCAAGTTACCGGCGCCCTTGACATCGTCCAGTCCAGCCCGCTCGGCCTGGACATGCTCATAGAAGACCATGGCCGCAACCTTTCAAGCGGCCAGCGCCAATCCATTGTCATGGCACGGGCTTTCCTAGCGCCTCCCCCCGTCCTGTTCCTTGATGAACCAACAGGAAATATGGACAGCCGCTCAGAGCGCGCGTTCGTTCACAACCTGCGTCAGGCCCTGCACCCCGATCAAACCTTGATCCTGACCACCCACCGCACCATGCCGCTGGCCTTGGTGGACCGTCTCATCATCCTCGGGGACGGCAAGGTGGTGGCAGAAGGACCAAAGGATGCGGTTATCGACTTGATTACCGGTTAGATCGGACCGGGCTGGTTTAAGCGAGAAAGCATTAGCTACTTCAGCACCAATTGGTTCTGCCGCGACAGAGGCCTGTTGGCAGACCAAAAGGTGCGGAAGCACAGGCAACGGTTGATGGCCTCCACATCCAGATAACCCTCTTTCTCGTAGCCAATGGCCACACCGCACCAATCGCGGGTCTCTTGCGCCCAAAGGAATGTCTGCTCGCCACCTTGACCCCGCTGTCCAGCCAGAACTACTGGGTTGGCCTCATCAAAAAACTGGCGAATGGTCATGGAAATTTGCTCCTGGCCACCAGCTGGCAGCTGCTGCTTGAAGTCAGAGCAAGGGCGATAAAGCGAATGGCCTGGCTGCTCACCTGCAAGATCAGCCGCCTGCAGCCCGGAAGTCATTGCCGCCCATGACAGCACAAATCCCGATACCAGCATCATTTTTCGCTTCATGGCACTCTCCATAAAATTCGTATGCACGCTTATGGCCGCGCCGTATAAGGCGAGCCACGCCGCCACTGGGCAGAAAGGCCCGGCAGGGCACTGCCCGGCAACGACTCTCCGGTTTCAAGATCGTCGCGCACAGTCCTAATGCCTGCCGTCGCCTGCGCCGGACTGCTCACGCCAAGCGTGTCGAGAAGTTTTCCCATGGCAGCCAGAATCCTGTACTCAGTGAACAGCTGGGCATAGCGAGCAGAAATCACTGCGACTTCCGACAGGAAGACTGTGTTCTGAGTGTCCAGAACATCAAGCAAGGACCGCTGACCAACGGTGAACTGCTCCTCATAGGAGGTGAGCAATTGTTGGGAGGTATCCAGCTGCCTGGAGAGCAGCGCGATCTGTTTTCCCAGTTCCACCCGGCGCACCCATGATTCCCGCGTCTCCCGGGCCACTTCTCGGTAGGCCTGCTGCGATCGCATGCGCGCTTCACCGGCCCGCTCGATTTCTTCGGCGCGCCTGTTCTTCGTTATGTTGCCGTTAAAGATGTTCCAACGCATCACAACCGCTGCCCGCGCATCACGCTTGGTGCCTATCTCCCCTTCAAGGTTTTCACCAATGCGAGAAGAAACCTCCAGATCCACCTGAGGATAGTATTCAGCCTCGGCGATCTTCACTTGGGCATTTGCTGCATCGATGTCTGCATTGCGCAGGGCAATCAAAGGATTATTTGCCCGCGCCTCAGCAAGAACGGCTGCATAAGCAGAAGGAATACGGCCTGACTGCGAGGGAACGCGCTGGGCCTGGTTGATCTCCCGGCCCACCAACTCAAGGAAAATCGTCTTGGCCAGCTCCTGCGCCTCAACAGCTTCTTCCAAGGCAAGGTTGGCCGCCAGAACGCGCTCGTTGGCTTGCTGAACGTCGGCAACAGACACCGCGCCCCGAGAAAGCCCCTCGCGCATATCCGTCGCCACTTTCACATGATAGGAACTGTTGCGCCGCGCGGCCCCTTGAACTTCCTGCAAGCGGGCCACTTCCAAATAGGCGCGAACGGCAGAAAGTGCGATGAATTCGGACCGCTCCCAAACTCGAAAGGACGTGGCATCAAGGCGCGCCCGCTGGCGCTCTATCTCATAGGTGGTGGCATAGCCATCAAAGATCTTCTGCTGACCCCGAATGCCAATTTCATAAGGGCCATACCAGAACTCCGTCTCCCGCCGCGTAGATGGCTCATCAAACCATTCCACGCCGCCACGCGCTTCAAGATCAAGCCGCGGCAGCCACTGACCTTTGGCCTGCTTCAGCTCAAAACCAATCGCATTACGATTGAATATGGCCTCGCCTATTTCTGGATTACTGAAAACAGTCAGAGAAACTGCTTCTTTCAAAGACATTGCATTTCCCGGCAAGACGCCAAGAAAAAACAACAGACATGAAAGAACACGCTGATTTAAACACATACTGCATCAAGCCCTTTACGCAAAACAATTGGGCGAATGCGGAAGAATTAAAACAGAATTGAGGTAATTACATCACCTTGATAATCATCCATTACTTGTAGATTGAGTATTGAGACACATGGATACTGATATTGTAAAAATCTGCAAATCCCTTTAGTGCAGGCTAAGTCTTATTTCATAAATTCGCGCTAAACAGGAAGGCAGCCGAGTTGGCGAACTCCCCTAGTATTGCGTAATGAGTTGGAGTTACACATGAGTTTCGATTGGCAGCTGGAAATCAGCGCTGAAAACAAGCCTGCGAGCAAAGATCAAACCCTGCTCGTTGCTCCGGCTCTCACCGTCGACATCGAATCCCTTCAAAAGCGTCTGGCAACCCCAAAAGCTGCTTCAACACCCCCAACTTCTCCATTGGAGAAGTGGTTCCCTTACGCCTACCGGAGCTAGAATCAGCTAACTAGTTTGAAGCGCGTGGAATACCCGCTGGCGGCACTGGCTGCGGAATTGGTTGACGGCGCTTGAAAACAGGCAGCCCCCAATAAGGCGGGCGTGTGATTGGCGGCGCAGTAACAACGGGTGGCGGCCCGCCCTCCAAGGGCGCAATGTAGTTTGAGTTTACCCAGCCGTGCCTTCCGGCGTACTCCACCTGACACCATGAACTGCATCCAACCACTCTGAGATAACCACCGAATGGAATGGTGAGGATGATGTGGTTGTGGATCCCCGGCGCCACACGAAGGTTCAATGGACTGGTTGACCGTGCCGGCCACGCATGAGCGTTCCCTGCCATTACGCAAACCGCCATCAGTGTCAGAGCAAAGGCAAGCGCGCGCACGAAAACTCTCTCCCAAATCAAAACCACGGAGAGTTTAGGATGCCCTTACATCAAAGAGCATCCGCGCGATCTTTTTGAGAACTTATGCTGATCGTGGACCGACAATGGAGAGGCCAGTACCGAGCAACTGATCGGCCGGCAGCACAAACGCCCCCCCACGCTCATAGCCCCCATCGGTCTTGGCAGCACGCTTGAAGGCATCAAGAGAAGTCACTGAAATCTCTAGGTGAGCAAGACGCATGTCACGTCCCTCAACGGGACAGGCATACCCATGGATGCTCTCAAACGCACTGGGAGAGAGCACCTTCAAGGTGGCCCCTGAAAGCTCGATTGAAACCCCAAGACTGCTTAGGTTTGCCGTCCCCACACCGGTGAACGCCTTCAGGAAGCCGTGATGATCTCCCGGATCGGCCGCCACCAAAACCACACTGGAAAGTTTCTTCGCAGTGTTGGCATGCTGCTGGTATTCGGGCCGCCAGAAGTTTTCCGGATAGCGATTGAAGCAAGTGAAATAGCCCATCTCAGCGCAAAGCGGGTTCTGCGTGAACGTCAGGTCGAATCCCACCTTTCGCTCTGTTCCGTCGGGCGCCTTGGCGATCCGCGCAAACGAAAACGGTTCAAACACCGGCAGTCCACCTTGCTCGAAGGCAGCGCGGTCTTTCTCCGGCGAGCTGCTGTCCAGAACCAGCATGGACGGCCCTTGCCGCTTGTTCAAAAAGGCTTGATTGAAGGCACCGAAGGAAAACGCCCCTTCATGGGCTTTAGGAATGCTCGCCCCTTGCGCAACACTCAGCAGCTCCAAGAACGCCCCATCCAGCTGGATCAGGCGGTTTATGGTGCCCCATGGGTGTTGAGCAACGGGGGTCGGCGTAAAGCCAAGCGTTTCCCAAGACGCAGAGAGCGTCTCAATGGACGCTCCCGTAATCACGATGTGATCAATCGCCTTCATGTGCCCTCCCGCACCTGATTGGTTAAACCAGACGCGAGTTGTCGCGCGCCGCTGCAATGAACGAGGCAAACAGCGGGTGCGGCTCAAACGGACGAGACTTCAGCTCTGGGTGATACTGTACGCCGATGTACCAAGGATGCTCAGGGATCTCGACTGTCTCAGGCAGAACACCATCCGGAGATGTGCCTGCAAACTTGAGACCCGCCCCTTCAAGCTTCTCACGGTAGTCGATGTTCACCTCATAACGGTGGCGGTGGCGCTCGGAGATTTCGTTGGAACCGTAGATCTCAGCGATACGAGAACCCTCTTCCAGACGGGCCGGATAAGCACCCAGCCGCATGGTCCCGCCAAGGTCACCATCTTCGCTGCGGGTTACCTGTGTGTTGCCGCGTGTCCATTCGGTCATCAGGCCGACAACAGGTTCATCTGCCGGACCAAACTCGGTGGAGTTTGCCTTGGTGATACCGGCAAGGTTACGGGCCGCTTCGATAACAGCCATTTGCATACCGAAACAAATGCCAAAGTAAGGAATCTTGTTCTTGCGCGCATACTCTGCAGCAGCGATCTTGCCTTCTGCGCCGCGCTCTCCAAAGCCGCCAGGCACCAAGATGCCGTTCACATTCTCCAGAACCTGCCCCGGATCACGTTCTTCAAAAACTTCAGACTCAACCCACTCAAGATTGACCTTCACGTTGTTCGCCAAACCACCATGAACAAGTGCTTCGATGAGAGACTTGTAAGCGTCCTTCAGAACAGTGTACTTGCCGACAACTGCAATGGTCACCTCGCCTTCAGGGCTTTGCAGACCATTGGCGATCTTTTCCCACCGGGTGAAGTCTGGCGCTGGTGCACCCGTAATGCCGAATGCCTGAAGAACCTGCTCGTCCAGACCTTCCTTATGGTAGGCCAGCGGCACTTCATAGATGCTCTTGGCGTCGTAGGCCGGAATGACGGCTTCCTCACGCACATTACAGAACAGGGAAAGTTTCCGGCGCTCGTTTTCCGGGATCTGGCGGTCGCAGCGGATCAGCAGGATGTCAGGCTGGATACCAATGGAGCGCAGCTCCTTCACGGAGTGCTGGGTCGGCTTGGTCTTCATTTCGCCGGCGCTGGCGATGTAAGGCAGCAGCGTCAGGTGAATGTAAACCGCCTGGCCGCGGGGCAATTCATTGCCAAGCTGGCGGATCGCTTCAAAGAACGGCAGACCTTCTATGTCGCCCACAGTGCCGCCGATTTCACAAAGGACGAAGTCGTAGCCCTCATTGCCTTCCAGAACGAAATTCTTGATGGCATCGGTCACATGCGGGATCACCTGAACCGTTCCGCCGAGATAATCGCCGCGCCGCTCCTTGGCAATGATTTCCTGATAGATGCGACCGGTGGTGATGTTGTCCTGCTTGTTGGCTGGACGTCCTGTAAACCGCTCGTAGTGACCGAGGTCGAGATCCGTTTCCGCCCCATCGTCAGTCACATAACACTCACCGTGCTGGTAAGGGCTCATGGTACCGGGGTCGACGTTCAGATAGGGATCCAGTTTTCTAAGACGAACTTTGTAGCCGCGCGCCTGCAAGGCTGCGCCCAGTGCTGCGGAAGCCAAACCCTTACCGAGAGAGGAAACCACACCACCTGTGATGAAGATATACCGCGCCATGGATCACTACCATTTGCTTGAAGAGCGTCTGCAAACACTCTGTTGTTATTAAACGCATAAAGACGGACGCTGCGATCTGATCGCAGCGCCGTACTCAGTAACTTATAGCTCTCACCTGCTGCGTGGCAGGTAGATTACTGTGCTGTTGGCACTTGAGGACCAGATGGCTGCTCGGTTGGAGCGCCATCAAGCTGATCGAGAATGCCGTTGCCTGAAGTACCTTCACTCTGCTCGACAGGAGCAGAAGGCACTTCATCAAGGATAGACGCAGGACGGTCATCCCAACGTGCAATCAAAGACAGGCCAAGAGAGGTTGCGAAGAAGATCACTGCCAGAATGGCAGTTCCGCGGGTCAGTACGTTTGCAGTACCGCGGCTTGACATGAAGCCACCGCCGCCACCGCCGCCCCCGATGCCGAGAGCGCCACCTTCAGACCGCTGCAAGAGGATCATGGCCACAAGAGCAACCACGACCATCAGGTGGATTACAATAATAACGGTATCCATTGGTTTCCGTAGGTTTGAAATTCGTTTTGCGGCCTTCTAGCCTAAATTCATCTTGGTTTCCACCCTTAAACACATGGCATCGAATTGCATCTGCATTTCACCACCTCAAAAACCGCCAGCACTTTGCTGAACTGGGCCCGTTTTGGTGTTTATCAACACCCTCGCCTTAGGCGCGCAAGCAGCGAATGGGGCAACTCCTTGTGAATTCGCAGCTAAATCCCAGAAGAACTCTAGATTTTGGGCCACACAACCTTGCCCACACAATACAGGCTCTTTATGATCCGCCCGCCTTGCATTCAGTAGCGGGTGAACTCACATCACCTCTGCTTCGACAGATGAAAACGGATTTAAAAATATGCTGGACGCGCTGCGAAAAAGCGTTGGGACTTGGTTTGCAAAAGTACTCATCGGCTTGCTTGTCATAAGCTTTGCTATCTGGGGGATTGCCGACGTATTCACCGGTTTTGGAAACACATCGGTTGCAAAAGTTGGCGACACTGAAATCTCCTCTATGGAGTTTGAGGATGCATACCGCCGCCAACTCGACAACCTGTCCCGCCAGCTTGGCCAGCCGATCACACCTGAACAGGGTGCGGCATTTGGCATTCCGACTCAGGTTCTTGGCCAGTTGATTGGCGAAGCCGCGCTTAATGATGTAGCGACCGGCCTGAGCCTGGGCGTCTCTGACGAAGCGGTGATCAAGACCATTCAGGAAAACCCGGCCTTCAGCGGCATCAACGGCGGGTTTGATCGCAGCCGTCTTGCGATGGTGCTGCGGAACGCGGGCATCTCCGAGGACGAGTTCGTTGTGCGCCAGCAAGCGCAGGCTGAACGCCTGCAGCTCATCGACGCTCTGGTAGGCGGCATGGTCGCTCCTGAGGCGCTGGTCAAAGCGTTCAACCACTACAGCACAGAAGAACGTAAGGTTGCTTACCTTCAGCTGACCAATGAAATCCTTGGCGATATCGGCGAACCAACCGAAGAAGAATTGAACGCTTTCTTCTCCGATCGCATCAGCTCATACCGCGCACCTGAATACCGTCAGGTTCGCTTCATCGAAGTCACCGCTGAAAAGATCGCCCAACCAGAAGCTTTGACGGAAGAACAGGTCCGCGAAGAATATGAGCGTGTAAAGGACCGCTATCAGGTTCAAGAACAGCGCCGCATCTATCAGCTCTCCTTCCCTTCCGTTGAAGAGGCAGAAGCTGCTGCGGCAGAAATCGCTGGAGGCAAGTCCTTTGAGGACATCATGGCCGAGCGCAACGTCGACGTTTCAGATGTTGACCTTGGGTTACTTGGCCGCGCGGGCTTCCTTGATGATACCATCGGCGAAGCCGCCTTTGCACTGGCAGAGGGCGAAGTCAGCCCCGTCATCGAAGGCCGTTTCACCACCGTTTTGCTGAAGGCCGTAGAAATCAACGCAGCCGACGTTCAGCCCCTTGAAGAAGTGGCCGATGAAATCCGCACGGATCTGGCGCAGGACATTGCTGCTGACGAAATCTTCGACATCTACAATGAGGTGGAAGATGCGCGTGCTGGCGGCAGCACCTTTGAAGAAATCGCCGAGCGTTTCAGCCTTGAGCTTGTAGATGCACCGGCCTTTGATCAGTCAGGCCGCGGTCTGGACGAACAGCAGGCTGATCTTCCTGCACGCAACGAGCTTATCGCTGCAGCCTTCAACAGCGACATTGGCGTTGAGAACGATGCTCTCAACATTGGACGTGATGGCTACCTCTGGTTTGAAGTAACCGCAGTAACCCCGGAACGAGACCGCGAGCTCTCTGAGGTCCGTGATCGCGTGATCAAGGACTGGACGGCCTACCGTCAGGCGGAACTTCTGAAACAAACATCGGAGGAAGTCTTGGCGGAAGTAAACTCCGGCAAGTCCCTCGACGACGTCGCCACAGAACGCTCCCTCACAGTGAAATCTGCAAGTGGTCTTCTACGTGAGCAAATGACTGAGGTGATGGGCGCAGAAGCACTCAACGCTGTCTTCTCCGGCCCTGTTGGCACAAAGGCCGAAGTTGCGGCTCAGGATGGCTCCCGTCTGGTCCTGGAAGTCACGGACATCACCACTCCGGCAATGTTCGAAGATTCTGCACCGGTCCGTAATCTGGCCAGCCAGCTTTCCGCAGACTTGCAGAACTCCTTGATTGGCGGTTTTGTGGATCGGGTGGAACAGGAGGCAGGCGTTCAGGTCAACCAGGCCTTGTTCAACCAAGTCACGGGCGTTTCTCGCTAAGTCGAGTTGAATTTGAAGCGGCCGGATGTTCAACTATCCGGCCGTTATTTTTGTTCTCATTGGGATCACGGGCATGCGTAATTTGAAAGAACTGATCGCCATTGTGGCCAATGGCACCGCATTGAACCGCGAGCAAGCCCGCGAGGCTTTCGAAATCATCATGTCCGGCAAGGCAACACCCGCACAAATCGGCGGCTTTCTGATGGCGCTGCGGGTGCGCGGTGAGCAGATCGATGAGCTGTCCGGCGCTGTTGAAACGATGCGCGCCAAGATGATCCCTGTTGAAGGCATACCAGCAAACGCGATAGATATTGTTGGCACCGGCGGAGACGGTTCAGGCACCTATAACATCTCAACATGCACGGCGCTTGTTGTTGCAGGGTGCGGTGTGCCCGTTGCAAAACACGGCAACCGCTCGCTCTCTTCCAAATCCGGTTCCTCGGAAGCACTGGCCGAGCTTGGAATCAATCTGGACATCGCGCCCGGCAAGATTGCTGAGTGCATCAATGGCGCTGGCATCGGCTTCATGTTTGCCCCGAACCACCACGCCGCCATGAAGCATGTAGGCCCTGCCCGCATGGAGCTTGGAACGCGCACGATTTTCAACCTGCTTGGGCCGCTGGCCAACCCCGCTTCTGTCAAGCGTCAGATGACCGGTGTTTTTGCCAGGAACTGGGTGCGTCCCGTTGCCGAAACCCTGCGTGTCCTCGGCACAGAGAAAGCATGGATCGTTCACGGCTCGGATGGTCTTGATGAGATCACCACCACCGGCGAGACCTTTGTAGCCGAACTTAAAGACGGTGCCATTACCGAGTTCACCATAACCCCAGAGGACGCTGGCCTTCCTTTTGCAAACGCCGCGGACCTTAAGGGCGGTGAGCCGAAGGAAAACGCGGCCGCGCTTCTGGATGTTCTGGACGGCACGAAAAACGCCTACCGGGATATCGTAGTGTTTAATGCAGCAGCTTCACTGATGGTCGCCGACAAAGCCGCCACCTTGAAGGAAGGCGTGGAGTTGGCAGCACAGTCCATCGACACAGGCAGCGCCAAACGCCACCTTGAAAAGCTCGTTGCGATTTCAAACAGCTGATCCAACCCTAAAGGACGCAATTCATGGCCGATATTTTAAAAAAGATCGAAGCCTACAAGCGCGAAGAAATCGCAGCGGCCAAGGCAAAAACCTCGCTTGAGGACCTCAAGGCCATGGCAGCGGACCAGACCGCGCCCCGCGACTTTTTGAAGGCGCTTGAAGCAAAGAAAGCCGAGGGCAAATATGGCCTCATTGCCGAGATCAAGAAGGCAAGCCCATCCAAAGGCCTGATCCGCGCAGACTTTGATCCCCCTCTTCTGGCCCAAGCCTATGAAGAAGGCGGCGCAGCCTGCCTTTCGGTCCTAACGGATACGCCCTCTTTTCAGGGCAAACCTGAATACCTGATTGCCGCCCGAAATGTGGTCAGCCTGCCGGTCCTTCGCAAGGACTTCCTCTATGACACTTATCAGGTGCACGAGGCACGGGCATGGGGTGCAGACTGTATCCTGATCATCATGGCCGCTATTGATGATCGTCTTGCCAAAGATCTGGAAGAGACTGCCTTCGACCTCGGCATGGATGCGCTCATCGAGGTACACAACGAAGAGGAAATGGAACGGGCCCTTGAGCTCAATTCCCGTCTCGTTGGCGTCAATAACCGCAACCTCAAGACCTTCGAGACTGCGCTTGAGACAACCGAACGTTTGTCCTCCATGGTTCCGGAGGATCGCCTGCTTGTCGGCGAATCTGGCCTGTTCACCCCGGAAGACCTTTCGCGCATGAAACGCAGCGGCATTACGACCTTCCTGATCGGGGAGAGCCTGATGCGTCAAGAAAATGTGACTGCAGCAACGCGTTCTCTCTTGCGCACCTAAGCACAATTACGTTGGAATACCCCTCCTGATTCACCAATGGCTTGAGGGGTATTCATGCCTGAGAAATCCACCACTCTTACTCATCTGAATGCTTCTGGCGAAGCACACATGGTGGACGTCTCCGGAAAGGCCGAGACCTCTCGCACCGCGCGGGCACGGGGGTCTGTGCGCATGAAGCTTGAGACGCTGGAGATGATCCTTTCCGGCAACGCAAAAAAGGGCGATGTGTTGGCCACAGCTCGCATTGCAGGCATCATGGCTGCCAAGCGCACACACGAGCTTATTCCCCTCTGCCACCCCTTGGGACTGACCAAGATCACCGTCGACATTTCTGAAAACCGCGACCTGCCCGGGCTGGATGTTGAAGTTCTAACCAAGGTGACCGGCCAGACCGGCGTGGAGATGGAAGCTCTCACCGCTGCATCAATCACCTGCCTCACCATCTATGACATGGCCAAGGCCGTCGATAAGGCCATGGAAATCACAGATATTCGCCTCATCGAAAAAACGGGCGGCAAGTCGGACGATTACCTGGCAGCAGAGGAGAAAAGCGCATCATGAGCCTTATCCCTGTCGAAGAAGCCCTCGCCCGCCTTTTGCAAGGTATCGACCCCGTCGCGGTTGAAAGCGTTGCCCTTGCAAGCGCAGGGGAACGCATTCTGGCCGAAGACGTGCATGCAACCCGCACCCAGCCGCCATTTTCCGCTTCCGCTATGGATGGGTATGCGGTTGTCAGCAGCGACACAATGAGCCCCGACAAGCCCCTGACTGTGATTGGCGAAGTCGCCGCTGGTTCCTCCTACCAAGGCACCATGCAGCCGGGCCAAGCATTGCGCATCTTCACCGGTGCGCCGGTGCCTGACGGTGCCACCGCCATTCTCATTCAGGAAAACGCGCGCCGTGAAGGCGATCAGCTGTTTGCCCATGAACCAACAAGAGAAGGCCAGTTCATTCGCCCAGCAGGCCTTGATTTCAAGCAGGGCGACGCGCTCCTCACCGCCGGAACCAAGCTGGATTTCCGCGCCTTGTCCTTGGCCGGAGCCATGAACCACGCCGCCCTTCCCGTCCGCCGCCGCCCACTGGTTGCCATTCTTGCAAACGGCGATGAACTGGTCGAACCTGGCGAGACACCAGGCCCAAACCAGATCATTGCCTCAAACCAAGTGGGCATAGCAGAACTGGTGCGACGATGCGGCGGGCAGCCGCTCATGCTTGGCATTGCCCCGGATGACAGCGCCGACATAGGCAGCCGGGTCGCTCGCGCCATCAAGGAAAAGGCAGATGTGCTGGTCACCCTTGGCGGCGCGTCCGTTGGCGACCATGACCTCATTCAGAGCACTCTTGGGTCAGCGGGTATGGATCTTCAGTTCTGGCGCATTGCCATGCGTCCGGGCAAGCCACTGATGGCCGGCAGCATTGGCCCAATGAGGGTGCTCGGCCTTCCGGGAAACCCAGTTTCCAGCCTTGTGTGCGGCCTCCTGTTCCTAAAGCCGCTCATTGAGGCGCTACTGGCTCAAACCGCCCCAGCTCATAAGGCAGAACAGACACTGCCCCTCGGCGCACCTCTCAAGCCCAATGACATGCGACAGGACTATCTGCGCGCAAGGATCGAGGTCGACAATCACGGCAACAAGAAGCTGGTGGCCAATGAGCGGCAGGATTCGTCCATGCTCTCTCTTCTTAGCGCATCCGACGCACTCATCGTGCGTCCACCCCATGCACCTGCTGCGGAGATTGGTGAGCAGGTACCTTACTTGCTGTTTTGAGGAATCATGGTTCTTTTCGCCTAAATCAGGCCCAAAACCTATTGTTTTTGGGGGTAATAACCCGTCTTTAACGGTTGCAGAACACAATAGGAACAGGTAGTGTAGTGTTCGCGTTTTGTACCGAATTCACACTTATCTGGGCACCACGACGGGGAAGCTGCCAATGCTGACGAAAAAGCAACATGAACTGCTCATGTTCATCCATACGCGATTGCAGGAAGCAGGCGTTCCCCCCTCTTTTGACGAGATGAAGGACGCGCTGGAGCTTCGCTCAAAATCGGGCATCCATCGCCTCATCACCGCACTGGAGGAGCGTGGGTTCATTCGCCGGCTGCCCAACAGGGCGCGAGCGCTTGAAGTGATCAAACTGCCTGAGACCAGCGGCTACGCCTTAGGCGCGCAGCCCCGCTCCAAGGGCTTTGCCCCCGAGGTGATTGAAGGGTCTCTTGGCAAGAACACTGAAGAGAAGGCTCCACAAGCCGCCACACCAGTTCCTGCCGTTTCTTCCCCTTCTGCTGCAACAGCGGGCGCCATGGTAGATGTGCCGGTAATGGGCCGCATTGCCGCTGGTGTACCAATTGAAGCGATCCAGACCCACAGTCACACCATTACCATGCCCGCAGACATGCTCGGCCGGGGTGATCACTATGCCCTTGAGGTGCGCGGTGATTCCATGATTGAGGCCGGGATTCTGGACGGTGACACCGTACTCATCAAACGCGGTGATACGGCAGAAACCGGCGATATCGTTGTCGCGCTGGTTGACGATGAAGAAGCCACGTTGAAGCGTCTGCGTAAAAAGGGCGGCACGATTGCACTGGAAGCTGCAAACCCTGCCTATGAGACCCGCATTTTCGGCCCTGACCGTGTGCGCATTCAGGGCAAGCTTGTCTCCCTATTCCGCAGCTACTAAGCCGCGCGCCCAGTTTTCAACGGCGGGCTGGAAGGCCCGTCGGTGCGTTCCATAGGCCGCAACAACCCGCGCAATTTTCAAGCCATCTGGAGTGGGTTTCAGCCATATCGCATGGCTTCCTCGCTCAGTCAGCTGAGCTACATCCAGAACCAGCGGGGCGCGGCAATCCTCAGGAGCCTGCAATTGCGTCACCACCACATCTGCAAGGGCACAGTCTCTGGATAGCCCAGAAAGCTCCTTGGTCACTGCAATACGTATGAACTGGCCCTTGCCTGCGCCTTGATCAGGTGGCTTTTCAAGCCCGGCAATATAAACGCACCCAACTGCATCACAGGTACGGTCATCCCGTAGCGCCCGGTGATCTGAAAAGCTCCGTTTTTCGACCCCGAAGGCCTGCAGGAAGGAAGACGCAACAAATCCTTCCCGAGTTGCAGATACCCTAGGTTCTCCATTTACATTGAAGAATGCAATGGTTCGGCCATTGTCCGAGATCAAGAGATGTGGTGGCTCATAGGCAGCAAAAGCGACCGCTGACAAGCTGAGCGGCAGCAGAAAAAGCAGCTTGAACCTTCCCGGCAGCAGAGCAAACACAAGCACGGACCCCACCATCAAAAGCGTGCCCAGCCAGCTCACCAAGCCGATGACGCCCATGTCGCCGGAAAGTTCGTGGACCCAGTGGGCCACCTGCAAGATGAGGTTGAGGCTCATGCCCATTCCCCAGAAAAACGGCGCTTCCGCACCAAGTGGCATAAACATCAAACCCAAGATGCCAAGAGGCATGGCAACGAAGCTGAAGACCGGCATGGCCAGCAAGTTGGCTACAAGCCCATAGGGCGCGATTTTCTGGAAATGGAATGCCGCAATTGGCCCGATGGCGAACTCGGCAATCAGTGAGGTCGCCCCGCAGGCCAGAAGCCACAGAACAGGCCCGCGTACCAAGGCACCCATTCGGGATTGGCGCCTTTTGCGCCCGCGTCCGCGTCCAACCTCTCGCCAAGCACCATAGACGGCAATCAGCGCGGCAACTGCGGCAAAAGACATCTGAAAGCCCGGCTGCAACAGGTTTCCAGGTGCAATCATCAGGACAATCAGCGCAGCAAATCCCAGCGTTCTTAGGCTCAGCCCTCTCCGCCCTAGCAAGCTGGCCACAATCACGATGAGAACCATGATGTAGGCCCGCTGAGTGGCCACAGAAGCTCCGGAGAGTACAAGATAAAAACTGGCAAACCCCAATGCGCCAAACGCCGCAATGCGTGATATCTGGCCGGACAAGGCAACGCGGGGAAGAAACGCGAATCCATGCCGAATGGCAAAATATACAAGTGCGCTCACCAAGCTCATGTGCAGCCCGGAAATGGCAAGCAAGTGCGCAAGGCCCGCCATTCGCAGCGCCTCGCGATCTTCTTCTGGCAAGAAACCTCTTTCGCCAACCAAAAGGGCAACAGCAAGCCCACCCTCAGCACTTGGCCCTAAGTGGTGGAGGATGCGACCTGAAACACCCTGCCGCAACACAGGCACACCATTGAAACCAGATGAAGGCGCTGTGGTAGAAACAACCGTGACTTTCGACAGCGCATACCCAGAGGTCTGCAGCCCCTTGAAGAATGCATTCCACGCGTAATCGTAGCCGCCGGGATACACCGCACCAGAGAGCGGCATCAGCCGCGCCCGCAATTCAACCACATCCCCATGGGCAAGGTCAGGCACCGCGCCACGCACAGATATCCGCCCCCACCTAGGCATTTCATCAGGGGACAGGTTTGATACCTCCAGGAACTGGAGGGTCAGCCGGGTTCGCCCATCCTCGACTTTCTCGACCTCGCCAACGCGCGCCGAAACCTTTGCTGTGATTTGTCGGTCAAGCTGAGGCCCAACGAGGTACGCCACGTGAAGCTGCGAGGCAGTAACACCTGCAAAAAAGATCAATACCATTCCAGAGACAAGCCCCGTCCGCCGGGCAAGGCGTTCATTAACGAATGCCGCTCCTGCCCCCAAACAGCACAGGATAAGCGCCCAGAGCTGGGGATCAAAAGGAATTGAAAAGTAGAACCAGATCCCAGCCGCGAAAAAAGTAGCGGCCCACAACGGTGCAACACCGCGCTGCAAGTCTTCATGAAGCGCCTTGGCAAACGCCGCAGCCCCCCAGTAACGCGGCGCAAAATAGCCCCGCCAGTTCCGCCCCTTCGCCGAGTCTGGTCTCTTTTTTTGTCCAAGCCCTTCCAGTTCAGTGTTTAGCCTGAAAGCCACGGCAAAGCGGCCGGCAGAGGCACTACGCCTCCCGAACTGCTCAGCAACATCTGAGGCGTCGTACACTTCCCTGTCAGTGTTCACCGTCAATCCGCGTCTAACTGGAATACAGCCCTTGGGTGCTCGGACACGGTATGGTACACAGCGCGCAACACTGCGGCTCCCGCCGCATTTGCTTGGCTAAACTCGAGAGACTGAAAAATCACAAAATGACTGAGAGCATCGTCACGCGTTTTGCGCCCTCTCCAACGGGATACCTCCACATTGGCGGCGCCCGCACCGCTTTGTTTAACTGGCTCTATGCGAAGGGCCACGGTGGCAAGATGCTGCTGCGCATCGAAGACACCGACCGCGCACGCTCGACGGATGAAGCCGTCAACGCCCTGCTCGACGGTCTCAGCTGGATGGGCATCGACTGGGAAGGAGATCCGATCTCCCAGTTCGCACGAGCAGACCGCCACCGGGAAGTTGCCGAACAGATGGTAGCAGAAGGCAAGGCTTATTACTGCTATGCCACGCAAGAAGAGCTGACGGAGATGCGCGAAAAAGCGCGCGCAGAAGGCCGCCCGCCGCGGTATGACGGCCGCTGGCGTGACCGTGACCCTTCCGAAGCTCCTGAAGGAGTGGCTCCTGCTGTTCGTCTCAAGGCCCCTCTGGATGGCGAAACCATCATCAACGACAAGGTCCAGGGAACCATTTCCTTCCCAAACAAGGATCTGGATGATCTGGTTCTGCTCCGCTCCGACGGCACACCGACTTATATGCTGGCTGTGGTAGTTGACGATCATGACATGGGCGTCACCCACATCGTGCGCGGCGATGACCATCTCACCAACGCCGCCCGGCAAGCATTGATTTACAGCGCAATGGGCTGGGACGTGCCGGTGATGGCGCATATCCCGCTGATCCATGGCCCAGATGGTGCAAAGCTGTCCAAGCGCCACGGCGCACTGGGCGCTGAGGCCTACCGCGCCATGGGCTACCTTCCTGCAGCCATGCGCAACTATCTGGCCCGCCTTGGCTGGAGTCATGGGGATGAAGAAATCTTCTCCACCGATCAGATGATCGAGTGGTTTGATTTTGATGCCATCGGTAAGTCCCCGTCCCGCTTTGACTTCCAGAAGCTGGAAAATCTGAATGGGCACTACATGCGCTCTACAGAAGACGCAGAGCTTCTTGAAGCCTTCAAGGTCTATCTGGCCGCAATCGAGGATGGGCTGGAAGTTTTGAACTGGCTCTCCCAGAGCGGCAACGAGGGCAAGTTCCTCGCAGCCCTTCCTGGACTGAAGGAACGCGCCAAAACCTTGGTGGAGTTGCACCAGTCCGCGCGTTACCTCTGGGTTCAGCGTCCGTTGGATCTGGATGAGAAGGCAGAAAAGCTCCTGTCCGACGATGCCCGCGCGCTGCTCGGCCGTCTGGCACCGAAGCTTGATGAACTGGAAACCTTCACCGCAGAAACAACCGATGCTGTGGTTCGCGAATTTGCAGAGGCCGAAGAGCTGAAACTTGGCAAGGTCGCTCAGCCATTGCGCGCAGCACTGACTGGTCGTGGCACCTCTCCCGGAATTTTTGATGTTCTGGAAGTGCTCGGAAAGACAGAATCTGTCGCACGAATTCGTGATGTCGCACACTAATTGACGGAAAAATGGGGGAACTACTGACGCACTTTTCCCAGAGTCGCTGCGGTAGTTTCCCTATTAGTACAAAAGCCATAGCTACCAGTGCTTGCGGGAAAACCCTAAATGCGATAGCAACTCCACGACAACACTCCTCCGGCGTTGGCATCAGATGCTGAAATGTATCCCTGTGTATACAAGTTCAGGGCATAAGAAGACGGGGGACCTTAACAAAGGGGGTTGCCTATATGAGCGACAAAACTGCAAAGCTGACTATCGGAAGCGATTCCTGGGACCTTAACGTCCGCGAAGGTTCAGTTGGCCCAGACGTCATCGACATTGGCGCGCTATATAAAGAGACTGGCTGCTTCACCTACGACCCCGGTTTCACCTCAACCGCATCTTGTGAATCCAAAATCACATACATCGACGGCGATCAGGGCACGCTGCTATACCGTGGCTATCCTATTGAACAGCTGGCCGAGCATGGCGACTTTTTGGAGAGCTGCTATCTGCTGCTTTACGGAGAGCTGCCAACCCGTGCGCAGAAAGACGACTTTGTTCACCGTGTGACCTACCACACCATGGTGCATGAACAGATGGGGCGCTTCTACTCCGGTTTCCGCCGCGATGCGCACCCAATGGCTGTGATGACAGGTATCGTGGGCGCCATGTCTGCGTTCTACCATGACTCAACCGACATCACCGATCCGCATCAGCGCATGGTTGCATCCCTGCGCATGGTTGCGAAGATGCCGACCATCGCCGCAATGGCGTTCAAGTACCACATTGGTCAGCCATTCGTTTATCCACGCAACGATCTGGACTACGCCTCCAACTTCCTGCACATGTGCTTTGCCGTGCCTTGTGAAGACTACAAGGTGAACCCGGTTCTGGCCCGTGCGATGGACCGCATCTTCATTCTGCATGCTGACCACGAGCAGAACGCGTCCACTTCGACGGTTCGCCTCGCCGGCTCTTCCGGCGCAAACCCATTTGCCTGTATCGCGGCAGGTATCGCCTGTCTTTGGGGCCCTGCCCACGGCGGCGCAAACGAAGCTGCGCTCAACATGCTTTCCGAGATCGGTTCCGTAGACCGCATTCCAGAGTTCATCGCCCGCGCAAAAGACAAGGACGATCCGTTCCGTCTGATGGGCTTTGGTCACCGCGTCTACAAGAACTACGATCCGCGCGCGCGCATCATGCAAAAGACCACACATGAAGTGCTGGCAGAACTGGGGCACCAGGACGATCCGCTTCTGCAGGTCGCAATGGAACTGGAAAAGATCGCTCTGTCCGACGAGTACTTCATCGAGAAGAAGCTCTACCCGAACATCGATTTCTACTCCGGCATCACACTTCGTGCTCTTGGCTTCCCAACCACCATGTTCACTGTGCTGTTCGCTCTTGCCCGTACTGTCGGCTGGATCGCTCAGTGGAAGGAAATGGTGGAGGATCCATCCCAGCGCATCGGTCGCCCACGTCAGCTCTACACTGGCGCAAGCTCCCGCGACTACATGCCAATCGACCAGCGCCGCTAAACGCTTGGTACACGAACAGCATCAAAAGAGGGCTCCGGCCCTCTTTTTTATTGGGGAGTGCCCTCGTCTTGCTCAACAAGAACGCGGGGCCAAACAAAAACGCGGGGCCCATAAAGACCCCGCGCGGCGATACCGAGTAAAGCACCTGACACCTTAACGCGCGTGTCGCTTCTCAGCGATTTTCAAGACAATATCCGCCGCAATGCCTGCCTGACTTTCTCCCCCCGGAAGACGCATGACGCGGTCGAGCTGACTGAACGCCTCCACTTGAAGGTTTCTCGCAACCCCCTCATCGAGCAGAGAAATCACCTTCTGGGCCAAAGCCTCGCCGTTGGCTTCGTCATCGAGATATTCTGGAACGACTTTGCTCCCCAGCACGAGATTCGGCAGCACCATGCTGTCTACCGAGGCTATGGGAACAAACCGATGAATGTCCTTCAAACGGCGGAAGAACCAATCCAGCTTGTAGGCAACCACCATGGGAACGCCGGAGATCGCCAGCTCAAGGGAGACCGTACCGCTCGCTGCCAAAGCCACATGAGCTTTTCGAAAGGCCGCAAACTTTTCCGCCTCGCCCACAACGATTTCTGGCTTTACGCTCCACCCCTCAACACCTGCTGTAATGCGGTCAAGTTGGTGGGCCACAGCAGGCAAAATGAACTTGGTTGCCGGATGGGCCAGCGCCACCCGCTCAACGGCCTCTCCAAACGGCTCCAGCAGGCGTGAGACCTCGCTGCCGCGGCTTCCGGGCAGAACCAGCACGGTACGCGCGTCCTCGCTCAGTGGCGCTCGCTCGCCCTCAGAAGGCCTTAAATCCTCCAGGCGCTCAATCAACGGATGCCCCACATAGGTGGTCTCTGGTCCACCAAGGCGTTTGTGAGCATCAGGCTCAAATGGCAACAGCGCAAGAAGGTGGTCCACATAGGCTGCCATCTTCTTCGCCCGGCCAGGCCGCCACGCCCACACAGACGGAGAAACATAGTCCACCACCGGAATGTGGGGCGCCTTTTTCCGCACCCGCTTTGCAACGTTGTGCGTGAAGTCCGGACTGTCGATGATCAGGAGAATGTCCGGGTTCTTGGCAACCACATCATCCACCGTCTGGTAGACCCGGCGTACGATGCTGGGAAGCCGAGCCAGAACGGCCGACAGACCCATCACGGCAATCTCGTGAAGCGGAAACAGTGAGGTCAAACCTTCGCGCTCAAGCCGTTCGCCGCCCACACCGTGTAGCACGACGGGAACGCTTGACAGCCCGCGAAGTGCCTTCACCAGCTCAGCGCCCAATTGATCGCCCGACTCTTCACCAACCACGACATAAAGCGAGAGCGGTTTTTCCTGCTTCATCTGGATGCCTCCCGGCCCCGGTCAATACCGAAAAGAAAGATGCCAAGTTCCTTGCAAAGCGCCAGCGTTTCCTCAAGGTCGGCAATCAGCACATGCTCGGCCTCCACCGCCACGCCCTTGAGCTGCGCCTTGTGCGCGCCGCGAATTGTCTGTGGTCCCACGGTTGGAAGGTCGACCCGTAAATCCTGCTGCGGCTTGGAGCACTTGACCAGTACACCCGCAGCGCCTTTGGCCCGCACGCGTCCATTTTCCCGAAGCTCTGCGCATCGGAAAAGCATGGCATCTGTTCCCTCAGCCCCCTCAAGGGCCACGACCCGGCTGCCAACGGCAACGGCCCCCTGGCCGATATCCAACCCGCCAAGTGCGTTTACCGCTTCCAGACAAAGAGATATGGAAGAAAGGTCGCCGTCGTCCGGCGTCGGGCCAGCCATGAGGCCGGGCTTTGCCAGCAGCTCAGGCGCCAACTCATGGGCTCCAACCACTTTCAGACCCTCCCCTTCAAAGATACCCATCACCTTCACCAGAAGGCTGTCATCACCGCCCACAAGAGCGGCAAGGATGCGCGGCAACCGCCGCATGGTTCCAAGATCACCAATGATAGAAGTAAAGTCCGGCCGGCGTGTGACTGATCCAATCAAAATCACTTCTTCCGCACCAGCGCGTTTGATCGTGTCGAACAGCTTGCCAATCTGCCCCCACCCCAGCTCCACCGGTTGGAACGCAGAAAGGGAGGCATCCGCCTCCCCTTTGATGGCAATTGTAACCACTTCCCGTCCGCTGTTTTTTGCAGAGCGAATAACCTGCTCAGGCAGACGCCCGCCACCTGCAACAACAGCAATAGGCCTTTGTGCTGTCATGGCACCAAGTTACCCCTCAGCACCCTTTCTCGGCGTGCAGAAACGGCGTTCGCCTTCCACCAACAGGAACTCGGTCATTTGCTGGACACCTTCGCGGTCCGCATAGGCATCACGGGCCTTTTGTGCCCGCTCTCGAAGCGTGCCTTCACTACCTTCAAAGACTTCCTTGTAGGCATGACGCAGCGCATGGATTTCATCCCGGCTGAAATTGCGGCGCTTCAGACCAATCAGGTTCAGCCCGTGAAGACGAGCACGGTCACCAATCACGGAGCCGAAAGGAATAACGTCGAATTCAACACCAGTCAGACCGCCCACAATGGCGTGGGACCCAATGCGGCACCACTGCCGCACCGCAGAGAGCCCGCCAAAAATCACGAAATCTTCTACTTCAACGTGCCCTGCGAGTGTCGCGTTGTTGGCAAGGATAACACTGTTACCCACCATGCAATCATGCCCCACATGCGTGCTCGCCATGAACAAACAGTGGTCACCGATCTTGGTCAAGCCACCACCGCCAGCAGTACCGGGATTCATGGTCGCGTGTTCGCGGATCTGATTGTCCGTTCCGATTTCGAGGCGTGTTTCCTCTCCGGCGTACTTCAGATCCTGCGGCTGGTGTCCAATGCTTGCGAAAGGAAAGATGCGCGTGCGAGCACCAACAGATGTGTGACCCGCAACCACCACGTGGGAAATCAGCTCCACGTCATCGCCAAGGGTCACATTGGGTCCCACCATGCAGTACGGGCCGATTTTTACGTTGTCACCAAGGACAGCCCCAGCTTCAATGATCGCAGTGGGATGTATCTGTTGCATCAAAACCTCAAGCTTCGGAGTCTACAAGCATGGCGCTGACTTCAGCTTCAGCGACCTTCTGCCCATCCACCATAGCTGTACAATCAAACTTCCAGATTGTGGCGCGGTTGCGGATTTTCTTCACATGGAAGTGTACCTGGTCCCCAGGAACAACAGGCTTGCGAAACTTACACTTATCGATGGTCATAAAATAGACCAGTGATGGAGCATCCGTGTTCTCACGTGCGTTGATGCACATTGCGCCCGCGGTCTGCGCCATGGCCTCAATCAAGAGCACACCAGGCATGACTGGCTGCTTTGGAAAGTGACCTTGGAAGTGAGGTTCGTTGATTGTCACATTCTTGATGCCAATACCGGAGTTGTCGCCATCAATTTCGATGATCTTGTCAATCATCAGGAACGGATAACGGTGTGGCAGCAGCTCCAGCACCTTCATGATATCTGCGCTATCCAGCGTCTTATTCTCAGCGTCGCTCATACAAAAAGCCTCAGAACTCAAATCGACAATTTTTCGGGATTATTCGAGAGGGTTGTTAGCAAAGGCCACGTGGAAACACCAGCTCCAAACAGCCACAACCACCTCCAAAAATGCCAAAAACCCGTCAGTTTTTACCGTCTTTTTCAGCAAGGCGGCTCAAGGCCGCCATTTCCCGGAACCATTGCCGCACTGGCTTAGCCGGCGTACCGCCATAACGCCCACCGCCCGGCAGGTCATCATTAACCACAGAAACCGCAGCAACCTGCGCCGCCATGCCAATGCGAATGTGGCCTGCAACGCCGGTCTGGCCGCCAATGGCCACATAGTCCTCCAGCGTCGCACTCCCGGAGATGCCAACCTGAGAGACGATCACACAGTGCCGGCCCACATTCACGTTGTGGCCAATCTGAACCTGATTGTCGATTTTCGTGCCCTCACCGATCACCGTGTCGCGGTTCGCGCCGCGGTCAATCGTGGTGTTGGCACCCACTTCCACATCGTTTTGAATGATGACGCGTCCAAGCTGAGGCACCTTCAAGTGACCACCTGGCCCCATGGCAAAGCCGAAACCATCCTGACCAATAGCAACACCCGGATGTAGGATCACCCGGTCACCAATAAGCGCATGTTGCAGGGTCGCGTTTGCACAGATGCGTGTTTCGCGGCCAACCTGACACTGCGCGCCAATTACCACATTGGGGCCAATTACGCTGCCAGCGCCAACATGAACGCCATCCCCAATCACGGCACCGGCTTCAACAACCACATCGCCTTCAAGAACGGCACTGTCACTGATAACCGCCTTTGGATGAATTTCAGCGCCACCCAACACCCGTAGCGGGGTCATCGCCTCGGGGTACATCTTGGCCAGAACTTTCGCCAAGCTGCGATAAGGATCTTTGGACAAAAGCGCTGCAACGCCTTCCGGCACCCGGTCGAGATACTTTTTCGGCGTCAAACACGCGGTGGCAACAACATCCTGCAACTGAGGGGCATACTTAGGGTTATCGATAAAAACCAACATGCCCTCCCCACCTTCATCCAGTGGGGCAACACCAGAAACAGTTGCCTCAGGATCACCACGCACGAGTTCAGCATCAGCCCATTCAGCAATCTGTTTCAGAGAGACCGGGGTGCTGTCGGAGAAGAATTTTGGATCAGTCATAGTGTCCTACAAACGAAAAAGGCCGCCGAGTGTTTCGGCGGCCAATTATAATCACTTTCGTCAAGATCAGAAGCGGGTACCGCCACTCAGCTTGAAGACCTGAGTTTCGTCCACATCGTCCTTGGCAACTGGCCATGCAAAATCTGCACGCAGTGGTCCAAACGGAGACTGCCAAAGGACACCCACACCGACGGAAGCACGAAGATCAAAGTCTTCGGAGTCGATCCGGCTACCGCCGTTCTCAACTGCATCCTTCAGCTCGCTGTCCACGCCCCAAAGGGAGCCAGCATCCGCAAAGGCTGCCATGGAAAGACCAAGCTCATCCGGAATGAATGGCAGCGGCATCTGACCTTCAACAGTCGCAGCGACGTAGTATTTACCGCCGATCGCGTCACCATTGGCATCACGCGGACCGTAACCGTTGCTTTCGAAACCACGGATCAGGTCAGAGCTGCCCTGGAACTGATCGGAAACACGCAGGCGGTTACCGATTGATTCAATCTGGCCCGCGGACCCCTTAACAAAACCTACGAGGCCCCAAGCCGGAACCAGCTCCTTGAACACACGACCTTCAACAGTGGTCTCGATGTACTGGGAGTCACCGCCGATACCCGCAAAGTCCTGCTGGAACTTGGCGTAAACACCGTCACGTGGGTTGAGGTTGTTGTCGAGGTTGTTCCAAACCAGAGAGTACCCACCCAAAGAGGTCAGGTAGTTACCAAGGGAGTCACACACCGCGAGAGAAACGTCAGCCGTGTTACAGTCATTGATACCGGTGCTGTCATCACGTGTCAGATCGGTCTCATAGATCTTGTAGAACAGGTTCAGCGTCAGCTCATCTTCGCGAAGCGGAAGACCGAAGTTGAAACCGCCACCAGTGGTCTTTTCTTCGTAGGCACGGGTGTCGTTTTCTTCGAAAACCTTGCGGTAAACGTCAACACCTGCGGAGATACGACGACCGAGGAAGAATGGCTCAACGAACTTGAACTCGTAGCTCTGAGTTTCACTACCACCACCAACGGCTGCACGTACGAACTGACCACGGCCGAGGAAGTTCTTTTCCGTGATGGACAGATCGCCGATCACGCCGTCGGAAGTGGAGTAACCCACACCGAAGGAAACTTCACCAGTTGGCTGCTCTTCAACATCCACGTTGATGATCACCTTGTCAGGAGCGCTGCCCTGCTGACGGGAAATCCGAACGGACTTGAAGTAGCGTGTATTGTTCAGACGACGCTCTGCCTTGTCGAGTAGGACGCGGTTGTAAGCATCGCCTTCAGCGATATCAAACTCACGGCGGATCACGTACTCACGTGTACGGTCATTGCCGCGAACATTGATGCGCTCAACATAAACGCGAGGACCTTCTTCGATGAGATAGGTCAGAGAGATGGTCTTGTTTTCGTAATCACGGACACCACGTGGGCGAACCTGAGCAAAAGCGTAACCACCCTTGGACACTTCGATCGTCAGATCTTCAAGTGTCTTTTCAACTTCAAGAGAGTTGTAGGTATTGCCTGGACGCGTGCGCAGATGGCTGCGAAGCGCTTCTGGATCAACCTGTGACAGGGAGGTTTCGATCTCAACGTCGCCGAAGGTGTACTTGTCACCCTCATCAACGGTGAACGTGACATAGAAGATGTTCTGCTCACGGTCCAGATCAGCTACCGCAGAAACAATGCGGAAGTCCGCATAACCCTGCTGATAGTAGAACTGACGCAGAAGCTCCTGGTCGGCATCAAGACGATCTGGATCATAAGTATCGGTTGTACGCAGCCAGCTCAGCAGACCGCTCTCGCGGGTCTGGATCTGATCGCGCAGACGTCCATCGCTGAATGCCTGGTTACCGATAAAGCTGATGCGAGACACACCGGTCTTGTCGCCTTCGTCAATCTCGAACACCAGATCCACGCGGTTGTTACCACGTTCAATGATCTTCGGCTCGACAGAGGCGCGGAAGCGACCTGAGCGACGATAAGCTTCGAGAATGTTCTGAACATCGGACTGAACACGTGCCTTGGTCAGCATGGAGCGCTCGGTAGAGCGAACCACACCCTTAAGGGCATCGTTGTTGATCCGTTTGTTCCCCTCAAAAGAAACGCGGCCAATGACTGGGTTCTCGACGACTTCCACAACAAGGGTACTTCCCCGCTGTGAAATGGAGACGTCAGCAAACAGGCCCGTAGCAAAAAGGGTTGTCAGACTCTCATCAATGTCGATCGCAGTAAATGGCTGACCTGGACGGATCGTCAGGTAGTTCCGCACGGTATCGCTCTCGATGCGTGTTGCACCTTGAACGTCGATACGGCTCACAACGGCGGCTTCAGCAACAGTTGCACCAAAAGGTGAAACGTCGGCTGGAAGCGCGACCCCTGCCCCAGTAACGGTCAACGCCAGCAGTGAAATTCGTGACAGGCTCTTTAAACGCTGCATAGAAAGCTATGCCTTTATAGTCTGCCCCAGCTCGCGGTACCCCCCGCTCCCTGAGGAAATGGATAGAATCTGAAACACCTCGGAACTTTGTACAAGGTTTTCAGCCTAAAGCAACCGCTGCGCGGCGTATTCCATGTAATTTTACCCAATAACCGCCAAGGGTTAACGCTATGGACTTATTAATAAACGCAGGTCGTTCCATGTTGCGAAAACCATAAGCATCAGCACCAAGGTGATTCCAATCCGGAAGCCATACTCCTGAACCTTAGGTGCCAAAGGTTTTCCACGTGCCGCCTCGGCAGCATAAAACATCAAATGCCCCCCATCGAGCATGGGCACTGGCAGCAAGTTCAAAAGACCAATACTCACTGACAAAACTGCAGTTAGGTTAATTAGGGGTAAAATGCCGAAGCTCGCCACCTGCCCAGAGATCTGCGCCACCCGAATTGGCCCGCCCAGTTGATCAGGATCTTCACGGCCTGCAAACAACCCTGCGATGTAGCCACCCGTACGCTCCACAATGAACCAGGTCTCATTCACGCCCTCGGCGAGCGCCTCTATTGGGCCATAACGGACAACCGTGACATCATCCTGCGTAGCGTTGCGCTGAATGCCAAGAATGCCGATTTTCTGTTTATTTCCAAATCGGTCCGTCACTTCCTGACGTTCTGGTACAGCGGTCACTTCAACAAGTTCGCCACTGCGATCAAGTCCAATCTGCACGGGCAAATCCGCGCTGGCCGACACAACCCTTTGTAGATCCGTAAAGCTGGAAATCTCGTTGCCATTGATCGACACCACGATGTCACCGGGCTGAATACCGGCAATTTCCGCAGCGCTTCCCTCGCGCACCACATCCACCCGCGGGAGTGTTTCGGCCTTGCCATAAAAGAAGAACAGACCGGCAAAAATGAGAATCGCCAGAATGAAATTGGCAATAGGCCCCGCTGCCACCACGGCTGCGCGCTGCCAAACCGGCTTCGTTTGAAACGCGCCTTTGCGGTCCTCGTCACTCATCTTGGAAAGCGCATCCTGGTCCGGAACGCTTGCCTCATTCTCATCGCCGGAAAAGCGGACATAGCCACCAAGAGGAATAGCGCTCAGTTTCCAGCGCGTTCCCTTCTTGTCGTTTCTGCCGAACAGCTCCGGACCGAATCCGATTGAGAACGCCTCAACCTTTACGCTGCACCACCGCGCAACGAGAAAGTGCCCGAGTTCATGGAAGAAGACCACAATCGTCAACACGAACAGGAAAGGGATTATGTATCCCAACGACCCTCCCAATACTGAACTCAAGAGTTCCATTCTTCACCCTTTCCAATCGGCATTCAGCGCAAGTTCTGTCCGTCCATGCGAACCTGCGCTCAAAGTGCCTCAATAAACTCTCTAGCGACCCGTCGGGCCTCGCCATCAATATGCAGAACATCTGCAAGTGTGGAAGGTTGCGCCAGCAAGCCCTGCCCGTTCAGCCGGACCAATGTGTCTTCAACCACACCCACAATATCAAGGAAGCCAATTTCTTCTTTCAAGAACGCGGCCACTGCCACTTCATCCGCACCATTAAACGCTGTGCCTGCACCATCGCCCTGTTCTATAACATCCCATACCAATCGCATGGACGGGAACCGCTCCGAATCAGGGCGTTCAAAAGTAAGCTGCCCGATTGTTGCAAGATCCAGCCTCTGCCCCTCAACAGGCATCCGCTTCGGATAAGCAAGACAATGGGCAATAGGCACCCGCATGTCAGCTGGCCCCATCTGTGCCAGCAATGACCCGTCCGAGTATTGTACCATACCGTGGACGAGACTTTGAGGGTGCACCAGTACTTCTATTTGACGGGTTTCAACCGGAAAGAGATGCAAGCTCTCAATCACTTCGAAGGCTTTGTTCATCATGGTCGCGCTGTCGATGGTGATACGCGACCCCATCTCCCAATTGGGATGGCGCAATGCCTCCGCCGGACCGGCCTTCTTCATGGTTTCAAAGGATGCGGTTCTAAAGGGCCCGCCTGACGCGGTAACGATGATTTTCTCAATCTGATCCGCGTTGTCGTGTTCGAAAACCTGAAAAATGGCATTGTGCTCGGAGTCCACCGGCAGCAGCGCCGTTCCCGCCTTCTGTACAGCGCCTCGCACCAACCGCCCCGCGCACACAAGAGACTCCTTGTTTGCAAGAGCCACATTGCTGCCCGCATTTATGGCAGAGTAAGTGGGTTCCAGACCGGCAGCGCCAACCATGGCAGAAACCAGCATATCGAAAGGTTCACGGCACCAGTCCAACACCGCTTGCCGTCCAGCCGCAACGCCAATGCCTGAACCATCAAGCCGCGCCTTCAGCTCGGCAAACTTGCTCTCGTCATTGATGACAACATGCTGCGCGTTTACCGCCAGTGCTGCATCGGCCAACGCCTGCGCATTGCTGTTTGCAACGAGCAGCCCAACCTCATAGCTTTCAGGATTGCGCGAAATCAGATCAAGCGTGCTCTGACCAATGGAACCTGTTGCACCAAGAACAGCAATTTTTTGGCGGCTCATCACTGACCTACTGTTAGAACTGTCAATTGTGGCCTTACAGGGCAAGGAGGCCCAGACCGGGGTCTGCAACCTGACCGCTTAGCAGCACGCCAAACACATAGGCGGCAATCGCTGCGAACACAAGGCCGTCCACGCGATCCATCAAGCCGCCATGCCCAGGAATGAGCTGGCTGGAATCCTTCACACCAAACCGGCGCTTCAACGCCGACTCGTACAGGTCACCCAGTTGAGAAGCAATTGACAATACGGCGGCAAGCAGCACCGCTGCAATCACACTCATGAACCCGGTAAAGTAGGCAATCGCTGCACCCATGAGGGCCGCAAACAGAAAACCACCAATTGCCCCGCTCCATGTCTTGTTCGGAGAAACCCGCTTCCAGAGCTTTGGGCCACCTATGGCGCGGCCGCAGAAGTAAGCGGCAATATCCGTGCCCCAAACCACAAAATAGAGATAGAGCACCAACTCAAAGCCGACAGATCCGTGGCGAATGGCAATCAAAGAAATCAGCGAAGCTGCGGAATAGGCAAACCCCTTGGCCAGCCAGCCGCCATTCCCCTTGGCCTCAAAGGCCCACAGCGCAGGAACGCTGGCACAGCCGATCAGCAGCGCCGCGCCAACACTGTGAAACTCTGCCAGACCAGCGATAAGAAGCAGCGCCGTCACGCCAAAAAAGAACGGCAGGCTTCGATTGCCACCATTCACGATCAGGTTCCATTCCCAGAACACCAGAACCGTGGCAACAAGCATGAAAATCGAGAAATAGATGCCGCCATACCAGCAGACAAAAAGCGCAAACGGACCAAGGGCCAATGCGGACAGTAAGCGCACCAGCAAATCAGGATTTTTCTGCGTCAGTTTCTCAAACAAGGCCCAGTGCTTTCCAACGTCTCTTCAGCCGTCACGTGGAGACGGCTGTCCCGAGGCCGCCAAAACGGCGCTCCCGGTTCTTATAACAGCTCAGGGCCTGGTCGAACGCATTCCTGTCAAAATCTGGCCAGTGCATCGGCGCGAAGTAGAACTCCGCATAGGCCGCCTGCCAGAGAAGAAAGTTTGAGAGCCGCTGCTCTCCACTGGTTCGGATGATGAGATCAGGGTCGGGCATTCCGGCTGTGTCCAGACACGCCTCAATGTCCTCACCCGTAATGGCATCAGGTTGTTTGCCCCCCGAAGCAACCTGAGCACTTAACTTTCGCACCGCGCGTGTCAACTCATCGCGCGCGCCATAATTGAACGCCAGCACCAGCTCCAACCCGGAGCACTCTGCTGTGGCGTGCTCTGCATCTTCAAGAAGCCGTCTCACGCCCGGATCCAGGTCTTCCCGAGAGCCAATGACACGAATGCGGACATTGTTCTTCTTCAGCTCCTTCAGGTCTGAACGCACGTAAGCGCGCAGCAAACCCATGAGGAACTTCACCTCAGACGGAGGACGGGACCAGTTTTCGGATGAGAAGGCAAAAAGGGTGAGATAGCCAATGCCGAGCTCACCCGCCTGACGCACGATGTCGCGCACGGTCTTAACGCCGTTGCGATGCCCTTCCGTGCGCGGCATTCCACGGGATGCGGCCCACCGGCCATTTCCATCCATAATGATGGCTACGTGTTGCGGCATGCCTCGATCAGCAGACACGTCTAGCTGTTCATCCGGCACATCATCAACCGTAGCCGTCATTCGATATCCACCCCGTTCGAGATCCATTAGACCTGCTTGATTTCCTGCTCTTTCTTGGCAAGAACATCATCAACTTCAGCAATGAACTCGTCGGTCATCTTCTGGACCTTTTCCTGAGCCACATGGCTCTCGTCTTCGCCCATCTCGCCGGCCTTTTCAGCCTTCTTGATGATGTCCATTCCATCGCGGCGAACGTGACGAACGGCAACCTTGGCAGATTCGGCGTACTTGTGCGCAACCTTGGCCAGTTCCACACGGCGCTCTTCGTTGAGCTCTGGAATAGGCAGACGCAGCACCTGACCGTCAACAACAGGGTTCAGACCCAGGCTGGACTCACGGATTGCCTTTTCGGTTGCGGCAACCATGGAACGATCCCAAACCTGCACGGAAATCATGCGCGGCTCTGGAATGCTGACGGTGGCCACCTGGTTGATTGGCATTGGAGAGCCGTACGCCTCAACCGTGATTGTGTCGAGCATGCTCGCGGAGGCACGACCGGTCCGAAGCCCGGAAAACTCATGTTTCAAAGCTGTGATGGCACCAGTCATTCGGCGACGTAGGTCGTTATAGTCGAGCTCCGACATACTATCCTCTCTCAAAATACTCAGTCAGCAAAACCCGGATCTCAAGTGTCCGGGTCGCTGGAGGTTCATCTGCTACACTGACTCTTGGCGATTGCGCTTTGTTAGTCGGCTACGACTGTAAACAAGCCCTGCCCTCGCAGCACATTCACCAGTGCGCCTGAAGTGTGGATGGAGAACACCACTACAGGAATAGAGTTGTCGCGGGCAAGTGCAATTGCCGTCGCATCCATGACTTTCAGGTCCTTTTCAAGAACTTCGCCGGGCGTGAGCGTCTCGTAGCGCTGCGCATCCGGGTTCAACTTGGGATCTGAATCGTAAACACCATCTACCTGCGTACCCTTCAGGAACGCGTTGCACTGCATTTCGGCGGCGCGAAGTGCGGCACCAGAATCAGTCGAGAAGAACGGGTTGCCAGTACCACCAGCAAAAACGATCACGTCGCCGTCTTCCATATAACGCTCGGCGCCGCGCTGCGTAAACGTTTCGCAAATGGAAGGAACCGGTACGGCCGACAGCACGCGGGCCTGAACACCAAGACGGTTCAGAGCATCTGCGAGCGAAAGCGAATTCATCACGGTTGCCAGCATACCCATGTGGTCACCGGTTACGCGATTGCCGCCCTTGGCTGCAACAGCAACACCGCGGAAGATGTTACCACCGCCAACAACAATGCCGAACTGCGCGCCAAGCGCCACCGCTTCGGCGATTTCCCGCGCCACCCGTTCAACCACGGCAGGGTCAATACCAAAGTTCTGATCACCCATCAGCGCTTCACCGGACAGCTTCAGAAGAACTCGTTTCCAACGCAGTTTCTCAGACATATTGAAACCCTTCACCTAGGTCTGGATACAATAAGGGCGCCGATCGGAATCGACGCCCCCAGAATTATTAGTTACCGGCTGCTGCTGCAACTTCTGCAGCAAAGTCGGTTTCTTCTTTTTCGATGCCTTCACCCAGTGCGAAGCGAGTAAAGCCAACCAGCTTGATCGGAGAACCGATTTCCTTGGCAGCTTCTTCAACAGCACCTTCAACAGTCAGGTCTGGGTTGATGACGAAGCTCTGCTTAACAAGCGTTACTTCTTCGTAGAACTTGCGCAGGCGGCCTTCAACCATCTTTTCGATGATGTTGTCTGGCTTGCCGGATTCACGAGCCTGTTCAACGAATACTGCACGCTCACGTTCAATAGCTGCAGGATCCAGCTCTTCAACGTTCAGGGACATTGGGTTGGTTGCTGCAACGTGCATTGCAATCTGACGGCCCAGTGCGTTCAGCTTTTCAGCGTCGCCTGCAGATTCCAGTGCAACGAGAACGCCGATCTTGCCCATGCCTTCAACGGTTGCGTTGTGCACGTAGGAAGAAACAACACCTTCAGAAACTTCCAGCTTAGCGAAACGACGGAGCGTCATGTTTTCGCCGATGGTTGCAACAGCTTCCTTGATTTCCTCGTCAACGGACTTGGAGGAACCTGGGTAACCAGCAGCAGCAAGCGCTTCAACGTCACCTTCAACTTCCAGTGCTACAGAAGCAATGTCGCGAACCAGCTTCTGGAAGCCTTCGTTGCGTGCCACAAAGTCAGTTTCAGAGTTGACTTCGACTACAGCAGCCTTCTTACCAGCGGCAGCAACGCTCACAAGACCGTCAGCAGCAACACGGCCAGCCTTCTTTGCAGCCTTGGAGAGGCCCTTGGTGCGCAGCCAATCGATAGCGGCTTCCATGTCACCATCAGTTTCTTTCAGGGCTGCTTTACAGTCCATCATACCAGCGCCGCTTGTTTCGCGGAGCTCTTTTACCATTGCTGCGGTAATGCTCATGAGATCGCCTCTTGGACGGGAGTTAAAAACCAAAAAATCGGAAATCCGACTTCCCTAGCGGTCTAACCGATTTGTTTTGTCTGCAATGTGACGACCGCCGCAGTTTTTGCGGTGGTCGTCCAAAGAGATCAAAGGAATGCCGGCGAAGCCGGCACCTTTAATGGCTTAGGCCTGAGCAGCTTCGCCGCCTTCAACAGCAGCAGCTTCTTCAGAACCTTCTTCTGCCAGTGCTGGCTCTTCCAGAACTTCTTCGGCTTCGCCGAGATCAACGCCCATGGAACCCTGTGCACGTGCAATACCATCAATCGCTGCACGAGCGATCAGGTCGCAGTACAGAGTGATTGCACGGCCAGCGTCATCGTTACCCGGAACTGGGTAGTTGATGCCGTCTGGGTCACAGTTGGAGTCCAGGATAGCAGCAACAGGAATACCAAGGCGGCGTGCTTCCTGAATTGCAATCGCTTCACGGTTGGTGTCGATTACAAAGATCATGTCCGGAATACCGCCCATGTCCTTGATACCACCAAGGTTACGCTCAAGCTTTTCACGCTCACGGTCGAGGAACAGACGTTCCTTCTTGGTCATGCGGTTCGCATCACCTGCCAGCAGTTCTTCAACCTTACGCAGACGCGCGATGGACTGGGAAATGGTCTTCCAGTTGGTCAGCATACCGCCGAGCCAGCGTGCGTTCACGTAATACTGAGCGGAACGACGAGCGGCTTCAGCAACTGGCTCTTGAGCCTGACGCTTTGTACCAACGAGAAGAACACGACCACCAGCTGCTACTGTGTCAGAAACAGCCTTGAGTGCCTGGTGAAGAAGTGGAACGGTCTGGCCGAGGTCCAGAATGTGAACGTTGTTGCGAACGCCGAAGATGTAGTTACCCATCTTTGGGTTCCAACGGTGCTTCTGGTGACCAAAATGAACACCTGCTTCAAGAAGCTGGCGCATTGAAAAATCGGGCAATGCCATGGCCCTATAACTCCTGTTTTCCGGTTTATTCCTCCGCAGGGTGCCAGTCGGAACTGTTGTGCACCGGATGGACTTTGCCGAGACGGCAAGCCACAGCCCTGCGTGTGGGATGAGCGCCTTATAGAGAGCCTAAAGCCCAAGATCAAGCCAAGATCCACAGCCTAATGGCAAACTTGGCGGTTTTTGGCCCAGCGAACAAACCTTGGGCCTCAAAGTATAGCCGGCAACCATTGGAAACCGCGCCACATGCGCCGGATCGGCCAAAACCAGGACCGGTCAAAACAAAGACCGCGCGCACGCCCCTCGCCAACTTGTCCTCTAACGCCAACTCGGCTCCTTGATGCCTGAACGAGCTCCCCCCGCCCTGTTCAAGCCCCACTCAGCCGCCCACAAGGCACGGCATGGGCCGTTCCTGCGATGGATCAACTAGTTCATCTGAACATCCAAAACGCCGGGCATGGACTTGAGCGCACCTGCCAATTGCGGCGACAGCTGATACCCGCCGGGAAGCTTGACCTCTACCTCCCGCTGTCCCTGATCCAACAGCATGATGCAACTCACTTCACCGTCCCCACCCGGCTTCAGCTGCCTTTGAAGGCTTGTCACAGGCTGGGACGTGTTCATAAACACGCGCAGGGTTTTGTGCACGCGAGAAGCAATCCGCTCCAACGGATCGACTTGGGTAATGCGCACGCTGACCTCTTCCTCGCGCATATCCGCCTGCACCAGAAGCACCACCGAATTGCCCGGCTCCAACAGATCGCGGAACTGGTTCAACCCCTCCGAAAACAGAATGGCTTCGTATTGGCCGGTGGGATCAGAAATCCGCACGATGCCCATTTGCGTGCCCTTGCGGGTCTTGCGCTCCTGACGAGACGTGATCGTACCCACAAGGCGGCCTGCGGACGCCCCTGCTTTCACAGACTGTTCGAAATCCTTCCAGAGCTGCACGCGCAGTTTCTTGAAGAGCTCCTGATACTCATCCAGCGGATGGGCGGAAATGTAAAAGCCGACAGCGCTGTGTTCACGCTGCAACCGTTCTGACGGCGTCCACGGGTCCACATCTGGCATGATCAGCGGCTCCGGCGCATCAGCGCCGCCGAAGAGCTCATTTTGACCCGACGTGGCGTTGTCTTCGGCGCGGTGAGAGGTGGCAACGATCCGGTCCAGTCCCTGAAGCAACTGTGCCCGGTTCTTGTTGAGTTCATCAAACGCACCGGCTGCAATCAGGCTTTCCAGTGTGCGTTTGTTAACGATGCGCGTGCTCACCCGCTGCGCGAAATCCGCCATATCCTTGAAAGGTTTGTCACCGCGCACCTCTACAATGTGTTCGATGGCGTGTTCGCCGACGCCCTTGATGGCACCAAGCGCGTAAAGAATTTTCCCGTCTTCCACATCGAAGTGCGGCCCTGAGCGATTAACCGACGGCGGCACCACTTCAATGCCCATGCGAACCGCTTCCTGGCGAAAATCGCTGAGCTTGTCCGTATTGCCAAGATCCAGCGTCATGATGCCTGCAAGAAACTCAACCGGATAGTTCGCCTTGAGCCATGCTGTCTGATAAGCCACCAGCGCATAAGCTGCCGCGTGAGATTTGTTGAAGCCGTAATTTGCAAACTTGGCCACCAGATCGTAGATCATTCCGGCCTGGTTTTTGTCGATCCCGCGCTCAACGGCCCCTTCCGTAAATCGGGCCCGTTGGATCTCCATTTCAGCGGCAATTTTCTTACCCATCGCGCGGCGCAACAAGTCCGCCTCACCCAGTGAGTACCCAGAGAGCACCTGCGCGATCTGCATAACCTGCTCCTGATAGACGATAATGCCGTTCGTCTCCTTTAGGATCGGCTCCAGAAGCGGGTGAAGATAATCCGGTTCCTGCTCCCCGTGCTTTACTGCGTTGTAGACCGGAATATTGTCCATTGGACCCGGGCGATAAAGCGCCACAAGCGCAACAATGTCCTCAAACCGGTCAGGCCGCATCCCGGCGATCGCCCGGCGCATGCCCTGACTTTCCAACTGAAACACGCCAACCGTATCGCCAGCAGCCAGCAGCTTGTAGGTCGCCGGATCATCAATCGGGATTGAGGCAATATCCACCTCAACGCCCCTGCGCCGAAGCAAACTGATCGCCGTATCGATCACCGTCAGGGTTTTAAGGCCAAGAAAGTCAAACTTGACCAGCCCTGCCTGCTCCACCCACTTCATGTTGAACTGAGCAACCGGCATATCGGAACGCGGGTCTCGGTAAAGCGGAACCAACTGTTCAAGCGGTCGGTCCCCGATCACGACGCCAGCGGCATGGGTTGACGCGTGCCGATAAAGACCTTCCAGCTTCTGTGCCATGATCAACAGGCGGTCTACGACCTCCTCCTGCCGCGCAGCTTCACGCAGCCTTGGCTCTTCTTCGATCGCCTGTGCAAGCGTGACCGGGTTTGCCGGGTTCCCAGGAACCAGCTTGGAAAGACGGTCCACCTGGCCGTAGGGCATCTGCAACACACGCCCCACGTCACGCAGCACAGCCTTGGCTTGTAGCGTACCAAAGGTGATGATTTGAGCCACCTGTTCCCGGCCATATTTGCGCTGCACATACCGAATGACTTCTTCTCGCCGGTTCTGGCAAAAGTCGATGTCAAAGTCAGGCATGGAAACGCGTTCCGGGTTCAAGAACCGCTCGAAAAGCAGAGAGAACCGCATGGGATCAAGGTCAGTGATCGTCAAGGACCACGCCACCAATGAACCCGCACCAGAACCACGACCAGGCCCAACAGGGATGTCTTGCTCCTTGGCCCACTTGATGAAGTCCGCAACGATCAGGAAGTACCCTGGGAACTTCATGCGAGTAATGATGCCGAGCTCGTAGTCGAGCCGCTCCCAGTAATCCTTTTCTTCAAGACCGGGAGCAAGCCCATGCACATCCAGGCGGGCCTGCAATCCCTCTCTTGACTGACGGGCAAGCTCGTCTGCCTCCGCCTTTTCAGCCTCTTCCGGATCGGAATCCGCGCCTGCAAACCGCGGCAGGATCGGCGCGCGCTTCAAAGGGCGATAGTGGCAGCGCTGTGCAATTTTGACGGTGTTGTCCAACGCCTCCGGCAGGTCCGAAAAAACCTCCAGCATCTCGGCGCGAGTCTTGAACCTAAACTCTTCCGTCAACTGACGACGGTCTGTTTCAATAAGGACACGCCCCTCAGAAATGGCCAGCAGCGCATCATGGGCTTCATAATCATCCGCAGATGGAAAAAACGGCTCATTCGTGGCTACCAGCGGCACATCTTCCGCATACGCCAGCTCCAAAAGCTCCGGCTCCACCTGATCCTCAGCCGGCAATCCATGCCGTTGCACCTCAACGTAGAGGCGATCACCAAAAATCTCCTTGAGCGTTTTCAAACGTGAACAAGCGAGCTCTGGAAAGCCATTGAAGAGAGCGGTGTTGATTGGACCATTAAGAGCACCTGTCAGAGCGATCAGGCCAGAATTCTTTAGCCTCAGCCGCTCGAGATCGATATTGGCCCGATACCCAGGCTCCGTATCCAAGAAAGCGCGGGAGACAATGTCCATGAGGTTTTCGTAGCCTTGCTCACTCGCGGCCAGAAAAACCATATCCGTGAGCGCCTCATCCCCCTTGGCATCCGTGTCTTTGAAATTGATCGCAACCTGGGAGCCGACAATTGGCTGGATACCAGCACCAAAAGCTTTTTCTGAGAACTCCAGCGCACCGAACAGATTGCCCGTGTCGGTCATGGCAAGCGCGGGCTGGTCGTCCTTGGCGGCCAAATCAAGAAGCTTGGCCAATGGCAAGGCACCCTCAAGAAGTGAGTAAGCCGAATGGGTTCTCAAATGCACAAAACCCGGTCCAGACATCACACACACCTCTTTATTTGTTTACCAACCCTGTTGGCTGCGCAGAATGCGGTAACCGCCTGCGAATGTCGACTGTATGGGGAAGCTATTCACACCAATCACCATCACAAGCCTGATGCCAATGCCTGCCCCCATAACCAAAAACTGGAACCAAGAGCGACCATAGAAGCGAAAGCAGCAACATCACGAATGAAATACATCATGTCAAACTCCATCAGAACCCTTTCTGTTCCACTATAGTTCTTTATTTGTTCTTTTTATGCAACTCCTGATTTTTCAGAATGGAAGGCATGGTAAATTGAAGGTAAACAAAAAGGGAACTAACGCATTGAAGCGGGACACTTGGATTTAGAGTATGGGACACTTGGATTTGGAGCACTTCGGTTTGGGGGGTGTTTTCGCCCCTTTGGGGCGTGAAGCGCAATTTTCAGTAGGCGGTATGTTCTCACTGTCGCATTTCAAGAGCTAGCTTCGCACCCTTTCCAGATCCAGCTTCGAAGTGTATCCGACAGCCTTTCGAACATTGTGAACCACCTTTCGAATGCTCCACGAACCAGCCAACTCAGGTTGGAGTGGCGGCAGGGTAATTGCGCCTTCAGCCAGGGCACTGGCGTCCCCTATAATCGTGATCTTCGCCTTCTCGGCACCAGCCACGCCTTCTTTCAATGCGGCGTCTGCAGCTCTTTTGGCTTCGTCCTTTCCAGGATAGCTCTTGGATAGAGTGTAGGAAGGCTCTCCCTCTCCAGCCACCTCATACAAGCGAGTTGCCCCGTCCTGATCGTGATAGGCAGCCTTAATCATCTTGTACTCATCACGTTGGCTCCCTTCCCATTCATAGTCAATTATCTGAGTTGCTAGTGGCATCACAGCCGGAAGCGGAATTCCGGTTGCTGATTTGGTGGTTCCCTTTTCAACAAAAAGCAGCTTCCTTTGAGTTGGTTTGAATATGGCTCCCAGATCCTTTGCCCACTCGGTAAGGAAGTGCATATCACTCACATTCGTCTGATCCTTGTGTAGGACCGCGATTGAGGCAAGGCTATCGCCTACTACCGGTTCCAGAGAATGACGGCCCGCAATGATCTCGACTACCTTTTTGACAGTTGTGTTGCTGTAGCTTTGGGTTCTCTTCTCCTTTAAAGAACCACCCATATTGGCGGACGTTCCACTAATCCGCATCTGGTGGCCGTCCTTTTTGTTTCCCCTCGTCGTTGGAGCGTCGGAATAGAACGTCCCGACTGGCATCAGCATGCCCTGAGCATTGGGAAGCATTACGAGGATCTCGGCTCCTTTTGGTGGTGGTGGAATATTTCCATCACGCACCAATGTCAGTTCAACCTTGTCGGACTTGCTGCCAGCTTCATCTGTCACGCTGATATCGATCAGATTAGAGTTTGATTCATTTCCCAAGAGCTGACCAATAACAAAACCGGAAACATCGATACCGTTAATAGAAACAAACAGATTCATATCAGCTCCAAAGACTGATGGCAGGGGTAACAAAACGAGGCGCTTCCTGATTTGGTGCATCTGGGAAGTACACCAGAACTGAACTGTCCAGAACGAAGGGCGCATCGGGGGCGCAAAGGTGCTTGTTGCGCTCATGTGTCATCACCAAACGCAGCAGTTCATCGCTCTGGCGGCCATAGTGCTTCATGATCATCAGTTCAACGGTATCACCCTTCTGAGCACGTTTTAGAACGGCCATAGTGAACTTCCTCCAGTATACCGGCTGAGTTGGATGGAAAACTCCATTACCGTTCCGGGTCCAGGCCGGACAAACTCAGTTTCTTTCTTTGAGATCTCTTCCACACACCAGCGCCCCAGAACGCGGCCAGAACCTAAAGTGAGACTAACCGGCTGACCCGTGCCAGCACGGGCAGCAATGGCTTCCAGCTTCCACGCGCCCGCAGGTTGGATCTCCGGCCAAATCCCGCCCTTGATCATCAATGTTTGATCACCCGGGCCAGTCCATTGCTTTCTGGGAGCACCGCCAATCGGATCTGGCTTTGCCCAGATGAACTTCCAGCGCCGTTCCAGCTCCTCAAAAGATCCAGCATCAGGTGAGAATATAAACCTCCCCAAAGCAGCCAGGGGTCTGGACATGATGGTTCTCCTCAATCAGACAAACGCCTCTGCGCGTCAGCCATGGCGCGTTCCAGAGCGTTTGCAACCGCCTCTTCGACAACATTACCAATGTTCGCATCCGTAGCCGTGATATCGCCAATCTGAATTGAGATCTCAAACTTCGGCCCGGCAGTTGCAGCAGGAGCGGTTTGAGCTGGCATAGTGGGAAGAATAGGTGCTGCAGCAACTGCTGAAACTGGCGCGGCCATCGCACCGGCAACCATTCCAATTCGAGCCGCTCGGCGAATACGATCAGACATCCGCACCATGCGCTTCAAATTGTCATTGTGGGCGATATATCCGCCCTGAGTTGCATAGCGCAGCTCTGGGCCTTGCTCTCCGACCAGAAGAGGCCCGGACCGATATGAGCCACCCGTCGCTCTAGCTTGTAGCTTTCCTTCAGCGCCATCGGAAGCGCTACCAATTCCAAGGTATTTGGTTGCCCAGTCCGGCAGCATTCCTACCATCCGCGCCTTGATATCAGCCGCCATTTGACCAACCATGGACTTCATGCCGTTCCAAAGTGACTTGATGGCGTTCACACCTGCCTCAAACAGGTTGATCCCGGTAAAGGCTTCGATGACCGAGTTGATTGTGCCCGGCACACTAAGAAGCACAAGGTTCTTCCAATCGACTTCAGAAATGAACTTTCTCCAGTCAAAGGATGTCAGTTCTGACGGCCAAGAGATTGATCCAATAACCTTCTTCCAGTCGATGCGCGGGATCCAGCCTTCCCATGACACAGCGCCAACAATCTGCTGCCAGTCAATGCTGGGCAGATACTTGTCCCACCCCAATGGTTTTATGAGAAGATGCCACGCCAATTCTCCTGCCAGAACGGCCCATCCAATACCTGGGATGAGGCGAGAGCCCCATCGCAACGCAGGGATCAATAACCGCCAGGACAGTTTGGGAACGAACGACAGCCATCGGAAGCCTGTAACCAGGCTCTGCCACCCAATTTTGGGCACGAAGGAAAGCCATCTCAAAGCGGGAACGAACAGTTTCCAGCTCAGTTTGGGGATTAACAGCGCCCAACGGATTGGATTGACCAGACGCAAAGCACGGGACATCAGTCCAATCCCCCGCGCACTGGTTCTGGCACGCATTCCCATCATGAACAAGCCAAAGCGAAGACCGGCGCTCAGAGCCATCGCTGAGCCCATAAAGGTCAGTAGGCCTCCGCCAACGATCAGCAATCCTGCCAACGCCGCAATGGTAAAGCCAATGGCCTTGGTCACATTAGGGTGATCTTTAAGCCATACCCCAACGGACCTGGTGAATGCAGTCATGGATTGAACGGCTTCTCTTATTGACGGGCTGAGAGAGCCGCCGAATATGAGAGCGAGTTCTGAAACAGAAGACATGAAACCACGCCAGTCACCCATCAGGTTGTCGCCCATCTGTGTCGCAACGCGCTTGGCTTCGCCATTCACGTTTTCAAGATCAGACAACAGCGTTTCAAAAACTGCGTATCCCTTATTGTCCAATAAAGCCGCAAAAGCCGATCCGGCCTCAGCTCCAGCAATACTCTTGAAGATCTCTGCCCTTTGTCCTGAGCCCATGTGCTCAGTTGCCCGTGCAATTTCCAGAAGAACATCAGGTACCGATCGCAGGTTGCCCGCTGCATCTTTTGTTTCAACCTTCAGAGTGCGCAGAGCATCTGCCGCCCGCTTATTGGGTACTGCCAACCGGGTGTAAATGGTACGCAGCGACGTACCAGCCATTGAGCCCTGAATACCAACGTTCCCCAGCAAGCCAGCCATGGCAGCTGTTTCTTCCAAAGACACACCCAACTGTTTGGCGACAGGCGCAGCATACTTCATGCTTTCCCCAAGCATGACCAAATCCACGTTTGCTCGTGTGGTTGTAGCTGTCAGCACATCAGCCACGCGGGTCATCTGTTCCGGCTCCAGGCCAAAACCAGAAAGGATATTGGAGCTGATATCTGCCGTGCCAGCGAGGTCGGTCTTGGTGGCCTTTGCCAGGTCAAGTACATCAGACATCGACGTTTTGATTGCATTGACATCCATACCAGCCATGGCAAGAAAGCCCATACCTTGCCCGGCTTCCAAAGCACTGTAACTGGTTGTAGCACCCAACTCCCGAGCCAGCTCATTCAAGCTGCGGTAATCATTACTCCCTTTGCGAACCCGCGCCACAGCGGCCACCGCGTCCATCTGCTCTTCAAACGAGGCAAACTGCATGACGGAACCCGCAACGGGCCGAACTACTTGTCTGCCCGCTAACATAGCCCCGACACCGGCCGCCCCCACTGCAGCGCCGTGCATCAGGCGGCTGTCCCGGCGCTGGCGCTCCCGGTTAGTCAACCTGAGGATTGCTTGCTTTCGGCGTTCCAAACGCTGGTACTCGACTTGCTGTCTTCGAAGCGCTCTTGTTTGTTCATCCAGTTCTTTTGTTGCGCGGTCAACCGTTGTTACCAGCTTCTTCTCTTCCATGGACAACCGGTTAGCCTTAATACCAGCCGCCTCTAGCGCCTGCTTATTCCTCTGGGCTGTTCGTGTAGTTTGTTTGAAAGCTTTCCCAAGGCGTTCTGTATCAGACTTCGCCTTTTTGAAAGCAGTTTGAAGCTTCTTCGAAGGCTTCTCAGAAGCCTTGAGTTCGTTGCTGAAAGCCTGCAACTTTGCCTTGGCAGATACGTACTCAAGCCGGGATTGCTTGACCGCATTTCGGCCTTTCTTGAATTTTTCGATGAGCTCCTGCTTTGAGCGCGCAGCCTGCACGTCCTTGCGAGCCATGTCCGCAGCCTCACGAGCTGCGCTTTTAAAGCCTTGTCCCAAATCGCGACTATCTTTTCGCATGCCTCTCATTTGGTCGCGAAGGCGGCGACCATTGCGCGAAAACTTATCGCGCAAGGTCATGGTCATCTGGGCTTTAAGATTGTTGCTCATCCATGGCCGCCTTTCGCTCTTTCAAAATCTCGCGGGCATTGATCCAGTGCCTGTATAGGTCAGCCCAATACAAATCTTCCAGATCTCGCAGCCCCCACTGAAAGGCGGCTGTGATCTCATAGAAAATCTGGTCTAGGCTTTCTGGCCGCTCTGGTCGGGAGAGTTCGTCGTCTTGTCCGATGTCGTCTCCACCGTCTTCACCAGTCCATCCGGTTCCAGTCCATCGAAAAAACGGTTGAAGCCCGCTGTCAGTGCCATGATGTTTCCGGTTGCCATATCCTTGATCACCGAACTGGGCAGGTGCGGAGAACAGATCTTGGGCAGCACGTATGCAAGGGCTTTAATGTTGCCTTCGGCCACGTCAAATGGCGTGAAGTTACCAAGTTCACGGCCCACCGGTTCGCGCACCAATGTGATTTCGCTCACCTTGTTGCCGTTGATTGTGATTGGGCTGGCCAGCGTCACAACTTGCTTTGTCATGTTCAAACTCTTTCAGTTTAGGAGATAGAAAGGAGCGACGGGCGGCCCACGGCCGCCGGTCAAAAAGAGGGCAGTCTACGTGCGGCCTAGGGAGGTGCGGCGCGCTTCAGAGCCATCGATTTCATCGGGATAGATGATGTCGTTCAGGACATCGATCTCCAGCTCTTTTTTCCCGCCAATCTCCCATTTGTAATAGACGGGCCAGATCTCGATTTCGCCTTCCACGTCATCGTCCTGTTTCATTTCGTCGATGACTTTTGGAGATTTGACACGACCAACGACCTCTTCAACCGAAGTAAGCGTCCCGCCAAGCTCGTCATCAAAATGGCCTCGAACGAAAAGTTTCACCCCATCTATGGTTCCGGGCAACAACGCCCGGAACATCTTCATGGACAGACCCTTGGTTTTGATTGTCATCTTCAGGGTTTCGTAGCCATGGGCCGTACCGATTGGGAACCGTCTCCCTCCCGCCTTGCGTTCCTGAATGTTGCGTGAGACTTCCGGGCGTGTGATGCCTGTGACAATCCCGCCATAGTCATCCGGTCCCATCCAAAGTGTGAAGCCATCAAGCTTGTGTCCCTGTTCCATGTTTTTTCCCTCCCAGTTAGGCCGCGACCGCTGAAGAGCTGCTTACAGCAGCAGCGCGGGTAAGAAACTCTTCGTAAAGATCGGGCGTGCGATAGCCCCAAAGCTGGATTTCCCGGATGGAGGCCGCTTCCACAAACTTGAGGCGATACACCAGTTTCCCGTCAGCCATTTGCCGTGCGGAGTTCAGTTCCAGCGGAAGCTCGAACTGAAAACTGATCAAGGCACCTTGACGCACCATGGATCTCAAGAACTCTTCAGCGGTCGCCGCGATATCCTTGAGCGCCTGAATGCTGGTCGGCACATCGATGTAAGCCATCAGACCACGTTCCAGAGCATCATAAGTCTTGTCGGCTACCCGGCGACCAACAATGGTACCGCCAAGAAGCTTTTCGCTATCAAGCGTGTGGGTACCCCACAGCCGGAAGCCATCGTCCCGAATGATCGTTGTGATGTCATGTGAGTTGAGGAAGTTGGCTTCACATCCACTGTCATTGGAGCGGAAGTCCACGACACGAGCTGTCCCGTTAACAAGCGCTGGCTTGTTAGAGGCAGGCCACCAGAAACCGCGTTCCAGATCCATCTTCGACTGCATGGCTGCAGCTAGAATTGATCCGGGAAGCTGCACTTCTCCATCGGATGCGGTATCCCACTCGGAAATGTAGTTATCAACCATCATGGCACGATCCGAGCCATAGTTCTCACGTGCGAGAACAGCATCCGCAGCGGAGGTATTCGGTCCGTCAAAGAAGACGAATGAACGCAGCCGATTTGCAACGCTCACCAGTTCATTGACCACCGCATTGGCAACCCCGTCAGCAGTCGCATTTGCAAACCCTGGAGCAATCAAGAGATCAGGCTCAATGCCGACCAACGTGTTGGCGGACCGGAATGCATGGACGCCAGTTTTCTGGGTCACATCACCGATCACTGCGCTTTTTTGCTGATCGGGATCGGCAATCTCCTCAACACGCACCACCACGATTTTGCCGGATGTCTGACTGTACTGTTTCCAGATTGTCTTAAGCGCAATCGGCAAAGTGCCCGCACCGCCCAAGCTCTCCGCTTTCGTTATGTCACCAACAATCGCGACGGGAACGTTGAGCGGCCATTTATCATTATCCGCCTCTGGCGCCGTTCCGATAATGCCAATTTCCCCGGACTCGCCAACCCTGATGACAGGAACAGCCGTTGTCTTGTCGAAGGCGCGAACCCCGTGATGATAGTTAGTTGTCATGATGTCCTCTCAGGTTGGGAAGAAGCAGTTCTCTGGGGCATTTTCAAAGCGCTTTCATCTCTTGCTTTAGCGCGAAGTCAAAGGCGGGCTTTAAGGCTTCTTTTGTGTCTATGGTTCCCGCACGGATTTTGCCCTGCAGGCTACCTTCCGCTTCAAAGCAGGCCTGAACGTGTGCCAGAACCGCTTGAACGATCCTGAGCATGTCGGCATTGGTGATTTTCCGGGAAACGTTGCTCTTGAACTTGAATGTGCTGGGATCGGGACGAAGCCCCTTGTCGATCTGTGTCAGAATTGAGAGCAGCTTTGCCTGAGCCTTGTCATCGCTGTCCACTTCATCCTGTTCACCTGATGCAAGCGTAATTGGGACCCCTTGCGCTTCCACGAGCTTGCGTATGGTGCCCAGTTCTTGCAGAAGCTGGTCTGTTGTGGGCGGCGGCGGTGTAAAACTGCGTGTTAAGCCCAATTCCTCCGGATCGCCATAATCCAGAATTTCAACGGGTTCGCCTCTTTCATCGAACCACGCTTCGCCGCGATGATCGGGCACCATGTGCCATGAAGCCCCATCCCACCGAGCAGCCTGACCGGAGGAAAGAGCGGGCGGCGGCGTTTCCACGGTTCCCGCTGGCAGATGATATACCCCAGCCTCCAATGGGCTTTCATGGGCCAGGGCTTCTCGAACAAGATAGCCCCTTTCGTCGAGCTGATAGACAACTTTCGTGCTCATAATTCGCCTCAGTACTTGATGATCGGAAGATAGGCGGTGTTCACCATGCGGTTTTCATGCGCCGTGGGGACTTGTCGTGAGGCGTCCAGTTTGATTCCACGACTTTGGTTGTTGTGGCTTGCACTTTGAGCTATTCGGGAAGTGCTTCTGTTGGTGAATGTCAGAGCACCATTTTCTATTCCTTCGCCGCCATAGGCGTTTAGTCCGACATAGCTATCGATATGATACCCCCACAGTTCACCCGTAATGTTCCTGATCGCATCCCCTTGCTGGCTGCCGATCACACGCCCTGGGTCCAGCCCTTTACCAAGATCAAGCCCGCGATCTACCCGGCCTCGATCATCCGGCAGGTTGAACGTAGTTGAGCCGTTGCCGCTACCGTGTCTCGTGCCGAGGACGTTGAAAAGGTCAGAGTAAGTTGCTCTGGAAACCGCAGCACCGTTTCGGATGAGCCACCCATTAGGCGCGGACGTGCCATCATAGTGCGCGACAGTGCCGGGAGGCACGGCAGAGCCGACAAGCCCCTCCACATAGGAAATCGATTTGGTGGCCAAAGACCCCAGACCAAGCTTTTCTCGCCATGCGCTGGAGCTTGTTAAGGCCAGCACGGTGAGTGAGAACGCACTGACCTTGTTGGCATCGAGTTTCGCGCCCACAGCATTCAGGATATCCGTTGCAAAGTTGGGATTGTCTCCCAACGCGTTGGCCAGCTCATCAAGCGTATTCAAAGCCCCCGGAGCGGCGCTGATCAGATCAGCGATCAACTGATCCACCTGCGCCTTGGTGTAAACATCAAGCACACCAAGCTCATCAAGTGTGGTCGGCTTGTCTTCCAACTGGGCATAGCGGTGAGTATGGTCCCCACCAGATTTTGCGTTCAACGCCGCAATCAACCCAACGATCTGGTCCATCTGATGTGTGTGATCGCGTGGCGGCATCACCTCTGCCAGTGTTTCATGCAGCCGTTTCGGGTCGATCACCTTGCGCTCAACCGTCTCATCAGCAGCTTCCGCTTTGGTTGCCCACGGATAGGTCGAGACCACCCAGCCTTGGGTGGCATAGCCATCAAGCGGATTGACCACGAGCTGGATGGCGTCCGTGTTCGTGATCTGCAAAACAATCTGAATGGTGAGCGTGGCAGCGGAGCCATCTTCCAGCTTGGCTTTGTAGGCTTCAGGATACTTTGCAATGGCGAACAGCTTCCCATCATCAGAAAACACACCCGCTTCACGCACCCACCACCCACCGGCATTGGGCGGCACGATGGCTTCAATCACAAGCCATGCCGGATTTTGCGGATCCTGCGTGATGGAGGTGATTGGCGTCCTGTAGATCTCGTTTCTCAGAGCAGTTTCGGACCCGTCCGGATCATACACGGCTCCGCCAGCATCGCCCAAAGCCAGCTCACTCAGGGTGATTCCCTGACCACCTGTTATTGCCGCATTAAGAGCAGCAGATCCCTCATCGGTCAGACGCGTGTAAAAGAGAGGTTCGCTCATTGTTGCCTCGGATATATATGAATGGATGAACGTACCGGCCGGATCATGACTGCAGCCATGTAAGGCCCTGAACTGATAAGTTCATGAACCAGTGGAGGCCGAAGCTGAACTCTTTCGCCGGACGAGATTGCAGCTCCAATGCCGACTTTCATGTTGTTATTCAGCTGGCGCAGCGCGGCAGGCACGATGCGTGTACGGCTAAGATCAGAAACAGCCATTCCAACTGTGAGCTTGGTTGCAGCTCTGATCCCAAGCCGGAATGTAAAGTGGCGCGACAACGGCTTCGCAAGATTGACCGCATCCCAGATCCGCCGCTGCAGCCGAGCTGAAAGGTAGTCATGGGAGCTGTAAACATTACCGGCAGGATAGGCTGTCAGTTCAAACGTACCAGGAACACCGGAGCCACCTGGCTGCCACCATTCCACCAGACTTGCTTCAACCGAGATAACTGAAAGAGCCGTCTCAATCGCATGTACCGTGCCTTTAAAACGATGGATGGTGTAGCTCAGCTTGATCGCCTTGCGTTTCACCTCTTCCAGCCACTCTTCATCCCAAAAGTCCACAGAGGCCTCATAGGCAAGAAATGGCAGGAAGCGCGCAGGCGTAAGGTCCGGATTGGTCAGATCACGCAAATCCGCGATGGCCTGATCGATCTCATAAGACCAGAACGAGACTGACGCCAACCGGCGATCATGATCTGTGGCATAGCCAGGCAAGAGCGAAGAGACGTCACGCATCGATGACCTCCACATTCACTGTAAGAGAGGATGCCCAGATGATCTGGTGTTTGCCTACCAGAACATTGCCAACCGGATTTGCATCCATGTACTCAACGCCTGGGACAACAAGCGCGGCATCGAGCTTAGAGCGATAGAGGGACTTCCAGATTTTTTGACGGGTCTCCAGATAGGCCTTGCCTTGTCTCTCCGCCTGGTCTTTCACAAGATCAAGACTGGGACCGGGCAGGACATACAGTGTTGCAACAACGGGTGTCTTCAGGATCTCAGCAGCCTTGACCTCCACCCTGTCAGCAACTGGGCGTCGATCATGACCAGATACGGCCGCAGATACACGGTCCAGCAGATCCTGATGCGCCGGTTCACTCAAGTCATCAGGGGCGACATAGATTTCGACCTCGCAAGGAGCGGGTGAATAAGCACGCGCATCGCGGACCCCAGGCACACTTTTTGCCCAAAACTCATAGGCACCTTCGGGCCCGGCCACTGACCAACTTTCTGGAGCCAGACGGATGCGATCTCGGAAGTCATCATCCGTTTCCATGACAACTGGCATGTCCTGTGTGGCTTCCTGAACCACCTTTCGCACAACAGAGCGGCCGTCCCCCTTGGCGTCCAGATCTGTACCGGAAGCGCTTGCCAAAAGGGCAGCAGCTCCAGCTGTGTTGATACGTGCATAGACTTGATACGCTAGATGCGCATCTACATGCAGATGGGCGCGTACGGGCTCAAATTCGGTTTCATCTTCGAACTCAGGCCAATAATGCTCATAGGTAGCCTTGAGTTCATCAAATAGCTGAGCGTGCTCTTTTTCCTCGATGAGCTTTGGGGGAGCGACCTTGGACAGATCTATGATGTCGTCATACCGGCTCATTTGACCACCTCAATCAAAGAAATCGGCCTGCCCGTCTCACGGCTTACCGCCAGGACCTCCAACCGATTTTCACCATCTGCCACGCGTTTGGCGGCCTCCGGTTCTGAAGGTGAAGCAGGAGCAACAAGGCGAACCTCTTCCAGTTCCACACGTTGCTCATACTCATGGATGGCCGTTGCCACAGCCGCCTGAAACAAAACCCGCTGAGCTGCGTTGTGCGGGGTATCAATCAGGTCCGGCAGCTCACAGCGCAGATGTCGACGCATCACAAGATCGCCGCGCGTCTGCACGAGACGACGCATGGCCTGCGCAATGCGCGCATCGCCATAAATCGGTTTTCCTGTTTCAGCGTCGTATCCTGCCATGAGATCAAGCCTTGTTTGCTTCGTCAGGCTTGGCAGTCGTTTTGCTACTACCAGTCTTGCGGGCAGGCTTCGTGGCCTTCAAAGTCCCGTTCAGACAAAGAAACCGGGCTTGCGCTTCCGACATTTCGACGGTGTCACCAGCTTTGTGCCATTGACCGAAAATCGGAGCTTCCTTTTGGACTGCAAATGCTTCTTTCTTCATGCTCATTGTCATTCCTCACTCAATCGATTGCGAAAACCGTCGAAGATCCTTCGACGATGGGCCAGTTGCCTTTCGAGGAGCCCCCACCGACGGCGACCATGTCGCCAATACGGGCAACTTTCTTGCCACCCGTTGCACCAAGGTTGATCGTGTCGGCATTTACCGTAGCCTCAGTGCAGGTGATGGTGAGCGTGCCTGAGGAGATCTCAATCTGGACGCCACTTGGCCCCTTCAGGCACAGCGTGCCGCCCGTATTGCTGGCATGCGGATGTGCACTGGATGGAATGCAGGGAAAGAAGATGCCGTTCTCGGTTTCACCGTCCTGACAAAACAGGAATCCTTGCGCACCCACATTGGCAGGCGCGTCAATCTGCCATTCGCCGGAAGTGATGGAAGCTTGCGTAACCCGTGCGGATCTAAATCCGCTACCGTCCTCAACAACCACCTTGCCGTTTTCATAGGACGCGACTTTAACCTTGCGCACAAAATTGCCTGAGCGACGCTCCAACTCAGCGATACGAGTTTGCAGCTCTACAAGAAGGTCATTCATATCTATCCCCTCCCAAGAGCCGCAGATCTACTCGCCGCGTTACCAATGTCATTGCCCTCTGCATCGAACAGGATAAAGCTCTGCCGCCACTCAATGAGCCAGAGCGCTGACCCCAGGAGATCCACGGAAGGTGAATAAAGATTGCGTGCTGAAATACCTACCGGCCGTTGGGCCTTTGCAAGTTCAAAGCGGTTGTCATCAATCAACTCGATAAGTCTGTGCGCTGTGTCCGCGATGGAGGCCGCCTGCCCATCACGACGCCGGTAAGGCGGGACCAAAAACACACCAAGTCCAAGTTCATGAACGCTGGTCCCATCGGCAAGTTGCTTTACGGATGAAACCCGGCCAAGACCAACAAACGCACCTCCCGAATTTGGTACCTTTTCTTTCTTCAACCAAGCGTCACTGACAATGCCAGGGGCCGACTTCACAAGGCCGTTTCTAGAAAGCACGTCACTTGCACCGATCTGCGCAACGATTGCCTCCAGGATGGCGCTGTAGGAGCAAGGTTTTGTCCAGCTGCTCATGACAAAAGACCTTCCATGTAGTGAATGACAGAGCTTTCAAACTCCCGGCTGTCCTGGTCGGACGTGCCCAGATAAGGCCTTGCTGGAATGGTCACCTCGGACGCAACAATCGCTTCTGTGCCAATCATGAAGAAGAGAGAGCCGCCATCTTTAGGCTTGATGGTGCCGCCGAACTGATGAATAGCCGCGTAAACAAGGGAAGATCCCCAGCTCACCTCATCTGAACTGACAACGTGGTCGAGACTGGTGACCAGATCACCTTCATTGTGCAGCATTCCCTGGGAGCCGCTCAGGCTATCGGCATAACCTTTCGAATGCTCAGGCCAGGACGACCCGTCCGGTGCTTGTTGATCTTGTGTGATCCGTCGCTGGGTCTGGCCCACAGCCAGTGCCCCGAGTGTATCCAGAACAAACGGAACATCAGGAGAGCTCAGCCGCTCTGCGATCAGCTCCAGGCGCTTGACGCCCTGCTCGTCATAAACAAAGCCGACACCAGCCATCAGAACACCCTTTCAGGCATGACAAAAGTCACGCCGACATTGGAGGCTCTTCCGGTATCAGTACTGGCTTGTTGAATGGGCAGATCAGCCATGCCCTTTGAGATGGCTTTCAGAAAATCAACCGACGCCCTGTAGCGCGCATCGATTTCATCATCTCGGGTGTACCTGGTGTCGGCCATCAAGTGAGTGGCGATCACCAGACAGTGCTGGCGCAGTATTGGGGCGGCCAGTGGATCTTTGACAGGTGTCCCGTAACGCCGCGCCAACCAGCCATCGATCTCTGCTGATGCATCTTCAAGGGTGCGTGCAATTGCAGCAGTATCAGCCTCGCCATCTTCATTGAAGTCAGCAACAAATGAGTGGTTCCCATTGCGATCAAGCCAGTCCTGAACCGTTGCATATGCCATCTGAAAACTCATTTTGTTTGGAAAGGAGGGAGCTGCCTTGCCAGCAGCTCCCAGGGAGGATGCAGACCTTTTGCCCCGAAAGGTCTGACATCAACGAAGGCTGTCGCTAGCCTTCCAGGACCGCTTTCAGGTCCGCCTTTTCCTGATCGCTCAGTGCCTCAATGGCCTGTTCGATTTCATCAGCCTCAGGCTTCCAACCGATGGCATCTTCAAGAACGGAAACCCGCGGGGTGCCCGCTTTGGTGAACGCATCCTTGCCGCCAGGCAAAGCGAAAACAGCTTTCTGAATAGTCAAGAGGCGCGTCTCAAGGTCAGACGGCTTCAGGGCATCATGAGACAGCTCACCCACCAACTCAACGAGAAGCTCCGGATCAGCTTTGATCTGACGAAGTTGCTCATCGCTGATCTGGTCAGGAACGGTCAACTCCTTCTTCTTGCCCTGGACGAAGAACTGCCCCCCGCGCCAGTGTGTGCGGCTGGTCGCAATCGAATAAACGCTAGTAGTCATCCACGTACCCCTTGGATCGTATGTGCTCAGTCGAGCCAGGGAGAGACAAACAGCTCGGCAGTTCCCTGCCAGATGTTGTCTTCACCGTTCGCAAGCTTTTCGGCTTTCAGCAGCTTGCGAGCCTTCGCCTCGTTGCCAGGTCCTACGACCAACAAACGCGGCATGATGCCAAGAGGCTGATCCTCATCGTTCTTAAGACCACTCATGGACTGGCGAGCCAGGGAATAGTTCTCCGCTGTGAGGTCTTGCTTCGAGCAATAAGCCAACTGCCAGAAAGAAAAGCCCACATTGCCGCGTGCATCCACGCCATAAAGAAACTCGTTTCTTTTGAAGACGTGATCGGAGTTATTGGGATCGGTCTGTGCAACCATCTCGGGCTTTTTGCGGAGTTGAAAGATGATAGGCATGATGGCCTGAGACACATCCAACAAGAACCACGGGGCCTTGGAACCATCTTGAAGGTTGGATAGGGTGCGCAGATTGCCGTTCTCTTTGGAGCCAACCGGATGGTCAGTGTCAAAGAAGTTTTGGCCATCATAACATTTCTCGCTCAGGCCGAGCTTCAGAGCTGCCCAAACAAGATTGTTTTGCCACTGACCTGCCGCTTTGCCTTGCGCCTTAAAACGCGCCGCATACATGCCTACCTTGTCATCTTCGATGTCGGGCTTCTTGACGGCTACAGTACTTTCATAGGCTTTGTTCTTGATCTTGTAGCTATCACCGGAAAGTTCCTTAATCAACCGGTCTCCGACCCATTCCCGCATTGCAGGCCAGTCTTTAAGCCAACCATACTCCTGCTCTGAGGTGGTGCTTGGCACCTCAGTAGCGACTTTCTTCCAATCCATCGGCGCTTCGGCCAGACCGGATTGGAACGCCGCACTAAAGCCAACACCTAGTGTGGCAAGCGTTGAACCCGTTACTTCCATTTTACCAATCTCCTCAGGCTCGCCCATGTCGAGCCAAACACCGCTGCTGATCAGCTGCCTGTTAAACGAACTCGACGAAAACGCCGGAACTTGTCACATCACGAGCAATGCCAGCTTCTGAACGCGCATTATTGTTGTGCGAAGACGAGACGGTCTCATCATTCACCACGTAGCAAGGCTTATTGAGGTGCTGGCGCAACACAGGGTTTGCATTGTCATTGGACAAGAAGTGAAGGTCGCGGCCCCGCGAAAACACTCCCCGATGCATACCATCTGAACCGGTTCTGTTATCGATGGTCTCCTGGCAAATACCCGCAACCGTTAGGTCTGCCACTTCCTTTCCCGCCACCGCGTTTCCATCCCCATCAAGGAGGCACAACGCACCACGGCGGATGTATTCGCCGCCCTTGACAGGATGAACAACCTCATCACCTGATCGACGACTTGCTTTTCGAGACTGCTGTACCATTGATCTGCTCCTTCAGCTTGAAGCGCTGCTTAGCTTGATGCGCTCTCTCGCTGTTTCAGGTAGTCCTCCTCGGAAAGACCGAGCTGCTTGACAATCAGGCGTTCATCAGCGGACAAAGCTGCCTTGCCTTTTGATGGATCAGCCTGATCCAGCCCAGATGGTTTGGTGACGGCGGCAGATGCCCCGCCTGCAACCAGTTTATTGAAGCTGTCGAGGTCGTCTTGAGTGTTGCAACTCTTGACGTAAAACTCTTTTGAACCAGGTGCGATCTTGCCTGCCTCGACCGCCGAATTGATCGCCTTTTCAACCTCTGCCTTGAACACTTCCTTGGATGCGTTCTCAGCCTTCTCCGCGCGTTCCTTCATCAGATTGAAATCAGCAACCGGAACAAACTTCTTGGGATCTGGTGTCTGCAGAGAGTTTTGGGCCTTGGAAAAATCGTTCTTCAATGTGGCAACGGCTTCCAGAATGGAGCTGTCAGAGGCTTCATCAGCAAGGCCAAGCGTCTTGCATAGCGCCTTGCGCTGCTCATCTTTCATGGCAACGGTTCCTTTGTGTTGGTCAGGTGAAACAAAATCTTGAGGAGGCGTGAGACGAGAACTGTTGAGCGCCGTCATCTTAAGATTGGGCTGGTGCGTCAGGGCCGCCGAAACCAACTTGAGAACGCGGTGCGTCTGCAAGTCTTCCCAAAAAACAGGAGAAATGAACCGGAACTCCTTGTTGGCAATCATTTCAGAGGCACGAGTTACCCATTCCACACGGCCCCAAAGTGCCCCGTCGCGGATCTCCAGTTCCTTGATCCAGCCAGCGGCAGGTGCTCCGCTTACATTTCCCCACTCCGTTGCGTGCTCGTAGTCAACAACCAGATCAAGTTCATCTTCAAGAAAGAAGGCAACCACATCCTCAGGACGGTCATTGACGAACCACCGTCCATCCCGGCCTTCAAAGCGACCAGCAGGAACAAGTTCGATCCATGCCGGTACAACATTGTTGCCGTCCAACTGAATTTCATTGATGGTGAGGGCGAGGTGTGCATGTCTGTTCATGGGCACCACTGTGGGCCATGCAGGCACAAAAAAAGCCGGTAACAGATGTTACCAGCCCACAAAATCCACTAAATCGCACCCTTTTGTCTTACATCACCCGAAAGCGCGGGTCAAAATCAATTTCGAATGGTCTTCGAACGCCGTCGAACGCACTCGAAAAGCGCTCATGCATCCTGTTACCCAAACCCCCTGCAATGCTCTCTACGAGCTTCTGAGGCGTTTTTATCCTTCTCAAGGCCGTGGCTTGTCATAAAGAGGTGCTGCGCCTATACTAAATCTGCTGGCTGTGCAAATGGATCGGTACCCTCGAATGGTATGGAGAATAGACCCGCCCTCCCGCAGCCAGTTACCCCTCCCACCTGCCGTGTCTTTCCAAAATTGACCGATATCGCTGCTCTCCACTTCTAAAGAATGTCGAGATGTAGAGAAAACCTCCGTTGGATTTTTTTACAGCTACAACCCAGTATCGACCTTCATTCTCCATCCAGAACGTCAGACCCTGCGATCCGCCGCGATCAATTGGTGTTCCTTCTTCCAGGACCCTTTGAACCAGGGCAAACTTCTCAGTCTCTATATTGCGATGCTTCCCCACCTTTACAGCGATGGTGTCACTGGAAACCGCGACCAGCGGTGTTTTGGCCTTCAGCTTTTCAGCAAGGCCTGGAACGTAGGCCACAGGCAAATGCACACGCTCATTCATCTTTGAATAGCTCTGTGGTGTTTTGGAGCGCCAGAACTCGTCAATCACCTGCTTCGGCAGAGCAGCACTGTGTGTCCCTGCATTTTCCATCTTCAAGGACAGATTGTCTATCTGGGTCCGTGCCCGGTTCTTTCCTGGATTGCCATGCCATCCAGGGTCAATACCTTCAGGTATCCAGACACTCTCGCCCGTGCGCGGGTTAGCCCATTCTTTCATCTCGATCTCTGGTGGATCAGAAACCCCGCCATTGCGATCTGCCTCAGTATGGGAAATCTGCCGCAGCCAACACACACACCGCCATCCATTGGGCGGAAACCACACATCCCAAAACGGGTCATCAACTGGCAGTATAACGCCCGCTTTATCCGCATGATGCGGCCTGTGACGTTTTGCTGGTCCCAGTGAATAGATGAAGTAAGGCAGCGCTGCCTTGGTGCGCTGCGCCCGCTCCCAGAGCCCTGCAGCTCTCGCCGATCTGGTATTTGCCCAGTAGATTGTCTTGAGCCTGCGCGGACTTCCGAGCTGGGCCTTGATCATCTTGCCTGTTTTGGGATCAAGAACTCTCTGCTTGCCCCACCATCCCAGTTTTTGCAGGCGTGGCTCCAGATCCTTTGCCCAGGCATCGAACGGAACACCTTCACGCTGCGCCTGTTTAACCTCTGCAAAGAGCGTTGAAAGCACGTCCAGCTTGGTGGCCTTGGCTACCGTAAAGCCAAAAGCGTGCTCTCTTGGCGAGACCTCAGCCCAGTGAAACGATGGCGTCAAACCTTTTGCACCCAGAAAGGCCAAAACTTCTGGAGAGGGTTTGGTGTCAAACTGAAAATCGCTCAAAACTAACCCCGATCATCTCCCCAGGAGATCCCTTTTGACATGGCATCAGTCACTTTCTGAGCCAAAACCCGATCATCCATATCCACGGCCAAATCACTCAAGCCATCCAGGAACTCTTCATAGGAACTGGCCTGCTTTGCTAGCTCGCGAACCGGCTTCAGCAAGCCATTCATTTGCGGTCGCCACTCACTGAGTTCGTCCTGTCCTACTTCATCAAATGGATCTTCGTTATCCTCTTCCTTTTCATTGCGAGCCAGCGCCACTCTCTTGTTCGCCGTCTTTGACTTCGCTGAAGGATCTGGATCTCCAAGCACCTCAGCGCCGTCCTCTGGATCGGAAAATCCAAAACGAGAGCGAACGTCTGACATCTGTACCTTGAGACCAAGTGGAACAAGCGTGCCCAGAACGCTGGCCATGCGTTCAAGGTCTTCGGCTTCTTGCACGTCTATGCGCACGCTTGGATAGGCAAGTTGACGGCCAAAGTTCAAGTCCACGAACGGTCTCACCACATCCCGGTTCAAGGTGTTGGCAAGTTGGCGGGCATCAGATTTCTGGATATCTTCGCGAACATCATTGTGGACCATCGCCTGCGCCTGGCTGGACCCATCATCTGTGGTCATGGTCTGACCAAGCACACCCTTTGAAACCTGTTTGTCCAGATACTCCGAGAACCGTTCAAACAGACTGTCACCACCACGGCTGGTGTTGGTGATGAACTCGATATCCATCTCCTTCGGGATGATCCCGGCTGCATCATTGGCTATGCCGATGACTGCCCTTAAAAGCTTGGCCTTGTCCTCATCTGAGGCGCTCTTGTCGAACTTCCCCACTCGAAGCGGCATTCCAAACACTTCATTGTAAGCAGCCCAGCCACGTAGCGTGTAGCCTTTCAGCAAATAGGACCAGCTTGCGACCCGCGCCAGTCCAGTACGGATCTGCATGCCGCTCTTGAGCTTGGGCATGTGAGTGATGAACTTGCCAAACGCCAGATCCTCACCTTCCATTGAGCTGTCAAGTTTGAGCTGCAAGGTTCTGCGCCGCGTTGGATGAAACCTGAATAGTCGGGGATCTCGCCAGATGAACTCCCGTGGCATCCATTCCTCGGAGGTTGTGTCCCAGATCATCTCGATAGCCGCACTGCCTTTTCCGAGCGCATCAAGAGCATCATCCAGCATGTCGATGAAATCGGGCTGTTCAACCATTCGGCGCACGGCATCGGCAATCTCAAGATCCCTTGCCGTGTCGCTTCCCGCTTTCACCGTCAAGGCCAAACTGGATACGGCACGCTTGCGACTGGACAAAACCGCCGAGTAATGAGCATCGTGCTCCTCCATCACTTCAGCCAGTTTGTAAAACTCATCCGGCTGGCTCGCATCAGCTGCCTCAAGGATGCGCTTTAGCCGCAAGGGTGTCAGCTCGGTTGTAAAGGCATCGCCAAACTTGTTGCTGATCTTGCGCACAGTAGCAGAGCTTTCGTCGCTCAGGTCCTTTTTTGCAACTTTGATCGGGTTGCCATATCGGTCCAAAATAACAGATCTTTCCACTACCACAGCCCCTTCAGCTTTCCGAAAACGCTTCCACGAGAGAAGATGTTGGCACCGCCAACGCCCTCCTCATCCTTGGGAGGTTTCATGGTGTCACGGGCAAGTGTGCCGGCGCTCACATAGTCATACTCGGCAATATCCTGCCTGCTGATCCAGTAGCCAAGCACGGAAGCAATGGCATAGTCACCATGGCGCGTGTTGCCATCTGTTCCCTTGAAACGAAAACCATCTGGCACCTTGATGATGCCATTCACATAGGCCAGAGCCTGATGATCCTTCACGATGTCAGGGTGAGCAGGCAGGATCAGCGATCTGTTGGAGCCAAATGCCTCTATGTAAGGTGGCATATTTTCCTGATACCAACTCTGCGAAAAGTGTACTTCACGAATGGAAGATCCAAACCTCTGAACCGCTTTTTCTGCCAGATAGGCCCCGTTGCCGGTGGCATCAAACGCTCCACCTGAGAACCGTGGCAGATGATTGATAATGAACTCCATCACTTCGCGTTGCTCATCAAACGGCACATTGCGCAGTTCAACGACTAGTCGGGTTCGTCGTTCAAGGGTGCGTTCAATGGACTTCACATCAATGGCAGATGCATCCCCTTTACGGGCAAAATCCTGCGCATAGACATGCTGCAATTCCTTTGGCAGTCTCTCCAGAACCGGCAGCAACTTATCCTGCAAGAACTTCTGCAAGATCTCGCTGCGCTTGGCGTGAGGCAGATCCCGAAAATCATCCTCCACCTGCCAGCGAATATAGGGAATACCTTTTTCCATGCAGGCTTCGATCTGGACGCGGCTTAGTGCCTGACCTTCACTTTCAGCCGGGATGGCATCCAGCTCCTGACGCATGGCCGCCTTGCGAGACCCATAGGCAGAGCGGATCTTGTCCTCCCATTTGGCCTGCGCCTCTTCAGACCAGACTTCACCCTTGATCAGGCAGACCCGTTTAAACAGACCATTATCAACGGCCTTCGAAAACGGAATGCGATGAATGGACCAGGTATCAATGCCCTTGGCTTTGTCAGTCTGCGCTTCCCGGATAAGTTCGTTGAAGGCATTAAGAACGCCGTTGTGGGTGGATATGATCCGGATCTTGCCGCCCCAGATCAGGAGCGCATTCACCGCATCAATGACCTCGCGCACGTCCTTGTGGAAGGCCGCCTCGTCAATGACCACGATGCCCTGCAGACCACGGATGTTCTCAGGACGTGAGGAGAGTGCCTCTACGCGGTAGCCAGAGGAAAATCGAGCCACATAAGAGGAAATCTTGCGGGTGTTGCCGTCTTCATCAATATCCTCAAAGAAGCTTTCTTCTATGCCCACCATTTCCTTGGAAACCGTCTTGGCAAAATGCGCCACATAGCCAATGAACTCGCGGCCCTTGTCTTTGGTGTCACCAATGTAAAAAACATTATCGCCACCAGCCTCACGGGCGCTGGCAGCAATCAGTGCATCGTCCAGCGCTTCTGCAAAGGTTATGCCTGTCCGGCGCCCTTTTTCTGCAATCTTCAGATCACTGTCATCTTCAAGCCACTCTTTCTGATGGTCCATGAGGATGCCATCGGCAAACGGGTCCAGATCCTGAGGGATCTCAGCCCCGCGTGTGAACTCTGGCCCTGGCTTGGATGGATCTCTGGACAGGATTGGGGACCCAGCCACCTGTTCCGGGTTTTGCTGCGGACTGATCATGTGCGTAACCCCAAGAACTCGCCACGCAGCTTCTTCACCTGGTCAGAGGTCAAACCAGCCACCTTGGCTGTTTGCTCCAGAGCCTGATCGGTCTTCTTCTCAAACTCTTTTTCGATCTCTTTCCGGCGCCGGGTTGATACGGCTTGCGCCTGGACGGCGGAACGCAACGCGCTTGCCAATTCCATGGCCGCCTTGGGTGAAATCCCCGCTTCCCCAGCGCTGGTCAGAATCTCAAACACCAGCGTCTTGACCGCCTGACTTGCCATGATGGTCAGATCATCCACGGCATCTGCTTTCATCTGGCCTGCCAAGGATTTGGCAATGGACTGGCTTTCTTTCATTCGCCGCTGCATGGTGGCAAGCTTCACTGCATGGCGATTAAATGCGCTTTTGCTGATAGGTTGAATGGTGGGATCAATCGCAATCAGCTTTCCATTGAACTCTTCAAGAATTTCCTGCTGAGTGCGGTCCCTGTTCGCTAGCTCCGCCGCCGCCCAATCCACCAGGCTAGAGGCTTCTGGCGGCAACAGGTCCAAAGAGGAAAGCCGCCCACGTCCTTTGCGCTTTCCCATGGCTCATACCTCAGGGCTCGGGCGTTTGATCCCTTCAAGTCGCGCTCTACGCTCCACATGGTCCCGGCCTGCACTGGTCAGCGTTGCCACCAGAATGCTGCCTGCCTCCGTGAGCTTCACCGCCTGAACATTGCGCTCCATCCAGCGCAGTTGATTGTGAATGTAAGAACGGCTCTCGGTATGACCGTAACTCTCCAACAACGCTTGAAGAATGGAAGAGTTCAAGGCGTAATCGTCTTGCTCATGCAGTGCTTTCAAGATGATCAGACGGACATCTTGGTTGACGTGTTCCTGGTACTCCATCATGCGCTCTTATTCTGTCTGAGGTAATCATCAATGCCTTCGGTAAGGTGACGAAGTGAGCGAATGCTCTCATTCATCGCCTTCACCGATCCACCCATTTCCATCATGTTGAGTTCCAACTGATGGACTTGCTCCTTGCTGGGAAGGTGCTCCAGTTCACGGGCCAAAGACTTAACACTGGCCTCTGTCTCCGAAACACGATCCTGCAACTCTTCCAGTTTTGTCGAATTGTCCTTGGAGCGATGGGACAACAGGCTCCAGGCGGTACCAGTAAGAGAGACCACGCCCAACACAATGCCGATCCAGATCTTCAGCTCTTCGGCGCTCATCGTGCGGCCTCCAGTTCCCTCTGGCAGTCAATGCAACGCGTTGCATGGGGATTTGCAACACGCCTGGAGAGGCCTATTGGCTCATCGCAGTCGATGCAGATCTCGCGTCCTTCTAAACTGTGTTTGCTTTGGATCGCAGCAACGCCTGCATCCCGTTCTCGCTCCGCCAGCATATTGGCACGGTCAACGTCATCGAAACTCATCGACCATTCCTGCCAAATCTTGAATGGAGGTAGCCTCGGCCCAACTTTTCCAACGGCCGCGCCATGAAGTAGGCCGCAATAATCCATCCCGCCCACTCATCCAAAGGAGAGGGTAGTGCTGCGACACTCCAACTGAACTTAAAAATGGAATCCAGAATGACCGCGAACCACCACGCAATCAAAGGCCATGCAAATGCCGGGCGTATCATCGCTGTAAGCCACCAGCCTTGCTCGGCAAGCACAATATCTCGTGCTGACTGCTGAGCGGCAATCTCAGCTCGGATTTGTTCAATCGTAATTTGAGCCTTGATCCGCTGACGATCTGTTTGGGTATCCGCTTTGCGCTCCAAATGGGCCAGAACAGTATCAACCGTCTTACCACCCAGTGAGCTCAAAACCTTGATTGCAATGGAGACAAGAACGCTCATGCGACATGCCTCCAAGTCTTTGCATCCCACAGACGCCGTTGCTTGATCTTCCAGGCCAGGTAGACAACAACCCCACCTACCGCAGCTAGCGCCAGCCACTTATTCGTGCCCACAAGCGACAAGAATGGTTCCACTGCTTCCTGAACCTGAGCCATCAGGTTCTTGAACAGGGAAAGTCGTTCAATCAACGGAAGGTTTGAGAACAAGTCACCGGCTTGCGACAGTACGCCAACTCCAACGGCGCTGCCGCCCAGGACCGTCATCCGATCAGCCTGTTTAATGGTTTGAGACCCTTTCTTGCGCAGATCTCCTATTGTCAGGCTTTCCCGAGCAACCTTGACAGGCATGCTGTCAGGATTGGCAGCCAGCAAGGCCTGATGGGTTTCACGGCCGACGCGTCCATCAACATCCAGTCCATTGTCAGCTTGAAATGCCAGAACAGCACGGCGCGTTCCCGTTCCAAAATCGCCGTCGATACGACAATGATAACCAAGCTCACACAAACGCTCCTGAAGTGCCCGGACTTGGTAGCCTTGTGACCCCAACCGCAGCAGATCAAAATACCGACTGGCCCTGAACTCGAACAAATCATCGCCCGTCAGCATGTGATACTCTGCGCGGATCAAGCTGGAATAGCGTTCAACCTGCCCAGGGCCGTTGTAAACCCTTACCACAGCCTCAACATCAAGTCGGCGGATATCATCAGAAAGACCAGAGTTGATCAGGAAACTGAAGAAAGCATGATCCTGCGCCTCTTCAGAAGAAGCCATGGCGCGTACAAAGTCTTGCACCCGGTCATAGCCGCACATCTTATGATTGAAGCCCATGATCTGGGCTTTGCCGTAAGAACACGCCTTTAAAGCCGCGTCCTCGTGCAGCGCAGCCATCTCTTTGAGGCGATCCCAGCGAAGGTCAGATCCATTCCCACCAAGACCTTTGTAATTTGATCTGGACCATTTAGGCCGTGCAAGACCGGCTCGTTTGGCTTGGGTGCGAAGGTGTTCAGGCAGTTCCCGCCAGAAAACATGCTTTTCCGGCAATATGAGCATCCGACCCAAACTGTCAGACGCAGCCCCTCGGCTTTCAACATTAAGGATCGCAAGCAAGAAGAACTCATTAAAGCCATGTTCCCGAGCAAACGCGGAAATGCCATTTTCTGAGGGCGTGACCAAAGTCTCGCGTAGATGGTCAACAAAGCTGGTCATGAAAAAGCCTTTGCAAACGGGGGAACCTAGTGTTTGCAAAGTGCATCAACAGATAGAAAAAGAGCCGGTAACAGTTGTTACCGGCTCTAATCTTCAAACAGATCCGCTTGTCGGGGATCTCGTAACTTCTGTGCCTGCCTTAGCACAGTTTGCCTGTGCACGCCAACCCGCCGTGCAACCTCATCAGCTGAGAGCCCGTCTGCAAGATAAGCTCTTATTCGCTGATGACTTAAAGCACGCATGCCCGCTGGACCAAGGGGAATGTCAAGGTAAATCCCTGCGGCCCTGTCACTACCATTTATGATCCTGTAGTGATCACAGATCTTCCTTGCAGCGTTCTCCCCCACAGTCTCCACCAGCCAGTGATCCCCTTTCGGGTACGCCGGAATAGACATGCGGCTACCGCCATAACGACGTGCAATTCTTATAGCCGCCTCCAGTCCAGCCACTTCACAGATCTCCTGAAGCACTTGTGGGAGAGTGTTCATCAGTGGGCCTCCCGCACCAAACAGGCGCGTACCTTCCTGCCCAGCGTATTCATTATGACAATCCAGTCCTTACCCTTTAGTGTATGCAGGTTGTCTTCGCCAACGATGGTCAATGTAATGTTGGCAAGGCTCTCATGAGACGCCATCACTTCACGGCTCTTGAGCAAAGCCACCTGAGCGCAGAAAACCTTGAACTCTGGACGGTTATAAACAGAAGGCAGGCTTTGATCGGTTCTCCAATCCACGCCTGCAGAGCGGGAGATCCAGCCCTTCAATGCATCAATCACCTTAGAACCGTCTTCTCCATCCACCCAATTGATGTGGTCGATCTTCGTTTGGCGCTTTACCCAGGCAAGCAAAGCCCTATCAGATCTATCCTGCACAATGCCAAGGTTCCAGGCTGACAGCCACAGCGCGACTGCCTTCTTGCCAAACACACCGCTGATCTGTGTGACACCTCGTGTTTCAGCGTTATGTCCCTTGACTTTTATGTGGTCCAAAACCTTGTCGCATTCGACCATCGTCAACCCCTTGGCAGAACGGCGACCAATGGACGCCTGCAAACAATCCCGAAGGGTATCATCATCAAGGTTGGCAGCCTTCTTCGCCGCATACAGGCGTTTGTGAGGGGTACTCATGAGGAAGCCTCCAGAGTTGGACTTGGTCTGCCTTGGTTTACGGCTGACGATAGACTGACGGTGTTCCCGGCTGCCATTCCCGCGGCAATTGCCCTTTGGTTTGTGGGCTCAAGTGGGCGGCGTTTGAACTCAGACAAACTTGGAAACAAATGTGGTAATGCAGCCTTGGCTCTGCCTCTTGCATCTTTACTTGCTTGATCTTCAAAGATCGAACGTAAGCGGTTGGAGAGCCGAAAAGTGAACCCCCATACATAATCACGGCAGGCTTGACGCTTAGACTTCAACAAGCGCAGACGACGATAATCACGGCTTTTTTTAAATTCTCTAACCCCACGTTTCAGTGCTCTGGCACACACAACATGTAGATACTCCGCAATATCCGGATACGGGTCCATACCAACATAAATGACTTTACTTTCGTCCATATCGCTGTGGTAAATGCATACGGTGTTCGTGCAATGGGCTATCACGTTCCATAGCCGATCTGCGCTACCATTTCCTTTGGTGCCGATATTGGCTGACTTCTGATCGATCCCGATCTCACTTTCAGATATACCGTGCTCCCGCATTAGGGATGCAACTTTCTCGGCTGCAGCAAGGGCTTCAGCCTCTGAACAGCCATTGGCCTTAGTCTTTTGTTTCAGCTTTGCGATTTTATCGCGGATGTTGTTGGCTTGTGTCATTGCATCACATCCTTCAGAAGCATCCCACCAACAAGCCGTTGGGCATGATGAGCACGGAAACCACGAGGCAAGCCGTCAATCAAATTGGTCTCGACCTTATAGTGTCCGATACCTTCCGCCTCGCGGCAGTAAACAACACGCCCCTCAACTACATATCCTTGATCTGCCCAATAAGCCTGGATAGCCTCAAGTTCGTCTTGCGCACAGGTGCGCATGAAATCGTGACTCGCTCCCATCACGCGCCTCCAAGATGTTCGCTGATAGTCTCGCAAAGACGCCTCAGCTCAGTATCGGAAAAGGTGACACCAGCCTCTCGATACTCACCGCTCATGTACTGCTGGCTGGTCACATTCATCTGAAAATGACCTTCAACAGTCGTCTTCACTTCAAGCCGGGCTTCACCATCAAAGTCATCGTAGAAGGTCTTTTCAACGGGTATTCTGCTCATCTCAAGACCTCTCTAAACACTTGCCAGATCCAACGAGATTGGCTTTTGCAAGCCGGTCATTGGATCACGCTCATAAACCCGAAGATAAGTCTTTGAACCTGTGACACGCACTGCATCGGAGATCGCATCCATCGCACGTTGCCAATCGTCGTCCTCAATGTTGGAACGTCGCAATCCGAGAACGCGGGTTGTCGAGATCTTGCCCTCCTTATCCACCTGGAAGGCATCATCAACCAACACTTGTAGGTTTTGGTTAGCCCCTTTGCTCCACTTGTTGATGCACTCATCAATCAAGGCCTTTGCGGCCTCCAGCTCCGGCCCAAAGCTGATATGCTCGGCAATCGCAACCTGAACACACAACGTGCCATCGTACGACATCAAGGTCATGTTGCCCTTCTTGCCGCCTTTCTTTGCGCCGTATTTCTCCGCAACAAGGTCCCGAAACGCCTGAACATTGCCAAGAGCATCCGCTTTGAACTTTGACAGCGCGGTGTTCAGGAACCGGGCCGAAGCCACAATCTCCTTCACAAGAGCATCCTCTTCCTGATGCTCCATCTTGATGGTCTCCAAGGGCACAAGTGCACCCTTGGCATTCTTCCAGTATTTGTCCGGATCAAGCATTTCGCTGGTCATTGGGAAAGTCCTGTCGCTTTAGGCTGTAAGGTCGGGTTGAATGGACTGGGGATGAGGTCGCGCCACAACGGGAAACAACACCACTGCCGGTGATTTGAGGTGGTCTTCATTGAGCCTGGGCACCTGCGCATTAGCCAGGTCAATGGCGTGCCCAAGAGCGCTCAAGAACGCATCTGCGCTTTCCTGCGAAAACGGCTCACCATGTTTGGTGTACTCACGAAACCAAACTTCAAGCGCTCTGAGCTGCCTGTTCAATGCAACGTTCATAGCTCTTCCCCCCCACGGTTCGACCAGGCCGCCCGGATCAGTTCTGCGTTGACAAGCCCGCCGCTTCCCATGGCCAGCATGTGAGCCAGCCGAACGGTCTTCGAAATCTGAGAAAGAGCTCCAGGCTTGCTTCCGATCAGACGCAGCATCTTGCAAGCATCCTCGTCTTCAATGCCCCATGCATCGACAATCACGTCGATATCCTTTTTGCTCGGCCGCATCTGACGCACCCGCATGCCGATCCGCCGATTGATCTGCGCATAAGCTGCCTTGGGCTTGGTCCCACCAAAACGAGTGTAGAGCTCTTCATTGCCGATCAGCGCAATGCCGCACTGGTAAATGTCAAGGAAGTGGCGCAACTGATTGACCGCGTTGTCATTAAGGTTCTGCGCCTCATCAATAATCAGCAGCGGCTTTCGCCCATTGCGTTGAACCCGCTCTCCAATGGCGCGCTCTCGCAAGGAAACGCTGCGCTCAAAAATCCCCATGCTCAAGCCGATCTCATTGAGCATGGTTCCCGGCGTTGCCGTTGTTGGCCGCATCGTTGCAAGATACGTGTGCGAATGGTTCTCCTGGTACTTGCGCACCGTGATGGATTTACCCATCCCAGCGCCCAGCACAATCACGACCATCTCAGGCATCGCCTGGGCAAACTGAAGCGCGCTCATTACCTTCTGAGAAGTCGGCGTCTCAACGTAATCGAGATCGTCAGGAATGCGCATTTCCGTTTGTTCAAATGCACGCTGGTTCTCGACAAACTGACTGACAGCCTCTGTGGTCTTGCCGTAGTCACCACGATACTTGCCAGACCACCACTCCGAAAACGTCGCAGCAGGAATACCCACCTCCCGGGCAAAGGCTGCCTTTGAAAACCCCTTGTTTTCCGCATACTTCTTCGCAGCAGTCCGGGCATCCAGCCACGCCCACTTCTGCTTTTCCGGTATCTCGGCTACCGGCTCAACCAAATCCCAGGCTTGTTTAATTCGATCAGACATGTTCTATTCCACTTGCTTGTGGTCCGTTTAGGACACTGTTGTTGGGGGGATGCGTGCAAGGCATCTCCTCAGCTATCTGCCCCGCTCTGGAAGGGCACAACGCGGTTACTAGCGTTACTCATGGCCGCCACAGCACGGCCAAAACTATCCGAAGCCTCATCATTCCACGCAGGACCATCAGGCACCGGGCGATCCTGCCCAACAGCCAGACGAACAACCCGCTGTTCAGGCAAGGCTTCACTTTCCATCTCAATCTTGGGCAGGAGATCCGCCACCTCCTGAATGTCGAGGCTCTTCTCAATGCTCTCAGCTTCACGCAGCGCTTTAAGGTACGCACGGCGCTTGCGGGCATGCTCACGCGCCGCATTGGTGTCGTTAAAGCCAACCGCTTCAATGCACTCAGCCGCGCACACAAACGACCCATCCAGCCGATAAACGAAGATCCCGTCATGCAAGTTGTCAGGGTCAAAGCGCACGATCATCTTTGACCCCGCATGCTCAACCATCACAGGAGCCCAATAACGGTTGCCATTGAGGTGGATTTCACCAGAAGGCCTGCGGGATTTCACACCCTCAGCCGCCATCAACCACAACCGGCGCTGCGCTTCAGAAGCCGTTCGAATGATTGTCGATGGGTCTTCCAGAGACTGCCGGAAGGCCTGCTCGAACGAGCGCCCCGCACACACGGCCGCACGACGCCCCTCACGGGTGTTATGGCGCACAATCTGTTCAGCAACATGCTGCTCGAACTCAGCAATGGGAATGGCCTTCGAGCCATAGTTCTCAGGCTTCGCCATCGGGTTGTTACCCGTATAGGCCCCGGCGCATTTCGGGTGTTTGGCAATCTCCTCACACAGATCACGGAACGCCCGTTCAATCGGCTTGGATTGGCCTGAATACGGCGTGGTCCAGTGCACTGTCACACCAAGAGTGGTCAAAATGCCCGCCGGGTCTTCATCCTTCACCTTGAACCGGAAACGGTTCTTCATCCGGCCAGTAATCCACTTGGAGGCAAAGCCGCGACCATTGTCCAGATAGATCGTATCGGGGATGCCAAAGCTCTCCACCATGTCCCCAATCGCAAGGCGCACCGCGTCCTTGTTTTCCGACTTCTGGATGCGGTGAGAGAGCATCTTGCCCGAATAAAGATCCTGCAGGGCCAGCATCAAAGGGCGGCCAATGCTGCCATCCTCAAAGCGAACAAACACATCGAACTTGTGTCCATCCGCGTTCACCGCCTCCATGGCATGGAACACAGACCGATCACGGGTTTGCGCCGGATAAAGCTGCTTTGCCGCGTCCTTACCTTCCCGCGAAAGCACAATCGCCCCCGCAGGCACTTCCCGCTCAATGCGTCGCTTCAAGGTCTTCGCACTGGGGATAGGAGCCCAGCCATGCTCAACAGCCGCTTCACTCATGCGCCGGTAGCACGCCGCAAACCCCGGCTTCTCAGGGCGAAGATAATCCGCCTTCAGCATCTCATAGGCCGCAGGATGACAGTCCGCCGTCACAGTCCTGCCAGGGTGCTTGGGCGCAAGCACAGCCAACCAGTCTTCCCTGGCATAGCCATGCGTCAGCTTCTCCCAGTTCCACAAGGTGGAAGAGCTGATGCCCGTCTCCTGGGACACGAACGCCACCGCGTGCGTCTTGTTCATGCCGCCCCGATACATGGTGTCTATGCGAGCAACCACGCTCAACCGGTCCTTGGCCTCCTGCTTCTTCTTGGCAGAAAGGCGCTCATAGTTGGCCCATGCCTCGCTGGTTGCCGCGCCCTTTTCCTTGATCTTGATCGTACCGGCCTGCGCCAGAAGCTTGGCCTGCACGCACGCAGGCAACAGGCTCACATGGTACTCATAGCCACCACCCTGGCCCTCACGTTCCCGGCAACGGTCACCATGGTTCCGCCAGCCTTCGCGTTCAATCAAACGGCTCATTCCCATTTCAGTCTCAGGCCACCCTGAAACACGGACACCGATCATCTCAGAGACATCAAACCATTCTTTCAGCATCACCGTCTCCGCCTTCTGCGCAGGTCCACCGGGTCATTCTTCAAATCCTTCAAAAGCTGCTGGCTCTCCCGGATCTGCTGTTCAAGCACCCCAATCTGGGCAAGCCGCGCCTCTTCCCCCTCCATAAGGGTCAGGCCATCATCCTCAACCACCCGCTGCCACAGCCAGTTGCACCCCGTCGCCTTCACAAATGCCTTGAACCGCAGCAGGCTGATCTGGTGCGCCTCCGAACTCTCAGAGGTGTACTTGTCCAGCATCGCCTTGGAGAACTTGGGCAAGCCCAGAATGGCACTCATCCGCGCCGCCACTTCCTCACGGCTCTTGCTGCACTCCTTCAAGGCAAGGCTCATGTCCCGCTTCAGCCTGGAAGAAAAGTCCATGCACTCAATGTCAGCCTTGGGCGTGCGCACCGGAAAGAGCTGCTGCACGGGCTGGCCATCCCCGCCAAACATTTCAAATTGGCGCTCATCCGCAGGCCGTCTTGATCTGGATCTTGAGCGGGCCATGGCACTAGTCCTTCACCTTGGCATCAAGAACAGCCTCAGAGGCCTCAAGCCCAAGCGCCTCCAGAAAACGGCGGCGCGGCTTGCGCCCCAGCCGGTTCCAACTGGCCAGCAAGGCGCGATAGTGCTTCTCATCCTCGCTTGTCGGCGCAGCGCTCTGCTTCATGGACAGCAGCACCTCAGCCTCGGAAACCTTCTTGGCCTGCCCATCAGCAATGGCTTGCAGCACCGCTTTTTGCGCCGCAGGCTCCTTCTTGGCCAGCGCCTCAAGTTCCTTCCCGCTTTCGGCAAGGCCGGTCTGGCGCACTAGATCAATCACATCAGGCGACAGCCTGGAGATGATTGCGACAGCTCTGCGAATAGAGCGCTCCGAGAGCCCGGTTTTCTCCGCCGCCGCCTTCGAAAATCGAGTGGCCAAGTTGGCCACTTGATTTTTCTCTTTGAAATCAGCGCTCTTGACGTCCCCACCATGCTTGGTGTCCGGATACAGTTCCTCATGAACCTTCTTGCGCTCATTCAAAAAGATGGCGCGATCAAGCGGCGACAACTCGCGCCGCATCAGGTTCTCATCAATCTCAATCAACCGGGCTTCAAGATCCGAGGCCTCCACAAGGCTGACCGAAATCTCTTCCCAGCCAAGCCGCTCGGCCGCCGCCAGGCGGTGTGCGCCCGCCACAAGCTCTGTCTGCTTGCTGCGTCCTCGCTTGACCTCACGAACCACAATGGGCTCCTTAAGGCCGATCTCGTCCATCGAGGCGGCAAGAACCTCGATCCAGTCCCCGTGGACCGGGCGTAAACGCTCAGGAACAACAATGTCTTTCAAGGGCAAGTGAGACATATCAAATCACATCAATTTCTGATTGTTTTTTGGGAGGCAAAATCTTTTGGTAGAGTGGCTGCGACGCTGATGGGCAGCGCCGCAACCTTTACCGCCATGTGGCAACAACACACGGAGATAAATCTCATGAAATCCAAGCTGATTAGCCTCAGCGAACGGATGAACGCTGTTAGTTCAAAAGGAGGTGAGACAATGTGGTATCTCGCATTTGGAGACATCATTCTGGAGATGTTCAAAGAACAACCATCGATTTCTCGTGAAGAGGTGAAGGCAAAGCTGGAAGACCTTGCAGCAGAAGAAACAGACATGCTTATGAAAAGCATGTATGCCGAAGCAGCCAAACAGTTAGCCTTCAGAACTGGAAAAGCGTAGGACATAGCAAGCCTTTAAGCTCCTGTGATCTGACGGCTCCGCTGCCCCACACGGGAGGAAGCAGGACAGCGAAGCCGAAGTCTCCTAAACTCAAAGATGCAAACCAAACGAGTCACAGGAGAACGTTGAAATGAAAATCTCTATAAAGGACCCAAGTTATTGGCCCTTGCTCGCGCTCACACATGCGCTTGTCGATAAAGGCGTTATCACGCCAAACGAAATCAGCGATATGTGTGAGACGATGAAACAGTTTCATCGAGACTTATCTGCAGCTCTGAACGAGCCGCCTCACGAAACAGCCTTAAAAACTCTTTCCTCTTACCAGAACATCCTCCAAAGTCTGGATGCTGGACCGTCTGCTGTTCATGATTTTTTACGGTTGCGACCTGAGGATCTTGAACCAGTCCCTGATGATGGCGAACTTTAGACAGTACGATCATCTCATTCCCTCCTGTCGCGTCGGCTTTGGGGGATTAAAAGCAGCTTCAGCTCTACCCTTAGCTTCCAGCTCTTCCAGTTTCCTGCGGGCCTCATGCAGCGTCATCCGATCACCGGCTCTTATTTTCATTGCTGCCGAAACCAAAATCAGACACACAATGAAGCCCGCCCATTGCATGGCGGCGCTGTTCGCCAGTAATCCGGGCCCAAAGAGGATTGCGACAAAGAAAGCAATCACGGCGAACTGCCGAAACAACGACGGCTTTCGCGACTGTGCATCATCAATGATGGTAATGGTGAGGTCACTCATATTAAGCTCCCCCGTGGGCTTCGTGCAGCGTCATCCGATCATCAGCACCAGGCAGCATGCTCACCTTGCTCACTTGCCAGGCTGGCACGTAGGCGGGTTGATCTTTGGTCAGTTCTTCTGCCCAGAAGCTGGCCGCTTCCCGGCGCTCAAACACTTTCGCCTCACCAGCATTGGCGCTGGTCTTCGGCATCTGGACTGGCTGCCCCAGGCTCGGGGCATCAACCAGATACACAAAGCCGGGGGCCAGGCTGTACTGGCGCACGACAAAGCCAATCGTCATCATGCCGCCACCCCGCATGTCAGTTCAGAGCCGCCGTTTGGACGTGGACTGAGAATTGGCTGTGTGCGATAGTTCTCCAAGGGTTGAGGGCTCAGCCGCTCACCTGTAGAACCGTCATAACGGCTAGGCCAAATGTTTTGAGGAGGAAGACCGAGAACTTCAGACAAAGCCTTTTCACCACCGGGGTGAGGTTGGCGTGCAGTGTTAACGGCAGTTCCCTTGGGAAGGCCATAGGTCTCATCAACATAGCGATAAGACCGTCCCGCCTTTCGTAAGAGAAACAGGATCTCCGCAGAGTCCATGTCGTCTTGCTTGTGCGTCATAAGTGCCTCTAAATCAACGACAATCAAAAGGGTGCAGCCTTGCGATTGTCTTTTTTGAAGCAACTGCTTCTATTTAAATACAAAAGGATATTGATAGATTTCCATCTTTAAGTAAACGGCAAAAGATGGATTTCTGTGCTTATCTATCTATGGCGCGTATTGCACAATCGAAAACCCAATTAGGTCAAAGGCTTATCGACGTACGCGGCGACGAAAAACGTGTGGACTATTGCAAGCGTTTGGGGTTATCGCCCCACACATATCGTGATTATGAAACGGGAAAGAGCCTCCCGAATGCAGACGTTCTTAAAGCAATCGCCAAAGCACACGACCTATCATTGAACTGGCTTATTCTCGGTGAAGGCCCCATGCGCCTGGATGAGCAAGAAACAGCGCGGCCAACCAGTATGGACAAAGAGTTCTTTGCCCGCGTGCTGGAGGTCGTTGGCCGCACCTATAAGGAAGTGGGGGCCCGCATCACAGAGCGCGACCTGGCACGCCTGTCCATGGATAAATACGAAGAATACATTGCCATGGCGGAAGATCCCCAAGACGACGAAGAGCGCCAAGCGCTCATGAGCCTGCTTCACAAGCGCCTCAAGAAACAACTCACCACCGCACCTGCTGAAGACACATCCAGCAAACGCCAGGCTTGAGGTTACTCCTCACGGCGAAGTTCCCATATCTTCCGTCAGGGTTTGCAACAAGCAACTACGCACATCCAAAAGCTGCAAAAGCCTTCCGCACACCCGTTTCAAGCATAATCTGGGCTGCGTTCCTGAGGTTTCTCGAAGGTCTTTCGAAGGCCCTCTGACAGAGCGTTCGAAGCCAGAGCGTCCCCAGCCAGGCAAAATGGGAGCCAGCGCACCAAAACCCGTGAATTCGGCAAAATCCTTCAGAATTTGATTAATCTTCTCAAAAGCCAAATCCTTCAAAAACGGCAGAACTCTGCCGCTAATGGAAGTCTAACAAAATGTTAGACTTCTCTGATTGTTTGCGGGGCTGGAGAGAGCAGCTGCAGAAGGTTTGAACACTTGGAAAAATGGCGGTAATCTGCGGTTTCGAACGGCCTTCGAAGCCTCGAACGTGACACTCAACAGCAACCTTCGAACTCCAAATCCAAGTGTCCAACTGCCAGTTTACTCTAAAAACAAGTGTCCATTGGAGCACTCGGAATAGACATCTTTTAATGTCAATTTCTTTCACGAAATCAGAGATATAACCGCCAAAGACCGCCTAATCCCGGATATTCCCGTCTACTCCAAGTTCAAGTGTCTCCCTACACGCATGCAACAAAACACCTGCTCCCGCACTCGCAGGAACAGGTGTGTTCTTTGACAATCTAATAAAACTAGGGAGCTTGGTCGTCCGTTGCACAACGGGTCGTAGCTGGGACCGGGCTCGGTTGGCAGTTATCTCGCCTTTGGAACCCGCTTGAGCTCCACAACCTTCCCGTCCTGAAGAGTAATGCAACGGTCCATCTTCGCTGCAAGGTCCATGTTGTGGGTCGCAAGCAAGGCGGCCACGCCTGAGGCTTTTACCAATGCGCGCAAAGCGTCAAAAACATACGCGGATGTCTTGGGATCCAGATTTCCAGTTGGCTCATCTGCCAAAAGGATGCGCGGCGCGTTGGCCACGGCACGCGCAATGGCAACCCGCTGCTGCTCACCGCCCGACAATTCTGATGGGCGATGGGTTTCCCGATCTTGCAGGCGCATGTACTTCAACAATTGTCTGGATCGCTCTTCGGCATCCTTGCGCGCCAAGCCATTTATCATCTGCGGCATGGCAATGTTTTCAAGCGCCGTGAACTCGGGAAGCAACTGGTGAAACTGATAGACGAAACCGACTTCCGTACGGCGTATGGCCGTTCGGTCATCATCGCCGAGTGATCCACAAGCCCGCCCACCAACATAGACTTCGCCTGAATCTGGCTTCTCCAACAGCCCGGCAATATGCATCAAGGTCGATTTGCCTGAGCCAGAAGGCGCCACAAGCGCAACAAGGTCACCTTCATAAAGATCAAGATCGGCCCCTTTGAGGATCTCTAAAATGCCATGCGCCTCCGAGAAGCTGCGATAGACACTCCTCAAGCTCAAAGCAACGCGGCGGTCTTGCTGTTCCGAGGAAAAGCTTTTCTTCATCGGCGCATTCATTATTCGTACCTCAGCGCTTCAACAGGATCGAGGCGCGCTGCGCGCCACGCCGGGTAGATTGTAGCAAGAAAGCTCAAGCCAAGCGCCATTGCCACAACTGCCAATGTCTCTGTGGAGTCCATTTCTGCTGGCAACTTGGATAGAAAGTAAAGCTCTGGTGAAAACAGCTCAGTACGGGTCAGCCAGGATATGCCTTGCCGGATGCTTTCGATGTTCCAACAAACAACAGTACCCAACGCAACACCGGCAATGGTTCCAAAGGTGCCGATACTGGCCCCCGTGATCACAAAGACACGCATCACGGCGCCTCGGGTGGCGCCCATCGTGCGCAGGACCGCAATGTCCCGCCCCTTGTCTTTCACCAGCATAGTCATTCCGGAGATGATGTTCAAAGCGGCGACCAACACGATCAGCGTCAGGATAAGGAACATCACGTTCCGCTCGACCTCCAGCGCTGAAAAGAATGTCATGTTGCGCTGCCGCCAATCAGTAACAAAAGACGGCCGTCCAGCGCCTTCTTCCACCGCCTTGCGCACCGCGCCCACATTGTCAGGATCATCGGCATAGACTTCTACACCGGTCGCGACACCTTCAAGGTTGAAATAAAGCTGGGCTTCTTCAAAAGGCATGAAGGCAATGGTGCCATCATATTCGCTCATGCCAATTTCGAAGAGCGCGACAACCGGATAGGCCTTTACACGGGGCGTCATACCCATCGGCGTTATGGCCCCGCGCGGTGTGATCACACGGATCGGATCTCCCACCGAAACGCCAAGGGAACGCGCCAGACGCGTGCCGATGGCAATGCCCTGGCCCTCATCAAACCCTTCAAGGGTGCCCACCTTTATGTTTTGAGAAACAAGTGGCAGTTTGTCGAGATCACTTTTGCGCACGCCGCGAAACAGAGCACCGAGGTCTGCGGCAGGCCCTGATACCATTGCCTGACCTTCCACAAACGGCATGGCAAAGCGCACGCCATCCAGCCCTTCAAGGCGGCCTGTCACAGCATCAAAGTCATCCAGTCGCGAGTCGATTGGCTGGAGCAGCACATGGCCATTGATCCCAAGGATCTTAGTGAGAAGCTCAGCCCGGAAGCCATTCATGACCGCCATCACAATGATCAGCGTTGCAACGCCCAAGGTGATGCCCAAAAAGGAAAAGCCCGCAATCACGGAGATAAAGGTCTCCTTGCGCCGGGATCGCAGATATCGGCCCGCCAGCATCCACTCGAACGCCGCAAATGGGCGTGTTGCACGGGTGAGCTGCTCCGTTTGTGTTTGAGCCGTCATCTTGCTTCCGCACTCCCCTGATCAGGCGCTCTGCACGCGGCAGAGCAGGATATGAACGCATACGAACAGAAATCGCGCCAATCACATGGCGCGATTCCTTTAACCTGAAGTTTAATCAGCTTTGTGTCCGAACCGCAGCAATCAACTTTTCTGCTGCCGCTTCTGGGGACAACATCTCACGTTCTCCAGTTGCGCGGTTTTTCACTTCGACTTCGCCAGTCTTCAGTCCGCGCGGTCCAACGATCACCTGATACGGCAGACCAATGAGATCCATCCCAGCAAATTTGGCACCTGCACGGGTGTCACGATCATCATAAAGCACTTCAACGCCGGCAGCCTCAAGCTGCTTGTAAAGGCTTTCGCAGGCTTCATCAGCTTCGCTGCCCGGCTTCATGTTGATGAGACCAACATGGAAAGGTGCCACAGACATCGGCCAGATGATGCCATCATCATCATGATTGGCCTCAATCAACGCAGCCATCAAACGGGACACGCCTACACCGTAGGACCCCATGTGAACAGGCACCTCAACGCCCTCGGAGTTGGTCACCTTGGCACCCATTGGCTCTGAATACTTGGTGCCGAAGTAGAAGATGTGCCCCACTTCGATACCGCGAGCAGATACTTGCTTGTCGTCGCCGACGGCTGCAAATGCCTCTTCGTCATGCATCTCATCGGTTGCAGCATAAGGGGTGGTCCAATCCGTGATGATTGGGCTGAGATCAGAGTCAAAGTCTGTGTCTTCAGCTGGGATAGGCAGATCAAGGATGTCCTTGTTCAGGAACACCTCGCTCTCACCGGTTGAGGCAAGAATGATGAACTCGTGTGACAGATCCCCCCCAATCGGGCCGGTATCCGCCTTCATTGGAATGGCCTTCAAGCCCATTCGGTCAAAGGTGCGCAGGTAGGCAACAAACATGCGGTTGTAGGCATGGCGTGCAGATTCCTGATCAAGATCAAACGAATATGCATCCTTCATCAGGAACTCGCGGCCGCGCATTACACCAAAACGAGGACGTACCTCGTCGCGGAATTTCCACTGGATGTGGTAGAGGTTCAGCGGCAGATCCTTGTAGGACCGGACGTAGCTGCGGAAAATGTCCGTAATCATCTCTTCATTGGTCGGCCCAAACAGCATGTCACGCTCATGGCGGTCCGTAATGCGAAGCATTTCCTTGCCATAAGCTTCATAGCGCCCACTTTCGCGCCACAAATCTGCAGACTGAATGGTCGGCATCAATAGCTCCACAGCGCCCGCACGGTTCTGCTCTTCTTCCACAATGCGCTGGATCTTCATCAAAACCCGATAGCCCAGAGGCAACCAAGCATAGATCCCGGCGGACTGCTGACGCAGCATACCAGCGCGCAACATGAGACGGTGGGATACAATCTCCGCTTCTTTCGGAGTTTCCTTCAGGATCGGCAGGAAATATCGGGACAAACGCATCGGTTGAACTCTTGAAGTTTGGTTAGCCTTGAACGATAGGCACTCAAAGCAAACCCGCTGAGAAAAGACAAGCCCTGATGTTGAAATGGGCGGTGTTAGCGGCGTTTTACCAGCTGAAAACGTCTGGGCACAGCCCCTTTCCCCGCGCGTTGAGCTTGGTCAACAGTCACTTTTTTTGCTTAAAATTTGGGCAGGATTAAAGATTAGGCCACCAGCTACTAAATAATGACAAACTCGTGTCACCTTGTTATATTCCTGTCAATAAAAAGATCTGGGGTTGAAAAACACCCGGATAGCATCGCGGTCTGAGTCTTGGGAGGAAGGCCTTCTGGCGCACGCTTGAAGCGGTTGCAGCCGGCGTCAACAAACGGCGCAAACGAAGGCAAGTAGACGCGGAACTTTTTGATGAGCAAGGCTTTTTAAGCCTTGCTTTTTTTTGTCCTGATGAAGCTAGTTCATGTAGCGACCGGCGAAATCAAGAATTTGCGTTCCCATTCCTGATTCCAAAACGTAATAAACCGCCACGAACAATGCCGTGGTCACAATTGTGTTAGCGATCACCTTGCGCAGCATCAACGGGTGCGCCGGCGCACTTTCCGCACTTCCCGGCACCACATCCTCGCCCAGCTCATCTGCTGTTCGCACACCAAAGGGCAGGATCGCCAGAAACAGGATCCACCACATCATGAAATAGATCGCAAGGCCCAACGCCAGTGACACGCTTATCCCCTCTTCCTAACTGTTGGCTTCAAGCTTCTTCCAGCTCGGTCAAGGTGCCGAGGAAATCTTTCGGGTGCAGAAACAAAACCGGCTTGCCGTGGGCGCCGATCTTGGGGTTCCCATCCCCCAGAATGCGATAGCCCTGCGCCACCAGCTTGTCGCGTGCCGCCACAATGTCCTCCACCTCATAGCACACGTGGTGGATACCACCGGCGGGATTGCGCTCCACAAAGGAAGTGATGGGAGAGTTCTCGCCAAGCGGCTCCAGAAGCTCAATCTTGGTATTGGGTAATTCAATGAACACCGTGGACACGCCATGCTCCGGCTGCGCCACCTTCTCAGAAGCAACGCCCCCCAGCCCATCGCGATAAACCTTCAGGCCGTCGTCCATATTGGCAACGGCAATGGCCACATGATTCAGCCGCCCTATCATCGTTCTCCTCCCGAAAACCAGTGTTAGATGGACCAGATTTCGGGAGAAATGTCCAGCGCCCCATACGTTCTAGTGCGTATATGTCGCGGATAGAAGCTTACACCTTGCGCACCAGGGCGCGGCACAACGGCTTCTTGCCCCAATGTTCGACAACGGCATAGCGCGCGGCCCGGCGTGCCGCCTCGGTTACAAGATCAACATCCTTGCGCCGTGGTTTGGGAATGCTGATCACGGCCCCATAAACGGCTTCATGCACCAGATCCTCAAAAGGATCTCCATCCCGGTTGAACTCCGGAATGCCGAAGAGCACCACATCGATGTCGCCATGCAGCTCCCCCTTGGAGCTAACTGCCAACGACACCACAACAGTGCCCGCAAACGAAAGCTTGCGACGTTCCTGAACGCCAGCCTCTTCCGGCAGCATCAACAGATCACCATCACGCACCATGATGCCGACGGGCGCTTCGTCGATCACCTGCAACGGCCCCGGAGCAAGGCGCACCATGTCGCCGTCCTTGATGATCTTCACATCCTTCACGCCCTTGGAAAGCGCAAAGTCCTTGTGACAGGCCAAATGCAGCGCCTCCCCGTGGACGGGGATCACCTTCCTCGGCTTCAAAAGGTTGTAAAGCTGATCCAGCTCACCGCGGCGTGGGTGACCGGAAACATGCACAAGCGCATCCCGGTCGGTAATCACCTTCAAGCCTTGTGACACCAAAGAGTTGATCACCGTGTTTACGGCCTTCTCATTGCCCGGAATGGTTCGAGACGAGAAAATCACGGTGTCCCCGGAAGTCAGCGCGATCTGGCGGTGATTGTCCGCCGCAATGCGTGCCATCGCCGCCCGGTTTTCCCCTTGCGACCCGGTGCAAATCATCACCACCTTGTCCCGAGGAAAGTGGCCATAGGCCTCTTCATCACGAAACGGCGGCAAGCCATCCAGATAGCCCAGTTCCTTGGCAACCTCGATCACCCGCAGCATGGAGCGCCCCACCACCACGATCTCACGTTCCGCTGCTGCAGCCGCTTCGGCCACGGCGCGGATGCGCGCCACGTTGGAGGCAAAGGTGGTCACCGCCACACGGCCGGTCGCTTCCTTGATAATCCGTGTCAGTTCCGCCTGTACTTCCGCTTCACTGGGGCTCACGCCATCGCGCACGGCATTGGTGCTGTCGCAAATCAGGGCGTCAACACCCTCCTCTCCCAGCTCCCGCAGCCGGTCCATATCCATGGATTTGCCGACACCCGGTGTGGGGTCAATCTTCCAGTCGCCAGAGTGCACCACCATCTGCCCATTGGCGCGAATGGCAAGGCCACACGGCTCGGGGATCGAGTGGGTCATGGTCAAAAGCTCAACGTCGAACGGCCCGATGTTGAGACGCTCGCCTTGATTGACAATGGTGACCGGAATGTCCACCTGCTCGCCGTCAACGCCATATTTTGCCTCCAGCAAACCGGCGGCAAATGGCGTGGCATATACGGGCGCCTCAACAAGGTTCCAGATGTACGGCAGCGCACCATAGTGGTCTTCATGGGCGTGCGTAATCACGATACCGGCAATACGGCTGCGTTCTTCCTGCAAGAAACGAATATCCGGCAGCACAAGATCAACGCCCGGCAGCTCGGGCCCGGCAAAAGAAACGCCAAAGTCAACGACCAGCCAAGTGCGGTCATCTTCGGGGCCCATACCATAAAGGCCAAGGTTCATCCCGATTTCGCCAACGCCCCCGAGGGGCAAAAACACGAGCTGATTTTCGCTCGACATATTGAATTACCTTTCCAAACGTCCTGAAACGGTCTCGGGCAGCCCGAATAACGGCGCCGGACGAGACAGCCACATGCTTGATGCAGCCATGCTTCAGGAAAAAAACACGTCTCCTGCGGAAACCAGCCGCGTTTCGCCGCTGTCCATCTTCAGGATCAACCGGCCGAAATGATCGATATCGACAAAGCGTCCGCTGAATTCTTCCCGGGTCAGGCGCACACGTATCTGCTCCCCAACCCCAATGGCGCGTTCCAGCCAAGCCTTTCGCACCACATCAAAGCCATTTGGCTTGGACCAAGTGCCCAGCCAATGCTCGAAACTTTCTGCCAGTTTCAAAAACAACAAGTCTGCATTGCACTGGAAGCCCAAGCTGCGCAAGTCCGTTGTTTTATAAAGGCCAAGGTCCGGGTGGTGAACAACATTCACGCCAAAACCGCAGACCAGATAGAACCCATAGGAGGAATGGCTTTCACTCTCAAGCAAAATTCCTGAAATCTTAGCCCCATTGATGAGAAGATCATTGGGCCATTTCAGCTCTACCAGATGGGTCACGCCGCAGGCTTTTTCCACCGCATCCGCCAGAGAAAGCGCAGCAACGAATGGAAATTGCACCGCCGTCTCATCCAGCTTGTCAAAGCGCAGCAGTACGGAAGCAAACAGGTTGCCTCGGTCAGAGGTCCACGCACGGCCCCTTCGGCCACGTCCCTCGGTCTGCTCTTCAGCTCGCAGCCAAAGGTGGCCGGGGTGCCCCTGCCTGGCAAGATCGATGCCATAGCTATTGGTGGACCCAATGCTATCGTAATGTTCAAAAGTAAAGCCCGGTGCAGATGACACCGGGCCCTTGTCTCGTAAATGCAATTTAGTCTGGCTCATTTAGAACAGCGTATTTGCAGCAGCGCTTGCTGCCTCAACAATTGGTCCGGGTACCAGAATAAATAGACAAATAACGGCGCTGGAGATACCCAAAACAATCTTCATTTCACCGGACATTGGCAGGAACTCATCTGAAGGCTCATCAAAGAACATCACCTTGATGACACGCAGATAGTAGTAACAGCCGACAACACTGGTCAGGATACCGATGATTGCAAGGGGGTAGAGCCCTGCTTCAACCGCTGCGATGAACACGTAAAACTTGGCAAAGAACCCGATGAATGGCGGGATACCAGCCAGGGAGAACATGATGAACGCCAGCAGAATGGCCATTGGCAGGTTGGTGCGCGACAAACCGGAAAGGTCCGCAATCTCCTCCACCATGCCGCCCTTGCGGCGCATGGAAAGGATGCAGGCGAACGCGCCAAGGGTCATTGCCAGATAGGCGGTCATGTAAACAATCACGCCCTCAACGCCAACAGCCGTGCCAGCGGCCAGACCAACCATGGCATAGCCCATATGACCGATGGAGGAATACGCCATCAGTCGCTTGATGTTCTTCTGGCCAATTGCAGCGAAGGAACCCAGAGCCATGGACATGATCGCCATGAACACGATGATCTGCTGCCAATCCAGCAGAACACCGCCAAGCGCTTCCACCAGCACACGCACCATCATGCCAAACGCCGCAATCTTTGGCGCAGCCGCGAAGAACGCGGTCACAGGGGTTGGCGCGCCCTCGTAAACATCAGGGGTCCACATGTGGAACGGCACGGCAGAGATCTTGAATGCAAGGCCCGCCAGCATGAACACGATACCGAACACCAGCCCCAGAGACGCACGCTCAGTGGTCAAAGTTTCAGCAATCGCAGAGAACTCGATCTGGCCGGTAAAGCCATAGATGAAGGACATGCCGTAAAGCAGCATACCGGAAGAAAGCGCACCGAGCACAAAGTACTTCAGGCCCGCTTCCGTGGACCGCACGGAGTCCCGGTTGATTGCCGCAACCACATAAAGCGCCAGAGACTGAAGCTCCAGACCCAGATACATGGAAATCAGGTCGCCCGCAGAAAGCATCATCATCATGCCGAGCGTCGCCAGCAGAATGAGGATTGGGTACTCAAAGCGGTCAAAGTTCTGAGAGCGGGCATATGCCACGGACATGGCAATGGCAAAGCCCGAACCGATCAGAACCAGAACCTTCATGTAACGGGAAAAAGCATCCTGTACGAAGGAACCGTTGAACACCTCGCCGTAGTTCGGCGAGACGACCAGCATCAAACCGGCAATGGCCAACAGGGCAACACACATCCCCGTCACCACGGAGGTGGAGCGATTGCCCCCGAAGGCGCCAACCATCAACAAAACCAGCGCACCCACCGCCAGAAGCAGCTCCGGAAAGACCGGGGCGAGATCGCTAAATTGTAAAATCTCAGCTTGCATGGTGTCAGTGTCCTGTCGAATTAATGGCTCAGACCAGCGGTATCAACCACGGCCTTGGTGCCGAGTTCAATCGCTGTCTGGTAGTTCGTAATAAGCGCGTCAACGGAAGCCTGTGTCACGTCGAACACCGGTGCCGGATACACCCCAAAGAAGATGGTCAGAATGATCAGTGGGATCAGGATCACCTTCTCACGCGCGTTCAAGTCCAGCATGGCCTTCAGGCTTTCCTTCTCCAGCGCGCCAAACACAACGCGGCGGTAAAGATAAAGCGCATAGGCGGCAGACAAGATCACACCCAAGGTGGCAAACAGAGCAACCCAGGTATTGGCGCGGAAAGCACCAACCAGCGTCAGGAACTCACCCACAAAGCCGGATGTTCCAGGCAGACCCACATTGGCCATGGTGAAGATCATGAAGGCGACGGCGTATTTCGGCATGATGTTGACGAGACCGCCATAAGCCGAAATCTGACGCGTATGCATGCGGTCGTAGATCACACCAACGCACAGGAAGAGTGCGGCAGAAACGATACCGTGTGACAGCATCTGAAACAGCGCGCCCTGAATGCCCTGCTCGTTCATCGCGAAGATACCCATGGTCACATAGCCCATGTGCGCAACGGATGAGTAAGCGATCAGCTTCTTGATGTCTTCCTGAGCAAGCGCCACCAAAGAGGTGTAGACGATGGCCACCACAGACAAGGTGAACACGAACGGCGCGAACATCTCGCTCGCCAACGGGAACATTGGCAAAGAGAAACGCAGGAAGCCGTAACCACCCATCTTCAGAAGAATACCCGCAAGAATGACCGAACCGGCTGTTGGCGCTTCAACGTGGGCGTCTGGCAACCAGGTATGCACCGGCCACATCGGCATCTTCACCGCAAAGCTTGCGAAGAACGCCAGCCACAGCCACGTCTGCATGCTCGCCGGGAAATCGTGCTGCATCAACTGCGGAATATCCAGCGTACCGGCCTGCCAGTACATGGACATGATCGCAATCAGCATCAAGACGGAGCCAAGCAGCGTGTACAGGAAGAACTTGTAACTTGCATACACGCGGCGGGCACCACCCCACACACCGATGATAAGGAACATCGGGATGAGGCCAGCCTCGAAGAAGATGTAGAACAGGACCAGATCCAGCGCACAGAACACACCGATCATCAGTGTTTCCAGCACCAGGAACGCAATCATGTATTCCTTCACACGGTTCTGAATGCTGTTCCAGCTTGCCAGAATACAAAATGGCATCAGGAACGTGGTCAGAATGACAAACAGCATCGAAATGCCGTCCACACCCATGTGGTAGGAGAAAGCACCGCCTAGCCACTCATACTTCTCGACCATCTGGAAACCAGGGTTCTCATAGGTGAACCCACCCCAGATGAACAGGGAAATGACAAAGGTGAAGCAGGTGGTGATCAACGCCACCCGGCGAATGTTTTTCTTGGCCTCTTCATCGTCACCGCGAACCAGCAGGATGAAGAGCACACCAACCAACGGAAGGAAGGTGGTAATGGAGAGAATGGACCAATCGCTCATTATTGGGCTCCCCCGCCCGAGAACATTGAGAGGGTAACGAAGAAGGCAACCCCGATCAGCATCGCAAATGCGTAATGATAGATGTAGCCAGACTGGAGACGGATCACGCGAGCGGTCACATCTTGAACGCGGGCAGCAACCCCGTCTGGGCCCATGCCATCAATCACGGTTCCATCACCACGCTTCCACAGGAAGCGGCCCAGCCACATGGATGAGCGAACGAACAGAATGTCGTAGAGCTCATCGAAGTACCACTTGTTCAACAAGAAGCGGTAGAGCGCGTCGTGGCGAGCAGCCAGTGCCTTTGGCATTTCCGGCTTGCGCAGGTAGAACTGCCAGGCCAGCAGGAAGCCAGAGGCCATCATCACGAATGGAGACAGGCGAACCCATACCGGCACATGGTGCATCTCATGAAGGATGTGGTTTTCGCTTGAGACGAACAACGATCCCTTCCAGAAGGCATCATAGGCTTCACCAAAGAAGTTGGCCTTGAAAGCCATACCGGCAAACAGCGCACCGACAGAAAGCAGCAGCAGCGGCACAGTCATCACCCATGGGCTTTCATGCACATGGCTCATCACATCGGCAGAAGCCCGAGGCTTGCCGTGGAAAGTCATGAACGTCAGACGCCAGGAGTAGAAGCTGGTCAGGAACGCAGCAGCAACAGTCATCCAGAACGCGTAGCTTGCAAAGGCATTGTGCCCCACATAAGCCGCTTCAATGATCGCATCCTTGGAGATGAACCCAGCAGTCCCGATGTAGGTCAGCGGAATACCGAAACCGGTAAGTGCCAGCGTGCCGATCATCATGGTCCAGTAGGTCACCGGAATGTGCTTGCGCAGGCCACCCATCTTCCGCATGTCCTGCTCGTCGGACACCGCGTGGATCACGGAACCGGCGCAAAGGAACAACAGCGCCTTGAAGAAGGCGTGCGTGAACAGGTGGAACACACCGATGCTGTACGCACCAACGCCCAGAGCCACGAACATGTACCCCAGCTGCGAACAGGTGGAGTAGGCAATCACGCGCTTGATGTCGTTTTGAACACAGCCCACGGTCGCCGCGAAGATTGCCGTTGTTGCACCAAACAGGGTCACAACGGTCAGCGCCACATGAGACAGTTCAAAGATTGGAGACAAACGCGCCACCATGAACACACCAGCGGTCACCATGGTTGCCGCGTGGATCAGCGCCGACACTGGGGTCGGACCTTCCATCGCATCAGGCAGCCAGGTGTGCAGCAGGAACTGAGCGGACTTACCCATGGCCCCCATGAAGAGCAGCAGGCAGACAACCGTCACGGCCACTTCGCCATTCAGCTGATAGCCGAGGAAGGTCATAACCTCCCCCTCACCTTGGGAAACGCTCTGTGCATTGGCAAAGATCGTGGGCAGGTCCACCGCGCCGAAGATCACGAAGCAGCCGAAAATGCCGAGGGAGAAACCGAAGTCACCCACACGGTTCACGACGAATGCCTTCATGGCCGCAGCGTTTGCAGATGGCTTCTTGTACCAGAAGCCGATCAGAAGGTAGGACGCTAGACCCACGCCTTCCCAGCCGAAGAACATCTGCACAAGGTTGTCAGAGGTCACCAGCATGAGCATGGCAAAGGTAAACAGAGACAAGTACGCAAAGAAGCGCGGCCGGTCCGGATCGTGGTGCATGTATCCGATGGAGTAAACATGCACCAAAGCGGACACGGAGTTCACCACAACCAGCATGACGGCGGTCAGGGTATCAACTCGGATTGACCAGTTGATCTCCAGATCGCCGGAATTGATCCAGCGCAGCAGGTCATACTGCACCATCTCGGAGGAGCCCAGACCGATCTGAGCAAATGCCACCCAAGACAGAATAGCGGATACGATCAGAAGGCCGGACGTGATGTACTCACTGGCCTTGGACCCGATAGCCCGCCCAAACAGGCCGGCGATCAGAAATCCGATCAGTGGCAGGAAAACAATTGCCGAATACATCTGCCCCTCAGCCTTTCATGATGTTGATGTCTTCCACGGCAATGGAGCCGCGGTTACGGAAGTAGACCACAAGGATCGCGAGACCGATGGCCGCTTCAGCCGCTGCGACCGTCAAGACCAGCAGCGCGAAGATCTGACCCATGAGGTCTGACAGGAAAACCGAGAAGGCCACCAGGTTGATGTTGACCGCCAGCAACAGAAGTTCGATCGACATGAGAATGACGATAACGTTCTTCCTGTTGAGGAAGATCCCGAAGACACCGATCGTGAAGAGGATCGCTGCCACCGACAAATAATGCGAAAGTCCAATTTCCATGGGCGCCTCGCAGTGCTCCCCGTAAGTTTTTGAGTGAACCCGGTCTGGATGGAGACCGCTCGACCGGGTATGTACGCGTTTTATTCAAAGCAACGCAAAATCAGCGCAACTTAAATTCCCTTGCCGCTCTCGACCTGTACCACCTCGATGGAGGTTTCCGGGCCGCGCGCAACCTGTTCAGAAATGTCCTGACGCTTCACGCCTTCCTTGTGGCGCAAGGTCAAAACAATCGCCCCGATCATCGCCACCAGCAGCACCAGACCTGAAGCCTGGAAGAAGTAGATGTAGCGGGTGTACAGCACATCACCGATCGCCCGAATGTTCTGCACATCGCCAGCAGGGGCAATCGGCAGAGCGCCCTCGCCGACAATTTGCGGCGCGATAACCCAACCAGTCACCACCATGAGGAGTTCGGCAAGCAGAATGCAGCCAATTAATCCCCCTACAGGCAGGTATTGCAGGAAGCCCTGGCGCATCTCGACGAAGTCAACATCCAGCATCATCACAACGAACAGGAACAGCACCATCACCGCACCCACGTACACAACCACCAAAAGCATGGCCAGGTACTCGGCGCCGATCAGGATGAACAGCCCTGCTGCGTTGAAGAAACACAAGATCAGGAACAAGACGGAATGCACCGGGTTACGGGAGGCAATGACCATGAAGGCAGACGCCACGGCGATCCCGGCGAACAGATAGAAGAAAAGGGCCTGCAAAACCATTAGGGTTGCCTTTGTCCTTAAGTGTGCCGCCTCAAAGCCACCCGAAAGCGGCACTGAGAGGGCGAAAGTTATCCCCGTCCGCGACTTAGCGGTACGGTGCGTCCATTTCGATATTGCGGGCGATTTCACGCTCCCACTTGTCCCCGTTTTGGAGCAGCTTGTCCTTGTCATAGAACAGCTCTTCGCGGGTTTCGGTGGCAAACTCGAAGTTCGGCCCCTCAACAATTGCATCAACCGGGCAAGCTTCCTGACAGAAGCCGCAGTAGATGCACTTGGTCATGTCAATGTCGTAGCGTGTTGTGCGGCGGGTGCCATCGTTACGGCGTGGCCCTGCCTCGATCGTGATCGCCTGTGCTGGGCAGATCGCTTCACACAACTTGCAGGCAATGCAGCGTTCTTCCCCATTGGGGTAACGGCGCAGTGCATGCTCTCCGCGGAAACGCGGACTTGTCGGGTTCTTCTCGAACGGATAATTGATCGTCGGCTTCGGCTTGAAGAAGTAACGCATGGCGAGAAAGAACGCCGAGACGAACTCCTTCAAAAGCAACGATTTTGCGGCCTGATCGAGTCTCATAGCTCTAAAGCCTCTCCTTAACGACAGGTCTCATCCGGCAATGGTCTGTCCGGCGAGAAATCCGATGATGGGAAACCCAAACATCGTTATGACAAATATCAGTTTGCGCAGGTGCGGCTCCGCCCGTTCCAGGGAAGCAGCGCTTGTTGCGCCGGTCTGCTTTCGTTTCGTGACAGCTGCCTGCAATGTCCCCCAAAGGATCTTGCAGTCCAGCCACCCGATGTAGGCTCCAAGCGCCGCACCAATGGCACCAGCCAGTGTCAGTTCAATCACTGCTGAACCCCTTATGGTGCCCAGCCGGTTGCCATCAATACCGCAGCGACTGCAAACACCATGAACAGCGAGAGCGGCAGAAAGACCTTCCAACCCAAGCGCATCAGCTGGTCATAGCGGTACCGTGGAACCATCGCCTTCACCATGGCGAACATGAAGAACACCAGAAGCGACTTGAGCAAGAACCAGACAAACCCCGGCACCCAGGTGAACGGCGCAATGTCCAGTGGTGGCAACCATCCACCCATGAACAAGATGGTCGTCAAAGAACACATCAGCGCAATGGCCACATATTCCCCCAACATGAACATCATGTATGGGGTGGAGCCGTATTCGACCATGAAACCCGCAACCAGCTCGGATTCAGCTTCAGCCAAATCGAACGGAGGACGATTGGTCTCAGCAAGCGCGGAGATGAAGAACACAACGAACATCGGGAACAACGGCAGCCAGAACCAGTTCAAGATGGTCAGCCACGGCACGCCCAACATCGTGGCAAGGCCGGTCTGTTGCGCTTCGACAATATCGGTGAGGTTCAACGAACCTACGCACAGCAGAACGGTTACAATCACAAAGCCAATCGAGACTTCATAGGAAACCATCTGCGCCGCAGAGCGCAGTGCGGACAGGAATGGATACTTGGAGTTGGATGCCCAACCACCAACGATCACGCCGTAAACACCCAAGGAAGATATTGCAAAGACGTAAAGGATGCCCACATTGATGTCAGCAATCACCCATCCATCAGCCACCGGGATCACGGCCCAGGCGGCCAATGAGAGAATGACTGTAATCAGCGGCGCAAACAAAAACAGGAACTTGTCCGACCCTGCTGGAATAACGGGTTCCTTGAGAGCGAACTTCAAAAGGTCCGCGAAACTCTGGAACAACCCCCAAGGACCCACAACGTTAGGACCACGGCGGATTTGAACTGCTGCCCAGACCTTACGGTCTGCGTAAAGGATGTAAGCTACGATCAATAGAAGCACCACCATCAGCAGCGCACTTTGCGCCAACATGATGATGAACGGGAAACCGTAGTCGGTCCAAAATTCAGCCATATCCCCCGCCCCTACTCTGCCGCCTCAAGCGACCGTGACTTGGCGAGCTGAGAACACTCCGCCATCACCGCCGATGCGCGTGCAATCGGGTTTGTCATGTAATAATCGGTTACAGCCGACACGAAGGTGGAGCCCTGCATGTCGCCGCCCAGCTCAGCGAGCTTGGCAATGTCAGCGCTTGCGCCCTTCTCGATCTGGTCTACACCCAGAAGATGCGGATGATCCTTGTAAAGCGCACTGCGAAGATCATTAAAGCTATCAAATGGTAGCGCCTGACCTGTGTGGGCGGAAAGCGCTCTCAGAATAGCCCAATCTTCACGTGCATCTCCCGGAGGGAACGCAGCACGTGGATTAAGCTGAACGCGGCCCTCGAGGTTCACATAGGTGCCAGGTTTTTCAGTATATGCAGCTGCAGGAAGGATCACGTCGGCGCGGTGCGCACCACGATCACCGTGGGTACCGATGTAAACTACAAAAGCATCACCGAAAGAAGCCATGTCCAGCTCATCAGCACCGAGCAGGAAGACAACGTCCAACTCGCCTTTGCCTGCTGCATTTTGAATGCCGCCGGTCGTCAAGCCACCCTCTTGTGGGACAAAACCAATGTCGAGCCCCCCAACCCGGCTCGCAGCCGTCGCAAGAACGTTGAAACCGTTCCACTCGTCAGCCAAGGCACCAACAGACTGGGCCAACTTGGCAGCCGCAGAAAGAATTGCCTGACCATCTTCGCGGGCAACTGCGCCCTCACCGACAATGATCATCGGACGGGCTGCTTTCTTCAACGTTTCGAAGAAAGCCCCCTTGCCAGCAACCAGTTCTGCAAGCGTATCCGTTCCAGCGCCCAGATAGTCAACCGGGTAGGTCTGGTCCACATTTTGCCCGATGAGTGCAATCGGAATTTGTCCTGCGACATAGCGCTTGCGAATGCGGGCATTCAGGACCGCCGCCTCATGTCGTGGGTTCGCGCCAACCAGCAAAATTGCATCAGCGTCTTCAATACCTTCGACCGTAGTATTGAATAGATAGGTTGAACGGCCAAGACGTGGATCAAGCTGCGCGCCATCCTGTCGGCAGTCGTAATTTGCCGATCCGATTGAGGTCATAAGGCTCTTGAGCGCATAAAGGTCTTCAACGGCTGCAAGATCACCAGCTATCGCACCTACCCGTGCGCCGCCCGCGGCCTTCACCTTATCGCCAACCAGCTCAAAGGCTTCCTGCCAACTTGCAGCCCCAAGCTTCCCATCACGCTTTACATATGGGCGATCAAGGCGCTGTGTCTTCAAACCATCCCAGATGAAGCGGGTCTTGTCGGAGATCCACTCTTCGTTAACCGCTTCGTTGGTCCGCGGCATGATGCGCATGACTTCGCGGCCACGAGTGTCAATGCGAATGGCAGAGCCAAGAGCGTCCATCACGTCAACGCCTTCGGTCTTGGTCAACTCCCAAGGACGTGCATTGAAAGCGTATGGACGGGAGGTGAGCGCACCAACCGGGCACAGGTCAATCACATTGCCCTGAAGCTCAGAGGAAAGCGCGCTTTCCAGATAGGTTGTGATCTCTGCATCTTCACCGCGGCCCGTTAGCCCCAGCTCCGAAACACCCGCCACCTCAGTCGTAAAGCGAACGCAGCGTGTGCAGTGAATGCAACGCGTCATCACAGTCTTTACAAGTGGGCCGATGTACTTGTTTTCAACCGCACGCTTGTTCTCGTCAAAACGGGAGCTGTCCACGCCATAGGCCATCGCCTGATCCTGCAGGTCACACTCACCGCCCTGGTCACAGATCGGGCAATCCAGAGGGTGGTTGATGAGCAAGAACTCCATCACACCTTCTCGTGCCTTCTTAACCATCGGGCTCTTGGTAAACACCTGCGGAGGCTCACCATTTGGGCCCGGACGCATGTCGCGCACGTTCATGGCGCAGGATGCAACCGGCTTTGGCGGTCCACCCTTCACCTCAACAAGGCACATGCGGCAGTTGCCAGCAATGGACAGCCGGTCATGGTAGCAAAAGCGCGGCACCTCAGCGCCCGCTTCTTCACAAGCCTGCAGCAGCGTATATTCCGCTGGAACTTCAACTTCTTTGCCGTCGACGACAATCTTGGTCATGCGTTGGCGTCCTTACCACTTGCTTGCTGGCGCTCATAGGCTTCCAGAAGCTCAGTCACTTCAATTCCATCAATGGTCATGCCCATCAAGCGGCTATCGGAAATGTCACAGCCTGCCAAATTGGCATTCTTTATCCGCATCCCTGAGAGATTGGCCTGATCAACGGACCAACCCGACATGTTTGCGTTAAACACAGACCACCCGGAGAGGTTCGCATCGTCAATGGCAGCGCCTGAGAGGTTCACGTCGTTGAAACTTAGCCCTGAAAGGTTGCAGTCAACAAACATGGAGCCAGACAGATCGCTCCCCGTTGCAGTAAGACGATGCTTTTCTCCTTCGAACTTCATGCCCTACTCCGCTGCAATCGTTGTGGCGGACTTCGAACGAGCCACGTACTGATCAATGCGGTCTTCGATTACAGGACGGAAATTTCGGATCAATCCCTGAATTGGCCAGGCAGCCGCATCACCAAGGGCACAGATCGTGTGACCTTCTACCTGCTTGGTGACCTTGAAGAGCATGTCGATCTCTTCATAGGAGCTCTCGCCCTTAACCATCCGTTCCATCACACGCCACATCCAGCCGGTGCCTTCACGACAAGGCGTACACTGGCCGCAGCTCTCGTGTTTGTAGAAGTAGGAAAGTCGGGCAATTGCCTTGATGATGTCGGTAGACTTATCCATGACGATCACCGCAGCAGTACCAAGAGAGGACCCCACATCCTTGAGGCCATCAAAGTCCATGATGGCATCCTTCATGTCTTCGCCCTTTACGCAAGGCACGGAAGAACCACCAGGAATGACCGCAAGCAGGTTGTCCCAGCCACCACGGATGCCACCGCAGTGTGTCTCAATCAGATCCTTGAAGCTGATGCCCATCTCTTCTTCAACGGTACATGGACGTTCCACGTGACCGGAGATACAGAACAGCTTGGTACCCGCATTGTTCTCACGGCCCATGCCGGAGAACCAGGACGCACCACGTTTGAGAATTGAAGGGGCAACAGCAATAGATTCCACGTTGTTCACGGTGGTCGGGCAACCATAGATGCCCATGTTTGCCGGGAACGGTGGCTTCAGGCGCGGTTGGCCCTTCTTGCCTTCAAGGCTCTCCAGCAGCGCGGTTTCTTCGCCGCAGATATAAGCCCCTGCCCCGTGATGAACATAGATGTCAAAGTCGTAACCATGAACGTTGTTCTTGCCGATAAGGCCAGCGTCATAGGCCTGATCAATTGCGGCCTGAAGGCGCTCACGTTCACGGATGAATTCGCCGCGCACATAGATGTATGCAGCAATCGCACCCATGGCGAAACCTGCGAGCAAACACCCTTCAACCAGATGGTGAGGATCGTGGCGCATGATTTCACGGTCTTTACAGGTACCGGGCTCCGATTCGTCGGCATTTACAACCAGATATGCCGGACGTCCATCGCTCTGCTTCGGCATGAAGGACCACTTGAGACCAGTCGGGAAGCCCGCACCGCCGCGACCACGAAGACCGGAAGCCTTCATTTCCTCGACAATCCACTCGCGCCCTTTGGTCAGAATGTCTTTTGTACCAGACCAGCTACCGCGTTTTTTGGCGCCTTCCAGGCCCCAATCATGCAGTCCATAGAGGTTGGTGAAGATACGATCCTGATCTTGGAGCATCCCTTATCCCTCGCCCTGTTCGGCCAGCTTGGCCATTTGCTGTGCTTCAAAGGCCTTCTTGGCCACATCCACGCCTTCCTGCGCTGGACGCGGAACGCCAGTGTAGCCCTTGCCACCCTTGTTGATGTGAAGACCAGCATAATCCTCGGTGGCGTTCACGGAGCCATCAACGATCTGTGGCTGCGGATCTCCGCCAAGGGTCTCATCTTCGATTTCTGACAGCGTTGTTGGGCCGCCTTCCGGAGCTGCAAAACGACGCTCGTTCTGAGGACCTGGCACAACCGGCTTGCCCGCCGCGATGTCATCAATGAGTTGCGTGAAAGTCTCTTCGGTCAGATCTTCGTAAGTATCCTTGAAGATCTGAACCATTGGCGCGTTGGAACATGCGCCCAGACACTCGACCTCTTCCCAAGAGAAGTTACCGTCCTCTGAAAGCTCGTGTGCCTTGCTGGCAATCTTGCTCTTGCAGACCTTGATCAGGCCCTCGGCTCCGCGCAGCTGACATGGCGTGGTGCCACACACCTGAATGTGAGCCTTCTTGCCCACCGGCTGAAGCTGAAACATGGTGTAGAACGTTGCAACTTCCAGAACGCGAATGTTCGGCATATCCAGCAGTTCAGCAACCGCGCGGATTGCCGGCTCGCTGACCCAGCCCTCGTTCTGCTCTTGCGCACGCCACAAGATTGGAATGACAGCAGACGCCTGACGCCCTTCCGGGTAGCGTTCAATCACCTTCTTGGCCCATGCAAGGTTTTCAGGTGTGAACTCAAAGCTCTCTGGCTGCTCATGATGAAGACGACGCACTGACATTATCGGTCAATCTCCCCGAATACGATATCAAGGGACCCCAGCACGGCGGAAACGTCGGCCAGCATGTGCCCGCGGCACATAAAGTCCATGGCCTGCAAGTGCGCATAACCTGGCGCCTTAATCTTGCAGCGGTAAGGCTTGTTGGTGCCGTCAGACACGAGATAGACGCCGAATTCGCCCTTTGGCGCTTCAACAGCGGCATAAATCTCGCCTTCCGGCACATGGTAGCCTTCAGTGTAGAGTTTGAAGTGGTGGATGAGCGCTTCCATCGAGCGTTTCATTTCACCACGCTTCGGCGGCACGATCTTGCCATCCGTAGAGGAAATCGGCCCGCGGCCGCTATCCATGTTCAGGCGCTCAAGGCACTGCTTCATGATGCGGATCGACTGGCGCATTTCGAACATGCGGATCAGGTAACGGTCATAACAGTCACCGTTTTTGCCGATGGCGATGTCGAATTCCATTTCCTCATAGCACTCATAGGGTTGCGCCTTGCGCAGATCCCACTTTGCACCCGAGCCGCGAACCATCACGCCGGAAAAGCCCCAAGCCCAACAGTCTTCCAGCGACACAACGCCAATATCAACGTTACGCTGCTTGAAAATGCGGTTGTCTGTGAGCAGCCCCTCGATGTCATCAAGGGTCTGAAGGAACGGATCGCACCATTCCCAGATATCATCCACCAGATCCTGCGGAAGGTCCTGATGCACGCCACCTGGACGAACATAGGCTGCGTGCATACGAGCACCACAGGCGCGCTCATAAAACGCCATCAGCTCTTCACGTGGCTCAAAGCCCCAAAGCGGCGGCGTCAGCGCACCAACGTCCATGGCCTGTGTGGTCACGTTCAGAAGGTGAGAGAGCAAACGGCCGATCTCTGAGTAGAGAACGCGGATCAGCTGACCACGGCGCGGCACTTCAATGCCCAACATGCGCTCAACGGCAAGAGCAAATGCATGCTCCTGATTCATCGGCGCCACGTAATCAAGGCGGTCGAAATACGGCACAGCCTGAAGGTAAGTCTTGTGCTCGATGAGTTTTTCGGTGCCCCGGTGCAACAATCCGATATGCGGATCAACACGAGTCACCACTTCCCCATCCAGTTCAAGAACGAGACGAAGCACACCGTGAGCCGCAGGGTGCTGCGGACCAAAGTTGATATTAAAATTGCGGACCTGAGCCTCAGCCATCAGTACTCGCCTCAGTTCGATGCTTTTTCATCGCCAGGAAGCACGTAATCGGTGCCCTCCCACGGTGAAAGGAAATCAAAATTGCGGAATTCCTGGTTCAACTGCACAGGCTCATAAACGACGCGCTTGCGCTCATCGTCATAGCGAACTTCCACATAGCCAGTCAGCGGAAAGTCCTTGCGCAGAGGGTGACCATCAAAGCCGTAGTCCGTCAGAAGACGGCGCAGATCAGGATGGCCAGAAAACAGAATGCCGTACATGTCGTAGGCTTCGCGCTCGAACCAATCAGCTCCGGGATAGATTGCGGTAGCAGAAGGCACCAACTCGCCCTCTGCAGCAGCAACCTTTACGCGAATGCGCTGGTTCTGGCGCGGAGAAAGAAGGTGATAGACCACATCAAACCGCTTCTCGCGGGCTGGCCAGTCCACACCACAAATGTCGACAAGGGCAATAAAGCCACAGCGGGCGTCATCACGCAGAAAACGCAACACCTTCACGATGCGCTCTGCGGGCACCACAACTGTGAGCTCGCCATAAGTCACTGACCAGCTACTGACTTCATCCAGCAGCTTGGCCTCGATATAGTCACCCAGTTCTGTGAGCGTCTCGTCCATGAACCTTTTCCTGTCCGTTGGACCTTCGGGGGAAAGGCGCGGCTTCCCGCGCCTACTTTTATCTTTCGATTGTGCCTGTGCGGCGGATCTTTTTCTGAAGAAGCAGCACACCGTAAAGCAGCGCTTCCGCAGTTGGAGGACAACCTGGCACGTAAATGTCTACGGGCACGACACGATCACAGCCGCGAACCACTGAATAAGAGTAGTGGTAGTAGCCACCGCCGTTTGCGCAGGAACCCATGGAGATCACATAGCGCGGCTCAGGCATCTGGTCGTAGACCTTGCGTAGCGCCGGAGCCATCTTATTTGTAAGGGTGCCTGCGACAATCATGACATCAGACTGCCGAGGAGAACCACGTGGCGCAAAGCCGAACCGCTCACCATCATAACGCGGCATGGACATCTGCATCATTTCAACGGCGCAGCATGCCAGACCAAAGGTCATCCACATGAGGGAGCCGGTGCGCGCCCACTGGATCAAGCTTTCTGATGAGGTGACCAGAAAGCCCTTGTCTGAAAGCTCACTGTTGATGTCCATGACATACGGATCGTCACCACCAACAGGCTTGCCGGTATTCGGATCCAGAATGCCCTTTGGCTGCTGAGCAACCATTGGACGGGCTCCGTCAGGATTTAATCCCATTCCAGTGCCCCTTTCTTCCATTCATAAACAAAGCCGACCGTAAGCACGGCAAGAAAGATCATCATTGACGAGAAGCCGAACCAGCCGAGATCGCCGAAAGAAACGGCCCACGGAAAGAGGAAAGCAACTTCCAAATCGAAGATGATGAACAAGATGGAGACAAGGTAGAAGCGAATGTCGAACTTCATGCGCGCGTCGTCGAACGCATTGAAGCCGCACTCATAAGCTGAGAGTTTTTCTGAATCGGGGCTTTTGTAAGCCAGTACAAACGGTGCAATCAGCAACGCCAGACCAATGACCAGAGCCACACCGATAAAGACCACGATTGGGACATAGTCCCTTAGGAGCTCTTCCATCTTTCGTTTGCATCCCTGCGCATGGGGCTATCGAAGCCCAAAAGCTAATTTGTGCAAAAGCAATGAAAGTCAACACGCGTAAGTTGGAGGTGCCCGACCCAAGGTGCAGACCAGACCGCTATGCATTGCACGCACGATTAACTTAGCCCCTCCAAGAGCGCAAGACCCCCAGAAGGAGTAAATCAGTATACACCCATATATAGAAGACTTACATCTACTGACCAGTTACCAAACAATGGCCAAAAATGGCTCAATTCAGGGATTTGAAAATACATGAGTTTTTTATTCATGTTATTAGTGGCTTGCTAAATAAAGTTTTCCCCCAGCGGTTGAATCCCTCAATTCAATAGACTCAAACATGCGTTCAGATTCCAGTAATGAGTAAACTTACTCATACTGCCGCTAAGTAAGGTATAAACTCGTATCGATAAAATATTTCGAGCGCGCTGTATTGGAGGAATGCATGAGTACAGCCAGTAAAACGCGAAAAGCGCGGCAGCTGTTTTAAGCTGACCGCGCTTTTTCCGATGAAATGAGTGGCGCGAGTGACGGGGCTCGAACCCGCGACCTCCGGCGTGACAGGCCGGCACTCTAACCAACTGAGCTACACCCGCCCATTTCATTTTTTCTATCTGAGACGCCTCCCCTATGAAGGAGTGGCGCGAGTGACGGGGCTCGAACCCGCGACCTCCGGCGTGACAGGCCGGCACTCTAACCAACTGAGCTACACCCGCTCTCAGATATGTTTCTCAAGCTCACAACACCCTAGAAAGAATGGCGCGAGTGACGGGGCTCGAACCCGCGACCTCCGGCGTGACAGGCCGGCACTCTAACCAACTGAGCTACACCCGCTTCGTTCGAAGACGTTGTGTTGTCCTGAGGTGGCGCTGATGTACGGCGTGCACGGCCACAAGTCAAGCGCCCTCAAATGCCGTTTCTCAGATTTTTCTCATAATCGTCATTTCTCTGTGCAAATCACCTCTCCCATGGCGTGTCCATGTGGAAAAACACCCGTCAAAAAAAACGAATTAGCTGTTTATACTCAATGCCCTGCTGGAAAACTGGCAAAACACAAATTTGATCAAGGCCGCGGGCGGACGAGAATCCACCCCTGCCCTGAGACTTTCCAGTGTACCCGTAATATAATAGTGGCCATTCACAAGAGGGGCGCCGGAACAGCTTTCATCCGGCCATTTGAGTTTCGAGGTGAGGCACAGATGAGAACAGGAACAAAGGTATCCGGAGCGGTGGCCATGGCTCTGGGCCTGACACTTTCCGCATCTACGGCACTGGCGGGAGCTGGTGATTTTCTGGTCGGCGTTGGCGTGGGCGCGATCGGCAAAACAATCTACGATAAGGTAACCCGCAAGCCATCCGCTCCGCCGCAATCCATCCCACAGGCGAGCAACCCGCAGCGGGAGCAAAACCGAGACATTCAAAACCGCTTGAACGTTCTCGGCTATAACGCAGGCACACCAGATGGCATTGTGGGACGAAAGACGCGGGGCGCCATCAACGCCTTTCAAACAGATAAAGGCTTCCCGGCAACCGGCACGCTGAACGATGAGGAACTTGCCCTCCTTTATCAGCTGACGACACCAACCAACAATGCAGAGAGCACCAGCTCCATTCCTGTCGGCAAATCAGACCTGCCGTCAGATGAGAAGGACACAACGCGCGCAGGCGCCCTGCAAACCGCACCACCTGCCATTCACGGACTAACGCCGGGCCTGCGCGAAGAAAATGTAATCGCGTTTTTGGAGAGCGAAGGCTACCAGACTTGCGAAGGAGACCAGACCTACGTGCGGTGTTCAGCTGACCTGGACACCATGGTTGATGCCATCGAAGTCGCGACGGTCAACGACACCATCTATATGATCTACCGCGATTTGAACTTCAAAACCGAGGTGCCGCGGGAAGCACTCGTCAATCGTATGCGAGATACATACCCTACCCTGATTGACGAAGAGACCATGTCTCTCTCATCAAGCACGCCTTGCCAGGCCAAACTGGAAACACCCATGTTGTCGGTGGTCGCACCGGTTTCCAACGCGCCGACAGATCCTAACGTTCTTGGCGCAGCTGCACAGGCCTGTGCTGACTATGCAGGGATCGAGCTGTCGGGCGACCCAATTGTGACCCGCACACAGATTCTTCTGTACGACAGCGCACCGATTCTGCATGAACAAGAATCAGGAGCGGGAATTTTTGAGGAAACGAACGCGGTGCCGACAGAATTGAAATTCTGAATTCCGCCAGCCGATTAGCAAAGACCCAAAAAGAAAAGCCGGAGGCCTCCCAACCTCCGGCTTTTTTGTCCCCCAACTCGGGGGGACTGGGCTCTAGGATGCGCTAAGACCTTCTCAGGAGCGCCACAAGAGCCGTTACGAAGCCAAACAGCATGTGCCCCACCAACGAGGCCCATGTGAGCGGAATGAAGTTCAGGAACGCTGGCAGCCCTCCAACCAGATGCGCCATCACATAAAGCGCAAAGATCCAGAGCACCACACCGTAGCCCAAGCCGACAAACCACCATGGCAAAGACGGTGCTACCTTTTTCCAGATTGGGCGCACGATGAATAGATAGCCAATCGGATAAAGTAATATTCCAGATATCAGATGGATGGCTTCAGCGATAAAGAAATCGTTGAAATGGAAAACCGACTGGATCAGCGTCTCAGTCTGCAAGGGACCACCAATGAGCATGGGCGTAATGAACCGCGCCCAAATCTCCCAGATGGTTACGGCAGCGATACCTGCCAACAAAACCGTTCCGACTACCGACATGGTAACCGGCGGCACAACTCTGTTTTCGGAATCGCGTAGACTGGCGTTTTGGCCTGACATGGACAGCCCCTCCTCCTTGGCGTGACCTCGTCATTGTTCTTAACCGGCCGCACACCTCAAAGGATTGCGCACCGGCGCGTCAACCGCAGCCCGCTTCTAACCGATTTAACTCGGCCACAAGAAGAGCGGCATCCGACAAAGATAACCAAGGGGAAAGTTGCCTGCCCATCCCGCAAAAGGGATAAGACACAAAAAAACCGGAGAGCCGCATGGCTTCCGGTTCCAAATGAATGGTGGGCGATGAGAGACTCGAACTCCCGACATCTTCGGTGTAAACGAAGCGCTCTACCAACTGAGCTAATCGCCCTCTCCGCTGCGCCGCTCGGCGCGTCGTCGATGGAGCGGTATGTATCCAACCTGCTTCGGCTTGGCAAGACCAAAAACGAATTTACCACTCCCCTTCCTGTGCAAAACCATCGTTAGCCGCCATTCATCCACAGCATTGAAATATATAAGATATTCCCGCCAAAGAATTTCAACAGGGCAAACAAAAAACCCTGCCCACCATAGCGGACAGGGTTTTTAAAAGCTCGAAAACGCGAGGATTAAGCGTTTACGGCGTCCTTCAGACCCTTACCAGCCTTGAACTTAGGAGTCTTGGAAGCTGGAATCTGGATGGTCTCGCCGGTGCGAGGATTACGGCCTTCAGTTGCTGCACGCTCAGAAACAGAGAAGTTGCCGAAGCCGATGATCCGAACTTCGTCGCCGCCCTTCAGAGTATCGGTAATTGCTTCGAAAGCAGCTTCAATGGCTTCACCTGCCTGCGCTTTTGTCAGGCCGGTTTTTTCAGCAACGGCGCCGATCAGATCATTCTTGTTCATGACTGTTCCTTTCCAAAATTCACCTGGAATGCCAGATTCGTATTGCACTCCTTGACCGGACATTCACGGCATTTGACCAGCAAATCAAGAAGAAAACCGCAGAAAACTGCGGTTTTGGGGTGTGTTTCAACGAAAAAAACCCCGGGCAAAGCCCGGGGTCTACGTTTAAACGGCCTCAACTCACATTAATGAGCCACGATGCCAGTCTTATCATCTTCAGAAACGACGGGTTCCGCGTTCTTCTTCTCGTCTGCTTCGGTCCACTCAATCGGCTCTGGCATACGAACCAAAGCGTGCTTGAGAACCTCACCCATACGAGAAACCGGGATGATCTCCAGCTCGTTTTTCACGTTGTCTGGAATGTCTGCAAGATCCTTGGCGTTGTCCTGCGGGATCAAAACTTTCTTGATGCCACCACGCAGCGCAGCAAGCAGTTTTTCCTTCAGACCACCAATTGGCAGCACCCGACCACGCAGCGTGATCTCACCGGTCATGGCCACATCGCGGCGCACCTCAATGCCGGTCATCACGGAAATCACCGCTGTTGCCATGGCGATACCTGCGGACGGACCGTCCTTTGGCGTCGCCCCTTCTGGAACGTGAACGTGCAGCTCGCGACGATCGAACAACGGAGGCTCGATGCCGAAGTCTACTGCCCGTGAGCGGACATAGGACGCCGCCGCGGAGATGGACTCCTTCATCACATCCTTGAGGTTACCGGTAACGGTCATCTTGCCCTTACCCGGCATCATGACACCTTCGATGGTCAGCAACTCACCGCCCACTTCGGTCCATGCCAGTCCGGTAACGACACCGATCTGATCCTCATCTTCAACTTGGCCGAAGCGGAAGCGTGGAACGCCGAGGTACTCCTCAACGAGCGTCTCATCAACCTCAATGGTCGACTTGTCGTTCATCAGGATGTCCTTCACCGCCTTACGAGCCAGAGTAGCCATCTCACGCTCGAGGTTACGCACACCAGCTTCACGGGTGTAAAGACGGATCACCTTGCGCAGCGCATCGTTGGAAATTGAGAACTCACCGTCCCGCAGGCCGTGGTTCTTCAGAGCCTTTGGCAGCAGGTGACGATGGATGATTTCCACCTTCTCATCTTCCGTGTAACCCGCAATGCGGATCACTTCCATACGGTCCATCAAAGGCCCTGGAATGTTGAGCGTGTTGGCTGTCGTCACGAACATGACGTCAGAAAGATCGTACTCAACTTCGAGGTAGTGATCCATGAAGCTGCCGTTCTGTTCTGGATCAAGAACCTCAAGCAGCGCGGAAGATGGATCGCCACGGAAATCCATGCCCATCTTGTCGATCTCATCGAGCAAGAACAGCGGATTGGACTTCTTAGCCTTTTTCATGGACTGAATCACCTTACCCGGCATTGAGCCAATGTAGGTTCTCCGGTGACCACGGATCTCAGCCTCATCGCGGACGCCGCCGAGCGACATGCGAACGAACTCACGGCCGGTTGCCTTGGCAATGGACTTGCCCAGAGAGGTCTTACCAACACCTGGAGGACCAACCAGACAAAGAATAGGACCGCGCAGCTGGTTCGCACGCTTTTGAACCGCCAGATACTCGACGATACGCTCCTTGACCTTCTCAAGGCCATAGTGATCTGTATCCAGAACCTCTTCGGCAAAGTTCAGGTCGTGCTTGATCTTGGACTTTTTGCCCCACGGAATGGACAGCAACCAGTCCAGATAGTTGCGCACGACAGTCGCTTCAGCAGACATGGGGCTCATCTGCTTGAGCTTCTTCATCTCTGCGCCAGCCTTTTCACGGGCTTCCTTGGAGAGCTTGGTCTTCTTGATGCGCTCTTCCAGTTCGGCAAGCTCATCACGACCATCTTCGCCATCGCCGAGTTCTTTCTGAATGGCTTTCATTTGCTCGTTCAGATAGTACTCGCGCTGGGTCTTCTCCATCTGACGCTTGACGCGTGAACGGATGCGCTTTTCAACCTGCAGCACGGAGATCTCACTCTCCATCAGGCCCAGAACCTTTTCCAGACGCTCAGAAACGGAAACCGTCCCAAGGATGTCCTGCTTGTCCTGGATTTTCACCGCCAGGTGAGAGGCAATCGTATCGGCCAGCTTGGAATAGTCATCCAGCTGGTTGACCGCGCCCAGAACCTCTGGGGAGACCTTCTTGTTCAGCTTTACATAGTTCTCGAACTCCGAAAGCACGGAGCGGCCAAGAGCTTCAATCTCGACTTCGCTCTCATCGCTCTCATCAAGAACCAGAGCTTCAGCTTCGAACAAGTCTTCGCGATCTGTAAACTCGCTGATTTCTGCACGGGCGCCGCCCTCAACAAGCACCTTCACGGTGTTGTCTGGCAGCTTCAAAAGCTGGAGGACCGTTGCCAAGGTGCCGACTTTGTAGATCTGGTCTGCATCTGGATCATCGTCCGCGGCATTGATCTGAGTGGCAAGCAGGATCTGCTTGTCAGTGCTCATCACCTCTTCGAGAGCACGAATGGATTTTTCGCGCCCTACAAACAGCGGCACGATCATATGTGGGAACACGACGATGTCGCGCAAAGGGAGCACCGGGAAGACAGATTTCTCCGCATCTCCTGTGTGGCGCGTTTCATTGTCAGCCATAGTCGATCCTTTCATGTGGCGCGCTCGCACCTTTCGCTGCGGCGCACTCGAGGGACGCAATGCAAGTTTCCTTGGGGCAAACTCTATAAGGCCGGATCCGAATGCCCCGTTTTATGGGCGCAGCCAGACCCGCCGCGATTGCGGTGGTACGCTATTAGGTGGCCACCGCACCCCTGTGTGTCAAGCACCCAGCATTCACGTCAGCGAGCCTTCTGTTGATAGCATTGTGATCCGGGAATAGCTTGGATCGCGCCAGCCACAGTCAACCCTGTCTTTAGAGAAGTGCCCAGTGAATCGAAACGGGCGGACCATTCAAAGAAAGGCCGCCCGTCTGCAAATTTCTTAGTAAGCTGCGGCCTTATCAAGCACTGGTTGCTGATGTCTCGGCACGGTCTTCATAGATGTAAAGCGGACGCGCTTTGCCATCGACCACCTCTGACGAGATCACCACTTCCTTCACGCCTTTCAAACCAGGCAGCTCGTACATGGTCTCAAGCAAAATGGCCTCAAGGATGGATCGCAGTCCGCGAGCACCGGTTTTGCGCTCGATCGCCTTTCGTGCAATCGAGATTAGAGCATCATCATGGAAGCTGAGCTCAACATTCTCCATTTCGAACAGGCGCTGGTACTGTTTGACCAGAGCATTCTTAGGTTCTTGCAGAATGGTAACCAGAGCTTCTTCATCAAGATCTTCGAGGGTCGCAATAACAGGAAGACGACCAACGAATTCCGGAATTAGACCAAACTTCAGAAGATCTTCCGGCTCCAGCTCGGAGAACAGTTCACCGGTCTTACGATCATCTGGCGCCATAACGGTCGCTGCAAAGCCGATTGAAGTAGAACGGCCGCGATCGGAAATGATCTTGTCCAGACCCGCAAACGCGCCACCACAAATAAAGAGAATGTTTGTGGTGTCCACCTGCAGGAACTCCTGCTGAGGATGCTTTCGGCCACCCTGTGGCGGCACCGATGCAACGGTACCCTCCATAATCTTCAAGAGCGCCTGCTGCACCCCCTCACCTGATACGTCTCGGGTGATGGATGGGTTGTCTGCCTTACGGGTGATCTTGTCCACTTCGTCGATGTAGACAATGCCGCGCTGAGCTCGCTCGACGTTATAGTCGGAGGCCTGAAGCAACTTCAAAATGATGTTTTCAACATCTTCACCGACATAACCCGCTTCAGTCAGGGTCGTGGCATCCGCCATGGTGAAAGGTACGTCCAGAATGCGAGCCAGCGTCTGGGCAAGAAGGGTCTTACCACAGCCAGTTGGCCCAACCAGAAGAATGTTTGACTTGGCGAGTTCAACATCGTTGTTCTTCGCCGCATGGTTCAAACGCTTGTAGTGGTTATGAACAGCCACAGACAGTACCTTTTTGGCACGGCTCTGGCCGATCACATAATCATCAAGCACACCACTGATTTCCTGGGGAGTTGGAATTCCGTCGCGGGTCTTCACCAAGGAAGATTTGTTTTCTTCCCGAATGATGTCCATGCACAGCTCGACACATTCATCGCAGATGAAGACGGTTGGCCCGGCGATGAGCTTTCTAACTTCATGCTGGCTCTTTCCGCAAAACGAGCAGTAAAGCGTGTTCTTGCTGTCGCTGCCGCTAGCTTTGCTCATGAGTTATAACCCCGCATAGTTTCGAGGACCCAGTCCCCTTCTTGAACTTTATTCGATCGCCGGCCATTGATGGGTAAACGGCGTGTTCTTACTGACTTAGCTTGTTTCACCGCATCGATCCAGTAAGAACATTCAGAAACCCTAACGCAACGATCAATTAACCGATAGTTTGACCGTAAAAATCAACAATCCTTTAAGGCCATTCTGAGACACCTCATTTAGGTGTTGACGAATTGCAGCAAAGAATGTGCCACGATCAAACTCGGTGCTTATTCTTCCTCGGACTTGGCAAGGCTGTCGCGGTTCTCAATGACCTTGTCGATGAGACCAAACTGTTGAGCCTCATTCGCTGTCATGAAGTTATCGCGCTCCAACGCTTCTTCTACAGCTTCCAATGTCTGACCGGTATGCTCCACGTAGATCTCATTGAGGCGACGCTTCAATTTGAGGATCTCTTGTGCATGCAGCATGATATCGGAGGCCTGACCACGGAAACCGCCAGAAGGCTGGTGAACCATGACGCGGCTGTTTGGCAGCGAGAAGCGCATTCCCTTTTCACCACCTGCCAGGAGCAATGAACCCATGCTGGCAGCCTGACCAATGCAAAGAGTGGTCACCTTCGGCTTGATGAACTGCATTGTGTCATAAATAGCCAGACCGGAAGTCACAATCCCACCCGGGGAATTGATGTAAAGCGCAATTTCCTTGTTCGGATTTTCCGCTTCCAGATAGAGCAGCTGCGAACAGATCAGAGTGGCCATCGTGTCTTCGACGGGCCCGGTAACAAAGATGATGCGTTCTTTCAGCAAACGGGAGAAGATATCGTAGGCGCGCTCGCCCCGGTTTGTCTGCTCCACAACCATCGGCACCAGACTGTTCGTGAAGTACTCTACAGGATCGGTCATGCGTCATCCATTGTGTTGCAAGAGCCGCCACCCGGCAGCTCCCCTGCCCCTTCGAATAAGGCAGGACTTGAAATCGTTCTGTGAGTCGAAAAAAGCGACAGACCCAACATAAGGTATGTCGCTTTGTTCTTAAAGGGATTGAAAGCCGACGTGAACCTAGCGGTTCAGGTAATCAGCATTCGCTCCCAGAAAATTGATGGAGCCCCCATAGTAGGCAGGCTGCCAAAGAAAACGGAGGCCCAGCATGTGGAGCCTCCGTTCCATGATTTCAACAGTCAGAAGCTTATGCTTCGTCTTCGTCCTGCTTCAGAAGCTCTTCCTTGGAGACAACCTTGTCGGTGATCTTCGCAAGCTCGAGAATGAAGTCCACAACCTTCTCTTCATAGATTGGGGCGCGCAGGGAAGCCAAGGCCTGAGGGTTCTTCTGGTAGAATTCGAAGACCTGCTGTTCCTGACCTGGGAACTGACGTACGCGGTCGTAAAGAGCGCGCTGAACTTCTTCGTCAGTTACCTGAATGTTGTTCTTTTCGCCAACTTCGGAGAGAACCAGACCGAGGCGCACGCGGCGCTCAGCAATACGCTGGTACTCAGCCTTTGCTTCTTCTTCGGTGGTGTCTTCGTCTTCAAAGCTCTTGCCAGTCTGCTCCATGTCAGCCTGAACCTGACGCCAAACGCCGTCAAACTCGGTAGACACCAGCTTTTCCGGCAGATCGAAAGAGTAAGCTTCGTCCATCTTGTCGAGGAGCGCACGCTTTACCTTCTGACGGGTCGCTGCACCGTACTGGCTTTCGATCTGGCTGCGGATGATTTCCTTCAGCTTGTCGAGTGACTCCAGACCGAGCTTGGACGCCATGTCATCGTCGATGCTCAGTTCACCCGGAGCTGCGATTTCCTTGATCACAACATCAAAGGTCGCGGCCTTACCGGCAAGGTGCTGTGCGCCATATTCCTCAGGGAAAGACACTTCAACGACCTTCTCATCGCCGACCTTGAGGCCAACGAGCTGCTCTTCAAAGCCCGGAATGAACTGACCGGAGCCCAGAACCAACTGGCCGTTCTCGTCAGCACCACCTTCGAATGGCTCGCCGTCGATCTTACCGAGGTAAGACATTGTTACGCGGTCACCGTTTTCGGAAACAGCACCCTCTTCGCGAGCGTCGAAAGAGCGGTTGCTCTCTGCGATTTGCTTAACCTGCTCGTCAACTTCTTCGTCAGCGATTTCTACGATCGGACGCTCGAGTTCCAGAGTGGAGAAGTCGATCAGTTCGAATTCTGGCAGAATATCGTACTTCATGGTGAAGTTCAGATCTGCTTCGCCAGCAAGGACGCGCTCAGCGTCTTCTTCTGGCAGATCGATTTCAGGCTGCAGAGCTGGCTTTTCGCTGCGATCTTCGATGGCCTTGTTGGAGGTCTCGTTGATCAGGTTGCTCAAAAGCTCAGCCATGGCCTGACGGCCATAAAGCTTCTTGAGGTGTGCGAGAGGAACCTTACCTGGGCGAAAACCGTTGATGCGAACCTTGTCTTTCATGTCAACAAGGTATTCATCAAGGCGAGTAGCCAGATCAGATGCTGGAATTTCGATCTTCAGTTCGCGCTTCAGGCCTTCAGCCAGGGTTTCTGTTACCTGCATGGTACTTGTCTTCGTCCTTAATCTAGAACGTGCACTCAGCAAATCCGCTGTGATTTGCCTTCGGCTCAGAGAAAGAACCAATCCATTTTAGGGGAAACAAATTTTGCAGGGACCACGCTGCCCTCTGCAACAAACCACCCAAAAACCGGAGGCCTTTCAACCGAACTTTGACAACGCCCTCAACTTTTTAAGTTTCCGATAGGGTACGGTTGTCGTCGAGTTGCACACCGTAATACCGGGGGTTTGGTGCGGCTGGAGGGACTCGAACCCCCACGGTCTCCCGCCAGAACCTAAATCTGGTGCGTCTACCAATTTCGCCACAGCCGCAACGTTGGGTGCTGACTAATTGCTAGCCGCGAGGAAGTCAACCGCCTTAGCCGCTTAGTTTTCCTGCATCTCTCACTTTATCCCATTTTTTTGACAGTTATGGCGTCTTACAAATGGAAAATCACAGTGTCCCCGCGACTTAAGGGTCTCAAACCTGAGCAGATGCATAGGCTGCAGGCAGCTGTGAAATAAGCTCCTCCGGCACAAGCATCGGTCCGCATAACTCCGCCGCGCGGCCATGAAGCCAAACGCCCATGGCTGCCGCCTCAAAACCGGAAACCCCTTGAGCCAACAATCCACCAATGATGCCGGCCAGGACATCCCCCGACCCGCCTGTTGCCAGCCACGGCGTTCCATTTGTATTGACCGCCGCACGGCCATCGGGTGCAGCAACGACCGTATCCGCGCCTTTCAAAACAACGATTGCCCCACTCTGCTCTGCAGCAACACGGGCCTTCTCTATTTTCGAAAGGGAGCGATCTGCGGATATATCCGGAAACAGGCGCGCAAACTCTCCCTCGTGCGGTGTAAGCACCTGCTGCCCGTGCGCGCCCTTGATCAGACCTGCTAGGCCCTCACTATCTCCGGCAAACGCTGTGAGCGCATCTGCATCCAGCACCACGTGGCGATCACGTGTGATGCTGAAGTGAACCGCCTTTCGGGTTACCTCGCCAACTCCGGCCGCCGGCCCAATGACAACGGCATTCAAACGTATGTCCCCGAGATGGTCCTCGAACTGTTTCGGGTTGTCGCTGGGGCGCACCATGACCGAACTGAGATGCATCGCATGAATGCGGGCGGCGGGCGTAGGTGCCAACACCGTGGTCAGTCCTGCCCCGACGCGCTGACCGGCAAGCGCAGCAAGGCGGGCAGCCCCCGTATGAAACTCGTCTCCGCTGTAAATCACAAGATGACCGCGGTTATACTTGTGCCCATCCACCTGCGGCTCAGGAAGCGCGGCAGCCCATAACTCCGGCGTATTGACAAAGGCATCAATAGCGACTTCCGGAAACACGGTCTCCTGAATGCCGATTTGGGAGATATTCAATGCGCCACAAAGGCCGCGTCCGGGAAACAGGTAGTGACCTGGCTTTCCTCTGAAGAAGGTGATGGTTGCATCTGCGTTAACGGCATCACCCATCACTTGACCCGTCCTGCCATCGAGGCCCGACGGCAAATCGATGGCAAGAACGCGTGCCGCACTTGCGTTGATGGCCGCAACCAGTTCCAGTGACACGCCTTCCAGCGGCCGATCAAGACCAGCACCAAACAGACCGTCCACGATCAGATCGTAAGGCCCGAGCTCAGAAAGTGGCGGCATTTGATCGGCAATAGGCGTCACATCCAACCGCAATGATTGATAGGCTTCAAGCGCATCGCCTTTCAGCTTGTCAGCACGTCCGAGCAAGAACACCTCGGCCACGAACCCACGCTGCTTTAGGTGCCGGGCAGCAACAAAGGCATCCCCCCCATTGTTTCCCGGACCAGCCAACAAGATCACCCGGCGCTCGTAGGTGGTAAGTCGGCCAGCAGCATTGGCAACCGCCAACCCCGCCTTTTCCATAAGCTCCAGGCCCGACCGGCCGCCCTCAACGGTCAGACGATCGGCTTTTGCCATTTCAGTCGGTACAAGGAGCTCATGCATTCTCAGGTGCCTTTCAGTCTGTGTGCTGCCCAAGCACCACATTTTGCGGCTGGGCCAGCTCGATCAGGTTTCCATCAGGATCTCGTACATATATGGAAAGCAATGGCGATCTTGCACCCGTTCGGTAGACTGGCCCTTCCTCTATTTTCACTGAATTTGCATTCAGATGCTCGATCGCCTCTTCAATATTGTCGACGAGCAAGCAGATGTCCGCCGATCCCGGCGTCTCTCGTCCTGCCTTGGGCAAAGGTGCATGCTCTGAAAGTTGAAGATTGATTTTTTGCATGCCAAACCGAAAGCCCTTCCGCCCCGCGCCGAAGACGACTTCTTCCAAACCAAGGACTTCTCTGTAAAAGGCACAGGCACGATCCATGTCATGCACGGTGAGTACAATGTGATCGAGTGAGATCAGACGCATGATACCCTCCTACGTGTGGATTGCCTTTACCTTACAACCACCACCCGGCAAGAGCTAGCCGCCAAGCCGTCGCATGATATTTAAGCGGTAAATGTGATTAGTTTTTAATCACAGAGCACAGAATATCATCAATTTCAAATAAGCCTACGGTGAAGCCCTTGGTTCAAGACCGTCCAATTGCCCGATAAACGAGCGTTTTTCGTAGCTCTCGCCAAACTGGCACACTTCCTGCAAACAACGTTAGCATCGATTGCAGAAAGTGATTTTGCCTAGGCACTGATCGCCTGAACACGCTCTGGACAAAATGTGAAAGAACAGTTCAGGTGAAGCCACAAAACGGAGAGAATGTACGGCCATGAAAAAGATCGAAGCGATTATCAAGCCCTTCAAACTTGATGAGGTGAAAGAAGCGCTTCAGGAGGTCGGCCTCCAGGGTATCACCGTGACTGAGGCCAAGGGCTTTGGCCGACAGAAGGGTCACACGGAACTTTACCGAGGCGCCGAATATGTGGTCGACTTCCTCCCGAAGGTAAAAGTTGAGATCGTGCTCACCGATGATCTGGTGGAAAAGGCAGTCGACGCCATTCGCGACGCTGCTCAGACCGGCCGCATTGGTGACGGCAAGATCTTTGTTTCTAACATCGAAGAAGCCATTCGCATTCGTACCGGCGAGACAGGCGAAGAAGCAGTCTAATTTTCAACTTTCGCCCAAGGGAGGAGCTGAGTGGTCGCGCATCACTCCAGAACAAACCACGGGCGAGCTCATCCAAACGAAACTAGAAGCGTAACAAGGGGTAAGGACGTTATGACAACGGCCAGCGAAGTCCTGAAGGAAATCCAGGAAAAAGACGTCAAGTTTGTTGATCTGCGTTTCACCGATCCACGCGGTAAGATGCAGCACGTCACAATGGACGTTTCTCAGGTCAACGAAGACATGTTTGCTGAAGGCGTCGCGTTTGACGGCTCCTCCATTGCTGGTTGGAAAGCCATCAACGAGTCCGACATGATGCTGATGCCGGATCCGGATACAGCGCACGTTGACCCATTCTTCGCGCAGTCCACCATGTCCATTTTCTGCGACGTTCTGGACCCAATCTCCGGCGAAGGCTACAACCGCGACCCACGCATGACCGCAAAGCGCGCTGAAGCTTATGTGAAGGCATCCGGCGCCGGTGACACCGTGTTTGTTGGCCCTGAAGCGGAATTCTTCATTTTCGATGATGTTCGCTTCTCCGCAGACCCATACAACACCGGCTTCAAGCTGGATTCCGCTGAACTTCCGTCCAACATGGACAGCGAGTACGAAAGCGGCAACCTCGGTCACCGTCCACGGACCAAGGGCGGCTACTTCCCAGTGCCACCAATCGATAGCTGTCAGGACATCCGTTCTGAAATGCTGACCGTGATGACCGAAATGGGTGTCGTCGTTGAAAAGCACCACCACGAAGTGGCCGCAGCTCAGCACGAACTCGGCATGCAGTTCCAGCCGCTGACCTCCATGGCTGACCACATGCAGATCTACAAGTACGTGGTTCATCAGGTCGCGCACGCTTACGGCAAGACCGCAACCTTCATGCCGAAGCCAGTCTTCGGTGACAACGGCACCGGCATGCACTGTCACTTCTCCATCTGGGAGGACAGCAAGCCAACCTTCGCCGGCAACCAGTATGCAGACCTTTCCGAAAACGCCCTGTACTTCATTGGCGGTGTTCTGAAGCACGCCAAGGCAGTCAACGCTTTCACCAACGCTTCCACCAACTCCTACAAGCGTCTGGTTCCAGGTTACGAGGCTCCAGTTCTGCTGGCATACTCTTCTCGTAACCGTTCTGCATCCTGCCGTATCCCGTTCACGTCCTCTCCAAAAGCAAAGCGCGTGGAAGTTCGTTTCCCGGATCCGACCGCCAACCCATACCTGGCGTTCACCGCTCTGCTCATGGCTGGCCTCGACGGCATCAAGAACAAGATTCACCCAGGCGACGCCATGGACAAGAACCTCTACGATCTTCCAGCGGAAGAACTCGCAGAGATCCCAACCGTTGCAGCCTCTCTGCGTGAAGCTCTTGACGCTCTGGATTCAGACCGTGACTTCCTCAAGGCAGGCGGCGTCATGGATGACGACCAGATTGATGCCTACATCGAACTGAAGATGGAAGAAGTCATGCGCTACGAAATGACTCCACACCCAGTTGAGTTCGACATGTACTACTCCGTCTAATCATCCATTGATTAGATATCGAAAGGCCGGGCAGATCGCCCGGCCTTTTTTATTGCGCTTCCCACCGGCAGGCCGGTTAGTCCCACTCAGGAGCAAAATCCGGATCGGCGATGCGCTTGCCCTCATCCAGAGCCGCAATCTGAGCCAAATCATCTGCATCTAGTGTCAAATCAAGTGACTTGAGGTTGGCCTCAAGGTTCTTGCGTTTAGTCGAAGAAGGAATGGTCACCATATCGTTTTGGCGCACCCAGGCAAGGGTCACCTGGGCAGCAGTGGCCCCATGCTTTTCGGCGATCGCAACAATTGTTGGGTTGGTGATGGCTTCACCGACGGCCAGAGGCATGAAACCGGTCACCTTGAGGCCAAGCGCCTCGCTTGCTTCCCTCACCTTCCGGTTTTGCAAGAACGGATGCACCTCGATTTGGTTTGTGAAGAGAACACCCTTGCCCAAGATGCTAACGGCCTCCTCCACCTGAGCAACCGTAAAGTTGGAAACCCCAATCTCGCGGGCCAAGCCGAGATCCTTCGCCTTCTTCAATTCACCAAGGTACTCAGTCATGGAAACACGATCGTCCTTCAACGGCCAATGGATCAATAACAGGTCCACATAGGAAGTTTGAAGCTTTGCCAAGCTTTCATGCAGGCTCGGAAGAAAGGCGTCTTTGGAAAGACGATCGATCCAGACCTTCGTGGTCAAGAAGATTTCCTCACGGGGAACAGAACTGTCATAAAGAGCCCGCCCCACACCCTCTTCGTTCTCATAGATCTGCGCCGTATCGATATGACGATAGCCCTCTTCAAGCGCCATGATCACGGAGTTATAGGCATCATCACCTTTTAGACGAAACGTACCGGCACCCAGTACGGGCATTTCAAGTGTCATAGTCATCTCCTGCTGCCTGCGGCAAAATCAAGTCGCCAGTTGGTGGCGCTGCATTCATCTAACAACATGAAAGCACTGAGATAAGTCGGCAATGCCGCAAGACAGTTTTGCTCTCACCGCACGAATGAGATCAAATCCAAAGCGCCTTGACGGCTCGCCCAAAAGCATGGATCCACGAGCACAATCGTCACGTACGCGTCACACGATTCAGGCAAGAAACAACTCAGGTTTTCAGCTTCTGACCGGGCTGACTGACCCGCATCGACTTTAAAGCGGCTTGTCTAAGCCGCTTTTCTTGCATCCAAGTAAACCTCCACCTTCGGTGGAGGACTGGACGCGTTCTACATTTTCAGTAAGAGACCTCCCTGCTTGGACCATTGGCGTGGTTTTAAAAGAAGCAAGCAGGGAGGTTTTTTATGGATACGGACCACCTTAATCACAGTACTTGGGACTGTAAATATCACGTTGTCTTTTCGAGTAAGTACCGAACGAAACGGCTTTATGGTGAGTTGCGGCGAGAGCTTAAAGACCGCTTTGTCACGTTGGCGCTGCAAAAAGGTTGCCGGATTGAAGAAGGCGAATTGATGCCGGACCACGTGCACATGCTGATTTCGATCCCGCCGAAATATTCTGTTTCGCATGTTGTGGGATTTTTGAAAGGTAAGACGGCGCTTTATGTCGCAAATAAGTATGCAAGGAAGCGGCGCTACAAAGGCTATCATTTTTGGGCGCGGGGATATTTCGTCTCGACCACGGGCTATCAAGAACAGGTCGTTAGACGCTATATCCAAAATCAACAAAAGCAGGATAAGGCAAGCGACTACGCCGACCTGTTCAATATGAGTTATTAAACGCTAGCAAAACCACTTTTAGTGGTCCAAGCGAAGCGTTTCAAACCTCCACCTTTGGTGGAGGTCTTTGACTTTTTGCCCTGCAGAGGCAATCTCCTCAAATGAGGTGCGCCACAGCATTCAAGGATGTGATCAGAACTTTTTCGTTCACGAAATATTACAGTTCCTTGAAACCCCGTCTGGGCCACTTACATCAAATCTATAAGACGGGAGGTTTAGAGAATGACACCACCAGACCGACGTCAGCTGCTAGAGCACTAAAACGCTCACCACGAAGAAACCTCTAGTGCGACGGCAGCAGAAACAGAAATTCAAGTACGTATATTGCTTGGCAGTGTTCCTGCCTTGAGTAAAATGGTTCAACTGAGAGCTGCACACACAAAGCTTCCTAAGCAAGCTTTCCAAACCTGACGAGCGCTCCAGCAACCTGAATACGACAACAACCCCGCTTTCCCTTCGAGAAGGGAGCGGGGTTTTTCTTTACTTGCTATCATGTTCTGCCCACCCTGCCCTCCGTGGCCTGGGGTGTTATTGTTGCTGCGCCCTATCAAATTTCGCGACGCGCGCCTAAGGTATTCAACCTACAAATTCATGCAGAAGGGCAATCATATTGAACCAGACAGCTGACCAGGAAATTGAAGTCCTTCCCAACTTACCGTCCTTAAATCTTTCCGAGACCAAAACCTTCTATCAAGGCATGCTTGGCTTCGACCGTGTCATCTATGAGGATCAGAACACATTGATCCTGCGCCGCAAGACCTGGGAGATCCACTTCTGGCTCTGCCGCAATAAGGAAATCTGCAACAACTCCAGCCTCTATGTCCGCGGCCAAGGTATAGATAACCTCTACCAGGAGTTCACCAAAGCGGGCCTTTCAAAAGATGGGGCTTCAGAGCCCAGACTATCGAGCTTTGAACTGCGCCCTTGGAACATGAAAGAGTTCTACATTCACGATCCGCATGGGAATTTGCTGAAGTTCGGTCGAGTTCCCAACGAGGCGGAAACAATACCTGATGCTCGCCCCTGAACAGATAGAAGCCTTTTCCCGCCTCCCTGTCCTCCTCAAGCATTGTCAGGATCCCTGGTGGATCATCGGAGGCGCGGGGCTGCTCCTTCATGGCGTTCCTGTCCAACTGAAAGACGTAGATGTACTGTTGTCCGAACGAGATGCAGTAGCATTGCAGCAGCGCCTCAATTTGCCCAACGTTGCTGACCGGTGCTCCGACCGTTTTCGCTCCAAAATTTTCCTGAAATTGGAAGCGCCGATCCCGTTGGAGTTCATGGGAGATTTTTCTGTTGCCACCAAGGAAGGGTGGCACATTTTGGTCCCGAGAACGCGGCAACGCTTTTGCGCCGGTCATTTTGAGCTTTGGGTGCCGGACCTGACAGAAATGATCAGCATCTTGGAGATGTTCGGGCGCAACAAGGATACGAAGAAGCGCGCGCTGGCACTCAATCACCTCATGGCCAGCACCCAATAAAAAAGGCGGTGCACCCACCGCCTTTTTAGAATGACTACACGCGCAATTTCAGATCATTCGCCATATACGTCAAAATCGAAGTACTTCGCGGCGATTTCCTGATACTTCCCGCTCTCACGCAGGTCCTTCACGGCCTTGGAGAACAGTGCGTTCAGCTCCGCCTCGCCCTGACGCATACCAACGCCAACGCCTTCACCATGAATTTCAGGGACTGGTGCCATTGTGCCAAGCAGCTTGCAGCAGGCACCATCTTCAGACTTCAGCCAGTCAGACAGCACAACAACGTCATCGATCACCGCGTCTACACGGCCCCCTTCAAGATCGAGCTTGTACTCGTCTGCACTTGGGTAGGTTGTGATGGAAGAACCTTCGAACTTCTCTTCAGCAAAGATCGCGTGGGTCGTACCTACCTGAACACCAAGGTACAGCCCATCAAGAGCCTCTGGCGTTGCCTCCGCAATATCGCTGTCTTTCAAAACTGCGATCCCTGGAGGGGTCTGATAGTACTTTTCGGAGAAGTCGATGAATTGCTTGCGCTCTTCAGTTGAAGACATGGAAGCCATGATTGCATCATACTTGTTCGCGATCAGGCCAGGAATGAGGCCTTCCCAATCCACTGGGAACCACTCGCATTCAACCTTGGCTGCTTCGCACATGGCATTGCCAAGTTCGATCTCAAAGCCAGCCAACTCACCTGCAGGCGTGGTGTATGCAAACGGAGGGTAAGAGGCTTCGGTTGCAATCCGCACCTTTGTCCACTCTTTTGCCTGAGCGCCACCTGCAATAGTCAGAGCTACCAAAGCGGTCGCTGCCAGTGCCCAATTCTTTTTCATTTTGTATCCCCTTGTCTGGATTTGCGGCGAGCGCTTGAAGCGCAGTTTCGGCCACGACATGAGTTGAACTAGACCGCCAAAGCGCTGATATTTCAAAGATAAATTGCAAAGCGCACAACGTTATTTTTGCCGGCTCCGGCAACTTGCAATTTATCCTGAGATTATGCCGGATATCAGGCTCATCCCCCTTCAGTCTGGCGAATAATTCGAAGTTGCCTCAACATTTTTTCACAGCCCAAATTCCGCAGAATCAGTTTCAGAGCTTCCATTAGAAACAATTGGTCATTTTAACGTGGTCAATATGGAGCCAACCTCTATCATTTTGAAACATACTAGATCTCATTTTGGAAACTCTTCGAGATTGGGAAAGCTTTGCCGGGCAGACCGTTGGACTGGCCGCAAAAACGGATGCAACCCAAAACATTCTCCTTTATAGAACGCACAACGACTTACGCCCGAGGAGGCTGGTCACGTCTTTGCAAAACAGGTTTGGGAAATGAGCGACTATAAATCCGAATTCATGCGGGTCCTCGATGAGCGAGGCTTCATTCACCAGTTGTCCGATGCCGACGGGCTGGACAAGCTCCTCGCAAGCGAAACCGTAACCGCCTATATCGGCTTCGACTGCACCGCTACCAGCCTGCATGTGGGCTCTTTGGTGCAGATCATGATGCTCTATTGGTTCCAAAAGACGGGTCACCGTCCAATCACCCTCATGGGTGGTGGCACCACACGCGTCGGCGACCCAACTGGCAAGGACGAAAGCCGCAAGGTGCTCTCTGACGAAACCATCGAGGCGAACAAGGCTGGCATCAAAACAGTCTTCGAAAAGTTCCTGACATTTGGTGATGGTCCTACCGACGCTGTAATGCTCGATAACGCCGAATGGTTGTTGAAACTGAACTATCTGGAATTTCTGCGGGATGTGGGTCGACACTTCTCCGTCAACCAAATGATCCAGCGCGACAGCGTGCGCCTGCGCTTGGAACGCGAGCAGCACCTCTCCTTCCTCGAGTTCAACTACATGCTCTTGCAGGGATATGACTTCGTGGAACTCTTCAACCGCACAGGCTGCCGACTGCAGATGGGCGGCTCTGACCAGTGGGGCAACATTCTTTCCGGCGTGGATCTCGGCCGCCGCATGACCGAAACGGAGTTTTTTGCGCTCACCACACCGCTGCTCACAACCGCTTCGGGGGCAAAGATGGGCAAGACCGCCGATGGCGCTGTTTGGCTCAACGCGGACATGCTGTCTCCCTATGACTATTGGCAGTTCTGGCGCAACACGGAAGACAGCGATGTGGAGCGCTTCCTGAAGCTCTTCACAATTCTTCCAATGGACGAGATCTCCCGCCTCGCCGCCTTGGAAGGGGCTGAGATCAACGAAGCCAAGAAGATTTTGGCGACAGAGGCTACAGCTCTGCTACATGGCCGTGAAGCCGCTGAAGCTGCTGCCGAGACCGCTCGCAAAGCTTTTGAAGAAGGTGAAAGCGCAGCAGGCCTGCCAACCGTCGAGGTTCCGGCTGGCGATCTTGAAGCGGGTATCGGGCTTCTCTCCGCCTACGTCACAGCTGGCTTGTGCCAGTCGAATGGTGAGGTCCGCCGCAACGTGAAAGGCTCTGCAGTGCGCATTAACGATGCGGTAGAGACCAACGAAAAGCGCGTCCTGACCATGCAGGACCTTACCGAGGACGGCATCATCAAGCTGTCGCTGGGCAAGAAAAAGCACGTTCTGATGCGCCCGGCCTAAGCCAAGCGGCAACCCAGAATCACAAAAAGGCCAGTCCACTCAATGGACTGGCCTTTTTTCATGACTCATTTTCTGAACGCTTCACCTATTGGAACTCAAAGATCTTCCTGAAAATACCGGGTGCGATCGCTGAAACCGGGTTGATGGTGAACTTAGGATCCTCAAAGCTCCCCGTCATTTTGTAGGTCACACCGAACAAGCCACCGTCACCGGAGCCTCCACCGAGGGCCAGTCCAAGGATCGGAACTTTCGAGAGGAAGTTGTTGATGCTGTAGGCAGGTACAAAGGTACCGGTCATGTCCAGCTGCTTGGAAGAGAGGTTCGCTGTCCCCTCAACAGTACCGCCAATAATGGCACCTGCGAGCACACCACGTGTCAGATACAGGATATCTCCATTGCGGTTGAACTCTATGCCCATGCGGTTGAAGGACGCCTCTCCACTTCTGGCAACAGTCGACATCGCTGAATCAGGTTCGCCACGGCGATAAGCTGAATTGCGCTGGCGTGACTTCGCCAAAGCCTGAATGGCTGGATCTTCCGTAATCGAGAAATCCTTGATGACGACATTGCCTTGCCATTGCCGCTCTGCGGGCATATCCACCTGACCGAACGCAAAACCACCGCGCATTCGGGCAAACAGGTCGGCAAACTTCAACAGTTCCCCAACATTCTGTACATTGAGAGACAGGCGCTTGCCCCGCTCTGACGGCTTGAGGTCAAACTTGAACGGATTTCGCTGCGAGGTCTGCCCCGAAAGATCCATGCTCTGAAGGGTATCGCCCAGAAGAGAAATCGTGCCGTCCAGCTGGCTCGCCAACACACCGCCAAACCCAGTGACATTGCGAAGCTGAACATTCACCCGAAGGGGTTCATTGCTATCCGCGCCTGAACTGGCATTTGAGGCCTCACCTGTGCCTGCGGACTTGAAGCGTTTGAGTATACCGCGCCCGTCAAGGCGTTGGGCGCGTACATCAACGTCGTATCCGCGCCTTGCATCATGGCGAATGCTGACTTCAACCTCATCATTCGGGCGCAGATTGAACTGCGAGAAATCGGCAAATTCCAACTCGCCATCATTGCTGAGTTTAGCATTTCCGCGAATTTCCACGCCGTCCGATAGCAGCGCAAAGTTATGAATGGTGCGCCCGCTGTCGGATTCCAACATGCGAAAACGGGCCTCTGCCTTCACGCCAGAAGCCTTTGTCCATCCAACGGGGTCCAGATTGATGGTCGTGCGCGTCAGGTTCAGACGATACACCTTTGTCCCATCAACCTCTGAAAGCTCAATCTGAAGTGGCCCGCTCAGGAACTGTGAAAGATCGAGCCCCTGCTCAGCAAGCGCATCAACCGTTGCATCAAGCACAATGCCTTGCCGTGAATGGCCTTCCACGCCGTCCATCGGGCTTTCAAGATCAATTTGTGCCTGAAGGCCGTTCAGCTTGCCGGCCCCTTGAACGGTAACGGACTCCTTGTTTGCAACAACAACCAGATCAGCCTCAGAGATAATCTGATCACCAATCTCGCGGCTGCTGGAAAACCCTTTGGTCTCAAGCTCTGCCCGCCATACGACGTCATCAAAGCTGATGTCGTCTTGTACCGGGAACGCGGCCTCGACCTTCAGCTTGCCAGCACCAGTCAAATCGCTGGGGACGAGCTTGAGGCGCTCAAGCGCCCGGAACGGCTCCGCATTGACCAACACACCAAGATCAGCAGCGGCCCCATCAATTACCAAGGACAGATCGTGAGACCGCTCAGGCCTCAAAGCAAGGTTCAGTGTCTTGTAAGTTACCTCATCGACATGGATGATCTTGCCATCCTGCATGCGGAACTCACCGTCTTTGGCTTCCACAATCAGGGTTTCATTCTCGATCCGTCCAGTGCCGCTCAGGTTCGAAGCGATCGGTAAGCTATCCAGAGTGGCAAGCGCCGCATCGTTGATGTCAAAGCTGGCTGTAACGGCATCGCCAACCCAGCCCCGGTTGTCCGGATTGCCATCAAAAGAAGCGGGCCCGAGTCCTAAATCAAGCCGAAGGTTCTCAACGGCACCGGCTTTTATGTGCTCCACCAACCAATGACGCGTTTTTGCCACCACAGGAACAGGCCACAATTGCAGAACCTGCGCTGCCGTCAGCCGCGGTGCAACCAATGACAAGGCCAGCCAGGGGCCATCATCCCCGAAGTACAAAGACCCTGCCACGTTGATGTCAGCACTCAAGCCCAACAGGCGCGCCGCATCAATGAATAGGGTCTTCTGGTTCATGTCGATGCGTCCATCGACATAAGCGTCAATGAAAATGGTCGGCGGTGCGTTCACGTCGCTTGGCGCAACGACGACCTCCCGCGAACCAAGTGAGTAGGTCCAAGGCGCGCCCGAAAAGGCTGGGGGATTGACTACACCACCAAACACAGCGCGCGTTTGCCCACGCACGAAATAAGAACGCCCGATCAGGATTTCAGGCTCGTCTCGCAGCACCTTCAAGCTGATGAATACTTCGTCGAGGTTCACATCCGCATCTGTCAGATGCACGCGAATACGACCGGTTCGCAGCCGCAATTCGGCCTCCTTGAAGGAACCCGCGGGCGTCAACACAGCCTCGGCATTTGCGAAAAGCGGCGTCCCCCGCCCCTTGTCGAGCGGAAGGTCCACATTACTGGGCAGCAGATCACCGATGGCAACACCGTCCATCTCGACAGAAATGGACCGCTCACCCGTCTCCGGAGAGACCTTCCGCCGCATGTTCCAAGACCAACGGCCCTGTTCGCCCGAAAGACTTGACTCAATCTGAAAGGAAACCTCGTCAAGCACTTCAAAAACGGCATCAATTCCGTCTGCGTTGAACTCGCCGGTAGCGCTGCTGATCGTCACCGCGCCATTGGTCACCGTGACGCTTTGCAGGTTACGGCGTCTGAGTTCTTCCGCTAGCAGGATGCTGAACTTGTCGATGGCAACGACCTGGCTCTGCAGTTTTGGCAGCGGTGCGCTGCGGCCTCCGATAAACAGATCAGCACTTGGGCGGTCAAGGCGTACCCCCGTTACCTCCACGTTGCCGGTAAGCAAGCTGACAAGGCTGACATCGATCTCCGTGCGCGGCAACAACACCTCTGCTGAAGAGGTGCCCGCAACCGAAATCACAGATTCTTCCAGAATGATGACCGCTTCGCCGGATGAAAGATCCAACCGCGCGGCCCCTACCTGCAAGTTGATTGGGCCGTCTTCCAACTGGCCCAGAGCCCACTCCACCAAAAAGGCCATATTGATTGGCCCGGAAGCGGCACGTACAACAAACCCAACCACGAGGACGATCAGGATCGCACCAATGCCAACGAGAGCCCGTCGGCGCCAACTGGCTTTTTTCTGGCGCTGTATCCTTTCCCGCCTTCTGCCTAGCCTCTTTAACAGCGTTAAATTCCTTGTTTCGGCCCGATTGAAAAAAACTCGAATCGATCCAGATGATAACCAGCTAACGATAGGTTGTGCATGCTGACTTCTGCATGACACACTTCTAATAATCGCGATCAGGATTACTCCCGATCAACACCTCTTGAGGAGATGCATGATGACAACTGAGGCTCTAACCGAAGGTGCCCCGGCACCAGATTTCACACTGGAAACGGACGGCGGCGCAACGATCACCTTGGCTGACCATAAAGGCAAACCGGTTGTTGTCTACTTCTACCCGAAAGATGACACACCGGGTTGCACCAAAGAAGCAATCGCCTTCACGCAACTTGCAGAAGACTTCGCAGCTCAAGGTGCCACAATTGTCGGAATTTCGCCCGATACACCAGCCAAGCATGACAAGTTTAAGGCAAAACATGAGCTGACAATCACGTTGGCCTCAGATCCAGAAACAAAAACCTGCGAAGCCTATGGGGTTTGGGTCGAAAAAAATATGTATGGGAAAAAGTACATGGGTGTGGAACGCTCCACGTTCCTCGTGGATGCAGATGGAAACCTCTCCAAGATCTGGCGTAAGGTAAAGGTTCCCGGACACGCTGAAGCCGTGCTGGAAGCTGTTAAATCTCTCTAGTAATCAAGTACATGACGCATACACTCAAAACCGCTCCGGAGCAGAGCATTCAATCGCTGAAATCCGGGGCGCGCGCCATTGTTGCAGCTACCGACCCTAGTGAGAAAGCCTCACTGGCTTACGAGGTGGCGCAAAAGTGGTTTTCCGGAGGGCTGGGCCTGCACAGGTCCGCCCTCGACAAGGACATGCCAAATCGTCCGGGCAGACCAGACAAGCCGGTGTTGCTGCCGCCCCGCGATATGCCCAAGCGGGCCATGGGTGGAAAAGCTGGCAAACTGGCCCTGCTTCACTCCCTCGCCCACATTGAGCTCAACGCCATTGATTTGACCTGGGACCTTTTGGGCCGGTTTTGCCGCGTACCAATGCCGCGCTCTTTCTTTGATGACTGGGTTCAGGTGGGACTGGAAGAAGCCAAACACTTCACCATGCTGGAAAAGCATCTGGCCTCGATTGGTGCCAGCTATGGAGATCTGCCCGCGCATGACGGCTTGTGGCAAGCGGCCCAATCCACCGAGCATGACCTGCTCGCCCGCCTTGCAATCATACCATTGGTGCTGGAAGCGCGCGGCCTCGACATTACTCCGCCCATGATTGAGAAGGCGCGCAGTAGCGGCGATCCGGAAACGGCGCGGGTGCTTGAAGTCATCTACAGAGATGAGAAACGGCACGTGGCCTTTGGCGCAAAATGGTTCCGCTTCATGTGCGATCGTGAACGCATCAAACCGGAACCGAAGTTCCATGAACTTGTTCGCGAACACTTCAAAGGACCACTCAAGCCGCCGTTCAATGACAGGGCACGCTCAGAGGCTGGTTTGACGCCCGGATTCTACCGCCCCCTCATCCGTCTTACCGGATAGACACCCCTAGGTTAGCCTTTATTAACCATAACCCCTTTAAATGGAGAACAGTCAAGAGCCAGTGATACCAGTTAGTTTGTAAGGATAATCAATGCTTTCTGCGCTACGGAAAAAGAAGCGAGTCGGGCAGAAGATTCCGCATTACGTCATTCTCAAAACGCCTCGCGGAGAGAAGGCATTTACCTTACATCCGGCAACCGCCGTCATAGCTGGCACCACGCTCCTCGTGTTCTCCATCGGTTACTTTTCAGCTACCGCCTACCTCATGATGCGCGACGAAATGCTGACAACCACCGTCATGAAGGAAACCGAACTGCGCCGCTCATACGAAGATGAAATCACGCGTCTTCGTGGCCGCATAGAGACACTAAACTCAAAGCAACAAATTACAGAGCACCGGGCAAGTGAAAGCCTTACGGATATCCGCTCCCGACAGGCCGCGCTTCAGGAACGCCAAAACAAACTCACCCGCATTCTGGCTTTGGCCAAAGACAGTGGGATGGAAATCGCATCCCTCGTGCAAAGTCCGATCCCCATTCGCAAGCCGACCTCCAGTGATAAACCGAGTTCTGTTCAGGCCTCCGTTATCTCCTTCGCTGAAAATGGTCTGCAAGACTCTGTTGGTGGTGAACCCGTACCACTTGAGAACCCGAGTGCTCTCCTCGGTCTGCGGCCAACCACCTCTGGTGTGCCAGCAGCAAGCGCTGCCATGGCACCAACCGCGGTACCATCACCAAAAGTCGAGAAGGATCTGGAAGAGCTTTCCAGCCTGGAACTTCAACTCGAAGGTCAGATCGACGAGAGCAAGGCCGTATTGGCAGCTGTGCTCGCCTTCGCACAGGCTGACCTGAACTCAATGAAAAGCGTCGCAAGCTCATTGAAAGTCGATGTTCCTGCCGCTGAGCAGGCTTCAGTTGGTGGGCCTTATGTGCCGCTGCCCGGCGCAGACTTCGACACGTTCCTCACTAAGACCGAGCAGGCTCTAGCATGGCGTCATCGGCTTAAAGCTGAACTCAAAGAACTGCCACTTGCCGCTCCCCTATCCACTTCTCGCATCACAAGCCGTTTTGGCGCACGTATGGACCCGTTCCTGAAGCGCCCCGCCATGCACACCGGCGTCGACTTCAAGGCAACCGTAGGTACGCCCATCCGCGCCCCTGCGGATGGAAAGGTCACCTATTCCGGTTATCGCGGCGGTTACGGCAAGTCTGTTGAAATCAAGCACAGCAATGGCATGACGACGCGCTTTGCTCACATGCACAAGATCTTCGTCGACAAGGGCGACAATGTGTATGCTGGTGACATGATTGGCGCAGTCGGCAATACCGGCCGCTCAACAGGGCCGCACCTGCATTATGAAACCCGCATCAACAACGCGCCGGTTGATCCGATGCCATTTATTCAGGCTGGAGAACGCCTCGAAGGAATATTGGGAAGCTAATCCCTTCCAACTAAAAAAGGCCCCAAGCGGGGCCTTTTTTGGATCTATTGAGGATCAACCGAGCTTTACTCGATGTCTTCAACGACGTTCTCACCCGTGCCAAAGGCGCGCTGCGCGAGCGTTGCCTCCATGAACGGTGTCAAAGCCCCATCGAGAACATCCCCTGGCGCGGTGCTTTCAACACCTGTGCGCAAGTCCTTGACCAGCTGGTAGGGCTGCAAGACATAAGACCGAATCTGGTGTCCCCACCCGATGTCAGTCTTGGAAGCAGCTTCCTTGTTCGCCTCTTCTTCGCGGCGCTGAAGCTCCGCTTCATAAAGGCGAGCTCGCAGCATGTTCCAAGCCGTAGCGCGGTTCTTGTGCTGAGATCGCTCGCTTTGACACTGCACTACGATGCCCGTCGGCAAGTGTGTAATACGTACCGCGGAGTCGGTGGTGTTCACGTGCTGACCGCCAGCACCTGATGCCCGGTATGTATCAATCCGGCATTCGCTTTCGTTGATCTCGATGTTGATGCTGTCATCAACCACCGGGTATACCCAGACGGACGCAAAGCTGGTGTGGCGGCGGGCATTGCTGTCATACGGCGAGATACGCACCAGACGATGAACACCGGCTTCCGTTTTCATCCAGCCGTACGCGTTTTCGCCCTTGATCAGAAGCGTTGCAGACTTGATGCCAGCCTCTTCACCGTCGTTGTATTCCATCAACTCGACTTTGTAGCCCTGCTGCTCGCCCCAACGGCGATACATGCGAAGCAACATGCTGGCCCAGTCCTGGCTTTCAGTACCGCCCGCACCGGAGTTGATTTCCACATAGGTGTCGTTTCCATCCGCTTCACCGGACAAGAGCGACTGAAGCTGCAGTTTGTTGACGGAGGTCAGCATCTCTTTCAAAGCAGCTTCCGCTTCGTCGATCACCGACTGGTCATCTTCCATCTCACCCATCTCAATCAGCTCCTGATTGTCGGCGAGATCCTGCTGCAGCTTCCGGATACCAGAAATGCTGTCATCAAGCTGCTGACGCTCACGCATCAGTTTCTGGGCATTGCTCGGGTCATTCCAAAGGTCCGGATTCTCGGAAAGAGCATTGAGTTCATCTAGACGGACAAGCGCTGTGTCCCAGTCAAAGATGCCTCCTCAGCAGGCTTACGGCCTGCTTGATTTCGTCAACGATGGCCTCCATCTCGGCGCGCATCGGATACCTCACTGTTTTATTTGAAGAAGTTAGAGTCTAGCTCACAAGACTGGAGGGCGACATTAATCGCCCTCCAAGTGCATTGCAATCTTGTCTGGTGGTTTTTCGGCCTAATAAAGACCGCCCGTACCCACGGTCACCGCTTCCACGGCAGAAGGAGAAAGGGTTCTGTAGGTACCAATCTCATCTTCAAAACCAATCACGGAATAACTGTCCGGAGGCACTGTACCTGGTTTGAAGGCTTCCAGAATGGTGCCCGGTTCGCCAGCATTGGCACGAAGACCAGTACGGCGGTTGATCGGGATCAACTGCAAACCGGCAGGCAGCTTGAACTCCATTGGCGGTGTGTTCGCAAGAGCGTCCTTCATGAAGGCCGTAAAGATCGGCGCTGCAATCTGGCCACCTGTTGCACCCCGCCCCATGCGTCGGGGCGTGTCATAACCAACATAAACACCAACAGTCAGCTCAGGCGTGTAGCCCACGAACCAAGCATCTTTCTCATCGTTGGTCGTACCGGTCTTGCCTGCAACTGGACGCCCAACTGCCTTAACGGATGTTGCCGTACCGCGCTGGACCACACCTTCCATCATGGAGGTGATCTGGTATGCCGTCATTGGATCAAGAACGCGTTCACGCGTGTCGATCAACTCTGGCTCTTCCTGATTGGTCCAGTCAGAAACGGCACAGGCGTCACATACAAGCTGATCACTGCGGTAAATGTTACGTCCATAGCGATCCTGAATACGGTCAATCAGGGTCGGCTGCACACGGCGACCACCGTTGGCAATCATCGAATATGCATTGGTCATGCGCATCAATGTTGTTTCACCAGCACCCAGAGACATGGAAAGTACCGGCATCATGTTGTCATAAATACCGAAACTCTTGGCGTACTGCGCCACGAGATCCATGGTCATGTCCTGAGCAAGACGCACGGTCATCACGTTACGCGAAAGCTCGATGCCGGTGCGCAGCGTGGACGGGCCGTAGAATTTGCCGCCATAGTTCTGCGGACGCCAAACACCAAGCCCAGGCCCCTGCTCGATTTCAACCGGCGCATCCAGCACCACGGAAGAAGGCGTATAGCCGTTATCGAGTGCAGTTGCATAAACGAATGGCTTGAACACCGAACCCGGCTGACGCCATGCCTGCGTTGCGCGGTTGAACTCGCTCTGGTCGAAGCTGAAACCACCAACCATTGCCAGCACACGGCCCGAGTTGGGATCCATGGCAACAAGTGCACCGGAAACTTCAGGCACCTGGCGCAGTTCATAGGTGTCACCACCGGTCTTTTCGACGTAAACCACATCGCCCGGCTTCAGCACTTCCTGAACATTCCGCGGTGCCCGACCGTCAACTCGTGCCCACTTCATGTCCTCCAGAGAAAGGCGAGTGCGCAGTCGTTCGGTAGAGAGCTTTCCACCAGCAACGGTCTCAGGGCGAATGCCGACGATGGCATTCTCATTGGAAGTGGAAAGTACGATTGCGGTTGTCCACTCTGGAACATCGTCCAGACGCTCGACCTTGGCGAGCTCTGGCCCCCAGTCGTTCGAGGTAATTTCCAACGTTGTGAGCGGACCGCGCCACTTGCCACGAGAACGGTCAAACTTCAACAGGCCTTCCTTGAGCGCCCTGCGAGCCAGAATTTGCAGTTTCGGGTCAAGCGAGGTGCGAACAGAAAGACCACCTTCATAAAGCCGCTCTTCACCATAGCGACTGGCAAGCTCTCGGCGTACGGCCTCAGAGAAGTACTCTGCACCCTTCAAACGAGTGCCCGTTTCGCGCAGCTTCACTTCGAGCGGCATCGCCTTGGCTTCTGCAGCTTCCTGCGGATCCACATAGCCGTTTTCAACCATCCGGTCGATCACCCAGTTACGACGCTCAATGGCGCGGTCCCGGTAGCGGAACGGGTGATAGTTGGACGGCCCTTTGGGCACGGCGGCCAGGTAAGCCATCTCCGCAAGGTTCAGCTCATGAACTGACTTGTCAAAGAGGATCAGGGATGCGGCCCCCACACCATAAGCGCCCACACCGAGGTAGATCTCGTTGAGGTAAAGCTCAAGGATGTGGTCCTTGGAATAAGTCTGTTCCATACGCAGCGCCAGCAATGCTTCCTTGATCTTGCGCTCATAGGAAACTTCGCTGGTCAGCAGGAAGTTCTTTGCCACCTGCTGTGTAATGGTGGACGCACCAACAAGACGGCGACCAGAGCCACGGTTGCGCAGGTTGGTCACAATCGCGCGCGCAATGCCCTGAGGATCGATCCCCATATGCTGGTAGAAATTCTTGTCTTCTGCCGAAATGAAAGCCTGCTTCAACCGATCAGGAATAGCCTGGATTGGCAGGAAAAGCCGACGCTCACGCGCAAACTCATCCATCAGCTGGCCATCCGTGGCATGGACACGGGTCATTACCGGCGGCTCATAAGTCTGCAACGCTGTAAAGTCGGGCAGATCTTCGGACATTTTGTTCAGATAAATCCATAGGCCAGCAGCAGCAATCAAGCCGAATACTGCAGCTACGCCAAACAAATATCCGAAGGCTCTAACTAAAAACTTCATCTTTCGGGCTCGTCTCCAAATCCCGCAGTGGTCTGGTGCGTGTCTCTGTAGCTGACCTCAGCAGCGGGTCTACTCATTTTTCGAGTTGCAGGCCCCACCTACCGCTCTTTTAGAGTTCAGCTTCATGCCCCCTCATCGCGCCTTAATATGGCAATGCTGAGGCGTTGCTTTTGCGGCACAAAGCGCACAACTGTTTAATCCTGCTGCACATTCTGTGCAATGCGCGCTTTGAAAAAAGAATTTATGGCCTGCACCAAAGCAAATGACACCCTGTCGCGCCACTCATCAGAGCCTAGCATCTTCTCATCTAACGAATTGGAAAGAAACCCAAGCTCGATCAAAACCGAGGGGATATCATAGCTTTTCAGGACCTGAAATCCTGCAGACCGAAGCGGATTATTGATCAGCTTTGTGGCGCTCTTGAGTTCCTCAACCGCCAGCCGGGCGAAATGAATGGAAAAATTCTTCGCCTCACGCCGCGCCAGATCCACAAGAATATCTCCCACTTCATCCGGCTCTTCGGAAAGATCAACACCCGCCAGAAGGTCAGACCGGTTTTCGCGCTGAGCCAGCGCCTCGGCCAATCGGTCAGAGGCCCGTTCAGACAGCGTATAGATGCTCGCGCCTCGGGTCGTGGACGCCCCGCGCAAAATGGAATCAGCGTGAACGGAAATAAACAGGTCGGCCTGAAGCTCACGCGCGATATTAACCCGGCCACGAAGCGGAATGAATCGATCATCATCCCGCGTCAGATGGATGGTGTAGTTACCTTCCTCTTCGAGCTTCTCTTTCAAAAACTTGGCAAACCGCAGGACGATTGTCTTTTCCAGCGTCCCGTTATCCCCTACTGCGCCAGAGTCGATACCGCCATGCCCAGGATCAATCACGATGACCGGGCGATCGGACTTCTCTGCGGCGGTCTTTACAGCCCGATCTGATTTTCCACTGTGCTGCGGCCGCATACCAAGCGCGAATTCTTGTGCCTGTTTTTCAAACGAGGCCTGATCCGCCTCAACCAGATCCAAAACAAGGCGCGTAGGCTGATCTTGAACGCCCGGCAGAAGGAAGGACTTGTCCAGGTTCACCGGGCCAGTCAGGTCTAGAACGACGCGAGAGCGACCAACAAAAACCTGTCCATAACGCCAGGATTCCACGAGTCCCCGCCCCTCGGCTTCAAATTCCTCAGGGAAATCAAACTCAACTTCCGGCAGATCAATGATCACTCGGTTCGGATTGGCAATAAATGAAACGTGATACGCGATCTCACGATCCATATCGATAATGAACCGTGTCCGCACGTTGTCACCGGCTACCCGAGCGTCGACGACCTTGGCGCGCTCCGGCGGCTCCAGCGCGTCGGCCGCACCGGAAAAAACAGTCAGAAAAGCCAATAATAGAGCCAAAAAAAGCATGGTCTGCCTTAAAATGGCACCGTTTATTGCACTACACCCTCTGGATGCTAGGCGTGAGATCAACAATCCCCTCCTCACAAGCCGCACACGTCCACCTCTAGCGGCTGCCCGATTTAAAGTGGCAGCACCCTAACTTTCAGAGATCGCAAAAATGTGGCTAACCTCGATAAAATAACGGGTAGCCGCCTTTTCGCTCCTTAACACCCTACTAAAAGGTCTGTGTCAAACTTTGAGTTCGATTTCCCCAATCTTGCCAAGTGGCTCTCCTGATCGTAAAAGAACATGTCAGGTTTCTGATTGCCTCCCGTAATTTGGAGCAATCATTCTCACGTTAAGGAGCATTCAAGACCTTGAAACCGCTCTTGGCGCATGGGAAAAGGAAGTGATCCTTTGGCCGCGAATCCAAGACCTTAGGCAGAAAGAATAACTCTGAGGCACCTAAGGGGATTGGACCAAGCCGCCAGATGGCAAGATGGAATTTAGAAAGTTTGCAGGCAAATGACCTGCAAAAACTTGTAGATAACAGTCCCGGATCTGATCGGGGGAGCGAGGGCACTGCCCTTCCTTTGGACCCGTCAGAATTCAGGACACCCCTGTAGGTGGTGCGGAACGTTCGGCACCAACCAGTTTGCGGGTCAGGACATTGGTCTGATCGGCAACCCAATGAGATCTTTGAGGACACGGTTGCACAAGATGCGCGCCAATTTGAAAACACTGAAGACAGATACCAGGGCTCGTTTTGACGTGCCAACCGGTCTGTTGAGTGCAGCGCGTCGCCGATCCTCCCCTTCAGTTTTTAACATCGACAAAGTAGCGACCCACAACAGCACGTTAAGGCTCGAGCGCCGTTTGCGCCGGCCAGTCTGGTGGGTCGTGGAGAACTGCATTCATGGCAAACAAGATGCTGATAGACGCGACCCACCCGGAAGAGACCCGGGTGACGGTCGTACGCGGAAATCGGGTTGAAGAATTCGACTTTGAAGCTGCCAACCGGAAACAACTGCGCGGCAATATTTATCTGGCCAAAGTAACAAGAGTAGAACCTTCTCTTCAGGCCGCATTCGTTGAGTACGGGGGAAACAGACACGGATTTCTGGCTTTCAGCGAAATCCATCCTGACTACTACCAGCTCCCCAAGGCTGATCGCGAAGCATTGGAACGCCAGCTTGCTGAAGAAGCTGCGGCCCATCAGCGTGAGCGCGAACGCCGGGAACGTGAAGAAAAAGAACGCGAGGAGAGTAAGCGCTCTGCTGCACGGCGTAGCGATCAGGACGATGACGTCATCACTGAGGACATGTCTGAGGATGAGGACGCGCTGGATGACGACAGCGATCTGAATGCGCCAGATGATGACGATGAGGACAGCATCGAAGAAATCGTGCCGGAAGGTGCGTCCTACGATGATGATGACGACAGCTCCGATTCTGAAGCGACCGATACCACGTCTGACGAAGACGAAGTAAGCCAGTCCGCGCCGACAGCAAAGTCTGGGTCTGACTCTTCTGATGATGATGAGACATCCTCCGACAGTGCTGATGCAGCTGAAGATGACAGCTCCTCTGAAGCCCTCTCATCTTCAAATGATTCAGATGACAGCGACGACGATGAAGCGTCTGACGAAGACGACGAAGATGGTGACGCTGAGCAGGCTCAGGCGCGCGGCGATCGCCGTCGCCGTTCCCGTGGCTCCCGCCGCCGTCGCTCGCGCAAAGGCCGCAGTGGTGACGAAAAGGAAGCCCGTTCATCCGACGACGCCGAAGAAATCAGCTCAAACGACAGTGACGGTGACGACGACTTCGACATCGCTCCAGAGCGTGCGCGCCGTCTGCGCGACAACTACAAGATTCAGGAAGTTATCAAGCGCCGTCAGCTTCTGCTGGTTCAGGTGGTAAAGGAAGAGCGCGGCAACAAGGGTGCAGCTCTTACCACTTACCTGTCTCTGGCAGGTCGCTATTCCGTCCTGATGCCAAACACGGATCGCGGTGGCGGGATCTCTAGAAAGATCACCAAACCGACCGACCGCAAGCGCTTGAAGGAAATCGCTCAGGATCTGGGCGTGCCAGTTGGTATGGGCGTGATCTTGCGCACAGCAGGTGCAAGTCGCACCAAGGCGGAAATCCGCCGCGACTTCGAATACCTCATGCGCCTTTGGGAAAACGTTCGTGAACTGACACTGTCCACCACGGCACCGAACCTCGTTTACGAGGAAGGCAGTCTAATCAAGCGATCCATTCGCGACCTATACAACAAGGACATCGATCAGGTTCTGGTCGCTGGCGAAGAAGCTTACCGTGAAGCCAAGAACTTCATGCGGATGCTGATGCCGAGCCATTCCAAGAATGTTCAGCCCTACCGGGATGTGGTGCCTGTCTTCAATCGCTTCGGCGTTGAAGCACAGCTCGATGCCATGTTCTCGCCAGAGGTTACGCTGAAGTCCGGCGGTTACATTGTCATCAACCAGACTGAAGCTCTGGTCTCCATCGACGTGAACTCCGGCAAGTCAACCCGCGAACAGAACATTGAAGACACTGCCCTCGCCACCAACATGGAAGCGGCAGAGGAAATCGCACGTCAGTTGCGCTTGCGCGACCTTGCTGGCCTTGTGGTCATCGACTTCATCGATATGGAAGAAGGTCGCAACAACCGCGCCGTTGAACGCAAGCTGAAAGAATGCCTGAAGGCAGATCGTGCCCGCATTCAGGTTGGCCGCATTTCGCATTTCGGCCTTTTGGAAATGTCACGCCAGCGTCTGCGTACCGGCGTTCTTGAGAGCTCCAGCGTGGTTTGCCCGCATTGCCGCGGCTCCGGCATTGTGCGCTCCACGGAATCTCTGGCTCTGCACATTCTGCGCTCTGTTGAAGAGCAGCTGCTGCGCAATGCCAGCCATGACCTGATTATCCGCACGCCGACTGAAGTGGCGCTCTATGTGCTGAACCACAAACGCGATCACCTCATTTCTCTTGAGCAGCGTTTTGGACCGCGCATCACTGTTCAGGCAGATGACAGCGTGACCGGAGAGCACTTCACGTTGGAACGCGGAGAGCCGGTCTCCGTGTCCCCTCGCCCGCAGGTAATGCCAGTGTCCGTTCAGCAGGATGCTCTGCCGCCTGTTGAAGACTACGAAGACATCGAAGCGGACGAAGAAGCTGAAGTAGAGGCAACCAACGAAGAAGAAGAAGACCGCGAAGAAAAGTCCGGTCGCCGTCGTCGTCGTCGCCGTCGTCGCCGTGACAAACGCGATCAGGATCAAGTGCAAGCTGAAGGCGATGAGGCCGAGGCAAGCGAAGAGCAGGAAGCGGATTCAGAAGCCTCTGCAGACGGCGAAGCAACCGAAGCAACCGAAGCAAAGGATGGCAACGAAGACGGCTCCGAAGATGAAGACGGATACGACCGTCGTCGCCGCCGTCGCCGTGGTCGTCGCGGTGGACGCCGCAGTCGCCGCAATCGTAAAGAAGATGGCGAGTTGGAAGCCGCAGATGGCAACGATGACGCATCCTCAGAAAACTCTGAAGGTGCCGAGGACGCTGCAGTCGTTGAGGCAACTGAACAGGTGGATGCCAGTCCAGAGGAAGCTGAAAAGGCCGCAGAAACCACAGAACAGACTGATGCCAGTAAAGGTGCTGCCACTGCTGAGGAACCTGCTGCACAAGCCTCTCCAGAGGCTGAAGCAAAAAGTGTTCAGATAATCGAAATCAAGGAGCCGGCGTCTGAGGAAGCACCAACCGCAGCAGCAGCCCCGCTTGAAGAAGCGGCTGTGGCTGATACCGAGGCTTCTGCATTTTCAGATGACGAAGGCGCTCTAAAGGCTGAAGAAGCGGAAGAAGTTGCTAAAACAGCTGAGACTGAGACCGTAGAAACAGCGCAAGGTGTTGAAGCAGGTTCTGAGACGCCTCGCGAGGAAGCTCCGATCGCCGAAGAACAAGCTGTCGAGGCCGAAGCAGCTCCTGTTGAGGCCCAAGAAGAAAAGGAAGAGGCGACCCCTTCTAAGGCTCAGGAGCCAATCTTGGCCGAAGTCGTCTCTGAAGAGGAAGAGCCCGTGGCTGCTAAACCTGCAGCCAAGTCAGCCCCTGCTCAGCCTGTGGTGACAAGCGAAAAGCTGAACCCGGACGAGTCGGTTGAAATGGACAAGGATGCCCCGCGCCGCACAGGTTGGTGGCAGCGCCGCTCCTTCTTCTAAGCAGCTATTGAAGCGCAAAACAAAATGGGCGGCCTCGTGCCGCCCTTTTTATTTCCATCACGCGCTGGCAATCAGAAGTTTGCCGTCCACGACTTCAGGCGTGTCATGGCTTCCCTGATGTCCTCAGTCGGTCCGGCAAATGAGAAACGCATGTATCCCGCACCGTGCGCCGGGTCAAAATCCGCTCCTGGCGTCGAGGCCACAGAAATTTCTTCCAGCATGCGCTTGCAGAAATCGAGACTGTCATTGGAGAATTTACGCACGCCCACATAGGCGTAGAATGCCCCATCAACAGGCATCACCTCGTCAAATCCGGCTGCTGCCAACCCGTCCAGCAGAATGGCGCGATTTTCCTGATAAACCGCTTTGACGCGTTCAAGGTCGTCCTTCACTTCAAAAGCGGCGGCTGCCGCAATCTGAGAAAGCTGCGGCGCAGAAATGTAGAGGCTCTGGGCAATCCGCTCAACGGGCCTGACCAGCTCCTCTGGCAAGATCATCCAGCCGATACGCCAGCCTGTCATGCAGTAGTATTTGGAGAAGCTATTGATGATGATCGCTTTTTGAGAAAATCTGAGTGCCGTTTCCTCTTGCACTTCATAGGAAAGGCCATGGTAGATCTCATCGGAGATAAACCAGATGCCTTTTGCCTCGCACGCCTCAACAAGGTCCTTCAAGGCCTCGGGGGTCATCATGGTGCCTGTCGGATTGGCGGGACTTGCTACCAAGACCCCTTTCAACGGCGCCTCTGCATGAGCCTTTTCGATGTGCTCTGGCGTGAGTGCCCAGCGGGTCTCGGGTCCCACCTCAATTTCAACGGGTATAAGACCAAGTGCTTTGAGGATATTGCGGTATGCCGGATATCCGGGGGCCGTTAACGCAACCCTGTCTCCGGGATCGAATGCTGCCAGAAAAGCCAGATTGAACCCGGCTGAGGAGCCGGTGGTCACCACAATCCGCTCATCTGCAACGTCCACGCCATAGTGCTCTGCGTAGTGCTTGATCAACGCATTTCGCAAGATGGGCATTCCCCGCGCTTCCGTATAGCCAAGCTTGCCACTCGCCAATGCGTCCTCTGCAGCCACCCGAACATGGTCCGGGACAGGCATTCCCGGCTGCCCCACTTCCATATGCAGAACGCGTGCGCCCTCCGCTTCCAGCTTGTTGGCCGCAGCCATCACATCCATGGCAATAAAAGGGGCGACCTCACTCCGATTTGACGGTTTAAAAATTGCCAAGTCCCATTACCTCTGTATTGTTGGAGATCAGATTGATCTCATTTATGCTTTGTCAAAATCCCGCCGTCGTTGGATGCTCTAGGGTTACACGAACTATTCGGGAATTTACGACATAAACTGCCTTAGTTTTGCTGCGCTACGTCGAAAGGCACACTCTTGCTGAAACGATTCTTTTCGAACCTTAACCGGCCAAGGTCTCGTCGCGCTACAGCTACGTCCGTCGCAAGGAAGTCTGTTGCAACAGTAGCTGCCACTGCCATTCTTCTTCCGCACCTGTTGGTGGCCCCAGCTCAAGCTCAGAGCCGAAAACTTCCTTTGGTGCGCGATGCGGAAACAGAGAACCTGCTGCGCGAATACGCCAAGCCCATTTTTCGTGTGGCTGGCCTGCCTCAAGGTCAGGTGGACATCATTCTCGTGAATGACAAAAGCTTCAACGCCTTTGTTCCCGACTCACGCCGCATGTTCATCAACATTGGCGTGCTCATGGAAGCTAAAACGCCTTCAGAAGTAATCGGCGTGATCGCCCACGAAACAGGCCACATTGCGGGCAATCACCTTGTGCGCATGCGTCAGGCAGCCGCCAATGCGGAAATCATTTCCGTAATTGGCATGATCCTCGGTGTGGGGGCCGCAGCTGCCGGGGCTTCAACCGGTAACTCCAACGTGGCAGGTGGCGGTGCCGCAGCAGCCATGAGCAGTGGCGCACTTGGTCAGCGCACGTTCCTGGCCTATCGCCGCTCAGAAGAATCCGCAGCCGATCAGGCAGCCCTGCGTTATCTGGAGCGGACCCAGCAATCCGCCAAGGGCATGCTCACCACCTTTGAGCGCATGGCAGATCAGTCTCTGTTTGCCGCACGCCATGCCGATCCCTATGCCATCAGTCACCCGATGCCGCGCCAGCGCTTCAACGCGCTCAAGGAGAAGGCTGAAAACAGCAGGTATTTCAACAAACAAGATCCGGAGCACCTGCAGTTCAAACATGACATGGTCCGGGCCAAGCTTCTTGCTTTCACCAGTCACCGCAACACCGTCTACCGGCAGTATCCGCGCAAGGACAAGTCCTTGCCAGCGCAATACGCCCGCGCAATCGCGTCCATGCGCGCTGATGGTTTGAATAAGTCCATACCGCAGATCGATGCGCTAATAAGACAGATGCCGCAGAACCCATACTTCCACGAGCTTAAGGGACAAGCTCTGCTGGAAGGCGGTCGTCCGGAACAGGCGGTCGCCCCGTTCCGTAAGGCGCTCTCCATGTTCCCGGGCAATCCGCATTTCGAGATTTGGCTCGGCTTTGCCATGGTGGCTTCGGAGCGAAAGGACTACCTGCCGGAAGCACGCCGGTTGCTCACAGCCGCACTGCAGAAAGACCCATACTCCCCTGTTGGCTACCAGCAGCTCGCCATCGCCCATGCCCGCTCAGGCAGTCCGGCCATGGCGGATCTGGCAACAGCAAGGGGCTTGATGGCGCGCGGCGATGTTCGTGCGGCTCAACGCTATGCGGCCCGCGCTCAAAAACAATTGAAAACCGGTTCACCGTCTTGGCAGCAGGCTGATGACATTCTGTCTTATAAGGTAGACAGAGCACTTAGATAATCGGTACTCGAAGATTCGTTGAACCAGTGAGGCCGCTCGCCAGTTGCGGGGGCACAGGAGAAACTATGCTGAAATCCACTTGCAGAACCTTGGGACTTGCCTTCACGGCCCTGGTTGCAATCACCACCGTGTCGCAGGCTCAAGAGACTGTCGAGACGCGCTCCGATGTAGAAAAAATCATCCGCGAATACCTCATTGAGAATCCGGAGATCATCACGGAAGCTCTCACTGAACTTGAAAAGCGCCGTGTTGCCGCTGAACAAGAGGCCAAGAAAGAAGCCGTCGCCTCGCTTTCAGACATCATCTTCAACTCTGAAAATCAGGTGGTACTGGGCAACCCTGAAGGCGATGTGACCCTCGTTGAGTTCTTCGACTACAACTGCGGTTACTGCAAGCGCGCCATGAGTGACATGCTTCGTTTGATCGAAGAGGACAGCAACCTCCGCGTCGTTTTGAAGGAATTTCCGGTTCTCGGCCAACCTTCTATGGAGGCAGCTCAGGTTGCCATCGCCGTCAACGATGTGGCGCCAGAAAAGTACGAGGACTTTCACACCAGCTTGCTCACCCAGCAATCTCGTGCTTCCGGCGACACAGCCATGCAGATTGCCCTCACCCTTGGCATTAGCGAAACTGACCTCACCAACTCCATGGAATCCGGTGTAGTACAGGCTACTTTCCAAGAGGTTTTCGAGATCGCCAATCAGCTTGGTCTGAGCGGCACGCCCTCTTATGTCATTGGCGACGAGGTTGTCATTGGCGCAGTTGGCTATGAGACCTTGAAAGAAAAAATTGCAGACGCACGGGACTAGGAACAACCCGTAGGTGTTTTTTCCGCAAGTTTTAGCGGGAAATATTGCTCTTGCTTATGATCGGACAGACAAAACCCTTTTCCTCTGTCCGATCAACTTCTATAACAGCCCCATGAAATCGAGGTTGACCTAAAGAGGGAGTTGCGCTGATTCGCGCCCCGTAGGCTTGGGCACAGACTCTGTTGTATTTTCAGGCACTAATTCCGTTACTGCCTAAAGAAAGACTTAGTTGTTCAGCATATCCCTCACAAATTGGCAGCCAAGATACTGAGTGAAGCTGGAATGGCACGGGAAAGTCCTGCTGACCACTTCAACGAGAGTTCATGCCCCGTGTAGCGCTCGCAGTGCGAGAGGAAAGTAAAGCACAGGGTAAAAGCAGAGCATCATGGGTCTATTGGATGACGCTGTCCTAAAACTGACCGGCCTGCTGATTTGAGAGTGGCGCCCCTCGTGCGGCGCCTGAATGCTATTTAAATGGTCCTTGGCTTTACGCAGAGCCGGACGTCACGAACTGGACGATGAGAAACGATGACGAAAGAAACAAAGTTTGACCAGGATCTGATCCGTCAGCTTGCGACTCTTCTGGATGAAACCAATCTGACAGAGATCGAACTGGAACAGAAAGACCTACGTGTACGCGTTGCACGCCAGATCACCGTTGAAGCTCGTAGCGTGGCACCAGCAGCAGCTGCTGCGGCTCCGGCACCAGCAGCGCCGGTTGAAGTGGCTGTTTCTGCAGATCCTGCGAACCATCCTGGCGCAGTCACCTCCCCAATGGTTGGCACCGCCTACATGGCTCCAGAGCCAGGCGCGCGCAATTTCGTTGAGGTTGGCTCCTCCGTTCGCGAAGGCGAAACCATCATGATCGTCGAAGCCATGAAGACCATGAACCAGATTCCGGCAACCAAGTCCGGTAAGGTAACAGCCATTCTGGTTGAAGATGGTCAGCCAGTAGAGTTCGGCGAACCACTCGTCATCATCGAATAACGGGCGAAACGCTATGTTTTCAAAGATTCTCATCGCAAACCGCGGCGAGATCGCACTTCGCATCCTGCGCGCCTGTAAAGAGCTCGGCATTCAAACCGTTGCCGTTCACTCCACAGCCGACCAGGACGCCATGCATGTGCGACTGGCTGACGAGAGTGTTTGCATCGGGCCCCCTGTGGCCCGTGACAGTTACCTGAACATCCCTGCAATTCTGGCCGCCTGTGAAATCACTGGCGCCGATGCAGTACACCCGGGCTATGGCTTCCTCTCCGAGAATGCCCGCTTTGCGGAAATTCTTGAAGCGCACGGCATCACCTTTATCGGCCCTACCTCCGAACACATTCGGGTTATGGGCGATAAGATTCAGGCCAAGACCACCGCGAAGGAACTGGGCATTCCAGTTGTTCCTGGCTCAGACGGCGGCATCACCTCAGAAGATGACGTGCATGCGCTGGCCCGCGAAATCGGCTACCCGGTTCTGGTAAAAGCTGCAGCAGGCGGCGGTGGCCGCGGCATGAAAGTGGCGCGCACGGAAGAAGAGCTGGACACGGCCATCTCCACTGCACGTTCCGAAGCAAAAGCTGCCTTCGGTGACGACGCGCTTTACATGGAGAAGTATCTCGGCAAGCCACGTCACATCGAAGTTCAGGTTCTGGGCGACGGGTATGGCAACGCAATTCATCTCGGTGAACGCGACTGCTCATTGCAGCGCCGCCACCAGAAGGTTTTTGAAGAATGTCCTTCTCCTGCCCTCAACGATGCTCAGCGCCAGGAAATCGGTGAGATTTGTGCCGCAGCAATGCGCAAGCTGAAATACCGCGGCGCAGGTACCGTCGAGTTTCTCTATGAAAACGGCGAGTTCTATTTCATCGAAATGAACACCCGTCTTCAGGTGGAACATCCGGTAACTGAAATGGTGACCGGCATCGATCTGGTGATCGAACAGATCCGCATTGCCTCTGGCGCAACACTCTCCATCAATCAGGAGGATGTTCGTTTCGAAGGTCATGCCATCGAATGCCGCATCAACGCTGAAAACCCTCGCACCTTTGTGCCCTCTCCAGGCACCATCACCTACTACCACCCACCAGGTGGTCTGGGCGTACGCGTGGATTCAGGCGTCTATCAGGGTTACAAGATCCCACCTCACTACGACAGCCTGATCGGCAAGCTCATCGTCCATGGCCGCAGCCGTGTGGAATGCATGATGCGACTGCGCCGGTGTCTGGGTGAGTTCGTAGTGGATGGCATCCAGTCAACCGTGCCGCTGTTCTCTGAGCTCGTGGACAATCAGGACATCGCAAACGGTGCCTACGACATCCATTGGCTTGAAAAGTTCCTCGAAGACAGCAAATAGTTAATAGCTTAACTAGTCGACGAGGTCACATGGCAGCCCGGCACGATCATGTGCATTTGGAAATCACGCCTCACGTATTGCTAAAGGCCTATGCGTGCGGCGTTTTTCCTATGGCTGAATCGGCTGACGACCCGGATTTGTTCTGGGTCGAGCCCGAAAGACGCGGGATCATCCCGCTCGAAGGGTTTCACGTTCCTAAGCGTCTGAGACGCACCGTGAAATCTGACCGCTTCAAGGTCATCGCCTCTCAAGATTTTCAAGGTGTCATAGACGGCTGCGCAAGTCCTGCGCCCGGCCGCAAGCGCACCTGGATCAACGCAGAGATACGCCGCCTGTACGGCGAACTCTTCAAGATGGGTTACTGCCACACAGTAGAAGTCTATGAGAACGACAAGCTTGTCGGTGGGCTTTATGGCGTGTGCCTTGCCAGCGTGTTCTTTGGGGAGAGCATGTTCTCAACCGCGCGTGATGTCTCCAAGATCGCCCTTGTTCATCTTGTCGCTCGTATGAAGGCAGGTGGCTTCACTCTGCTCGATACCCAGTTCGTGACCGATCACCTGCAACAGTTCGGAGCGCTGGAGATCCCGCGCGATGTCTACAATGAGCTTCTGGACACAGCCCTTCAGGAGCCGGCCAACTTCTTCTCAGAGCCATCCCAGATTACTGGTGCGCGGGCGCTGGAGTTGATTGACAGCCCCTACTGATCCTCTTTGCACCCACCACAAACGACAAACCGGGCACTTGGCCCGGTTTTGTTTATCACAAGAATGGATTAGGACGCGGAATTGGAATGTTCCCGGAGCTTATGAAGTCATCCCCTGCCAATGGATCATACTCCGGCGCGTCGGCCACGGGGGGGCCGCTATAGCCCTCAGGAGGCGGCACTTCCGAATATCGCTTACAGTTCACCAGCCAAATATCGTAGACGCCGTGCTCAACGGCGTGAACACCGGGGTTCGCGGCAAACATCCAGCCCGTGAAAATTCGCTGCACTTCATTGTTCAGCGTCACCTCGTCCACCTCGATAAAAGCAGTGGTCTTTGCCGCTTCTGTCTCAGGCCGGGTGAAACAAGCGCGCGGGGTCACCTGCAGTGCACCAAACTGAACGGTCTCGCCAATGTAGACGTCAAAATCAATGATCCGGCCAGTGATCTTGTCCAAGCCATTAAAAACGGCAATCGGGTTCTCTATTTTGGAGGCACGCGCGTCGTCCAATGTCACAACACTCCCAAAACCGAGAGCTGCAAGAGCCACAAAGGCCGTGGAACATAAACGGCGGCGCAAAACTTTGAACGTCATTCTATCCTGATCCGGAAAACTCGTGATTCAGCAGTGATATCGCCTCTAGGCTGTAGCAAACCATTAGCCGCTCGAAAAGGTCGGAATTGGGCAAAGCTATGGCTAATTTCCAAGATCGCGGTTTATTCCCAGCTCTGTGGCACAACCCCATCACTCAGTAATGCAATCAAAATCTCAGCAAAAAGCCAGCTGCAATCTACCTGTTGGTGAACTGAACGGCGGGCACCCCGCCCGGATACCCGCCACCCCTAACATTTCAGGGGTGATGAGGTAAGCATTTGAGAACCATCGTTTTGGATGCTGGCCCTAAACAACGAACACTGGGGGCCACCCATGGCAAACTCAAAAATTGCTCAAGGCGCTAGGGTCTTTGCAGCCTGTACAACGCTTGCTGCCAGCCTCTTGATTTACTTGGGAACCTGCCTGGGTTTGGCTCAAGAGACAACCGCCGTTCAAGGTCCGCAGCCGCTCAAGCTGGGCAGTCAACTGGAAGACCGCTCAGATGCCTATATTCTGCCTTTGGACGCCGACTATTGGTTGAAAAAATACCCTCTGGCTCCCTTGGACACCAGCTCTCCTCGTGCCACTCTGGAGAGCTTTCTTACCGTCATGGCAACGGCAAATGATCTCGTGATTTCGGCCTATGAGGCCAACATAGAGCACCTGCGGCAAACCGCTGAACCGTCGCTGAGCAGAGAGCAGATTGATGAGCAGGTTTATCTGGCAAAGCTGCTCTTTTCTCGGGCAAAGAGCGTGTTTGACTGGTCACAGCTTCCCACCGCCACCAGGAATCAAACCTCTCTTGAGTACGCCATGCTCATGAAGGAGGTATTGGATCGCATCCCGCTTCCGGCCCCGGACAAAGTGCCCGGAGAGCAGGCAGGCACCTATGACTACCTGCAGGAAGGGCTGCCAGAAAAGTGGACGCTGCCTCACACCCAGATCACGCTGGCGAATGTGCCGGATCGCGGATACTTGTTTGCGCCAGAAACCGTCGCTCTTATCGTCACACAGTACAATCAGATCAAAGACTTACCAGCACTTCAAAGCGCAAGCCCGGACTTCTTCACGTTCTACACCACAAGCCCCGGTGAATTTCTTCCCCCAGCTTGGTACACCTTCATAGAAGGCGGAGAACCATGGTTGTTCGAAGTTTATGAAGGGCAAACCACATGGCAGTGGATCGCACTTGTCATTGTGGGGCTGGGGCTATTCCTTGTGTTGGCAGGGCTTCGCTACGTACACCGCCGTCTGACCCCGCCGAGCACCCCCATTCGCCGCCGCTTGTTCTACATGATCATGCCGGTCTTGGTTCTCCTCGCAGTTCAAGCGTTCAGATACGCGGCCATTGAAGAAATCAACATTGGCGGTTCGGTCATGATCGGGATGGAACTGACCATTGAAGCCGTCTCATGGATCCTCATTGCCATCCTGACTTATCAGTTCATCTCCGCCATTTCGGAGTTTGTTCTCGCCCAAAAGCGGGCCAAGTACCTTGAAGCTCTGGATGTAAGCATCATCCGCACGGGCTTCCGAGCCATTGGCATGGTCGCAGTCATGGGCGTGCTGGCTTATGGTGCAACCCGTCTCGGCATCCCTCTTCTGGGCGTCATTGCAGGCCTCGGCGTCAGTGGTCTGGCAGTTGCTCTGGCAGCTCAACCCACCATTGAGAACCTGATCGGCGGAATCATCTTGTATGCAGATAGAATGGTTCGCGTGGGTGAATTCTGTAAGTTTGGCGAGTTCTCCGGTACCGTTGAAAACATCGGCGTGCGTTCAACGCGCGTGCGCGCCAAAGACCGAACCCTCGTCACCGTAGCCAATGCGGATTTGGCCAAAATGCGCATCATCAACTACTCCCGCCGCGATCGCACGTACCTCCTTCAGGAAATCGGCCTTCGCTACGAGACAAGCCCGGACCAGCTGCGCAACATACTAATGGAAATCCGCGAGTACATCTGCGCCCACCCTCAGGTTCTCGAAAGCACGGTCCGCGTCCGCTTTGTGGGTTATGGCGATTCATCCTTGAATGTGGAGATCGCCGCCAACATCCTGAAGCCCGGCTATGAAGACTTCTTGGCTATTCAGGAGGACATCCTCTTTGCCATCTTCCTCATCGTCGAGAAGAACGGCTCAGGCTTCGCCTTCCCATCCACCACCGCCTACTTCACCAAGGATACCGGGCTGGATGTAAAACTGAAAAAAGCTGCCGAAGATACGGTCCAGGAGCTGCGTGCGAGCAATCGCTTGCCCTACCCCACCTATGCCAATCAAGGCATGGAGTATGGCGATCCATTGGAGGACGGCGCTGCTACCCAAGGGAATGATGAAACCACGCGGGAAAAGCGTGGCAACGGCCGGTCCGCAGCCTGACAGCAGGCCAAACAAAAAGGGCGCTGGAATTACCGGCGCCCTTATTATCTATCGGAACAAACCGCTTGACTTAGGCAAGCGCGGCCAAGCGGGCCAGTGCCTCAGTGGTCTTGGCCTTGCGCTCAGTCAGCTCCACAACGCGGTCTTTTTCACCCTGGACAACCTCTGCCGGGGCCTTTTCAACGAACCGTGGGTTTTCAAGCTTCTTGGTGATCTTGATCAGCTCACCATCGATCTTGCCCAGATCCTTTTCAAGACGCGCCTTTTCGGCATCCAGATCAATCACGCCCGCCAGCGGCAGACAGACCGTGGCTTCACCAACCACAATCTGTGCAGACCCCTTCGGTGCTTCATCTGCAACCGATACAGTCTCTGCACGCGCGTTCTTCATGATCGCAGCTTCATGGATCTTCAAGCGGTTCTGTGTCAGTTCAGACGCACCTGAAAGCACCACAGGCACCTTCGCACCTGCTGGAACGTTCATCTCGGAGCGAACGCTGCGGATCTGCATGATCATGTCGATCAGCCAGTTGATTTCCGCAGCAGCGTTCTCATCTTCGCCAACAACAGAAGGCCAACGAGACAGCGCCAGCAGCCCTTCACGGGAAGAACCTTCCGCTTCAACCGTGCGCGCCCAAAGCTCTTCGGTAATGAACGGCATGAACGGGTGCAACAGCTTCAGGATCTCGTCACGCGCCCAAGCCGCTGTAGCACGGGTTTCTGCCTTTGCTTCTTCGTCAGCACCGCCAAAGATCGGCTTGGCCAGTTCCAGATACCAGTCACAGAAGGTATTCCAGACGAAGCGATAAGCTGCACCTGCCGCATCATTGAAGCGATAGGTGTCAATGGCTTCGGTAACCGCGCGGATCGTGCGGCTGGTCTCTGTCACGATCCAGCGGTTCACGGTCTGCTTTGCCAGAGCCGGATCAAAACCTTCAACGCGTTTGCATTCGTTCATCTCCGCAAAGCGGCAGGCGTTCCAGAGCTTGGTTGCAAAGTTGCGATAACCCGCCACACGGCTGGTTGCCAGCTTGATGTCCCGGCCCTGCGCCGCCATTGCAGCCAGCGTAAAGCGCAGCGCATCAGCGCCATACTCATCGATCAGCTCCAGCGGATCCATGACGTTGCCCTTCGACTTGGACATCTTCTGCCCCTTCTCGTCGCGGACAAGGGCGTGGATGTAAACCGTGTCGAACGGCTCGGTCTTCATGTAGTGGTTGCCCATCATCATCATCCGGGCAACCCAGAAGAAGATGATGTCAAAACCGGTCACCAGAACTGAGGTGGGATAGTACCGGGCCAGTTCCGGGGTCTTGTCTGGCCAACCGAGGGTAGAAAACGGCCACAGTGCAGAAGAGAACCAAGTGTCAAGCACGTCCTCATCGCGGTAAAGGGCCACCTTCTCGCCTTCACCAGCCTCATGGGCTGCAAGTGCATCGTTGATGTCCATCAGCGCCACAGGCTTGCCATAGAAGCTCTCAGCAGCTTTCAGAGCGTCTTCTTCAGACTTTTCAACGAAGACCTTGCCTTCAGGACCATACCATGCAGGGATGCGATGCCCCCACCAAAGCTGGCGGGAAATACACCAAGGCTGAATGTTCTCCATCCACTCGTAGTAGGTCTTGTCCCAGTTGGCCGGAACGAACTTGGTTCGCCCTTCCCGAACGGACGCAATCGCAGGCTGTGCCAGCGTCTTTGCATCCACATACCACTGATCGGTCAGCATCGGTTCAATTGGAACACCGCCGCGATCACCGTGCGGAACCATATGCGCATGGTCTACAACTTCATCCAGAAGCCCCTTGGCTTCCAGCATTTCAACGATCCGCTTGCGTGCAGCGAAACGCTCAACGCCATCCAGCGCCTCGATGGTGGCCTTCAGATCGTCAGAAGCCTCAACGCCTTCAAGGAAGTCGGCATTTTCCGCCAGAATGATGTTGGCTTCACGATCCATGATGGAGATCATGCGCAGGTCATGGCGCTTGCCGATGTCAAAATCGTTGAAGTCGTGCGCAGGCGTCACCTTCATGGCACCAGTGCCGGTTTCAACCTCAACATAGTCATCAGGAATGATCGGAATACGGCGGCCAACCAGCGGCAGGATTATGTCCTTGCCCTGCAGGTCTTTGAAGCGTTCATCATCGGGATGAACGATAACGGCCGTATCACCCAACATGGTCTCAGGACGCGTGGTCGCGATCACGATGTAGTCGCGCGTCTCGAACTCGGTTGCCTTGCCCTCTTCATCAAACGCAATCGGGAACTGGTAGGTCACGCCATCCGCCAATGGATAGCGGAAGTGCCACATGTTGCCCTGCGTGTCCTTTTGCTCAACTTCCAGATCGGAAATCGCGGTCAGCAGCTTGGGATCCCAGTTTACAAGGCGCTTGTCCTTGTAAATCAGGCCTTCCTTGTAAAGCGAAACAAAGACTTCCAGAACAGCCTTGGACAGGCCTTCATCCATGGTGAAGCGCTCGCGGGACCAGTCACAGGACGCACCAAGGCGCTTGAGCTGATTGAAGATCATCCCGCCGGATTCATCTTTCCACTGCCAAACGCGTTCAATGAAACCTTCACGGCCCAGATCGCGGCGAGAAGGCTCGCCATTGGCAGCCAATTGACGCTCAACAACCATCTGCGTTGCAATGCCAGCGTGGTCCATACCCGGCTGCCACAGAACGTCGCGACCGCGCATGCGCTGGTAGCGAACCATGATGTCCTGAAGAGTGTTGTTCAGTGCGTGGCCCATATGAAGTGAGCCTGTCACATTGGGCGGCGGAATCACGATGGAATAGGTCGCAGCACCGTCGTCTGCTCCTGCTCCGGCCTTGAAAGCACCTGCATTTTCCCAGGTCTCGTAAATCCGCGGCTCAACAGAGGCCGCCTCATAGGTTTTATCCAGCATACTTCTTTTCTTCCACTTGCGGGGTCTGCATGGTGTAAATCGGAAGCCAGTTCCGAAGTCAACCGGTGTAAGCCGGTAAAGCCAACTCCCATCGCAATAAAAAAGCGCCACCGGCCGGCAGCGCTTTCAGGTCATTTCGTTTTCGCCTGATTAGCGACCGCGGGAGATCCTTTCGATCTCCTGTTTCACGAGACGCTCTACCATATCGGGAAGGTGCTGATCCAGCCATGATTTCAGCATGGGCCGCAGCATATCCGCAACAAGATCATCAAGGGTTCGTGCATTCTGAGAGAGCACGGTGTTCGCCAACCCATTGAAGGCAGAGGAAACTGCCTGATTGGCGCTTTCAGAAAGCAGTGTTGGCGCAGCCGCCTCTACCTTCTGCTCAACGGTTTCCAGAATGTCGTCGGCATCCACTTCCGGCGCACCGTCGAAGGAAATATCACCGCGATCATCATCCGCAGTTTCCGGCATGCCCTTTACCAGGTCCATCTCCGGCTTTTCTTCCTCAACAGCCGCGTCTTCGGTCAGCTCGAGAACATCATCAACCGAATCCACTTCCTGTTCCGGTTCATCATCGTCCGAACCAAAACCACCCGGGGAATCAAAGAGCTTGTCCAGATCGTCCTGAGACAGATCCTTGCCCTCTTCCAAATCCATATCACCAGCTCCGGAGTCTGTCTCTTCTTCAGATATAATCTTTCGAATAGAGCTCAAAATCTCCTCCATGGAAGGCTCTTGGGTCTTCGAAGCTTCTCCCATGGCATCCCCCTCGTTCCGTGAGAAAACATGGCTCGAAGTTGCAACATACGACTCGAGCGCCAACAATTAATCATCAATTAATATTAAGGGATATAGACCCTTGATGAACACCACGCGACAGAGTTCAAAGCTTCTCTGCCCACAGAAAACCCGAGGATTACTCAAGGTTTTCCAAAAGAAAAAGGGGAGCTTACGCCCCCCTCATCTCAATTGAGATCAATTAGCCCTTAGCGGCCATCCGGCGTACGTAAGCCGATCCACTTGTCACGCACCGCGTTATAGTGCTCTCGCGGATCATACTGCGGCACGGTCAGCCCAAGGTGGGTGTAGTTCAGGCGGCCAACAGAGCTTAGGAGTGCGTAGGCTGCCACAACCTTGTCGCGCTGTGCGGTAATCAGGGTCACACGCGCATCTACCAGATCGCTCTGCGAGTCGAGAACATCAAGTGTGGTCCGCTGACCAACGCGCTGCTCTTCAACAACACCTTCCAATGCCAGCGTCGCAGCAGCCACTTCAGCCTGAGCTGCAGTGATCGATGCTTCCGATGCGTTCAGCTGGCCCCAAGAAGAGATCGCCTGCGCGCGCACCGTGTCGCGTGCCACGTCAACCAGAATCTCGGTCTGGCCGAGTTCTTCCTTGGCCTGACGGATCGCGGAGTACTCGGTACCCTGCTGATAGATTGGCACAGTCACGCGGCCGAAGATGGACGCCGTATTGGTGGTGCCGTTGCCACCTAATGAACGACCATTGGAGCTGCGGTAATTGCTTGAAAGATTACCCTCCACGTTCACCGTTGGCAGCAAGGTGCCTTCCGCAGTCTTGACCGCAAAGATACCGGCATCAACGAAGTGAAGCGCCGACATGATGGAAGGATGCTCTTCCTGACCGACCGCAATTGCCTGACTCACAGACTTCGGCAAGAGGCTGGCAACGTTGGAACGTGGGTTCAGGTTCTTTGGATCGACACCAATCACCTGACGGAAAACCGCGCGGCTTGTATTCAGATTCGCCAGTGCGGTGTTCAAAGCGGACTGAGAACGCGCGCGCCCGGCTTCCGCCTGCGCAACATCTGTACGAGTGCCCTCACCCACGCTGAAGCGGTCCTTGGAGGCCCGCACAAGCTCTTCCTGGAACTTCAAGTCACTCCGGCGCAGCGCCACGATACCGGTATCCCGGATCACGTCCATGTACGCCGTTGCGGCCTGCAACAAGGCGGTCTGCTCGGTCACACGCAGGTCTTCCCGCTGTGCCCGCACAATCGCTTCCGCCTGCCGGGTTGAGTTCACTGTTCGGAAACCGCGAAACAACGGCTGAACCACCTGAACGGCGACCGTCGTGTCGGAGAAACCGCCACCCGTGAAGCCCTGATCAGACTGGTTGACCATGCCTACAGCCGCAGAGCCGGTGATGGATGGACGCCAACCGGCCAGAGCCTGAGGTACGTTTTCATCTACGCCACGCAGCTGAGCGCGAGCGGCGTTGAGTGTCGGATTGTTTTGGTATGTAGCGGACAGTGCGTCGCGAATGGATTGCGCATGTACGGCAGATGCCGAAACCATCAAACACGCGCCTGCTACTGTCGCCAGAAGTCGTTTAGAAATCACTTTTACAGCCTCAAGTCAGGTGCAACGCTTTACCGCTGCCTCGAACCAATTAATTCCAACACCTGCGACCAACGTATACTGTTCACATCCGCGGTCTGGAACCCGAGGACACTCGAATTCCGCAAAAAAAACAAGTGCTGAGGCGAACGAGCAACAATCGCGAAGTTTTTGGCAAAACTTACAGGTCGAACACTGTTTGTACTTGATTTGCACGAGTCGGACTTCACGCAAACTACAGGATGTCCGCTTCTCCACGACTTTCGCAAGGATGCGTCGCGATTTCTTTACAAAGCATTAACTGTAAATCTGCGGGTTTTGGTCCCCTCCGCAGATTCTACTCCGTTAAAATGTAAAGCTCTTTGGCTTCTCGAAACCCGGCAGAGGGGCGCCACTGGCATTGAAGGCAAATCGAGAACTCACAGTTTCCTGTGTCTTGTAGTAGATATTCGCCTCGCCTGTTGGCCCAGACTGCTCGATTGCCACCAGACGACCATCGTTTTTAAGCTGGTCAAAAAGCGCAGAAGGAATCGATTCGACCGACCCGTCGATCACAATCACATCGTATGGCGCGTCCGAGGCGTACCCCTGGCGCATCTCGCCATCGATCACGGCAGCGTTTTCGATGCCCAGATCGGCAAGAATGGTAGAAGCTTCGGCGGCCATGGCCTCGTCCTGCTCAACGCCCACCACGGAATCGCAGAGCTTGGACGCAATCGCCACGCTGTAGCCCGTGCCAGCGCCAACCACCAGCACCACATCATCTTTTGCGATGCTTGCCAGCTGCAGCAGCTTGCCCAGAATGTGCGGCTTCAGCATCTTGCGCAGGCCAGCACCGTTCATGGGGATGTCTTCATCGATATAGGCGATGGACTTCTGCTCTTCCGGCACGAAAGTCTCGCGAGGCACTTCCCCCATAGCATCCAGAATGCGGAGATCTGTAATGTCATTGGTGCGAAGTTGATTATCGACCATGCGGGTTCTGGACTGCACGTAGTCGGCCATAACGTCCTCATTTTCAAATCGGATAAGCTGGTAGGTGCATATCGCCCCATGCACGCAAATACAAGCACGCGCACTGCCAAAAATGAAGCGTTTTTACCAATATGCCCCTCTCTTTCGTCGGTAACCACTGCAGGACAGAGCGACGCAGCCGGACCGTCAGGCTAGCGGCACCTGCGGCAAAAAGTAGTGCAGCGCCACGCGAACGGCCCCGCCCGTAAAGCTGCCGCCGTTTGCCGTCAGTCTCACCCGTGTGGGGCTGTAGACGGCTTGTGGGCCAATCACCCCTGCATTGGTCGCGCCTTCTGCAGCGCCCAATGAACCACCGAACTTGGATGTCTCCCCGCTAATGCCACAGTCATACGAGGATGCACCGCTCACCGCGGTTACGGTGCGCGTTGAAACGCAAAGCACGATGGCTCTGTCCGGAAACTGGATTGACGTCTCCACCACACTGCCTGAAAGGTCGGAGAGAAGCTCCTCCACCACATGGAAGCCCGAATGCGCCCCTGCGGGAGCCGTTGCGACAATGCTGTTGCCGAACACCTGAAGCCGCTCCGCAGGCCCATCCCCCCCAACCCCGAGATTGGTTCCTCCGCCACCACCAACGCTCAAAATGCCGCCAAGGCCCGCAGGCGCGCTGATGATCGTCCAGCCTTCCCTGCCATAAACGGCAAGCGCTTCTTCTGCGGCGATGTAAACCAGCTGGCCCTCGACCGGGGCCAGCAGGGACCACGCCCCGTCAACAAAGAAAGCAAGCTGCCCCTCGCGCCCTGCCCAAGCATCCACGGGATTGGCCGACACAATGAAGCCCTGCCCCTCCAGGGCGCTTGGTGGCGCGCTCAGGTCGCGCCGTTCCACCGCGCAGGAGACCAGTTGGTCAAGCCGAAACAGCGCCTCATTGTGAGTGACATGCTTTTGCGCCTGAGAGGACGCGATGAAAGGCAAACCAAGGCGCGCAGAAGAAGACATGACCAAGCCCCGCTGAGAATGAAACCGATGCCCTCCACTGTGCCTGTCGCCCCAGTTAGGGGGATAAGTTTTTTGCAAGCCCTCGCAGCCATCGCCGCCATAACAAAACCCGACGTCACACCGCTGCAACAAACGCCGTAAAACCCCTGAGCCCCGTAGGTTTTTCACAATTCTGGGGCGATATTTTCTGATGGACGCTTGACTATCTCCGCCAAATGTCAGAAAAGCCACTCCACACCACAACGGCGGCCTCTTGGCGGAGTGGTGACGCAGCGGATTGCAAATCCGTGTACGCCGGTTCGATTCCGGCAGAGGCCTCCACTCTTCTCCCCTTAATTTTTTGCTGATCAATCAGTCATGCTCTGACCTATGGTCATTGAGCTTTGGCGTATGACTAAACGGCAAAACTGATCAGCCTGCTATCGGGACTGCCTCTCCATGTGATGCCTGCATACTCAAGTAAAGCTCCGCGCAAGCCACGCAACCTTAGGGTGCCTCGGCAATAATCTCTTGGAGTTTAGGCAATGCTAAACAACGCCCCTAAAACCTATCCTGTGGCAGTTCAAACAGACGAGAATGGCGCAGCTACAATCCGCGTTTTTTTTTGAAGACCTTGATCTGGCAGACTTTCACACACTTGTTCTAAACACCGAAGGAATGCTTGGAACGGGCATAGTTACATCAGATGACATGTTCCAATATGATCCCGGAACCGCGTTCGACCATCTCGCAGCAGGTGAGACCGCGATCGAAACTTTCTCCTACACAGTAGCAGACGCTTTTGGCGAAAGCTCAACTTCCACAGTTACAATAACACTGACCGGCCGAAACGATGGTCCAGTAGCGGTGGCCTTAGCACCGCAGACAGACGAACAAACAGCAATCAACATTGCGCCTAGCTTCACTGACCCCGACACCAACGATAGCCACAGTTTGCAAGTTGACACCACGGGCACACTTGGAACGGTGACAATCAAAGAAGATGGTACGTTTTCATATGATCCAAACGGCAAGTTCGATGCCTTGAATCACGGAGAACTGGCCACCGACACATTCACATACACTGTGACAGACAATCATGGATCAAGTTCCACTGAAACAGTGACCGTGACCATCCAAGGCGAGAGTGAGAGTGCAGCAAGCCCCGCCAAGATTGTCGCCTCTGACGCAACTACAGGCGACATGTTCGGCAGGGATGCGCAAATTAACGACAGTGGCGTTGTTGTTGTTGGATCGCCGAGCGATGATGGAAAAAGAGGTTCCATTTACGTATACACGCCAACAAGCGACGGTGACTACACAGAAAACAAGTTGATTGCGGCTGACCGAGCAGCGAGTGACTGGTTTGGTGTTCGCACTGCAGTAAACAGCACCGGGACAATAGCTGTAGCAGCGAGTGGCGATACGGTTAATGGAGTATCCTCTGGATCGATCTACGTTTTCATACCTGACGAAACTGGCAGTTATACATCCACAAAACTAACACCTTCCGATGGCCGCACGGGAGATGCTATTGGCGTTCGCGGCCTTTCCATGACCGAAGCAGGCGTTATAGCGGTGTCTACTAACTCCGACAAGATCTATGTTTACACGCCAAATGGTGAGGGTGACTACATCGAAACCAAGCTCGTTTCTTCGTTTCGCGGCGGACACCTCGGCTTCGGCGGCTTTATGGACATGAATGAAAACGGGACTATCATAACCTCGGCACAATACATAAAGGATGGCCCAAATAATCTGGCGCGGGTTTTCACACCAAACGCTGAAGGGCAGTATGCTGAAATGCGCTTACGTTTGCCTGAGGCTGGAAGTTCGATCGCCTGTAATGGCGAGGCACTGAACGACGGTACAATAGTCGTTGGTACAAACCAGTCGGTCTACGTTTATAAGCCTGATGATGTTGGCAATTATTCGGTGACCAAGCTTAGCGGAATTGCAAGTGCCAATTACGACCTAGATGTGAACTCCGGAGGGGTCATCGTGGCAAGCTCCAATGATGTAGCCTCGATCTTTGTTCCCGATGACAACAATGGATACAAGCAGATTGTTCTGAGAGCGTTTGATGGTATCAATGGCGATCCTTTTGATGCTTTCGGTTCATCAGTCTCCATCAATGAAGACGGTGTAGTCGTCGTGAGCGCAAGGTATGACGACGACAAAGGGAAGGATTCAGGCTCAATTTACATCTTCACACCAGATGCAGATGGCAACTACGTTGGGCCGGATGGGACAGTCTATGAGCCGTCAGAGACGCCGCCTGTCATTGAGACTTTCGATAGTGCGCCTCTCGAAGTTATCGGAAGCGATTCTGCGGAAAGCCTTCTGGGTGGTAACGCGGACGATGTCATTGTCGGAAATGGCGGCAACGACATAATAGATGCCGGGCTTGGCAGCGATACTTTGACTGGCGGTGAAGGCAACGACACGTTCCTGTTTGCGTCTGACGAAGCTGGACACGATGTGATTACAGATTTTGTCGCCGGAGCAGGTTCCGAGGATTTGATTGAGATCGACAGCTCAATGTTCACCGACTTCACTGCCCTCATCGCGGCAGCCGAAGATCAAGGTGCCAATACTGTGATCACAATCGATGGGGACAGTTCAATCACCCTCAAAGATGTAAACATCGCTGACTTGCATCAGGATGATTTTTCCTTCCTGTAAAGGTCACTGATCACGATAGATGAAGGGGCCCTGCCCCTTTATCTCCTCTCCGTTGCCACCCAGTACGCCATCGCCCGTTTAGTAGGAGAGCACGAACTGGATCTCGATTTCGTGGTAAGGCCCCTTTTGCCCGCTCCAACTGTGATAGACCTCCCGGCTCTCACCCGAGATCACATGGCGCGAGAACGAAATGTCCTTCAAGAGCGGCCCGTAGCCCTTGGTAAACAGGCCCTGCATGGTGCCCTGATAGCGCGTTGAGGCCGCCATCACCGGCTCCAACCGCCTCACAGTGAGCGCCCCGTCATACCGCGCCGGTTTCCTGATTGGTCGGCACATCTCCCAGTCAAACAGCTCCCGCCCGTTCTCTGGCAGGTTGTGAGAGATGAACACCCAAGGCCCAGCCACCTCAAGACCGAACCGGTCGATCTCTGCTTCGATCTGCGCAGTAAGGCCCGGAGACACATCCTTGATATCGTGAATACACAAGCGTTTCTTTGCGCTTATGACCCACATGTCAGCCGTTTCTACGATATTCATTTTGCAAACCTCATGCATGTTCAAAGGCACCCCGTATTGCTTCGAACCGCACTCAGAGATAACCGAAGAATCCAATTGGCCAACTCAGATTATTAGAAAAATTTTCTGCTAGAAGCTTTGACCTAAGGCATAATCGGAACAACGTTCCGCCAAAGGCCGCATCTTGCCCAATCGCTTACACTTCCTGCTTCAGGAAAGCATTCAGCAGCTTCAAGCTGGCCTTGTGGAAGCCAAACTTTGTCGGCGTGCGGGCAACATCGCCCGTGAACAGCGGCACCCACTCCATCATCTCAGAGGCAATGAACGCCCCCGGCGCTTCGAGGGGCTGATCTGAGGCATAAAGCTCCGCCAAATAGCTCAGCTGCAAGGAAAGATGGTCTGCAGGTTCCCTGCATTCTCCCAGCATGGCAAGGCCAGCCGTCTCCAGCCGTTCCAGCATGCGTTCGTGAGGCGCGTCAAACAGGCACCGCCCCTTGGTTGTGTAGTAGGACGCATAAGGCAACGGCGCGCCCGGCCCGCTTGCCAGAAACAGTGATGCGAAGTCCGTTGCAAGCTCCAGCTCTGCTGAGGGGGAGTGCTGCCACCGCTTTATATCACCCTTGATTTCCTCAAGCGGCCCAGCGCTTGGCAGTCCGATGGCTTTTTCCAGTTCAGCAGCAAGGTCCTTGAACCCGCCCCGCCCATAAATCTGCATCTGCTCCAGGCTCAACTCCCTAAAGAACACGCCAGCAAACCACTCGCAGAGCACCGCAGGGCCAAGGGGCGCTTTCACATCCATGATTCACCCCTGCCTTGAGCCGCCACGAGCGCGCGCGCCCTTGCTGATCGTTCGGAAACAGAGGCTTTCGCTCGCCGCCTTTGGCAAGACCACCCAGACACCAATACTGCTGGACTGTTCCGTCTGGTGTGCGCCATCCATGTTCTTCATTGTTTTGCCTCACGCAGATTTGCATGAGTATTTCAGGATGGTTTGACACTATGGCGTCAGATTACGCAGCGTCAATCACTCTTTGTGGCATGCCATCGCTCTAGGGTGACGTCTCTGGGTGTTTTTGGGTGCTTGCACTCAGGCAATGCAGCAGTTTTCCGCCAGCCTTGCGCCCCTCTTTGCTCACCAGCCACAAGGCAAGCTTCTCGCCGTGCGCTTCAAGGTCCGCCAGCGCATCGTCATCGTCGCCCTCCACCTGCGCGGCAAGGTGAAGCATGTCCTTCAGGATCTCGCGGCCATCCTCCTGAGCGTCTTGCGGTAAAACATTTTGCGCCATACCGAAAAGCCCGGCGACAGCAACAGATTCAAGCGCCATTGTCACGAGGGGGGGGCCTTCAAGAGCGGCGTACACCATGATACTGCCACCGACGGTGGCGACCGCGGCATACTGCTTGAACCGGCGAAAAATCACGGCATGTTCCCTTCATCATCGGGCAACAAAAGCAGACGACCTGCCCCTGCGCGTCCTCCGATGACGCCCTCAAGGTTCATGGCGTGAGGCTGTTTTCGCCGTTGTGGTGTTCAAAAGGTAAAGCCGCTGCCCGCTTTCACCTCACCAAAGGACAGAGCCACCACTTTCCAACCATCCTCTTTTCTCCCGCGCAACACGATAACCTGCTTCACGGTTTGAGTTTCACCGCAGTCATCGGCCCATGTCAGTTGATTGGCAGCAATCGCAAGCTCTCCACGCCCTGTAACGGCCCAATCGGTAAGGTCAAAGAGCCGATGGTCACAGTGGGCCTTGTTTTCAAACATCAGCTCCATGGCTGTAAGGCCAATCAGCCTTTTCAGGTGCGGTGCCATCTGAAGGGCTTCCTCACACCAATAGCCGCGCCATGTATCAAAATCGTTCTTGAGAAGAGCCTGCGTCCAGTTGAGGATCGTTTGCTTCACAGCCTCGCGGTGGGCATCACTCAGGCCTGGCTCGCGGGCGGCGGATACAAGAGGGCTGCACACAACCGCTAGTGCGGCAACCGGTGCGCTAATGGAACTTTGAGGCATGGCGTTGCGCGCTCCTTTTCGGAGTCTGGCCCAGCGCTCTAACCTCCAAGCAGCAAGGCCTGTTTTGTTGGGCAGGTTTTCGGCCACCTGCCAACGCCAAGGAAAAGGTCTAACGCCCTCCCTGTCAACCAAAACCCCGCTGAAAGCTTAGCGCAGCCTTTCAAACAATCACTTGCCGCGCATCTGCGCCGCCGCGCCAGGCGCATGGAAATACTCCCGCTTTCCCGTCAGCACCAAGGCCAGCTCATCGATCTCGTCCACCACCCCGTCAACGCAGCGCGCAAGGCCGGAACGCGGCCGCAACGTGGTGCGCACTTCAATGAGCTGCTGGCGAATGGCACCAAGCTGCTTGAGCAGATCTTCCCGGTCGAAATCCATCGGTCTTTGCGGTCGGCGTGAGGTCATGGTGCCTTTTGGGTTCCATCAGTCTTGGCGAAAGCGGCTTTTTGTTCTCTATATGTTCTATGAAGCCATTCCCCCCTTGAGGTCAAGTCTGGAATGCGACCAAGGCCCCTTTGCCCCTTCCTCCCAGCACTGGTAATCCCCGCCAATCACAAGCTACGTGCTAGGGATTTAACGGTATTTGCGCTAAACCCAACGGGTCGGCCACAAGGAGACTATCAATGCGTCATGGCGGTGATTTGAGCGAGGCCATCGCCCGTTACGGCGGGACGGAACAAGACTGGATGGATCTTTCCACCGGCATCAACCCGCATGCCTATCCCACCGCTGGCCACCTTGCGCAGGCAGACTGGGCCAGCCTTCCCACCTCCAAGGCAGAAAGCGACCTGATTGCCGCCGCACGCCGCGCCTATGAGGTTCCAAGCCACCTTGCCATGGTCGCGGCGCCGGGCACACAGGCCCTCATCTCGCAGCTCCCTTATCTGGTCGAGCGCACCACCGTAGCCACTTTGTCTCCCACCTACGCCTCCCATGAGGAAAGCTGGGCGAGTGCCGGACACACGGTTATGAAAGCCCCCTCACTTGAGCACCTCCCGCAGGCAGCTCGCGTGGCGGTTGTTGTCAACCCAAACAACCCCACCGGCACGCTCTATGGTTCTGAGGCGCTGCTCGCCACTGCACAACAGCTGAGTGCGCGCGGCGGTCTGCTCATTGTCGATGAAGCCTTTGCCGATTGCCTGGAAAAGGCCAGCTTGCTCCCTCACCTCACCGACCTGCCAGTGGTGGTACTGCGCTCCTTTGGTAAATTCTATGGCTTGGCGGGTTTGCGTCTGGGCTTCATGATTGGTTCTCACCCTCTGTGTGAAGCCATGAAGGAAAGGTTGGGCACATGGGCTGTCTCTGGCCCAGCGCTGAAGATCGGCACGGCAGCGCTTGGAGATGACATCTGGCGCCGGGAGATGCGGAACAAGCTTGTTGCGGGAGCACACCGTCTTGAAAAACTGGTTGCATCCTGCGGTATGGTGCGCGAGGGAGGAACGCCGCTCTTCTCGCTCATTTCTGGGGTAGATGCCGAGGCCCTTCATGCCCACTTGGCCGCCCAGCACATCTGGACGCGGCACTTCGACTATTCAAAGACGTGGCTGCGCCTGGGCCGCCCCGCTTCAGAACCCCATTGGCAGCGCCTGGAAACTGCCCTGACCAGCTACAAACCTTGAGGACCGCTCCACATGATCTTCTTCGACCATATGCTCTGGATCGTGGTGCTCGCGTTGCTTCTGGACGCCCTTCTGGGCGACCCGGATTGGCTTTGGAAACGGTTCCCCCATCCGGTCACAGTCATTGGCAAGGCGATTGACTGGACCGACAAGCGCCTGAACACCAATGATCTGTCGTCTCAGGTGCGCCGCCTCAATGGCCTGCTGCTTACCGGTTCTCTCACTGTGGGTGCCCTTGCCATTGGCTATATCCTGCAAGACCTGCTGGAAGAAATTCCCTTCGGCGAAGTTCTCATCGCCGCGCTGGGCGCGATCCTTATCGCCCAGAAAAGCCTTTACGAACATGTTGCCGCCGTGCGCGATGCCCTGCGCACCAACGGGCTGGAGGCGGGGCGCGCCGCTGTCTCACGGATTGTGGGCCGCAACCCGCAGGCGTTGGACGAATCTGGCGTCTCCCGTGCCGCCATTGAATCATGCGCTGAAAACTTCTCCGATGGCGTGGTTGCCCCCGTTTTCTGGTTCGCGCTTTTAGGACTGCCGGGCATTTTGGCCTACAAAGCCATCAACACCGCCGACAGCATGATCGGCCACAAGACAGAGCGCTATCAGGAGTTCGGCTGGGCCAGCGCCCGTTTGGATGACCTTGTCAATCTGCCCGCCTCACGTCTTGCAGGCTTGCTCATCTGCGTCGGCGCCTTTGCCGTTGGCACCGCGCCGAAAAAGGCCTTCTCCGTGATGATGAGCGACGCTGGGCTGCATCGCTCTCCCAACGCCGGCTGGCCAGAAGCCGCCATGGCGGGCGCATTGGGTATCGCACTGGCAGGGCCGCGTCACTATGCAAGCTACTCGGTTGACGATCCCTACATGAACGAAATGGGCCGCAAGTCCGCCAGCCATGAAGACATCACCAAGGCGCTCAAGGTCATGTTCTTTGCCTGCGGTGTGCAGGTGCTGGCTCTGGCGGCCCTGTCCATTCCGTTCTAACCACGTCAAGTTCTATGTTGATGGCTCAAAAACCTTCATCAAGCCGCACTGGCGTTAGGTCTCCTGCCCATTGCTTCAAGCGCATAAGCGCTTATCTTGGCAGCAAGATCTCTGCCGCACCAACCGCTTGAGGAACCAATCGTGCTGCCATTTAACAAAGCCGCCGACAACAACAAGGGCTTCATTCTGGAGAAGCTTCTGAAGCATTTGCCAGAAGGGGCGACAGTTCTGGAAGTTGCCAGTGGCACCGGCCAGCACGCTCTCCACTTTTCCAAGGCCATGCCAGCAATCAATTGGCAGCCCACGGACTTGCCTCACCACCTGCAGGGCATTTCCGCCCGTTTCGAGCTGGAAGAGCAACCAGAGAACCTCATGAGCCCGCGCGCGCTTGACATCTCCGCTCTGCCTTGGAGCACTCAGAACGACCTCTTCAAGCAACACTTTGACGCGCTCTACGCCTGCAATTGCATCCATGTGATCTCTTGGGACCTGGTCGAAGCATTCTTCCAAGGTGTCGATGGCACGTTGAAATCCGGTGGCCACCTGTTTTTGTATGGCCCCTACAAATACGAGGGCGCGTTCACAACGCAAAGCAACGAGCAATTTGATGGCTGGCTGAAGGAAACGTTTCCCGGCGGCGGCATTCGTGATTTCGAAGCGGTCAACGCCCTTGCCGAGGCCATTGGCCTTACCCTTGTTGCCGATCACGCCATGCCCGCCAACAATCAGTTCTTGGTCTGGAAGCGTTCCTAACCCACACGGGACCGAGCAATTTCAAGAATGCGGTCGCAGTCAAGATGCTCTTCCAGATGATCAGCCAGTGCCTCCATCGCCAGCTCCACCTTGGCCGAATACCCAAGCGTGGAGCGCGCACCAAAGCCTTTCAAAAACGCTGCGCGAAAACCATCTGAACCAAACAGGCCATGCAAGTATGTGCCAGCAACCTGCCCGTCAGCAGATTGCGCGCCATCCTCGTGACCGCCCAGGATCAAGAATGGCCGCGCGCAATCGCGCCCTGCCGTCCGTCCAATATGGATCTCATAGCCCGACACCGCCTCACCGCTAGAAAGGTGCGTACCTGTCTGAGCCACCACCTGTTTCTCCGCTGTAAGCACTGTCTCCACATCAAGCAGGCCAAGCCCGTCAATGGTGCCCGCAGGCCCTTCAATGCCATTCGGATCACTGATTGCCCGCCCAAGCATCTGATAGCCCCCACAAATGCCGAGGACCCGGCCTCCACGGCGCACATGGGCAGCAATGTCTATGTGCCAGCCTTGGGCCCGCAAGAATGCAAGATCCCCCATGGTGGACTTGGTACCCGGCAGCAAAACAAGATCAGCATCCCCCGGCAGTGCTTGGCCCGGATAGATCAGGCGGAGCGTCACATCCTCTTCAAGCCGAAGGGGATCAAGATCATCAAAGTTGGCAATGCGGCTGATCACCGGCACCACCACTTTGAGTTTTCCCTGCCCGCGCTTGTCATCAAGGCCAAGCGCATCTTCTTCCGGCAGATCACCCGCCTTTTGAAACCAGGGCACCACACCAAGGCTCGGCCAGCCACTGCGGTTTTCAATCTCTGTCAAACCGGAATCAAAAAGTGAAGGGTCACCTCTAAACTTATTGATAAAAAACGCTTTTATGCGCCTGCGCTCAGAAGGTTCAATCACCACAGATGTGCCAACGACAGAGGCAATCACCCCGCCTCGATCAATATCACCAGCAAGGATCACCGGTACATCCAGGGCCTCAGCAAAGCCCATGTTTGCGATATCGCCAGCCCGCAAGTTGATCTCTGCCGGAGACCCTGCACCCTCCACCAGGATCAGGTCGGCGTCCCGCTCAAGATGCTCAAAGCTCTCTTGAACATAGGGAAACAAAGTTCCCTTCTGCTTTCCGAACTCACGCGCTTTCAAGGTCCCAAAGCGCTTGCCCTGTACGATGATCTGCGATCCGCTGTCGCTCTCCGGCTTCAAGAGCACCGGGTTCATGTGTATGGAAGGCGCAACTCGCGCACCAAAGGCCTGCAGAGCCTGAGCGCGGCCAATCTCGCCGCCCTCGGCAGTTACGGCTGCATTGTTGGACATGTTCTGCGGTTTGAATGGGAGAACCCTGAGGCCCCGGCGGGCGAACACGCGTGCCAAGCCCGCCACAATCACGCTCTTGCCCACATTGGAGCCCGTGCCTTGGATCATCACCGCTGCTTGGCGTTTACCTGAGGCACCCATCAGCTTTGTGTTTCCGGTTCAGCACCATAAGGCCGGAACTCTTGTGGCACCGGCAAGCGCGTCAGATGCAATTCCAACAGCAAGCGAATGGTTGGGCGCACCCCAAACAGGAGGGAACCGAGGAGAAACAACCAGGTTCCGGCAAAAACAAGACTGTCGAAAAAGAACAAGACGCTACCGATGACGAACAGCAGCGCAGCAAGAAACTCAATCACGGTTCGCCACAGTTCATAGCGCCGAACAAGATCAGCATGCTTTTCACTCATGTTTCGCAGTCTGGCATCAAACAGTTTCATGGGTCTTCCCGCCTCGTTGGAGGCCTATGGTCTGACAACTGCCATGAATATTCAATGCCTTATTCCAAAAGGCCTGCAAACGCGAACCCATAATTCCGGCGTTGAGTTCGCTCGATTGTGCCGAGCCTCGCCCAGCACAACCTTGTTCCTGAAAGCCCGTGAGAAAGAGCCGGTTATTTGCCGGATCGGAGCGGCCGGCCATTAAACCTTGCCGTCTTGTTGAACCAGGCAAAAGCCACAAGGAACAGGAAGGAAACCATCAGCTCGCCGGTTTCCTCAAATGCCCGCAGAGCCGCCGCAATTTCTGGCCCGATCTGGAGGTCATAGTCCACGCGCAGAATGGATGGCAGCCTGTCCGCCGCTTTCGTTGCAAGGAGCAACCCCGCCCCCACAACCATCACCTGACCAAATGCTGTACGCCAGCCCCCACGCAGGAATATGAAGCGAAACAAGGCAAAGACGGAAATGGCAATCACCGCCAACAGGACGACCGCGACAATGCCAAACAGCATTTGTTCGAGCCCAAACTCGCCAGAGGTGTAGAACCGCAGCTTGAAGAAGCTGTCGGAGGAAAATGCCTTGTGCAGATCCGCCTCGCGCGCCGCAAAAGCCACGAATGTCACCATGACAGACGTTCCGATCGTGTCCAGCTTGCACCGGCTCAACACGGCCAGTGACACGCACAGCCACAATACAACACTCAGTAATTCAACCGGCCCGTTTTCTTCCAGCGCACCCCACCATGTCTGCGGGGAAGTATAGGCCGCCAACGCAGACGTTCCCAGCACCACACACAGGAACAAAATCGTTGCATATCCCCATTTTAATGAGAAATATTCTTCCGGCGCTCTGCCAACTGATGAATCAACCACTAGAATTTTAACCTTTTACATCAAGCGGGCAGCACCGCTCGACAACGATTACTTAAGGCGCACAAAACTGTCACAAAACGCATGTTTCCGCAGTTTTTCGCCATGCAGAGCCTTTGCTCTGACATCAGTAAAAGCAGTTATTTTGTTGAGTGTGCCCGGCAGCCCGACAACGGAGTGAACGGCTTCAATCCAATAATTCGGATGGTGTTACCACGATGAGAGGTTAGCCAACTGTGTTCTATAACACAATATGTGCAATAGCCTGGAAAACTAAAGATCAGCTGCACTTGCCGCTTTAAAGGTAGAATAGTTCAATACCGCTGAACAACAAGCAAGTAGGAAAGCTCCTCCATGGGAGCTTCCCCAAAGTCGCTTGAAAACTTACTGCATTCGGCACGAACCCGTCAGAACTCAATGCCTTCCTGCGGCTTCACCCCGGAGCGGAATGGATGCTTGATCTGCGTCATCTCGGTCACCAGATCCGCGATCTCAATCAGTTCCTCTTTGGCATTACGACCGGTGACGATCACATGCACGTCCTCGGGCTTTTCATCACGTAAGAAGCGCACGATTTCATCCAGCGGCAAGTAGTCATAGCGCAGCACGATGTTCAGCTCATCCAGCAATACCAGCTTGTGGTCGCCTGAAAGGATCAGCTCCTTGGCGGCATCCCAGGCCTGCCGCGCGGCCGAGATGTCTCGCTGGCGATCCTGTGTTTCCCAGGTAAAGCCCTCGCCCATGCGCTTGATGGTCACCTGATCGCCAAAGCGCTCCAGCGCCATGCGCTCACCCGTTTCAATGCGCCCCTTGACGAACTGCACCACGCCCACACGATGACCGTGGCCCAGCGTTCGAAACACCATACCGAACCCGGCGGTAGATTTGCCCTTGCCCTTACCCGTATGCACGATGACCAGACCTTTCTCGATGGTCTTGGTCTCCATGATCTTGTCGCGCGCCGCTTTCTTCTTGCGCATCTTTTCAGCGTGACGGGCGTCCAGCTCCGCTTCGCTCATGTCTTCTTTGTTCACCGCCATGGGGTTCCCCTTCGTGTTGTATCGCCGTCAGGCGCGCGTTATCTCTTTAAGGTTCACATGCACGCTGTTGCGTCGTGGCACCCAAAGTCCGCGTTCGATTGCCTCTTGAAACCGCAGCGCCATCTCTCTCAGAGCAGCCGGATTGCTTTCGCGCAGGAATGCCAGCACTTCATCGTTTTCAAAGTAAGCCTCATGCAACTGGTCAAAGTGATGGTCTTTCACCGCGTTGGTGGTCGCGCCAAAGGCAAACAGGTAGTCAAGGGTGGCAGCCATTTCGAAAGCCCCCTTGTAACCATGGCGCATCACGCCCGCGATCCACTTGGGGTTTGCCGCCCGACCCCGCACCACGCGCCCAATCTCTTCTGACAGCGTACGGATGACAGGCCGCTCTGGCCGTGAATGGTCGTTGTGGTAAACCGTCGGCGCCTTTCCGCTGAACCTCTCAATGGAGGCCGAAAGCCCGCCTTCAAACTGGTAGTAGTCATCGGAATCCAGAAGGTCATGCTCCCGGTTGTCCTGGTTATGCACCACGGCCCTTGCTGCGCCGAGACGGTTTTCAAGCTCCGCTGGCGCATTTACGCCGTCGCTTGCAACGCCATAGGCATATCCGCCCCATGCCACAAACGCCTCCGCAAAGTCTGCACGGTCTGACCAGATGCCCTCATCAATCAAGGCCTGCAGGCCTGCCCCATAAGCGCCGGGTTTGGAGCCAAACACACGGAAAGCCGCACGCTGCCAAGCGCTCTGCTCATCATGTCCCTCGGCTCGCAACTTGAGCGCATCCTTGCGCACATGCGCGGCCAATGGGTTGGCCTCTTCCGGTTCCTCCAGCCGCGCAATTTCACCCACAGCCTGATCAAACAGATGCATGAGCTGCGGGAACGCATCACGGAAGAAACCGGAGACCCGAAGCGTCACATCCACACGGGGGCGCTGCAGCTCCGACAAAGGCACCACCTCAAACCCGGTCACCCGTCCTGAACCGGGCTCCCAAATGGGCCGCGCGCCAATCAACGCCAGCGCTTGGGCAATGTCATCTCCGCCGGTGCGCATGTTCGCCGTTCCCCAGCAGGAAAGCACCAGCGTATCCAGCCATTCGCCTTCATCCTGAAAGTGGCGCAACATCAAGGCTTCAGCACTGCGAGCGCCGATCTGCCATGCGGTCTGCGTGGGAACACCGCGCACATCCACCGAATAGAAGTTCCGCCCCGTCGGCAACACGTCCGGTCGACCACGCGAGGGCGCACCCGATGGCCCCGGCTCGACAAAGCCGCCGCCCAGCGCCCGCAACGCAGACCTCACCTCACGTTCAGAAGAGCTTGCAAGCCTTGGCAGAATCTCTTTCTCAAAACCTTCCATCACCGCAGAGGTTGCCTGCCACCCTTCTGGCACTGGCAACTCACCCGTGACCAGTTTCAGACAAAGCAGCTCCAGCCGCTCCACCGCATCCCCGTTGGACCGCCAAAGATCACCGCTCAGCTTCGCCAGAAAATCCGGTTTGGGCCCGGTATAGGCCCCAGCAAAATCACAGGACAACGGATCAAACTCTGTTTGAATCAGATCCTTTGAAAGCGCCCGTAACAGACTCTGATCATTGGCGCTTTGCCCTCTTGGCACCCGCAGCAATGCCACCTTCATTTCGTCGAAAGGCCGGCCTTCAGGTTTGCGCCCAAACACATGCAGCCCATCCCGGATCTGGAGTTCTTTCAGGTCACACAGATGGGCATCAAGCCGGGCAAGACGTGTTTCCTCGTCCATGTCGCTGGTCAGGCCGATATCCAGATCAAGGCCGTGGGTGGCCGCCAAATCCAGCAGCTCCTTGGCAAGCACGTCGCAGCGGCGCGTGTCCACCCCACTGGCCTGATAGAACTCATCCAGCAGGTTTTCCATTTCACTGGCAACGCCATGGCTCTCCGCCCGCGCCAACGGCGGCGTCAGGTGATCAATGATCACCGCTGCCGTGCGCCGCTTGGCTTGCGCCCCTTCTCCCGGATCGTTCACAATAAACGGATAGATGTTGGGCGTCGGCCCCAGCACCGCCTCGGGAAAGCAACTTTCGGAGAGCGCCAGCGCCTTGCCCGGCAGCCATTCCAGATTGCCGTGCTTGCCGAGATGCACAACGGCATCAGCACCAAACTCGCTACGCACATGAAAGTACCAGGCAAAATAATTGTGCGGCGGCACCAGATCCGGGTGGTGATAGGTCGCTTTCGGATCGATGTTGTAACCACGTGCTGGCTGAATGCCCACCACCACATTGCCAAATCGATGCAGGCTCAAGCGGAACTCGCCCCCCGCCACATAGGGGTCGCACTCCGGGCCACCCCAGCGCGCGCGAACAGCCCTTTGCACGTCCATCGGAAGCTGAGCAAAGCAGCGCATGTAAGCCTCAAGGCTCAGCGTCTCACCGGCTCTACGGGCACCGCGTCCCTCCAGCGCATTGGTTGGCCCTTCAGAAAGCAGTGCCATCAGTTCGGCACTTGAGAGCGGCGCGCTCCCAACGTCATAACCGGCCGCCTTCATCTCGGCCAGAAGCACCGCACAAGATGCCGGAGTGTCCAACCCCACCCCATTGGCCAAGCGACCATCCTTATTGGGATAATTGGCAAGTACCAGCGCCACGCGCCGCTTGCCTTCAGGCAGCTTTGACAGCTTGGCCCAATTGGCCGCAAGCGCAGCCACATAGGTAATTCGGTCGTCTTTGGGCGCAAACCGAACCGGCGCCCACTGGGTCAAAGGGTCCTTCTCGCCATCTTCTTTAAAAGAAACAGCACGGGTCAGCACGCGGCCATCCACCTCGGGCAACACAACATGCATGGCAAGGTCCCGCGGCGACAGCCCTTGCGTGCTCTCAGCCCAGCTGCCTTGCGAGATAGAGGAGAACACCACTTGCAGCACAGGCGCTCCCGGCGCATCAAGAATGGTCTCAAAGTGTTGTGCACCGGCCTTGCTCAGTGCAAACGCTGTAGCGTTGAGCACAACACTTGGCTTCACCGCATCAAAGCTCTGCTGCACGACAGCGGCGCATTCTGCATCCTTCAAGCTGCTCACATAGAGCGGCAACACGTTCAGCCCTTGAGCCTGCAAAGCTGAAATGAGCGCATCTGCAGGAGCCAGCGCTCCGCTTTGATAAAGCGCACGGTAGAAAACCAAGGCGGCCACCGGTCGTTCCCCATCAAAACGCGCGGTAATCTCCCGCAGAGTTGGGAACTCCATACCAGAGGCGTAGTAGCCACACTTGGGGAGCGGACGCGGCTCAGCAACCATGTTGGGATCAAGGCCCGGCAGCAAGCCCTTCAAGCTGGCAGCATACTCAAGCGCTGCAGACACATTGGCGGGCCCACCTTCAACAAAGTAGCGCCACAGCCGCTTTACAACGCCAACCGGCAAGCTGGAACGGGCTGCCAGCACCTCATCCCACTTGTCATCCCCCGGCATCACAGCCAGGTCGATCACGCCGCGTCTGGCCAGCATCTCCAGCTGTTCCAGCCCATAGTTCCAATAATGCGCCCCGCCCAGCAGGCGCAACACCACAAGCCTTGAACCCTGAACAGTCCGCTCACAGTAAAGATCCACCGAATAGGGGTGGGTAAGCGCCAGAAAACTGGCCGCCCGCACACTGTAACAAGGCGCGCACTGCTGCACGGCACTAGTCATCAGTGCCAGCTCCGTGTCCGCCGCGGAAAGAAACAGAATGTCAGCGGGGTCCTGTTCCAGATCCACCGCTTCGTTCTGCTCGTCTATCCCACGCGCTTGACCTGCGAGAATATGCATGGGTTAGACCAGTTCCTGTGCGCCAAGAGCCTCCAGAACAGCCGCTTGATCGAAGTCGGCAAGGCCGATGACAACCAACTGTCCCGCCCCTTCAGTGCCCGCAGCAAACCATGCCTCAACACGAGGGCCGACCGCCTGCACCATGGCAGGAGCCTTTTTGCCATCCACCGCAACCGAGCCTTTGATGCGCAGCACACCTTTCACCGCCATGGCTTTGACCACGCTCTGTTCAATTGAACCGAGAGAGCCATAGGTCGGCGCGCGCACCACATGGCTCACAAAGTCATCGTGACTGTGGTCATGGTGATGATGTTCGTGATCATGGTCGTGGTCGTGGTCGTGATCATCATCCTGATGATGGTGGTGGGTTTCATGATGCGCCTGTCGGCCTTCCATGTTGTCTTCGGCCTGCGCATTCCGGCCCAGCAGCACTTGCAAGGACAGGTTTCCCTTTTCCGCTGCCACCATCTCGACGGCAGGCCGCAAACGCTGGCCCAGTTTCTCCTTGATACGGGCAAGCACGTCTTCATCAACAAGATCCGCCTTGTTGATCACCACAAGGTCCGCGCATTTCAGCTGATCTTCAAAAAGCTCTTCAACAGGGCTTTCATGGTCCAAAGACTCGTCCGCCTTGCGCTGGGCATCCAATGCCGCCTCGTCTCCCACGACGCGCCCTTCAGCAAGAGCCGCAGCATCAACCACGGTCACCACACCATCCACGCTCACCGCTGGCTTCACCGTTGGCCAGTTGAACGCCCGCACCAATGGTTGCGGCAGAGCAAGACCAGAGGTTTCAATTAGGATGGCATCCGGCGCAGGATCACGCTTCAGGAGCATTTCCATGGTTGGCAGAAAGTCGTCTGCCACCGTGCAGCAAATGCAGCCATTGGCCAGCTCCACCACTTCGTCGGCGCTGCAGTCCGGGTCAGCGCACCCATTTACAAGTGACCCGTCAAATCCCATTTCGCCAAACTCATTGACGATCAGCGCTATGCGCATGTTCTCGGCGTTCTGTAAGAGGTTGCGCACGAGGGTGGTTTTGCCTGCCCCAAGAAACCCGGTCACAATGACGGCAGGGATCTTTGGTTTGGCAGCAGAAAAGGAATAGGTCACAGACGGATCTCCGGATGCAAGGAAGGTTTGATCTGAACAGGCTGTCCGGCAGCAACAAGCACCACCCGATCACAAAGACTGGCCATGTGCTGATTGAGGCGTCCGGCTTCATCGCGAAAGCGCCGCGCCAACGGATTTTCGGGAACAATACCCTGCCCCACTTCGTTGGTCACAAACACCACTGGCCCGCGCAGGAAGCCAAGGCTGGCACCAAGCTGGGCCGCCGCATCGCTGGTGTCCCGATCTTCAAGCATGAGATTGGAGAGCCACAGCGTCAGGCAGTCCACCAGCACCGCCCGATCAGGCCGCGCTTCACGAAGCAACACATCACTCAAGGCAATTGGTTCTTCAATGGTGGTCCACCCATCGCCCCGATCGCGTTGATGCCGCTCAATACGCTGGCGCATCTCGGCATCAAAAGCCTGTCCCGTGGCAATGTAGACCTTGCTCAGCCCCGATCGCTCGATCAAGCTTTCAGCATAGCTGCTTTTGCCAGAGCGCGCCCCGCCAGTTACCAGCAGGTGTCGCGGCCGCGTGGTTGTCGTAGCTTCAGAAACTTTCAGATCGCTCATCAGCCGCCCTTTCTATAAAGGGCCATATAAGCATTCGCGAAGGCGCGAGGGCAAAGCCCCGACCGGCAATTCATCATCGTCTGGCGCTCCTTGCCGTCCACCCGACAGCAGTTAAGAGATATGGAAGCTCCAGCCGGTCTCCTGGCTCGCGACTTATCGGGTTGCTTCGTCTTCCCAGCCGGATAGGCCAGTGACATGGTGAAGAACCCAAATCGCTCACAGTTGCGGGGGCAGCTGCGGCTCACCAACACGTCAGTTAACGGTAATTAACCCGTGATGCCGCATTCCCGTTTCATCTGAGGCGCGCAGAGCTTAATGCCGCTCAACTGCACAACAGAACTGGAAGCCTTTGATAGGGACTAAGTAGCACTGCGCAAATGCCGCTTGTCAATCAATCTCTTCACAACCTAAATAATTCACAGCGCTGGCAAATGGCGGTTTTCTGCCCTTTTCGAACGCCCCTTTCCTACGCTCACAACAAAAGTGTTGGTTCTGTCCACAAACTCCCGATTTTTTGCAAAAACGGGCTTGGCAAATCGAACCGGCTTTTATACAAACCCCCTCACGCAAACGGCGACGGCGCGCTCACAAGGCGCAATGATCCCCGGTAGCTCAGTGGTAGAGCAAGCGGCTGTTAACCGCTTGGTCGCTGGTTCGAATCCGGCCCGGGGAGCCACTCCCCCGTTTGCATCTCTCCTTGATGGAGATAATCATTCGCTAGAATGATTGGGTAATCCCCGGTAGCTCAGTGGTAGAGCAAGCGGCTGTTAACCGCTTGGTCGCTGGTTCGAATCCGGCCCGGGGAGCCACTTTTTTGACCCAGCAGACAAATTTGTGACTGTTTTTGGCCGATCACGTTTTCGTGAGGTGCCTTTCCCCGTTATCCCAAACAATCAACAACGTGAAATTACGGGCTAATTTCCGCAATAAATCCATTTCGTTAGGTATTTGTTAAGAATTGCGTCGGTTACCGTTTAGTAACGCTAGCGCGAAACGGGATATTTATACAATCGTGGTCTTATAGCCTTCATTCCTGACTTGTTTAGGCTTCTCCTAACGCAAAGCCGCGGTAATTTAGCGGTTAAAAATAAGAATTGCGGAGGGTCACGTGTTGAATACCCATCTGAACTACCAGATCCCAATCAAAGCAAAGCGCTTTGTGAGTACCGCCGCACTCGCCTTTCTCCTGGTGGCAGGAGTGGGATTGGGAGCCGCATACACCTCGGCGTCGAGTGCCACCACCATAACAAACAAAGCCGCAAAGGCTGATCGCGCCGTTACCTATTCCATGCCGGAGGATTACCTCGATGTAACCCTTGCCCCCGCCCCCGGCAGTGGAAGCGACGACCCACTGGACAGTGAACTGTCCATCTGGGTCGGCGAAGTGGAGCTTAATAACGAAAAGCAAATCTGGGTCGAGTTAATCGATGACCATGGTGAGGTCGTGTACGATTCCCGGATCAACGAAAACGAAACACACCTGCTCCCCGATGGCCGTGCACTTGTTGTAACTGTCATGCAGGTTGAGGTTCCACTCGCAAAGACTGCCCCGACTGTAGCGAAAGACCAAGCCCGCCTGCAAACGAACGCAGAAAAAGTCGTTGTAACGCAAAAAACGCATGAAACGACGCAAACCAACGTTCAGGTCGAATTCGTTCAGGAAAAGGCCCCACACCCGATCCATCGTCAGTCCTTCATGGTGCGTGCGGGTGAAATTGGAGAGACAGTGAGCAAGGCCCTAGTCTCACTGGTCAACTAATAAAAACAACAGACCGGACCTCTCCTCAATAGAACCCCTGTTTCGCCGCAGGGGTTCTTTTTGTTTTCTCAGAGATTTTGATCCTAAAAACCAGACCCTAATTAGTTCAAATTTCCAAGATCACTCTAATCTTGACAGGGCGTAGCTTGTTCCTGATCGCACAAACCCTTAGCTTCTGAGTAAAGTTCTATAGCCATTGCCAGTAAAACGAGGCTTTTCATGACCGCCCGAAGCTCAGTGATTGACGCCATTGGAAACACTCCCCTGATCAAACTCCGCAAGGCATCCGAGCTAACAGGTTGCGATATCTACGGAAAAGCAGAGTTCATGAACCCGGGACAATCGGTGAAGGACCGCGCTGCCCTCTTCATCATTCAAGATGCAATTAACTCCGGAAGATTGAGACCGGGCGGTGTGATCGTGGAAGGCACCGCCGGAAACACCGGCATTGGCCTGACCCTTGTGGGCAACGCACTGGGTTTTCGCACCGTCATTGTTATTCCCGAAACACAGAGTCAGGAAAAGAAAGATATGCTGCGCCTGGCAGGGGCACAGCTCATCGAGGTGCCTGCGGTGCCCTATCGCAATCCCAACAACTACATCAAGGTTTCAGGCCGGATCGCAGAGGAACTGGCCAAGACAGAACCCAATGGCGCGATCTGGGCCAACCAGTTTGACAACACCGCCAACCGAGACGGCCATATTGTCACGACCGCCCCAGAGATCTACGCGCAAACCGATGGAAAGATTGACGGTTTCATTTGTGCCGTTGGCACAGGCGGCACGTTGTCAGGCGTAGGCAGAGGCCTTAAAGACAAGAACAAGGACATCACCATCGGTCTTGCCGATCCCATGGGAGCGGCGATCTACAACTACTACAAGAATGGCGAACTCAAGTCCGAGGGCTCTTCCATCACTGAGGGGATTGGTCAGGGGCGTATTACCGCCAATCTGGAAAATGCACCCGTAGATATCCCCTTCCAGATCCCTGATGCAGAAGCACTTGAGATCGTATTTGACCTTCTCGAGCATGAAGGTCTGTGTCTTGGCGGCTCATCCGGCATCAATGTCGCAGGAGCCATTCGACTGGCAAAAGAAATGGGGCCCGGCAAGACCATTGTCACCATTTTGTGTGACTACGGCACCCGATATCAGTCAAAGCTGTTCAACCCGGAATTCCTGCGCTCTAAGGAACTGCCCGTCCCAAAATGGATGGAACGCAAGGTAGATATTCCCGTCCCGTTCATCTCCGAGCAAGCTTAGTCTAAAACCCAAGGTTTCGGATCTTTCCTAAACCGATGAATGTGTTATCCATGCGGTCAGGAGTTGCATCGCATGGATACCTTGTTTAGCACCGTCACGATTATTGCCTTTATCACCGCGTTTGTGTACGGCCTGTCCATGGTGTGTGCAGCCCGAGAAATCATGTGGGGCCGCACGTCCTCAGGCACCATCGCTTGGCTGCTTTCTCTGTTCTTCCTACCCTTCCCCACTGCTTTTCTGTATCTCATTTTCGCTTGGAAACGCTTTGACGATTATGGCGAAATCCAGCGCGGCCTCAGCTCCTTTGAGCAAGACATCAACAAGCGTCACGGCGCTCTGATTGATTATGAAGCCAACGAGGCGTGGACCGTTCACAACCGCATTACCCCCCTGCCATTTTTGAAGGGAAATGACTGCAAGCTCCTGATCGACGGAGAAGCCATGCTGAACTCCATTCTTGATGGGATCAGGCAGGCTGAACACTTTGTTCTCGTTCAGTTTTTCATTGTCAAAGATGATGAAGTCGGTCAGGCGCTGGCCGATGCGATGGTGGAGAAAGCCCGGCAGGGCGTGCTTGTGTACTTCCTTTATGACGATGTGGGCTCCCGTAATTTGTCATATGACTATGTGGGCCGCCTGCAGCGCGCGGGGATAAAGGTGAGCGGCTTCAACAAGCGCCACAGACTTCTCCGCCTGTTGGGCCCCATGCGTCTGAACTACCGCAATCACCGCAAGGTTGTCGTCACAGACGCCAAGACCTGTTGGGTCGGCGGGCATAACATCGGCCGGGAGTATCTGGGGCTTTCCTCCAAGTTTGGGCACTGGCGCGATACCCATGTTCGCGTTTCTGGACCTGCCACCATAGCTGCCGCCCTATCGTTTGCCGAGGATTGGCAATGGGCCACGGGCGCCCCCATTGATCTGGCTCTTCCAGATGAACTGGAAACGCCGGGCAATCAGCCGGTTCTGGTTATGCCCACAGGCCCGGCAGATCCGTTGGAGGATTGCGCCATCGCGTTTATGGAGACCATCTCCCGTGCCCGCGAACGCCTCTGGATTGTCAGTCCCTACTTCGTGCCAGGCATCGAGATACTGACGGCCCTCTACGCAGCCGCCTTGCGCGGTGTCGATGTGCGTATTCTGCTGCCCGAAAAGGCGGACCACCGGCTGGTCTGGCTCGCAAGTTATGCCCATGCTGATGACCTCATCAACCACGGCATCAAAGTCTATCGCTATCAAAAAGGCTTCCTGCATCAGAAGGTCATTCTGGTGGACGATGCGCTTGCAGGTGTCGGTACAGTCAACTTTGACAACCGGTCCTTCAACATCAACTTCGAGATCACTCTCTGGTTCACCGGAGCCAAGATGATTGACGACACCGCACGTATGTTGCGCACAGACTTTGACCACGCCCGCCAGACCGGCCTCGCTGAACTGAGAAGCCGCCGCTATGTTTTCCGTATTCTGTGTCAGGCCGCCAAACTGTTCTCGCCAATTCTTTGAGGCAAACCACAGCCCAGTTGAAGCCATCTCCATTGACCACTTGACGTCAACCGTTAATCTCTTCGTGATTTCAAAGCGTTTGCCAAGGTGAGCCATGACAGAACCTTTATTCCGAGATGAACCTTACCTGCGTTCCTGCGAGGCGACCGTGACCGCGGTTTCAAACAACGGTCTGGTCATCCTCGATCGAACCTGTTTCTACCCAACCGGCGGAGGGCAACCTGGCGATTCTGGCAGCTTCGAGCTGGAAAATGGCGGAAAGCTGAAGGTCATCAATACCTTATATGGTGAGACCAAGGACGTCATTGCACATCAACTGGCTGAGTGTGAAACACCGCCACAGGTTGGTGAAAGGCTCATTGCGCATCTTGATTGGCAGCGCCGCTACAAGCACATGCGGGTGCACACCGCCCTCCACCTTCTGTCCGTTGTGTTGCCTTACCCAGTAACTGGCGGGCAAATTTCAGAGGGCACAGGACGGCTTGACTTCGACATTCCCGAGGCCACGCTGGACAAGGAAGAACTCACCGCCAAACTCCAGGCACTGGTGGAAGAGGATCACCCAGTTACCTTTGAATGGATCACAGAGGATGAGCTGAACGCCAACCCAGATCTCGTCAAGACCATGAGCGTAAAACCACCGACTGGCAGTGGCCGTGTTCGCCTCATAAGAATTGGAGAACACGTAGACCTGCAACCTTGCGGTGGCACCCATGTCTCTCACAGCAACGAGATCGGTCGTCTCCGAATTTCCAAGCTGGAGAAAAAGGGCCGCCAAAACCGCCGGGTGCGCATAGAACTGGAGGATTGATCAATGCCCGGAACCCCACTGGTAACGACCAACTGGCTAGCTGAGAACCTGTCTCGGCCAGATCTTGTAGTGCTTGACGCCTCGTTCCATCTGCCAACATCAGGGCGAGATGCAAAACAAGAGTTTGTTGTAGCCCATATTCCCGGCGCCCAGTTCTTCGACATTGAGGATATCGCCGATCAGAATACCGATCTCCCGCACATGCTGCCTAGCGATGCAGAGTTCACCGAGAAAGTAAGCGCTCTTGGTGTTGGGAACGACAAGACTGTGGTTCTTTATGATGCAGCAGGTATTTTCTCAGCGCCCCGTGCCTGGTGGATGTTGCGCATCTTTGGTTTGACGCAGGTGTACGTTCTCGATGGTGGCCTGCCCAAGTGGCGTGCCGAAGGTCGCCCTCTTTCAGACACCCTCGATGTTCCTGTACCAGGTACATTGAAGGGCATGCTGGACACCTCAAAAGTCTATGATCTTGAGCAGGTAAAAGACGTGGTAAATGGTGCCGATGGTGTGATCGTTGACGCCCGTGGCCGTGGCCGGTTCACGGCAGAAGAGCCAGAGCCGCGCGAAGGTATGCGTTCAGGGCACATGCCAGGTGCCAAGAGTGTTCCGCTTGCCGAGCTGTTGGTTGATGGTGCCTACAAGTCCCCCCAGGACCTCAAGAAAATTTTTCATGATGCGGGTATCAACGCCAACAAACGAGCCGTATGCACCTGCGGGTCTGGTGTAACCGCTGCCGGTATTGCCCTCGGGCTCACCCTTATCGGCCACGAAGACCACGTTGTTTACGATGGCTCCTGGGCCGAATGGGGAAGTCGGCAGGACACCCCAATTTCAACGGGCAGCGCATAGCTCTTTGCCAGAATCAAATTGATAGAGAAGCCTCGCAGAGCTTTGTATCTGCGAGGCTTTTTCTTTACGCTAGCTACCATAGCGATCCAACGGCGTTTTGGGCGCATTGCCACCGGCTAACGCGGTCATGACCGCAGCGCGAGTACCTGGCAGATGACGGAAAGTTTCAAAACCGAGAGCATCCACAACACCTTCCCGTGGGTGGCGAAGCATGATCTCATCTACTGACGCTCCCGCAAGCCGCCGGACACCTGCGCCGAACAAGTCACAAACGGCACCACGCGAAACCAAATGAGCCTCTGCACCATGAAGGCGGCTTGAAACATAGGCGTTCAGGTGAAGGGCCATCGCATCCCCTATCCGGTTCACCTTGTCCGTATCATGGCCTTTGGCAGCAAGATGGGAGCATGCGCGCTCCGCCCCACTCACCGCGAAGCAACACTCTTCTGGATGCGTGTCCCGGTCTGAGGAAATTCCCAGATCATGCAAAATACACGAGGCAAACAACAGTTCTGGATCATAGTTCAGCCCGGCATGGCGGCCAAGCAACGCCCCGAACAAGTAGGTGCGCCAACTGTGGTGAAGCAAAGCCTCGGCATGTGTCTCTTTGGCCAGACTAAGCGCATCATCCACCAGAGCGGTCTTCTTGGGCAACAATTCCTCTAGCAGCGCCCGCTCAGGCTGCAGCAGCCCAAGCCTTCTCCGAAAAAGATCACCAAGCTCGATGAGTTGCAGATGCGCCATGTTTCGCACGAGGGCGAGACGCTCAAGACGTGTCAGCCGACCACGACTATACCGCCCTTCTCGACGCCCCCAGGCCAGTGTGCCCATTTGATTGATCGACACTGTTTGTCCTTCTCATCTCCATCAAATTTATGTACTGTTTCGCATAATAATAAGCACCAATCAAATTAATTTGCGAAACGGTACATAAATGACGGAACACAAGTCGCGGGGCCGACCACGAAAGTTCAACAGGGAAAAAGCTCTGGAGCAGATCAAGGATCTGTTTTGGGAGAACGGCTTTTCCGCCACAAGCCTTGATGACATTGCCAAAGCAACGGGCATCAACAGGCCAAGTCTCTATGCTGCCTTTGGCAACAAGGAGGACATGTACATTGCGTCTCTGGAGCTCTTTGCAAAAAGCATGTCCACCATGGCAGAACAGTCCCTTGAAGAGGCTCCTGACCTGAGAACCGGACTGATAAACATCTTCAACGGGGCCATATCAATCTATACTGCGGGACTGGCTGTGACTGAGGCCAAAGCCGATGCAAATCCGGGATGCTTCGTGGCTTGTACGGCCCCCGCTGAAACCCTTCATTCTGCGGCGATCGGGACAGCTCTTCAGAAAATCATTTCGGAGCTGGACGCCAAATTCGCGGTGCTGTTGCAAGAGGATAACCGCACGGCCCCAACGATCCCGGAGGAACAACGCCCACTTGTCGGTCATCTGCTCGGCATACTTCTCAATGGGATCAGCTTGCGGGCTCGTGCGGGCGCGAGCGCGTTAGAACTGAAGCGGATTGCAGTCCACGGCATCGACTGCCTTCTGACGCCACAGCATCCGTAAATGCAAAGAGCCCGGCAACTCGCCGGGCTCCATATCGTCATTACAGCGTCTCGTTGAGATCAGTGATGCAAGATCTGAGAGAGGAACAGCTGCGTGCGTTCGTGCTGAGGATTGGTGAAGAATTCCTCAGGCTCGTTCTGCTCCACAATCTGCCCTTGGTCCATGAAGATCACGCGGTTTGCCACTTTCCGCGCAAAGCCCATTTCGTGGGTGACGCAGAGCATGGTCATGCCCTCTTCCGCCAGCCCAACCATCACATCAAGCACTTCCTTGATCATTTCCGGGTCAAGTGCAGAGGTCGGCTCATCAAACAGCATGATCTTTGGGTTCATGCAGAGGGAGCGGGCAATTGCCACGCGCTGCTGCTGACCACCCGACAGCTGACCAGGATACTTGTTGGCCTGCTCAGGGATCTTCACGCGCTCCAGATAGTGCATGGCGACCTCTTCCGCCTGCTTCTTCGGCATCTTGCGAACCCAGATCGGAGCCAGAGTGCAGTTCTCCAAGATGGTCAGATGCGGGAACAGGTTGAAGTGCTGGAAGCACATGCCAACTTCACGGCGGATTTCATCAATGCGCTTCAGGTCGCTGGTCAGTTCAATCCCATCTACAACGATCTTGCCCTTCTGGTGCTCTTCCAGACGGTTGATGCAGCGGATCATGGTGGACTTGCCGGAACCAGACGGACCGCAGATAACAATACGCTCGCCCTTCATGACATGAAGGTTGATGTCGCGCAGAACGTGGAAGTCTCCGTACCACTTGTTCATACCGATGATGTCAATAGCAACTTCAGTCTCTGAAATCTGCATCTTTGAGCGATCAGCCTGAACTTCAGTCAGATTAGCTTCACTCATTCTTGTTTCTCCAAATCTCTTTTTTGTTCTTCCTCTGGTCCGGACCGTTAGTGACGATCACCGGCGCTTAGCTTGCGTTCCAGATACATGGAATATCGGGACATTGCAAAGCAGAAGACGAAGAAGACGAGCCCAACAAAGGCATAGAGTTCAACAACCAGACCATTCCATGTGGAATCCGCAAGGATCGGCTGAATAATGCCCAGCGGATCCAAAAGGCCAATCACGGAAACCAGCGTGGTGTCCTTGAACAGACCAATGAAAGTATTCACGATTCCCGGAATCGAGATCTTCAAGGCCTGTGGCAAAATGATCAGGTACATGGACTGCCAGTAGGTCAGACCAAGGGCATCTGCGGCCTCATACTGCCCCTTGGACAGCGCTGCCAAACCTCCGCGGATCACCTCAGCCATGTAGGCAGAAGCAAACAGCGTCACCATGATGAGAACACGCAGGATGATGTCGAAGTTGGTTCCCGGTGGCAGCAGATAGTTCAGCAACGTGGACGCAACAAACAACAGCGTGATCAGCGGCACCCCACGAATGAACTCAATGAACGTGACGCAAATCAATTTGATGAACGGCAAATTCGAGTTACGCCCAAGGGCAAGCAACACCCCGATCGGCAGTGAGAACGAAATACCGGTTACCCCAATGATCATGGTGAGCAGAAAGCCACCGAAATCACTGGAATTTACGCGTTCAAAGATGAAGCCGTCGCCCCACAGCAGCGCGAACGCCACAAGCGGATAAATGGCGGAGAAGAAAAACAATTGCTTGCGAGCGGGAACCGCATCCCACAGCACCGGCAAAAGAGCTACACCGAGCAGAACGAATGCCAAAACCGGGCGCCAGCGCAGCTCCTCGGGGTAGAACCCGAACATGAACTGATCAAAGCGCGCCGTGATAACTGCCCAGCAGGCCCCTCCGGGCGACAGCTGGCGACATTCATCAATCGAATTGGCGAACCACACCGCATCAACAAATGTCCACTGAACGAGCCCAGGTATCATCCATGCCAAGAAGAGCAGCGACAGGATTGTGAGAGCCGTGTTGAGCCGAGATGAGAACAGGTTCTCCCGTGTCCACGCCAGTGCACCCGTGGTCGCAATTGGCGCCGGCTCTGCTTCCTTCGGCTCTTTGAGAACAAAAGCAATGGAGCTATCTTTTGTCATCTCAGCGCTCCTTCAACTTCACAGAGGCGTTGTATTTGTTCATCACCGCTGAAATGGTTAGGGAGACCGTCAGGTAGAAAGCCATCAGCAACAACACACATTCCATTTCTCGGCCGGTCTGGTTCAGCGTAATGCCGCCCAGCGTTCCGGTCACGTCCATGTACCCTACTGCAATCGCAAGCGAAGAGTTCTTTGTCAGGTTCAGGAACTGACTGATGAGCGGCGGAATAATGACGCGGAGCGCTTGCGGGAGGATCACCAGGTTCATGGTCCGGTTTGGACGCAAGCCCAGAGCGTAGGCTGCCTCAGTCTGCCCCTTGCTGATTGCCTGAATGCCCGAACGTACGATCTCCGCGATGAATGCACCGGTATAGATCGACAACGCTAGCCACAGAGCAACCAACGAGTTACGCAAATGAATACCCCCTTGGTAATTGAAGCCTTTCAGCTCCGGCGTCTCAAGAGAGATGGGTGACCCAAGAGCAAAGAAGACCACCGTGGTTGGAACCAGAAAAATCGCCAGACTGATCAGGAAAACAGGCGTGATCTGCCCAGTTTCTTCCTGACGCTTGTGCGCCCAACGACGGAAACCCCAGATGGCGGCAAGTGACGCCAAGAAGGTTGCAACAACAATCCAGCCAGTTTCGCCAAGAACCAGAGAGGGTATGTAAAAACCACGGTTTGTCGCGACCACCATGCCGTCAAGCATGGGTTCACTGGCACGCGGACGTGGCAGCACTTCAATAAAGATGGCGTAAAGCAACAGGATTTGCAGCAGCAAAGGAATGTTGCGAACCACCTCAATGTAAACGGACATAAGCCGCGAGATCACAAAATTCTTGGAGAGGCGAAGGACGCCTGCAATCACACCGATGATGGTAGCAAGAATGCACCCGAGCACCGCCACAAGCAGCGTGTTCAATATGCCAACAACGGCTGCCATCCAGTGCGGCGAGCGTGAGTTGTATTCGATGAGCCGCTGATTGATGTCGTAATAGGCCGGCTCAAACAAAAAGCTGAAATTGAAATCCTTACCGAGGGCGGCAAGGTTGGTAATGATGTTGTTAATCAGGTACGCACCAAGCAGCATCACGATAAACAACGCGATGATTTGAATGGTGGTGGACCGATAGCGAGAATCCGTCCACAGCATCCCGAGTCGGAACTTCTCCTCCGGAGAATAGGTCGCTACGCTCATCAGCTGTCCGCTCTTCTTTGTTGTTCTTAGAAAAAAGGCGCTGCAACCGCATCCAACTGCAGCAACAGCGCCCTCTTTTTCAGGTCAGATTAACGGAATGGAGGCGCGTAAAGCAGGCCGCCATCAGTCCACTGAGCATTCAGTCCACGAGCAAGACCAATCTTGGTGTCTTCACCCAGGTTCTGGGAGAACAGCTCGCCGTAGTTGCCCACTGCCTTGATTGCTCTGAGAGCAAACTCGTTGTCCAAGCCGACCATTGCGCCGTATTCACCTTCCGCACCCAGCAGGCGTGCAATCTCGGTGTCGGCACCTGGTGCAGTCGAAGCGGCTTTCTTCTCGTCAGCATTGGCTGCGGTGATGCCCTTTTCTTCTGCGATGATCAGAGAGTTCAAAGTCCAACGAACGATGTCTTCCCATTCGTTGTCACCATGACGAACGAGCGGGCCAAGCGGCTCCTTGGAAATGATCTCTGGAAGGATCACGTGATCTGCCGGGTTTTCGAAGCTGGAACGGCTGGCAGCCAGACCGGACGCATCAGTGGTGTACACATCACATGCGCCTGCAAGGTAATTCTGACGAGCCTCAGTGTTGGTTTCGATTGGCACTGGCTCGTAAGACATGTTGTTCTTGCGGAAGTAATCGGCAAGGTTCAGCTCTGTGGTCGTACCAGTCTGGATACAAACGGTTGCACCGTCCAATTCCTTGGCAGACTCAACGCCTAGCTCCTTTGGAACCATGAAGCCCTGACCGTCGTAGTAGTTCACGCCAATGAATGTGAACTTAAGGTCAGCATCACGGCTGAAGGTCCAGGTGGTGTTACGCGCCAGCATGTCAATCTCGCCAGAAGCGAGTGCAGTAAAGCGTGTCTTACCTGTTGTCGGTACGAACTGAACAGCTGATGGATCGTCAAGAACTGCGGCAGCCACTGCACGGCAAACTGCAACGTCAAACCCCTGCCAATCACCAGCATCGTCAATCTGCGAGAAACCAGCCAGGCCAGTTGATACACCGCAGTTTAGCGTTCCCCGTTCTTTTACTTCCTCTAGAGTGCTCGCAGACGCGGCTGTCATTGCGGCCAGACCGAAGGCGGCACTTAGTGCTACTGGAAGGATGTTGCTTTTCATAGAATTGGGCCTCTTCTCTAGTCCAATTATTAGCTTTTGCATTTTGGCAGACGCAGCAGGCCAAAGACCAAAGGCCAAAGACCGGGAATACGAGGTAGTACCCTTAAAGCCCCCCAATGGCTTCAACTGCCCCTGTGAAAGCATTCGATGACATTTTTCAGGATCGGTCAAGAGGAAATGGCTAGCCTGAACGTCGAACTTTAGGAGACAAACCTCACAGTTAAGTTATTTGAGTGCTTTATGAGGCGATTGCCTTTTTTTAAATCATCATCTGCACAGGTGTTGTGCAATGCAATATTAGCAACACCAACAATATGATTTTCAAAGACCAAATGTATTACTTATGCAGTAATAGAATATTTATAAATAAGTCTTGATTGAATCAAACTATCAATAATTGTGGCGTAAGCATTTACGGCATAAATGCGAACTCTCTCCGAGATTCCACGTAGTACCTGCACAAAAAATACGCAAAAATACAAAGCCCGCCGAAGAGAGCTTCTACGACGGGCCTGTTTCAACATGCGAGAGATCAAAAATTGCTTAGAAACTCGGATCTCTGCGCTTTTCTTTATAGATTAGACGTAAGTTGCGGAAATAAATTACCAGACCGAGCCCTTGACCGAGGATAATTACCGCATCCTTACGCGCGATGCCGTAGGTTAGCAGCAACAGCCCCCCACCGACGGAAAAGAACCAAAAGGCAATCGGCACAATTGACTTGCCGACCCTCTCAGAGGCCAACCACTGCACCAGAAAGCGCATCATGAACATGCCTTGGGCAGCAAGGCCCCAAAACATCCAAAAATCGAGGCGTACGACGAAAACCTCGTACAGCCAATTCCATATGCTCTCAAACACTAAGCCTGCTCCGCAAATTCTCGGCTCTGTACGGCAGGCCGTTCGATTTCAACTTCGCTGATGGACGGCAAGGAACGGCGACGTCTACGCAGCCACCATACGCCATAAAGGTCCAGGATCCCGACTAGTGCGCGATCCCAAATGCCGTAGTTTGAAACGCCATGGCGGCGTTGACGGTCGACGATATCCACGTGAACGACCCCAAAACCCTCACGGATAACCAAAGCAGGCAAAAATCGGTGCCATCCGTCGAAGTAAGGCAGGCGCTTGAACACATCAGTGCGAATGGCCTTCAGACCGCAGCCGCTATCGCGGGTGTTGTCCTTTAGCATCGCCCCGCGCAGTTTGTTGGCTGCCTTGGAAGCATAACGCTTGAAAAGACTGGCCTTGCGACCCAGCCGCTGGCCTGCGGCCAGACCAACAGTCTCACCGCCCGCGTTCAAGGCAGCAAGAAGTTCAGGCATGTAGGCAGGATCGTTTTCGCCGTCGCCATCAATCGTGATGATGATGGCACCACGCGCGTGGCACAGACCGGAGCGTACCGCACAACTTTGCCCGCCGGAACGATCATGCCGCAAAACACGCAGGAAGGTGTTTTCCCTACCGTAATCCTTGAGAACCTCCCCGGTTCCGTCGGTCGAGCCATCATCGACAACCAGTACTTCAAATTGATGGGAGTGAAGTGCTGCAGCAATTTCATCAAGCAAGATGGGGAGATTGTCCCGCTCGTCCTTCGCAGGTATGACCACGCTGATCTCAGGCGCCCCCCGCGTTCTTCCGCCATTCATCACAATATTCCTGTATTCTGTCAGACTGGTCCTCCAATGGGAGCAGCCAATTACTGTGCAGTTTTGGTCTTGGACTTTTCTTTGGATGGCGTACGCACGTGCTCTGCAAATGCAGAAAGCCCCAATGCCATCGAAGTGCTTCCGAACGCAGGAACGATGTTCCCATCAGAACAATACTTGAACCCGATCTGCCGTCGGGCCATCCAGCGCGCGATTGCATAGGACACACAGCCCCCAAGCAGAACGCCTGCAATCACGTCACTGGGATAATGTGCCCCAACCATAATGCGGCTGAAAGCAACCCAGAACCCAAGTACCAGTATCAAGCGCCGATAGGTTGGGAAAATAAGAGCCAGCGCAACCGCACAGGCGGCAACCGACGTGGAGTGCCCGCTGGGCAAGCTGGTGAATTTGCCATGCCAGATGAAGGGGTCAAAGTGGACTGGTCCCACGGTCTCATAGAGCTTCGGACGTGCCCGACCAATGTTCCACTTCAAGATGACGGCCAACAGGCCGCTGCCGAGTACACTGACAAAAACAAAGCCAGCGTAGGTCATCACTATATGGGCACCAAGGCGCGCACGCATTGCCATTACAGCATGGTTTTGAGCCAAAACGGCCAAGAACAACACACCGCTTATGGAAAGCATCCAGTCGGACTTGCCCAAATCAGTTATGTGCCTGAATAACGGGCCATAGCCATCGGGCATCTGCTCCAGCCACGGTGGCACCATGGCATCAAACAGCACGATCGACAGACCAACGAGCATCAAAAGAACTGCGGCCAGATCCTGAGGTTTATGCCCTTCAGGCAGCGGACGACGCAATCGGGAAACACGCCCGCGTCGTGACCTCATCAAACTCAAGACTTGTTTGAACTGAAGGCGCATGCGTTCCAGAACCGCTTTGCCCCAAGAAGCGGCTTGGCCAAAAGCCTTGGCACGCGCACCGCCCTGCGAAGTCCCCCTTAGCTCCTTGCGAAGGTAAGGTGCACTCTCATCTCCTGCCCCGATGCTAATCGCCCTATCCCCCGTTAACGTAGACCCCAATGGTAAGTTGATCACCACCGTTGATGTTCAGTCCGGAAACAGCCCCTGCTTTTTCGAGCTTCACACCAAGATGTCTGGCAGCGTCTTCAAATTGCACAGCGTACTTGCTTTCAACGGTGGCCACTCGGCATCCGTCTCCAGCGTCGTCATTCAGGAATTCTGCGGCAGCACTCGCATTCCCTAGGGTTATATCTGAGTTTAGAAGGAAAACATAGCTCGGCTCATTGAACCCAACTGTAATCACCTGCGGTTTTTCGCAGGATGTGGCAGCCTCAATCTGCGTGACCAGACGAGGCGAAAGCCAGATCGGTTCCAAAGCCGGACCAACGAAAGCCCAGAAGCCAAACAACATGAAGATTGATGAAGCCGCCGCAGGCCAGAACGCCTTGAACACATGGCGCCGCTTCATTTCCCGCGCTGCAATCAATCCAAACAGAGCGCCGATTACCGCAATAATCACGCCGGGAGGCGATGGCCAGGCATTCACGAAAATGGGAAGCGCAACGCTGCCAACTGCCACAAGAACCGGAACGAGAGCCAGCAAGAGCGTCGCGGCCCAATAGAGCCCCGCCCGCTTTGGCAGTTCCAGCTTGTGAATGAGAACGAAACATACGGCGAGAGCCACGGCTGGCAGCGCAGGCATGGTGTAGTGCGGAAGTTTGGTAGAGACCAGTTCAAATACGATCCATGTTGGCACCAGCCAACTGGCAGCAAAGACTATGGCATCCGTCTTCCGCTCCCGCCAAATACCCGGCAAAGCCAACAGAAGGAAAGCAGATAGAGGCCAGAACAAGACCCAGCTCGCGGCCAAATGCGTTAGAGGCGGCGCACCATGACTTTCCTGCCCCGTCGCAACCTTCCCAAGCATATCGCGACCAATGGAGTCAGCGAAAAAGCCCCCATCTGTTGCGATGTAGATGGCCACCAGCCAAGGCAACACAATAGCCAACAGCAGAAGAAGCCCAAGAATTGGGCGTAGGCGCCTGAGCCATGCCACTTCCCGCTTGAAAAGGCACAGACCGGCAACAGTAAAGCCAGAGACCATCAGGATAATCGGCCCCTTGATCAAGGTGCCTGCGCCAAGCGCTATCCAGAACACGAGCGGATATATCCACCTGCTAAACGTGTCTTTGGCGCGCGCAAGCCAGATACGAGCGAGCGCCCCTTGCGCCAGTACAACAGTGGCGAGCAACATGGCATCGGTTTTTGCGAGCCGTGACTCTGTCGTTAAAATAAAGGTCAGGGCCACAAATGCCGCAGAAGTAAATGCAGCAGGTGATGACATGAATGCCATACAGGCCCAATAGGTAAAGAGAACCGCCAGCGTTGCACCAAGTACAGAAACAAGACGGTAAACCCAGATGGGAGCTTCAGCGCCGTATCCCGTCAGCTTCGTCATGCCTGCTTGCAGCCAATAGATGCCAACGGGTTTCTTGTTGCGACGCTCATCAAGGAACTTGATGTTCACGTAGTCGCCGGACTGAACCATCTGTTTGGTGGCCTGCGTGAACCGCGGCTCATCACGGTCAAGTGGCGGTACAGACATCTGCCCTGGCAGGAACACGGCCAAGCAAAGCAGCAGGAGCACCAAAGGAGCAAAAGCACGCGCGCCCACCACCCTCAAACTGCGGGGTGCCTTGTGTACCTCATCGCCACCACCAAGATGTGGCGCGGCTTCCTGGGTTTTCGCCCCTATCATAAACGCTACCCTTACAACTCTAAACACATGGCTTAGAATACGCCTGCCCGGCCGCAACGACACTTCGTAAATAATGTCTAAAGATTCGCAGCAGGCACATAAAACCTGCATCCTGTGGCATTTTATTAAATGTCGAAGCTTTTTCTTCAATCAGTGAATAACTTGGAAAAGCCTGAGGACCATCCCTCTTGTTTTGAGGCAGTGTCATGCTTCCCATTTTCCCGCCACTTTTGTGGGAGAACTGTCACTCCGCTCAAAATTGGGGAGCAGATTGCGGGCACCCCGAACAATCTGAGGTATACAAAAGCGATGAGACAATACGATGGCGTGCCACGCCGTTCACGCACAGCCGCCCTGTGGCTGGCCGCAGCACTGAGTTTGGCCGCTGTTGGTGGATGCTCGTCCATCTCCGGGCTGACAGGCGACGCCCCGGAGATCTATCGGGTTTCCGTGAACGACCAGGAGGCCCTGCAACAGACCAATGCATGGCGCGCAAAGCACGGGCTGGCGGCCTTGAAGCTCGACCCACACCTGAAAGAAGTCTCCCAAGAAATGGCCGATCATGTGGCCTCACGCGACTCTCTCAAGACCAGTCGCCACACTGGCGGCAGTCTGATGCGCCGAACACAGACCAACGGTTATCTGTCAGCCGCAGGCGCAGAAAATCTGGGCGCTGGCTACGCTTCCATCACAGCGGCCATGAACGGGTGGAAGAACTCGAAAGACCACAACAAAAATCTCCTCAACCCCAATGTAACCCACATGGGTATAGCGCGAACCAACCGGAAAGACGGCACCTACCGCAACTTCTGGGTCATGACACTGGCAGCGCCCGTGGACGAACTGCCACAAAGCATGGGGCCCGTGCCCGCGCCAACGGCGAAAACGTCTACAACGCTCTCTTTTTAAGCGGTGTAGGAGCGCCCACAAAATTCAGGGAGGTCCCGCGCCTGCTCTTTACGGCGCGGGGTCACACAACCATATTCACCGGGTAAGAATTTCAAATCTCCGGAGAATATAAATGAGCGAAGGCAGCTCCATCCTGCTTGCAGAGTGGGATACACCGTTTGGTCTCCCTCCCTTTTCAAAATTCAACTCCGATGACTTCTCCAAAGCCTTTGATGAGGCATTGCAGAAAGCGGAAGAAGATGTTGCTGCCATAGCAGCAAACATCGATGCACCAAGCTTCGAGAACACCATTCTTGCGCTAGAGACAGCTGGCCGAGAACTCACTCAAGTTGCTTCTGTTTTCTTCAATCTCTCCGGTTCTCATACCAATCCCACACTTCAGGCAACGGAGCGCGATGTAGCTCCCAAACTGGCGGCGCACAGCTCCAAGATCCTTTTGAATGCGGATATCTTTGCCCGCATCAAAAGCCTCTCCGACAACATTGGCTCTATGGGGCTTGATGCAGAACAAAAACGTGTTGTCGAACGCTATATGGTCAGCTTCACACGCGCGGGTGCAGGCCTTGATGAGGCCTCAAAAAAACGCATGGCCGAAATCACGCAACGCTTGGCCACACTGGGTACTCAGTTTGCGCAAAACGTTCTGGCTGACGAAGCAGACTACAAGCTGGTTCTGAAAACCGAAGCAGATATTGAGGGCTTGCCTCAGTTCCTCATTGATGCTGCCAAGGAAGCAGCGACCGAGCGGGGAGACGAAGGTGCCTATGTCATCACCCTTTCCCGGTCTTCCATTGAACCGTTCCTGCAGTTTTCAAAACGCCGCGATTTGCGCGAGACCGCATTCAAAGCGTGGGCCAGCCGCGGAGAAAAGCCAGGCGACACCAGCAATCTGGAGATTATCAAGGAAACTGTTGCCCTGCGCCAGGAACGAGCCAAACTGCTCGGTTTTGACAGTTTTGCTGCGTTCAAGCTGGACGACACCATGGCAAAAACACCTGCCGCGGTAACTGACCTTCTGGAGAACATCTGGAAGCCAGCACGCGCTCGCGCCCTTGAAGAAGCAGCGGACCTTCAGGAAATGGCGCAATCACAAGGAGATAACCTGGAAATCGCTCCTTGGGACTGGCGCTACTACTCTGAAAAGGTGCGCCAGAAGAAACACGAGCTGGACGAGGAAGAGATCAAACCCTACTTCCAACTCGACAAGATGATTGAGGCGGCCTTCTACACAGCAAACCGCTTGTTTGGCATCTCCTTTAAGGAGATCAGCGATGTGGACCGCTACCACCCCGACATCCGTGTTTACGAAGTGCTGAACGCTGATGGCAGCCATCGCGGCATTTTTATTGGCGACTACTTCGCCCGCACTTCGAAACGGTCCGGCGCTTGGATGAGTGCATTCCGAAAACAACACCGCACCAACGGAGATGTCGCGCCCATCATCGTCAACGTCATGAACTTCTCGAAGGCCCCCGAAGGCGCGCAGACCCTGCTGACCTTTGACGATGCCCGTACTCTGTTTCACGAGTTCGGCCACGCGCTCCATGGTTTGCTCTCGGACGTAACGTATCCGGTGATTTCGGGCACCAGCGTGTCTCGCGACTTCGTGGAACTCCCCTCTCAGCTCTATGAGCATTGGTTGTCAGAGCCAGAGGTTCTTGAACGTTTTGCCGTTCACTACAAGACAGGAGAACCCATACCACAGGCTCTTCTGGACAAGTTGCTGGCGGCAGCAAACTTCAATCAAGGCTTTGCAACAGTGGAGTATCTTGCAACTGCGATGGTTGATATGGCGATCCATAGCGAAGCAAAGGATGACCTTGACCCGCAAACCTTCGAAAAGGAGGTGCTGGAGCGCATAGACATGCCATCACAGATCATCATGCGCCACCGCACGCCGCACCTAGCCCACGCGTTTGCAGGCGATGGCTATTCGGCTGGCTACTACAGCTACATCTGGTCTGAGGTAATGGATGCAGATGCGTTCGAAGCATTCAAGGAAGCTGGTGATCCGTTCCATCCGGAAACCGCGCAGCGCCTTCTGACCGCCATCTACTCAGCGGGTGGAAAGCAGTCTCCAGAACAAGCCTATCTGGATTTCCGTGGCAAAATGCCAAGCATTGAGCCCCTTCTAAAGGGGCGCGGTCTCGCGGAAACCGAGGTGCCAGCTTAAGCCTCGCGCAAGTAAGAATCTGCAAGGTACATCCGGGCGCTGACTTGTCCGCGCCTCTACTGATGCACCAAACTTTAAAGCGAGCTGGGCCCCACCCCTCTCGCTTTTTTTTTAGGTTCTCGACTTGCCGGAGACGCCAAAGACCCGCGCCAGACCGACCAGAAAAACCAACAGCCACCCCATGATCATCATGAAGCCACCCGTTGGCGCTGCCATGGGAAACAGCCGTGTTCCGGAGAAAAACCGGAAGGCCAGATCACCGCAGAAGAGCCCTAGTCCGGCAAAAATGATCAGCAGTGCAAATCCGAGCAATCTTGAGCGAGTGAATGCCAGTGCAAGTCCAAGAGCGATAAATGCGCCAGCATGAAGCATGGTCATCTGCGAGATGGTGGAGAGCAGCTGCGCGCCGACACCATGCGAAGATGCTGCCGCCGACAGGATGGAAATCACGCCACTTGCCCCGCCAAGTGCCAGACCCAGCCCGAGCCCGCCGGATGTCTCGATCTCTCTGGGTTGTTCCATAGTGCCCCCTAGCGTGCGGCGTTCACTCCATTGAACGCCGAAAATGAGTCTGCCATCAACCTTACCAGTAAGGTCCAGAGCATAAACGAAATCAACGCTTCATATCTCGCTTCCCTAAGCCTTGGGGAGAGAGATACGTAAACGCTACTCATGGGTACTGAAAAACACGATACGCTTACTTTAGCCCACCCGTCATGCGAGCCAAAGTTGATGTTGTTGGATCTGCGGCATCCAGAATACGCAACTGGGCTTTCGCCTGCCCTTGCCACGTGTCAATGGAGAGCACACCAGCCAAATGAAGGTTCTTGCCCCGTGCCTCAAGCAAAGCCCGCCCAAGAGGTTGATCTTCAGCCTTGAACGCAATTGCCTTCAGATTCCCTCCATCATTGGTAGCGATTGTCACACGAACATGACCTTTTCCAATAACATCCGCGTACTTAATTCTCACTGAGGGAAAAGCAAAGATGGGTTCCGGGTGAGATGCCCCGTAAGGGCCCGCACGCTCAAGTGTTTCCAAAAGGTCCAGAGTTGCTCCACTCGGTGCAAGCACACCATCTATGGTCAATTCATGATCCTGAGCGGCAATGCCAACCGCCTCTGACAACTGAGCGGACAAAAATGCTTCAACCTCGGCTAGCTTCTCTCGTTTTACTGTCAGGCCGGCAGCCATGGCGTGACCACCGCCCTTCTCCAGCAAGCCCGCTTCAACGGCCGCTCTCACAGCTGCACCCAGATCCACACCGGTGATTGAGCGTCCTGAGCCTGTGCCTACTCCCTCTTCATTAAATGCAATGGCAAAGGATGGACGGCGATAGCGCTCCTTGAGGCGGGAAGCAATGAGACCCACTACGCCCGGATGCCAGTTGTCTGCCCCGGTAAGAAGGATGGCTGGCGGTTCTCCATTGGCATCAAGTTTTTGAAAAGCCTGACCTTCACCTTCCTCAAGCATGATCGCTTCAATTGCCTGACGCTCCTGATTGAGGCGCTCCAGCGTTGCTGCGATGTGCTCTGCTTCTTCACGAGATCCGCTGACAAGCAGCTTCGCTCCAAGCGCGGAATCTCCAATGCGCCCTCCAGCATTGATTCGTGGACCAAGCATGAAGCCAAGATGATACGGCGTTGGTTTGCCATTCACGCGGGAGATATCGGCAAGAGCGGCAAGGCCGACATTGCGACGCTGGTGCATGACCTGAAGCCCCTTGACCACATAAGCGCGGTTCAGGCCCTTCAAAGGCACCACATCACATACAGTCCCCAGAGCGACCAGATCCAACAGGGCCATCAGGTCAGGAAGGTTGGTTACCCCACGCTTGCGCAGTTCGCGGTTTAACGCCACCAGGAACAGGAAGGTCACGCCGACGGCGGCGAGATGCCCTTGACCAGACAGATCATCCTGACGGTTTGGGTTCACCAGTGCGGTAACATCCGGGAAGGTTTCACCCACCTGATGGTGGTCAATAACCACCACTTCCAGCCCCACACGGCGCGCCTCGTCAAAAGCTTCAAACGAGGTACTGCCGCAGTCAACTGTGATCAAAAGGCGCGCACCACCGTCATGGAGCTGCGAAATCGCTGTTGGATTCGGGCCGTAGCCATCAATGATCCGGTCTGGAATATAGAACTGAGGCTCGACATTCAACGCACGGAAATAGCGTAGCAAAAGCGCCGTAGATGTTGCGCCATCCACGTCATAATCGCCAAAGACTGCAAGCGGTGTTCCGGCATGCAGCGCATCAGCGATCCGGGTTGCTGCCTTGTCCATATCCTGCAGGCTGGAAGGATCCGGCATCAGATCCTTGAGGGACGGGTCTAAAAAGCGATCTGCTTCTTCAAGACCAACGTCGCGCCCGATCAGCACCTTCCCCACTACATCAGGCAGGCCGGTGCGCTGAGACAACGCAAGCGCTTGCGCATTCTGTGTGCCATCAATGCGCTCTCGCCAAATGCGCCCTGCTGAAGAGCGGGTTACACCAAGAACGGTCCGTCGTTCGTTTGCATCGCTTAGACTGGTCGCTGTCATGACTATCAGGCTGTGGTGATTCCGGTCAAAAAAGCAAACGGGCGAACACTCAAAGGGTCCGCCCGCTGAACCTGTTGAATAAGACTGGTGAAAATCAGTCTAGATGAAACTTGTCCAGATGGGAGTGCTGCGCAGAGATGTAGCGCACAGTGCCCGTAGTGGAACGCATCACAACCGTGTGGGTGGTGATATGGTTGCGACCGAACTTGACGCCCTTGAGGAAATTGCCGTCCGTAACACCGGTTGCCGCGAAGATCACGTCGCCGCCAGCCATTTCTTCCAGGGTGTACTTGCGATTAATGTCGTCAATGCCCATTCGCTTGGCACGTTCCACCTGCTCATCACGGGTGATGACCAAACGACCTTCCATCTGACCACCGATGCAGCGCAGGGCTGCAGCAGCCAGAACACCTTCTGGAGCACCACCAATACCAACATATAGGTCGATACCGGTCTCTTCCGGATTGGTGGTGTGAATGATGCCTGCAACGTCACCGTCACCAATCAAATAGATGGAAGCGCCGGTTGCACGAATGTCGTCGATGAGCTTGGCGTGACGTGGACGGTCCAACACGCAAACCGTAACATCGGAAACGGAAACGCCCTTGGCCTTGGCTACACGCTCCAGATTCTTCTCGATTGGATCGTCAAGGTTGATCGTACCAACAGGATAACCCGGGCCGATCGCAATCTTGGACATGTAGCTGTCCGGTGCGTTTAGAAGGTCGCCCTCTGGTGCCATCGCGATTACCGCGATGGAATTCGGCATGTTCTTCGCACAAATGGTGGTACCTTCCAGCGGATCAAGCGCGATATCGACCTTGTCGCCGTTCTTGTTTCCCACCTTCTCGCCAATATAGAGCATTGGCGCCTCGTCACGCTCCCCTTCACCGATAACCACGGTGCCATCAATTGGAAGCTGATTGAGCTCGCGGCGCATAGCGTCCACTGCAGCCTGGTCTGCGGCCTTTTCGTCCCCCCGACCCCGCAGTCTTGCAGCTGAAACTGCTGCACGCTCAGTTACACGTGCCAGTTCCAGCGTCAGAATGCGATCCATTACGAAATCATCGTCCGCTTGACTATCAGCCATTTAAACCCTCAAGTTCAGATCACCAGCGCTTCTCGCACCAGCGTTAGTCCAGTTTTTCAATTCGCAGCATCTGCGGAGCGCCTACTGTCACCTTTTCAGCGGCAATCAGTTCCAACGCTTCGCGAATGGCCAGCTCAGTGGTCTCATGCGTGATGAGAATGACCGGCTGGGGCTCCGCCGTTTCCAGCGCTCCTGCCTCGTGTGAGCCAGGTTCGCGGCGGTTCTGCACAATGGATTGAAGTGAAATGTTCTTTTCCGCCATGCGCTGCGCAATCACAGCGAATGCGCCTGGACGGTCATCCACCGCAAGGCGAATATAGTACCCACCTTCATGCAAGCGCATCCGCGCTTTCGTATAGGGCTCTAGAGTTTTCGCGGCTTGTCCAAAGACGGGCATGCCATCTTCGCGCGCAATATCGGCAATGTCAGAGATAACCGATGAGGCGGTTGCATCACCGCCCGCGCCCGGCCCGACCAGCACAACCTCGCCCACCGCATCGCCATCAACAGCGACCGCGTTCAACACACCATCAATGCGTGCAATCGCTGAGTGCTTGGGTACCATGGTTGGATGAACACGCTGCTCAACGCCTGTATCCGTTCGCTGCGCCACACCCAAGAGCTTGATACGATAGCCAAGCTCATCGGCCGCTTGAATATCTTCCGTCGTGATGGAAGTGATGCCTTCCACGTAGATGGATTCGCTGTCGACCTCACACCCAAATGCAAGACTTGTCAGCAGGGACAGCTTGTGTGCTGTGTCAAAACCCTCAATGTCAAAGGTTGGATCAGCTTCTGCATATCCAAGACGCTGCGCATCCGCCAAACATTCAGCGAAGGAAAGCCCCTCCTGCTCCATGCGGGTTAGGATGTAGTTGCAAGTCCCATTCATGATGCCATAGACGCGGGAAACAGAGTTGCCCGCAAGGCTTTCACGCATGGTCTTCACAATCGGAATACCGCCAGCAACCGCTGCTTCATAATTCAAGCTCACGCCCTTCTCTTCCGCCAAACGGGAAAGAGAAACCGCATGTTTTGCGAGCAGGGCCTTGTTGGCCGTAACCACATGTTTGCCCGCTTCAATCGCCGCCCGCACGCTCTCCTCGGCTGAACCACTGTCTCCACCGATGAGTTCCACGAAAACATCGATGGAGGAAGACTTGGCGAGCGCGACCGGATCGTCGAACCATTCAAGATTGGAAAGGTCGACCCCGCGATCCTTTGACCGACTGCGTGCACTTACAGCCGTGACTTCAATGGGACGTCCAGAGCGGTTTTCGAGTTGTTTGGCTTTCGCTTTGACGATGCGCACAACAGAAGCACCCACGGTGCCCAAACCTGCTACGCCCACCCGCAAACAATTCTGCATTGTCTAAGCCTCTATCCTTAGCGTTTTTCTAGTATCTTATTCGGTACCGCTGTTATGGCCGATAGAAGATGTTTCAAAGAAGCGGCGCAAGTTTCTTGCAGCTTGCCGGATGCGCTGCTCGTTCTCGACAAGACCAATACGCACAAAACCCTCGCCATGCTCACCAAAGCCAATACCCGGCGCAACCGCAAGGTCGGCTTTCTCAATGAGCAGCTTGGAAAACTCAAGCGAGCCAAACTTTTGGAACTGCTCAGGAATGGGAGCCCAAGCAAACATGCTCGCTTCCGGCGCAGGTATGGCCCAGCCAGCACGTGCAAAGGCATCAACCAATACATCGCGGCGCTTGCGATAAGTCTCCCGCATTTCGACGATGCAGTCTTCAGGACCATTCAGTGCAGCAGAGGCTGCAACCTGAATAGGCGTGAACGCTCCATAATCGAGGTAGGACTTAACGCGGGCCAAAGCACCAATAAGTCGTTCGTTGCCGACGGCAAAACCCATGCGCCATCCAGGCATGGAGAACGTCTTCGACAAGGATGTGAACTCGACGGCCACATCCATTGCACCCGGCACTTGCAGAATTGATGGCGGCGGGGTGTCTCCGAAGTAGATCTCTGAATAGGCAAGGTCGGAAAGAACAAAGATTTCGTGTTTCCGAGCGAAAGCAACCACATCTCGGTAGAATTCCAAATCCGCGCAGTAAGCGGTCGGGTTGGCCGGATAACACAACACCACAGCTATGGGCTTGGGAATGGAGTGAATGACTGCGCGCTCAAGCGCCTCAAAAACCTCTGGGCCCGGTTCAGCGGGAATGGAGCGCAACGCGCCTCCTGCCATCAAAAAACCAAAGGCGTGAATGGGATAGCTTGGGTTTGGAACGAGCACGACATCACCCGGTGCGGTGATGGCCTGTGCCATGTTAGCAAAACCTTCCTTGGACCCCAGGGTCGCGACGACCTGTGTTTCTGGGTCCAGCTTTACTCCAAAACGGCGGCCGTAATAGGCAGCTTGTGCACGGCGAAGACCAGGGATGCCTTTGGACGCGGAGTAACGATGCGTGCGCGGGTTTTGAACCGTCTCGGTCAGTTTTTCGACAATGTGCTTTGGAGTAGGCAGGTCGGGGTTGCCCATACCCATATCGATGATGTCAGCGCCACCCGCTCGCGCCTTGGCTTTCAGACGATTGACCTGTTCAAAGACATAGGGCGGAAGCCTGCGAGTCTTGTGAAAGTCGTCCATGCCAAGAGCCTCACTTTCTGTATCTGTTTCCTTGCGACTGGCAAATCATCGCTTGAATCATTGAGCTGATGGGCAGGTATGTAGCAGGTGTACGGAAGATTTGCATGGCTTTTAGCGTTCTTCCAGCAGCATTTTTTCAATATATCAGCACGCAAACGCCCGCACAAAGGCGGGCGTTTGCAGAACATAAGACAAAAGGCTAGTTCTTAGCAGGTGAACTAAACCATCCCCTACTGGGCTTCGCTTCCTTGGGATGCAATCGCCTTCAGCTCTTCAATATCGGAGGTAGGTGTTTGTGCTTCTTGAGCGCGGCGCTTGTTCTCTGCAGAAATCGCAAGGAGCTGGCTTTCAGTGGCCAAACGCTGCTCTTGGGACATCAGCGTTGCGCGCTGCTCGTCGGATAACACGGAAGCTCGTTGTGCAGCTGTTGGCTCCAACGCTTCATAAACAGTCATGGACTCGCCAAACGCACAAGCGCCCAGCAAGCTGAGGAGGCCAATTACTGGCAGGAGTTTGCACACACGTTTCATTGCGTTTTTTTACCTTTGAGGACCACGTGGTCTCCCCGCAGACCAAACTTGTTTTTGATTTTACACTGAAAGGTGATGCCTATTAACTTCTGCAACCCTTCAAACAGACGTCATGCTCTTACCCTAGACTGATGGGAAGTGCAAACGTCTCAAAGCAACCAATTACATAAAATACGCATCAAATATTTATAATCGATAAATATACCTAACAGACGAGAAATGAAGTCCATTTGCCTGTAAACCATGTGTCTACTGCGCACCCATTCCCATCGACGCTCCGGAACATTCAACTAAAAGCAAATCGCATCTTTGCGTCAAAGCCCCTATAATTTGGCATTATAAAAAGAAGAAGATCACTCAGTTTCGGAATACCGACAGTGCGCGCGTTCTCATTCCTGCGCGGCAAGGGAGGAATAGCACCCGCATTTACGTGAGGCAGTTGGCTATGGGGAAAATCGAAGCAGATGTCCAACGAGCAGAACAATCCATTATTGCAATACATTTTTAATAACCCCGAGGAGTTTGCGCGCAATCTGACCAAGATCGCAGAGCAAGGCGGGAAAGCGCTGGCAGCATATCTTGAGCCGCGCGAAAAAGGACAGGTGCGAGACGAAACCCCGGAAGAGTTGGGGTTGGCAGTAAAGACACTTGCCGAGGTCGGCGAGTACTGGATGAAAGATCCGGCACGCGCTATTGAGGCCCAGACACGATTGTGGGCTGGCTATATGCAGATCTGGAACAATACGCTCAAACGGATGGCCGGGGAACCATCGCAACCTGCCATCTCCCCGTCCCCTCGAGACAAGCGTTTCAAAGACACAGAATGGGACGAGAACCAGTTCTTTGACTTTGTCAAACAGATGTATCTTCAGACAACAGAATGGGCGGAACACCTTGTCGATGGCGCGACGGACCTTGACGATCACACCCGCCACAAGGCTGCATTTTATGTCCGCCAGATTACCAACGCCATGTCGCCCTCCAACTTCATCCTAACCAACCCAGAGCTGTTGCGTGAGACCATGTCTTGCAACGGTGAAAATCTGGTACGCGGAATGGAGCTGCTGACGGAAGACATCAAGGCAGGCAACGGCGAAGTAAAGCTGCGCCAGTCTGACCCTACCAGCTTCGAGATCGGCAAGAACGTCGCAAACACCCCCGGCAAGGTGATTGCCGAGAACGACGTGTGCCAGCTTATTCAGTATGAACCTGTAACCGAGCAAGTGTTCAAGCGCCCTCTCCTTGTCGTGCCACCTTGGATCAACAAGTACTACATTCTGGATTTGAATGAGGAGAAGTCATTCATCAAATGGATGGTGGAACAAGGCCACACGGTCTTCGTGATCTCATGGGTCAATCCGGACGAACGTCAGGCGAAAAAGAGCTTCGAGCACTACATGAAGGAAGGCATCTTCATGGCGCTCGATACAATCAAGAAGACCACCCAGCAAGACAGTGTAAACGCCGTCGGCTACTGCGTGGGCGGCACTTTGCTGGCTGTCACGCTCGCTTATCTGGCCCACAAGGGTGAGGCAGAACGTATCGCCAGCGCAACCTTCCTGACAACTCAGGTTGACTTTACTTATGCCGGAGACCTGAAGGTCTTCGTGGATGAGGATCAGATCAAGGTCCTTGAAGATCGCATGAACAAACAGGGGTATCTGGACGGAAGTAAAATGGCGACCGCCTTCAACATGCTTCGCTCCAACGATCTTATCTGGCCCTACGTGATCAATAACTACATTCGCGGCAAGGAGCCCTTCCCGTTTGATCTGCTCTACTGGAACTCCGACGCCACCCGCATGCCAGCTGCAAACCACTCATTCTACCTGAGAAACTGCTATCTGACGAACAATCTCGCAAAGGGCGAACTGGAGATTGACGGGGTGAAAGTTGACCTGAAAGACGTGTCTGTTCCGGTCTATAATCTGGCCACCCGAGAGGATCACATCGCACCGGCAAAGTCAGTCCTTAAAGGCTCTCATTGTTTTGGCGGCCCGGTCGAATATGTACTCGCAGGGTCCGGCCACATTGCCGGGGTGGTGAACCCACCCGCTAAGAACAAGTATCAGTACTGGACCAACAAAGGCCTTATGGAAGACATCAACGCGTGGCTCGACTCGGCAGATGAACATCCCGGCTCATGGTGGCCCCACTGGCAGCAGTGGATCCAGACTCAGGACGACACTCTGGTGAAAGCCCGCAAACCGGGCGCAAGACGTACCAAAATTTTGGAGGACGCGCCGGGAAGCTATGTTAAGGTAAGGGCCTAGAGGCAATTGCCCCGCGTTATGCGCGGGGCTTCCATCCAACGGCACCCGCCGAGCATAGTTTAAAGATGAGGTTCTTCTGGTGTTGCGCGCCCCCAAGCAGCCTTTTGACAAAAGCAAACAACAGCTCCCTGTCGGGCAAATCAAACTACTCGGCATGAACGACAGGACTTGGGAACGCCACGCAAGCGGATGGAGCGTATGGTCTCGCGCAGCTACACTTCCGGTCCTCGTTGCAGCCATCTGGCTTCACACCACTGTCGGCTGGGTGTGGTCGACAGCCATGTTGCTGGCGGTTGTGTTCTGGTTGTGGGCTAATCCACGCTTGTTCAATCCCCCCAGGCGCACGGATACTTGGCACGCAAAAGCGACCTTCGGCGAGCGGATTTGGCTCAATCAGCGTGCTGTTCCAATCCCTGCAAAGATCAATGGCAAAGCGATAGCTTTATCCCTTCTGTCAGGCCTTGGTTTTCTAATGGCAATCATTGGTGCAGTCGGAAACGAGATCACCATGACAATCGCGGGCGTCCTGCTCACATACGGAGCGAAATTCACCTTCCTCAATGTAATGGTGAAGCTTTACGGCGAGATGCAAAACGCTCACCCGGTTTACAAGTCATGGCTTAGAACTCCGGAAAACGACAACTCGCCAACCACGGCGAAAAAGACCAACGCCATCTCCCGCTCCTGACACTCAATTTTTCTGCAGTTTTCGATTGATGAACCATGCATCGAATTTGGACAGATGCGGCCATACGGGATTGTAGCCGCGCTCGTTCAAGAAGCGTGCGACGGCCTCCCGCTTTTCCGGGACGTAGTTATGCTCAACGCATATGAACTCAAATTCTCGGCGAGCAAAATCAATGCCTTCCAGAACGTGGATCTCGCTTCCCTCGGTGTCGACGCTCAAGAAATCTATTGCATCAGGCGCATTGTTTTCTTTCAAGACCGTTTCCAAACGAACCGTTTGAACCTCCATGATCTTTCCAGTACGCGTGTGATGATCATCTTCCGCAAAGGGCAGTAAGGTAGATAGCTGAACCCCTTCCACAGCAAGAAACTCCATCACTTCATCGTCTGTGTGCCATGCGGCACGCGGATCAAGTGGCGCAATGCGGCGACTACGAATTGCCTCCGTCACAGTTGGATTGGGTTCAATCAGCAAACCACGCCATCCCAACGTATGCTCCATAAAGTAGGTATTGGAGGAATTCACGCCATCGCCTAACCCAACTTCAACGAAGTATCCCGGACGTTGCATGGACTCAGGGCAGTGCGCAAAATAGACGAGATCCTGAAAAATCTCAGCTCGTGTCTCCCCGTGATGCCTCTCGGCAAGAGCTGCGAAGCGCTCACTCTCCAGGCCTAGTAAAAGACCGCTCTCAAACTTGGACACAAGATGGGATTCAGGATGAACCATAAGATAAAGCTGCCTGAGCGCGGCCGTGTTCTCCGGGTCAAGCTTCAAGCAGTACTCCACCAGACGGCGGGAGTGCCCTTGAGACGCAACAGCCCAAACCAAAGCGGATAAAAACCGACGCAATATGCTCTCCGCGCTATACAACCTCATACCCTATCAGTATTGCCAGCTTTCGGAGCAACAAAATACTCCCGATTATTGGAGTGAAACCCGATGGACAGAATGAAGACCGCAATATTTCCTCTGTTTTAGTGCATGTAATACCCACCAAAACACTGACCTCATTCCGAGCACAACTTCTAGCTACATTTCGATTTGAATCACTTCCGTAAAACGTCATCGCAACATAGTGAGTTCCCATGAAACGCCATTGGCACGCTGCGGCCTCCGCCTTCGCGGCACTGTTTACCGTCTCAGCAACCGCGGCACTGTTTACCGTCTCAGCAACCGCGGCCACTGAATTGGATCTGAAGCGAGAAGATGGCTCACAGATCACGATGTATCTGGAACGCAGCCAGAAGGAAGCCAAGGCTGACCTACTTGTTTTGATACAAGGCTCTGACTGCAACAGCGTCGCGCACAACACCCTGATCAATCAAAAGTTCTCAGAGGTTCTACCCGGTGCAGATGTTCTGACCATTGAGAAATATGGCATTACATCGCACCTTCCATGGGATCGCAGTGGCGAGAGGGAGGACTGCCCCGCTGCCTATTTGCAGAATGATAGCCTCGCTCAGCGGACTTCCGACTACCTAAAAGTGCTCGATCAACTCGCGGAAAGAGCTACCTATGAGAACATTGTCCTATTGGGGGGAAGTGAAGGCGCTGTCATTGCGAACATCATTGCTGCAAGAGCAGACTATGTGTCCGCAAGCGTAGCACTCAACGGTGGCGGACGTTTTTTCAAAGATGATGTGCTCGCGAGCATGAAAAATTCCGGAATGCCTGAGCACGCCTATGAGCAGGCCAAACAAGGCTTCAACCAGTTTGCGGCGCAAGTCCTGGAGGGAAAGCCGTTTCCGGTATCCATGAGCCTTCATGGATACAGATGGTGGCACTCGGTCCTCAGTGCCGATCAGCTGGAAATACTGGGCGACGTGGGCACCCCCACCCTGATCGTACAAGGTACAGCAGACAAAAATGTAGATGTTGCTGCCACGGGCGAAATGATCTCTGAACTCCGCCACAAAGGCGCTACCAACATCACCTATCTCGCCTATGAGGGCATGGGCCACCACTTCCAGCGGGATGACAACACGTCCGCCCTACCGAACCTCATTGCCGACATACAAAGCTGGCTGAATGCTGCTCTCTCAAACTGATCTTGAGAGCACCAACAAAAAAGGGCACCCGAAAGGTGCCCTTTTGAAAATCTGCGAGAGTTCTTGAAGCTTAACGCTTGGAGAACTGGAAGGAACGACGTGCCTTTGCACGGCCGTACTTCTTACGCTCAACAACGCGGCTATCGCGTGTGAGGAAGCCTTCCTTCTTCAGGATGCTGCGCAGCTCTGGCTCGTAGTGGGTCAGAGCCTTGGAGATGCCGTGACGAACAGCACCAGCCTGACCGGACAGACCACCACCGGTTACGGTGACGGTGATGTCGTACTGGCCATCGCGGTCAGTCAGCATGATTGGCTGACGCAGGATCAGCTGAAGCACTGGACGAGCAAAATATTCGTTGAACTCTTTTTTGTTCACGGTGATTTTGCCGGTGCCTGGCTTGATCCATACACGCGCGATTGCGTCCTTACGCTTACCGGTTGCGTAGGCACGGCCCTGAGCGTCCAGCTTCTGAACGTGAACAGGAGCGTCGTTCTCAGTTGGGGCGATTGCTTCGCCCAGTTCCTCTAGGGACTGCAGCTCAGACATAAATTAAGCCCTCTTTGCGTTCTTGGCATTCATGCTCTTAACGTCAACCGTTTCAGGCTGCTGAGCTTCATGCGGATGTTCACTACCAGCGTATACACGCAGGTTCTTCAGCTGCTTGTTGCTGAGTGGGCCACCTGGCATCATGCGCTGAACAGCCTTTTCCAGAACGCGTTCTGGGAAACGACCTTCGATGATTGCGCGAGCGGTACGCTCTTTGATGCCGCCTGGATGACCTGTGTGCCAGTAGTACTTCTTGTTCTCGTACTTCTTGCCGGTCAGGACGACCTTGTCAGCGTTCACGATGATGACGTTGTCGCCATCGTCGATGTGTGGTGTGAAGGTCGGCTTGTGCTTGCCGCGCAGACGGTTTGCTACGAAAGCCGCGAGACGGCCAACGACAACACCTTCAGCGTCGATCAAGATCCACTTTTTCTCGACCTCTGCCACCTTGGTAGAGTGAGTCTTCATTATTCTGTACCGTGTTGGACAGTTGAAATTCAGGCAAGGCACTGGAAACGCCCGAGAGCAGAGTGCCTCTTCGGGATGGGGTGATACGCGCAAACGGACAGAGCGTCAAGCACAAATTTCAACAGTACCCAAACGAAAACCATTTAAAATCAGCATCTTATAAAAATGGTATTATAATACCACACTTTTTCCATGCGTTTTGACACCCTCTGGAGGCATTATCCACCTACGGGCCCCCTAATTCCTTACCCGTTATCACACTCCATAAATCGTGAAGTAGGCTTTCATGGGCAATCTGCGCTAAGCTATGCGGATGAAACTGAGACATCTCATCATCATGTGCCTCATTGCGTCCACTGCCCCGGCGACGGCAGAAATCTTCCGCCCGCCGCCTGCCAAAGAGGGCTACTCCTATCCGGAATGCTATTGCACCAATCGCGGGCAGCGGATTGAGATTGGCGAGCATACTTGCCTGCGCATTGGCAAGAAGCAGATTTGGGCCCTCTGTGACATGTCTTTGAACAGCCCTATTCTGCGCCACCTTCATGAAGGCTGCCCAACTGCATTGCTAAACGCACCAAGCAATACTGTTGACCGACCAGCCAACTGACATTGCCTTCGCTGGCTTCTGGGCCTCAGACAAACAAGCCCATCACACCGCTGGCTACCGCAGCTACTTGCTGAAGCGCTGCGTTAAACGGTGCGTCATGAACCATCCAGTCCAATGCAAAAACTGCCAGATAATAGCTCGCACCCCGAAACATGATGCGGAACTCTGACCACGATATCGGCATGTAGGACACCGGCATGTAGAGCCCCCAGCTACCCTTACCTATCACCGTTGTCGTGAAGCTGTTTGCCAGAACCAGATTGAAGAACACCAGCGTTGAAAACACCACTGGCATGCTGAGAATTTCTGTTTCTTGGTAGAACCATGTCTCGCGGAATGCCGCCATGTAACGGGGCACCTCAGGGATATAGAGATCCCAAACCAACGGCATGGCCAGTACCAGCAAGCCATTCAGCGCCAGAAAGAGGATGTAGAGGCCACTTGCAGACCAGGAAACCGCACGAAACGGCCAAAAGGCCATACGCACTCCGAAACGCCAGATTGTACTCATAACTCAAAAACTACGCCCACTCACCATGCCGAAAACCGGCAGGATCTCCCATACTCATTACTAGAGCAGCAAACGTGATTCTGATTACCATAGTTAAACCGTGGTCAATTCAACCGAGCAGACTACACAGGTTTATGGTGAGTACAGCCGCCCTGCTTCGTTCACTCCTGAGGAGGAATTGAGTAGGTCGACGTCGCGTGGGCAATCATCTCGCCGCCCCCTTGTGGCATGATTTCACAATCAGTCACGACAAGGCGTTTTCCGAGCTTGATGATCCGGCAGGTTGCCACAAGGACCCCCGCCTCTGCTTTTCGCAGGAAATTTATGTTGAGATTGGTTGTCACCGCGAGCGCCTTCGGCCCGACGTTGCCCAAAATTGCCGCATAGCTCGCAAAATCTGCAAGCGTCATCAGTGTTGGACCAGAAACGGTCCCACCCGGTCGCAGCTGCTGTTCACCCGCCGTCACGAGGACAACAGCTTTTTTATCTTCAATGGCCTCGACCTGATAAATGCGACCTTGAGCATGCATCTGAGGAAACACGTTATCCAGAAAACGTGTCACCTCTTCAGCGCTCATTAGTTGGTGGTCCATGAGCCCCTCCTCCCACGACAATGTTAGCTATGACAAAATCTACGTAGTTACACCAGTCAAACAAAGGGCGTATTTTGGGAGAGCAGACAGTTTAGCCCTTGAACATAGCAAAACGATATTTGGCAGCAGCAACAAACGCCGATAGATTGCGGGCAACAATCATTTCATTAGGGGGTAAATGCCAATGACCGAAGAGGCAACCGAGGTATCCACTGAGCAAACGAAAGCACCAGTTGCAACACTCCTGCATGAGGGTGTGTTTCGCATCGTAATGCAGCGCCCGGAGAGAATGAACTCCCTGTCCCATGAGATGATGGAAGCCCTGTCACAAGCGCTGGACCAAGCTGCGCACGACAGCAACGTACGGGTTATTCTCATTGGCGCTGAGGGTAAGGTTTTCTGTGCTGGTCACGACCTGAAGGAGCTGACCGCAGCCCGCGCACAAGAAGACAAGGGTGCCACCTTTTACCAAGAGACTTTCGACAAATGCGCTGCTTTGATGCAAAAGATCGTCGAGCTGCCCAAACCCGTGATCGCTGTAGTAACGGGCGTAGCCACTGCGGCCGGATGTCAGCTGGTGGCTTCCTGCGACTTAGCTCTTGCAACTGACACGGCAACGTTCTGCACACCCGGCGTGAACATTGGCTTGTTCTGCTCCACCCCCATGGTCGCCCTTTCCCGGAATGTATCACGCAAGCAAGCAATGGAAATGCTGCTCACCGGCGAAAGCGTTGACGCCTCAACGGCAAAAGAGTTTGGCCTGATCAACCGCATCATTCCAAGCGACTATCTAGAAGTGGTGGTACAAAAGTACGCAGAGACAATTGCCGCAAAGTCGGCACATACCGTCTCGATCGGTAAAAAAGCGTTCTACCACCAACTGGAAATGCCATTGAGTGAGGCCTATGAATATGCCTCAGAAGTCATGACGCAGAACATGCTTGCAGGTGACGCGGAAGAAGGCATCAACGCCTTTTTGCAAAAGCGCAAACCAGAATGGCGTGATAGCTGACCACTGCGGCTAGTCCAAAGGCACCTCTTCAGACAGGGATACGGAACGAACATATGAGCACACTGACTTATAGCGACGACTTTATTGGACAGATCCTGAAAGACACCAAAACCATTGCCTTGGTTGGTGCTAGCGCCAAGGAAGACCGGCCCAGCCATGAAGTCATGAAGTTTCTTCAGAGCAAAGGGTACAAGGTCTATCCAATTAATCCGGGCCTTGCTGGCCAGAAGCTGTTGGGAATGGATGTTCTCGCCTCGCTTGCCCAGGTACCTGAAGCCATCGATATGGTTGATATCTTCCGGAATGCGGAAGCTGCTGGCGCTGTCACCGATGAGGCACTGGAGCTCGCAGCACCGCCGAAGGCGATCTGGATGCAGCTGCAAATCATCAACGAAGAGGCTGCGAAGAAGGCTGAAGACGCAGGTGTGAAAGTCGTCATGGATAGATGTCCAAAGATCGAGATCAAGCGCCTAGAAATTGCCTAGCAGCGTTAAAAGCGTCACCCAAAACGACACAGCCCCGCCAAATGGTGGGGCTTTTTTCTGATGAAGCTGAGCTCAACCTTTAGCTGAGTTCTCAAAGCCTTAGAAATTGCTGCGCGGTTCCCGCCAGCGCTTGCAAATGCTACGCATTTATAGGCATAGTCCCCACGGCGATTTCTAAACACAAGAGTGTAAAACACTCATGCAGAACGGACTTTCCAACGTCTGTGCTCGCCATAGGGCCATCATCATCTCTCGGTCTTAACGGAGGACATTCAATGAGCGATCAATCCAAGGGCTTTGACACACTTGCCGTACACGCAGGTGCCAAGCCTGACCCAACAACCGGCGCGCGAGCTACGCCGATCTATCAAACAACATCGTTCGTCTTTGATGATGTGGACCACGCAGCGGCGCTGTTTGGCCTGCAGGCCTTTGGCAATATCTACACCCGTATCACCAATCCAACCACCGACGTCCTCGAACAGCGTGTGGCAGCTCTGGAAGGCGGAACAGCGGCGCTTGCAGTGGCATCGGGTCACTCAGCTCAGCTGCTCGCGTTCCACTCCCTGATGGCACCGGGCTGCAACATCGTTGCGGCAAAGCGTCTGTACGGCGGCTCCATCAACCAGCTGACACACTCTTTCAAGAACTTCGGCTGGGGTGTGAAGTGGGCGGAGAACCTTGATGCAGCAAGCTTCAAGGCTGCAATTGACGAAAACACCCGCGCGATTTTCATCGAAAGCCTTGCCAACCCGGGCGGCGTTGTCATGGACATCGAAAGCATTGCGGCGGTCGCACATGAAGCAGGCGTACCGCTGATCGTCGACAACACAATGGCAACCCCATACCTGTGTCAGCCTCTCAAACATGGTGCGGATATCGTCCTCCACTCCCTCACCAAGTTCATGGGCGGCCATGGTAACTCAATGGGCGGCGCAATTGTTGACGGCGGCACATTCGATTGGGGCGCATCAGACAAGTTCCCAATGCTTACCGAACCACGCCCAGAGTACAACGGCGTTGTCCTGAACAAGACATTCGGCAACATCGCCTTTGCGATCTGCTGCCGTGTTCTTGGCCTTCGCGACCTAGGACCAGCAATCTCTCCGCAAAACGCGTTCAATCTCCTTACCGGCATCGAAACGCTGGCCCTGCGCATGCAGCGTCACAGTGACAACGCCCAAAGGGTTGCCGAGTTCCTGCAGACCCATTCCGCTGTTGAGTGGGTATCCTATGCAGGCCTGCCGAACGACCCGTTCAATGCGATGAAGCAGAAGTATTGCCCGAAAGGCGCTGGTGCGGTCTTCACCTTCGGCCTTAAAGGGGGCTACGACGCGGGTGTGAACCTCGTAAAGAACCTTGAGCTGTTCTCCCACCTTGCCAACATCGGCGACACCCGCTCACTGGTCATTCATCCAGCTTCCACCACACACCGCCAGCTGACGGATGAACAAAAAACAGCCGCAGGTGCAGGCCCGGACGTAGTTCGTGTCTCTATTGGCATTGAAGATGTTGAAGACATCATCGCAGACCTCAATCAGGCCCTGTCTGCGCTTTAAAAACACGGATCTCTCCGGAGGTCAAAGGGCGGCTTAGGGCCGCCCTTTTCTATTTGCCACATGTGCTGGCGTCAGGCTGATATCGCCTTCAACGTTTCGGGCGACTTTTTCATGCCGGCGCGTTCCTTCTGGATGAGGCATACCTGTTCAACCGCAAAGCCGAGAACAAACACCGCAACTGCCTGATGCGCCAATGCGCGGTATAGCTCAACATTGCTCAGGATTGTCAAAACACCCAAGAGCACCTGAACCGCAATGGCAGTAACGAGCCACACGGCATTGCGCTTAAGCCCTGAACTGGTCGAAGCCCGCAGCACCAGTACAGTTTGATAGGCAATGACGGCGGTAAGGAAGTAGGCCATCATGCGGTGTTGGAACTGAACGGTCAGAACATTCTCAAAGAAGTTCAAATACCAAGGGCTCATGATGAGAAGACCATCGGGAATGAACTCGCCATCCATCAAGGGCCATGTGTTGTAGGCAAGCCCCGCATTCAAACCGGCAACAATGCCGCCCAGAAAGATCTGAGCGAAGACCAGCAGCATGATGAACCATGCCAAACCAAAGTTGCTCACGTCAGCCTGCCGCTCCTCTACCCTCTGCGATAGCTGTGTTGGAGCCAGAAGCCGGGCGATGTAGAGCAGATAGCCAAAAATGACACAAGCGAGCGTAAGATGGATCGCCAAGCGATACTGGCTCACATCAACGCGATTGACGAGCCCTGAGGCAACCATCCACCATCCAATGGCGCCCTGCACCCCACCAAGAAAGAAGCCCACCACCAGCCGCGGCTTGAGCCATGGCTCGAGATTGCCGCGCAACCAGAAAAACACCAATGGCACAAAGAACGCGACGCCGATCGCTCTTCCGAGCAATCTGTGCCCCCACTCCCACCAGAAGATGAACTTGAACTCCTCAAGAGACATGCCCTTGTTGATGAGCTGATACTCTGGGATTTGACGATACTTCTCCAGTTCCTCCAGCCACTCTTCAGTCGTGAGCGGAGGGATGACCCCGTGGATGGGTTTCCACTCCGTGATTGAGAGACCTGATTCCGTCAGGCGTGTCGCACCGCCGACCACAACCATGCAAAGGATCATGAAGCAGATCGCGTAAAGCCAGTATCTGACCGGGCGCCGCTTGCGCTCCAGCTCACCCAGCGGATCGTGTGAATATGAAGCTGTTTTCATTCGTTTTTGTCTGTCGGCTTGATCTTTTTCGCTATATAGGCCACCTAGGATCTCGAGACAGGCTATAAGGGATTTTTCGTAATCACCATTTGCAAAATGGTCTTATAGCCAAGAAAACAGTCGGCACGAGCTCAGCAGCCCTGAGTAAAGTCGGCATAGGGGAGCATGGAAATGCCAAGCAGCCTTAGGCGCTTTATTGGGATGGTCTTTCTGGTGACGTTTGTGGTGGTTTACTGCTTTGTGGCAATGGTCATCGGCGACATCACCATGCAGGGCAAACATTGGGCCCTTCAATTTGTCTTCTTTGCAATTGCAGGTCTTATATGGACCGTACCCGCGGCCTTCATAATCAAGTGGATGTACAAGACCACCGATACACAGCAGTAAGGCAAAGCAAAGAACTGGCGTAGCGCACCACCAACGGGCACGCTCCGCCAGTCCCGAGAGTTATCCCAGGCGCTCAATGATAAGAGCAATGCCCTGCCCGCCACCAATGCACATGGTCGCAAGGCCGTAGCGCCCTCCGGTCCGCTCCAGTTCACTCAAGAGCTTGAGCGTGATAATGGAACCGGTAGCACCAACGGGATGGCCCAATGCAACTGCGCCACCATTTGGGTTTACCTTGGCCGGATCAAACTCCAGATCCTTGGCTACTGCCATGGCCTGAACCGCAAACGCTTCGTTCGACTCAATCACATCCATATCGGCGACCGAAAGGCCTGCCTTCGCCATGGCCTCAGGCACGGCGCAGATGGGGCCGAGGCCCATGACGTCAGGGTCCACACCTCCAAAACCGTAGGAAACGATACGAGCACGCGGCTTGAGATTACGCTTTGAGGCTTCGTCCATGGTGGAGAGCACAAGAGCGGCTGCCCCATCGTTGACGCCAGACGCATTGCCCGCAGTCACAGAACCTTCTTTCCTGAAAGCTGGACGGAGCTTGGCCATGCCTTCGAGCGAGGCATCGAAGCGCACATGTTCATCCTGATCAAAAACGAACTGCTTGCGACCCTGCTTAACGGAAACGGGCAGGATCTGGTCCTTAAAGTAACCTGCTTCAATGGCATTCTTCGCACGAACATGGCTTTCTACAGCATACGCATCCATTTCTTCACGGCTAAAGCCATAACGATCTGCAATACGCTCTGCCGTTATGCCCATGTGCTCCTTCTTGAACGGATCATGAAGCGCGGCGAGCATGATGTCCTTCACTTCGCCGTGGCCCATGCGATAGCCGAAGCGGGCCTTGTCGAGAAAGTAGACGCCATTGCTCATGCTCTCTGCACCACCGGCAAGCGCAATCTTGCTGTCGCCAAGGGCAAGAAGCTGGGTCGCACTGACGATGGACTGGATTGCGGAGCCGCAAAGTCGGTTGACGTTCATGGCCTTGGATGACTCAGCCATGCCTGCATTCAGCGCAACAGCGCGCGACAAGTACACATCTTCATCGCCCGTGGTCACGATATGACCAAACACGGCGTGATCTACCTCAGCAGCCTCAACGCCCGAGCGCTGGATCGCCTCCTTGGCAACCAGCGTTCCGGTCTCGATGGGCCGCATGGATGCAAGGCTACCGCCATAGGAACCCACTGCTGTTCTAACGCCATCTAGGATGACAACATCACCGATCTGAGGCATTTGCCTTCTCCCTAAACTCCCAAATAAGCAAAAGCATATAGTGGGCAGACTTAGGTGTCTTGGTGGAACTGCAAAACTGGGTCAATGGTCTGACCTATAGGTCAGATCAGGCGATCTTGCCGCGAAGCTTTGAAACGAGATTGTACAACGCAAACGGCAGTCCCGTGAGGAAAAGCGAAACCATCTCGCGGCTTTGATGGTAGCCGTTCAAAGAGACCCGCGGCAGCTGCTCCCGCCCGGAATAATGGGATGCCTTGATCATGCCCGGCCTCGTCGTTACGCAGCAATCATAGCCAAGGGACCGCAACACACTGAAAGCCTTTTGGTCAGCCGCCCCCGCAAAACCATAGGGGTAGGCAAAATGTTTGGGCGCCATGCCAAGCTCTGCAACCATCCGGTCAACACCGCCAAGGACTTCCTGTTTCAGCTGCGTCTCGTCCAGACGCTCAAGGGCCGCATGTGTTGCTGTATGAGCGCCGAAGGAAACAAGTGGGTCATTGCCCCACTCTCTCAGTTCCTCCCATGAAAGAACCAGTTCCTCGCACAGAGCTTTCAGATCAAAATCATAGTAGCCGGCGGTCGCTCTCAAGATACGTCGCTGGGCATTTTCATCGACCTCATTCATCAGGAAGTGTCGCGCTTCAGTAAAGGCCGCTTGCTTCTCCTCGACCGTGCAACAGGGATATGAGCTTAAAAGAACATCGTCATGCAGCTCAAATACATCCATATCCGCAATGAGACGTTCCAACGCCACCCACCAGATCTCAGAGGACCGGTCGCAAAAACCGCTTGTGATGAAAACGGTGAAGGGAACGCCGTGGTGCTTGAGAACAGGATAAGCGATCTCAAGATTGTCCCTGTAGCCATCATCGAAAGTCAGCGCAACGAACCGAGGCCCGGTGTAGCGCGCGCCCAACTGCAACCGCTCCATGGCCTCAGTGAGAGAGACAAACTCAAGCCCCTCTTCTCGAACTTGAAGGATCATTGCCTCCAGGAACTCTGGTGTGACCTCCAACATGCCATTGGGTTGAAACGGACGATCTGATTCCGGCAGGACCCGGTGCAAGGTAAAGATCACCCCCATTCCCTTGGTAGGTCGTGCCAGCACCTTGCCAAGACCAGATATGGAGAGCAAACGCCCAGCAAGGGCAATCAGTTTGTCGCGCCGATTCATTCTTTGGTACCAACCCTGATGCTGAGTATTTCATTAGTAATTATTTACAATTGTTCGTTTAAGAGTGTTCGCCGAATAGATTTAAAATTTTCCTAGTGTTTTAAACTGATGGCCCAGGTGAGCATACTTCTTGACCAAGCCTCAGATGAGGCCGACCAAGCGCCAGATGCATCTCCAATCTCTGGTTTGGAGATCGAACTGCTATGGTCCCTACAAGAAGCGACAGCCTATTGGCATCAACTAGAAAACAAGGCCGCACAAAGCGCCTACAGCTCCAGCGCTTGGGTCATACCTTGGCTTGAGAAAATTGCCCCGTCAGAAGGTGCAGTGCGTGGGCTCTTCCTTATCGGCCGACTTGACGGTCAACCCGCTTTTCTGCTCCCGATTGCGCTACATCACACATGGGGGCAGACAGTCGCCTGCTGGATGGGTGAATGCTACAACAATCAGAACACGGGCACATGGTCGTCAGCTCTCATAGGCACTGACCGATCAATAAATCTTCTCCCTCGCATTGAGGCCGCATTGCGCGCAGCAGGCGTCGATATCATCTGCCTGCGTAACATGCCTGAAGAACTTGATGGCAGACCATTCCCGCTATGGCGCCAACACATGGCCCGCAGCACCAACCCGATCTTTCCCTTTAAGCTTGAACGCGACTTCCAGCGTTTCTATGCCGCCAGACGTAGCAAGGCGGCCCGAAAGAAACTGACCGCCAAACGTCGCAAACTGGAAGCCTCAGGCACCCTTGCCATTGGAGCGGAGCAAACAGCCCAAGGCCACCAGGAAGCCGTGCAAGCAACAATCGATCAGCGCTGGGTGCGCCAGAAAAAAACGGGCGTTCCCACCGCGTTTCGCAGTTCATGCCACGAACGATATCTCCATGAAGTCTTTGCGCTGGAATGCCGCGACAACCACAGGCGCGCTTATGAACCTGTTGTCCATACACTCAGGCTCGATGGTGAAATCATAGCCACTGTTCTTGGGCTGATCCTTGGTGGCCGATACTACTGCTATTGCACCTCCATCCGGATGGACGCGCATTTGGCACTTAGCCCAGGCGATCACCTCATGCATGCTGTTATCGAAGACATGTGCAATCGCGGTCTTCAGGTGTTTGACATGGGGCTTGGAGAAGAGCGCTTCAAAAAAGCTTGGGCTGAACCAGTCTACTTGTGTGACTGGATCACGCCCCTAACGCCCGGCGGCGCACTGATCGCATCTTATTGGGATCTCAAACTGGCAGTGAAGCGCCACCTTCGAAAGTCTCCGGGCTTTTGGCGAACCTACAAGAAGATGCGTGGTTTTTTCAGGCGGATGGGGCTTTAACCCCTCTCCGCCCCTCTTCCGGCTCTATGCCGCCATATCCGAAGACAAGCGCCCGGTCTCAGAAACATTCTTGATGCACTCGACTTCGACAGGCGCATCCGTGTGCTTTTCCAAAACTGAAAGCGCACGCTCCAACTCTGGTCCAGCCGGAGACCCATCGGTAGCTACAATCACTCGGTCAGCTTCAGAGAGCATTTGAGCGCTGATCAAGCTTGGCTCAATCAAGCCAATATCCGCAACGATGACATCATATGTCAGGTCAAGAGCTTCCATGATCAGGTCGTAGCGCCCACCCATGACGACATCATCGCCAATCGGTGCTTCACCCGCGGGAATGACATGCGCGCGGGAAACAGGGTCACGATGGATCACCTTGGTGAAAGCCGCAGAGCCCTGCAGCAACTCAGCAAAGCCAGGCCCGTCAATATCGCGAGTTGTCGGCAGAGCCAGTTCAACTTCAACGTCGACCGTCAGCGCGTCGTGTTCTTCAACCTCGGAACGCACCTCAAGGAACAACGGCATGATGCCAGACTTCGCAATCCGCCGCGTACATTCAAATGCCACTTGATTGGACAGCTTTGAACTATCCACACTCAACACGACGATACGCTGGACAGCACCGCCTGCACTTGCAACGGCATTTCTCATCGCCTGCCCTGCGCTCCGCTCCTGCTGAGCGGTAACGACCTGCTCTTCCTTTGGAGCTGCCAGTTCACCCTCTTCGGAGGTGGCCTCAACGGCTTCGATAGGCTCGGCTTCAACAGCCGGTTCTTCATTCGCGTAGGACCGGACCACAGCTTCAACCACTGTTTCAGTCGGGCGGGTTTTCTCAAGACCTTTGGCAACAACAGGCGTAGCCGACGAAACGGCCGGAACTGTATAAAGCTCACGGCGCAGCACATCACCGTTGACCAGCGCCCGCACAATGACAAAAACCGTCCCCAAGAACAGAGTTGCAAAAGCGAAGATCGCGGCCAACGCCGTAGGCTTTACACCCGAGCGCTGAATGGGCGGAGTAGCACGGGAAATGACACGCGCGTCGGCATTCAGGATGCCAGCACCTTGCAGAACCTCCGCTTCACGCAGGCGCGTCAGAACTGAACCGAGTTGCTCCGCTTTTGCCTGAGCCTCACGCTCCAGCTCTTGCAAGCGCACTTGATCAGCCCCGGAACGGGCCGCCTGCGTTTTCAGCTCATCAAGGTTCTCATTCAGATCAGCGACCCGCTGCTGGGCAACCTTGGCTTCGTTCTCAAGCCCTTGCATGATCTTCTCGGCTTCCGCACGGATTTGATTGTCATAACCGGCCAACTGAGAACGCAGCGAGCGCACCTGCGGATGGTTTGGCAAAAGCGTGGTCGAAAGCTCTGCAATGCGGGTTTGCAGTTCGATCTGTCGCTCACGCAAACGCTGGATGAGCTGAGAACTCAGAACCTCAGAGGCCGTTTCCAGATCTCCGCCGTTCTGCAAAAGACCGCGAATAAGATCTGCACGCGCTTCAGCTTCAGACTGACGAGCCAGCGCATCAGACACCTGCGAGCTCAGCTCGGTCATGCGCTGCTGTGTGAGCGTCCGGTTTTCAGAACCCATCAGCAGGTCAGCGCTTGCCCGAAACTCTTCTACCCGGCGCTGAGCCTGTTCAACGTCCCGGCGCAGGCGTTCCACCTGCGGTGCCAGTGCCTGTGCTGCATCTGCGTTGGCTTCCTGCTTGGCAGCATTTTGCAAGGACCGATACTGGCTGACGACTTCATTTGCGATCCGCGCTGCCAGCTCCGGGTCCTTTCCTGTAAACGCAACAGAAATCACACGCGAACCATCAACGCGGTAGACTTCAAGTCCCTTCATCAGCTTTTCAAGAGCGCGTTCTTCAAGGCTGATTTCTTCGTTGCCAGCAGACACGCCCAGAGCTGAAAGGAGGCGTTCGCTCAAGCCTGGTTCTTTTTCTGAGACAAAACCTGCATCCCTCGTAAGATCGAGTTCCTTGACAACCCGGCGCGCGAGATCGCGAGAGTTCATGAGTTGGACCTGACTGACAATGCCCTGCTCATCAAGAAGTGCCCGTTCGCTCTCCCCCGCGCCATTGCTGCTGGGATAGACCAGATTGGCCGTGTCTATCAGAACACGAGACTCACTGGTGTATTTAACGGGAAGAAACTGAGATGCCACGAGAACGCAAAGGCCCACCAGCACAGAGAGAGGAAGAAGCCAGAGCATGGCCCTGAAAACTTTCTTCAGCAGGATACTCATATCCAGAAAAACATCTTCCTGCGGCACTGTGGAACCCTCGTTACATACGCAAAAAACTCACGTGTAAAACAATGCATAAACAGGGTAACCAATCAGTTAAACAAAAGCGCCAAATATTTATCTCAGGTTTAGACTTCGGCAAGAATTTCCCTGATAAGTCAGGGGCAACGAACAGCTTCATTTAGAGAATATTTACCCTGAAACGCCAAAATCTGCAGTAATTTCCGTGGGGACGCTTCAATGAAGAACAAATTGCTTGCGCTTGCGCTTGCGCTATGCGCGGTTGTGCTGGGTGGGTGCAGTGGTTACCGGCAGCCTCCCGAAGCATTTCATGAGAGTCTTCTTCAGCCCTACACCTTTGAGACAAGTGATCGCGTACGCGTCACCGTTTTCGGCCAACCGGAACTTTCCAACACCTACAGCATTGATCAGACCGGCAACATGTCCGTGCCGCTGATCGGCACATTAAAGGCCAAGGGTAAAACACCAGCCCAGTTGGCAAACACCATTGAAGCAAAGCTGCGCAACGGCTTTATTCGCGAGCCCGACGTCTCTGTGGAAGTGGCAGAGTATCGACCGGTTTTCATCATGGGCGAAGTTCGGAATGCCGGTCAGTACGCTTACATTGCTGGCATGACAGCGCAAAACGCCATCGCAACAGCAGGCGGTTTTACGGCCCGCGCAAACCAACTTGATGTCGACATCACCCGGCAAATGAACGGTGAAATTCTTCAGGGGCGCGTACCAATCACGGATCCACTGAAGCCCGGCGACACGCTCTACATCCGCGAGCGCCTGTTCTGACGCAGCGTCCACAACACCATTGAAGTGCATCAGACACACGTTTACCGTTTGTTATCCCTCTCTTTTAACGCGAATCCCACTTATCTGGATTAGATAATTTTATCTAATGAGAAATGGCTAGGCCACTGCTGCAGGTCTGGTCGATTGTGGAGGTGGGAATGAGCGCATCACAGCTCAGGATTCTGCACTGCTTGCGCGCGCCCGTTGGAGGTGCATTTCGTCATGTTCTGGACCTCGCTAGTGAGCAAGCCCGAATGGGGCATGCTGTCGGGCTGATCTGTGACAGCGAAACAGGCGGTGAAAGTGCCAAGCAGGCACTCGCCCAACATGCCTGTCAGTTCCAACTCGGTGTGTACCGCTTCCCGATGCCGCGTTCCGTCTCCCCCAACGACGCTGTTGCGCTTTTAAAAACAATGAGAACGCTGTCTTTGATCAAGGCTGATGTGGTTCATGGTCACGGCGCCAAGGGCGGCGTTTACGCCCGCCTTGCCGGGACATTGTCCGCAGGGCGCAAAGGCAAACTCAAGCGTATTTACAGCCCCCACGGCGGCAGCTTGCACTTTGACAGCACTGCTCTCAAGGGCCGGATTTACCTTGGCCTGGAGAAAGCGCTGCGGCCCTTCACAGATGCCATTTGCTTTGTCTCTCGTTCTGAAGAGAAAACCTACCGCTCCAAGGTGGGTGATCCATCCTCATTCTTTAAAATTGTCCATAACGGCCTGCATGAACGCGAGTTTGAGCCGACCCTGTGCCTTTCTGAGGCAGAAGATTTTCTATACTTCGGCGAACTTCGCGACTTGAAGGGGACAGACGTTCTGATTAACGCGCTGAAGTTGCTTAATCAGCGAACCGGTAAGAACCACACTCTTGCTATCGTTGGCGATGGCCCTGACATGGATGCCTACAAGGCGCAGGTTGCGGATCTCGAACTTGACGAGCATGTTCACTTCCACGGGCGTCTCCCGGCCGCCCAAGCGTTCCGTCTTGGCAAGACGGGCGTCATGCCATCCCGAGCAGAAGCATTTCCCTATGCAGTTCTCGAAATGATTGCAGCGGGGAAACCGCTCATAGCCACCAATGTCGGCGGCATTCCAGAAGTCTACGCCGGTCACGAGCACCTTCTCGTCCCGCCGGGAAGCGTTGAGCAACTTGCAACAGCAATGGAACACGCCGCCCGCCGCGATCCAGCATATCTAAAAGAACTCAATGACTTGAAGCATTCGGTTCACACACGCTTCAATGCCAGCCGCATGGCTGAAGAGATAACCACGCTCTACCATCCGCCGCTTCATTCCCAAGAAGCGCACACGCAGGCCCGCCGCTCCCGCGCTGCGAGCGGTCGCCACGCCTGAGCTCACCCAAAGGTCGATGCAAAATGACTACACATACCGACTTTCCCCAGAGCGCCCGCACCTTGCTGCCAGAGGAATTTCAATCTCTGCCACAACACCCTCACCTTTCTGCTGAGGCGCTTGAGGTCGCGGCCAGCCTTCAACACGACACGATCTCACGAAAGGTGCTCGATGGTTCAACGCGCCTCTATGATGCTCTGGTCGTTGTCGGCAGTGGCTTTGCCGCCTTTGTGATCTCACAGGGTGACCTTGTTCCAGATACCAACACACTGTTCGCCCTCGCTGCTGCACCGTTGATGGCGCTTGTCTTGTTCCAGATCGCAGATCTCTACCAGCCGACCATCATGCGCCGCGGTCTTGAACAAGTCATGCGTGCCGCGGTGTCGTGGGCGCTGGTGTTTGCCGGTTTGTTCGCCTTGGCCCTTCTGGTCGTTCCAGCTGACAAGATCCCTGTTGATCTTCTCTCCAAATGGTTTGTGATTGGCTTGGCGGGCCTGATTGCGGGCCGGGTTGTGCTTCGCTTGCTGGTTGGCAGATGGATGCGCGAAGGCCGCCTCAACCGGCGTGCCGTTCTCATCGGCGGCGGCAATGCAGCGGCAGAACTGATCGCCGAACTTGAACGCCATGCCCACAACGACATCGACATCTGCGGCATCTTTGATGATCGCAACAACGATCGTTCCCCGCCCTCGGTGGCTGGCTACCCGAAGCTTGGCACCGTTTCCGACCTGGTTGAGTTTGCCCGCATCGCACATATCGACATGCTGCTGGTGACAATCCCAATGCGGGCAGAACAGCGCATCCTTGAGCTCATGCGCAAACTCTGGGTGCTTCCCGTCGACATTCGCCTGTCTGCCCACGCCGACAAGCTGCAGTTCCGCAATCGCGCGTCTTCTTTTGTGGGCACCGTGCCTTTCGTTGACGTGGCCCAAAAGCCGATCACCGACTGGGACACCATCCTCAAACGCATTTTTGACCTGACCTTCGCGGTAATCGCATTGCTTTGCCTTTCCCCCATAATGATCGTGACAGCGATAGCCATACGACTGGACAGCCCTGGGCCGATCCTCTTTCGGCAAAAGCGCTACGGCTTTAACAATGAACTGATCGAGGTATTCAAGTTTCGGTCCATGTATACGGACCAGACGGACACCAATGCCAGCAAACTTGTCACCAAGAACGATAGCCGTGTGACCAAGATCGGCCGCTTCATTCGCAAGACCTCCATTGACGAACTGCCACAGCTGTTCAACGTCCTGAGCGGCTCCTTGTCCCTTGTGGGTCCGCGCCCTCATGCCCTGTCCGCCCAGGCTGATAACAAGCTCTACGAGCAAGTCGTGGATGGATACTTTGCCCGTCACAAGGTGAAGCCCGGCGTTACAGGCTGGGCGCAGATCAATGGCTGGCGTGGAGAAACCGACACGGCAGAAAAGATCCAGAAGCGTGTCGAGCACGATATCTACTACATCGAAAACTGGTCGGTCCTTTTCGACCTTTACATCCTCTTCCGCACACCCATCAGTTTGCTAAATACAGAGAACGCGTATTGACCCATGCCGCCAACCATATGGACGCTGGCAGTCGCAGCGGGCATTGGGTTCTGCGGATCCCATTGGAGGCGATTGTCCGGCTATCGCTTTTCCTGCTGATTTCCGTCAGTGGGATGGTGATGGTCGAGCCAGCACCTTATGACCTGATGGTGCTTGGATTGGTTGGTCTTTACGCGTTTGCCGGCCTGGAACTGAGGCGCAGCCACACCCCGCTCCTTTTGCTGTTGGGCATGTGGATCACGGGCGGAATGCTCACAATCACCGTTTCTGGAGATCTGGGCGTTGCCACCCGCTACATTGCCATTTCCACCTTTCTAGTCCTCTCCGCATTTCTTTATGCAGCTCTCCTGACCAAAGACCTGAACCGCATGAAGACGCTGGAGCGCGCCTACATATTTGCAGGCGTTCTATCAGCATGTGCAGGCATTGTTGGATACCTGGATCTGTTACCAAACGCCTACGAGCTCTTCACGCGGTATGGGCGGGCGAAAGCAGCGTTTAAAGACCCAAACGTTTATGGCCCGTTCCTGCTGCTGCCCGCTTTGTTTCTCACCTATGACATCCTCACAAAGCCACTGAAGACCTCGCTCTTCCGTCTGGCACTGCTCATGGTGCTGGTTCTGGGCATCTTCCTGAGTTTTTCTCGCGCGGCTTGGGGCATGCTGGTGTTGTCGGGCGGACTGGTGTTTCTCCTCGTCTTCATCAATGAACCCCGAAAGGGACGGCGCACCCGTATGCTCGGCCTTTTGGGCCTTGTGTTTATTGCCGCCGTCTTGTTGTTTGCCATTGCCCTGAGCATTGATGAGATCGCTAATATGTTCTTCGAGCGCGCCAAACTGGTGCACTCCTATGACAGCGCCCGCGTTGGCCGCTTTGCGCGCCATATTCTTGGCTTTGAAATGGTCACCGAACGCCCCCTGGGTCTTGGCATCGGCGCCTTCACTGACTACTTCCCCGAAGAAGAGCACAACGTCTACCTCAAAGGGTTCACGACGTACGGCTGGCTTGGCGGGTTTGCCTATGTAACGCTCATCGGCATCACCCTTTGGAAAGCGACTGCCCTCATTTTTCAGCCCCGCCCCTACCAGAAATACGTCGTATGTTTCTATGCAGCATTCCTGGTTCATGTTCTTGTTGGGCTCATCATTGACACAAACCACTGGCGCCACTTTTTCTTGCTACTGGGCGGCATGTGGAGCCTGATTGCCACTGAAGCTGCGCTCAAAGCGGCATGGCGTTTTCCACTAGGATCGCATGGTGGCAAATCTTCTGTCTTGATCAAATCGAGGGAAGCAGGTAACTAAACCCATGCATCGCCGCAGCTTTTTTAGCGGCCCAAAACCTGTAAACACCGGATGGTTTTGGCATGGACGGGTAGTAGCGCAGCCTGGTAGCGCACTTCACTGGGGGTGAAGGGGTCGTCGGTTCAAATCCGGCCTACCCGACCATTAAAACCAAAACTCCATGTGACATTTGGTTTTCAACTCACAAACAAGCACCAATTCTATTGGCACTTTGCTGGGCAAGCGGCCCAATCTCCCACGAACTCTTCGCTCAAGAAATCCAGAAAAGCCTTCAAACGCGCTGAATTCTGCGACCGCTCGGTGTATACCGCACTGATCTGCTGGTTTGCATTGGCAACGTCTTCGGCCAACAAAGACACCAACCGCCCTTCTTGAACGTCTGTTCTGACCAGAAATGACGAGAGCAAACCAATGCCATGGCCTTGCCGCACGAGGGCCAGCACACCCTCTCCGTTGTTCGCGCCGACCTTGCTTGGCAACCGAACCGTCTCAATTTGCCCAGCCGCATTCCGGATTTGCCAGTTGTTGAGCGACGGCAACCCAATGAACTGAACTGCCTCATGCCGTTCCTTGAGTGCACCTATGGTTGCCGGGGTCCCCTTCTCTTCCAGATACTCTGGAGAGGCCACAAGACACAACGAACACTCACCAAGCGAGCGCATGTACATGGTGCTGTCCTGAGGTGGCGCTATGCGAATAGCCACGTCAGCACGATCTGCGATCAGGTCCACCATGGCATCGGTCATGATCAAGTCTACTTGGAGCGCGGGATGACGGGCGCGCAAGTTTTTTAGCCGCGGTATGAGCTGGTGTATGGCAAACGGCACCGAAGAGTTCACACGCAAGCACCCGCCCACCGCGTTTGAGCCGTCACGTACTTCGCTCTCTGCTTCCTCAAGATCAGAGAGGATGCGCACTACACGGTCGTAGAACTGTCGCCCTTCACGTGTCAGATCCAGCTGCCTCGTTGTGCGTCTTATGAGACGCGCACCGACCCGTTCCTCAAGGCGTGTCAAAGCACGGCTAATTGAAGATGGCGCAGCGCCAAGGCTCTCGGCAGCGGCGGAAATGGAACCACGATCAACAATCGCAGTGAAGACGACAAGGTCGCTGGTGCGGTCAAGTATCTGAGACATTGTTGCATTCTATGCAAAGGCACCGCGCATTCAACCAGTTATGACCTCAATCAACCGCCAATCAGAGCGAAACAAAGGTGCTTGAACCCAATGCAGCCCTCAGTTTCCTTGAGGCTTTTTTTCTCTGACCCATTTCTAGTGGCGTATCAAAGGGGACACCTAAAGTGGCACATCGCAAACCGCACCTACCGCAAAAAGATTGCAAGACCTGCGGCAAACCATTCGCATGGCGGCGAAAATGGAAAAGCTGCTGGGAAGATGTAAAGTATTGCTCTGAACGCTGCCGCCGCACGAAACTATCGAAACAATGACCGAACACACCAAGTTGATCAACGCCCTCACTTACGCAGGTTCTCTGCCGTTCGCAGCCATGATGTTGGCCGCGTGGTTGGGAATTGCCGAGCTACCTCTGATCGGCACCCCAACCACTGTCAGCCTGATTTATGGCGCCGTCATCGCCTCATTCATCGCGGGAAGCCACTGGGGCTTTTTCATAGCTGATCGCGAACAAACCGGCGCAAACATAGCAATCCTGTCAAACTGTGCCGCTCTGCTTATTTGGATCAGCGTTCTTGTGTTTCCGGGCGCACTAGCGCTTTCAGCACTCGCAGTGCTTTTTGCAGGCTTGCTTTTAGTTGATTTTCATCTAGCCAAGGAAGGTGTCATCGCGGAACGGTATCTCACGCTCCGGATACGAATCACAAGTCTAGTTGTGGTCCTGCTGATCGGGCATGTTACTGCGTTGTAAACCGGCCCTAGCGGGTCTGATCCAACATTCGCTTGCACTCCAGAAGTTCAAAGAGCGTTGATTGCAGGAGCCGGATTTCTTCCTTGGTCATATTGCCCGGATCATCTGAAGGCTCTCGCTGCCCGCCGCGCAAGCGATCCATGAACTTCAATGCTGTCGGTGCATGCGATGGGGTATCAGACTGGTCATCATCTGGCAGCAACCCAGCAGGAAGCGGCTCATCTTCCTCTTGCTGTTCCGCGTAAGTACCAGCAGCCCCTGCCTGTTCCTCCCGTTCAAAGAACAGATCATCGTCGTTGGGCTCGTTGTTTTCCGGCTCTGGCGCAGTGTAGACAGGCTCTCTTTGTGCAGCCACTGGCTGGTAAGTCTGCTCTTCGCCCTCATCACTGGCCTGTTGGAGACCCGCAATTCCAACTGCAGAATGCACATCAGGGTTCTGCCCTATGTCCATGACAAACCGAGCACCTTGCTCGCGCAGGATGCGTTGGACCCCCTTGATGGTGTAGCCCTCACCGTAGAGCAAATGGCGGATTCCAGCCAAAAGCTCAACGTCTTCAGGCCGATAATAACGACGTCCACCGCCTCGTTTCAAAGGCTTGATCTGCGTAAACCGCGTTTCCCAGAAACGCAGCACGTGTTGTGGCAGATCAAGATGCTCTGCCACTTCGCTAATTGTACGGAAGGCGTCAGCGCTTTTTTGCACGGTGATTTTCGCTATTTACTGAGGCTGGACGGCCAAGATGCGCTTACTCGCCCTCGACAAGCGCATCGTTGATCCGCTGCTTGAGGACGTTGCTTGGCTTGAAGACCATAACGCGGCGCGGAGAGATCGGAACTTCTTCACCCGTCTTCGGGTTTCTGCCAATACGCTCCCCTTTGGAGCGAACCACGAAAGAACCAAACGAAGAGAGTTTTACGGAATCGCCCTTTTCGAGGCTGGTCGAAATCTCAGAGAGCACCTTTTCGACTAGCTCAGCGGACTCAGTCCGAGATAAACCAACTTTCTGGTAAACAGCTTCACACAGATCAGCACGGGTTACCGTATGACCAGCCATAGTACCCTCCTTCGCCACACAGGTCCTTGGGGAATATAGATAGTTCTCAAGGGGATACGGTATTGTCTTCCCTCGCGTTGGTCAACAGCTTATGCGAAGGGAAGCGCCCCCAGAGTGAGTTCTGGGGGCAATATGTTTACCAGCGTAGAAGAACCGCGCCCCAAGTGAAGCCACCACCCATGGCTTCAAGCATAATCAGGTCGCCCTTCTTCACCTTTCCAGCCTGCACGATAGAATCAAGCGCAAGCGGAATGGTCGCCGCGGATGTGTTGGCGTGCTCGCCAACGGTGATTACAACCTTCTCCGGTGCGATACCCAGCTTTTTGGCAGACGCATCGATGATGCGCTTGTTCGCCTGGTGCGGAACAAACCAATTCAGGTCATCAGCTGTCAGGCCAGTTGCTTCAAAAGCATCCTCGATCACATCCGTCACCATGCCGACGGCATGTTTGAAGACTTCACGGCCTTCCATGCGCAGGTGCCCGGTGGTCTGTGTAGATGAAGGCCCGCCGTCCACGTAAAGCTTTTCTTTATGGCGCCCATCCGAGCGCAGCTTGCAAGTCAGTACACCGCTCTCGTTCACATCCGGTGCGCCTTCTTGAGCGTCGAGCACAATTGCGCCTGCTCCATCACCGAACAGAACGCAAGTGGTGCGGTCTTCCCAGTCCAGAAGACGAGAGAATGTTTCAGAACCGATCACAAGCGCACGCTTGGCAAGGCCGCCACGCAAGTAAGCATCAGCAGTCGTTACGGCGTACACGAAGCCAGAACACACCGCCTGAACGTCAAACGCCATGCCATGGGTAATGCCCAGACCGGCCTGAACGGTTACTGCAGATGCTGGAAAAGTATTGTCCGGCGTAGATGTCGCCAGAATGATCAGATCAATGGAATCTGCATCAACACCAGCGTTTTCAAGCGCGCGCTGCGCAGCCTTGATGGCCATGTGAGAGGTAAACTCTCCTTCGGCAGCCACGTGACGCTGGTGGATTCCCGTGCGCTGAACGATCCACTCGTCGGAGGTGTCGACCATCTCGGCGAGATCGGCGTTGCGAAGAACTTTTTCCGGCAGATAGCTGCCGCAGCCCAGAACTACAGAGCGAATAGCGTTCACGGTTAACCTTCCAGTCCGTCATCGACAGCAGTAATCTTGCCTCGATGGTAGTCCCCGATGTCTTCGGAGATCTTCTTTATGAGTTCATTTTTAGCCATGTCATAGGCAAGCTCGACGGCAGAAGCAAACCCTTCCCCGTCGGTTCCCCCATGACTCTTGATGACGATGCCGTTCAAACCAAGGAATACCCCGCCGTTCATTTTGCGCGGATCCATCTTCGCACGCAAACGATCAAACGCACCCTTGGCGAACAAGTAGCCGATTTTTGCGAATATGGTTCTGGACATGGCAGATTTGAGATAGCCCGCCAGCTGTTTGGCCGTGCCTTCTGCCGTCTTCAGAGCAATATTGCCCGCAAACCCTTCGGTGACGACAACATCGGCAGTTCCCTTGCCGATATCATCCCCTTCCACAAATCCGATATACTTGAGGTTCGGCGGAGAAAGATCGCGCAGCATACGCCCTGCGGTCTTCACTTCCTCAACACCCTTCACCTCTTCAACGCCAATATTGAGAAGACCAACAGTTGGCTTGTTGATGCCTTGAATGGTGCGCGCCATGGCGCCGCCCAAAATGGCAAAATCGATCAGCTGCTGTGCATCCGCCCCGACTGTGGCCCCAACATCCAAAACGATGGACTCGCCACGCATGGTCGGCCAGATCGCCGCAATTGCCGGACGCTCGATGTCCGACATGGTACGCAGGCAGAACTTGGACATAGCCATCAAGGCGCCCGTATTGCCCGCGGAGACCGCCACATCCGCTTCACCGGATTTCACGGCAGCAATGGCCTTCCACATGGATGACTTGCCGCGCCCCTTGCGAAGGGCCTGGCTGGGTTTTTCATCCATCTCGATGGCCACTTCACTGTGGTGAACGGTGGATGCTTCCTTCAATCGCGGATAGGTCTCAAGCATGGGCTCGATGACCGCGCTATCGCCGAACAGCAAGAATTCAATATCGGGGCAGCGCTCCAAAACGATGGCAGCTCCCGGAATGACCGTGTCAGGGCCGTCGTCGCCCCCCATGGCGTCAATTGAAATTCTGATCTTTTCAGACATATGCTGTTGTAAATCCCGTTACATGATAGGCAATTGCTGCACCGAAAATGGCCTTGAAGACATGTTGTGCGATTGGGTTACTGGAGCAGCGCGCGGGCGCAAGATACCCTTTTCGCCGTCTCGCGCAACCTCTCTTTAAAGCGCCTCAGCCCGTTTCAGTCCTTCAAATCCTTCTTGAGCGCTTCAAGAGCAGCAAAAGGAGAAGGCTCTTTTTCATCTTCCAACTCATCTTCCGGGCTTGGGGCGTAAGCTTCATCAACATGCACACCCTCCGCCCGAGGGTAAAGATTAAGCCCCAGAGCAAATTGCTCACAAACAATGGCACCAAGGTCCAATTGGCGACCGGAAAAAGTCTCAGGCGGATCTTCAGCATCGAAGTCAACCTCGATTTCCAGATCCTCATCCTCAGTCTTGCGCCGCTTCGACCCATCGTCTTCAGGCAAGAAGGTCCGCTCGAAGCTCTCATCCACCTCGCCAGACACCGGCTGCAAAGACACAACACAGGCCTGAACCGTTTTGGCTACGACAGTTCCCCGAACTGCGACACCGTTCTTGCGCCAACGCCGAACTTCCAACTCAGCCTTGAACTTCGGCAGCTCGAGTAGTTGGTAAGCTTCCAAAAACGCGTTTCTTGTGGCGTCATCCAATTCCAGCACCAAAGAAACCGGTTTATCCCCTAGTTTTGGAAGATCGAATGGATAAGTCCAAGGATAAGGTGCAATGCTCATGATCTACTGCTTCTTTCCGGCGAGCGTGTCGGGCGCGGCGAAAGCAACGCGTCCCTTTCGGATCTCGTCCTCTGATAATTCGCCCAGAACATCTAAGGAGTGCTGCATGTAGTCTACTAGACGATCTGCTGCAATAACCTCTTGGGCTCCACCATAGATATTTTTGAGCAAGGACTGAGCCAGAATACTGCGGTTTCCACTGGAAAGCCCTTCAGCATAGGAGGAGGAACGGCCATAAAACGACTCGGTCATGGCTCTTATGCGACGACGCACGCCCTCATCGCCAATCCCCATTTCACGCATGCTTTGATCCATATCCTGGAAAAAAAGATCAAACACTCCCTGTGAGAAGTCTTGGGCCTCTTTCCCTTGGTTGCGTAATCGGTGAAAAACGAGGAAGGCATGTAAAACGATCATCTCGAAGCGCCCTTCAACAGTATCGGGCACCTGAAGATCTGTATAAAAGTAGGGTTGGCGCGCTTGTGCCACGATTTGCTCGTAAACACTGCGAATTGACGAATCGTCGCGGCGCCTAAAAATGCCAAAGATCATGGGACCTCTTTTGCGATCCGGAGTTGCTTTGTTGCGTGCCACGCGTTAGGCACAAAAACAAGGAAAATTTAATGCGCTTGCGAACGGGGGCACACCAAGGTTTGCAAGCTAACGGGATGTTTGGAATGTTTGCATTTGTTCGCCGTACGGCACTCCTTGCTTGCTTGGCCATGCCGCTTGGGGGCTGCTTCACCACTACCTTGAACCACGGCCAGGTGATTTCCCCGGACGCCCTTTCAGAGATTCAGGTTGGCTCCAGTCGTGAGCAGGTTGAGCTGCTGCTCGGCTCCCCGTCCACAACGTCCAATCTCAACGGCGACGCCTACTACTACATTTCCCAGACCACAGAGACCACAGCGTTTTTGGCACCTGAAGTTATCGACCAACGCGTCGTCGCAGTCTACTTTGATGACGATGGCTTCGTTCGCGACATTGGTAACTTCGGTATGGAAGACGGTCGGGTCATCGACTACCTGAACCGCAAGACACGCACCGGCGGTGCTGACTACGGCTTCCTCACACAGATCCTGCGCGGCGCTCAGAACCCAACATTGGGCCTCTGATACGCCTCAGCATACCGAGAAGACAAAGGTCCTGGTGGTAGTATGTGCCACCAGGATTTTTTTTGCCCTCAAAAGCGGGCCGACAATGACTGCCCTTATTCACCGGGGAGCCTCTCAAGGGTCGCTGCCCTGCTGCAGCTATCCAACGGACGTAATTTTGTTGCTCAGCCCAAAAAGAAAGGCGGCCCTTGGACCGCCTTTCCAACTCTATGGTTCTTTTTGAAACGCGCCGATTAGTGCGCCAGAACAGCCAACAGCAGCAGAGCCACAATATTGGTGATCTTGATCATCGGGTTCACAGCTGGACCTGCTGTATCCTTGTAGGGATCGCCAACAGTATCACCGGTGACCGCCGCCTTGTGCGCTTCAGACCCTTTACCGCCGTAGTTGCCATCCTCGATGTACTTCTTGGCATTGTCCCATGCGCCGCCACCAGCGGTCATGGACAGAGCCACGAACAAGCCGGTAACGATCACACCGAGCAGCATTGCGCCAAGTGCAGCAAAGCCATTGGCCTTCCCTGCAATCGCGTAGATCAAGAAGTAGCATACGATTGGAGACAGAACAGGCAGCAGAGATGGAACAATCATCTCGCGGATTGCGGCACGGGTCAGCATGTCCACCGCACGGCCATAATCAGGACGCTCTTCGCCCTTCATGATGCCTGGCTTTTCCTTGAACTGACGACGAACTTCCGCCACAACCGCACTCGCTGCACGGCCCACAGCGGTCATTGCAATACCGCCAAACAGGAATGGCAGCAGACCACCAAAGAACAAGCCGACGACCACGTACGGGTTGGACAAGGAGAAGTCGAGCGTCTGAGGTGTGATGCCTTCGAAGTATGGGAAGCTATCGCTGTTTGCTGCGAAGAACTTCAGGTCCTCCGTATAGGCTGCAAACAGAACAAGCGCACCCAAGCCCGCTGAACCGATTGCATAGCCCTTGGTCACGGCCTTTGTGGTGTTACCTACAGCGTCCAAGGCATCAGTGGTGTCGCGAACTTCAGCAGGAAGCTCAGCCATTTCGGCAATACCGCCTGCGTTATCGGTCACTGGGCCGAATGCATCGAGCGCAACAACCATACCAGCAAGCGCAAGCATGGTGGTAACCGCAATGGCGATGCCGAACAGGCCAGCAAGCTGGTAGGTTACGATGATGCCGGCGATGATCACGATGGCTGGCAGAGCCGTTGCTTCCATCGAGATGGCAAGCCCCTGGATCACGTTGGTCCCGTGACCGGTTTCAGAAGCCCTTGCAATGGACTTAACAGGACGGAAGCCAGTGCCGGTGTAATACTCGGTGATCCAGATGATCAAGCCGGTTACGATAAGACCAGAAACGCCACACAGGAACAATGACATCGGTGTGAACTGGATGCCGTTTGGCAGAGCCAGAACGGTGTCCATACCGCCGAACACCCACATGGTCACCGGATAAAGAACGATCAACGAGATCACTGCCGTTGCAATGAAACCCTTGTAGAGCGCGCCCATGATGGAGTTGGACTGGCCCAGCTTCACGAAGAAGGTACCGGCGATCGAAGCAACAGCACAAACACCGCAAATCACCAGCGGATACAGCATGGCTGCCTCAAGCATCTCTGAGCCTGCGAAATAGATCGCCGCCAGAACCATGGTCGCAACCAGTGTCACCGCATAGGTTTCGAACAAGTCGGCTGCCATACCAGCACAGTCGCCGACATTGTCACCCACATTGTCCGCGATGGTGGCAGGGTTACGGGGATCATCCTCCGGGATACCCGCTTCAACCTTACCTACGAGGTCACCGCCAACGTCGGCACCCTTGGTGAAGATACCGCCACCAAGACGTGCGAAGATAGAGATCAGCGACGCACCAAAACCGAGCGCAACCAACGCATCGATCACTGCACGGGAAGTGCCCTCAAAGCCCATCACTTCCGTCAGGATCAGATAGTAAACAGCCACACCCAACAGCGCCAGACCGGCAACGAACATGCCGGTGATCGCACCAGAGCGGAATGCGATGGAAAGACCCGCTGCTAGGCTCTGGCTAGCGGCCTGCGCGGTCCGCACGTTCGCGCGAACAGAGACCAGCATACCAATAAAGCCAGCGGCAGCGGAGAGAACTGCGCCGATCGCAAAACCGATCGCCACAGGAATTGACAGCAGAAAAGCGACAATTATGAAAATTACGACGCCCACAAGCGCAATGGTGGTGTACTGACGTGTCAGATAGGCCTGCGCGCCTTCCTGAATCGCACCAGCAATCTCCTGCATGCGCGCATTACCTGTATCAGCTGCCATCACGCTCTGGATCGCCCAGATGCCGTAGACGACAGATAGCACGCCGCATACGATTGTAACTAGAAGTTCAGCCATTTACCCTCCCCTAGGGTTAGATTGCTACTTTAATAGTGTGTATTTCAGCAAATCAAGTACCGTTTTCCCTACAGAGTTATGCGTAGTAAGACGGTATATGGCAGGCACTATCCGTCAATAACGTTTTATGGGGTAGTCCTAGGTAACACGTATGTTGACAGCACGTACACCTACAACGGTTTGCTCAGGCTATACTTTCAGTTTTACGTCTAAGACCAAGCCAGATCAAAGAAACAAGGCACACTGCAATAAACGGAAACACCATAGTGTTCACGGTTTCCCAGCCAAATGAATGCAAGAGCTTCCCGGATGAGAATGAAGAAATTGCGACAAGACCAAATACTAAAAAGTCATTGAACGCCTGAACCATGTTGCGCTCTTCATCCCGATATGTCTGCGTAAGCAATGTAGTAGCGCCAACGAAAGAAAAATTCCATCCAAGGCCAAGTAAAACCAGAGAGCTCCAAAAGATCCAGAGCTCCAATCCAGTCAGCGCAACCATGGAACACAAAAGATAGAGGCCGAATCCAACTCCCATTATTTTCAGGGCACCAAATCTGGTGATCAGATTCCCTGTAATGAAGGACGGACCGAACATGGCTACAACGTGCCATTGTATGCCGAGCGCTGCATCCGTTTCTGTAAGGCCGCAGGCGATCATTGCAAGTGGCGCAGACGTCATCACCAAGCTCATGATCGCATAGCTGATCATTCCGCAGAGCACGGCAACCACAAAGCTTGGCTGCTTCATGATGTACGAGAGCGGCCTACCCTGCTTGTGGCCAACCGAGTTGCGCTTTGGCGGCAATGGAACCCTGACATTCACTACAACAAAAAACGCAATGAGGCTCAAAACCGCCTGCGCCAAGTAAGTGCCGACAAACAGAAAAGGCTCAAACAAATCTTTGGTCCAAATGACCGTTTGTGGTCCGATCACTCCGGCCAGGATGCCTCCGGCGAGCACCAGAGAAATCGCTTTGGGCTTAAAGCCATCGCTCGCTGTGTCAGCAGCAGCAAAGCGGAATTGCTGGACAAATGCTGCCACCAACCCTGTGCCGAGCGTTGAGAAGCACAGGAGATAAAAGTGCCCATAGTAGGCTGCAAGTGCAGCAATCAGGGAAAAAACAAAGCCCAACAGCATGGAAAAGGAAAAGCCGACTCGCCGCCCAAAGTGGCGCATGATTAGCCCGGCGGGTAAGGTGCCGAGCGCCGTTCCCAGCACGAACGCAGTTACAGGAAGTGTGGCGAGAGATTTGTCCGCACCCAAAAGGCTCGCACCCAGAATAGACGTCGTTGCAAAAACAATCGTCGCGGATGAACCACCCAAGGCCTGCGCCACAGAAAGCAAAAGCGCGTTGCGACGGGCCAAAGTATCGTCGATGGTGCCCGCAGACTCAGTGGTTGTCGTCATCCAGTTCTCTCCTCTACGGAAGAGAACACTACCCCTAAACGAGGAACCAACAACCCTCTTATTGGGAAAACTAAGTAGACTTCAGGCTAAACGTGCCGATAACCGCTCACGCCATGGAGGTCCAAAACGCCCTCAGAACTGAGGAACTGAACACGAGGATCAGTGGGTTCGGGCGAAACAAATCTACCAATTCGCGTCACGGGCACACCAGCTTTGCTCACAGCGCGTTCAAAGCCTTCTGCGTGATTAGGAGCGACGGCACAAAGCAGCTCATAGTCATCACCGCCAGTGATCACCGTCGTAATGTCAGAAGGTTTAGCTGCAACCCAGTTGCCAGCCGCGCGTGACAATGGAAGCTGGTCCAACTCAACGTGAGCCCATAGGTCTGCCGCCTTGCACATATGCTCAAGATCAGCTGCAAGCCCATCCGACACATCCATGGAGGCAGACGCAAACTGCCTAACAGCATCTGCAGCAACCACACGCGGTTGTGGCAGCAGATACCGGTTCAGCAGAAAATCCGCATCGTCCTCGGAAAGCCCAATCTGCCCTGCACGCTCTGCACTCAGTCGCAACTGAAGGCCGAGAGCAGCATCTCCAACGGTCCCGGTAAGATAAATATAGTCGCCTTCAGAGGCGGATGTTCGACGTACCGTGCTTCCACGGGGGAGTTCCCCAAAGAAGGTTACAGAAAGCACCATTCGCCCCCCTGTCTTGATGGTATCTCCACCAAGCAAGGTGATTCCATAGGTCCTCTGGTCCTCCCCCAAGCCTTTGCAAAACTCGGCAATCCAGTGCTCATCGACATCTGAGGCAAGCCCGAGTCCAAGCGCGTACGCTGTGGGACGTGCTCCCTTGGACGCAATATCCGACAGGTTTACCCGCAGCGCCTTTGCTGCAATTGCAGCGGGAGGATCTTCAGGGAAAAAATGGACGCCAGAGGCCAACATGTCTTTGCTGACAACAATGTCGTGGCCATCTTGAGGGGTATAGACCGCGGCGTCGTCCTTGAGGCCCGCGGCCCCTGCGCCATCAGCAAGTGGAGCGAAATAGCGCTCGATCAGCTCAAATTCGCCAAGCCTTCGCTCCACCATAAACTTACGCGCTCTTTGAAGCGTCGTCGAACTCTTCAGGACGCAGCTCGCGAGCCAGACGGTTCATGATGCCGTTTACAAGACGTGTCTCATCCTGCTCGAAGAACGCCTTACATACATCAATGTACTCATTGATGATCACACGGGCAGGCACATCCTTCTTGCGATAGAGCTCAGCAGCCCCCACGCGCAGGATCGCGCGCAGCGTCGCATCAATGCGGCGAAGCGGCCAATCATCAGACAGTGCCTGATGGATGCGTGGATCGATCACACGTTGATCATCGATCACGGCCATCACGAGATCACGGAACCATGCCGGATCCGCATCACGGTACTGGTCGCCATCCATTTCCTTGCCAAGGCGAAATGCTTCAAACTCGCCCAGCACGTCATTCATCTGCGCGCCGCCAACTTCCATCTGATAGAGGGCCTGAACGGCTGCGAGGCGCGCTGCGCCTCGCTTGTTCGCTGGACGAACTTCAATTTCGTTTTTGTTATTGTCGTCGGTAGTCATAGACCTAATTTCAAACTCCGAAGTGGTCGCGCACACCAATCATCGCGAGGCACGCTTCTGCTGCACCACCACCCTTATTCTTCTTGTCTGCGCTCGCACGAGCCCAAGCCTGTTCCTGATTCTCAACTGTCTGAATGCCGTTGCCGACAGCCACCGCTGCATCAATGGTCAGTTCCATGATGGCACGGGCAGACTCATTGCTCACAATGTCATAGTGCGTGGTCTCACCACGGATCACGCAGCCGAGCAGCACGAAACCGTCGTAATCCGCATCGCCGTTTTCCATGGCCGCTAGCGCCATGGACAGCGCAGATGGGATCTCCAGTACGCCAGGCACTGCCAAACGAGAGATTTTCGCGCCAGCACGCTCCAGAACCTCTTCGGCTCCATCGTAAAGTGCATCCGCTAGCTCTTCATAAAACCGGGCCTCAATAACGAGGATATGTGGAATGACACTCATGACGGTGCTCTCTCTACTAGACTTGTGAAACTTGTGGTCAGGAACCACGTCTCGGGTAGTTTGTCCAGACAATTTGATGCCGCAGTTGCGGCATTCAAATCACGCTGTGAATTCTGCGAGCCGCGCTACATAACGCGACATCATATCAACCTCAAGGTTTACTTTGTCGCCCACCTTTCGATCGCCCCAGGTGGTCACTGACAGAGTATGAGGGATAAGGAATACCGAGAATGTGTTACCATCCGCTTCATTCACTGTAAGCGAAGTTCCATCAAGGCATACCGACCCCTTTTTGGGGATGAATTTTGCGAATTCCTCAGCGCATTCGAACTTAAGATACACACTGTCAGGATGTTCAGTGCGCTCAATGATGGTCGCGGTACCGTCTACATGCCCAAGGACCAAGTGCCCGCCCAGCTCATCGCCCATGGCAAGAGAGCGCTCCAAGTTGATGTTATCGCCAGCTTTCCAGCCTGCAACAGTGGTTAGCTGCAGGGTTTCCGTAGCCGATTCCACTTCAAACCAGGTCTTGCCGTCCTCAACACCCTTGGCAATCACTGTATGACACACACCACCACACGCGATGGATGCGCCAATAGCGATGCCATTGGCCTCGTATGAACAAGCGATACGGGACTTAAGCCCCGCAGGAACCTTTTCCACGGATGTGATCTTGCCAAGATCGGTAACAATGCCAGTGAACACTTATGTGATCTCCTTACTTCGCACGGTAGTGCAGCACGGCGTCCCCACCGCTATACCGCTCAAGTTTGCGGTCAAACCGTCCAGTTTTGTCCAGAGCCTCCACGCCCTCGTCCAGGAACGGCAGAATTCCGGTCCCAGAGACAACGCTCTGCCCTTTGAAGATGATGGCCTCGTCAATGACTTTCTCATCGAGCATCGCGCGAGCAATGTGGGCGCCCCCTTCGACAAGAACTTGAGACAGACCCCGCATGTAGAGAGCGGAGAGCACCGTATCAAGGCACACGTGGCCATTACGTACACAGTCGTTATTGATGACGGTCACACCAAGGCGTTCGAGCGCACTCACACGAGCATCCGATGCATTCTCGCCGGTCAAAACCCAGAGCGGCACCTCACGGCATGACTTGACCAACTTGGAATCGAGCGGCAAACGCGCTTGGCTGTCGAGGACGATGCGCACCGGAGACTGCCCTATCATTCCGGGCAATCTGCAAGTCAGCTCCGGGTCGTCTTCAAGAACCGTCCCGATGCCAATCAGGATGCCATCAAATCGGGCACGCAAACCATGCACCAGGCGTTTGCTCAGCGCGCTGCTGATGGCAAGCTGCCCTTCCCCAGTCTGACCGATGTAGCCATTGGCAGAAATTGCCATCTTCAGCATCAGGTGCGGACGGCCTTTTTCCACGCGCGCCAAATGGCCCTGCACTGCTTCACGGCATTCTTTCTCCAGAACGCCTGAGGTCACCGCAATTCCATTTTCCTGCAGGATGCCATGTCCCTTGCCACCTACCAACGGATTAGGATCGGCAATACCGTACACAACGCGGGAGATACCGGCCTTTACGAGGGCAAGAGCACAGGGCCCGGTACGCCCCTGATGCGCGCAAGGTTCAAGTGTGACGTAGGCTGTAGCGCCACGCGCCGCGTCTCCAGCCTGTTCCAGCGCCACAACTTCAGCATGGGGACCGCCCGGGGGCATGGTCGCGCCCCGTCCCACAACTACGGGCCCAAAAGGTCCCTGCCTTACTATAACCGCGCCAACAGGCGGGTTGGGCCAGGTGCGTCCTTGCGCGCGCCGACCATATGCCACCGCAGCAGCCATAAACTGCTCATCCAATGCGCGGGTCATAGGTCCGTCGGCGATCTCGCGCTCAACAGCTGTATCCGGCAAAGCTGGTACCTCATACGATTACAGAGTAACGACTAGGTACACTTAATCTCTTCTAGGCATAAGTAAAGGGTCTGACTCTGCATCGCTCAATTCATCAAGAAGAGCTTCAAAGTCCTTGGCCTCGCGGAAGTTCTTGTAGACCGACGCAAACCGCACATACGCGATATCATCCAGCGCCTTGAGGCCTTCCATGACGAGATGGCCGATATCCTCGGCCATCACATCGCTTTCTCCTGAGCTTTCTAGCTGGCGGACAAGGCCGCTCACCATGCGCTCGATCCGTTCTGGCTCCACCGGGCGTTTGCGCGTTGCGATGAGCACCGAACGCATCAACTTCTCCCGGTCGAAAGGCACACGACGTCCATTGCGCTTGATCACTGTCAGCTCACGCAGCTGCACGCGCTCAAACGTTGTAAAACGCCCGCCACATGTCTGACAAACACGGCGCCGGCGAATGGCAGTATTATCCTCGGTCGGCCGAGAATCCTTTACCTGCGTATCTTCGCCACCACAATATGGACAACGCATATGCGTGTGCCTCCCCTAAATACCAGTCTTTTTAAGCTCTTATCAGCCGCCGTAAATCGGGAAACGGCTGGTCAGCTTGACCACCTTTTCCTTAACGGCCAGCTCAACAGCTTCATTGCCTTCGTCGCTGTTCGCTTCACGCAGCCCGTCCAGAACCTCAGTGATCAAGAGGCCAATTTCACGGAACTCTTCCTTACCGAACCCACGAGTGGTGCCAGCAGGCGTTCCAAGACGAATCCCGGAAGTGATCGTTGGCTTCTGAGGGTCTAGCGGTACACCGTTTTTGTTACAGGTGATGTTCGCACGGCCTAGAGACTTCTCGGCGGCCTTACCCGTCAGGTTTTTCGGGCGAAGATCCACAAGCATCAGGTGGGTATCCGTGCCGCCAGAAACGATGTCCAGCCCGCCTTCGCGCAGAGTTTCAGCCAGAACCTGCGCATTCTCCACAACGTTCTTGGCGTAGGTCTTGAATTCCGGGCGCAACGCTTCGCCGAATGCGACAGCCTTCGCGGCAATCACATGCATCAACGGACCACCCTGCAGACCCGGGAAGATCGCAGAATTGATCTTCTTGGCGATGGCCTCATCATTGGTCAGAACCAAACCACCACGCGGACCACGCAAGGTCTTGTGAGTGGTAGACGTTGCCACATGGGCATGCGGGAATGGAGATGGGTGCTGACCACCAGCCACCAGACCAGCAAAGTGCGCCATATCAACCCAAAAATAGGCACCAACTTCATCAGCGATTGCGCGGAACGCAGCAAAGTCAATCTGACGGGAGTAGGCAGAACCACCGGCGATAATGATCGCAGGCTTGTGTTCACGCGCAAGAGCGGCAACTTCGTCCATGTCGATCAGGCCAGTGGATGTATCAAGGCCGTACTGAACAGCATTGAACCACTTACCGGACATGTTGGGCTTCGCGCCGTGCGTCAGGTGACCACCAGCATCAAGGCTCATGCCGAGCAGTGTGTCGCCCGGTTTGGCCATCGACATCAGAACCGCCTGGTTAGCCTGCGAACCAGAGTTTGGCTGAACATTGGCGAACTCGCAGCCAAACAATTCCTTAACGCGGCTGATCGCCAGCTCTTCAGCAATATCGACATACTCGCAACCGCCGTAGTAGCGACGACGCGGATAGCCCTCAGCGTATTTGTTGGTCATCACGGAGCCTTGGGCTTCCATGACTGCAGCCGAGACGATGTTCTCAGATGCGATCAGCTCAATCTCATTCTGCTGACGAGAGAGCTCCAGGTTGATCGCCTCAAAGATTTCCTTGTCGCCGTCGGCCAATGAACCTGTAAAGAAGTCTGGGTACAGTGGAGTACTGACTGTGTTATCCGTCAGGGACATTGTAAGGCCTCATATCTTTGGTGTCGCTAAATGGCGGGGTCAGGAGCCAAACCGCCAACACCCCGGGCGCTTTCAACTTGCGCTGGGAGCACACGTGCTACCACAGGAAACCACGCAAACCAAGGGTCTAGAGACTACATAGAGCATGATTGGGCCGGTGTTCACCCATATTTGCCTTCAGCTCTTCTGATCCCGTTCCAAACGGCGTTTCAGTTTCTGAGCTGCCAAAGCTTTTAGTTGTGCCTGCGAGGCATTGGGGTCGCCCACAACAGACACTTCCGTACCAGTGTCCGCGCAGATGGCGCTCACCTTCACATATCGGCCAACCTGATGCAGTTCGAAAAAGATTGTACTTGGCTTGCTCACACACGCCCCCAAACAAAAATGCCGCGGAACTCCGCGGCACTTCGCCAGATCAATTTACATTGATCGCCGCTGTGTCGGTGCCGCCGGTTCCAATTCCGTCTCGGTTGTAAATATCACCGCGGAAATGAACAACACCATCGGCCTGCGCCCAAGCGGTAATATAGGCCATATGCAGTGGAATCTTGCTCTTCATCCTCACGTCAAGACGTTCACCGCTGCGAATCGCATCATCCACCCGAGACCGGTCCCACTCAGGCGTGGTGGAGGACAACAGCCAGGTTGCCAGCTCACGCACGTTCTGAACGCGCACGCAACCTGAGGAATGGAAGCGATAGCCGCTGCCGAACAGCGATTGCTCTGGTGTGTCGTGAAGATAGACCTGATGGGTGTTATGGAAGTTGATGCGCATGGTGCCCATGGAGTTGCCGTCGCCCGGCTCCTGCGTGAAGCGATACTGCGTCGCCTCGTCAGTGCCCCAGTCAATGTCCTGCCACTGCAGCTCGTTTCCATGCCAATCAAAGATACGAATGCGGTTTTCCGCCAGGTAGTTCGGGTTTTCCTGCATACGCGGGATCAGATCCTTGCGGATAATGCTGACCGGAACCGTCCAATACGGATTGAAGTTCAACTCGTGAATGGCCGAATTCACAATCGGAGTCTGCCGATCGATCTTGCCAACCACGGCGGTGTGGCGTGAACGAACCTGTCCATGGTCAACCGCTTCGATGGAGGCGCCCGGAATGTTCACCATCACATAGCGATCTTTAAGCTTTGGCGCCAGTTCCTCAACCCGCTCCAGATTGGTCTGAAGCTGGCGCAAACGCGCATCCGCTGACACGTTGAGGGCGTCCAGAGTATCCTGACCGACGACACCATCTGGTGTCAGGCCGTGGCGTAACTGGAAGGCACGAACCGCCGAATCCACATAGCTGTCAAAGGTATTGGACAGCCCAGCGGACTGTGCCAGATCGCCTGAAACCATGAGGCGTTGGCGCAACGCAATGACATTGTCATGGCGCATCCCCATCCGCATGGCCTTTGTGCCGCCCGGTACCTGCGGCCAGCCGCCATTCACGACGATCTGCTGATACTTGTAAATTGCACCGCGCAGATAGTCTGCCGTCTCCAGAGTGATGCTGGGCTTTTGGAAGTCCAGCTTCGCCAGCTTTCCAGAGCCCCTATCAAAGCTATCCTGCCACTCGGTACCGTCAACAAACTGCAGCTGTCCAGAAGGCAGCTCAGCAGCAGGCGCAAATCCGTCATTTCCCAGGCTGTTCGGCACACCTGAATTTACCTGCGCAACAGCAGCGCCAGCACTCATTGCCAGTGCAGCCCCGCACAGCAGAGAAATGAGTCTGGATCGGCGAGTTTGGTCGATCTGGCTCAACACGAATAGCTCTCCAATTTCTTTAATACCGGCTACCAATCCAGCATACCCGATGGTTTCTAAGGATTTGGTAACCACGTCCCCGGCTGGAGCATTCATGTTAGGCCCCTGCTCCGGCTCCATGCTCGTGGCATGGTCCAAGGGATTTTGCAACCGCGTGATAACAACAAGTGGGCGCGAAACACCCCAGTGCGCCCGATACCTGAAGAAAAAGCCAGCTCAATATGGCTGCTTCATGTCCGTTTGACGCCTTTCGCCCAACATTCACACCGGCAAGTTCCAGCGCAACGCATCTGTCGTGCTGCGCCTCATGCTCCAAACACAAAAACGCCGCCTGATGGAGGCGACGTTTTTGAATGGGGTGTGTGATCCAACGCTTACAAGCGATAGAGAATCTGGTCTGTCCAGAAACGCTCGAGACGACGCAAGGAGCGATTGAGCTCGACAAGGTTCTCGGTGCCAAGTTCCCCGACCTGCTCGATAGACAGGACATGACGGCCATAAAGGTCATCAACAATCTGCGCGATCTCTCTGCCCTTCTCGGTCAGACTTACGCGCACAGAACGACGATCCATGCGAGAGCGTTCGTGATTGATGTACCCAGTTTCGACAAGCTTCTTAAGATTGTAAGAAACGTTGGAACCCAGATAGTAGCCACGGGTGCGCAGTTCGCCTGCCGTCAATTCGGAATCCCCGATGTTGAACAGCAACAGAGCCTGTACGCTGTTTACATCTGATCGTCCCATCCGATCAAATTCATCCTTGATGACGTCAAGAAGACGACGGTGCAGTCGTTCAATCAGTGTGAGTGCCTCAAGATAAGCAGGCTTCAACTCAGCCTTCTCTTCTTCCTGCGGCAGGACTTCGACTGCCCTATTTGTGTTCACCATTTGGTTGCGCCTCATGTCCATATTGCCGTGCAAGTCGTATTTTTGTTCCGCACTTGAAGCAAATTTACCCCACCGGCTCTAAGAACCGCTTAAGAGATACACTTAATGATCCCTTAATTCTCACAGTGCGCATCACACACCCGGGTAACCATTCGTTTACGATCCGCCGCGAAGGAACTGTATTATTGCGGAGAAATCGCGGTTTTCACCATCACTGTTGCAAAACTGCTCATAGAGCTCGGCTGCACGATGCCCCATGGGGGTCTCGGCTCCAAAGGAATCAGCGGCCTCACGAGCAAGGTGCAAATCCTTCAGCATCATCGCAGCTGCAAAGCCAGGCTTGTAATCATTGTTCGCTGGCGATGTCGAAACTGGACCCGGTATCGGACAGTAGCTCGTCAAAGACCAACATTGACCGGATGAAGTTGAAGCCACGTCAAACAACTTCTGAGGATCCAAACCCAGTTTCTCTGCCAGCAAGAATGCCTCGCACGTTCCAATCATCGAAATGCCAAGCAGCATGTTGTTACAAATCTTGGCGGCTTGCCCAGCGCCGGCGTCCCCGGCATGCACGACCGACTTCCCCATAACATCAAGGAGTGGACGTGCCTGTTCTACAGCCTCATCAGAACCGCCGACCATGAAGGTCAAGGTTCCAGCTGCTGCCCCAACTGCTCCCCCGGAAACCGGCGCATCAATCATATGCATTCCGGCCTCATGCGCAGCTTCCGCCACTTTCCGAGCACTCTCCACATCGATGGTTGAGCAATCAATCAGAAGTGTGCCTGGCTTTGCATGCTTCAAAACACCATCCTCACCGCGATAAACGGCATCTACGTGTTTTCCAGCAGGTAACATGGTAACAACAACTTCGGCTTCTTTAACAGCCGCACTTATGCTTTGCGCACATATTCCCCCTGCTTTTTTTATGGCTTCTTGCGCACTTGGGGATAGGTCGACACCTGTCACCTCATGGCCAGCCTTGACCAGATTGATGGCCATCGGACCGCCCATGTTCCCAAGACCAATGAACGCAATCTTCCTTAAGTCACCAGACATATTTACCTCCCCTAAATTGTCCGAAGCTTGTTATTCACGGCATAGGTGCAGTGTCAGCACAAACACTTATCCTGTGCAGCCCTACCTTAGCAGAATACGGGGAGTTCAGGAGCGCTTGGCCTGCTCTTCTCCGAATCTCTCGGAGAGGTACAAAAGGACCAGATAAAGGGCGATAGCGGCCATATAAAAAGCGATCTCGTAGGGTCGGCGCGCGAAAGTCTCAGCGAACACCGTGTGCATCACGACCTGGCACAATGAACGAAACAGCCAGATGACCGTTCCCCAGCTGGCGAGCAGCCACAGGCCAATAGCGGCAATCAGGTCCAGAACGGCAAAGAACACAATTGCACTCTGCCATTCGGTCGGCATATCGGGAAAGTAGAGGCCTCTCCAACTCTCAGCCCCAACGATGCGGGCCCAGTGTATGAGTCCCGCACCCAGCATGATGAGAGCCATCAGGCGCAGGTACACATGCAACATCTCCGTGAAGGAGGGTCCTCTGCGAACCATGTGCTCCAGTGTATTTCGCATAAGCCTGTTCCTAATGGCCCCAGTTGAAAGGCCTTGTCGGCCTAGAGAGTCAAATCGCCTCCTTTGGGTGGCATGAAATGCGCTTCAATTTCAACCTCATTTAGCTCACTCATGCGCTCTGGACGCCATTTTGGACTATGATCCTTGTCGATAAGCACTGCGCGCACGCCCTCATAGAAGTCATGCCCCTGCAAAATCTGCGACACAATCCGGTATTCCATGATCATGCAATCGTTCATGGAAAGCTCTGCGCCGCGTTTCAACTGACGGAAAGCAACCTCAATGCTGGTGGGCGAGCGCCCCCCGAGGGTGTCGAGCGTCTTGCGCGCAAAATCGTCATCGCTGCTTGCCTCCAGCTGGCTCAACGCCTCGAAGATGCCAGCAGTGGTATCAACGCCAAAACAGCTCTCGATGACTTGAGCTTTGTCGGAGATCGGCGCATGGCCCGCCTCAACACCGTATTCGTCCAGAACGGATTCGACATTATCAGCCGCGCAAAGGGCCGCCTCTAGAGCTTCAAACTTTTCCGCTGGCACGGCGTGGGTCAATATGCCTGCCCAGCAACAGTCGGCCTGATTGAGGCGCTCTGCCGTGAGCGCGCAGTAATAGCCCAGCGCATAGGGCAATCGCGGCAAGAAGTATCCGCCGCCCACATCCGGGAAGAAGCCAATACCGGTTTCAGGCATGGCAAACAGCGTCTTCTCCGATCCGACGCGATAGTGCCCATGCACTGAAATGCCAACACCGCCCCCCATAACAATGCCATCGATAAGCGCAACCAATGGGGTCTTGCAGGCTTTCATCGCCGCATTGAGACGATACTCATCAGCAAAGAACTGAACCGTTTCTGCAGCCTTTTCCGGTCCGGCCTTGGCAACCTGACGGATGTCCCCTCCGGCGCAAAAGGCTCTGTCGCTGTTGCTCTTGATGATGATGTGGCGAACACTTGGGTCCGCGTCCCATTCAGTCAAATGGTTGTGCATGGCGACAACCATGTCATGGGTCAGGGCGTTCAGCGCTTTCGCACGATTGAGCACCATAAGACCAGCATGGCCCTTTCGCTCAAAAAGGACCTCATCAGTCATAGTCATTCAAGCTCCGTTGTTTGATTAAAGCAGATCCGCAAAGAGACTCACTTACTGAGCTTCGCGGAAAATCTCTCTGGATATAATGAGACGCATGATCTCATTGGTGCCTTCAAGGATCTGGTGCACGCGAACATCGCGCAGATAGCGCTCCAGAGGATAGTCTTTCAGGTAGCCATACCCGCCATGCAGCTGCAGCGCATCATTGACCACCTTGAACCCCGTGTCGGTCGCAAGGCGTTTGGCCATTGCAGCCATTTTGGTGGCGGATGGATCTTTCTGATCCAGCAACGACGCCGCCTTGTACAGCAACAGGCGCGCCGCCTCCAGCTCCGTTGCCATATCCGCAATGCGGAACTGCAACGCCTGGAACTGGTTTAGATTGCGGCCAAACTGCTTACGCTCCCCCATATACTGAATTGCCTGATCCAAACAGGCCTGAGCGGCACCCAAGGAGCATGCGCCGATGTTAAGCCGCCCGCCGTCGAGCCCCATCATGGCGATCTTGAAGCCACCCCCCTCTTCACCGATACGATTGGCGACTGGCACACGGCAATCCTCAAAGTTCACCTGCGCCGTTGGTTGGCTGCGCCATCCCATCTTGTGCTCATTGGCACCAAAGCTGAGGCCCGGCGTTCCTTTTTCAACAATCACACAGGAGATCCCAGCCGGCCCCTCCTCGCCCGTGCGCACCATCACCGCGTAAAGATCAGAAGTTCCAGCACCAGAGATGAACGCCTTGGACCCGTTCAGAACATACTCGTCGCCATCGCGAACAGCGCGGGTGCGCAGCGCTGCGGCATCGGAACCAGATCCCGGTTCGGTAAGGCAGTAGCTTGCGATCATGCCCATGCTACACATCTGCGGCAAGAACCGCTGACGCAGCTCCTCATTTCCGAACTTGTCGATCATTCCCGCCACCATGTTGTGGATGGAAAGAAAAGCTGCGGTGGAGGTACATCCCTTGGAAAGCTCTTCAAAGATCAAAGCCGCATCCAGACGCCCCAGCTCAGAACCGCCAACATCTGAAGGAACGTAAAGACCTGCCATGCCCAACTCGGCAGCCTTTCTCAGCGTTTCGACCGGAAAGAAAGAGTTCTCGTCCCACTCTTTGGCAAATGGAGCTAATTCTTCGGCGGAAAAACTGGACGCCATATCAACAATGGCGCGCTGTTCTTCTGTCAGTTGAAAATCCATAGTTGCAGCCCTCCCAAACTACAATAGATCAGCATTTTCTATAGCTTGCGCAATCGGTACGCGCACAGTGGCACTGCGTCAATTCGCATATAGCAGCACATATATCACGAGAGAATAATTTGAGCTTGCTGGAAAAAAATGATCGAACTTGCAGAAAAAAGGGAGGTTTTGAGGTGAATCCTACCGCCAGCCTATGTTATCTGCAAAAACACTATCCCCGACTGAGACGGCATAGCGTTTCGCCTCGCCGGGCCCCAAAAGGTTCTTAACGGTGAATTTCAATGGCAGATAAGATCAATACTCCTCACGTTCCCAACGTTGCGTCCGTACTTGGCGGCCGCCGCATGCGACGCAATCGTTCCAGTGACTGGTCACGCCGACTGGTCCGCGAGAACGAGGTAACAGTGAACGATTTGATCTGGCCAATTTTTCTGATGGATGGCAACAACGCAACCGAGGCTGTCTCCTCCATGCCGGGCGTCGAACGCTATACCGTTGACAGAGCGGTCAAGGCCGCTGAGGAAGCCGCCACACTTGGCATTCCAGCGCTGGCGCTCTTTCCCAACACACCAAATGAATTGCGTGACGACGACGGCACCGAGGCACTAAACGACAACAACCTGATTTGTCGCGCCCTGCGCGCCATCAAGGATGAAGGCATTCCCGTCGGCCTGGTTACCGATGTTGCCCTCGACCCCTATACCAGTCATGGGCATGACGGCTTGTTGCGCGGTGAGATTATCGTCAACGACGAAACAGTCGAGCAGCTATGCCGCCAGGCGCTCGTGCAGGCTGAAGCAGGTGCCGACGTTATCGCCCCATCTGACATGATGGACGGCCGTATCGGTGCCATTCGCGAGACGTTGGATGCAAACGGCTTCGACGATCGTCAGGTAATGGCCTACTCTGCGAAGTATGCCTCAGCGTTCTATGGCCCTTTCCGAGATGCCGTTGGTACCAACGCAATGCTGAAGGGCGACAAACGTACCTATCAGATGGACCCCGCAAATACGGATGAAGCCCTGCGCGAAGCCGAGCTAGATCTGCAGGAAGGGGCCGACATGATCATGGTCAAGCCAGGCATGCCGTACCTTGATATCATCCGCCGGGTGAAAGACACTTTCCTCGTCCCCACCTATGCCTATCAGGTCTCCGGGGAGTACGCGATGATTTGCGCAGCCGCACAAAATGGTTGGATCGACTATGAGCGCGCCATGATGGAGAGCCTTCTGGCGTTCAAACGCGCAGGTTCTGATGGCATCCTGACCTATTTCGCGCTGGAAGTAGCCAAAAAGCTCAAAGGCTGAACAAGCCTCTCTCCATTATTTATGGCGGGCCTGATGGCCCGTCCTCACTTCCAACAGATGTGAACTGTGCCATGTCCCTGCCCGTTACCCTTGAAGACATCGAGCGCGCTGCAAAGGCGATTGAAGGCGCAGTTCTGCGCACGCCATTGTTACCAGCGCGCCACCTGGATGAGATCACTGGCACAAGCATTTTCGTCAAGTACGAGAACATGCAGGATACCAATGCCTTCAAGGAACGTGGCGCGCTCAACAAACTCCTCAGCCTGAGCGCGGAAGAACGCGCCAAAGGCGTCATTGCCATGTCGGCAGGCAACCACGCACAGGCGGTTGCGCTTCATGCGACACGACTGGGCATACCAGCGGTCATCGTCATGCCGCTGAACACACCGCATGTCAAAGTTGCCGCCACCGAAAACTATGGTGCCACGGTCGTTCTCGCTGGTGAAACCGTTGATGATGCGCGCGAGGAAGCGGACCGCTTGTCCAAAGAGCACGGCTACACATGGGTACATCCCTACGATGATTCATATGTGATTGCTGGTCAGGGAACCATTGCCCTCGAGATGCTTGAGGACATGCCCGAACTTGATGTTTTGGTTGTGCCCATCGGCGGCGGCGGCATGATCTCGGGCATGGCCATTGCCGCCAAGGCAAAGAAGCCTTCCATCGAAATCATCGGTGTGGAAGCCGTCCTGTTCCCCTCCATGCACAATGCACTGTCCGGCAAAGAGCGCCCCGCGGGCGGCAATACACTTGCTGAGGGGATTGCCGTGCGCCGTGTTGGCGCGCTCACCAAGGAAATCACGTCTGAATTGGTCGAGGACATCATCCTCGTCTCCGAAACCCAAATTGAGCAAGCCGTCAACGCCTACCTGACACAGCAAAAGACCATCGCTGAGGGGGCTGGGGCGGCAGGTCTTGCGGCCGTCATGGCGCAGCCTGAGCGGTTTAGAGGCAAGAAAGTCGGGCTTGTCTTGTGTGGCGGAAACATTGATCCACGCCTCCTCACATCCATCATGCTCCGAGAGCTGGTACGCAGCGGCAACATCATCTCGATCCGCTGCACCATACCGGATCGTCCAGGCATCCTTGGCGAGATCTCGACGCTTATTGGGGGCCTCGGTGGCAACATTCTGGAGGTCTCCCACCACCGACTGTTTCTCGATGTCCCTGCAAAAGGCGCTACGCTAGACGTCACAATCGAGACCCGCGGTAGCACCCATGCGGCCACAATCATCAAGGCGCTGGAAGACAACGGCATCAACGTTGCCCATCTCGCAAGCGCAGACCTTAGAAACTAAAGGGTTGAGCCAGCATTTACTCATCGCTTCACGTTGAAAAAGGGGCGCATGTCCATTACCTGTGACAGTAACGGCAGCATTATCGATTTTAAGAGCGCAGGATGAACCAGGACATTTTTGCCAACCCATCATACGATCCGTATACAAGTCCAGCGCTGTTTTCAGGCGTTCGGACCCGGCGGATGTTTGGATTCTTTATTGATGTCATTGCCATTTTGATCCTCACCACCATCGCCTCAGTCTTTGTGTTCCTACTCGGGATCTTCACACTGGGTCTGGCATGGCTTTTGTTGCCCATCATTTGGCAGGCAGTCGCTCTTTGCTACACCGCCTTTACATTGGGCGGGCCCAATGCAGCCACCCCTGGCATGCGCGCCATGGGCCTTGAGATGCGTCTTACCAACGGGATGAAGCCCTATCCGCTTTTCGCGGCCATCCATGCCCTTCTGTTTTGGTTTTCGGTCGCCCTGCTCACCCCGTTGATCCTGCTGATTTCTCTGTTCAGTGACCGCAAACGCTTGCTGCATGACATGATCCTTGGCAGCGTGATTGTAAATTCCTCAGTGGAAAGACGGTAAACCCTCGACCATCTCATAAAACTTGGTTCGTGACCTCGCTCCCATTACCAACTAGGAATAGGGGTCGATGACTCGAAACACGGGGATGCAATGGGGTTTTCTGAGATACCGATGATCTTGACCTTTCTGATCATTGGCACAGCAATCGTGCTGTATGCCACGGAAAGGTTCTCCATTGAGATCATTGCACTGGGCCAGGTCGTGGCCCTGATGCTTCTCTTTTTGATTTTCCCCCAAGAGTTTCAAGGAAAGACTCTCGAGGTCTCGGACTTCCTTCAAGGCTTTGCGAACCCGGCGCTCATCACAGTGATCGCGCTGTTGATCGTAGGTCAGGGCTTGTTTCAGACCGATGCTCTGGAAAAGCCTTCTCAGTTCATTCTCGATGTAACGCGACATCGCAAATGGCTGGCGGCCAGCCCGCTGCTGATCCTTGTGGGAGCCATGAGCGCCTTTCTCAACAACACGCCTGTTGTTGTCATGGTACTGCCCATATTGACGGCCATCGCAACAGCGCACGCCACCTCGCCTGCGCGGATTTTGATGCCACTGTCGTTCATCACGATCCTCGGCGGCATGACCACCATGATTGGCTCGTCCACCAACCTGCTCGTCGCAAATGTCGCCAACCAGACCGGTGAAGTACAGATCGAGTTTTTCACCTTCACGCAGCTGGGAGCCATGCTCGCTGCTGTCGGCTCCATTTATGTGCTTTTCATCCTGCCGCGCATCCTTACACCGCGCAAAACCATGGCAGAAGAGTTTCAAGGCCAAAGCGGCAAACAGTTCATTGCGCAAATTCCAATCATCTTTGGGCATCCTCTGGTGGGCAGCAAAGCCGTTGCAGGTCTCTTCCCGGAACTCAAGGACATGACTGTCCGCCTCGTTCAGCGCGGCGAGCGCCCTCTGCTTCCCCCATTCGAGAACGTGGTTCTGAGCCCGGGTGACACGGTAATCGTGGCAGCTACGCGCAGCACCCTCACCCGCGCCCTGAGCGACCGCCAGCCACTCTTGAAGCCAACCTCTGCAGATGAAGACACTCCCGAGCGGGAGACGAGCAGCATTCCAACCGGAACCCTTGCTCTGGCTGAGGCAGTGGTGGCACCGGGCTCCCGTCTGATTGGCCGTACAATCTCTCAGGCTGGCTTTAGAGCAGAAACCGGTTGTGTGGTTACCGGCCTTCAGCGCCGCAGCCGTATGCCGCGCATGCCCATGAGCGACATCCGCATGGAGTCGGGCGATGTACTGCTGATCGGCGGCAACCGGGAAAACATCAATCGCTTGCGCGGCAATCGTGACGTCCTTCTTCTCGATTGGTCGACAGTTGAAGTGCCTCAACGCCGATATGCCCGCCGCGCCCTTGGCATCTTCGCCGCCATGATTACGCTTGCAGTCACGGGCATGGTGCCGATTGTTGTTGCCGCCGTTGCAGCAACATTCGGCATGATTGCCGGACGCTGCCTCAATGTGCGTCAGGCCCTTCGCACCATCGACAGCCGTATTTTCATGCTGATTGGATCGTCGATCGCATCGTCGCTGGCACTGGAGGCAACAGGCGGTGCCTCGCTCATCTCAGCCTATCTGGTGACATTGGCAGACGGCTATTCGCCCGCAGTCCTGCTTTCCCTGCTTTTTGCAGTGGTGGCTGTGCTGACCAATCTTCTGTCCAACAATGCAACAGCGGTGCTCTTTACACCCATTGCCATTGATATGGCCCATCGTTCCGGCACCCCTGTAGAACCCTTCATCGTCTGCCTGATCATGGCGGCGAACTGTTCTTTTGCAACGCCGATTGGCTATCAAACCAACCTGATTGTTATGGGACCGGGCCACTATAGATTCAGTGACTTCATAATTGCTGGAACACCCCTTGCAGTTATCATATGGTTGACCTTCTCATTAATCGCGCCATGGTATTATAGTCTGTGAATGAATACTTGGCCTCCGGAGCGGTTGCGTGACACGACAGCCATTTGATAACCCTCAGTTCTACCTGACGGCTCCCTCAGATTGCCCTTACCTACCTGATCGCAAAGAGCGAAAGGTCTTCACGCATCTCGTTGGCCCAAGTGCGGCTTCATTGAATGACATTCTGACACAAGGCGGCTTTCGCCGATCACAGAACATTGCCTATCGCCCGGCCTGCGAAGACTGCAGAGCCTGCATTTCTGTGCGCGTGTGCGTGGATGACTTCAAATGGACCAAGTCCTTCAAGCGCCTTTGGAAAAACGACCAGTGCCTGGTTGGCGCGGAACTGCCCGCAGGCCCAAGCGCGGAACAGTACGACCTTTTCAGGTCTTACTTGCTCTCACGCCATCACGACGGTGGCATGGCCGAGATGAGTGTCATGGACTATTCCATGATGGTGGAAGACACCCACGTGAACACGGCCGTCATTGAGTATCGCCGCCGAGGGCCCGACACATTCATCACTGGCGCAGGCGAAGGGCCGCTCTTGGGCGTTGCCCTGACAGACCGCATGTGCGACGGCCTGTCCATGGTGTATTCGTTCTACGATCCCGAGCAAACTGCACTCAGCTTGGGCACCTTCATGATCCTCGACCACATTGTCCGCGCCAAGCAACTTGGCCTCCCCTACGTTTATCTGGGATATTGGGTCGATGGCTCGCCAAAGATGAAGTACAAAGAACGCTTCCAACCCCAGGAACATCTGGGCGCTTATGGCTGGCAGCGCGTAGACCCACCCGACGACAAATAAACTAGAATTCGGTGTCTTGCGCCCTTATATAGGTCGCGACTTTCTTCAGCTGCCTGCAGAACTCTTCTTCAGACAAACGCTTAGTTTGAATGTTATAGCGCGAGCAGTGGTAACTGCTGAACAGCCGCTTGCCATCCGGCAAATCCCACTCACAATCATGCGCAAACGGACAAGCTGAAATCAGCACCCCATAAGCACGCAAGATCGCATCATGAGCCTGCCGACCAACCGCGAACAATGCCGAGGCGTTTCTATGGGCTTTCAGCATGCGCACAAAAAACGGGTTACAGTTCTTGATCTCCTGCGCGGTTACCTTGTTTTGTGGCGGGACACATCGAACGATATTGGTGATGAGTACATGGTCCGCCCATATGCCGCCCCCGGGTGCAGCCTCATCACGGTAGCGTGCAAGTCCGGCCTCCACCAAGGCTCTTGAAAGCAATAGCCCGGAAAAGTCGCCTTGAAATGGGATCCCGGTCCGGTTCCCGCCTTTCAGGCCGGGCGCAAGCCCAACCACAATCAGCTGAGGCTTTGAGGCGCCGTAATCCGGAACAGGGGCATTGAACCATTCTGGGTTTTGCGCTGCGACCTCCCGCCGAAACGCAAAGAGCCGCGTACAGGCTCTACATCCCGCACGCGGCTCCTTGTAATTCCTTTCAAGGGTCATTGGGAAGCCCAACCCTCGATCGTGTCCTAGTAGTCGTCGTCCATATCGTCTTCCTCTACCCGAGGAGGACGCTCATTCGGATCGCGGCCGACGCGCTGCATCAAGGACGCCAGCTCGATGAAGTGGTCTGCCTGACGGCGAAGGTCGTCTGCAATCATTGGCGGCTGGGTCTGAAGTGTGGAAACAACAGATACCTTACGGCCTTTACGCTGCAGCGCCTCAACAAGCGAACGGAAGTCACCATCGCCAGAGAACAGTACAATGTGATCTACATGATCCACCATCTGCATGGCATCTACTGCCAGCTCGATGTCCATGTTGCCCTTGATCTTGCGGCGACCGGTGGAGTCCACGAATTCTTTGACCGGCTTCGTAATGACTTTATAGCCGTTGTAGTCAAGCCAATCGATCAGCGGACGTATAGAAGAGTATTCCTGCTCTTCAACGAGAGCAGTATAGTAGTAAGCCCGGAGCAAATAGCCCTGAGCCTGAAATTCCTTCAAAAGTCGCTTATAATCGATGTCAAACCCAATCGCCTTCGCAGTCGAGTAAAGATTTGCGCCATCAATAAATAAAGCAACCTTCTCGCGGGGATCGAACATTTTGTTTTTAACCTTTCCGCTGCACAGTAACCACTGCCACAATTTAAAATACGAATAACCACATACTACCCAAAAATTACGAGCAAAAATACTGCCGAAATAAATGGGATTATATTTAGTTTAACTCTCGCAGTTACCGTTCATCTTCGTCGCCACAACAAGACAAAGCTTGCGCACACACTTTCACATGTTTTACTTGCTGCAGAAGATAATCCGGCACCTGTTAAAATTTGGCCAATGCCTTCCGACTCATGAAGTCGACCCTAATCTAGGCTAAATAAAATTTATAGATCGATACTCGTTAAAATTAACAGGAACCGTGGCTTCCCAAGCCAAAAATCTCAAAATTGCCTAATTTCTACTGATTGATCCCGCCAACCTTTACCTTGGGATCGATGAAACTCGCTCAAGTAGCACTGCCCTACATCTTCAATTCCAAAACCCTGCGTCAAATAACCATTTAGATCAGTGAGTTTCACATATATCGCACTCATTCACAAAGGCGCGGATACGTTGACGTAATGATGATTTTTAGCCATTCTAGGCAAAAGACTACCTGTAGGTCTTGCGTATCGGAAAAAAGCCAATTATGAGTGGCCAACTAATTTTCCTCAAAAATGGAGTGTTCGCATGGCGCGCGTGACCGTCGAAGATTGCATCGACAAGGTCGAAAACCGGTTCGAGCTCGTGCTGCTTGCCAGCCATCGCGCCCGGATGATTTCCAGCGGCTCCCCGCTGACGATCGACCGCGATAACGATAAGAACCCAGTTGTGGCGCTTCGTGAGATTGCTGAACAGACCGTCAGCCCCGAAGACCTTAAAGAAGACCTGATCCATTCCCTTCAGAAGTTCGTTGAAGTGGATGAGCCTGAAGCCGAAACTGCCCCAATGGTTCCATCCAACCCGCAGGCAGTGCAGATCAACGCTGTTGACGACAACGAAGTGGAATTCGACCGCATGACGGAAGAAGATCTGCTGAAAGGCCTTGAAGGTCTTGTCCCACCAGAGCGTTCCGACGACTATTAAGTTATAGAGTAGCTTGATGTCGGCGCCGGCAGTGTCGGCGCCTTTTCTTTCCGGTGCCGGCCAAAGCTTTTGAAATTTTTTGAGCGGCCCCAACATGATGCGTCAGTACGAACTTGTTGAGCGCGTAAGCCGTTACAATCCGAACACGGATGAAGCGCTCCTCAACAAGGCCTATGTGTATGCCATGCAAAAGCATGGCTCCCAGACCCGTGCGTCTGGTGACCCCTATTTTTCTCATCCACTCGAAGTCGCAGCGATCCTCACCGACATGAAGTTGGACGACGCAACAGTCGCTGTTGCGCTCCTTCATGACACCATTGAGGACACGGATGCCACCCGAGCCGAGATCGACAAGCTGTTTGGCGAGGAGATCGGCAAGCTGGTTGACGGCCTGACCAAGATCAAGCGACTGGATCTTGAATCTCGCAAGGCCAAGCAAGCGGAAAACTTCCGCAAACTTTTGCTCGCGATCGCTGATGATGTGCGCGTGCTACTGGTGAAGCTTGCCGACCGCCTTCACAACATGCGCACCCTGCATCACATGCCGGAGCACAAACGCGGCCGCATTGCAGAAGAGACCATGGAGATCTACGCTCCGCTTGCAGGCCGTATGGGGATGCAGGAAGTGCGTGAGGAGTTGGAGGACATCTCTTTCGAGACCCTCTACCCTGAGGCCTTTGAAACGATCAAAGAGCGCTTGGGCCAGCTTCGCGAGAAGAACCAAAGCCTTATTGCAGACATTGAAACCGATCTTCAGGAACGCCTGGCTGCACGCGGTATCACGGCAGAGGTCAGTGGCCGCGAAAAGCGCCCCTACTCCATCTTTCGCAAGATGCAGCAAAAGTCACTCGGCTTTGAACAGCTCTCAGACATCTACGGCTTTCGGATCATCGTAACGACGGTTGAGGCTTGCTACCGGGTCCTGGGTGTCGTCCATACAGCTTGGCCCTGCGTTCCCGGTCGCTTCAAGGACTACATCTCAACCCCAAAGCAGAACGACTATCGGTCGATCCATACAACTGTGGTCGGCCCCAAGCGCCAACGTGTGGAGCTTCAAGTCCGCACATACGCCATGCACCGTATCAATGAAAACGGCATTGCAGCCCACGCGCTTTATAAGGACGGCGTCACGGGTGGCCGAGATATCTCGCAGCTTTCGACAGACAGCCGCGCCTATGCCTGGTTACGCTCTACGATCGACATGCTCTCGCAAGGTGATACGCCGGAAGAGTTTTTGGAACACACAAAGCTTGAACTGTTCCACGATCAAGTGTTCTGCTTCACGCCGAAGGGGCGTTTAATCGCGCTCCCCAAAGGCGCAACGCCTATCGACTTTGCCTATGCCGTTCATACGGATATCGGCAACACCTGCGTCGGCTGCAAAGTCAATGGTCACATCACTTCTCTGGTAACAGAACTCAACAACGGTGACGAAGTCGAGGTTGTGCGCTCTCAGGCCCAAACCCCGCCTCCTGCTTGGGAGAACATCGCCGTTACCGGCAAAGCGCGTGCAGCCATTCGCAGAGCCACACGCGCCTCCGCGAAAAAGCAGTATGGCGGCCTTGGAAAGCACATTCTGGAACGCGCCTTTGAGCGCTGTGAAAAGCACTTCGTCGAAGCAGAGCTGGAGCCTTATCTTGCCCACTTCGATAAGGAAACCACTCAGGACCTGATCGTCGCCGTAGGTCGCGGTGAGGTCTCCGCTTCAAGCGTCCTGACAACGCTTTACCCAGATGCGGAAACGGACGGCATTGCCGAACGCGCTGTTGAGGTCCTGCCGGCCGGCTCCGCTTCAGAAGGCTGGTTTGAAGTCAGCGAAGGTGCCTCCGTCAAGTTCAAGATCCCCGAGGCAGGCAATGAGAGCGCCAACTCTCTGCCAATTCGCGGCCTGACCAACTCGCTTCCAGTCCGCTTTGCTCCGAACGGCGGCGCAGTTCCGGGTGACCGAATTGTGGGCATTCTCTCGCCGGACGTCGGAATTACCATATATCCAATCCAGTCGCCGGATCTGAAGGAGTTTGATGATCAGCCGGATCGCTGGCTGGATGTGCGCTGGGACATCGACCCTGATGCACCAGAACGGTTCCCCGCTCAAATTAGCGTGTTCGCCGTAAATGAGCCCGGTTCCCTTGCCACCATCACCAAGGTTATCAGTGATTGTTCAGGAAACATCGATAATCTTAAGATGATCCGGCAGGCCTCGGACTTCCACGAGATGCTGATCGATCTGGAAGTGTGGGATCTGAAGCACCTCAACAGGATCCTTAATCATCTGCGGTCCAAGCCCAACGTCTCAAAGGCAGTGAGGGTCAACGGCTAGCATAACAACAAGAAGAAGGATGGGTCGGATGACAATGACGCGGGATGAAGTCCTCGATACACTGCGATCAACCGGAGCAGTTTCAGAAGGACATTTCATCCTGCCCTCGGGGTTACGCAGTCCTACTCTGATTGATCGATCCCGCCTCTTCATGTACCCGTGTCATCTGCAAAGGCTCTGTCAAGAGCTTGAGCGAAAGCTCCGCGTCAGTTCGGTGGAACCGTTTGACCATATCGTATCCATCAGCCGGGCGAACATGGTCTTGGGATACGAACTGGCGCGACAACTTGATCTGATTTCCACCTGGATGGAAAAGGATGGAGGTCAGACCAAGCTCATCGGATCGGACCTGACACGAGGGGCACGCCTGTTGGTTGTTGAGGATGTTGTCAACACAGGCGCTTCAAGTCGCGAGGCCATTCACGCTTTAGAAAGCTTAGGAATGAAAGCTGTAGGTGTGTGCTGCTTGATCGACAGGTCCGCCGGGGACGCCAATCTGGATTTGCCTTTGGTTTCACTGATAGATTTGACTGTTCCGGCATATCCTGCAGACAGGATCCCAGCACAGCTGCAAGCGATTCCCGCCATTAGCATCGGCAATCCGGTGTCAGGGTAGGATCGAGACCGAAGCTTTGGACTGTAAAACGAATGCTCTTTAAACGCCGAAAGAACCCGAGCCATATGGAGCGACTGCGCGTTGCCGTGTGGCCGCGCCACAGCTGGTTGCGTTCGGTCAAGTACTTCTCGAAGCGGGTGCTGCGCCTGAGCGCCAGCCCTCACACCATTGCTTTGGGCTTTGCGGCAGGCGCCTTCACGTCCTTCACCCCGCTAATCGGCTTTCACTTTCTCATCGCCGCAGCCATTGCCTTCATCATCGGTGGCAACATTCTGGCTTCAGCTTTGGGAACGTCAGTGGGCAACCCGCTCACCTTCCCGTTTATCTGGGCCTCCACCTACAAACTGGGCACCTTCGTCCTGCACGGGGAACCCGCCCACATGTCTCACCACCCCCTTGTCATGTCCAAGGGGTTTCTGGAACACTCTCTTGATGCCCTGTGGCCATTGATCAAGCCAATGCTGGTGGGCTGCATACCTCTGGGCATCGTAGCGGGTGTCACCTGTTATGTGGTTGTTCGATTTTCCGTGGCCGCCTACCAGAAAACGCGTCGCCACCGTCTGCAACTCCGCCAGAAAGCAGCCGCCTTTGCAAAGCTGCATCGCGAGAAGGCTGCCTCTGCTGTGAAAACAGAACAGGACTAGCAACCACCCTATCGGCCCCTTACCTTTTATAGAACATGCATTTTGGCCCATCGAGGAGCCTCGACCCATGATTATTGGAATTGGCAGCGACCTTTGCGACATCCGCCGCATCGAAAAGACACTGGAACGCTTTGGAGATCGCTTCACAAACCGCGTATTTACCGAAATAGAGCGCGAGAAGTCAGACAAACGCGCCCAACGGGCAGCCTCTTATGCCAAGCGCTTTGCAGCCAAGGAAGCCTGCTCCAAAGCCCTTGGCACCGGCATTCGCATGGGCGTCAACTGGCGGGAGATGGGTGTCGTCAACCTCCCATCAGGCAAACCCACCATCGAGCTGGTCGGCAGCGCGCAAGCGCGGCTTGAGGCCATGGTTCCGGAAGGTTTTCTGCCTCACATCGAATTAACCATCACAGATGACTATCCCCTCGCCCAAGCCTTTGTTGTCATGACAGCTTGGCCACTGGATTGGCCGCGTCCAGTCCCAGTTAAAAGTTGAGGGAACATTGCACAGTGCCTTTCAAAAGGCTAAGAGTGCCATCAAGTATTCTGTCATTGTTTTGCATCGACTCACCAAGATACTCTGAACTTGGTGATACCTCCCGCAATAAGGATTGAAATGAGCGTGTCCAACAAGACAAAGGCCCAGGACGGCGGCATTTACGAGACTATTAAAGTGATTGCACAGGCATTGCTGCTAGCGTTGATTGTCCGCACCTTCCTGTTTCAACCATTCAACATCCCGTCCGGCTCCATGAAGGACACTCTGCTGATTGGTGACTATCTGTTTGTTTCCAAGTACAGCTACGGTTACAGCCGCTATTCTTTCCCATTTGGTCTGGCACCAATCTCAGGTCGCATTTGGAGCGCTGAGCCAAAGCTGGGCGACGTCGCCGTGTTCAAACTGCCGACAGACAACGCCACCGACTACATCAAGCGGGTAGTTGGACTACCGGGCGACGAGATCCAGATGATCGACGGCGTCCTGAACATCAATGGCATCCCGGTAAAACGGGAGCGTATGGACGATTTCGTCGAGACAGACCGTTTCGGAAACACCCGCCGCGTGCCGCGTTTTCTCGAAACTTTGCCAAATGGCGTCAGCTACCAAACACTGGATTTGACGCAAAATGGCGCAAACGACAACACGGGTATTTATAAAGTACCAGCGGGTCACTATTTCATGATGGGGGACAATCGCGACAATTCGGCGGACAGCCGGGTCTTGGACGCAGTTGGTTACGTGCCCTACGAAAACTTTGTTGGCCGCGCCGAGATCATCTTCTTCTCTATTGAGGAGGGAACCCCCGCATGGATGGTCTGGAAATGGCCTTGGTCAGTTCGCTGGGACCGCTTGGGCGATACGCTCTAGCGTTCAGTGCGCAGACGTACTGGAGACTCTGAGTTCAAACGATGAACGCAAGAAAGAAAAAGGTATCCGACGAAGCTCTTGAAAAACGGATCCAATACAGTTTTAAGGACAAATCCCTGTTGGAGAAGGCGCTGTCGCATGCCAGCGCCCTTCCCGCTTCTGACGCGCCGCTAAAGAGCTATCAACGTCTGGAGTTCTTGGGCGACCGTGTGCTTGGATTGTCAGTCGCCACCATGTTGGAAAAACATTTCCCGCATGCGGAAGAAGGAGAGCTGGCAAGACGGCTTAATCAGCTGGTCAAGAAAGAGACCTGTGCTGAAGTAGCGCGCGAGCTGAAGATTGGCGATCACATGCGCCTTGGCGATTCCGAATGCCAAAGCGGCGGGCGTGGCAAGACAGCGCTTCTGGCTGACATGTGTGAGAGCATTCTGGCTGCCATCTATCTGGACAGCGGATTTGAAGCCGCAAACAAGTTTGTAAACACTCACTTTGCAGGGCGCATGTTATCCTATAAAGGACCATTGCGGGATGCAAAGACCACCTTGCAGGAATGGGCCCAGTCCAAGGGACGCCCTACCCCGATCTATGAAGTGGTAGACCGCTCAGGCCCGGACCATGCCCCCGTATTCAACATCCGCGTCACCGTGGAAGGTGTTGATCCGGGTGAAGCGTGCGGCGCCTCAAAACGTGTTGCTGAACAATCAGCTGCCGAATTGATCTTACGCCGCGAAGGCGTTTGGAACTCTTAAGAGACACAATGACGAACAACGAAAACGATCCGAATGACGACGGCTTTGTCTTCAAAGCCCTCTCCGAACAGCAAAACGATACCCGTGCAGGCTTCGTGGCGCTGATCGGAGCTCCAAACGCAGGCAAGTCAACACTGCTTAACCAGCTTGTTGGCACCAAGGTCTCCATCGTCACACACAAGGTGCAGACCACCCGCGCCATGATCCGCGGTGTCGCCATGCAAGACGAGGCTCAGATCGTTTTCGTTGACACACCGGGTATCTTCACCCCAAAGCGCCGCCTTGAACGCGCGATGGTCGACACCGCATGGGGCGGCGCTCGTGATGCCGATATCGTTGCGGTCATCATCGATGCCAAACGGGGTATCGACAGCGACGTTGAGAAGATACTGGAAGAGCTCCAGAACATCCGCTTGCCGAAGGTGCTGATCCTTAACAAGATCGACCTGACACCGCGTGAAAAGCTGCTTGAGCTCGCCAAAAAAGCCAACGAGTACACAATCTTCGACGATACGTTCATGGTATCGGCCCTCAAGGGCAGCGGCACCACCGATATCTTGAAGTACTTTGGCGACCGGATGCCGGAAAGCCCATGGCTCTATCCGGAAGATCAGGCCTCTGACATTCCACTGCGCATGCTTGCAGCCGAAATCACCCGCGAAAAGCTCTACCTGCGCCTCCATCAGGAGCTGCCGTACATCTCAACTGTAGAAACCGACAGCTGGGAAGAAAAGCCCGATGGCTCCGTGCGCATTGAGCAAACCATCTTCGTGGAACGGGACAGCCAGAAGAGCATCGTGCTTGGTAAAGGTGGCCAGACCATCAAGACCATTTCGCAAAATGCCCGCCAGGAAATGGCCGAGGCTTTTGAGGTGCCAATCCACCTGTTCCTGCTCGTCAAAGTCCGTGAAAACTGGGCGGATGACCCAGAGCGCTATCGCAACATGGGCCTCGACTTTCCTTCCAACTAAGCCGGAAGGAACACCTGCGAGATGCAATGGACCGCAGAAGGCATCGTTATCGGAGCACGCAAACATGGCGACTCCAACATCATTCTGGAGGTCATGACCCCGGATAGAGGACGATGCCTTGGTCTCGTGCGCGGCGGGCGCTCCCGCCGCCAACAGCCTGCCCTGCAGTTGGGCAACCACCTCTCCCTCACATGGCGGGCCCGGCTCGATGAGCATCTGGGCAATTTTTCCGCCGAACCCATACACCTGCGCGCGGCTCACCTGATGCAGGAGGCGCTGTCGATACATGCCCTGCAGTCCATGTGCGCCCTGCTCCGGTTACTGCCTGAACGCGATCCGCATCCGCAGCTGTTCCATGCTCTTGATGTGACGCTGGACAATCTGGAAGATCCGATCCTCGCCGGCGCACTGATCGCCCGCTTTGAGCTATTGCTCCTCAATGAACTCGGTTTTGGCCTTGATTTGACGGAATGCGCCGCAACGGGACAAACCGATGATCTGATTTGGGTTTCGCCCCGCTCTGGCCGGGCGGTGTGCAGCAGCGCGGGAGAACCTTACCGCGACAAGCTTTTCCCGCTTCCCGACTTCCTGAAAGCCTCAGAGATGCGTGCAGCATCCACACAGGATCTTTCGGCGGCAGACATCAACTGCGCCTTCAAAATGACAGGCTACTTCCTGTTCAAGTGGGTTTTTGAACCGCGCGGCCTCACCTGGCCCGTAGCCCGCGATAACTTCGTCAGCTCCCTCGAAGCCAAGTCAGCGCCACCTCCTGATTGAAGGTGGTGCCTACCACCGCCTCACACTAGGTAGTTTCCATCCAGAAATCCCCAATTCCTGCAGTTTTCCGTGGGTCACTGCAGCAGAACCATTGCCAGTTTAGGGTACACGCGCTAACCCATTTTCCATGGGAAAAGAACTGACTGGCGACGACGCCCCTGAACAGATCGAGTTGAAGGACGCGCTTGAGGAGCGCTATCTTTCCTACGCTCTGACCACGATCATGCACCGCGCTCTTCCGGATGTCCGTGACGGCCTCAAACCCGTTCACCGCCGCATCCTTTATGGCATGCGCCTTTTGAAACTTGATCCGGGAGCCGGTTTCAAGAAGTGCGCCCGCGTGGTCGGTGATGTGATGGGTAAATATCACCCGCACGGTGACGCCGCGATCTACGACGCGCTGGTTCGCTTGGCTCAGGACTTCTCCGTTCGCTACCCAATGGTCGACGGTCAGGGAAACTTCGGCAACATCGACGGCGACAGCGCTGCGGCGATGCGTTACACCGAAGCACGCATGACCGATGTGGCCAAGCGGGTTCTGGATGGCCTTGACGACGACGCAGTCGATTTCCGGGAGACTTATGACGGCCTTGATAAGGAACCCGTTGTTCTTCCAGGCAATTTCCCAAATCTCTTGGCAAACGGCTCTACCGGCATTGCCGTGGGCATGGCGACGTCCATCCCACCGCACAACGTCTACGAGCTGTGCGAGGCCAGTCGGTTCCTCATCGACAAGCCTGAAGCTGAAACCGAAGAGCTCCTCCAGTTTGTGAAAGGCCCGGATTTCCCAACGGGCGGCACCATTGTCAACGACAAAGGCAGCATTCTGGAGGCTTACAAGACGGGCCGTGGCAGCTTCCGTGTGCGTGCAAAGTGGTACAAGGAAGAAGGCACCCGCGGCACCTATCAGGTCGTCGTAACAGAGATCCCCTATCTCGTTCAAAAGTCACGACTAATTGAAAAAATCGCGGAGCTTCTGACGGCACGCAAACTGCCCCTTCTGGAAGATGTTCGCGACGAGTCTGCTGAGGATGTGCGCCTCGTTCTGATCCCTCGGAACAAGAATGTGGATCCAGAACTGTTGATGGCCTCGCTCTTCAAGCTGACAGATCTGGAAAACCGCTTTTCCCTGAACATGAACGTGCTCTCGAAGGGCGTTGTGCCGAAGGTCATGAGCCTGAAGGCTGTTCTGCAGGAATGGTTGGAACACCAGAAAGAAGTTCTCGTTCGCCGCTCCAACTATCGCCTTGGTCAGATCAACCATCGCCTTGAAGTTCTTGATGGTTATCTGATTGCGTTCCTGAACCTTGATGAAGTTATCCGCATTATCCGCGAAGAGGACGACGCCAAGGCCGAACTGATCAAGGCTTTCGAACTGACCGAAGTTCAGGCCGAAGCCATCCTCAACATGCGTTTGCGCTCTCTGCGCAAGCTCGAAGAAATGGAAATCCGCAAGGAGCACGACAAGCTTTCCAAGGAACGCGATGGCCTGATTTCATTGCTCGGTTCCGACAAGAAACTCTGGAACCGCGTCTCCAAGCTTGTGGGAGAAATTGGCAAGGCCTACGGTCCGGAAACCGAACTCGGCAAACGCAGAACCGACTTCGGCAATGCCAATGACCACGATCTGGAAGACATCCAGCAGGCCATGATCGAGAAGGAGCCAATTACGGTTGTCCTCTCTGAAAAGGGCTGGATCCGGGCTCTGAAAGGTCATGTCCAAGACGTCTCTACCCTCACCTTCAAGCAGGGGGATAGCCTCAAGCTCTCCTTCCATGCCGAGACCACGGACAAGCTGCTCGCGTTCACCACCGGCGGCAAGTTCTTTACGCTTGGCGCGGACAAGTTGCCGGGTGGCCGGGGCCACGGCGAACCGGTGCGCTTGATGGTGGACATGGACGAAGCGCAGGACATCCTGAGCCTCTTCGTCCACAAACCTGAACGCAAACTGCTGATCTCTACCGATGAGGCACGGGGCTTTATCGTGAAAGAAGCAGACGTGATCGCCAACACCCGAAAAGGTAAGCAGGTTCTGAATGTTACGGCACCGAGTGAAGCCAAGCTCTGCGTTCCTGTAAACGGTGACCACGTGGCAGTGATCGGCATGAACCGCAAACTTCTGGTGTTCCCATTGGCCCAGATTGCGGAAATGACACGCGGCCGGGGCGTGCGCTTGCAGCGCTATCGTGATGGCGGCATTTCCGACGCGAAGACATTCCCAGGCGGCGAAGGGTTGACTTGGCTCGACAGCTCCGGACGGACCTTCAGCAGAACGCTTGAAGAGCTTCAGGACTGGTACGGCGACCGGGGACAAGCGGGCCGCCTACCGCCCAACGGCTTCCCGCGAAGCAACAAGTTTGGCGGCAACGATCTATAAGCCAAAGGAGCCCGGTATCCCCGGGCTCTTTTCGCATCGGCACCCGGACTCACCTCATCAAGACAGCCAGGGCGACGGGCAAAGACAGCATTGCAAACAGGGTTGAAAACAGAACCACACTGGCAACGTGCCCAGCGGTTTCAGGGGCATAACGTTCTGCCATGAGGTACGCGAAGACCGAACTCGGCATGAGCATTTCAAGGACAAAGGCACCTTTCGCAGCACCGGTGAAGCCGAAGAGCTGAACAAGTCCGGATGCCAGAAAAATGGCCACCACAAGATGGAAAACTGCGATCAAAGCCCCTGTGATCAGCATGTCGTAGTTCAGACTGGCAATGCTGAAGCCAAGGGTCAAAAGCATGAGCGGAATGCATGCTCCACCCAAAAGGGTCAAAGCACTGTTCAGCGGCGCAGGGAACGACCAGTCCATTGCCATGAACGTGAGGCCGATGATGACACCATAGATATTGGGCGCCGTCAGCACCCGCTTGAAGGTGATAGAGTGCTGCGGCAACCATGTGCCCACCGTGAATAACCCAAGCACGACCACGACCCAGAATGCCAACGCATAGGAAAGGCCCGTGCTGCCAAATGCAAAGTAGACGATGGGAAGGCCCACATTGCCCACATTGGCAAAGGTGAGCGCGTTCAGGTAGGTGCGCACCGGAAACCCGACCACCTTCAGAAAGATGAAGCCCAGCCCCATGAAACAGCACAAGGCGACCAAGGCCGCCAGCATCATCTGAGAAAACTGAGCAAACGAAATGTGTTGTGCGGCAAGGTGCGACATGACAAGCGAGGGCATTGCCAAGTTTGAGACGATGCTGTTGACCACCTTCACATCAAAGGGGATCCGCAGTCTGGCAATGAAAAACCCTGCCCCGCCAACGAACACCACCGGGAAGACAACACTCAGAACTTTCAGGAAAAGTGCTTCCACGTCCGCCAGTTCCACTCATACGCTCAACTGACGGTAATTTGCGCTGACAGCCGTTAAGGGGATACTTCAGCCCGCTCCCCTAAATCCAACGGGAATAAAACAATCAGGCTTATCTGACGGAAAATGCCGGATTGGTAAAGGGCAACAACGCACACACCAGCGTGTCCACGTAAACAGACTGCCGCGTCAGACGGTTTTCGGTAAAGATTCCAAACGCCCCGCCCTTGTGCTTGATGTTGGTCGTTCCAAAAACTTCATCGATTGCATGACCAAGTTCAATGCCGGCGTTCACCTTTTCCATGACAGAAGCCGGCAGCGGCAGCATAACAGAGCGACTGGTCGCAAGTTCTTGATTTTGTGCCAGAACTGCCATCCAGGCAAAGGTGTAGGCCTGCCCGTCTACGGTCGCGATGCCGCCTTCAAGGCCAACGCAAAAATTTGCGTCGGTTTGAATGAAACTGGCATTTATTGCGCGCGTCACTGCACCCAGACGGGTCTGCTCATCGCCAATGGGCTGGTCCGGCACACCGCTCTCAACATCCAGCGCGATGAACTCCAGCTCGGCCTTGGGCATCATAGCCCGAAAGGCCTCTTCCACTGCCCCAACCTTGACCGGGTTTTTGGAAGCAACCGCAACCGTGACCATGTTATGCCCCACTATCCTCAAAAGCGCTGGGAAATGCCGAGACGGGGATAACTCTCGCAAGCCGGAGAGTTATCCTCCTGTCTTGAGCAAACGTTGCTTCTCACGATTCCAGTCGCGCTTCTTTTCGGTTTCGCGCTTGTCGTGAACCTTCTTACCGCGGGCAAGAGCGACCTCGAGTTTTGCCCGCCCAGTCTCGTTGAAGTAGACTTTGAGCGGCACGATGGTCTTGCCTTCCTTCTGAACAGCACCTGCAAGCTTGTTGATCTCGCGCCGATGCATGAGAAGGCGACGTGGACGACGCGGTTCGTGATTGAAGCGGTTTCCCTGCGTGTACTCAGGGATATAGAGGTTGTAAATCCACATCTCTCCGCCGTACTCAGCCGCATAGCTTTCTGCCACGTTGCTTTTCCCCTGACGCAGAGACTTTACTTCGGTGCCTTTGAGTTCGAGACCGGCCTCGAATACCTCTTCAATTTCGTAGTTGAAACGGGCTTTCCGGTTTTCAGCAACAACCTTGCGCCCGGGAGCCCCCCCTTTTTGGGCAGCCATTCTTCTTCCTTGAGTGTGTTGGGCCGAACACCATGGCTCGGCCCGAATTCATTAGTCGATCAGACCTGCATGCACCATCGCCGCGCGGATTTTGACCTGTGTTTCTTCCGAAACAGGAACCAGCGGAATGCGCAGTTCGTTTTCCATCTTGCCAATCAGCGACAGCGCGTACTTCACGCCGGTCGGATTTGGCTCGATGAACAGCGCATGGTGCAAAGGTGCCAAGCGGTCCTGGATCTCAAGCGCCTTGGCGTAGTCACCAGCAAGCGTTGCCTCTTGGAACTCACTGCAGAGCTTTGGCGCAACGTTGGACGTTACGGAGATACAGCCGACACCGCCATGAGCATTGAAGCCCAGAGCCGTGATGTCTTCGCCAGACAGCTGGATGAAATCCTTACCACACATATGACGTTGCTCGGACACGCGATCAAGATGCGCCGTCGCATCCTTCACCCCGACAATGTTCGGCACTTCCTTGAAAAGCTCTGCCATGGTGTTGGCAGTCATGTCGATGACCGAACGCCCCGGAATGTTGTAGATGAAGACCGGCAGCTTGGTTTCAGCGGCAATTGCCTTGAAATGCGCCTTAAGACCCGCCTGATTTGGCTTGTTGTAATATGGCGTCACGGACAGAATGCCATCGGCACCTGCTGCTTCGGCAAACTTGGCAAAGTCGATTGCTTCAACCGGATTGTTGGAACCAGCACCAGCCATCACCGGCACGCGCCCTGCTGCAGCTTCAATGCACATCTCAATGACGCGCTTGTGCTCGTCATGAGACAGGGTTGGGCTTTCACCGGTGGTCCCCACTGGCACAAGGCCGTGGGTGCCCTGTTTTATCTGCCAATCCACAAAGTCCATGAAAGCTTTCTCATCCACGGCACCATTCCTCATTGGAGTGACAAGTGCGGTGATTGATCCCTTAAACATTTCAGGTTCCTCGTTGGATAGCAGTCAAATAAATTCCCAAATGTGACCCACGATTGATATTGGGCGAGCCACCATACTTAGCCCGTACACCTTCATCAATGGTCAACGCAATCTCTTATAAGATTCGTTTGCCTAGTTCTCCGCTATTTTATTATTCGAACACAAGCAAAAACACCTAGCGGCAACGAGCCACAATTAAACCTTCATTTACCATTTTTATGGCACTTGCTTTCTATAAAGGGGAATTGAAGATTGGTCCTTTTTGTGGGGAGAAGGGTCCAAGTGTTTTGAGTTCAGCGACCATAAGGCCAACCACCGATGCCCATGACTAGAGTTTTTCTTGCAAGCGTGAGCACCGCTGCCTTCGTTTTGGCGGGTGCGGCCACCATTCAAACGGTGGAAGCCTCGCAGCACTACGTTTCCCAAACACCGGCACCAAACCCCTTCAAGCAAACCGTGTCACAAGCGCAAGGCACCACTGCGGGCTCGCCCTATGTGTCCGCCTATGCCGCGAACGGTGGACCGCGCTCCAAGCCGGGATTTGGTGCCGCCACCTCCCCTGCTTCCGAGCCCATGGCGTTGATCGACCGGAATCAGATCCGCCCGCAAGCCACCCCGCAGCAGCAACTGCAGTCTCAAGTAATCTTGCAGAACCAGCAGTGGAACGTGCCCGACGCCACAACACCGGCCACACAGCTGGATGCCGTTCTGGACGACATCAAAAAGGGCCGCATTGAACAGGCCATAAACGCCCGCAACCGCATGCCAGACAATCTGGACCGCCGCATCATCGACTGGCGACTGATGGTTGCCGGTGGACCGCGCGTTCCAACACAGTACATCACGAATTTTGCGGCCTCTGCGCCGCACTGGCCATCACCCAAGATTGCCCGCGCCCGCGCAGAAGCCTCTCTGTCTGCTTCCAATCTGCCGCCCCGCGACATCATCGCAGCATTCGGAAACACCCAACCTGAGAGCATGTTGGGCAAGATCGCTCTCGCGAAGGCGCAGCTGGCCGTTGGCAACAATGGCGCGGCTCGGCAGTTGATCCGCCCCATTTGGCACAAAGAGCTTCTTGAAGGTGGTTTGGAGAAGGACATAGGCACGACTTTCGCCCGCCTGCTGACCCGCGAAGACTATCGCGCCCGCGTTGAAATGTTCCTCTACCGGGAGCGCACGAACAGTGCTCTGCGCTTCGTGTCCAAGCTTTCTCGCGACGAGCAGGCCTATGTGAAGGCCCGCGTTGCTCAAATTCGCGGCGAAAAGAACGCCGAACGGCTGTTGACCAATCTGCCCCGCTCCATGCGCAATGAGGCCGGTGCGCTTTACGCCAAGATCAGCATTGCCCGCTCTCGGGGCGACTATGACACAGCGGCAAAGCTGCTGCAAAAAGCCCCAACGGATGCAGATGAGCTGTATGACCCGGATGCTTGGTGGAACCACCGCCGTGTGGTGTCCCGACAAATGGTGGAAGCTGGCAAGCCGAAGCTGGCCTATGAGATTGCCGCCGAACACGCCGCCGAATCCGCGCTGGAGTTTACCGAGGCCGAATGGCACGCCGGATGGTATGCTCTGCAGTTCTTGAAGGACCCACGCCGGGCGGAAAAGCATTTTCGCAAGATCACAGAGGTCGCTGAAACGCCGATCACGCTTTCTCGCGCCTACTACTGGATGGCGCGCTGCAAGGAAGCTGAAGGCGACCGCACTGGCGCCATTGCGACCTACCAGAAAGCGGGAAGTTACCATACCGCTTATTATGGCCAACTGGCGCTGGCAAAGCTCAGCATCAACCAAATTCCAGTGCAAAATGTGCCGCAGATAAGTGCTGCTGAACGCGCTGCCTTCAACAACAATGACATGGTGCGCGCCATCCGCCGCATGGACGCAGCAGGCCACCACAACGATACCCTGCTGCTTTACAAGCACTTGGCCGAACACCTACCAACCAACACGCAAGTTCGCCTGCTGGCGGAAATGGCAGAAGCCAAGGAGCTGCACCAGTGGGCCCTGATGGTGGGCAAGATCGCCTACGATACGCGCCCTTCTGCAAGCTCCCTCGCCTATCCGACCAATGCGATCCCGGCAAAAACACAAATCAAGCACGGCGTTGAAAAGCCAATGGTTTACGCCATTGCCCGCCAGGAAAGCGCGTTTAACCCGAAGGCGAAGAGCCACGCCGGTGCGCTGGGTTTGCTACAGCTGATGCCTGGAACTGCACGGGCCACCGCTCGCAACATTGGCCTTTCCTACAGCACATCGCGTTTGACCTCCGATCCTGCCTACAACGCCACTTTGGGCGCAGCCCATCTTGGCGAGTTGGTGGAAGAGTTCGGCGGCTCCTACATTCTCACATTTGCTGCCTACAACGCTGGGAAAAGCAAGGTTTATGAATGGATTGAACGGTTTGGCGACCCCCGTGACCCTCGCGTCGACCCGGTCGACTGGGTTGAGTTCATTCCATACGGTGAGACCCGCAGCTATGTGCAGCGCATCACCGAGAACCTGCAAATGTACCGCCTGAAGCTGGAAAACAAACCTCTGGCCATCACCATGGACTTGACGCGAGGTTAAGCGCGTTAAGTTTTTTCAGGCGACATCCACCCAAAGGTCATCTAGCCTGCACGCAGTGGTTTTAGACTAATCTGGCGTGATCACACCCTTGGTGTGCATAGGAGGCGAGATGAGCGACCAATTGCAGGTAAACCATTCCATTTTGAAGCTGGAAGGCGCCGGTCATCACAACTGGACCGCCAATGACGGCTTGATGCTTTCCGCACACACATGGGGCGAGAGAAAACCGGGCACACTCCCCGTGGTCTGCTTGCCCGGACTGACCCGAAACACCCGCGATTTTTACCGTGTTGCCAAACATCTCAGCGATCAGGGCCACTACGTGGTGGCCATGGATTATCGCGGGCGGGGCTTGTCCCAGTATGCGGCGGATTACACCAGCTACTCGCTTCCGCAAGAGGCAGAGGACATTGAAGCTGGCCTCACGTCTTTAGGCATAGAGGATTATGTGCTGCTTGGCACGTCCCGAGGCGGCCTGCACGCGATGTCGTTTGGCTACCGCCACAAAGGCCGATTGAAAGGCGCAATCCTGAATGACATTGGTCCGGAACTGCCCGAGAACGCCTTGCAGTGGATCGTCAACTCTGTTGGTTCGAAGATGACCGAACCCAATTGGGAGGAAGCTGTAGCGCGGCTGAAATCTTTGTATGCCCAGAGCTTTACCGCCCTATCCGATCAGGACTGGCTGGACGCCGCCTGTCAGTTTTATGAGGAAACGCCTGAAGGCCTGCGCCTTTCCTATGACGCGCATTTGAAAGACGCGCTCATGGATACGGCCAAAGCCACACCAGAGGTGGACCTGTGGGCGCTGTTTGACGGCTTGAAGGACCTGCCTCACCTCTTGATCAGGGGCTCCAACTCGCCGCTCCTGAGCGAGCGCACCGCGCAGGCCATGCAGGAGCGCCACCCGGAAATGGACATGCACACAGTGGCACAGGAAGGCCATGCCCCCTTGCTCTGGGGCGCGGCGGTTCAAGAGCGTATTGAACGCTTTCTGGCAGAACTTTAAGCACGAAAAGAGGGGCTGGTTGCCCAGCCCCCTCATCAAACTTCGGTCAAAGAAACCAGACGCATTACCTTAAAAGGTTCTTTGAGCACGAAGAATGGCACTCGCTTCTTCCGAGGTTTTTTCATTGTCGGGATCGATATTGGCGTATCCAATGTCCACGCCGAACTCCAGGCCTGGAACCGGCGTCCACGCCACATCAAAGTCGAGTGCATACCGCGTGTAGTCGTTTTGTGGGGCACCGCGCGGCGTATCTACCTGTGCATAGCTGGCGTCAAAGTCTGTTCGCACTTCCGGTGTGAAGTAGTGCGTGAAGCCACCTGACAGGGCAAAACCCTTTGTTTTTCTGGTTCTTGTTCCGTCGTAGTAACTATCGAAGACATCGGTCGCGCCGATGTAGGACATGGCGGCCTCTGCGTACTGAACCTGCAAGGCAAGCGCATCACCTTGAGCAAGCATCGGCAAGTTGAAGATCACCCCTGCGCCGAAAGCAAGGCCCATTTCACTGTCTGCCGCAGCAGAAAGAGGCCGGGCCTCCTGAATGGCAGCGGAGACCTGGGCAGAGCCCCAGCTGTCCGCGCCGCGAAGCGCAACAACGCCAGCTGGCCAACGGTTACCACCGGAACCATCAAGGTCCGTGACGGCGTCGAATGTGCCGTTCACCCGCTCTGAAATGTCCTCAACAGACACTGAGAAGGACACCGGACCGCCCATCGAGGCGGTGTAGGCTGCGACCCACGTTTTGTCATCGGAAAAGTTCCGGTCTACCGCGCCGTAGGTGGCACCCGTGAAGAAATCGAAGAAAGACTGCGTGCGGCCAAAGGTGAACCCACCGAACTGAATGTAGCCAACCTCCAGATCGACCAGTGTGTCATCTTCGTCATCATCGCGAACTGTATCGCTGTCGCTGGTGAACCTTGTTTCACTGTAGGCGCGCAACAAGCCGAACTCGGTTTCTGTAAAGGCATCAAGATACACATAAGCCCTTGCACGAAAACGAACATCGTTCTCATCGCGCTGTGACCAATTGCTGGGGCGGCTGCCAAAATCCTGAAACTGGACATCGGTGCGAATGCGCCCCGCCACGCGCAAGCAGGTCTCGGTTCCCGGAATGACGAAATAGCCAGCACCATAGCGCTCGCAAACCTGAACATATGAAATCGGCTCAACAACGGGCGGGAATGGCGCTAGATCTGCAGCGTCCGCATGTGAACCCAAACCAATAACGGCTAGCGGCAAAAAAATCGTTCCACGAAACATCCCAGTGCCCTCTCTGGAAGACCCTCTCCGGCTTTCACTCCCCTTGAGAGCAGTAAAAAGCGCTCAGGAGAAAGCGGCGGAGAAAAAAATCAATTGCAAAATGACTGACTGAAAAAGATCAGCAGCGAACAGCTAGACAATTGCGACAATGGGCAATTCAAACAATTCTGCAGATTGAGGGCTGAAATACGCGGGACCTGCAAATGAAGGGAGGCCATCTGTTAGAGGCTTTTCCGTAGCCACCGGAAACAGCCCATGGATACTGAGGGCACGTTCTTTCAAGGTGAAACGGTACTGCCAAGACAAGGCCGGGAGCGTAGGTGGTTGAATTGCCAAAAGGTTCAAGAGGTAAATGGCCGCCGACACGGGATTGGGCGGTGCGCGCTGTCCAGCGGTTGCCCCTGAGACCTTACAGTATCAAACGCAAGGGGGCAGGTTTCAGACTGCCCAAGACCAGCACCAAGAATTGAGGGAATGGAATAGCGGAGGCAACCAAAGGCACGGTGCAGCTCCCCGCTCCGCCCCCCAAAAGGGAACAGGAGCGCAGAGCAAACGCCCTAGCGCCCGGCAAGCAAGACCATGTGTGGGAGGCAAGGCGCGCCATTGGGAGGCACAAAACGGACAAAGCCCGGCGCGAACACCAGGCGAATGAGGCGCCTCCTATAGGGCCCCTGAGGGGTAGTCAGGGGGAGCCCGGTGGGTTGGAACCACCGGGCCAGAGACTGATTGGAAGGTCAGGACACCAAACTCCAATCAGAGAAATCTTATGCGCTGTTATATGACCACTTCATGTAGTTGGTCTGTGTCGAGCGTCACACCCTCAGCTTATTTGCCCTGTAGAGAGCAATCCATTCCCGAATAGTATGCAGTGCAATTTGCTTAGGGACTTCCAAAAGCGCCCTCGCCCTGAAAAATTGCGCATTCAAATCAATAACTTGAAGAAAAACGGTCAACGAAGAACCGCAGATAGGTCCTGCGCAACAAGGGCTTAACACTTCGTTAACCAGAGTTGATCTTGCCTTGGGATGGCCCCGCGCGGCCTGATCCATCGGCCTTGCAGTCGCTTCCGTCCAACCCGGAATCAAAAAGGGCAGACCAAAGGCCTGCCCTTCCCGATCTAAATGACGGTTAAGTCAAATTAGAAGGTGTACTGTACACGAGCACCGATCTTGGCTTCGTCGGTGTCTACACCAGCTGCATCTTCAGATGCAAAACCACCGTCAAGAGCTACAACCATACCGGAAACTGGGTACCAACCGATGGAAGCATCGATTGCCCAACGGTCATAGTCAGCATCGTCGTTGGTGAGGTAGGAACCGTCGATAGAAGTTGCAACTTCTGAAGTCCAGTAGTGGGTGAAGCCAGCGCCCAGTGCCCAAGCGCTCTGACCAGCTGCATCCCATGCAGCAGTGGACTTGCCGAGGTAAGAAGAAGCGGCATCTGCGTATGCAGCCTGGAATACGAACTTATCGCCAGCAGCAATCATGTCCAGGTTGATGGTTGCAGTACCACGAATGGCGTAACCGTAGTTGTCTTCAGCACCCTTTACAGTGTCGTGCAGGGCAGCAGCAACTTCGAATGCACCCCAACCCTGGGAGATACCGATCTTACCGACGTAGTCAGCAGAGTTGGTGTCGCCATCACGGTAGGAAGAATCTTCTGCAGAGATAGCAGCAGTTACGCCGTTGCCGAAGGACTTCGTCAGAGCAATCTGGAGAGTGGATTCATCAGACCAGTTACGGCCAATTACACCAACATCAACAGCACCGGTGAAGCCGTCAAACTGAGAAGTTGTACGACCGATCAGGATATCAGCGAAAGACGCACCAATCTGAACGTATGCAGAACCAACCTTTGAAGTGCCCGCAGCTTTTTCATCCCACTCGCTGTAGAACTCGGTGTACGTCTTGATCAGGCCGATTTCAGTGTCGGTCATGGAAGTCAGGTACAGATAACCACGAACGTATGCGTCGTAATCTTCGTACTTTTCACCTTCGTTATCCTGCAGGTTGTCAGTAACAAACTGAGTACGGATACGACCACCGATCTTCAGGCAGGTGTCCTTACCTGGGATCTTGAAGAAGCCTGCGCCGTATGCGTCGCAAACCTGTACGTAGTCTACTGGCTCAGCTACTACTGGCAGATCAGCAGCGGATGCGGAACCTGCAACAGCAAAACCAGCAGTTGCAAGCAGAAGTGCTTTAAGTTTCATGTGTCCTGACCTCTAAAGAGTCTCTAATTTGTGTTGAAGAAGTTCTTGAAAGCACTGTTTGGAGCAGGCTTTCACTTCCTCTTACCCCTGTTGTCGCTGGTGGTTTGGATCAACCCCTCACCGCCCCCGGTGAAATGATCCAAACGCTTCGTCTAGCGCCAACGCCACTGTTGATGCCTCACGGCGCTGTGAGCCGCAAGGTTGTATCTCGTAATAAGAACTCAATTAGAAATCAGTGATATTCGGCTGTGTCTTTTTCGACACAACTTAAACAGCCCCCTTCGCGCCTGTCACACCCCAGTCAAACTCTTCAAAACGTACAATCCTGGAGTGCGCAACCCTAAGTACATCACCGTAACAGGATGACACCAAACCTAAACACGCCTCCACCTAAGACTATGATATTATTATTTATTTTATCGATTATTTCGGGAAGGAATGACATACCAGAGGTGAGCATTCAGCTGACGTCCCCACGCCGCTACAACCAATCAATTACAAAGCACAGACAATGTGATCGCCGTCACACCTCTGTGGATAGTCAGCACGGGAAAAACGGACCCAAAAACAAAAAAAGCGGAGACGCTGATGCGCCTCCGCTCATTCAAATCAGACCGTTAAGTCAGATTAGAAGGTGTACTGTACACGTGCACCGATCTTGGCTTCGTCGAAGTCACGATCTTCGCCTTCGACGTCGTAGTCAGTGCTCGCAAAACCTGCGTCCAGCGCTACAACCATGCCAGATACTGGGTACCAACCGATGGAAGCATCAATTGCCCAGCGATCCATGTCAGCGTCGAAGTCAAAACCGTTGTTGTTGTAGTCAGCTTCGAGGCTCATCCAGGAACCATCAATGGTGGTCGCAATTTCTGGAGTCCAGTAGTGGCTGAACGCCGCTACCAGAGAGTAGCCCTTTGCGCCGAGTACGTCGAGCATAGCAGCATCGGCAGAACGAATAGCGCCAGCTCTGTCGAATGCTTCATCTGACAGAGAAGCATTGAGATAGCTTGCAGCGGAATCAGCATAAGCTGCCTGGAATACGAATGCATCGCCTGGTGCAATCATGTCCAGGTTAAAGGTCACCGTACCGCGAACTGCGTAACCAGTGCTGTCGTCTTTGCGAAGAGTCGCAACAGCATCGCCATCACTGTCGTTGAAGGATGCTTCGTCAGCAATTGCGTGGGTTGCACCAGCAACTTCGAAAGAACCCCAACCCTGAGAGATGCCAACCTTACCAACGAAGTCGATAGAGTTGTCGCTACCATTGCGGTAAGAAGAATCTTCCACTGCTACAGTTGCGGATACGCCGTTGCCCAGAGACTTGGTCAGAGCAAACTGTAGGGTAGACTGGTCAGAGAAGTTACGATCGATAACGCCGATATCTACTGCACCGGTGAAACCATCGAACTGAGATGCATCACGACCGATGAAGACGTTTGCAAAGTCAGTACCGATCTGAATGTAAGCATCACCAACACGTGCGCGCTCACCACCGTTTTCATCCCACTGGCTATAAAGTTCAGTGAAAGTCTTGATGAGGCCGATTTCAGTGTCGGTCATGGAAGTCAGGTACAGGTAACCACGAGCAAGCGCTTCGTAGTCTTCGTACTTGGTTTCATCGTTGTTGTCGTCCAGGTTGTCAGAGATGATCTGAGTACGGATACGACCACCGATCTTAATGCAAGTGTCCTTACCTGGGATCTTGAAGAAGCCTGCGCCGTATGCGTCGCAAACCTGTACGTAATCAACTGGCTCAGCTACTACTGGCAGATCAGCAGCGGATGCGGAACCTGCAACAGCAAAACCAGCAGTTGCAAGCAAAATTGCTTTAAGTTTCATGTGTCCTGACCTCTATGAGTCTCAAATTACTGATAGAGGGCCGGTGAATGCGCTGTGTGGACGAGCGTTTCCCCAAGTGCCCTACTTCAAGCCGTCGCCCCCGACCTGCCCGCCACAACCTTCGCGGCCATAGGGCAGATACATGCAATCAGCTTGTGGCACTCTTAATGCTCCCATCCGCGTCGCTGAGCAACGCGCCTCCACGTTTGAGCGGCACTGAAGCCACACTATCAAAGGGGAGTGTGGCGAAAGAAGCACACAATTTTATCGTTTATTCTCAAAGACTTAAGGAGAAATAATCGATAATCCATAATAAAGTGTGATCCATATCACACAATAAGCTCTCCAAGCAGCAATTGTTAAGTGTAGCTACGTATTTTTAGGGGTCTACTGCTCTTTAGAAAGAGAAATCGTGAGGCCCGATCAAAAGAGTTCGAGCCAAGGTATTGTTCCACAGGCACAGAGAAGGGCTGGCGGACAAAAAACAAAAAAATGGGCGAGTCAGCCGACTCGCCCATCTCAAATCAAATCTGAAAGATCAGATTAGAAGGTGTACTGAATGCGAGTACCGAGGAGGTATTCGTCATCGTAGGTTGCAACGTCATCATCTTCAGATGCCCAACCGAATTCACCAGCGATTACGAGACCAGAAACTGGGTACCAACCAAGAGAGGTGGTCACAGCCGCGCGGGTGTAATCACTTGCGTCTTCTACAGAGAGGTAAGAACCGTCTACAGAAGCAGCCAGCTCAGGCGTGAAGTAGTGAGTGAAACCTGCACCTACAGAGTAAGCGTCGTAACCCAGACGATCCCAAGTGACGTTTTCCGCGTTCACGTAGGAAGAAGCAGCGTCTGCGTAGGTCGCAGCGAATACGATCTTGTCACCTGCAGCCAGCATGTCCAGGTTGATGCCCAGAGTACCAGCAACAGCGTAGCCGTCCTGCTCGTCAGTCGGAGCGATGTCGTCGATCTGGTGGTATGCACCAACAACGCGAGCAAAGCCCCAGCCCTGAGACAGCTTCAGACCACCAACAACGTCATATTCGTTGGCGCCACCAGCACGGTAGGAAGAGTCTTCCAGAGACAGAGAAGCGGTCAGACCGTTACCCAGAGACTTGTTGTAAGCAACCTGAAGCACGCTTGCATCAGAGAAGTTACGGGTAACGATGCCCAGATCAGTTGCGCCAGTGAAGGTGTCGAACTGAGAGGTCGTGCGACCGATCAGGAAGTCACCGTAGTGAGTTGCGAACTGGATGTAAGCGTCGTCAACCTTGCTGTTGCCGTTTGCATCCTGTTCCCACTCGCTCTGGAATTCGGTCACAGTCTTGATCAGACCGATTTCAGTGTCGGTCATGGATGTCAGGTACAGGTAACCGCGAACGTAGGAGCTGTTGTCTGTGTAATCGACATCAGAGTTCAGGTTGTCTGTCACGAACTGAGCGCGAACACGACCACCGATCTTCAGGCAGGTGTCCTTACCTGGGATCTTGAAGAAGCCTGCGCCGTATGCGTCACAAACCTGTACGTAGTCTACTGGCTCAGCCACGACTGGCAGATCAGCAGCAGATGCGGAACCTGCAACAGCTACACCAGCAGTCGCAAGCAGAAGAGCTTTCAATTTCATAATTCCTGACCTCTATAAGTCCGTTTGCAAATAGAGGGCGCATTTCGCATCGCTATTTAAAAAGAGCGTGTCCCCGAATGGCCCCTGCGAGTCCCCGAAAAAGATCAATGAGTGAGTAACCTTCCCCCACACAATTGATTAGATATTTTCACCTCGCAGACACATTGATGCCTCACACACATTTTGAGGGCAACCACTCACTTCAATATTTATAGGCAGATTTGGCACGCCAGATATGAGTGTTGCAGAGTAACAACATAGTTAATTGATGGATAACCGATAAGCTCAACCCACGATAATTACTGACAAGAACAACAACTTGATTTTCAACTTCAGATTACAATATTCGATTAAAGCACAACTATATAAATACACTCTAGATTTATATTACGGGGAAGTTTGATGGAATCACCGCTGGGTAACTCCAATGATATGCGCATTTCATCGAATGAATTTGAATCATCTTTTACTGCGCCTTACGAGCAATGATGATCTCCAACTGGTAGAAATGCCACCATACAGCGCCTAAGCACCGCCGCCTCCGCCTCCAAAACCCGCAGAGCAAGCGTTCACACACTTCGCCCTCATAGCTCCCCTTCCCTGCATCTCAACAGCGCAACAAAAAAGGCGACCCGAAGGCCGCCTTTTTCTCATCGGATCTGAGGATCTGATTAGAAGGTGTACTGGATGCGAGTACCAACGCGGTAGTCGTGGTCGTTGCCATTCGCATCGAAGGAGTTCTTGTCGTCATCCTGATTGACGTAGCCAACTTCACCCGCGATCACGAGACCGGAGGTTGGGTACCAACCGAGTGCAGCAGTTGTTGCAATGCGCTCGTAATCATCAGCGTCGTCAACCATCAGGTAAGACGCATCGATGGAACCAGCAACTTCAGGTGTGAAGTAGTGGGTGAAACCAGCCGCTACAGAAAACGCATCGTAGCCCTTCGCATCCCAAGAATCCTTGGTGCCGTCCAGGTAGTCGCTGTCGATGTTGACATAGTGACCAGCTGCATCTGCGTAGCTAACCGCAAACACGAGCTGATCGCCTTCAGCCAGCATGTTCAGGTTGATGCCAACGGTACCCGCAATAGCGAAACCGTCTTTTTCGTTACCAACGATGCCGACAGCGCCAACGCCGTTGTTTTCAATGTCGTCGTTTACCTGGTGGTATGCACCAACCAGACGTGCGAAGCCCCAACCCTGAGAAATCTTCAGACCACCAACAACATCGTACTCGTTCTCACCACCTTCACGGTAGGAAGAATCTTCCAGAGAGAGGGAAGCGGTCAGACCGTTGCCGAGAGACTTGGTGTAAGTCATCTGCAGCGTGTCCGTATCGGAAATGTTGCGGTCAACAATGCCGATATCGGTAGAACCGGTGAAGGTGTCGAAGTTGGAAACTGCGTAACCGATCAGAAGGTCACCGTACTGGGTGCCGAACTGGATGTAAGCGTCGTCGGTCTTCAGTTCGCCTTCGCCTGCCTCATCCCACTGAGAGTAGATCTCTGTGTAGGTCTTGATCAGACCGATTTCGGTGTCGGTCATGGAAGTCAGACGAACGTAACCACGAACGTAGGAATCGTTGTCTTCGTAGTTTGCGTCATTGTTCAGGTTATCAGAGATAAACTGCGCACGAACACGACCGCCAACGCGGATGCAGGTGTCTTTGCCTGGCAGCTTGAAGAAGCCAGAGCCGTATGCGTCACAAACCTGTACGTAGTCTACTGGCTCAGCCACAACTGGCAGATCCGCAGCAGAAGCGGAGGTAACAACAGCAGCAGAGGCTGTTGCAAGAGCAAGTGCCTTGAAGTTCATATCGACCTTCCAAACTTTCAAATAGGCAGGACAATGCAATGGCCCATGAGGCGCATGTGCTTGTCTTGATTTTCGATGTGCAAGTTGCCCATTAAGTTCCGAGGTCCCCACCTCTTCACCGACGCAACCAAAGGATGCGCTGGTCGTCTTGCAAGCCTATGTGTAGTGACGGTCATGGAGAAATGGAAGAACCGGAACCAGCAGTTTTTGCAACTGGATTTTAAGAGTGGCGCGAAAGACACAGGTTGCATGACCACCACGCATAGGCGTTTGGAAGGGTGTTTGACCCACTCAGTTTTATTGAAGTGAATTGAAGTATTGTCTGGGGCACCTGTGAAAACCCGAAGTTTTCGCCAAAGGTACAGCCGCTCATAAACCGAGGGAGTTTAAATTACACTGATAAAACAGAGAGGCTAATAACCGCAGTGTGCTTTCACTCTCAAAACAACACAGAGGGTGCAGCGGCCACAAGTTAAAGAAATTTGTTTCATCTATTAACCATTTTGACTTGCCCGCCGAGGGCGCAATACTCCCCCAGCGCAACCCTGTCCAAATCGTAAAGATCCACAAGCTCGAAAGCCTCAGGGTCTGCAGGAGGTCTATAGAGCAGAAAGGCCACTCCAATGAGAGCCTGGATCGAATGTCGATTAACGAAAAGAGAGCCTAGCGCTCGCCAATGGATTGCTGAGGACCGTTGAACTTTTCTTCAGTGGGCGGGTGCTCGGTGGTTTTGCCGATGAGCCGGCTGCGCGCCTGCTCAAGGGCCATGGAGAGCGCAAACAGTGAATTGCGACAGATATCCATCGTTGCGGACGAAAGAGCTTCCTGTTCCCCGGAAGCGGCCTGAGTCGTCTGCTCGTGGAGCTTGCTGGCCAGCAAATGGAGCCCTTCAGCCTGCGTCGCTTCGGAAAGCTGCTCCACGCTATCACACAGGGTTTCCACCTCTGCCACGTCGATCCGCGGTGAGTTCAGCAGACTGCGACTGAAGCGAATGCTCTCATCAAAGGAGTTGAGGAGCCGCTCAAACGACCTGAGGGACAATTCCTCCTTGGTTTGCACGGGCGTCAGCAACGCAGGATCGTCTGCGCCCCGCGTCGTGGGTCGGCGCAACGGCTGCGGAAGACTGAACGCTGTAACGGGTTGCGGCGGGCCGGGCTTCCGTTCTCGCGCCCTTTCCATCTGGCTGATGAACAGCTTCTGTAGCGCCTCTTCAATGGCCTGTTTCTTGATTGGCTTGGTCAAGACAGTCGTGAAACCTGCTGCATACATGAGCTTGTGGTCATCCTGCCCCGCGTGGGCTGTCAGCCCAACGATAGGTATGGACGACAACAAATCCGGCCGCCCTCTAATGGCCCGTGTTGCCGCGATCCCATCAAGGACCGGCATTGAAACATCCATGAAAACGGCATCGAAAGGATCTTCAATTGAGTTCTCCAACGCATCGATGGCCTGCTGGCCGTTTTCGACCTGCTCAACGCGGGCTCCCAAGGCTTCAATCAGCTTGGCCAGCACGATGCGATTTGGTTCGCTGTCCTCAGCGATCAAGAAGTGCTTTCCCTGGATGAGCTGCTCCGCCGTGTGTCGGGGCGGCGGGATCAACGCGGGCTCAGCAGCCGGAGGCGAAACCGGGTCGGCTTCCCCTTCATACAGCGGCACGTCAAGTTCAACCCAAAAAACGCTCCCTTTATCCGGAACCGACTGCAAACCGATGCGCCCACCAAGGCCCTCCACCAGCTCCCGGCAAATGGCAAGGCCCAAGCCGACGCCATCCGTCTTGCGGGCTTGCTCGCTATCGATGGTCGCAAACTGGTGAAAGATGCTCTGCTGCTTCTCACGGGGAATACCAATGCCCGTATCAATGACTGACAGCCGTATGGAACAGTTCTTCGGATCGCTTGGCTGTCGATGGCTTTCTGCGCGAATGGTGACATGCCCCTGCGGGGTGAACTTCAATGCGTTATTCGTGAGGTTGATCAAGAGCTGGCGCACCCTGCCCTGATCCGTCAGAACCAACTGCGGCACGTCATCAGACACATCCACATTCAGCTGCAAACCAAGCTCTTGGGCACGGGGCAGCAACAAGTCCTGCACCTGCTCCACCACTTCACCAATGTCGACAGGCTCTGCCTTGAACTCCAGCTTCCCAGCTTCAAGCTTCGATAGGTCCAAAATATCATTGAGAATTTTCAGCAGGGCTTCGGCAGACTCCACACAGGTGTTTACGTAGTCCGCTTGCTTCGCGCTAAGCTTGTCCGCCTGCAACAACTGAAGGAAGCCAATGACAGCGCTAAGCGGTGTCCGGATCTCGTGGCTCATCATGGCCAAAAATGCAGTTTTAGCCTGAGTAGCATTCTCAGCAACCTCTTTCGCTTGCTGGAGCTCCTCGATGGCGCGTATTCGTGCCCGCACATCATGAAGAAAAGCGTAAAAACGCTTTCCAGATGGCACCTGCGCCACGTTCATGGAAAGCTCTACTGCAATTTCATTTCCATCACGGTCAAGAACGGTCGCTTCACGCCTGTTGCCAGAGGTCATATCACCCTGCAAACGCTTCAGCGCACTAACCACCATGAGGTAGTTCTGCCACTCCTGACGAGGAAACAACAGCCGATGTGCCTCCAGCCCGAGAACATCCTCCCGCTTGTGGCCCAGCAACACCTCGGCAGCCTTGTTGAACTCGATGATCTGGTCGTTTTCATCGATGCCGATGATCGCATCAAGCGCCGACGTAAAAATGGACCGCAACTCTGCTTCACGCGCAAGGACAGCTTCCTCATGACGCTTGAGTTCCGTGATGTCGCTTCGGAACCCGACCGTTAGCCCATCTGGCGTTTTCCGCTCGCTGACCCGCACCCAAGAGCCGTCATTCAAGCGCTGAATGACCTCGTTTTTTGCATGTTGATGGTCCTTCATGCGCTGTTCGACCCACTGATCCACGCTCATGCCATCCAGATCATATTGGCCCCGTTCAGCCCCCGTTCGCACAATGTGTTCGAAGGTATTACCCGCGACGAAAAGGTCTGCGCTGCTGCGGTAAATTTCCTTATAGCGATCATTGCAAATCAAGAGACGATCTTCTTGATCGAAGAGCACAAAGGCATCCGGAAGGTGATTGATCGCCTGATATAGCCGGTTTTGCGCCTCAGCGGCTTCTTGCTCAGCCTCCACTCGTTCAGTGACGTCGCGCAGCACGCATGAGAAGTGGCGCCCGTCTCGCTGGAAAAAGTCACTGACGATCATTTCGATGTGTTTCAAGCCGCCGTCCGACTGTTCCAGATCAATCTGCTGCGGATGAACGAACAGGTCTTTCTCCTGCTCCTCTGTCAAACGATTGGCAAACAGGTCGCTGAGGTCAACCTTATTCGGGCTGATCCATTGACCAATCTGTGTTCCGGCGATCTCATTCTTGTCAGTTTCAAACAACAGGAGAGCCGCCCGGTTAGCCATGACAATGCGGCCCTCAAGATCCAATGTCAGGATTGCGTCACTAACGCTGCTCAGCACCGAGTTCACTTGGGATGCATGAAGCCGAGCATCCTCCGCTTGCTGGAGCAACATGGCACCTTTCGTGTCACACTCGGCACTCAAATCGACCAAGGCCATCTGTTCCTGAGTGAGCCTTGCCTTAAACAAAACCAGACAACACACGAACAGAAGGAAATAGGACAAGCCAAAAAGAATGTAGAGCGTCTGCAACTCTTCATTCCAGATAAACCCCGCCTCCAGACTGTCCTCGATTGTGATTGCCACGGGCTCTTCAAGAGGCAAAATGGCCGCGACCAGGAGTTGGGCATTGCCATCAAATGTTTGGACGTTTTGAACAAAGCGTAGGCTGGTTGTAATCCGCTCTGCCAACTGACGCTGCAGTACTTCAGATGGCGTCATGGCTGGCGGGAGAAAACCTGCGCTAACACTGTGGTGAAAAGGGTCTTCCTCATGGTGATGCCCTAACCACGTTTCGATATCCAATGACGAGTGCATGTGAAACTCATTGAATGGCGAGAACAGCAAACCGTTGATCTCGAAGCTGTCACCTGCCCTGAGTTCTTCCCAGCTTAAGGGGAAGGACCTGATCGTTACAGCTCCATCCAGTGCATTGACCGAAAGGCCACCGGGCTCATCCAGCCTGGTCAGAAAAGACTGGAGACGCCCCTCTCCAGAAACAACACGAAGAGCCACGACCAGCTCCGAGCGCAGTGTATCAAGCAAAGCTCTGTAGGCCCGTTCATGCGCATAGACCTGGACAAGAGCCACCATTGTTATTTGCAAAAGAACGACAGCTGCAAATACGGCCAAGCCGATACCCAGCAGTAGGCCGTTTTTCTTGAAGCGTTTCTTGCTTTCAATATCTGGAGGACAGCAGTCTGTAGCCATATTGGAGCGGCACCTGTGAACCGCGCTCTTTTTCTGGTCTGATTGCGCGTTGACGCAACGTAACAACGATCCCCTTAACAACTCCGATAGAAACTTGGTTGGCGAACTCCTAAACCCTTCCCTAAAATGCAAAAGGCCCGCAGAAGAGAACTTCCGCGGGCTTTGCGTAAAGGGTTGGTTTGAGACGATTATCCCTCGGCGCCGCCGATAAGCTTGCGACGCAGCCAGCCGGACATGTTGTCCATCAAGATCACCAGTGCGATCACCAGCACAATGATGTAGGCGGTGTTTTCCCAGTCCTGGCGGGTACGCATGGTCTCAAGCAACTTGAGGCCAATACCACCAGCGCCCAAGGCACCAATTACGGTTGCTGAACGCGTGTTGGACTCCAGGAAATACAGCATCTGCGAAACAAAGAGAGGCAGGATCTGCGGGAAGACACCAAAGCGATACTTCTGAACTGGCGAAGCACCCGTTGCTTGAATACCCTCCGCCTGACGACGGTCTGCGTTCTCGATGGCTTCAGAGAACAGCTTTCCGAAGGTCCCGGTGTCCGTAAAGATGATCGCAAAAGTACCGGACAGAGGGCCAAGCCCAAAGGCGCGGATGAAGATCAAAGACCAGATGAGTGTATCCACACCGCGCAAGAAGTCGAAGATGCGCCGCAACCCAAAGCGAATGGACCCAAACGGATTCACGTTGTTCGCCGCTGCAAAAGCCAAAGGCAGTGCAATGATGCCAGCGACCAAGGTGCCAACCACAGCCATGACAAGGGTCTGGAGCAGAGCGTAGAAAATGTCACCGTGCTGCCAGTCCGGATTGTACCAGAATTCCGAGGCAATGAAGCTCAGGTTCGACATGTCCGGATCAATGCGATCACCAGACACGGACAAGGAGACAATCTGCCCGAGGCTCATTCCCTTGAGCGGTGAATGAAACCCGAACCAGAAGTCTTCCCAGCCTGCTTCATAGCGGTGGATTTCCAGCTTGCTGCGCGTAATCCAGATGCGGCTGTGCAGGCTCGGACGGGCGTCAATCTGTTTGCCGCTGTCCTTGAGCCACTCAGGAGCCTCACTGCCCAGATAGACCGGATATTCGTTATTGCCAACCTTGAAGCGGAATGGCTCGGCGTACTCTGGATGATAATAGGTCAAAATGGACGAACCATCGAAAGAAACGGTACCATCCTCTGCCAGATCAATGGTGCTTTCCGCACCGTTTGACTGGAACCACGCAGGCGGCGTTTCATAACGTGCCCGGCGCGTGCCCTCCAAAGACAACTCGAAGCCTTCTTCAGGCTTGCGGAAAGTGAACTTGGCATGGTCCTTGTGGGCATAGGAGTCCAGCGCATAAAGCTGCGCCATGTCCATGCGCGCCTTCTGCATGACGCCCATCACGTCAAACGCGAAGAAGCAAATGACCAGATAGCCGAGGATGCCAACGGTGATGGCCGGCCCCAAGATGCGCTTGGACCATGGCTTTTCAATTACGCCCGGGTACTGTTCTTCAAGTCGGGCCTGTTCGAAACCAGATACAGTTGTCATTTTTCAAAAGCCCTTAAAGCGTACCTGATGTGCCGATAAGCTTGCGACGCAACCAGCCAGAGAAGTAATCGATGGCGGTAATCGCGCAGACCAGCATGACGATGATCACGAAAATGTCGGCGCCGTAGTTCCAGTCCACCACCATTTTCAGCTCAGCACCCAGACCACCAGCGCCTACGAAGCCAAGAATGGCTGAGGCGCGAACGTTGATCTCAAGGCGAAGGAGTGCATAGGAAAGAAAGTTCGGCAGAACCTGTGGCAAGATACCAAGGCGCATCTGCTGCACCCAGTTCGCGCCCACAGACTTCAAGCCCTCCACGGCCTTCATATCCGCGTTTTCATTGGTTTCAGAAAACAGTTTGCCGAGCGCACCAATGGTGTGGAAGGTCACAGCCATGATCGCAGCAATGGGAGATGGGCCGAAGATCAGAACCAGCATCAATGCAATGACCAGCTCAGGAAACGCACGGGTAATGTCGAGTGCACGGCGTACGACAAAAACGACGCCCCTGTTGGTCATCAGATTGCGGCTTGCAAAGAAGCTCAGGATGGAGCTGAAGAAAAAGCCGACCAGCGTTGAGACCAGCGCAATGTTCAGCGTTTCAACCAGAAATGGGAAGTACTTTACAACGAGAGAAAACAGACCCCAGCCGCGCTCATAGGCACCTGCGAGGATGTCATAGGGATAATCCCCGAAACTGCTAATCCCTCCCCAGAAGCTGCCGGAGTTCGCCTCCTCTGCAACGTAAAAACCACCAACGATTGACACGAGACAAACCAGCAAGAGCAGGAATGTATAGGTGGTGCGCTGACGAGCAACCTGCTCGTAGGCCTTTTCAATTTCGGCAAGGTGGGGCGATGCGTTGAACGCATTGACTAGAGCCACCGGAAACCTCCTGAGAACAAAGAAAATGGCCCGAAGGCCAGATACAAAAGGAGCGCCGCGAGAAACGCGGCGCTCCCTCCAAACTGTGATTAGTTAGCCTTCGCAGCTTCGATCTTGCGGCGACGTGCTTCAACAATGGTCTCGTAGAAGGAGTGGTCAACTTCTACGTAGTCAGCGAACTCACCAGACTGTGCGGAGTAGAAGCACTCTGGGTCGTCCTGAACCATTGCCTTCAAAGAAGCAACGACCTTGTCCTTAACGTCCTGTGGCAGGGAGCTGCGCAGAACCAGCGGGCCATTAGGGATCAGCGGAGAGCGCCATACTTCGTTGAGCTCGGTCATGTCGATCATGCCCTTGTCAACCATCTTGCGCAGGTTACCGGAGGTGTGACCTTCTTCCCACTCGCCAACGCCGGAAGACCAGGTAACGCCGCCATCAACGTCGCCGTTTACAACAGCCAGAACGTTCTGCTCGTGACCACCAGAGAACGTAGCGGACGCGAAGTACTCATCAGCGTTCAGGCCCATCTGGTCGAAAGCGACGGAAGGAACCAGATAACCGGAAGTGGAGTTAGGATCAGCGTAACCCAGACGCTTGCCCTTCATGTCTTCCAGGGTTTCGATGCCGGAGTCTGCGCGGGAAACCATGATGGAGTGGTAACCAGTTGCGCCATCAACCTGCTGGGTGGTCAGAACTGGCTCAACAGCCTTCGGATCAGCCAGGTAAATAGCTGCGTAACCGGATGCGCCCAGCTCAGCATAGTCCAGGTTGCCGCCCTTCAGGCCTTCGATGGTGCCAGCGTAGTCCGCTGCTGGGAACAGCTTGACTGGAACGCCCAGCAGCTCTTCAAAACGGTCAACCAGACACTGGTTGTTGCGCAGACGGTCTGCTTCGTTCTCACCACCCAGAAGACCGATGCGGAATTCTGTGATTGGCTCAGCGGCGATTGCACCGGTGGAACCAAGAGCGGCGATGCTGACAGCAGCAACTGCAGCAAGTTTAACAGCGAATTTCATTGAACAGCTCTCCAAGTTTACTCGATATGAGTTCAGTAACGCCTCTGCAAAGGCGTGCCCTACCCGCAAGCAGTGATCCTGCGGGCTGGCAATTCTCAGGCGACGGCTGATGTCGGACCGACATTCAGCGCAGTAGAAGTGGTTGCTTCGGAAAAGCTCTCATCAGCGCCGTAGATTTCCCGTGCAACTTCTGTTGTCAGGCCATCAGGCGTGCCGTCAAAGACGATTTCGCCATGCAGCATCCCAATGACGCGATCACAGTATTTCCGAGCGGTATCGAGGGTATGCAGGTTGCAAATAACCGTCAGCTTGTCTTCCGTATTGATGGCCTTGAGCGCATCCATGACGACCTGTGCATTCATCGGGTCGAGGGAGGCGATCGGCTCATCGGCCAGAAGCATTTGCGGGTTCTGCATCAACGCACGGGCAATGGCCACACGCTGCTGCTGACCACCGGACAGGTGCTCGGCGCGTTTCAGGGCCGTTTCCGCAATGCCCAGACGCTCCAGCTTGAGCAGTGCCTGCATGCGCTCTTCCTTGGTGAACAGCTTCAGACAGCTTGCGATCGTGCCGTGGTCGTTGAGGCGACCCAGCATCACGTTGGTAAGAACATCCAGACGAGGCACCAGGTTGAACTGCTGGAAGATCATGGCGCAATCGCGCTGCCAGCGGCGTTTTTCTTTGCCTTTGAGAGCCAGAACATCGCGACCATCAACGTAGACATGGCCGGATGTGGCCGGTGTCAAGCGGTTGATCATACGCAGAAGCGTAGACTTGCCAGCACCGGAGCGTCCAATAATCCCTATCATCTGAGGCTTATCGACAGTAAAAGACGCACCCTGTACGGCAACGTGGTTCCCGAATTCTTTTCTTACGGCCTCAAACTTGATCACAACAATTTCCTAACCGGTGATTAACTTGAGGCCACGAGAAGCCATAGATTTATTACAGGTTCATGACGAGTTTTTTCTATTTTGCCGTGTAAGATTTGTGTCATCCCATATGCCCCTCACGTACAAGCACTTATCGAGAAAAATTTCATTTCGATGACAGGGAGAATTTCTCATAAACCATGAGCCCAACGGCGTTTTTCTGAATCGAGTAAAATTTTAATGGCCTGAGAGCGCTGTCGTTTTGCCAGATAACCAAATCCCCTTAATTTCCAGTAAGCACCCGTCTTCAAACGCTGTTTTTGCACGCATAGGAAGAGTGGACTAAAGCGGTCTGACCTCGCGTTATCAAGGCCTTTTCAACAACACACGCGCGATTCAGCAGAGGAGACTGGAGCCAGACGGCGGTTGGCTCAGAACGCGGCCATTCTGTCCCAAAACAAGACAAACGACCATGACCTCTGGAACGTTAAAGGAAAACGGCTTCAGGTCTGATGGGCAGAAGACTGGGACGCCTTCCTGCGGATTTGGTCATGAACCGCACGGGCCAGCACGCGCTCTGGAACGGGCTTTTGCAAACACTCATGGGGAACGTGGTCCAGTGCCCCTAGTTCTGCACTGGTCAGAAGGATGGCGAGATCAGAATTGAGGCCCTTTGCCCCCTTTGCCAGCGCTTCGCCATCCCATGGCCGCGGCAGCATGGCTTCGCTGTAAAGCAGCTTAAACTCCGGATTTGCCTTGAGCTTTGCCAATGCTTCTTCGCCAGCCGTTGCGGTATCCACGTTGTAGCCAAGCGCTTCAAGCTGAGCTGCCGTCACATCCAGAACGCCCAGATCATTGTCGACCACGAGCACCAGTTCCCCCTGACCGCGTGGTGTGCGGACATCAATGCCGGGCTGGCTCACATGCTCAAGAGAGGCCCCAAACCGCATCAGAACCTTGGTGCCCTTGCCCTGCTCGCTTGTAATGTCAATGGAGCCGCCAGACTGGCTCACGAACCCATGGACCATACTCAACCCAAGGCCCGTGCCCTTGCCTGCGGGCTTGGTGGTAAAGAACGGGTTGATCACTTTTTGAAGGGCTTCCTCAGAAATGCCGATTCCGGTATCTGCGACGGTGATCTCAATCGAGTTATCCGGTCCCGTGGCGGTGGAAATGGTGAGCGTGCCCCCCTTCTCCATGGCATCCTTGGCGTTGACGGCAAGGCTCATCAGCGCGTTTTCCAACTGGACAGGATCGACCCTGATCATTGGAAGATCCGCTTCCAGCTCGGTCTCCACCTCAATGTCTGGCCCCAAGGAGTATTGGAACAGCTGCACCAGTCCGGATATGAGTTCATTGATCTCTACATCCTCCGGAGACAGCTTCTGCCGGCGGGAAAACATCACCAAGCGCTCAACTTGCATGGTTGCACGCTCAACGGCCCCCATGGCCTTGTGTGCCCGCTCTTTGAGGCGCGGATCATCACTCAACCCGCGTTCAATGATGTTCAGGTTGCCTGCAATGACCGCAAGGATATTGTTGAACTCATGGGCCAGACCGCTGGTCAACTCGCCAACGGTTTCCATCTTCTGGGCCTGACGCACCCGCTCCTCTGCAGACCTTTGCTCGGTTACATCCAAATGAATGGTCACATGCCCCCCATCGGGAATGGGGGTGCTGCGCATTTCGATAATCCGTCCGCTGGGGGCCCGAAGCTCAAACTGCTTTGGCACCAACATGCGGGAACGCGCAACAGTTGGATAGTCCGTCTCCGGTCCGTGCAGCTCGAAAACCCGTATTCCCTGCCGTGCCAGTGAGGCATGGACCTGACGAATGGGCGTGCCGGCGGAAATCATGTTGCTTTGCAGATTGTAGAGCGAGAGAAAACGCGGGTTCCATGCCACCAGCTCCGCATTGGCATCATAAACGGTGAACCCATCCGTCATGGTGTCGAGCGTAGTGATGAGAAGCTGGCTTTGCTCGGCCAGCTCCTTGTCCAGCCCATGTATGCGCGCGATCGTGTCTTTCATCACCGAAAGAGCGCGCGCAATGTCACCCATCTCATCTTTGCGCTGTAGACCGGGGATGGTTACATCAGGCTCCCCACTGGCAATGCGTGTCATCGCTCTGGTCAGTGCCATGGCGTTCTTTACGATCGGGCGGGCGATCAAGGAATACGCCAAGACAACCAGCAAAAGCACAATGAGCAGGCTGCTGATGAGAAACTGAACCGTGTGCGTGACAAACAGATCCGAAATACGTCCCGATGTTTCCATGATGGACCGCTGATCATTGGCAAGAAGGATGTCCACCTCCTGGTCCAAAGCGGTGGCAAGGCCTCGCGTTTGATCGATGGTGGCCTGCAGGAGCGCCACTGTGCTGAGCAACTGTGTCTTGATGTCGAAGATACTGCCGTCAGTGGTTTGGCTCTCCAACACACCAAGATGCCTCTGCACCCGGTCTTTCAGCCCCTTGGGCAGGTTACCAACAGAATTCAGAAACTGCTGAAGCGTACGCTGGTAGGACAAACTGCGCTGGCGCACCTCTTCAGCGTTGGTGGCCCGCTCGGCGAGCAGAACCTGCACCATCAGCGAGTTGATAAGGCGCTCGGAAGTCAAAAGCGCGTCTTGACTGGAAATCGCCTTTGTCAGGACCTCGGCGCTCTGCGCGTCGGTTGCAGTCACGATTGCATTGATCGCCAGAACGGAGGGCCCCAGCACTTGAAGGATCCCCTCCTTCTGGTCCATCAATTGGGCGCGCTTGTAAAGCACACTCAGTTCCAGCTCAGTCTGTGTCTCCAGGTTCTGCCGCATGGAAGTCAAGTTGAATGCCAGGTCAGAGGACAGAAGAACCAATTGCTCCTCCGCACCTCGCAAATCCGGCAGCAACTGCCGCAGCAAGACAAGCTGGCTGCGCATGGCAGAAAGGTCCGCGCCGATCAAGTTTTGAATGGTGTCACGGTCATCAGAGCCAGCCGCTGTCATGAGGCTTTCGCCGTGGCGCTGAAGGCGCTCGCCAATGCGTGCCAGTGTCAATGCGCTGGCGGTACGGGGAAACTCTTTCTCGGTAATCTCGCTGACTTCACCCTGAATGTCACCGATGGTCCATAGCGCCGTGCCACTTGCGATCAGCACCGCGAGGCTGGCAATGGCAATGATGAGGGTAAGTCGCGCTTTTATACCGGTGAGGTTCACGGAAAACTCCCCGTCAGCCCCATGGCTGATATGTAGTGACGACGTTGACTGTCACGGCCAAGGCGATCCGTAATCTGATCCCACTGCGCAGCAGCCAAATCCAACGCCTCCTGAACAGTCGCTTCGCTGCGCAACACCCGCTCAATCTGCAGATCAAGTGCCTGCATATAGGCACGGTATCCCGGAATGCGCAGCTCCAACGCAAGCTGTGGCGCGTCCAGAGACGAACGCAGCACATCCAGATAGTCTTCAGCCGCCTGCTCTCCCATGAGATCGAACCAGACCGTTTCATCCGCGATGTGTTCACGCCTGTATGGGTTTATTCCGGAATCGCCAACGAGCATGTCCTTCATGCTGTTTTCTTGTGAGTTGAAATGGCTGATATAATCCCAAGCCGCCTCCTTGTTCTGGGAGGTCTCTGGGACGACGGCAACCCAGCCACCGAACGCGAGATACGGCACCTGTCGGGGATAGGCCAGCGTGTCCCACCGTTCCGTTATGGGGTTCCATGCAGATGTTGACCCAGGCAGCTCAAAAAAACCTATGTTCTCAGACCCAACACCGCCCTCTAGCGTGGCCGCCATCACGCCAATGTCTGCCCAATCTACAGCCATTGCCGCCTTACCCTCAGAAAACCGCTTGCGCACATCCCCGCTCCCGAGCCAAGCCAGATCTGGCGGACCAAGGCTCATCAACTCGGCATACTCCGAGACCGCTCGTTGCCATGCGGGCGAGTTGATCGCTGGCTCCATCGTGCGAGGATTGAAAAACAGCGTTCCCGAATAGGACGGATGACTGGCATAGGCCGCAGCGTGGCTGATGACGAACCAAATACGCTGTCCACCTTGCAAGTAAGCCTCCAGAGACCCGGCAAGCGTGTTGCCCTGCTGGTCCTTTCTGCCATGAAAGAACCGCGCGATTTCAAGATACTCCGTCCAGGTTTCCGGCGGCGACAGTGGCCGCCCATGTACTCCCTGAAAAGCCAATCGATGTTCTGGATCCTCAAACAGATCGCGCCGATAAATCCCCATGTGCAGGTCGCCATCGATGGTCACGGCAAGCCAACGCCGGTTCCAGCGCATCAGGCCCTCGCGATAGGCAGGGTGAATGCTGCGAACGGCGTTACTCGCAATAAGGTCCATGGGCACATCTGCAAGAAACGGCGCGAAATCGGGCACCCAAGGCGCGGGAACCAACATGACATCGGCCTCGTTCACGCCGGAGATGAACCCCATCATGATTTCATTGTAGAGTTCACGAAACGGAATGCCCTCGACCTGAGTCGCCATTCCGGTATCCCGTTCAAAAACTTCTCCATGCCGAATGGCAGGGCCTTCAAGGCTGGGTCCGTTGCGCGTAACGATCCGTAGCGGCTTATCATCGGTTTGTGCGAGCGTTGGTGCCCCATAGCCTGCCAACAAGGCGCAGCACACCACCAAGAGGGCACGCGACAGCACAACATGGCGCTGGAAACAATTGAGCATGCCAAAGCCATGAAGTATCCGCGCCAGAGCGCAGCTTGGTAGGCTCAGTATCCACTGCTTCGACAAAGGCACCCTCGCCATTTGCGTGATTTCCCACCTTTTAGCCAAGTCTTACCTCAACCAAGTCCAAGATTGACCGGCGCGGCAAAATTACCGTTGAGTAAGGCAAAATGATGGTAGCGAACCGATGAATATATTACAAGAATAAGCTTTCTAAGTTACGTTAACGTAATGCAAATTTAGCAGGCTATTGAGATTGGCGCCCCGCTTTTCTTTATCCTTGACGTAGAAATACACTGTGACCAGCAAATTAGAGGAAAGACTGGAATCTCAGCCGCGCTCCCCTATTTCTCAACGGGAAACTGCAGGAACACGGAGTCGCAATGAGAAAAGCGGATCAAGACGCCTACCATTCGGAAATCATCGAGATGGCATGGCAAGATGATGTGCCATTTGACGCCATCAAACGCGCCCATGGCCTCAGCGAAAAAGAGGTGATCGTCCTCATGCGCCGAAGCTTGAAACCATCAAGTTTTCGAAAATGGCGTAAACGGGTATCCAACCGTCCAAGCAAACATGCGGTCATAACAGCCATGAGCAGCTCATAGCGATCAAAAAATCTGCCAGCGTCGTCAGACTATGAAAAACTAAGGGGGTCAATGGTGCTGCACGACCAGTTGGAATGGCACCATAAACATCCAAACGCGCTAGCGTTGGACCACTGCTGCGAAAAGACTATCGATGTTTGGGAAATGGCGGAGAGAGAGGGACTGGTGTCGAACCTTCTCTCCACTTTAAATCATTGCTTTCATTGAAATAATGGGGGTTACGGCTGGCCGATTGCGCAACAAGCGATTGCTAATCAAAACGGGCAAAAGGCGACCTTCCCCGTACCGATGATTGGAGCTTTCATTCCCTTTGGGCACGCGCATTGCCCAAAGTCCGTTTGGCATGTCTCGATGTATTTTGGGCGGTAACTGAACTCGGCGTCAGGAAAGGGTTGGGGAAACCAAATCTAATACAACTAATTGCTTGTATGCATGGGTTTTGTCACTGGCGCTCCGCTTCTAAGTGCCCCTCGATCCAAACAACTGACTCCGCAAGGGCAACGCTTGCCTCGTCCCCGATGCCAAAAGCCAGCCTATTCAACTCGCCGGACAATTCAGCCACAACCATCCGCCCCTCCAGCGTCCAGTTTACGTGCACTGAAAACGGTCTGGTCTCGCCTTTGATCGTCAATTCTCCGGTTAAAAGACCTGCGGTCGGAGCATTCCCAACGGTGAAGGACAACGAAACGAACCGCGCATTCGGGAATGCCTCCGAGTTCAACCAAGGTTCAGAGCGCAAGATCGGGTCAGCGAGCGGAAAGTCCGTCTGAATGGATGTCAGGTCAAGTTCTGCGTCGATCTGAGCGGATGCGAATTCCATGCCGCTTGCTTCGATGTCGGCCGTCCAGTTTTGTACGTCTCCAGTCACGAGACCGCTGCTCGTTTCTATCGAAAACTCGATCGACGAAGAGGAATAATCGATCACCCAATTCTCGGCCAAAGCGGCATTCGGAACCGCAACCAAGAGCGTAATTGTGGCTAGTTTGAGCATGCTGAACCTCCCGAAGAGCGAGGCGCGGCGATGTTTTCGCCGCGCCGTTTGTGCCTCACATCGTGATGTACGTACCACCGTAGATGTTGGCGAAGTTCTTGAAGTCGTTGGTTAGCGCGCCGACCACCGCGGCAGCGGCGTTTCCGCCCATATCCTGCGCCTCGTGGTAGTAAATGCGCGAGGTCACGAGCACGCCGCCTGCGTCCTGTTCCTCGAGGGTCCAGATCACGAAAAAGTCGCGGATCGGAAGCGGGACCGTGGAGCGTTCGGCATCGAGATCATAGGCGAACAGGCGGTTCTCTTCGACCGCGAAGACGCGCTCATAAGCGGTGCCCTGGCCACCGACAAATTCACAGACGCGTTCAGAGCCGACGCCGAGTTCCCCGGGCAAGGCCGAGCCGCTGTGATCCCAGGTCAGGGTCTCGATGGCCATCGCCCATTCGTCGTTTCCGCTGACGACCCATTCCCAGACGTCGTCGACCGGAGCCTCGAAGTGGAGCATCTGCACGGTCTGCAGGGGAGCATTGACGAAGCCGCCCACATAGCCCGTGTCATACATGTAATGGGTCACGGCATCCGAGGATGTAAACTCCGCCAACGCGCCAAAGGTCGCCATACGCTCGGCTTCCACGGTCGGCATCTGCTGCGCTTGCGCACTCAGGACGGCACCGGCACTGATTGCGAGAGCCAGGATCAGTTCTTTTGAGAACAGTGTCATTGTCGTTCTTCCTTTCTGGCTTCAGGCCATCGCAGCGCGCGCTTGGCGTGCTTTCTTGGAGCCGTCGGCTTTAACTTTACGAGCGTGTGGTTTTCCGGTTTCGGCGTAGTGCTTAAGTTCTGAGATGATATGTTTGACGACCGAGCCGAACTGCATCTTCATCATTGGCCCCATCAGGATGTTGAAAGGGAACGCGATGTCCGCAGTCAACTCCATCTGAACGCTGGACTTATTTGGCCCCAGCGGATTCACACGCCAGTAGTTCGTTAGGTTTTTGACGAAGCCAGGCATCTTGTCGCCTGTCGCCGAGTAAGCGACGAAACGCTGCTCTGGATCGAACTCTTCGATGGTTTCGGTGAACGGACCAAGGCTCGTTTGGCAAACGCGGCCTTCGGCGGGCGCGCCCTCGATGCGGGCGTCACCCTTGCCAGATGAGTGATAAACGGCACTCGCCCAGCGTCCTGCATGGAGGTACTCGGTCCCGAGAATCTCCCACAAACGGTCGGCCGAGGCGTTCACAGTTACGGTTTTTGCGATTTTCATGAACCGAGCTTCCGCTTAGCCGATAACGTTTCCGCCCATCGCGTAGCCACCTTCGGAGGCTTCCAGGATGTGGACGGTGATGAATTGCTTGATGTCGCCTTTGCCAGAGGTCTCGGCCACGTTGGCGAGGCCATCGGTCAGCTTCGACGCGATTTCGGCTTTCTCTTCCTTGCTCCAGGCGTTTCCTGGAACGGTGACACGAATGACAGGCATGGTGATTTCCTTTCGATTGCTTGCTGGCCGTCCTTGGCCTGTGATCAACTTCTCACCTAGCCAAAGATGCAGCAACGCACTATACTGCAGGCTCACCTGCATCTACGCAGCATGGAACTAAGTGCATGAGACCAAGCGATGTTTTGAACTGGGACGACCTGAAACTGGTCCTTGCCTTGGCCGAGACCGGCTACGTCAATCAGTCTGCCGAACGGCTAAAGATGGATGCGACCACCGTTCCAAGGCGCATACGCAAGCTCGAGGAGACGCTTGGGATCAAACTGGTCGAGCGCATCAAGGGTGGTGTCGTCCTGGCCCCGGTGGCCGACGATCTGGTCGACCTTGCGCGACGGTTGGAAGGTGGTGTGAACCAGGCTCTCGCAGGGGCGGCGGAAGAAGACGAAATCTCCGGCGTCGTGAAGGTGTCAGCGACCGACTTCACCTTTGAGCTCATTGCTCCGGAACTGACCGGTATGTTGTCGGAGTTGCCGAAAGTGCAGCTCGATATGCGACCAGGCAACACATATCTCAGTCTCGAAAAACGGGAGACCGACATCGCCGTCCGGCTTGTGGATGCGCCCAACGAAGGGCTGGTGGGGCGCCGGTTGGGCCCCATTCGAACGGCGGTATACGGCACGGGAAAATGGGCGCAACAAACCAGCGGTTTTGACTGGCTTTCTTGGAACCTGCCCAAAGGTCTTACGGCGAATGACGGGATTATTGACGACTTCGACCCCAAGGGCCGTGTTGTCGCTCGCGTGGACAGCATGATCACTCAGGCAAAATTCGTTGCAGAGGGTATGGGGGTGGCGCGGCTACCTTGTGCCTATGTCGAACAGCGCGGTGATCTGTCGGCTCTTCGAAATCTCGGGAACATGCCAAGCGAACAAGCCTGGGTGTTGACTCATGAAGAGCTTCGCAACGTGCCACGGATCAAATCAACCATGTCCGCTATTGCAGAGGCGTTTTCCCGGTTTTCTTAGCCGGGCTGCTCCGCCTCGCACACTTCAGGCTGAGGTGTTGTTGACCTGCCCGACCGCAGAACTGTTTTTGATATGGTCAATGAACACCCGTAGGCGGGCCGGTACATACTCTCGCGAGAGGTATACAAGCCAAGCCGCGGTATCGAACCCGACGGCACTTACCTCGTAATCTGGAAAGAGATCGACAAGGAGACCTCGTTTCAGGTCTTCATCGATTGTCCAGTCCGCGAGCAATGTCACGCCCAACCCTGCCTGCGCCGCCCTGCGCAGCGCCAGGGCGTTCGATATTGTGAGCGTCGGGCGCGGCAACGCATCATATGAGTTATCACGCGTTCTGCTCCGGAAGTGCCACACGGTACGAAAGCTTGGCAGACGAAACAGCAATCCATCATGTCCGACGAGCTCCTCAGGCGTATCGGGATGTCCAGCACGAACGAGGTAGTCCGGGGATGCTACCACGCGGTAGCGTGTATCAAATAGTTTGGCGGCAACCATGGAGCCAGTATCGGGGCGACGGCCCAAACGAAGCGCGAGGTCGATCCCCTCGCGCGCAAGATCCGTGACAGCGTCCGTTAGGACCAAGTCCAGATCGATGCGCGGATATTCCGTGCGAAAGCTGGCCACCCGCGGCAACAGCCAGCGCTCGCCAAAGGCGACCGAGGTCGTAACCCGCAAGAGCCCGGATGGTTCCGACATGACATCGCGTGCCGCGTCGGCGGCCTCGTCCATCGCCTCAAGGGCGGGCGAAGCGCGATCCAGGTAGATGCTCCCGGCCTCGGTCAAGTCCAGACGGCGCGTGGTGCGGTCAAAAATCCGGATGCCAAGTACCTGCTCCAGCGCGGCAACCTGGCGGGAGACAGAGGACGGATCGACACCCGTCTCCCGCGCAGCCGCGGCGAAAGAACCGGTGCGCGCAACCAGAAGGGTTATCCGGAGAAGTTGGTCGTCCATGAGGTCACCATTCATGCAGATCTCGCACGACAGATTGGCGCTTCGGCATGTTTTTCGCAAGTCGCGCATGGGCCATATCGGCCTCAACACGTCAAAAAGGACATCGACATGACCCGAATTCTTCGCATCGACAGCTCTGCACGGCCCGGCAATGGGGGCTCTCGCAGCCGCGAATTGGCCGACCAGATCGTCAAGAACCTGAAAGCTCAGGAACCGGACGCCGAGGTGGTCATCCGCGATCTGGCCATCGCGCCCCTTCCGCATATCTCGAACGAGACCATTGCCGGGTTCTATACACCGCCTGAACAGCTGACCGACGACCTGCGCGCTGCATTGAGCCTCTCGGATGAATTGATCTCAGAGCTCAAGTCCGCCGATACCATCGTGATTTCGGCACCCATCTACAATTTCTCCGTCCCCTCGGCGCTGAAGGCCTGGGTGGATCACGTGGTGCGGATCAACCAGACCTTTTCCTATGAAGATGGGCAGTTCGGCGGGCTTGTGGCCGACCGGCCGGTCTATGTCGCCTATGCCTATGGTGCGGTGGGCTATGCCAAGGGCGGGCCGCTGGAAAGCTATGACTTCATGCGCCCCTACCTCACACTGTTGCTGAACTTCATTGGCCTGACGTCGGTCACCAGTTTCTCTGTTGAGGGCACGACTGCGGATGACGCGGCCGTATCCGCGAGTGCGGTCGAAGCACTGGCCCAAGTTGACGCTCAATTCGCGGCCTGAACGATGAGCCGCCTCACGCTCTACTGGATCTCGGGCAGCCCGCCTGCCTGGCGGGTGATGCTGGCCCTGGTGCTGAAAGGAGTGCCTTTCGATCATCGCCTGCTGGACGTTCAAAATGGCGAGAACCGGGCACCTGAATACCTTGCGCTGAACCCGAAAGGACAGGTCCCGACGCTGGTCATGGGTGACGTGGCGCTGCGGGAAAGCCTCGCCATCCTGGCCTGGCTGGACCGCGCCTTTCCGGACCGCCCGATCTGGGGCGACGATACCAAGAGCGCAGCACGGGTCTGGCAAGATGTCATGCTGATGGAAGTGGATCTCCGACCGGCAGTGACGAGCACCGCACAATCGCTGTTGCGCAATCGCCCGCTGCCCGACGCGGACCGCGACGCGCTTCTGTCGGCGGCAGATGACATCGCAGAGACCCTGGAGAGCACCGATTTTCTTGGGGGAGACGCACCGATGGCCAATGACATCTGGCTCTATCCGGCCCTCCACTGGATCGCGCGCGGCGTCGTGAAATCCGCCTCGCCACCAGAACCCGTTGCGCGGCTTTCTGAAGACCGGCCATCGCTAAAGGCCTGGATGAAACGCATGAGCGCCCTTCCTGGCGTCGCAGAAACCTACCCCCCTCACTGGAGATAAAAACATGACGACCGAATTCACCTATCACTCCAAAGATACTGCTCCTGCGGAAAGCCAGGCGCTCATCGACGCCTCAATGGCGGCCTACGGCTTCTTTCCGAAGCTCCATCAGGTGATGGCAGAAGCCCCCGCCACCTATCGCGCGTATCTCGAAACCTTTCGCATCTTTGCCGAAGAAACGACGCTTAGCCCCTTAGAACAACAGGTGGTGATGCAAACGGCGAATTTCGAGAACCGCTGTCACTACTGTACCGCCGGTCACTCAATGCTGATGCAAATGTCAAAGATGCCCGATGATGTAATCGAAGCCCTGCGCGAGGGCACGCCAATCTCCGACACAAAGCTGGAAGCCCTGCGCACCTTCGCCCGTGAGCTTATTGAAAGCCGCGGACATATCGGTGACGAGCGTCTTCAGGTCTTCCTCGATGCCGGTTTCGACAAGCGGCAGGCGCTTGAAGTCTTGACAGGTCTCGCCACCAAACTCCTGAGCAATTTCACCAACGCGCTCGCTCATACCGAGCTCGACGATCCGGTCAAACCTCTGGCCTGGACCCACCCGGCCGATCGCGCCGCATAACCCCATATATAAAGGAACATCACATGATCCGCAAAACTGCTCTTACGGCAGCTGCCGCTGCAATGCTTGCTTCAACTGCGTACGCCGAACCCGTCGCTTGGACCCTCGACCTTGGCCACGCCTACATCGGGTGGGAAATCGATCACATGAACATGGCCAACACTGTTGGACGGTTCAACGAATTTGACGGCACCTTCTTGATTGATGAGGCCGACCCAGCGAATTCGCAGATCACCTTCACCATCAATGCGGCCTCCGTCGACAGTAACCATATCGGCCGGGACAATCACATCCGCAATCAGGATTACCTGAATGTGGACGTACATCCCGAGATCACCTTCACCTCCAGCGCAGTTCAAATGCTGACACCCACGACCGGCATTCTTGAGGGCGAGCTTGAGATGCTTGGAGTTACAGCGCCTGTTGAGCTGGACTTCGAGATGGTCAACCGGCGCAATTACCCTGAATTCATCCCCAACTACGACGAGATCGAAGTCGTTGGTTTTCACGCCACCGGTGAGATCATGCGCCTGGACCATGGGATGGATTTCATCGCGTTTCTCGGCTCACCCACGGGCTTTGTCGTGACGCTGGATGCGCGGTTCGACCTCGTGCAATGCGACGGTGCACCTGACACGAACATCCCCTGCAACTGGGGCCGCGTCGAAGGCTTCACAGGGCCAAGCGAATGACCCGCCGCCCCGCAAATGACAACTGGCCGGTCTGGCTGATTGCGCTGCATTGGGGGATCGCATTTGCGCTTGTGGTCATGGTCGGGGCTGGTTTGCTCATGGTTGCGGCGGAAGAACATGCCGCCGCAACCGGCGACTACACCGTGAAGGTGCTGGGCGTGCCGCTTTATCAGGCCTATCAGCTTCACAAGTCGATCGGGATCACGTTGTTCGCGTTGATTCTGATGCGGTTGGGGCTCCGGATTGCGCTGCGGGTATCCGGCCCCGATCACGACCATCCCTTGCCCATTCAGCTGGCGGCAGGTGCGGCGCAGGTCGTGCTTTACGTACTGATGTTGTCGATGCCGATCACAGGTTGGCTGCTGGCGGCATCGTCTCCGCTTGGCTTGCCGACCTTGTGGTTCGGGTTGGTTAATATTCCCCACCCGGTCGGCCCGAGCGCGGAGCGGGAGGCGGTGTTGGCAACCCTGCACAGGCTGGGCGGCTACGCACTGCTTGGCCTTGCAGGGCTCCATGCGCTGGCCGCCCTGAAACATCACCTCCTGGATCGTGACGGCACGCTGCACGCGATGCTGCCCATCCTTCCAAACCCGGAGACACGACAATGACGCGCATTCGCAAAACGCTGATCGGGATCCTTGCCGCGGCCGCTACCCTGTCGGGGGCGGCAGCCGATCCGCTCTGGATCATGGAACGGGATGAAAGCGCCCTTGAATTCGTGATCGACCTGGGCGGGTCCGAAATTGTCGGCGCCTTCGCCGATTGGACCGCCGAGATCGATTTTGATCCTGCAATACCGGGCAATGCCAGCCTGCGGGTCGAGATCAACATGCAGAGCGTGTCAGTCGATGACCCGCGTGCACAAGCCCTGGGCGATACCACCTGGTTGTCAGTCGAGGATCATCCCACAGCCGTGTTTGCGGCTACCGGTTTCGACTGGTCGCCCGACACCGGCGCCTTGGACGTGAACGGCACCCTGACACTGCGCGACATAGCGGCGCCGCTTGTCCTCAGCGGCACCTTGAACATCGCGGACGGGCGCGGCGAGGCAGACATCACCGGGGTGATCCTGCGGCTGACCCATGACGTTGGCATCGGACAGGATGCCGTAGGTGCCGAAGTGCTGCTGAGGGCACGTGTGGTCGCGGCAGCAGAAGATTGAAACAAGCAAAGGAACAGAAGAAAATGAATCAAGACATCGACTTGACAGGAAAAACCGCCCTGATCACCGGGGCAAGCCGTGGCATTGGCGAGGCGACCGCGCGTCACCTTGCATCCCTTGGAGCCAATGTTGCATTGGCTGCCCGCTCAGGCGGCGCCGTGGACCGTATTGCAGGCGAAATCGGACCTCAGGCCATCGGGATAGCCTGCGATGTTGCAGACTGGCACCAGGCCATTGCCGCTGTGACGCGCACAAAGGAGGCATTTGGCGGCGTCGACATTCTGCTGAACAACGCAGGGCTGATTGACCCGATTGCCCGGATCGAAGACGCAGACCCGCTTGCCTGGGGCAAGGTGGTGGATGTCAACGTGAAGGGCGCCTTCCACATGTTGCGTGCTGTGGTGCCCGGCATGGTGGAAAAGGGCTCGGGCCTTGTGATCAACATCTCGTCCGGTGCAGCCACCTCGGCACTGGAGGGTTGGTCCCACTACTGTTCCACCAAGGCGGCGCTCTTGAGTCTGACGCGGACGGCACACAAGGAATTGTCGCCCAAGGGAGTCAATGTCGTGGGCCTGAGCCCCGGAACAGTTGCGACGGACATGCAGCGGTCCATCAAATCCTCGGGCATCAACCCCGTAAGCCAACTCGATTGGGAGGCGCATATTCCTGCGGAATGGGTCGGACAAGCCGTCGCCTGGCTGACAACGGATGCCGCGCGCGCGCAAGATGGCGGGGACTTTTCCTTGAAGAACGCCGAAGGTCGCAAGGCCGTTGGTCTACCGCTCATCTGATCTTCGGGCTGTGCAGACGAAGCTTCGCGGGTGCACAGCCCAATTTCAGTAGGTCAAACGTCGCGCAGGATTATTCTGTTGTGAGCAGTCGTTCGGTCCAATAAATATGTGGCCGTTTGAGCGATTGGCCCTGCCACGGCAGTCCAATACCGGCGTGATCAATTGCCTCCAAGTTCAGTGGCGCTCCCAATCGGTGCTTGGTACGCCAGTGACATCAAAACCATAATGCAGAAAGCCACCTTCGTGTACACAAGTGACCTTGCATCCGCGCTAGCACGTGCCTTCATGCACGACCCATTTTATTGCGCTATAGTTCGATCGGCAAAGGATGAGGCCGAACGCACGGCGATACTATCGAATTACTTCACCATCCCTCTCTCGTCCAAGGATCCTGAGACACTGTGCGTCGTCGAGGGAAGCAATGGCGCTGCGATTTGGAAAAAACCGGCCCTCTTTGAAGGAACTACACACGTAAAGGAAGCTTTCCAGAAGAATTTGTACGCCACCTTGGGGAACGATGGCGCAGCGACATACACTGCGATCTCAAAAGCCATGTACGAGCGCGTCCCCGCGACGCTCAGTCGGGCTTGGTATCTGTCGATCCTAGCGGTGAAGCCGGAGGCTCAAGGTCGAGGGATGGCTGCGCGGCTTTTGCAGCCGACACTTGCCAGCGCGGATCAGCAGAACAGGCTATGTTACCTGGAGACCTTCAACAGCAAGAGCTTGCCGTTCTATCGCCGTATGGGGTTCAATCACGCCACAGAGTGCTATGAGCCGCTTCTAGGTCGCACATATTGGATCATGTGGCGCGAGCCGCAGGCCTACTGACCCGCATCAATGGAGAAGCCGCTCCAAGGAATTGGTCACTTGTCGCGCAAGAGGATCTGGCTGGTCTATAGGGGCCCAATGCGATGCATCCGCCAGTATGGATCGCGGCATCCCGTTGTTTTCCAACCATGATATGGATGTTTGGGGGCAGTTAACTGGGTTGTAGAAGTAATGTACTAGCGCCGCCGATTGAAGCTCTTCACCTGGAACACACGCTTCAGAATAGCGGCGCGCATCACAGCCGAGCTCCCACAGAGCGACCGGATCAGCGCTTTCGACCTCGCGCCGGTACCTCGCAAGAATTGCGTCCTCTTTTGCCATAAGCTCAAGCCGTGACAGAAAGGCAGACCGAAACTTTTCCGGGCCGTCATAATCTGCGGCGGTCCCCGAAAAATAGGCGTCGTCGGCCGTGAGGTTGCCTTCGAGTGACAATATGCAGCTTATGTCTCCGTTTGACGCTGCCGCCGCCTTTGCAGCCACAACCGATGCAACCGAATGCGCCATTATGATGTGCGCGCGGTTGCGCCGAGCCTCAATCAGTACACATTCTGACAGAGCGTGCAGCGATGTGCGGCCCCTCAAGGCCGGCGCTCCAAAACCAGGCATGTCAAATGGGACCAGGCAGTACGCCTTCGCCAACTCGGTACCGTGCAGCGCATCATACATGGATGAATTATCACCAAACCCGGCGATCATCAGGATGCCCGGCCGAGGGTCATCAGAAAGCGATCTGGTAGTCTGTTCGTTCGGAAGTTTCACCACAACAGTCACTTTCCTTGGTTCGCGAGAGGGGCGTCTTGCATGTCAAAAGAACCAATAGTACCTTGCTGGCAAATTGGCAAATGTCTAGTATGCAAGCAAAGTGATGATATGGACATGATCCAAACATGCATAAGCTTCCTCGCGAGCTCCGCGGCGAAAACCATCGCCAAATACACTCGTGAGAAACTTGCCCCCTTTGGCGTGACGCCGATCCAGTTTGCCGTACTGCAGGCAATCTTTGAGCGCAGCGAGAGCACATCCAGAGATATCGGCGAAGCCTTGATGATCGACAGCGCGACAATCGTCGGCGTCCTTGATCGCTTGGAAAAGCTAGACCTGGTGCGTCGGGAACGATCAACGGAAGACCGTCGGGTCTATCTTCTCCACCTCGGTGAAGCTGGCACAATCCTGTTGCCGCAGCTTCAGCAGGCGATGGACGAGCTGAATGAAGAGATGGACGCGGCACTTGGGGACTCCGCAGAAACCGTGAGAGGCAGCCTGTCCGAAATCTCCAGAGTTAATCTTTGAAAGAAACACAAATGTTCGACACAAAAATCGCCATTATCGTCCGTGATGATTTGCAAACATGGCAAAAACTCAACGTGACTGCATTTCTTGCGAGCGGCATCGCAGGGGCAAATCCAGATATCATTGGGCAGAAGTATACCGATGCTGATCAACGCGACCATCTTGCGCTGTCGATCCAGCCAGTGATTGTTTTGACTGGTGCTGCCAATGTCCTCACAAACATCCGCAACCGAGCAAATGATCGAGATGTGCCGACTGCTGTGTACATAGAAGAGATGTTTACCACTGGGCATGACGACGCAAATCGGGCCGTTTTCTCCGAGCATGGCGCCTCAGAAAGCAATACCGTCGGCGTCGCCCTGCGCGCCGACAAGAAGATCGTGGACAAGATCACAAAAGGAGCAAAGATGCATGGCTGAGGTGAATGCGACCGCCGAGGATTTCCCCGTAGGAGAGCCGATCTGGACAGCAACTGCGACACTATCCTTCGAGGATTGTGTTACCTTCGCTGAACTCTACGACCCTCAGCCGATGCATCTGGATGCCAAAGCAGCACAAGAGAGCTTTTTCGGAACACTTGTCGCAAGCGGGTGGCAGGTGCTCAGCCTCACCATGCGGCTCGTGGTTGACGCCAAACCACTCGGTGATCGCCCCCTGATCGGTGCAGAGCTGGAAAACATCCGCATACTCGAACCCATCAAGCCAGGCACCAAACTGCAAGCGATCGCAACGACCGATCAGGTCATCACGACCAAGAGTGGAAAGCGTTTTGCGCTGATGAGCATCAAAACAGTCGACGCGGACTCAAAAGCGCCTCTTGTCGTGCAAAAATGGCGAATGCTTCTCACATGACGGCGTCTGCCTAAAACCGCTCGCCTTCCAGGGGAAGCTCCCAGATCGGACCATCCAATCCATGGCGGGCAAAGATGTCCGCAGCCTCTGTGGGGGTCCACTTCTTCCAGTCAGGGTCGTTGTGCCGTCCGTACCATTCGCGGGCAAACTCCCAGATCTGGTTGATCGGTCGAACGTCGCCTTTCTGTTTCCCGTGCTTTGCGCACCACGTGTCGACAGCGGGTTCGTCATCGAAAAGCAGCATCATCGTGCATGTCGACACCACATTGTCCCATGCCCGCACCATCGGGGTTGGAAAGTGGACGACATAGTTGGTGTCCAACAGAGTATTGCCTTCGATCCGCAGGGAAACTTGTGACCGATCAAATCCCGGTACAGTTGTGATCGTCACGTCCGGACCGGTCAGTGCGGCCGCTCCGAGCGAGCACCATGCACAATTCCCCCACCATTCCTTGCCCCTTGCGCGAACCAGAAAACCTGTCGGAACCGTGGAGAATGGGTGTGCGACCCATACCTCGTCGTTGTGGGGATGCAGGACAACACCATGGTAATCTTGCAGGGCGCGAAGCCCGACGACGACGGCTTGTCGGTCGGCATCGAGCAGCGTCGACAACTCATCTATCGAGGGTGCCCACCCCCTTTCGATGATGGTGTTTATGATGGCATGGTGCAGATCTGCATGTGTCACTGGCATGTTGCTACTCGGCTTTCTTCAATCGACATGGCAACCCCTTCAGATGCGGGATGCCTTGTTCTTGGTCGAGGTTGTCTTCATCGTCGGGACAGATCTGCGCATCCGCATGATCCCAGGCGCCACTGAGAGCGTCCGTTGGAAGGCGCTCTGGCTTCCACCAGCCATGGGGCACCCGTACCAACCCATTTGGCAAGTCATCGCGCAGCGCGATTTGCAACCGCACGCGGCCCTCTGGCGTTTCAACATAGGCCCAGTCGCCCGCGTCCAACCCCGCTTTTGCGGCATCTTCTGGTGTCACAAAGGCTTGCGGCTCTGGCACGCGTTCACGCAAGGCGGCCACATGCCGATGCCCAGTTTGGAAAAAGGGATCGTCCCGCATCCCGAAAAACAAGTCCAGTGGATATCCCTGCGGTCGGGCCGGGGGATCGCGCCAATAGGGCAACGGGTCAAAGCCCAAATCCTCGAGCACGCTCGACCACAGTTCGACCTTGCCCGATGGTGTGGCAAACCCTGTTGTCTCGTATTTTCGGAATTGTGGCGGCGCCATGTGGTAGGCGTGCTGCTCGGCAAATTCGTCAAATGACATGCCAAGGCCGGCAACCCGATGATCCAGCATCGCTTCGTTCGTTGCCCATGGGAACTGCGCCTCAAACCCGAACCGCACCGCGAGTTCGCGCCAGAAGTCATAGACCGATCGGCATTCGCCCGGTGGCTCGACCGACTTTTGGCTTGGGCGCTGAATGGCGGTCCACCCAAACCCATCTGACAGGCAGGAACGTTCGGTCCAGGCATCGCCCGGCAGAATATAGTCAGCAAGCGCGGCTGTCGGTGTTTTCATATGCTCTACGGCGACGATTAGGTCTTGGTTCTGCAGCGCCCGCGCGATCCGAGACATGTTGGCAAAGCTCATCAATGTGTTGTTGCCCAGCGTAATGAACGCCTTGACCGGATACGGGTCGCCTTCCTCCATCGCACGAAACACAGCGGTGGGGTTGGCCATATAGCTGCCCGACACGAGGTTCGCATATTCATGACCCCAGACACGTTTGGTCGGCCCTCGCAAAGCCTCAGTGCCCCGGTAGGTAAAGGCCGGATGGGTGAGCGACCCAAGCTGTTTGGCTTTCTGTTCGGGCGACAGTGCCTCATGCAGTTCCAACGCGCTTTCCGAGATGATCTGCGGGTGAAACCCGTGTAAGACCTCGCCGCCGGGGACGTCGAGCGATCCCGTCAGCGCGCGCAGCGCGCAGTGCAGACGAATGGCCGAGGTGGAGTTGCGCTGTTGATCCGTGATTGGTGTCCAAGGGATGACACCGGGTGTGTTGGTGGCAAACATCCGCGCCGCCTCTGCGATGCGCTCTGCCTCCACCCCGGTGATCTCGGCAACCCGGTCCAAGGGAAACGTGTCGACCCGGTCGCGGAACGCCTCAAAACCCACTGTCCAGGTCCGAACAAAATCCTGATCATACAGACCTTCGTCCAGAATGACCTTCAGCCAACCAAAGGCCATCGCGGCGTCTGTCCCGGCGCGCAGGGGCAGCCAGATATCTGCGGCTTCGGCGTTTTCGGATCGCCTGGGGTCCAGCACAATCAGCTTGGCCCCCTTTTGCTGCGCGCGCCGGATCGCGTTGTAAACCGGTGTCCAGGAATGCTGGCGCGGATTATGCCCGAACAATGCGATACAGCGCGTATTGGGATAGTCCGGATAGGGAAACCAGCCATAGACCATGCGATTGATTGCGGCTGTGTTCCCTGCGCACAACGCCACGCCTGAGATCCAATTGGGCGTGCCCAAAAGGTTCATGAACCGGCGTCCCGCGCCACTTTCTGTTTGGGTGTTCCATTGGCTGGTGGACACGGCCAACGCCTCGGGCCCATAATGGTCGATTATGGCTTTGAGGCGCTCGGCGATGTCGTCCATCGCCGCGTCCCAAGTGACCTGCTCCCATTGACCAGACCCACGCGCGCCCACCCGCCGCAAGGGATGCAAGACCCGGTCGGGATGGCGAAAACCGGCGGGAGCGTGCACGCCCTTCATACAGATGTTGGCCTTGAGCGGTCGCGGGTCAGTTGCGCGCACCCGCTTGACAGAACCATCTTCCACATCGACCGCGACCTGACAGTAGATGTCACAGGAGGAGCAAAGTGCGCGTTTGGTCTCCAAGATTGATCACCCCATTAAACGCCGCAAAGTTGCGCCTGGCCCCAAAAGACCCGCTGCCCTCTACGGACTTTACACTAGTTTCTAGTATACTAATCACTTTTATGCACGCAACCTTATGTAAAAGGCTGACAACGGCTTTTCCGGCGACGGTCTTCTCAAACCTTCGCCTAGCCTACTTTCGCTCCCCAGAATGATGTGTGTTCCGACGCGAAATACCCATCCTGTGCGCGAAAATAACCCTGGAGCTCAACCTTATCGCCCGCCGTCAGCGGCACCATCGTCTGCAGCCGTAGAACCGTGGCCTCCGAGACATGCGCGCTGCTGATTTCACCATAGGAGCCCCGGATTTCGGTGGCGCCGTTCAGTACGAGCCGCCCGCGCATCCGAGCCGCCGTGCTGGAATTGACCTTGTAGAGCAGCGTCGCGCCGAAGAGGTAGGTGCCGTCCACGGGCGCTGTGAACAGGTTGGTCCCGGCATCAAAGGCACCCTGATCGTTATAGTCGGTGTTGTTGAGGCCGATCTTCGTCCAGCTCCCGACGCCGACATAGTTGTCGTAGTTGGTGTACGCCTTGAAGCGCGGCAATTGCGGCTGATCGACGATGCCGTTCGCGTTGTCGACGCTGAGCCCGTCGAAGAAGGTGCTGCCGTCGGCCGAGACCGCAAGACGCAAGCGGTCGGAGCCGAAGAGGCCAATCAGCGCCTTGGTCACGAAGCCGGTCTGCAGGGTCAGGCCGAGATCGTCGCCGAACGACTCCTTATTCATGGTGTAGAACAGATCGCCGGTGCCGCCCTCGGCCACGGTCTTCGCCGTCCAGAGCGCGGCGTTCAGCTTGGCCGAGAACGGATTCGACGCGTCCGCCGTAGTGCCGACCCCAAGCAACGCAAGGTTCTGCAGCGATGCCGGGGTTGTCCCGACCCAGCCGGACCCATCGTAGACCAGCAGCATGCCTTCGTCCTCGACCCATGCCCGCCAGCCGGTTCGCGGCGGCAAACGTAGCCATGCCCCGTCCGTCCAGAGCGCGACGTTCAGGTCCCAGCCCGCCCAATCGCCCGTCGCGCCAGAGCCGACGATGTAGCGTTCGCCATCTGCGGGGCTGGCGGGCGGCGTGGTCAGGTCCCGGTCTAGGACGGAGAGCTGCACGAGCCCGTCGAGGACCCGCAGCGCCTCGTTGTGGGTGACGTGCTTTTGGGCCTGCGCCGCGAGGATGTAGGGCAGCAGGAGATTGGTCGTGGCGTCGGACATGGGATGGCTTTCAGAACGTGAGGGTGACGGTTCTTGGTGCGCCCCGCCCGACGAGAGCGGAGAGCTGGTAGATGCGGATGTCGAGCGTGCCGCCAGGGCCGAGCGGCGCGTCCAGCGGATGGTCAGATCGCCCGTCGCACGTGGTTTGCGCCATGGCTGCTCGACATGGGCGACTGAAAACGGCCGCAGACCCACGCCAACCGGGTTGAAGGAGGCCGCGACATATGTCTCGTCGCTGACAGACCGGCTTGCAGGACCGATGCGCCAGTTCCACGGTAGCCCGAGATCGGCCTCGGCGATCGGGAGGGACGCAAGGGCCTCGTCGAGCACTACCACTCGAGCGCCTGCAAGAGCCGGATTAGCCATGGCCGTTTCCGTGCCGCGCTGGCCACGAAGCAGGCGCATCATTCGATAACGGCCCGGCGCAATCAGGTCTGCCACGCCGGCCTGCACGATTTCCCACGTGCCGGGTGCGCTCTCGATGGCCAGCGCATTGGCCCCGCCGAACAGCGTCAGGTCGGTAACGCTTTCCAGTGCGCCAGAGTGCAGATCGATCACCAGCGCATTGCCAAGATCGAAGCGCGAAGTCGGGCCCGCGAAGAAATCCGAGACCAGCGTACCGATCCGAGCACGGACGCCAAATGTCGTCAGCAGCTCGAAGCCATCGGTAGAGGGACTGCGGAACACCGCCATCTCGCCCGGCCAGGGAACGGCGTGCGCTGCGGCGAAGGGCCGATGCGCGGGTTGATCCTCTGTCAGTTGCGGCAGGTCCAGCAGCGCCACCTCGGGTGCGCCGAACACCACGGTTTGCGAAAGCGATGAGGGCCGTGGCGATCCAGGCGGCAGGTCGTGGGCCTCGCGATCCTGGCGGACCGCTTCGATCCCGCGTGCCTCTGCGTCGGCGATGGAGACGAACCGCAGCGGAATGTGCCTCCCGTCATGTGCCAGCGTCACGACGTCTGCTGGATCCAATGCCAGCCGCGAGGGCGGCAGGCGGAATGCAGTTGTCTCGCGCCCGGTCCAGGCTTGCATCAGCGCGCGGCGGCAGCGCCGTTCGGCTTCCTCGGGCGGGACCGCCATCGGAAAGCTCTCCGAGGCAATCCGCGTCGTATCCACCGTGATCCTGCGCGCCTCAACGAGGGCGGCGTCGTAGTCCTCATCCGCCCGCGCCACCTGCCATTTCAGCGCCTGCGGCAGCTCGGTCTCCTGGCCGCGGGTAAGTTCCAGCACGTCGGCCTCGCGGGCCGCCACCAGATCGTCTGGCGCGAGGGTGGCGACGGAGGCCCGACCGCGCATGATGAAGCGGATCACGCCCTCGGTCTCCACAGCATCGAAGCCGAAATGCCGCGCGAGTGTGGTGATGGACGCACGCGGGGACTCGAGTGCGCCGATGGCGTAGCCCTCGACCGCGCCCCAGAGGCCGGAGACATCGATCCGCGCCTCGGGCAGCCCGGCGCGCAGACAGAGGTGTCGGACGAGTGCGGCGAGGGACACCGCGCCCAGCCGCCCCGTCAGCCAGTGGCCCAGCCGCCAATTCGCGCCGTCGGTCCAAACATCGGTCAGCGCCGGAAAGAACGGATAGGGCCGCGCGTCCCATGTCCAGGCGGCGCATTCCGGCACATGCACCATGCGGCCGCCGTAGACCGAGGACAGCGGGTTGTTCGCGGCATCGCCCCACCAGAGATAGGTCGCCTCAAGATAAGCCCGCTGGATCGCGTCGTCCCGCCAGCCGCGCGAGAAATGCGGCGTGAAACTCTCGGAGGATTTCGGGTCGAAGAAGACGTTGGGTTGGTTCGTGCCGCGGTCGATGGCCGGGCATCCGAGCTCGGTGAACCAGATCGGCTTGGATTGCGGCACCCATGCCGTCGGCGTCCCGCTCTCCACGCCGCCCGGGCGGTCGTAATGCGCGTTCGACCACCAGGCGCGGAGATCCTTGTAGCGGAAGACCCATGGTTTGGCCGCCGCACCATCGGTGATCGGCGTCCGGGCCTGCGCCGACCGATCTGCCGCGCTGGCGTAAAACCAGTCGTAGCCCTCGCCGCCCGAGATATTCCCCTGCAGGTAGGCCCGGTCGTAGATTGCGGGCCAGCCCTCCGCCGCGTCCGCATGCTCGAACCCGTCGCGCCAGTCGGAGAGCGGCATGTAGTTGTCGATCCCGACGAAATCGATCTCCGGATCGGCCCAGAGCGGATCGAGATGGAAGAACACGTCGCCGCTGCCGTCGCCCGGCTGGTGCCCGAAATATTCCGACCAGTCGGCGGCATAGCCGATCTTCGTCCCGGCTCCGAGGATCGAGCGGACATCGGCGAGCAGATCCCGATAGGCCTGCACCGCCGGATAGGTGCTGGCCCCCGAGCGGATCGTCGTCAGCCCCGGCATCTCGGTGCCGATCAGGAAGGCATCGACCCCGCCCGCCGCCGCGCAGAGATGCGCGTAGTGCAGCACCATGCGCCGCAGGCCCCAGTCGCTCGCAGGCCCGATCCACGAAACCGACTGACCCGAGATGCTGAAGCTTGCAGGCGTCGCCGCGCCGAACAGCGCCGCGACCTGCGTTCCCCTGCCGCTGGCGAACAGGTGATCCGCCCCCGCCAGGGGAACGCAGGCTGACCGGTCTCTGCGGCGTTGTCGGAATACGGGTTCGGCAGGGTGTTGCCCGGCGGCACGTCCATCAGGATGAAGGGATGGAAGGTCACGCGCAGGCCACGCGCCTTCATCTCCTGGATCGCCTGCACGACAGCGAAGTCGGCGGGCGTGCCGCCATAGACCGGGCGGTCCTGCTCGTCGCGGCTGACGAGGAAGGCACCGGCGCGGCTCACGCCGTTCACCGACCAACTGACCGGTGTGGTAGATTTGGCCGACACCTCGACGCCCGGCCGCACCTTGCAGGATCCCGCGCGCAGGTCGTCGCCGAACCAGGCCACGACGAGACTGACGCTCTCGACCGCAGGCGCCATGGCCTGCAGCCGGTCCAGCGCCACAACCATGTCGGCGGTGTCGGGATCGGCGAGCGGGCGGAAAACCTCAAAGGAGAGCTGCGGCAGGCGGTTGCCGTAGTTGCCGAGCGGCAGTTCCTCGAAGACCACATAGGCCATGCCGCGATATGCTGGCGTGTTGTCCACGCCCATCTTCGCCGAAATAAGCGGATCGGCCGTCTGGCCTTCGTCGCCCGGATACCAGCGCCAGGTGATCCCGGCGGTGTCCAGCAGCTTGCCGTCGGCCCAGATGCGGCCAATGCCCGTGATCGGCCCCTCGCAGAGCGCAACGGCGAACGAGGCATAGTAGAAGTATTCGGTGGTCTTGACCTTGCCGCCACCCCCACCACCCTTGCCGCCGCCCTGTGTGGTGGTCTTTGTCTCCTCGCGAAAGGCCGTCGCCCAGATGATGTTGCCTCCGATCCGCATCCGGCCATAGAGCCGCGGGATCGCCGCCCCTTCGGTGGCAGAGGTGATGCGCAGATTGTCCATCCGCGCACCTTCGATCCGCTGGGTCGGCGCCAGAGACGAGATGATCCAACTGTCGACAACCGAGCCAATGGTGGAGCCGATGAAGCCACCGATTGTGGCGGCGCTGACGCCAAGGATTGCACCGCCGATCGAACCGCCAATGGCGGCGCCAGCGGCACCGAGAACGAGGGTGGCCATGTCGGGGTCTCAGCGTTGCGGGAACAAGAAAGCGAAGGCGATACGTCGCCGCCAGGATCGGGTGAGCGGTTCCTCGATCACGCCGAGCCGCTCGTAGGCGTGAAGGAAGGTGGCGGGCCCGGTCAGGATCCCGACATGCTTGGCGATGGCGCGGGGCGTCATCCGGAACAGGAGCAGCGCGCCGGGACCGGCCTCGGCGGGCGACACCTCGATCATCATGGAGCGCGCGCCTTCCGCCAGAACCTCGCGCAGCCCGGTTTCGCCCCAGTCGCGGCTATAGGGCGGGATCGGGAACGGCTCTGGCCCCACCACCTCGCGCCAGACGCCCCGGGCGAGGCCGAGGCAGTCACAACCCACGCCCCGAAGGCTGGCCTGATCGTGATACGGCGTGCCGAGCCAGGAGCGCGCGATGGCGATGACGCGCTCGGAATCGGCGCTCACAGTACGGCCCCCTCGTGGCCGCCGTCCTTCGTGGCGTAGCGCAGCACCGCATCTTGGCCGGGGATATGCGGGAAGCCCCGGAAATTGACGGTGTTGGCGAACTTCGCGCCGCAGGTCTCGATACGCTTGTCGCAGCCTGCACGAATGGTGAAAGCATCACCGGCCCCGATGGACCGGACCGGCGCTTCCAGAAGCGTCAGCAGCGCAATACCGTCAGTCAGGTCATGTGCGATGATCTCAGACCGCCGTCCCGCGTTTGCGCCGCCGGTCCATTCGACCGTGCCGAAGGTGAACCAGCCGGCCTCGAAGACGCCGAGCCCCGACGCGGTAAAGGCCCGGTCGCGCAGGAGATCGATCACGGCGCCCGTCCCCTTGAAGGCCGGATCCTCGAGATCGACGCCGCAGCGCGCATCGCCGAGCGCGGCATCGCAGGTCGCCTGGAAGGTCCGCCCGACCGTCTGGCCCAGCACATGGGCGAGAGAGCGGACCTCGGCGACGAAGGCCAACCGCCCACGCCGGATCTGGCCAATGGCACCGCGCCGCATCAATACGCGCTGGCCGGTGTCGGCCCAGTTTACCCGCCAGACTTCGACCTCGGCGTTGTCCCAGCGGCCATCGAGTATGTCGGTTTCGGTGATCCGGTCCGAGGTCAGCACGCCCTCGGCGTCCTGCGCGTCGACCGACAGGTCGGAGCCCGAGCGCACCTCGGACGCCGTCAGCCCGCTCTCGGGCTCGAAATCGGTGCCATCGAAGGTCAGCGTCCGGTCATGGTCGGTGAAGCCGAAGGTGACGCCATCGGCGCGACTGATCCGCCAACACCAGGCGAGCGTGGTCGTGCCCTCGTCGAGATGGGCCTGCAGGGCGGGATCAAGTGTCTTCATCGGCGCAGTTCCAGAAGCGGGATGGAGGTGATCGAGCCGAGCCGCTCGAGATCCAGCGTTACATCGAGCGCGTCGGTGTCGAAGCGGACGGGCACGTCGAATGCGAAGCCTGCGGTGATCGCGACACCGGAGCCCGGCGCGGCGCTGAAGGTGACAACACCGGTCTTGGTGTCGACGGACCAGCCGCCCGACTGTTCGGCGCCATCGAGGGCGACGCGCACCGTGCCAGCGACGGGCTTGGTGATCGTTCTGGTCCATATCTGGCTGCCCGAGGCGTAGCGCTTCACCAGCTGGAAGGCGGTGGTCGCGCCGTCGCCGGTGCCAATCGACTGATCGGTCAGCGATGGCGTTCCTGAAGGCAGACAGGACTTGTGATCGCCCCAGTCCTTGAAGCGAAACCCGTGCAGGCGACCGTTGCGCGCCTCGAAGAAGGCAACGACCGCGGCCAGATCGTCGGCGCGGCGGATGCCGTAGGCGACATCGTAGCGGCGTCGCGAGTTGGCCCAACTGGCGTTGCGCTCCTCGTCGCCCGAGGCGAGTTCGACGATCTGGGTGCGGCGTTCCGGCCCGCCGCGTGCGCCCCGGCTGATATTGTCGGGAAACCGGACCTCATGAAACGCCATTACATGCCCCTCCGCCCGAGGGAAACGGCGCGGGCAATGTCCGCCGCGACCTGCGTCCTCGATTGCCGGAAGCTCTCTGCGTCACGGGCCATGATCGTGACATTCACACCGCCGCCTCCGCCATAGGATTCCGCCTCACGCCGTGACAGCACGCGTTCGCCACGCTGCAGGATTGCGGGCACCTCGTCGTGGCGCAGCCCGGCAACGCCGCCTGAATGCATGCGAGGAGCGGCGGCGAAGGCCATGGCCGGGACCATGCGCGAAGGCCCGCCCGATCCAACCATGCCGCCCGCATGCAGGATGTTCGCGAAGATACCACCCGCGCCGCCAAGCGCGCCGGAAAGCGCATTGGCGATCGGCCCCAGGATGAACCGACGCGCCGCAAGCTTGGCGAGATCGGCCAGCAGCGAGGTAACCAGATCGCGGAAATCCAGCTTGCCGGTCTTCACGAGCTCACCGACAGCATTCTCGGCCGACTGGAACGCGCTGACGAGGCTCTGTCCGATATCTCCGCCGATCTCACGCGCCTTGCTGGCATAGTCGGAAAGTGCAGCGGTGACCGCTTGCCAGCCGGTGACGGCGGCTTCGGTATTGGGTTCGGCGGCGGCCGCTGCAGCCCCGACCGCTGCGCCCGCACCCTTGGCCGCCTGTCCGGCATCGCCAAGGGCTGTCTCGAACCGCGCCGCCGCGTCGGTGGCTTCGGTCAGCGCATCGGCGCCATCGTCATCGCTGCCCCGCACCGCATCGCGCAGCGCCTGCCAGCTGACGAGTGGCGCACGCGCACCTTCTGCCAAATCCCGCGCTGCACCGCGATACGTGTTGGCTGTCGCCAGTGCAGAATTGGCCACCTCGGTGAGCCCGAGATCGGGGGCTGTGAGCGGGTTCTCTTCGAAGGCCCGGTCGAACGCCGTCTGCGCGGCAGTTGTCGCGGCAGTCGCAGCACCCTCGAAGCGGTTCTCAATCTGGCCCAGCTCAAGATCCGGGATAATCGAGATCCGTCGTTCGGACCCGAGCGCTTCCAGCCCCTGATTGATGCCGCCGATGAAGCCGTTGATCCGAGAAACAACGCCGTTCAGCATCGCTTCGACACCGTCGATCAGGCTGTTCGCCGCCTGAAACGCGAGATCGCCGATGGCGGCGGGCAGCATTCCCCAGATCGCCTTGATTGCCTCATAGGCACCCTCAAAAGTGTTCGCGGCCGTGTTGCCAAAAGCCACCACGCTCTCGATTGCGCTCTGCATGCCGGAGGCGGCATCGGCCTTCAAATCGAAGAACATCGCCGTGGTCGCAGCCCCCGCCAGATCAGCCCCAACCTTGAGATGGCATCGTTCTTCCGCTCGATCTGGTCGGCATCCTGCTCCGACACGACGACACCGAAAGCGAGAACGTCCTCTGTGGCCTGGCGCAACGTTGCCGTGTCGATCCGCGAGATGGCGATGGAGCCTTCCTCGCCGAAGAGCTGGCCTGCCACGGCTGCACGCTCGGCGGCGGGCACGAAGTCCTCGATTGCGGCGTTGATCGCGCCGACGCGCTCGTCCAGCGGCAGGGCCAGCAGGTCGGACGCCGAGAGCCCCAGCCGGTCGAGCGCGTCGGCGGCGGGACCGGTCCCGGCGGCAGCCTGGCTCAGCCGTCGCGTCAGATCCTTCGTCGCCTGCTCGATGCCGGACATCGACACGCCCGCCAACTCGCCCGCCAACTCGCCCGCCCGCTCGAGCGTCTGGATCGAGGCGACGGTGGTCCCGAGCGACTGGGCGAGTTTGGCCTGCGCATCCACCGTCTGCAGGCCAGAGCGGACCATTGCAACGCCGGCCGCCGTGGCCGCAGCCACCGCAGCAGCTGCCGCAACTCGCACCCGCCGTGCGAAACCTGCGAGCCGGGCGTTGGCCGCCTCCATCTCGCGACTGAGACGGCCGAAGCCGCGCGCGCCGGCCTCGCCGACACCTTCCAGTTCGGCGCTCACCTGTCGCCCGCCGACCGCGGCGAGGCGGACGGACACACGCTTTTCAGCCATCGGGACGTTCCATCTGTTCGTTGAGTTTGGCCACCATCACCGCTTCGATGACGGGAAGCAGTTCGGCCATTGCGAGCGGCGGCACGCCGAGGGCGCTACCGAGCGCGAGCGCGGCGGACATGTCCCAGCCGACGACGGCGCCGGGCAACACGCGGAGTTGTCCGCCTAGACGCCCGACCAGATCCCAGACCTGCCAGCCGTCATGGGTAAATGGCCGGTTCAGCCGCGCCGGGCAGTCTTCGCACGCTTGCGCGCAGGCTTGGCAGTATCGCTCGCCCCCGCCGAAGGACCATTCGGCGAGAGCGCGGAGGCGTTTTTTTCCTGTTCCAGCAACAGGCCCTTCGAGACGTAGGTCAGTTGGAAGGCCTCGAAGATCGGCCATACGTCGAGCAGCGCGTCGATGGTCTCGGGGCCCGGATCGATCGCGTCGCCGTCGGCGTCGCCGATGCCCTCCCAGGCGAGCACCGCGCGGCGGGCAAGCGCCTTGGCGAATGCGACCGCCCGCTCTTCGTCGGAGGCATCCTCCGGAACTGCCTCCACGGCGGGATCGCTCCGCGTCGCCACCATCAGGGCGGTTGTCAGCGGGCGCAGCTGCACCCGGACGCCGGGCGCGAGGTGATGCCAGCGCGGTGCGTTCGTCAGATCAAGCGTCAGCATCAATAGGTCTCCACGTCGTTCACGAGGGTGGCCGTGCACATCCGGCCGACAACGCTGTCGCGAGCGGCCTGCCAGTCGAAGGTCGCCTGCACGCCCTGCGGCCCGGAAATCTCGATGCGCGGACGCGGCAGGTAGACGGCGTGGACGGTGAAGGTAAAGCTCTCGCCAGAGGGCAGCACATAGGCGAACTCGAGCTCGCAGGGATCGCCATTGATCGCTTGTGTCACCAGCGTCTGATCGGCAAATCGGACCTCGTTGGAGCCGGTCAGCGCGGCGATAGAGGGGTCTGCCCCATCAATGCGGCCATCGGACCGGATGGTCTCGATGCGGTCGAGGTTGTTGGCATAGGTGATATCGGCCGAGACGACGTTGCCGAGGGCGGAGCCGTTCCGAGTGATCGACCCGTTGAAATGGCCGAAGCGCTGCAATTCGAGAGCGGCAGGCGTGCCTGCACTGGTCGTCGTTCCAACCGTCTCGCCCTGCGCCACCAGCCGCGCGGTCGCGGTCAACAGTCCCGACCGCTGCATCTGCCAGTTGATCTGATCGAGCACGCAGCCGGAATACATCGCATAGCGCGGCACCTCGGGCATGCCAGTCTCGATGGACATGCTGGGCAGCGTCCACGCGCCTGATTGGAACTCGTGTGTCCATGGGCCGGTGCCGGACGTGGTTGGATCGCCAAAGGCTGCTTTCAGCCAGAACCCGAAGGCCTCGGCGTCGAGCGGCACGACGACATCGCCGTCCGCCGTCACCGCGTCCTTGATCGGCGCCAGCGGATCGCGGCCGTAGCCCAACAGCTCCGAGTTCAGCAGCGGTTGCTCTGCGCCCAGCGAGGTGCTGGCAAAGGGCATCTTGGTGAAACCGCCCACCGGCGGTGTTCCATAGGTCGTCTCGAACGCAAGCGCCATCTGCGCCCGCGCCCCTTGGGCTCGTGCCATATTCGTCTCCTTTGATCGGTTGGGTCAGGCCAGTGGGTCAGCCGTAGAATAGTGCAGAACCACCGGGAGTGAGGCGGATCAGACGACAGTCCAGTGGACTGTCGTCCCGCCGAACGCGGCCCTCAGGCTGGCCGCAGGTTCACCCAAGCGGGTCGTCAGTTGAGTAATGCAAGACCACCGGAATGACCGCGGCCTTCAGGCTGGCCGCGCCCTCGACGGGTAAGTCCACGGGGCGCGGAGCCTCGGCTTCGACCCAGTCGCAGAACCCGCCCAACGTGCGGTCGGCGGCGATGTTCGTGCCGATGCTGGCGGTCAGCACGTCGAAGGCGGCGTCACGGACGGTGCCCTGAATGACCGCCTCGATCTCTGCGCGGTGCTGGTAGTGGTAGCGCAGGGGCGAGAGCGTCACCTCGGGTTCTCCCGGCTCGCCATCGCGCAGGATTAGCAGGCCATCAGTCGGCACGCGCTCGGGCAGCACCTCGCCGCGCAGGACCGTGGCAGGCAGCGCTGAGAGCCGCGCGTGCAGCGCGGCGAGGATGGTTTCGCGTGGGGTGGGCATTTGACTTTCGCTATGTTGCAGGTACGAAAGACGTCAGCCTGTGGGCCATACCTTTCAGACTGACTCGACGCAGCGAAGCTTTACAATGCCTGCGCAGCGTGCTTACGAATTGAAATGGCGGCTGTTCAGATCAATAGTCAAAAACAAAAAGGGAAGCCGATTTATGCTATTTGAAACTTGGACATTATACGTGGTCACTGTTCTCGCGTTGATGAGCACGCCGGGGCCAAGTCAACTGCTAATGCTAACGAATAGTGGTGTTCATGGCTTCCGCCGGTCGCTTGCGACGGCAACAGGTGATCTTTCGGCAAATGCCTTGCAGATGCTGGCGGCGGGCTTGGGTCTTGCCGCGATTATTGCAGCATCCGCAACAGCTCTCACAGTTATCAAATGGGCGGGGGTTGCGTATCTGATTTGGTTGGGTGTGCGGATGATCCGACGCGCTAAACCAGATGAGACTGTCGCGCAGCGATCGCAGAAAGAGATTTCACTCAAAAACCTATGGCTTCAGGGCTTCCTCACTTCTGCGGCAAATCCGAAAGCTGTTGTCTTCTTTGCCGCCCTCTTTCCCCAGTTCATTGTATCAGATATTCCTTTCTGGCCTCAGTTCTTGATCTTGTCCGCGACGTACATCGTCATGGACGGACTATTTCTTTCTGCCTATGGCCTCGGGTCGACATGGGTCGTCAGACGGTTCAAAGGCAGTGCACGGGTCTGGATTGAGCGAATTGGCGGAAGCTTCATGATCGGTGCGGCGGTGCTTCTTGGGCTGAAGTCCATTTCCCGCCAATGAGGTGAAACACCGAGATGCCCTCCTTCAAACGATCTTCGGCTCCACCCAATTCGCCGCGATCAGCCCCGGCACGCTGTCGAGCGCCCTGTCGGCATCGCGGTCGAGATCCAGCCGCTTGGGCAGCTTGACCTGCGGCACCAGCAGGAAGATCGGCGCGGTGACCTGGTTGCGGCCGGTTTTCGAGCGCGAGGCCACCGCCTGACCACGTTTGTTGATCCGGGCGCGGTCTGCCACCAACAGGCTCGGACCTCGGCGGCGATAGACAAAGCGCAGGCGCAAGCCGCGCCGCCGCTCCCATTCGCCAGGGGTGATCCGGCGACCGCGCAGGCCTCGACCTGCTGCTTCGGTCGGGATCGCGAGGTAGAACCCATCTTTCGAGCGGATCAGCGGACCAGTGTCGTGGGCCCCGACAATGGTCGGAGCTTGGGACCAGACCAGCGCGGCGGCATCAAGGCTTTCGCCTGTGCGCGGGAACGTCTGGTTGCGGATCGAGTTGGCGAGCCGTCGCCCGAGACCTGCGCCAGTGACCTGGGTCCGCCACGAAGACTTCAACCCGGTCCCGGCCTCGCGCATCGCTGCGGTGACAGCTTTCTCGCCCGCCTTCACCTCGGCTGCCATGGCAGCGACGAGATCGGGCGTGATGTCGAGTTTCAACTTCATGCTGGGCGCAGGTCCACGGTCCAGACGAGCCGCTCGCGGTCGCGAACGGGCTCGCCTTGGATGAGGAAGGCATCACCGTCGATTTCGATCCGATCGCCGGGCCGCGGGTTCGCGACATCGGCCACGCTTAGGTCGAGCCGAGTTGTTTCGGACCAGAGCCGCGCATCGCCGAAGTCGGTGATTGCATCAGCCTGCCGCGAGACGACGCGCACCAGAACGGGCGCACCACCATCGGAGGTGTAGACCGCCTCACGCCCGATGTTGGGATCTGAGAACAGTGCATCAACGATGGCGGAAAACGCCGTCATCAGAAGCTCGCGTTCAGGCGCACCCGGCCGATGGTGTCACCGGCCCCGCCGGCCACGGCCTCCGTTGCAACGCCGATCAATGTGTTCGATGTGGCCACGCTTGTGGTGCGCTTATTGGTGTCGTCCCAATAGACTTTCGCGCCCACGGTCTAGGCCTGCGAGCCAACCTTGGTGAGGTCGAACACGCCGGTCAGGGCGGCTTCGACAGGATCGTTCAGGGCGGCGTCTCCGGCGGCGATGCCGAAAATGGAGCCGACGAGCAAGCCATCGCCGGAGGTCACAGCATAGGGTGCGGTCAGGGAGATCGTACTGCCGGGCTGGACGTAGTTTTTCATGATGGGGACCCTCGTGGAATGACGAAGGGCGGCCCATCAGGACCGCCAACGTGTTAGGGTTCAGCATGGGAACCGGTTACGCACCGGGGTTCTTGTAAAGACCGCACCAGTCGATGGCCTTGGCGCCGAAGTCGAGGCGGCACTTGATCTCGACGCCGTCGACATCGAAGCCGTTGCGCGTCTCGATATAGGCACCCTGCTGACCCTCGAGATAGGCGTACTCGATGGTGTCGATCTGGTTCGGGCTGGCCGCCAGATACCAGGCGGTCTCGCTGGCCGCGTCGAGGCGCGGTTCGCTGATGGGCGCGAGCGTGCGGATCAACTGCGGCACGACGCTGGAGGTCGCGGCGGGCACGAGGTTCTGCGCGACCAGCTGCTCGGCCTTCAGTTCGAGCGACGCGGGCACGATCAGGAAGGCGGGACGGACGTTCAGGACGGTTTTCTTGTCCAGCCCCGTCTGCTTGGCCATCGCCGCGCGGGCCGCACCGACGCTGCTTACGTCGAGCGCTGCGCCGGTGCCCGCGAGGTTCTTGTGGCTGTTGTGGAAGAGCGCGTTGCCATCGGCCATTGCCGGGTTTGCGGTGATGATGCCCCAGACAACGTCCGACTCCAGCTGCGCGATGGAGTTGCCGTACATCGCCGGGATCCGGGTGAAGGCGTCGAGGTCGTCGTTGATCAGCGTCTGACGGGTGATCGCGACCACCCGGCCATAGGTCTTGACCTTGTAGCTCTCCCTGCTCTCGCCGAGCGTCCCGCGCTTGAACTCGCCGCTTTCGCTCACCTCCAGCAGCTGCGGGGCCTCGCCAAGCTGGACCCGGTGCATCGCCTTGAAGTCGGTGGCAAGCACCTGACGGCAGAACAGCATGAAGGTCCGGGGATAGGCCTCGCTCGCCATTGTCCTTGGACCAATGGCGGACAATGGCTCGCCCTGGCGCAGCGTCTTGTTGGTGACGGCGGCGAGGATCTCGGGGAAGTCCGAGGTCGAGTGGAGTGCCCGCGTCGCCACCTCGTCGCGCGAGAGGCCGCGGGGGCTTGCGCGATTTTTTGGCCGCCAAAGTAAATCCAAAGGACTATCTGTAGGTATCGACTATTCGTCGTCAAATATCCCCGGAGCAACCGCTTCGACGTACTTTCTGGATTCGGGATGAATATGATCGCGATAATCGAAACCTATTTCACGAAGTCGGCGGACATTTTCAGCTTGACAATTTCCCCACTCGTCTGGCGATGGTCCGTTCGCCTGAAAGCCACCCTGCCAGACGACAGGGCCAGATATCATTAGGTGAAAATCATCCGTCTCAAGGCTGTCTCCCTCGTCAAAATCAAACTTTAGGTGCGCTCGATAGACGGTTGGCTCATGTCCACCTGACTCGCGAGCAACCATTACGTTGAAATTCACTACTTCGTTCGGTTCTATGGAGTGGTGGCCTACAAATGATGGATCAACAGAATCTATGTCAACATCATATGTCCAGTCAGCCTTGCTCAAACTGAACTGCATTCCAATCTGGTTACAAAGCCTTATGGTAGCGCTGCCAGAGCAGATCAGGCTCCCGCGAAGCAGGAAAGCAGAATAGTCTCCATTGTTCTTCAGTATCACATTTAGTTTCTGCCGAAGTGTCCCGTGTGTTTGATCATCATCGATCTCGAGCCTTACTAGTCGGATGTTGGGAGGACTCTTTGGGATACCCAGAATTGCATCCCTGCCAGCCTGCACGATTGTGCTGCTATGTCCGGCATTAGCTGACTGCGACATCAAGCTACTCCTTTTTACCAGAATCCCCGACTTGGGCGTCTCGGCCTGCCTGAACGATTTGAGAGCCAGCGCCAGCTTTGGCATCTTGGTTTGAGCCGGCCAGCTCGTCACGTCTTCTTCGTCTCAATAGGTATCCAACAATTGCAACTAAAAAAGCAGTTCCAACTCCGCTGAAAATAACCTGCCAGTGATCCGTGAGGAAACCCATATTGAACACCTTTCTCGCGCTGTAAGAAGTCTACGTTCGAAAAAGCGGAGTTTCAATCCTTCGATATGTCTGAGCCCGCGTTCAGCCGCTCGAGCCGCACATGCCCGGGCGCCATGCTCAGCTCCTCGTCATGCGGCTCGCCGAAGAGCGCGGCGCGCCGCACGCGGGCGCCGGTCGACCAAATCACCTCGACGCTGCGCGTCTCCGGGTCGATGCTGTTCGGCGCAAGCTCCGCCGACCGGCGGAACGCCGGCAGTTCGATCGTCTGCTCCATGGATGGATCCTCGTCAGGCAGCGTCCGTTTCCTGGTCGTCCGGACCGGTCGCGGGGTCCGCCGGCGCATTGGCTTGCGCACTGCCGGTCTTGGTGACGCGGCGCGGGTCGCTGTCGAGCACGAGGCCAAGCTCGTCGAGCTTGGCGTTCGTGGCCGCGATCTCGGCCAGCACCGCGTCGGGGTTCCGGCCCTGCCGGGCAATGGCCTCGGCCAGCGTCATCGTGCCGGAGCGGATGGCGAGCAGGTCCGCCATCGCGTCCTTCTGCGGATCGACCGCCTCGAACTTCGGCGGCGACCATTCCACCGGCACGTCGGGCGTCGGGATGCGCCCCGCCGCCCATGCGGCTTCCGTGAACCAGCGCCATACCGGCGCGCAGAACATCGGGATGAAGAGCTGCCACTGGACCGCATCGATCATTCGGCGGAACTCCACGAGCCCGGCGCGGATCGAGGAGTAGTTCACCTGGGACAGGTCCCCGGTCAGCAGCTCGTAGGGCACCCGGAAGTCGGCCGAGATCGTGTGCAGGCTGGCCCGCTTGTACTCGCCGTAGCCGCCAGTGGCGGCGGGCTGGTTGAATCGGATGTCCTTGCCGCCGCGGGCATAGGCGATGAGCCCGGGCTCGAACTGCTCGACCCGGTTGCCGTCGGCGTCGACCACCGCGGGCGCGATGCCCTGCTGCGCCTCCTCGTCGCCGAAGACGATGGCGGTCACGCAGGCCTCAGTCTTCTTGCGGACCAGTTCGGCCACTTCGTAGTCGTCAAGATCGCGCAAGCTGCGGATCACCGGCGCGCCCCAGGGAACGCCGCGTGCCTGCGTGCGCTGCTTTTCATACACATGGGCGATCTCACTCGCTGGGACCGGACGGCTCTTCAACCCGTTCTGCAATGCGCCATAGGCGTCGCCGGGATGCTCGGCATGCAGCCAATAGGCCCGGCGCTTGCCGACCGGGTCGAACTCAATCCCTTGCACCAGCCGTCCTGCGCCGAGCGCGCCGGATTTCGTGGCGTCAAGGAAGTCGGCCTCCAGCACCTGCACTTGCAGCGGCACTGGCGGACCATCGCTCGCCCGCCGCAAACGTCGGCGCACCAACACTTCGCCCGCCTCGACCATTTCGCGGCAGATCAACGTCTGCAGACCATAGAAGTCGAGCTGGCCGTCGGCATCGGCCGTGTCCGACCATTGCGCGAAGAGCGCATCGACCTTTCGATCCAGTTTGTCATTGCCGCTGGCGGCGCGCGGCATGATGCCCGCGCCGACAATGTTGTTGACCAGCACCGCCACGGCCTTCGCCGCTTGCGGATTGTTGCGCACCAGATCACGCATGCGATCGCGCAAGAGCGCCTTGGCGACGCCAACCTCGGTATCGGCGGAAGTTCCCGGCGCGCGCCAGCCCTCGGTCCGCCGCCCTTTGGCCGCGCCATCATATCCCCGCGTAAGGGTTTCGAAGGCCTGCCTGGCAAGGACTCGACGGGCCGCCGTGCGCGGTGCCACCGAGGCTATGGCGTGGTCAAACCAGTTCGCCGACATCAGCGGTCTCCACGCGAGAAGCTCGCGAGGCCGGCGATCGGCAGTGGTCTTGCCGTCCCGGCGATAGCGCGTTCGATGGTGCGAATCCGGGCCAGAAGATCTTCGGCCGAGCCGTAATCCACGGATTTCCCGTCATAGCTGACCCGAGTCGTGCCGCTGGCGTAGGCACGGCGCAGCGCCGAAAGCTCGGATTCCGTCCAGTCCGTCATGTTCAAAATCACCCTCCGCGCGGCCCGAGCCAGTCAGATCTGCGTTTGCCCTGCGATGTCGGTGCTTGTCTGTTGATCTGTCCCGCGGGATCCGCAGAGACGTCGGCGACCCCAAGCTGATCCTCGAGGTCACGCCATTTTTCGTCGGTCCAACGATCCGCGCCCGCGATCCAGGCGGCGGCGCGGGCATAGACGCGGCAGTCCAGCGCCTCGTTGCGTTCGCGCAGTTTCTGCCATTCAAGCCTTGCGAAGCCGCGCTTCGTGCGCACGGTGACCAGCTGCTCGGCCACGAACTGCTTCAGCCATTCGTTTTCGACCCAATGCGGCAGATGCACCGTGCCGGGCGAGAACGCCGCCCCGGCGGCAATGTCCTCCTCGGTCGGCCGTTCGAGCCGCAGGAAGCGATAGGTCTCGGCCTTGAAGGTCGACACCGCCACGGTCCAGAGGCGCGCGCCCCGACGCAGACGTTTGCCGCCCTCGGTCGCATCCACATAGGTCGGCCCCGACACCGGGCTTGCCCGATTGAACCCTTCCACGCCCTTGACCGGCGAGACTTGTGCAAATCCTTGAGCCCGCGACCAGCCATAAACCGCCGGGGCCTCGTAGCCCGTGTCGATGGCGAGCCGCGCGATCTTCAGATGCGCGCCGCGTTCATGCGGCCATGTCCGTCTGAGCAGATCGGTCAGGTCGGCCCAGGCCTCATGCCGGTCGGGCCCGCCCTCGATCACGATGTGATCGACGATCCAGCTTTCGAGCCCACGGCCCCAGGCCCAAACATCGACCTCGATCCGATCCTTCTGCACGTCGGCCCCAGCGGTAAGGAACAGCCCGCCCGCAGGCACCATCCCGGATGTCCAGCGCTCACGCTGGTCGTAGAGCCGCTGCCAGTCCGGCGCTTCTCCGGTCTCAACCCAGGTCTCGCCAAGGATCGTATTGCGGAATGCTTTGATCGCCTCGTCCGACCCTTGAGCCGCGTCCCAGGCCCGCACGAACCGCTCCCAGCTGAGCCAGCCGATTGGCGAATAGAGCGCCGAGAGGTGGTAGCCGACGGTATTGGGATCCGCTGCCGTGGCGGTCGCCCGCCATTCGCCAGCCTCTAGCATGGCCGTCTTGTGATGTTCGTCAATGGGCGTGTCGCAGCCCTCGCAGTGATATTCCGCTGTTTCCGGCTGCCCATTCTGCCAGCGCAGCCGTTCAAATTTCAGCCACTGCATCGCACCGCAATGCGGACAAGGCACGAAGAACCGGCGTTGATCGCTGGCATCAAAGTCCCGTTCGATCCGGCTCAGTCCCCGAATGGTTGGCGTCGAAACCAGGAAAACCTTGCGTCGGTGGGCAAAAGTCAGGGACCGGGCTTCGGCCAGCGTGACCGGATCGCCTTCCTCGTCGGCCGAGACCGGATAGGCATCGACCTCATCCAGAAAGATGTAGCGCGCCGGGGTCGAGCGGAGACCTACCGCCGAGTTCGCCCCGGTCATGATCAGGATGCCGCCCGCGAATTCCTTCGACAACATCGTATTGCCCGCGTCCCGCGAGCGCGCCGGTTTGACCCGCTCCCGCAGCTCCGGGCTTTCGTCGATCAGCGGATCGATCCGCTGCCGCGAGTTCCGTTTCGCCAGTTCCACAGTGGGCTGGACGGCGAGCATCGGCCCTGGTGCCTGGTGGATCGCGAAGCCGATCCAGTTGTTACCCGCTTCGGTCGCCCCGACCTGAGCGGCCTTCATGAAGACAATCCGCTGTGTCGGATCGCCGGGCGACAGCCGGTCCATGATCTCGCCCATGTAGGGCGTGCGGGCGGTGCGATACCGCCCCGGCTCGGCCGATGCCCGTCCTGAGAGCATCCGGTGCCGATCCGCCCATTGCGAAACCGTCAGGTCCGGATCCGGCGTGAGGCCTTCACTCCAGGCACGCAGGATTTCGGCCGCGCCATCGAAGTCGTCCTCACCGGAGATCGGCTTGGACCTCGGCAAGATCGTCGAGCTGGGCACGGACATGTTTCTCCAGAACCTTTTGCATCGCGGCGGGCTCGACGCCCAGATCAGCCGCCATCAAAGCCGCCGCCCGTGCGGGCCAGTTGACCCAAACGTCGCGCTCCTGCCGCGCCAGCCGGAAGACCAGCGACAGCGCGCGAGCCCGGTCGATCAGTTCGCCTTTCAACTTCTGCAGTCTCAGACGGCGTTCCTGCGCTTTCAGAACCTCATTGGCCGTCTTTGCCTGCAGGAACGTGGTGCCGCTGCCGACTTGCGGTGCGGCCATTCCCTGCTCGCGTAGCGTTTCGCCCACGGCCGAGACTGCGGCCTCCGACACGGGTTTGAGCTTCGCCTTCGGCGCCTTTCGGGTTTTCGACGGGTCGGTCGCCTGCGCACGCAACGCATCGCTGGCCTCCGCGTCGATGCTGCCATCGGAATGCAGAACCACGCGTCCCGTTGCCTTGGCCTTCTGGATGGCTCCGCGTGAGAGACCGACGCGGGCGGCATACTGGCGCTCGCTCAGACCCTCCATGTCGCGCTCCGATTATCATTCAAAATCATGTGCTTATGTAGTTGATAAGCCTCCGCACCAGAGCGAACGTGGTCCTACGAAAACGATGCAACTCACCACGGAGCCGCCACGATGACCCGCCTGAACCCGCAGACAACGCCCCGCCATCAGCTTCGCGCCGAGAAGGCACGCCGCAACAAAGAGGCGGCTTTGAATGCCTTCATCGGCAAGAAGACCGAAATCGACGAGATGCTCGCCCGGCTCCAGAGCTTCAGCGACGAACATTTCAACTGCCACCCCGACGAGATCGGCTGGGCCACCGTTGGCAGCCTCGAGCACTACGCGAGCCTCTTGAAGCGCATCACCGACAGCGCCTTTGGCGAAGGCGAATTCGCGAAGTGAACCCGATGACCAGCACGCTTGCAGAGCGCTACAACCGCGAAGCCACCCGCCTGATGCCGCACATCGGCAGCGACCTTCAGGTCGACCCAACCATCAACACCGCGAGCGAGATCGACGAGATCGTGTTTCGCCGCAGTGAATACCTCGGCGGCATGGCGGCCGTCCTCCTTGCCCTGATCGCGCGCGACGACTGAGCCGCCACTCGCCGCCTACGGCCCGCCAACCGGCGGGCTCGCCTCGGTAGAAGAGTCCCGCATCCCGCGCGGCTTAGACCCGGAGGCAAACATGACCAAACTCACCGACACCCAAGCCATCATTCTCAGCGCCGCATCTCAACGCGACGGCCATATCGCCTTGCCGCTGCCCGACAGCCTGCGCGGCGGGGCCGCCACCAAGGTGGTCGGCGCGATGCTTGCAAAAGGCTTCCTCGAAGAGGTCGATGCCAACATGCGCAAAGGCGAGCATGTCTGGCGCGAGACCGGCGACGGCCACGGCATCACGCTGATCGCCACCGACACAGGCCTCGCCGCCATCGGCATCGAGACTGACAGCGCGCAGGTCAAACCGACCGAGGACACAGCACCCAAGACCCGCACGCCGCGCGAGGGCACCAAGCAGGCCACCCTCGTCGCCATGCTGCGCGCGCCGAACGGCGCAACCATCGCAGAGATCATGGCGGCACTCGATTGGCAAGCTCACACTGCGAGAGGGGCAATGTCCGGCGCGCTGAAAAAGAAGCTCGGCCTGACGATCACCTCGGAAAAGGTTGACGGACGAGGCCGCGTCTACGCTATCCGCGACTGACGCACACGGTCCAACACACAGATGACCGTCGTCCCACCGGGGCGGCGGTTGCTCATTTGGCGCATCGCATTCGTATCGCCTCGAACACCCGCCGCAGGGCGAAGGACCGCGCTATCGATATGACGGTGAAGATCGCGCCCATTTTCAGGTTCTGCGCGAGCGTCGTTTGTAACCCGAACACCGGGAAGATCAGGATCTGCGTGATGACCGCGACGCCGTAGCCGACGGCAACGTTGGCGATGGACTCGATCAGCGACATGAGGCGCGATTGCTTCATGTCGCCACCTCATCCATCGGCCAGCAATTGAGCCGCGAGAGTTCGGAGCGCATGCGCGGCAACCAATGGGACCACGCCGTTGCCGCAGAGCCGAAGGCGGTCCACCCGGTGGGCCAGCCCATCAGAGCCTCGACGAATGCTGGGTTCAGCGTCCGGCGCGGCTCGGAGATATCGCTCCCAACCGTCGGCGTTGCCAGGACCTGGCGGCCAAGCAGGCCGTTCACAGGCGTGTTCGCCAATGTCGTCGCCCCGTCCTTGTGATCGCGCGCCGTCGGCGTCATCCACAGCTGACTGGCGCTGGCCCGGATGAACATGTTCCTGCATGCAACGGACGCGGCCCGCATTGAATGGTGTGACACGCTCAACAGCCCGGCGCTTGTTGAGGCCGACCACCTCCAACGCTTCGACGTAGTGCTCGCCAATCCGCCGTTCTCGCTCGACAAATGGGGCGCGGAGGACGCAGCCGGCGACCAGTACAACCGCTTCTGGCGCGGTGTGCCGCCCAAGTCCAAGGGCGATTACGCCTTCATCACCCACATGATCGAGATAGCCAAGCGCCAGTCCGGCCGCGTCGCGGTGATCGTGCCGCATGGCGTGCTGTTCCGGGCCGGGGCCGAGGGGCGCATCCGTCAGCAGTTGATCGAGGAGAACCTGCTCGACGCCGTCGTCGGATTGCCGGCCAACCTGTTCACCACCACCGGGATCCCGGTCGCCATCCTGATCTTCGACCGTTCCCGCGAAGAAGGCGGTGCGAACGCGGAGCGGCGCGATGTGCTGTTCATCGACGCCAGCAAGGAGTTCACGCCGGGCAAGACCCAGAACGTTATGGACGAGGCACACGTGGCCAAGGTGCTGGAGACCTACGGCGCCCGTGCCGAGGTCGAGCGGTATTCGCATCTGGCGGCACCTGAGGAGATCGCCGAGAACGGCTACAACCTCAACATCCCCCGCTACGTCGACACCTTCGAGCCGGAGGAAGAAATCGACGTCGCGGCTGTGCAGAAAGACATCCTGCGGATCGAAGCCGACCTGGCGGACGTCCGGGTGAAAATGGCCGGATACCTGAAGGAGCTCGGTGTTGATGCATGACGACGACGTCAATGACGGCAACGATCAATTGGCAGATAATACGATGTTGGTTCGACTCGGCCAGATTGGCAGATTCCTAAAAGGCAAGGGGATTTCCCGTTCTGACTTGTCGGAAGATGGCTATCCGTGTCTGCGCTATGGAGAAATCTACTCAACTTACGGCAACACGACAGCCTGCCTCAAATCACGGGTTTTGCACGAAGCCGCATCGGCAGCGCAGGTCCTGAGAACTGGAGACATTGTTTTTGCGGCTTCTGGGGAAACACTCCACGAGATAGGCAAGGCTGTTGCATACACTGGGCCGGAACCAGCTTACGTAGGTGGTGACACTGTAGTTCTTCGCGAACATGGCCAAGATCCAATTTTTCTCGCCCACGCGCTAAACTCTGAACATGCATGCAGGCAAAAGGCTCGCTTCGGGAAAGGTCATTCCGTCGTCCATATTCATGCGCCTGACCTTTCAGATGTGGAAGTTCTTTTGCCTTCACTGCCCGAACAGCGCATGATTGCCGCAATCTTGAAGACATGGGACGAGGCGCTTGAAAAGCTCGCCACTCTCCGCGCGGCGAAGGACAAGCGCTTGGGTGCACTTCGCTACGCGATGCTCTTCGGCGTGTTGCGCCTCGACGACCAGCGCCGCAATTGGGTGCCGACACGCCTTGCCGCTGTCACACATGAACTGATCACCCGAAACGGGGCAAAGGGGCTCGGCCGCGACTACGTAATGGGGGTCACCAAGGCCCAAGGCGTCATACCCATGCGCGAACAGACGATTGCCGGTGACATCAGCCGCTACAAGCGCCTTCCCCCGCGCGCCTTCGCCTACAATCCGATGCGTATCAATGTTGGTTCCATCGCGATGAACGAGCGCGATGAAGAGGTGCTGGTAAGCCCCGACTATGTCGTCTTCGCCTGCAATGCCGATGGCCTCGACCCCGATTACCTCGACCACCTGCGTAAAACATCCTGGTGGGCCCATTACATCAACAGCGGCGGTTCCGGCAGCGTGCGCCAACGGACCTACTACGACGACCTAGCCGCGCTGAAATTACCATTGCCGGAGCTGGACGAGCAGAAAGCCATCGCCGCCGTCCTGAACACTGCACGCGACGACCTCGCCGCGACCGAGCGCGAGATTGAAGCGGTCACCCTGCAAAAACGCGGCCTCATGCAAAAGCTGCTGACGGGCGAGTGGCGGGTGAATTCAGAAAAGGAATTGGCATGAAGGTTCTTGGATTTCGCGGCGACCCTAAAGCCCCTCGGTACGCAGTCGTGTCGGAGGTTGGCGGGGCCTATGTGTTGGAGAACGCCACCAGCGACAACAAGCTATCTGTCCCCGCATCAATCACCGAGGATGCGGATGCCGAGCGGCTGGACTGGATGTACCGCGAGCTTCTGGCGGTCTTTGATGCGCACCCGGGCATCAACAAGGTGATGATCAAGCAAAACGAATTCACTCGCCAGGACACGAAGGCAAAGCGCCGTTCGGCCTACAATGACGCGGCTGTCGTCCTCGCCTGCGCCCATCGCGACATCCCGGTCGAAATCAAGATTTATGGCTCGATGGGGACGACCAGCAAAGACACCAAGCGGCACGCAGAAAGCCGTGTCGGCAAGACCGAAAAGTATTGGGACACCAAGATGGCTGACGCTGTGAATGCAGCATGGTGGGGGCTGCGTCACCCATGAACCAGCTTGTTCCCGTAACCCTCAGCCCCGGCATGAACCTCTACAAGTACCATCTGGTCAGCAAGATCGGTGCAGGCAGCTTCGGAGAGGTCTGGCTCGCGCATGACGTCGCTGTGCAGCGTGAGTATGCCGTGAAAGTCCTCCAGCCGGGGGTGTCGGTCGACGAGCGGCTGCGCGAAGCCCAGATCGGCAACCGCCTTGAACACAACAACCTCGTGTACATCCACCAGGCCGATGTTGTTCCCGTGGCCGGGGATCATGCCGTTATCCTCGCCATGGACTACCAACCTAACGGTTCGGTCGAGACCTTGGCGAACCCGTCTGGTTATCTGCCTCTCCCTGCCGTCCTGCGGATCGCGCGGGATATCCTGCAGGGGCTGGAGTATCTCCACGCCCGCAGTTTCTATCACAACGACATCAAGCCCGGGAACATCCTGCTGGGGCCCCAGCAACAGGCAATGCTGTCCGACTACGGGATCACTGGCGTTTCGTCCAACGGCGCACCGGTTGCGGCCCCGAACGCCTATGTCCTTCACCGTGCACCAGAGGTCGTGGCCACAGGAAATATCGGCGTCAGCTCGGAAATTTTCCAAGTCGGGATGACCCTGGCGAGGCTGTTGATCCATCTGGACCACCTGCGAGCAGTCCGCGCCAGCATCGGATCGACGCAGTACGAACAGGACATCGCATCGGGGAAGCTGCTTCAGGCAAAGGACTTCGGGTGCCACATCCCGGCAGCCGTTCGTCGCGTCATCCTCAAGGCCGTCCATCCCGATCCGGCCAAGCGGCACACCAGCGCTCTTGAGATGCGGCGCGCGCTCGAAAAGCTGGATTACCCTGGGCACTGGACCGTCGATGCATCCAGCAACGAAGTCGGCAAATGCGGGACATACGAATTCTCGCACTCAATCTTGCCAGTGGCAGGCGGGAAGTTCGATGTGACCTGCAGCAAGCGCAATGTGGTCTCAGGCAATACCCAGCGTGTCACTCAGTTCTGCAAACGGGGTCTCACCCAGAAGCAGGCGGAAAAGCTCGTCTCGGGCTTCAAGCAATTCGTGGTGACCGGAAAATGACCTTCAACGCCGCCGAAAAACACCAATCTCAAGTCCCAGCACTTCAGTTGCTGGTTGCGCTTGGATTCACCCCACTGTCGCAGGAGGAGGCGCTTCGCCTGCGCGGCGGGCGCCTGCGGAACGTGGTGCTGGATGACGTGCTCGCCGACCAGCTGATGCGCATCAACCGCTTCACGCATCGGGGAAGAGAATACAGCTTTGACCTTGAGGACGCGCACGAGGCGATGCGGCGGCTCAAACCCACGCCGGACCGTTTGAAGGGGCTCCGTGGGACGAACCAGGACATCTACGACACGCTCGTACTCGGGACGACGATCACGAAGTCCATCGACGGCGACTCAAAGAGCTACTCATTCCGCTACATCGACTGGGACCAGCCTGAGAACAACGTCTTCCACGTGACTGCCGAGTTTTCGGTGGAGAGGACCGCGTCCAGCCAGACCAAGCGCTGCGACATCGTTGCCTTCGTGAATGGTATTCCAATCCTGGTGATCGAAAATAAGCGGCCGACCGAAAGCCTGAAGAAGGCGGACAGCCAGCTGATTGGCTACCAGAACGAAGACAACATCCCGCAGCTTTTCCACTTCGCCCAGCTGCTGGTCTCTATGAACCGCAACAGCGCGCGCTATGCGACGGTCGGGACCAAGTCTAAATTCTGGGCCGAATGGCGCGACGAGGAAGACACCGACGAGGCCATTGCGCCCTTCGCCAACCGCGTCCTTGCGGCGGCCGAAAAAGACTCGATCTTTTCTGGCGACTTCGTCGGCGCGCGCGTCTACTTCGACTCAATGGAGGCAGAAGGAGACCGCGCGGTCACGGTTCAAGATCGGACGGTGTACGCGCTGTGCCGACCCGCGCGGCTGCTCGATCTCATCCGCCGCTTCACCGTGTTCGATGGCGGCATTCGCAAGGTCGCGCGCCACCAGCAGTTCTTCGGAATCCGCCGCGCGGTCGAGACGGTCAAGCAGCACGATATCAGCGGCGCGCGCAAGGGCGGCGTGATCTGGCACACCCAAGGTTCAGGCAAGTCGCTGACAATGGTCATGCTGGGGAGATCGCTCGCCCTCGAACGCAGCATCGAAAACCCGCGGATCATCATCGTCACGGACCGTGACGATCTCGACAAGCAGATCAAGGACACCTTCAAGTCCTGCGATCTGGAGCCAGTCCGTGCTACGAGCGGGTCTCACCTACTGGAGCTTGTCCAGAACAAGGCTCCGCTGGTCACCACGATCATCAACAAGTTCGACACTGCGCTGAAGCATAGCAAGCTGGCGGACGGCGATCCGAACATCTTCGTGCTGATCGACGAGAGCCACAGGACGCAGACGGGTCGCTACGGCGGCCACAGCCAGTTCGCCGCCAAGATGCGACGCCTTCTGCCTAAGGCCTGCTACCTTGGCTTCACCGGCACGCCCCTGCTGAAGAAGGAGAAGAACACGCTGTCGACCTTCGGGCGGCTAATCCACCGCTACGCCATCGACGAGGCGATCGCCGACGGCGCCATCGTGCCGCTGCTCTACGAAGGGCGGCTTGTCGAGCAGCAGGTCTCGGGTGCCGTCATCGACCGATGGTTCGACAAGATCAACGAGGGGCTGACCGAAAACCAGAAGCGCGATCTGAAGCGCAAGTTCTCTCGGATGGACGCGTTGGCCAAGACCGACCAGGCCATCCAAGCAAAGGCCTTCGACATCTCCGAGCACTATCGCCAGCACTGGCAAGGGACCGGCTTCAAGGCGCAGCTCGTTGCCCCGTCTAAGGCGGCGGCGGTCCGCTTCAAGGAGGTTCTCGACGAGATCGGCCACGTCTCGAGTGCCATTGTCATCTCCCCGCCGGACGAGAACGAGGGCAACGAGGAGGTCGATCAAGAATCGAAGGATCTCGTGCGGAAATTTTGGTCAAAGATGATGGCGCGGTACAAGACCGAGGACGAGTACAACCGACAGATCATCGATGCCTTCAAGGGCTCCGGCGATCCGGAGATCCTGATCGTCGTCTCAAAGCTCCTCACCGGCTTCGACGCACCTCGGAACACGGTGCTTTACGTCTGCAAGTCCTTGAAGGAGCACAACCTCCTGCAAGCAATTGCGCGTGTGAACAGGCTGTATGAAGACGGCGGCACTGAGAAGCAGTTCGGCTTCATCGTCGACTATGAGGGGCTGCTGGGCGAGCTGGACAGTGCGCTGACGACATACAGCGCCTTCGAAGGCTACGAGGCGGCCGACCTCGCCGGAACGGTTCATGACGTCCGCGAGGAAATCCGCAAGCTGCCCCAGCTGCACGACCAGCTCTGGGACCTGTTCAAGCCTGTCCGGAACAAGAAGGACATGGAGCAGTTCGAACAGCACCTCGCCGATGAGGCGCTACGGCACGAGTTCTACGCGCGCCTCAAAGCCTTCAGCCGGTGCCTGCACATCTTGCTCTCGTCCGACAAGCTCTTCGACGTCTTTGACGAGGCCAAGATCGATTCCCTGAAACGCGACTGGAAACAGTTCTCCGAACTCAAGCGCTCGGTCCAGCTCCGCTACCAGGAGACGGTCGATGTCCGCGAGTTCGAGCCGAAGATCCAGAAGCTCCTTGATGACCACGTCGTGGCAATGCCGGCGGAGACCATCATCGAGGTGGTTAACATCAACGATCCCGACGCGCTTAAGGCTGTCATCGAGGAAACGGGGGTTTCCGAGGCCTCAAAGGCCGATCGCATCGCCAGTGCGACCCGGCGGGCAATCACCGAGAAGATGGATGAGGACCCGACGTTCTACAAACAGTTCTCCGAGCTGCTCGAAGAGACCATCCGGGCCTACCGCGAAAAGCGGCTCTCCGAGCGCGAATACCTCAACAGTGTCGTGGATCTCGCGAGCAAGGTGGCCCGCAAGGATCGGGGGCGGGATGTTCCGGAGAGCATTAGGGGCGATGAGGATGCGCAGGCCTTCTTCGGCGTCCTAGATGGTCAGCTCAAGACCAAGGGCGATGATTCAGTGACCGGCGTCGAGGTCGCAGCGATCGCTCAACAGATCATCGACATCATCAAATCGCACCTGATCGTGGATATCTGGTCGAATGAGGTGGCCCAGAACAATCTGCGCAACGCCATTGATGACTACTTCTTCGATGTCCTGCGCGACGAGAAGGACATCGACCTGCCCGTAGAAGTGCTCGACGATCTCGAACTCAAGATTATGGATCTTGCGCGGGCCCGGTTCGCGGCATGACACGGGAGTTGCACTGCCTGCGGTACGGCGAACAGGAGATCCAGTACGAGATTGTCCGGCGCAGGAGGAAGACACTGGAAATCGCCGTCGAGCCGGATGCGTCGGTGGTGATCGCGGCCCCGGAGGACGCGACACTAGACGCCATCGAAGCCAAGCTGCGGAAGCGCGCGGCATGGGTGACAAGGCAGCAGCGGTACTTCTCCCAGTTCCTGCCGCGCACGCCGGAGCGCAGGTTCGTCGCAGGGGAGACTCATCTCTACCTCGGGCGCCAATACCGGCTGAAGGTCGTCCCGCATGTTCAGGAAAGCGTGAAGCTGATCCGCGGCTTCATCGTCGTGCAGACTCACCGACCGACCAGGCCGGAGGTGACACGCGAACTGGTCGAGGCATGGTACCGGGACCGGGCCCACATCAAGTTTCCGGAACGGATCGAACTCTGTCTCGGTCTGTTCCCGGATCCCGAGGCATTCAGGCCGATGGGTCTCATCGTACGCCAGACCCGGCAGCGATGGGGGTCCATGTCACCGGCCGGACGTTTGCTACTCAATCGTCGTCTGGTTCAGGCCCCTGTCGACGCCATTGACTACGTGATCACCCATGAACTCTGCCATGTGGCCGAGCCTCATCACGGGGCGGCGTTCTTTGACCTTCTCGACAAGGTGATGCCCGATTGGGAGCGTCGGAAGCAAAGGCTCGAACGGGCCATGGCCTGAGAAATTCCGAAACCGGTCGTAACAGACGCTAACGCGACCCCAATCCAAGCAATTTCCGACGCTGGATTTTCTTTCTCTCTTACAAGGACTTATAAGAAATTCACCAAATCGGCGCAGTCATCAGGTCCAGAGAATATCGGCCCGGAGAGACCGCTTCCGAGGCTTCTGGCTCCGGGGCCAGTGCTCAGCCCCTCCCGCATAACCCCCGAATACAACTGAAAAATCCGGCCGCAGCCGGATCGGGAGAACGCTTTCGCGGGGGCAAGTGGCGGACACGGAGGGATTCGAACCCTCGAGACCCTTCCGGGCCTACTCCCTTAGCAGGGGAGCGCCTTCGACCACTCGGCCACGTGTCCTTGACCGCGTAGATACCCACCTAAGCGCCGGATTTCAAGGCGAATATTTGCAATCATTGTGGAAACGCCAATTAGCCTGTGAAGAAGCGATGACAGACGATGGCGAATGAGGAATCTCAACACGTCAAACTGGTCTGAACTCGGCGCTCATACAGTTGTTTCAGTGAGCAAAGCGCCCTACCCCCTTAAATACCAACAGGATGGGCTCGAACCTGGTCCCTGCCACAGCACAGAAAATAGTGCCAAAACCATCTCGAGCTTCCAATGGAGAGAACCCTGTTTCCACTTGGCAAGCCCCTCCATGAAGCAGTAGTTGAGGCGAAAAAAATCCGACGCAATCGCCATCAGATCTTGTGCCAGTTCGGTTAGGCCTGCCCGCCAGCTTGGTTGTTAGGCTGCAAGATAAAACGACGAATGACTTTGCAATGTTCGCTTTCCACGTAGGCCGCCGGCTCGTCGAAAGGACAACAACACGAACCAAACCGCTACCAGCAAAATCCTCCCACGCGGGCCGCACAAGCCCCAGCCAGCCTGATTAGGCCCGGCGATAAGGCTACCACGGCGCGCGCCCAAAGCCGCCCCACAAGCCTGATGGCTGGACTGCTCATGTAATGCGCATATCATGCATGTTTTGTTGGGTGTTTGTTTTTGTTTTGGAATGCAAAAAGCCCCCGCGCTGGAAGCGTCGGGGGCTTTTGTGTCTGTTTGTTCTGCTTGATGCTGGAGACTTTAATTGTTGCTAGCATGCCCACCAACACATCATAAACGCTCCTGCCTCACGGTCGGTTTGCAACCAAAGCTGCTGCCTATGGTCTCAATCGCTTTTCAATGAAAAGATGCCGAAACGGTTGCCATCAGGATCCTGCAGCGCAAACCCCTTCGGTGCCCAGTCGTACTCTGGATCCCTGAGGTCTGGCACAGTTATGCCCTTCGCCCGCAAAGCCGCGTGGAACCCTTCAAGATCATCAACTTCCAGATCCGCAAAGCTGTGAACGACACCGGTTGCAACGTTCTGGAACGCAAGCCTGTCTTCACACCCCGCTGCAACCAGTAGGAACCGGAGCCCGAGATCATTTTTTGAAGAAAGCTGGCAATGGAGATCATCAGCCCAAGTGGGCGTCAGGTCAAAAACGGAGGCGTACCAGTCGCGGGACCGGTCCAGATTGCTGACAGGGATTTCGAGTGTGTCTAGCCGAAGTCTGAAGGGCGCTTGCATAATCATTTGTCAGATCGTGGAAATAGAAAAGAGTGCTTTAAAATCGATGGAAGTCGAGTTGCAACGCTCGCACATCGTGGTTTCGCGTTCAAGCTGATTGTCTTTGTTTTTGTTTTGGAATGCAAAAAGCCCCCGCGCATGATGCGTCGGGGGCTTTTGTGATTGT